>NZ_CM143955.1:0-4103235 GCF_055361235.1 Sanguibacter sp. TS_SC_8 | reverse complement strand
CCGCAGGCGAAGACTCCGGGGACGGTGGTGCGGGTGGTGCGGCCCTGGACGGTGATGTAGCCCTCGGGGTCCAGGTCGACCTGGCCCTTGACGAGGTCGGTGCGGGGGTCGTGGCCGATCGCCACGAACAGCCCGGTCGCGTCGATCTCGCGTTCGGCGCCGGTGACGGTGTCGCGCAGGCGCAGACCCTCGACCTTGCTCTCGCCGTGGATGGCCACGACCTCGCTGTTCCAGGCGAAGTCGATCTTGGGGTCGGCGGCGGCGCGCTCGGCCATGATCTTGGAGGCGCGCAGCGCACCGCGGCGGTGCACCAGGGTGACCTTGGAGGCGAAGCGGGTCAGGAAGGTGGCTTCCTCGACCGCGGAGTCGCCCCCGCCGACCACGACGATGTGCTGGTCGCGGAAGAAGAACCCGTCGCACGTCGCGCACCAGGACACCCCGCGCCCGGACAGGCGCTTCTCGTCGGGAAGGCCCAGCTCGCGGTAGGCGGACCCGGTGGCCAGGATGACCGCGCGGGCGGTGTAGGTGTCCCCGTTGCCGGTGCGGATCGTCTTGACCGGCCCGGTCAGCTCCACCTCGGTCGCGTCGTCCCACTCGATGAGGGCCCCGAACCGTTCGGCCTGCTTCTGCATGTTCTCCATGAGCTCAGGGCCCATGATCGCGTCGGGGAACCCGGGGAAGTTCTCCACCTCGGTGGTGTTCATCAACGCGCCGCCGGCGGTGATCGACCCGGCCAGGACCAGCGGGGCCAGCCCGGCCCGGGCGGCATAGACGGCCGCGGTGTACCCGGCCGGCCCGGAGCCGATGATGATGACGTCATGCGTGGGGGCGGTCAGGTCGCTCACTGGTCGTGGTCCTTCGGTCGGATCGGGAAGAGACGGGGAGGGCAGGTTCTCCGCAGTGTGAGAACGCTGGGCCGGACAGGCTTTGTTCCCATCGACGAGACGGCTGTGACCGCTGTGACCGCTGGGACGGGCCTAGGCGACGGCGATCTCGAAGATGTGTGCGCGGTTCTCTCCGGAGGGCACGTCCTGGGGCAGCTCGGTGATCCAGATGACGATCGTCGAGGTCTCCACCGGGGTCTCGAAGCTGAAGGCGGTCTCCATCTGGAGCGGCCCGGAGGCGAGCAAGGTCCCCCCAGCCGGGTCCGCGGCGTCGGTCGCGCGGATCTCGACGTTCCCTCCGGTGTTCTTCGTGGAGAGGAAGATCGAGGAGACCGGGACCGGCTGCTCGAGCGTGACCAGGTAGCCCACACCGTGCGTGTAGCCCCCGAACTGAGGTGTCTTGTACGTCAGGGAGGACCAGGCGGTGACGACGTCGCCGTCGATCGCCTTGTCTGCCAGCTCAGGGTGGTCGTTCAGGTCGTTGCCGGGGAGAGTGACCTGCGCTCCGCTGGCGATGACCGGGGCGACGGGTGCGGGGGCCGCCTCGGTCGGCTGCGCGTCGGCCGGCTCGCCCGGGGCGTCGGCGTCGGGACCGGCCGCCGCGCCGCCAGGTTCCCTGTCTGGTTGGACGATGGCCGGGGCGTAGCCGGAGAAGAGCGTGTTCTTGGCCGCGACCCCGCCGACGACAAGGAGCGCGAGCATGAGGGTGAGGACGACGGGGGTCGGGTTGAAGTGGAACCGTCGCGCGCGTTCCTTGGTCGACAGCGGTGCACCCGGGCCAGCCGTCGGCCGCGGTGCGGGAGGCACGGGCGGTGCGGGCGGCACCGGCGGGAGCGCCGCCCCGGTCGGGGAGAACGCACTGGGCTGCGGCCGTGCAGGTCCCACGGCTCCTTGCGGGACGATCGCCGGCGGGACGCCGTGGGCGGCGGTCCCGGCTGCCGCACCGGGTGAGACCACGGTGGCTGCCGTGGCAACGGTGGCTGCTGTGGCGGCGGTGGTGACAGGGATCGCGCCGGTGCCGCCGACCCGCGGGATGCGACCGGTGGACTGGCGGCGCACAGGTCCGGCGGGCGGCGGGGTGCCCGGCATGGTCGATCCTGCCGAGGGGGCGGCCCCTGAGCCGAAGACGCGCACCGACTGACGGTTCACGCTCGTGGTGGCCGGTTCCTCGACGGGAACGGTGGCGGTGGCCGGTTCGTCGACCACGGGGATGTCGTCCTCGCCCCACGGTTCGAGCTCCTTGACGAGCTCGCCGGGGGTGTGGGGACCGTCGTCGTGCGGTCCGAGCGTCACCACGCAGAGGGTGTCGAGATCCTTGGGGACGCTGGGGACCACGTCGCGCGGTGGCGCGAGCGCGTCGCCGGGCTCCTGGTGCGGGGGCGAGGCGCTCTCGGGGTTACGCGAGGCCGCGGCGCTGCCGGCGAGCGGCAGCACGCCGGTCAGGGCGTAGTGCAGGAGCGCGACGAGGCTGACGGCGTCCTCACGGGAGGCGGCGTCGCCGGTTGCCTGTGCCCGGCTGTGCGGGACCGTGCCGTCGATGCCCAGCCCGGTCACCCGGACGATGCCCTTGTGGATGCGGATCGCGGACGGGCGCAGGGCACTGTGGTGCACGCCGCGCCGGCGGGCCGACTCGAGCGCCTTCGCCGCGGACCCGATGATGGCGCGCGCGGCGCCGGCGCTGAGCGGTCCCTGGTCGAGGAGGTCGGCCAGGGACACCCCGGCGTACGGTTCGGTGACGACGAAGTCGCGGCCGCCGTCGTGCAGCACGTCGAGCACGCGCGTCAGGTGCGTGTCGGAGATGAGCGCGGCGCGTCGGGCGGCGTCGAGCGTGAGCGCGGCGTCGGGGCCTACGATCAGGCTCACCCGGACCGGGCGGTCCAGGATCTGGTCGGTGGCCGCCCACGGCTCGACGTCCAGCAGGTCGGCGGCGAGGCGCTCCTCGAGCCGATAGCGGGCGACGACGAGCATGCCAGGTTCTAGGCTGTCCACGTACTGCCCCCATTCAAGGTTCGCCAGGTACCGTCAAAGTCAGATGGCATCGGGCAACATCGTACGCGGCTCACCTGGACGAGCGCCGTGTGAGCTTGCGCAGCAGCGGGCGGACGAGGCCCTGGAGCTCCTCGACGCGCATGAGTCGCAGGGCCAGCACGTAGACCGCCGCCATGGTGACGCCGACGAGGGCCGTCACGGCGAGGGCCGCCCACCAGGAGTCGGACGGCGCGAAGCCCCAGACGGCGACCACCCCCCACCCGATCAGTCCCGACACGACGGCCGCGGCGACGAGCTGGACGTGCAGCCGGACGATCCGGGCGAGGTCGAGTCCGTCCAGACGCTTGATCATCCCGCCGATCCGCAGGGCCAGCCCGACGAAGTTCGACAGCGACATGGCCGCCGCGATCCCGACGACCCACCATCGCCCGGGCAGCAGCGCCATGCCGGCCAACGATCCGCCCACCAGGACGATCGTCATCGGGATCTGGATGAGGAAGACCGTGCGCCCGTCCTCGAAGGCGAAGTACACCCACTTCATGAGCACCATCGCCCCGAGCGGGACGAGCCCCAGCGCGAGGGCGGCTAGCACCTGCCCGACGACGACGACGTCGGGCGAGGTGAGGGTGGGCACCAGGACCTTCATCACCGGCTGGGACATGACGAGGAAGAAGGCCGTCGCGAAGACCGTGAACACCGAGATGACCCGGAGCCCGCGGGAGACGTTCTCCCGGACGGTCTGGAGGTCCCCGGCGGCCGCTGCGGCGCTCATCCCGGTGAACAGCGCGGTCGCGATCGAGACGGTCACGAGGGAGTGGGGGAGCAGGTAGACCATGAGCGCCTGGGTGTAGGCGCCGTTCCCAGCCACCACGAGACCGGTCCCGGCCTCGCACTGCGCCCTGGTGTAGGCGTCGAGGCACGCGGCCATCGGCGCCGAGGTGGCGATCCGTGAGCTCACCAGGACGGCGACCTGGTCGAGCAGGACCGCAGCGAAGGTCCACATGCCGACGGTGCCCACCGAGCGCAGGCCGACCCCCCGGACGCCGAACCGTAGGCGCCAGCGGAAGCCGGACCGCCACAGCGGCACGATGAGGATGAGGGCCTGGCACACGACGCCGAAGGTGGTGACCGCCCCGAGCAGCACGACCTGGCCCGTCGTCCACGACTCCACGAGCGCCCCGCCCTTGGGCGCGCGGCCGAAGATGAGGAGGAAGGCACCGAGCCCGGCGATCGAGATGACGTTGTTGAGCGCCGGTGCCCACATGAACGGGCCGAACTGACCGCGGGCGTTGAGCACCTGGCCGAGAACGGTGTAGAGCCCGTAGAAGAAGAGCTGCGGGATGCACCAGAACGCGAAGGACACGGCCAGGGCCACCTGCGCGGTGGTCCACTGGCTGCTCGTGTAGAACCCGACCACGGTGCTCGCCCCGAGGGTGAACACAGCCGTCAGGACCAGCAGCGCGGTCCCGGCGAGGGTGATGAGCTTGTCGAGGTACTCCTGGGAGTTCGGTGACCGGTAGGCCCGCATGACCTGCGGGACGATCACCGCGTTGAGCATCCCGCCCGCGATGATCGCGAACAGGATGTTGGGCACCTTGTTGGCGATGTCGAAGGCGTCGGCGATCGGCCCGGTCGCCCCGACCACCGCCACCAGGAGGATGTTGCGCACCAGCCCGAGCCCGCGCGAGACCGCCGTGCCCGAGGCCATGATGAGTGAGCTGCGGCCCACTGACGTGCTAGCGCTCGTGGGGGTGCTCACGTGATGCTCCGTTCTCGCTGCTGGGCGCGGGTTCAAGGTCAGGTGTGTCAGAGGTGGCAGATGGGTCCGGCGTGCCCGGTGGGTCCAGGTCGCCGAGCTCGGCCAGCTCCAGCTGCTCGACGACGGCCGCCGAGGCCCGCCGGTCCGAGCGGCCGCGGTGGATCGTGCGCCAGATCCCCGCACCGAGCAGCACCACGAGCAGCCCGGCGATGATCGCCGTCCCGCGGTTCTCCCAGTCTGCCCTGACCCGGATGTCGATCGAGGCCGGGCTGGCGATCACGACCCCGTCCGGGCTGAGGACCTGGATGTCCACGGTGACGTTGCCACTGCCGACCGCGCGCACCTTCACCTTGGCCGAGGCGTTGGAGCCGGCCGGCACCTCGAGGGTGACCGGGGACTCGGCGACGAGTCGAGGATCGTCCGGCTTGAGCACGACGGTCACGGTAGCGACCTGGTCGAGGGAGTTGTGGACCGTGACCGGGAGGCTTGACCCGGTGCTGATGAGGGTGAAGTCGCTCTGGCTCACGACCGAGATCGACCCCGTCACCTCGAGGGCGGCGCCCGCGAGCCGGTCGAGGGCCGCGGAGCGCCCGGCCGGGTCGCCCCGCCAGGCGACCGACGTCGCCGCGAGGGCAGCCGCGTCGATCGGGGTGGACAGCGCCGCGGGGTCAGGAACGACCTGGGCGAAGCTGTCGACCCCCGCCCGGGTCGCCTCGAGGTCGACCAGCTCGGTCCGGATGAGGTCTCCGTCGACGCCCGTGGTGGTCGCGGGGGCGGTCCGCTCGAGATCCGGCACGGGAGCGTCGAGGAGGGTGGAGGTGGGCATGAGGCGGGCCCACGGGACCGCGTCGACGCCGGCCAGCTGGGCGCGGGCGACCTCAGGGGTCGGTGACCAGGATCGCGGGGTGGTCACCAGGATCGACCTCTCCTCGGACGGGCGCTCCCGGGAGATGATCGCGAGCTCGGCGGTCAGGCGCTGGCGGGCCGCGGCCGGTGAGGTGTGGACCGGCGCGGTGAGCTGGGCGCTGAGCACGGCGTCGGGCACGAGCGCGGTCACGGCGCCGGCTGTGGTCGACAGCGTAGCCAGGCCGGTGGGGGTGTAGGACAGCTCCTCGTCGGGTTGGAGGGCCCCGGGGGCGACGACCATGACCGGAGAGCCGGTCGACGCCGCCAGGCGCGTCGACGCCGTCGTCGGGGCTGCCTGCGCCGGCCACGTGAGGTCGGTGCGCCAGGAGTCGATCTCGGTGGGCAGCGTCGCGCGAGGGGGCGGGGTGAGGCCCGTGGCGGCGTAGGCGCTCACGTCCTGGTCGAAGGTCGGCAGCGCGAAGACGTCACGGCCGTTCGCTGCGGCGAGGGTGGTGCGGGCCCACGCGGTGGCCGAGGGGGAGGTCGCCGGCTGGTCGGCGCCGGCGACCGGGACGACGACGGCGGGGTCGACCGCCCACGCGACGGCCGGGAACTCCGCTGTGCTGGCCACGATCTTGGACAGGCGGCCGCCCTTGGCGGTGGCCTCCTCCAACCCAGGGGCCGACCCGGCCGGGTCGAGGGGGTCGAAGGCGGGTCCGACGACGGGGACCAGGACGCTCACGTCGACGGGGGTGATCTCCTCGTCAGCCACCGGGAACCACACGAGGTAGCTGCGCAGCACCCCCAGCGGCGTCGTGGCGGGATAGCTGGTGCCCGCGCCGGTCACCGAGACGGAGATGCCGCGCGGACCCCAGCCGGTCAGCCCGGTGAGGAGACCGATCGAGTCGGCCTCGATCGTGAACGTGACGGTCGTGGTCCCGCCCGCGGGGAGCGTGTCCGGCAGGGGCACGGACTGCACGGTCGTGCCGACCGGTGCGCTCTCGGGGAGGTCTTCCCACGCCGCGAAGGCGGTCCGGGTGGCGTAGCGGAACTTGGACACGCTGAGGTCGGCGACCGGCGACGTGATGTCCGTCGTCCCGGTGTTCTCCACCTGGGCGACGACGGTGAGCATGTCCCCGGGGCGGGTCACCTCCGGGCTGAGGCTGACCAGCCGGACCGTGACCGGGGAGAGCGTCGCCGCGGCCGGGTCGGTGACGGTGGTGGTGGCGGCCGCCGAGGGCAGGGCCAGCGTCGTGGACAGCCCGGTCATGATCCAGGCCATGGCCAGGACCGCCAGCACACCCACGATGCTGGCTCCGGCGCGGCGGGTCGGTTGAACGAGTGCGGTCATTGTGACGCGGGCGGGTTCCGGTCGGTGCCGCGGGTCTGCAGGAGCACCTCGAGGGCGGCGGAGGCCAGGCGGCGTTCGTTGGGGTAGCTCAGGGTCGCGGAGAGGTCGGAGAATGCGACCCAGGCGACGTCCTCGGCCTCGCTGTCCGGGTCGCCCTCGACGGTGAGGAAGCCTCCGACGGCCTCGAGCAGGAAGTGGTGGACGACCTTGTGGACCCGGCGGTCGTCACCGGTGAACCAGTAGTCGATCACGCCGAGGTGGCGCTGGATGGACCCGGTGATGCCGGTCTCTTCGGCGATCTCCCGCACGGCCGCCTCTTCGGCGGTCTCCACTCCCTCGAGGTGTCCCTTGGGCAGGCACCACTCGAGCCGTCCGGCGCGGTTGCGTCGGGCGATCACCGCGGCGTGGAAGGTGCCGTCGATGATCTCGACGACAAGACCGCCCGCGGAGGTCTCCTCGACGATGGGCAGGTCTGAGGATCCGTGGCCGGTGGGGTGCATCGACCCGGCCTTGGGATGGGGCGCCAGCGGGTCGATCCGCAACGGGTGGCCCCCCGGCGGCGCGGGGACCGGTGAGCGGCCCTCGGAGTGCGCTGCGTTGGACATGTCGGCCACTTTATCTTTGTCTGGCAGGCTTTGGTGTTGTGCCTACGTCCACGAGTGCTCAAAACCCTGAGAATCCGGCCCAGCGCCACGATCACGAGGGTGAGCTGTCCGCGCAAGTCGCGCTGCTCCGCCGTCGGACGGCCACGGTTTTGACCCATATGGCCCCCGAAGCCGTCGAGCTCGGTGAGATCTTCGCGGGGGCCGGGCACGAGCTCGCGCTCGTGGGCGGTCCGGTCCGCGACGCGTTTCTGGGGCGTTCCAGCGCCGATCTGGACTTCGCGACGTCGGCCAGCCCCGACGAGACCCAGGCCCTCCTCGCCCGCTGGGGCGACGCGCACTGGGACATCGGCAAGGAGTTCGGCACGATCGGGGTGAAGCGGTTCGCGACAGGGAGCGCACCCGAGGTTGTGGTGGAAGTCACCACGTACCGCACGGACGAGTACGACCCCGCCTCGCGCAAACCGGTCGTCGCCTTCGGGGACACCCTCGAGGGCGACCTGTCCCGACGGGACTTCACGGTCAACGCGATGGCGGTGCGCCTGCCCGAGCTGACCTTCGTCGATCCCCACGACGGGTTGGTCGACCTGGCCGCTCAGGTGCTGCGCACCCCGATCGCGGCCGTGCGGTCCTTCGACGACGACCCCCTGCGGATGATGCGCGCGGCGCGGTTCGCCGCCCAGCTCGGCTTCACCCTGGAACCGTCCGCCCACCAGGCGATCGTCGACATGGCGGAGCGGATCCAGATCGTCTCGGCCGAGCGTGTCCGGGACGAGCTGAGCAAGCTGCTGCTCGCGCCGACGCCGCGTCGGGGACTGGGGGTCCTGGTCGCGACCGGGCTGGCCGACCACATGCTCCCCGAGCTGCCCGCGATGGCGCTCGCCCTCGACGAGCACCACCGGCACAAGGACGTCTACGAGCACTCCCTCACCGTGCTGGACCAGGCGATCGCTCAGGAGACCGGGCCTGCGGGCCCGGTGCCCGGCCCGGACCTCGTGCTGCGCCTGGCCGCGCTGCTGCACGACTGCGGCAAGCCCGCGACCCGCAGGTTCGAGGACGGCGGCACGGTGAGCTTCCACCACCACGAGATCGTCGGCGCGAAGCTGACCGCGAAGCGGCTCAAGGCGCTGCGCTACGACAAGGAGACGGTTGTGGCGGTGACCCGGCTCGTCGAGCTGCATCTGCGCTTCCACGGCTACGGGGAGGGTGCCTGGACGGACTCGGCCGTGCGTCGGTACGTGACGGATGCCGGCCCGCTGCTCGAGCGGCTGCACCGGTTGACGCGCGCGGACTGCACGACCCGCAACAAGCGCAAGGCCCAGCGCCTCTCGGCGGCCTACGACGACCTCGAGGCCCGGATCGAGACGCTGCGGGGGCAGGAGGAGCTCGCCTCGATCCGTCCGGACCTGGACGGCGCGCAGATCATGGAGATCCTCGGGATCGCTCCGGGGCCCGAGGTGGGTGCGGCGTACCGGTTCCTCATGGAGCTGCGCCTGGACCGCGGGCCGCTCGACCACGCGGTGGCCCGGGAGGAGCTGCTGACCTGGTGGGCCGCCCGCGAGGGTTAGGGCAACCCCGGTGATGTTTCACGTGGAACGACCGGTCGCGCGACCCGGGCGCCCCACCGGCCGAAGACCACCGCGGTCAGGGCGTAGGCCACCGCCAGGGCGATGAACATCGGGCGGGAGTACCCCTCGTCGGGCAAGGTCACCGCGGCCAAAGCCGCCGCGCCGATGAACGCGCTGTTGTAGAGGACGTCGTAGAAGGCGAAGGCTCGCCCCCGGAACACATCCGGGGTGTCGCGCTGGACGATCGTGTCGACGGCGATCTTGGCACCCTGGGCCGCGAGGCCCAACGTGACGGCACAGACGAGCATCGACGCGTGCGTCATCGAGGCGACGAGCGCGAGCTGGCTGCCGCACGCCAGCAGCAGGCAGACGATGATCCAGGCCCGCGGACCGATCCGGCCGGCGACGGTGGGGGTGAGGACGATCGCCGCCGCGAAGCCCACCGCCGTGGCAGCCAGCACGGTGGCGAACACGCCCAGACCGGAGTCCGTGCCAGAGCCGGTCGACAGCAGGTTCCTCGAGATGAGGATGCTCGCCACGAACGTCACCCCGTAGAAGAAGCGGTGCACGCCCATGACGGCGAGGGCCTGTGCGGGCGTCCGGCGTCCCACCAGGAACCGGACCCCCTGGGCGAGGCCGTGGCCCAGGTGAGCGAGGTCGGAGTGGTCGGGGACGGCGTCGGGCAGGGCGTTGGGTGGGGTGCTGGGCTCGGCCGCGCCCGGGGCTGCGGGCGAAGGGCTGGGGCCCAGGCGGGCCGCTGGGAAGCCGGCGGCGACGATGCTCGCGCCGAGGAAGAGTGCAGCGGCGACCACAAGCGAGGCCGCGTCCTGGGAGGATCCCTCCGGGACCGCCAGCCCCACCAGCACCCCGACCAGCCCGCCGACGCCGGCCGAGGCCGCGCCGAGGGTGGGCACCAGCGCGTTCGCGGTGAGCAGCCGGGGCCCGTCGACCACCTGTGGCAGGGACGCGGCGAGGGCGGCCAGGAGGAAGCGGTTGAGGGAGAGGGTGGCCAGTGCGAGGACGTAGACCGCCGGTCCGATCCCTGAGGTGAGGATGGTTGCGGCGACCGCCAGCGTGAGGGCCACCCGGAGTGCGTTGACCACGACGAGCACCTGGCGCCGGCGCCACCGGTCGAGCAGCACCCCGGCCCAGGGACCCACGATGGTGAAGGGCGCGAGCAGGATCGTGAAGGCCACGGCGATCGAGGCCGCGGTGCCCTGGCTCTGGGGGGAGAAGAAGAACAGCGTGGCGAGGCCGACCTGGAACATCCCGTCACCGGCCTGGCTCACCATCCGCACGGCGAACAGGCGCCTGAAGTCGCGCAGGCGCAGCAGGACATGCAGGTCAGCCAGGGCGCTCACGGGTTCAGCCTACGGGGCGCAGGGCCCGGGAGATCGAGCCGACCCGGTCAGTCCCACTCGGCGATCGCCGCGAGCCCGGTCAGGAGGTCGGGGTCGAGGTAGGCCTGGACCAGGAGGTTGCCGAGCTCCTCCAGCACCGCCGGGTCCGCGCCATAGGCCACGAACATGCCCGCCTCGGGGTCCATGCCGAACCGCCCCACCAGGTGCTCGGCGTCGCGCTCGACGAGGGCGAGGGCGATCGAGGCCCAGTCGTACCCGTTGCCCTCGGCTCCGGCAGCCTCGAAGACCTCGGAAGGCACACCGAAGTGAGTGTCCCTGAGCACGAGGGACCAGCTGCCCGGGGTGGTCTCGAAGAGCTCGAACGGTTCAAGGTCTGCGGAGGTCATGACCCAAATCCTACGGGTACGGCGTCGGCGCATGCCAGTACGCCAGCAGGGCCCCGGCACGTGTGCCGGGGCCCTGCTGAGTCGTGCTGCTCCGCGTGCTTCGCGGCGCTGCGGATCAGCGCATCACCTGTCGGTCGCTCTGATCCTGCACTTGCTTCGCGGCGCTGCGGATCAGCGCTCGTTGGTGCCGTCGATGAAGGCCTCGAGCTCGATGCGGCCCTGGGTGTCTTCCATCTGGACCGGCGGGGACTTCATGAAGTACGTCGACGCGGACAGGATCGGTCCACCGACGCCACGGTCCTTGGCGATCTTCACGGCGCGCACGGCGTCGATGATGATGCCGGCGGAGTTGGGGGAGTCCCAGACCTCGAGCTTGTACTCGAGGTTGAGGGGCACCTCGCCGAAGGCGCGACCCTCGAGGCGGACATAGGCCCACTTGCGGTCGTCGAGCCAGGCGACGTAGTCCGACGGGCCGATGTGGACGTTGCGGTCGGACTTCTTGCCACCGAGGGGGCCCGAGAGGTTCGACGTGACGGCCTGGGTCTTGGAGACCTTCTTGGACTCAAGACGCTCACGCTCGAGCATGTTCTTGAAGTCCATGTTTCCACCGACGTTGAGCTGGTACGTGCGGTCCAGGACCACGCCGCGGTCCTCGAAGAGGCGCGCGAGCACGCGGTGCGTGATGGTCGCACCGACCTGGGACTTGATGTCGTCGCCGACGATCGGGACGCCGGCGTCCTCGAACTTCTTCGCCCAGACGGGGTCCGAGGCGATGAAGACGGGGAGCGCGTTGACGAACGCGACCTTCGCGTCGATGGCGGCCTGCGCGTAGAACTTCGCGGCCTTCTCCGACCCGACGGGGAGGTAGCAGACGAGCACGTCGACCGCGTTGTCCTTGAGGGTCTGGACGACGTCCACAGCCTCGGCGTCGGACTCCTCGATCGTCTCGCGGTAGTACTTGCCCAGGCCGTCGAGGGTCGGGCCACGCAGCACGGTCACGCCGGTCGGCGGGACGTCGGCGATCTTGATGGTGTTGTTCTCGGACGCCTGCGTGGCGTCGGCGAGGTCGAAGCCGACCTTCTTCGCGTCGACGTCGAAGGCGACCACGAACTGGAGGTCGGAGATGTGGTACTCGCCGAACTGGACGTGCATGAGCCCAGGCACGGTCTCGTTCTTGTCGGCGTTCCGGTAGTACTCGACGCCCTGGATAAGGGACGTTGCGCAGTTTCCGACGCCAACGATGGCGACGCGGATGGCAGTCATCCGAGCTCCTTGCTGTGTGTGCCGCGACCTTCGTCGTCGACAGAGTGGGGGTTGCTTCGTTCAGGTTGTGTTCGTGATGCGGGTGGTGCTGGCTGTGCGTCCGCCGTCAGGCTGGCGCCCGGGGTGTCACCCGGTGTCCGGGCACGACGACGGTCGCGCTCGGTGTTGATGAGGCCGTCGAGCCATCGAACTTCGCGTTCGACCTGCTCGAGGCCATGTCGTTGCAGCTCCAGGGTGTACTCGTCGAGACGGTCCCGGGTCCGTGCGGAGGAGTCGCGCACGGTCTCCAGACGCTCGTTGAGCCGGCTGCGGCGTCCTTCGAGGATCCGGATCCGTGTCTCGGCGTCGGTCTGGCCGAAGAACGCGAACCGGACGTCGAAGCTGTCGTCCTCCCAGGCGGCCGGCCCCGACGAGGCGAGGACGGACTGCAGGTGCTCCTTGCCGTCGGCCGTGAGCTCGTACACGATCCGGGCGCGCTTGCCGGAGAGTGCGTGGGGCGGGGCGTCGTTCGACTCGGTCCCCACGATGAGTCCCTGGAGGGCGAGCGACTTCAGGCACGGGTAGAGCGATCCGTAGGACAGTGCCCGGAACGCACCCAACCCGAGGTTGAGGCGTTTGCGCAGCTCATAGCCGTGCAGCGGGGAGTCGTTGAGGAGGCCGAGCACCGCCGTCTCCAAGACTGTCGACTTGCTGCGCATGGCACCTCCCTCGCTGTTCTCGACGCTGTGCTGCCCTGTTGACGCAGCTTCGATGTATCGAACCGATACATCGATAGGTTATGCACATCTCGAGTCAGGTGCAAGCAAGCCACCCTCGAGCAGATGTGAAGGTCCGGCGTGACTCGTGGGCAGGCGTGGCACAGAGTTGCCCCCGGGTCGGCGGATGTCCGGTGGCTGCAGGGCCTGAACCCCTAGAGTTTCTCGGTGGGGACCCTTCTCCGGCGCTTCGGCGCGGCCGGAGGGTGCCCATCCGGACCGGCTGAGCACGACCAGCCGGCGCCGCTGTCCTCATCTCCTGTCGGAAGGTCCCACCCGTGGCGAGCACGAACACTCGATCGACGCGACCTGCAGCGAAGAGCGGCGCAGCAGCGCCCCGCGGCAAGGCGAACGGTCGGCGTCGAGGCTTCAACTACCCGCGGGCCGGAAAAGGTCCTGTGCGTCGCTGGGTGCCGTCCTGGCGGTTTGTCGTCGGCTCCATGCTGACGTTGATCGCGCTCGTCTGCGGTGTGGTGATCGCCGCCTACGCGAGCATCAACGTGCCCGACCCGAAAGACATCACCCTGCCCCAGAGCTCCACCGCCTACTACTCCGACGGCGTGACGGAGCTGGCGAGCTTTGCCTCCCAGGACCGCACCCTCATCGCCAGCGACCAGATCCCGGACGCCGTGAAGGAGGCCGTCGTCGCCGCGGAGGACCGCACCTTCTACGAGAACTCCGGCATCGACGTCAAGGGCCTGGGCCGAGCAGCGATCGGCAACGCCAAGGCGCTCTTCACCGGCGGCAAGAAGACCGGTGGGTCCTCGATCACCCAGCAGTACGCCGAACGCTTCTACACCGAGGGCACGACGACCGACTATGTCGGCAAGTTCAAGGAAGTCCTCATGGCGGTCAAGATCGACCGCGAGCAGAGCAAGGACCTGATCCTCACCAACTACCTCAACACGATCTACTTCGGCCGCGGTGCCTACGGGATCGAGAGTGCCGCGAACAAGTACTTCAACGTCTCCGCCGCCGAGCTGACGGTGTCCCAGGCGGCCCTCATCGCCGGGATCATCCCCTCGCCGAACAACTGGGACCCGCGGACCAACCCCGAGAAGGCCGAGCAGCGCTGGAACTACGTGCTGGACGGCATGGTCGCCGGCGAATTCATCGATCAGGCCGAGCGCGACGCCCAGGTCTTCCCCGAGACCATCGAGTACTCCGTGACGAACACGCTCGCGGGCCAGACGGGCTACCTCGTCGAGATGGTCAAGACCGAGCTTGAGGCGAAGGCGGGCATCACCGCCGCCGAGCTCAACTCTGGTGGGCTGCGGATCGTCACGACGATCGACAAGGGCATCCAGGACATGGCTGTCGCCTCGGTCGATGCCATGCCCGACGACGCCCCGGCCAACCTCTTCACCTCGATCGTCACCATCGACGCCGACACCGGTGGGTACGTGGCTGTCTACGGCGGAGCGGACTATCTCGCGGTCCAGTACAACTCGGCCACCCAGGGCGAGGCCCAGGCGGGCTCGACCTTCAAACCCTTCACGCTCATGGCCGCCCTCGAGGCCGGCAAGACGCTCAAGGACACCTACAACGGCAACAGCCCCAAGACCTTCGGGGACGCCGAGGTCAACAACTTCGGCGGGAAGGACTACGGACAGATCAGCCTGGAGAAGGCGACCGAGCAGTCCGTCAACACCGCCTTCATGGCCCTGAACGAAGAGATCGGCCCGGACAAGACCGTCGACGTCGCCACGCGGGCCGGGATCCCGGTGGACTCCCCGGACCTTCTCCCGGTGCTCTCCAACGTGCTCGGCACCACCTCGGTGCACCCCGTCGACATGGCGGCTGCCTACACGACCTTCGCCACCAACGGTCTCGCCCGCACCCCGCACATCGTCGCCGAGGTCACCGAGAACGACTCGGTGCGCTACACCCCGGCGCTGATCAACGACCAGGTCTTCACGCCGGAGAACACCGCCGAGGTCACGTACGCGCTGACCAAGGTCGTCGAAGAAGGCTCGGGAAAGACGGTGAAGTCGCTCAACGTCCCCGTCGCCGGGAAGACCGGAACCTCGAACGCGAACAAGTCCGCGTGGTTCGTGGGGTACACGCCGAAGTTCGTCACCGCGGTGGCCCTCTACCAGTCCGGGCCTAACAATGAGCAGGAGACGATCACCCCGTTCGGCAAGTACGCCGAGTTCAGGGACCCCGAGATCACCGGGTCGACGATCCCGGCCGACGTCTGGACCGAGTACATGGGCAAGGTCCTCGACGGCCGTGAGGTCCTCGAGTTCCCCGAGCGGGCCAAGGCGACCCCCAAGCCGACCCCGAAGCCGACCGCGACCGTGGAGCCGACCGAGGAGCCCACGGAGGAGGCGACCGAGCCGCCGCCGCCCGCGGCCGTCGCCGTGCCCGCCGGGCTGGTGGGGCGCACCGAGGGTGACGCGCGCGCCGCGCTCGCGGCGGTGGGGCTCAACCCCTCGGTGTCCTCGCGCTTCGACGCGAAGGCCCCGGGCACGGTGCTGAGCGTGTCGCCGGGTGACGGGTCCTCGGTGGCGGCGGGATCGACCGTGGCGATCGTGGTGTCCGGCGGGCCGGATCCCGCGGTGCCCAAGCCGACGCCGACACCGACGCCGACTCCTTCGCCCTCGCCGAGCACGGGCCCGGGGCAGGGCGACGGGCAGGGCAACACCCTGATCCCCGGCGGTTCAGACGACTGATCTGCTCGTCCACGGAGGTATCCAGGGACCCGCCGAAGCGGGTACTCTTGGACACTGTTGTGTGCTCGCACCCGGTCGCCTATCGGCCGACGACCGCACACGACTGAACACGCACAACCCTCCTGTCACGGAAAGACCGTGACCGCTGAGTCCGTAGGAGGTGGGTTATACATGCGTCAGTACGAATTGATGATCATCCTCGACCCTGAGGTTGAGGAGCGCACCGTCGCCCCGTCGCTCGACAAGTACCTCACAGTCATCTCGACCGAAGGTGGCACCGTCGACAAGATCGACATCTGGGGCCGCCGTCGTCTCGCGTACGAGATCCTGAAGAAGACCGAGGGCATCTACGCGGTGGTGAACTTCACTGCTCTGCCTGCGACCGCCAAGGAGCTGGACCGTCAGCTCGGCCTCAACGAGGTCGTCCTGCGGACCAAGGTCATGCGCGCAGACGTCAGGACGAAGCGAGCTCAGGCCAAGATCGATCGCGCCGAGGCCAAGGCCAACAAGCCCGCAGTCGTCTGATATCGCTTTCGCTGAACGTCAGCTCACGAACTAGTACGAACCGCTCGAACAAGGAGAGATGCAATGGCTGGTGACACTGTCATCACGGTGGTCGGGAACCTCACGGGGGACCCGGAGCTCCGCTTCACCCCGTCAGGGGCCGCCGTCGCGAACTTCACCGTGGCCAACACGCCGCGGACGTTCGATCGCCAGAGCAACGAGTGGAAGGACGGCGACACGCTGTTCATGCGCTGCTCGATCTGGCGAGAAGCAGCCGAGAACGTGGCCGAGTCCCTCACCAAGGGAATGCGGGTCATCGCCTCAGGCCGTCTTGTGCAGCGTTCGTACGACACCCGTGAAGGCGAGAAGCGCACTGTTGTCGAGCTGCAGGTGGAGGAGATCGGTCCTTCCCTGAAGTACGCATCCGCCAAGGTCACCCGGGCCCAGCGCTCGGGCGGTACCGGAGGCGGCGGCGGTTTCGGCGCAAGCTCTGGGGCCAAGGCCGACGACCCGTGGGCAACCGCGGGCCCGGCGTCCGCAGGCGGCGGAAGTTCCTTCGCGGACGAACCGCCGTTCTAGTCCCCACCCCGTAGATATTCGCTTCTCGGTCGGCCGTTCGCGGTGCGCCCGGGAGAGCACCCTGTGAAGGAGTCTCGCAATGGCAAAGCCCGTTGTGCGTAAGCCCAAGAAGAAGTCCAATCCGCTGAAGTCAGCAAAGATCGTGACGGTGGACTACAAGGACACCGCTCTGCTGCGCAAGTTCATCTCCGACCGCGGGAAGATCCGCGCTCGCCGGGTGACCGGCGTCAACGTCCAGGAGCAGCGTCAGATCGCGAAGGCCGTGAAGAACGCCCGCGAGATGGCCCTCCTTCCCTACTCGTCATCCGCACGCTGAGAAGGGGCTGACACTCATGGCAAAGCTGATTCTTACCCACGAGGTCACCGGACTCGGTGAGCCTGGCGACGTCGTCGACGTCAAGGACGGGTACGCCCGTAACTACCTGGTCCCCCGCAGCCTGGCCACCCCGTGGTCCAAGGGCTTCGAGTCCCAGGTCACCGCGATCCGCAAGGCTCGCAAGGCACGTGAGATTGCAACGCTCGACGAGGCCAAGGCCACGCGCGACTCGCTGCAGTCGAAGTCGGTCACCGTGAAGGCGAAGGCCGGCAACGGCGGACGCCTCTTCGGTGCCGTCACCACGGCGGAGATCGCTGCTGCGGTCGCCGACCTCGGTGGCGTCAAGGTCGACAAGCGCAAGATCGAGATCACCCAGCCGATCAAGTCGACCGGAGACTTCTCCGTCTCGATCCGCCTGCACCCTGAGGTGTCGGCGAAGATCGCTGTCAAGGTCGTCGCAGCCTGATCAGATCCTGATCAGCTCGACCGCAGGGCCCGGTCCTCCTCCTCGCAGGGGACCGGGCCCTGTGTCGTCCGGGCGTCCGCTCGCCGAGTCCCCCGTCCGCCCGTCGAACTCGTGGGCCCGTCGCCGAGTTCGTGAGCGAGGGGCGGCGCCAGCGGATTTCGGGGCGTGGCTCACGGGGTCGGCGAACCGCTCACGAGCTCGACGGGCGGTTCACGAGTTCGGCGAGCCGTTCACGAGGTCGGCGGAGGGGCCGGACAGCGGCAGGCCCCTGGGCGGCGTGCTCGGCGCGGAAAACCTCTCGCTCGAGGACGGCGGCCTGTTCTAGGGTCGGACCATGACCCACGCACCCGCTCCTGACCTCTCGCCCGCCCTGATGGAGGCGGTGGAGGCCGTGGCGCGCGCGGAGGAGTTCTCCGGCGTGGTCCGGGTGGTGCGGGGAGACGAGGTGCTCCTCGAGCGGGCCTACGGCGTCGCGTCACGGCGGTGGGGCGTTCCGGTGGCGGTGACCACCCGGTTCGACATCGCCTCCATCACCAAGCTCTTCACGGCCGTCGGGGTGCTCCAGCAGGTCGACGCGGGAACCCTCGACCTCGACGCCTCGATCGGCACCTGGGTGCCGCTCGCCAGCACCTCGATCTCCGAGCAGGTCACCCTGCGGCACCTGCTCACCCACACGTCCGGATTGGCCGACGATGCCGACGAGGAGGCGGGGGAGTCCTACGAGGCACTGTGGACCGACCGCCCCAACTACTCGGTGACCACGACGGCGGACTTCCTCCCGCAGTTCGCCCACAAGCCCGCCCGCACCACCCCGGGGACCGACTGCCGCTACTGCAACGTGGGCTACATCCTGGCCGGCCTCGCCCTCGAGGCGGTGACCGGACAGACCTACCGGGACTACGTCGTCGAGCACGTCATGGGGCGGGCGGGGATGGACCGCGCGGGCTTCTTCGACATGCGCGAGGCGGAGCCCGACGTCGCCGAGGGCTGGGAGCCGGTCCGCGACGGCGCGGACGGACCCGTGACCGGGTGGCGCCAGAACATCTACTCCTACCCGCCGATCGGGTCGCCCGACGGCGGAGCGCACGTCAGCGCACGGGACCTCACGACGTTCTTCGTCGCCCTGCGCACCGGGCGCCTGCTGTCCCCGGAGACGACCCGGGCTTTCCTCACCCCCCAGGTGTTCCACCACGACGCGGAGGGGTACGCCGTGCACTTCGGCTTCGGGCTCGAGTTCGAGGTGCTCCCGGACGGGGGAGTCCGGTCCTTCTCCAAGGACGGGATCAACACCGGGTCGAGCGCGATGCTGCGGCACTACCCCGCGCTCGACGTGACGGTCGCGGTCGTGTCCAACGCCGAAGGGGGCGCGTGGTCCCCGGTCGCGGCGGTCGACGCCGTGCTGGCCGCGGCGATCGACGACGCCGCGTAGCCCGGTCGGACACCCCACCTGCGCGTTGTGCTCGGTCGCTACGCTGACCCGATGGACCGACGCGAAGCGCTCACCCGCCGCCTGCACGCCCAGCTCCTGTGGGCACCGGCCTCGCTCGATCCAGCCAGCGTCGTCAGCCGGTTCCTGGCGATGCAGGCGCAGGAGTACGTGCCGTCGCAGTGGGCCATCGCCCAGCGCATCGAGGGGGCGCCCGACGCCGTCACGCTCGCCGCGGCGATCGACTCCGGCGCCATCCTCCGCACCCACGTCCTCCGCCCGACCTGGCACTACGTGACACCTGCGGATGCACGCTGGCTGCTCGAGCTGACCGGGCCCCGGGTCCACCAGGTCAACGGCGCACAGCTACGTCCGCTCGGGCTGACACCCGCCGACCTCGCCCGCGCCGACGCGGTGATCGCCGGGTGCGTGTCGGGAGGGCAGCACCGCACCCGCGCCGAGCTGGGCGTGGCGCTCGGCGCGGCCGGGCTCCCCTCCAGCGGCCGGGGGCTGACCTACGCCGTGATGACAGCCGAGATCGACCGGGTCATCATCAGTGGCGCCGCGCGCGGCAAGCAGCGGACCTATGCCGCGTTCGACGACCGGGTGCCACCCGCCGCGTCCCCCTTCGACCGGCCGACGGCCCTCGCCGATCTCGCGCAGCGCTACCTGCTGGCCCGCGGACCGGCCACGATCCGTGACCTGGCCCTGTGGTCGGGGCTCACGCTCACCGACGCGCGCAGCGGGGTGCGCCTGGCCGTCGAACGTGCACCGGACGAGCTCGTCGAGGTCACCATCGAGGACGCCGGGCACTGGATGCCCCGGACGTCCTCCGAGTGGGCCGTCGCCGCGCCCGACGCGCCGCGGGCGGATCTGCTGCAGGCTTACGACGAGTACGTCATGGGCTACACCGAGACGCGCGGGTACTTCGCGCCACCGGGCTACCGGGCGCCCACGATCCCGACGCGGCTCCCGCACCACCTCTTCCTCGACGGACTGCTGCGCGGGTCGTGGGGGCACGCCGTCACCGCCCAGTCGGTGACGGTCACGGTGTGTCCCTTCGCCGCGCTGAGCGCGCGCGAGCGCGCAGCGACGGAACGTGCCGCGGAACGCTATGCAAAGTTTCACGTGAAACCAGTCGAGCTGCGGTGGGAAGGACCGGCCGGCTGACGCCCGTGGGGGGAGTCAGGCGCCGGCGACCATCCACCTGTCGCTGCGGGCGCGCAGGCCTGTGGTCAGGGCTCGGGCGAGCATGAAGACGCCGGCGAAGGCGATCCAGAGCCACACCAGGCCGAGCGGGCCGTCGGGCGCCCAGGCCCGGACGGCGAGGGCGACCGGGGCATAGACGACGAGCGTCGCCATGCCCGCCCAGGCGAGGAACCGGCCGTCCCCGGCGCCGATGAGCACGCCGTCGAGCACGAAGGTCCAGCCGGCGAGCGGCATGAGGATGCCGGCCACGACCATGGCGCCGGTGATGGCGACCCGGACGTCGGGGTCGGAGGTGAACAGGGTCGCGAACCACCAGCCGCCGCCGGCGATGATCACTCCGATGAGCGCTCCGGCGCCGACCCCCCACTGCAGGGTGCGGCGCAGGATCGCCCGGGTCTCGGTGACCAGACCGGCGCCGAGGCGGTGCCCGATGAGCGCCTGCGCGGCGATGGCGAGGGCGTCGAGCGCGAAGGCCGCGAGCCCCCAGACGCTGTTGACGACCTGGTAGCCGGCGAGGTTCACCGCGCCGAGCCCGGTCGCCACGAAGACCGTGAGCAGGATGGCGAGGCGCAGCGAGAGGTTGCGGACCAGCAACGGACCGCCGGCGCGCGCGTTCGCCCAGATCCCGCCGGCCGCCGGCCGCAGCTGCGCTCCCGCCGCGCGGGCTCCCCGCACGACGACGACGGCCAGCACGGCGGCCATCCCCAGCTGGGTGAGCGCCGTGCCGAGGCCGGACCCGGCGATGCCCATCCCGGCCCCGTAGACGAGGGCGATGTTGAGCACCGTGTTGGCGATGGCGCCGCCGGCGGCGACCCACAGCGGGGTGCGGGTGTCTTGCAGGCCGCGGAGCACACCGGTCGAGGCGAGGACGACGAGCATGCCGGGCAGGCCCGGCGTCGACCAGCGCAGGTAGCTGATGGCGTGGTCGGCGACGTCCCCGTGCGCGCCCATCGCGGCGATCGCCCACGGGGCCGCGAGCCACAGCGCCACGGCGAGGGCGATGCCCAGCCCGGCGGCGAGCCACATGCCGTCGACGCCGGCCTGCAGCGCCTGGGCGCGCTGCCCAGCGCCCAGGCGCCGGGCGACCGAGGCGGTCGTGGCGTAGGCGAGGAAGACGCACAGCCCGACGACGGTGAGCAGCAGGGTCGAGGCCACCGACAAGCCGGCGAGCTGGGCCGTCCCCAGGTGCCCCACGACGGCGGAGTCGACGAGGACGAAGATGGGCTCGGCGACCAGCGCGCCGAGCGCCGGGACGGCGAGGGCGAGGATCTGTCGGTCGGTCCCGCGACGGGTGGAGTGCTCGTCCAAGGGGTGGTCCTGTTCCGTACCGAGGGGTGGATGGGGTGGGAAGAAATCTAGCCGTCCACAGGAAGCGTGGCGGAATCTGGCGGCTGCGAGGACAAAACTCGTCGACGCCCCACCGTTATCCCCAGTTATCCACATGCTTATCCACACTGTGGATGACGCGGGTGAGGCGTGTCGCAGGGTTGTCCCCAGGGCTGTGGACAGGCCTGTGGATAGCGAGTCTTCCGCAGGTTGATCGGCTGTGGTTAGCAGGCTAGCGTGCAGGAGGCGGCGGACCAGGCAACGGTCGTCTGTCGGTGGCGAGGTGTAGATCTGAGCCCACGAGCACAACGTAGGGACGGATCACATGTCGATGGCACAGATCGAGCCAGACTTCCGGTCGAGCGGGTCCGGTTCCTCGGGCCCGAGCTTCGACCGGACACCCCCGCAGGACATCGCCGCGGAGCAGAGCGTCCTGGGCGGCATGCTCATCTCGAAGGACGCCATCGCCGACGTCATCGAGCAGATCAAGGGCACCGACTTCTACCGCCCCTCCCACGAGGCCGTCTACGACGTCATCATCGACCTCTACGGCCGCGGTGAGCCGGCCGACGCGATCACCGTCGTCGCCGAGCTGACCAAGCGCGGGGAGATGAGCCGGATCGGCGGCGCCCCCTACATCCACGAGCTCATCTCGATGGTGCCCACGGCCGCCAACGCCGGGTACTACGCGCGGATCGTGCGTGAGCGCGCGGTGCTGCGCCGCCTCGTCCAGGCCGGCACGCGCATCGTCCAGCTCGGCTACGCGACCGACGGCGGCGACGTCGACGACCTCGTCAACAACGCCCAGGCCGAGGTCTACGCGGTGACCGAGACCCGCACCAGCGAGGACTATCACGTCCTCGGCGACGTCATCGGGGGAGCGGTCGACGAGATCGAGGCCGCCGGGCACCGCGGCGAGGGCATGGTCGGTGTGCCCACCGGGTTCGCGGATCTGGACAGACTCACCAACGGTCTACATCCCGGACAGATGATTGTTTTAGCCGCACGTCCAGCCATCGGCAAGTCAACGCTCGGAATCGATATTGCCCGTTCTGCATCTATTAAGCATGGTATGACCTCTGTGGTCTTCTCCCTCGAGATGAGCCGCAACGAGATCACCATGCGACTGCTCTCCGCCGAGGCGCGCATCCACCTGCAGAAGATGCGCAACGGGTCGATGGGCGAGGAGGACTGGCAGAAGCTCGCCGGGACCATGGGCCGGATCTCCGAGGCGCCGCTGTTCATCGACGACTCCCCGAACATGTCGCTCATGGAGATCCGCGCCAAGTGCCGCCGGCTCAAGCAGAAGCACGACCTCAAGCTCGTCGTCATCGACTACCTCCAGCTCATGACCTCGGGCAAGCGCGTGGAGTCGCGGCAGCAGGAGGTCTCAGAGTTCTCCCGTGCACTCAAGCTGCTCGCCAAAGAGCTCGAGGTCCCGCTGATCGCCATCTCCCAGCTCAACCGTGGCGCCGAGCAGCGCACCGACAAGCGCCCCGCGATGAGCGACCTGCGTGAGTCCGGCTCGATCGAGCAGGACGCCGACATCGTCATCCTGCTGCACCGCGAGGACGCCTACGAGAAGGAGTCCCCGCGCGCGGGGGAAGCCGACCTCATCGTCGCCAAGCACCGTAACGGTCCCACCGACACGATCACGGTGGCGTTCCAGGGGCACTACTCACGGTTCGTGGACATGCAGGCGTAGGGGCTCTTTCTAGCGGCTCACGGTGCGACCGTCGCCAGGAAGCGGCTGTAGCTGTCGATGGCTCCGGGAGCGAGAAGCCCGCGAGGCCAGACGATGCCGGTCGCGAGGCCGACGGCGTCGACGTCCTCCATCACCGGGCGTGCCAGCGAGTGCGCGCCGTCGACGTGGTCGACGGTGAGCCGGGGGCCGAAGGTCAGGGCGTACGTCCGCTCGGTCTCCGCGACGTCGACGTTTCGGTCGCGCGTACCCACGATGAGGTGGACGGGGATGTCCCGGATGGACGCCGTGCGCAGGTCAGCTGTCGCGTCGGAGCGGAAGTTCCGCAGGACGAAGCCCCAGCGCTCAGCCGTCATGGGCTCCGAGTCGGTCGTCGCCTCGCGGTACTCGTCGTAGGTTGCCCCCCGTTCGAGCAGCTCGCGAGTCTGGTCGCTGGTGGCGAGGGCCAGGCTGCGCTCGTGCGAGTCGGCCCCGTCGTGGTCGAGCTCGGCGAGGAGGTTGAACCGGCCCTGCCGGAGCCAGTTGACGGCCGGACCGACCGCCACGACGGCGTCGATGTCGTCGCGGGTCGCCACGACCTTGGGGAGCACCCATCCGGCCTGGCTCGCTCCCCAGAGCACGACCGTCCCGGTCGGGAGATCGTCCTGCTGGTGAGCCCAGTCGAGGACGGCGGCGACTTCTGCTGCGCGATCGTCCATGGACTGCGCCAGCCACTCTCCCTCCGACTCGCCGACCCCCGGCTTGCTCCAGGAGAGCGTGGCGTAGCCGGCGTCGGCCGCCCCTTCGAACCATGGCGCATACAGCCCGCCTTGCGTGGCGTCGACGGGCCCGTCGCCGTGGACCATGACCACCAGCCCACGCGCTCGGCCGTCAGCGGGAAGGGTCAGCACCCCCTCGAGCCGGCCGTCGGGACCGCTGATCGTGACCGACCGCTGGGTGTAGCGAAAGTCGTTGCCGATCAGGGCCGTCATCGCCACCGCCAGGACGGATGCCACCAGCACGATGACCACGATCCGAACTCGACCCGCACATATCTTTCTGCTCACGATCGGAGTCTATGCGATAGTTCAGTATGGACGCACTGCAGACCACACTCGGCTTCGCCGAACACCAACGCACCCGTGTCGGAGCGCTCTACTGGGAGGCGTTCGGCCGCAAGCTGCGCCCAGCCTTCGCCGACGACGCCACCGGACTGGCCCTCGTGCAGGCGACCCTGAGCCCCGACCGGGTCCTCGTCGCCCGGCTCGGCGACGTGATCGCTGGCGTCTGTGGCTTCTACGAGGGCGACCGGGGTGCCGTGGACCTGACCTGGGCCGCCCTGCGTCGGCAGCTGTCCACCCGGGCGTCCATCCGGGCTGGCCTCCTGCTGGCGGTGCTGGCACGCGGGGAGCACCCCGGCGCACTCGTGCTGGACGGGATCTGCGTGGACGCAGACCTGCGCGGTCACGGCATCGGGTCAGCCCTGCTGGCGGCCGCGAGCGAGCAGGCTCGCCGCCGCGGCGCCCGGGCGGTCCGGCTCTCGGTGGTCGACACCAACCCCCGGGCTCGCGCCCTCTACCAACGCCTGGGGTTCCAGCCGGTCGACGCAGGATCGCTCGGGCCGCTCAGCGCGGTGTACGGTTTTGGGCGATACACAGTGATGGAACGAGAGGTCGACCAGTGACCGAGCCGCTCGCGCCCCGGACCATCGTCGAAGCGTTCCTGCCGGCTCACGGAGCGGTCCCGCTCGCGGTCGTCTACAACACCGCCAACCGCGCCGGCGTCGACGACCAGCCGCTGCGCCTGACCATCCGCCGCATGATCGCTGCGGGGGACGTCACCCAGCAGGGACGTGGACGATCCGGCACCCTCTCGCTCACCGAGACCGGACAGGCCCGTCTTCACCGAGACCGCGTCGGCCTGGCGCTGGCGTTCGCCCAGGACGCGGGACAGGCCCCGTGGGACGGGCGGTGGCGGCTCGTCGCGCTCAGCGTCCCAGAACGTGACCGTGCCGTGCGCGACGCACTCCGCCGCGCCCTCCTCGACGCAGGTGCGGTCGCGATCACCAACGGGCTCTATGTCAGCCCGCACGAGCTCGGAGAGATGCTCCCGCCGGATGCGCGCACCCACCTCGCCACCGCGACGACCGACGACCTCGACGTCCGCGGGACGAACGAACCGCACGCTCTGACAGAGATGCTGTGGCCGTCCGCCCCCATCATCGCGGCCCACGAGCGCGTCGACCGGGCACTCCGGGACGACGTCGTGGACAGCACGGCCCCGGTTCCCGTACGCCAGCTCCGGCTCGCCGACGCGCTCGACCGCGCGATACGCCATGACCCGCTCATCCCTCGAGAGCTCCGCGCCGCGCCATGGCCCCCCAGCTCCACCCGCACGGCCTGGGGTGAGCGCTGGGAGACCCTGCGCCAGCAGGCCGACGACCACCCGCTCTATGACGGCTGGTGACGATGGAACGTGGAGTGTTGCAGTTCCGCGTCGACGGACCATGTGCGGGTATGGGACGAAGGAGCAGACCGTGAAGCGGGACACAGATGTGGTGTTCCAGGAGGTGTTCCGAGCGACGTACCCTCACAGCGCGTCGGTGAGGAAACACTCGATTGACGTCTCAGACGGGACCTTGTCGGAGACCGTCTACGTCGACGACACCGGTGGCGCGGCACGCTGCTGGAGCAGGGGGCCCGTGAAACCGCACCGCCGGTCGACCCGCCGTCCGGCGGGCTCCACGAGCGTCGCGTCTTTCTCGACGCCGCCCGCCCGGACCCGGCCGTTCGGGTCGGCCAGGGCATGGCGGAACCAGCCGTTGCCTCGGCCGTGGGTCGACCGGATGTAGAGGTCCTCACCGGCCCGCACGACCCAGATCGTCACCGGCGGGTGCCATGCCCGTCGGAGCGCCGCGTGGACACCTCGAGCTCTTCGGCCGTCCCGACCTTGACCAGCTCGTCGTTCGTCCATCCAGCCATCACCGTGCTCCTTCGCTCGTCGGTCACCGGCGCTCGGCCGACAGCCGCGGCCACCCCGACTGAACCTACGACGATCGGCCCCGGCCTTCCACCGCGCCAGACGACGGGCTTGAGTGGAGAATCTGCTGCATCACCTGGCCGCCATCCGAAGGAGACCCCCATGACCCGGTACGTCATCGGCCCGGACGTCGCCCTGTACCTGGCGCGCGAGGACCTGGTCGTCTCTCCTGACCATCAGCTCCTCTCGCCCACGCTCATCCGGTCGCAGGTGCTCAGCCGCCTGTACGCGGCGGTGCGCCGCGGGGAGGTCGACCGCAAGGATGCGGAGTGGCAGCTGGACCACGTGCGCGGGCTGCGGATGCGGTTGCTCGGCGACCGGGTGCTGCAGCGGGTGGCGTGGGACCTGGCCGCGGAGCTCGACCTGCCGGACACCTCCTCGGCGGAGTACCTGGCCCTGACCCGGTTGCAGGGGGACGCGTTCATCACGCTCGACGCCGAGCTCGCCGAGACGGCCCGCCGGGTGGTCGCGGTCGTGTCAGTGGCGCACCTGACGTGAGCCGGCTCCGGTCGCGGCCGACGACGACTCATGAGGCGTGCCCCCCGCCCCGGGATGGGCGAGGGGCACGCGGTCGAGGAGGATTCGCCTGTGCGGGTCAGCGCACCAGCGTGAGCACGCCCGGTCGGTAGGGCAGCCGGCCGTAGTCGCCTCCTGAGCTCGGCGAGCGGCCCTGGTAGAGCAGCCGGAGGTTGCACGGGTCGACGGTCATCGTCTGGTCGGCGTTGGTGCGGAGCAGCTCACCGTGGCTGATGTCATTGGTCCAGGTGGCACCGCTGTTGGCCTTGCCGGCGAAGGGGTTGCCCTCGGTGGCGGCCTGCGGGGTCCACGAACCGCCCAGGCTCGTGGCCGTGAAGGAGCGGAAGTATCGTCCCTGGGATCCGACCGCCTCGACGATCATGAGGTACTGGCTCTGCCCCTGGAGCTTGTAGACCTGGACCGCCTCGAACAGGTTGTTCGTCGTGTCGCTCATGACGACCGTCGAGGTGGCGCCGAAGTTCCCCGGGAAGTTCCCAAGGGGCATGCTCGTGCGGTAGATCTTGCCGTTGTCCCCGGCGAAGAACAGGTACATGTTCGTGCTGTCAGCGATGAGCGCCTGGTCGATCGGACCGGTGGAGGAGTTCGAGATCGTTCCGGAGAACAAGGTCTGGGGCGCCGACCACCCGTTGACGTTGGACGGGTCGGTCGAGGTCCGGTAGGAGAAGGATGGCCCGCCCCACTGGTACGCCATCACCCAGATGCTCTTCGGGGCGAAGTAGAACAGAGACGGGGCGACGGCCGTGAACGGCATCGAGTTCTGGCTCGCTGAGGCCATCTCGGAATAGTTCGTGAACAGGCCAAAGTTCATCGACCCCCACGACGACGCGTTGTCGTGCGTGGTGGCGTAGACGAGCTGCTTGCCGTTGAACGGGGCGACGGTGAAGTCCTTGAGCGACGACCATCCAGCCTTCGGGTTCGCCAGCGAACCTGTCGACGTCCAGCGGTAGGTCGACGGCAGGGTGCAGGTGCCGCCCGTCGGGGGCGTCTCCGGCGTTGTCCCTGCGCCGACCCGGACGAGCTGCCACTGCTGGTTGTTCCCGCCCCAGCTCGTGTACTGGACGATGCTGCCGCCGTCGGCGGTGGAGGCGCCTTGGACCTCGAGTGCCTTGCCCGAGTTTCGGTTGATGAACGTGACGTAGCCACCCGCCGCGTCCTGGAGCTTGAACTGCTGGTTCGTCTGGTTGCGGTCGGTGTACTGGACGACGGATGCGCCGTCGGCGGTCGAGTAGTTGAAGACGTCGAGCACCTTCCCCGAGAGTCGCGACTTGATCCGGTAGTACCCGTCACCGGAGTCGACGAACTGCCATTGCTGCTGGGCGCCGTCGTTGCGGGTCCACTGGGTGATCCGTGCCCCGTCCGTGGTCGCCAGGTTGTACACGTCCAGGGCTTTGCCGCTGGTCCTGTTCACCAGCACGTACGACGCGGTGACGTCGACGGTGGCGGCCGAGGCCGCCGGCGCGGCCGCCACGGCCACGACGCCTGCTGACACCGCGGTGGCGATCGCGACCAGCGCGGACGCCCATCGGCGCCGGATACCCTGCACGGGGCTCGTCGGCCCGTGCACTAGTGCTCGTCTCATGGTGCTCTCCTTTGAGTCATGGATTGGAACGAGGCCCCGGCCGGCGAACGGCGGCCGGGGCCGATGTGCGTCAGGTCAGCCGACGCGGACGAGCTGCCACTGCTGGTTGCTTCCGCCCCAGCTCGTGTACTGGACGATGTTGCCGCCGTCGGCGGTGGAGGCCCCTTGGACCTCGAGTGCCTTGCCGGAGTTCCGGTTGATGATCGTCAGGTATCCGCCGGAGGACGTCACTGTGAACTGCTGGTTCGTCTGGTTGCGGTCGGTGTACTGGACGACGGATGCGCCGTCGGCGGTCGAGTAGCCGGAGACGTCGAGCACCTTGCCTGAGAGCCGGGACTTGATCCGGTAGTACCCGTTTCCGGAGTCGACGAACTGCCATTGCTGCTGGGCGCCGTCGTTGCGGGTCCACTGGGTGATCCGCGCCCCGTCTGCCGTCGACAGGTTGTACACGTCCAGGGCCTTGCCGCTGGTCCTGTTCACCAGCACGTACGACGCATTGACATCGATCGTGCCGTTCGACGGCGGGGTGGTGGGCGGGGTGCTCACCGCGTTCAGCGCGTTGAGCGTCGAGGTGTAGGCGGCCTTCTTGTTGCCGGCCGCGTCGAAGAGCAGCGGGTTGGTCCCGGTGCGCCACGAGTCGTTGTCCCGCACGCCCCAGACCGTGATGCCCGTGCAGCGGGTCACGGCGAGGCACGCGCGTGTCACCGTGGCGTACGCGTTGGCCTGGTTGGATCCCTGCTCGATGTCGAGCTCGGTGATCTGGACGTCGACCCCGAGGTCGGAGAAGCGCTTGAGGTTTGCCTGGTAGTCGGCTGGGACGGTGGTGCCCAGGTGGCTCTGGAACCCGACGCAGTCGATCGGGACGCCGCGGGCCTTGAAGTCGCGGACCATGGTGTAGATGCCCGTGGACTTCGCGTTGATGCCGTCGGTGTTGTAGTCGTTGTAGCAGAGCTTGGCCCCGGGGTCGGCGGCGCGGGCAGCGCGGAACGCGGCCTCGATCCAGTCGTTGCCGGTTCGCTGCAGGTTGGAGTCACGTCGTCCGCCGCCGTTGCCGTCGGCGAAGGCCTCGTTGACCACGTCCCAGGTGTGGATCTTGCCCTTGTAGTGGGTGGCGACCTGCGTGACGTGGTTGATCATCGCGTTGCGGAGCGTCGACCCGGACATGCTCTGCATCCAGGCCGGCTGCTGGGAGTGCCAGGCGAGAGCGTGCCCACGGACCTGCTTGCCGTTCGAGCGCGCCCACGTGACGATCTGGTCGCCGCGGGTGTACGTGAACTGGCCCTGGTTGGGCTCGGTCGCGTCCATCTTCATCTCGTTCTCGGCTGTGATCATGGTGAACTCGCGGTTCGCGACGTTCGAATAGGTGGAGTCGCTCAGTTTCCCCGCCGCGACGGCGGTGCCGAAGTAGCGCCCGCTCTGCGCGGCCGCAGCACCCAGACTGCTCGCGGCACCCTGTGCTGGCGCTGTCACCGCCAGTCCCGTGGCTGCGGTGGTGATGGTCAGCAGGGCAGCGAGCAGACCGCGGCGGACCCGTCGTGATGTCGTCTTCATGCGTACCTCTTTCTGAGGATCTGCGCCATCGCCATCGATGACGCGAACGGTCGCTCCCGACAGTGCCGCGCCGGTGCATGAGGCGAGAACCTGTCTTCGCGACCGCAGATGTTTGCGTTCACAATCGCAGTGCCAGGCGTGGAACACAACCGTTTCATGCATGTATGAAACGTTTCGTATCGGAGACGACGCGAAAGGTCAGGCGACGCGGTACGTCGCGTCGACGGCTACATCCACGGGCCTCCGGGCCCGAAGACGAGGCGGGCGAAGCGCTCGCCGATGATCTGGTGGGTGTCGGCGTCGGGATGCAGAGCGTCGCGCAGGGGGTGCGCCGCGGCGTCGGGCATGCCGTAGAGCGCGCGGCCGTCGAGGTACTGGAGCAGCGGGTCCTCCACCTGGCGGGCCGCGACCAAGCGGGCCATCTCCTGGCGGATCACCGCGAGCGTGAGCTTGCCGGAGGCGACCTCGGCCGGGTTCCCGGTGGCCATGAAGCGGACGGTGCCGGTACCGAGAGAGGCGGGGTCGGGCATGCCAGGGCCGGGGGTGTCCTCGTGGATCGGGCACAGGATCGGGGAGACGAGGAGCAGGGGAGTGTCCGGGTGGCCGTCGCGGATCGTGTCGAGGAAGCCATGCATCGCCGGGACGAAGGCTCGCACCCGCATCGCGTCGAGATTGACGATGTTGATGCCCATCTTCACGCTGATGATGTCCGCCGGGGTGTCCCGGAGCGTGCGGGCGGTGAGCGGGTCGAGGAGCGCGCCGCCACCGAAGCCGAGGTTGACGAGATCCACCCCGGCGGTGCGCGCGGTGATGGCCGGCCAGGTGCCGGTCGGGGTGAGGGCGTTGGATCCGTGGCTGATCGAGCTGCCGTGGTGCAGCCACACGCGGCGGTCGCCCGCGGGTACGGGGCGGACGGGAGCGTCGGCGCGCAACGCGACGAGCTCGGTGAGCTCGTTGTGCGGCAGCCACAGCTCGACGGTCTTGTCCCGGGCGGGCAGGCCGCGGAAGGCCACGGTCCCGGCGTCGCCGGCGTGCAGGTCGCGGGCGCCGGTCGTCATGTCGATGGACAGGACGTTGCCGCCGGTCACCGTTCCCTGACCGGTGAGGACGCCGTCGACGAGCAGCTCGTACACGCCCTCAGGCCGCGCGGGCGCGCCGACGTAGGAGATGCGGGTGGGGCGGGTGTCGAGCTCGATCACGGTTGCCGTCGTGTGGAAGACGAGGCGGATGCCTGCCGGCTGGGACTCGGCCATGAGCAGCTGCGGGTCGGAGAACTGGCGCCGGGCCCAGGCCGGGAGCCGGTGCGGTTGGACGCCCCGAGCGGTGTGCTCGAGCTCGATCGCCCCGCGGACGAGGTCCTCGGTGAGCGGGACGGTTCGGGTGAGGGGGGTACTCATCGTGAGTTCTCTCTGTGTTCTGGGGGGTCAGGCGTGTGCGTCGGTCGTGCCTTCGCGGACCGGGTCGTCGTCGGGCGTGGATGGCCAGTGACGCAGCGCCGTGTCGAGGGCCTGGGTCATCCGGGTCCACGACGTCTCGGGGTCCGGGTCGGAGTGGTCGAAGCTGCCGTTGGCCTGCAGCCGGAGGAAGCCGTTGACCGTGCTGCCGGCGAGACGGACCGCGTGGGTCCGCTCCTGCGGGGGCAGGTCGTAGCCGATCATGATGCCCAGCATCAGGGCCGCCACCCTGGTGCCGGCGGGCCCGGCCTCGGGGGCGGTGATGCGGGTCTGGGTGGCTTCCCACCGGCCCGGATGCTCCTTCGCGTAGGTGCGCATGACCGTGACGAGGGCATCGAGCGCTGCGCGTCCCGAGCGCCCGGCCAGGGCGATCGACAGGTGATCGGCGAGCTCGGACAGCGCGAGAGTGCTGATTCGTCCCCGAAGGTCGTCGGATCCGCGCAGGTGGGAGTACAGGCTGGCGGGCTTCACGCCGACGCGCCGGGCCAGCTCGGACACGGTGACCTGCTCGAAGCCGACCTCGTCGGCCAGGTCGGCGGCTGCGGTCGTGAGCGATTCGATCGTGAGTCCTGCCCGTGCTGCCACGCGACACACATCCCTACTACTCCTAGGTGATTACCTACAGAGTATAGGCATGGCTGAAGTTGATCGTCGCGTCCGGCACGGCGGTCGTGCTGGCCTGACGCCGTCGCGCTCAAGCAGGCGTGTGAGGTGCCGTCGTCGTGACCTTCGTGGGCAGCACCACCGCGCAGGCGATGACAACCAGGCCCACGACGGGAACGATGAGCAGTCCCACCCGCAGGCTCGTCGCGTCGGCGATCGCGCCGACCAACGGCGGTGCGACGAGGAAGCCGATGCGCAGCAGCCAGCTGACGATGGTCAGCCCCGTGCCCGGCGCGAAGCCCGGGATCTCGTCGGCGCTGTGCATCGCCGCCGGGATAAGGGTCGCGACGCCGAGCCCGGCCATGCCGAAGCCCACGATGGTCCCCACGACCGTGGGCACGGCGAGGGCGAAGCCCATCCCGAGGAACACGATGCTCCCGCCGGCGCGCGCGACGGTCCGCTGACCGAAGCGGTCGACCAGCGGGTCCCCGAAGATCCTGCCGACGAACTGCAGGCCCTGCAGCGCGATGAACCCGAAGCTCGCGACGACGGTCGTGGTCTCGAAGGTGCCGGTGAGGTAGATGGCCGCCCAGGAGGCGCCGGAGTCTTCGACGATGCCCCCTGAGGCGGCGATGGCGACCAGCGCCAGCAGCACGCCGTAGCGCGCCACCATCGACGGCGCGGCCGTACTGCGCGGCGCGGAGGACGGTGCGGTTGACGGTGCAGCGGGGTCCGGGCCGTCGGCGGCGCGGGGTTCTGGTCCGGTCAGCAGCCAACGGTAGGACGCGAGTGCCGCGAACCCGAACACGGCCGAGGAGACGACCATGTGCTGGGTGGTCGACAGTCCGACGGCGGCGAGGATGGCGCCCATGATCCCGCCCAGCACCGCCCCCATGCTCCACACCGCGTGGAAGGAGTTGAGGATCGACCGGCCGTAGCGGCGCTGCACCCGCAGGCCGTGGGAGTTCTGGGCGACGTCGGTGATGGAATCCATCGCGCCGGACACGAACAGTCCTGCGGCGAGCATCGCCCACGAGGAGGAGGCCCCAGCGGTGATGAACCCGGTGGTCGCGAGCAGGGTCGCGCCGATTGCGACCTTCGCGGATCCCCAGCGGCGGATGAGCAGGCCGGCGCTGAGCCCGGCGACCAGCGCACCCAGCGGGAAGGCAGCCACCGCGGCGCCGAAGGCGGCGTTGGACAGGCCCAGGGCGTCCTTGATCTCCGGGTACCGGGGCAGGAGGTTGGCAAACAGGGCGCCGTTCGTGAAGAACAGGACGGCCACGGCCACCCGGGCCCGACGAGCCACCTGGTCCGGGCGGGAGACCTCACGATCGACGGCAGTCATGGCATGGCTCCAGGATCGAGGTGGGGGTGCCCGGCCCGTGCGGCGCAGGCGGCGTGAGTGCAACTGACAACGTTATCAGCGGGCCGCGCCCCGGCCCGGCTACCCCCAGGTGAACAGCTCGCCGCCGTCGGGCCCGGTGATCCGTGCCCGGGCACCATCGGTGACGTCGAGCTCGACGAGGATCGTGCCGCCGTCGCCGGTCTGCTCGAGGACGCAGCGGGTGTTGCTCAGCTCGCGCATGGAGGAGCGGGAGCGCAGCAGCCACGGGTGCTGGCGGCGCAGTGCGATCAGGGCGCGGTGGGCATCAGCCACACCCTCGTGCAGCCCTGGCAGGTCGTGGGGTGAGGCTGGGAAGGCTGGCCGCACGGCGTCGTCACCCCCGAGACGGTCCTCCTTGAGGCCGGTCATCGCGACCTCGTCGCCCGCGTAGATCGAGGGGATGCCACCGGTGGTCGCCAGGATCGCCAGGGCCAGCACCGCCTTGTCCGGTCCCACCCGGGTCGCTATGCGGGTGACGTCGTGGTTGCCGATGAAGGTCTGCGGCAGGAAGGACTCGAGCAGCTGGGTGTGACGGGTCAGGGTCCACTCGAGCTCGTAGAAGTTCTCCTGCTCGAGGCTGCTCCAGATCGCCTTCCACAGCTCGTACTGGGTCACGGAGTCGATCCCGGACTCGGCCACGTAGGCCGCGTAGTCGCCGTGGATCATCTCTCCGAGGATCCAGGCCTGCGGGTGCGCGGCCCGCACCCGCGGCAGGACCGCGGACCAGAAGGCCGGGTCGACGGCGTAGGCCGCGTCCAGCCGCCAGCCGTCCGCCCCGGCCTCGAGCCAGTGCGTCATGATGCCCGCGACCCAGTCGGCGACGGCAGGGTTGGCGTGGTTGAGGGCGACGAGGCTCGAGTGCCCCTCGAAGTCGGCGAAGTCCGGGCCTCCCGGGCCGTTCCAGTCGATGCGGAACCAGTCGGCGTGCTCGCCGTCGGGCCCCTGCTCGAGCGCGGCGACGGCCAGCGGGTGCTCGCGCCCGACGTGGTTGAACACGCCGTCGAGCAGGATGCGCACACCGCGCTCCCGGGCGGCGGAGACCAGCGCGTCGAAGTCCGCGCGCGTCCCCAGGCGCGCGTCGATCTCAAGGTGGTCGAGGGTGTCGTACCCATGGGTGCTCGAGGCGAACACCGGTCCGAGCAGGAGCCCGTTGAGCCCGAGCCCGATGACGTGGTCGAGCCACGGGACCAGGGCGCGCAGCCCGCCGTCGGGCGCCGGCGGGTGGTGCTCCTCGCGCACGGGGACACCGGCGAACCCCAGGGGGTAGACGTGCCACCACAGTGCGTGCTCGGCCCATGCGGCCATCGGTCACTCCCTCGCCGTGTCGAACTGCGTGAGAACACCCTATGCCGGGTTCGGATGGTCCTCGCCGGAGCGGTCCCACGAGGGGACACGGACTGCGCGAGAAGCATCTGGGTCACCAGATGTCGTGGGTCAGCCCTCCGATGCGCGCTCCCGGTAGGCGGTCGGCGTGACACCGTGGATCCGCCCGAACTGGCGGGAGAAATACAGCGGGTCCGCGTAGCCTGACGCCCGGGCCACCGCGGCGACCGGCAGCGACGTACCGTCGAGCAGCTCGCGCGCCCGGGCCATCCGCAGCTGCGTCTGGTGCTCGAGCGGTGAGACGCCGAGCTGATGGCGGAAGAGTGCACCCAGCTGGGACGTGCTGAGGCCGACCATCGCCGCCAGCGCCGCGACCGACGTCCGCTGCGGGGCCGTGGCCCGCAGGTGCTCGACGGCGCGGTCGACCGGGCTCAGGTCCGTCCCGGGGGAGCGCCGCCCGGTCGCGATGACGTGGGTGAACGCGTTCCACGCGGCCCCCGACGCCCGGATGAGCCCGGACCGGGTCGGTCCGGGGGCCAGCGCGTCGATGGCCTGGGAGACGAGGCTCGCGACGGGTGCGGCGTCGCGCAGGTGGGTGACCGGCCCACCCGCGGCCGCCCGCGCGGCGGCCACGAGGTCCGCGGCGTCGGCGCCGGTGACATGCAGCCACCACAACGTCCAGGGGTCGGCCTCGGCTGCTCCGTAGGCGTGCGGCGTGCCGGCGTCGAGCACGACGACGTCGCCCCGCCCGACGGCGAGGGTCCCTGTGGGGGTGCGGCACCAGCCCGACCCGCCGGTGCACACGAGCAGCACGTGCTCGGCGGCGCCCCGGGCGCGGGACCGGCCGTGGCGGGCAGCGCGGGGGAAGAATCCCGCGTCGGTGACGAGGAGCTTGTCCGTCACGGGGTGGTCCAGGGCGCGCTCGACCGCGGGCCGCGGAACGACGACCAGGCGCTGCCCGGCGAACCCCTCCCGCACGAGCCCAACCATCGATTCGTCCATGGACGCCAGTGGAACAACTATCGCCGGGCGGTGTCAACCGGGCCTAGCGTCGAAGCCATGCCCCGTGACGACTCGACGATCCAGCTGCCCCCCGCCCCCGAGGGCATCGCCCATCTACCCGTCCGTGCGTGGCAGGAGAGCGTCGAGATCGACACGTACGCCCCGGGCGCCCCGGACCGCTACCCGGCCTACCTCGACCAGCGGGTCTACCAGGGATCCTCGGGGGCGGTGTACCCGCTGCCGTTCATCGAGAGCGTGAGCCAGGACAAGGCCCCGCGCCGGTGGGCCGCGGTGCACCTGGAGAACGAGTACGTGCGGATCATGGTCCTGCCCGAGCTCGGCGGTCGGGTCCACGTCGGCATCGACACGACCCGCGGCTACGACTTCTTCTACCGCAACGACGTCATCAAGCCTGCGCTCGTGGGCCTGGCCGGGCCGTGGATCTCGGGTGGGCTCGAGCTCAACTGGCCCCAGCACCACCGGCCCGCCACCTTCCTGCCGTGCGAGGTGAGCATCGAGCACGAGCCGGACGGTGCGGTGACCGTGTGGTGCTCCGACCACGACCCCTTCGCGCGGATGCAGGGCATGCACGGGCTGCGTCTGCGCCCCGGCAGCTCCGTCCTGGAGGTGCGCGGCCACCTCGTCAACCGCACCGACGACGTGCAGACCTTCCTGTGGTGGGCGAACGCCGCGGTGGCCGTCAACGACGACTACCAGTCCTTCTTCCCCACCGACGTCCACGTCGTCGCCGACCACGCCAAGCGCGCGATCAGCACCTTCCCCGCCGCGCAGGGGAGCTACTACGGCGTCGACTACCCGGCCCGGCGCACCCCCGAGCGTCCGGACGGGGACCGCCTCGACTGGTACCGCACCATCCCCGTCCCGACGTCGTTCATGTGCCTGGGCAGCCAGGACGACTTCTTCGGTGGCTACGACCACGGCGCCCGGGCCGGGACCCTGCACTGGGCCGACCACCGGGTGGCCCCCGGCAAGAAGCAGTGGACCTGGGGGGACGCCCCGTTCGGGCACGCCTGGGGCGAGCACCTCACGGACACGAACGGCCCCTACGTCGAGCTCATGGCCGGGGTGTTCACCGACAACCAGCCGGACTTCGCCTTCCTCAAGCCGGGGGAGACCAAGACCTTCTCCCAGTACTGGTACCCCTTCCAGGAGATCGGCCCGGTGCACCAGGCGACCCGCGATGTTGCGGTCCGCCTCGACGTCGTGGCCGACGGCGCCGGCACCGCCGTGCGGATCGGGGTCGCCGCGACCTCGCGTCGCCCCGGGACCCGGGTGCTGCTGCGCGCGGACGCGGCGGGTGCGCCGGGTGCCGCCGACGCCGCGCACGCTCCGGGTGCCGCCGCGGTGACCGTGCACGAGGCGATCGTCGACCTCGCCCCCGACGCGCCGTACGTCCATGCGGTGACCCTCGACGGGTCGCTCGCGGCGACGGCGTGCGAGCTCGTCGTCGAGCACGACGGCACCGTGCTGCTCACCTGGCGCCCGCGCCCGGTCGACCCGGGAACCACCGGGGACGACGCCGTCCAGCCCGCGACGGAGCCGCGCACCCCGGAGCAGATCGGCTCCGTCGACGAGCTGTACGTCACCGGGGTCCACCTCGCCCAGTACCGGCACGCCACCCGCTCGCCCGAGCCCTACTGGCAGGAAGCCCTGCGCCGCGACCCCGGCGACGTGCGCAGCCACGTCGCCCTGGCCGCCCGGCGCCAGCACGACGGTCGCCTGGACGACGCCGAACGTCACCTGGGCGCGGCCACCGCGCGGCTCGTCAGCCGCAACCCCAACCCCCGCGACGGCGAGGCGCACTACCGCCTCGGTCTCGTCCTGGCCCGCCAGGGCCGTGTGGCCGAGGCTGCCGACGCGCTCGCCACCGCCCGCTGGGACCAGGCCTGGGCCGACGCCGCGACGGTGGCCGCAGTCCGCCTCGACCTCGCGGCCAGTGCCACCGGGACCTCGGCCAGCGCCGGGTCCCTCGCCCGGGCCACCGAGGACCTCCACGCGCTCCTGCTCCGGTCCCCGCAGCACACCCAGGCGCGCAACCTCGCGGCCGTCGCAGCGCGCCGTCGCGGCGACCTGATGGCGGCCCGCGCCCTCGTGCGCGGCACGCTCGCGGCCAACCCGCTCGACGCCTGGGCCCGCGACCTCGCGGTGCGGCTGGGTGCGCTGGGCGGGCACGGCGAGCAGGGCACGGCGCTGGAGGTGGCGCCGACCACGACGACCGACCCCACGATCGCCCTCGACGTCGCCCGCGAGTACCTCTCCGTCGGTGAGGACGTCGACGCCGTCGACCTCCTCGACCAGGCCATCCGGCTGCCGCTCGTGGCCGGGCAGCCGAACGTCGCGCCCCTCGCCCTGCTCTACCGCGCCGACCTGGCGCTGCGCCGCGGCGACGCCCAGGGGACCGACCGGGCGCTCGCAGCAGCGAGCGCCCTCGACCCCACGTGGTGCTTCCCCTCGACCCTCGACAACGACCTGCTCGCCCGACTGCGCGCCCACCGGCCCCACGACCCGCTGCTCGCAGCACTCCAGGGGCACTGGCTCTACGCCGCGGGCCGCGGTGAGGAGGCGATCGCCGCCTGGGAGACCGCGGTGCGAGAGGCAGCCGCCACCGGTGCCGGCGCCGACCCGGTGGTCCTGCGCAACCTCGGGATCGCCGCCCACAACGTCGGGGGTGACCCCGCCCTGGCCGAGCGCTGGTACGCCCAGGCGCGGGCGGCCGCGCCCGACGACGCCCGGCTGCTGCTGGAGGCCGACCAGCTCGCCGGCCGGCTGGGCCGCGACGCCGCGCAGCGCTCGGCGACCCTGCTGAGCCGACCCGACCTCGTCGCCGGCCGCGACGACCTCACGGTCCAGCTCGCCGAGCTCCTCACCCTCCAGGGTCAGGCTGCCGACGCCGTGGACCTGCTCGCCGCGCGTCGCTTCCAGCCCTGGGAGGGTGGGGAAGGACGGGTCCTCACCGCATGGGAGGAGGCGCACCTGCACCTCGCCCGCGAGGCGCTCGACGCCGACCCCGCTGACCCGGGACGGGCGATCGAGCTGGTCACCGCGGCGCTGCAGCCGCCAGCCTCCCTCGGGGAGGCACGCCATCCGCTGGCGAGCACCGCGGAGCTGCGCCTGCTCCTGGGGGACGCGCTCGCGGCGTCGGGCAGGGTGGAGGAGGCGCGGGAGGCCTGGATGAGCGCGGCCGACCAGCAGAGGGGCTCCGAGCAGGGGGACGTCCAGACGGTGGCGACCCAGGATTGCTCCGAGGCCGCGGCGTCGGTCACCGCGCTGCGCCGACTCGGGCGCCGGGAGGAGGCCGAGCGGCTGCGCGACGTCCTCGCCCGCTACGTCGCGGCGCAGACGGGCATCACCGCGCAGGTCGACTACTTCGCGACGTCCTTGCCGACGATGCTGCTGTTCACCGAGGACCTGCAGGCCACCCACGACGCCCGGGTCCAGGTGCTCACCGACCAGCTCGCCGCCCTCGACTCCGCCGACAACGCGGACGACGACACTCCCACCCCGAGCAGCATCACGGTCACCGACGCCTGGATCGACCGGGACGGGGCTCCGTGGATGCCGATCACCGGGGAGATCCACTACTCCCGCCTGCCGCGCGAGCGGTGGAGCGAGGTGCTGGGCCACGCCCGCGCGGGCGGGCTCACCTCGGTCGCGACCTACGTCCTGTGGCAGGCGCACGAGCCCGCCCCGGGCGACTTCCGCTGGGACGGCAACATCGACCTGCGGGCTTTCATCGAGCTGGCCGCGCGGCACGGGCTCGACGTCGTCGTGCGGACCGGACCGTGGGCGCACGGCGAGGCCCGCTACGGCGGGTTCCCGGACTGGCTGATCGAGCGGGACCTGGCGACCCGCACCAACGACCCCGCCTACCTCGCGCTCGTCCGCGCCTACTTCGCCCAGATCGCCGCGCAGCTGGAGGGCCTCGGGCACGCCGACGGCGGTCCGATCATCGCCTTCCAGATGGACAACGAGCTCTACGACCAGCCCGAGCACCTCGCCCGGCTGCGGGAGATCGCCGAGGAGCTCGGCCTGCGCGCCCCGATCTGGACCGCGACCGGCTGGGGCGGCGCGCAGGTCCCGGACACGCTGCTGCCGGTCTACAGCGCCTACGCCGACGGGTTCTGGGAGGACGAGACGACCGAGTGGCCGGCCTTCTCCCCGACGCACTTCCGGTACAGCGTGGTCCGCGACGACCTCTCGGTCGGTGCCGACCTGCGCGAGGCCCTGGACGGCGTGGTGCTCGACCCGGCGGCGCTTGCCGTGACCGGGACCGAGACCACCCCGTACGTCACCTGCGAGCTGGGCGGCGGCATGCATGTCGCCTACCACCGCCGCCCGCTCGTCACCGAGCGCGACGTCGCCGGGGTGGCGCTGGCCAAGCTCGGCAGCGGGTCCGTCTGGCAGGGCTACTACATGTACGCCGGCGGCACCCAGCGGGTGGGCGCTCGCGGCACCGAGCAGGAGTCCCAGGCCACCGGCTACCCCAACGACGTCCCCACCCGCACCTACGACTTCCACGCCCCGGTGGGCGAGCACGGCCAGATCCGCGCCCACCACCACCTGCTGCGCCGCCAGCACCTGTGGCTGCACGAGGACGGTCACCGCCTGGCGGCGATGGCCACGCGCGTCGGCGGCGGCAGCGACGACCCGGGCGAGCTGCGCTGGTCGGTCCGCTCCGACGGGACCAGCGGCTACCTCTTCCTCACCACCTACCAGCCGGACCGCAGCCCGCTGCTCGCCCAGGCCGGCGTGCAGCTCACGCTCGCCTTCGACGACGGCTCGGTGGCCGTCCCGGCCGTCCCGCTCGACCTGCCCGCCGGGGTCTCCCTCGTCTGGCCGCTGCGCTACCCGCTGACCCCCGCCCTCGTGCTGCGCAGCGCGACCGCCCAGGTGCTCACCCGGATCACGGACGACGACGGCGACATCGTCGTGCTCGCCGCGACCACCGGGGTGCCGGTCGAGCTCGTGCTCGACGGAGACGTCCCAGTGAGCGGGGCCGCGACCGGTCGCCGCGCGGCGGGAGCGACCGTGCTCACCCTCACCGAGCCCGCCGGCCCGGGCTGCCTCGTGCACCTGCCCGGAGTCCGGGTCCTGGTGCTCGGCGAGGCCGACGCCGACCGGCTCTACCGGCTCGAGGTCGGCGGGCGCGACCGCCTCGTCCTGTCGGACGCCCCGGTCTACGCCCTCGACGGCGCGCTAGTGGTGCACCCCGGAGCGGCGACGAGCACGGTCTGGATGCTCCCGGCGCCGACCGGGCTGGCCGTCGACACGCTCGACACGCCCGACACCGCGAACCCCGCCGACCCCGCTCTGCTGAGCGCCCCGCGCGACGCGGGCCCCTGGCGCACCTGGACCCTCCACACCCCGACGGCCGGGACCCGCCCGCTCCTCACCGAGCTGCACCCGACCCCCCAGGGCCCGGTTCCCGCCCCCACCCGCGGCGGCCCGATGCACCGCCTCAGCGCCCCGACCGACTCCTCCGGCGCGGCGCAGCTCCACGTCGGCATCCCGGCCGCAGCCCTCGCGGGCGCCGACCGGGCGCTGCTGCGCATCACTTGGACCGGGGACGTGGGCCGGGCCTGGATCGGTGACGAGCTGGTCAGCGACCACTTCTGGCACGGGCGGGTGTGGGACGTGGACCTCACGCCGTGGGCGCGGGAGGTCGCCGAGCACGGCGTCCGCCTGGAGCTGACGCCCTGGCACGCCGCGCACGGCATCTGGGTGGACCCCTCCGTCCGCGACGTGCCCGACGGCGTCCATGTCACCTCGATCGAGGTCGTCCGGGTCGCTCGTGCCATCCTGGTCGCCTCATGACGACGCCGACGATGATCACGACGCCCGCCGCCCCGGGCACACCGGCCACCCCCGGGCCCGCGACCCGTCGCCCGCCCGGTGTCCCCGCCCACCTTCCCGACCGTCTGGCGATCACCCTGTGGGACTTCTCCTGGTACGTGCGGACCGGCCCCGGCGAACCCTTCGAAGACCTCGACGCGGCCTTCGCCCGGGCCCGGGCGCTCGGCTACAACGCCGTCCGGATCTGCGCCATGCCGTTCCTGCTCTTCGCTTCCGGGCTGGACACCTCGGCGCTGCGCCTGGGGCCGATCGGTGGCGGCTACGCCGCCCGGGTGCGGTGGTACGACGTCGGGCAGCCCACGACCATCGACGCGCGCGCCCACCTGCTCGACTTCTTCCGGGCCGCGCAGCGGCACGAGATGGTGGTCATCGCGTCCTCCTGGGAGTACCAGCAGAGCCCGGCCTTCGCGGCCGACCGTGCCTGGCACGACGCCCTGCAGGGCGTCGACCCCGAGGAGCGGCTCGTCGTGCTCGGGGAGGCGATGGCGGACCTCGTCGACCTCCTCGCCGCCCACGACCTCGACCGGACCCTCGCCTTCGTCGAGCTGCACAACGAGGTCCAGGCCGGTCACCTCACCGCGGGCCTGCCCGGGGTCGAGGACGTCGTCGTCGAGCTGCAGGCCCGGCTCGAGGCGGGGCACGCCGCCTTCACCCGGCGCCACCCGGGTGTGCTGTGCGGGGTCAACTACGCCGCGGTCCCGGTGACCGCGATGCGCGGCGTGCCGCGCAACGCCGGAGCGCTCGTGGTCCACCCCTACGTCTACGGCGTCCTCGACGACCTCGTCGAGGAGTTCGTCCTGCGCGGGGACCCCGCGGACTTCCCCCAGGCCCGGGCCGACGCCGAGCTGCTGCGCCCCGGGGCGCCCCGCCTCGCGCAGTGGGCACCGCCCGCGGACGAGGCGTGGAAGCAGCAGGCCTCGATCGTCGGGCTCGCCGAGATCTACCTCCACGACTGGTGCGACCCGGCCGCGGTGGACCGCTGGCTCTACGAGCGCTACGGCGCCCACCGGATCGCGATGGCGAACCGGCTGCGCGAGTGGATCGGGGTGGCCGCCGACCACGCCGCCCGCCTGGGCATCCCGCTCGTGCTCGGCGAAGGCTGGGTCGGGTACACCCCGCGGGACTGCCGCTTCGAGGAAGGTCCCGTCGGCGCGCAGATCTGCCGCGACGCCGTCGCCCTGTCCGCGCAGGTCGGGGCGTGGGGTTCGGTTGTGTGCTCCAACGCCGCCCCGCACCACGCGATGTGGGCCGACGCCGAGCTGCAGAGGGAGTGCACGGCGGTGCTGCTCGAGGTGGTCCCACCCCAGGGTGACCCACTCTGATCCACTCTGACCTCCCCTGACCGGTCTGTGCAAGGATCCCCCTCATGACCCCGAAGACCCCGATGACCGCAGGGCCGACCTGGGCGGCGATCCACTCCGAGCGGGCACGCCTCCTCGGTGATCTGGAGACTCTGTCGACAGAGCAGTGGTCGTCGCCGACCTTGTGCGCGCAGTGGTCGGTGGAGGACGTCGTCGCGCACCTGACAGCGGGTGCGAGCACCGGGCGCTGGGCTTGGCTGCGCAGCATCGTCGGCGCGCGGTTTCGTCCCGAGGTCCACAACGACCGGCGCCTCGCCGAGCACCGCGGCCCGACTCCCGCACAGACTCTGGTCGGCTTTCGCTCCGTCGTCGCATCGCGGATCGCGCCCACCGGGGACCTGTGGGCCTGGTTGGGTGAGGTGGTGGTCCATGGCTCCGACATCCGTGAACCCCTCGGCATCTCCACCGTCCCCGAGCGGGACGCTCTGGTGGAGGTCGCAGAGGGATATGTCCGCAAGGACTTCGCCGTGAACTCCCGGTCCCGGGCGAAGGGCTTGCGTCTCGTGGCCACCGACAGCGACTTCCGGGCGGGAGACGGCCCGGCCGTCGAAGGCGCCACTCTTGACCTGGTCCTCGCGATGGCGGGACGGCCGACAGCCGTGTCGCGCCTCAGCGGCGAGGGAGTGCCGGTGCTCCTGGCGCGAACCACGCCCTGACGTCCCTCAGAGGCGGGCCGACGCCGCGCTGCAGCGCGAGGGCGCGGTGCTGCTCGAGGTGGGCCGGGCACCTCTGGTGACCCACCGTGGACCGTCCTAGGGTGAAAGGACCGGCACCCCAGGGTGCGCGCCCGTCAGGAGGACTCCCATGCTGGTCTCAACCATGAACGACGTCCCCGGTCACACCGTCCAGGAGGTCCTCGGCGAGGTGACGGGCCTGACGGTCCGCGCCCGCAACGTCGGCGCGCAGCTGGGCGCCGGGCTCAAGTCGATCGTCGGCGGTGAGCTCAAGGGCCTCACCAAGCAGCTGCAGCAGAGCCGCGACGAGGCCGTCGAGCGGATGATCGAGGCCGCGACCGCCAAGGGCGCGAACGCGATCCTCGCGATGCGCTACGACAGCGACGAGGTCGCCAACGGGTACCAGGAGATCGTCGCGTACGGCACGGCGGTCGTGCTGGTCTGATCCGCCCCGCGGGTGGCGCGCCGGACTACGGCAGCACGATCTCGAAGTCCGGGTCGACCGTGTCGAGCAGGCCGAGCACCTCCGGCCAGGCGCCCGCGTCGCCGTCGACGTGCAGGTCGCCCGAGGCGGTCAGGACCGAGAGCTGCGTCGGGTCGATCAGGCACGTGAGGAACACGGCCCTGGTCGCGGTGAGCGTCGCGTGCGCCGGTCCGGCCGCGAGGCTGCTCCCCGACCCGGGCGCGCCGTCGTCGACCACCTGGTGCACCAGGACCCCGTTGGTCAGCCGCACCGCGTACCGGGTCCCCTCGACCACCCAGTCGACCGCGAGCCGCGCACCCCAGGCCCGGGGACCGTCCACCCGGATGGCGAGGGAGTCCAGCGCCTGGCCGATGGACAGGGCCGCCAGCAGGTCGGGGGAGGAGGACTGCGCCGGTGTGCCGAACGTCCCCTCCGCCAGCTCGGCGGCGCCGGAGAGGAAGAAGTTCCGCCACGTGCCGTTCTCGGTGCCGTACCCGAGCTGGGTGAGGGCCCGGGCCTGCAGGTCGCGTGCGCCGGCGTGGTCCGGATCGGCGAACAGGACGTGGTTGAGCACCGTGACCACCCAGCGCAGGTCACCGTCGTCGAAGGACGTCGTCGCCTTCTCCACCACGGCGTCGACCCCGCCCATGAACTCCACGTAGCGCGTCGCCTCCTCGACCGGAGGGTGCTCCCACAGGTGCGCGGGGTTGCCGTCGAACCAGCCCATGTACCGCTGGTAGATCGCCTTGACGTTGTGGCTCACGCTCCCGTAGTACCCGTGGGTGTGCCACGCGCTCTCCAGGGCCGGGGGCAGCACCATCACCTCGGCGATCTCCCGGCCGGTCAGGCCCTGGTTGAGCATCCGCAGCGTCTGGTCGTGGAGGTAGGCGTAGAGGTCACGCTGTTGGGAGAGGAACTCGATGAGCTCGGCTCGGCCCCAGGTGGGCCAGTGGTGGGAGGCGAAGAGAACCTCGGACCGGTGGGCGAACAGGGCGATCGACTCGGTGAGGTATGCCGCCCACACGCGCGGGTCGCGGACCAGGGCGCCGCGCAGGGTCAGGATGTTGTGCAGGGTGTGGGTGGCGTTCTCGGCCATGCACAATGCGCCGTGGTCGGGGAAGAGGAAGTTCATCTCGCTCGGGGCCTCGGTGCCGGGCGTGAGCTGGAACTCGATCGTGACGCCGTCGACCACCTCGCGCTGCCCGGTCGCGGTGATCGTCTGGGTGGGGACGATGAGCGAGACGGTGCCGGTGCTCGTCGTCTGCCCCAGGCCCGCGCCGACCTGGCCGGCTGGGCCCTTGGCGAGCGCCGCACCGTACATGTAGCCCGCGCGGCGGGCCATCGCGGTGCCGGCGTAGACGTTCTCGGAGACGGCGTGCTCGAGGAACCCGGGGGGCGCGAGCACGGGGCACTGCCCGGCGTCGACCGCAGCCTGGGTGGTCACTCCCTTGACACCGCCGAAGTGGTCGAGGTGGGAGTGGGAGTAGATGACGGCCGTGACCGGCCTGTCCCCGCGCACGCTCCGGAACAGCGCGAGGGCGGCCGCCGCGGTCTCGACGGAGATGAGCGGGTCGATGACGATGACACCGCGGTCACCCTCGACGAAGGTGATGTTCGACAGGTCCAGCCCGCGCACCTGGTAGATGCCCGGGACCACCTCGTAGAGCCCGGACCGGGCGGTGAGCTCGCTCTGGCGCCACAGGCTCGGGTGGACGGTGCCGGGGTTGTCCCCGGTGAGGAAGTCGTAGCCGGCCGCGTCCCAGACGGCGGCGCCGTCCGGTCCCGGGACCACCGGATCGAGGAGCGCGGCGAGGTGCCCGCGGTCGGCGGACTCCAGGTCGCGGTCGTCGGTGGGGAGACGGTCGGCCGCCTCGCGGAGGGATGCTGCGATGGCGGGAGTGACGTCGTCGGACATGAGGGCTCCTGAGGCCGCGTGCCGGTGGTGCTCGTCGTCGAGCACAATCCACGGTAGATCCGGGGGTGTGACCGCGCTGCCCGGGGAGGCGAGTCGCAGGTCAGGGCGCTGGTGTGGCCGGCTTGCCAGCGGCCCGCGCAGCCGAGGCGAGCACCTCCGGCCCGGTGACCAGCGCCCGCCGCCACGGCGCGACGCCGTCGATCTCCACCTGGAGGGAGAAGCTCAGCACGGTGCGGATGAGCACGATGAGCGCGAGGACGAGCGCCTCGGTGAGGGACGGTGCCGACGTGATCGTGCGGACCAGGTCCGCCGCGACGAGCACCTCCAGGCCGAGCAGGATCACGCCGCCGAACATCTTGCGCAGGGTGGAGAAGGCGAGCGCACCGTCCCCGGTGCGAGACCACCGCCGGGCCGAGAGGCCGAGGCTCACCACGAAGCCGATCACCATCACGCTCACGCCGATGACCTCGAAGGCCGTCGTGACAACCTCGAAGAAGTCCGTGCTCATCGCGTTCCTCCTCCGGGACGGCCGCGGCTCCGGGCCGGCGATCACCACGGCGCCTGTCCCGACCCTAGCGGGGGCCTCGGCCGGGCGCCTGGGAGCCCGCCGGAGCGTCGGCGCCGCCCGGCGAGGCCCTCCTCCCACCCGTGAAAGGATTGACGTATGGCTCCCGCACCCGACTACATCGACGCCCTCGCCCGCTTCATCACCGCGAGCCCGTCCTCCTACCACGCGGCTGCGGAGGCCGCGCGGATCCTCGACGAGGCGGGCTTCACCCGCCTGGACGAGGCGCAGGAGTGGACGTCCACGGCCGGTCGCCGCTACCTCCTGCGCGACGGCGCGATCATCGCCTGGGTGCAGCCCGATGCAGCGGGCCCGACGACGCCCTTCCGGATCCTGGGTGCGCACACCGACTCACCCGGCTTCAAGCTCAAGCCGCGCCCGACGATCGGCTCGCACGGCTGGCTGCAGGCCGGCGTCGAGGTCTACGGCGGCCCGCTGCTCAACTCCTGGCTGGACCGCGAGCTCGAGCTCGCCGGGCGGCTGGTCACCCGGGACGGACGCGAGCACCTCGTGCGGACGGGCCCGTTCCTGCGGATCCCCCAGCTCGCCATCCACCTCGACCGGGACGCCAACGCCGGGCTCACCCTCGACCGCCAGCGCCACACCGCGCCCGTCTTCGGTCTCGGCGACCGGTCCCAGGCCGATCTCGTGGGGCACCTCGCCGGCCTGGCAGGCCTGCGCGGGGAGGACGTGGCCGGCTACGACGTGCTCACCGCCGACACAGCCGCCCCCGTCCGCTTCGGGATCGACGGCGACCTGTTCGCCGCCGGCCGGATGGACAACCTCACCTCGGTCTTCGCCGGGCTCACCGCCCTCGTCGCGACGGCCACCTCGGCCGCTGCTGACTCTGCCGACGCCGGTCACATCAGCGTCCTGGCCGCCTTCGACCACGAGGAGCTGGGCTCGGAGAGCCGCTCCGGGGCGAGCGGCCCGCTGCTCGACGACGTGCTCATCCGGATCGGCGCGACCCTCGGGGCGAGCGCCGCGCACCGCCTGCAGGCCTACGCGGGTTCGTGGTGCCTGTCCGCGGACGCCGGTCACAGCGTGCACCCGAACTACTCCGAGAAGCACGACGGCGTGAACCAGCCGATCGCCGGGGGCGGCCCGCTGCTCAAGATCAACGCGAACCAGCGGTACGCGACCGACGCGCACGGGGCTGCGGTGTGGGCGGCGACCTGCGCGGCGGCCGGGGTCAGCTACCAGGAGTTCGTCTCCAACAACACGGTGCCGTGCGGGTCGACGATCGGCCCGCTGACCGCCACCCGGCTGGGGATCCGCACGGTCGACGTCGGCGTCCCGCTGCTGTCCATGCACTCCGCCCGCGAGCTCGCCCACACCGGCGACCTCGTGGCGCTGGCCGGCGCGGTCACGGCGTTCTTCGCCGGCGCGAGCGCCACGACCGCGGTGACCGGCCGGTGACCGCAACGACCGCCACGATCGTCTCGATCCAGAGCCAGGTGATCACCGGGCACGTGGGCAACGCGGCGGCCGTCCCGCAGATGCGCGCGGCGGGGTTCACCGTGGCTGCCGTGCCGACCGTGCTGTTCTCCAACCACCCGGGCCACGGACGGTTCCGCGGGCGACCGACCGACCCCGAGCTCGTCGCCGACCTGCTGCTGGGCATCGAGGAGCACGGCGTGCTGACCGAGACCGTCGCCATCGTCAGCGGCTACCTCGGGTCCGCGCAGACCGGGCGGGCGGTCGCCGCCTTCGTCGACCGGGCGCTCGCGGCCAACCCCGCCATCACCTACGTGTGCGACCCGGTCATGGGGGACACCGGCTCGGGGGTGTTCGTCGCCCCCGGCGTGGTCGACGTGCTGCGCACCGAGCTCGTCGCGCGCGCACACGTGCTCACCCCGAACCAGTTCGAGGCCGGCCTGCTCGCTCACGGGAGCGCCTCCGCCGCCGGCGCGTCCACCTCCACCCTGGACGGGCTGCGGGCCATCGCGGAGTCCCTGCTCGGGGGGCCCCGGCGCGGCGTCGTCGTCACCGGATGCGTGCTCGCGGACACCGCGGACGGCATGATCGAGACGCTCGTCTTCGAGAAGGACGCGACGACGCGGCTGGCCTCGGTCAAGGAGGTCGGTGCTCCGAACGGCACCGGCGACATGTTCAACGGGGCCCTCACCGCGGGGCTGGCCTCCGGGCTCACCCTCGCCGGCGCGGCCCGGGCCGCGGCCGACGCCGTCACCCGGGCGCTGCGCTACACCGCGGCTCGCGGCTCGCGCGACCTGCTGCTGCCGCCGGAGACCGTGTCGACCTGACCTGCGACCTGACCCACGACCACCGTCGCGCCCGAGGCCGGGGACCGCACGACCCGCGCGACCAGACCTGCCCCGGCCACCAGGTGCCGGGTCGCCTCCACCTGGGTGGCGGACGTCTCGATGAGCAGGTGGCCACCGGGGGCCAGCCACCGCCGGGCTGAGGCCGTCACCCGTCGCTGGACGTCGAGCCCGTCGGGTCCGCCGTCGAGGGCGCGTCGCGGCTCGTGGCTGCGCGCCTCCGCCGGCATGAGGCCGATCGCGTCGGTGGGGACGTAGGGCGCGTTGACCGCCAGGACGTCGACCTTCCCGAGCAGGTCAGCCGGCAGCGCGTCGTAGAGGTCCCCCTGATAGACGTGGGCGTCGGGACCGATGTTGCGGCGGGCGCACCGCACCGCGGCGTCTTCGATGTCCGCGGCGCGCAGGTCGACGCCGGGCACCGCGGCCACGATCGCCGCGCCGACAGCCCCCGACCCGCAGCACAGGTCGACGACGACGCTGCCCACCCGGGCCAGCCGGCCGGCCTCGACCGCGAGCAGCTCGGTCCGCCGGCGCGGGACGAAGACTCCGGGGGTGACGGCGATCCGCAGGTCGCAGAACTGCGCCCAGCCGAGGATGTGCTCGAGGGGCTCGCCGGCCACGCGTCGGGTGACCGCCTCGAGCAGGTCAGCCGGAGAGCGGGCGGCCGCCAGGAGCAACCGTGCCTCGTCCTCGGCGAAGACGCATCCCGCCCCGCGCAGGGTCGCGACGACAGCGGCGCTGCTCGCGACGTCGGCCGCGGTGCGAGGCGGGCGCTGGGGAGGGCGTCGCACGACCAAACGAGGGCCTCCCTGGCTGCCGCGGATGCACAGGTTGTGCACCCACCAACGATTGAAACGTTTAAGCCCGCACGCACCGGGTGAAGTGATCTGGCACCGCCGCCACGCTGTCGAGAACGTGCGGGGAACGGTCCCACCGTTACCGTACAGTCGTCGCCATGGACCGGACACCTGCGCCTGCTGCGCGACGACGCGCCGCCGATGAAATGTTCCACCGTGCCATCGCGGCCTTCGCCGACGGTGACCTCCCCAGCGCCGAGCGGGAGTGGTCGGCGGCCCGTGAGGAGTTCACCGACCTCGAGCTCGAGGACCGTGCCGTCGACTGCACCGTCAAGCTCGGCGTCGTCTACCGTGCGACCGACCGCTACGCCGAGGCCGAGGCCGCCTATGAGCAGGCGCTCAGCTACTACACGGCGCACGGGCTCCACCGGCTGGCCGCGAACTGCACCGCGAACCTCGGCAACGTCTACCGGTCTGTCCGGCGGTTCGACGAGGCCGAAGCGGCGTTCACCCAGGCCCGGACCTACTTCGCTGCGCACGACCTGCATCACGAGGCCGCGACCTGCGCGGTCAACCTCGGTGACCTCTTCTGGGACGCCGAGCGCGGGGTCGACGCGCAGGCCGCCTACACCGCGGCGTTGGACTACTACCAGGCCAACAACCTGCACCGGCAGGTTGCTGACTGCCAGATGAACCTCGGCCTCGTGCTGTGGGGGACCGAGCAGTTCTCCGAGGCGGAGGTCGCCTACTCCCGTGCCCGGGACTTCTACCGCGCGCAGAACCTGCAGCGCGAGGTGGCCAGCGCGACCGTCAGCCTGGGCGGGATCTACGCGACGTCGCGCCGCTACGTCCTCGCCGAGGAGGCCTACCACTCGGCGATCGCGTACTACGAGGTCAACGACGTGCGCCAGCGCGTGGCCGACTGCGCGATCGGGCTCGGCCTGGTGTTCCGGGAGACCGCACGCCTGACCGAGGCCGAGAACGCCTACGGCGCGGCCCAAGACCTCTACGCCGAGCTCGGTCTGCGCCGTCAGGTCGCCGACTGCCTGGTCGCCCTGGCCGACATCTACGCCGAGCTCGGGCGCACCGAGGCGGCCGACGCCGCCTACGCCGAGGCACGTACCACCTACGCCGCCACCACCCCCGTCATCCACTGACGCCCCACCAGCGAACACGACCGACGCAAGAGGACTGATCAGCGGTGATGCTTCGGCAACGGATTGCCCGGGGGTACTGGCGGCTGAGCCGTTGGACGGTGGTCTCTGAGCCGATCCCACCTCACGGGGCGGGCATCCTCATCGGGGCCCCCCACACGTCCAACTGGGACTTCGTGCACATGCTCGCCATCTCCGCCGAGGCCGGGATCACGGTGAAGTTCCTCGGCAAGAAGGCCCTGTTCAAGCCGCCCTTCGGGTGGCTCATGCGGGCCCTGGGCGGGATCCCGGTGGACCGCTCGGCCCCCCGCGGGCTCGTCGAGGACCTCATCTCCCGGGTCCGGGCCGGGGAGCGCTTCTACCTCGTGATCACCCCCGAGGGCACCCGCAGCGCCGGCACGTACTGGAAGTCGGGCTTCTACCGGATCGCCCTGGACGCCGGCCTGCCGATCACCCTCGGCTTCGTCGACCGGACGACCATGACCGCGGGACTCGGACCGACCTTCACCCTGACCGGGGACGTCCACGCGGACATGGACTTCATCCGCGCGTACTACGCCGACAAGGCCGGCCACGACCCGTCTCGGCGCACCGAGGCGCGCCTGCGCGAGGAGGACAGGTGATGCGCTATCTGCTCATCGCCCCCACCACCACCGCGCGACCCGAGGCCACGGTCCGGGCGCACCGCCGTCGTCGGACGAGCCCGCCTCCGGCACCGGCCGCACAGCCGGCGCTCGTCCTGCGGAGCCGTCTCGACTTCCAGCAGAACGAGCTTGCCCAGGATGCCGACCGGGTCCACCTGCCCGGCGGACAGGTCGACCTGACGGGGGAGGGGTGCTGCTCGGCCTCGGTCACGAGCGCGGCCCGCGTCCGGGTGCGGGACCACTCGATGGTCGCTCTGGAGGTCCGCCATCGCTGCACCGACGCGGAGAAGGCACGGTGCAGCATCCACGCGGAGGAGTTCCTCACCTCCGTCCCGGCGGCGCTGGCCCTCGTCGTCGGCGAGCTCGCCGGGCTCGCCTTCTCCTGGGTGAGCCGCACAGCGCTGGCCGAGCACCACGACCAGGTGCTCGACAACTGGCTCGACGGAGACGTCATCGAGCGGCAGATCTCCTCCAGCGCGTCCGGTGGTGCCGGGGGCGGTGGACTCATCGAGGCGCGGTTCGGGTGGGGGAACAACACCATCGTGGGCTGGGGTGCGGCCGGGGGACCGGTCGAGGAACAGCTGGTCCGCGGTCTGATCGACGCGCAGACGATCTGGGTCGAGATCGAGGCGATCTCCACCCGGTCGGCGCAGATCGTGCACAACCTCATCGACGACGGCAGCCGGCTGAACCGGCGCGACTACGACACCCACCTCGCCGACATCAGACAGCTCACCCTGGAGATCGCCAGTCATCGCCTGGCCCACGACGACCTCCTGCTCAGCGTGCAGGGACCACGACGCGCGGCGGCTCTCTCCCAGCTGGAGTCCTGGCACTACGCCGTCGTCGCGGAGAAGGTGGGAAGCCGGCTGAGCGACACGACGGCGATCATCGAGCAGAGCAAGTCCGCGCTGGACCGCACGTATCAGAAGGTCATCGAGGTCGCGCTGTTCGCCCTCTCGCTGGTCACCTTCGTCGATCTTGTCCTCGCAGCGATCTCCACGTCCTACTCGGGCGTGGACGACCCGCCCGGGGAAGGGTCGCGGCTCGGCATCCTGCGGTGGATCCGCGGCGTCGACCCGGACTGGTTGTTGGCCGCGGCCGCAGGCACGATCCTGGTGATCGTCGCCGGCGTGCTGGGGTCCCGGATACGGAAGAGGTGACGCGTGGACAACTCTCACGGCGGGGCGCTCGCCCGCGTGGTCGGTGCCTGTGCCACGACGGAGCTCGACCCGGCGTGGGTCGCCTCCGTGACGACGGTGGAGGCCGAGCGTCAGGCGATCGAGGAGATGCTGGCGGCTCGGCCGGACGAGCCGGTGTACGGCTTCTCCACGATGCTCGGCCACCTCGATCGTGAGGGTGACCTGGCGCTCTCCCAGGAGTCCCTGCTCCTGGCGCACCTGGTCGGCCCCACCTCCGTCCTGAGCGGCCCCGTCCTGCGGCTCATGACGCTGTGCAAGATCGAACAGATCCACCACGGCGGGTGCGGCATCCATCCGCAGACCTTCCGGGAGGTGCTGGCCTCGGCGACGCACGCCGCGGACCCGGCCACGGGGTCATGGGGGTCGTCCTACGGCTCCGGTGACGTGGTGCCCGCGGCGTGGTGGGTCCAGTCCCTGCGCACCGGCGGCTCGCTCGGCGAGCTGCGCACCGGCGACACGATCGCCCTGATCAACGGGAACTTCGTCGCGACGGCCTGGGGGGTCCTCGCCGGCCTGCGGGTCGTCGACGTCGCCGCGCGCATCGTGGCGGCGGCCACCGTGATGTGCCGGCTGCCCCGCTCCTCCCCGCTGCACGACGACGCGCACGCCCGCCCGATCGTGGAGCTGTTCGACCAGGCGCAGCGGAGTGGCGCTGCCTGCCCGTGGGATCGCCCCGGGCAGCCGCCCGTGACGCTGCGCGACGCGACCCCGCTCGTCCAGACCGTTCTCTCGGTGGTCGACCAGCTCGGTCGGGCGCTCGACACTGTGCTCGGCGCACCGTCCGCCAACCCTCGGTTCCTCGTGGTCGACGACGCGATGGTGGCTGAGAGCCAGTCCAGCTTCCTCGATCAGCGGGTGACCATCGCGCTGGCCGGGGCGTCCCAGCTGCTCCAGCTCGTCACCGGGGTCGCGCAGCGGTTCGTCGAGCACCGGACCGCGACCCTGCAGCGGGCGGCCTCCGCCCCCGTTCCGGCACTGGTCCAACCCCCGAAGGTGGCCGCCGCCCTGCTCGAGCAGGTCTCCGTGCTGGGCTCACCGCAGGTCCGGTTCGTCGGGGCCGACTCCGAAGGCATCGAGGACCTGCGCGACGGCGCGCTGCTCGCCGCCCACCACGTGCTGCGCCAGGTGGAGATCACCAGCGACGCCCTCGACCTCGTCGACGGCTTTGTCGACGTCGACCCCGCGACCGTGGACGCGGTGCGCGCGACCGTGCTGGAGAACTTCCTCGGCCAAGGAGGTCTGAGCCTTCCCGACCTGCTCGGCGTGATCGGTCAGAAGCCGTAGGCCGCGCGGACCTCGTCGAGGCTGGCGTACGCCTCGTTGTCATAGCGCAGGAACAGCTCACCCTCGAGCTGGTAGACCGCCAGGACGCGGACCGCCGCGTCGCACCGGATGACCGTGTCGTCGACGAGGACCACCGAGACGGCCTCGGCCGCCGGGAACCAGAAGACCACCCGGCGCAGGGACCGGGCGTGGCGCAGCCCGAGGACGAACCCGGGGGACTTGTCCGGGGAGACCAGCGGACGGCGCCCGCCGTCGAGGGGCACCCGGCTCAGGGAGCCGCGGCGCAGGTCGTCGAGCTCCCACAGCACGTCGCAGCCGGTGGCGTCGCCGTCGATGACCACCCGCAGCGAGCCGATGGCTGACTGCAGGCGCGTCAGGGCCACCATCGGGTGCGAGGGGTCGAGGTGCCCGGCGGTCTGGACCCGCGGGACGCCGTAGGCCGCCGCCGTGCCCTGGGGCTCCGGCTCCCCGGGCGCGGCCGTCGGGTGGATCGAGAGGGTCGTGGTCACCGGCGCGCTCGTGGCGGGGGGCCGGCGCGGCGGGCGGCGGCGCAAGAACCCGTCCACGACCGTGCTGCGCCCGCCCGGGCCGGGGGACTGGTGGCTCACAAGGTGAACCCGTAGCTCTTCGCGACGTCGCGCACCCCGCCGGCATAGCCCTGCCCGACGGCGCGGAACTTCCACTCGTTGCCGCGCCGGTAGAGCTCGGCGGCGACGACAGCGCTGGTGGGGCCCAGGTCCTTGGTCTCGATCGCGTAGCGCAGCGCCTCGGCGCCGCTGCGGTCCAGGACCCGCACGACGGCGTCGCGCACGCTGTCGAAGGTGCCGGGGTTGCGCAGGTCAGGGTTGACGTAGAGGACGAGGGCGATGCTCATGACGTTCGACGGGATCTTCGCCAGGGACACGTCGATCTGCTCGGCGTCCCCGCCGGGCAGCGAGCCGTCGGGGTCGTAGGCGACGTCCTCGTCGGGGCTGAGCATCTGGTTGAAGAACACCACGTGCTCACCGGAGACGGCCTTGCCGTCCTGCCCGCAGACGATCGCGCACGCGACGACCTCGGTGGCCGGGCCGTTGCTCTGGACGACCGTCCAGGAGAAGCCCACGGTGATGCTGGAGACGGCCGGGAGCAGGTTGGTGACCGAGGCGTTGGCGCCCCGGACGAGTGTGACTGGAGACATGTGTGCTTCGCTCACCCAAACTTTTCGCGGAGGAAACGGCCGTTGATCTCAAGCTGTGCGCTGTCGTGAGCGTAGACGGCCGTGACCATCGAGTGCGCCCGGTCGAGGAGCAGCTGGAGCTGGCTGACCAGCTGCGCGTCCTTGACCTCGGGGGCGGCCCGGGAGGCGAAGTACGCGTTGACCGTCGACGGGATGTAGTCCTTGAGCATGAACTCGATGGCGATCTGCTCGTCGATGGTGGGCAGCGCGACGGTCGTGTGGTCGAGGAGGTCGGCCAGCAGGTCGAGCATGGCGAAGAGCTGGATCGACGCCTTGACCGGCAGGTGCCCCCCGCTCTGGCGGGTCGAGCCGCGCAGCGCCTGGATCCGGGAGCCCATGTCGTCGTGGAAGGACCGTTCCGGGGCGGGCGGCGGGGAGACCGGGGCCGCGGGCGCCTTGGAGCGTCCGAAGAGCCAGCTCATGGTCTCCCCTCCTGGTCAGCGGTGTGCGGTGCGGCGTGGTGCCCGGCGTCGGGTGCTCGACGAGCTGGGTCAGGACGTGATCTCGTTGCGGGACTGCGCCCGCTCGAGGTAGGGCTGGGCCCGCTCGATCTGACCCTGCAGCGACGTGATCGTCGTCGCCATGGACGTGGCGGCCTCGGCGCGGAAGGTGTCGATCGCGTCCATCGTGGCGAAGACGTCCTGGAAGGCCTTCTCAAGCTTCTCGACCTCGATGGTCGAGGCGGCCGCCTGGCGGTGGATGTCGGCGGACTGCGTCTTGAGCATCTCGGCGTTGGAGGCGATGAGGTCGCTCGTGGTCTTGTTCAGCGCGGTGATCTGGTCGAGGACCAGGCGCTGGTTGGTCAGCGCCTGCGCGACGATGACGGCGGTGCGCAACGCCGAGAGCGTCGTGGTGCGGGCCCGGTCGACGCCCTTGATGAGCTCGACGTTGTTGGCGCGGACCATGTCCATCGCGAGGTAGCCCTGGGCGGAGACCGCCAGCTGGGTGAGGATGTCCTCGTGGCGCTGACGGACGGCGAAGAGCACGTCGGCGCGCATGGCCTTGGCCTTCTCAGGGGAGCTCGCCTCGACCGCGACGATCTTCGTCTCGACCGCCTGGTCGAGGTTGGAGAGCAGGATCGCGTACTCCGACAGGGTCCCCATGGTGGTCCACAGGTTGACCTTCTCCTGCTCGATGCTCGCGTTGTCCTTGCGCAGCTCGTCCTGCCCGGCCTCCAGAGCCCGGGTAATCGAGTCGAGCTGGGACTGGGCGGACTTGTACTTCTCGAAGTACCGCGCGATCTTCGACCCGCCGGGGATGAACCCGAGGATCTTGCGCGCGCCGGTGAGGTCGGCCCGGTTGGGGGTGAGGTCCTCGACCTGGAAGCGCAGGTCGGTGAGGGTCTTGGCGACCCGCGCCTGGGCGTCCCCGCCGTCGCCGTTGCCCTTGGCGGCGGCCAGCGCGGAGGCCGGGCGCTCGAGCATGCGGTTGGAGGCGTTCGCCGCCGCGGAGATCTCCTGGCGGCCCAGGTTGGTGATCTCGGTGACCTTGGCCTGCAGCTCGGGGCTGTTGGGGGTGAGGGTCGCGAGCTCGTCGGCGAAGGCCGTGGCGGTCGCGGTCAGCTCCTGCTTGCGGGTGCTCTCGACCGGGAGCATCCCCTCGACCTGGGCGGGCTGCACGACGGCGACCGGTGCGGGCGCCTGCAGGACGAGCGACGCGCCGGGCGGGGTCAGGGACACACTGTCGGTCATCGGGCTCTCACTTCTTCGCGTGGCAGGTGGTGCCGGCGGGCAGCGGTGAGTACGTGCTGCCTGAAGGCGTCGTCTTGGCGTTCCAATCTGCAACTGTACCGTTCGGGCACCCGTGGGCGGGAGAGACCTCCCGCCCCCGTGCGGACAAGGGACCTGCAGGTCAGGGCTGCAGCGACTTGAGCTTGAAGATGGCGCCGGTGGGGTCCGCCACGGTGGCCAGCTGACCGTAGGGGGTCTCCTCGATCGGCTGGACGATGCTCCCGCCGAGAGCCGTGACCTGAGCCAGGGTGGCGGCGACGTCCTGAGAGCCGAAGTAGACCTGCCAGGTGGAGGGGACGCCCGGCGGCAGCCAGGAAGAGGCGTCCATGACGCCCGCCCGCTGCACGCCGTCCACCATCTGCACGGTGTAGCGGAAGTCGTCCGTGTCGCCCATGACCTGGGTGTCCCAGCCGAACACCGAGCGGTAGAAGTCCAGCGCCGCGGCGTAGCCGGTGGTGTGCAGCTCGTGCCAGATCGGAGCGCCGTGCTCCTCGAGCACGAGGTACCCCGGGTGCTCGAGCGGCTGCCATACGCCGATCACGGCACCCGACGGGTCGGCGTAGACCGCGACCACGCCCTGGGTGGGGATCTCCATCGGATCGTTGAGGACCACGCCACCGGCGGCCCGGACGGCGGCTGTGGTCGCTGCGGCGTCGGTCACCGCGAGGTAGGTCGTCCAGCAGTCGGGGTAGCCGGAGTCGGGCTCGTTCGGCATCGCCCCGGCGACGGGCAGGCCGCCCTTGGAGAAGCTGAGATAGCCGCCGTACCCAGGACCGTCGACCATCTCCCAGCCGAAGAGCTCGCCGTAGAAGTCCGCGGCGCGGCCGGGGTCGGAGGTGGCCAGGTCGATCCAGCAGGGTGCGCCCGGGTGCACGGAGTCACGAGTGGTCATGGTTGTCTCCTCGGACGATCTCGGGTGTGCGCTCGCCGGAGTGGGGTCCGATGACCGCCCGCGACGCCGACGACGCCGCTCCCACCAGCGTAGGACGGCGAGGTGACGGCGTCTCGGGGAGCCGCACAGGCGCCGTCGGCCGCTGCCGACCGGTCGCCGCGCTCCGCCCGTGCAGCACAAGGCGTCAACAACGGTTGACGCCTTGGGGGCGTCAACATAGATTGACAGAGTCGATATCGGAGGAGAGTGGTCGAGGTGGGTGAGTCGGAGATGAGCGCACTGGTGGTCAGGTCGGGCGACGAGGACCCGTTGAGCGCGCTGGCTGCGGTGGCCGAGCTGCAGCGCGAGGTGAGCCGCGCCGAGGCGACCGTGGTGCGCCGGGCGCGGGTGACCGGTGCGTCGTGGGCGGACATCGCACGGGTGCTGGGGGTGAGCCGGCAGGCCGTCCACAAGAAGTACGGCGGGAAGCGGTTCGGCCGGGGGTGAGCGCGACCGGGGTGGTGCGGGGTCAGGTGCTCGGGCCCGCGACCGTCGTCCCGCGGGTGCGCGAGCGCAGCGCCAGGCCGACGCCGAGCGCGGCGACGACCATGAGCACCAGCCCGATGGCCGACGTCGCCACGACACCCTGGGAGAAGGCGTCGCGCGCGGCGTCGAGCAGGGGAGTCGCGAGCTCCGCGGGGAGCCCCTCGGCCGCGTGCACCGCGCCGCCCAGGGTCTGCTGGGCGGCGTCGGCCGTGGTGGGGTCGAGCCCCGCGGGGAGCTCGAGGCGGGTGCGGTAGAAGACCGCGAGCACGCTGCCGAGCACGGCGACGCCGAGGGAGGCGCCGAGCTCGTAGGCCGTCTCGGAGATGCCCGACGCCGCCCCGGCGCGCTCGGGTGGCACCGAGGCGAGGATCGCGTCGTTGGTGAGGGTCTCGGCGAGCCCCGCGCCGCCGCCCACGAGCACGAAGAGCGCGACGATGACCCCGACCGAGGACGACCCGGTGATGGTCATCCCGAGCAGGTAGCCAGCGGCCGCCAGCAGCAGCCCGGCCGGGACGAGCACCCACATCGGGGCCACCTTGGCCAGGGCCACCGCGCCCAGGCCCATGACGACGGCGGAGATCGCACCGGGCAGCAGGTACCAGCCGGCGGTCATCGGCGACAGCCCCAGGACCAGCTGGAGGAACTGGGAGACGAAGAAGACGAGACCGGAGAAGGCGAAGATCGCCATGAAGTTGGCTGTGACCGATGCCGAGAAGATCCGGTCGCGGAACAGCCGGACGTCGAGCAGGGGGTCGGTGCGCCCGACCTGGCGACGGACGAAGAGTGTCCCGAGGATCATGCCGGTGGCGAGCGAGCCCAGGGCGAGCGGCGTGGCTCCGTGGGTGGCGAAGGTCTTCACGGCGAAGACGACGGGCAGCATCGTCGCGATCGACAGGCCCACGCTGGGCAGGTCGAGGCGCGCCGCGAGCGGGTTGCGGGACTCGGGGATGAGGAACGGGGCAGCCACGAGCAGGGCGATGAGCACCGGGACGTTGAGCAGGAACACCGAGCCCCACCAGAAGTGCTCGAGCAGCCAGCCGCCGACGATCGGGCCCAGGGCCGCGCCGGCGGAGAAGGCTGAGGCCCAGATGGCGATCGCGAGACGGCGCTGGTTGTCGTCGATGAAGAGGTTGCGCAGCAACGACAGGGTCGAGGGCATGAGCATCGCCCCGAAGAGACCGAGCAGGGCGCGGGCGGCGATGAGGTGGGAGGCGTCCGAGGCGAAGGCCGCGTAGACGCTCACCGCGCCGAAGCCCGCGGCGCCGAGCAGCAGGAGGCGGCGGCGCCCGACCCGGTCGCCGAGGGTGCCCATCGTCACCAGCAGGCCCGCGAGCATGAGCGGGTAGATGTCGACGATCCACAGCAGCTGGGTCGAGCTCGGGGCGAGCGCGAGGCTGAGCTGGGGGACGGCGAAGGACAGCACCGTGTTGTCGATGCTCACCAGCAGCACCGGCAGCATGAGGACGACGAGCGCGAGCCAGGCGCGCCGGCCGGCGCGGACCGGGGTGGTGGTCGCGGGTCCGGGTGCGGGACTCGCGGCGAGGGTGGGGGACGGGGTGCCGGGCATGGCTGCGCCTCTTTCATGAGTGGATCGACGCTTACTGTACCGGCTGGACGGTACTGCTGGCGTAGGGTGGGACCGTGTCCTCCATCACCAGGCCCTCGCCCGCCCGCCCGCCGGCCACCCGTGAGCTGCTCCTCGACGCCCTCGAGACCCTCCTCATGGAGGGCGGGTCCTCGGCCGCGACCCTCGAGGCGGTCGCCGCCCGCGCCGGTGTGTCCAAGGGCGGGCTGCTCTACCACTTCGGTTCGAAGGAGGCGCTCTACGAGGGCTTCCTCGCGCGGCTGCGGACGACGTCCGCGCAGGACGCCGAGCGCACCCGGACCGCACCGCAGGGCCTGGTCGCGGCGTATCTCGACGTGTCTGCGGTCCCGGACGACCCGGGCACCCGGTCGGTCCTGGCGGCCCTGCGCCTGGTCGGGGTGCAGGAGGTCGACGTCGAGACGGCCCTCGCCGACACCTTCGAGTACTGGTATGCGGTGATCGCCCAGGAGATCACGGACCCGGTCCTGGCCCGTCTCGTCCAGCTCGTCGGCGACGGCCTCTACCTGCACGCACTGATCGGCTCCGCCCGGCCCGAGGCAGACCAGCTGGTCATCGCCCGGGTCGTGGAGCTCGTGGCGGAGTCTCGGGTGGCGGTGTCCCGGGTGGAGGAGTCCCGGTGAGCGCCGTCCGCGCCACCGTCCTGCTGACCGGCTTCGAGCCCTTCGCCGGGGCGACCACCAACCCGTCGTGGCAGGCCGTGCAGCGCGCCCGGGAGCTGTGGGACGGGCCGGAGGCTCTGGAGGTCCTCGAGGTGCCGGTCGAGTTCGGCCGCGCCGCTGAGGTGCTGCGGGACGCGGTCGTGCGGCTGCGTCCGGAGCTGGTGATCGCCGTCGGGCAGGCGGGCGGGACGGCGACGCTCGCGCTCGAGCGAGTGGCGATCAACATCGACGACGCCCGCATCCCCGACAACGCCGGCGCCTCACCTGTCGACACGACCGTGGTGGCCAGCGGGCCCGCCGCGTACTTCGCGACGCTGCCGATCAAGGCCGCGCTCGCGGCGCTGACCACCGCCGGGATACCTGCGGTCGTGTCGCAGACGGCCGGGACCTTCGTGTGCAACCACGTGTTCTACGCGCTCATGCACGCGCTCGCGGCTGACCGGCCCGGGCCGCGCGGGGGGTTCGTCCATGTGCCCTACGCCCCCGAGCAGGCCGCTGGGACGCCGCACCCGTCCATGACGGTCGAGACGATGGCGGCCGGACTCGTGACGATCGTGCGCACGAGCCTGACGACGACGACAGACCTGGCCCTGGCGGCGGGCGCGACGCACTAGCCCCACGTCTGCCGCCGCCGACGTCCGCACGGACTCTTCCGGAAAGCGTGTCGCGCACTCGGGCTGTCGCCCGGCGTCTCGTCAGCGCCCGAAGGGTCCCGGCGACGCACTCCCACAGCACCACCGGGACGAGGGCGAAGCCGCCACCCAGATCCGTCCAGACGCTCCTCTTGCGCGTCCTTGCGACGACGTAGAGCTGCTGCGTGAGGATGTCCTGGCGTCGACCCCGTTCCCGCGCCCGTCGCTGAGCGTCGGTGCGGTGAACTGACCGGCCCATCGAGCCGGCCATCGAACCGGGCCGCCTCTGCCTGATCGGCGCGCGAGGGGTCGATCTTCATGGCGATCACAGTACGCACGAGTCGAGCGGGGGACGACAGCGCGAGGTCGGTGGGGCCCCGGCCCTCCCAGATGCGGTCCGGCGATCGCCGACATACGGTCGAGTGGATCCGCGCGACGACCCGCGCGGCACCGTGAACCAAGCGCTGGAGGATCCGTGGGTATCGGAGACAAGATGAAGAACGCCGCTGAGGACGCCAAGGGCAAGGCCGAAGAGGCGACCGGCAAGGCCACGGGCAACGAGCGTCTCGAGGCTGAGGGCAAGGCTGACCAGAGCAAGGCCTCGCTCAAGCAGGCCGGCGAGAACGTCAAGGATGCCTTCAAGGACTGAGACGCCTTGAACGACTGAGCAGCTGGCGCTGTGCGCCGGCCGTGCCGCGAGCCCGCCCCGCACGTCGGGGCGGGCTCGCGGCGTGTCCGGGGCGGCCTGGGGTGGTCTGGGGTGGTCTGGGTTCTCGGTCAGCCGCGCGGGGCGTTGATCGAGATGTCGCACTCCCCGCTCGGGTCGATCTGGGCGCGGATGGTCGATGACGCGTCCCGCAGCCCCTGGGCCTGGGCGGGGGTCAGGGCGTCGAAGACCAGACGGCGGACGTTGGCGACGTGGCCCGGGGCGGCCTCGACGATCTTGGCCAGCCCGGTGTCGGTGAGGATCGCGTTCGTGTGACGGCGGTCGTGCGGGCTGGGTTGGCGGGTCACGAAGCCCTGCGCCTCGAGCCGCTTGACCACGTGCGACAGTCGCGAGAGCGACCCGCTCGTGAGGCGCGCGAGGTGGCCCATGCCCAGGGTCCGGTCCTCCTGCTCGGAGAGCATCGCCAGGACCATGTACTCGTAGAAGCTGATCCCGGCGTCGTGCTGGAGCTGGGAGTCGAGGGCCGACGGCATCCGGATCATGATCTCGGAGAACTGGAGCCAGGTCTCGTTCTCCTCCGCGTCGAGCCAGCGGGGGGTGTCCGGGGGGGAAGGTTCGGCGCTCATGATCTCATCCTAGAGCAAATGTTTGATGATTCAACTGTTCTCTTCTCGGACGGGGCGTGCTCTTGACGACGGGGCGTGCCGTCAGACGCACGCACCGTCGTCGAGAGCACGCCCCGTACCTGATCGGACCGCGGGAGCTGGCGGGCTGGCGGGAGCTGGCGGGGCGGGATCGGTGGTGAGGGACCAGGCCGACCAGAGGGCCGCGTACGGACCGTCCGCCGCGCGGAGGGCGTCGTGCGTGCCCACCTCGACGATCGTCCCCGCCGCCATGACGACCACCCGGTCCGCCGAGGCAGCCTGGCTCAGCCGGTGGGCGATGACGATCGCGGTGCGCCCGGCGACAGCCTCCCGGGCCGCCGCGTCCAGCGCCCGCGCGGAGCCGGTGCCGGCCTCGGCGGTCGCCTCGTCGAGCACGACCACGGCCGGGTCGGCCAGGATGAGCCGGGCCAGCGCAAGCTGCTGCGCCTGGTCGGCGGTGAGCTCGTGACCACCCGCGCCGACGGCGGTAGCCAGGCCGCCGTCCAGGTCGCGCACCCAGTGGGCGCCGACGCGCGCGAGCACTCCGGCGAGGGTCGCGTCGTCGGCCTCCGGGGCGACCAGGCGCAGGTCCTCGGCCAGCGTGCCGGAGAAGACGTGCACCTCCTGGCTGACCATCGCGACCCGCCCGTGCAGCCCGGCAGCTCCCTGGCCGACGACGTCGACCCCGGCCACCCGCACCGCACCGCTCGCCGGGGGGTGCAGCCCGAGCACGATCTTGGCGAGCGTCGTCTTGCCCGCCCCCGACGCGCCGACGACGGCCACGTGCTCGCCCGGGGCGACGTGCAGGCTCACCGCGTCCAGGGTGGGGCGGTCGCCGTAGGTGAAGCTCACGTCCTCGACCACGACGGAGCGGTCCGGCGTCGGCGCGGGGGCGGGCGTCCCGGCGGTCCGCGGCATCTGCGTCAGCCCGAAGAGCCGGCTCAGCCCGGCCGCGGCCTTCTGCAGCTCGTCGAACTCCCCGAGCACCATGCCGATCGGGTCGAAAAGGCGGTGGAAGTAGAGCGCGGCGGCCGTCGCCGCACCGACGCTCACGTCACCGGCGGACACGAGCCAGAACCCGACGCCGAGCACCGCGGCGAGGCCGATGAGCTCGGCGAGGTTGAGCCGGTTGTAGAAGCGGGTGAGCAGGTTGATGCCGTCGATCGAGAGGCCGATCGCCCGCGTCGAGGCACGGTTGACCAGGTCTTCGTGATGACCGCTGAGGCCGAGGGAGACGACCGTGCCGGCGCTGCTCACGGACTCGATGATCTGCTCCGTGCGCTCCGCCTCGGCGACCCGGACCTGCCGGTAGACCGGCGCCGACCGGCGCAGGAACCAGCGCAGCGCGGTGACCTGGACGGGTGCGGAGAGGAGCGCGGCGACCGCGAAGCGCCAGTCGATCACGCCCAGGCCGACGACGGTCATGGCGATGGTGAAGGCCGCCGAGGTGAAGGCCGGCAGCACCCCGGAGATCGCCTCCCCGACCGCCTCGACGTCGCCTGAGACCCGCGCCACGACGTCGCCCACGCCGGCCTTCTCGATCCGGTCGACCGGCTGGGCGAGGGCGGCGTCGAACACGTCCTCGCGGAGGTCGGCCAGAGCGCTCTCGCACAGGGCCGCGAGCATCGTCTGGCCGGTGAAGCCCAGAGTCGCGCTCGCGGCGCCGGTGACCAGCAGCGCCGCGGCGGCCCAGAAGAGGTCCGCGTCCCGGCCGGAGCCGGCGACGACGTTGATCATGACCCCGAGCAGGGCCGGGGTCGCCAGGGCGGTGACTGCGGCGAGCAGCAGCACGGCCACGGTCAGCGCGAGGCGCCCTCGGCGCCGGGTGAGCAGCCGCCACGTGCCGGCGCGGGTCTGCGCGGTCGAGGCGATGGGCAGGATGAGCTTCACGACGACACCAGCTCGCGGTAGGCGGGGTGGTCGCAGAGCTCACGATGGGTCCCGGTGAGGTGGTCGGTCGTCGTCATGAGGACGACCCGGTCGCAGGCGGCCAGCAGGGTCGGGCTCGTGGTGACGAGCACGAGCGCCTTCTCGGGGAAGGACCGCAGGCCGGCCGCGATGGCGGCCTCGGTCATGGTGTCCACCGCCGTGGTCGGGTCGTGGAGCACGAGGACCGGTTCGGAGCGGTGCAGGGCCCGACCGAGCAGCACGCGCTGACGCTGACCGCCTGAGAGGTTGCGGCCCTGGGCGGTGAGGTGGCTGTCCGCGGCGTCGGGCAGGTGGGTGAGCACCTCCTCGACGCCGGAGGCAGCCAGGGCCCGCGGGTCGAGGCCGCCGGGGCCGTCACAGGGGTCGGCCCCGGCCGGGCGGAGCAGGTTGTCGCGGACCGAGGCGGTGAAGATCGCGCCGTCGTGCTGGGCGGCGAAGACGAGGCCGCGACCCAGGGTCGCCGGGACACCGGCGATGTCGCGGCCCTCGAGCGAGACGGTCCCGGGGACCGCGGGGGTGCGGAACCCCAGGACGTCGACCAGGTCGGTGGCCGCGCGGGGGTCGGAGAGCACTAGCCCGACGACGTCCCCGGCGCGGACGTGAGTGCTCGGGGTCGATGCCGTGGACGAGTGGAAGGACAGCAGCGCCGCTCGCCGGTGTCGGGACGGGCCGGGCTCGGCGTCGGGTGGGCCGGGCTCCGCGGGCTCAGGTGCAGCGGCGGGGAGCGCCGGCTCCTCGGCGAGCAGGCGGCGCACCCGCGTGGTCGACGCGCGCTTCTGCGCGAGGTCCACCCCGAGGAAGCCGAGGGTGGCCATCGGGCCCTGGACGAACTGCGCCAGACCGACGACGGCGACGAGCTCACCGATGGTGATCGCGCCGTCGAGCGCCATCCAGGCCGCGGCGAGGGCGATCCCGGCCAGGAAGGCCGCGGCCAGGGCGGTGCTCACCGCCGAGTACCCGGCCCGGGCCCGGACCGCGCGGAGGGCGGCGGCGAGGGAGAGCCGGCTCGCCGCCCGGTAGCGGCGCCCGGCGGCGTCCTCGGCGCCAAGGGCCTTGAGCACCCGCAGCCCGGTGACGAAGTCCGTGGCGAGGGAACCGGCCCGGGCCGCGGCCGCCTGCTCGTGCTCGCTGCGCGCCTCGAGCGGGACCGACAGGTAGTGCATCACCACGAGCATCAGCGGTGTCGTGACCAGGACCGCGAGCCCCAGCGGCACCGAGATCACGAGAAGCGAGACGGCGGTCGTGACGATCGCGGCGAGCGCTGCGAGGTTGCCGCTGACCAGCCAGGCGAGGCCGGCGACCCGGGAGGTGTCCGACGACGCGACGGCGAGCGCCTCGCCCGGGGCGCGAGGGGTGCGCATGCCACGAGGGTCGAGGGTGCGGCGGACGACGAGGTGGCGCAGGTCGTGCGCGCCGTAGGAGTAGACCCGCACGGTCGCGCGCATACCCAGGCGCCAGGCCAGGGACAGCACGGTGAAGACGGCGGCCAGGACGCCGAGCCAGAGACCCAGGGCGCGGGCGTCGTGGGGCAGGATCGCGTGGTCGACGACCGCGCCGACCAGGACCGGGACGAGCGCCTCGCAGATCTGGTGGGTGACGAAGGCGGCCGTCCCGCCGGCCAGCAGCAGCCAGCGGCGTGCGCCGAGGACCGTGAAGGCGAGGGCGCGGGCGGTGGACCACGTGGCAGGATCTGGCGCGACGGGACGGGGCATGTCAGTAAGGTAGCCCTTACCCAGGGCGGCCTCAATGGGATAGCGTGCCGACCTATGTCGCTCACAGGCCAGATCCCGTCCGCGCGCACCGCGGACCCGGACACCACCTCCGCCGCACCCATGGTGCGGTCCGTGCGGACCGCCCACTTCCCCCCGAGCGCGCCGGGGCGCTGGGACACCCACGTCCACGACGTGCACGAGCTGCTCTGGGGTGCGCAGGGGCTGCTCACCGTGGAGACCGCGGACGGGTTCTTCGCCGTGCCGTCGACCATGGGGCTGTGGATCCCGGCCGGGGTGACCCACGCGGTGCAGTCGGCCAGCGGGACCGGCTTCTACTGCACCCACGTCGACGCGAGCGTGCCGGCCGCCCTGACCGCGCGCACCACGGCCGTCGCGGTCCTGCCCGCGGTCCGTGAGCTGCTCCTGCACATGGCGACCTTCGACATGGCACCGCCGGTGCGCGGCCAGGCCGAGCAGCTCGTCGTCAACCTCATCGACCCGGTCGACGTCGGGCCGATGGTGCTGCCGATGCCCAAGGATCCCCGGCTCGCGAGCGTCGCCCGGAGCCTGCTCGCCGACCCTGCCGACCCGCGCTCCCTCGAGGACTGGGGCCGTGAGGTCTCGATCAGCGTCCGCAACCTGTCCCGGCTCTTCCACCGCGAGACCGGGATGACCTTCGCCCAGTGGCGGATCCACGCCCGGATCCGGGTCGCCGTCGGGCTGCTGGCCGGCGGGCTGCCGGTGGGGGTGGTCAGCAGGCGGGTCGGCTATGCGACCCCGAGCGCCTTCGTGCAGTCCTTCCGCCGCGTGCTCGGGCACACCCCGGGGTGGTACGTGTCCTCCACCCGGGCCGGTCACGAACACTCCCTGGCCGGTCCGGGCGACCGATGACCCCTGAACGCCCCAGGAGCCAAGTTAGGGTAGGTAAACCTAACCAACCTGGTGTGCTCGATGAGCCGCCCCCGTGTCATCTGGAGCCTCGTCGTGATCGGATCCACCCGCCGTCTTGCCGCCGCCGCCACAGCCACAGCCGTGCTGCTGCTGGCCGCCTGTTCCACCACCGGCGAGGCCAGCGAGGACGCAGCGCCGACCCGCACCGTGACGAGCGCCTTCGGCGAGGTCACGCTGCCCGTCGACCCGCAGGCCGCCCTCGGCATGTACACGACCGACCTCGACATGCTCATCACCCTGGGCATCCCGCTCGCGAGCAGCCAGCCGATCCGGGGCGACGGCTACACGACCTTCCCGTCGTTCTTCGACACCGCCGCCCTCGAGGGGGTCACCCCGTTCACGAACTACCCCGAGTTCAGCTACGAGGCCATCCTCACCGCCCAGCCTGACGTCATCCTCAACGGCCTCGGCTACGACGAGACGATCGGCACCCAGCTCTCCGAGATCGCGCCGACCTTCTCCTTCAACGGCTTCGACGGCAGCGACTGGCGCGTGAAGTTCAAGGAGGTCGCGCAGGCCTTCGACCGGATGGACGCCTACGACGCGTGGACCGCGAAGTACCAGGCCAAGGTCGACGACGTGAAGACGCGCCTGGCGGCGGCCGGCATCGACCCCGTCGTCGGGCCGGTCGGCATCTCCGACGGCGAGGCGAGCGTGTCCTGCTACGGCACCCCGTGCCTGGTCTTCGACGACCTCGGCCTGACCATCACCCCGCTGGCCGAGGGTGAAGGGACCTACCTCGGCGCCGAGCGCCTCGGTGAGCTGAGCGAGATCGACGTCATCTTCACCTCCGGGATCCCGGACGCGGACACCGGCGTCCTCGTCGACGAGTTCGCACCCTTCGCCGACAACGCCCTGTGGCAGCAGCTGCCTGTCGTCACCGACGAGCAGATCTTCACCTTCGACATGGAGATGACCTACGGCTCCCCGAGCGGTCAGTTCGCCCTGCTCGAGGTCATCGAGGAGGCGTTGCTGCCGTGAGGATCTTTCGAGCGCAGGTCGTCTCCGCCGAGCGGCTGACCGCCGGCATGATCCGCATCGTGCTCGGCGGCCCGGACGTCGCCGAGTTCGTCTCCACCGGGGTCGGCGACGAGTACCTGCGGGTGTTCCTGCCCGCGCCGGGGGAGCGCGAGCCGGTCCTGCCCTTCGCGACCGAGACCAGCTGGGACTACCCCGAAGGCGTCACCGCCTCGCCGATGCGCACCTACACCGTGCGCTCCACGGACCCGCAGGCGGGCACCGTGACCATCGACTTCGTCGTGCACGACGGCGGGGTCGCGGCGACCTGGGCGCAGCAGGCCGCCCCCGGAGACGTCGTCGGGCTCAACTCCCCGACGGGGCTCTACGACCCGCCGGCAGATCTCGCCTGGCAGGTGCTGCTCGCCGACGCGACCGGGCTGCCCGCCGTCGGGCGGCTCATCGAGCAGGCTCCTGCCGGAGTCCGCACGCGGGTCGTCATCGAGGTGCTCGACGAGACCCACCACCAGGACTTCGAGGCCGGTCCCGACGTCGAGATCATGTGGGTCTACGGCGGCAACGGTCGTAGCCGGTCCGCCCTGGAAGCCGTGCTGCGCACCATCGACCTGCCCACGGGAACCGGCTACGTGTGGTTCGCGGGGGAGACCAAGGTGCTGCGGGCGGTGCGCTCGTACCTGCGCCACGAGCGGGGCCTGGCGCCAGGCGCCTACAAGGTGATCGGCTACTGGACGGACAAGAGCGAGCAGTGGGCCGAGAGGTGGGAGAACCTCGACCCGAGCGTGCGGGCGTGGATCGACAACCTCTGGGCCGACGAGACCCGCGACGCCGAGGAGATCGAGGACGAGTTCTTCGCCAAGCTCGAGTCGCTGGGGCTGTAGGTGACCACAACCACCGTCGAGGCCGGTGCGCCGCCGGCCGCCGCTCCGCCCGCCGGTGCTCCGCCTGCCGCCGTCGTGGCGGTCGGGCTCGCCCGGACCAACACCACCCGCCTGCTGTGGTTCCTCCTGGCACTCGGGGTCCTGACCCTGGTGCTGCTGATGAGCCTGTCCGTGGGGTCCAAGACCATCCCCGTCGCCTCCGTGTGGGACGCGCTGATGGGCGCCGACGCCACCGACGACCACGTGATCGTCCGGGACATGCGTGCCCCCCGCACGGTGCTCGGGCTGCTCGTGGGGATCGCCCTGGGCCTGTCCGGGGCGATGATCCAGGCGCTGACCCGCAACCCGCTGGCCGACCCCGGGATCCTCGGCGTGAACGCCGGGGCGGGGTTCGCCGTCGTCGTGGGGGTCGCGGTCTTCGGGGTGGTGGGCATCCAGGAGTACATCTGGTTCGCCTTCGCCGGGGCCGTGGTCACCACCGTCGTCGTCTACGTCATCGGCTCCCTCGGCCGCGGCGGCACGACGCCGGTCCGGCTCACCCTCGCGGGCATCGCCATCGGCGCGGTGCTCAGCGGCGTCGCCTCGGGCATCACGTTGCTCAACCCGCAGGTCTTCGACGCCATGCGGTACTGGGGAGCGGGCACGCTGAGCAACCGCACCTGGGAGATGGTGGGCACGATCACCCCGTTCGTCCTGGTCGGCACAGGGATCGCGCTCGCGGCTGCACGGCCGCTCAACGCCGTCGCCCTCGGCGAGGACCTCGCCACCTCCCTCGGGGCGCACATCAACCGAACCCGCGTCTGTGTCGTCGTCGCGGTGACGCTGCTGTGCGGCGCGGCGACGGCCGCGGCCGGCCCGATCGGCTTCGTCGGGCTCATGGTGCCGCACGTTGCCCGCTGGATCGTCGGTCCCGACCAACGCTGGATCATGGCGTACACGCTGGTGATGGCGCCGATCCTGCTGCTCGTCTCCGACATCGTCGGGCGCCTCGTGCTGCGCCCGGCCGAGCTTGAGGTGGGCATCGTCACGGCTTTCGTCGGCGCCCCGGTCCTCATCTGGTTGATCCGACGACGCAGGGTGAGCGGGCTGTGAGCACCAACGGGCGGACCACCCGCACCTACCGCCTCGCCGGCGGACGTGTCTCCGGACGCCTCGACGTGCGCACCGGCGTCGTCTCCCTCGTGCTCGCTGCCCTGGCCCTGGTGGCCGGCCTGGTCGCGCTCGGGGTCGGGGACTTCCAGGTGTCCGTGCCGGACGTGCTGCGGGCCTTGTTCGGGGAGACCACCGAGACGGTCCGGATGGTCGTCGTCGACTGGCGGCTGCCGCGGGTCCTGCTGGCGCTGCTGCTCGGCGGCGCGCTGGGCGCCAGCGGCGCGATCTTCCAGTCCCTCACCCGCAACCCGCTCGGCAGCCCCGACATCATCGGCTTCACCACCGGTGCCTACACCGGCGCGCTCGTGGTGATGCTGCTGGTCGGCGGCTCGTACTACACCGTCGCGGGGGGCGCGATGATCGGCGGTCTCGTCACCGCAGGCTTCGTGTACCTGCTCGCCTACTCCGGCGGGGTGCAGGGATTCCGGCTGATCATCGTCGGGATCGCGATCAGCGCGATGCTCGGTTCGGTCAACACCTGGATGATCCTCAAGGCGGACCTCGAGCTCGCGATGCAGGCGGCGGTGTGGGGTGCGGGCAGCCTCAACGGGCTGTCCTGGGAGCAGGTCGGGCCCGTGGTCATCCTCCTGACGCTGCTCACGCCGGGGCTGTGGGTCCTCGGGCGGCGGATGGCCGTCCTGGAGATGGGCGACGACGCCGCCCAGGCCCTCGGGGTGCGCACCGAGCCCACCCGCCTGGCCCTGCTCGTCGTCGGCGTCGCGCTCACCGCGCTGGTCACGGCGGCGGCCGGACCGATCGCGTTCATCTCCCTGGCCGCGCCGCAGCTCGCCCGGCGGCTGACCCGCAGCCCGTCGGTGACCCTGCTGCCCTCCGCCCTGCTCGGGGCGGCGCTGCTGCTGGTGAGCGACCTCGTCGCGCAGCGCGCCTTCGCACCCACCCAGCTGCCCGTGGGGGTAGTCACCGTGAGCATCGGCGGCTGCTACCTGGTGTGGCTGCTCGCCCGCGAGGCACGGCGTCAATGACCGCGGACCGATCCCCTGCCACCGACGTGCCCGACCGTTCACCAGAGAGAAGACGACCATGACCACCGAGCTGCTCGAGACGGACGACGGCGCGTCAAGCCTCGGGGCGACCCTGACTGCGGCACCCTCTGCGGTGCCGACTGAAGTGCCCACTGCGGTGCCGACGACGGAGTCCGCCGAGGTGCGGCTGCGGGCGCGGGACGTGACGATCGGGTACTCCGACCACCCGGTCTCGGTGAACCTCTCGGTCGAGATCCCCGACGACTCCTTCACGGTGATCGTCGGCCCCAACGCCTGCGGCAAGTCGACCCTGCTGCGGGCCCTGTCCCGGCTGCTCAAGCCGAGCGCGGGGCAGGTCGTCCTGGACGGAGCGGCGATCACCTCCTACCGCGCCAAGGAGGTCGCGCGCCGCCTCGGGCTGCTGCCCCAGACGTCGATCGCCCCGGACGGGATCACCGTCGCGGACCTCGTGGCGCGTGGGCGCTACCCGCACCAGAAGATGCTGCGCCAGTGGTCGGTCCAGGACGAGGCCGCCGTCGTGCAGGCGCTCGCGGCGACCCAGGTGGAGTCCCTGTCCGGGCGGCTCGTCGACGAGCTCTCCGGTGGCCAGCGCCAGCGCGTGTGGGTGGCCATGGTGCTCGCCCAGGAGACGCCGCTGCTGCTGCTCGACGAGCCGACGACCTTCCTCGACATCGCCCACCAGATCGAGCTGCTCGAGCTCTTCGGCGACCTCAACCGGTCCGGCCACACCCTCGTCGCGGTGCTGCACGACCTCAACCACGCCTGCCGCTACGCGACCCACCTCATCGCGATGAAGGACGGTGTGATCGTCGCCCAGGGGAAGCCGACCGACATCGTCACCGCCGAGCTCGTCGAGGACGTGTTCGGCCTGCGTTGCATGATCATCGACGACCCGGTCAGCCACACCCCGCTCGTCATCCCGCTCGGCCGCCACGGTGCACCGAGCTGACCCACCTGTCCGCGCCCATCGGGCCGCGACCAGAGGCGCGTGACGATAGGGGGCGTGCTCTCGACGACGGGGCGTGCTGTTGACGGCACGCCCCGTCGTCAAGAGCACGCCCCGTACCTGATCGGGCGGCGGGACCGAGGGGTGGCGCCCGGTCGCGGGGGTGGCGTCGTGCGTCGATAGTGGTCCGGTGACTCTCCCCGCCCCGCTCCGCTCGGCCACCGCCCCGCTCGCCCCGACGCACAGGGTCCCTGCTGCCGACCCCGTCCCGTGGTGGGCGCTCGCCTCGGCGGTGGCGGCACCCGCGGCGATGATCGGCGGGTGGACGCTGTCCCAGGCGCTGCAGCCGTCCTTCGACCCCGTGCGTGACACGATCAGCGACCTCGCGACCGCGACCATGGTGGCGCCCTGGGTGATGGGCGCCGGCCTCGCGGTGACGGGTCTCGCGCACTGCGTGACTGCCTCAGGTCTGCGCAGCGTGCCGCGGGCCGGCCGGGTCCTGCTCGCTCTCGGAGGCGTTGCGACCCTCGCGGTCGCGCTGTTCCCCTCGGACACCCACGCCCAGCTGCACGGCATCACCGCTGCCGTCGCCTTCGGCGCCCTCGGGCTCTGGCCCGCGCTCGCCGCACGGCGAGGGGAGACCGGCCTGCTCTCGCCGAAGGTCTCCGTCACGGCATCGGTGGTCCTGCTGGGTCTCGTCGCCGTCTTCGTCGCCGAGCTCCAGCAGCTCACGCCCGACGGCGGCGCCGCGACAGGCCTGACCGAGCGCCTGGTCGCCGGTGCGCAGTCGCTGTGGCCGCTGGTCGCCACGGTCGCGCTGCGGCGGCGCGCGACCCGCGCCGCCCAGCCGTGAGCAGCCGTGAGCAGGCCCGATCAGCCCCGAGCCCCCCTCAGTAGGTGAAGGTGGCGACCGAGGTGCGCAGCTCGCTGGCCATCTGGGAGAGCTCGTGAACGGCTGACGAGCTCTGGGCCAACGCCTCGGTCGTCGAGCTGGCCGCAGCGGAGACGCCCGTGATGTTCGAGGCGATCTGGCTCGCCCCGGTGGCTGCCTCGACGACGTTGCGGCTCATCTCGTTCGTCGTCGCCGTCTGCTCCTCGACCGCGGAGGCGATCGTCAGCTGGTAGTCGTTGATCGAGGTGATGACGCTCGAGATCTGACCGATCGCTCCCACGGCACCAGCGGTGTCGGACTGGATCGTCTCGACGAGGCGCGCGATGCTCTCCGTGGCCCGGGCTGTCTCCTGTGCGAGCTCCTTGACCTCGGAGGCGACGACGGCGAAGCCCTTGCCGGCCTCACCCGCCCGGGCCGCCTCGATCGTGGCGTTGAGCGCCAGGAGGTTGGTCTGCTCGGCGATCGTGGTGATCACCTTGACGACGTTGCCGATCTCCTGACTCGAGGCCCCGAGCTTGGCGACCGAGCTTGTCGCGTTCCCGGCGGCGGTGACGGCCTCGGCGGCGACGCGGGCGGCTTCGTTCGCGGAGTGGGAGATCTCGCGGATCGAGGCGCCCATCTCCTCCGCGCCAGCGGCGACGGTCTGCACGTTGCCCGAGACCTGCAGCGCTGCAGCGGAGACGACCCCGGCCTGCGCGGCCGTCTCCTCCGCGCCGGCCGCGATCTGGCTCGAGCTGGCGGACAGCTCCTCCGACGCGGCGGCGACGGCGTCGGAGGAGTGGGCCACCGAGCTCATGACCTCGCGGAGCTGACCCATGGCCCGGTCGAGGGCGGCGCCCATGCGTCCGATCTCGTCGCGGGAGGTGAGCCCCGTGGTGTGGGTGAGGTCGCCCCCGGCCATGTGCTCCACGACGTCCTGCACCTTCGCGGTGCTGCGGGCCATGCTGCCGGCGACCCCCCACCCCAGGGCGACCGCCACCAGGACCCCGACCACGAGGATGATGATCGACAGGTTCCGCTGGTTCTCATAAGCGGTCTGGGATCCCACGATAGCGGCCTCGCCCCGAGACGTCTCGGAGTCCACGATGAAGGCGACCTTCTCCTTCATCACCGCGGTGAGCGGCTTCACCTGCTCGATGTTCGCAGTCACCCAGCCCGCGGTGTCGTCCGCCTCGGCGAGCGGGACCATGACCTCGAGCTGGACGGTGAGGTACTCCTCGACCGTCGCGCGCAGCACCGCGAGCGCGTCGTGGCGCGCGTCGTCGAGGGGAGTGGAGGCGTACGCGTCCGCTGCCTCGGCGAAGTCCGCCGCCGCGACGTCAAGGTCCTTGACCTTGGCCGCGGTGCTCGCGTCGTCCACGGCGAGGACCACGTCGCGGACGATCAGGCGCATGTCGCTCGTGGCGGCGTCCATCTCGGCGGCGTGCAGCACCCCCAGGACGTTCTCTTCGTAGAGGTTCGCCGAGGTCGCCGCCGAGGAGCTGAGCGCCTGGATCCCCAGGACGCCGACGAGCACGGCCACGAGCGCAGCGACCGCCACGGCGACGACGACCTTGATGCGGACGCTCAGGTCCTGGAATCGGGACAGGGCAGAAGGGACGCGCATGTGGTGCTCCGATGGCGTGGGTCAACGAGGCCGACCAGGGGGGCGGCACGGAGGCCGGGGTCGACACCCGTCCTGATCGGCGGCTCGGAGGCGCACGTGAGCAAGACTTGATCATCAGGTCAGGTGAGTTCGTTCACACCGGCCCGGCCCGACCAGGTCTCCGGCAGACAGGGCACCTCCGGCGTCGACCATCGGACGTCACCCTCCCCGCGGGGAGATGACACCATGGCGAGATGGTTGAGATCACCGACGCGGCCCACTCATGACGACGATCGCCCTCATCACCCTGGGTGGCACCATCAGCTCGGAGTCCACCGTCGCCGGCCCGGGCGTGGTCCCGGTGACCGGGGCGGACCGCATGTGCCAGGAGATCCAGTCCTGGGTCCCGGACATCACCCTCGTCCCGCACGCGTTCCGGCTGCTGCCCTCCGCCTCGATCACCCTCGCCGACCTGCTCGAGCTCGAGGCCTTCATGGCGGCGCTGCCGGGCGACGTCGACGCCGTGGTGATCTCCCAGGGGACCGACACCATCGAGGAGACCGCGTTCGTCCTCGACGTCCTGGGCGCTGCGGCGCCCAGGCCGGTCGTGGTCACCGGCGCGATGCGCAACCGGGCGAGCGCGGGCCCGGACGGCCCGGCCAACCTCGTCGCAGCGGTCCTGGTGGCGGCCGACCCGCACGCCCGCGGCCTGGGCGTGCTCGTCCAGTTTGCCGACGTCGTGCACGCCGCGCGCTGGGTGCGCAAGGCGAGCACCTTCCACCTCGACGCCTTCAGCTCCGACCCGTTCGGGCCGGTCGGCCTGGTCAGCGAGGGCCGCGCGCACCTCGAGCTCCTCCCGCGGGCCCGTCCCGTCCTGGCGGCCCCCGCCCGGGCGGGCGCGCGCATCGCCCTCGTCAGCGCGGGCGTCTCCGACGACCTCACGCTGCTGCCCACCCTCGCCGCCGCCGGCTACGACGGCGTGGTCCTGGCCGGGGTGGGCGGCGGGCACGTGGCGGCCGACGCCGTCGGGCAGGTCGCGCTCGCGGCCGCCGCGCTCCCGGTGGTCCTGTGCAGCCGGATCGGGTCCGGGCCGGCGCCGACCGCGACGTACGGATACCCGGGCGGGGAGATCGACCTCCTCGCCCGCGGGCTCCTCCCCGGCCGGATGCTCTCCCCGGTCAAGGCGCGCCTGCTGCTGGCGCTGCTGCTCGGGTCGGGGCTGCACGGGGACGCGCTGCGCGCGGCCTTCGACGTGCACGCGCGGTAGCGCCGCCGGCTCAGCGACGCCTCCGGTGGGCGCAGACTAGGTCCCATGACATCTCATGCTGGCATGGTTGCCCTGGTCACCGGCGCGTCGTCGGGTATCGGTGAGGAGAGCGCGCTGCTGCTGCACGACGCCGGGTACACCGTCTACGCGGTGGCCCGGCGGACCGAGCGGATGGCCGGCCTCGCCGCCCGCGGGATCCGCACCTTCGCGATGGACCTCACCGACGACGCGACCGTCACCGCGGGCATCGAGCGCATCCTGGCCGAGACCGGGCGCATCGACCTGCTCATCAACAACGCCGGCTACGGCTCCTTCGGCGCGGTCGAGGACGTCCCGCTCGTCGAGGCCCGGCGCCAGTTCGAGGTGAACGTCTTCGGCCTGGCCCGCCTCATCCAGCTCGTCACCCCGGGCATGCGGGAGCGCCGCGCGGGGCGGATCGTCAACATCTCCTCGATCGGCGGCCGGATCTACGAGCCGCTCGGCGCCTGGTACCACGCGACGAAGTTCGCCGTCGAAGGGCTGAGCGACTGCCTGCGGATCGAGCTCAAGGGCTTCGGGATCGAGGTGGTGCTCGTCCAGCCCGGCCCGATCCTCACCGAGTGGAACGCGATCGCCCGCGAGAGCATGCTCGCCTCCTCCGCCGGGACGGCCTACGAGGACCAGGCCCGGTCGGTCGCGCGGACGCTCACCGCGGCGGACGACCCGCGCACCGGGACCCGGCCCGACGCCGTCGCGCAGGTGATCCTGCGGGCCTCGACGGCGCGGCGACCCCGGGCCCGCTACCCGGCGGGCAAAGGGGCGCGCACCATCCTGACCGCCCGCAAGCTGCTCCCGGACTGGGCGTTCGACCTGGTGATCGCGCGAACCTTCCTGCGCTGACAGCGGATGCGAGGAGGGCGGGGGAATACCGGGGAGGTGGCCGGAGGTTGGAGGGGAGGCACTGCACCCTCGATCGGAAGGCTTCACCCGTGGACCTCTTCTCCCCGCTCTCCCTCGGCGACCTGCACCTCGCCAACCGCATCACGATGGCCCCGCTGACGCGGATGCGCTCGAGCGCCGACGGCGTCCCCGGTGACCTCGTCGTGGAGTACTACACCCAGCGCGCCAGCCTGGGCATGATCGTCACCGAGGGCACCTACCCGGTCCAGGAGGGCAAGGGGTTCCCCGGGCAGCCGGGGATCGAGACCGAGGAGCAGGTTGCGGCCTGGAAGGTCGTCACCGACTCCGTGCACGCCGCGGGCGGGGTCATCGTCCTGCAGCTCATGCACGCCGGACGGGTCAGCCACCCGCTCATCACCGGGACCGACCGGATCGTCGCGCCGAGCGCCGTCGCGATCGTCGGCGAGGCCCACACGCCCGAAGGCAAGGCCGACTACCCCGTCCCGCACGCCCTCACCCTCGACGAGCTCGCCTCGACCAAGGACGCGCTCGTCGCCGGCGCTCGCAACGCGATCCGCGCCGGATTCGACGGCGTCGAGATCCACGGCGCGAACGGGTACCTCCTGCACGAGTTCCTCTCGCCCGCCTCCAACGTGCGCGAGGACTCCTACGGCGGCAGCCCGGAGAACCGCGCACGCTACGTCGTCGAGGTGATCCGGGCGGTGAGCGAGGCCATCGGCGCTGGTCGCACGGGCCTGCGGATCTCACCCGCACACAACATCCAGGACGCGTGGGAGAAGGATGCCGCCGACGTCCAGGCGACCTACACCGCCCTGCTCGACGGGATCGGCGGGCTGGGCCTGGCCTACCTGAGCATCCTGCACAACGACCTCGGCGGGGAGCTGGTCCAGGACCTGCGCGCCCGGTTCGACGGCGGGGTCATCGTCAACTCCGGCTTCTCCGCGGTGACCACCCGCGCGGAGGCGGCCGCCCTGCTCGACGGCGCGCACGCCGACGCGGTGGCCGTGGGCCGCCTCGTCATCGCCAACCCTGACCTCGCCGAGCGCTGGGCCCAGGAAGCCCCCGAGAACGCGCCCGACGCGGCGACGTTCTACGGCCCCGGCGCGGCCGGCTACACCGACTACCCGACGCTGGTGGCGGCCGGGGCCTGACCCGACCGCGGGCGCCCGATCAGCGGGAACACGTCCTCGGCGAAGCGCCGGTAGCTCTCCACGGGCTCGTCGGCGCCAGCCACCAGGACGATCGTGTCGGCGCCCGCGACGGTCCAGTCACCGATCGCGCGGGCACCGTCGGCGGGTGTCCCGCCGACGGTGAGGGACATCAGGATGGCGTCGGTCAGCTCGCCGCTGCCGTCGGCGCCCAGCCCGGCGATCTCGGTGAGACGGTCGAAGACCCGGAAGTCGATGAGGCGCTGCATCCGCGTGCGCAGCTGGGCGAGGGCCGCGTCGCGGTCGTCGCCCAGACTTGTCATGGCGAACAGCACCGTCGTCGCCGCAGGACCGCTCGCGGCCATCTCCGCCCGGGCCCAGCGGACCGCGTCGGGGGAGGCGATCTCGGGGAGGACCACGCCGTCGGAGCTGCGGCCGGTGACCGCCAGCCCGGTGGGGCCGGTCGTGCCGAGGAGGATCGGGGGGACCTGGGCGGGCGGGAACCCGAGCCGGATGCCGTCGAGGTGGACGTGGTACCCGTCGGCGGTCACCGTCTCCCCGGCGAGCAGGGCTCGCAGCGCCGTCGTGGTCTCCTCCAGGGCGGTGAACCGGCGCGGTGTGCCCGCCCCGATCTGGTCCATCCACGACGGGATCCCGTGGCCCAGCGCGATGGTCAGGCGCCCGGGTGCGATCCGGGCCAGCGCGGCGATCTCCATCGCGGCGGTGGCGACGTTGCGGGTCACGGCCGGCAGCAGACCGATCCCGACGTGCAGCTCGGTGCAGGCCAGCGCGGTCGCGGCCATCGCGATGCCCCCGGCCCACGGCAGGTCTTCGCTGAACCAGATCTCGTCGAAGCCGGCCGCCTCGGCCCACCGGGCGAAGGCGGGGAGCTCCTCGGGCGCCCAGTCGGGCTCGAAGCGGACGCCGATCCGCGGTACGCGGGCGTCGGTGCCGGTCAGGGGGCGCGGGGCGATGTCGGGCGTCATGGGATCAGCCTAGAGGTGGGCCGACTTCCTCCGTCCCCAGCAGGGACCGGGTGATCCGCTGGGCATCGTCGTTGAGCTCGGCGACCGCCTCCTGGAGAGCGGCGTCGTCGACGTCGCGATCATCCTCGGCAGCGAGCAGGACCGCGCGGCGGATGACCTCCTTGACGAAGGAGGCCGTGACGCCCGCGGTGCGGTCGGCAGCCAGCTCGAGGGCCGGCGCCGTGAACGGGAGCCCGGCGGCGTAGAGCCGGAAGAGCCGACGGCGGGCCTCGTCGTCGGGCAGCGGGATCTCCACGGCGAGGTCGACGCGCCCGGGGCGCTGGGCGAGCGCCCGCTCGAGCAGGTCGGCCCGGTTGGTCGTGAGGATGAAGGCGACGTCGGCGTCACGACCCAGCCCGTCCATCGCGTCGAGCACCTCGAAGAGCAGGGGCTGGGGCCCGTCGTGGAAGGACCGGTCCTCGGCGATGAGGTCGCAGTCCTCGAGCACGATGATCGCCGGCTGCAGGGCGTGCGCCGTCTCCGTCGCCAGCCGCACGAGCGAGAGCGCCTGACCGGCCAGGACGATCGCCGTCGTCGACGGGTCCGCGCCGAGCAGGTGCTGCACGGTGTGCGTCTTGCCCGTTCCCGGCGGCCCGTACAGCAGCACCCCTCGCTTGAGGTGCTGACCGGCCGCGAGCAGGCGCTCGCGGTGCTTGGCGACTCCGAGCACCTGGCGCTCGACGCGCTCGAGCGTGCCGCGCGGGAGCACCACGTCCTCGGCCGCGACCGGTGAGCGGCGCAGGAAGGTCACCCCGCCGCTCGACGCCGAGTAGGGGCTCACCGTGAAGCTGATCACCTGGCCGCGCAGGACGCTGTGGCTGATCATCGTCTCGCGGATCTCCTGGAGCACCGCCGAGGCGGCCTCCTCGTTCGTCGCGATGACTTCGAGCCGCCCGTGCCCGGCGTTTGCCGGGGTGGCGGTCCGCTGCAGCAGCGCGACCGGGACACCGCCGTGGTGGAACAGGTGCAGCCCGAAGGCGACGACGCGCCGCTCGGCGTCGGGACCCACCGGGCTGCGCTGGTAGTCGACCGCGCCGACGGGGTGGTGCCGCCACATCGCCGAGGTCTCGATGATCTCCGACAACGACGCATGCTGCCGTTGTTCCCCGCCGCCGATCCCGAGCAGGCGCCCTCCACCGGCCCGGGCGACGACGACCTCGACCGCGATGTCGGCGTCGACGGCGCGGAAGGTCCCGACGGACTCGGAGAGGACTGCGACCTGGCGCGCGTCGACGCCGAGGTGCTCCGTGAGCACCTCGGCGACCGTGGGGATGTCGGTGGTGCGCTGACTCTGCTCGCGCGCGTTGACGACGGTGAGGAGGTCGGTGATCGCGTCGAGGAACGCTGCGGTCCGAGACGGGTCAGGGGCGTCGGGTGCGCCGGGGAGGTCGGTCATGTCCCCGACCATAGCGGGAGGACTCAGGCGCGGAGGCTAGGCCTGCGGCGTGGCGGTCAGCGACGCGGCGAGCGTCTCGACGCGCTGTGCGATGTCGTCGCGCACGAGGCGCATCCGCTCCATCCCCTCGATGCCGCGGGCGGAGGGCTCATCGGTCTCCCACGTCTCGAACCGCGGTCCCGGAACGGGCTCGACGCGGGCTTCGCTGCCCAGCGTCACCACGACGTCGGCGCCAGCCAGCAGGTCGGGGTCGATCGCCCGGGGGTGCTCGCCGCGGATGTCGACGCCGATCTCGAGCAGCGACTCGACCGACTGGGCGTTGAGCGCGCCACCGGGAGTGGTCCCGGCGGAGTGCACCTCGACGCGGTCGCCCGCGGCGGCGCGCATGAGGCCCGCGGCCATCTGGGACTTGCCGCCGTTCTTGACGCAGACGAAGAGGACGCGGGGTTTCTGGGTGGTCATGGCACGAGTCTGACTGCTAGTTTGATGAGAGTCAATATAGAGGGTTGTCGAATCAGACCGTCGATTCAGACCTGAGGCAAGGAGCACCGACATGAGTGCAGCGGACGTGACCCGGACCCACGACGTGATCGTCGTCGGCGCGGGCCCCGTGGGCCTGGCGGCTGCCGCCCACCTGCTCGAACGAGGACTCACTCCGCTCGTCCTCGAGGCGGGGGAGGCCGGGTCCGCCGTCGCGTCCTGGGGGCACGTGCGGCTGTTCTCCCCGTGGCGCTATGACATCGACGCCGCCGCGCGCCGCCTCCTCGCCCCCACCGGCTGGCTCGAACCGGACCCCGACGCCCTGCCCACCGGAGCCGAGCTCGTGCGCGGCTACCTCGTCCCGTTGGCCGCGCACCCGGCGATCGCGCCGCTGCTCCGCACCGGGGTCCGGGTGGTCGGGGTGACCCGCGACGGGCTCGACAAGACCCAGTCGCTCGGCCGGGACCGCGCCCCCTACCGGGTCCGCACCGTCGACGCCCAGGGGCAGTTCACGGACCTGCTGGCGCGCGCGGTCCTCGACGCCTCCGGGACGTTCTCGACGTCGAACCCGATCGGCACCGGTGCCCTCCCCGCGGCCGGTGAGGAGGCCAGCGCGGACGTCGTCACCGGTCCGCTCCCGGACGTCCTGGGCCGCGACCGGGCGCGCTTCGCCGGGAAGACGACCCTCGTGGTCGGGATGGGGCACTCCGCCGCACAGACGCTGCTCGCCCTGGTTGAGCTGGCCGCGACCGAGCCCGCGACCCGCATCGTCTGGGCGATCCGGGGAGGATCGGCGCGCCGGCTGTTCGCGGGCGGAGCCGCCGACGAGCTGCCGGCCCGTGGGCTGCTGGGGACCGATCTCAAGGCCGCGACGGAGTCGGGGGAGATCGAGCTCGTGACGAGGACGTCGATCACCCGACTCGACCCGGTCGCCGGCCGCGTCCGGGTGCGCGGACGGTGCCGGGCCGGCGACCTCGACCTCACCGCAGACGTCATCGTCAACGCCACGGGGTTCCGCCCCGACCTGGGCATGGTGCGCGAGGTGCGGCTCGACCTCGACCCGATCGTGGAGGCACCGCGCCGCCTCGCCCCGCTCATCGACCCGAACCTGCACTCTTGCGGCACGGTCCCGGCGCACGGGGAAGCCGTGCTCGCCCACCCCGACGCCGGGTTCTACGTCGTGGGGATGAAGAGCTACGGGCGCGCACCCACCTTCCTGCTGGCGACCGGCTACGAGCAGGTGCGGTCCATCGCCGCCGCCCTCGCCGGAGACCGCGCGGGCGCCGACGAGGTGCGGCTCGACCTGCCGGAGACCGGCGCCTGCTCGACCGACCTCGTGGGGGAGGCGGGCGGCGCCTCGTGCTGCGCGGCGCCGCTGGGCGCTCCGGTGGATGCGGGAGCGCGGGCGTCGCTGCTGGGGTGAGGGCGGGCGACCGCACTTTCACGCAATCTCCCCCGACTCCACCGCAGGTCAGGCTGGACATCACGGGCGAATCCGCGTTCCCTTGGTGCCATGCCTCACGCCGCGTGCGCGCCCACCCGCCCCCTCGCCTCGCCTGCCCGACGACGCCCGCGCGCCCGGCGCACCGGTGCGCTCGCGCTGGCGCTCACTCTCCTCACCGGTGGGCTCGCGGCCTGCGGCTCCGACGCCCCCGACCCCATGGTCGCCGCGACCGCCCTGGCCGCGGGGATGGCCGGCGGTGACCTGACCGCCGTCGTCTTCGACGGGGCGAGCGCGACCGACGCGACGGCCCACCGCGACACCGTCGTGGAACCCCTTGCCGACGCGACGCGCACGGTGACCGTCGCCGGCGTCGTCCTCGCCGAGGACGCCGAGACGGCGACAGCCACCCTCGACTACGCCTGGGTCGTCGGCGGCACGCCGTGGACCTACTCCACGACCGCACCGATGACCCTCGTCGAGGACGTCTGGCACGTGACGTGGTCACCGGACCTGCTCGTCCCCGACCTGGGGATGGGGGAGCGGCTGCAGACCTCGCGCACCCTCGCTCCGCGCGCCGACATCCTCGGCGACGCCGACGTCGTCCTGGTGACCCAGCGCCCGGTCAAGCGGGTCGGCATCGACAAGACGCGGATCACCGCGGCCGAGGGGGACGGCGCCGCCCGCGCCCTGGCCGCCCTCACCGGGATCGACCCGGAGGCCTACGCCGCCAAGGTCACCGGCGCCGGTGAGAAGGCCTTCGTCGAGGCCGTCACCCTCCGCGCCGAGGGCGACTACGACTGGACCGCGATCGGGGCCTCCCCGGGCGTCCTGCTCGTCGACGCCTCCCTCCCGCTGGCACCGACCCGCCAGTTCGCGAGCGAGATCCTCGGCCGCGCCGGTGACGCGACCGCGGAGATCGTCGAGGCGTCCGAGGGCGCGATCGAGGCCGGTGATCTCGTGGGCCTGTCCGGTCTGCAGCGCCAGTACGACGACCAGCTGCGCGGCACCCCCGGGCTGGCCGTGGAGATCGTCGGCGTCGACGCCGCCGTGCGGGACGCGTTCCGGGTCGAGCCGGTCCCCGGCGAGCCGCTGCGCCTGACCTTGAACCCGACCGTGCAGTCCCTCGCCGAGGCGACCCTCGCCGGGCAGACCGTGCCCGCCGCGATCGTCGCGATCCGCCCGTCCACGGGCGCTGTCGTGGCCTCCGCCAACTCGCCCGCGAGCGGCGGCCTGTCCACCGCGACCACCGGGATGTACGCACCCGGATCGACCTTCAAGGTCGTCACCGCCCTCGCCCTGCTCCGCACCGGATCGACCCCCGAGACGATGATGGACTGCTCGGCCACGGCCGACGTCGACGGCCGATCCTTCACCAACTACCCGGACTACCCGGCGAACCGGACGGGCCAGATCGCCCTGCGGGACGTCATCGCGAACTCGTGCAACACCGCGATCATCAACTCCGCCGGCCAGGTGTCCCAGGCCGACCTCTCCTCCGCCGCGCAGTCCCTCGGGCTGGGCCTGGCCCCCCAGGCCGGCCCCGGAGTCTTCACCGGAGCCGTCCCCGCCGACGCCGCCGGGACCGAGCACGCCGCCTCGATGATCGGCCAGGGCAAGGTCCAGGCGTCACCGCTGGCCATGGCCGGTGTCGCGGCGTCGGTCGCCTCCGGGACCACGGTCCGCCCGACCTTCCTCGCCCAGGAGGCGGAGGCGCCGGCCTCCGACCTGCCGGTGGCTCCGGCCACGGCGCTCACCGCCGAGGAGTCCGCCGCGCTCAGCTCGATGATGCGCGCCGTGGTGACCGACGGCGGCGGCGCGTTCCTGCAGTCCGTACCGGGCGGGGAGGTGTCGGCCAAGACCGGCACCGCCCAGTACGGCGACGGCTCGACCAACCACGCCTGGGTCATCGCGATCCAGGGGGACCTCGCCGTCGCCGTCTTCGTCGAGACCGGGGAGTACGGGTCGACGACGGCCGGGCCGCTGCTCCAGGCATTCCTCACCGGGCTGGCCTGAGCGAACCTCACCGCAGAAGTGTCCTTGCTGATCAGCGAGGCGAGCGGACGGGTGGACGGCTCCCATTGATCGAGATCCCACCGCCATTGGGCAACCCTTTGGTTCGGGTATGCCCGGTTGTGGGAGTCTCGGTGTTGTCAGCGGTGCACCCACGCGGGATGCTGACCCCATGGACGCCCAGTTTCCGGTCATGAACCTTGCCCTGTGGAAGGCCGACGCAGTCGTGCTGCACTTCTGGTTGTCCACCGTGGACCTCGACGAGGTGCCCGTCGAGGAGGAGAGCCAGCGCCAGGCGCTGCGTGACCTGCTCACCGCGCTGGACCAGACCGACGCCGCCGACGCGGACGACGCCCAGATCGTCACCGCCCACGCCCTCGTCACCCGCCCCCAAGCCCAAACCCCCACCCACCCGGCCTGAGCCGCCCCCCATCCCTGCCCCCACCCGTGAGAGCACGATTCCTGCCCCGTCTCCACGGGCGAACAGGGCGGAACTGGTGCTCTCACGGGGGTGGCCGGGGGGTGTGGTGGGTAGGGGTGGTGGGGGTTGAGGACGGGAGTCGACTGTGTGAGAATCTGCGTATGGATGCAGATACGCAGGTAAGCGGGTTCGGCGAGGAGGACCAGCTCGTCGAGCTGGCGGTCGAGGTGTTCGCGATGTTCGCCGACGCCACCCGGTTGCGGATCCTCCTCGCCCTGCGCGAGGGGGAGCTGGCGGTCAACGACCTGGCCGGAGTCGTCGCGAAGTCGCCGTCCGCGGTGTCCCAGCACCTGGCCAAGCTGCGCCTGGCGCGGATGGTCAGCACCCGCCAGGACGGCACGCGGGTCTTCTACCGCCTTGCGAGCGACCACATCCGCCAGCTCGTCACCGACGCGATCTACCAGGCCGAGCACACCCTCGACGGCACCCCTCGGCTGCACCACCACACCGCCGACGGGCACTGAGATGGGACACGACCACAGCCACGGCGCCGCCCGGGGAGCCGACGCGCGGGGTCACCGCCGTCAGCTCCTCATCGCCTTCTCGATCACGACGACCATCCTCGTCGTCGAGATCGTCGGGGCGATCTGGACCGGCAGCCTCGCCCTGCTGGTCGACGCCGCGCACATGCTCACGGACGCAGGTGGGCTCGCCCTGGCCCTCCTGGCGACCAACCTGACCCTGCGTCCCCCGACCGCCAAACGCACGTGGGGCTATCAACGCGCCGAGGTCCTGGCCGCCATGGCGCAGTCAGCGGTCCTGCTCTCGGTCGGGGTCTACGTCGTCGTCGAGGCGATCCAGCGTCTCGCCTCGCCCCCCGACCTTCCCTCGACCGAGCTGCTGGTGTTCGGGATCATCGGGCTGGCGGGGAACCTCGTCTCGCTCGCCGTTCTCGCCTCGAGCCGCTCGGACACCATGAACCTGCGGGCCGCCTTCCTCGAGGTGGCCAACGACGCGCTCGGTTCGGTCGCGGTGATCGTCGCCGCGATCGTCATCTCCACGACCGGGTGGGCTGGTGCGGACGCCGTCGCTGCGCTCTTCGTCGGGGCGCTCATCGTGCCGCGCACCCTGCGGCTGCTGCGAGAGACCCTTGAGGTGCTGCTCGAGTCCACCCCGCGCGGCCTCGACCTCGACGCCGTGCGCGAGCACCTGCTCGAGGTCGACATGGTCCGCGGCGTGCACGACCTCCACGCGACGCAGATCGCCTCGCACCTGCCCGTGCTCACCGCGCACGTCGTGGTCGACGAGGAGTGCTTCCGGGACGGGCACGTGCCCCGCATCCTCGACGACCTGCAGGCCTGCGTGGCGGGGCACTTCGCGGTGAACATCGAGCACTCCACCTTCCAGATCGAACCCCCCTCGCACAGCCGCCACGAGCACGGGGTGCACGACTAGACACGACGAGACACGACGAGATGGGTGCTTCCCACGGGTGTGTCCGGTGCGGCTGGAGCACGTTCGGCGCTCACAGAGCCGGACGGCGAGCCGAGGGGTAGTGTGGCCGGACCGCGATGGTAATCGCGGTGGTCAGAGAGGATCCAGATGGAGTCGGCCGAGCACCGCACCGCGGTGATCATCGAAGATGACGGTGACATCCGCCGACTGCTGGAGTCCGTTCTCACCAACGCGGGTTTCCGCACCGTCACCACCACCAACGGCCTTGACGGGATCCGGGCCGTCCGCGACCACGACCCGCTCCTGACCACCCTCGACGTGAGCATGCCCGGGATCGACGGGCTGGAGACCGCGCGCCAGATCCGGGCGTTCAGCCAGACCCACCTCGTCATGATCAGTGCGCGTACGGAGGAGTCCGACGTCCGTCGAGGGCTCGAGGCCGGAGCCGACGACTATCTCACCAAGCCGTTCCGCCCCCGCGAGCTGCGCTCTCGTGTCGAGGCGCTGCTCCACCGCCGGCTCGGCGCGTCCGAGGGCGACCTGCCTAGCTCGCTCTAGACCGGTCCGTCGCGCCCGACGGTGATGCCGTGCCCACCACGACCACCGCAGCCACCGGGATGGGGACCACGGCGCTCGTCACACGGTTGCCCCCTGCTGCCACAGCCTCGTCGGAGGCGGCCCGTGCGGCGTCGGCCAGGGCAGCGGCTGTGTAGCCGAACCGGTCGGTGGTCGCCGCGCCGATGCTTGCGGTCACCTTGGCACCCGGTGCCTCGGGGACCTCGAGGTCGAGCAGCGCCCGACGCAGCGCAGTCGCCAGGGCGATCTCCTCACCCGGCGCCATGGCTGGTACGGCGACCACCATGAGCCCCTCACCGGCGTCTCCGAGCACGGCGGAGAGGGGGGCGATGCGGCGGACCGTCGCGGCGGAGGCGTCGACCACGCGGTCGGTTGCCGAGCGCCCGTAGGCCATGCGGATCTGCTCGAGGTCGTCCAGGGCGAGGTGCAGCACGGCGACCGGTGCGTGGTGCTCAGCGGCTCTCCCGAGGCGGTCGGAGAGCACCTGCCCGAACACCTCGCAGCTGATCAGACCACGGCGGGAGTACAGCCGCGCGACCTGGCCGATCCGGACCCGGGGGGTGGCATCGGCCCGCAGGACGGACATCGTCACCGCCCCGACGATCATGAGGATGATCGTGAGGATCGAGCTGGTCACCGTGCCGAGGTAGGTCTCGAAGACGACGTTGTCCGTCCCCCAGCCGACCAGCACCACGAAGCGGGTCAGAAAGAGTGTGGCCTCTGTGATGAGCACGATCGAGAGACCGCGGGCGTTGAGGTCCTGCCGCATGGAGCGGGTGAGGGTCTCTGCGGCGCTCAGCGCGGAGAAGGTGCCCACCCCAAGAAGCCAGATGGAGGCACCGGCCCAGCCCCCGCCGTCGGGCCCTTCGAGGGCTGCGGCGACGGCGGTGAGCACGCCGGTGGCCATGACCACGCCGAGGAGGCTGCGTCTGCCGTTGAACGACCGGCACCCGCTCCAGATCGCCCCGGCGCTGATCACGAAGGCAGCGTTGCCGACGGCGACCGCCCACCAGGCCGTCGGGGTGGTCGCCCACAGGATGTAGGAGATCGACGTGAGGATCCCGGCGAGGTAGGCCAGCGACCACAGCCGGCTCGTCGTGCTGTCCCGCCGGACGAGCGTGTCCAGGATGAAGACCGTCCCCGCGGTGAGCACGACCAGACCGGTCGCCATGGAGAGCGTCTGCAGGTCGAGGATCATGAGGCTGCCTTCGTGGGGATCTCGACGGTCACGGTCGTGCCCTCGCCGAGCGTGCTCGCGACGGTCAACTCGCCGCCGTGCTTGCGCACGATCTCCCGGGCGATGCCCATGCCGAGCCCGCTGCCGTGCACGCCGGTGTTGCGCACCGCCTCGGAACGGAAGTAGCTGTCGAAGAGCTTGGGGACCTCCTCGGTGGAGATCCCGATCCCGGTGTCCGTCACCGTCAGGACCAGCCGGTCGCCGATCTGGGTGAGGGCGATGACGACGTGACCGCCCTCGACGTTGTACTTGATCGCGTTCGAGAGGATGTTGTCCACGACCTGGCGCATCCGGAACGGGTCGGCGACGACGAGGCGGCTCTCCACGGCGGAGGTGTCGAGGTCGATCGTCCACTCGGTGGTGCGGGGCAGCAACGACTCCGCCGACTGCAGCACCACCTCGCCCAGGTCCATCGGGACCGGGGAGATCTCGAGGGGCTTGGACGCCCGGCTGGAGGAGGTGAGGATCTCCGAGACGAGGTCGAGGAGCCGTGTGCTGTTGCGCTCGACGATGTCGAGCCAGGCACGGGCGTCCTCGGGCAGGTCGTCCCGTTCGAGCACGAGGTCGAGGTAGCCCAGGACCGAGGTGAGGGGGGTCCGCAGCTCGTGGGACACGGAGGAGATGAGGTCGTCCCGCGCGGCGATCGCGTTGATCTCCGCAGTGGCCTCCCCCGAGACGAGGATCGTGCCGTCGAACGAGCCGTCGCGAGCAAACAGCCGCCGAGCGGTCATGAGGTAGGCGTGGCGCTCCTGACCGGGGTCGCCGGTCCAGATGAGCACGCCGTCGAAGGCCATCCCCCGCTGGGCGCGGACGTAAGGACGGTCGTGCTCCCGGAACGGCGTCACCCGGTCGCCCTGGTAGACGACGTCCCGCAGCGGGGACGAGGAGGACCGGTCCGGGGGCGCGTGCATGCGTCGGTGGGCGCGGTTGATCAGCGTGACCTCACCGTCGCGGTCGAAGCGGACAACACCGAACGTCACGGTGTTGAGCACCTCGGTGAGCAGCTGCTCGTGCTGGTTGGCCGAGCTCAGCGCATCGGCCAGGAGCGCGGACTGCTTGCGCATGAGGACCCGTTGGGCACCTGTGCGTCGCGCGCTCAGGTGCGTCGAGGCGGCCAGGAAGGTCAGCGTGAGAGGGAGCAGGACGAGCAGCGTGAGGGACGACAGACTGATCGGCTCGGGGTGCAGCATGAGCACACCCCAGCTGCCGGCGATCGAGAGCGCGATGGACAGGGTTGTCCCGACCACGCCGAAGTACGTCGCGAGCCAGACGACCGGGAGCGCCCAGAGCACCGCGATGCCGATCTCGGGGATGCCCAGACGCAGCCAGAAGATGGCGAGCATGTCTGCGACCGGCAGCAGGGCGATCCACCGCTTGTCCAGCCGGTTCCACGGCATGAGCAGGGCGGCCCCGGTGACGATGAAGGCCAGGACGACACCGGCGAAGACCAGGGGGTGGGTGAGGCGGTCCGGGCTGAACCACTGCAGGGCCGCGCAGACGGCCAGCACGGCCGCGCCGAAGAGCAGCTGGGACAGGTTCACCGAGCGGTTGATCTGCGGACCGCGCGCGGGCGCGCCGGTCACCGTCGAGCCGCCTCGGGGCCCCACCACACGCTGGTCCTCGGATTCCGCGGTCCTCACCGGGACACCCTATCCCCGTGGTCGGCGGGGCGTGTTCGCTCTCGAGGATCAGCGCTGATCGAGGTCGCGGCGGCGGATCCCGAGGAATCCGGTTCCGACGAGCGCCGCGGCCAGCGCCGTGAGGATCACGAGCGGCACAGCGCGCAGGCCCTGTGTGAGGTAGTCGGGGACATGGTTGAACGGCGAGAGGTTGAGGACGGCGTCGGGCAGGCCCAGGAGCGGACCGAAGAGGGCGAGCACGAAGGTGACCCCGACCACCGCCCAGGCCACGGCCAGGAACCGCGGGGCGGCGCCGAGCAGCGCCACGGCCAGCCCGACGACGACCCAGAGCGCGGGCAGCTTGGTCAGGCTCGCGACGAGCACCTGTGACAGCGGCGCCGCATCGGTGGTGACCGCGGTGATGACACCGAAGGCCAGGACCCCGGCGCCGTAGACGAGGGTGGCCGAGACCAGCCCGGCGATGCCGTGGCTGGACAGCCAGGCGGGACGGGACACCGCCGCGGCGAGCAGCGGCTCGGCGCGCCCCTCGAACTCCTCGGTGCGCCCGTGCAGCACCCGCTGCACGCCGTTGAGCGTCGCCACCAGCGCCAGGATCGTCAGGACCATCCCCATGAAGGCGAGGGTGAGGTCGTCCGTGCCTCCGCCTCTCTGCCGGAGGATCTCCGCCAGCGCCGGGTTGTCCTCGAAGAGGCTGCCGATCGAGGGCACGACCGACCCGTACAGCGCCCCGAGCAGCACGAAGCCGACCACCCAGCCGGCGAACGCGCCGCGGCTCAGGCGCCACGACAAGGCGCTCACCGACGCGAGGCGCGGTCGCGCCGCCGCCCGACCGGGTCGCGGTCCCACGATCCCGAAGCCCAGGTCCCGGCGGGCGAGCAGGCTGTGCGCGACCACGAGCAGCACCCCTGTGGTGGCCACCGGGAGGGCCAGCACCACCCACCGATCGTCCAGGTAGGGCAGCACCTGCTCACCCCAGCCGAAGGGGGAGAGCCACGCCACCCACTCCATGCCCGACGTCGCAGCGCCCCACCCGCGGACCACGTACGTCACCCCGACCAGCGCCCCGGCCAGGGCGCTCGCGGTCCGGGAGAACGACCCGAGCTGAGCCGTGACCGCCGCGACGCCGGCGAACACCGCGCCGGGGGCAGCGATCGCCGCGCCCAGGGCGACGGCCCCGGAGACGTCGGACCCGTGCATCGCTCCGGCCTGCGCAGTGGCTGCGACCAGGGCGACGGCGACCGCGACCGCGGCGACCAGGCACGCGACCAGGGCGAGACCGACCGCGGCGGCCAGGGCCGCGTGGCGGCCCACCACCCCGGAGGCGACAAGCTCGGCGCGGCCGGAGTCCTCCTCCGCACGGGTGTGCCGCACGACCGTGAAGATCGCCATGAGGGAGACGGCGATGCTCGAGAAGCCCATCGAGCGCCACGCCGTGAAGCTGCCCGGGGTGCTCAGGTCGTGGATCTGTCCGAGCAGCAGGGTGAAGGCGGCGTTCGAGCTGAAGGAGGCCGTCAGCTGGGCGGTCGCGGCGGCGTCGGGGAAGACCGTCTCGTAGGCGAGGTAGCTCGACGCGACGAGCAGCACGACCGCCGAGATCCACGCCAGGATCCGCACCCGGTCGAGACGCAGCGCCAGGAGGAACAACGCGACGGCGCCTGTCACCGCGGTGGAACGGGCCGGTGGGCGGGGCTGCGCGGGTGTGGTCGCGAGGGTGTCCGGCGCGTGGGTCATGGGTGCCTCCCGGTGGCCTGCCCGGCGTTGGGGGCACCTGCCTGCTGCGCCGGGGCTGCGGCGTAGTGCCGCAGGAAGAGCTCCTCGAGGGTGGGCGGCTGGCTGGTCAACGACTGCAGTCCCGCTCCGGCGAAGACGGTCAGCACCCGTCCTAGGGACACGGTGTCGACGTCAGCGCGCACGGTGACCGGACCGCCGGGGACGCTGGTGACGAGAAGGTCGTGCACGTCGTCGCGGTCGGCGAGTCCGGGCGGGACGGCGTCGAGCACCGCGGTGAGGGCGGTGCGGGTCAGGTGCCGCATCTGGGCGAGGGATCCGGTGTCGACCACGTGCCCGGCACGCACGATGCTCACCCGGTCGCAGAGCGCCTCGACCTCGGACAGGATGTGGCTGGACAGCAGGACCGTCCGCCCGCGCTCCTTCTCCTCCACGATGACCTGCTGGAACACGGACTCCATGAGCGGGTCCAGACCCGAGCTCGGCTCGTCGAGGATGAGCAGCTCGACCGGTGAGGCGAGAGCCGCGACGATCGCGACCTTCTGCTTGTTGCCCTTGGAGTAGCTGCGGCCCTTCTTGGACGGGTCCAGGTCGAAGCGCTCGAGCAGCTCGGCCCGGCGTCGCTGGTCGAGGCCGCCGCGCAGGCGGCCCATGAGGTCGATCACCTCCCCACCCGACAGGGACGGCCACAGGCTCACGTCGCCGGGGACGTAGGCGAGGCGGCGGTGCAGGGTGGTGGCGTCGCGCCAGGGATCGCCGCCGAGCAGGGAGACCGCGCCGGCGTCCGCGCTGAGCAGCCCCAGCAGCACCCGGATCGTCGTGGACTTCCCGGAGCCGTTGGGGCCGAGGAAGCCGTGCACCTCACCCGTGGCTACCGTGAGGTCGAGCCGGTCCAGCGCCTGGGTGCTCCCGAAGGCCTTTGACAGGCCGGTGATCTCGATGGCGTCCATGGGACCTACTCTGCTCCCGCGTGAGGGCGAAAGCACGGCGGACGCCGTCCGACGCCGTCTCGCGGTGCCGGCCAGGGTCGCGGTGCTGGCCGGGCCGTGCTGGCCCGGCCGTGCTGGGGGGACGAGGTACGGTCGAGGCGTGAGCGCACCAGACCTCCCCACGACGATCTTCGACTCCCTCTCCCTCGCCGAGCTGCGCACGCGCACGAGCGAGAAGTGGCGCCACTACGGCCCCGACGTGCTGCCCCTGTGGGTCGCCGAGATGGACGTCCCCCAGGCCGAGCCGGTAATCGCCGCGGTGACCGACGCGCTGCGCCGCGGAGACACCGGGTACCCCGGCGGGACCGGCTACGCCGAGGCTTTCGCCGGCTTCGCCGCGGACCGCTGGGGCTGGGAGCTGGACCCGGGGAAGGCCCGGATGCTCACCGACGTCATGATCGCGATCACCGACGTGCTCAAGGTGATCACCCGGGCGGGGGACACGGTCGTGGTCAACACCCCGGTCTACCCGCCGTTCCACGCCTTCGTCCGGGACACCGACCGTGCGGTGCGCGTGGCGCCCCTCACCGCCGACCACCGCCTCGACCTCGCGGCCCTGGACGAGGCCTTCGTCGGCGCGTCGGTCTTCCTGCTGTGCAACCCGCACAACCCGACCGGCACTGCGCACACCCCGGCTGAGCTGGCCGCCCTCGCCGAGCTGGCCCGGCGCCACGGCGTCCGGATCGTCGCGGACGAGATCCACGCCCCGATCACATCACCGGCTTCCGGCCGCGAGCTCGGCCCGGTCTTCACCCCGATCGTCACCGTCCCGGGCGCGGAGAACGCGATCAGCATCGTCTCGGCCTCCAAGGCCTGGAACCTGGCCGGTCTCAAGGCTGCGCTGGCGATCGGTGGCCCCGAGGCGACGGCCGACGTCGCGGCCATCGCCGAGGTCGCCGGCCACGGCGCGAGCCACCTGGCCGCGATCGCCCACGCGGCTGCGCTCACCCACGCCCGCGGCTGGCTCGACGAGGTGCTCACCGGCGTCGACGTCAACCGCGCGCACTTCACCGACCTGCTCACCCACCACCTGCCCGACGCCGTGGTCCACCCCGCGGAGGCGACCTACCTCGCCTGGGTGGACTGCCGGGCGGTGCGCGACGCCGACGGGGAGCTGCTCGGGGACGACCCGGCGCGGTTCTTCCTCAAGCGCGGGAAGGTGGCGTTCACCTCGGGTCTGCCGTTCGGGCCCGGCGGTGAAGGCCGCCTCCGGGTCAACCTCGCGACGAGCCGACCCATCCTCGACGAGGCCGTCACCCGCATGCGCACCGCCCTGACCGGCCACCAGATCCGCTGAGTGCGGGCAACTGGCTGGACAAACCGGACGCCAGGCAGCCGTTCGCCCGCACTCAGCGACCGGTGGGGGGCGGAGGTCAGGGGCCGAGGACGCCGAGGAAGCCGAGCATGTGGCCGGCGGCGACGGCGCCCAGGCGATCGGGGACGCCGAGGGCCTCGAACAGCTCCTCGACCATGGCCAGGGTGTCGATCACGGATGCTCCCAGTCCCGAGGCGATGGCGTCGATCGTGGCACCGGCGTCGAGCGCGCGCAGCAGGATCAGCTCGTCGGCGGACAGCGTGATCATCGGCTGGTGCTCGATCGGAGTGAGAGTGATCCCGGAGGCCTCGAGCCGGGCCAGGACCGCGGAGGCCTCGGGCACCTGCACCACCAGCTCGGCGAGCAGCGCGCGGGGAAGCGCGAGGAACGGGCGGAGCAGGAGCGGGTCTGCTGTGGCGATCGCCTGGCGCAGGTCTGCTGCGGCCCCGGTCCGGTCGCCCTGACGGTCGCGCGCCACCGTGCGGGTGAGCAGCATCTCGACCCGGAGCCGGTCCGGCACGCCCGGTTCGGCCAGGGCCTGGTCCGCGATGGCGAGCGCGGCGTCGACGTCGCCCACCTGGAGGGCGACGTCGGCGTGCACCGCGTCCACGAGCTTGACGCGGGGCACGACGTCGAGGAAGTTCTTCGCCCGGGTGGAGTTGCCACCCCAGACGTTGATCGTGGCCCCGGTCGCGGTGAGCAACCGCGCGGACAGGGTGCCCCGCCCCAGGCTGGTGCGCCGGTCGGCCAGCGCCCGGCTGAGGCCGATCGTCGCGGAGAAGAGGTCCCCCCGGAGAACCCGCAGGTGCGCCCGGACATGCTCGTCGACGAACCATGCCGGGGGCACCCCAGGCCGGGGGGTGGAGTCCTGAGGCGGGAGGAGGTTCCACGCCTCGGTGAGCTGCAGCTGGTCCATCGCGATCAGCGCGCCGACCAAGTGGTCGAGCCGGTCGTCGACGCACTGGAGGGTCGCGAGGGCACGGGAGAACCGGCGAGACCGCTCGAGCGCCTCACTGGCGCCCGTGAGATCACCGAGCAGCGCCAGGGCGAGTGCGGTGTACTCGACCGCGGCCCGGGCCAGGAACTCCATCCCCGTGCTGGCGCGTTCGGCGCACTCCTCGAAGTCGGCGACCGCCGCCGTGAGGTTGCCGACCAGGCAGCGCGTGATCCCGGCGTGCAGCAGGTAGAGCGGCAGCGCCGCTCCCGTCGCCTCGAGCGGGAGCCCCGGCCGGAGCAGCACCTCTGCGCACCGGACGACGAGGTCGTGGGCCTCCACGTCATGGTGGCAGGACCGCAGCGCGAGGATCTGAGCGGTCGCCACGGTCAACGCCCGGCGCAGGGCAGGCGCGTCCAGCGTCTCGCCGGGGCGGGGCGACGCCGTGGCGGCGAGAGCGCCGTCGTCGTCGAAGCGGGCCAGCACCTCACGCAGGTGTGCGTTCTCGGGGCTCCTCCCGAGAAAGTCCGCCGGGACGCGCTGGAGCGAGGCGAGCAGGGCCTGCGGGTGGTCGAGGACGAGCCGTACCGTCTGGGCGTCGCAGATCGAGAGGACGAGATCCCAGTCCTGAGCGAGGACGGCGTGCCGCAGGGCGAGTGCGGGTCTGTTCCAGAGCATCTTCGCTGCGTGGCGGTGCGCGGGTGCGTGCTCGGCAGCCGCGGCAGGGCTCGTCATGATCGCGTGCGCGATGGCGGGCTGCAGTGTGTAGTGCCGTTCGCCACCGCGCACGACGGAGCGGGCGAGCCCGCACCGCTCCAGGTCGGCGAGCGCCCGCTCCGCGTCGGGAGACCCGGTGAGGCAGGCTGCGTGGGGGCCGGTGAGGGGGTCGAGGATGCTGACCTGGCGGAGGAAGTGGTTCACCTCGGGGTCGAGGCGTTCGGTGTCCAGGGTCGCCAGGTACTCAGGCCCAGCCTCCCAGCTGGACTCGGTGTACCCGGCTCGCGAGGAGCTGAGCCTGTGCACCACAGAACAGGTCAGGGCCGGCCACCCCCAGAGCTTGCTCTGCAGGTGGTGGGCCTGCGCAGGGGTCATCGGGACGCCGGCGGCGCGGGCCAGGTCGAGGGTGTCGGCCTCGGTGAGGATCAGCGCGTCGGAGTCCAGGATCTGGGCGTCGCACCCGAAGAGCGCATCCATGGCGAGGGCCCCGTAGGGCCGGCAGGAGATCACCACCCGCAGCTGCGTCGAGGAGTGCAGGAGGTCGACGAGGTCGGTGATGATCTCGCCGACCGGGGACGAGCTGGTCCGGCTGCTGATCGCGGCCTCCAGCCCGTCGACGACGAGGAGCAGGGGAGAGGTGAGTCCGGTGACCAGGTCAAGGATGTCGCCGTAGGTCGAGAGGCGGAACGTCGACGTGGGGGAGGTGAGGACGGCGCGGAGGTCTGCGGCGAGCGCGGCCCAGAAGGAGGGCGAGGAGACGGGTGGAGCGGTCAGGCCGTGCCAGGCAACGGTGCTTCCAACGGTGCTTCCCAGCGGCTGTGTTCCCGGTGTTCCCGGTGTTCCCGGTGCTCCCGGTGTGGTGCGGGCGGCGTCACCCAACCACGAGGCGAGCGCGGCGGTCTTGCCGAATCCCACGGGCGCGCGCAGCACCGTCATCGGGTGCGCGGCGTCGAGCACCTGGCGGACCCGGGGACGCTCGAGGTACCCCGCGGGGACGGGTGGAATCACCGGCTCGGGGTGACCGGAGCCGAACGTGGACCGGTGGTCGAGCATGCGGCACCTGTCGGTCGAGGTTGTGCGAGCGTGGTGGGGGTTCTCCCCGGTGGGAATGGATGTGGCGACTAAGATGTTAACGCTGCGTACTACAGTTGACCGGCGCGGACTCGCCGCGACAAACCTCAGGAGACCAGACTGTGACTAACAGGTGGAGCATCACCGTTCACCGCGCCGCTGACCTCGGTCACGCGAGCTCGCTGACGGAGCTCACCGGTTGTTGTCGCAGCACCTGTAGCTGACCCGAGGCCCCGCTCCGTCGTCGGGCCCGCTCCGTCACCGGCACTGCGCCGTCCGTGCGCAGTGATCTCGTGACGGTAGCCCCCGTGCGACACAGCCCCCTCGCCGTCCTGGCCGCGGCCCTGCTCCCTCCGCAGCGCTGCCGTTGGCTCACGCCAACCCACACCACCCCACACCACTGCTCTGCCCTCCCGTGACCCGCGCGGTGCACCCACCGCGTGAGACGTCTGCGCGCCGCGACCGCTCCTTCCCGTCCCCGGGTCGCTGCCGCGCACGCATCCCTGTGAAAGGCCCGACCGTGCCCACTCCACCCACCCCGCTCGCGACAGACGGCTCCGCGTCGTCGCTCAAGCCCACCACCGCGCGGCAGCCGAAGTCCCGGTGGCTGCGTGCGCCGTCGTTCAGCGTGCAGATCATCGGCGCGCTCGTGCTCGGTGTGCTGCTCGGCTGGGCCGCGCTGTCCATCGGGACCGTCGACGACGGCAGCCCGACCGGCAGCCCCAACTGGCTCACCACCACGCTCGACACGATCGGGTCGTCCTTCGTCCTGCTGCTCAAGACGATCGTCCCGCCGCTCGTCTTCACCGCGATCGTCGCCTCGATCACCAACCTGCGCAACGTCGCCAACGGCGCCCGGCTGGCCTGGAAGACGCTGCAGTGGTTCGCGATCACCGCTCTCGTGTCGGTGGTCATCGGGATCGGCCTGGGACTGGTGCTGCGCCCGGGGAAGAACACCACGCTCGACTCCTCGGCGGGCTTCGAGGCAGGGAGGACCGGCTCCTGGTTGGACTTCCTCGACTCGATCCTGCCGGCGAACTTCCTCGGCGCGGCCGCGAAGACCTCAGCTGAGCTGGGCGACGGCGGAGCGATCACCGCGAGCACCGCGATCTCCTTCAACGTGCTGCAGATCGTGGTGATGGCCCTGATCGTGGGCATCGCCGCGCTCAAGGTCGGGTCCAAGGCCGATCCGTTCCTGACTTTCAACCGCTCGGCGCTGGAGATCATCCAGAAGATCCTGTGGTGGATCATCCGCCTCGCCCCGCTCGGGACCCTCGGCCTGATCGGCAACGCGATCGCCGCCTACGGCTGGGACCTGCTGGCCCCGCTGGCCACCTTCGCCGCGGCCATCTATCTCGGGCTCGGGCTCGTGGTGTTCGTCCTCTACCCGGTGCTGCTGCGGACCAACGGGCTGAAGGTCACGAGCTTCTTCCGCGGGGCGTGGCCCGCGATCCAGCTCGCCTTCGTCTCCCGGTCCTCGATCGGGACGCTGCCGGTCACCCAGCGGGTCACCGAGCGCAACCTCGGCGTGCCCAGCGAGTACGCCTCCTTCGCCGTCCCGCTCGGGGCGACGACGAAGATGGACGGCTGCGCCTCGATCTACCCGGCCATCTCCGCGATCTTCATCGCCCAGATCTTCAACATCGACCTGTCGATCACGGACTACCTGCTCATCGCGTTCGTGTCCGTCATCGGCTCGGCGGCGACCGCCGGGCTGACCGGGGCGATCGTCATGCTCACCCTGACGCTGTCCACCCTGGGCCTGCCGCTGGCTGGCGTCGGGCTGCTGCTCGCGATCGACCCGATCCTCGACATGGGCCGCACCGCGGTCAACGTCGCCGGTCAGGTGCTCGTCCCGGTCATCGTGGCCAAGCGGGAAGGGATCCTGGACCTCGAGCAGTACGCCTCGGCCAGCTCGGAGGACCTGTTCGCGGACGGGGTCGACGTGGCGGCCGAGGCCGCCGACGCCGCCGAGACCGCTGCCGAGGTCGGCGCAGGGGTGCCCGCGAGAGTCTGACCCGCAGGTCGCCACATCGAGGGTGTGGTCCGTGTCTCCCGGCCGGGAGACACGGACCACACCCTCCTCGCGTCGGGGCGTGTGCACCGGGTGAGGGGGGTTTCACCACCACATTCACCTCGGACAGAGGGATCGGGTGCTGGTGCGCCCCATAGGTTCGATGAGCCTTCAGCCCCGCACCTGCAGCCGGGGCGCACCTCCCGACAGATGGACACCTCGCGATGCGTCTTCCCTCACCGTTCTCCTCCCGGATCACCGGGCCCTCGTTGCGATGGGGCCGCGGGACGGTCGCTCGGTGGGCGGCGAGCATCGGGTCCTTCGCGGTGCTGTCCACGATGCTCGTCGGACTGGCACCGACGGCCACCGCCGCGGACGACACCAACGAGATGAACTTCGACAAGACGGTGTCCAAGTCGATCGTCGCCCCGCTCGAGACCTTTACCTACACGCTGCGCTACGACTGCTTCAGCAACACCTCGAGCTGCATCGACGCGACCATCGTCGACACCATCCCGGCCCCGCTCGAGATCGTCGGGATCGGTCTGCTCGACCCGGCCACCCCCGGGACGGTGACCACCGGGCCCGACGGGCGCACGATCACCGTGGCGTTCGACAAGGAGTTCTCCCCGGGCGTCAAGGGACTCGCCGAGGGCGCGGTCGGTTCGCTGGGCATCGAGGTGAGGTTCCCGGCCCGGGCGCACTCCGACGGCGACCTCACGGTGACGAACACGGCGACCATGTCGGCCGCGAACCGCCTCACCAAGACGTCGGCCGTCGACGCGACCGTCAACGTCACCCCCGAGGTCAGCGCGCTCGCCGCGAAGGCATGGGGGGTCTCGGGAACGAGCCCCTCGGGGGCCGGATCACCCGACGAGATCGTCGAGCCCGGTGCGGCCAAGAGCGTGACCCTCGGGTTCACCAACACCTCGAACCTCCCGGTGCAGTCGCTGCTCGTCCAGGAGCCCTCCGTCCCGTCGGCCGTTCCCGCGGCCGGGACGGCCTTCGACTCCTTCGACCTCGTGGGAGTCGGGGCCGTCGTGTGGCCCGCCGGTGCGACCGGTGTCACCGTCACCACCTTCGGACCCGGAGGGTCGCTCGCGTCGCGGGCCTCGGCCAAGCCCGCCATCGCCCTGCCTCCGGAGATCGCCGCGGACCAGATCACCGGGATCAGCTTCGACTTCACCGGTACGGACATCGAGCCGGGTGCGGGTTCGGTCGCGCTCGACCTGGCCCAGCGCAGCACGCTGCGCTCCGACCCCGGTACGGCGGTGGCCGCCGGGACCGTCTCGAACACGATCACCGTGATCACCACGGGAGACGTCGACGCCACCCCGCTGCCCTCGACCCCGGTCACCGCGGAGGCGTCCTTCGAGCTCATCGCCGCCCAGCTCGCGGCGACCGCCACCAAGTCCGCGTTCTCGCCGACCTCCATCCCGCTCACCGGAACCCGCAGCACGGTGACGATCACGGGGAGGAACACCTCGAACATCCCGGTCAACCAGATCCGGGTGACCGATCCCGCCGCCGGGGGGGAAGACTTCTTCGGCCCGGCCGGACTCGCCTTCGACGGCTTCGGGACGAACGGCACCGGCGCAGGTGTCTCGTGGCCCGCGGGCGCGACACTTGCGACCGTCTCGGTGACCTACTCCGACACGACCACCGGCACGGCGGTCGCCTCGGCCGCGAACACACTGCCCACCGCGATGGCGGACTTCACCGGAAGCTCGGGCAAGACGTGGACCGACGTCACCTCCTTCTCGATCTCCTTCACCGGACCCGCCGGATCCATCGCCGTCGGCCAGTCGGCGTCGGTCCCCTACCAGGTGCTGCCGCGCCCCGGCGCGCACATCACCGACGCGACCCATCCGGCGATGAGGAACTGCGTCGCGGCGACCGTCGGACTGGTCGACGGTCTCGGGGTGACCACCCTCGAGTCCGACGCGGACATCGAGTGCAGCACGCTCACGCTCGTCGAACCGACCGTCGGCGTCGGTGTCGCGAAGCGGCTGACCAGCTCCTCGATCCTCACCACCCCCGGGTCCAGGACCACCGCCGTCCTCTCCGCGACGTCCAGGGTCGGAACGGCCTCCGGAGCCGGCAACACCAAGCCCACGCGTCTCGTGATCGAAGACTCGAGCTACCAGTCCGCCGGCAACGCCGGCTGGTGGGAGGTCTTCGAACCCGTCGCTCTGGTGGGAACCCCGGTCGCGGCCGGTGACACCCTCTCGATCGAGTACACGACCAGCGTCTCCGCGCCCGGCGAGGCTGGATGGACGTCGATCGCGACCGTCCCCGGCAGCGCCCTGGCGAACCAGGACCTCTCCGCCATCCCCGCCGGTGCGACCGGCGTGCGTCTCGTCTTCACCCGCCCCACCGGGTTCCCGGACGGACAGAGCGTCCAGGCCAACGTCACCTTCGCCGTGCGGGCGGGGCTGGCCGCTGACGCCTTCGAGGACGGGACGACGGTCGCCAACTGCGCCGTCGCACAGGCGTCGCTGGCCGGGTTCCCCGCGGTGACCGCATCGGCCACCACGACCACCTGCCCGACCGTCACCGGTGTGAACCCGGCCAGCGGACCGGGCACCGCGCCCCTCGTGAAGTCGGTCACCGGAACCGTCACCGAAGGCGCCTCTGGAACCGTCCCGGTGACCATCGGGTGGAGCACGCTCGGCGCGAGCGACTACGACTCGGTGACGATCGCTGACGCCGCCGACGCGACCGGGGCCCCGGTCCTGGGCCACGGGAGCTTCTGGGACGCCTTTGACGTCGTCTCCGTCAACCGGATCACCTCCGGTCCCGCCGCGATCGCCGGGGTGTCCTACGACCCCTACCTCGTCTTCGACAAGGTCGCAGCCGTGGAGATCTACGACACGTCGCTCTCCACCTGGCGATCCATCACCAACTCCCCGTGCCCCTCCGGGTGCGTCGGTCAGTTCCCCGGCGTGACCCTGACCCCCGCGGACCGCGCCGTCGCCGGCGCCGTCCGGCTGGTGTACGAGCCCCGGTCACCCTCCGAGCGCGACGCGGTTGTCGCCGCCATGGTGGCTGCTGGTGACTGGCGGCTCGCGATCGCACCCACCGCGACCCAGGCTGGGGTCGCGGTGAACCCCGCAGCCGACCACTCCCGCACGATGTCCGTGGCCGCGCGCCTGCGCGACACGCTCCGGGCGAGCGGGGCGCCGGTCAACGACGCCCGCTACTACAACGCCGGCGCGTGCGCGGCGCTGCCCGCGCCCACCGACCCGGCTAACCCGCTCGACTGTCGGAGCAAGGTCGTCAACGATGCCATCGCCCTCGGCACAGTCGGGGCGACCACGGCGACGATCGGGTCTGGCGGCGTCGGCAACCCCGCCGCAGAGCGGACGGTCACGATCCTGCCGATGACCCTCGCGGTCCAGGCGACCAAGACCTGGCTGCGCGCGAACGCGTTCGGCCAGTCTCCCCGCGACCTCGGCGTCCCCGCCGCGGGCACCGCCCAGGTGGACTACCCGCGCGCGACCGTCATCACCACGGTGCGCAACACGACCGGCGGCTCCGCCGTCGACTCCCTGACGGTCGTCGAACCGCAGCTCCCGCCGACTCCGGCGGCGGGCAGTGCGACGGACCCCTTCTCCGTCTTCACCATCACGAGCCTGGCCACCACGGCGCCGACCGGCACGACCGCCACCGCGGTCTACCTCAACACCGGCACCGGGTTCTCGACGACACCAGCGACGCTGCCGATCTCGGAGGCGACGCTCGCCGACGTCATCCAGGTCAAGGTCGTCTTCACCGGGCGGATCACCACGAACGCCCTGGGCACCGTGACGCTGGGGACCCAGCTGCGCGAGACGAACCGGGTCGACGGCACCGCACCCACAGCGCAGACGACGATCTCCAACACGGTCGGCGTCGCGGCCGCAGACTCTCGGGTCTGCGAGCCCGCCTCGACGGGTCGTGAGCTCGAGGACCCCTACTCGACCTCCCCGGAGGCACAGGGGGGATGCGTCCTGGCGCCGGTCCTCGACACCGCGGTCGACGCGTTGACCCTGAGCGCGCGCTCCCTGGACGTCGCGGTGACCAAGTCCGTCAACCCGACGGTGGTCCACCGTGACACCAGCTCCGGGTCACCGGTCACCGCGACGCTGGGGATCCAGAACGTCGGCAACTCCGACGCCGACACCCTCACCCTCGAGGACACGTCTCCGACCTTCTACAACGCGGTCACCACGACCGGGGTCAAGCTCCTCAGCTACCCCGGGGGCGCGGACACGGTGCGCCTCGACGTCCGCACCGGTACGACACTCACGGCCGACGGCGCAGACCTCACGACGACCGGCGGGACCTGGACCACGGGCACCGCGGTGCCGGTGGCCGTGAACGGGGACCTCGCCCTGCCGGCGGACGTCGCCTGGGAGGACGTGACCGGGGTCCGGGTGGTCTTCACCGGCCCGGGCCTGCTCGCCTCGCCCGGGGCGGTCGGGAGGGTTGCCGTCACCGGGACGCTGCGACCCGAGCTGCGCTCGGGTGGCCAGGTGCCGAGCGCCGCCGGTGGTGTGCCGGCGACGTTCTCCGACACGGTCGCCAACCCGGGCGAGACCGTCGTGGGACAGGTCAGCAACACTGTGACCGGTCGCGCCGAACGGGCGGACGGGCTGCCCAGCGCGCCGCGGACGGCCTCGAGCTTCTTCTCCGTCCGGGCCGGCACGATCGCGGTGTCAGTGAAGAAGACCCCGACCGGGGACCAGAAGCCCGGTGAGATCGTCGACTTCAAGCTGACCTTCGTCAACTCCGGGACCGCGGACATCATCGACCCTGTCGTGACCGACTACCTGCCGGTGGACCCCAGAGGCCCGCTGCTGACGGTTGACACCCTGGAGACGGGCCTCGCGGCCGGCACCGGTGAGCGCCCGTGGAGCGTCGACGCGACCGGCGCCGCCGACGCCGCGCTGCAGTCACCGGCTGCCCTGAGGTACAACTCGACCGGTGTCGAGCAGACCATCGACGGGCTTGTCGTGCCTGCCCACTCGGCGCGTGTCACCTGGCCCGCGGGCACGATCCTGCAGCCGGGTGAGCGGGTCGTGGTGACACTCCCGATGCTCGTGCGGTCCTCCGCGCTGGGCAACGTCACCAACACCTTCGCGCTGAGCACCACCTCCACGACCCGGACCATCACCTCGGCCCAGTGCCTCGGGCTGGACGGCTCAGCGAGGACCTTCGAGGCGGCCGACTCCTCGTGCCGAACCCCCGCGACGATCAACATCATCGAGTCCGGTGCCTTCACCTCGCGCAAGGACGTCCGCGCCTGGCCCGCAGACCTCGGGGCCATCAACGCCGTGACCAACGACCCGGCCGACGCCTGCATCGCCGATGCGGACGGCTACGTCGCCTACCCGTGCGTGGCTCACGTCGCCCCGGGCGGGAAGATGCAGTGGCGGACGATGGCCCGCGCGGGCAACGTCGACACGGCGAGACTCGTGCTCGTCGACGTGCTTCCCCACGACGGCGACGTGGGTGAGCTGACGAACATCCCTCGCGGCACGCAGTGGCATCCGACCTGGGACGGCGCTACGCCGACCCTCGACCCGGGCTTCGCCAACGCGGTCGGCTCCACGCTCACCGTGCTCTACTCGACGGCGGCCGATCCGGCCGTCGACTACACCGCGACTGCCGGCGGTGACTGGTCGACGACCCCTCCCGCTGACCCCACCACGGTGACCGGCTTCAAGTTCGTCGTCGACTTCCCGGAATCCCCGGGAGACAAGCTGCTCGCCGGTGACGCTGTGCGCGTGGCGTGGACGATGGACGCTCCCTACAGCCTCGCCGGTGACGGGTGGCAGGGGTACGACGCCTGGAACACGTTCGGCTACACCGCGGTGTTCGACACCGCAGACCCGAGCAAGTCCTACGTCTCTCAACCCCGCAAGGCAGGCGTCCGCCTGCCCCACGGCGAGGTGACCGTCACCAAGACCGTCGTCGACGACACGGCCTTCGACGTGGCAGCGGGTCAGTCCTTCGAAGCGCAGGTCCTGTGCACGGTCCCGACGGACCCGACCAACCCGTCGGGTGCACGCACAGCCGTGACGCTGCACGACAACGGGATGGTCACCCTCGACGCAGGCAACGCCTTCACCGCCGTGCTCGCCGACGTGCCGATCGGCTCGACGTGTGCGGTCCAGGAGACCCAGAGCGGGACGGCATCTCTCGTCACCTACGCTCCGGCGAACCTCGATCCGGCCGCGGCCTCGTCGGCGACGATCGACGTCACGGCAGGGTCCACGCCCGCGGAGAACGTGCTGGCGATCACCAACACCTACGAGGCCGCCGGTCTCACGGTGTCCAAGGTGCTGGCCGACGACGCCGAGCTGCCTGCCGGGACGGCGTTCCCCTTCACGGTGACGTGCACCTACCGGGGGTCCGTGCTCGCCCTCGACCCGGCGGACGCGTCCTTCACGCTCGAAGGCGGTCAGTCACGGACGCTCAGCGGGCTGCCCGTGGGCGCCGTCTGCGACGTCCTGGAGGCCGGCCCGGGTGACGCGATCGTCAGCTACCAGGTAGGTCAGGACGCTCCGACGGACACGCCGGCGCAGGTCACCATCGATCGGGACAGCGCGCTCAACGCGGTCACGGTCACCAACACCTTCGTCAACCTGTCCATCACGAAGTCGCACTCCGGTGACCGGTTCACCCTCGGTGACGAGGTGACCTTCCTCCTCGAGGTGACCAACCACGGACCTCGCGCAGCCTCCGACGTCGTGGTCTCCGACCCCGTGCCCGCAGGCCTGAGAGATGTCAGGGCCACCGGACTCACCGGGAGGTGGGACGCCTGCGTCGTCGGGGCCCCGGGAGCGGGTGGGACCACCGTCAGCTGCGCGCTGGTCGGCGACCTCGCCGCCGGCGAGACGGTTCAGGTGCAGGTCCGCGGCGTCCTGGTCGAGGCGGCGTACCCGTCGGTGGTCAACACCGCGACAGTGACCACTCCGACTCAGGAGTCGACCCTGGAGGACAACACCGACTCCGACACGGTCACCCTCGAGCCGCGACCGGTCACGCCGGGAGCGGAGACGCCACCGGATGCGCTGCTCCCGCAGACCGGCGGCGGGACGGTGCCGTCCACCGACGTGCTGCCATGGACGGGTGTCGCGGGGATCGGTGCGCTGACTGCGACCGCCGTGCTGCTGCTCGGCCTCGGTGGGATGCTCGTGGCGCGCCGTCGCAGGCGCGAGACGACGCAGTGACCATGGCACGCTGACGACGCAGTGATGACAGCGGGTGCGACCGGACCGGTCGCACCCGCTGTCGTCTGGTCTCGGGCGTGCAGCAGCGCCGGACGCCGGAGCATCAGCGGGGGACGAGCCCGAGGAACCCCAGCCGGTAGGCCTCCGCGAGCGCGCTCTCACGGCTGTTGACCCCGAGCTTGCGGTACAGCGACCGGATCTGGCTCTTGACGGTGTTGACCGAGACGAACAGGTGCCGTGCGACGAGCTCGATGGACGAAGTCTCCTCGAGCTCGCCGAGCACGGCGAGCTCCCGCTCGGACAGGTCGACCAGGGGCTCGTGCTCGGTCGGTCGCTCCGCGATGCCCGCCGCGTCGATCCGGGCCAGGACGGTTCTGAGCTGCGCGACGTCGTCGGACAGGTCGACCAGGACGGCGCGGTCGGCCGTCGCGAAGGGATAGAGCAGGTCGGGGGACGCGACCTCGAGCGCGCGCCGCACAGCGGCGGCTGCGGCGCCGCGCTGGCCGACGGAGTGCCGGATGTGCATGTCGGCCAGGTGCAGGTTGACGCGCTCGGAGGTGTTGGCCCCGGTCCGCCACAGCCCGCTGGTGATGATCGCGACAGCGTCATGGGTGTCGCCCGCGCGCAGCGCAAGGTGCGCGCGGGCGCTCGGGGAGCTCGCGGTCGTCGGGCGCGCGGCCAGCAGGTTGCGGGCGCGGGTCGGGTTGCCCGCGTCGATGGTCAGTGCGACGAGGGTCGCCAGCAGGACACGACCGGCGAAGGAGTCCGCCGTGACCCGGGCGCTGCCGTCGTGGAAGGCGCCGTCGAGCACGGCCTGGGCCCCGTCGTCGTCGCCGCGCAGGCTGCGGATCATGGCGTGCATCATGTCCAGGACGAACCACGGGGTGAGCCGCAGCCGCTCGGTGCTGGACACCGTGGGGAGGACGGCGAGATGGGCGTCGGCGCCGGCGAGGTCCAGCCGGTAGACCGCGAGGAGAGCCTCGACCATGGGGGCGACGGGGTCGACGAACTTGCGCATCGGCAGCGGGGTCCTGGCCAGGGTCTCGGCCACCCCGAGCCGGTATCGGCACGAGGTGATGTCGCCGCGCAGCGCGTCGATCAGCGCGAGGAACTCGCAGGCGTTGCGGGACAGGAACTCCAACGTGGCCCCCCGCCCCATCTGCAGGCATTGGAGGAGGTCGTCGTAGGCCCGGGTGAGGTTCCCGGCGGCCAGGTGCGTGACGCCGGTCTGGATGAGCAGGAAGGGGAGCGTGTCGACCAGCACGGCGCGCCACTGTCCGTCGTCGTCGCGGGCGATGGCGGTGACCCGGTCGGCGAGCTCGGCGGCCGCGCGGTACTGGAAGGCGACGCGGAGCGAGATGATGTGGCCCACCGCCACCCCGGCCAGGTCGAAGAGCTGGGAGTCGGTGAGCCGGACCCCGGGCTCGGGCCACTCGATCGGGTGGGCCGTGACGGAGTCGAGGCGCGCGTGGAGGAGCACATCCCGCGCCATGATCAGGCGCGGCATCGCGTGGAGGAAGCGTCCTGGCAGGTTGGCCAGTGCTGCCTGGAGCTTGCCCGGGTGGTGGACGATCAGCTCCACCCAGTTCTTGTTGGTGACCTCGAGGACCTTCTCCCAGTCCTGGGCGGCGGCCAGGTGCTGGATGGCCGCCTCGGGCCTGTCCTGCAGCACCTCGGCGGCTCGCAGGTGCGCGGTCGCGTCGAGGGTGACCGGGCGGGTCGGGTCGTCGACAGCAGACTGACCTTGGGCGTCGAGGGCCTTGCTGAGGGCTGGGAGATAGCGGTAGACGCGTTCACCGCCGGTGCTCTCGGACCGGGCGATCCCGGCGCTCTCGGCCGCCGCGAGCAGCCGTGCGGCGTGCGGGTTCCCGGTGAGCTGCTCGGCGAGATCTGCGGTGAGGTGGTCGAGGATGCGGGTCGTGAAGAGGAAGTCAGTGGCTTCCCCAGAGAGCATGGCGCGGATCTCCTCGAGGTAGAGGACGAGCGCGCCCCAGTCGATGGTGTCGGTGTCGGTCCAGCTGGCGCTCATGGCGAGCAGGGCGCGGGTCGGTGCCGGCCAGCCCCACAGACCCTCGTGGATCTCGGTGAGGCTGGCCTCGGACAGTGGGCTGGCCAGCGATCGGGCGAGGGTGGTGACCTCGCTCGGTGTCAGGGCGAGGTCGTCAGCGCGGACGGTGATGGCGTCGACGCTGAGGCCGGCCAGGATCGTGGGGTCGGGGACCGGGTGCGTGCAGACGACGAGGGAGACTGCCGTCGCGCGCTCGAGGATCTCGGCGAGCCGGTAGGCCACCGCGGGCACCTGCAGGCGCTCGAAGTGGTCGATGACCACCACGAGCGGCGCGCGGCGGTTGACCAGGACGAGGCTGACCTGGGCCAGCGCGTCGGCGCTCTGCGGGTCGCCGGGGTTGAGGACGACATCCGGGTCGAGGGTCGCCAGCAGCGCTCTCCAGAACTCGTCCGCAGTCTCGCCCTGCGCGACAGAGTGCCAGACGGCGTCGCGCTCGCTCGACTCGAGCCAGTCCGCTACCAGGGCGGACTTGCCGTAGCCACGCGGCGCGAGCAGCACGACGATCCCGTCACCGGCGTCGAGCGCGACGCGGACCCGGGCGCGGTCCACGAGATGGGTCGGGATTCGGGGCAAGCCTGCGGTGCCCGGGGTGTGGGGCGAAGGGTCGAGAGCCGTCAAGTCAGCCCTTCTCAAGGAGCGCGGTCTGGTGTTCGTCGTTGTCGATCTTAGCGAACGATCCCTGGATAGTGGCCGGTCGCGGCACTGTTCACCCGCCCCCGGAGGCGGTGCGAGGAGCGGTCCCTAGACTCGTGTCCATGCCTGTGCAGCCTGCGACCCCGCCAGTCTGCTCCGCGCCGCCCGCCCCTGCGTCCGTGGCGGTCCCGCGCTCGCGCCCGCACCCGCGCCCGCGCCCCCCGCTGGCCCGTGCCCTGGTCTGGGCGGCGGGTGGCGCCGTGGTCGTCGGTGCTGCGACCTGGGTCGCGCTCCGGATGAGCCCATGGCCCTCGGCGCTGGTCATCCGCACCGCCTTCGACAAGGGCGGGCGGCTGGCCGACGCTGCGCTCGCGGACCGCGTGCCCGACGGCGTGGGCGCCCTCCGTGACGTGTCCTACCGCGCCGAGGACTCCGACGCCGTCCTCGACGTCTACTTCCCGTCCTCCCTCGCCGACGGCGAGGCGCTCCCCACGATCGTGTGGACGCACGGCGGCGGGTGGGTCTCGGGTGCCAAGGACCACCTGTCGAGCTACGCCCAGATCCTGGCCGGACACGGATACACCGTCGTCGCGATCGACTACACGACCGCCCCCGAGGCGCGGTACCCCACCCCTGTGGTCCAGCTCGACGCGGCTCTCGGGTACCTCACCGCCAACGCCGCGGCGCTGCACGTCGATCCCACCCAGATCGTCCTCGCCGGGGACTCCGCCGGCGCGCAGATCTCTGCCCAGGTCGCTGCGCTCGTCACCAGCCCCGGCTATGCGCAGCGCATGGGGATCGCCCCGTCGATCCGGCCCGCTGCGCTCGCGGGCGTCGTGCTGCACTGCGGCCCCTACGACGTGGCCATGGCCCGCGTCGACGGGGCGTTCGGGTGGTTCATCCGGACCGTGCTGTGGGCGTACACCGGGAAGAGGAACTTCCGCGACGACGTGTCCTTCGACACCGCCTCGGTGGTCAACCACGTGACGGGTGACTTCCCGGCCGCCTACCTCACCGGCGGAGACGGGGACGGGCTCACGGTCATGGGCAAGGCCTTCCTCGTCCGGCTGGTCGAGCTGGGCGTGGAGGCGACCGGGATGTTCCCGGAGCAGCCGGAGAGCCCGCTCAGGCACGAGTATCAGTTCGACCTCTCGACCCGAGCCGGCCAGGAGGCCCTGGACGGCACGCTCGCCTTCCTCGAGGCACACACCTCGCGCTGAGCCGCACGCCGGGCCGGCTCACTCGTCTGACGCCGCGCGCTCACCCAGCCACGGGGCGAGCACGTCCTCGTGCCCCAGCCAGGCGAGCCCGCCGCCGGCCATCTCGTCCTCGGTCGCCAGCACGGCGTCGAAGACCTCGCGCAGGTGGGCGCGCTCACCACGGGCGACGCCGGTGAAGACGAGCCGGGTCAGCGGCCGCTGCCCGGCCCACACGCCGAGCTCGCCGATGTAGAGCTGCCCGCCGGCGCCGTCCCACTGGCAGATCGAGTCGGGTCGGGTCGGCACCCAGAACACACCGCGGCTGCGCACCCGCCCGGTCCCGAGCTCCTCGATGCATTCGAGGAGGCGTTCGGGGTGCAGGGGACGGGGCGAGGTGAGCTCGAGGGTCCAGGCGTGGGCACCCTCGTGCGTCGCGGCGTGGGCGTGCAGGGGGTTGCAGCGCCGCTGGGCCGCGCGGGCGTCGTGGTGCCCGGCGCTCAGGTGAGAGGCGCTGAGCTCGTGCAGGCCGTCGATGCGCCGGGAGTCGTGCGCGCGCAGATGGTCGACCAGCTCCGTCCCGCACCGGGTGCGCAGGCTGGGGACGGTGCTGCCGCCGGAGCTGGTGACCACCAGGTCGGCGTGCGCGAGGTGGCCGGCGAGCACCTCGCCGACGGCGCGCTCGTCGTCGGGCATGAGGCTGATCCCGCGCTCGGCGACGGAGTCGATGCCGAGCAGGTCCTCCTCGGCCGCGGCGATGTCCACCGCGGTCATCACCGTGGCCAGATGCATCATCGCGAGCTCGGCCCGCGGCCGGGTGGCCGCGTCGAGGGCGGTGGTCACCGGGAGCGAGTCGGCCGAGACGGGCAGCGCCAGCACGACGTCGTCCCACCGGCCGTCGGTGGCCAGGCGGCGCAGGGTGGGCAGAGCGTCTTCGCGGACGGCGCAGCTGAGGCAGGCGTGCTCGAGGTCGAGGAGCTCGTCCTCGACGACCCCGGAGTGGTCGAGGACGACCCGGTGGAGCCGGCCGCCCTCGTGGTCGATGTCGTGGCGCAGCACCACCGTGCGCGGGGAGTCGACGAGCACGGCGAAGATCGCGGTCGACCGCAGGAGCGGGTCGATCGTGGTGAGCAGGGAGAGAGGGACGGTGGGGGGCGTGGTCGGGGGCATGGTGGGCGGCTCTCTGGTTCGGGTCGAGGTGGGCGGTCCCGTCGCCGGGCCGACATGCGCACTCTATCCCTTGACGAGAATGATTATCAATACGTATAGTCGGCACCTCCGACCGAAGGAACCCTCATGTCAGCCGTCTGCCAGGTCCTTGGCACCCAGCCCGGATTCGGGCACACGATCTCCCACTCCCATGTGCGCACCAAGCGCCGCTTCAACCCCAACATCCAGAAGAAGCGCTTCCGGGTGGCGTCCCTGGGGCGCACCGTGACCCTGCGGGTCAGCGCCCGGGGGCTCAAGACCATCGACAAGCTCGGCATCGAGGTCGTCGTGGCGAGGATCCTCGCCCGCGGCGAGAAGATCTAGGAGACCACCATGGCAAGCAAGCATGTCGACCTGCGTCCCGTCATCAAGCTCCGCTCGACCGCGGGGACCGGGTTCACCTATGTCACGACCAAGAACCGCCGCACGACCCCCGACCGGCTCGTCCTCACCAAGTACGACCCCGTGGTCCGTGCCCACGTCGACTTCCGCGAGGAGCGCTGACATGGCCAAGAAGTCCATGGTCGCCCGCGACTCCCAGCGCCGCGTCGTCGTCGAGCGCTACGCCGCGCGGCGGGCTGAGCTCAAGGCCCTCATCGCCGCCCCGGGCACAGCGCCCGACGAACGCCGCGCCGCCGTCTCCGAGCTGGCCGCGCAGCCTCGCGACGCGAGCCGGACCCGGCTGCGCAACCGCGACGTGGTCGACGGCCGGCCACGCGCCGTCATCCGCAAGTTCGGCCTCTCCCGGATCCGGCTGCGCGAGATGGCGCACCGGGGCGAGCTGCCCGGCGTCACCAAGTCCAGCTGGTGACGGCGGTGCTCGCGCCCCCCGCACCGACAGTCCCACTCCCACCCAGGAGCACCCCATGAAGCACGGAATCCATCCCGCCTACCACCCGGTCGTCTTCCGCGACGCCTCAGCCGGCTTTGCCTTCCTCACCCGGTCCACGGCTACCCCCGCCGCGACGATCGTCTGGGAGGACGGCGGCACCTACCCGGTCGTCGACGTCGAGGTCTCCAGCGCCAGTCACCCCTTCTACACCGGCAGCGCGCGGGTGGTGGACACCGCAGGTCGCGTCGAGAAGTTCCGACGCCGCTACGGTTCGACCGCCGCCCAGTCGGCTGCGGCCGCAGCAGGGGAGCCTCAGCCATGAAGGTCCGCGCCTCGTTGCGCTCGCTGAAGAACAAGGACGGGTCGATCGTCGTGCGCCGCCGCGGCGTGCTCTTCGTCATCAACAAGAAGAACCCGAAGTGGAAAGGACGGCAGGGCTGATGGCGGTCCCCAAGCGGAAGATGTCCCGCTCGAACACCCGCTCCCGGCGCGCGCAGTGGAAGGCCGTGCCGGTCGCGCTCGTCCCTGTCCGCGTCGACGGGATCGTGGTGACGGTCCCGCGCCGGCTCGCACGGGCCGTGCACCGTGGGCTCATCGACCCGGCGTCGCTCCCCCTCAGGCGCGGGTGATCGTCCGGGTCACGGTGAACTTCGGGTTCTGCCCCATCATCTCGGTCGGCCCGACGACGCGGCTCAGGTCGCGCTTGTAGACGAGGTGGGAGTTGTACACCGTCCACAGCTCACCTCCCGGTCGCAGCACGCGGGCGGCGGCGTCGAACATCCGGTGCGCGGCATCGGTGTGCAGGGCCGTGCCGGAGTGGAAAGGCGGGTTGCAGACCACGAGGTCGGCCGAGTCGTCGGGGAGGGTGGACAGGGCGTCGTCGCGGAGCACCGTGACGGCGCCCTCGACCCCGTTCGCCCGCGCGGTCTCGCGCGTCGAGGCGACGGCGGCCGCTGACTGGTCGCTCGCCAGGACGTGCAGGCCGGGCCGGGCCCGGGCCAGGCTGGTCGCCAGGATCCCGGTCCCGCACCCCACGTCGATCGCCCCGGCGGCGTCGGGGGCCATCTGGTCGAGGAAGCTCAGCAGGTACCGGGTCCCGAGGTCGAGCCGGGTCCCGGCGAACACCCCGCCGTGGGCCACCACCTCGAGGTCGATCTCCCCGAGGTGCGCGCGCCGCGGGAAGGCAGGTTCCTCCGTGCGGGCGGACGGCAGCGGTGAGCGGGCGATCAGCACCCGGGACTTGTGCCGGCCCAGGCTCGCCCGGACGTCACCGAAGGAGCGGCTGAGCACCTCGTTCATCCCACGGGTCAGGTGCTTGACCCGCCCGCCCGCGTAGACCGTGACGTCCGCCGGGGCGTGCCGGGCGATGGCCTGCACCTGCTCGGTCAGCGTGTCCAGGCTCTTGGGCAGCCGGAGCAGGACCACCCGCGCCTGTCCCAGCAGCGCGGCGTCGAGCCCGAGCAGCGCGTCGTGGCGGGTGTAGGTGTCGGTGAGGCCCAACCGCTCGGCGTTGACCTCGAGCGCGCGCTCGGCGGTGATCCAGTCCTGGTGCACGACGACGCGGGCCGGGTCGGCCGCGCCGAGGGCGCAGCTGAGGGCACCCACGGTGAGGGCGCCGAAGGCGTCGTCGAGCACGACGACGCTGCCGGCAGCTCCCGGGTCTATGCCCGGGTCGAGGGACAGGTCCTCGAAGGCTTCGGTGAGCAGCAACCGGTCCACCCCGTCGACGGCGGGCAGCGCAGGGCCCTCGGTGCCGGGGAACCGGCCCAGGCCGTCCAGGCTCCGGAACAGAGCGTCGAGCTCCGGTGTGTCAGACATGACTCAAGTGTCGCCGACACCGGCACTGCCCCGCACACCGCCGCGAGATGACCCGGTTCCACGTGGATGAGGCCCCAGAACGACGAAAATTCACCCTTTTCAGCGTTGAGAGAAACCGAAACGGCCGAAATGGCGCCGTGACAGCGAATGATTACCTAGTGTTGTCCACGAAGACCGGTCACATGACTGGCAAAGTACGTCTGGTGCTGGTCAGCGACCGCTGATCGGCCCGGACCGAAGAAGGGATCCGCATGTCGCTCAACCGCACTGACCTCGTCTCGGCTATCGCCGGCAAGTCCGGTCTGACCAAGACCGACGCTGACTCTGCTCTCTCGGCCCTGCAGGAAGTTCTCATCGAGTCGCTGAGCAACGGCGAGGCCGTCAAGGTCACCGGCCTGCTCTCCGTCGAGCGCGTCGAGCGCGCCGCTCGTACCGGCCGCAACCCCCGCACCGGCGAGGAGATCCAGATCCCCGCTGGCTTCGGCGTGAAGATCTCGGCTGGAAGCCTCCTCAAGAAGGCTGTCTCCGCCAAGTGATGTGTGGCTGACCTCCGCCCTGGGCGAGGTCGGCCTGGAAGGCCCGGTCCGGGGAGCGTCTGCTTCTTGGCCGGGCCTTCGGCGTCTGGCAGGATCGCCGGGTGAGTGCACACCGAGCAGGACCCCAGCCCACCCGCCGGCCCGCCCATCGCGCTGCCGACGGCGGCGCTCACGCACACTCCCACGCACACTCCCACGGCCCGGCGCCGCGCTCGTCGCCCCGGGTGCGTCTCATCCTCGCCGCCCTGCTCGTGCCGGCCCTGCTCGCCACCGTCGTCGGACTCTTCCTCTTCTGGCCCCACGACGCCCCGGCGCGCGGCAGCATCGACACGACGGCGGACACGGCGGGCAAGGTCTACGGCACGGTCGTCGGGCCCCTCGAGGAGACCAACCTCGTCCCTGTCCTGCTCGACGACACCGACGAGCTGATCTCCGTCCACATGCCGCCGGAGTACATGGAGACCGGCGTGGGGATGGGGGACCGGCTGAAGATCCTGCACATCCCGCAGGCGGCGGCGTCGGGCAGCGAGTACGTGTTCATGGACTTCGTCCGCGGCGTCCCGATCGGCTTCCTCGCGATCGCCTACGCCGGAGTGGTGCTGGCGGTCGCCCGCTGGCGCGGGCTGGCTGCCCTCGCCGGGCTGGGCATCTCCTTCGGGGTCGTGGTGGCCTTCACTCTCCCCGCCCTGCTCGTGGGGACCAACGCGATCGCCGTCGCCCTGCTGACCTCCACGACCGTCATGTTCGTGGTGCTCTACCTCGCGCACGGCTTCAACGCGCGGACCTCGACCGCGCTGCTGGGCACGCTGATCGGTCTGGTGATCACTGCCCTGCTCGCGGGGTGGGCGGTCGACGCCGCGAACATCGCCGGGCTCGCCGACGAGTACTCCCTCATGCTCCCCGCCTACGCCCCGGAGGTGAACATCCGCGGGATCGTGCTCTGCGGGATCGTGCTGGCCGGGCTCGGTGTGCTCAACGACGTGACCATCACCCAGGCCTCGGCCGTGTGGGAGCTGCGTGCGGTGAGCCCGGGGATGAGCCGGTACGAGCTGTTCAGCCGCAGCATGCGGATCGGCCGCGACCACATCGCCTCGACCGTCTACACGATCGCCTTCGCCTACCTCGGTGCCGCGCTGCCGATGCTGCTCATGGTGTCGATGATCAACATGAGCCTGGGGGAGACGCTCACCTCGGGGGAGATCGCCGAGGAGGTCGTACGCACGCTCGTCGGGTCGATCGGCCTGGTGCTGGCGATCCCGATCACGACGGCGATCGCGGCGGTCACCGTCGGCGCCCACGACTCCCTCGCGGCGACCGCGCACCTTGCCCCGGACGGGCCGGTCGGGCCGGACCGGCCTGCGGACGGGGCGCCGCTGGACGATCGGCTAGAGGTCCCCCTGGTTCTGCAGGTAGCGCATGGCCAGCCAGCCGAGCGGGATGCGGCACCAGAACGTCACGACGCGGAAGAGGATCACCGCTGAGGTCGCGATCGGACCGGGCACCCCTGCGGTCGTCGTCAGGCCGGTGACCAGCGCGAACTCGATCGCACCGAGGCCGCCGGGCGTCGGGACCATCGCTCCGGCGGTGTTGCCGATGAGGAAGACGACCGCGACGTCGATCAGCGAGACGTTCTGCCCGAAGGCCGCCAGGGCGGCGTCGAAGGCGAACACGTACCCCAGGGTCATCACGGCGTTCCCGGTCAGCCCGACGGCGAACCGCCAGGGCTCACCGAGGATCTCCGAGAGCCGGGGCCAGACCTGCTTGTAGAGGGGCTCGATCTTGGACCGCACCCACCGGCGCACCCACGGCACCACGAACGCCGAGGCGACCACGAGCCCGAGGATCACCACGGCCGCGAGCACCGTGGCCGACGGCAGGCTGCGCAGCACCCCGCCGTCCCGGGTCACCACCGACAGCAGCACGAGCAGCAGCACGGTCACGATGAACTGGGAGACCTGGACGAGGGCGACCGTGGCGACCGCGAGCGACGTCGCGACGCCCCGCCGGGTGAGCATCCGCAGGTTGAGCGCCGCCGGGCCGATCCCGGCCGGGGCGGCGAGCGCGACGAAGGAGGAGGCAGCCTGGACCAGGGTCGCCCGGACCACCGACAGCTTGACCGGGGAGAAGGCGACGAAGGTGATCGCGGCGCCGACCCAGGTGAGCAGGCCGAGGACGAAGGAGACGGCCACCCACCACGGCTCCGCGCTGACGACAGCGTCCTTGATCTCGGTGAAGTTGATCGTGGTGACCACCACGGAGATGGCGACGATCGTCAGGACGAGGGTGATGATGGTGCGGGCACCGAAGCGGATCAGGCGGATCGGCTCGACGTCGACCTCGGGCAGCTGGGCGACCAGCGCCCTGCGCAGCTCGGTGATCACCTCTTTCTGCGTGCGGACCTGCTCGCGGGTGCTCGCGGGCAGCGCGACGACCTGCAGCAGCGGGCCGATCGCGCCGACGTGCTCGGCGGAGTGCACGGTGAGCGCCGAGGCGACGGCGCGGTCCGCGCCGACCCGCAGCGCGAGCAGCGCGAGCATCTGGGTGAGGTCGACCCGGCGGGCCAGCGACGAGGACGCGACGTCGCCGGACTCCCAGCCGGTCAGCCAGACCTCGGGGTCCCCGGTCTCGCCGGTGCCCAGCAGGAGCACGTCCGACGTCAGGGACCGGTGCGCCAGCCCGGCCGCATGCGCGATCTCGAGCTGGGCCCAGGCGTCGCGCAGGACCGCGTCGCTGAGCTGCTCGTCGGGGATGTCACGCAGCGGGCGGCAGCCCACCGCGTGCTGCTGGATGAGCAGCATGGAGTCGTCGGCTTCCGCGATGCCCTCGAGGGTGGGGGTGCGCACCCCGGCGGCCTGGGCCGCATAGGCGAGCAGCGCTGCGCGCTCGGCGACGGCGCGCAACGAGATCGCGGACCGGCCGTCGATCCCGCGCATGCGCAGGGACCGCCACATCCGGGTGAGGATGCCGATGACCTGGCGGTCGCCGTCGAGCACGACGACGTCGAGGCGGGGCCCGTCGACCTGGGACAGGGCGTAGACACGGTTGTCGGAGGCGCGGGTGATGGCCAGGGTGGACGGCACGGAGGCGAGGTCGGAGGCGGCCAGGTCGGAGGCGGTCAGCAGGTCCTGGGCGGACGGCGGCACGACCGAGACCGCGGCTGCGGCCTGCGTCATCTCGTCGGCGACGTCGCGGACCCGCACGAGCGCGACGGGGAAGAATCCGGCGCGCCGGACCGCGGCGACGAGGGCGACGCCGTAGGCGCGCTCGCTCTGCACCCCGGCGGCATATCGCACGGCGAGCCCGGACACCCGACCCAGCAGCAGGGTGAAGAGCACACCGGGCAGGGAGACCTGGCCGGTGATGAGGACGACCCCGAGGGACACCCACAGCAGGTTCCAGGAGTAGCCGACGGTGCGGCGTCGGGTCCGCGGCCCGGAGGCGGTGAGCAGGCCGGTGATGCCGGCCACGTAGCCGGGGATGGTCAGCGTGAGGACGCCGCGGATCGGCACCGACATGCCGTCGATGAGGTCCTGAGAACCCCACGTGACGATGGCCCAGGTCGCCAGGGCTGCCAGCGCGAGGCCGACGACGAGGCCCGCGATGCACTCGACCACCTGGCGGCCCATCCGCCGCAGGGCGATCTCGGTGAGGACGGCGACCGGCACCACGAGGGTGACCAGGCCCTCGAGCACAGCGACCGGCAGGAACAGCACCCGCGCCAGGATCGAGGAGAAGTTCTGCACGTCCGACTGCACACCCTCGGTCGTGCCGTGCGCATAGACCGCGAGCACGAGGACGAGGATCGCGCCGAGACCGGCGAGCACGAGCGCGAGCAGGTCGCGGGGCTGGCGCACCCGGTCCAGCGGGGTGTCGACGACGAGCACCTTGGGGGGCGTCTCGGCGCCCGGCGTCACCCCGAGGCCACCGGCGGCCAGGACGGGTGACTGGGATCCGGAGAAGTGGTAGGAGCCGACGTCGTGCACCGCCGCGGTGGTGCGTGGGACGTTGGACATGACTGTGATTCTAGAGGTGTGGTCCGCTGGTGCCCAAGGTGGGCTTGGCGAGTCGGTCACAGATGCGTAACCGCTGGCTGGGCGACCGTGGGCGGGCGACCCTGCCTGGGCGACGGCGGGCGGGCGAACCTAGGATGGCCGGGAGCGCGGAGACCACCCGCGCACGGTTCAGACGGGGTGGACGATGGCGCAGGGTACGAGCAGGAGAATCGGAACGAACGGCAACGGGGGTGGCGGGTCGCCGTCACCGGAAGCTGCAGGGCAGGGGTCCACGCCGGCTGGGGGAGCCCCTGCTGGGGACTCGGCGGTGAAGGTGTCGCGGAACATGTGGCGGATGCCTCTGCTGCGCGGGCTCGCGCTGCTCGCCCTCGGTGTGCTGCTGCTGGTCGAGCCGTTGAGCGGCCTGCAGAACCTCATCTACCTGTTCAGCGCCTTCCTGCTGCTCGACGGGATCCTCGCCGCGGCGCAAGGGGTGCTCAACCGCGACCAGGTCGGCTGGAAGTGGTGGCTCGTCCAGGGCGGCGTCGATGCGGCGTTCGCCGTGGTGATCATCACCTGGCCGGGCAGCACTGCCCTCGTGCTCTTCTACGTGCTCATCGTCTGGGCCCTGGTGCTCGGGGTCGTGGCGATCATCGGTGGGGTCTCCCTGCTCCGCAACCGCGACCTGGGGTGGTCGTGGCTGCTGACCACCGGGCTGATCTCGGCCCTCTTCGGGGTCATGCTCGTCACTCGTGCCCAGACCGCCGGGAGCATCCTCGACCTGGTGGTCGTGGTGTTCGGCCTCTACGCCTTCGTCCTGGGTGCGGTGCACATCGTGTCGACCTTCTCCATGCGGTGGGTCGCCCAGGAGATCGACCGGGCGCTCGCCGGCCAGAGCCTCGTGGTGTCCGGGGTCGGCGACCGCCGCGAAGCCGCCCGGCAGTCCGCCGTGACCCGGTCCGACGAGCGCAAGGCCGCGAAGGCGCACGCCAAGAACGGGGTGGTGGTGCTCGAGGACTCTGACGATGAGGCCCGGTCCGCAGCCCCCGTCGCAGCCTATGACCAGGCGCTCGACGACGAGCGTTCCGCGCTCGCCTTCCCCGACACACCGGGGGTCGTGATGCCGCCGGTGATGCCGCCCTCCCAGCCGGTCGCCCAGCCGGACGCCCCGCCGTTCGTGGAGGAAGGCGACCCCGAGGACAGGGACGCTCCCGGACCGGTCAGGTGAAGCCGAGCGCGCTCCGCCAGGAGTCCGGCATGACCGTGTAGCCCACGAAGGCGACCACGTCGAGGATGGTGTGCGCGATGATCAGGGGCATGACGCGGCGTCGGCCCCATCGCGACTGGTAGAACCAGGCGAAGAGGACCCCCATGACGACGTTGCCCAGGAACGGGCCGTACCCCTGGTAGAGGTGGTACGACCCGCGCAGCAGCGAGCTCGCCACGATGATCTTCACCGCACCCCACCGCAGGTCCTCAAGACGCTCGGTGAGGTAGGCCACGACGATGATCTCCTCGAGCAGCCCGTTCTGCAGGGCTGCGACCACGAGGATCGGGATGGTCCACCAGTGCGAGTCCAACGCTGCGGCCTGCACCTCCACGGTGATGCCGATCGCTCGGCCGGTGACGTAGAGGCCCAGGCCGGGGATGCCGATCACGGCCGCCAGCGCGACGCCGTAGCCCATGTCGCGCACGGGGCTGGCGGCGTCCAGCCCGATCCTGCGGAGCGTGCCCTTGCCTCGGGCGGAGAGCAGATAGAGGGCGAGGGCGACCGGCATGAGCGCGAAGCCGATCGAGAGCACCTGGTAGGTGAGGTCGAGCAGCGGGCGCGGCGACTGGCTCGCGTTGAGCGTGGCGGACTGGTCGCTCAGCGACGGCCCCGCGGTGAGCCGGCCGATGATGTTCACGACCGCGTACACCCCGGACCGGCCGAGGCTCAGTCCGAGCAGGATCCAGATCTCCACCCCGATCCGCCGCCGCTCGTACCGGGTCAGCGGGGCCACGGTCGTCGGGCTTGCTGCGGGATCGGTGGCCTGGGTCGCGGGCGCGACGGGTCGGGTCGCGGATCCGACGGGCCTGTCGGGCGGTGCGGGCGGCGCGGCGTCGGTCATCCTCTGGTTATAGCAGGACGGTCAGTCCTTGCGACCGCGGCGCTTCGAGATGATCGTGATGGCGATCCCGGCCGCGAGCCCGAGGAGGGCGCCGATGATGATCCCGGCCCACGGCAGTCCGTCCTGCTCCGGAGCCGGCTCGGTCGCCTTGATCGGGGTGGGTGTCTCGTCGGTCGTCGGCTCCGCGGTGGCGGTCTCGTCGGCCGGGGTGGTCGCCGCGGCTGCCTCCGCTGCTGCGGCCTCCGCCTCGGCGGCCGCTGCTGCGGCAGCCTCAGCTTCGGCCACCTCGGCAGCGGGGTCGGCCACCGTGAAGGCGAAGGTGCCCTCGATCGGGTGGCTGTCGGAGGACACCGCCCGCCAGGTGACGGTGTACGCACCGTTGGCGAGCGGGTCGGGGAGGGCGAGCGTGGCGGTCGGACCAACGACGGCCGGTGCGCCCGAGGTGACCGCGACGCCGGTGGAGTCAGTCACGACGACCTGCCCGCCGATCTCGGAGAGGTCGTTGTTGAAGGTGAGCGTGACCTGGGTCGGGCTGGTGGCGAGCTGAGCGCCGTCGGCCGGGTCGCTCGAGACGAGGGCGTCGTGCGCGGCGGCCGGGGTAGCCAGGAGCACCCAGGACACCCCGACGGCCATCAGCACGGCTGTGATCAGCGCGACGACCAGCGTGCCAGTGGCGAGTCGGGCACGCGCGGGGACCAGGAGAGCACCAGAGAAAGTCACCCGCCCACCCTAGCCCGCCTTCCACCCGGGCCCGCCCCTCCACCCGCTCCTCGGTCCGCCCTCCGCCCGCCCTCCGCTCGCCCTCCGTCCGCCCTCCGCTCGCCCTCCGCCCGCCCTCCGCTCGCCCTCCGCTCGCCCTCCGCTCGCCCTCCCGACTGGGTCGTCTATTCCGCTCCAGGTCGTCCATCCAGATGGACGATGCCGCGCCAAACAGACGACCTGCCGGGGTGGTCGAACCTCGCCCGCCCAGCCGGCTGGACTCCGACAGCCGCACCTGTCCGCATGCCGGGCCCGCGCAGGCCCGCGCCGGCCCGGCCCGCTCCCTGAGCTCGCCTGGCTCGTCTGTTTGGCGCGGGATCGTCTATCCAGATGGACGACCCCGTGCGGAATGGACGACCTGGCCGGACGGATCAGGTCAGGTGGTGCAGTCTGGGGCGCCGGACCGGGCGCCGGACCGGGCGCCGGACTGGGCGCCGGACCGGGCGCCGGACCGGAAGGCACGGCAGGGCGCAGGGTGGGGCTTGTGGCCGGGGAACGACGGTGTGAGACTGGCAGAGTAGTTTGTTCCGCAAACTAGAGGGCTTCATGAGCACCGACCAGCTCGACCCCGTGATCCACGCACAGTCCCGGCTCCGGGTGGTCGTGGTCCTTGCGACGCTGCGCGCCGGGGACCGGATCGCCTTCCCGCGGCTCCAGGAGCTGCTCGAGATGACAGCCGGGAACCTCTCCACCCACCTGGCCAGGCTCGAGGACGCCGAATACGTCCTCGTCTCCAAGACCCACGAGGGCCGCAGACCCGCCACCTACGTCGAGCTCTCCCCGCACGGACGGCTCGCCTTCGAGACCTACTCCGCCGCCCTGACCGCCCTCCTGAGAGGCGCCACCTGATGCCCGCCCCCACCGCCCCCGCTGCCCCCACCGCACCCGTGGTCTCCCTCGCCGGGGTGACCCGCCGCTTCAACGACGTCGTCGCCCTCCGCGACGTCTCCCTCGACATCGATGCCGGTGAGCTCGTGGGTATCCTCGGCCCCAACGGCGCCGGGAAGTCCACCTTGCTCTCCCTCGTGTCCGGTCAGCGCAGGCCGGACAGCGGGACGGTGCGGCTGTGCGGCCAGGACCCGCGGCTCACCGCCGCGCGCGCCACCCTGGGACTGACTCCGCAGGAGACCGGCCTGCCCGCGACCCTCAAGGTCCGCGAGGTCGTCGACTTCGTCGCCGGCCACTACACCGACCCCGTGCCCACGGGCGAGCTGCTCGAGCAGTTCGGCCTCACCGACCTCGCCGGCCGCCAGACCGGCGGGATGTCCGGCGGCCAGAAGCGCCGCCTCGCCGTCGCGCTCTCCCTGGTCGGGCGGCCGTCGGTGATCCTCCTCGACGAGCCGACGACGGGGCTCGACGTCGGAGGCCGCCAGGCCCTGTGGTCGGCGATCCGCCAGTACCACGCCGAGGGCGGCACGGTGCTGCTGACCAGCCACTACCTCGAGGAGGTCCAGGCGCTCGCGCACCGGGTCGTCATCATCGACGAGGGCGTGGTCCGTGCGGACGACACCATGGCGGACATCCTCCAACAGGTCGGTCTGCGCCGCGTCGTCCTGCACAGCCCCGACCTCCCAGCGCCCGACGCCGTGCCCACCCGGCTCCCTGGGGTGGTCCGCGCGACCCGGACCGGCGACCGCTACGAGCTCTTCACGCCCGACGCCGACGCGCTCGTCCGCGCGCTCGTCACCTCCGGGCTGGGCTTCCACGGGCTCGAGGTCCGCGGGGCCACCCTCGAGGAAGCCTTCCAGGAGATGGTCACCCACCAGCCGGGCGACCTGCTGAGACCTCCGCCCACGCCGGTCCGGCCGGCGACCGACCCCGAGGCAGGTGCGCGATGAGCGTCTCACCGATCCCACAGACCCCACCGACCACGCGACCTGCCCGACCTGCTCGCTCAGGCGCGCCGTCGGGCACGCGGCTGGCCTGGCTGCACCTGAAGTACCAGTTCCTGGAGACGGTCCGGGTGCCCATCGCGGTGCTGGGGAACCTGCTGTTCCCGGCGCTGGCGATGTTCTTCTTCGTCGTGCCGCAGGAGGAGGTTGCGGGGGACCCGGTCCTGGCGACCATGGCCGTGGCGTCGCTGGGGATGTTCGCGATCTGCTCCGCGAGCCTGTTCACCTACGGGCTGGGTGTCGCGGAGGACCGCGCACTGCCCTTCGACCCGTTCCTGCGCTCCCTGCCGGCCGGGCCGACGCCGCGGATGGTCGCCCGGGTGCTCAACGGCGCGGTCTTCTCGCTCTTCGGCGTGGTGCCGCTGGTGCTCATCGGGTGGCTGTTCACCGAGGCGAGCGTGACGGCCCGGCAGCTGGTCTCCGGGGTCGGGATCCTGCTCGTCGTCTCGGTGCCGTTCGTCCTGCTGGGGATGGCGATCGGGTATTCGCTCACCGCCAAGGCCGCGCTGCCGGTGGTTCAGGTCATCCTGTTCCCGTTGGCCTTTGCCGGCGGGCTGTTCATGCCGCCGATGTTCTTCCCGCCGTGGCTCGCGACGATCTCCCAGGCGACCCCGACCCGGGCCGCCCGGGACCTCCTCGTCGGAGCGCTCACCGGCGAGGAGGTCTACGCCCTCGCCTGGCCCGTGCTGCTCGGCTGGACCGCCCTGTTCGCGGTCCTCGCGGTGACCGCCTACCGCCGCGACGAGGGCCGCCGCTTCAAGTAGCCCGAGGACGGCGACAGGTGCACGCCGTCCGCCCTGTCCGGTGGTCGGGACAGGGCGGAGGGCGTGCACCTCTGGGCTCGAGCCGGAGTGGTGGCTCGGCCCAGGTGAAGCAGACCCGGGTGAAGCAGGCCCGGGTGAAGCGGGCCCGCGTGGAGCAGGCCCAGGTGCAGCGGGCCTAGGTGGAGCAGGCCTGGGTGTGGTCAGGCGCCGATCCGACGGTGTCGGGTGACGGCGACTGCCGCTGCGCCGATCAGCGTGAGGGCCAGGGCGGCCAGCAGGATCTGGGGTGCCTCGCTCCCGGTCCGGGCCAGAGCGGACGTGCCGGCGACGACCGATCCGTCGGTGGTCGGCAGAGCCGTCGAGGTTCCCGGGCCGCCGGCGATGACCGGGGTGACTGGAGCGGCGGCGGCGGGTGGCTGCGTACCGGTGCCCGGGTTGACGGCCCCGCCCGTCCCTGGGGTGGTGGTGCCACCGTCGCCGGGACCGGTGGTCCCGTCGCCGCCGACCTCGACCGCCGTGACTGTCAGGGCCGCGGTCGCGGTGGTCGTGGAGCCGTGGGCGTTGGACACCCGGGCGCGAACGAGCAGTCCGTCCTGCTCCGGTGCGACGGCCGCGAAGGTCAGCGTCGACATGACGCCTGCGACTGTCGGGGTCGTCACCGGCTGCGGGGAGACCGCAACCCATGTCGTGCCGGCGTCGGAGGAGGTCTCCCACTCGGCGACGGGCGCGGGTGAACCGGTCGCGGTGAGTGTGAACGCGGCGGGCGCCCCGGCGACGGCGCTCGTGGCGGCGGGCTCGATCGTCAGTGCGGGCAGAGCGACGCTCTGGTCAGCCACCGGCCAGCCGTCGACCCACGCGAGCTTCTGGATGCCCAGGGTCGGGAAGTAGGGGATGGCCTCGTTCGAGGCGTCGTAGTAGTGGAAGGCGAGGTAGTCGCCGAAGAGGGACTGCCCGCCCGGGCCGACCATCGCCCCGTGCTCGCTGAGGATGATCGTGCCACCGCCGCCGACCAGGTTGTCGCCCTCCATGTCGACGTACGGACCGTCGACCGTGGTCGAGCGGCCGACCGCCACCTGGTAGGTGGAGTTCTCACCCTGGCAGCAGTTGCCGAAGGAGACGAAGAGGTAGTAGAAACCGTCCCGCTTCATGATGTACGGCGCCTCGATCGGGTTGCCGGCCATGTAGCGGTCCGCGATCTGCACGGTCTGCGACTGCCAGTCGGCGACCGGCTTGCCGGTCGGCCACTCGAGCGGGACGAGGAAGATCCCGTACCAGAAGGACCCGATCGCCATGAAGGGGTTGCCTGCCTCGTCCTCGACGATCCCGGCGTCGATCGCGTTGAACTTCATGTCACCGGCGAGCCCGGTGACGGGGGAGGAGATGACCAGGCCCTGGTCGACCCACTCGTAGTCGGGGTCGGCGGGGTCGAGGGTCGTGTTCGTGGCGAGGGCGGTGATGGAGTTGGCCTCACCGAACACCGACGCGGAGTAGTAGAGGTAGAAGGTGCCGTCGTTCTCGTAGATCTCCGGTGCCCACAGGTTCTCCGGGGGCGTCTCGCCGGCGAAGTGCTCGTCGATCCAGGTGGGGATGGTGTCCCAGACTGTCCCGGCGTAGGTCCAGGTGGTGCCGCTGTCGGTCGACGTCGCGATCTGGATGGTGCCACCGTTCTCACGGTTGATCCGCCCCGTCGAGTACACATACCAGGTGCCGTCGTCGTCGATGATGAGGGCCGGGTCGTGGATCGGCGAGGTCTGGCCGACGACCGTCTTGCCGCCCGTCGGGTCGATGATCGGGTCGCCCGGCGCAGCTGCCACGACTGCGGGCGCGCGTCCGGCGGGGGACGGTGCCGCCGCGGCGGCGGACATCACGGCGGTGGAGCTGAGTGCGAGGGCTGCTGCGGTGAAGAGGGCGGCGGCTTGCCGCCCGAGACGCTGTCTCATGCACGTTCCGTTCTTTCGTGGTCGTCGTCGACCCGGATCTACATCGATGTAGTACAACGATGTAGACAGTAGGGACCGCAAACGCGCACGTCAAGGGCTCAGCCCCACGGATCCGGAACAGACGAGCCAACTCCCACCCCCTCGCCCGCGATGGGTGCACGGTTCCCGCCCCGTTTTCAGCGGCAAAGTCATATGGTCAGAGCAACGCTCGTCTGAATGGAGCGTGTGATGGTCAAGTTGTTCCCTGCTGGGACTCGGACGAAGTTCGTGGATCTGGTGTGTTCGGGGGTGTCCGTTCAGGTCGCTGCTCAGCGTGTCGGGGCTCATCCGGCCAGTGGCTCGAGGTGGTGGGCTCAGTCTGGTGGCATGGAGATCTCGCGTGGTGCCACTGGTGGTTTGCCCGGTCCGGTTCCTCCTGCTGAGCCTGGGGGCCGGGAGGTGACGCTGGCCGAGCGCGGCATGATCCAGGCGGGCCTGCATGACGGCTGGAGCTACGCCAAGATCGCCCGGCTCGCGGGTCGCAACAAGTCGGTGATCTGGCGGGAGGTCAAGCGCAACACCAGCCCCGACGGCGTCTACTACGCCTCGGTCGCCCATCGCAAGGCCTTCCAGGAGCGCCGGCGCCCCAAGGCCCTCAAGCTCGTCGACAACGCGCCGTTGTGCGACTTGATCGCGGTCTGGATGGACGACGGGTGGAGCCCGAAGCTCATCTCGTCGATGCTGGAGTTCCACTTCGCCGGCGACGAGACTATGCAGGTGAGTCACGAGACGATCTACCAAGCCCTCTACGTCCAGACCCGCGGGAGTCTGCGGGCCGACCTGGCAAAGAACCTCTCGTTGAAGCGCCGCAGACGCGTCCCCAACATCGACACCCGGCCCAACAACAGCCCCTACAAGGACGCGTTGAAGATCAGCGACCGGCCCGCCGAGGTCCAGGACCGGGCGGTCCCGGGGCACTGGGAAGGGGACCTGATCATCGGGTGCGACGGGACCGCGATCGGGACCCTGGTGGAGCGGGCCACGCGGTTCACGATCCTGCTGCACCTGCCCGGTGACCACACCGCCGAGACGGTCGCGGCTGCGATGATCGAGGAGATGAAGGACCTCCCTGACCACCTGCGCCGCTCGATCACCTGGGACCGCGGAACCGAGCTGGCCCAGTACGCCCAGATCCAGACGGCCCTGGACCTGCAGCTGTACTTCTGCAACCCCCACTCGCCCTGGCAGCGGGGCACCAACGAGAACACCAACCGGCTCCTGCGGTTCTGGTTCGAGAAAGGCTCAGACCTGTCCGTTCACACCCCCGACGACCTCCGCCAGGTCGCCGCCAAGCTCAACCGCCGGCCCCGCCCCACCCTCAACCTCGACACCCCCGCCAACCGCCTCAACGACCTGCTGCTGGCGGCATAGCCCACCCCGTTGTCCTGACTACTTGACTTTGCCCAGCTGAATTGGGGCGGGAACCGTGCACCCAGCGGCGGAGCCGGCCGGGGTTGGAGGGGGGCCGGGGTCGGAGCGGGACCGGTCCGGTCCGGCCCAGGCCGGGGTTGGCCGGCCCCGGGCCGGTCGGTCAGGCGGCGTTGCGCAGGCGCAGGGAGTTGCCGACGACGATGACCGAGCTCGCGGCCATCGCGGCCCCGGCGATCATCGGGTTGAGCAGCCCGGCCGCCGCGAGCGGGATCGCCGCGACGTTGTAGGCGAAGGCCCAGAACAGGTTCTGCTTGATGACGGCCAGGGTGCGCCGCGAGAGCCGGATCGCCGTCGCCGCGCTGCGCAGGTCCCCGCGCACCAGGGTGATGTCGCTCGCCTCGATCGCGACGTCGGTCCCGGTGCCCATCGCGAGCCCGAGGTCCGCCCCGGCGAGCGCGGCGGCGTCGTTGACGCCGTCGCCGACCATCGCGACCACGCGCCCCTCGGCCCGCAGTCGCGCGACGACCAAGGCCTTCTCCTGCGGGAGCACCTGGGCGAACACGTCGGCCTCGTTGATGCCGACGGCGCGCGCAGCCACCCGGGCCGCGCCGAGGTTGTCCCCGGTGAGGAGCATCGGGCGCAGCCCGAGCCCGGTCAGCTGCGCGATCGCCTCGGCCGAGGTCTCCTTGACCGGGTCGCGCAGCACGATCACGCCGCGCGCGACGCCGTTCCACGCCGCCACGACCGCGGTCGCCCCAGAGGACTCCGCGTCGTCGAAGGCGCTGACCAGCTCGGCGGACGACCCGTCGGCCGCGGGGAAGTCCACGCCCTGCTCGGCGAGCCAGCCGGGCCGACCCACCAGGATCCGGGTCGACAGGTCCAGCCCGGAGTGCGCGGTCCGCACCGTCCCGGACACCCCGCCGCCCGGCGCGCTGGAGAACTCGAGCACCTGGTCGGAGCCGATGCGCACGCCGTCGGCCCCGTGGGTCGCCTGTGCGGGTGAGTGCGCGGCGTCGGCCAGCGCAGGGCCGGCCGGTGCGGCGTCGGGCACTGCGGCGGCCGCGATCGCCTGGGCGATCGGGTGCTCGCTGAGCGCCTCGACCGCACCGGCCAGGCGCAGCGTGTCCGGGTGCCCGACGACGGACTCCACGGCCATCCGACCCTGGGTCACGGTCCCGGTCTTGTCGAGCACGATCGTGTCGACGCGGCGGGTGGACTCGAGGATCTCCGGGCCCTTGATGAGGATGCCGAGCTGGGCGCCGCGCCCGGTGCCCACGAGCAGGGCGGTCGGGGTGGCCAGCCCGAGGGCGCAGGGGCACGCGATGATGAGCACCGCGACGGAGGCGGTGAAGGCTGCCTGGGCGGATGGTCCCCACACCATCCACGCCGCGAAGGTGGCGATCGCGAGGACGAAGACGATCGGGACGAACACCGCGGAGATGCGGTCGGCCAGGCGCTGGACCGGGGCCTTGCCGGTCTGGGCGGCAGAGACGAGCCGGCCGATCTGGGCCAGGGTGGTCTCCTCCCCGACGCGGGTGGCCTGGACCACGAGGTGGCCGGAGGTGTTGACGGTGGCGCCGGTGACCGGGTCGCCGGGGCGGACGTCGACCGGCATCGACTCACCGGTGAGCAGCGAGGCGTCGATCGCGCTGGTGCCTTCGACGACCAGACCGTCGGTGGCCACCTTCTCCCCGGGGGTGACCGCGAAGAGGTCGCCGACGGCGAGGGAGTCGATCGGCACGCGCGTGGTCACGCGGCGTCCGCCCTCGGTGGTCACGAGCGTCGCGTCCTTCGCCCCGAGGGCGAGCAGGGAGCGCAGGGCGTCGCCTGCCCGACGCCGCGAGCGGTGCTCGGCGTAGCGACCGGCCAGCAGGAACGTGGTCACCACCGCGGCGACCTCGAAGTACAGCTCGGGGGCGGCGGAGTCCGCGTGCTCGGCCCCGGGGAAGAGCGACGGGGTCATCTGCATGCCGATCTCGCCGGCGCCGCCGAAGATCAGCGCCCACAGCGACCACGTGGTCGCGGCGATGACGCCGACCGAGACGAGGGTGTCCATCGTCGAGGCGCCGTGCCGCCCGGCCCGGAACGCGGCCTTGTGGAAGGGCCACGCGGACCAGGTGACGACGGGCAGGGCCAGGGCCGCGACGACCCACTGCCAGCCGTCGAACTGCAGCGCGGGGATCATCGAGATCGCGACGACGGGCAGGGCCAGGACGGCCGCGACGACGAGCCGGCGCCGCAGGTCGGCCCCGCGGTCGGGGGTTGGGGCGGAGGTGTCCTCGTCGTCGACCATGGCGTGCCCCTCGGCCATCGAGTGGCCCGAGAGCGCTGCCTCGAGGTCGGTGCGGGGCGTCTCTGCGTGCCCGCGGTCGGTGTGGCCGGCCGCGGTGTCGTGAGCGGCTTCGGGAGCGGGGGCGGCTGCGTGCGTGCCCGCGGGGGCAGCCGGAGCGTCAGCCTTCGGCGCCCGGCGCCCGGTCACCCGGGCGTCGTATCCGGCCTTCTTGACGGCGGCGACGAGCGCGGCGTCGTCGACGTCGGCGGACGTGACAACGTGCGCGGACTCGAGCGGCAGGTTGACGGTGGCCACGACCCCGGGGACCTGGTTGAGGCGCTTCTCGACCCGGGCGACGCACGACGCACACGTCATCCCTTCGACCGCGAGGTCGATCTCCGTCGGGGGGACCTGGTGGGTGAGGTGTTCTGTCATGAGTGCTCCAAGGGTGAGCGGGGGTGTCCAAGCGGGCGAGGCATGCCTTCACCATACCCCCCTAGGGTATCCCCGGCCGGGACCTGCGTCCCGTCTAGGGCGGGTGGTGGACCGGTGTGCCGCTCAGGCCTTCGGGTGCCCCGCCGCGTACTCTTCGCGCTGGTCGTTGAAGTCGCGTCCCTGCTCGGCGATGGCGTCGACGACGACGTCGTACCCGCCGACCTCGTAGCCGGCCTCGACGACCGCAGCGCGCACCGCGGCCTCGTCGAGGGTCTCGTGCGAGAGCACGGTGACCTCGGAGGGGGCCTGCGTGCGGAGCTCGACGCTGACGTGCTCGACGCCGGCGACCGTCTCCAACTCGTTGGTCACGGAGGACACGCAGTGGCCGCAGGTCATGCCGGCGACGGAGAGGGTGGTGACAACTGGCATGGTGGTTCTCCTTGTGGGTGGGTGTCGCTGATGGGGGGTGGGTCAGCTGCGGACGAGGCGGGCGATCGCTTCGGCCGCCTCGCGGACCTTCGCCTGCCCTTCCTCGTCGGAGGACTGTGCCGCGTGCACGACGCAGTGGCTCAGGTGGTCTTCGACGAGCCCGATGCTCACGGCCTGCAGGGCCCGGGTGACCGCGGAGATCTGGGTGAGCACGTCGATGCAGTAGGTGTCGTCGTCGACCATCCGGGCGATGCCACGGACCTGTCCCTCGACGCGCCGCAGGCGCTTGAGGTAGTCCTCTTTGCTCCCGGTGTATCCGGCCATGGGGCGCCTCCTCGAGGTCATCGTCCGTCCTCGTCAACACAATACCCCCCGTGGGTATTTCCTCGTGTGGGACCTTCTCGGACGGTTGATGGCCGGCTGCTGCGGGCGTAGCGTTCGGCGCGTGAAGACGATCGCTGCATACTTCGGCCTGTCCGACGACGGTACCCGGGTGACCCCGGGCACCTCCGTGGCGATCTCGCTGATCCTCTCCCTGCTGGTGAGCCTGGTCCTGCGAGTCGTCTTCCCCGGCGCGAGCTCGGTGCTCCGGCTCGTGCTGTGGTTGGTCGTCATGCTCGTGATCTTCCGCTGGGCGGGCAGCAACGCGGCCAAGCAGCGAGAGAGGTCGTGGGACCGGCGTGACCAGTGACGACGCTCGTCGTGCGTGACGAGGTCGGGCGCGCCAAGATCGAGGGAGCCACACCGGTGGCGCGCTGACCGCGAAACCCGACAGGAGCGCCTCATGTCCCAGTCCTACTTCCCGTCCTTCTCCGCTCTCGCCAAGCAGGTCTGGTACTGGCCGGTGGTCCGCGGGGTGATCGCGGTGATCTTCGGCATCGTCGCGATGGCCTCCCCGATCAACACGGCGGTCGCGCTCGCCATGGTCGTCGGGGTCTTCGCGCTGGTCGACGGCGTGGTCGGGATCATCGACGGGATCCGCTACCGCGCGTACGGCGGCGCCGGGCTGCGGATCATGATCGGTGCGATGACGGCGATCCTCGGTCTGGTGGTGCTCGTCTGGCCCGGCCAGACCACGACCGTGCTCATCTACCTCGTGGCGATCTGGTCGATCCTCGTGGGCATCGTCCAGTTCGTCGTGAGCTTCCTGCTGCGCTCGGTCGAGGGCAGCGGGTGGGGCTGGGGCGTGCTCGCCGGCCTCATCTCCTTCGCCTTCGGCATCCTCATCATCGCCCAGCCGAGCGCCGGCCTGACCACGATCATCTGGATCATCGGCATCTACGCCGTGATCATCGGCCTCGTCCTCATCGCGCTCGGCCTGCAGATCCGCAGCCTGGGCAAGCGAGCCGCTGCACTGGAGAGCGCCGAGCTGGAGATGTAGCCACCCGGCATCTCACCCGTCCAATCACCCACAAACGCACCACAATCGAGCCCTCCTTGTCGGAGTGCGATGCCATGCTGGAACGTGGGGCTGCCGACGCAGGCCCAGAGCCAGCGAGGTGACCATGGACCGCGACCCGACCGCCACGAATCCCGAGCTCTACCACGTCGTCTTCGAGAACGACCGAGTGCGGGTGCTTGAGTACCGAGACGTCCCGGGCGACCGGACCGAACCCCACCACCACCCCGACTCGGTGCTGTGCGCGCTGACCGACTTCACCCGCCGGATCTCCACGGACGGCCACGCGGTCGAGATCGGTCTCAGCGCCGGCGAGGTGCGCTGGCTGCCGGCTCAGGTGCACACCGGAGAGAACATCGGCCAGACGCCCACGCACGTGATCATGATCGAGCTCAAGGAGCCTGCGGGAGCGCTCACCGGGCCTGTCGGGCCGGGGCGCACAGGGACGTGAGCGGCAGTGCTCACCGACCCGAGAGACCGCCACGCTATGTGACGCGGAATGTCGCCATGGCGTTGTCGAGGTATTCGCCGAAGGGCTGGCTCTGGTTCGATTCGAGCCAGGCAGTCCGGGCCGCCTGCATGCATGCGAAGGCGGCGCCGACGATGGCCGCGGGTCTTGGGTCGTTCGGCACCGTCTTCTGACCAGCCAGCCGGATGGCGACCCGCCCCACGAGAATCTCCTGCACGCGTTGCATCTTCTCGAGGTAGCGGGCGTTCAGCTGGGCGCTGCCGCGCACGATGCGTTCCATCGCGTCGTTGCGCGCCCGCGTGTGGTCATCTTGCACATAGTCCAGGGCGAGGTCGAACATGCGCCGCAAGGACTCCCAGACAGGTTCGCCAGCTGGTCGGGCGTCAAGGGCTTCGGCGAGCCTGTCGCCAAAGAGGTCGTACTTGCCGATGACCAGGTCGTCCTTCGAGGCGAAGTAGCGAAAGAACGTGCGCTTGGACATGCCGGCGGCGGCCGCGATCTGGTCGACGGTCGTGTCCTCGTAGCCGTGCTCGAGAAAGAGGTCTTGGGCGACGACGGTGAGCTCGGTCTGGGCGAGACGGCGAGTTCGCTCGCGGATGGACTGGGGGATCGCGTCGGACATGCCCTCAGCATACCCCTTGGGCGCGAACTTGACACCGAGTGTCACTCACGGCATATGGTTGCTCATGTGACGTCGAGCGGCGTCCGTAGATGGAGGAGAGCACCATGAGCAGAGTGTGGTTCGTCACTGGGTCGTCCAAGGGCTTCGGTCGGGAGTTCGTCCTCGCCGCCCTCGAGCGAGGCGACAAGGTCGCAGCTACCGCCCGCAACACCGACACCCTCTCCGACCTGGTCGAGGAGTACGGCGATGCCGTCCTTCCGATCCGGCTCGATGTCACCGATCGCGACCAGGTCTTCGCCGCAGTGAAGGCCGCCCACGAGACCTTCGGGCACCTGGACGTCGTGATCAACAACGCGGGCTATGGGCTCTTCGGTGCAGTGGAAGAAATCACCGACCAGCAGCTCCGTGACCAGCTGGACGTGAACCTCTTCGGTGTTCTGCACGTCACCCAGGCAGTCCTTCCGATCCTGCGCGAGCAGGGGTCCGGCCACATCATCCAGATCTCTTCCATCGGTGGCCTCGTCGCCTTCCCCGATCTCGGTGGCTACCACGCCTCCAAGTGGGCCCTTGAAGCTCTCTCCGACTCCCTCGCGCAGGAGGTCGCCGGCTTCGGGATCAAGGTCACCCTCGTCGAGCCCGGCGGGTTCGACACCGACTGGTCCACCGCATCCGCTGTCGTCGCCGACGCGCAGCCTCAGTACGCCCAGCTGCACGCCGGGATGGTGGCGCAGCGGGCCAGCACAGTGCAGCCCAAGCCCGTCGGATTCGGCGCCGCGATCCTCAAGGTCGTCGACGCCGAGACCGCGCCGCGGCGCGTGCTCTTCGGCGAGATGGCCACGCAGGCCGTCCCGCACCTCCTCAACGAGCGTCTCACCGAGTTGGCCGAGTGGGCCCCCGTGGCCCTGCTTGCCGAAGGCAAGTAGCACCGTGGCGACCGTGAAGACTGTCCTCATCACCGGCGCTTCCGATGGGATCGGCGCCGCATCTGCCCGCCAGCTCGCCGCCCGCGGGCACCGCGTGCTCATCACCGGCCGCTCGCGGGAGAAGGTCGACGCCGTCGCCCGCGAGACCGGCGCGAAGGGGTTCGTCGCCGACTACACCCGGCTTGACGACGTCAGGCGCCTGGCCGACGAGGTGCGGGCCGAGCTCGACGGCGCGGGGCTCGACGTCCTGGCCAACAATGCCGGAGGCCTGTTCGGCGATCCCACCAAGACCGTGGACGGCAACGAGAAGACCTTCCAGGTCAACCATCTCGCGCCGTTCCTCCTCACTGAGCTCCTTCTCGACGAGCTCCGGGCCGGCGCGGATGGCCAGGTCGGCGTGGTCAACACGTCGAGCGTCGCCAACCGGCTCTTCGGCCACCTCGACCTCGATGACCTGGACAACGACAAGAAGTTCAGTGCGAACAAGGCGTATGGGGATGGGAAGCTCGCCAACATCCTCCACGTGCGCGGGCTCCAGGCCCGATACCGGGACCAGGGCATCTCGGCGGTGGCCTTCCACCCGGGCAACGTCGCGACGAACTTCGCTTCCGACACCACGAGCGTCATGCGCTTCATCTACCAGACGCCGCTGAAGAGGCTCAACCTCATCAGCGCCGACAAGGGCGGGGCTAACCTCACCTTCTTCGTCGAGGGGACCCCCGGGGTCACCTGGCGGCCCGGGGCGTACTACGACAAGCAGAAGCTCACCACCAAGGTCAACCCGCAAGCGCTCGACGACGCCCTCGTCGACGGGCTCTGGGAACGCAGCGCCGCCCTCGTCGGTATCGGGTAGTCGGTGGAGGTCACCAGGATCATCCTCAGCGTCGTGCTGGCGCTGCTGTTCCTGTCGACGGGGGCCGGCAAGCTCGCCGGCCTGCCGTCCTCGCACCAGATCCGCGACAGCCTCGCCGTCGCAGCGACCGTATGGACGATGATCGGCGCCTTCGAGCTCGTAGTCGTGGCCGGTCTCCTGGTGGGCATCTGGATGCCGACGGTCGGGCTCGTCGCAACACTGGGCGTCGTCCTGCTGATGGCTGGTGCGATTGTCACGCGGGTCCGCGCCGATGGTGAGCAGCGCAGAGCTGGCGTCGCCGCCGACACGGTGGTGGTCGCTGTCGCGGTCACCGCCACGCTCGTCGGACTGGTCGCGTGATCGCGGACCAGCCGGTCCGTCGAGCACAGTTCTGAGCGATCGGCGAGCTCCACCGAGAGCCGGTCGGTGGAGCTCGCCGGCCCGTATCGCGTCGGATTGTCGATACGCAATCGTCTCGCTAAGGAGAGTTCGTGGCGACTGATCGGCGCTCGCCTCCCTCACCTCATCGTGGGGCCCTCTTCGCCCCCGTCCTTCTCGATGCGTCGGCGAGCGGCATCGCGACCGCCTATCTCCAGGACTTCACGCTGCGAGTGATCGTGCCCTTCCTCGTGCAAAGCCCGTAGAGGGCCCAGGTCGCGGACGACCGCTCCTCTAGCGCCGCGCCGCAGCTGCTGCCTTCGCCGCCCCCGGCAGCGCCTCGAGGATCTTCCCCACGGCGGTGTCGTCGTGGGCGGCCGAGACGAACCACGCCTCGAAGACCGACGGCGGCAGGGACACCCCGGCGTCGAGCATGGCGTGGAAGAAGGCCGGGTACCGGAAGGTGTCCGAGGCCTGCACCTGGGCGTAGGTGTGGACGCCGGTGGCCTCGGCGAACTCGCCGAACATGACCGAGAAGAGGCTGCCCGAGTACTGCACCCGGTGGGCCACGCCCTCGGCGTGCAGCGCGGTCGAGACGGCCGCGCCGATGACGTCGGCCACGGCATCGACCCGGGCGTAGACGCGCGCGTCGGCGGCGTGGAGGGTCGCGAGCCCGGCCGCCACGGCGACCGGGTTCCCGGACAACGTGCCGGCCTGGTAGACGGGGCCGAGCGGGGCGAGCTCGTCGAGCAGCACGGCCGGCCCGCCGATCGCGGCGACCGGCATCCCACCGCCGACGACCTTGCCGAAGGTGAACAGGTCCGGGGTGTAGCTCGCGCCCAGGGTCGAGTTCTCGTACCCCCACCAGCCGCTCGCGCTCACCCGGAAGCCGGTGAGCACCTCGTCGAGGATGAGCAGCGCACCGTGCGCGGACGTGATCCGGCGCAGCCCTTCGTTGAACCCCAGCGCGGGCGGCACGATCCCCATGTTCGCCGGCGCCGCCTCGGTGATGACCGCGGCGATCTGCGAGCCGTGCTGGGCGAAGGCCTCCTCGACCGCGCCGAGGTCGTTGTAGGGCAGCACGAGCGTCTCGGCAGCGGTCGCCTCGGTGACCCCGGCCGAGCCGGGCAGCGCCTGCGTGGCGACCCCGGAGCCCGCCTCGGCGAGCAGGGAGTCGACGTGCCCGTGATAGCAGCCGGCGAACTTGACGATCAGCGGGCGACCGGTGACCCCGCGCGCCAGGCGCACCGCGGTCATCGTCGCCTCGGTCCCGGTCGAGACCAGGCGGACCCGCTCGGCCGCCGGGACCCGACGTCGGATCTCCTCGGCCAGCTCCACCTCGCCCAGGGTGGGTGCGCCGAAGGACAGCCCGCGCGCGGCAGCCTCCTGGACGGCGGCGACGACGGCCGGGTGGGCGTGCCCGAGCAGCGCCGGACCCCACGAGCAGACGAGGTCGACGTACTCGTTGCCGGCGACGTCCCGGATGTAGGGACCCGACGCCGACGCGATGAACCGCGGGTCGCCGCCCACCGCCCGGTACGCGCGGACGGGGGAGTTCACCCCGCCGGGCAGCACACCCTGAGCTCGCTCGAAGGCCAGGTGGTTCGCTGCGTCGTCGTGCATGTGAGGTCCAATCCGCGGGGGGTGGGGGAGGAAGGCGGCGAGGGCTAGCGGAGCCAGCCGGCGAGCTCGGTGGCCCAGTAGGTGAGGATGATGTCCGCGCCGGCGCGCTTGATGCCCAGCACGGACTCCTCGATCGCGGCGCGGCGGTTGATCCAGCCGTTCGCGGCGGCCGCCTCGATCATCGCGTACTCACCCGAGACCTGGTAGGCCGCGACCGGCACGTCGGACTGCGCGGCGACGTCGGCCAGCACGTCGAGGTAGCTCATCGCGGGCTTGACCATGACGATGTCGGCGCCCTCGAGCAGGTCGAGGACGGTCTCGCGGCCACCCTCGCGGCGGTTCGCCGGGTCCATCTGGTACGTGCGCCGGTCACCCTCGAGGGTCGACTCCACGGCCTCGCGGAAGGGGCCGTAGAAGGCGGAGGCGTACTTCGCGGAATAGGCGAGGATCGCGGTGTCGATGAAGGGCCCGCCGTTGTTCGCGGTCGAGGCGTCCAGACCCTCGCGCACGGCCGCGACCTGGCCGTCCATCATCCCGGACAGTCCGAGGACGGTCGCGCCGGCGCTCGCCTGGGCGATCGCCATCGAGACGTAGCGGTCCAGGGTCGCGTCGTTGTCGACGCCGCCGTGGGCGTCGAGCACGCCGCAGTGGCCGTGGTCGGTGAACTCGTCGAGGCAGAGGTCGGCCATGACGACGAGGCGCCCTGCTGCGGCGTCGGCGGCGATCCGGATGCCCCGGTTGAGGATCCCGTCCGGGTCGTCCGCGCCGGTCCCGGTCGCGTCGCGCACCACGGGGACCCCGAAGAGCATGACGCCGCCGATCCGCGCCTCGGCCGCCTCGCGGACCGCGTCGGCGAGGGAAGCTTCGGTGTGGTGGACGACCCCGGGCATGGAGCTGATCTCGGCGGGCTCGGTCGCGCCCTCCTTGATGAACAGCGGCAGCACGAGGTCGCGCGGGTGCAGGCGGGTCTCGGAGACGAGGGCGCGCAGCGCGGGGGTGGCGCGCAGTCGGCGGGGACGGGTCATGGTTCCTCCGGAGGGTGAGGGAGAGCCCGGGTGCGGGTGGCGGGGGCTGTTCCCGCATCGATTATCGCGGCGTTGTCCGCGCGGTCCAAAAGGCGGGCCGGGGAGGCGGTCGTGGTGTTGGTCGTGGTGCCGGCGGCGTCGCCGGTCGTGGTGCCGGCCGCGGCGAGCAGCGCCGCGAAGAGCGCGTCGTCTGTCGCGGCGTCGGCCACCGCGGCGATCGGCTGCCCGACGGCGCGGGCGGCGTCCCGTGTCGGCTCGCCGATCGCGACGGCCAGGACGTCCGGCCGGGCGCCGAGCTGGTCGGCGACCTCCCGGGCGACGCTGCCGGAGGTGAGCACGACGGCGTCGAAGCCGCCCGCGCGCCACCGCGCTACGACGTCGGGGGGAGCGGGGTGGGAGACGGTCCGGTAGGCGGTGACCCGGACCGGGGTGTACCCGAGGGCGGTCAGGCCGTCCTCGAGGGTCGGGCGGGCGAGGTCGCCCAGGGGGAGCAGGACGCGGGGGGCGGAGGTGGGGGCGTGTGTGGGGGTGGGCGCGGGGGCGGCGTCGGGTGCCGCAACGGGGCCGGCGTCGGGTGCCGCAACGGGGCCGGCGTCGGGCCAGACGGCGAGAATGCCCGTGGCGGAGTTCTGCGGTGCGACGAGGTCGGCGGTGATGTTGTGCGTGGCCAGCGCCCGAGCGGTAGCCGGTCCGACCACGGCCCACCGGGTGGCTGCTCCGAGGCGGCCCAACGGCGAGCTCGCCCCGGACCGGTCGGCGTCTTCGCCGCCGGTCCCGGCCTGGCGCTCAGGCGTGGCGCTGGTCCGCGCCGCAGCGGACCCTTCGTCGCGCGTCGTATCCGCCTCGACCCGCTGGGCCGAGACAGCGAGCTCGTCGACCGCATTGACGCTGGTCACGGCGACCCAGGCGAAGGCTCCGCCGGCGAGCTGGGCGACGGCGTCGTCCAGGGCGGTGAGCGCGGCGCCGTCGATGGCCCGCCGGGAGATCAGCGGAGCCACCACGGCGACACCGCCTGCGGCCTCGACGAGTCGGGCGAGGCCACCGCCCCGCCCGGGTGCCCGGGGGATGAGGACGTGCTGTCCGGCCAGCGCTGTGGGGTCGGTGGTGGTCACCGACCCAGTGTCCTCCCGATCTCCGAGATCCAGAAGCGGCCCGCTCCCGCCAGCCCGCCCTCTCCCGCCCGCCCTCTCCCGCCCGCCCGCGCCCCCGCCCGCCCTGCCCGCCGTGCTCCACCGACGGGGTCGTTCATTTCGCGCGGGGTCGTCCATCCAGATAGACGACCTGGAGCAAAACAGACGACCCCGGCCGCTGGGCTGGGGCCCGGTGGAGCCGGAAGTGGTCAGGCGGGCTCGGGTGGCCACCGCTGCTGCGGGGCGGCGCGAGGGGGAGGTGGCGGTGAGCAGGTCAGTCCGTCGCGGACGCGACACCCCGCGGTGACCTCCTCAGGCGGCGTCTCGGCTCGACCCTGCAGGGGGGTCAGGCTAGTCTCAGGTGGGCGGGAAAAGCGTCCGGTTACAGCTGACGCGACAGGAGCGACTTGATGAACAGCCGCTATGTCATCCTTGTCGTGGAGGACGATCCGGACGCCGCAGGATATATGCGGACCGTTCTCGAGCGCAGTGGCATGGACCCCCGCGTGGTGTCCAACCCCCAGGCGGCGCTGGCCCTGCTGGCGTCGACGACCTTCGACCTCGTCCTGACGGACATCGAGCTGCCCGGGATGACCGGTCTGGAGCTCACGGAGCGGGTGAAGAAGTCCCGGCCCCATCTGCCGGTCGTCGTCATGACCGCCCACGCGACCCTCGACTACGCGGTGAACGCGCTGCGGCTGCAGGCCGACGAGTTCCTCTTCAAGCCCATCCGCAAGCCGCAGCTCGTCGAGGTCGTCACCCGCCTGGTCGAGCAGTCCCGGGCCGCCGCGCGCCCGGCCAACGTCGTGCTGGCGATCGGCGCGCACCCCGACGACGTCGAGATCGGCGTGGGGGGCACGCTCGCCGCGCACCAGGCCGCCGGCGACCAGATCGTCATCCTCACCATGAGCCGGGGTGAGCGCGGCGGGACAGTCGACCGTCACCACGAGTCGCTCTCCGCCGCCGAGCTCATCGGCGCCAGGCTGTTCCTCAACGACCTCGAGGACACCCGCATCTCCGCGGCCGACCCCACGGTCGGGATCATCGAGCAGGTGGTCGCCGAGGTGCACCCCACGATCGTCTACACCCACTCCGGAAACGACCGCCACCAGGACCACGTCGCGGTGCACCGCGCAGCCTCGGTCGCCACGCGGCGGGTCCCGATGTTCGCCGGCTACCAGAGCCCCTCCGCCACGGTCGAGTTCCGCCCGAACCGGTTCATCACCATCGACGGGTTCACCGACACCAAGCTCGCGCTGCTGCGGTCCTTCGCCTCGCAGGGGACCCGGGACTACCTGGCCCCCGACTTCGTGCTCGCGACGGCGCGCTACTGGTCGCGCTACGGCGGCGGCACCTACGCCGAGCCGCTCGAGGTCGTCCGGGACGCCACCGGGGTGCGGGCCGGCACCACCAGCCACGTCGCCACCCGGGCCGCCGACCAGGCCGGGGAACCGCCCGCCGCCCTGCTGGGCGGCCACACCCCCGGACACCCGCTCCCGGGGATCCCGCGCGCCACGAGCGCCGCACACGAAGCAGAAGGAAGCGTGCTGGATGACTGACGTCCTGGTCACAGGAGTGGGCGGTCCCGCCGGGGTCGCCATCGTGCGGTCGCTCGCCGCGACCGACGCCCGGGTGCACGCGAGCGACATGGACGTGTACGCGAGCGCGCTCTACCTCGTCCCCGCCGACCGGCGCCACCTGGTGCGCCCAGGCCTCGCCCCAGACTTCGTCGACCACCTCCTCGCGCTGTGCGAGCGGTTGGGCATCGACGTGCTGTTCCCCACCGTCGACGTCGAGCTCGTCCCGATCGCACGGCGCCTGGAGGAGTTCACCGCCCTCGGGGTCGCGGTCGCGAGCCCGTCCCTCGCCACGCTCGAGAACACCCTCGACAAGTACCGCCTCGCCCAGGTCTGCGCCGGGCTGGGTGACCTCGTGCCCCGCACCGAGCTGCTGGGCGTCTCCTACGACTGGGACTACCCGGTGATCGTCAAGCCGCGCTCGGGGAGCGGCTCACGCGGGGTGCACCTCGTCGAGGACGAGGCCGCCCTGCGCAGCCTGGGGACCGACGAGATGACGATCGTCCAGGAGAACCTGCCGGGCGAGGAGTACTCCGTCGACGTCATCGCCGACCTGGCCGGGACCGTGCTCGCCGCGGTGCCACGCTCGCGGCTGCGGGTGGACTCCGGGGTCGCGGTGGCCGGGCGGACCGTCAAGGACCCCGGACTCGAGCGGACGGCCACCCAGGTGGCCCACGCCGTCGGGCTGACCACCGTCGCGAACGTCCAGCTGCGACGCCGGGCGGACGGCACCCCCGCGCTGCTCGAGGTGAACCCGCGGTTCCCCGGGGCGATGCCGCTGACCATCGCGAGCGGGGTGGACATGCCGCGGCTCTGCCTGGACATGGTCCTCGGGCGCGCGCTGCCCGAGCGGCTGGAGTTCCGCGAGCTGGCGAACGTGCGCTACCTCGAGGACGTCTTCCTCGACCCCGCCGACGTGCTCACCGAGCTCGCCGCACTGACCGCGGCTGAGAAGCACCCCGAGCACGACAGCGCGACCAGCCTTCCCGCCTCCTCGGCCCTGCCGTGATCTCGCTGGCCCAGGACCACCACGTCCACTCGACCTTCTCCGACGACGCACGCAGCACCCTCGCGGAGAACGTCGCCGCGGCGTCGACCCGGGGCGTGGCGCTGCTGCGGCTCGTCGACCACGTCCGGGTGAGCACCACGTGGGTGCCCCAGATGCTCTCCGCCGTCGCCGAGCTGACGATCCCCGACGGCCTGCGGGTCGAGACCGGGGTCGAGGCGAAGATCCTCGACGCGGCGGGCACCCTCGACCTGCCGCCCGGGCTGGCCACGCACCCGGGGGTGGGTCGCGTGCTCATCGCCGACCACCAGTTCCCCGGCCCGGCCGGCCCGCTCAGCCCGCGGGTGGTCCGGGAGTCGATCACCGGGCCGCAGCGCGCGCGCGACGCGGTCGACACCCTCGTGGGTGCCACCATCGCCGCCATGAGCCAGGTGGACCGCGGCCAGCTCGCGCACCTGTTCTCCATCCTGCCGAAGATCGGCCTGACCGAGGACGACATCACCGACGAGCACCTCGCCGCGATCGCGGCAGCCGCCCTGGCCACCGGGACGCTCGTGGAGGTCAACGAGAAGTGGGCGTGCCCCTCGCCCCGCGCCGTCCGCGTGCTGTCTGACGCCGGCGTGCATCTCGTGGTGAGCACCGACAGCCACCACTGCGACGACGTCGGGAAGTACACCCTCGTCCCGGCGATCCTGCAGGCAGCACAGGACCGCTGATGGAGGTCCTGGAGTCGGTCGTGACCTGGGTCTGCCTGGTGTTCGTCGCGACCGGCGCCGTCCCGGTCGTGGCCGGTGCCTTCCAGTTCTTCGTCATCCCCTTCCACGGCGTGCGCAACCACTACGACCGGACGGCGGCGTACTTCCCGCGGGTCGCGGTGGTCGTCCCGGCGTGGAACGAGGGTGCGGTCATCGCCGCGTCGATCGACCGCCTGATGGGCCTGGACTACCCGCCGGAGTCGCTGCGGGTCTACCTGGTCGACGACGCGAGCACCGACGACACCCCCGACGTCGCCCGGGCGAAAGAGGTCCAGTACCCCGGTCGGGTGGTCCACCTGCGCCGCGAGGTCGGCGGGCAGGGGAAGTCGCACACCCTCAACCACGGCATCCGCGAGATCCTCGCGGACGACTGGATGCAGGCGCTGCTCATCATGGACGCCGACGTCATCTACTCACCGGACTCCATGCGGCTGCTCACCCGGCACCTCGCTGACCCCGAGGTGGGGGCGGTCACCGCGTACATCAAGGAAGGCAGCGAGGACCCGAACTACCTCACCCGGTTCATCGGCTACGAGTACATCGCCGCGCAGGCGGCCGCCCGCCGCTCGCAGAACGTGCTCGGTGCGGTGGCCTGCCTGGCCGGCGGCGCGCAGCTGCACTCCCGGGAGAACCTCCTGGCCATCGGCGGCGAGATCGACACGACCTCCCTCGCTGAGGACACGTTCACCACGTTCCGGACCCAGCTCGCCGGGCGCAAGGTGGTCTTCGAGCCGCACGCGATCGTGCTGGCCGAGGAGCCGGGCTCGGTCGCGGCCCTGTGGAAGCAGCGCCTGCGGTGGTCCCGCGGCAACGTCCAGATCACGAAGGAGTTCAAGCATCTGTGGTTCCGGCCGAGCCGCGAGCACAACCTCGGTGCGTTCAGCTTCGGGCTGTTCTGGTTCGCGATCCTGCTGCTCCCGGTGGTGATGGTGCTCAGCTCGACGGGCCTGGTCGGGTTGTTCTTCCTCGACAGCACCCTGGCCAGGGTCGTCTTCGAGGCGACCTGGTTCCTCGCGGGCGGGACGTACGTGTTCATCACGACCCTGACCGTCCTCATCGATGTGGGTACCGGACGACGGGCCTGGCGGGAGGCGGTGCTCTTCCCGGGGGCGATCTCGCTGCTCATCATGCTGACGGCCTTCGCCCCCGGCCTGGTCGAACGCCCGCTCGCGCACCTGCTGGGCTGGGACCCCTTCGACACGGTCGGGTGGACCCTCTTCGCCTACGTGTGGATCTCGTTCTCGATGGTCTGCGCGTGGCTCATCAAGCGGATCGAGGTGACCCGGGTGGGCCGATGGGTCGCGCCCGGGCTGGTCTACCTCGTCGGCTACGGACCGATCCTCTGCGCGATCACCTTCGACGCCTACATCAAGGAGTACCGCGGGGCCGCGCAGGTCTGGGACAAGACGGAGAAGACAGGGCGGGTGCGGACCTCATGAGTCATGATCGCTTGCCCAGGCACGCCGACGACGCAACGCTCCAGGCCGACGCAGAGCGTCGCCGTGACAAGCGTCGCGAGCGCCTGCTCATGGTCAAGGCGCTCGTGGCGATCGCTCTCGTCTCGATGGCCATCACTCTGCGGGGGCTCTACTTCTAGGGGATCTGCTCCTAGATGAAGTCGGCCGCTCCCAGTCCGAGGAAGTGGTCCGCGATGCTCTGTCCGAGGGCGGCGGCGCCCTCGAAGTCGTTGTCGGCGACCTCGGTCGACCCGCCGTGGCGCAGGTGCTCGGACCCGTCGGGGCGGGCCACGACCGACCGCAGCGAGAGCATGCCGTCGCTCACCGAGGCGTAGGTGCCCACCGGCGCGGCGCAGCCGGCCTCGAGGCGGGCGAGCAGGGCGCGCTCGGCGACGACGGCAAGGTGGGTGCCGGGGTCGTCGATGGCGGCGAAGGCAGCAGCGAGGGACTCGTCGGTGGCCAGGTCGCCGGTGCGGCACTCGACGGCGAGGGCGCCCTGGCCGGGGGCCGGGGACATGGTGTCGAGGTCGATGAGCTCGGTGATGGCGGCGCCGCGACCGAGCCGGTTGAGCCCGGCCGCTGCGAGCACGACGGCGTCCAGGTCGCCCGGTCCCGAGGCGTCCACCCGCCCGAGGCGGGTCTCGACGTTGCCGCGGATGTCCACGACGTCGAGGTCGGGACGGACGAGCAGGAGCTGCGCGGCGCGTCGCGGGGAACCGGTGCCCACTTTCGCACCGAGGGGCAGGTCGGTGAGGCGCAGCCCGTCGCGTGAGCACAGGGCGTCCCGGGGGTCCTCGCGTACAGGGGTGACGTAGGTGAGGCCCTCGAAGGGTGCGGTCGGCAGGTCCTTGAGGGAGTGCACCGCCACGTCGCAGCGACCCTCGAGCAGGGCGTCCCGCAGCGCCGTGACGAACACCCCGGTGCCGCCCATCTGCGACAACGACCCGGTGAGCACGTCGCCTTCGGTCTTGATGCGGACGATCTCGACGGGGCGGCCGGTGAGCTCACGGAGCTCGTCGGCGACGAGGCCGGTCTGGGTGAGGGCGAGGGTGCTGGCGCGGGTGCCGATACGCAGCGGCTGGAGAGAGGTCACCGCCCCAGTCTGCTCTTCTTCGCCCGTGGTGACGAAATTCGATCACCCATTCCGTTCTGACATCACGTCAGAACAATAGGTGCCACGCGAAATGCAGAAAGACCTGACAGATTGTCCCTTCCGCAAAAGGCGCGAAATTCTCTGCGATATCTGCCCACCAGGTCAGTCGCCATTCAGCGGGCGGGCCGACCTCTGAGCGTGCGGCACGACGGCGGCCAGTCCGGTCCCGGCCACCCAGGCGCCGGTCACGGTGAGCCCGGGCAGGCCCTGGTCGGCGAGCGCCTCGACGTCGGCGAGCAGCCGGGCCACCCGCTCCCGGGAAGCCGGGGTCGGCGGGGCGAGGGCGTCGTCCCATGCCGTGACCAGGGAAGACAGCACCACCGTGTCGCTGACTCCGTAGAGCGCGCCGAGGTCGTCGACCGCCTGGGCCACGAGGTCGTCATCGGACGGGTCGGCTGGTCCGGCTGGGCCCGCGCCCCCGCGGCCGTAGCTGAACCGGACGACGTGCACGTCCTCGCCGAAGGACTCGTCCAGCTGGTCGCGCAGCCACGGCCACTTCGCGGACGCATGGGTCGTCGCCTTGGCGACCACCGACGTCCCGGGAGCCACGAGGACCCCGGTGCCGCGCGGCGCTGCGCCGAGCGCGGCCGAGCGGACCAGCAGCGTCACCAGCCGGATGTCGGTGCCACGAGCCGGTTCCGCGCCTTCGACGTCGACCAGTCCGGCGAGCAGTGCCCCGGTGGTGCGTGCGGACGCGGCCAGCACCACGCGCCCGGTGCGCAGCGCCTGCCCCGGGCCGGTGTGCACGAGCCACGCGTCGCCGTCGCGGCGCAGGCTGCGTGCGGGCGTGCTCCGGCGGATCTCGCCGCCGCCTGCCTCGACCGAGCGCTCCAGGGCGGTCACGAGCTGATTGAGCCCACCGGGCACCCCGCGCACCGCCGATCCGGGAGGCGCCTGGGCGCGCAGCGCCCGGACCGCCCCGGTGAGGGAGCCGGCGGCGCGGTACGCGGCGAGCAGGCCGGGGGCGACGGCGTCGACGTCGAGCAGCGCAGGGTCGCTCGAGTGCACCCCGCCGGCGACCGGGGTGACGAGGCGGTCGAGCACCCGGGCGCCGAGCCGGGACCGCACGAGGGCGGCCAGGTTCGAGGTGTCCACCCGGCCGACCGGGAGCACGGCGTCCAGGCTCGCGCGCAAGGCCCCGAGGAGGCCGATCGCCCGCCGGGTGTCGGCCGCCCACGGGCGGCCGGGGATGCCGAGCACCCCGGCGGCGGGCAGCGGGAAGGTGCGCGTGCGGCGTCGGCCGACCGGGGTGCAGCCCCAGGCGGACAGGGCTGCGGGGGCGACCGTCTCCAGGCCGAGCGTCTGCACGAGCGAGGCGACCACCGTGCTGCGCGCGGCGAAGGACTCCGCCCCCACATCCACCCGGACCTCCGCGCCCTCGGCCGCGAGCCGGCCCTGGGCGAGGTACCCCCCGCACTGCTCGCCGGCCTCCAGGACCACGGGCAGTTCCCCGCCCTCGAGCAGCCGCTGCGCGGCGACCAGGCCGGCGATGCCTCCTCCGACGACGACGACGTCGGCGCGGCTCGCGGCCTCGTCGCTGAGTCCTCTGCGCTGGTTCATGCCGGCGCGGTCAGTCGGAGAGCGAGTGGACGAGCTCGACGATCCGGGTGAGCACACCCGGGTCGGTCTCCGGGGGCACCCCGTGGCCGAGGTTGACCACGTGGGCGGGCGCGGTGCGTCCGCGCGTGACGACGTCGCGGACGTGTGCCTCGAGCACCGGCCACGGGGCGGCGAGCAGAGCCGGGTCGATGTTGCCCTGGAGCGGGACGGTGCCACCGAGCAGCCGGTTCGCCTCGTCGAGCGGGGTCCGGTAGTCGACGCCCATGACGTCCGCGCCGACGTCGTGCATGGCGGTCAGCAGGTGCTCGGTCCCGGTGCCGAAGTGCACGATCGACACCGGCAGGTCCTTGACGTGCGAGAGCGCGCGGGCCGAGGAGGGGGCGACGTGCGTGACGTAGTCCGTGCGGCTCAGGCTCCCGGCCCAGGAGTCGAAGAGCTGGGTGGCGCTCGCGCCGGCGAGGACCTGTCCGCGCAGGAACGCCCCGGTGACGTCGGCGGCCCACTGGGTGAGCCGGGCCCAGGACTGCGGGTCGGCGTGCATCATCGTCCGGGCGGCGAGGTGGTCGCGCGAGGGGCGGCCTTCCACGAGGTAGGCGGCCAGCGTGAACGGCGCGCCGGCGAAGCCGATCAGCGGCGTCGACCCGAGCTCGGCGACGGTGAGCGCGACGGCCTCGCGGATCGGTGCCATCGACTCGTCGGTGAGCGTCGACGAGACCAGGCGGTCGACCTGCGCTGAGGTGCGCACGGCCTCGGCGAGCACCGGCCCGACGCCGGGGACGATGTCCACGTCGACCCCGGCCAGGCGCAGCGGGATGACGATGTCGGAGAAGAAGATCCCGGCGTCCACGTGGTGCCTGCGGACCGGCTGGAGTGTGATCTCGCTCGCAAGATCGGGGCGCAGGCAGGAGTCCAGCATGCCGATACCCTCGCGCAGTTTGAGGTATTCCGGGAGGGATCGTCCCGCCTGGCGCATAAACCAGACCGGCGTGATTTCGGGGCGCTCACCACGGAAAGCGCGGATCAAGGGTGCATTTGTGGTGCGGCCGTCGACGAGGGGGTGCGTGCTGGGGAGGTTCACCCCTCGATTCTGCCTTTGGAAGCAACAATGTTTAAATCGAATCGCTGTGGTTCTCATGTCGTTGACCGCAAGCCACCACGAACTTGACCTCGAGGCGCTCGAGCAGCTGTCATCCGGCGCGCACTTGATGGGTACCTCAGCCGTGCGGGCCTGCGAGATGATCACCGGTGCCGTCGTGCTCGCGACGTGCAACCGGTTCGAGTTGTACCTCGATGTCGTCGACGCCGACGCCACCACCGAGCGCGACCTGCGCCACGCCTCGGACGAGATCGCCCGGCTGATCGCCGTGGAGTCCGGGGTGAGCGTGGAGGCCGCCCGGTCCGCCTTCACGGTGCGCAGCGGCCCTGCGGTGGCCGAGCACCTCTTCTCCGTTGCCTCAGGCCTGGACTCGATGGTGGTGGGGGAGCGGGAGATCGCCGGGCAGGTGCGCCGCGCCCTCGACACCGCACACGCCGGACGCACCACCAGCGCGCCCCTGGAACGTCTCTTCCAGCGCGCCTCACGCACGTCCAAGAAGGTCAGCCACCTCACCCACCTGGGCGCGGACGGACGGTCGGTGGTCTCGGTCGGGCTCGAGCTCGCCGAGGCGTCGATCCCGCCGTGGCGTCAGACCCGTGCGGTGATCGTGGGCACGGGCGCCTACGCCGGCGCCTCCGTGGCCGCCCTGCGGGCACGCGGCTGCACCGACGTGTCGGTGTACTCCGCGTCGGGCCGGGCGGAGCTCTTCGCCCAGTCCCGAGGCATCGATGCCGTGACCGACCTCGTCTCCGCGCTGAGCGACGCCGACCTCGTGGTCTCGTGCAGCGGGGCCGGGGCGCGCAGGCCGTCGCTGGCTGCGTCGGGCACCGCAGAGGAGTCCGCAGAGGAGGCCGGCTCGGCCGACTCCCTCGAGTACATCCTCGCGACCGCCGCGGTCGTGACGGCCCGTGAGCGCGCGGCGGAACGGATGGGCGAGCAGATGCCGCCTCGACCGCTGGTCATCCTCGACCTCGCCCTGCACCGCGACGTCGACCCCCGGGTGGGCGACATCGACCACGTGCTCCTCATGGACCTGGGCACCATCCGGGCGCACGTCCCGGCGGCCGGCTCGGAGCCGGTCCAGGCGGCGCGGACGATCGTCGCGGAGTCCGCGGCCGAGTACGTCAGCAACGAGGCCGTGCGCGCGGTGGACCAGATCATCGTCGCGCTGCGGGAACGGATCGCGGCCGAGGTCGAGGCGGAGATCGTCCGCTCGCGCGCGTCCTTCTCCTCGGCCGCCGACGTCGTCGCGCACGAGGTGTCGATGCGCCGGCTCGCCGGGTCCCTGCTGCACCGCGCGATCACCCGGATCCGGGACGCCGTCCGGGACGGGCAGCCGCTCTCCGACCTGGCCGCAGAGTCCACGAAGGTCGCGCTCCACACCCCCTGACGGTGTTCAGCAGGTCTGGGGGCGCGCTAGGGTTCTCGGCGTGCGACTAGGCGTCATCGATATCGGGTCCAACACCGTCCACCTCATCGTCGTGGACGCGGTCCGTGGCGCGCGCCCGGTGCCCACGGCCTCCCAGCGGTCGATCGTGCGGCTCATGCGCTACCTCGACGACGACGGCGTGATCATCCCCGAGGGCGTCGCCGCCCTGACCGAGGCCGTGACCGCTGCGGTCGCCGCGGCCCGCAAGCACGGCGTCGACGAGATCCTCGCGATCGCGACCTCGGCCGTCCGTGAGGCGCCGAACGGTCCCCGTGTCCTCGAGGTCCTCCAGGACCGGATCGGTGCGCCGCTGCGGGTGCTGTCCGGGGAGGACGAGGCCCGCCTGACCTTCCTCGCGGTGCGCCGGTGGTACGGCTGGGGCGCCGGTCGGCTGCTCGTGCTCGACATCGGCGGGGGGTCCCTCGAGGTCACCGCCGGCACCGACGAGATCCCGGAGATCGCCCTGTCCGTCCCGCTCGGCGCCGGTCGGCTGACCCGGGCGCACCTGCGCCACGACCCGCCGCGGGAGGACGAGATGACCGCGCTGCGCGGCGTCGTGCAGCGCGAGCTGGCCGCGGTGCGCGAGGCCTTCGTCGGCTACCCGCGCGCTGACCACGTCGTGGCGACCTCGAAGACCTTCCGCTCCCTCGCGCGCCTGGCTGGCAACGAGGTCGACGCCGTCGGACCGGACGACCGGTGGCGGCTGCGGCGCACCGACCTCAAGGACTGGGTCGCCCGGCTGGCGCAGATCCCCGCCGAGCAGCGGGTGGCGCTGCCCGGCATCACGGCCGAGCGGACGCACCAGATCGTGGCCGGCGGCGTGGTCGCCAGCGCCACGATGAAGGCGCTCGGTATCGACGAGGTCGAGATCTGCCCGTGGGCCCTGCGCGAGGGCGTCCTCCTGCGCCACCTCGACCACCTCTGACCCGCACCGCACCGCACCGCTTCGTGGTCAGAGGTGCGCGCGCTCAGTGTCCGGCGCCGAGCTTGCCGGCGAGGAGGGTGTGGCGCTCGGCGCTCTCCTCGTTCAGGCCGGTGATGGTCACGGTCTTGCCCTTGCGTGCGTACTTGGTCGTGATCGCGTCGAGGGTGGCGACGGTCGACGCGTCCCAGATGGTGGCGCCGGACATGTCGATGACGATGTTCTCCGGGTCGCCGGCGTAGTCGAACTGGTAGACGAGGTCGTTGGAGGAGGCGAAGAACAGCGCCCCGGTGACGGCGTAGACGTGCTCGTTGTCGTCGTCTGAGGCGTCGAGCCGGGTGACCTGGGTGAGGTGGGCGACGCGTCGGGCGAACAGGAGCGTCGCGACGATGACGCCGACGATGACACCGATGGCGAGGTTGTGGGTGGCGACGACCACGGCGACGGTGGCGACCATGACCGTGGTCTCGCTCTTGGGCATGCGGCGCAGGGTGTCGATGCGGACGGAGTGCCAGTCGAAGGTGGAGACGGCCACGATGATCATCACCGCGACGAGAGCCGCCATCGGGATGAGCGCGACGACGTCGCCGAGCCCGACGACGAGGGCGAGCAGGAAGACCCCGGCGAGGAAGGTCGAGATGCGGGTGCGCGCACCGGAGGCCTTGACGTTGATCATCGTCTGGCCGATCATCGCGCAGCCACCCATCCCGCCGAAGAAGCCGGTGATGATGTTCGCGGCGCCCTGGCCCCAGGCCTCGCGGGTCTTGTTCGAGTGGGTGTCGGTGATGTCGTCGACGAGCTTGGCGGTCATGAGGGACTCGAGCAGCCCGACGAGGGCCATGGCGATCGCGTAGGGCGCGATGATCTTCAGCGTCTCGAGGGTGAGCGGCACGTCGGGGAAGAGGAGCGAGGGAAGGGACTCCGGGAGCTCGCCCTCGTCGCCGACCGTGGGGACGTTGACCGCGAAGGTGACGGTGACGACGGTGAGCAGCACGATCGCGACGAGCGGTGCCGGCACGACGCGCGTCAGGCGCGGCAGGTAGACCATGAGGGCCAGCCCCACGAGGATCAGCGGGTAGACGAGCATCGGCACACCGAGCATGTGCGGCACCTGGGCGAGGAAGATGAGGATCGCCAGGGCGTTGACGAACCCGACCATGACCGAGCGCGGGATGAACCGCATGAGCTTGGCGACGCCGATGACCCCGAGGACCACCTGGAGGATCCCGGCGAGGATGACGGTGGCGATGAAGTAGTCCATGCCGTGGTCGCGCGCGACGGGCGCGATGACGAGGGCGACCGCACCGGTGGCTGCCGAGATCATGGCGGGGCGGCCACCGAGGAAGGCGATCGAGACGGCCATCGTGAACGACGCGAACAGTCCCAGCCGGGGATCGACGCCCGCGATGATCGAGAAGGAGATCGCCTCGGGGATGAGGGCCAGTGCGACGACGAGGCCGGCCAGGACCTCGGTCTTGAGACGCTTGGGTGACCTCAGGGCCGCCATGACGGAGTGGACCTCGTCGGCTTCCGGCGGTGAGACGTGCACGGGCGGTGGGGTGGGTGGTGAGGCAGCCGGTGAGCTGGACATGGGGACTCCATCTTCCTGGTGCGAGAGGTTGGGGGCGAGGGGCCGCGAGTGCACGCGCCGCGCTCGTCCTCGGTGAACCCTACCCTAACGTGAGGGTAGGGTTGGGACTATGTCCCAGACGCACATGCACATCGGCGCCGTGGCGGAGCGCACCGGGCTCTCCTTGCGCACGCTGCGCCACTACGACGAGATCGGCCTGCTCACCCCCTCGGCCCGGACCGAAGGGGGCTTCCGGCTCTACACCGAGCCCGATCTCACCCGACTCCTTCTCATCCGCCGCATGAAGCCTCTCGGGTTCACCCTCGACGAGATGGCCGACCTGCTCGACATCGTCGAGAAGATGCGCACCGGCGGTGCCGAGCCATCCCTCGACCTGCGTGCACGCCTGCAGACCTACCTCACTTCGGCCCACGAACGCCGAGCCGACCTCGCCCGCAAGCTCGACATGGCCGACGAATTCATCACCGTGCTCCGCACGGCGTCGGCTCAGCCGACCACATGACCGAGCGGGCGACCAGGGTCAGCTGGGGGCGGGGCCGCCGACGCGGTACTGGCCCTCGTCGTTGAGGACGGTGACCGGGATCGACAGGTCCTCCCCGCCCGAGGTGAAGGTGCACTCGAACTCGGTGCCCTCGGTGGCCTCGATCTCGCCCGGGCACGAGACGTGGTCGGCGTCGGTCAGGTCGAAGTCGGTGGTGAGCACCTCCGCGACCCCCTCGGTGAGCGCGTCCTCGTCGAAGGTCGGCGGCGCGGTGAGGGCGCCGGTGGCCAGCAGCGTCACGGTGACGCTCAGGATGCCCGTGATCAGCGCGGTGACGACGACGGTGGGCCCCTTCCCGGCCCGGCGAGGGCGGGGTGGCGTCGGCGCGTACCCGACCTGTGGGGTGGCGGGTGGCGCCTGGGCCGGCCACGCTGCGACCGGAGGGCCCTGCTGCTGACCGTACTGCTGCTGGCCGTACTGCTGCTGCTGGCCGTACTGCTGAGCAGGCTGCTGAGGCGAGGGTGGGCCATACGGCTGGTTGGTGCTCATGACAGCTCTCCTAGGGCGTCGTAGAACGCGGTTATCTCGGACTCGTCGATCACGGTGACGTCCACAGGCTCCGGGACGGCGGGGAGGTCCTTGGTCGTCGCGCTGCCGGTGATCTCGAAGCCGACCTGCACCACGAAGTCCTCGACACCGTCGGTCCCGGTGACGGTCCCGTTCATCTCCATCTTGACGAGGTTGCCGTCGGCGTCCTGCCACACGCTCACCGGGATGAAGGAGTCGAGCATCTCAGGGGTGAACAGGTCGGAGATGTCCGCCGGGATGTCGAGCAGGGCCGAGACGGCGATCACGGACGCGAGCGTCACCTCGGTCTCGGAGTGGACCACGCCGTCGCCGTCGGTCTGCACGGAGCGCCGCATCTGCGAGCCCAAGGTGGACTCCTGCGTCAGGGAGATCGCCTCGCGGATCTCGCACATGGTCTGGAAGCCCGTGATGAAGCACATCGTGCGCAGGCCGGCGACGAGGGCGTCTTCGCCGGGAGTGCCGTAGATGGTGGGGACCTGGACCCACGCGGTCGGGGCGAGGGAGGTGTACGAGTCGCCCAGCAGGAGGTAGTCCGCTGCCTCGCCGCCGACATGCAGGGTGTCGAGGGTGAAGCCCTCCTTGGCGTCCGTCTGGCGCACGAACACCGAGGCCGGGTTGCCGCTGACCGCGACGACGGACTGACCGCTGGACTCGCGCTCGCCATGGATCACGTGGTGGTAGGCCACGCCGGTGACGTCGGTCTGGGAGTCGGTCGTGAACGGGCTGGACTCGGCGATGCGCGTGTCCAGGATGCTCATCTGCGCATCGAAGCGCTCCGCGGCGAGGGTGTCGACGACGTCCCAGTCCGGGAAGCCCGCGCCGGCCACAGGTTCGCTCGAACAGCCGGAGGCGAGCGCCAGGATGAGCGCGCTGGTGACCAGCGCACCCGTGCGGCGGTGCGTCGACGTCGTACTGGCCATCACACGCCTCCGATCTCGGTGAAGATCTGCAGCGCGCTCGCCCCGAGCGGGGCCGCGCCGATGTAGTCGTAGCCGCGGTAGGACGTCGTGGCGACGAGGTACCCCGACCCGGTGACCGGGTCGTAGTTGGTGAACCAGCCGCCGCCCGAGGCGCCCTGGGTCATGTCGCAGCTGAAGGAGTAGGTGCCGCGGATGCCTGGATCCCACTCGGAGGCGGCGCAGTAGCGTTGCGACGCGCCGTCGAAGGGCGGTGCTGTCGGGTAGCCGGTCACCAGCAGCTCCTCGGCCGGCACTCCGAAGGCGATACCTTGACCCCCGGTGACCTCCTGGATCGTCTGGCCGGCCTCGTTCGTCCCCATGACGAGGAACGCGAAGTCGTAGGCCCAGCCGTCTCCGACGATGCCCAGCGTGTCGTCGACCTCTGCCGTGTCCAGGAACTCCTGGGGGGCGATCACGGATACCGCGTTCCATGCGCCGTAGGGCATGACGGCGGTGTCGTCGGCGTCGGCGGGCACGAACCACATGTTCGTCCCCCAGGTGTCCGTGGCGAAGTCCCACACGCAGTGCGCGGCCGTCGCCACGACCGACCCGGAGGCGGAGGCGACGACGGAGGCCGAGCACACGCCGTCCCCGTCGGAGAAGGACATGTAGAGGCGGCCCTGGGTGGACGCGGCCAGGCCGGTCGCCGCGAAGACGTCACCGGCTGAGGAGTCGGGGACCTGTGCGCCGTCCGGGCTGACCGGGCCGGTCGTCGGGTCGATGACCACGCCGGTGGCCGCGTCCGGGGGGGCGTCGAAGGTGTCGGCGTCGCCCTCACCGGCGTCGTTGCCCCGCGGCTTGGCGTCCTTGCGCCGGTCCTCGCTCCAGTAGTCGTTGACCTCCTGGGCGGTCTCGTCGTAGTCGTGGCGCAACGACACCGTCTCGGAGTCGATCGGCGGACCGATCTGGGAGCTCTTGGCCCCGGCGACGGCCTCCCCCTCGATCATCGTGGCGCACGCGGTCAGCAGCATGGCGGTCAGGACGGCGCAGGCGACGGCCGACGCACGTGCGCGGCGGCGTGAGGAGGGTGGGCGCAACGGCATGCGCAAAATATGTCATAGATCGTCAAGGGCCGATGACCAGATGGGCAGGAGTCCCCACCTCGGTGAGGACTGGGTCAATCCGCCCAGAAGCCCTGGGGTTTCGCAGGGTGGGGCATTCCTACCTGGCGCGAGGTCCCTGCCGGTCAGACGACGGCGTCGAGCAACCCGGACGTGATCACCAGGTACGCCGCGCACACCACGGTGATGGCGGACAGCAGCCCGGCGAAGCGCCAGGTGGCGCGGCGGCGTCGGGCGCTGGAGACGGCGCGGCGCAGCTGGCCGAAGCGCGCGAGCAGGTCCGCCGTGTCGATCGCCGGCGCGGGGGTGCGGTGCCAGGTCCGGGGCTCGATCGCGGCCGCGCGCAGCGCCTCGAGATCGTCGGCGGGCAGCGCCGGTCCCCGCCTCGTGTGGGCGCGCAGCGCCCGGAGCATGCCATCGGACGTGATGACGGTGACCGTGGCGGGTTTCTCCCGCACGACCATCTGCTGGGGGTCGACGACGACGATCATCGCCGAGGCGGCCACCGGCCGGCCCACCGCCGCGGTGAGCAGCTTCGCGGCGCGGGCGGCCTCGTGCTCGGAGTTGCGGATGTAGGGCTGCTTCTGCCCGGAGACGAGGAAGGCCCTGCCGGCCACCCACACCTTCTGGGTCCCGTGGTTCTTGGTGTTGACCGTGACCACCCCGGCCGGGCCGATCAGCACGTGGTCGATGTCGGAGGTCCCCGCACCGACCGGGACCGCGTGCAGCACCGTCCACTCCGGGCCGAGGCGGCTCAGGAGACCGCCGACCCAGATCTCGCCGATCGCGCCCAGGTACCAGGGGCGGGCCTCCTCGGTGAGGGGGGACCGGCCGGTCAGCCGTGCCCACCAGCCCCGCTCGGGCGCGGACTCCTGCGCCGCGAGTGTCTCGACCATGACGGACTGCCCGGCGACGTTGGCGCTCAGCACGGCCGCCGCGTCCTCGGGAGTCACAGGTAGTCGGCGACCAGCTGCTCGGCCAGGCCGACGTAGGACCCGGGCGACATGGCCGCCAGCCGCGCCGCGACGTCGTCGGGCAGGCCGAGACCGGCGACGAAGGTGCGCAGGTCGTCGCCGTTGATCCGCTGTCCGCGGGTGAGCTCCTTGAGGCGCTCGTAGGGGTTCTCCATGCCGGCCACACCCGCGACGGAGGCGGCGCGCATGGCGGACTGGATGGCCTCCCCGAGCACCTCCCAGTTGGCGTCGAGGTCCTCGGCGAGCAGGTCGACGTTGACGGCGAGGGCCTTGAGACCGCGGCGCACGTTGTCGATCGCGAGCAGCGAGTGGCCGAAGGCCGGGCCGATGTTGCGCTGGGTGGTGGAGTCGGTGAGGTCCCGCTGCATGCGGCTGGTGACCAGGGTCGCGGACAGGGTGTCCAGCAGCGCGCAGGAGATCTCGAGGTTGGCCTCGGCGTTCTCGAAGCGGATCGGGTTGACCTTGTGCGGCATGGTCGAGGACCCGGTCGCCCCCGGCACCGGGATCTGCTTGAAGAAGCCGAGCGAGATGTAGGTCCACACGTCGGTCGCGAGGTTGTGCAGGATCCGGTTGAAGCGCGCGATGTCCGCGTAGAGCTCGGACTGCCAGTCGTGGCTCTCGATCTGCGTGGTCAGCGGGTTCCAGGTGAGGCCCAGGCCCTCGACGAAGGCCTGGGAGACGGCCGGCCAGTTCGTCCCGGGGACCGCGGCGACGTGCGCGCCGTAGGTGCCGGTCGCGCCGTTGAGCTTGCCGAGGTACTCCGCGTTCTCGACCCGGCGGACCTGGCGGCGCAGGCGGTGCGCGAGCACGGCGAGCTCCTTGCCGACGGTGGTCGGGGTAGCCGGCTGGCCGTGGGTGCGGCTGAGCATCGGCACGGCTGCGTGCTCACGGGCCAGGTCCGCGATCTGCTCGACGAGCGTCCCGGCGGCGGGCAGCCACACCGCCGTGACCGCGCCGTGCACCATGAGCGCGTAGGAGAGGTTGTTGACGTCCTCGCTCGTGCAGGCGAAGTGCACCAGCTCACCGACGCTGGGCAGCACGGTCGACTCCCCGAGCAGCCCCGGTGCGGCGGCGAGGCGACGCTTGAGGAAGTACTCCACGGCCTTGACGTCGTGCACGGTCTCCCGCTCGATCTCGGCCATCTCCGCGATCCCGGCGCCGCCGAAATCGGCGACGACGGCGCGCAGGTAGGTCTTGTCGGCCTCGCTCAGCTGCGGTGCGCCGGGGACGATCGGGCCGTCGGGGGTGCCGTCGGTGAGCGCGATCAGCCACTCGACCTCGACGTGCAGGCGCTCCCGGTTGAGGGCCGCCTCGGAGAGGTGGTCCACGAGCGGGGCGACGGTCGCACGGTAGCGTCCGTCGAGAGGGCCCAGGGCGATGGGCGGAGTGATCTCCGCCAGGCTGGCACGGGTGGACTCGAGGGGCGCGGGGAGCGCAGAGCTGTTGGGCATGGCGCCATTCTTCCACGACGAGGCTGGTGGGCGGCGGGGTGTCCGTCGGCGGATCCTCGGTGTGGCTGCCCGTCCACAGGCCAGCTCGGGCAGGCCCCGTCCACAGCTCCCATCCCGGTCCGGGCGGGCCTGCGGCTCGGCGCCCTAGCGTCCAGTCCATGACCGATGTCACCAGCCTCCAGGGGCTCCTCTCCCTCATCGACGCCGACCTGGCCGACGCCGACGCCGCGCTGGCCACTGCCGCGACCGCGGACTGGGTGTCCACCTCGGCGGACCTGTTCCGTGCAGAGCTCAGCGAGTCCCAGCGGCTCATCGCCACGATCGGGTCCCGCGTCGACGCCGCGCGGCTGGCCCTGAACCGGGTCGGGTGATGAGCGCTCCCGCGGTCGACGACGACTCGATCGCCATCACCGTGACCGGCGGCTCCGGCGGGCAGGCGGCGAACACCGCCGACATCGCCACGGCCGCCGACCTGATCGCCGCAGCCGCCGGGTACCTGGCGGACGCGCGTCGGCGGTCCGCGCAGGTCTGCGCGCTCGTGCTGGCCAGCTACCTGCAGCACTGCGCCGACCCCTCCCCGACACGGGACCCCGTGCGGGGCATCCGCCTCGGGGCCGCGGTTGACGCCGCACAGCTGCTCGGCACGGCACTGCTCGCCCAGGAGCACCGGCTGCTCGGACTCGACCGGCGCACCCGCACCGCCGGGCAGGTCCTCGACGACGCGGAGCAGTCGATCCGCAGCCGGCTGTGGACCGCCGCCCGCACCGTCGACGGCTGGGACCTCAGCCCGATGGCCCTGGGCCGCACGGTCCTGGCTGGGGCGTTGAGCGTGCCGGGCGGCTCGGCCCAGGAGCGCTTCACGGCCGGGATCGGGGCCGGGATCGGCAAGTACAACCCCTCGCGTGGCCTGCTCCGCCCGCCCGGCACCGCCGACGCCGCGGGGGTGCTGCGGCGCGGTGCGTCCTTCTACTCCGGGTGGACCTGGCCGTCGACCGTGGTGGGCCTGCCCGGTGCGCGGATGGAGCCGGCGCGCGACCTGCGTCCCGGGCACCTCACCGAACGCCGGACCACGGCTGCGCCGGTGACCTCGGTGACCGGGGCGATGGCGCGGATCGATGATCTTCCTGCAGAGACGATCGCCATCCAGCAGATCCCCCACCGCGACGGGTCGGTGACCTGGGCGGTGTTCATCCGCGGGACGGACGACCTGACGATCGGCTCGAACAGCCCGTTCAGCGCGGAGAACAACCTGGCCCTCGCCCAGGGGGACCGCAGCACGGGGATGGACCTCGTCGAGTCGGCGATGCAGCAGGCGGGCATCCCGGTGGGCGCGGCGGTCGGGCTGTACGGGCACAGCCAGGGCGGCACGGTGGCGGTCAAGCTGGCCGCGGACTCCACCTTCCGGCGCCGCTACGACCTGCAGAACGTGGCGACCTTCGGGTCGCCGGTCGCGGCGATCTCACCGGGCCGGCCGGTGCCCATCCTCAGTGTCCAGAACCAGGAGGAGATGATCTCCAGCCTGGCCGGTGCCGCGCCTCCTGACACCCCCGACCGCGTGACGGTCACGGCGGACCTGCCCGGAGGACCGGACCTGCCGGGAGTCCCCGGACCCGACCGGGCGCACAGTGCGCACAGCCTGACCACGCACGGCGAGGTCCTCGACCTCGCCGTCTCCCGTGGACTGCCCGGGGTGGCTGCGGCCGTGGAGCAGCAGAGCGGGGTGCTGGGTGACGCCGGAGGCACCGCGCTGGCGGCGGGCGCCCCGGAGGTGGCGCGCACCGTGGTTCCCGCGCCCGCACCGGTCGAGACGACGTACTTCTCGCCCGGACCGGTTCTTGGCGCGGCAGTGCCGGCCACCTCGGTCTCGGGCGACATCTGCGTCTCTGGGCGAGGCTCACCGGCGGTGGGAGGGCACGCCGGGGGTGCGCCGTCGCCGCTCGTGACGCCCACTCCGCCCACCCGGCCGGACGGCTCGCTCGCCTGGGACGAGATGACCCGCCGGGGAGGCGCGCTCACCCAGCCGCTCTCGTGAGCGTCAGCGACGCTCCTGCCGGGAGCCGGTGCCCGGCACGACGACCGAGATGAGCATCGAGAAGATGGAGATGAGCAGCGCGGCCAGGACCGCCCACCAGAAGTCGTCGATCCGCATCCCCCAGTCGGCGGCCTCGGTGATCCAGGCGGTCAGCAGGATCATCAGGGCGTTCACCACCAGGGTGAACAGGCCCAGCGTGATGATGTACAGCGGCAGGGACAACAGCTGCACGATCGGTTTGACGAAGGCGTTGACCACTCCGAAGATCAGCGCCACGACGACGAAGACGACGATGCGGCCCCCGGTGCCCTCACCACCGACCACCTCGAAGTGGCTGCCGAGCAGCAAAGTGGTGAGCCAGATGGCGACGGCGTTGACGAGGACTCGGATGAAGAAGCTCATGGGGAGATCCTGCCACCGATGCCTGTGTGCTGGCTGGTGGGGGCTGTGCGCCCGGCGGCCCCGGGCGGGCACGGGTGGGACGCGGGGAGGCCGGGGGCGTCAGAGGGGGCGTCCGGGGATGTTCGCGGAGGGAGGCAGGTGGGAGGATGAGGCACGTGACTCCTCGCGTCCCCCTCCGCCCCGCCATCAGCGCGCTGCCCGCCTACGTCCCCGGCGCCCGGGTTCCCGTGGGAGCCGCAGCGTTCAAGCTGTCCTCCAACGAGAACCCGTACCCGCCGCTGGCCTCCGTCCAGGCCGCGATCATCGACGCCGTCTCCGACATCAACCGGTACCCGGACATGTTCGCGACGGAGCTGACCGCGGCGCTCGCCGCGGACCTCACCGCCGGGCTCACGCCGGAGGCGCGCGCCGCCAAGGGACCCGTCACCGCGGAGCAGATCGTGGTGGGCAACGGCTCGGTCGCCGTCCTGGGGCACATCCTGGAGTCCGTGGTCGACGCGGGTGACGAGGTGATCTACCCGTGGCGGTCCTTCGAGGCGTACCCGATCGTCGTCTCGGTGGCCGGCGGGACGTCCGTCCCGGTCCCGCTGCGGGCCGGGGGCGGGATCGACCTCCCGGCGATGGCCGCCGCCGTCACCCCCCGCACCCGGGTGATCATGGTGTGCACCCCCAACAACCCGACCGGCTCGGCCGTGACGCACGCCGCGCTCGAGGACTTCCTCGCCCAGGTCCCCTCCGACGTGCTCGTCATCGTCGACGAGGCCTACCTCGAGTTCGTCCGCATGGACGACCCGGTCGCCGGGCTGGCCGCGCTCGCGGGGCACCCGAACGTCGTGGTGCTGCGGACGTTCTCCAAGGCCTATGGCCTCGCCGGGCTGCGGGTGGGGTACGCGGTCGCCCGGCCCCGGCTCGCCGCCGGGATCCGGTCGGCATCCACCCCCTTCGGTGTGTCCCACATCGCTCAGCAGGCCGCGCTCGCGTCGTTGCGCGCCAAGGGTGAGCTGCTCGAGCGGGTCGAGACGATCGTCGTCGAGCGCGCCCGGATGGCCGCTGCGCTGCGCGAGCAGGGCTGGGACGTGCCCGACTCCCAGGCGAACTTCCTCTGGCTGGCGCTCGGTGAGCGGACCACGGCCCGGGCCGCGGAGGCCGGCGCCGCCGGGGTCATCGTGCGCCCCTTCGCCGGTGAGGGCCTGCGGGTGAGCGTCGGCGAGCCGGAGGCGACCGACCTGTTCGTCAAGATCGCCGCCGGCTGGCGCTGATCCGCTACACCTGCCCGGGGTAGAAGCCGAGCCGGGCGAGCGGCTCGACGAGCTCGATCTCCTCGTAGGACAGGTGCGAGAGCAGGGTGTCGGCCAGGACGTGGACGGCCTCCTGCACGGCGGCGATCCGCGACGGGTCGCCGGCCAGGGCCACGAGCGCCTTGTCCACGCCCTCGAGCACCTCGTGGATCGTGTGGTGCTCGGCGGTGAGCCGGTCGATGACCGGGGCGAGGGCCTCGTCCGCGCTCGCCAGGTGCGGGAAGATCGACGCGTCCTCGAGGCTGTGGTGCCCGGTCACGGTGGTGCAGTACGCCGCGCAGTACGCGCCGAGCGTCCAACTGTTCTGCCGCATGGTCATCGCGTTGATCTCCGAGCGTGCGCTGCCCACGCTGCGCACCCCCGCCACCACCTGCCCGACAACGTCCAGCAGCGTGTCCAGCTCCGCGCGCAGCGCGTCGTGGACATCGATGAGGTGCTGCCCGACGGCGCGTCCCTGGTCGGTGTAGGCCACCTCCGGGGAGGGCGGGGCGTAGTGCGGGCGGGTCGCCTCGTCGAAGGGGCGCTGGCTGCTCAGGCGGCGACCGTCGTCGGGCGTGGGGGACAGGCCGAGGCGGCTGACGGGCGGCGCGATGTCGGCGCGGCCGGTGGGTGTCGCGGTGATGGGTGTCGCGGTGGTGGGGCCGCCGGTGGTCGCCGCGCTGGGGCGGGTGGTGGCGCGCTCGACGCGGGCGCTGCGCTCTGCGGCGACCGCCGCGCGGACCGCGGGGGCGACCTCCTCGCCGTAGCGCTTGATGTCGGCGGGGTCGTCGCTGCCGAGGATGAAACCGCTCGTGCCCTCGGTCAGGGCCAGCTCGGTGAGCTCGGCGACCCACTGGCTGACGGGGCCCTGCAGGAGGCCACCGGACCGGGCGGTGAAGGAACCGTTGATGTTGAGCAACCGGCGGACCGCTCCCGGTGAGCGGCCCGCAGCGGTGGCCGCCTCGTCGATCATGGCGTTGGCGCGAGTGAGGTCGCCCGGCTTGAGGTAACCGAGGGAGGGGAGCCAGCCGTCGGCCGTGCGTCCGGTGAGGGCGAGCATCCGTGGCTTGTAGGCGCCCAGCCAGACACCGATCTCGTGCGCTGGGGCGGGGCCGCGCTTGGCGCCGTCGACGTGGTGGAAGTCCCCGGCCACGCGCAGCGGTGCCCGGTCCCCGGCGGCCCAGATGCCGCGGATGATCTCGATCGCCTCGGCGAGAGCCTGCACGCCCTGCCCCGGGGTCAGTCGCGGTTCGCCCATGGCCTCGATGGCCTCCCAGAAGGCTCCCGAGCCGAGCCCGAGCTCGACGCGGCCGCCGGTGAGCAGGTCGAGGCTGGCGGCTGAGCGGGCCAGGACGGCCGGCTGGCGCAGCGGGACGTTGGCGACGTTGAGGCTGAGCCGGATGCGGTCGGTCCGGGCCCCGACGTAGGAGAGCAGGGTCCAGGAGTCCAGGAACGACGGCTGGTAGGGGTGGTCCTGGAAGGTGGCGAGGTCGAGCCCTGATCGCTCGGAGACCTGCGCCAGCCCCACGGCCGCCTGCGGCTGCGCCGCCGTGGGAGTGAGGAACGTGCCGAAGAGCAAGTCGTGCCCGTAGTCAGTCATGGATGCAGGGTTCCTTGCAGGTAGCGGGGGGTGCGAGGCCGTCTGGTTGAACAGTCAACCACCGGCGGCGCATTCCCGGCCCGGCAGCGCCCTCAGGGCGAGTCCTGGTCTGCGGGGAGTGGTGCGTCCGGTACTTTGTGGGCGAATCACCAACCACCGGGACGCTGGCCATCGAGTCAGCGACGACCACGGCGCAGGAGCCACCATGCAGCTGTACGCAGATCAATATGACACGTCGACGGCGATGTCGGCGGGCCTGATCGTCCTCATCGTCGTTCTCTACATCGCGCTGATCGGCTTGATGCTCTTCGCCTACGGGAAGATCATCTCCAGGACCGGCTATCCGTGGCCGTGGATCTTCATCATGTTCGTCCCGATCGTCAATGTCGTCATGCTGCTCATGCTGGCGTTCAAGGAGTGGCCGGTCCAGCGTGAGCTGATGCTCACCCGCCAGGCCCTCGAGGCCGCGACGGGAAGCCCGTTCCCTCCGGGGTCGCAGCTGATGCACTACGGCAACTACCAGATCGGCTCCGGGCAGCAGGGGTACGGGGCCGGGATGGGCTACGCCGGTCCGGCCGGTCAGTCCTACCCTGGTCAGCCCTACCCCGGCCAGCTCTACGCGGACTCGTGGCCGGGCGCCGGACCCTCGGGCGCGGACCAGGACTTCGGTAGGTACGACCCCTACGCGCAGGGGCCGTCGGACAACCCCTACCAGCCCAAGGGCTGAGCCCGCACGACGACGCGACCCCGTCCTACTCGGCACTCAGGTAGGACACGTCCCCGCTGCTGGAGCGGATCGTGACGGTCCGAGACGCAGACGGGTCCGTCGGGGCCTCCACCGTGGACCGCCCGTCGCCTGTGCTGATCTGCAGGGCGACCGGCGTGCCGGTGCCGCGCACGACGACGTCGCCGTCGCCCGTGATCGCCTCGACGTCGCCGGTGACCCCGCTGACCCGCACCGCTCCGGAGGAGGTCTTGGCCACGGCTGACCCGCTCACGGTGCGTGCCTCGACGTCACCGTCGCCGGTCACGGCGCTCACGTCACCGGCGGCGCCGTCGACCAGCACGCGGCCGCTGCTGGACTTCGCCGTGACCTCGCCGCCGGCTCCGCGCACCGTCACGCTGCCGTCCCCGGTCGTGGCGACGACGTCACCGGCGGCGCCGTCGACCTCCACGCGGCCGCTGCTCGACCTCGCCTCGACCGAACCGCCGGCGCGCAGCACGGTGACGTCGCCGTCCGAGGTCTGCAGGTCGAGCGCGGCGCCGATGCCTTCCGCCCGCACCTCACCGCTCCCCGACCGCACCACGACAGCCGTACCCTCGGGGACCTGGACCGTGAGGTCGATCTGGCAGACGCCGTTGCTCCACCACCGAGGGCACGTGTGCGACACGGCCAACTGGTCCGGGGACTCGACGACATCCTGGGACGTGCGCTGGAAGCCGGTCCGGGTCCGCTGCTCGACCGTGACGCCAGCGGAGTCGCCGACCGTGACCGTCACGTCGCCGTCGGCCGTCAGCTCGACGACCGGTGCGGCCGCATAGACCTGGGTCGAGACCGTGGTGGTCGCGGACAGCCAGTCGACCCCCTGGTAGGCCACCTGCACGATCGCGAGCGAGCCGAGGGCCACGCCGGTCCACAGGAGCGCACGACCACCCCGGCTCTGCGGCCTGCGGCCCCCGGCGGGGGAGCCCGGCCCGGTGGGCCCGGTGGGGCCCGTGGGGCCGTCGAGTCCGGCAGATCGGGTGGGCGAGGCAGGCACGGTGGGGGCGGTCATGAGTGGTCTCCTCGGAGTTGTGCGTGCTCGAGCCAGCGGAGCACGGCGAGCACGCGGCGGTGGTCGTCGGCGGCGGGCGGAAGGTCCAACTTGGTCAGGATGGAGGTCACGTGCTTCTCGACGGCGGCCGTCCCGACGACAAGCTGCTCGGCGATCCCGGCGTTCGAGCGGCCCTCGGCCATGAGGGTCAGCACCTCGCGCTCGCGGGCGGTGAGGCGGTCGACCCCGGTGCCTCGGGTGCGGGCGAGCAGCTGGGAGACCACCTCGGGGTCGATCACCGTCCCCCCGGCAGCGACCCTGCCGAGCGCGTCGAGGAAGTCGTCGACGTCGGCCACCCGGTCCTTGAGCACGTAGCCGAGGGAGCGGATGTCCCCGGCGAAGAGCTCGGAGGCGTAGCGCTGCTCGACGTACTGGGAGAGCACGAGGACCGGCAGGCCGGGGTGCAGGCTGCGCAGGTGGACGGCCGCGCGCAGGCCCTCATCGGTATGGGTCGGGGGCATCCGGACGTCGGTGACGAGGACGTCGGGCAGCTCGCTCGGGGTGAGGTGGGCGAAGGCCGCGACGAGCTCGTCCGCCGAGCGGTAGCCGGTCACGGTGTGCCCCTCGGCGAGGAGCAGCCGGGTGAGGCCGTCGAGCAGGAGGACGGAGTCCTCGGTGATCACGACGCGCACGGTACCTCCACGGTGATCCGGGTCCCGTGGCCTGCTGGACTGTCGAGCTGGAAGGTCCCGTCGAGCGCCTCGACCCGGCTGCGCAGCCCGTCGAGGCCGCCGCCCGGCGTCGAGAGCGCGCCGCCGCGGCCGTCGTCGGAGACTTCGAGGCGCAGCAGCCCGCCGTCGACCTCCGCGCGGACGAGGACGTGGGTCGCCTCGGCGTGCCGGGCGGAGTTGGTGAGGGCCTCGGCGGTCACGAAGTACGCGGCGGCCTGGGCGCCGGGGGACGCGGCAGACAGCGCCGCGGCGTCGGGGACGTCGACGGTCACCGGGACGGGGTGCCGGGCGGCGATCGCGGAGAGCGCCGCGTCGAGGCCGCGGTCGGTGAGGACCGCGGGGTGGATGCCGCGGACGAGGTCGCGGAGCTCGGCGAGGGTCTCCTTGATCTCGCTGTGCGCGTGGTCCAGCGCCGCCGTCGCGGCCTCGGGGTTGGTCACCGCGGCGCGTTTTGCGGTGCCCAGCTCGACGCCGAGCGCGACGAGCCGCTGCTGCGCGCCGTCGTGCAGGTCGCGCTCGATGCGCCGCCGGTCGTCGTCGGCCGCCCCGACCGCGCGGGTGCGGGTCTGGTCGAGGTGCTCGGCGCGCTGCTGCGCGCGGGCCGCGTCCTCCCGGGCCGCGCTCGCGGCGGCCTCGGCGCGCTCGATGTCGGTGCCGGCGCTCGACCGCCCCAGGAGGGTGCGGGCGAGACGCACCTGGGCGAGCGCGAGTCCCTGGCAGGAGATGGCCCACAGCCAGGGGCCCACGAGGCCCAGGGCCAGCAGCGCGACCTGCCACCTGTTCGGGCTACCGTCCCAGGCGACGACGGGTGAGGCGATGAGGGCGAGGACGAGTCCGAGGCCCCACGCGACGCACACCTGGACGCAGACGAGTCCCAGCCCCACGGCCGCGTAGGCGACCGACGACCAGCCGACCGGTTCGGTGAGCGCTGCCCACAGGCCCGCCCACGTGCGCAGGCTGCGCACCGGGGGAGGGGCGCCTGGAGTGATCGACGCTCCGAGCTGTGCGTGCACGCGGGCCCGCTCGACGCGGGCGAACCAGCGGGCGGTGACCAGCGTCAGGAGCAGGAGGGGCACCCCGATCCCGAAGACGGGGACCAGGGCCACCGAGAGCGGGGCGAGGACGAGCGCGAGGAGCCCCGCGGTGAGGAGGAACGGGAAGCCGATGCTCGCCTGGGAGACCGCGCGCCACGTCGCGGGTGCGAGGGGTGCGACGAGGAATGCTCGACGGCTGGTCAGCGCGGGTGCGACGAGGTGTCGGTGCTCGTCGGACGGTCCCCAGGTGGGCCGGTCGAGCAGGCCGGTCGCCGGTGCGGTGTGGTCCATGCGGCAACGGTAGGGGATGGCGAAGGTGCGCCCCCAGCCGGTCGCCCCACGACCCCGAGGTAGGGCCACCCCACGCCTCCACCCACGCCCCACCCCACGCCCCCACCTCCGCTGAGTGCGGCCGTCTGGCTGGACAAAACGCCCGGAGGGCAGCCATATGACCGCACTCAGCGGAGGGGGTGGGGTTTTGGGGGCGAGGGCTGGGGAGGAGGACTTCCGACCTACGGACGCGTAGGTTACGCTGGCGTAGCCTACGCAAACGTAGGTTGACGGCGCCGGGTGGTTGGGTGTCGTCTCGTCTCTACGCAGGTGCCCCACCCCGGCGCCGCGACCGGAGGAGAACGCGTGACCGATCTGCTGCACCAGGCCCATGAGTTGGACGTCGCCGAGGACGTGCCCCTCCAGCTCCTCGCGCCCGACGGCAGCCGGGTGGCCGACGCGCGCAACGCGCCCTACCGCGCCCGGGTCGCCGACCTCGACGCCGACGCCCTGCGCGGGCTGCTGCGGGACATGGTCCTCGTCCGCGCCTTCGACACCGAGGCCACGTCCCTGCAGCGCCAGGGCGAGCTCGCCCTGTACGCGCCGCTGCTCGGCCAGGAGGCCGCGCAGATCGGTTCCGGTCGCGCGATGGCGCCCCAGGACATGGTCTTCCCCTCCTACCGTGAGCACGGCGTGGCCTACACCCGCGGCGTCGACCTGCCCCACGTGCTGCAGCTCTTCCGCGGCATCGACCACGGCGGCTGGGACTCCGCCGCTCACAACTTCCACCTGTACACCCTGGTCATCGGCTCGCACGCGCTGCACGCCACCGGCTACGCGATGGGTGTCCAGCGCGACGGCCTGGTCGGGACCGGTGACCCGGACAAGGACACCGCGGTCGTCGCCTACTTCGGCGACGGCGCCACCTCCCAGGGGGACGTGAGCGAGGCCCTCGGGTTCGCCGCCGTCAACAACGCGCCCGTCGTGCTCTTCTGCCAGAACAACCAGTGGGCCATCTCGGTCCCCACCTCCAAGCAGACCCGCGTGCCGATCTACCGCCGCGGCGCCGGGTTCGGAGTGCCGAGCATCCGCGTCGACGGCAATGACGTCCTCGCCGTCTACGCCGCGACCCAGGAAGCCCTCGAGCGGGCCCGCACCGGGGGCGGGCCGTCCTTCATCGAGGCCGTCACCTACCGGATGGGCGCGCACACCACCTCCGACGACCCCACCCGCTACCGCACCGCCGAGGAGGAGCAGCACTGGCGCGACCGCGACCCGATCGACCGGATGCGCGCCTACCTCACCGCGGAGGGCCTGTGGGACGACGCCGCGCAGTCGGCGCTCGACGCGGAGGCCGCCGCGCTCGGTGAGCGCGTGCGGACCTACGTCAAGGGACTGGGCCGGCCTGCGGCGTCGTCCATGTTCGACCACGTCTACGCGACCGACCACTCCCTCGTCACCCGCGAGAGCGCCTGGTTCGCCGACTACGAGGCGTCCTTCGCCGAGACCCAGGGAGGCCACCGATGACCGCCGCACCCGCTACGAGCACTGCCGGCCCGACGACGCTGCCCTTCGCCAAGGCGATCAACGCCGGCCTGCGCGCGGCGCTGGCCGCCGACCCCAAGGTCCTGCTCATGGGCGAGGACATCGGCCCGCTCGGTGGCGTCTTCCGGGTGACCGACGCGCTGCAGGCCGAGTTCGGGGAAGACCGTGTCGTGGACACCCCGCTCGCGGAGTCCGGGATCATCGGCACCGCGATCGGCCTCGCGCTGCGCGGGTACCGGCCGGTCTGCGAGATCCAGTTCGACGGGTTCATCTTCCCCGGCTTCGACCAGATCACCACCCAGCTCGCCAAGATGCACTACCGCTCGAGCGGGCGCCTCACGCTGCCCGTCGTCATCCGGGTGCCTTACGGCGGCGGGATCGGCGCGGTCGAGCACCACTCCGAGAGCCCCGAGGTGCTCTTCGCCCACACCCCCGGGCTCCGCGTGGTCTCACCCGGGTCGCCCCAGGACGCGTTCACGATGATCCAGGAGGCCATCGCGAGCCCCGACCCGGTGCTCTTCTTCGAGCCCAAGGGGCGCTACTGGGAGAAGGGTGCCGTCGACCTCGCGGCCGGTCCCTACGCCCAGGCGGCCGTCACCGGCGCCGACCCGGTCGCAGACCCGAACTCCTTCACGACTCTCAACCGGGCGGTCGTCGCCCGTCCCGGCACGGACCTCACCCTCGTGGCCTACGGGCCGACCGTGGCCACCGCGCTCAAGGTGGCCGAGGCCGCCGCCTCGGAGGGCACGAGCATCGAGGTCGTCGACCTGCGCTCGATCTCCCCGATCGACACCGACACGATCATCGCCTCGGTCCGCAAGACCCACCGCTGCGTCGTGGTCCATGAGGCGCCGACCTTCCTCGGCTCCGGCGCGGAGATCGCCGCGGCGGTCACCGAGGCCTGCTTCTACGATCTCGAGGCGCCGGTCCTGCGGGTGGGTGGCTTCCACACCCCCTACCCGGTCGCCAAGATCGAGCACGAGTACCTGCCCGGCCTGGACCGGGTGCTCGACGCCGTCGACCGTTCCCTGGCATTCTGACACCGGTCGTGGTCCTGACGGCGTCGGGGCGTCGGCGCCGCGTCGCCGGTGTCCACGCCGGGATCGGCGACACTTGACCTGATGCTCGACCAGCTACTGACCTGCACCTGTACGTGACTTGCACCTGACTTGCACCTGACTTGCACCTAATTTGCACTGCCGAAGGAGCCCCATGCCCACCTTTGAGCGCTTCATGATGCCGGACGCCGGCGAAGGCCTCACCGAGGCGGACATCGTCAGCTGGCACGTGGCCGTGGGCGACCCGGTCACCGTGAACCAGACGATCGTCGAGATCGAGACCGCGAAGTCCCTCGTCGAGCTGCCGTCCCCGTTCACCGGGGTGGTCGCCGAGATCCTCGCCGTCGAAGGGGCCACGGTCGAGGTCGGGCAGCCGATCATCGTCATCGACATCGACACCGACCCGACCGGGGCCGCCACCGCGCCGCTGGGTGATGCCGACGCCGGCGCGCAGGACTCAGAGCCGGTCACCGCCGGATCCGCTTCCGACACCGCCGAGGAGAGCGGGGCCGTGCTCGTCGGCTACGGCGTCGCCTCCGCCGGGACGACCCGCCGGGCCCGCCGCGCGACCGACCCCGCAGCGGGCGCCGTCGGGCAGGGCGCTGCGCCGGCTGCTGTCCCACCGGCCGCGGCTGCGGCCGTGCCCCCCGCAGCAGGGAGGCCGACGCCGCCCGCCCCGGCGCCGTCGCCGGCCGGGGTGACCGCCGCGGCGACCGGCGTCGCGCCGTCCGCCCGCCCCGCCTCGGTGGTGCCCGCCGTGGTGCACGCGGTGCAGTCCGTCACCCAGGTCGCCCCGCGCCCCGGGACGCTCGCGGTGCGGGCCAAGCCCCCCGTGCGCAAGTTCGCCCGGGACATGGGCGTCGACCTGTCCAGCGTGCACGCAACCGGTCCGGGAGGGATCGTGACCAGGGAAGACGTTCTTGCTTTCAGCGTTCAGGCGCAGCCGCGGGCGCTCGCCACCTACATCGACGACGACGCGCCGTGGCTGGCCACCGGCCAGGTGTCCTCCGACGGGCGCCAGACCCGCGTGCCGGTCAAGAGCGTACGCAAGCGCACCGCCGAGGCCATGGTCGCGAGCGCCTTCACCGCACCGCACGTCACCGTCTTCCAGACGGTCGACGTCACCAAGACCATGCGCCTGGTCGCGCGGCTGCGGGAGGACCGTGAGTTCGCTGACGTCCGGGTGACTCCGCTGCTCATCACGGCCAAGGCGCTGCTGCTCGGCGTCAACCGCCATCCGGAGGTCAACGCCAGCTGGGACGAGCGCGCCCAGGAGATCGTCTACAAGCACTACATCAATCTCGGGATCGCCGCCTCGACCCCCCGCGGCCTCGTCGTACCGAACATCAAGGACGCGCACCGGCTCGGCCTCAAGGGCCTCGCCCAGGGCATCGCCGACCTCACCGCGACCGCGCGGGCCGGCCGGACCAGCCCCGCGGACATGTCCGACGGGACGATCACCATCACGAACGTCGGGGTGTTCGGGATCGACACCGGGACCCCGATCCTCAACCCCGGCGAGGCCGCGATCCTCGCCTTCGGTGCTATCCGGGAACAGCCGTGGGTGCACAAGGGCAAGATCAAGAAGCGGTTCGTCACCCAGCTCGCGCTGAGCGTCGACCACCGCCTGGTCGACGGCGCCCTCGGCGCCCGCCTGCTGTCCGACGTCGCCGCCGTCCTCGAGGAACCCTCCCAGGCCCTCGTCTGGGGCTGACCCGCCGCACCGCCCGCCCGCGGCCCGACGTTCCGCATCCTGACGTCGCCGCCGCCCCCAGCCCGAACCCACTGCCCACTCGCCCGTGAGGGTACGATTTCCGCCCTGTTTCCGCGCGAAACGGGGCGGAAAACGTACCCCCACGAGCGGGGGCGGGAGCGGAAAAAGCCTTGCCGGGCCCTTCGGGACAGGTCAACACTGACCGTATGTCGCATGAACCCGGTTCGCTCCCACAGTCAGGCCTCGTGACCGCGGAGCCCGCACCCTCGGACCGGTCCGTGGCCGCTGACCTCCCCTCGCTCGGCTGGGATGCGCGGCGCGAGGCCGAGGCAGCGGCCCATCCCTCGGCAGGACCGGGCACCCTCGCAGGCCGCGTCGTCCGCGTCGAACGCGGCCTGGTCCGGATCGCGGCAGGACCCGGCACCACCGCGGTACCCGCGACCACCACTGAACCCGCGCCCACCACAGAACCCGCGACCACCACTGAACCCGCGCTCACCACAGAACCCGCGACCACCACTGAACCCGCGACCACCACAGAACCCGCGACCACCACTGAACCCGCGCTCACCACAGAACCCGCGACCATCGCGGTCGCGAGGACCAGCGCCGCGACCGACCTCACGGTGGGGGACTGGGTGCTCACCGACGGGCAGAGCACCGTGCGGCTCGAGCGCCGGACGGAGCTGCGCCGCAAGAGCTCCGACCAGAGCTCGGACGAGCAGGTGCTCGCCGCGAACGTCGACGTCGTCGTGGTCGTCGAACCGATGGACCCGCGGCCCTCGGCTCGGCGGGTGGAGCGGATGGTGACCCTCGCCTGGGCCTCCGGCGCGACGCCGCTCGTCGTGCTCACCAAGGCCGACCTGGGACGCGGCTCCGAGCTGACCGACATCCAGGGGGTGGCCCTGGGGATCGAGGTCCTCGCCGTGAGCGCCGAGGACGGCACCGGCCTGGACGCGCTGCGCCAGCGGCTGCTGCCCGGGATGACCTTCGTGCTGCTCGGGCCCTCGGGGGCGGGCAAGTCCACACTCGTCAACGCGCTGGCCGGCGGTGCGCTCCTGGCGACCGGTGACGTGCGCGGGGACGGCCGGGGCCGGCACACCACGACCCACCGTGAGCTCGTGACGCTTCCCGGCCTCGCCTCGTTGATCGACACCCCGGGGATCCGCGGGGTCGGGCTGATCGCGGACGCCGACGGTCTGGACCACGCCTTCGAGGACGTCCTCATCCTGGCGCGCGCGTGCCGCTTCGCCGACTGCTCGCACATCACCGAGCCTGGGTGCGCGGTCCTGGAAGCCATCACGACCGGCACGCTCGACGCAGCGCGTCTGGACTCCTACCGCCACCTGCTCCGCGAGATCGCCCACCAGACACACCGGAAGACGACCCAGGACCGCAGCGAGCTGCGGTCCCAGGGTCGTCAACGTGCCGCGACGCTCCGCGAGGCGATGAGCGCCAAGGGGCGGGGCCCCGACGGGCAGGGCCCCCGAGGCCGCCGCGACTAGGCGGTCGCCCCGACCAACTCGGGGGCTGCCTCGACCGGGCGCTCGGCGTCGAGCTTCTTGTACGCGGCGAGGTCGGTGTAGAGCTCGTCGGTGAGCGGGTTCTTCTTGTGCTTGACGATCCGGTACACCTGGTAGACCGCGACGGCGACGTTGGCGACGAGGGAGATCGCGCTCACCACGAACAGCGCCGTGGTGTTGTGCGAGGAGTCCACCGCGAACGTCGAGCTGGTGACGAAGGCCGGGAAGGCCATGGTGAACATCATCCAGAAGGCGAGAGTCTGCGCGCGGTGCTGGAGCCAGGCGCCCTTGCGGAGGAAGAACGCGGGGATCGTGCACGAGACGAGCAGCGCGGCACCGGCGTAGAAGGAGTGGTCACCGACGCAGTTGTAGACGTAGGCGAAGTTCCACAGGTCGTAGGCGATGATCCAGAACCAGAGCATGTCCGGCCAGATCATGTCCCGCTTCTTGTCGCGGGTGATGTAGATGCCCGCCCACCCGCAGATGGTCACGAGGTTGAGGATGCCGGCGATCCCGTTCATGATGTTCCACGATCCGCCGACCATCATGACGCCGTCGACCATGCCGTGCATGCCCGAGACCTGGAAGTCGCGGATGACGGCCTCGAGGATGTTGAGCGCGAGGATCGCGGCCGGGAATGCCAGGGCGATCTTGTTCTTCTGCAGGCGCGGGATGTACCGCAGGGCCATGAAGCCGAGGCACCCGGCCAGGGCCGAGTACACCTTGACCCAGTGGAACCAGGTCCCGGTGCTCGAGCCGGCGCCGGCGGTGTTGGGCCACACGAAGACCGTGAGCATGAGGGGCAGCGCGACGAACAGGCACAGGCCCGCCCACTTGCTGGCCCGGGCGATCTCGTTGGCGAGCATGAGCGCGGCGACGACGGCGACCCACATGAGCGCCGAGTACCACGGGATGGATTCGAACAGGAACATCTTTGTCTCCTAGGACAGGTGGTGCGGGGGTGGTGAGGTAGGGGGGCGGGACAGCTAGTGCGGATCCGTCTCGACGCCGCGCTCCAGGCGCAGGGTCTGCCGCACGATCGAGACGAGCCGGTCGTCGTCGATGGTCGGCACCGCGCGGATGAGGCCGACGAGTCCGTAGATCAGCACCGAGAAGGTCTCGTAGACGTTCTCGATCTCGATCCGGTGCCGGCGGGCGTAGGCCTCGACCGTGGTCGAGCGGAAGCAGTCGACGACGGCCGCCACCGCGGTGTCGAGGAAGCGGTGGTAGAGGGCGGTGTCGTCGATCCGGGGCACGTCCGCGCCGGGACCGGCGAGGCTGCGGAACAGGGCGATGCAGTCGACCAGCGCCTGCTCGATGTTGCCCGTCTCCCGGGCGGCGTCCCATGCCCGGATCCGGTCGGTGATCTCGTCGATGTACTCCGCGAGCACCACGTCCACGAGGGAGTCCTTGTCGGCGACGTAGTGGTAGACGAGGCCGCGGGTGACCCCGACCCGGGCGGCGACGTCGGAGATCGAGGTCTTGGCGATGCCCTGCTCGGCGAAGAGCGCCCGGGCGGCCGCGATGATCTCCCCGCGCCGCTCGTCGGGCGCCTTCACCGACCGGCCCGCCGTGCCCGACGCCGCAGCGTCAGCATTCGAGGCGTCGCGCGGTGTCGCCATGGTGGGCTCCTTCACGGGTGGTTGCTGCTGGTGATACCCACCCTAGGAGCCATTGACACACCGTCAATGGGACTTAGGTCGTAGCCCTCAGGTGAGATCCAGGCCCACCACAGACCGGTCCCCGGTGAACCCGAGCCGCTGGTAGTACGTCGCCACCGCGGGGACCGCGGTGGCCCCGGGGACCGTCTCCACCCGCAGGAATCCGCGGTTGGCGAGCAGGCCGCTGTGCAGGAAGACGAACTCCCCGGGCGTGAAGTCCCGGAACCGGGGGGTCACGTAGTCGAGCGCGATCTGCGCGAGCCCGTCCCCGGCGTCGTGCAGGAGGACCAGACCGACCGTCTCCTCCTCGCGGAGGATGAGGTAGCCCTGCTCGAAGGGCGTGCGGTCGGCGTCGAAGTGCGGGGCGAAGGTCGCGATGTCGGCGGCGTGCACGCGGAGCAGGTGGCGCAGGTACTCCTCGCCGGGATCGGCCGCGAGCACCGTGTACTGCGCCGGTTCGTGCCGCGTGAACAGCAGGCTCCGCAGGAAATAGATGTTGATGATCGCCAGGCAGACGTTGAGGCCCACCATCGGCCACACCCCGGCGAAGGTGTTGAAGACGATGAGGATGACGCAGCCGACAAGGTTGATGACGCGCAGCCGCACGATGGACGTCTGCAGCAGGGACCAGACCAGGATCGCGGAACCGACCCATCCGACGAGGTCGAGGAGGCTCATGACGGGGTCCTTCGGATCACGACGCCGGGCGCCGGGCTCGGCTCCGATGCCGAGAAGGCGACCCTACGACATCACGGGGACGGCGTCGCTCCCAAGCGCGTCACTCCGCTCCCAAGCGCGTCATTCCTTGGGGGGCGGTGGCCGCATGGCGACGACCTCGACGGACCCGTCGTTCTCGGGGAGCGCGGCGACGTGCGCCTCCAGGTCCTCGACGGTGACCGAGTCGCTGATCGTGAGATAGAGGTGGGTCTTGGTCACCCCGGCGCGGCTCAGCATCGACTCGTCGACCGCGGCGAGCAGGGCGAGGGACGTCGTCGGCAGCTGCTGGTCGACGGCGGTGATCTCCCGGGAGCCGGTGCTGACGATGACGTTGTCGTGCCCGCTGATGCTCATGATCTCTTGCGTGGTCGCCGTCAGCGCGGCCACGTCCGTGCCCTCATCCGTCGACACGGTGAGGCGGTGCCCCTCCGAGCACACCGACGACACGTGATCCAGCGCCAGCATCGCGAGGAAGGTCGGCACGTCCCCCTCCGCAGTGGTCTCGGTGACCTGCAGGCACGGCCGGGATCGGCGACTGTCCACGGAGTCGGACAGCACGACCTTGGCGCGGACCACGAGCTCGTCGAAGGAGTCCTGCGCGGTCGCGACCACGGTCTGGAGCTCGTCCTCGCTCGCTGAGGGCTCGACCACGATGATCAGCTCGCAGTCCGAGATGTCGCCCAGGAACTCCTTGATGTCACAGTCAATCGTGGTCCCGACGACCGCGGGCAGTGCGGTGAACAGGTCATCGAGCTCGTCGGCGTTCCCCGGCTGCGTCGCGCAGGCGCTCAGCGCCGCCAGCACGATCACGGCAGCCATGGCTCGGCCCCGCGCGGTGACTCGCCCGGCGCCCCGCCCGGTGCGTCGCGCGCGCGGACCTGCAGGTCGGGTCGTGTTCTGCACGGCAGGGCCTCCTCGGAGAACGGCGCGGCCCCTGGTGGTGCCACCCGCAGCACATGATTGCACCTGCCGGCGCCCTCACACCCGCCCCGGGCCGGTGTGCGCAGAAGGTTACGGTCGATTAACCCGCCGACGCAGCCCCGCGAAACACGGCCTCCCTAACCTCCAGGTAGAGCCCGATCCGCGGGCCGTGATCGAAGGAGGCCGCAATGACTGTTCCGACATCAACGACATCGCACGACCTCGAGGCATCCGGTGCGCCCGCACAGACCGCCACACAGACCGCTACACCCACCGCCACGCAGACCTCCCCGCCCACCGCCCCACCCACCCGCGGTGGCCGGTGGATCGACCACTGGGACCCCGAAGACCCGACGTTCTGGCGCGACGGCGGCCGCAAGGTCGCCAACCGCAACCTGTGGATCTCGGTCCTGGCGGAGTTCCTCGGCTTCGCCGTCTGGGCGACCTGGAGCATCGTCGTCCCCCAGCTCGGCGCGGCCGGGTTCGTGCTCACCGTCGACCAGCAGTTCTGGCTCATCGCCGTGCCGAGCCTGGTCGGTGCGACGCTACGGATCCCCTACACCTTCGCCGTGCCGCTGTTCGGTGGGCGCAACTGGACGATCATCTCCGCGCTCCTCCTGCTGCTGCCCACCGGCGCGCTCGCCTGGGCCGTGCAGCGACCCGACACCCCCTTCGGCGCCCTGCTCGTCATCGCGATGCTCGCCGGTGTCGGTGGCGGTAACTTCGCCTCCTCGATGGCCAACATCTCCTTCTTCTACCCGGAGAAGGAGAAGGGCCGCGCGCTCGGCCTCAACGCCGCCGGTGGCAACCTCGGCACCGCCGCGGTGCAGTTCGCCGTGCCGCTCGTCATCGTCTCGGGTGCGGGCATCGCCCTCGAGCGCGCCGGCCTCATGATGATCCCGTTCATCCTGCTCGCGGCCTTCCTCGCCTGGCGCTACATGGACAACCTCACCAGCGCCCGCGCCGACTACCGCTCCTTCGCCGCAGCCACGAGCAACCGGCACACCTGGATCATCTCCTTCCTCTACATCGGCACCTTCGGCTCGTTCATCGGCTACGCCGGCGTCTTCCCGACCCTGCTCAAGAACCAGTTCCCCGAGGTCACCCTGTCCATCGCGTTCCTCGGAGCGCTGGTGGGCTCCCTCGCCCGCCCGCTCGGCGGCATCCTCGCCGACAAGATCGGCGGGGCGCGCGTGACCATCGCATCCTTCGTGGTCATGTCCCTGGGCGCGGTCGGAGCGATCCAGGCCCTCGGCTCGCACAGCTTCCCCCTCTTCCTCACCTCCTTCCTGCTGCTCTTCGTGGCCACCGGGACCGGCAACGGCGCGACCTACCGGATGATCCCGGCCGTCTTCCAGGCCGGCGTGACCCGCGACGAGGACCGCGCCCGGGCCCGCAAGTCCGCAGCCGGCTGCATCGGCATCGCCGGGGCGATCGGTGCCTTCGGCGGCTTCCTCATCCCGCGCGGCTTCGCCCTCTCCACCTCCCAGACCGGCTCCCTGGTCCCGGCGCTGTGGGTGTTCATCGGTGTCTACCTCGTCATGGCGTTCACCACCTGGGCCGTCTACCAGCGCCGCGGCTCGGCCATGGCCGCGTCCGCCATCTGATCCATGACCTCCACCCACTGCCCGTACTGCGCGCTCCAGTGCGCCATGTCGCTGGCCCCCGTGCCCGACGCCGCCCTCGCGCCCGCCTCCCACCTCACCGTGGGGGGCGGGTCGGGCGTGCCCGACGCCGCGCCGGACCGCGCACCGGTCGCCCTCGCGGAGGCGACGGTCCCCGGGGGCCCGGCGCGCGTCGTCGTGCAGGGGCGAGACTTCCCGACCAACAAGGGCGGGCTGTGCCAAAAGGGGTGGACCAGCGCGAGCGTGCTCGGGGTGAGCGACCGGCTCACCACCCCGCTCGTGCGCGGGGCGGACGGCGAGCTGCACGCGGCGAGCTGGGACGACGCGCTCGACCTCGTCGCCGCGCGGGCGAGCGCCATCGCGGCCGAGCACGGCCGCGACGCGGTCGCCGTGTTCGGCGGGGGCGGGCTGACCAACGAGAAGGCCTACGCCCTGGGCAAGTTCGCCCGGACCGTGCTGCGCACCGCCAACATCGACTACAACGGGCGGTTTTGCATGGCGAGCGCCGCGGCCGGCGCCAACCGGGCCCTCGGCCTGGACCGCGGCCTGCCGTTCCCGCTCGCCGACCTCGGCGGCGCGCAGGCGGTCCTGCTGCTCGGCTCCAACCTCGCCGAGACCATGCCGCCCTCCCTGCAGCACCTCACCGGCCCGCGCCGGCGCGGCGGCCTGATCGTCGTTGACCCGCGCCGCAGCGCGACCGCGGCGCTGGCCGCCGACGACGGCGGGGTGCACCTGCAGCCCGTGCCCGGCACCGACCTCGTCGTGCTGCTCGCCCTGCTGCACGTCGTGTGGGCCGAAGGGCTCGGCGACGCCGACTACCTCGAGGCCCGCACCACCGGGGCCGAGACCGTGCGCCGCTCGGTCGCCCAGTGGTGGCCCGAGCGCGCCGAGCAGGTGTGCGGGATCGCCGCCGAGGAGCTGCGCCGGGTGGCGCGCCTGCTCGCCGCGGCGAGCCCAGTGGGCGGCGGGTCGGGCGCCTACATCCTCACCGGCCGCGGCGTCGAGCAGTCGACCCAGGGGACCGCGACGGTCACCGCGGCGATCAACCTTGCCCTCGCCCTCGGCCTGCCCGGCCGGGTGGGCTCGGGCTACGGCGCGGTGACCGGGCAGGGCAACGGGCAGGGTGGGCGCGAGCACGGGCAGAAGGCCGACCAGCTGCCCGGCTACCGCAAGATCGACGACCCGGCGGCCCGCGAGCACGTCGCCCGGGTGTGGGGGGTGGACCCGGCGACCCTGCCCGGGCCCGGCCTGCCCGCCGTCGAGCTGCTGCGCCGCCTCGCCGCACCGGCCGGGGCCGGCGTCCCGGCCGGGCCGAAGATGCTCTTCGTGCACGGCTCCAACCTCGTCGTCAGCGCCCCGAACTCGACGAAGGTCACCGCGAACCTGCAGGCTCTGGACTTCCTCGTGGTGTGCGACTTCGTGCCGTCGGAGACCGCGCGGCTCGCCGACGTCGTGCTGCCGGTCACCCAGTGGGCCGAGGAGGAAGGCACCATGACCTCCCTCGAGGGGCGCGTGATCCGCCGGCGCAAGGCGCTCCCCGCCCCGCCCGGCGTGCGCTCCGAGCTCGACATCTTCGCCGACCTCGCCGCGCGCCTGGGGTCACCGGTGCACTTCGGCACCGATCCCGCGGAGGTCTTCGACGAGCTCGCTCGGGCGAGCGCGGGCGGGCCGGCCGACTACTCCGGGCTCAGCCACGCCCGCCTGGACGCCGAGCCCGAGCCGGGACTGTTCTGGCCGTGCCCGGCGGTGCCGGACCAGGCGGCTGACGAGACACCGCACCCCGGCACACCCCGGACCTTCCTCGAGACCTTCCCCACCCCCGACGGACGGGCCCGGATGATCGCCGTCGACCACCTCGGTCCGAGCGACGACCTGCGCCCCGACGCCCCGCTCTACCTCATCACCGGGCGGGTGCTCCAGCACTACCAGTCCGGGGCGCAGACCCGCCGGGTGAGCGAGCTGACCGAAGCCCAGCCGGGGCCGTTCGTGGAGATCCACCCCGTGCTCGCCCTCACCCTCGGGATCGACGAGGGGGCCTCGGTCCGCCTCGCCACCGCCCGCGGCGCCATCGTCGCCGACGCCCGCCTCACCACGGCCGTGCGCCCGGACACCGTGTTCATGCCCTTCCACTGGTCGGGTGCGGGCAGCGTCAACCGCATCACCACCGACGCGACCGACCCGATCTCGGGCATGCCGGAGTTCAAGGTGTGCGCGGTCGACGTCAGCCGCGCCGGCAGCCCGCTCCTCGACACCCAGGAGGTCTCCCGATGACCGACACCACCTCGGCCCGCCACCCCCGCACCCGGGTCGTGGTCGTAGGCAACGGCATGGTCGGCTCCCGCTTCGTCGACGACCTGCTCTCCCGGGACGGGGCTGGCCCCGGCCCGGACGCCCGCTTTGAGATCACGGTGCTCGGCGCCGAGTCCTACGAGCCCTACAACCGGGTGCTGCTCAGCGAGGTGGTCGCCGGCAAGGTCGAGGTCGCCTCGCTCGCGCTGCCCGCGCTCGTCCACCCCCGGGCCACCGCGCACCGGGGCACCGCGGCCGTGCGCATCGACCGCGCAGCCCGCACGGTGCACGCCGCCGACGGCTCGGTCCATCCTTACGACACCCTCGTGCTGGCCACCGGGTCGAGCGCCCGGATCCCCGCGATCACCGGCCTCACCGGGCTGACGGACGCCGACGCCCCCGGGGGGACCGCACCGCTGCCCCGCGGCGTGCACGCGCTGCGCACCCTCGACGACGCCCGCGAGATCGTCGCCGCCTCCGTCAACGCCCGCCGCGCCGTCGTCATCGGCGCGGGGGTCCTGGGCCTCGAGGCCGCCTGCGGGCTGGCCCGGCGCGGCCTGGAGGTGACCGTCGTCCACGGCGGCACCTCCGTCATGGACCGCCAGCTCGACGCCGACGCCGGGGCCGTCGCGGCCACCACGCTCACCCGGCTGGGCGTGGCCACCCGCCTCGACGCCCGCACCACCCAGATCCACACCGTGGACGGGCTGGTCGTCGGCCTGCGCCTGACCCAGCCCGACGGCGAGCACGACCTGCCCGTCGACCTCCTCGTCCTCACCTGCGGCACCGTCCCCGAGGCCCGCCTCGCGGCCGACGCCGGCCTGCCGGTGGACCGCGGGATCGTCGTCGACGACGCGCTGTGCAGCCCGGGGGACCCCCGGATCTTCGCGATCGGGGACTGTGCGCAGCCCCGCGAGGGCGGGACCGGGCTCATCGCCCAGGGCTGGGACCAGTCCCGGCGCCTCGCCGACCACCTCACCGCGAGCGCGGCCCGCGCGGGGGGACCCGGTTCCGGCCGGGTCCGGCTCGGCGGCGCCCAGCTCGCCCCGGGCCGCCCGAGCATGGCGCTGCGGCTGAGCATGAACGTCATCACCCGCTCCTCGGGCGAGGCCGCGTCGTCGGGCACCCCGCCCGCCAGCCCGCCACCAACCACCCCGCCACCCACCAGCGTGCCCGCGCCGGAGGCCCCGCGCGGGACCGACGTCGTGCGGCTCAAGGCCGCCGGCCTGGACGTGGTGACCATGGGGGTGTGCGGGGCGCGCCGCGCCGCGGACCCCACGCACCGCACGGTGCGCCTGTCCGACCCGGCGGCTGGGCGCCACGTCGAGGTCGTCGTGGCCGGCGGCGTCGTCGTCGGGGCGACCTGCGTGGGCGCGCCGCAGATCGGCGCGGACCTCACCGCTGCGTACACCCGGCGCACCCCGGTGCCCGCGGACCCGGCCTACCTCCTGCTGCAGCCGGTCGCCTCGGCGACCACGACGGCGTCGGACCCCACCCACATGCCCGACCGCACGACGGTGTGCCGGTGCAACTCCGTGACCAAGGCAGGCATCGTGGAGTCGTGGCGCGGGGGAGCGCGATCAGTCGCGGAGGTGGCCAAGGCCACCCGGGCGACCACCGGGTGCGGGGGGTGCACGGACGTGGTGTGCGGGCTCGTGGACTGGCTCGGCGCCGCCGACCCGGCCCAGGGCGAGATGCCCGAGGCCGCGCCCGGAAACCTCACGGGCGCCCTGCACGCCCTGTGAGCAGAAAGTAACTACAGAGAAACTCCTCACGTACCGGGCAGAAATCCGCGCCTCCTACGGTCAGTGACATGACTCAGACACTCTCGCCCAGCAAGCACGTAGTCGTCGTCGGCGGCGGTATGGTCGCGCAGCGTCTGGTGGAAGCCTTGCGCTCGCGCGACACCGCGAACACCTGGCGCGTCACCCTCTTCGCCGAGGAACCCCGGTCCCCCTACGACCGGGTGGCCCTCACCTCCTACTTCTCCGCCCGCGACCCCGAGGAGCTCTCCCTCGGCGACCCGGCCCTGTGGGAGGACCCCCAGGTCACCCTCGTCAAGGACTGCAAGATCGACTCGATCGACCGGGCGGCCAAGCAGGTCACCGACCGCCTCGGGCGGGTGTGGGACTACGACGAGCTCGTGCTGGCCACCGGGTCGAACGCGGCCGTGCCGCCGATCCCCGGTGCGGACCTGCCCGGCGTCTTCGTCTACCGCACCATCGACGACGTCGCCGCGCTGCGCGGCTGGGTCGAGGAGCGTCGGCGCTCGGGGCGGCCGGTGCGCGGCGCGGTGATCGGTGGTGGGCTGCTCGGCCTTGAGGCCGCTGGCGCGCTCAAGGCCCTCGACGCCCAGGCCACGGTCATCCAGTTCGGCACGCACCTCATGGACGCCCAGATCGACCTCGGCGGCGGCGAGGCGCTCAAGCGCCTCATCAACACCATGGGCATCGCGGTGCGGGTGAGCACCGGCACCAAGGAGATCCGGGCATCCCGGCGGTCCGGGAACGTAGGCCGGCTCGACTTCACCGACGGCGGGCGCCTCGACGTCGACGTCGTCGTCCTGGCCACCGGTGTCCGCCCGCGCGACGAGCTGGCCCGCGCGGCCGACCTGCCCGTGGGCGAGCGCGGCGGCGCGGTCGTCGACCTGTCCTGCCACACCGAGGACCCCCACATCTGGGCGGTCGGTGAGGTCGCGTGCATCGAGGGCCGGTGCATCGGCCTGGTCGCCCCCGGCTACGCGATGGCCGAGGTCGTCGCGGACCGCCTGCTCGGCGGCGAGGCGACCTTCCCCGGCGCGGACACCGCGACCAAGCTCAAGCTGCAGGGCGTGGACGTGGCCAGCTTCGGCGACGCCTTCGCCCGCACTGCGGGTGCGATGGAGCTCGTCTACGCCGACCCGGTCGCCGGCGTCTACAAGAAGCTCGTGCTCTCCGACGACGCCCGCACCCTGCTGGGCGGGGTGTTCGTCGGCGACGCCTCCGCCTTCGCGGGGCTGCGCCCGCTCACCGGACGCGAGCTCGCCGGCGACCCCGGCGCCTACCTGCTCCCCGAGGGGTCCGCCCCCTCTCCCGGCGCGGACCTGCCCGACGACGCGAACGTCTGCTCCTGCAACAACGTCTCCGCCGGCACCATCCGCGGCGCGATCACCGAGCACGGCTGCACCGACCTGCCCTCGGTCAAGGCGTGCACCAAGGCCGGGACGAGCTGCGGGTCCTGCCTGCCGCTGGTGAAGAAGATCGTCACCACCGAGCTGGAGAAGGCCGGCGTGGTGGTGAGCAAGGCGCTCTGCGAGCACTTCGACCTCTCCCGCGCCCAGCTCTTCGACGCCGTCCGGGTCACCGGCCTGCGGACCTTCTCCGAGATCATCGCCCGGCACGGGCGGGGCGGGCGGGGCTGCGACATCTGCAAACCGGTCATCGCCAACATCCTCGGCTCGACCGGCCCGGAGCACGTCCTCGCCGGGGAGATGGCCGCGCTGCAGGACACGAACGACCACGTCATGGCGAACATGCAGAAGGACGGGTCCTACTCCGTCGTCCCGCGGATCGCCGGCGGGGAGATCACCCCGGACAAGCTCATCGCGATCGGCGCGGTCGCCAAGGAGTTCGGGCTGTACACGAAGATCACCGGCGGGCAACGGATCGACATGTTCGGGGCCCGGATGGACCAGCTGCCGGCGATCTGGACCAAGCTCGTCGACGCCGGCTTCGAGTCCGGCCAGGCGTACGGGAAGTCGCTGCGGACCGTGAAGTCCTGCGTCGGGTCGACGTGGTGCCGGTTCGGTGTCCAGGACTCCGTCGGCCTGGCGATCGAGCTGGAGAACCGCTACCGGGGGCTGCGGTCCCCGCACAAGTTCAAGCTCGGCGTCTCCGGGTGCGCCCGGGAGTGCGCCGAGGCCCGCGGCAAGGACGTGGGCGTCATCGCGACGGACAAGGGCTGGAACGTCTACGTCGGCGGGAACGGCGGCTTCACCCCGCGCCACGCCCAGCTCCTCGCCGAGGACCTGGACACCGAGGCCCTCGTGCGGACCATCGACCGATACCTCATGTACTACATCCGCACCGCCGACCGGCTGCAGCGCACCGCGCCGTGGATGGAGGAGGTCGAGGGCGGCCTCGAAGGGGTCCGTCAGGTGATCATGGAGGACTCCCTGGGCATCTGCGCCGACCTCGACGCCGCGATGGCCTCGCACGTGGACACCTACCAGGACGAGTGGAAGGCCACCCTCGACGACCCGGAGAAGCTGCGCCGGTTCGGGTCCTTCATCAACGCCCCCGAGGAGACCGACTCCTCCTTCGCCTACGTCTCCGAGCGCGGACAGCCCCGCCCGGCGACCCAGGCCGAGCGCGAGAGCGGCTCCGTACTCATCGCAGGAACCACTCTGGAGGTCCGTTCATGACGCTCGACGCCCAGCTCGATGCCCAGCGCGACAGCCCACCCGCCGGTCCGTCCGCCGCCTCCGACGACCGGTGGTTGGCGGTGTGCCGCCTCGACGCGCTCGCCCCCGAGCGCGGCGCGGTCGCACTGGTCGACGGCGCGCAGGTGGCGGTCTTCCGCCTCGCCGACGACTCCGTGCACGCCATCCAGCAGCTCGACCCGTTCTGCGGGGCCTACGTCATGGCCCGTGGGATCGTCGGGACCCGCGGGGACATCCCCACGGTGGCCTCACCGATGTACAAGCAGGTCTTCGACCTGCGCACGGGGCAGTGTCTGGAGGCGGTGGGCCGTGAACCGGCGCACCTGAGCACGTGGCCGGTGCAGGTCACCGGCGGCACGGTCTTCGTGGACCGCACCGGGGGAGCGGACGGCGCTGCCGCCGGGAACACCGTCGACGTGGCGGGCGCCGCGTGAGCGCAGCCCTGGTCGCCTGCTCGCACGGCACCAACGACCTGGCCGGCCGCCAGGCGATCAGCTCGATCCTGGCCGACGTCCGCGTCCACCGGCCCGACCTCGCCGTCCACGAGACCTACGTCGACGTGCAGCACCCGCAGATCAACGAGGTGCTCGCGACGGTCGTCGCGCAGTCCCCGGCCGTGGTGGTCCCGATGCTGCTCTCGGCCGGGTACCACGTCAAGGTCGACATCGCCGAAGCCGTGACCGGAGCCGGGGCCGCCGTGGCGTCCTTGCCGCTGGGCCCCGATCCCCGGATCGTGGCGGTGCTGCGTGAGCGCCTGGCCGAGGCCGGCGTCCGTGACGAGGACTGGGTCGTCCTGGCCGCAGCCGGGTCGAGCGACCCGGGAGCCGCCCGCGACGTCGAAGAGGTCGCCGCAGCCCTGCGGGCCACCCGCAGCGGACCGGTGGTGTGCGGCTACGGGTCGATGGCCCGCCCGAGCGTGCGTGAGGCGGTCGACCAGGCCCGCAGCGCCCAGACGATCCCCGGGCGAGCCGTGGCCGTGGCGTCCTACCTGCTCGCGCCGGGGTTCTTCTACGACCGGCTGCTCGAGTCGGGCGCGGACGTCGTGACCGCACCGCTCGCTCCGCACCCCGTCCTCGCCCAGGTGGTTCTCGACCGGTACGACGCCATGCGGGGTTGAGGTCTAGCTGCACACGCCGCCTGAGAGCGGCGGGTGCCTGGAGGTGCAGTCCCGCCTTTGACCCGCGGTGCTACTGGATGGGAGATTCTGGGATCGAACCAGTGACCTCTTCCGTGTCAGGGACAGGAGGGGTGGGCGCCTAGTCGCGTCCATATCTGCAGGTCACGACGTTGGCGTGCAGTCCTGGTCATCGCTGGACACCCCTGGATTCATAGCGGTAGGGGTGCGGAGGTCGCGAACCAGCGGGTTCCTTTCGGCGTCGTCGGCGCCCGGGCACCGGTGAGCCCCAGTTCTCTCGAGCCTGACGATCCGACGGCAAGCTCCAGGAGGACGTGTGCGGGGGGGGGACGCGTCTGAGTGGATCCTCAGAGACGAGACGCTGGTGCGGCGAGAGGGCGCAGATGCTCCAGACGAGCTTCTCAGCCTATGGCGCCGAAGGTCCGCGTGTATCCTCGCTGGGTGAGTTGGAAGCAGCGATTTTCGCACCCCCGGCCGGGAGATGGCCGCGGGGCCTTCTGCGTGCGCCTCTAGCGCGCAAGGTCTCCGCAGGCACGGCTGGGGGCGTCCGATCCTCGCCAGCCAGCAACCCTCTCGGAGACCCCCATGTCATACGTCGAATATCTGACCCCTGAACAGCTCTCACGCGCGCTCTCCATACGCGACCTGACCGAGCCGACCCAGGGTGAGCACGCCATCCAAGCGCTCCTCGAGGCTGTGGTCACAGCCTTGAGAACCGAATGGGGCGGCACTCTTCGCTACGTGCGCAACACGCCCATCGTGACCGTTCGCGACAACTACGACCGTCTCGGCTACGGGCGGGGCGACGTCACTCGTGCTCGCCGATACACCCGGTACGTCAGTCCGACGGTCATGCTTCGTAGCCACACGAGCGCAGAACTTCCAGCCGCGCTCGAGGACTATGTAGACCAAGAAAATGTCGATGAGCTGATCGTGGTGCCAGGTCTGGTTTACCGGCGTGACGCGGTCGACCGCACCCATGTCGGCGAACCTCACCAGGCAGACCTGTGGCGCATCCGCAGCACACCTTCGACTGACGACACAGAGATGCTCACGATGATCGGACTCGTGGTTGACGCCGTGCTCCCAGGGGCGCAGTGGAAGGTCACCGAGGTGGTTCACCCCTACACAACCGGTGGACGTCAGATCGACGTGCTCCACGACGGTGAGTGGCTCGAGCTGGCCGAGTGCGGCCGCATCCACCCCGACGTCCTGCGCGGCTCGGGCCTAGACCCCGACCGATGGTCAGGTCTCGCGCTCGGCATGGGCCTAGAACGCGCACTGATGCTGCGCAAGTCAGTACCGGACATCCGGTATCTCAGAGCTGAAGATCCCAGGATCTCCTCACAGATGCTCACGTTGGAACCGTGGCAAGACGTCTCTGCGCTCCCTTCGTCGCGGCGTGATATCTCAGTGGTCACAGGCCAAGAGGAAGACGAGGAGACCTTGGGCGATCGGATCCGGACCGCACTGGGATACGACGCAGACGTCATCGAATCGGTCGAGCTGCTCAGCCGTACCATCCACGATGACTTGCCAGTAGCGGCTCGATCACGCCTCGGGATCGAGCCGGGTCAGGTGAACCTTCTCGTGAGAATCATCCTGCGCCCGATCGACCGCACTCTCACGTCGCATCAAGCCAACTCCATTCGCAACACCATCTACAGGGCTGTGCACGAGGGGCCGGTGATGGAATTGATCTAGGCTCAGCGCTTCGAGCGCCCTGCTAGCACTCGGACGCCCGAGCTCCTCCCCACTGAAATTGCGCGTTCTCGGTGGCGGTCGCGGGCAGGTATCAGACGGGGCACCGTAGACGGTGACGGGTCTGCTGCACGAATAGGCGACGAGGACCCCTCCATCATCAACGTCACCTATTCGTGCAGCAGACCCGGATGACTAGCCGAGCAGTGCGCTGCCTGACACCGTCTGACGGCCGGGCGCCCCGTGTGAGCGGGACGCCGCACCGTGCGCCGCACTCAGTACGTGAAGCGGGCCACCTGGCTGCGGAGGTCTGTCGCCAGGTCGGCGAGCTCGACGATCGCACCTCGGCTGTTGACGAGCGCGCGCGTCGTCGTCGCGGTGGCGTCCGAGACCCCGGTGATGCTCAAGGCGATGTCGGTGGACCCGCCGGCGGCCTCTGACACCGAGCGTGACATCTCGTTGGTCGTCGCGGTCTGCTCTTCGACGGCGGCCGCGATGGTCGTCTGGAAGTCGTCGATGCTCGCGATGATCGACGAGATGTCAGCAATAGCCGACACGGCGCCGGCCGTGTCCGACGTGATGGTCGTGACGCGGCGCGAGATGTCCTCGGTGGCTCGAGCGGTCTCCTGAGCGAGCTCCTTGACCTCGCTCGCGACGACCGCGAATCCCTTGCCTGCCTCACCGGCTCGTGCCGCCTCGATCGTCGCGTTGAGCGCGAGCAGGTTCGTCTGCGCGGCGATGCTCGTGATGACCTTGACGACGTTGCCGATCTCGGCAGATGACAATCCGAGCCGGGACACCATGGACGTCGCGGCCGCGGCGGCCGCGACCGCCTCGGTGGCGACGCGGGCGGCGTCGTTGGCGTTCTTCGCGATCTCGCGGATCGACACGCCCATCTGCTCGGCCCCGGCTGCGACGGTCGCCACGTTCCCGGACACCTCACCGGCTGCCGCGGAGACCGCACCTGACCGGACGGAGGCCGCCTCGGCGGACGTGGCGATCTCCAGAGCGGTGGTCTTGAGCTCGGTCGACGCTGCGGCGACGGCATCGGCGGAGGCGCCGATGGCGGCGAATGCTGTACCGACGGTCTCGGCTGCTTCGTTGAGGGCGGTGGCCATCTGGCCGGTCTCGTCACGGCTGGTGACCGGCACGCGCACACCGAAGTCGTTGAGCGCGAAGCGCTGCAGCCCGTCGCGGACGCGGCGGATGCCTGCCATGATCCCGCGTGCCGTGACGACGGCGAGCGCGATGCCGAGGAGGACGGCGAGGAGAGCGACGACCACGGTGGTCGTGCGGGTGCTGGACGAGATGCTCTCGCGGTCGGCCACGAGCTCGTCGACGCGGGCGTCGACCGAGGTGACGAGCTCGTCCATGCCGCCGGACAGGACGAAGTAGATGTCCCACTTCTCACCCGTCGAGACGGCGTCGCCGGCGTCGAGCTTCTCGTCCGCCCAGAGGTCGAGGATCTCGTCGTTGTACGCGGCCATCTCGGGCCACGTCTCTGCGATGACCGCGAGGCTCGCACGGCCCGCGTCCGTGAGGAGGGACTGGTCGATGTCGAAGACCTTCTCGAACTCGACGACAGCGGCGCGATACGTCGTGACGTTGTCGCCGTCCGGGGCTGCGGCCACGGCGCCGCCGTCGACGCGTGCCTTCCACGCGGTGATGTTCTGCCAGTTGGTCGCCCACAGGAGCTGGTACTTGGCGTCGGCGACGTCCATCTGCACGCCGACCGCGGCGGTCACCTGGTCGTCGATGTCCTTGACACGCTCCTGACCGACGAGGGCGACGCCGCTGACCAGCCCGAGCCCGAGGCCCATGAGAGCGACGGTCACGCCGATGCGGGTGGCGATGCTGCGGTCTCGCCACCAGCTGGACGGTGTGCTGGCCGTGGTCGGTGCGAAGTCTGTGGTCTTCATGTGGTCGTGTCCTTCGGGTCGGTGGGGCACGACGCGGCGCACCTGCTCCTAGCACGACCTATCGGCGACGTGGCTCCGCTGATGAGCGAACTGAGCTCGCGTGTTCGGGAGTGCTGATCCGGCCTGTGGAGAGGCGTAGGGCGTGGTCCGGCGCCGTTACGCGTCGCCGGTACCCGGCGCCGCGAGGGCCGCGCCGACCTGCTCGGCGAGGGTGACCGCGACCAGGCGCTGGTCGAGGTCGGGCCGGGCGACGTGGGTGGCTGCCGTGAGCAGGAACCGGCCCCGGACGTTCCCGCCGTGCTCGACCAAGAGCTCGATGGTGTCGTCGACGGGGAGCCCGTCCCGGTCCACGTCGATGACGTGCCCCTCGCGGGTCACGGTGCCGTCGCTGTTCAGGCGGGGGTGGTGAGCCCCCGTCCCGGGCACGAAGCGGCAGTCGTCGAGGTCGAGCAGCGCGACGATCTGCCCTTCGACGTGGCTGATCAGCGCGGTTGTCGTCGCGCTGCCGGTCGCGACCGTGCGGGAGGCCCCGACGATGCCCGCGAGGTACCCGTCCCGCTGGCTGGACCCGGCCTGCTGGCGTCGACCCCACAGCGCAAGCTCCGTGACGGCCACCCCGACCAGGAGGAGCAGGACGGTGGTCTCCAGGTCCGACCGGTCGGTGATCACGAACTGGCGGTAGGGCTCGGTGAGGAAGAAGTCGAACCACACTCCGCAGGAGAGCGCCGCGACGATCCCGGCCAGCCGCTCCCCGGAGGCTGCGATGGCGACGACCACGAGGACGAGGACGAGCGCGGCATTCGTGTTCGCGACGCTGTCTCGGAAGAAGTACAGGACCGCGCACGCGGCGAACGGCACCACGAGAGCAGCGGTCAAGGCGATCGTCGAGCGGGTACGCGAAGTGCTCATATCTCCATGAACGTCCTGGTGCCCGCGATTGTCAACCGCACTGACGAGGTCTTGACGGGCTCGCGTTGCTGGTCCTCAGCCTCAGCGCCCCAGCACCCGATCCACATAGTCGTTCGAGAACACCCCGGCCGGGTCGAGCGTCCCCACCAGCGCGGCGAAGTCGCCCAGCCGCGGGTACAGCTCTCCCAGCCGTGCGGCGTCGGTCGTGAAGAGCTTTCCCCAGTGCGGGCGCGCGTCGAAGGGCGCCAGCGCGGCCTCGATGATCGGCAGCAGCGCCTCGACCTCGTGCTGGAGCGGCAGCCAGGTGAAGTGCAGCCCGACGGCGCCGTGCGCTCCGGCGGGGCTCAGCCACAGGCCGTCCGCGGCCATCGTGCGGATCTCGGTGATCTGCAGCAGCGGGACGATGCGCTCGCGCAGCGCCCGCACGGCGGCGATCGCGGCGACGGCGTGCTCTCGCGGCACGAGGTACTCGGTCTGCAGCTCGGCGCCGTTGCTCGGGGTGAACTCTTTTCTGAAGTGCGCGAGGCGTTCGTGGCCCGGTCCGGGCACACCGAGCTGCTCGGTGCAGCTCTCCGCGGAGATCCCCGGCAGCGGGTGCAGGGCCGTGAGTGCGCGCCGCGCCCCGAAGAAGTCCTCGCCGTGGGCGAGCTCGCCGCTCTCCCCGAGCGCGTCCACCCGGCTCTTGAGCCACACCTGGTCGACGGCGTCCTCGCGCCACCGGGTGAACACGCTCACCGAGTACGCGGCGCCGGTGATCGCGTCGAAGTGCTGCTCGAGGCTGGCCCACGGCAGGTCCTGGTAGACGTCCTGGCGGACGTCGAAGGTCGGCTCGACCGTGAGGGTCACGTGGGTGATGATGCCGAGCGCACCCAGGTGCACCACGGCCGCGTCGAAGGGCACGGGCCCCTCCTCCCCGCGGCGCACGGTGCAGAGCTCCCCGGTCCCGGTGACCAGCTCGAGCCCGACGACGGCCCCGCCCAGTCCCTGGTTCGCATCCCCCGAGCCGTGGGTCGCGGTCGCGATCGCCCCGGCGAGAGAGATGTGGGGGAGGGAGGCGAGGTTGTGGACGGCGAGGCCGAGCGGGAACAGCGCCGCGGAGAGGTCCCCGTACCGGGTGCCCGCGCTGACCCGCACGGTCGTCGCGCCGTCCGGGGTGGTCCCCAGCTGCAGGTGCCCGCCGGCGACCGGCTCGAGGTCCTCGAGGCTCACGAGCAGCCCCGGGGTGTCGGCGAGGTCGTTGAAGCAGTGCCGGCTGCCCAGGGCCCGCAGCCGGGTGCCCGGGGTGTCGAGGGCGGCCAGGACGAGGTCGCGGACCTCGGCGACCGTCGTCGGGCGTGCCACCCCGCGTGCGGAGTAGCGGAGGTTGCCGGCCCAGTTCGTCCCGGGCGACTGCGTCGTCAACTGTCTCACCACTTCTGTGTGTCTGAGTCGGACTGGTCCGGGGGCTGGACCATGTCCTCGGTCTGGCGCTGCTCGTTTTCGCCCGCCTGGTTGCGCTCCTCGAGCTCGGCCTGGCGCTGCTCCTCCGGCGTCGGCGTCGGCTCGGCCGGCGGGGGGTCGCCCTCACCGGGGTCGGTCGGGTCGGTGGGGTCGGTCGGGTCCTCAGGGTCCGCGGGGTCGTCCTCGCCGCCCCCGCCCCCCTCGGGGGGAGGCGGGTTCTCGAGCGCCTCGCGCTTCTCGCGCGCGCTCGTCTCCTTCTCGACGTTGCGCTCGGCGGCCTCGGTGTCGTCCGGGCAGCCGTTCCACGTGCGGACCTCGTTGGCCTTGCGGTAGAGCGCCTCGGACTCGAGGTACGTCGTGATCGCGAGGTCCTTGTAGTGGATGGGGTCGGGGGCGGTGCCGTCGGTGGGGACGTCCTCACCGAGCGCGTCCAGCGCGATCTGCTCGCGCTTCATCCGCTCGACGTGGGCGTCCGCGACCGCCTGGGTCACGTCACCCTTGAGCTCGTGGGCGATCGCGAGGTTCGTCTGGATCGCGCAGATGGGGGGGACCTCGCCGTCGGGCAGGGCGCTCATGTCCTCCGGCGCGGCGGGGGCCACGCCGTGCGCGAGGAACAGCGTGGTGATCGCCGAGTCGAGGCGGTCGCCCGCGAGCTGCGCCGTGCCCTCGTTGAAGTGCACCTTCCACTGCTCCGCGACGTTCCACGTCTGCAACGTGTGGAAGGAGGACTCCGCTCCCTCGAAGTTGCCCGAGTCGAACTCCTCCTGAGCTGAGGCGGCGATGATCGGGACCGACAGCGCCTTCCAGATGACCACGAGCGCGATGAGGATCACCGGGGCGGACCACAGCAGCATCCGGCGGCGGCGCGCCAGGCGTTGCCCGCGGACCCGCGCCACCTCGTCGAACTCGTGGATGCGGCGGCGCTCGGCGGCCTGCTGCTCGAGCTGGGCGCGACGGGTGGAGCGACGGTCGGTGGCAGCCGGGGGCCGCGAGGACGCCTTGGCCGGCAGGTCGGAGCTGTTCTGGTCAGGCATGCTCAACTCCAACCTTGCGCCCCAGGTTCCGTCCGCCGGCCACGGCCTCGGCTGCGAGCAGCACGGAGAGCAGCAGGGCGAAGGGCCACAGGAGCATCTGGTAGGTCGTCAACGACCGGCGGCCGTCGGCGGCGATCTGCTCGGGGTCCAGACCGGCGATCATCTGGGATGTCTCACCGGCGGTGGTGCGGTGGACAACCTCGACCCCGAGCTCACCGGCGAGGGCCTCGAGCTCGACCGGGTCGTAGATCGAGCGGGCATCGGGGCTGCCCGGCAGGGACACGTCCTTGATGTAGTCCCCCTCGGTCCCGTCACCGGCGGCGTCGAGGGCGTACTCCTTCATCCGCCCACCCGCCTCGGTGCCGTAGCCCAGGACCGCGCCGTCGTCGATGAGCGGGGAGAGGTCGGCGAAGGAGCGCCGCTCGCCGTCGGCAGTGTTCTCGCCGTCGGTGAGGAAGAACACGAGGCGGATATTGGCGGGGTGCTGCTCGGCTGAGCTGGTCAGCGCCCGGCTGAGCTCGTCGAGCGGACGGTCCACCTTGGACCCCTGCGACCGGGCGGTCACCTCACGGTCCATCGTCTGCGTCCAGGACGACACCGCTCGGGCGTCGGTGGTCAGGGGGAGCTGGCGGCTCGCCTGGGAGTCGAAGGAGATGATCGAGTAGCGCGCGCCGGGCACGTCGGCGACCAACGCGTCGATGTCGGCGCGGACCCCGTCCAGCCGCGGGGAGGTGCCGTCGTAGTCCTCGGCAGCCATCGACCCGGTGCGGTCCACGACGAAGAACATGTCGACGGCGGTGACCGACGTGTCCGTGCTCGTCCGGGGCAGGCTCGGGCCGACGCCGATGACCGCGACGACGGTCACGATCGCGAGCCGGCGCAGCCAGGACCACGCCTGGTGGCGACCGGCGGGCGTGCCCTGGCGCAGCCCCTGGACGGCGAGAGTGCCGGTCAGGACGAGCAGCGGGACGATGACGAGGACGAGCAGCGCGATGGGCGCGAGCGGTTGCAGGATCATTCGCGGAGCCTCCATTGCACCAGGACCAGCCCGACGACGGCGACCAGCACCCAGGCGAACCAGGGACCGGCCTTGTCGGTCGAGGTGACCTCGGGGGCGGCGTCGAGGTCGACGGCCTGCTGGGCCTGGACCTCCTCGACCATCTGGTCGACGGCCTGGGGGTCGTCGCTGTAGTAGTACATGCCACCGGCCCCCTCGATCGCGTCCTTGTACTCGCCCGCGTACTCGGCGTCCGCGCCGAAGTCCCCGGCGCCGTACAGGCCGTTGATGGAGATGCCGCGCTCCTGGGTGAAGTCCACCGCTTCCTGGAGCGTGTAGATGGGGGTCCCCATGATCTCGTTGTCGGTCGCCAGGATGATCGAGCGGGAGCGCTCGGTCTCGGACTCGTCGAACTGCATGGCGCAGTTCGCCAGCCCGTCACCGATGAGGGAGGAACCCTCCATGGTGCCCATCGTCCCGGCCGAGAAGAGCATGTACTTGTCGATGAGCTCGGAGTCGTCGCTGTAGAGGATCTCGGGGTCGAGAGCCTCCTTCGCGGCCTCGAGCTCGTCGCGGACGAGGGCGTAGTCGTCGGTGAGCGGGAACACCGTGCGCGACGTCGCGTTGAAGATCGACAACGCGATCCGCTCGCCTTCGAAACTGTCCACGAGCTCGGCGAAGACCTCGACCATCTCCATGTCGTACTCGATCATCGAGCCGGACACGTCCAGGCAGAGCACGATGTCCCGGGTCGCCAGCTTGGAGTTGGAGACGGTGATGTCCACCGGACGGGCCGCGATGAACGCCGTCGCCAGGGCGCCCACGGCGAGGGCGGTGATGCCGGCCCACTGCAGGCCCCGGTAGCGGCGCACCCACGAGCGGAACTGCGGGATCTGCTCGACGTAGTCGGAGTTGGCGACCCAGACCGCTTCCTCGGTCGGCTTGATCGTGGGGTTGCGGGCGAAGTACCAGGCGAGCACGCCCGCGGCCGCGACCACCACGAGGACCACCGCGATGGCCCACGGCCACGCGATGGAGGACGTCACGGTGTCGGCCGCGAGGAGGGTGTCGGCGGTGAGGGTGGGGCTAGTTGTGGTCACCATCCGGAGATCACCGTCCGGGCGCCGTCGAGGCTCTCAGCGCCGGTCTCGGAGGTGAACTTCGAGAAGGCGGGCTGGTAGTACCCGGCGATGAGGTTGGCGAGGCGGCCGGCGCCGGTGAGGTGCTCGATGTCGGTCAAGGTCATCACAGACGTGTCCACTCCTCGGCGAAGTCCCGCGAACTCCCGCACGATCGCGCTCAGCCGCAGGTGCAGCTCGCGGACGTCGATCTCCTGGGCGTGGAAGGCGCGGTCGACCTCGTCCACCTGGGCCAGGTACTTCAGGCGCAGGTCGACGAAGGGGTCCCCGCCGGCTGCGTACGCGGCGGGAGACGGCGACGGCGGCAGGGCGCCCTCGGTTGGGCGGTGGCGGGTGTGGACGAAGACGAACACCAGCCACGTCGCGATCGCGGCGATGAGGGCGATCGCGGTGATGGTCCACCACACGCTGAAGTCGACGGGGGCGACGAGGTCATCGATTGGCACGGCGTTGCCTCCCGAGCAGCTCGATGAACTGGGTGATCGCGTGGTCGGAGCTGTCCGCGATCATCCCCTGGATCTGCTGGCGCCGCAGCAGCTCGGCGACCAGCTTGCGCCGGGCCAGGACGACCTGGTCCCCGGAGTGCTGCAGACCGCGGCGCTGCTGGAGGTAGGGCGGGAGCTGGAGGTCGGCGTCGACGTCGCGCACCGGCTTGTGGGTGGGGCCACCGGTGAGGGTCAGCGCGGAGGCGTCCGCGACGGCCAGCACCATGACCTCGTGGCGCACCCGCAGCTGGCGGAGCAGCCGCTCGTGCCCCGGTTCGGGGCGGGCCTCGTCGGTGACGACCATCATGAGCGAGCGGCGCTGGAAGGCGTTCATCGCCCGCTCGAGGGGACGGTTGAGGTCGCTCGGTGGGGCGTCGACGTCGAAGGCGCCGGCGACCATGTGGAGCATGAGCTCGAGCTCCTGGGTGCTCGAGCGCGGGGGACGCTGGATGAGGCGTTCGGCATCCCCGGCGACCATGGCGACCCGGTCCCCGCGGTCCCGGGCCAGGTACGCGACGAGGGAGGCCATGAACACCGCGACGGTGGACTTCTCCTCACCGCCCGCGGCCAGGGCCGCCATGTTGCGCCCGGTGTCGACGACGAGCACGAGGTTGAGGTTCGACTGGCGGGCGAAGCGCCGGATGATCGGGATCCCCGCGCGGGCGCTCGACTTCCAGTCCACGTCGCCCACGTCGTCCCCGGGGGAGTACAGCGACAGGTCGTCGAAGTCCTGCCCGTGCCCCTTGAGCAGCGAGCGGTGGCGCCCCTCGAGCAGCCCCGCGGCGCGGCGCGCCAGGGGCAGGTCGAGTCGGGCCCGCACCTGCGCCAGCCGTGAGATGTCGTCCATGTCGGGTGCCGATCGCCTCAGGGAGTCGGGACGGCGTCGAAGATCGCGTCGATGAGCTGTTCCGGCTGGACGTTGTTGGCCAGGGCGTCGAAGGTGCGCACCAGGCGGTGCCGCAGCACCGAGTGGCGGACGGCCTTGACGTCGTCGGGAATGACGAAGCTGCGCCCGGCCTGGATCGCGAGCGCCTGCGCGACGCGCATGAGCGCGATCGAGCCTCGAGGGCTGGCGCCGACCCGGATGTGGGTGGACAGCCCCGGGATGGGCCGCGGGCCGGAGAACCGGCTCGTGTTGATGACGTCGACGATGTACCGCTTGATCGACGCGTCGACGTAGACGTTGTCGACGAGGCGCTGCAGGAAGCGGACGTCGTCGAGGGAGATCGGCTCGACGGTGATCGGAGCGCTCTGGCGCCCGGAGGAGATCCGCTCGAGGATCTCGACCTCGTAGTTCGCGGCGGGGTAGGTGAGCACCTCCTTCATGATGAAGCGGTCCATCTGCGCCTCGGGGAGCACGTAGGTGCCCTCCTCCTCGATGGGGTTCTGCGTCGCGAGCACCATGAACGGGCTGGGCAGCGGGTACTCCACGCCGCCGATCGACGTCTGGCGCTCCTGCATCGCCTCGAGCATCGCGGACTGCGTCTTCGCGCTCGACCGGTTGACCTCGTCGAGCAGCACGAGGTTGGCGTGCACCGGACCGAGCTGGGTGGTGAACGAGCCGGTCCCGTAGTTGTAGATCTGCGTGCCGACGATGTCGTTGGGCATGAGGTCCGGGGTGCACTGGATGCGGTGGAACGTGCCGCCGACGGCCGCGGCGAGGGTCTCGGCCGCCGTGGTCTTCGCGAGTCCGGGGACGCTCTCCAGCAGGATGTGCCCGCCGGTGATGAGCGAGCTCACCAGCGCGGTGCGCAGCTGCTCCTGCCCGACGACGCGCTGGTCGAACACTGTGGCGACACGGGCCAGGAGAACCTTGGCCTGGTCGAGGTCGGCGGGGGAGATGCTGCCTTGGCCTGAACTCATGCGGGACGCACCTTTCATCGCGGGATCGGTTCAGTATGCCAGCGCACACCCGGTCTGAGGGGCTTCATCCATGGGCTCATGTCCCCATCCGTAGTTATCCACCCCGAGCCCGGCAACCTACCCTGGAGGGGTGACGGCAGGCCTGAAGCAAGAAGTTGTGCACCCCACCCGCGCTCCCCGGACCCTGACCTGGTCGCTGCCCGGCGCAGCGGCGGCGGCCGTGGCCGCGCTCGTGGTCAGCGGGCTGTTCTCGGCGGCCTTCGCGCCCCAGCTCCTCCTCGACCCCGGCGCCGTCGTGCGGTGGGGCCTGCCGATCGCCACGGTCGCCTCCGAGCTGGCCGTCGCGGTGACGCTGGGCGGTCTGGTGCTGGCGGCCTTCGTCGTGCGGCCCGGGGCGGCGCTGAGCCGCGCCCTCACCGTGGCCGGCGTCGGCGCGGGGGTGTGGGCGATGAGCGCACTGGCCCGGGTGGTCTTCTCCGGGGCGAACACCGTCGGCCTCTCCCTCACCGGCGAGGGTTTCGGCGACCAGCTCGGTGTCTACCTCTCCCAGATCCCCTCCGGCCAGACGCTGCTGGTGATCGCGTTGATCGCCGCGGTGACCGCGGTGCTGGCCCTGCTCGTCTCGACCGCGACCGGTGCGCTGTGGACGGCCGTGCCGGCCGTCGGGGCGCTCGTGCTGCAGTCCCTCATGGGTCACGCCTCCGGGTCCACCAGCCACGAGCTGGCGGTCTCGGCGATGTTCATGCACCTCGTGGGCGCGGCCGTATGGATCGGGGCGCTCGCGGTGATCGCCGTGCTGCGCACCCGAGGCGCCCTGGACGGGGACGCCCTGGCGGTCACGGTGGCGCGCTACTCCCCGATCGCCAGCTGGTGCTTTGTCATCGTGGCCATCTCCGGACTGGTCAACGCCATCATCCGGCTCGGTGGCCTGTCCGGGCTGAGCACCGACTACGGCATCCTGGTCATCGCCAAAACTGTGCTGTTCGTGGTGCTCGGCGGCCTCGGCTGGGCCCACCGCACGTGGGTCGTGGGCAAGCTGGCGGGCGGCGCCGACCGCGCCACCGCGCTGTTCTGGCGGCTGGTCGCGGCCGAGCTGGTCCTCATGGGCGCGGTCAGCGGTGTCGCGGTCGCCCTCGGTGGGACCAACCCGCCCGACGACAACGCCCCACCCATCGACCCCACCCCGGCCTACCTCATCACCGGCAACCAGCTGCCGCCCGAGCCGACGCTGTCGAGCTGGTTCACGCAGTGGCGCTGGGACGTGCTGCTCGGCTTCGCGTGCGCGGCGGGACTGGTGGTCTACCTGCGCTGGGTGGTCCGGCTGCACCGGCGCGGCGACTCCTGGCCGTGGCTGCGCACGGCGTCGTGGGTCGTCGGCATGGTCGTCATGTTCTGGGTGACGAACGGCGGTCCGGTCGTCTACGGGTCCGTGCTCTTCTCCGCCCACATGCTCCAGCACATGATCCTGGCGATGGTCGTGCCGATCTTCCTCGTCTCGGCCGCCCCGGTCACCCTGCTGCTGCGCGCCGTCCCGGTGCGCAAGGACGCCACCCGGGGTCCGCGCGAGTGGATCCTGGCGATCATCGGCTCCCGCTACGGGCGCTTCTTCTCCCACCCACTCGTCGCCGCCGCGAACTTCGCCGGCTCGATGATCGTCTTCTACTACACCCCGGCCTTCGAGTACGCGCTGTCCACGCACATCGGGCACATCCTCATGACCGTCCACTTCACGATGGCCGGGTACTTCTTCGCCAACGCCCTCATCGGGATCGACCCAGGCCCCTCCCGCCCCCCGCACGCCCAGCGGCTGCTGCTGCTGCTGGCCACGATGGCGTTCCACGCCTTCTTCGGGGTGACGCTCATGTCCGGGGAGATCCTGCTGGTCCCGGAATGGTTCGGGCTGATGGGCCGCGAGTGGGGGGCGACGGCGATCGTCGACCAGCAGAACGGTGGCGGCATCGCGTGGGGCGTGGGGGAGATCCCCACCCTGATGCTCGCGATCATCGTCGCGTTCTCCTGGTCCAAGGACGACGAACGCGTGGCCAGGCGCCGTGACCGCAAGGTCGACCGCGAGGGCGACCTGGAGATGGACGAGTACAACGACATGCTCAAGAAGCTCGCCGACCGCGACGGGCGGTCCTAGCCGCCGGCGGTCGCGAGGGCGCCGGCTCCTGGCTATCGGTGCCCGGTCCTGGCTCCCGTCGAACGGGGCGTGCTCTTGAAGACAGGACGTGCTCTTGACGGCACGCCCCGTCGTCAAGCGCACGCCCCGTACGGGACCTGGGTGGTGTCAGGACCGCCGGATGGTGGGGTCTGGGTGGCGCCTGGCCGCCGGAGTCTGGGTGGGCAGGGCCGCTCGGTGCGGACTACCGTCCGGGGTGCAGGAGCGCCTCCGCTGCCTGCCCGACGGCGAGCACGGCCGCCGCGGCCGCCTCACCTGCGGCGGTGGGCACCTGCCGGTCGCCCGGGTCGTCGCCCGGGTCCCCCTGATGTCCGCCTCGGTCGCGCTGGTCCCCGCGCTGGTCCTCGGCCGAGTCCGGGTCCTCTGGCGACCCCTCTCCCAGGTCGTCGCCCAGGTACCAGGTGGCCGACAGCCCGGTCCAGGCGACGATCCAGCGCAGCAGCCGGCGGCGGTCCAGCCCAGCGGCGTCGCTGATCACCGACACCTGACGGTCCAGGCGACCGGGCGTGGTGGCGATCACGTGGCTCGGGTTGCAGACGATGTTCGTGTAGTCGAAGGCGCGGTCCCCGACGAGGAACTTCGGGTCGATCGCCCGCCACCGGGCGGTGATGGCGTCGCCGAAGTCGAGGACGTTCCCGTGGTGCAGGTCCCCGTGCAGCACGACGACGTCCCGCTGCTCAGCGAGCAGCTCGCGGGCGGTGGCTGCGGCGCGTCCGAGGAAGCCGTCGTGACCGGCGGCCCCGGTGAGCAAGTCCCTGAACCAGCGGTCGAGGGTCACCAGACCGGGAGGAGGGGGATCGCCGGCCACCGCGTGCAGCTGCTGGGCGATCTCGCAGAGCACCCGGGTGGCCTGGTCGTCGGAGTGATCGCGGTCGGTGGGACCGGCGTTCGCCCAGGCGGTGAGGGAGCGCGGACCGAGCGCGCGCTCGAGGACGATCCCTGCGTCGTCGTGCAGGAGGACGCGGGCGGCGCCGCGGCCCGCCCACCAGACCATGAGGCGGCCGCCGTCGCGCTCCTCGGCGATGCGGGCGACCTTGAGCATCGCCGGTGCGCCCTGGTACCGGACCGGCACGAGGTGACTGCTCGGGGTCGAGAACGGGGCGCCGTCGGGGACGAGGCCCCAGCGGTGCAGGTACGGCTCGGTCTCGAGAGAGGCGGAGGGCTGGTGGGTCACCCCGCCCACGGTAGATGATCCCCGTTCGGGAGAGTTGTGCGTCGAGGCCGGCGCCCTCACCGGGCAGACGTCGCCGAGTTGGTCCACTGTTGACCTCGACATGTTCGCTGACGTGCGTCAGCGTCGTAACTTATGGAGGAGTACGCATGGGAATCGGACTTGGCATCTTCTTGATCGTGGTGGGCGCCGTCCTCGCCTTCGCCGTTCGTGACAACCTCGCCTCGGTGGACGTGACGATGGTCGGCTTCATCTGCCTCGCGGCCGGTGTGGTCGCCCTGGTGGCCGCGATCATCATGAACGCCCAGCGCAACCGCACCTCCCACCACGAGGTGATCGAGCGCCGCGACACGAACGTGCGCCTCGGAGAGTGACCCCATCCCCTCCGACGGCCTGGGTGTCCCGCGCCGTCGGAGGGGACGCATGACCGGGTTGTGATAGGACGGTCAGATGAGCCCTGACCTCGAGCACCCTGCGCCCTCGCACCCCGAGCCGTCGCACCCCGAGCCCTTCCACGACCTCGAGCAGTACATCGCCCTCCCGCGGGTGGGCGGGCTGGTGCTGTCCCCGGACGGCACCCGTCTGGTCACCTCAGTCGCGACCCTCGACCCGGCCCGCACCGGCTACGTCACCGCGCTGTGGGAGGTCGACCCCGAGGGCCGTCTCCCGGCCCGGCGGCTCACCCGCAGCGCCAAGGGTGAGCAGAGCCCGTCCTTCACCGCCGCCGGGGACCTGCTCTTCACCTCCGCCCGGCCCGACCCGCAGGCCAGCGACCAGGACGACCCTCCCGCGGCGCTGTGGATGCTCCCGGCCGGCGGTGGTGAGGCGCGCGTCGTGGCGAGCCGGGCCGCCGGGCTGAGCGCGCCGCGGGCCGCCGCCGGGGCGCCCGTCGTGCTGCTGCGCTCGGGGGTGCTGCCCTCGGCGACCGGCGCCGCCCACGACGACGAGCTCCGCGCCGAGCGCAAGAAGAAGAAGGTCTCCGCGATCCTGCACACCGGCTACCCGGTGCGGTACTGGGACCACGACCTCGGCCCGGCCGACACGCACCTGTTCCTCGGCGAGCTGCCGGGGGTGGGTGGAGCCCCGCTGCACGGGGAGATCCCCGGCGTCGCCTCGACGCCTGAGGAGGTCGACCCGGTGATGACACTGCGCGACCTCACCCCGGACGCTGCCACCGCGCTGCGGGAGCAGTCCGGCGTCCTCTCCCACGACGGCACGACCGTGGTGGCGACCTGGAACATCGCCGAGTCCGGCGGCGCGCACCGCACCGTGCTCGTGGCGATCGACACCGCGACCGGTGAGCGCCGGGTGCTCGTCGACGACGGCGAGTCGAGCTTCGGCTCCCCCCAGATCGCCCCGGACGGCGCGCGGGTGGCCTACGTGCGCGAGACCCGCAGCACGGGTGAGCGCGCCCCGACGGTCACGCTGGGTCTCGTCGAGCTGCTCGGTGGCCCCACCCAGGCGCTCGAGCCCGCTCGCCAGCTCGCGGGTAGCTGGGACCGCTGGCCGACCTCGATCACCTGGCTCCCGGACTCCTCCGGTCTGCTGCTCACGGCCGACGACGACGGCCGCGGCCCGATCTTCCACCTCGCCTTGGGCGAGGAGCCGGGCAGTGAGGCGGGCGGCATTCCCAGCGGCGAGTCGGCCGCCGCGGCCGACTCCGCCGTCACCCGGGTGACCAGCGACGACGCGGTCTTCACCGACGTCCAGGTCTCACCGGACGGATCCCGGGTCTACGCGCTGCGGGTCAGCTACCTCGCCCCGCCCGTGCCGGTCGTCGTCGACCTGGCTGCCGCGCTGGCCACCGCCGCGCCGGTCCCGGCCACCGTGCTCGCTGGCCCGGCGAGCACCCCGGACCTGCCCGGTGTGCTCACCGAGGTGGAGACGGTCGCCGCCGACGGCTCCCGGGTGCGGGCCTTCCTCGCCCTGCCGCACGGCGCCGGTCCCGAGTCGCCCGCACCGCTGCTGCTGTGGATCCACGGCGGGCCGCTCAACTCCTGGAACGCCTGGAGCTGGCGCTGGAACCCGTGGCTGCTCGTGGCCCAGGGGTACGCGGTGCTGCTGCCGGACCCGGCCCTGTCGACCGGGTACGGGCAGGAGTTCATCCAGCGCGGCTGGGGTGCCTGGGGCGAGGCGCCGTACACCGACCTCATGGCCATCACCGACGCGGCCGAGGCGTTGCCTGAGATCGACGAGACCCGCACCGCCGCGATGGGCGGGTCCTTCGGGGGGTACATGGCCAACTGGGTGGCCGGCCACACCGACCGGTTCAAGGCGATCGTCACGCACGCGAGCCTGTGGGCGCTGGACCAGTTCGGCCCGACGACCGACTCCGCCAGCTACTGGGAGCGGGAGATGACGCCGGAGATGGCGCAGGCCAACTCCCCGCACCGGTTCGTGGCGAACATCGTCACGCCGATGCTCGTGGTGCACGGGGACAAGGACTACCGGGTGCCGATCGGGGAGGGGCTGCGGCTCTGGTTCGAGCTGCTCGCCAAGTCCGGGCTGCCGGCCGACGAGAACGGCGAGACGGTCCACCGGTTCCTCTACTATCCGGACGAGAACCACTGGGTGCTCAGCCCCCAGAACGCGATCGTCTGGTACGAGGTCGTCGAGGCCTTCCTGGCCACCCACGTCCTAGCCGAGCACCGCCCCCTCCCCACCACCCTCGGCTAACCCCCCCCCACCCGCCACCCTCCCGCTGAGTGCTGGAAAATACGCACTTCGCCCGGCGTGTCGCGCGTATTTGCCAGCACTCAGCGGGAGGGGGGCGGTGGGGTGGGGCGGCGGGTGGGTTACTCGGGGGCGGTGACCTCGTCGTCGGCCTGGATGTTGATCTGGGCCTCGTCGCCGACGGAGGTGACGGTCACGGTGATGCCCAGACGGGAGCCGTCCGGGACGCCCTGGTCGGCGAGGCCGTCGATGATCCTCCAGCACCGCTGGGTCTCGTCGACCGTGCCTTCCAGGTCACCGTCGCACTCGACCGGGAACGTCGTGCCGGTCAGCTCGTCCATCTCCCCGGCGACCTTCTCCTCCAGGTCGTCCTGGGAGATGCTCTGGCCGACGGAGCAGGCGCCGAGCGTGGCGGCGAGGGCCAGCCCGCTCAGGATGGTGACGGTGCGGCTGACACGAGCGGACCGGGGACGAGCAGACATGATGACTCCAAGGGTCGAGGGGGGGTACAACGTATCTGCCACCTCCGCGTCCGCGCCGCAGGATCGATGGGGACAGGTGCCCATGCCCGTCCCGCGCCGCCCCCCGCCAGCCACCGGACGCAGGGCTGTGAGCAGGAGGGACGTCCACGACACGCGTCGGATTCCCAGGACGTGAGGCAGCGGTGCTTGACTGGGCCGGTGACGACTTCACCCGCGCCCGCCCACCCGAACCGGCTGCCCCGTGTCCGCGCCTCCGAGCTGGTCGGCCGCGGCTGGCTCAACACCGGCGGGAAGGACGTGCGGCTGGCGGACCTGCGCGGGACGATCGTCGTGCTCGACTTCTGGACCTTCTGCTGCGTCAACTGCCTGCACGTCCTGGACGAGCTGCGGGAGCTCGAGGAAGCCCACCGCGACGAGCTCGTCATCATCGGTGTGCACTCCCCGAAGTTCGTCCACGAGGCCGACCCCGTCGCGCTCGCGGCCGCCGTCGAGCGCTACGAGGTGCACCACCCCGTCCTCGACGACCCCGACCTGGTCACCTGGTCGGCGTACACGGCGCGGGCCTGGCCCACGCTCGTGGTCATCGACCCGGAGGGCTACATTGTCGCGCAGATGGCGGGGGAGGGGCACGCCCACAACCTCGAGATCCTCGTCCGCGACCTCGCCGCCGAGCACCGCGCCAAGGGCACGCTGCGCCCCGCCGCGCTGGGCGCGGGGCCCTACGTGCCGCCCGCGCCGTCGTCGGGCACGCTGCGCTTCCCCGCCAAGGCGGTAGCCCTCGCCGGCGGCGGGTTCCTGGTGGCCGACGCCGGTCACCACAGCCTCGCTGAGCTCGCCGCCGACGGCGAGACCCTCGTGCGCCGGATCGGGTCGGGCGAGCGCGGGCTGGCCGACGGCGGCCCGGGCGACGCCCGGTTCAGCGAGCCGAACGGGCTGGCGCTCGTGCCGGAGGGGCTGCGCGAGCGGCTCGGTTACGACGTCGTGGTGGCCGACACGGTCAACCACGCGCTGCGCGGGGTGCGCCTGGCCGACGGGCACGTGAGGACGGTGGCCGGCAACGGCCGTCAGCTCATGGTCGGTGCGGGGGACAACGTCCTCACGCCCGCGGAGCTCGGCGATGCCGACGGCGCCGAGCAGGGCGCCGACCAGGGCGCCAGCCCGGCCCCGGCCCGGCTCGCCAAGCTCAGCTCGCCGTGGGACGTCGCGTGGTGCGAGGAGATGGGCGGGTTCGTCGTCGCGATGGCCGGGAACCACACGCTGTGGGTCTTCGACGCCGAGCGAGGCACGATCGGGTCGGTCGGCGGGACGATGAACGAGGGCCTGCTCGACGGCCCGCTGCCCCAGGCGTGGTTCGCCCAGCCGTCCGGGCTGGCGGTCGGGGCGGTCGCCGCCGTCGGCACCGGAGCGCTGGGGGACCGGGCACCGGAGGGCGCACCGCCCACCACCCGCACGCTGTGGGTCGCCGACTCCGAGACCTCGGCCCTGCGCCGGGTCGACGTGCGTCCCGGGGCGGCGAGCGTCACGTCGGTCGTCGGCGCGGGCCTGTTCGACTTCGGTCACCGTGACGGCGCGGCCGACCAGGCGTTGCTGCAGCACCCGCTCGGGCTGGCCGTGCTGCCCGACGGTTCCGTCGTGGTGGCCGACACCTACAACGGTGCGCTGCGCCGCTACGACCCCGTCGCCGACGCCGTGACCACCCTGGCGATGGGGCTCGCCGAGCCGAGCGACGTCGTCGTGCAGGTGGAGGGGGACCGGGTGCTGCTCGTGGTGGTCGAGTCCGCGGCCCACCGGCTCACCCGGGTCGCGCTCCCGGCCACCCTGGCCGGCCAGGTGCTCGACGCCGGCGCGCACCGCACGCGGCGGCCGGTCACCGAGGTGGCACCGGGGGAGCTGCTGCTCGACGTCGTCTTCACCCCGGCGGCCGGGCAGAAGTACGACGACCGCTACGGACCCTCGACCCGGCTGCAGGTCTCGGCCACCCCGCCCGGGCTGCTGCTCGAGGGGGGCGGGGACGGCGGTCCGCTCGAGCGGCGCCTCGTGCTCGACCCGCAGGTCGGGGAGGGGGTGCTGCACGTGACCGCGCAGGCCGCGAGCTGCGACGCGGACCCGGAGATCGAGTACCCGGCGTGCCACCTGGCCCAGCAGGACTGGGGCGTCCCGGTGCGCGTGGTCGCCCACGGTCCGGCGACGCTGACCCTGCCGCTGCACGGCTGAGCGGCGGCCCGGGGGAGGGGACGCTGCGCGGCGGTGAGAGGATCGAGGGATGATCAGTTCCCTCGCGCTCGTCGACCTCGACGGCACCCTCACCGACTCCGCCCCCGGCATCATCGCCTCGATCACCTCCGCCTTCGACACGCTCGGTGTCCCCCGACCGGACGCGGAGGGGCTGCGCGGCGTGGTCGGCCCGCCGATCCAGGAGAGCGCGCTGACCCACGGGATCCCGCCCGAGCGGGTCGACGAGTTCGTCGCCGCCTACCGGGTCGCGTTCACCGGCGGCGGGATGCTCGACAACTCCGTCTACCCCGGCGTCCGGGAGGCCCTTGCGGCCCTGCGCGACGGCGGCGTCCGCCTCGTCGTGGCGACGTCCAAGCCGGAGGTGTACGCCCGCCAGATCCTCGCGCACTTCGACCTCGACGGGTTCTTCGAGGCGATCTGCGGGGCGAGCCTCGACGGGACGCGCACCACCAAGGCGGACGTGATCGAGCACGCCCTCAAGACGGCCGCGGCGAGCGAGGGCGGGCTGCCTCGCGTCGGTGACGTCGTCATGGTCGGGGACCGCGAGCACGACATCCTCGGGGCCCGCGCCCACGGCATCGAGACGATCGCCGTCACCTGGGGCTACGCCGCCGCCGGGGAGCACGCAGCCGCCCGCCCCCGCGCCGTGGTGGACACCCCCGCGGCCCTGGTCGCCGAGATCCTCGCGGGCTGACCGGGCTGACCGGGCTGACCGGGCTGACCGGGCTGACCGGGCTCACCGCACGTCACGGCACAGTCAGCGGAGCGCGGCGCGGAAGTCTGCCCGGTGGCGGGTGATGTAGTCCGACGCCGGGCCCCAGTGGTCGGCGTGGCCGTCGGCGTGCAGGGCGGCCCACGGTTGCGTGCCGGTGCGTGCGCCGTCGACCAGGAGGTCGTACATCGCCCGGGTGTGGTCCGCGGTGAGCTGGACGAGCTCGGGCCGTTGGTGCGCGGAGACGCCGTAGCCGTCGACGAGGGCCCGCAGCCGCGGGCCGTCGACCTCCGGGTCGCCACCCGCGTGCAGGGGAACGAACCCGTGCGCCACGTAGGCGAGGTCCCACAGGCGCGATCCCGGACCGGCGCCGTCCCAGTCGATGATGACCCATCGGTCCCCGTCGCGGACCAGGTTCCACGGGGCGATGTCGTGGTGGCAGATGAGGTCGTTGCGGTCGGCCGGGATGCCGACGTCCCACACCGCGCCCGGCGGCGGGACGAAGGACGCGGTCGCGTCGTGCAGGTCGCGCACGAGGGCGCCGACCCGCGTGAGCTCACGCGGGGTCATCGTGGGCATGACGTTCGCCATCGTGCCTGGGATGTACTCGAGCACGTGACGGTTCTGGTCGTCGACGCCGAAGGATCGGGGGGCGCCGTCGAAGCCGACGTCGGCGAGGTGGACGAGCAGGGCGTGGACGGTCGCGGTCGCGGGTGTCGCGGGTTTGCGCACGGTCACACCGAGCACAGGATCAGTCACCCTGACCACGCTCGCGGCAACGTTGCCGCCGGTCAGGGGCTCTTCAGAGAGGGCCATGAGGCCAGTGTGCCGCATGTGCGCACAGGGTCCTAGTTGGCTCGCGCCGCGGTGCGACGGCCGCCCCACGCCCGTGGTCTGGATCCTTGACCTTGACGCCACGTCAACCTCTACCGTTGGTGCCATGAGCCGCGACTGGTCCATCCAGGAGATCGCCCGGACCGCCGGGACCACGAGCCGCACCCTGCGGCACTACGACCAGATCGGGCTGCTCCGCCCGAGCCGGACCGGCAGCAACGGCTACCGCTACTACGACGCCGCGGCGCTGGTCCGCCTCCAGCGGGTGCTCATGCTCCGAGACCTCGGCCTCGGGCTGCCCGCGATCGCGATCGCGCTCGACTCCGACCACGACGAGGCGCGCGCCCTGCGCACGCACCTGCAGTGGTTGGAGTCCGAGCACCGGCGGCTCGACCATCAGATTGCCTCCGTCCGGAGCACGATCACCTCCCTCGAGAACGGTGAAGAACTCATGGCACAGCAGATGTTCGACGGATTCGACCACAGCCGCTACGAGGGCGAGGTGGCCGAGCGTTGGGGCGCCGACGCCTACCGGGCCGGAGACTCCTGGTGGACGTCGCTGAGCGAGGCGGAGCGGTCCGCCTTCCTCGGCGAGCAGCGCGCGATCGCCGAGGGTTTCGCCGCTGCGCGACGGGCGGGGTACGCGCCGGCCGACGACGACCCGCAGGGTCTGGCCCGGCGCCAGCACGACTGGCTCGCGGTGAGCGCCCGGGGCACCGGCCAGCCGGAGATCACCGCGGAGTACTTCGTCGGCCTCGGCCAGATGTACGCCGAGGACCCGCGCTTCACCGCGGCCTACGACTGGGCAGGGGAGGGCACAGCCCTGTTCGTCCGGGATGCGATGACCGTGTACGCGGACCGTCACCTCTGACCACCCGGCCGGCCGGCCGCGAGCTCAGATCTGGCTGTCGCCCAGATCCCTGAACAGGCCCTGGTTGAGGCGGAAGGCGCCCTGCGCCTCGGAGATCGCCAGCGCCAGCTCGTCCTCGGTGAGCACCAGGGCATCCAGGCGTTCGCGGTAGACGTCCTTGAACGGCTTCGCCTTGGGGATCTCGGCGAAGGTGTAGAACGCCAGGCCCTCCGGTCCGAGGCCGTAGTGACGCTCAAGCATGCGCTTGACGATCTGCCCGCCGGAGAGGTCGCCGAGGTAGCGCGTGTAGGCGTGCGCGGCGTAGCGCGGGAGTGAGGTGGCGCAGGCCTGGAGGGCGGCGACGTACCGCTCGGTCGCTGGCAGGGGGGTGATCTGGGACCGCCAGTCGGGCCCGACGAGGAAGGCGAGGTCCTCGGCGATCGAGGGGGTCCGGACCAGCTCGTCGAAGAGCAGCGTCTCGCCCTGGGGGAGTTCGCGCACGGTGCCGCTCAGTGCCTCCAGGGCTTCGTAGACGAAGTACTGCTGGGCTGCGAGCCTCACGTATGCGGCGGAGTCGAGCTCGCCGCCCATGAGCTTGCTGATGAAGCCGGAGTGCTCGGCGTCCTCGTGCTCGGAGCGGGTGCCTTCCCGCAGGCGCAGGGACAGGGTGGGCTGTTCCGTGGTGAGAGTGGTCACCGTGGGCTCCTCGGGGCGGATGGCCGCGGGCTCCCGACGGAGATGACAAGGTGTCATGACGACCTGGCTCGAACGCTACCGCATCTTGTTAGGGTTGCCTACCCTCCGCACCGAAGAGTCCGATCGGCGAGACGGGGCCGCCAGGGACGGCCGCCGACTTCGGCCGCTGTCGCTCACTTGCGCTCAGGCGGTGACGAGATCCGCGCCGACCGCGCGGAGCACGAACGCCTCGGTCGCGGCGATCGCGGCGTCGCGCGCGGGCTGCTCCTCGGGGAGCTGGCGCCCGGACAGGCAGGCGTTGACCAGGGCCACCGAGGTGGGGATGTCCTGCTCGGGGAACTCCCCGCGGGCGATGCCGGCCGTGAGGATCTCGCGCAGGATGTCCTCGACCACGACGGCGTGCTCGCGGAGGCGCTGCTGGGTGCCGCGGGAGAGCACCGTGCGCAGGTCCGGCCCCGGGGCGAGGTGGAAGACGCGCTTGAGGCGGGCCTGGGCGCGGACGTACGTGCGCAGCTGCTGGAGCGGGTCCTCCACGCCCTCGAGCGAGCGCTTGAGCGTCTCGACGTAGCGCTCGGTCTCGAACGTGATGAACCCCATGAGCAGGGCTTCTTTGTCGGAGAAGTGGTTGTAGACCGCGGTGCGACCGACTCCGGCCGCCGCGGCGATGTCGGCGAAGGAGATGGCGTCGAAACCACGCTCGGCCATGAGCGCGGACAGGGCGGTGAAGAGTCGTTGGCGGGTCTGCTCGCGGTGCTCGTGGAGTGATCCACCAATGATCTTCGGCATTCTGACAGCATCCCATACGCTGTCAGAACATGCATGGAAGGCTGCCCTTCCTCGGCTGCCCGCGGCACCGCGACAACCCTCTCCGCACAGTGCACCCAGTCGTTGCACCACCGAAACGTCCCGGTATTCTTCGCTGCGTACCGTGATGGAGATGACAGCACACCTGGGCGTCACCAGCCTCGACCAGACCGCCGGCCTCCTGGTCGCCGTGCCCTCGAGCGCGTCGATCGAGACGCTCGCCCTGGCCTGGTACCCGCAGGCCCGCTGGACCCGTGAGCCCGTCACCGCCGAGGCGGCGGCTGCCCGCGCCGTCCCGGTGCACGGCGCACGGTTCCGCGGGATGACGATGGCGGCGGAGCCGGAGCCCGGAGAGCTCGAGCTCGAGCCCGGCGTCGTGCTCGTCGGCCCGCGCGTCCTGCCGCCGGAACGACGCCAGGTGCTCGGCCTGACGGCGCCGCACATCGACGTGTTCGGCCTGCGCGTGGACGCAGGCCTGGGCCCGTCCCGGGCGGAGCGCGTCACCACGGCTCACCGGTGGATGGTCGCGGCCGCGCGGCACGCCCGAGGTGTGGTCGTCGAGGAGGGCACGCTCACTCCGCCCACCCAGCTCGGCCCTCTTGTCGGTGACGACCGCCGCACGGTCGACCGGCACCTGTTCAGCGCCCACGCGCTCGATCCCAGCCACGCGCTCGCGCTCGTGCGGACGGTCCTGGTGCAGGCCGTGCTCGAGACGGTCGGCCCGGAGCCGACCGGTCCGCGCAACTTCGAGATCGTCACGCACACCCCCTACGACGGGTCCGTCGTCGTGCGCTGCGAGCGGGTGGACCGGCTCCCGCCGGCCCTGCGCACGGTGCCGTGGCGGGAGTCCGGCCCCTTCGGCTACTCGGTGCGATGGCTGTCGGGGGACGCCTACGAGCGGTCGGAGAAGCCGTCTCCGATGCACCAGATCGCCCGCCAGCGGATGGCGCCCGTCGTCATCACCCTCGTCTCGGTCCTGCGCGACGCCATCGAGGGGACGGTGCTCGACGACGACGGCTTCATCTGCACGGACCCGCCCCAGCGGTCCCGCTGACCCAGGCGCGCACCCTCCCTCGCGTCCCGGACAAACCTCCTGCCCGACGCCGCGCACCTCCGTCCGCGCGTGAACGTCCGGGATCTTCCCGGTGAACAGGTGGCCATCGCCCGCAGTTGTCCACAGTCCCCGTCCACAGGCCTGTGGGTAGGTGGAGAAGTGCGGTGCACAGGCTGTGGACAACACTGTGGACAACTCCCTGACGATCAATCCCCGAACGCCTGTTCGTCGGTGTATGTCCCATTGCTACCCCTCGATCGACGAGGACGTGGTGCGTGCCGCACTGCGTGCACCGGCTGCGGGTGAGCGGTGCGCCGTTGGAGGGAGGCCGATAGCCTCGACGGGTGAGCAACCTCGACACCGCACCCCAGGAAGAGATCTGCGCGGCCGGGGACGCTGGCCCGCGTGAGCGCAGGCTCGAGATCCTCGAACCCCGCCTGGTCCCGCTCGGCGGCCCACGCGCCATGACGGTCCGGCGCACCCTCCCTCAGCGCCGGCGCAGCATGGTGGGCGCCTGGTGCTTCCTCGACCACTACGGGCCCGACGACGTCTCGACCGGTGCGGGCATGGACGTCCCGCCCCACCCGCACGCCGGTCTGCAGACCGTCTCCTGGCTGTTCGCCGGCGAGGTGCTCCACCAGGACTCCCTCGGATCGGTGTGCATGGTGCGCCCCGGGGAGCTCAACCTCATGACGGCTGGTCACGGGATCTCGCACTCGGAGCAGTCGCCCGACCCGGCGCGCACCCGGGTGCCGGTGCTCCACGGCGTCCAGCTGTGGACCGCGCTCCCGGCCGCTCACCGGGGCGTCGCTCCCGCGTTCGAGCACCACGGGGACCTTCCGGTCCTCGACGTCGTGGGCGCGAGCGTCCGGGTGTTCCTGGGCGAGCTGCCCGGGCAGCCCCACCTCGGCGCGCCCGAGGCCCTGCGCTCGCCCGCGACAACCTTCTCCCCGCTGGTGGGAGCCCAGATCGACCTCGCCCGCGGCGCGGAGATCACCCTCGCGCTCGATCCGACCTTCGAGCACGCCGTGCTGGTGGACACCGCCGAGGCGATCGTCGTCGACGGCGAGCGGCTGGGCTCCTCCGAGCTCGGCTTCCTCGCCGCCGGAGCCGGTCAGATCACGCTGCGCACGCCCGACGCCGCCGCCCGTCTCGTGCTCATCGGCGGACGCCCCTTCGAGGAGCAGATCGTCATGTGGTGGAACTTCGTCGGTCGCTCGCACGAGGACGTCGTACGAGCCCGCGCAGACTGGGCACGCCAGCTCGGTGCGCCGGACTCAGATCGACCCGAGTCGGCTAGGTTTGGCACGGTCGTCGGATATGACGGCCCGCCGCTTCCGGCGCCCGCGCTCCCCGCCGTGCGCCTGACTCCCCGAAGGAACACACCCTGACGCTCGACCCGATCGGCCCCGAGGTCTCGCCCGACGCCCCGCCCTCGGCCCCAGCTGCCGCCGGGGCTGCTGCTGGAGTGCCCGCAGCGCCACCCCGGGACCGCTTCGCCGACCTGCTGCGGACCCTCGCGCTCGGCGCCGTCATCCTCGGGCACTGGACCATGGCCGCTATCGGTCGCACCGCGGCCGGGGAGCTGACGGTCGACAACATCCTCAACGTCGAGCGTTGGATGTGGCCGATCACCTGGGTGCTCGTGCTGATCCCGCTGTTCTTCTTCGTCGGCGGGTTCTCCAACGCGACGAGCTGGACCCGGGTGGTCGACCGCGAGCGTGAACGACGCGGGGCGACGCCGACCTTCGGGCAGGCCTACCGCGTCTTCGTCAGCCGCCGCCTCGGGGGACTGTTCACCCCGCTCCTGCCGTTCGTGCTGCTCGTCGCCGCGGCGGTCGCGCTCGCGCTGCGGCTGGGGGCGCCGAGGACCCTGACCCTCACCGTGGCGGTCGTGGTGGTCATGCCGCTGTGGTTCATCGCGGTCTTCGCCGCCCTGGCTCTCCTCGCCCCGGTCATGCTGGCCCTGCACTGCAGGTTCGGCTGGTGGGTCGTGGCCGGGTTGTCGCTGGCCGCGGTCGCCGTCGACGCCGTGCGGATCATGACGGACAACCCGTACCCGGGGTACCTCAACTACGTCCTCGTCTGGGGCGTGGCGCAGCAGGTCGGCTTCGCCTACTTCGACGGCACCCTGCTGCGGATGAGCCGCACCCGGGTCGCCGCGTGGGCGGTCGTGGCCTTCGCCGCTCTGGTCGCGGTGACCGCCTCGGCGATCTGGCCCGAGTCGATGATCGGGCTGTCCGGGGAGCGGTCGAACTTCAGCCCGCCCGGAACGGTGCCCCTGCTGCTCACCCTGGTGCAGATCCCGGTCGCGATCCTGCTCCGGCCGGTGGTTGCGCCGTGGCTGGACCGGCGGCGCGTCGCGGTGGTGCTCGACACGGCGTCGAACACCTCGATGCGCGCCTTCCTGTGGCACCTGCCGGTGCTCGTCGCCGTCACCGGCCTGCTGCTGGTCATCGGTGTGCCGTTCCCCGACCCGGGCATTGCGGCCTGGTGGTGGAGCCGGCTGCTGTGGTTCCCGGTCCTGGCGCTCGCGTTGTGGGGCCTGCTCGCCACGACGGGCGCCGTGTCCCGGCGCCGCGTCAGGCCGCGGCGTCCTCGCGCCGGGTCCAGGTGAACAGGAACCGGCGGTCGAAGCTCCTGCTGCAGCGAGGACACGATGATTCGCCACGGGGGCGCCTGAACCTGTCGACCTCGTGCCCACCGCTGCACACCCCGATCCACGGACCGGCCGTGCGGGGCGCCTCCGGTGCGACGAGCCGCTGCCCCGAGCACCCGATCTGGCGCGCCATGGCGCGCCAGCGGGGACCGTGCCCGGCGCCGGGGCCTACCAGCGCATGGGCGATCTCGTGCAGCAGGGTGTCGGTGACCAGGTGCTCGTCGTACAGCGCCATCAGGTGCCGGGAGACCGAGATCCTCCGAGTGGCGAAGTGGCAGGCCCCTGCCCGGCGTCGGGCATGGTCGAAGGTCAGCTCCCAGGCCTGCAACCCGTGCTGAGCCATGAGCCGAAGGCCGAGGGCCCGGACCGCACCGAGTTCCATGGCAGTCTCCTCCGGAGCCAGGGTCACCGCCGGTCGGGACCACCCGGAGGACACTATGCGGTACGGCTGGCACAGACACGATCAGGGATGTCCACCGGTGGATAACCGACGTCGGTGATGGTCGGTGGCTGACCCGCACCCCCCGGTACAGGCCAGCCACCCCGCGCAGCGGGACCGTCAGGTCGAGACGGTGAAGGTCCCCGTCCGCGCTTCGCCCGGTTCGAGCACGAACACGCCGCTGCCGGCCACGCCACGCTCAGCCAGGGCGAAGCCGCCGTTGGCGTTGGTGGCGGGTTCGACCGCGAAGTAAGCGCGCTGTACCGGGACGTAGACGACCCAGTGGGAGTACACGTCGTCGGCGGTGATCCGGACCTCGAAGTCCGAGCCGTCGTCGTGGGCACCTGGGTAGACGATGCGGACCGGGCCGGGGACCCTGCCGGTGAGGCAGTCGTCCACGAACCTCCCGCCGAGCGGTCGCAGCGTCGAGTAGTCGGCTCGCACCGGAAGTGGACCGGCTTCCCCGACCGCCATGGCCGATTCGAGAGCATACCCGCAGGTCACAGGGATCTCAAGCTGCGGTTCGCGGGAGGTGGGGGTGAGGCTGCGGACGAAGTACGGGTGGTGTCCGAACCCCGCGGGGAAGGGGTCGCCGTCGACGTTCGTCACCGTCGTGGTGACGGTGAGCCCCTCGTCGGTGACCGTGTAGATCAGCTCGGTCGTGAAGTCCCACGGGAACCCCATCCCGACGACCTGGCGCGAGTCCAGCCCGAGGCGCACCGACGACGCGGTGCGCTCGAGCACGGTGAAGCTGAACGGCAGCACCGAGCCGTGCATCGCCGTGCCGTCGGGGGAGGTGCGTGGGAGCTGCCACGTCCGCCCCGCGAAGGTGAGCTGTGCTCCGGCGACCCGGTTGGACCACGGGATGAGCGGGAAGCTCGCGCAGAACGTCGGGCTGTCCAGCCGCGTGGCCTTGGTGGGACGCAGCAGGTCCCGCCACACGCCGTCGACCAGGACCTTCGCATAGGCGATCGATCCCGCCGAGCAGGGCAGGATCCCCACCCGCCACGTGGCCGACACGAGGTCGACCACGCGGGACGTCACGCGGGCGTCCCCGCGCGGAGCCGAGGGGGTCGTGACGACCTCCTCGGCGTCCGCGGTCAGGGAGAGAGTGCTCACAGGACGACGGAGACCTTCACGGTCGCGCCGGCCGGGGCGTACGGCACGTGGTTGCCCTCGACGGCGACGCCGTCGACGGTCAGCGTGCCGCGCGCACCCGGGGTGCCCGAGTTCGTCACGGAGATCTCGTACGTGGCGCCGCGGACGGTGCGGGTGACCGTGTACGTGGGGACGTCCGGGCCGATCTGCGGGTCGATGACGAGGCCGTCGTAGTCGGGACGCACGCCCAGCAGGTACTGGGAGACCGCGACGAAGTTCCACGCTGCCGTGCCGGTGAGCCAGGAGTTCTTGGCCTCGCCGTGACGCACGGCCTCCTTGCCCGCGATCATCTGGGCGTAGACGTACGGCTCGAGGCGGTGCACGTCGGAGATGTCCTCGCGGTACGCCGGCGTGATGCGCTTGTAGTAGTCGAAGGCCCGCTCGCCGCGACCCAGGACGGTCTCCCCGATGATGACCCAGGGGTTGTTGTGGCAGAAGATGCCGCCGTTCTCCTTGTAGCCCGGCGGGTAGGTGGAGATCTCACCCATCTCGATCTGGTAGCTCGTGTATGCGGGGTACTGGAGCACGAGGCCGTGCTCGGTGCCCAGCATCTCGCCCACGGAGTCGAGCGCACGCTCGGCGATGGACGGTCCGCCGTCGGCCGGCTTCTCGGTGCCGATGCCAGCCATGACCGCGAAGCCCTGCGGCTCGATCCAGATCTTGCCCTCGGCGGTCTCGTCGGTGCCGATCTTGTTGCCGTAGAAGTCGTAGGCGCGCAGGAACCACTCGCCGTCCCAGCCGTGCTCGAGGACTGCCGTGTGCATGTCGGCGATGGCCTGGCGGGCCTTCGCGGCGACGTCGGACAGGCCGCGGCGCTCGGCGAGGGCGACGTACTCGGGGCCGATGAAGGCGAACATCGCGGCGATGAACACGGACTCCGCGACCCCGCCGGACTGGTTCTCGGTCGTCTGGAAGGACTCTCCAGGAGTCGTCGAGAAGCAGTTGAGGTTGAGGCAGTCGTTCCAGTCGGCGCGCCCGATGAGCGGCAGGCCGTGCGTGCCGCGGTTGTTCACGGTGAAGTCGAAGGAGCGGGTGAGGTGCTCGAAGAGGGACTCGGCGAGGGACTCGTCGTTGTCGAAGGGGACCTGCTCGTCGAGGATCGAGAAGTCGCCGGTCTCCTTGATGTAGCCCGCGACGCCGAGGATGAGCCACAACGGGTCGTCGTTGAAGCCGGAGCCGATGTCGTTGTTCCCACGCTTGGTGAGCGGCTGGTACTGGTGGTACGCCGAGCCGTCCGGGAACTGGGTGGAGGCGATGTCGATGATGCGCTCGCGGGCACGCTCGGGGATGAGGTGCACAAAGCCGAGCAGGTCCTGGTTGGAGTCACGGAAGCCCATGCCGCGGCCGATCCCGGTCTCGAAGAACGAGGCGGAGCGAGACATGTTGAACGTGACCATGCACTGGTACTGGTTCCACACGTTGACCATGCGGTCGAGCTTGTCGTCGCCGGAGGTCACCGCGAAGCCGGAGAGCAGGTTCGTCCAGTGGACGCGCAGCGCCTCGAAGGCGGCGTCGGTCTGCTCGGTGGTTGCGAAGCGGCCCAGGAGCGCGTGTGCGCGGTCCTTGTTGATGACCTGGAGGGCCTTGATGCCCTTGGCCTCATCGGCCGGGGCCCACTTCTCCTCGTCGGGGTTCTCGATGTAGCCGAGGACAAACACGAAGGTCTTCGACTCCCCGGGCTCGAGGGCGACCTCGAGGTTGTGCGAGGCGATCGGGTACCAGCCCGAGGCGACGGAGTTGGTGGACTTCCCGGCGAAGGGCACGGCCGCCTCGCCGAGGGAGTTGTACGCGCCGACGAAGCTGTCGCGGTCGGTGTCGAAGCCAGCAGCCGTCGCGTTGACGCCGTAGACGGCGTAGTGGTTGCGACGCTCGCGGTACTCGGTCTTGTGGTAGATCGCGGTCCCGTGCGGGCCGGACTCCTCGACCTCGACCTCGCCGATGTTGAGGTTGCGCTGGTAGTTCGTCTGGTCGTCCTGGGCGTTCCACAGGCAGAACTCGGCGAAGCTGAAGAGCTTGACGGACTTCGCGGCGTCGGAGGTGTTGGTCAGCGTGACCTTCTGGATCTCCGCGGTCTCCCCGAGCGGGACGAAGAAGAGGGACTGGACGGACAGGCCGCCGCGCTCGCCGGTGATCTGGGTGTAGCCCATGCCGTGGCGGGTCTCGAAGTGGTCGAGGTCGGCCTTGATCGGCATCCAGGACGGGGTCCAGACGTCGCCGCCGTCGTTGATGTAGAAGTAGCGGCCACCGGCGTCGGAGGGGATGTTGTTGTAGCGGTAGCGGGTGAGGCGGCGCATCTTGGCGTCACGGTAGAACGAGTAGCCACCGGCCTGGTGCGAGATGAGCGAGAAGAACTCTTCGGATCCGAGGTAGTTGATCCACGGGTACGGGGTGTGGGGGGTGGTGATGACGTACTCGCGGGCTTCGTCGTCGAAGTGTCCGTAACGCATGGGAGCGCCTCTCAGCAGGTGATGGGGGAGGCGGTCTCTCGACAGAGTGGGAGCGCTTCCACGATGGTGTGTCACCGATCATAACCGCCTGTGCCCCCAATGCGAAGCGTTCCGCGCCATGTCCTTCCCCGAGGCCCCGTGCCGCCCGGTTCCGTCTGCCTCCGCGGCTGTGCGTCAGTGCAGGTCCCGGCTGCTTCCGCGGTGCTGGGTCGTCTATTTCGCGCGGGGTCGTCCATCCAGATAGACGATCCAGCGCAGAATGGACGACCCGGCGGGGTCAGGGGGCGTTGCGCCCCGCAGCTCAGGGGGATCGTGCCGCCCCAGGGTCCCGGGCCCAGGAGCCCAGGAGCGGGGCCCTGGACCCAGGAACACAGGCCCAGGAGCCCCGGACCCGGGAACGCAGAAGGCCAGGTCCGGGTGAAGATCTCGGACCTGGCCTGGCGTTGTGGAGCGGATGACGGGAATCGAACCCGCGCTACGACCTTGGGAAGGTCGAGTTCTACCATTGAACTACATCCGCACGTCACAGGACTGCGTAACCTGTGTGCGTAGACGATCATACCCATACGACGGGAGCGTGCGAAGTGAGTACGACGCCAGGCTACGGAGAAACCCCTGTGGGCTCCGATCCGGAACAGCCCGAGTGGCTGCGCAAGGCCTTCGACGGACAGCCCTCCGGCAGCTCTCCGTACGGCGCCCCGCAGTACGGAGACGCTGACGACTCGCCCCGGACGCAGAACCCCTACTCCGGCGACGGCCCGGGCCAGTCCTCGAGCTTCCAGGGCCAGAACGCGGGCGCTCAGTCCGCTCCCGACCAGGGGAGCTACCCGCCCCCCGGCGGCTACCCCGCCCAAGGCGGCTACCCCGCGCAGAGCGGCTACCCCGCGCAGAGCGGCTACCCCGCCCAAGGCGGCTACCCCGCGCAGAGCGGCTACCCCGCCCAAGGCGGCTACCCGGCCCAGGGTCCCTACCCGCCGCCCGGATCCCCGTGGGCTCCCGTCGACCCGTACGCGAAGTCGCGCCTGGCCGCAGGCCTGCTCGGGATCTTCCTCGGGGTGTTCGGCGTCCACCGGTTCTACCTCGGGTACACCGGCGTCGGCATCACGATGGTGCTCCTGACGGTGCTCTCCTTCGGGATCCTGTCCCCGGTCACGTCGATCTGGGGCTTGGTCGAGGGAATCCTCTACCTCACCGACAAGACCGGGAACTACTCCCGTGACGCGAGCGGTCGTCCGCTCCGCGACTGACCGACCCCGTGCCGGGCACCAGCCCTCGATCCGCTACCGTGGGCTGGTGCTGCTCTCCGACCGCGACATCCGCGAAGAACTCAACCTCGGCCGTGTCCGTCTCGAGCCCTATGCGCCGGAGATGATCCAGCCGTCGAGCATCGACGTCCGGCTCGACAAGTTCTTCCGGCTGTTCGACAACCACAAGTACCCCTTCATCGACCCGGCCGCCGAGCAGCCTGACCTCACCCGCAGCGTCGAGGCCGAGCCCGGCGACCCGTTCATCCTGCACCCGGGGGAGTTCGTGCTCGGCTCGACCTTCGAGGCCGTCACCCTGCCCGACGACGTCGCCGCGCGCCTGGAGGGGAAGTCGTCCCTGGGCCGCCTCGGCCTGCTGACCCACTCCACGGCCGGCTTCATCGACCCGGGGTTCTCCGGGCACGTGACCCTCGAGCTGAGCAACGTCGCGACGCTGCCGATCCTGCTGTGGCCCGGGATGAAGATCGGCCAGCTGTGCTTCTTCCGGTTGTCCTCCCCGGCCGAGCACCCCTACGGCTCCGATCGGTACGGCTCGCGGTACCAGGGCCAGCGCGGCCCGACGGCGTCGCGCTCGTGGCAGAACTTCCACCGCACCGACATCTGAGCGCCATGCCCATCTTCCCTGACGCCGTCGAGCTGACCCCGCTGCCGACCGTGTCCCCGCTGCCGGGCGCCGGCCCCCGCGCCCGCCACCTCATCGGGGTGGGCGACGACGTCGATCCGTCCGAGGTGGAGACGCTCGCCCTGGCCCGGTTCCCGGCCGCCGCGTGGGAGGTCCCACCCGTCGAGGAGCGGACGGCCACCGGTGGTCGCCTGCTCCCCGGGGTGCTGCGGGTCTCCCGCCACATCCTCCTGTCGGGGCCCTACGCCCCCCGCGCCGAGGACGGATCCCCGCTCGGCTTCACCCCCGACGTCCAGATGGTGTACGACGTCGTGTGCCCGCGTGAGCGCGGCGCGGTGCCCTATCCGGGCGGAGACCGCGACGGTCTCGGTCGGGTCTTCGCGGACGGCCTGCCCGTCCGGAGTGAGTGGCGGGTCGCCTGCTGGTTGGTCGCGGTCGGTCGCCGGCTCGGCGGGTCGGTGTCTTTCGAGGTGACCCCCGGTGCGCGGACCATGATGTCCCCGGACCCGGCGGTCTCGGTCGACCTGACCGTCTACTCCGACGTGTGGCTCGACCCGTCCGCGGCCGAGCGTGTGTGCCAGGACGCCCATGCCGGTGCCCACCTGGCCAGCTCCGGCCAACCGTGGGGGGGACCCCCGCCCACCGCGGGCCAGGTCCCCGCGTTCGAGGGCTCGACCTTGACCCCCGACGAGCTGTACGCGCTCCACGCCCGCGCGGACGCCTTCGACATCGAGGTGCTGAGCGGCCCGCAGACCTTGAGCAGCTACGCGGTCGAGGTGGACCTGGGCGGGGACGGCATCGTCTCGGTCGAGGTGGGCGGGATCGACACGCCTCCCGTCGTGCTCCGCGGCCTGGAGTGGGCCGAGCAGGGTGCGGTGACCTACGAGGTGCGCTGGTCCCCCGTCGACCTCGTCGACTGGCAGCGGGAGATCCCGTCCTTCGACCATCGCCTCTCCCGGACCCGGGCCACCGGGGTCGTGGCTCAGCTGGCCCGGGCCATCTTCGCCGCGGTCGGCGGGGAGGTCTCCGACCAGGACGACTTCCTCGTCGACCCCGAGGACGTCTAGCCCCGGTTCCCGTGGCCCGCCTGGTCCGCGACTGTTGATAAACTCCTGACCACACAACTTCACCCGCTAGTCAGCCGTGCGCGCGTGCCTCGATCGGCGTCGTCCTGGCCAGAACTGACCGACCACCGCCCCCAAACAGGACGGAGCGGACGTGCTTCTCTTGCTCGTTGCCCACGCTGTCTTGGCACTAGCTGCGCCCGCACTGGTCTCCTGGATGGGCCGCCGCGCCTTCCTCGTCATGGCACTCGCGCCCGCCTCCGCCTTCGTCTACGCCCTGAGCTGGACGGGCCGCGTGATGAACGGTGAGCACCCCACCCAGGTGATCGAGTGGATCCCCACCATCGGCCTGAGCCTGTCCTTCCGCATGGACACCCTGACGTGGCTCATGCTGCTGCTGGTCGGCGGCGTCGGCGCCCTCGTGCTCGTCTACTGCTCGGCGTACTTCGCGGCGGCGGCGTCGGGGCTGCGCAAGTTCGGCGGGATCCTCACGGCCTTCGCCGGCGCGATGGTCGGCCTGGTCACCGCCGACGACATGCTGCTGATGTTCATCTGCTGGGAGCTGACGACCGTCTTCTCCTACCTGCTCATCGGCCACTACCACGAGCGCAAGGCGAGCCGCCGGGCCGCTATGCAGGCGATCATCGTCACCACCGCCGGTGGCCTGGCGATGCTCGTCGGCGTGGTCATCCTCGGCCAGACCGCTGCGACCGGCTACAGCCTCTCCGGGCTCATGGCGAACCCGCCGCAGGGCGCCGCCGTCACCGCCGCAGCCGTGTGCCTGCTGGTGGGCGCGGCGACCAAGGCCGCGCTCATCCCGACGCACTTCTGGCTGCCCGCAGCGATGGCCGCCCCGACCCCGGTCAGCGCGTACCTGCACGCCGCCGCGATGGTCAAGGCCGGTGTCTACCTCGTCGCCCGCTTCGCTCCCGCCTACTCCCACCTGTCCGTGTGGGTCACGATCGTCATCGTCCTCGGCTGCGGCACGCTGCTGCTCGGTGGCTACCGCGCGCTGCGCCAGCACGACCTCAAGCTCATCCTCGCCTACGGGACCGTGTCCCAGCTGGGCCTGATCGTGCTCCTGGTGGGCCTGGGCACCCAGGCGGCGGCGCTCGCCGGCCTCGCGATGATCGGCGCGCACGCGATGTTCAAGGCGGCGCTCTTCCTCACCGTCGGCATCGTCGACGCCGCCACCGGCACCCGTGACCTGCGTCGCCTCAACGGGGTGGGCCGGGCCCTGCCGCTCACCGCGGTCGCGGGCGTGCTGGCGACCGCGTCCATGATCGGCTTCCCCCCGCTCGCCGGCTACGTCGCCAAGGAGGCAGCCCTGGAGGCCCTCGTGCACGACGGCGTCCCGGTGGGCCCGGCCTGGGTGTCCACCCTGGTCGTGGCGGCGGTCGCGGTCGGCTCGCTGCTCACGGTGGCCTACGGTCTGCGCTTCGTCTGGGGAGCCTTCGCGACGAAGAAGGAGACCCCGGCGATCCCGATCATCCCGTGGACGGTCGACGGGCACGAGGTCGAGACGGCCATGATCGACCCGGCGCAGATCAAGAAGCAGCCGCCGCTGCTCGTCGGCCCGGCCCTCGTCCTGGCGCTGCTGGGAGTGGTCACCGCGGTCGCCCCGAGCGTGGGGGAGCGGTTGCTGTCCCCGTACGCCGAGACCTACGGCGTGGGTGAGCCGGGACACCTGACCCTGTGGGGCGGCGTCGGCCCCGCGCTGCTGCTGACGGTGGCGATCCTCGGCCTGGGCGCGGCGGCGTTCTGGCGGCGCCGCAGGGTCGAGCGCTTCCAGGCCTCGCTGCCCCACCCGGTCGAGGCGGACCGTGTCTACCGGCGGTTCATGCGCCTGCTCGACGACTTCGCGGCCGACGTCACCGCCCTCACCCAGCGCGGTTCCCTGCCCTTCTACCTCGGCGCGATCCTCATCGTCCTGGTGATCGGGCCCGGCGGGGTGCTGCTCACCCAGACCTCGCTGCCCGAGCGGGTCCGGCTCTGGGACAGCGCCGCGCAGGTGGCCCCGGTCCTCATCATCGTCGTCGCCGTGATCCTGGCCGCACGCTCCCGGCGGCGGCTCAAGGCGGTCCTGCTCATGGGTTTCGCCGGGTACTCGGTCGCCTTCCTCTTCCTCCTGCACGGAGCCCCGGACCTCGCCCTGACCCAGGTGCTCGTGGAGACCGTGACCCTCGTGATCATGGTCCTGGTGCTGCGCCGGCTCCCGCCGTACTTCTCCGACCGCCCCCTCGCCCTGAGCCGGTGGGTCCGGCTCGCCATCGCCGTGGTCGTGGGCTTCGTGGTCATGGGGTTCGCCCTGGTGATCCCGGGCGCCCGGATGCACGAGGCCGTCTCGGCGAAGTTCCCCGAGGAGGCCTACGAGTTCGGCGGCGGCAAGAACATCGTCAACGTCACCCTCGTCGACATCCGCGCGTGGGACACGATGGGGGAGATCTCGGTCCTGCTCGTCGCGGCGACCGGCGTCGCCTCCCTCATCTTCCTCAGCCGCCGCGGCGGGGAGATCTTCCGGGCCCAGAACATCACCAACGACACGATGAAGACCTACCGGGTGTGGGCGTCCCAGACCGAGGCGGACGCCCAGGCCGGGGTCCCCGCGCACTTCAAGGGCCGGGCGACAGCGGTGGCGCTGGCAGCGGCCGGGTCGACGTCCACCGTGGCCGACGCCGGGAAGTCGGCCACGCCACAGCGTCAGCGGTCCTGGCTGCCCGGGGGCAAGACGCTCGCACCGCTGCGTCGGTCGGTGATCTTCGAGGTGGTCACCCGGCTGCTCTTCCACTCGATGATCGTCTTCGCGGTGTTCCTGCTCTTCTCCGGGCACAACGCGCCCGGAGGCGGCTTCGCGGCCGGGATCGTCGTCGGCATCGCGCTCATCGTCCGGTACCTCGCGGGCGGACGGTACGAGCTCGGCGAGGCGCTCCCGGTGCAGCCGGGTCTGCTGCTCGGGACGGGACTCTTCCTCTCCGCCGGGGTGGGGCTCGGCGCGCTGATCCTCGGGGGCGAGGTGCTGCAGAGCGTCATCGTCCAGGTCAACCTGCCGGCCTTCGGCCACGTCAAGCTGGTCACCTCGCTGTTCTTCGACCTCGGGGTGTTCCTCGTGGTGATCGGCCTGATCCTGGACATCCTGCGCTCGCTCGGCGCGGAGATCGACCGCCAGATCGACATCGCGCTCCCGGAGTCCTCCTTGTTCGCCGCGGGCGCGCCTGCGGCTGAGAAAGGGGCCTCGATCATGGCGACCACGACGACCCCCGACCCGCCGAGCTCCGTCCCACCGACCCCCGTCCCGCCGAGCTCCGTCCCGCCCCGCTCCGACGAAGGGAGCCAGCCATGATCGACATGAGCCCCAGCGTCGTCCTCGTGGTCGCGATCGGCGCCCTCTTCATCACCGGCGTCTACCTGCTCCTGGAGCGCAGCCTCACGCGCGTCCTCATCGGCTTCATCCTCATCGGCAACGGCGTGAACCTCCTCTTCCTCGTCTCCGGCGGACGGGCCGGCGGCCCGCCGATCATCGGACACACGCCCCCGGAGGAGATGAGCGACCCGCTGCCCCAGGCGATGGTGCTCACCGCGATCGTCATCACGCTCGCCCTGACCGCCTTCGTCCTCGCCATGGCCTACCGGTCCTGGCAGCTGCACGGCCACGACGAGGTGCAGGACGACCTCGAAGACCGCCGCATCGTGCGTCTCGCGGCGAAGAACGCACCGTCGTACAACGACAACGACTCGATCGAGGACACCGAGACCATTGACGAACAGGCCGCCGAGGCTCGCGACGAGACCGGGAGCGGTGTCGGATGAGTGAGTTCACCTGGCTCGTGCCGCTGCCCGTCGTCATGCCTCTGTTCGCCGCGGGGCTGACCCTGGCCCTGTACCGGCACCCGCGCGCCCAGCGGATCATCTCCGTCGTCGCGCTCTCCCTCATGGTCGTGGCCGGCGCTGCGCTGCTGGTCCTGGCCGACTCCGGCCCGGTCGTCGTCGACATCGGCGGCTGGGCCGCTCCGGTGGGCATCGACCTGGTCGCCGACCGGCTCTCCTCGCTCATGCTCACCGTCTCGAGCACGGTGCTGCTCTGCGTGCTCCTGTACTCCCTCGGTCAGGGCATCACCGACGGGGACGAGGCCGCACCGGTCTCCATCTACCACCCGACCTATCTGGTGCTGGCGGCCGGCGTCTCGAACGCCTTCCTCGCCGGCGACCTCTTCAACCTCTACGTCGGCTTCGAGATCCTGCTCGCGGCGAGCTACGTGCTGCTCACCCTGGGTGGCACGGGCGAGCGGATCCGTGCCGGGTCCATCTACGTCGTGGTCGCGCTGCTGTCCTCGCTGATCTTCCTCGTGGCGATCGCGCTGGTCTACGCGGCCACGGGCACCGTGAACCTGGCCCAGCTCGCCCAGCGCCTGCCCGAGATCGACCCGAGCGTGGCCCTCGTGCTCCAGCTGCTCCTCCTGCTGGCCTTCGGGATCAAGGCGGCGATCTTCCCGCTGTCGGCCTGGCTGCCGGACTCCTACCCGACCGCGCCCGCGCCCGTCACGGCCGTGTTCGCAGGACTGCTCACCAAGGTGGGCGTCTACGCGATCATGCGGACCCAGACGCTGCTCTTCCCCGACGGTCGGCTGGACACCCTGCTCATGTGGCTCGCGCTGGCCACGATGGTCATCGGGATCCTGGGTGCCGTCGCCCAGAACGACATCAAACGACTGCTGTCCTTCACGCTCGTCAGCCACATCGGCTACATGCTCTTCGGGATCGCGCTGGCCAGCCGGGCCGGGCTGGGCGCCTCGATCTTCTACGTCGCGCACCACATCACCGTCCAGACGACGTTGTTCCTCGTCGTCGGGCTCATCGAGCGCCGGGGCGGCACGACGTCGCTCGAACGCCTGGGTGGGCTGGCCAAGCTCGCACCCGGGCTGGCGATCCTGTTCTTCATCCCGGCGATGAACCTCTCCGGCATCCCTCCTCTGTCGGGATTCCTCGGCAAGGTCGGCCTGCTCCAGGCGGGCGTCGCCCAGGGCACGTCGCTCGCGTACGCGCTCGTCATCGGCAGCGTCGTGACCTCGCTGCTGACCCTGTACGCGATCGTCAAGGCGTGGAACAAGGCGTTCTGGCAGACGCCGCCCGAGGCGCTCCCCGAGGCGCACCTGCCCGGGTCGATGGTCGGCCCGACGGCGGCCCTGGTCGGCCTTGGCCTGCTGCTCACGGTGGTCTCCGGTCCGCTCTACGCCTACGCCGACCGGGCCGCCGGGACGATGATGGAACCGGCGAACTACATCGACGCGGTCCTGGACTCGACCGGGCGGGGGCAGGGGGACTCGACGGACACCGTCGAGGAGACCACCTCCACCGACGTGCCCACCGACGTGCCCACCGACGTGCCCACCGACGAACCCACCGACGACGCGACCCTGGGAGGAGAGTCATGACCTTTCGCCGCCGACGGACCAAGCTCACCGCGCAGTGGCCCGCGATCGTGGGGCTCACCGTCGTGTGGGTGCTGCTCTGGGGGAACGTGAGCTGGGGCAACATCATCTCCGGCGCCCTCGTCGCGGTGGTCGTCACCGTCGTGATGCCGCTGCCGACCATCGGCTTCCGCGGCCGGGTCCGCCCCCTCGCCGTCCTTGCGCTCTTCATGCGGTTCGCCGCTGACCTGGTCCGCGCCTCGATCCAGGTGAGCGTGCAGGCCTTCCGCTTCGGCCACACCCCGCGCGGAGCGGTCGTCGGGGTGCACCTGCGCAGCTCGTCCGACCTCTACCTCACCCTCGTGGCCGAGCTGAGCACCCTGGTCCCGGGGTCGCTCGTGATCGAGGCGCACCGCCTCACCGGCATGCTCTACCTCCACGTCCTCGACTTGGAGAACTACGGCGGCGTCGAGAAGGTCCGCGACGACGTCCACGCCCTCGAGGCCCGGGTGCTGCGGGCGCTCGCCTCGGACGAGGAGCTCGCCCTGGCCGGGGTGGCCCGGACCCGCCGCGGCCAGAAGGCCCTCGACGCGCAGCGGGACGCCCAGCCGGCGCTCCAGGATCTCGATCGCACCAGGAAGGATCCGTCATGACCTTCGTCGCGATCGTCAGTGCCGCACTGCTGCTGGGAGCGGCCGTCCTGGCGCTCATCCGCGCGGAACGCGGGCCGAGCATGCTCGACCGCACGGTCGCGCTCGACGTGTTCGTCACGGCCCTCGTCGGCGGGATCGTCCTGGAGTCGGCGATGACCGGACGGACGGACACCCTGCCGGTCCTGGTCGTGCTGTCGTTGGTCGGCTTCGTCGGCTCGGTGTCGATCGCACGGTTCGCCGCGGCCGAACCCAAGGGTGAGGGCCGGGTGCGCACGGTCGAGGAGATCGCCCTCGAAGAGGCCAAGCGCGAGGACAAGGACATCGACCACCCGCTGCTCGCGCAGGACCCGCGGGACCTCAACGAACCCAAGTACCCCGGTGGTGTGCGTCCCGACACCGGCCACGCACCGCCGGAGAAGGCAGGCGAGCGATGAGCTGGATCCTGGTAGCTGACGTCGCGGCGGGCATCTGCCTCGTCTCGGGGGCGTTCCTGGCCTTCGCGGCCGGAGTCGGCGTGCTCCGGTTCCCGGACCTGCTGGCCCGCATGCACGCCGGGACCAAGCCTCAGGTGCTCGGCCTCATCCTGCTGCTCCTCGGGGAGGCGCTGCGGGTGCGCAACCTGCAGGTCTTCGGCATGCTCCTGCTCATCGCGATCTTCCAGCTGCTCACCGCCCCGGTGGCCGCGCACATGGTCGGCCGGGCCGGCTACCGCACGGGCAAGGTCCGCAGCGACCTGCTCGTCGTCGACGAGCTCACCGCCGACCACTTCCAGCCGGCGGTGCCCACCCCGCGAGCCGAGGTCGACCACGGCCTCGACAACCCCGCCCCCCGCAAGGACTGACCCGCTCGCCGACCGACCGCGCGCGTCCGCCGAGCTCGTGAGAGGTTCGCCGAGCTCGTGAGCCAGGCCCGTGTCCGGCTCCGGATTCCGGGTCGCTCACGAGTTCGGCGACGTGTTCAGGGAGCGGTCAGAGGTCTGTCGCTGGCCGGGGGGTGTGTTCGGCGAGCCAGCGGAAGATCTCGGCGAAGTAGGCCGACCGGGCAGGCTCGGGGGAGAGCGAGAGGTCGTGCATGCCGCCCGGGACCGCCACGACGGTGACGTCCTCGCCGAGCCCGGGGGCGCGGGCCTGGATCTGGGCGGGGTCGAGCACGCTGTCTGTGCTGGTCAGGGCCGGGTGCCAGTGCTTCGGGTCCCCCGACGCGTCGGAGGTCAGGACGAGGACAGGGCAGGTGATCGCGAGACCACGGGCGATCCGGGCGTGGCCACGACGGATGGCCCGTACCCAGCCGGCACGGGCCGGGAAGCCCTCGTGGGGCTTGAGGGTCAGGTCGTAGTCCCACTCCCCTCCGGTCGCGGAGTGCAGGGACCGGCCGTAGTACGGGGCCACCGCGCCGACCTGCAGACGGGGTCGCAGCGGACCGAGGAGGTCGACGGCCGGCGCGACCACGTTGCGGGTGAACCAGGGTTCGTTGAGATCCAACCAGGGGCTGTTGAGCACGAGGGCGTCGATCACGGGGACCGCACCCGGCCGGGTCCGGGCATCCGCCCACAGGCTCGTGACCAGACCACCCATGGAGTGCCCGACGACGACGAGCTCGTCGTGGTGCTCGTCGGCGCGGATGATCCGGGCAGCCTTGTCCAGCTCTTCGGCGTAGTCGGAGAGCTGGGCGATGTAGTTCGGGGTGTGATGCGGGCGCAGCGACCGGCCGTACTTGCGCAGGTCGAGGGCGTAGAAGTCGTAGCCGTGCGCCTCGAAGGCGTCGGCCATGTGGGCCTGGAAGAAGTAGTCCACGAACCCGTGCACGTACAGGACGGCTCTCCTGGTGGAGGGGCCGGCGGCACGCCGCACGAGGGTCGCGACGACGTCGCCCTCCTCGTCGGGGGCCAGCTGGAGGGTGCGAGCCACCCAGTCGTCGCCGAGGAGATCAGGCTCCCAGACGACCTCGTGTCCGGGTGGGGTGCGGGGGTCCATGGCGGTGGCTCCAGACGGCAGCGGTTCAAGGGTGCAGAAGGTGTGCGAACCCCAGTGTGGCGGGTGGAGCCCCAGCGTGCCGGGTGGAGCCCCGGGGAGAGGGGCACCAACGACCGAGTGGCCCGTCGCATGCGACGGGCCACTCGGGTGTGCGGTCACGGCCCTCACGGGCGGCGCGGTCCGCGAGGACTGCTTACGGCTTGCCCCACTGAGGCGGCTCAGGCTGACCCTGCTGGGGGGACTGGCCGGGCTGGCCCTGCTGGGGCGCCTGCGGCTGTCCCCACTGCTGGGGTGCCTGGCCCGGCTGGCCCTGCTGAGGTGCCTGGCCCGGCTGCTGGGGCTGACCCCACTGCTGGGGTGCCTGGCCCGGCTGGCCCTGCTGAGGTGCCTGCGGCTGTCCCCACTGCTGACCCGGCTGGCCCTGCTGGGGCGCCTGCGGCTGTCCCCACTGCTGGCCCTGCTGGCCCTGCTGCGGCGCACCGGGAGCGCCCGGTCCCTGCTGGCCCGGCTGGCCCCACGGCTGCGACGCGTTGTAGGCGCCGGGAGCGCCCGGTCCGCCCTGTGCACCGGACTTGCGGTTGCGCAGGATGAGCCAGGTGACCACGCCGATGATGGCGAGCACGGCGAGACCGATGCCGACCGGCAGGATCCAGCCGGCTCCGTCGTCGTCCTTCTCGTCAGAGTCGGCAGCGGAATCCGTCGCCTCGTCGGTGGCCTCGTCCGTGGCCTCTTCGGTGGCTTCCTCGGTCGCCTCGTCCGTGGCCTCGTCGGTCGGCTCTGCCGCTCCGCCGGAGAGTACGGAGGACGCGGTGTAGTCGAGGTCGGATGAGCCGTTGCCGGACCACTCGACGGTGTAGTCGTCGATGAGCGTGCCGTTGTGGTCGACCACCTCACCGGGGAAGGTCACGGTGGTGGTGATCTCGATGAGATCGGTCTGCTCGGGCGTGAAGGTCGACGTCACCATCGTGATGGGGTACTGCAGATCGAAGTACACACCGTCGGAGTCTGCGGTGAAGACCCCACGACCGAACATGCCGACGTCGTCCCCGGGGATGTCGGAGCCGGTGATCTCGACACCGGCGAAGCCGTCCGCCTGGTAGTCGGCGACGACGAAGGCCTCGATGCCGGGCTGCAGGGCGAACTGCTCGTTCATGAGGGCGATGAACGACTCTGGTGTCTGTCCGGCCGTCGCGAGCTCGGTCTCGGACGCCGCCATGATGAGTGCCATGTCGTAGGTGCCGTCGTCGTTCACTGCCATGTCCGTGGTGACCTTGCCGCAACCGGCCAGCGCCAACACGAACAGGGCCGCTCCTGCAACCCAAGCCAGGGGTTTCCTGCGCATCCGTATCTCTCTCTCAGTGTCCCGGGGTAAACCCGGTGGTGAAAACGTTCCGCGAGCACTGTTTCACAGCCGACACCCAAAAGTCCTGCGGCTCGGCGGGGGAGGGCAGTTCTCCCCACCGACCGTCCCGACGGCGGCAGAGCCCACGCAGAGCCCACGCAGAGCCCAACGCAACCCCGCCCGCCGGGGCGAGCGTCGGCCCTCGTGCTGCGGCCTGATCCCCGGTGTCCGGGACCAAAGGCCCAATGGCGCGACGGCCACCATATGTAGTGTTGCGATTCTGCAATGAACACTACATATGGGTGTCGGACGCCTGTGGTGGCGATCTGGCACATCGCCATCGCCTCAAGGAGCCCTGTCCTCGTGAAGAACACACCCTCCGCCCTGCCGGCCCTGCGTGCGGGCCGTACCGGAATGATGGTCGCCAAGCGCGACGGCCGCCGCCTCGAGTTCGACGACTCACGGATCTACGCGGCGCTCGCCAAGGCCTTCACCGACGTGCACGGGGAGCTCGACCCGCTCATGCACCGCACGCTGACCCACCTGGTGGCCCGCATCACCAAGGAGATCGGCGAACGCTTCACGGTCGACGTGAAGATCTACGAGATCCAGAACGTCGTCGAGCACGTGCTGCTGGACAGCAAGGAGTACGACGTCGCCGAGGCCTACATCAGCTACCGGACCCAGCGGGACTTCGCCCGGAGCAAGGCGACCGACATCGACCACTCGATCCTCAAGCTCATCGGCAAGGACCAGGCGGTCGTCAACGAGAACGCCAACAAGGACAGCGACGTCTTCAACACCCAGCGGGACCTCACCGCCGGGGCGGTGGGCAAGGCGATCGGCCTGAAGATGCTGCCCTCCCACGTGGCGAACGCGCACCAGAAGGGGGACATCCACTATCACGACATGGACTACCACCCCTATGCACCGATGACCAACTGCTGCCTGATCGACTTCCCGACCATGCTCAGCCAGGGCTTCCGGATCGGCAACGCCGAGGTCGAGCCGCCGCGGTCGATCCAGACCGCGACCGCGCAGATCGCGCAGATCATCGCCAACGTCGCCTCCAGCCAGTACGGGGGGTGCTCGGCCAACCGGATCGACGAGCTGCTGGCGCCGTATGCGCGCAAGAACTTCGACAAGCACCTCGTCGACGCCCGGCGCTGGATCTCCGACGAGGCCGCCCACCACGGCTACGCCGAGGAGAAGACCCGCAAGGACATCTACGACGCGATGCAGAGCCTCGAGTACGAGATCAACACGCTGTTCACGTCCAACGGGCAGACGCCTTTCACCTCGCTGGGCTTCGGCCTGGGCACCGACTGGTTCGAGCGGGAGATCCAGAAGGCGATCCTCGCCATCCGCATCGACGGCCTCGGCAGCGAGAAGCGCACGGCGATCTTCCCCAAGCTCATCTTCACCCTGCGCCGCGGGCTCAACCTCGACCCGACCGACCCGAACTACGACATCAAGGAGCTCGCGCTCGAGTGCGCGACCAAGCGGATGTACCCCGACGTGCTCAACTACGACAAGCTCGTCGAGCTCACCGGCAGCTTCAAGGTCCCGATGGGGTGCCGGTCCTTCCTGCAGGGCTGGCAGGACGCGGAGGGCAACGACATCTCCGAGGGGCGGATGAACCTCGGGGTGGTGACCCTCAACCTGCCGCGGATCGCGCTCGAGGCGCGCGGGAGCAAGGAGACGTTCTGGAGCATCCTCGACGAACGGCTCAGCACCACCCGTGACGCGCTGCTCTACCGGATCGAGCGGTGCGCGGAGGCGACCGCGACGAACGCGCCGATCCTCTACATCTTCGGTGCCTTCGGGCAGCGTCTGGCGCCCACCGACCCGGTGAACACCCTCTTCAAGGACGGCCGCGCGACGGTCTCCCTCGGCTACATCGGCCTCTACGAGGTCGCGGCGGCCTTCTACGGCGGGGCCTGGGAGAACGACCCCGAGGCCAAGGAGTTCACCCTGGACATCCTCCGCGAGCTGCAGCGCAGCGCAGCGGCCTGGACGCGTGAGCACCACTACCAGTTCTCCGTCTACGCGACGCCGAGCGAGTCCCTCACCGATCGCTTCTGCCGGCTCGACAAGGCGAAGTTCGGGTCGGTCCCCGACATCACCGACAAGGACTACTACACGAACTCCTTCCACTATGACGTGCGCAAGAGCCCCACCCCCTTCGAGAAGCTCGAGTTCGAGAAGGACTACCCCCAGCACTCCTCCGGTGGATTCATCCACTACTGCGAGTACCCGATCCTCCAGCAGAACCCGGCCGCCCTCGGCGCGGTGTGGGACTTCGCCTACGACCGGGTGGGCTACCTGGGCACGAACACCCCGATCGACCGGTGCTACGAGTGCGGGTACAGCGGCGACTTCGACGCGACAGCTCGCGGTTTCGAGTGCCCCGAGTGCGGCAACGCCAACCCGGCGACCTGCGACGTGGTCAAGCGGACCTGCGGGTACCTGGGCAACCCCCAGGCGCGCCCCATGGTGCACGGGCGCCACAGCGAGATCGCCTCCCGGGTCAAGCACATGCCGGGCGCCGTGGGAACTCTCGCAGGCGGGGACCCCGTGCCCGACGCCGGCAGCCCGGCCGCCAGCACCGGCGTCGGGCAGGCAGGCCGTGCCTGACCCCCGTCCGGGGCAGTGGCTCTCGGAGAAGCTGAGCCAGCACCACGTCGCCGACTACAAGCCCGACGTCTTCGTCGACGGCGAAGGGGTGCGGTGCAGCCTCTACGTGAGCGGGTGCCCCTTCGCCTGCGTGGGCTGCTTCAACGAGGCGCTCTGGAGCTTCCGGTACGGCCAGCCCTACACCCGTGAGCTCGAGGACCGGATCATCGCGGACCTGTCCAAGGACTACGTCCAGGGGCTCACGCTGCTCGGGGGGGAGCCGTTCCTCAACACCGAGGTGTGCCTCGCGCTCGTCACGCGGGTCCGAGCCGAGCTCGGCGACACCAAGGACGTGTGGTCCTGGACCGGGTACACCTTCGAGGAGCTCCTGCTCGAGAGCCCTGACAAGCTCACCCTGCTCAACCAGGTCGACGTCCTCGTGGACGGCCGGTTCGAGCTGTCCCAGCGCGACCTCAGCCTGCAGTTCCGGGGCAGCCGCAACCAGCGGGTGCTCGACGTCCAGCGCTCGTTGAGCGCGGGCGCGGCGGTCGGGTGGGCGAAGAGCCTGGACGCCGAGCGGACCTACGAGCAGATCGAGAGGCGCGCCCTGATCTAGGTGCCGGGCGGGTCTGCGGGCCGCCCTGGGAGGGGAGCCTTGGGTAGGAAGTACGGTGGCGAGACAGAGTTGAGTGGAATACGCTCAAGTTTGAGGATGTTGGCGACAGTAGATCAGCTCGACATCAGCCAGACATCGGCTCGCACGTCAGACGGAGGACCCATGGATCTCAACCTCACCACTCTCGCCCAGGAAGCGCTCGCCGGGGCCATCCAGAGCGCGACCGCCGCAGGCAACCCCCAGGTGGAGCCGGTCCACCTGCTCGACGCGCTGCTGCTCCAGCAGTCCGGCACCACGCCCGGGCTGCTCAAGGAGGCCGGGGTCGACGCCCAGGCCGTCGGCGCCGCGACGCGCCGCGCCCTCGTGGCGCTGCCCACGGTCTCCGGCTCCGCCGTCGCGCAGCCCACGCTCTCCTCGGCGATGTCCGCGGTGCTGCAGCGCGCCCGCAAGGAGCAGGCCGACCTCGAGGACGACTACATCTCGACCGAACACCTGCTGCTCGGCCTCGCCGCCGCGCCGTCCCCGGCCGCCGACCTCCTCAAGAGCGCCGGCGCGACCCGCGACAAGCTCGCCGCCGCGGTCCCCGTCGTGCGCGGAGGCAAGCGGGTGACCAGCGCCAACCCGGAAGGCACCTACGAGGCGCTGGGCAAGTACGGCGTCGACCTCACCGAGGCAGCCCGCGAGGGCAAGCTCGACCCGGTCATCGGGCGTGACTCCGAGATCCGCCGGGTGGTCCAGGTGCTCAGCCGCCGGACCAAGAACAACCCCGTGCTCATCGGTGACCCCGGTGTCGGCAAGACCGCCGTCGTGGAGGGACTCGCCCAGCGGATCGTCGCCGGCGACGTCCCCGACTCCCTCAAGGGCAAGCGCCTCATCTCCCTCGACCTGGCGGCCATGGTCGCCGGCGCGAAGTACCGCGGGGAGTTCGAGGAACGCCTCAAGGCGGTCCTGGAGGAGATCAAGGGGTCCGACGGCGAGATCGTCACGTTCATCGACGAACTGCACACGGTCGTCGGCGCCGGCGCGGGCGGCGAGGGCGCGATGGACGCGGGCAACATGCTCAAGCCCATGCTCGCCCGCGGCGAGCTGCGCCTGGTCGGCGCGACCACGCTCGACGAGTACCGCCAGCACATCGAGAAGGACCCCGCGCTCGAGCGCCGGTTCCAGCAGGTATTTGTGGGCGAACCGTCCGTGGAAGACACGGTCGCGATCCTGCGCGGGCTGAAGTCCCGCTACGAGGCGCACCACCGGGTGACCATCTCCGACGCCGCGCTCGTCGCGGCCGCCTCCCTCTCCGACCGCTACATCACCGGCCGCAAGCTCCCCGACAAGGCGATCGACCTCGTCGACGAGGCGGCCTCACGGCTGCGGATGGAGATGGACTCCTCCCCGGTCGAGATCGACGTGCTCCAGCGCGCCGTGACGCGCCTGGAGATGGAGGAGCTCGCGCTGGAGAAGTCCGACGACGAGGCCTCCCGCGCGCGCCTGGGCGCGCTGAGGGCCAACCTCGCCGACCGCAAGGAGGAGCTCGTCGCGCTCAACGCCCGCTGGGCCGCCGAGAAGGGCGGCTTCAACCGGGTGGGAGAGCTGCGCGAGAAGCTCGCCGACCTCGACACCCGCGCCGCACGCGCCGAGCGGGACGCGGACCTGGAGACGGCGTCGCGCATCCGGTACGGGGAGATCCCGGCCCTGGAGCGCGAGCTGGCCGACGCCGAGCGTGCCGAGATCTCCGAGAGCACCGAGAGCTCCGCCGACCGTCCCGCCCCGCTGGTGGGCGACAAGGTCGACGCCGACGAGATCGCCGAGGTCGTCTCCGCCTGGACCGGGATCCCGGCCGGGCGGATGCTCCAGGGCGAGAGCGAGAAGCTGCTGTCCATGGAGAAGGTCATCGGCGAGCGGCTGATCGGGCAGAAGGCCGCCGTGGCGACCGTGGCCGACGCCGTCCGCCGGGCGCGGGCCGGGGTCTCCGACCCCAACCGGCCCACCGGCTCCTTCCTCTTCCTGGGCCCCACCGGCGTCGGCAAGACCGAGCTGGCCAAGGCGCTCGCGGACTTCCTGTTCGACGACGAGCGCGCCATGGTGCGCATCGACATGTCCGAGTACTCCGAGAAGCACTCGGTGGCCCGCCTCGTCGGGGCGCCCCCGGGCTACGTCGGCTACGAGGAGGGCGGCCAGCTCACCGAGGCGGTGCGACGTCGCCCCTACTCCGTCGTGCTCTTCGACGAGGTGGAGAAGGCCCACCCGGAGGTCTTCGACATCCTGCTCCAGGTGCTCGACGACGGCCGCCTCACCGACGGCCAGGGCCGCACGGTCGACTTCCGCAACGTCATCCTCGTGCTGACCTCCAACCTTGGCTCCCAGTACCTCGTCGACCCGCTGCTCGACGCGGGCGCCAAGCGCGCCTCGGTCATGCAGGCGGTGCGGGAGGCGTTCAAGCCGGAGTTCCTCAACCGGCTCGACGACGTGGTCCTCTTCGACCCCCTCGACCTGGACGAGCTCGGCTACATCGTCGACATCCAGGTGACCGAGCTCGGGCGCCGGCTGACCGACCGCCGGCTCGAGCTCGAGGTCACCGACGCAGCCCGGGAGTGGCTGGCGATCGAGGGCTTCGACCCGGCGTACGGGGCGCGCCCGCTGCGCCGCCTGGTCCAGCGCGAGATCGGGGACCGGCTCGCCCGCAAGATCCTCGCGGGAGAGATCGCCGACGGCGACCACGTCGTGGTCGACCGCCCGGTGGACGGAGCCGACGGCGTAGACGCAGGTCAAGGTCTTGTGCTGGAGGTCCGTGGCTGACTCTTCGACGTGTGGTGGTGTGAGGTACTGTGCCTGCACAACCACATACCCACGGGAGTTCGCAGCAGCGAACTGAGAGGGCGGCTCACGCGCCGCCGACCGTTTGAACCTGTTCGGATCATGCCGACGTAGGGAGACGCTCGATGAGCAGCAGTGCTGTGCGCAGATCAGTGACGACCGGACCCATCACCGGGTCCACGAAGATCTACACCCCGGTCGCCGGGGCTCCCGGGCTCCGGGTCCCCGGCCGCCGGGTGCACCTCACCAACGGCGAGCACCTCGACCTCTACGACACCTCCGGGCCCTACACCGACTCCGCTCCCGGTGCGCTGCCCATCGACGTGGCCGCCGGTCTGGCGCCGGTGCGCAGCAGCTGGCGACGCCCGGACCCGGTCCAGGGCGCCGCCACCCAGCTGGCCTGGGCGCGGGCCGGCGTGGTCACCGACGAGATGCGCTTCGTCGCAGCCCGCGAAGGGGTCCCGGTGGAGCTCGTGCTCGACGAGGTGGCCCGCGGACGGGCGGTGATCCCCGCCAACCGCAACCACCCCGAGTCCGAGCCGATGATCATCGGCAAGGCCTTCGGGGTGAAGATCAACGCCAACATCGGCAACTCCGCGGTGACCTCCTCGATCGAGGAGGAGGTGGAGAAGATGGTCTGGGCGGCCCGCTGGGGAGCTGACACCTTGATGGACCTGTCCACCGGGAAGGACATCCACGAGACCCGGGAGTGGATCCTGCGGAACTCCCCGATCCCGGTCGGGACCGTCCCGATCTACCAGGCGCTCGAGAAGGTCAAGGGGGACCCGACCCTCCTCACCTGGGAGGTGTACCGGGACACCGTGATCGAGCAGTGCGAGCAGGGCGTCGACTACATGACGGTGCACGCCGGGGTGCTGCTGCGGTACATCCCGCTGACTGCGGCCCGGGTGACCGGGATCGTCTCGCGCGGCGGGGCGATCATGGCTGCCTGGTGCCTGGCCCGCCACGAGGAGTCGTTCCTCTACACCCACTTCGCCGAGCTGTGCGAGATCCTGCGACGCTATGACGTGACCTTCTCCCTCGGGGACGGGCTGCGCCCGGGGTCCATCGCCGACGCCAACGACGCCGCCCAGTTCGCCGAGCTGGCGACGCTGGGGGAGCTCACCAAGGTCGCCAAGTCCTACGGCGTGCAGGTGATGATCGAAGGTCCCGGGCACGTGCCCATGCACAAGATCGTCGAGAACGTCCGCCTCGAGGAAGAGCTGTGCGAGGAGGCGCCGTTCTACACCCTGGGCCCGCTGGCCACCGACATCGCACCCGCCTACGACCACATCACCTCGGCGATCGGGGCGGCGATCATCGCCCAGGCCGGCACCGCGATGCTCTGCTACGTCACTCCCAAGGAGCACCTGGGGCTGCCGGACCGCGACGACGTCAAGACCGGCGTCATCACCTACAAGATCGCCGCCCACAGCGCGGACCTGGCCAAGGGGCACCACCGGGCGCAGGAGCGCGACGACGCCCTGTCGAAGGCTCGCTTCGAGTTCCGGTGGAACGACCAGTTCGCGCTGTCCCTCGACCCCGACACGGCCCGGGCCTTCCACGACGAGACGCTGCCCGCCGAGCCGGCCAAGACCGCGCACTTCTGCTCGATGTGCGGGCCGAAGTTCTGCTCCATGCGGATCTCCGCCGACGTGCGCGAGTACGCGGCGGCGCAGGGGCTGACGACCGTCGAGGCGATCGAGGCCGGCATGGCGGAGAAGTCGAAGGAGTTCGCGGACCGCGGGAGCAAGGTGTACCTGCCGCTTGCTCCCGGGCCCGGTCACATCAGCGGATGAGGCTGTCCGTGAGCTCCTCGTCGGGGCTCGAGGCGATGCACAGGCCCTTGCGGTCGCCTTCGCTCCAGGAGTCCTCGCTCGGGGTCCATACGAGGAACTCGAGAGTCTCCGGCACCGTGTCGGAGGTGATCGACTTCCCGGGGCAGATCCCGGTGGTCTCCTCGATGGTCTTGGCGGTTCCGGGGTACCTCTCGCCGGAGAACGTCTTCGCTGCGACCACCTGGGCGTCGTGAGCGTCGTCGCACGGCACGACGGTCACGTCGGTCACCGCGTCGTCGGTGGGCAGGGACAGCAGGCAGTTGCCCACGGTGAGCTCACGCGCGTGCGCGGTGGTCTGGGCGTCGACGTCCTTGGGCAGCGACTCCACGTCTGAAGACGACAGCAGGAAGAAGACTCCGACGGCGGCTCCGAGGAGCACGAGTGCGCCGATCACGGAGACGATGATGATCACGGTCTTGTTCCCCGAGCCGCCCGCGGGAGGCTGCGCGCCCCACTGGCCCTGCGGGGGGTACTGGCCCGGCTGGGCGTACTGGCCCGGCTGGCCCTGGGGGGCGTACTGACCCGGCTGGGCTTGCTGGGGGTACTGACCGGGCTGGCCCTGGGGGGCGTACTGACCGGGCTGGGCCTGCTGGGGGTACTGACCGGGCTGGCCCTGCTGGGGGTACTGACCAGGCTGGCCCCACTGCTGGCCGGGCTGACCCTGCTGACCAGGCTGGCCCCACTGCTGACCGGGCTGACCCTGCTGGCCAGGCTGTCCCCACTGCTGACCGGGCTGACCCTGGTGCGGGGCGGCCCACTGCTGCGCCGGTCCTGGCGGGGAGAACTGACCCGGCTGAGCGAACTGACCTGGCGGTGGCGGTCCCGGGTTCTCCGGGTCGACCGGGCCTGGCGGAGGGGGAGGGACTGAGGTCACGGGGCGCTACCGCCTTCGATCTGCGTCCGGAGAAGGGACGGGTGGATTGTCGTGTCTGAAGACTAGCGTCGGTTGCCCCAGAGTTGGCTCAGGGGACCGTCGACCCCCTGCGGAATATCCCAGCGCGCGGTACGTTATACCCCCAGGGGTATCCACCGGATTCGCCTCGCACCACTTCCGTTCGCACCGCACCCGACAGGAGAGACCATGACCACCGTCAACCTCACCCAGTCCACCTTCTCGGACACCGTCCTCAAGTCCCCGATCGTCCTCGTCGACTTCTGGGCCGCCTGGTGCGGCCCGTGCCGCAGCTTCGCACCCGTCTTCGAGGCCGCCTCGACACAGCACCCCGACGTCGTCTTCGGCAAGGTCGACACCGAGGCCGAGCAGGCCCTGGCCGCTCAGGCGGACATCACCTCGATCCCCACCCTGATGGCCTTCCGCGAGGGCGTCCTCGTGTTCGCCCAGCCCGGCGCCCTGCCCGCCAAGGGCCTGGAGCAGGTCATCACCGCCGTGAAGGCGCTCGACATGAACGATGTGCGAGCCAAGATCGCCCAGGGGGCGTCATGACCTACGGGATGAGCGTGACCCTCGACCAGCCCTTCGGTGCCACCGTCGCGGCCGTGCGCGCGGCGCTCGGCGAGCAGGGCTTCGGCATCCTCACCGAGATCGACATGGCCGCGACGCTCAAGACGAAGCTCGATGTCGATGTCGCGCCCCAGGTCATCCTCGGGGCCTGCAACCCGCCGCTCGCCTACCGGGCGCTGCAGGCCGAGGCGTCGGTCGGCCTGCTGCTGCCGTGCAACGTCGTGGTCCGCGCCGTCGGCGACGACCGCACCATGGTGGAGGCGCTCGACCCTCTCATGATGGTCCAGGTCACGGGCAACCCGGCCCTGCAACCCGTCGCGGAGGACGCGGCCGTCCGGCTCCGTGCGGCCTTGGACGCGCTGAGCGCCCCGGTGCCCTGACCGTGGCCTGATGGACGCCGGCCACCCCAACCCGCGCCAATCCGCCCGCGAGGTCGTCTGTTCCGCTCGGTTTCGTCCATCCAGAGAGACGACATCACGTGAAACAGACGACCCCACCTCGGTGGATCGGGTCTCGGAGCTCAGCTGCCCGACGCCGCACCGAGGCTGGGGGCGGGTGCGCACACATCCACCTGCCTCCGCGGGCATCAGTGCCCCCGGCGCTGGTCGGTAGCCTGAGGAGGCCCGTCCGGCGTCAGCACGAGGCGCTCACGGCGTCAGCACGAGGCGCTCACCGCGAGCCGTGCGTACGGCAGGGCGACGACGGACACGCCGAGCAGCACAGCACCCAGGTAGCCGCCGACAAGAACGAGCTGCCACCGGGACGAGTGTGTCGGCATCTGCACGAGCCTGCCGGCGCGCCGAGACACACCGACGGTGGCGGCATGGAGCGCGGGCGCCGGGGCCCGCTGCGCCGTGAGCGGCCCGGCCAGTGCCAGCAGCGCACCGGCCACCGCCCGCGTCCCGGTGGCCCGCCGTGCCGCGTCGTCGGCCGCCATCTCCGCGAGAACCGCGACGGCAGTGCCTGCCGCAGCTACCAGGGGAGACCAGCCGAGGACGACCCGCAGATCCGTGAGGATCCCCAGGACGGCGTGGTGGTGCTGAGCGAGGTGCGCGCGCTCGTGCGCGACGACGGCCGTCAGCTCGTCCGGCCCCAAGGCGTCGAGCGCCCCGCGGGAGAGGAAGATGCCTGCGTGGCGGGCGGGCAGGCTGTAGGCGACCCGCTCGTCGGTCGGCAGCACCCAGGCCTCGTGCCCGGAGACCGCGCGGCGGTCTCCGATCGCGCGGGTGGCCCGCACGTGCGCGACGGCGTGGCGACGTGACCGGATCAGTCGCCCGATCGCCCGGGTCAGCAGCGCCCCCGCGAGCAGCGCCGGGGCGACGAGCAGCGCTGCTGCGGGAACGCCGGTGATCCAAGGGCTGTCGGCGAACGGGTTGGCTGCGGCGATGCAGCGTCGGCACACCGTTCCGAGCTGCCCGGGGAGCCCCGGGCCGCCGATGCCCCAGGCCAGGAGCGGACCCAGCGCCAGCAGCCCCAGCGTCCACAGGCCGGCGGCAGCGGTCCACACGACCATGCCGAGCCGCGGTCGCACGGTGAAGATCGGCGCGGCGGACTCCAGGACGCGCGGACCGCCCAGGGCCCCGGCGACGAGCAGCACGATCACGGCTGCGCCGAGGAGCAGCGCAGTCACAGCCCCCCGCGCTCTCCGGCGCCACCGCGTGCGCCCGGACCGGGAGTGTCGTCGAGCAGAGAGCGCAGGAGCGCGGCGTCGTCGGGCGACATCGCCTGGACGAAGTGCAGGAACGACTCGGTGCGGTCGCCACCCGTTCCGAGGGCCTGCGTCATGAGCCCGGCGGCGTAGGCGCTGCGGCTGTGCAGCGGGCGGTAGGCCAGCGTGCGGCCGCTGCTGAACCGCTCGACCATGCCCTTGCGGGTGAGGTTGGTGAGCACTGTCGCGACGGTCGTGTAGGCCAACGACTGCGCCGTGAGCTGCGCCAGGACGTCGCGGGTGCACAGCTCGTCCGGGCAGTCCCAGAGGATCTCCATCACCTGCTGCTCGAGCGTGCCGAGCCGCGGCATGCTCGGCGACCCCGTGCCCGCACCCATGTCGGGTCCCCGTCCGGCGTCAGGCATGAGCGGCCGTCGCGCGCGCCGGGACCGGGCACGCCACCTCCCCGCTCAGCCGCACGATGAGGGCGACCAGCGTCAGGACGAGGGCGGCGCCGGCGAGCACCGGCTGGAAGGGCGCGAACCAGGTCAGCGCCCCGGAGTAGCCCAGGACCAGGAGCGCGAGCTTGTTGCAGACCGGGCAGCCCACGGCGAACCACGCGAGGGCGCCTCCGGCCAGGCCCAGCCGGCTCGTGCGCGCGTCGTCGGCGGGCGCTGGTGCGGGATCGCTGTGACGGTCGTTGCGGACATAGGTCGCCGCGAGCATCCCGCTGAGCGCAGACGTCACGATCCAGACCGGATAGTTCCACGCCACGACGGCGATCTCGCGGCTGAAGACGGGGTTCGGGATGAGCACGGTCGGGATGCCGATGAGGAGTGCGACCGCGACGGCGAACAGCACCGCGGCGACGAGACGACGGGTGCTCCAGCCACGCAGCGCGAGCGCGGCGGACCGGAGCGCCTGCGGCAGGGGAACGAAGGAGAGAGGCATGTGACTACTATGCCTCATAGAACTACTAAGCGTCGTAGTAGCATGCGCCGCACCTCCGACTCTCGACGAAAGACGTGACGATGCCCGCCTCCTCCGCCAACTCCTCCCCTCGACCTGCCGGCGGCCCCGCAGGCCCCGGCCAGAGCTGGTGGCGCCGGTTCGCCTTCCCCGTGCTCGTCGTCCTGATCGCGGTCGCCCTGATCATCGCCGTCCAGGCGCGCGACGGCGACACCCACGGCGACACCGACGCCGCGCAGGGTGGCCAGGGTGGCACCGGTGCACCGGCCGCCCAGGACAACCCCGCCGGTCAGCTCGTCGAGCCCGGCCCGCAGTCGCCGGCCGCGCTGGAGCGCCGCGACCCGGGGGACCCGCTCGCGATCGGTCCGGTCGACGCACCCGTCGTGCTCATCGCCTACTCGGACTATCAGTGCCCGTTCTGCGCGCTGTGGGTCGAGCAGACCGAGCCGCTCATGATGGATCTCGTCGAGTCCGGTGACCTGCGGATCGAGTGGCGCGACGTCAACGTCTTCGGGCCGGACTCCGAACGCGCCGCACAAGCGGCCTACGCGGCCGGCCTGCAGGGCGAGTTCCAGGAGTACCACCAGCTCCTCTTCGCCGGCGGCGAGAAGCGCAGCCCGGACCAGCTGTCCGAGGACGCACTGGTGGGGCTCGCTGCCGACCTCGGCCTCGACGTCGAGCAGTTCACCACCGACCTGCGCTCCCCAGAGGTCGCGACCCAGGTGCAGCGCAACGAGGACGACGGCCTGAGCATCGGCGCGTACTCCACCCCGACCTTCGTGGTCGGGGGCGTCGTGGTGGTCGGGGCGCAGCCGACAGAGGTGTTTCTCCAGGCGGTCCAGGACGAGCTCACCCGTCTGGAGAGCTGACGATGGAGGTCGGCTTCCTCGTCGCGTTCTTCGGGGGTGCGCTCGCGCTCCTCAGCCCGTGCGGGGCGCTGCTGCTCCCGTCGTTCTTCGCCACGACGGTCGGCTCCGGGGGCAGGCTCGTCCTGCACTCCGGGGTGTTCTTCATGGGCCTCGTGACCACCTTGGCCCCGTTGGGCCTGGGCGCCGCGCTGCTCGGGGCGACCCTGGCGCGGCACCGGGACGTCCTCGTCCTGGGCGCCGGCTGGCTGATCCTGGCCTTCGGCCTCATGACCGCCCTCGGTCTCGGGTTCGACCTGCAACGCATCCGGCCCCGCGCGCCAGGGGCCCGCTCCCCGCGCCCGCCCGGGCTGCTGCGCTCCTTCCTCATGGGCACCGTCGCCGGAGTCGCGGGCTTCTGCGCCGGACCGATCCTCGGGGCCGTCCTGACGATGGCAGCGGCTGCGCCGCCCCTCGTGGGTGCGGCCACGCTCGTGGTCTACGCAGCAGGCATGGTGGTCCCGCTGTTCGCCATCGCTGCGGTCTGGCGACGGTTGGGCGTGAGCGGACGCTCCGTCCTGCGCGGACGGGAGATCACCCTCGGCCCGGTGACCACGCACACGACGTCGCTGGCCAGCGGGGCTCTGCTGGTCGTCGTCGGGATCGTCTTCCTCCGCACCAACGGCATGGCCGCCCTGCCCGACCTGATCCCGGCAGCTGCCCTTGCGCAGGCCCAGGTGACGGTCACCTCGATCGGGGCGGCCGTGCCCGACGTCGCGCTCATCGTCGCGGTAGCGCTCGTCGCGCTCGCGGTGTGGTGGCGGTCGGAGCGCCGCCGCCTGGCCGGCGCGGAGCGCCGCCGCCTGGCTGACGTGGAGGGGGGCCGGTGACGGCCCGCCGGCTGCGAGCGGCCGCGAGCATCGCGGTGCTGGCGGTGACCTTTGCCGCGTGTGCGCCGGAGCCTGCCGACGGACCCGCGTACGACCCGACACCGCAGACCGTCGGAGAAGCAGCTCCTGTGGCGGACACCACGCAGTGGGCTGTTCCGGCGTCCTGGGAGGACGTCCCGGCCGTGGATCCGGGCTGGGACCTCCGTCCGCAGGAGCGAGACGGTCTGTTCCTCGGGCTGGGCATGCCGGCTGAGGCGGGTCTGCCGCTCCGCTACGTCGCGGCCGACAGCCAGGGCACCATCTTGTGGACCGCCGAGCGGCCTCCGGCTTGCACCGGGTTCGTCGTCAGCCGCGCCGCGGGGGTGCCGATCGCGGTGCTCACCGACCTCGACAGCAGCGGAGCGACGAGCGTCACGGCGTACGACCTGGAGTCCGGGGAGCGTCGCTGGGGTCCGCTCACGGTGCCGGGGATCCACCAGGGGCCCGGTCTGGTCTTCGCCGCACCGGCCGAGGCCCTCGGAGCCACCGGTCCCCGTGTCGCCCTGGACCCGGCCACCGGCGCCGTGGTGGCCGACGAGGCGGAGCGCGCAGGGCTGACCGTCGTCGGTGAGTTCGACGGCGTCGTCCTCACCGCGCAGGACGGCGCGCTCCACGGGATGGATGCCGCGTCCGGAGAGCAGCGATGGTCGATCCCGACCGCCGAGGCCGGGATCGCCGGCGGGCACCCGCCGGTCGCCCTCCCCGGGACCGAGGCGCCCCCCGGTACGACGTTGCTGGCCGGAGCCGGTGCCGCCGGCGCGGACCCCGTCGGTGCCCTCATCCGGACCGATGACGGAGCGGTGCTGACCACCGACGCCCGCCAGGTCGCTCTGGACCCGGCGACCGGGGTGCACGTGGTGCTGGGGGCGACGACCCTGCGCGCGCTCCGCGGCGCGGAGGAGCTGTGGTCGATCCAGGACACGACCACGACCGAGGTGGCATCAGCCGGTGGAGCGCTGCTCTACCTTCGATCCGGAGAGTCGCTGGCCGTCCGCAACGCGCTCACCGGGGCCGAGGCGGTCGCCTACGAGGGGGACCCGACCTCCGGGTACGCCGTTCCGGCCCTCGTCAGCACCTCGGGGGCGGCAGTCGTCCGCACGGACGGGTACCTCCTGCTCACCGTCACCCGCCCGGGGACGGACTCCTAACCAGGACGGTGGCCGGGCGGCTCAGTTCGCGGGGGAGACCGAGTCGTCTCCCGTCTGGCCGGTCACCTTCCCGTACTTGGCCTCCGCGAAGCACCACACCTCGGTGTAGCCCTCGTCCCACAGGCGCGCGGTCGGGACGAGGGGGACCGGGCGGAGGTAGGACCGGGCGGAGTCGGGAAGTGCGTCGAAGTGCTTGGTGCAGGCCGCCGTGCCCTCCTTGAAGGCGGATCCCGAGCCCGGGTACACGCCGTCAGGCCCGCTCTGCACGGGCAGCATGGTGAGCAGCTCCCAGTTGTGCGGCTGGTCGCACGGCACGACCGTGACGCGGCTGGCGCCGAAGTGGCCGAAGTTCGTGCAGTGCCCCGGGCTGAGCGAGCTGAAGTAGATCTCGCCCGGCTCGGTGACCTGCGCCGGGTCGGAGAGGCGGTCGCTGCGGTCGCTCAGCTGGACCGCCCACACCAGGAACCAGACCAGCGCGATCCACAGGGCCGTCACCAGGACGCCGACCACGATCCCGGTGATGGCCTGCCACCGACCGCGCGGCCGGTTGCCGGCGGCCCGGCAGATCTGGACGAGCGCCGCGATCCCCAGGGCGACGCCGAGGGGTGCGGCCAGCCCGAACATCGCGAAGGGCATCGCGAGAGCGGCGACGGCGAGGCCGTTGCGCGGGCGCGGGACGTCCGTGCTCGCGCGCCTCGTCTGCGCAGCCCTGTCCACGTCCGTCACCATGCTCATGCCGTCAGCTGATCGCTGCGTCGCCGACGACGAACGAACCGGTGATCGTGGCGTCCGGTGTCACCGCGGCACACAGGTACCGCGTCAACAGACGCTTCGCCGGGTCGCCGGGGATGAGCGGGAGGAGCTGAGCCTCGACCTGCTCCGCGTCTGCGACGACGTGCGCCGACACGAGCACGGCGCAGGCCTCGCCGAAGGATTCGACGCTCTCGCCCCCGAGGAAGTCGGCTTCGGTACCCACGTCGCCGATGATCTCGACGTCGTGGGCGTCGCTGCACGGCACGACAGGGACCCGCTCTCCGGCGTTGTCGATGTCGACGAGGGTGGCGCAGTGCCCCGGCTTCAGCGCATCTGCGGCGATGGTGCGCTCCTTGGTGATGTTCTCCGGGCTCGTGTCGAAGGTGCCGGTCGCGACGATCACCACGAGCAGCACCGCGGCGACGATCGAGAGCCCGCCGAGCACGATCCCGGTGATGGCCAGGCCGCGGCCCTTGGCTCCGGACCGGCGGATCCTCTCCAGTGCCACGAGCCCCAGGACGAATCCCACGGGCCCGACGACCACGCCGCAGACCAGAGCGGCGATCGCCATGCCGTCGGTGGGTGGTGTCATCCCGGGCGGATAGCCGGGTCCGCCGTTGCCGGCGTAGGGGTACGTGCCCCCAGGGCCGCCGTACGGTGTCTGCGGGCCACCGTAGGGCGGCTGCACCTGTGGCTGCGGTGGCTGGTGCGGGCGGGTCGGCCCGCTCGGAGGAGGGTAGGTCACACGGGACACACTAGTGAATGCCCTGTGGTCAGCTGAGAACCGCATCGCCGACGACGAACGAGCCGGTCAACGTGCCGCCGCTCGACATCGCCGCACAGAGGTACTTCGTCCCGCGAGGGTCGTCAGCGTCCGTCGGATCGAGCGGGAACACGTTCATGTAGATCGGCCCGATGTCCCCGACGATCTCGGTCACGCGCTGAGTGCATTCCAGGCTGATCGGCCCTGTGTCGCCTGTGGAGGCTGAGACGTCCTCGCCGAGGTCGGCGATGATCTCCACGTCGTGGGGATCGCTGCACGGCACGACCAGGACGCGCTCGCCGGCGTCGTCGACGTCCGCGAGGTTGGCGCAGTGTCCCGGCTCGACCTCTCCGGGGAGGATCTCGCGCTCCTCGGTGATGTTCGACGGACTCGCGTCGAAGGCGCCCGTCGCGGCGTAGGCCAGCAGGGCGGTGACCGAGACGATCCAGAGCGTGCCCAGCACGATCCCTGTGATCGCCAGTCCGCGCCCCTTCGCGCCGGAACGGCGGATCCGGCCCAGTGCGACGATGCCGAGGATGAGTCCCACGGGTGCGACGACCACTCCGCAGACCAGCGCGCCGATCGCCATGTTGTCCCGGGGTGGCGGCATGCCGGGCGGGTAGGACGGGCCTCCGTAGCCAGGACGGGGGGCGGACGGGTACGAGAACCCACCCACCGGGGCGCCGTACGGACCCCGCCCCCCGCCCGTGTAGGGCTGCGGTGCGCCGTATGGGGGCTGTGCGGGGTAGGGCCGGGTTGGTGCCTGCGGTCCGGAAGGAGAGGTTTCGGGAGGTTGAGTCACAGGCACAGGGTAGCGAACACGCGTCTGTCCTGGGACGGTTCCTCCTGATCGCCCGCGGGTTGGTCAGTCCGCGATGTCCACGACCACCGGGACGTGGTCGGAGGCGCCCTTGCCCTTGCGCTCGTTGCGGTCGATCTCCACGGCTGTCACCTCAGCGGTGAGCGCGGGGGAGGTGTACGCGAAGTCGATGCGCAGGCCCTCGTTCTTGGGGAAGCGCAGCTGCTGGTAGTCCCAGTAGGTGTACTTGCGGTCCTCGGGCACGAACCGGCGGGTCACCTCGGTGAAGCCGGCCGTCTCGAAGGCAGCGAAGGCGTCCCGCTCGGGCTGGCTCACGTGGGTCTGGCCCTCGAACACGGCCATGTCCCACACGTCGGTGTCCTGCGGGGCCACGTTCCAGTCCCCGACCAGGGCGACCTTGGCGGCCGGGTCGGCCTCGACCCATCCGCGGGCGTTCTCCCGCAGGGTGTGGAGCCAGTCGAGCTTGTAGGCGTAGTGCGGATTGTCCAGGGCCCGCCCGTGCGGCACGTACAGGCTCCACACGCGCACCCCGCCGCAGGTCGCACCGATCGCGCGCGCCTCCAGCGCCGGCTCCTCGCCGAAGTGCGGCTGCCCGGGGAAGCCCAGCTCGACCTCGTCCAGGCCGACCCGGCTGATGATCGCGACGCCGTTCCACTGGGACAGGCCGAAGTGCGCCACCTGGTAGCCCGCAGCCTCGAAAGCCTCGACGGGGAACTGGGCGTCCTTGCACTTGGTCTCCTGCAGGGCCAGCACATCCGTGCCGCTGCGGTCGAGGAAGGCGACCGCACGGTCGACTCGGGCACGGATCGAGTTGATGTTCCAGGTGGCGAGGCGCATGCCTACCAGGCTAGCGCCGAGAGGCTCGCGACGTGCTCGTTCGGGACGGGCACGGGTGGTCCCGAGCCCTCGGTAGGCTGACTCCCATGGCTACAGCACTCATCACCGGCGCGAGCGCCGGCCTCGGGCTCGAGTTCGCATGGCAGCTCGCCGCCGCCCAGCACGACCTGGTCGTCGTCGCACGCGACGCCGACCGTCTGGACCGCCTGGCCGACCACCTGCGCGCGGCAGCAGGGATCAAGGTCGAGGTGCTCGCCGCCGACCTGGCCGACCGTGAGCAGACCGAACGCGTCGCCGAGCGACTGCGGACCCTGGACAACCCGGTGAGCCTGCTCGTCAACAATGCCGGCTACGCCGTCGACGAGCCCTTCCTGGGCGGGGACCTGGCCAAGCAGGAAGCCTCCCTCGACGTCATGGTCCGCGCCGTCATGGTGCTCTCGCACGCCGCCACCGGTCAGATGGTCGCGCGCGAGCGCGGCGCGATCCTCAACGTGTCCTCGATCGCCGCGCTGACGGCGTCGGGCACCTACTCCGCCAGCAAGGCGTGGGTCCGGGCGTTCACCGAGGGGCTCGCGGTGGAGCTCCGCGACAGCGGGGTCACCGCGACGGCGCTGTGCCCCGGACTGGTGCGCACGGAGTTCCACGAGCGTGCCGGCCTCGACTACTCCCACCTGCCCGAGGTGGTCTGGCTCAACGCCGCCGACGTCGTGAGCGCCGCGCTCGCGGACGTGCGCCGCGGCGTCGTCATCTCCACACCGAGCCTGCGCTACCAGGCGGCGTCGGGGCTGCTGCGGGCGCTCCCGCGCGCCGCGGTCCGGGCGATCCAAGGATCGGGCAGCATGCGGGCCGCGTCGGTCGTCGCCGCTAGCCTGGAGTCGTGACCACGAACGTGAACGCCGAGACCGTCCTGTCCCCGACCCCGCGCGAGCAGCTCCGCGACCTCATCGCCGAGCTCGCGATCGTGCACGGGAAGGTGACGCTGTCCTCGGGCAAGGAAGCCGACTACTACGTCGACCTGCGCCGCGTGACGCTGCACCACCGGGCGGCGCCGCTGATCGGCCATGTGCTGCTCGACGCGCTCGAAGAGGCTGGCCTGGGCACAGCCGAGGTCGACGCCGTCGGGGGGCTGACGCTGGGCGCCGACCCGATCGCGACGGCGCTGCTGCACGCGGCCGCCTCGCGCGGGCAGGACCTGGACGCCTTCGTCGTGCGCAAGGCGGCCAAGGCTCACGGAATGCAGCGCCAGATCGAGGGGCCCGACATCGCCGGGCGGCGGGTCGTCGTCGTGGAAGACACCACGACGACCGGCGGGTCGCCGATCGCGGCCATCGAGGCCGCGCGCGCGGCCGGGGCGCACGTCGTCGGCGTCGCCACGATCGTGGACCGCGCCACCGGCGCGCAGGAGAAGATCGAGGCGCTCGGCGTCCCGTACCTCTCGCTCTTCGGCCTGGGGGACCTCGGCCTCGCCTGAGGCGAGCAGCCGACATGCACAACGGGTCAGGACTCCTCCAGCTCGCACTCTCGCTCCCCTTCATCCTGTTCTTCGTGGCCGTCGCGGTGGTCGCGGTGCTGCGCGTGCGCAGCAACCGGCGCCGCACCGAGGCGGTCCGCGCCTGGGCGACGGCGCGCGGTTGGAGCCTGTTCGAGGCCGACCCCGACCTGGCGCGCCGGTGGGGTGGGTCGCCGTTCGGCACGGGTGGCTCGCGTCGGGCGACGGAGATCCTCTCCGGTCCCCTCGGCGGTCGGCAGGTGCTGTCCTTCCGCTACAGCTACACCACGAGCAACGGCAAGTCCACGACGCGGCACGAGCACCATGTCGTGGCGGTCTTCCTGCCGATGCTCCTGCCGACCCTGGACGTCACCCCGGAGGGGTTCGGGGCGAAGATCGTCAAGGCCTTCGGCGGGCAGGACATCCAGTTCGAGTCCGAGCAGTTCAACTCGCGGTGGCGGGTGGCCTCGCCAGACCCGCGGTTCGCGCACGACGTGATCCACCCGAGGGTGATGGAACGCCTCCTGCATCCCGACGTCTCCGGCATGACGATCCGCTTCGTCGGCGACGCCGTGCTCACCTGGACCACCGGTGTGCCTCGGGTCGAGACGATCGACTGGCGTGCGTGGATGCTCAGCCAGATGATCGACTCGATCCCCGACTACGTGTGGCAGGACCGCCAGTACCCCGCCCGATAGGTGGCCAGACCACCTGGCCAGACCCCGGTAGTGTTCTGCTGGATCGGTCCCGACCGCCCAGATCCCTTGGAGGAGACAGCAGATGAGCCCAGCCGTCGTTGTCACGCTTGTCATCGTCGTCGTGCTGCTGGTCCTGGTGATCTGGCTGGTGAGCACGTACAACGTGTTCGTCCGTCTGCGCAACCTCGTCCAGGAGGCCTGGCGTCAGATCGACGTCGAGCTGCACCGACGCCACGACCTCATCCCCAACCTCATCGAGACGGTCAAGGGCTATGCCGCGCACGAGAGCGGTGTGTTCGACGCGGTCTCCCAGGCGCGCGCCGCCGCGATCCAGCCTGGCTCCACGCCGGCCCAGCAGGCCGCTCAGGAGAACAACCTCACGCAGGCCCTCGGGCGGCTCTTCGCGGTGGCCGAGGCCTACCCACAGCTGCGCGCGACGGAGAACTTCGTCGCCCTTCAGCACGAGCTGACGAACACCGAGGACCGCATCGCGGCCGGGCGCAGGTTCTACAACGCGAACGTCCGAGAGCTCAACACCAAGGTCGAGACCTTCCCCGCGAACGTCGTCGCCGGCATGTTCCACTTCTCACGGGCGGAGTACTTCGAGGTCAACGATCCTGCGGTCCGCGCCACCCCGGTGGTCGACTTCGGACAAGGGCGCGCCTGAGGGCTGCTTGTGGGGAGTGCTCCCGATGGGGAGTTCTCCCCATCGTCTTCCCACGGACGTCCTCCTAGTCTGCGATGCATGACCCCCGATGCCGACCCGTCTCTGCGACGTCCGGCGCCTGCAACCTTCGGGTTGCCCGGGCCGTCCACCGGAACCTCGCACTACGGCTTTGCGGCGAGCTTCTTCGACTCGGTCCGCTCGGTCCAGGCCGACCTCGGCGACGATGCCGGTGTTCCTCGGACCAGCTTCCAGCTCGCGCTGCACACCCCGGTGTCCCACTCGATGGCCCTGGGGACCGTCGCGGCGACGGTCTGCGCGATCGCCCTCGTGGTTGCGACGTTCGCGGCGTAGCCCAGCCTGCCGCGCCAGCGACGTGCGACCGCTTGGAGTGGCACGCCCCTGCGGCACATCACGGAGCGCGGGCCCGGGGCACGGAGCCGATCGCCGTAGACGTTGCAGACGTGATCTGTGACACATTCCACTCTCGAAATCTCTCCCAAACTATCCCAACGGTGTCGAGCTAGCATCGGTCGCGCATCCAACAGTGAGACTTAGGTCCCCCTAACCTTGATTTAGTTAGGCAAGCCTTTGTAGTGTGCGGATCACGAGTGGGTCGTCCGTCAACGAGCGCCCACGCAGCGCGCTGACCAGCGCCTACCTTCAGGAGCCCATACGGTGTTCACCTTCCTCGAGGAGCGCTCCCGGCGCTTGCTCGCCACGCTCACGACGATTGCCCTACTCGCCGGGCTCTCTCTGATCGGCGCGATCGCGCCTGCGCAGGCGGACCCGGCGCCAACGACAGGATCGCTCACCTGGGGCGTGAAGCAGTCCTTCCGGAGCTATATCGCTGGCCCTATCGCCCATGGGGCGATCGAGGCGACGACGACGACGACCGAGGGGCTGTTCGCATTCGGCCAGGTCGCGAGCACCTTTGACGGCACCACCGGGGCGGTCCGCTTCACGGGGTCGGTCCGCTTCACGGGGCACGACGGCGCGCTCGACCTCACGCTGAGCAACCCGACGATCGAGATCACCGGACCAACGACCGCCTCCCTTGTCGTCGATGTCCTAGGCAAGGCACTCTCGGGCGGCACAGTCGACAGCACGGACGTCGAGTTCGCGACTCTTGTCCTGGGCACCCCGGCCTCCGCTGACGGCGCCACCACGTGGACCAACGCGGCGGCCACACTCACCGCCGCGGGCTCGGTGGCGTTCTCCGGCCTCTACGCGGCCGGCACCGCCCTCGACCCTGTCACCTTCTCCTCCGTCGCCCCGCCAGCGGCCGTGGCGACGACGACGACGGTCAGCGCCTCGGCCTCGACCAGTGAGCTGGGCTCGACGGTCACCTTCACCGCCGCGGTCGCTCCCAGCGCTGCGGGGACCGTTGCATTCTTCGCGGGCGCCACCGCGTTGGGTTCGCCTCTCGCCGTGACCGCAGGCGTCGCGACGCTGCCCACGACTGCCCTCCCACTCCACACCAGCGCGGTCACTGCGACCTTCACTCCGAGCGATCCCACCGCGTTCCTCGGATCGACCTCCGACCCCGTGAGCCACGAAGTCACTCCTGCGACAGCCCCGACCGTCTGGACCCCGCAGGTCAGCGTCTTCGCCGCAGACGGCGTGACCCCCCTGGGCACCTCCCCGGTCTCGATCGGCGACACGATCGTCGTCAAGGGCACGGGCTTCGACCCCTCGGTGAGCGCCAACGTCGCACCCGCCGGCAGCCGTCCGCCGATCAGCGCCGGCAACCCAGCGGGCAACTACGTGGTGTTCGGCAAGTTCGCTGATGCGTGGAAGCCGTCCGACGGCGCGGCCTCATCAACGCGTGTCGTGGGCAGCCAGAAGTGGGCGATGAGCGATGCAGCCTTCGCGCTGGTCGCAACCATGTACCAGTCAGCGATCGCCGGACAGCGCGCCGTCGTTGCCTCGGACGGTTCGTTCGAGACGACGTTGACGATCAAGAAGAAGCAGACCGCGGGGGTCGACGTCGACTGGCCCGTCACCGGCAACTTCGGCGTCTACACCTACGCTGCCGGCGGCACGACGAACGCGGCGCAGGAGCTCAGCGTCCCCGTGAACCTCCTCGACGAGGTCGTCCCCCCCGTCGCCACCGCGACGGCCACGACCCTCGCCGCCACACCGGCCTCGGTCACCGTCGGCGCGAGCTCTTCCCTCGTCGCGACCGTTACACCGGCCGCGGCCGTGGGTACGGTCGAGTTCCTCTCCGGCGAATCCGTCGTCGGCAGCGCCCCCCTCACGCAGGGGGTCGCCACCGTCCCGACCGGTGCCCTCACGCTCGGAGCCCACACCTACACCGCGCGCTTTGTGCCGGCCGACAGCGCGACCTACGCCGCGTCCGTCGCTGCCTCCGGAGTGACGGTGACGGCCAGCGCCGTGCCCGTGACCCCGGACACCGAGCTCCCGGCGCCGAGCGCCAAGGGCCAGCTCATCTGGGGAGTCAAGGAGTCCTTCCGCACCTACATCACCGGGTCGATCGCCAAGGGTGCCATCGAGGCCTCGACAACGACCGGCGGGCTCTTCGGCTTCGCTCAGAGCGGGAGCACCTTCAACGGCGCCACCGGTTCGGTCGACTACTCCGGGTCGGTCCGCTTCGCCGGGCACGACGGCGCGCTCGACCTCAGGCTGAGCAACCCGACGATCAAGGTCACCGGGGCCACGACCGCCACCCTCGTCGTCGACGTCGTTGGCAAGGCGCTCACGGGCGGCACGGTCGACAGCACCGACGTCGAGTTCGCCACCCTCGTCCTGGGCGCCCCGGCATCCGCTTCCGGTGCCATCACGTGGACCAACGCGGCCGCCACCCTCACGGCCGCCGGCTCGGAAGCATTCTCCGGCTTCTACCCGGCCGGCACGGCCCTCGACCCGGTCTCCTTCACGATCGGCGCCGACGTCGCTCCCGGTGACCTCCCGACGCCGACCACGCCGGCGCCTGTCGCGCCGGTGGTGCCACTGGCACCCGGCACCTACCCCAACGCCACGGTCAACGTCCCGACCGCTCTCCCGGGCGCGGAGATCACCGTCACCGGAACCGGCTTCGGCGCGAACACCACGGGCATCGACCTCGCGGTCTACTCCGTGCGTCAGGTGCTCGCAACCGGCCTCACGGCAGACGCGAACGGCACCGTGACGGCGACCGTCACCCTGCCCAAGAACCTCGCTGCCGGCGTGCACACGCTCTCCTTCGAGGCTCCGAACGGCGTGAAGTCTCAGATCACCATCAGGGTCGAGGCGCCGGTCGTGGCCGCCAAGCAGTGCGTGGCGAAGTCCGTCTCGGGAGCCACCCTGAGCTGGGGTGTGAAGAGCTCCTTCCGCACCTACATCACCGGTCCCATCGCCGGCGGGGCGATCACCACGAGCGGCGTGAGCGACGGCGGGTCCACCTTCGCCTGGACGGGTGGGTCGGGCAAGTTCAACACCGAGCTCAACCAGGGTCGCGTGGCCTACGCCGGTTCCGTGCACTTCACGGGGCACGACGGTCTGCTCGATCTCACGATCTCCAACGTCCGCATCCAGGTGAGCAGCGGGTCGACCGCATCGCTCATCGCCGACGTCTCGAGCACCAGCATCGAGGGCGTCCAGTCCGACCAGTCCGGTGTGGCCATCGCGTCGCTGAGCCTGTCCGGTACGAAGTCGACGTCGGGCAGCACGGTCACCTGGACCGGAGCCGCAGCGTCTCTCACGGCAGCGGGTGCCAAGGCGTTCAGCGGCTTCTACGAGGCTGGCGACGCGCTGGACCCGGTCACGTTCTCCTTCCCGCTCGGGGCGAGTGTCGACTGTGATGCCAGCTCTGGTGCCCTCGCCACCACCGGAACCGACGGCCTGGCCGACGCGATGCTCCTCGCGCTGGCCGCGATGACGTTCGGGCTGGCGCTCGTGCTGGTCCGACGCCGCCGAATCGGCTCGCAGCTCGGCTGATCCACGCGGATCTGAACGACCGCGTCATCTGAACGACGAAGCGCTCCCGCCCGGTAACCCGGACGGGAGCGCTTCGTCGTTCCCGAGCTCTCAGACGCGCTCGATGAGGTTGGCGATCGAGTCGACGACGGTGCTCGGACGGAACGGGAACTTGTCCACGTCCTTGAGCTTGGTCGAGCCGGTGAGCACGAGGAAGGTGTGCAGACCAGCCTCGATCCCGGCGACGACGTCGGTGTCCATCCGGTCCCCGATCATCGCGGTGGACTCCGAGTGCGCGTCGATCCGGTTGAGCGCCGACCGGAACATCATCGGGTTGGGCTTGCCCACGAAGTACGGCTCGCGCCCGGTGGCGCGCGTGATCATCGCGGCGACGGCGCCTGTCGCAGGCAGGGGCCCTTCGGCGGACGGCCCGGTCGCGTCAGGATTGGTGCAGATGAAGCGGGCACCGCCAAGGATGAGGCGGACCGCCTTGGTGATCGCCTCGAAGGAGTACGTCCGGGTCTCTCCGAGCACCACGTAGTCCGGCTCGGACTCGGTGAGGGTGTATCCCGCCTCGTACAGCGCCGTCGTCAGACCCGCCTCGCCGATCGCGTAGGCACTGCCCCCGGGGATCTGGTCCGACAGGAACTGCGCGGTGGCCAGCGCGGACGTCCAGATCGACTGCTCGGGCACGTCGATGCCGGAGGCGTAGAGCCGGGCGCGCAGGTCGCGTGCGGTGAAGATCGAGTTGTTCGTGAGGATGAGGAACGGACGTTCCTTGTCACGGAGCGTCTTGATGAACTCCGCGGCCCCAGGGATCGCGTTGCCCTCGTGGACGAGGACTCCGTCCATGTCGGTCAGCCACGACTCGATCTTCCGCGTCATGAGGAGGCACCCTTCGTGTCGGTCGGCGCCGGCGACTCTGCCGGTGCCGGTGAAGTGACGTCCGCCCTGGTGGACTTGCGCTTGGCGAGCCACCCGCGGCCCACCTCGATGATGATCGGCAGCACCGAGACGAAGACGATGAGGACGAGGATGGCCTCGATGTTGTCGTGGACGAACGTGATCTGGCCGAGGAAGTACCCGAGGACGGTGATGCCCACGCCCCACAGGAACGCCCCGATGATGTTGTACGACACGAAGTGGCGGTACGGCATCTTCCCGACGCCGGCCGCGACCGGGGCGTAGGTGCGCACGAACGGCGCGAAGCGCGCCAGGATGATCGCCCGGCCGCCGTACTTGTCGAAGAACGCGTTCGTCTGGTCGATGTAGGACTGCTTGAAGAACCGCGAGTCCGGCTTGTTGAAGATCCTCGGACCGGCCTTGCGGCCGATGAAGTACGCCACCTGGTCACCGGCGAAGGCGGCGACGAACAGCAGCACGCAGAGCAGCCACAGCGGGAAGTCCAGCTGATCCTGAGCCACCAGCATCCCGGCCGTGAACAGCAGCGAGTCCCCGGGCAGGAACGGGAACAGCAGCCCCGTCTCGATGAACACCACGAGCACGATCCCGATCAGCGCATATGTGCCGAACGACTCGATGAGGGAGTCGGCATTGAGCCAGCTGGGGCCGAGGGCCACGATCTGGTCGCTGGCGGAGAGGAGCGCATCGGTGATCACGGGCCCAGCCTACGTGGTCGGCGAGGGCCGCTCCGGTGTGTCCACGCGGCGTCGGGCACCTGACACACGATGCCCACAGACTGCCCGCGGGCGCGCCACACTAGAGGCATGACCAGCCCCGCCCCCCACGTCCCGTTCTCACGCCCGCCCGCCTTCGTCGCCCCTGGCCACGACGGCGCGCCGCGCGTCCTGCTGCTCGGCTCCGGCGAGCTGGGCAAGGAGGTCGCGATCGAGCTGGCCCGGCTCGGCGTCGAGGTGGTGGCCGTCGACCGGTACGCCGGTGCTCCCGCGATGGCGGTCGCCCACGCCTCCCACGTCCTCGACATGGGCGACCCGGTCGCGCTGCGGGCGCTCATCGACGAGGTCGCCCCCGACCTCGTGGTCCCCGAGATCGAGGCGATCGCCACCCAGGTGCTGGCCGACGTCGAGGCGACCGGGCAGGTGACCGTCATCCCGACGGCCCGCGCGACGGCCCTGACCATGGACCGCGAGGGAATCCGGCGCCTCGCCGCCGAGACGCTCGCCCTGCCGACGTCGCCCTACCGCTTCGTCGACACTCTGGACGGCCTGCGTGCCGCGACAGCCGCCGTCGGCCTGCCCTGCGTGGTCAAGCCGGTGATGAGCTCCTCCGGCAAGGGCCAGTCCGTCATCCGTACGCCCGACGACGTCGCTGCGGCCTGGGACTACGCCCGCACCGGCGGGCGGGTCGTGGCCACCGGGACGGGCGAGACCGGCGTGCGGGTCATCGTCGAGGGCTTCGTCCACTTCGACTACGAGCTCACCCTGCTCACCGTCCGCCACAGCGGCGGCACGACGTTCCTCGACCCGATCGGGCACACCCAGGTCGACGGCGACTACCGCGAGTCCTGGCAGGGCCAGGACGTGCCCGACGTCGTCGTGCGCCGCGCGCAGGCGATCGCCACCGCGGTCACCGACGACCTGGGCGGCTACGGGGTGTTCGGCGTCGAGGTGTTCGTCGTCGGAGAGGACGTCATCTTCTCGGAGGTCTCCCCGCGCCCCCACGACACGGGGCTGGTGACGCTCGTGTCCCAGGACGTCAGCGAGTTCGCGCTGCACGCCCGGGCGATCCTCGGGCTGCCGGCCGGGGACGTGACCCGGATCGGCGGACCGGGTCAGCAGGCCGCGGCGTCGTGCGCGGTGCTCGCCGAGGGGGAGGGGGTGCCGGTCATCACCGGCGTCGAGCACGCCCTGGCGGTCCCGACCGCCCAGGTGCGGCTCTTCGGCAAGCCCTCCGTCTCCGGGCGCCGGCGGGTCGCCGTCGCCCTGGCCCGCGGCGCGGACGTGGACGAGGCTCGCGCACGGGCCCGCGCCGCCGCGGCGGCGCTGCACATCGAGCTGGTCTAGGTGGCAGCCGAGACCGCCGCCCCCGCGGACCCGACCAGCACCGCCCCCGCGCAGCCGGCCGCCGACGACGCCGAGCCTCAGCTCGAGGTCGGCGTCGGCCCGTGGCCCGGCGGCGAGGCGGCGTGGCCGCGCACCGAGACGGGTGACCTCGACCCGCGCTATGACGCCGGGCTGCTGGCGGCGGGGGACCGGCGCAACGTCGTCGACCAGTTCCGCTATCTGTCGATGGAGGCGATCGTCGCCGAGCTCGACACCCGGCGCCACCCGTTGCACGTCGCGATCGAGAACTGGGGGCACGACCTCAACATCGGGTCGGTGGTGCGGACCGCGAACGCCTTCGCCGCGAGCGAGATCCACATCGTCGGCCGACGCAGGTGGAACCGCCGCGGCGCGATGGTGACCGACCGCTATCAGCACGTGCGCCACCACCCCGACGTCGCTGCCTTCCTCACCTGGGCGCACGAGGCGGGCGTGCCGGTGATCGGGATCGACAACGTCCCCGGGTCCATCCCGATCGAAGGGTATGCCTTCCCCCGCGAGTGCGCGCTGCTCTTCGGCCAGGAGAGCACCGGGCTGACCGAGGAGGCGCGCCTGGCCAGCCGGGACATCCTGCACATCACCCAGTTCGGCTCGACCCGCTCGATCAACGCCGGGGCCGCCGCGGCGATCGCGATGCACGCCTGGATGGTCCAGCACGCCGACGCCTGACGGCTGCGTCAGTTCTTTGGCGTCGGCTTTGTGTCCCACAGGTGGCACCCGGTGGTCAGCGAGAACGTCGTTCTCTTGGCCATCCCAAATTCGTAGATGGCGCCAGCCGTATCCATTCCGGTGATGAGGCGGTCACCGGGGCGGTCGATGAGCGACTCGGTGGTGAATCCGTACTCGGTCGCCACCTCGGTGACGATCTCGACGGAACGCTCCCAGAGCGCAGTGTCGTACGTGGTGGAGAACGCGAGGGTTTCCAGGATCACCCGCTCGTCCAGCGAGTCGGGGCTGGCCGCGCAGCCCGTCCGCAGCTGGCCCGACCCGGCCACCGCCCAGTCCTCGGTACCGAGCTCGGTGTCGAGCCGTCGAATCGCCTCGGCACGCATCTGTTCGAGATTGTCGATGGCCTCCTCCATGGAAGGCCCGGTCGAGAGGTCTGTCCCGGGGGTAGTCATTGTTGTCACCTTCGTGTTGGGCATGATGTCAGTGTCGGAGCAGCCGGCAAGGGCGAGCGCCAGAGTCAGGAGGACGAGCGCTTGGGCTCCGGTGCCGCGCATGTCAGTGAACCCTCGGGTCGAACCAGGTGTGGATGTCGCCGAAGCCCCGGCCGCCGTCGTGGACAAGGTTCTCTGACGTCCCAGCGATGACGGAGGCCATGTTGTACTGGCTGGTCGTGTGGTCCGTGAGATAGTCGCTGTGCATGTGTGAATCGCCGTATCTCGATCCCTCGATCGTTGTCTCCTCGGCTGAGAGGCCGGAGATTCCCGAGATGTGGCTCGGGTCGCCCGAGAACGCGCCCAGGTCAGCGACAGGGTCAAAGGCGGCCTCGATCCGATAGATGTGCCCCTCTGGAACGTCGAGGTTGCTGGCATCACTCGTTCCGATCCCCGGCGAGCCGAAGAACACCACGTCGTCCACGCCCGTCTGCTGCTGGAGGGCGTATCCCGTAGTCGTCGATCCATAGGAATGACCTAGGGCGGTCAGATGAGGGTTGCTCTCACGAGAAGCGTCGATGCCGCGGAAGAACCCTGCGAGAGCAGTCCCTCCGGTCTCGGCCGCGCTCGACGATGCGACACTCTGCGACGACAGCGTCGTATCCCACTGTGGGGCCTCGTACCCGATCCAGGTCACCGTCGCCGTTGTCGGGGCGTCGTTGCCGTGGCGATAGGACTGGTCCTCCGCCGCCTTCTTGAGGTGAGCCATGTTTTCGTCGTACTTGGCAAGAGACCCGTGGACAGTGGTTGTGAAACCTGGAGTGAAGACGGCCACGTTGTCTGCCGTATCTACGTCGCCTACCGCGACCGCTGCTCGCAGTTGTTCAGCCCCCCTGATGTCCAGGACCAAGAGCTGGCGGTCGTCCTTCTCCAAGGTCTCCTCGATCGCATCCAGCCCACGCAGCTTGTCCTTGAGGACCGCCATCTGGTGGAGCACAACAGGGTCGAAAGGCTGGTCAGCGGCGCCGGCTTCGAGGTCCTTCAGTTCCAGGGTCATCTCCAGACGGTAGTCGTCCATGAGATTGCGGTTCGCACGGTCCCTGGCCCAAGCCGGGATGCCGTCCGCGTTGTGGATGAGGCCGGGGGCGTCGTTGATAATCGTGTCTTGCTCTTCGACCGTGAGCCCACCCCACCAGGTGTTCCACTCCGCTTCGCTGGCAAATGGCAGGAGCGGCAGGGGCATGGCGCGGCCCCCGAGGCCGTCCCCGATCTTCGTCGCTTCGACCAAGGATCCGCCTCCCCCTGATACCGCACCCTCGTGCACGCTGTTGAGAACCCGAGCGAGGGCAAAGTCTGCATTCAGGGCGTTGCGGCGTGCCACCCTGATGCGGTCGGCGAACGCGTCGAGTGCAGCGAGCCGATCGAGATCGAGGTGAGAGGGGGGCGCCTGAAAGTTGATCCCTCCCACGAGGCTCGGCCCCGAGGGCGCGAACGACTGTCCTTCCTGCACCACCCCGGTCGTCGGGTCGACCAGGAAGCCATTCTGGTGCGCACCAGCTGCAGCGTCGTCAAGCTGGCCGACTGCTGCCTTGACAGTCTCCACCGCTGTGTCGATGGCGTGGATGACCATTGACACCTCGGCCACCAGATCGCCGAGGTCGGTGGCGAGGCGGCGATGCTCACGACGCGCCCTGTCCGCGGCTGGAGCCAGCCACGACGGCGGCGGGGCGCCGTCGTCGAGTTCGTCCTGGAGGCTGAGCAACGTCCTCCGGCGCCCCACCAGCTGGTCACCGATCGGGTCGAGAGCGCGCGCGTCCCAGCTGAGAATCGTCGAGATGGTCGGCATCGGTCAGAACACCGTCTCGGGTGCGGGCGCCAGAAATCCATTGACGGTGGAGTCAGAGTGCCCGTAGGTGAGTGCGGCGGCACGCATCGCGTCGACCTGGGCGTCCGCCTGCCTCGTCCACCTCGTCGCGTGTTCAATCCATGCCGTGCGCGCAAGGTCGGCGGCGATGGCGCTCGCGCTCCCGGGCATTGCCGTGGGCACGCCTCCCAGCGGCACATCGAGTCGCAACGACCTTGTGGCGTCAGCCGCGTCGCCGAGACGATCGGCGCTGAACGTCAAGGCTTGGGTGTTGACGTCAATGCTCTGCATGTGGTTCCCCCTGGATGTCTGGTTCTTGTCATCGTCGCTGACCGTGCAGCCCTACGATGTCGACCGTAGTGAGCGTATTGACCCGGGTTGAGAGGTTGCAATGGGTACCTCTGCCCACGGGCCGAACGGCCTAGGCCTGCCGTCGCGGTTTCATGACAAACTTGGGAGGAACAGTTCTGTCCCCTCTCTCACAGGAGTCTTTCGATGGCCATCGCAACCCCAGAGGTCTACGCCGAGATGATCGACCGCGCGAAGGCGGGCAAGTTCGCCTACCCGGCCGTGAACATCACGTCGTCCTCGTCCATCACCGCAGCGCTCCAGGGCTTCGCCGAGGCCGAGAGCGACGGCATCATCCAGGTGTCGGTCGGTGGCGCGGAGTACGCCTCCGGCTCGACCATCAAGAACCGCGTCTCCGGATCGCTCGCGCTCGCCGCGTACGCGACCGAGGTCGCCAAGAACTACGGCATCACCGTCGCGATCCACACGGACCACTGCGCCAAGCAGAACCTCGACTCCTGGGTCCGCCCGCTGCTCGCCCTCGAGGCCGAGCAGGTCAAGGCTGGCAAGCTCCCCACGTTCCAGTCGCACATGTGGGACGGCTCGACCGTGCCGCTCGAGGAGAACCTCATCATCGCCGAGGAGCTCCTTGAGCTCTCGGTCGCCGCTCGCACCATCCTCGAGATCGAGGTTGGCGTCGTCGGTGGCGAGGAAGACGGCCACGAGGCCGAGATCAACGAGAAGCTCTACACGACCGTGGCCGACGGCCTCGCGACCGTCCGTGCGCTCGGTACCGGCGAGAAGGGTCGTTACCTCACGGCTCTGACCTTCGGCAACGTGCACGGCGTCTACAAGCCCGGTGCGGTCAAGCTGCGTCCGTCCCTCCTCAAGGAGATCCAGGAGGGTGTTGGCTCGGTTCTCGGCAAGGAGAACCCCTTCGACCTCGTCTTCCACGGCGGCTCCGGCTCCACGGCCGAGGAGATCTCCGAGGCTGTCGACAACGGTGTCATCAAGATGAACGTCGACACCGACACCCAGTACGCCTACACGCGTCCGGTCGTCGACCACATGCTCCGCAACTACGACGGCGTCCTCAAGGTCGACGGCGAAGTGGGCAACAAGAAGGCTTACGACCCGCGCGCCTGGGGCAAGGCTGCCGAGGCAGGCATGGCCGCTCGCATCGTCGAGGCTGCGCAGCAGCTGCGTTCGGCCGGCCAGAGCATCGGCCGCTGATCGCTCCTGATCGTCTCTGAACGCTTCTGAACGCACGAAGGCCCCGGTGATCTCACCGGGGCCTTCGTGCATCACAGGTCAGTCAGCGTCACGGGTCAGTCAGCCGAGACGGATCACGCGAATCTGATCAGGCGACACCGATCAGTCGGTGGAGCGCAGGTGCCCGCCGCCGCGCGGAGCTGCGGGTGCGGGAGCGGTGAAGGTGTCATCGGTGGGGCTGCCTTCGACGATCTCGAGCATGTTCCCGATGCTCGTCACCTCGAGCAGGAACCGCACGGTGGGCGGGGTGTTGAAGATCCGCACCGGTCCCTCGGTGACAGCAGTCAGGCGCGCGAGGAACGCCACCCCGGTCGAGTCCATGAAGGTCACATGGTGCGCGTCGATCTCCACAGCCAGCCGGGCATCCTGGACGTCGAGGGTGGCCTGGTTGAGATCCGCGGCGAGATCCGCGTCGATCTCACCGGAGAGTACGACGCGGGTGTGCGTGGTTCCGACGATGACGTGCACGCTTCCGGGCTCGACAGCACGGCTCGTCACCGCCCCGATCGTCGTGCGCGACTCAGGTCGCGCGGACTGGAGAGGCTGACCAGCGGTTGGAGTGTTAACGTCGCCCACAAATGCTCCCTTCGGCAGACGACCATTGTGTCCGGTCGGCGGCCGATTGGCTAGTAGCGGGAAGACGTTAGGAGACATCGGTGGAGTCCTCGATGCAGAGCGCACGTATGCGCCTGCCTGCCGGGCCGGGTTCTCGCGATGATGCGAGCGATCTGACCGGGGTGCGCGACCGCGCCCTCCAGGCCGCGGGGATCGCCACTCTCATCCTCGATCCCGAGTCCGTCGTCCCCACGATCGTCTGGGCGAACGACTCGTTCTCCCGGCTCACCGGCTACCCCGCGCGCGACGTCGTCGGGCTGCCGTTGACGATCCTCGAGGCCCCCGGGAGCACCGGATTCGACTTCGCGGCCATCCGGGACGACCTGCGCGACGACGGTCACAACGGTGACGTCGGTGACGGCCATGACCGCCCTGACAACGGTGACGAGCTGCCGCTCACCTGGCGGATGCTCAACGCGCGCGCCGACGGAGGCCTGATCTGGTGCGAGTACTGCGTCGCGCCGGTCCGTGACGAGGCCGACGTCGTCCGGCAGTGGGTGGCGATGATCACCGACGTGTCCCAGCAGGTCGTCGAGCACGACGAGCAGGAACGGCTGATCGCCGTCGAGCGCGCAGCCCGCAACACCCTCGACCTCGTTTCGCTCGTCTCGGACCTGCTCACCGACCTCGACTATCCCTACGTCCTGCGGGAGGTGGCCCAGCACCTGCAGCACGGCGTGGTGGGGTGGGCTGGTTTCTACCTCAACGACAACGGCCTCGTCTACTCCGAGGGGATCAACGTCGCGACCTCGTCCGGGCCGAACCGGCTGGCCCGCGACGCGGCGGCGGGAGTCGATGCGCTCGGTGACTCTCGCACTCCTGGGGACAGCACCACCCCCACGGAGGCGATCCTCCCGTTCGTCGACCCGCTGCAGGACCTCCTCGACGGGCTCGTCCCCGGCCCGATCGCCTTCGCGCTGCGCACCGACTATCCGGCGGCGACGGCGGCCTGGTCGCTCGCCGCCGAGCTCCGGACGCGGATGGGGCTCTCCCACACCGACCGTGAGCGCCGGAGTCCGGTCGTCGTGGTGCACCCCGTCCCCGGTCGGCGACGGGTGCTCGGACTCCTGGTGACCACCCCGACCGAACCGGCAGGCGACGGGATCGCCGACATGGACGCGACGGCCATGACGCTGCTGCACGTCGTGGCGCGGCGGGTGGGGATGGCGATCGACAACGTGCGCTTGTACGCCCGCGAGCACCAGCTCGCCGAGACGCTGCAGCGTGCCATGCTCCCCGAGCAGGTCGACATCGCCGGCCTGGACGTGTGGACCTACTACGCGCCGACCTCGGACCATGCCCAGGTGGGTGGTGACTGGTATGACGTGCTGCAGATCGATGACGAGGTCGCGGGGCTGGTCATCGGGGACGTCGTCGGCCACGACATCGAGGCTGCCGCGACCATGGGGCAGCTGCGCTCGGTCGTGCGGTCCTACGCCTTCGAGCTGACGACGCCGGGCCCGGTCCTGGAACGGGTCGACCAGCTGGTGGTGGGGATGCGGATCCCGCGCTCAGCGAGCCTGGTCTACGGCACGCTGCGCCGGGTCGCCTCGGACGCCCCAGGTGCGACCGAGAAGCCCGGCCGGTGGCGGCTCGAGTACTCCCGCGCCGGTCACCTGCCCCCGCTGCTGGTCCGCGCCGGGACCGTGTCCCAGCTGAGCGGGGCTGGGGGTGCCCTCATCGGGTTCGGCTCCCGTTCCCGCGGGACCGCCGCGGAGATCCTCGAGCCCGGCGATGCACTGGTCTTCTACACCGACGGCCTGATCGAGCGCCGGGACCGGGCGCTGCGAGCGGGACTCGCCGCGCTCATCGACGCGGCCGAGCGGACCACCGCGACCGACGCCGCCGGGATCGGTGAGGAGCTGCTCGCCCGCCTGGCCGACGCGCCCGAGGACGATGTCGCCGTCGTCGTCGTGCGGGTGCCGGACCCGATGTCCGACAGCGCGCCCCCGGCGATGAGCCCCCGGTCGCGGCGGTGGCTGCTGCCGAGCGAGCCGGCGTCCATCGGGCGGGCCCGGCACGCCGTCCTGCGCACCTGCCAGGCCTGGGAGCTCGGGGACGTGGCAAACGCCGAGCTGGTGGTCTCCGAGCTTGTGGCCAACGCGGTCCTGCACGGATGGGGGCACATCTCGCTGCGGTTCTTCGACACCGGGGACGGGCTGCGCATCGAGGTCGAGGACTCCAACCCTGCCCCGCCCGTCACGACCGACGGGCACGCCAACCGGCTGGGCGGCTATGGGATGCAGATCGTCGAGCGGCTCGCGGACTGGGGCTGGCGTCCGAGCGGGACGGGCAAGCTCGTCTGGGCGAAGATCCGCAGCTCGCAGCAGTGAGAGCTCGCACCAGTAGAAGGTCGCAGCAGTAGCCGCTGGCGCACGTGCCGGCAGAGCCGACAGGCGGGCTGGGTCAGACGCGGCGCTCGGGCCCGGTGACGGCCTCAGGCCCGGTGACGGCCTCGGGCCCGTTGACAACAGGGACGCCCGACGGCGGCGTCACCGGGTTGCAGGAGTGGTCCGGGTCGATCCGGAACAGCTCGAGCGCCCCGCAGACCTCGAGCACGAACATGTCGCGGTCGTCGCAGCCGCGCAGCACGGTCGCACCGCCGCGCTTGCGGCCGGAATCTGCGAGGGAGATGAGGAACGCCGCGCCGGTGGAGTCCATGAACGTGACCCGGCACATGTCGATCACCAGGAGCTGGCGACGCAAGCCGACGACGCGGGCGGCGATCTCCGGGAACTGGTCGCGTTCGGCGAGATCGAGATCGCCTGCGATCACCAGTGTGGTGGTGGCCGGGGAGGTTGCGATCTGGATCATGACTACAGACTCTAACCACGCCCGCCGGGCCCTGCACCTTCGATGATGGACGTCTTCATGAGGGGCAGCGCGTCCTGGCCGTCTCACGAGGCACAATGGCAGCATGAGCCATGTCCCGCATTCTTCCGGTCCTGTTCCCACGAACCTTCTCGGCGGCATCGCCCCCACCCTCCTGGGCGCAGACCACCCCGACATGGCCGCACGGGCCGAGGTCGCCGGCGGCCGCGCGGTGGCCGACGTCGCCCGCGACTACCCGGCGTCGTCGTACGTGTGGGCGGTCCTCGCCGAGGGCGCGCTCGACCGCGGCGACGAGGTCACGGCCTATGCGTTCGCCCGCACCGGCTACCACCGCGGGCTCGACTCCTTGCGCAAGGCCGGGTGGCGCGGCCAGGGGCCGATCCCCGTCGACCACGAGGCGAACCAGGGCTTCCTGCGGGCACTGCTCGCCCTCGCCGAAGCCGCCGAGATCATCGGCGAGAGCGACGAGGCAGCCCGCTGCCAGGCCTTCCTCGCGGACTCTGGTGTCTCGACCGACGCCGTGGCGGCGCTGCGGTAACCACAATCGACGGTAAACTCATCGGGGAAATCGGGGCCACTGCCGCCCGGTTGTCCGGTGCACCGGCGCGATGTTGACGCGCGGAGGCGCCCACACCCAGGCAGGTCGAAAGTGGGGATTCCATGCCAGCCGTGGTAGTCGTCGGAGCCCAATGGGGAGACGAAGGCAAGGGCAAGGCAACCGATCAGCTCGGTTCCCGGGTCGATTTCGTCGTGAAGTTCAACGGCGGGAACAACGCCGGGCACACGGTCGTCGTCGGCGGTGAGAAGTACGCACTGCACCTGCTTCCGTCCGGCATCCTCTCGCCCGGGGTCACCCCCGTCATCGGCAACGGCGTCGTCATCGACGTCGAGGTCCTCTACGAGGAGCTCGACGCGCTGATCGCCCGCGGGGTGGACGTCTCCCGCCTGCTCGTCTCCGGCAGCGCGCACGTCATCGCGCCGTACAACCGGACGATGGACAAGATCACCGAGCGGTTCCTGGGCAAGCGCAAGATCGGCACGACCGGGCGCGGCATCGGCCCGACGTACTCCGACAAGATCAACCGGGTCGGCATCCGCGTGTGGGACCTCTTCGACGAGAAGATCCTGCGGGCGAAGGTCGAGGGCGCGCTCGAGCAGAAGAACCAGCTGCTCGTCAAGGTCTTCAACCGCCGCGCGATCACGGTCGACGAGACCGTCGAGGAGCTGCTGACGTACACCGAGCGCCTGCGCTCGATGGTGGCCGACACCTCCCTCGTGCTGAACAAGGCCCTCGACGAGGGCAAGACCGTGCTGTTCGAGGGTGGCCAGGCCACGATGCTCGACGTCGACCACGGCACCTACCCCTTCGTCACCTCGTCCAACGCGACCGCCGGTGGCGTCTGCACCGGATCCGGCGTCGGACCGACCCGCATCGACCGGGTGGTCGGCGTCATCAAGGCGTACACGACCCGCGTCGGCGAGGGCCCCTTCCCGACCGAGCTCTTCGACGAGTCGGGGGAGTTCCTGCGCACCGTCGGCCACGAGGTCGGCGTCACGACCGGACGTCCGCGCCGCTGCGGCTGGTACGACGCCGTCATCGCGCGCTACTCCTCCCGCGTCAACGGCCTGACCGACTTCGTGCTGACCAAGCTCGACGTGCTCACCGGGATCGAGAAGATCCCCGTGTGCGTGGCCTACGACGTCGACGGCGTGCGCTACGACGAGATGCCCCTCGACCAGAGCGCGTACCACCACGCCAAGCCGATCTACCAGGAGTTCGACGGCTGGACCGAGGACATCACCGGCGTCCGGACCTTCGACGAGCTGCCCGAGAACGCGAAGGCCTACGTCCTCGCGCTCGAGGCGATGTCCGGCACCCGGATGTCGTCGATCGGGGTAGGCCCCGACCGTGAGGCCACGATCCAGCGCTTCGACCTGCTCGACTAGCCCCCAGCTCGACCCGCCCCGCGCCCCCACGACCTCGTGAGGGAATCCGCGACCTCGTGAGCCAGGACCGTTCCCCGCCCGGGAACCGTCCTGGCTCACGAGGTCGTGGGCGAGCTCACGAGGTCGCGGGCGAGGGGCGTGCTCGCCCGCGAGCTCGAGTGCGGGATGGACGGGCCGGGGGCGTCCGGGGGGTTCGCCGCTAGACTCGGCGGCGTGAAGATTCTTGTCATCGGGTCCGGTGCTCGCGAGCACGCCATCGTTCATTCCCTCGCGCAGGAGACACCCGCAGGGGGCCCGCACGAGCTGCACGTGGCCCCCGGGAACCCGGGCATCGCCGAGCTCGCCACCCTGCATGCGGTGGACGCCCTCGACGGTGCCGCGGTGACCGCGCTGGCCCGCTCCCTCGGCGCCGAGCTCGTCGTCGTCGGGCCTGAGGCTCCGCTCGTCGCGGGCGTGGCCGACGCGGTCAAGGCCGCCGGCATCGCGGTCTTCGGACCGAGCGCCGACGCCGCGCGCCTGGAAGGATCCAAGGCTTTCGCCAAGGACGTCATGGCGGCCGCCGAGGTCCCGACGGCGATGGCGCACGTGTGCTCGACCGTCGACCAGGTCGCCGAGGCTCTCGACGCCTTCGGCCCGCCCTACGTCGTCAAGGACGACGGCCTCGCGGCAGGCAAGGGCGTCGTCGTGACCACCGATCGGGTCGAGGCGCTCGATCACGCGCGAGCGTGCTTGGCCAACCCCGACCGCGGCGGCGACCCCCGGGTGGTCATCGAGGAGTTCCTCGACGGTCCCGAGGTGTCGCTGTTCTGCATCAGCGACGGCGAGACCGTCGTCCCGCTCGCCCCGGCCCAGGACTTCAAGCGCGCCCACGACGACGACGCCGGCCCCAACACCGGCGGGATGGGTGCCTACAGCCCGCTTCCGTGGGCGCCCGCCGGCCTCGTCGAGCAGGTCGTCGCGCGGGTTGCGCAGCCGACCATCGACGAGATGAAGGCCCGGGGCACACCCTTCGCCGGCGTGCTCTACGTGGGCCTTGCGCTCACCAGCCGCGGCACCCGGGTCATCGAGTTCAACGCGCGCTTCGGTGACCCCGAGACCCAGGTCGTGCTGTCCCGGCTGCAGACCCCGCTGTCGGCGCTGCTGCTCGCCGCGGCCACCGGGATGCTGGCCGAGCTGCCCCGGCTGCGCTGGGCCGACTCCGCCGCGGTGACCGTCGTGGTCGCCGCGAACGGCTACCCGGCGAACGTGAGGAACGGCGACCCGATCACCGGGATCACCGAGGCCGACCTCGTCGACGGCGTCCACGTGCTGCACGCCGGCACCGCGATCGACTCCGACGGACAGCTGGTGAGCGCTGGCGGACGGGTGCTCTCGGTCGTCGGCGTGGGGGAGGACCTGGCCGAGGCCCGGCGTCGGGCCTATGCCGGTGTGGACGCCATCGTGCTGGCCGGATCGCACCACCGCACCGACATCGCCCGGGCTGCTGCCGCAGGCCAGGCCTCCGGGACCGTGCGATGAGCGCCGGATTCGACTCCGACGCCCCCGTCCTGGCGGGGTGGCGGCACACCTACTCCGGCAAGGTCCGTGACCTCTACGAACCCGACCTCGCCCACTACGGCGGCGTGCACCCGCTCGGCGACGTCGTCCTCGTCGTCGCCTCGGACCGGGTGAGCGCCTACGACCACGTGCTCTCCCCGGGGATCCCGGACAAGGGCACGATCCTCACCCAGCTGAGCCTGTGGTGGTTCGACCAGTTCTCCGACATCGTCGACAACCACGTCGTCAGCACCGAGATCTCGACCCTGGCCGGCGACGGCCTGGTCCCCGAGATCGTCGCGGGTCGCTCGATGATCTGCCGCCGGCTCGAGATGTTCCCGGTCGAGTGCGTGGCGCGCGGGTACCTCACCGGCTCCGGGCTGATGGAGTACCGCGAGAGCCAGTCGGTGTGCGGTGTGCCGCTGCCGGCCGGGCTCGTCGACGGGTCCCGGCTGCCCGAGCCGATCTTCACCCCGGCGACCAAGGCCGAGGTGGGCGAGCACGACGAGAACGTCAGCTTCGAGGTGGTCGCCGCCAAGATCGGAGAGCCCGCCGCCGAGCACCTGCGCTCGCTCACGCTGGCCGTGTACGCACGGGCCGAGGCGATCGCACGCTCGCGCGGGGTGATCCTCGCGGACACGAAGTTCGAGTTCGGGACCGACCCGCTCGGGCACATCGTCCTGGGCGACGAGGTGCTCACCCCCGACTCCTCCCGCTTCTGGGCCCTGGACGGATGGGCGCCCGGCCAGTCCCAGCCGAGCTTCGACAAGCAGCCGATCCGCGACTGGCTCGCCTCACCGGCCTCCGGCTGGGACCGCACCGGGGACGCACCGCCGCCCGCGCTGGCCGACGACGTCGTGCAGGCGACCCGGACCCGCTACCTGGACGCCTACTACCGCCTGACAGGCGAGTCCCTGTTCTGAGCTGATCGGGTACGGGTCGAACCGACCTCACGGCGCCCACCCCCACGGCGCCCACCCCCACGGCGCCCACCCCCACGGCGCCCGCCCCCGACTCCCGGCCCACCCACCCCTGCCCCTCCCCGACCCACGGCTGAGCGTTCGGTGCGTGCACTTGTCTACGGTGCGCGTGTTCAAGAACGCGCACCGTAGACAAGAGCACGCACCGTACGCAGTGGTCGGTGGGGTGGTCGGTGCAAGGGCTGGTGGGGTGGGCCTGTGCAGGGGGTGGGTGGGCGCGGCGAGCGGGGAGCTGCCGGCGTCGGCATCTGCGGGGGTTGCGCTATGGGTCGTCAGGCGATATATATCGTCTATGACAGACGCATTCCGGATGACTCGGCAGAGCTATCTCATCCTGCTCTCGCTCGTGGGGGAGCGGCGGCACGGCTACGCCGTGATCCAGGCCGTCGTCGAGCTGTCCGCGGGCGACGTCAAGCTCGCGGCCGGGACCCTCTACGGCAACCTCGACCGCCTGCTCGCGGCGGGTCTGGTGGTCGGCGCAGGCGACGAGGTCGTCGACGGACGGCAGCGCCGCTACTACCGGGCGACCGACGCCGGGGCGCAGGCCGCACAGGGCGAGACGCTGCGCCTCGCCCAGCTCGCGGCCCGCGCCCAGCAGGTGCTCGACGCCGGGCGGCGCGGCCTCGGGCAGCGTCCTGCGCTGGGCGGTGCGTGAGGATGGCGACCCCGACGACGGGCCGGCTGGCCCTGTTCGACCTGTCCGCGCGACTGTGGTTGCACGCCTACCCGCGCCGCTGGCGCGCCACCTATGGCCCGGACCTGCTCGGCATGCTGGCCGACGTCGCGCCGGAGCGAGCGCGCACGGTCCCGGTCCGTGAAGGGCTGGCCGTGCTGCGGGCCGGCTGGGCGCTGCGCTGGCGTGAGCACCCCGGGTTCTGGGCGTGGCTGGGCTACCGGATGCTCGATCGGCGCCTGCCGGGACGGTATCGGTGCTGGGTGATCGACGACCTGCTCGGGCCGCTCTACGAGGCGCGCACGATGCTGCCCATCTACGTGCTGGCGGCCGTCATCTCCGTCGGCGGGCCGATCTGGATGTTCGGGGAGTCGAGCGCCCCGCCTCCCTGGGCCCCCGCGTTCCTGCTCGCCTGGTTCGCCTTCCTCATCCTCGTGGCGATGGTCTTCAAGCACGCGGCGCGATATGTCTGGGCCAAGCACATCGGCGGCAACTGCCCCACGGCGCTCCTTCCGCTCTGGCGGCGCATCGCGGTCCGCCGAACGGCTCGGAACGGGTCCTGAACCCGTCGAGAGCCATCTGCTAGCCATCTGCTCCAGAGTGTGACGTAGCACCCACTCCGAGGGTTAGGCACCCCATACCCAACCAAGGTAAGGCATGCCATACTCGGACCATGTCGACGAGCGCGCAGACCCAGACCATGGACCGCACCGAGCCGGCCTACCGCGTCTTCGCGGTGACCGTGGCCCGGGTGCGACGCCTCTCGCCGTCCTTCGTGAGGATCACGTTCACCGGCCCTGACCTGCACGTCTTCGGGACGGACGGGCTCGACCAGCGGATCAAGGTGGTCCTGCCCACCCCTGCCGGACGTGCTCCGATGGCCGCCGACTTCGCCGGCGACTCCTGGTACCAGGCCTGGCGCGAGCTCCCCGACGAAGAGCGCTGCCCGCTCCGCACCTACACCGTCCGCGCCGTCCGACCCGACGCAGGGCTCGGCGAGGTCGACATCGACTTCGTCCTGCACGGCGACGGTGACGGCGAGCACGACGGGCCCGCCTCCCGCTGGGTCGCAGCCGCCCGCCCAGGCGCGGAGAGCGTGCTGATCGGCCCGAACGGACGCTACGACGGCCCGCCGTCGGGCATCGAGTGGGCGCCGCCCGCGGAGGCGACCACCCTCGTGCTCGCCGGCGACGAGACCGCCGCGCCGGCCATCACGACGATCCTTGAGTCCCTCGCCCCCGGCACCCGCGCGCACGCCTTCATCGAGGTCCCCGAGGAGGGCGACGCCCTCCCCGTCGCCCTGCCCGACGGCGTCCACCTCACCTGGCTGCCCCGCCGCGGCACGGACGCCGGAGCGGTCGGTCACGAGCACGGCGTGCTGCTGGACCGTGCGGTCCGCGAGCACATGCGCGGCTGCGCCGATCTGTCCGCCTCCGCCGTCGAGCTGGAAGACGTCGACATCGACGCGGGGATCCTCTGGGAGGTCCCGACCGCCGACGCCGGCGCAGCCGCCGCCCACGCCGCTGCGCCGTCGCGCTTCCCCGAGCGCACCGTCCGCGGATGCTACGCCTGGATCGCGGGAGAGGCCGGCGTCGTCAAGGACCTGCGTCGTCACCTCGTGCGCGACCTCGGCGTCGACCGTCGCTCGGTCGCCTTCATGGGCTACTGGCGGCGCGGTAAGGCCGAGGGCTGACGCCCCGACGCACACGGCGGCGCACACCGCAGCGCACACCCCGACGACGCCGTGACCGGTCCTGACGTCTCAGGGGCGGGACGGGTCCTCTCCCCGGGGCTGAGTGGCGATAAACTAGGCCGCAGCGCCTCGTCTGTACCGTGCGATCCTCGCCGGATTCCGGCCGGCGCCCTTGCCCGTCACGTGTTCAGGTCCAGGCGCGTGATCAGACCCCAGCACTAGGAGCCCCCGTGGGACGCGTAGTCGTCGACGTCATGCCCAAGCCTGAGATCCTCGACCCGCAGGGGAAGGCCGTCGCCGGTGCGCTGCCGCGCCTCGGGTTCACCGGTTTCCTCAGCGTCCGTCAGGGGAAGCGGTTCGAGCTCGAGGTGGACGGCGACGTCACCCCCGAGGTCCTCGCCGCCGCTCGTGAGGCCGCTGACCGTGTCCTGTCCAACCCGATCATCGAGGACGTCGTGAGCGTCGTCGACGCCGCGACGCTCGACACGGTCGCCTCGGCATGAGCGAAGCGCTCGGCGGCGCCCGGATCGGCGTCATCACCTTCCCCGGCACCCTCGACGACCGTGACGCCGTGCGCGCGGTGCGCCTGGCCGGCGGCCATCCGGTCTCGCTGTGGCACGCCGATGCCGATCTCAAGGACGTCGACGCGGTCGTGCTGCCCGGCGGGTTCTCCTACGGGGACTACCTGCGGGCCGGGGCCATCTCCCGGTTCGCGCCGGTCATGGACGTCCTCGTGGACGCCGCGAACGGCGGCCTGCCCGTGCTCGGGATCTGCAACGGCTTCCAGATCCTCACCGAGTCCCACCTGCTCCCCGGCTCGATGATCAAGAACGAGCACCTCGCGTTCCTGTGCCGCGAGCAGGAGCTCATCGTGGAGAACGCGACGACGGCGTGGACCCGTCACTTCAAGGCCGGCCAGCGGATCACCGTCCCGCTGAAGAACCAGGACGGGCAGTTCGTCGCCGACGAGCGCACCCTCGACGAGCTCGAGGGCGAGGGCCGCGTCGTGGTCCGCTACGCCGGGGAGAACCCCAACGGGTCGCGCCGCGGGATCGCGGGCATCTCGAACGCGGCCGGGAACGTCGTCGGGCTCATGCCCCACCCCGAGCACGCTGTCGAGGCCGGGTTCGGCACCGACGCGGCGGCCGGGCCGCGCGCCGGGACCGACGGTCTGGCGTTCTTCACCTCCGTCCTCGGGTCGCTCCTGACCGTGTGACTTTCTGTGTGACTCCCCGCGTGACTCACGCGTGATTCGCGGAGCAGAGCCCCGGCTGGCCAAGGTCAGCCGGGGCTCTGCTGCGTCTGCTGAGCCGGGTCGATGCTGGTCGGAGCGTGCTCGGAGCGCCTGACCGGTACGGACCGCAGTCGCCCCGGGCATTGTGCTGCCCGCCGGACGTGCGTACAGTGACGGGAAGTGGTACGGACCAGTTATCGGGTGTGTGCCTCCTCGATCCGTGAAGAGAGGCTCCGCCGTGGAGACCATGACCGATCCGAGACCGGACCTCAAGTACGAGTCCCTGCGCGCGCTGATCGCCGCCGACATCGCCGCCGGCCTCGCCCCGCACGACCCGCTGCCCTCCGAGCGAGCGCTCATGGCCACCTATGCGGTCTCCCGGATGACGGTGCGCCGCGCGCTGAGCCTGCTCGTCGAGGATGGTCTGGTGTACCGCCGGCGGGGCTCAGGGACCTACGTCGCCGACCCGGCGATGATCAGCAAGTCCCTCTCGCTGACGTCGTTCAGCGAGGACGTGCGGGCGCGCGGGATGACACCCGGAGCCAGCTCCCAGCAGGTCCGGCACCTGCCCGCTGAGGCGGACGTGGCGGCGGACCTCGGTCTCTCGCCCGGCGAGCCGGTCGTCCACCTCGAGCGCGTCCGGACCGCGGACGGGCTCCCGCTCTGCATCGAGCAGGTGTGGCTCTCGGCGCACATCGTGCCGACGGACTTCGCCACCGGACCGGTCACGTCCCTCTACGACACGTTGCGGAGCCTCGGTGTCGAGCCGGAGATGGCCTCCCAGACCATCCGGGCGACGGTGGTCACCCCCGACCAGGGCGCCCTGCTCGACGTCGCACCGCACTCCGCCGCGTTCAGCGTCTCCCGGGTGACCTACACCGCGGACGGCCGGCCGATCGAGCGTGCCCACAGCCTGTACCGGGCCGACCGGTATGACTTCACCTTCTCGGTCCACCGCGGGGCACGCTCATGAGCCCCGAGCGCCTCGTCGGACGGCGCGTCGCGCACCGCATCGGCCTGGACATCGGCGGCACCAAGATGCTCGCCGTCATCGCCGACTCGACAGGGGCGATCCTCGCCTCCTGCGAGACGCCGACGCCGGTCAGCGGCGGCCCAGAAGCGGTCCTGGCGGAAGGTGCCCGGATCGTCCGGGAGGTCGCCGGGCCCGGCCCGGTCCGTCACCTCGGCGTGGGGACGGCCGGAGTCGTCGACCACCGCACCGGGACGATCCTGTCCGCGACCGACGCGCTGCCCGGCTGGGCAGGGACGGAGCTTGCGCTCGAGCTCTCCGGGCGTCTGGACTGGGCGCAGGTCAGCGTGGTCAACGACGTCATCGCGTTCTCGATCGGCGAAGGCCGATTCGGTGCCGCGGCCGGGATCACGAGCTTCGTCGCCGTCACCGTGGGTACGGGGGTCGGCGGGTCGGTGGTCATCGACGGGACGCCGCTCGTGGGCGCGCACCACCTGGCCGGTCATGTGGGACACATGGCAGTGCCGCAAGCCACCGACCGACTGTGCCAGTGCGGGCGGCGCGGGCACGTGGAAGCCATCGCGTCAGGCCCCGGGATGGTCGAGACCTACCGGAGCGCCGGCGGCAGCGCCGCCAGCCTCATCGACGTGGCGGAAGCGCTGCGGGCCGGCGACGAGCGCGCCGCCGACGCAGTCCGGCTCGCCGGCCAAGGGCTCGGCACGGCGCTGGCCTCGCTGTCCAACGTCGTCGACCCGCGGCTGATCGTGGTGGGCGGCGGGGCGCTCCAGGTGGGGGAGCTGCTTCTCGCAGAGACCCGGATCGCCTTCGCCGAGACGGCCATGGCCCAGCTGCTCGACCTCGAGATCTGTCCGGGGGAGCTCCACGGGCACGCCGTGGCGCTCGGTGCCAGCCTGCTCGTCTCGGCCGCGGCGGAGCCACCCGCCCTCGCCCGCTCCGTGCTTCCCCGGCGCGCTGCCCGAACACCCCACCCACCAGTTGCCGAGCGACCCAAAGGACGAGGAGTCTCATGATCACGCTCACCCTGATCCCGCTCGACGATCGCCCCGCCACCCGGGCGATCCCGCAGGAGGTGGCTGCCATCGCCGGGGTGACGGTCGAGACCCCGCCCCTCGAGCTGCGCCCACGCTGCCGGACAGCCCCGGACCCGCAGACCGTCTCAGCCTGGTTCCGCGCCTCCCGGGCCCGCACCGACGCGGCCGTGGTCAGTCTCGACGCCCTCGGCTTCGGCGGTCTCATCGGGTCGCGGATCGGCCATGAGGACCTCGACGAGGTGCTCGCCCACTGGCGGCCGCTCAAGGAGACCGGCGGTCCGGTGCACGCCGCGATCGTCGTGCCCCGCACCCCGAACAGCCTGGACGCGATGGAGGAGCCGGACTACTGGACCACCGTCGGCCCGTCTCTGCACGCCCTGTCCGCGCAGCTCGCCTCGACCGAGGAGGACCTCGCCGCGGCCCGCCGCGCCGTCGCCCCCGACGTGCCCGACGACGTCGCGACCGACTGGACGGGCCGGCGCCTGCGCCAGCACACGCTGGCCCTCGCCGCGCTCGGTCTGGCCCAGCGCGGCACCCTCGCCTCGCTCGTCATCGGCGTCGACGACGCCGCGCACCGCTCGCTCTCCGCCCGCGCCCAGGGCGACCTGGCACGGTGGTCGCAGATCGTGGGGACGACCGACCGCGTGATCGTGCACCCTGGCGCGGACGAGACCGGTGCGGTGCTCGTCGCTCGAGCGATCGGTCAGCACATGGGCGTGGACGGCCCGACGGTCGCCCTGAGGTGCGCCGACGCCGACGGTCTTGACCGCCCCGCCCCGTACGAGACCGGACCGGTGCGCCTCACGGTCGTGCGCCAGCTCGAGGCCGCCGGCGCCCGGGTCGTCGACGACGTGGGTGACGCGGACGTCGTCCTCGTGGTCCACCCGCCGTTCTGCCCCGAGTGCGGCCCGCGCGCCGGCTGCGCCGTCGACCACGCGAGCTGGGCCGGAACCGACCCCCAGACGTGGGACTGGGACGGTGCGGCACGCACCGCGGCCGAGGTCGAGGCGCTGCTCGCGGCCGGGCACCGGGTGGCGCTGGCCGACGTCGCGCAGCCCAACGGCGCCGACCCGGCGCTCGTGGAGACCCTGCGTCCCGTCCTGGACTGGTCGCGCCTGGACGGCTACGGCGCCTGGAACACCGCCGGCAACACCCTGGGGACCGTCGCCGCCCAGCTCGTCGTGGCCTACCTCGGCCGGGTCGGCGGAACCTTCGACGCCTCGGCGCACCGGGTGGCGATCGCCCGGCGCGTGGTCGAGGACTACGGCTGGATGTCCCTCGTGCGGCACAAGGCCCGGGTCGAGCTCGGCTCCGACCCGGCCCGTCACGACGCGGTGAGCGGTGCGCACCCGGCGGCCCCCGCGTGGGAGCGGGAGCTCAGCGACGTCCTGGCTGGCAGCGCCGGCCTGGAAGGGCTCCGCCTCGTCCCCGGGAGCCTGAGCTTCCCGTGGGACCGAACCTTCGAGATCGACGTGGTGATCGTCGACCAGACGGGGTCGCCGCGATGAGCACAGGACCGGTCGACGCGCTCGCGACCCTGCGGGGCCGGCTGATCGTGTCCTGCCAGGCGGGCGAGGGCGAGCCGCTGCGCGGTCCCGCGCACATGTCCGCGATGGCGCTCACGGTGCTGACCGGCGGGGCGAGCGGGCTGCGCCTGGAAGGACCCGACGACGTCGCGGCGGTCCGCGCGCTGACCACCGTGCCGATCATCGGGCTGTGGAAGCTCGGCGGGGCTCCGGTCTACATCACCCCGACCCTGACGGCCGTCCGGGCGGTCGCCGAGGCGGGCGCGGACATCGTCGCGGTCGACGGGACCGGCCGAGACCGCCCGGACGGCAGCACCTTCGCCGAGGTGGTCGACGTCGTGCACCGGGAGCTCGGGCGGCTCGTCATGGCCGACGTCGCGACCCTCGAGGAGGGGGTGGCGGCGGCCGCCGCCGGCGCCGACGTCGTCAGCACGACCCTGTCCGGGTACACCGGGGGGCCGGTCCCCGCCGGCCCGGACCTCGATCTCGTCGAGCGTCTCGCCCAGGTGCTCGACGTCCCTGTCGTGGCCGAGGGACGGATCGGCTCGCCCGAGGAGGTCGCCGAGGCGCTGCGCCGCGGCGCCTGGGCCGTCGTCGTCGGCGGGGCGATCACCCGCCCGGCGCAGATCACCGCGCGGTTCGCGGCGGCCACCCGGTAGCCCGCCGTCGGGCATCCGGGGTCAGGCGCGCAGCGCGATCTCCACGTCCTCGATGAGGTCGAGCGGGTCCTCGAGGCCGATGCTCAGCCGCACGGTCGTCTCTGCGATGCCGACGGCGGCGCGCCCGACCGGGCCGAGCTTGCGGTGCGTCGTCGTCGCCGGGTGCGTGATGAGCGACTTGGCGTCACCGAGGTTGTTGGAGATGTCGATGACCTCGAGGGCGTCGAGGAAGGCGAAGGTGCGCTTCTTCGCGGTCTCGGGGTCGGTGCCCTCAGGGACGGCCAGGTCGAAGGTGACGACCGTCCCGCCGCCGCTCTGCTGCCTGCGGGCGAGCTCGTACTGGGGGTGGGAGGGCAGGAACGGGTAGCGCACCCGGGAGATCCCGGGCAGCGTCTCCAGGTGCTCGGCGACCCGGAGCGCGGCCGCGGTCTGGGCGTGCACCCGCAGCGGGAGCGTCTCCAGGCCCTTGAGCAGCACCCACGCGTTGAAGGGGCTGAGCGAGGGCCCGGTGTTGCGGATGAACTTCTGGACCGGCCCCTCGATGTACTCCTTCGACCCGAGGATCGCCCCACCGAGCACCCGGCCCTGGCCGTCGATGTGCTTGGTCGCGGAGTAGACGACGACGTCCGCGCCGAGGGAGAAGGGCTGCTGCAGGATCGGGGTGGCGAAGACGTTGTCGAGGACGACGACCGCCCCGGCCGCGTGCGCCAGGTCGGCGACCGCCCGGACGTCGACGATGTCCTGCATGGGGTTGGACGGCGTCTCGAAGAACACGACGTCGGCCGGGGTGGCCAGCGCGGCCTCCCACTGGTCGAGCTCGTGGCCGTCGACGTAGTCGACCGTGATGCCCCAGTCGGCGAAGATCTCCTCGAAGATCACCACCGTCGAGCCGAAGAGCGCCCGGGCGGAGACGATCCGGCTGCCCGACTTCACGAGCGCGGCGAGGGAGGTGAAGACCGCGGACATGCCGGTCGCGGTCGCGTAGCAGGCCTCCGCGCCGTCGAGCAGGCGCAGGCGCTCCTCGAACATGTGCACGGTCGGGTTGCCGTAGCGGGAGTAGATGAACCGGTCGACCTCACCCTTGAAGGCGGACTCCGCCTCGCCGGCGCTCGAGTAGACGTACCCCTGAGTGAGGTAGATCGGCTCGGAGGTCTCCTGGAAGTTCGAGCGGACCTGACCGCCGCGGACCGAGACGGTCGCGGGGCGCAGCGGGCGCGTGGTCACCGCCCTCACTCCCCGGCGGTGTAGGTCGTGGTGGGCAGGCCGCGCAGCAGCCAGCCGTTGACCGTGCGGCGTCCGGCGGCGTCGGTGTCTCCTTCGAAGCCTTCGAGGATGTTGTAGGCCGGGCCGAACCCGGCGCCGGTCGCGTCGATCGCGGCACCGATCGACCGGTTGCCGGCGCGGCACAGGAAGACGACGGGGCGCTCGTCACCGGGGGTGAGCCCGGCCGCGGCGAGCTCGGCGAGGAAGGTCGGGTTCGGGCCGAAGGGCGTGGCCCACTGGATGAACGCCTCGCGCCGGCCGGTGAGCGAGGAGGTGTCCGGGACGCCGACCTCGCGCCACTCGCCCTCGGTGCGCACGTCCACGAGGATCGCCTCGGGGTTCGTCTCGAGCAGGTCCCAGGCCTGCTGGGGGGTGAGGTCGCCTGCGTAGCTCATGTGTTGCCTCCGTGTCGTCCATCGGTTCCGGCGGTAGCACCCTCGCCCTGGTGCGGCGCAGCGTGCTGCGTGCGCTCAGGGGGGTTGCTGCGGCGTCGTCGTGCCAGATCACTCAGCCGCTCTGGATGGTGTGTCCCCCTGAGCATCACCCCGCGGACCGGTTCTGAGACAGCCGGTCCATCATGCGAGACGGACGGTGGTCGTGGATTGACACCCCCCGGATCCTCGCCAATGCTGGTCCCAGGTCATGAGTGCCAGCGCAAAGCCCCGGTTTGCTGGCCGGCAACCCTCCACCGCGGTGGGGTGCCCCGGGTGAAGACCTGGCCGGAGCCGCTCAGGGCGTCCGGCAAGCGCGGGGTCGACAGCCATCGATGAGCCATCGCTGGCACGACGATCCCCAGAACTGCTCGGAGGATCCTCATGTCTGTCCTGACCCCCCTCGAAGCCCGGTCCTGCCTGCCCGTCGTCGGCTCCGACACGCTCGTCCCGCTCGTCGACGGCCGCACCGTCCCCTACGCCAACCTCGACTGCGCTGCCAGCGCCCCGGCGCTCGTCGCCGTCGCCGAGCGAGTCAGCGCGACCCTGCCGCTCTACGCGAGCGTGCACCGCGGCGCCGGCTACCTCTCCCAGGTCTCGACCGCCCTCTACGAGGCCAGCCGGGCGACCATCGGCGCCTTCGTCGGAGCGCGCACCGACGACGTCACGGTCGTCACCCGCAACACCACCGACGCCCTCAACCTGCTCGCCGGGTGCGTCCCGGCCGGCGCCGACGGCGCGCCCGGGCGGGTCCTCGTGCTCGACGTCGAGCACCACGCCAACCTGCTGCCCTGGCAGCGCAGCGCGGGCGGGGCCACCGTCCTCGTCGGTGCGGACTCCGTCGCGCACACCCTCGACGCGCTGCGCGCCGAGCTCGCCCGCGCGCCCTATGCGCTGCTCGCGCTCACCGGGGCGTCCAACGTCACCGGCGAGTACCTCCCGGTGGCCGACGTCGTCGCGCTCGCCCACGCCGCCGGCGCGCGGGTCGTGCTCGACGGCGCCCAGCTGGTCCCGCACCGCCGCTTCTCCCTCGCCGCGACCGGCGTCGACTACATCGCCTACTCCGGCCACAAGACCTACGCGCCCTTCGGCGCCGGCGCGCTCGTGGGCCGCCGCGACTGGCTCGACGTCGGCACCCCGTACCTGGCCGGCGGCGGCGCCGTGCGCCAGGTCGGCCTGGACTCCGTGAGCTGGGGGAGCGCCCCGGCGCGCCACGAGGCCGGCTCCCCGAACGTCATCGGCGCGGTCGCCCTTGCCGCGGCCTGCGACGCGCTCGCGGCCCTGCCCGCCGGCACCCTCGAGGCGCACGAGGCCTTCCTGCGCGAGCGCCTGGTCTCCGGCCTCGAGGCGATCGACGGCATCGAGGTGGTCCGGGCCTGGGCCGACGCCGTCGACCCGGTCGGCGTGGTGACCTTCTCCGTCGTCGGGCACGACCCGGGCCTGGTCGCGGCGTACCTCTCGGCCGAGCACGGCATCGGTGTGCGGGACGGGCGCTTCTGCGCCCACCCGCTGCTCGCGCGCCTCGGCTACGCGGCGGGGGCCATCCGGGCCAGCGTCGGTGTGGGCACCACCCACGACGAGGTCGACCGCCTGGTGCGGGCCCTCGAGGTCTACGTGAGCGAGGGCCCGAGCGTCGCGTACGAGGTCGTCGACGCGTGCTGGTCCGTCACCGACGACCCGCGCCCGCTCCCCGAGGGCAGCGGGCTGACCGGCCTGATCGCGACCGCCGCCGCCGGGTTCGGTGCCGGCGCCGCGGGCTGCGCCCCGGCCGGGCTGAACCAGCCGTAGGCGCGCGGCCGTAGGCGCGCGGCAGGAGGGTCAGCCGCCGATCGGGTCAGTCGCCGATCGAGATGCCCAGGTGCGCGGCGAGCAGCGGCGCGAGGTCCTGGAACTGGTCGGTGCTGATGGTCGTGCCCTTGAGACCGGTGAGGCCGGTCAGGTGCCCCAGCTCCGCCCCCCGCAGGTCGACGTTCTTCAGCTGCGACCGGCTCAGGGTCAGGTGAGCCACCCGCGTCGAGGTGAAGGTCACGGTCGTCGCGCGGACCCCGGAGAGGTCGAGCTCGCCGATCACGCAGTCGGTGAAGGTCAGCCCGGTGATGCGGGTGTCGCGCAGGTTGAGGTAGTCGATCTTGGTGCCGTGGAAGGCCACCCGTGACCAGGTCGACCCGTAGGCCTGCACCCCGCCGAGACGGCTCGCGCGCACGGTGACGTCCTGCCAGTCGCCGTCGGACACGTCGAGGGTGTCGGCGTTGACCGCGTCGAAGGTGGTCTCCATGATCCGCGCCGACTGCAGGTCCACCCCGGAGAGCCCGGTGCCCTCGAAGGTGCACTCGATGAGCCGTGACCCGGAGGCGTCGACCCCGCTGAGGTCCTCGCCCCCGAAGGCGACCCGCTCGATGTAGGCCTCAGCCTCGAGGCGGTCGGAGTCGGGGCTGTAGGGGGTGGCAGGAACCATGGGGTGACTCTACCCAGGGCCGTGCGGGCAGAAGTTCACCGCTGGGTCGCCCGGCGTTGTCCACAGCGCCACCGACGCTCTTGTCTCGTCCCCGTCCACCGTGGTTGCCTGGCGTCGTGGAGCACACCATCGTCCTGGAAGGCTATGGCTTCCGGCTGGAACCGCTGGCCCCGGCGCATGTCGGGGCGCTGGCCGGCGCCGTCGACGAGCAGATGTGGCAGGGCATGTCCACGCCCACCCCGCACGGGGAGGTCGGGATGATGAACTACATCGAGGACACGCTCGCCCTGCCCGACTGCCTGGCGTTCACGGTGATCGACCAGGTCAGCGGCGAGGTCCGGGGGAGCACCGCGTACTGCGGCGTCTCCCACGAGCAGGGGCGCGCCGAGATCGGGCGGACCTTCTACGACCGGCAGGTCTGGGGACGCATCATCAACCCCGCCTGCAAGTTCCTGCTGCTCGAGCACGCCTTCACCGGGTGGGGCCTGTTCCGGGTGGCGCTGCGCGCCGACTCCCGCAACGCGCGGTCGATCGCGGCCATCACCCGGCTCGGCGCCACGTACGAGGGGACCCTGCGTGGGTTCCGGCTGGCACCGGACGGGTCACGGGCCGACAGCCTGTCCTTCTCGATCCTCGAGCCCGAGTGGCCCCGGGTGCGCGAGGGGCTGCTCGCTCGGATCGACCCGCTGCGCCAGATCGTCGGGGCCGAGGACGGGCGCGCCGGCTCGTCGTGACGTAGATCGGGGGTTGCGGGGCGCCGGTGTCACGCACCTCGATTCGCTCGCCCCTCGCAGTCCAGGAGACGGCTCACGGTCCAGGAGCCGGCGCGGACGGCGCTCTGGCAGAGTTGGGACATGGACCACACGATCACCCTCGACGGCTTCGGTGTCCGCCTCGTCCCGCTCGCCCCGGAGCACGCGAGCGACCTGGCCGCGATGGTCGACGCCGAGCTGTGGTCCGGCATGTCGGTGGCCGTCCCGGACACGGTCGAGGCGATGACCGCGTACATCACCTCGGGAATCGAGGCGCCGGGCCGGGCGGCCTTCGCCGTCCTAGGAGCCGACGACGGCGTCGTCCGCGGTTCGACGTCCCTCTACGACTGGGTGCCCGCCCAGGAACGGGCCGAGCTCGGGTCGACGTTCTATGCTCGCCGGTTCTGGGGCGGGGCGACCAACCCGGCCTGCAAGCTGCTGCTCATGCGCTACGCCTTCGAGGAGGCCGGGATCAACCGCCTCGCACTGCGCGCCGACGCCCGCAACGCTCGGTCCCTCGCAGCGATCAGCCGGCTCGGTGCTGTGCACGAGGGAGTCCTGCGTGAGCACCGGATCGCCCCTGACGGCTCCCGAGGAGACACCGTGTACTACTCCATCCTCGCCCGCGAGTGGCCCGACGTCCGCGACCGCCTGCTCACCCGGCTGGCTGCCGAGGCCTGACCCTGACGCCGACGCCGACGTTGACGTTGATGCTGGTTGCGCCGGACACCTGATCCACTCCTACGGTGCGTGCATTTGTCTACGGTGCGCGTGTTCAAACACGCGCACCGGAGACAAATGCACGCACCGTACGGTCCGGCTGGGGCTGGGGCTGGGGCTGGGGCTGGGGCTGGGGCTGGGGTGGGGTGGGGCTGGGGTGGGGTGGGGTGGGGTGGGGCTGGGGTGGGGTGGGGCTGGGTGGGGTGGGAGTCGGGCTCGGCTCCAGGAGGGGAATAGGGATGGGGATGAGGCAGTTGGCCATCGGTAGTTGAAGTGTCAATAAAAAACGGGGTGGGAAGTGCTCGACGTTGTCGTGATCGGAGCCGGGCAGGCGGGGCTGTCTGCTGCCTACCACCTGCGCCGACGGGGCCTTGTGCCCGGCAGGGACTTCGTCGTGCTGGATTCCAACGACGGTCCCGGAGGGGCCTGGCGCCACCGCTGGCCCGCTCTCACCCTCGGCGCCGCCCACGGCATCCACGACCTCCCCGGCCTGGCGCTGGGGACCCCGGACCCCACTGAGCCGGCCTCGTCCGTGGTGGCCCGGTACTACGGCACCCACGAAGACACCTTCGATCTGCAGGTCCGCCGCCCCGTGACCGTGCGCGAGGTCCGCGACGCCCGGCCCGAGGAGTACGACGAGCCCGCCCAGCAGACCCCGCTCGTCGTCGTGAGCGACGACGAGGCATGGGTGACCCGCACCGTCATCAACGCCACCGGCACCTGGACCCGCCCCTACTGGCCGCACTACCCCGGCCGGGAGCTGTTCCGCGGCCGCCAGCTGCACACGCACGACTTCTGGTCGGTCGAGGAGTTCCGTGGCCAGCGCGTCGTCGTGGTCGGCGGGGGAGCCTCGGCCGTGCAGTTCCTCCTACCGCTCGCCGAGGTCGCCACGACCATCTGGGCCACCCGGCGCCCACCCGTCTTCGGAGAGCGCGACTTCGACCGCGAGTGGGGGATCGACGTCGAGCGCCGCGTCGCGGAGCGCACGAGCGCCGGCCTGCCGACGCTCAGCGTCGTCGAGGCGACCGGCCTGCCCCTCACCCCCGAGTACCAGCGCGGGATCGACGACGGCGTGCTCGTCTCGCGGGGCATGTTCACGCGCATCACGGCCGACGGCGTCGTCTTCCCGGCGGCTGGGCGTCCCGGCGAGGAGCCGGCGGAGACCGAAGTGACGGCCGACGTCATCCTGTGGGCCACCGGCTTCCGTCCCGCGATCGACCACCTCTCCCCGCTGCGCCTGCGCGAGCATGGCGGCGCGATCGCGACCGACGGTGTGCACGTCCCGCGCGACCCCCGGGTCTACCTGGCCGGGTACGGGTCGGGCGCCTCCACGATCGGCGCCACCCGGTCGGGCCGGGCGGCAGCGGTCGCCGCCACCCGGCTGACCGCCGAGGCCTGAGCCCCAGACCGCCCCCGGCCCACCCTGCTGGTACGGGGCGTGCTCTTGACGACAGGGCGTGCTGTTGAAGGCACGTCCTGTCGTCAAGAGCACGCCCCGTATGGGCGACGCCGGATCTGGTGTCAGGCTGGCGTGACCGTCCCGGTGAAGTGCTCCTTGCCGCTGCGGGCATTCCACCCCGAGTAGGTGAACCCGTCCGCGGCATCCCCGGTGATCGAGACGGCGACCGTGGCGGGCAGCAGCACCGGCCTGGCGAAGGAGACCGTCCACTCGAAGGCGCCGCTGCGTCCCGCTCCGCTCTCGGTGAGGGCCCGCGCGGCGGTGTACATCCCGTGTGCGATCGCCCGCGGGAAGCCGAAGGCCTTCGCGGTCAGGGCGGACAGGTGGATCGGGTTGCGGTCGCCGGAGACGGCCGCGTAGCGCCGACCCGTCCCCGCGTCGAGCACCCACCGGGCCGTGGGCATTGGCGGGGCGACCCCCGGCGGAGCCGCCCCGACGACCGGCGGAACCGCCCCGACGACCGGCGCATCGGCGGACAGAACACCAGGTTCGAAGTCGCCGACAGTCTCGCCCGCTGCAGCCTCGGAGTCCGCAGAGTCGACCACCCCGCTCCGCTCGACCCCCTTCGCCAGGTACGTCGACACCCCGCGCCACACGACCTCCATCGCGTCCCCGGCGCCGTACCGCGCGGACACCTCGGTCACCAGCTCGACCTGGGTCCCGCGGGGATGAGGTGCGAGGCCGCGCGCCCAGGCGTGCACCTCGAGCCGTTCGTCGGCGCGCATCACCCGGGACACGCTCACCGAGTTGGCCAGGTGCACCATCCCGGCCAGCGGCAGCGGGAAGTCGGGGTGGACCATGAGGGCCATGGCCACGGGGAAGGCCAGGACATGCACAAAACCGGCGGGCAGCACGTCGTCGCACGGCTCGCCGAGCAGGCGCTGGTAGGCCAGCAGCTGCTCGGGGTCGGCGACGACGTCGGCCACCCGGTAGGTCACCTCCGGGAGGCGCGCGTCGTCTGGCTCGCCGTCGGAGCGCCAGGGCAACCGCGGCCAGCCGGGCAGCACGGCGCGGGCATAGAGCCCGCCCAGCCCCGGCACCTCGGGCAGGGTCTTGACCGTCGTGGGCCGATCGATCGACATCCTCATGCCCCCACGAGGTTCTGCCCGCAGACCCGCAGCACCTGCCCGTTGATCCCGCCGGCAGCCGGGCCGGCCAGGAACGCGACGGCCTCGGCGACGTCGACCGGCAGCCCGGCCTGCTGCAGGGAGTTGAGCCGGCGGGCCACCTCGCGGGTGGCGAACGGGATCCGGGAGGTCATCTCGGTCTCGATGAACCCGGGGGCGACGGCGTTGGCCGTGCCGCCCACACCGGCGAGCAGCGACCCGGTGGCCCGGACCATGCCGATGACGCCGCCCTTGGACGCGGCGTAGTTCGTCTGCCCGCGGTTCCCGGCGATACCCGACGTCGAGGCGAGCGAGACGATCCGCGGCGCGTGCGTGAAGGCCGGCGAGGCGAGCAGCGCCTCGTTGATCGCGAGCTGCGCGCCGATGTTCACCGCCAGGACGGAGTCCCACAGCTCGGGGGTCATGTTCGCGAGCAGCTTGTCCCGGGTGATCCCGGCGTTGTGCACGACGATGTCCAGCCCGCCGTGGCGAGAGACCGCATGGTCGAGAATCCGTTGGCCGGCGTCGGCCACCGTGATGTCGAGCTGCAGCGCGGTCCCGGAGATCTCGTTCGCGACGGCGGCGAGGGCCTCCCCGGCCGCCGGCACGTCGACCACGACGACCCGGGCGCCGTCGCGGGCCAGGACCCGGGCGATGGCCGCGCCGATGCCGCGAGCGGCGCCGGTCACCACGGCGACCCGGCCCTCGAGCGGGCGGTCCCAGCTGGCGGGGGCCTCCCCGGCGCCGGTGGTCACGGTGAGGAGCTGACCGTCGACGAAGGCCGACCGTGGGGAGAGGAAGAACCGCAGCGCGGCGCCGACCGGGGCTGCGGCGAGGTCCACGCCGTCGGCCAGCACGATGCCGTTGCCGGTCGCGCCGGCGCGCAGCTCCTTCGCGAGCGAGCGCAGCGCGCCGTCCACCCCCTGGCGGACGGCGGCCACGGCAGGAGCGTCCGACGACGTCGCCTCGCGCGAGATCGTCACCACGCGCCCGCCCGGGGCGAGGGCGCGCAGCACCCCGGCCAGCTCGAGCAGGGGTGCGGCGAGGTCGCGCGGGTGGGTGGCGTCGGTGAGCACGACGACGACGGCGCCCCACCGGGCGCCCTCCCCGGCGGCGGTCCGGCGGATGTCGAGGTCGGACCCACCGTGGGTGGTCAGGAGCAGCTGGGCGACGGCGTCGGCGTCGGCGCTCGCGGGGGCGCCGAGCACGAGGACCGGGCCCGGGGCGAGTGGCGCGTCCGGGGTCTGACGGCGCAGGACACCCGGGCGGGGGAGGCCTAGCTTCGTGGCGATGGTCTGGCCGAGGCCGCCGTTGACGAGGGAGACGTAGGAGTCGCTCACAGGGCACCCCCGGACGTGGCGGCGGACGGAGCCGGCGCGGCCGACTCGATGATCGCGGCGACGCCGAGGCCACCGGCCGCGCAGATCGAGATGAGCGCGCGGGAGACCTGCCCGGTCTCCGCCGCGCGGGTCGCGACGAGCTTGGCGGCGGTGGCCACGATCCGGGCGCCGGTCGCGGCGAAGGGGTGGCCGGCGGCGAGGGAGGATCCGGTGACGTTGAGCCGAGACCGGTCGAGCGTGCCCAGCGGTCCGTCCAGGCCGAGCTCGGTGCGGCAGTAGTCGGCGTCCTCCCATGCGGCGAGCGTGGCCAGCACGGTCGAGGCGAAGGCCTCGTGGATCTCGAAGAAGTCGAAGTCGTCCAAGGTCAGGGAGTTGCGGGCGAGCAACCGGGGGACGGCGTGGGCGGGGGCCATGAGCAGCCCCTCGTGGCCGTGGACGAAGTCCACCGCGGCGGACTCCCCGTCCACCACCCGGGCGAGGACCGGCAGGGCGTGCTCGGCGGCCCAGGCGCGGGAGGCGACGAGCACGACGGAGGCGCCGTCGGTCAGCGGGGTCGAGTTGCCGGCCGTCATCGTGGCCGGGATCGCGAGGGACGTGCCGAAGACGGGGGAGAGCTTCGCGAGCTTGTCAGCGGAGCTGTCCGGGCGCAGGTTCGCGTCCCGCACGAGGCCCTTGTATGGCGTGAGGAGGTCGTCGAAGAACCCGGAGTCGTAGGCAGCGGCGAGGTTCTGGTGGCTCGCCGCGGCAAGGGCGTCCTGCTCCTCGCGGCTGATGCTCCACGTCGCGGTGGTGATCGCCTGGTGCTCACCCATCGACAGACCGGTCCGCGGCTCGTCGGTGCGCGGCGTGGCCGGGGCGAGGTCGGCGGGACGGACCGCAGCGAAGGCCTTGATCCGGGCGCCCAGGGTCTTGGCGTGGGAGGCCTTGAGCAGTGCGCGGCGCAGACCCTCGCTCACCGCGATCGGTGCGTCGGAGATCGTGTCGGTGCCCCCGGCGATGGCGGACTCGATCTGCCCCAGGCGGATCTTGTTGCTCACCCCGATGACGGCCTCGAGGCCTGTGGCGCAGGCCTGCTGCAGGTCGTAGGCGGGGGTCTGGGGGGACAGTGAGGAGCCCAGCACGCTCTCCCGGGCGAGGTTGAAGTCGCGTGAGTGCTTGAGCACCGAGCCGGCGACGACCTCGCCGATCTGCTCGCCCTGCAGCCCGAACCGCGCGACGAGCCCGTCGAGCGCGGCGGTGAGCATGTCCTGGTTGCTCGCGTTCGCGTAGGCGCCACCGGCCCGGGCGAAGGGGATCCGGTTGCCGCCGACGATCACGGCGTCACGGGCGGTGCTGGTGAGGGGGGCGGTGGTGGGTGCGTGCGGGCTGAGCGGCACGGTGTCTCCTCGCGTCGTTGCTCGGGTGGTGGTGCGGGTACGTCCGGCTGTGTTCACGCCGCGTCTGCGCGGTGCGGTGACGTCGCCGGTGACCCCCAACAATACCTGGTACTCAGAGTTTCGTATGAGTTGGTGTGTCGGGGACGGCCTAGGGTGGCTCTGGCTCCGGGGGTCGCGCTGCCCCCGGTCGCACTACCGCCGGTCACGCCCCCCGTCGTGCCCCGGTCGTCCCTGCCACGTCCCTGCCACGCCACGGTCGCACCCCGGTCCAAGGAGAAGCCATGTCCCGTCGTCCCGTCCTGGAGCTCGCCGTACAAGACCCCGCGGGAGTCCGGATCGCGGCGGAGGTCGGTGCCGCGCGGGTCGAGCTCTGCGTCGCGCTGGGCGCGACCGGCGGGCTCACCCCGAGCATCGGCCTGGTGGGCGCGGCAGTCGAGACGGCGGTCCGGGCTGCGGTCGAGTCGACCCGCGGCGCGACCCGCGGCAGCGTCGCCGCACGCCCCGAGGTGGGCGCCGACCTCGCGGTCGAGGTCCATCCCCTCATCCGCCCCCGCGCCGGCGGCTTCGTCTACGACGCCGCCGAGATCGCCCTCCAGGTGCGGGACGTGCGGGCAGTCGTCGAGGCCGGGGCTGCCGGGGTGGTGGTGGGGGCGCTGACCGCCCGCGGGGAGGTCGACGCCGCTGCGATCGAGGCCCTCGTCGCCGCGGCCGACGGTCGGGAGGTGACCTTTCACCGGGCGATCGACGCGATGGCGGACCCCCTGGGCGCCGTGGACGTGCTCTGCGCGCTGGGGATCACCCGCGTGCTCACCTCCGGCGGCGCGCAGCGCAGCATCGACGGGATCGACCAGCTCCGGGCGATGGTCGTCGTGGCCGACGGGCGCCTGCAGGTGATGGCGGGGGAGGGGTCCACCCGGTCGACATCACGGCCCTCCTGGGAGCCGGGATCGACGCCGTCCACCTTTCGGCGAAGGGCTACGTCCTTAACGAGGCCGGTGTGGGTGGCGGCGGCGTCGACGGCTACGAGGTCACGGACCGCGCCGTCGCCCGCGCTGCCTCGAACGCCCTCTCAGCCGCAGGATTCCGCGGCTGAGAGGAGTTTCTTCCCGCCAGGGCCGTGCAGCGGTTCGGTACCAATTCGGTAACGGGTGGCTAGAATCATTTGGATTCCGCAGTTCGTTCGTTAGGTTGCCGTACTAAAGCCACACCGACCAAGTGGCTGAAGCGGCGTCGCGGCGTCGCTCGACGAAAGGACCAAAGATGATCCGAACTGTGGGCCTCAGGCGAATGCTCCCGGCAGTCGCGCTTGCCTCTTCGATCGCCCTCATCGCCGCTGGCTGCTCCGGCAGCGACGACGGGGACGCTGCCACCGGCGGCGACGACGGTCGCGTGCTCAACGTGTGGGCCGGTAGCCAGACGCCGATCGTGGCGAACTTCAACCCGTTCATGCCGAACGCGCTCCTGCACGCCACGCAGGGCCCCATCCTCGAGCCGCTCTTCTACTTCAACAAGGTCGCCGACGCGGCCCCCACGCCGATGCTGGGCGAGTCCTACGAGTGGAACGCAGACGGCACCGGGATGACCATCAAGGTCCGCTCGGGTGTCGAGTGGAGCGACGGCAAGCCCTTCACGGCCAAGGACGTCGCGTTCACCTTCAACTACGAGATCGCCAAGCCCACGTACCTCGTGAGCGCCGAGGCGGTTGACGACACGACGGTGGAGCTCACCTTCGACGCCCCGTCGTTCACCAACGAGGCGACGCTGCTGTCGATGTTCATCGTTCCGGAGCACATCTGGAAGGACGTGGCCGACCCGGCCGTCGAGGACAACACAGACCCCGTGGGCACCGGTCCCTACACGGTCGAGTCCGTCTCCGACGCCGCGTACACGATCGTCGCGAACCCGAACTACTGGCAGGAGGGGAAGCCGGCCGTCAAGACGGTCCGCTACCTGGCCCTCAACTCCAACCAGACCTCGAGCGACCTGCTCACCACCGGCAAGCTCGACTGGGCCGGCATGTTCTCCCCCGACCCGAGCAAGGTCACCGCCGGCGGCAACCTGTCGGTCATCAACACCCCGGTCGACCCGACCGTGCTCTACACCTGCTCCAACGCCGAGCTCGGGTGCGAAGGCCCGCAGACCGACGTCGCCGTTCGCCAGGCGATCAACCTGGCGATCGACCGCACCACGCTGAACGACAAGGCGTGGGCCGGCCAGGCCAAGACGATCTCCCCGACCTTCGCGCTCCTGGGACGCGACGACAAGTGGATCGCTCCGGGCATCGAGCCGGAGAGCCCGCAGACCGCTGACGCCGATGCGGCGATGGCAGTCCTCGAGGCCGCCGGCTACGCCAAGGGCTCGGACGGCTTCTACGCCAAGGACGGCAAGGCGGTCGAGATGACGCTCTCCTCGGTCGACGGCTGGACCGACTACAACGACGCGGCCAAGCTCATCGCCGAGCAGGCAGCGGCGGCCGGCATCAAGATCTCCCCGATGCAGGTGACCTGGGACGAGTTCGCCGACGGACGGTCCTCCGGTACCTACCAGCTGATCATGGGCGGCCTCATCGGTACCGCGACGGCAGACCCGTACTCGCTGTACCACGACTGGCTCACCACTGAAGCGACCACCCCGGTGGGCACGGCGATCGAGTCCGGTGACTGGAACTTCGCCCGCTACTCCAACCCGGAGGTCGACGCGGCTATCCTCACCGCCGCAGGCACCCTGGACGTCGACACCAAGATGGCCGCGTACGCGACCGTCCAGGAGAACATCGTCCGCGACCTGCCGTACATCCCGATCGTGGTCAACGCGACGCAGACGTTCATGAACACCAAGGACTACACCGGGTGGCCCACCGAGGGTGACCTGTACGCGTTCCCGCCGTCATGGGCATCCGGGGCTGCCGGTATCGTTCTGGCCGACCTGGTGCCGGTCGACTGACATGACCTCGAGGAGGAGATCGACGATGAAGGGACATGTTGAACAGTGAAGTACTACGTTCGACGGATCACGTTCTACCTGATCACAGTCTGGGCCGCGATAACGCTCAACTTCGTGCTGCCACGCCTGACTCCCGGGGACCCCGCGGAGATCATGCTGGCGAAGCTGGCACGCAGCGGTGTGCAGATCACCGACCAGCTGGTCAGGAGCGTCAATCTCCTCCTCGGGGGCGACACCCAGGGGTCCCTGTGGGATCAGTACGTCAACTACCTGCGCAAGATCTTCACCGGTGACCTGGGTGTCTCGATCACGAGCTACCCCGCCCCGGTGGTGGACCTCATCGCGAAGGCCCTGCCCTGGACCATCGCCCTGGTGGGCATCGCCACGGTCATCGCCTTCGTGCTGGGCGTCGGTCTGGGTGCCTGGGCCGGCTGGAAGCGCGGCACCTGGGCCGACAACCTCGTCCCGGCGACCACGCTCATCCAGTCCATCCCGTACTTCTGGATCGCGCTGCTCCTGGTGTACATCTTCTCCGTGAAGCTCCAGTGGCTGCCGATCTTCGGCGGCTACGACGTGTACTCCTTCAACGGCCCCGAGCTCAGCTGGGAGTTCATCTCCAGCACCATCTACTACGGCTTCCTCCCGGCGCTGACGATCGTGCTCAGCTCGGTCGGCGGCTGGCTGCTCGGGATGCGCAACATGATGGTGACCACCCTCGCGGAGGACTACATCACGACCGCTGAGGCCAAGGGGCTGCGCCCGCGGCGCATCTTCACCGCCTACGCGGTGCGCAACGCGGGGCTCCCGTCCATCGCCGGCTTCGCGATCTCCCTGGCCTTCGTGGTCTCGGGCTCGATCGTCATGGAGCAGGTGTTCACCTACCCCGGGATCGGGATGCTCCTCATCCGCGCGGTCCAGGGCAAGGACTACGCCCTCATGCAGGGAATCTTCCTGGTGATCACCCTCACGGTGCTCGCAGCGAACTTCCTCATGGACATCTTCTATGGATTCATCGACCCGAGGGCGCGCCAGAATGGCTGACGAGGACATCCGTGAATCGCTGCTCGCCGTTCAGGCGAGCGGCGCCGGCACGGCAGACGCAGTAGCTATCGACGAGAGCATCATCCCTCCCGTGGTCGACCGCGGCGGGCGGGTCCTGCGCGCGGCACGGTTCGTCCGTCGATCGCCGAAGTTCGCGCTCGGCTTCGGCATCGTCACCGCGATCGTGCTGTTCGCGATCTTCGGGCCGATGCTCACCCAGGACCCGCGCTTCTCCGGCAACGAGGCTCTCCAGCCGCCGTCCGCCGAGCACTGGCTGGGCACGACGGGGCTGGGCTACGACATGCTCGCCCAGCTCGCGTACGGAGCGCGCGGCTCGCTCATCATCGGTGTGATCGTCGCGGCCATCGCCGTCTCGCTCTCGGTGCTCTTCGGCGTCGTCGGCGGGTACCTGGGCGGCTGGACCGACGAGGTCCTCTCGCTCATCACCAACGTCATGCTCGTCATCCCCGGTCTCCCGCTGATCATCGTGATCTCGGGGTACATGGACGGACGCACCGTCTGGTTCGTCGCCTTCGTGCTAGGCATCACCGCGTGGGCCGGGTCCGCGGTCGTCCTGCGGCTCCAGGCGCGCTCGTTGCGCAACCGGGACTACGTCGCCGCGGCGCGGGTGTCGGGGGAGAAGGCCTTCCGGATCGTCTTCGTCGAGATCATGCCGAACCTGCTGCCGCTGTTCGCGGCGCAGTTTCTCTTCGCCATGGTCTTCGCGATCCTCGGCGAGGCGGGCCTGTCCTACCTCGGGCTCGGCGCGACCGGCTCGATCACCTGGGGCACGATCCTCAACGACGCCCAGGTCGGCATGGCGCTGACCCGCGACGCCTGGTGGTGGTTCGTTCCTCCGGGCGTGATGATCGCGCTCGTCGGCGGAGGTCTCTCGCTCATCAACTTCAGCATCGACGAGATCATCAACCCCAAGCTGCGTGCCGCTCCTGCGGCGGTCAAGAGCGTGCTCAAGGCACGCAAGGCCGTGCTCAAGGACGACCCCACCGCCGCCAGCTCGACCGTGAAGGTGGACGCATGAACGCCCCTCTCGACCTGAAGACCGGATCGCAGGGCATCGCCGGGAACTTCGGCGCCGCACACGGACAGGAGCCGGTGCTCACCGCGCACGACGTCTCGATCACCTACGAGGTCGATCCGCCCGTGCACGCGGTGAAGAACGTCTCGCTCACGCTGCACCGCGGTGAGATCCTCGGCCTCGCCGGGGAGAGCGGCTGCGGCAAGTCGACGCTGGCCTACGGCATCAACCAGCTGCTCAAGCCGCCGGCGCTGATGCGGTCCGGGGCCGTGACGTTCCACGACCAGAGCGGCACGGACATCGACGTCGTCGGCCTCACCGGGGACGCGCTGCGCGCCTTCCGCTGGGACAAGATCTCCATGGTGTTCCAGGGCGCGATGAACTCGCTCAACCCGGTGATCACGGTCCGGGCCCAGCTCTTCGACGTGTTCACCACGCACCGCCCGGGGATGTCGAAGAAGGAGAAGGAAGAGCGCAGCTCGGAGCTGCTCCGCCAGGTGGGCGTCGACCCGTCCCGGCTGGACAGCTTCGCCCACCAGCTCTCCGGAGGCATGCGCCAGCGCGTCATGATCGCCATGGCCCTCGCGCTGAACCCGCAGGTCATGATCATGGACGAGCCGACGACGGCGCTCGACGTCGTCGTCCAGCGGGGGATCCTGCGCGAGCTCATGCGGCTGCGCGAGACCTTCGGCTTCGCGGTGGTCTTCATCACCCACGACCTTCCGCTGCTGCTGGAGATCAGCGACCGCATCGCGGTCATGCTGCGCGGGGAGATCATCGAGCTCAACACGGCTGCGAACATCTACGCCGACCCGCAGCACGAGTACACGCAGCGCCTGCTGGGCTCCTTCCCGAGCCTGACCGGTGACCGTGGGGCGTTCATCCGCACTGGGGAGGCGATCTGACATGAAGAACCTCGAAGTCAAGCACGTGGTCAAGGACTTCCGCCTGGCCGGAGGGCGCGGCAAGAAGTTCCGCGCCGTCGACGACGTCTCCTTCACCCTCGAGCCGGGCAAGACCATCGCCCTGGTCGGGGAGAGCGGCTCGGGCAAGTCGACCGTCGCCCGAATGATCGCCAAGCTCGAGGTCCCCACCACGGGCGAGATCCTGCTCGACGGCAAGGCGAGCGCGACCCGTGGGCGGGCCCTGGACAGCTATCGGCACAACGTGCAAATGGTGTTCCAGGACCCCTTCGCCTCACTCAACCCGTTCCACACGATCCGCCACCACCTCGAACGTCCGCTGCGCCTGCACGGCAAGGTGAAGACGACCGCGGAGGTCGATGACCAGGTCGCTCACCTGCTCGAACGCGTGAACCTCACGCCGGCGTCGACGGTCGCTCTCCGGCGCCCGCACGAGCTGTCCGGCGGTCAGCGCCAGCGCGTAGCGATCGCCCGCGCCCTGGCGCCCGGTGCCCGCTTCCTGATCGCCGACGAGCCCGTCTCCATGCTCGACGTGTCGATCCGGCTCAGTGTCCTCAACCTGCTGGCCCGCCTGCAGCGCGAGGACAACCTGGGAGTCCTGTACATCACGCACGACCTCGCCACCGCACGGCACTTCTCCGACGAGATCATGGTCATGTTCAAGGGCAAGATCGTCGAGCGGGGGCCCTCCGACGAGGTCATCATGAACCCGCAGCACGAGTACACCAGGCTGCTGCTCTCGGCCGCGCCGAACCCGGAGAACCATGGGCAGCTGCGGGCCGAGGTGCTCGCCGAGATGAACCTCGGCGAGCAGGCCGTCGACCGCGACCGCTTCGGCACCCGCGGGATGTAGCGCGGGCCGGAGCCACCACTCCGGACCCAGCGCGACAGGTACGGCCACACCCGGGGGGGTGCTCAGGCGCGACGGGCAACCGTCGCGCCTGAGTCGTCTGAGCCGACCGCCACCCCATGTCCGGGACGCCCGGTACCTGATACCCTGAGTCTCGTGAGCCCAGCAGCATCTGGTCAGGCAGCGACGCCGACCGAGAACCCCGTCCCGCGCCCCGTCGAGCCCGGGAGGCAGCCCCCCGCGGCCGATGCGGTCCCGGACGGGCGATCCACCCGGTGGGACGACCACCGCACCGCTCGCCGGATCGCGCTCGTCCACGCCGCGCGCAAGGCCGTGCACCGCGGCGGCCCGGAGATCTCCATGGACGAGATCGCGGCCTACGCGAAGACCTCCAAGTCGATCGTCTACCGCTACTTCACCGACAAACCCGGGCTGCAGCTCGCGGTCGGGGAGGCCGTCGTCGCGCAGATGCGCGATGCCCTGCGGGAAGCCGCGCTCACGGCGACCACCCCGCGCGAGGCGCTGCGCTCGATGGTCGAGGTCTACCTCGAGATGATCGAGCACTCGCCCAACGTCTACTACTTCGTCACCCGCACCGCCCCCGGGCTGCCCTTCCTCGACTCGATGATCGAGATCGTCGCGCTCCCCTTCGCCCAGGAGATGAACGCCTCCCCGCCCGACGCCGCAGCCTGGGGAGCGGGCGCGGTGGGCTTCATCCGCGGCTCAGGCGAGTGGTGGCTGGAGAACCGCGACACCCCGAGCACCCCCACCCGCCACGAGCTCACCGAGCGGGTGACCGCCTGGCTCTGGGGCGGCCCCGTGGGCGTCCTGGCCAAGGAGCGCCACCGCCCTGGGCCGACCTGAGCTGACCTGAGCCGACCCGCGCCGCCCACCCGCCCCCGACCCGTGTCCTCGCCTGTACAAAGGAGTTCAGCATGACCACCGTCTCGGACCGTCCCGCCCCAGCCCCCGTCTCCGCCACGTCCACCCCGGCCGCCGTGCCCGCAGAGGTCGACGTCGCCTACCTCACCGAGCACCTGCTGGGCCGCTGGGCCGAGCTGCGCCTGATCGCCCGCGGGATCGGCGGGGACCCGCGCTACGCCAAGATCGAGGGTCTGAGCATGGCCGAGAGCCGGGCCCGGGTGCTCGCCCAGCTCAAGCTCCTCGTCGAGGAGTCACAGGTGCTGCGTGCCTTCCCCGAACGCCTCGGCGGGAAGAACGACGCCGGCGGCAACATCGCCGGGTTCGAAGAGCTCTTGGCGGCCGACCCGTCCTTGCAGATCAAGGCGGGAGTCCAGTGGGGCCTGTTCGGTGCGGCGATCCTGCACCTGGGCACCCCTGACCAGCACGACCGCCTGCTGCCCGGGGCGATGAGCGTCGCTGTCCCGGGCGCCTTCGCGATGACCGAGACCGGCCACGGGTCCGACGTCGCCAGCATCGGCACCACCGCGACCTACGACGAGCAGGCGGGTGAGTTCGTCATCCACACCCCGTTCCGCGCGGCCTGGAAGGACTACCTCGGCAACGCCGGGGAGCACGGCACAGCCGCCGTCGTCTTCGCCCAGCTCATCACCGGTGGGGTGAACCGCGGCGTGCACGCCTTCTACGTCACCATCCGCGAGACCCTGCCCGACGGCGCAGCGGGGGCTTTTGTCCCCGGCGTGACCGGGGAGGACGACGGCCTCAAGGGTGGGCTCAACGGGATCGACAACGGCCGGCTGTGCTTCGACCAGGTCCGCGTCCCGCGCGAGGATCTGCTCGCCCGGTACGGGCAGGTCGCCGAGGACGGCACCTACACCTCACCCATCGAGAGCCCCGGACGCCGGTTCTTCACCATGCTCGGCTCGCTCGTCCAGGGGCGGGTCTCCCTCGACGGCGCCGCGGGAGTGGCCAGCAAGATCGCGCTCGCGACCGCGATCCGCTACGGCAACGAACGGCGTCAGTTCACCGGCGCCTCGGAGTCCGAGGAGACGGTACTGCTCGACTACGCCGAGCACCAGCGCCGGCTCATCCCGCTGATCGCACAGACCTACGCCGGGCACTTCGCCCACGACCGGCTCCTCGACCTCTTCCACGCGGTGTTCTCCGGGGAGATGGACACCCCCGAGTCCCGCGAGGACCTGGAGACCATGGCCGCGGCGCTCAAGCCGATCTCCACCTGGCGGACCCTGGAGACCCTGCAGACCGCCCGCGAGGCGTGCGGCGGTGCGGGCTTCCTCACCGAGAACCGGCTCGTCTCCCTGCGCGCGGACTTCGACGTCTACGCCACCTTTGAGGGCGACAACACCGTGCTGCTGCAGCTCGTCGGCAAGCGCCTGCTCGCCGACTACGCCGCCGACTTCAAGGCGATCGACGGCGTCGGGATGGCGAGGTTCGTCGTCGAGCGGGCGGCGGACACGATGCTCTACAGGACGCCGCTCGCGCGAGCCACCCAGACGATCGTGGACACCGGATCGGTCCGCCGGGCCGTGGGTCACCTGCGCGGGGAGGCCGCCCAGCGCGAGCTGCTCACCGACCGCGTCGAGGCGATGGTCGCCGACCTTGCCACAGCGCTGCGCCCGGCGTCGAAGCTCAGCCGGGAGAAGGCCGCCGCGCTGTTCAACGCCCACCAGCACGAGCTCATCGAGGCCGCCCGTGCGCACTCCGACCTGCTGCAGTGGGAGGCGTTCACCAAGGCCCTGGTCGACGTCCGCGACCCCGGTACCGCGCAGGTCCTCACCTGGGTGCGTGACCTCTACGGACTCACCGTCGTCGAGAAGAACCTCGCGTGGTACCTCATCAACGGCCGGCTCTCCGGTCAGCGGGCGCGCACGGTGACGTCCTACATCGACCGCCTGGTCGCCCGGCTGCGCCCGCACGCGCAGAGCCTCGTCGACTCCTTCGGCTACGGGCCCGAGCACATCCGGGCGTCGATCGCCACGGGCGCCGAGCAGGTGCGCCAGGACGAGGCGCGCGAGTACTACCGGGCGCAGCGGGCCGCAGGCGACGAGCCGGTGCACGAGAAGACGCTGAAGAAGAGCGGTCGCTGAGCCCTGGGGATCAGCGGTCGCGGGGCCCCTAGAGTTGCCCCGTGAACCGCATCCCCGCCCCGATCCTGTTCATCGTGTCGGGGGTGACCCAGTACGTCGGTGCCGGCTTCGCCGTCGGGCTCTTCGACGTCGCGCCACCCGCGTCGGTGGCCTGGGCGCGGATCGTCGTGGCTGCGCTCGTGCTGACCGTCCTGGCGCGCCCGTGGCGGGTGCGCTGGGACCGGCGTCGGCTGGGTGCGGCGGTCGCCTTCGGCACGGTGCTGGCCGGCATGAACGTGACGTTCTACGCCTCCCTCGAGCACCTGCCGCTGGGCACCGCGGTCGCGATCGAGTTCGTCGGTCCGGTGCTGGTGGCCGCGCTCACCGGGCGCGGGGCGCGCGAGCGGGCGGCGATCGCCCTGGCCCTGGTCGGCGTCGTGCTGCTCGCCGGGGTCACCCTGTCCGCCCAGTCGCCCGACGCCGTGCTGGGCCTGGTCCTCGTGCTCGCCGCGGCTGCGTGCTGGGCCGGGTACATCCTGCTCGGGCGGCGGGTCTCGGCCCAGGGGACCGGGCTCGCGCCGCTGGCCGTCGCGATGGCGGCCGGGTCTGTCGTCTTCGCCCCGTTCACCGCGGCCGGGGCGGCGCCCCTGTTCACCGACTGGGCCTTCCTCGGGGCGATCGTCGCGATCGCGGTCGCGTCCTCCGTGGTGCCCTACGGGATCGACCAGGTGGTGCTGCGACGGCTGACGGCCGCCCAGTTCGCGATCCTGCTGGCCATCTGGCCGGCGACCGCGGTGGGGGTCGGTGCGGTCGTGCTGGCGCAGGTACCGGGCGCGTGGGAGGTGGTCGGGCTGGTCTTCGTGTCGGTCGCGATCGCCCTGACCAGCCGGCCCGCTCCGGTCGTCGACCCCGCCCGCCCGGACTGACCCCCAAGCCCCGCCCACCCCCCCAAGCCCCGCCCACCTCCCCGAACCCCGCCCACCTCCCCGCTGAGGGCACAGTTTCCGCCCATTTTCGGGCGCGAAGGGGGCGGAAACTGTGCCCTCAGCGGGATGGGAGGGTGGGCGGGGACGGGGGTGGCAGGTGGGTCAGGTGGGGTTGCAGCGGGCGATGAGGTAGTCGAGGGAGCTGACGTCGGGGCGCCAGGGCTCGAGGTTCCAGGTGGCCTTGTCCAGCGCGCCGAGCTGGTGGCAGAGGAACTGCTTCTCCATGACGGCGGTGTCCGCACCGGGCTCGCGGCGCACCAGGTCGGCCCACCCGAAGGCGGATCCGGTCTGCCCGGACACCCGCCCCCACGCGGACGGGGTCACGGCGAGCGACTCCCCGCCCTCGCGGTTTCCCCATTCCGTGCCGGCGACGACGGAGGTCCCCAGGTGGACCGTGACCGTGAGCGGGTACGCGGCGCCTTGGGGGTCGGTGACCAGGTCGACGACGACGAGGTCGGCCGGGTCGGTGTCGAGACTCTGCCACGAGGCCGGCAGCGTCGCCCCGGAGGTGTCCACCACAACCGGTGCAGTGAACCCCGCGACGAGGTCGCCGGCCGGGGAGACGATTGCGCCGGTGCCGTCGGCGGCCGGGGTCAGGGTGCTCCCCGGTGCAGCGAAGGTCAGGCGCAGCAGCGGGGCAGTCGTGCCGGCAGCAGACTCGGCGGGCGCGCTGGCCAGGGTCGTCGTCACGATCACCCCGGTGTCCCCGTCCGGGGAGGTCGTCGTGCTCGACTCCGGGGACGCGTCACCGGTGGCCGGGGTCGAGGTCACGGTGAGGACCGCCTCCGCGTCGTCGGGCGCCTCGACTGTGCCGGTGGAGACGGACACCTCAAGGGTCGTCGGTGCGCTCGCAGGTGCCTCCGAGTCGGGCGCCGGGTCTGTCCCCGTGCTCACGCCCGGTCCGGGGGACTGGGCGTCGGGGGACGTCGGGGGTGAGCAGGCGCCGAGAGACAGCACAGCGATGAGAGACAGCACAGCGACGAGGGGCATCGCGGCGATAGATGCCGTGCCGGACGACGCCGTGCCGGACGACGCCGTGCCGGGCGCCCGCGGGCTCCATCGGGTCAACCGGGTTCGCCTCACAGCATGAGGGGTCGGACGGCGCCGTCGAGACCATCGCCCTCACCACGATCGCCGTCGCGACCGCCGCCGTCGATGCCCAGGAACTCGCGCGCGCCCTCGACGCCGTGCAGGGCGACCTCCGGGCGCAGCGTGTCTGCGCGGTCGTCCCACGCCGCGCGGTCGAGCACGTACCGCTGGGAGACGGCGCGGACCCCCTCGCGCGCCACGACGTCGGATCCGTTCGGCTGGTAGCCGATCCTGCGGGTCACCCCGTTCGAGGCGGGGTTGTCCTCGAAGGCCGAGGTGGTCGCGCGCGCCGCGCCGAGCCCCTCGAAGGCGAGGTGCAGGATCATCAGGCGCATCCGGGTGCCGACCCCGGCGCCCTGGTGGCGCAGGCCTAGCCACGACCCGGTCTCCAGGGAGCCGGTGACGAGGAAGTCCTGCGCCATGATGCTCTGGATCCCGAGGGCCTTTCCGTCCCGGACGACCGCGAGCTCGATGCCCCACTGCTGCGGGGACAGCCGTGAGCGCGCACCCCAGTTGTAGGTGAGGACGCTGCGCGCGGTCTCCTGCGGGGTGCCGCGGGTCCACGGGACGGTGAAGGGCATGGCTGCGGGGTCGTGCACCCCGGCGGCGGCGAGCTCCGCGAGCTCGAAGAGCAGCGCGTCGTCGAGATAGCGCAGCTCCAGGTCGCCCGAGACGACCCGGAGGCCGGTCAGCGGCCACAGGGCGCGCAGATCCAGGGCAGGGGGCGGGTGGGTCGTCGACGTCATGGTTGAACCTATCCAGCGTCGAATGTCCTGGTCAATTGATATCGGCAGCCCTGGTGAGACGTAGGTCCGGCGCCCGGCACCCCCCGGCTAAACTGGGGTCGTCTCGGCCAGCCGTGCTCCGCCCCTGGGCACATACCGATGAGGGATCTGATGACCGCCCCCAGCAAGCCCACTCTTGACACCGTCGAGCACGCAGCAGCGACCCCGGACGAGAGCCAGCCGTTCGCCGCACTCGGACTCAAGCCGGAGGAGTACCAGCGCATCCGCGACATCCTCGACCGCCGTCCCACGGCCGCCGAGCTCGCCATGTACTCGGTCATGTGGTCGGAGCACTGCTCCTACAAGTCCTCCAAGGTGCACCTGTCGAAGTTCGGCGCGAAGACCACCGACGAGATGAAGAAGTACCTGCTCGTCGGGATCGGCGAGAACGCGGGCGTCGTCGACATCGGTGACGGCTGGGCGGTCACCTTCAAGGTCGAGTCCCACAACCACCCGTCCTTCGTCGAGCCCTACCAGGGTGCGGCGACCGGCGTCGGCGGCATCGTCCGCGACATCATCTCGATGGGCGCGCGCCCCGTCGCGGTCATGGACCAGCTGCGCTTCGGTGCGGTGGACCACCCCGACACCGCCCGCGTGGTGCACGGCGTCGTGGCCGGCGTCGGCGGCTACGGCAACTCCCTCGGCCTGCCCAACATCGGCGGTGAGCTCGTCTTCGACAGCTCCTACCAGGGCAACCCGCTCGTCAACGCGCTCTGCGTGGGCGTGCTGCGCCACGAAGACATCCACCTCGCCAACGCGAGCGGCGTAGGCAACAAGGTCGTCCTCTTCGGTGCGCGCACCGGCGGCGACGGCATCGGCGGGGCCTCGATCCTCGCGTCGGAGACCTTCGAGGACGGCGTGCCGGCCAAGCGGCCCAGCGTCCAGGTCGGCGACCCGTTCATGGAGAAGGTGCTCATCGAGTGCTGCCTCGAGCTGTACTCGGCCAAGGTTGTCGAGGGCATCCAGGACCTCGGCGCCGCCGGGATCTCCTGCGCCACGTCCGAGCTCGCCTCCAACGGCGAGGGGGGCATGCACGTCTGGCTCGACGACGTGCTGCTGCGCGACCCGTCGCTCAACGCCGGCGAGATCCTCATGTCGGAGTCGCAGGAACGCATGATGGCCGTGGTCACCCCTGAGAAGCTCGACGCGTTCCTGGCGATCACCGGTAAGTGGGACGTCGAGACCGCGGTGGTCGGCGAGGTCAACAGCTCCGGCCGGCTGACCATCGACCACCACGGCCAGCGGATCGTCGACGTCGACCCTCGGACCGTCGCGCACGAGGGCCCGGTCTACCACCGCCCCTACGCCCGCCCGGCCTGGCAGGACGCCCTCAACGCGGACACCGTCGTGGCCGCGGGGCTGGCCCGCCCGGAGACCGCCGCCGAGCTGCGCGCGACCGCGCTGCGTCTGCTCGGCTCCCCGAACCTCGCCTCCAAGGCGTGGGTCACCAACCAGTACGACCGCTTCGTGCAGGGCAACACCGCCCTCGCCCAGCCCGACGACGGCGGCGTGATCCGCGTCGACGAGACGACCGGCCTCGGCGTGGCCCTGGCCACCGACGCCAACGGCCGCTACGCCAAGCTCGACCCGCGCACCGGCGCCCAGCTCGCCCTCGCCGAGGCGTACCGCAACGTCGCCACGACGGGTGCCCGCCCGCTCGCCATCACCGACTGCCTGAACTTCGGCTCGCCCGAGGACCCCGACTCCATGTGGCAGCTCGTCGAGGCCATCGAAGGCCTGGCCGACGGGTGCCAGATCCTCGGCGTCCCCGTGACCGGCGGAAACGTCTCGCTGTACAACGGCACCGGTGAGCCCGGGCAGATCGACTCCTCGATCCACCCAACCCCCGTCGTCGGCGTCCTCGGCGTGCTCGACGACGTCTCCCGCGCCACCGGCTCCGGCTGGCGGGCCGCGGGGGAGACGCTCTTCCTGCTCGGCACCACGCGCGCCGAGCTGGACGGCTCGGCCTGGGCCGACGTCGTGCACAACCACCTGGGTGGGCTGCCGCCCCAGCTCGACCTGGCCGCCGAGCGGTCCCTCGCCGAGGTGCTCATCAGGACCACCCGCGACGAGCTCGTCGACGCCGCGCACGACCTCTCCGAGGGTGGGCTCGTCCAGGCCCTCATCGAGGCGTGCCTGCGCTTCGGTGTCGGCGCACGCGTCTCGATCGACGCGCTCGTCGCCCGCGACGCCGTGACGCCGTTCGAGGCGCTGTTCTCGGAGTCCACCGCCCGCGCGCTGGTCTCGGTGCCGCGCGGGGAAGAGGTGCGCTTCGTCGACGCCTGCGTCGCCCGCGGGGTGCCCTACCTCAAGCTCGGCGAGGCCGGTCACGACGTCGACGGCGTCGAGGCGCTCGAGATCACCGGGTTGTTCACGCTCCCGCTCGACGAAGCCCGCGCGGTCCACTCGGCCACGCTGCCGGCGATCTTCGGCTGACACGCACCGCTGAAAGCCCTGGCGCCTCCTCCCATGTGGAGGTGCCAGGGTTTTCGCTGTTCCCGGTGAAGCGGCACATAGTGCAGTCCACCCGAAGCGGACCTCCCGACGGGGCGTGCTCTTGACGATGGGGCGTGCTGTCAACTGCACGCCTCGTCGTCGAAAGCACGCCCCGTACGAGGTGAGCTGGCTGGCGGGCCGGTGGGGCGAGGTGCGCTCGGTCGACACCTGCGTTTCCCGCGGTGTGTCTGAAGTGTGAGACGAGCTGCGGCCGAGTGCTGTCGGCTGTGCTCGTTTTCAGAGGGCAATGTCTGCCGAGATTCTGTGACCTCGGACTGAGTTGCGGGTGAAGATCTCCAGAATCCCTAACGTGCCGAGTTCGGCGCTGAGAGCATGTGACCTGCGGTTTTATAGGTCGACTTCGCCTGAGGCGAGTCCGTCCTCCGTCGCCACGCTCATCGGTCCCTTGTCGAGAGCGTCGATCATCGTGACCACTCTGGAGAAGACATGCCCCTGCGGCCACCATCCACCACCGGCTCGCCGGGCCCTGCGCCCCGCTCCACACTCCTGAGGTCTCGTGTGACCCGGGGCGGCGTGACAGCGCTCGCCTCCTTGAGCCTTGCGCTCGCTGGCGGGCTCGCCCTGCCGTTGAGCGCCGTCGCGGCCCCCGCTCCCGAGGCGCCGACGTCAAGCTTCGCACTCGGCCAGACCGTGGCCGGGACAGTTCCGGCGGGCACCTGTTCCGTGACCGCCACCGTTACCGGTGGGGCGGGCGGCCGGTCCGCCAGCGGCGCGGCCGGCCTCGGCGCCAACGGAGCCGGTGCCCAGATCACGGCGACCTTCGCGGTCACCCCTGGCACGACCTTCAGCGGGATCGTCGGAGGCGGCGGACAGCAGAACGCGGGCAGGACGGGTGGCGTCGCCGGTGTCAACGGTGGCGGAGTCGGCGGAACTGCCGTGCAGGACCACGGCGGCGCCGGCGGCGGTGGCTACAGCTCGCTCTTCCTTGGCGGCACAAGTCCCGGTGACCTCGTGATCCAGGCCGGCGGCGGTGGCGGCAGCGGTGGCGGACACTCGGTCACGGTGGACGGGTTCGGCGGGGACGCCGGCCTTCCCTCGGCCCCAGGAGCGACCGCGAGCGGCACGGCAGGCACCAACGGCTTCGAGGGCACTCCCGTCGTCGGCGGGGGCGCTGGAGGCGGTACCGCCGCACCTGGTGCCGGCGGCGTCCACTCGACCAGCTCGAGCTTGAACGGGTTGCCGGGCGTGGGTTCGGGGGGTGGCGCAGGTGCCCCAGACCCCAACTATGACGCAGGTGGCGGTGGCGGTGGAGGTGTCTTCGGCGGTGGCGGCGGAGCGTCCACGATCATCCAGAACGGTGATCTGAGCATCAACACCGTTGCTGGTGCGGGTGGTGGTGGTGGGTCGAGCTTCGTGGCCGACACCGCCGAGGACCTCGTCTCCGCGGAGTCTGGTCGCCAGATCGGTACCGGCCCTGGCAGCGACGGCTCCATCACGCTCGACTGGGCGCCGTGCGCCTACGACCTCGGCGTCACCAAGTCGTTCGTGGTCGACGGAGCGCCCGCCGGGTCACCCGAGCTCGCCCCGATCGGCTCGACGATCACCTGGACCGTCGCGGTGCGCAACAACGGTCCTGAGGCGATGACCCAGGGCGACGTCGTGACGCTCACCGACACCCTCCCCGGTTCCGGCGCGAAGACGCTGACAGCCATCAGCACCACGGGCGGGGCGAACATGCAGTTCGAGCGCGGAGCGGTGACCTGCGACGCGCAGGTCGGCGACCCCGTGCCGGAGACGCTCGTCTGCGCCCGTGACTTCGCGCTCGTCGACGGGCTCGTCGACGGACGTCGTGGCCTGGACGTGAACGAGACGCTCACCGTGACCTACACCCAGCAGGTCACGGACGCCCCCGGTGCAGTCCTGGGCAACACCGCGACGGTCACGGACCGCGGGGAGCCGGACGACAACAGTGCGACCGCGACCGTCATGGTCATCGGGCCGCCGGACGCCGTCGACGACTCCGACCGGGGACACACGATCGGGAACGCGGTGACGGTCAGTGTCCTCGACAACGACATCGCAACCAGCGGAGCCCTCGTCCCGGCCTCCCTCGTGCTGTGGGACACCGTCACCGGCACGTCGCTGGGCACCGAGCACGTCGTGCCCGGTGAAGGCACCTGGACGGTGGACACCACCGCCGGCCGCGTGACGTTCACACCCGCGGTTGGGTTCGTGGTGGACCCGACGCCGGTCGACTACCGGATCACCGATGAGCACGGGCTCACCGCCGTCGCGACGGTGACCGTAGCGTACGTACCGCAGGCCAACGACGACGCCGATCTCACCAACGTCATCGGTGACACCGTGTCGGTCGACGTCCTCGGCAACGACGTGGGCGACTTCGATCCGATGAGCGTCGTCCTGGTGGGCGGCGGCGAGGGTGGCAAGTTCCTCGTCGTGGCCGGTGAGGGAACGTGGACGGTGGACCCGGAGACCGGGTTCGTGACGTTCACCCCGGAGCCCGGGTTCCAGGTCGACCCGACGCCGGTGGCCTATGAGGTGACGGACACGACCGGGGACACCGTCGCGGCGGTCGTCACCGTCGGCTACGCACCTGACGCCGTCGACGACGCCGATCTGCGCAACGTCATCGGGGACACCGTGTCGGTCGACGTCCTCGGCAACGACGTGGGCGACTTCGATCCGATCAGCGTCGTCCTGGTGGGCGGCGGCGAGGGTGGCAAGTTCCTCGTCGTGGCCGGTGAGGGAACGTGGACGGTGGACCCGGAGACCGGGTTCGTGACGTTCACCCCGGAGCCCGGATTCCAGCTCAACCCGACACCGGTGACCTACGAGGTGACCGACTCGACCGGGGACACCGCCTCGGCGGACGTCACCATCACGTATCTGCCGGTGTCCGAGAGCGACGCGAGCACCGGCAACGTCATCGGCGAGGTGGTCGTCGTCGACGTCCTCCCCAACGACACCGGAGACTTCGACGGTGCGACGCTGCGTCTCATCGATCCGCAGAACGGCGACCGTGTCACGACCCTGACCGTTCCCGGCCAGGGCGTGTGGACCGTCGACGGCGCGGCCAGAACCGTGACCTTCGCCCCTGAAGCGGGGTACTACGCCAACCCCACACCCGTGACGTACGAGGTGTTCAACTCTGCCGGTGACCCGGCGACCGCGGACGTCGTCATCACCTACGTCCCCGCCGCCTACAACGACGTCGACGAGAACAACGCCAGCGGCAGCGCCGTCACGGTCGACGTCGTCGGCAACGACCGAGGCGCCCTCGACCCGACGTCGGTCCGTCTGATCCACCCCAGCAGCGGTGAGCTCGTCGGTTCGCTCGTCGTCGCCGGGGAGGGGACGTGGACCGTCGACGCCGCCTCCGGCGCGATCACGTTCGTCCCGCTCGCCGGATTCGTCGGGGATCCCGCTCCCGTCAGCTACCGGGTGAGCGACACCGAGGGGAACGCGACGACGGCGCAGGTCCGCATCACCTACCTCGCCCCGGGCGTTCAGCCGACCGCACCGGCACAGCCGGCCGCTCCTGCGCCCGCACCGGCACCCGCTCCCGCGCTCGCAGCCGGGGTGCTGGCCATCACAGGCTGGGGAGGTGTGCTTCCCGCCGCACTCGCAGTCCTGCTCATCCTGGGTGGGGCGGCGACGCTCATCGGCCGACGGATGCTGAGCCGGGGCTGAACCCGGTACCACTCTGAGAGCGCGGTGGCGCTGGAGGTCGAGCCCGGCTCGACCTCCAGCGCCACCGCTCGCGTGCATCACTCGTGGCGACACCGGATGTCCGCACCCCTCACCGTCGCCCACGACCACGTCGCAGGGGTCGAAGGTTGTGGTGACGGAACCCAAGACGTACAGTTTCTTGTACAACCTTGGAGGTTCCGCGATGAAGACCATGACCTACTCCCAGTCCCGTGCTCGCTATGCCGAGACGCTGGACGCGGTGGTCAACGACCGCGAAGAGGTCGTCATCACCCGTGCCGGGCACGATCCGGTCGTCATCGTGTCGCTGGCCGACTACGAGTCGCTGAAAGAGACTGCCTACCTGCTGCAGAACCCGGCCAACGCCCGCCGGCTGCTCGCATCGATCGAGCGCCTGGAGGCGGGGCGGGGAACCGAGCGCGAGCTCGCCGAGTGAAGGACGTCTGGGACCAGGACGCCTGGGACGACTACCTGTACTGGCAGGTTCAGGACCGCCGGATGCTCAGGCGCATCAACGAGCTGCTCAGAGACGTCGCCCGCGGAGCAGGTCAGGGCACCCCGCACGAAGGGATCGGCAAGCCGGAAGCGCTCAAGCACGGACTGCACGGGTACTGGTCCCGGCGTATCAGCGACGAGCACCGACTGATCTACAAGGTCGTCGGCGACGAGGTTCGCGTCGCGGCATGCCGGTTCCACTACAGCAGCTGACCGACCGGCACCCCCGATCCGGGCCGACGGCTGTAGCGTCTGGTGGTGACCACACCTCCTGTCCTTGTCCTCCCGCCCTCCGTGACGCTCACCGACGGCGAGGGAGGCCTGCCGGTGCTGCGTGTCTCGACCGCGGTCGCCTCCGGCGAGGTGTACCTGCACGGCGCGCACGTGACGTCCTGGCAGCCCGACGGCGCCGACCCGGTCATCTGGCTCAGCGGCGACGCTCAGTTCCGCCCGGGCGCGCCCATCCGCGGCGGCGTGCCGATCTGCTTCCCCTGGTTCGGGGCGGGCCGCACACCCGGCCTCGCGCCGGCGCACGGCTTCGCCCGCACCACGCCGTGGCACCTGACCGGCGCCGGCGACGACGCCGGCACGGTGACCCTGACCTTCACCCTCACCCACGACGACGTCGCCAGTGCCCCGGGCGCGGAGCACTGGCCCTACCGCTTCGAGGCCCGCTACACGGTGACCTTCGGCGCGGAGCTCACGCTCGCGCTCACCGTCCGTAACGCTGACGATGAGCCCTTCTCCTTCGAGGAGGCGCTGCACACCTACCTGGCCGTCACCGACGCCAGAGCGGCCACGGTCGACGGGCTGGACGGCGCCCGGTACCTGGACAAGACGGCGGTCGGCAACCCAGGAACGGTGCTGCAGCAGGGGCCAGTGACCTTCACGGGAGAGACGGACCGGGTGTACCTCGCGGGCAAGCCGCTGACCCTCCACGACCCTGGCTCCCGAGACCTCACCATCACCCCCGCCTGCGGGGCGGACACGGTGGTCTGGAACCCCTGGGTGGACAAGGCCGCCGTGATGGCCGACTTCGGCGACGACGAGTGGGCCACCATGGTGTGCGTCGAGACGGCCAATGTGCTCGACGACGCCGTCACCCTCGAGGCGGGTCAGTCGCACACCCTGAGCGTCACCTACGGGGTGCGCTGAGATGGCCTTCGGACTCTTCAAAGGCTCAGGCCCGCAGTCCTGGACCGAGCTGTGGGAGCTGGTCGACCGGCTCAGCGGGCGGACCTCCGCCCTGCACCTGGGGTACCTGCGGGCGACGGCGGAGGCGATGCCGGCCGAGAAGCTGCTGCGGGCGGAGAAGCAGTACGGGAAGGCGATCCGCCTCCTCGACACCCAAGAGCACGCACGGCACCTCGCCCGCGACCCGTGGGTGGGTGCGGAGCAGACCTTCGGGCGCCGCCGGTTCGTCCGCGCCATGGAGGCGGTGATCGCCGCCGGTCCCGATGTCCTCGAGACGGTGAGCCGCGACCCCCAGGCCCTGAACCGCTATGACTCCGGGAGTGCCCCCGACCTCACGGCGCGGATCGTCTCGGACGAGCCGGTGGACCTGCGGACCGGGGTCGACGGGCTGCTCCTCGGCACGGTCCTGCGCGACGTCCTCGTCGAGAAGGGGGCCGCGAGCCCGTCCAGCTGGCTCGACTGGACCTTGGCGGAGAGCCGGTCGCACCTCCACCCGAAGTCCCTGAGCAGCTGGCCGGACGTCCGCGCGTCCAACCGGATGTACGACCGCGAGGACTATCCCTTCGACCACTTCGACCCGGACGCGGTGTGGTTGCAGGTGTGGACGGACTTCGGGTCCCCCGACGAGGCGATGGACGAGCGCACGCTGACCCTCGACGAGTGGATGCTGCCCCGGCTGGAAGCGACCGCCCGCATCATGGAGACCCTCGGAGCGGGGAACCCGCCCGACATCGGGAAGACGCAGATCTTCACCGTCCGGGTTGAGCTCAACGACGACGACACCGACGACACCGAGCCCGAGGACGTCAACGACCCGAACCACTGGTGCACCGACGGCGTGTTTGGCACCGAGCACGTCATCGCCCCCGACCTGCTGGCCACCACCGCGCCCGCTGCGCGCGCGGACCTGCTCACGCAGCAGATCGCGCAGGCGATCCTGCTGGGGAGGAAGGACCTGACGAAGGGGGCGGTGGCCGCGCTGACCGGGCTGGCCCGGCCCGTGGCGTGACCCTGGTCGCCGCAGTCCGGGGGCGATACGCTCACGGCATGCGGCAGCGGATCTACGTGGAGGCGCGGATCCGCGCCTCCCTGCCCGCGCTCTGGGAAGCCACCCAGGATCCGGTGGCCCACGCCTCGTGGGACCTGCGCTTCTCCTCGATCACGCTGATGGCCTCCCCGGCGGGGGAGCCGCAGCGGTTTCGGTACGAGAACCGGACCGTCCCGGGGGCCGCGCTGACCGGCGTCGGCATCTCGCTCGGTGAGCGCCACCGCCCGGACGGGTCGTGCACGTCCGCGCTGCGCTTCCGCGCGGACTCCCGGCTCTCGCCGATCGCCTCCGGCCACGGCTTCTGGCGCTACGTGCCCGACGGCGACGCGGTGCGCTTCTTCACCGGCTACGACTACGTGCCCGGGTGGCAGGGCGCCGCGCTGGACCGGGTGCTCGTGCGGCCCGTCATCGGGTGGATGACCGCGTGGAGCTTCGACCGGTTGCGGCTGTGGCTGGAGCACGGCATCAGCCCGCGGACCTCGCTCCGGCGGACGCTCGCCGCGCACACGGTCCGCGCCGGCGTGGTGGTGACGGCGCTCGTCGCGCTCGACGCCCCGGTCTCGGTCGCCGTCACGGCCCTGACGCTGCTGCTCCCCGCGCCCCTGCGCCTCCCGCGGGCACGACGCTGCCTGCGTCGACCACCTCGTGGTGGCTCGGACGCACCACCGGTCATCTCTGAGCGGGTCGACGAGGCGGCGCTCGCCGCCGCCGGTCAGACCAGGCCGCTCGCCACGTCGTCGGACGCCGCGAAACCCACCCACCGGAAGGCTCCCCGCCCATGACCGACTCCGTCTTCGCCCAGGCGCTCGGCAGCGACCTGTCGCGGCTGCACCCGCAGATGCAGCGGAGGTTCGGGCTCACCCCCGGCGGGGAGAACGCGTGCGTGGGCCGTGGGGTGATGGACGAGGTGTGGCGCGGAGCCGCGGTCACCGTCCCGTTCTTGTGGTTCGGCGCGTGGCGCAACATCCTGGTGCCCCGGGTCGGGAAGAGGGTGCCGTTCACGATCGAGAACTACTGCTACGTGGACTCCCTCGGCCGGGACACGACGACCTTCGTGCGGACCTTCGAGTTCCCGGGCAACCGGCGCAGCCGCTTCGACGCGACGATGGTCTACGACCGTCCCGCGGGCCGGGTGCTCGACTACCTCGGCACGCACCAGCACCTCGCGGTGGACCTCGACCTGTCCGTCGACGATCAGGGTGGCCTCGTGCTGCGGTCGGGCGCACAGCGGTTCTACGAGGGCCGGGTGGGGTTTCCTTTTCCGATGGTCGCGAGCGGGACGGCCGAGCTCCACGAGTACTTCGACGACGACGCCGGCGTCTACCGGATCGACCTCACCGTCACCAACCCCCTGATCGGGCCGGTGTTCGGGTACCGCGGGTCGTTCACCTGCGAGTTCTCGGCGATCGAGCCGGCTGCGATCCCGGCGTCGGTCAAGCCGCTCCGCGAGGAGGCACGGGGCTGAGCGGGGCTGGGCACGACGGAGCGGGTCGCGTCGTTCCTTCGTACACTCGCGGCATGCGCCGTCATCCCGCCCTCCTCCTCCTCCTCCTCCTCGGGGCGCTTGCTGGCATCGGAGCCTGGGCGGAGATCGAGCACTGGCGGGCCGCCGGGCGTCGACTTGGTGTGGCGGGGCCCCTGGGTGCTTCGGAGGCGGTCGTCGTCCTGGGCTTCAGGAATCGTGGCAGGCGTGCCAACTATGTCAACCGCTATCGGGTGCGCGCTGCGCTTCGCTCACAGGATTCCGCAGCGACGGAGAGCGTGCTCGTGCTGTGTGGCGGCGGAGTTGCGAGCGTCGTCCCCGAAGCGGAGCTCATGGCGCGCTATGCCCGGGAGCGGTGCGGGTACGCGGGGCCGATTCGCCTGGATCCAGACAGCTCCACCACCTGGGAGAACATTCAGAATGCGATCCCGCTGCTGGAGGACGTGGACACGATCAAGATCGTGTCCAACTCGCTGCATGCGGAGAAGGGCCGCGCGTACCTGTGGAAGCAGCGCCCAGACCTGGCTCGACGCCTCGTCCGAGCACAGGACCACCGATTCGGTGAGATCGCACTGATCAAGCCGCTCGCAGCCGTCGTCGGACTGAAGAATCTCGGTACCCTCCGCCCTGGGTGACACGTGCGCTAGTCGTCCTGCAGGTGAGCTCGCTGGGCGTCCTGGGTGAGCATCGAGAGCACCTCGACCGGGCCGCCGTGGGCGCCGATGGCATGCGGGACCATGGTCGAGAACTCGGCGGCGTTCCCCGCCTCGACGAGGATGATGCGCTCACCGAGACGGAGCTCGGCGGTCCCGGACAGCACCATGAACCAGTCCCGGCCGGGGTGCACCGCGAGCTGGTCCAGGGGTGGGGCTGGGGCGGTGATCCGCATCTTCGCGACGGTCACGTCGAAGGGGTTGCGTTCCCGGGCGAGGGTCCAGACAGTCATGCCGCGGCGATCGTCGCGCTCGGGGCGGATGACCACGTCGTCGTCGTGGGGGGACTCCACGAGCTGGTCGAGGGTCGTGCCGAGTGCGCGGGCGAGGGGGACCAGCTGGTCGAGCGCGATCCGCCGGCCGCCCGTCTCGATCCGGCTGAGGTTGGACGGGCTGAGGAAGCTGCGCGCCGCGAGGTTGTCCAAGGACCACCCGCGCGCGAGCCGGAGGGCCCGGATCCGCTGTCGCACGAGGGCGTCGACGTCGACATCCATATCCGCTTCTCCATCCGGTTCTTGCGTCATAGGCAAGAGTGTATGCCTTAGCCGCATGGCGGGGCTAGGTTGGAGGCATGCCCTCACACCACGACGCCCATGACGCCCACGACACACCCGTCCACGGCGGGCACCCGCACCCCCACGCCCATGACGCAGCCCTCGCACCCCTGCTCGCGCTCGACGCGATCGTCCACCAGGACTACCTGACGACGGTGACGACCTGGCTCCAGAGCCTCACCACCGACACCGCCGTGCAGCGGGTCCTCGACGTCGGTCCCGGCCCCGGAGCCGGGACCGTCGCCCTCGCGCAGCGCTTCCCTGCCGCGACCATCGTCGCGGCCGACGTCTCCGCGGACATGCTCGAGCGCACTCGGGCCCTCGCCGAGACCAGCGGCCTGGGCGATCGGGTCTCGACCGAGCTGGCCGACATCGCCGCGGATGTCACGCGCCTGGGAACCTTCGACCTCGTCTGGGCCTCGGCCTCGCTGCACGAGGTCGGCGACCCGGACCGGGCCTTTGCCAACCTCCGCGCGCTGCTGCGCCCCGGTGGCCTGCTGGCCGTGGTCGAGATGGACAGCCCGCCCCGGACACTGCCGCTCAAGCTCGCAGACTTCGAGGACCGCCTGTTTGCCGCCTTCGCCGACCTCAACCACGGGAACGCCTACCACCCGGACTGGACCGGCCCCCTGGCCCGAGCCGGGTTCACCCTGGAGGTCCGGCGCACCTTCACGATCGACGAGCCCGCAGACGGGCACGGTCCGGTGGGGGAGTACGCGACCCTCAACCTCGCCCGGATCGCGCAGGCAGCCACGGCGCGTCTCGACGACACCGACCAGGCCCTCGTGACGACGCTCCTCGGCGACGGCCCGGACGGGCTCCGCCGGCGCACCGACCTCCGCCTGCGAGGTGCCCGCACCGCGTGGATCGCCCGCCGGCCCTGACCGGGGACGCGCGGTGCAGATCCGCGACTGATCCTGTGCGCCCCGGCCCGGCGTCGTGCGCCTGAGGCTGTGGTCAGCCACGATGGACCGATGACCGCTGAGTCGAGCACCCGTGTTGCCCGGCGGCCCCGGACCGCTACTCTGCTGCTCGCTGTCCCGGCGGCCGGCGTCGCAGCGGTCACCCTCATGCGGCTCGTCGCCTATGACCGGGTCACCCCCGTGGCGCAGCTCCTGTCCCTCACGCCGTGGGTCGGCCTCGTGGCCGTCCTCCTGCTGATCACGGCTCTCGTGCTGCGCACCTGGGTGGTCGCGGGCGTGCTGGGCGTGGTCGTGGCGCTGCACGTGGCGTGGCTGGTGCCGTTCTTCGTCGGCGGTGACCGCGCGACCGCCGACGACGACCCGGTCGTCGTGCTCGCCGTCAACGCGCTCTACGGCCAGGCGGACGCCGACCAGATCGTCGACCTGGTGCGCACCCGCGAGGTGGACGTCCTCGCCGTCGTCGAGCTCACCCCCGCGCTGGTGGACCGGCTCGACGAGGCCGGTCTCGGCGACCTGCTGCCCTACACCGTCGACGCCGCCCGCCCGGGCGCGGGTGGCAGCGGACTGTGGAGCGCGACCGCGCTCACCGAACCGGACGCCGGCGAGGGCTCGACCTTCGCGATGCCGTCCGGCGTCATCCAGACCGGTGGGCACGCCGTCCGGGTGCGCGCCATCCACCCCTACCCGCCCCTGCCGGGCAACGTCACGCTCTGGGCGGACGAGCTCGATGGGCTGGCCGACCAGGCCCACGCCGACCCGATGCCTCAGATCCTGCTCGGGGACTTCAATGCGACCTACGACCACGGCACGTTCCGGGCGCTGCTCGGTGAGCGGTTCGTGGATGCGACCCGTGCGGCTGGGGACGGGCTGAACCTCAGCTGGCCTGTCGTCGGCTGGATCCCGCCGCTCGCTGACCTCGACCACGTCGTGGTCGACCAGGGCATGGCCGTCGGGGACGTCGAGTCGATCCAGATCGACGGCACGGACCACCGCGCCCTGCTGGTGCAGGTCGCGGTGCGCGGACCGGGCGAGGGGTAGCGGCACGCGGGTTAGGCTCGAAGACCGGCTCGACACACCCCGCGTGCCCCGCGCCCAGACCCCCGAGGAGCTCCCCGTGACCGAGCCCGCGCGCGACCAGCGCGACCCCGACACCGCTGCGCTCGTCACCGAGCTCGTCGAGTACTTCGACGCCGAGGCCGGCCAGCTGCCCGACGCCGAGGCCGGCGCCAGCCCGGCGCAGCAGCGCGCCCTCCTGACCGCGCTGCTCACCGTACGCGCCCCGCTGCCTATCCCCGCGGCGGTCCAGACCGCCCTCGACACGCTCCTCGCCGCGGAGGCCGCCGCCCGGCCCGTGGTCGACGCCGCCTCCCTGCCCACCCTCGCCGAGTCCGGCGTCACCGGCCCGCTCGGGCAGGTCGTCCTGTGGCAGGGGGACATCACCACCCTGCGGGTCGATGCGATCGTCAACGGCGCGAACGCCCAGCTGCTCGGCTGCTTCATCCCCGGCCACCGGTGCATCGACAACGCCATCCACACCGCCGCCGGCCCGGGCCTGCGCGCGGAGTGCAACGAGGTGATGATCGCCCAGAGCCACCCGGAACCAACCGGCAGCGCGCAGCTCACCGGCGGCTACCACCTGCCCGCCCGGCACGTGGTGCACACGGTCGGTCCGACCGTCGACGACGCCGAGCCCACCCCCGAGCAGGCAGCGCTGCTGGCCTCCTGCTACCAGGCGTCCCTCGAGGTCGCCCGCCGCGCCGGGGACCGGTCCATCGCGTTCTGCTCCATCTCGACCGGGGTGTTCGGGTACCCGGTCCTCGACGCCGCGCGGGTTGCCCTGACGGCTATCGAGGAGTGGCTTGCGGCGAATCCCGACGTGGGGATGCGTGTTGTCATCGACACGTTCAGCGACCGGGACACCAGTGCCTACCGCGAGGTGCTCGCGGAGCGCGGCGAAGCCTGACAGGCCCGTCAGGTCACATCGGGCTGAGGGGGACGTTCGCCCCGAGCGGTAGCGGCAGCGGGGCCGAGGACGGCAGTACGCCCGGGCCGTCCCCGGGAGCGCTCGTGTCCTTGGGCCAGCGGCCTTCGCCCTCCCAGGTCGCGGCGATGTCGGCGAGGCTCGCGCGCCGTCGGCCCGGGGACGGGGGCTGGGCGGCCTGGTCCAGGCCGGACTGGGGGACCGCCCACGTCGACCCGATGCGGACGGCCGGCAGCGACCCGGTGTCGATGCGTTGGAGCACAGCCTGGCGGCTGACGCCGAGCTGGGCGGCCGCCTCGGAGACGGACAGCAAGGGTGGGACTGGCGTCAGTCCGGCCCGCTTGGCGGACTCGTCCGTGGGCAGCGCCTCGATGGCGAGGACGGGAGCGGTGGTCGCCTGGGCGACGACGGCGACGGCGGTCTGCACCGCCTGGGCCACCGTGTCGGCCGGCAGGGTGATCGCCACGACGACGTGTCCGCGGGGGCCGCGGCTGAGGGTCGGGTGGTAGGCGGACAGCGCGGTGGTGAGCTGGGTGTCGATGTGGTCGCGGGTGTCGAGCTCGACGCGGACGGTGTGGTGAGCGGTCATGACGATCCCTCCTGAGCGCCTGACGTCGATGTCAGGTCAGCAAGACCATCATGGCGCAACGCTTGTCACATAGCAAGGGCTCCGCCGGTGACCCAGTGGATTGGGCGCCGACGCGCACCCCCGAGCACGCGGTGCAGACCCTAACCAGTGGCCTTTGGCCTAGCCCGATCACGCCGCGACGGGCACGATGGTCCCATGGACTCCGACAAGGACCGCGAGCCTGACCGGAACGACCCCGCCCTTGCTATCGAGTGCCCCCGCTGCACTGCCCCCGCGGGGGCGCTGTGCCACACCGTCGAACGACTGCCCCGAAGCGCACACCAACGTCGCACCGCTGCCTACCTCCAGACACTCGCCGGCGAGCCGTTCGAGCACCAGGCGAACGCCTAGGGCAGGAGCCTCCGGAGGCGGCCGACGGGCTGCGGCAGCGAGGCAGATGAGGAAGAAGGACCGCGATGCTGGAGTACGCCTTCATCGCCACCCAGACGGCCCAGATCGCCCTCATGTAAGGGCGGCTCCCGCCCGTCTGAGAACGTTGGGGCTCAACGCTGGGGGCCGGGCGCCGACTGCCGTTCCTCCTGCCGGAGGTGCACCCGGCGTATATCCTGGAGATGTTCCCTATCCCGGAGGCGTTGAGCACCCAGTGCACACCACCCAGACCGTAGGGTCGCCGACAGACGACCCCGGTCATCATCCGAGCCAGAGTCCTTGCCGGAAGCCGAACTGGACCCATCGTCCGGACGGACCGTCTGATCTCGACGCCCACCCGTGCGCGCAACCCCGTGCGGTGATCACCTGATGATCACCGCACTGCTGCTGCTGCTGGCTGGTCTCGTCCTGACGGCCCTCATCATCGCGGCGAACGGGTACTTCGTCGCGCAGGAGTTCGCGTACATGTCCGTGGACCGCGCGTCTCTGCGGGCCCGAGCCGAGAAGGGTGACGTCTCTGCCCAGCGGGCGCTCAAGGTCACACGCCGCACTTCCTTCATGCTCTCGGGCGCGCAGCTCGGCATCACGGTCACCGGGCTCATGGTCGGGTTCGTCGCCGAGCCGTTCATCGGCGAGGCACTGGGCGAGCTGCTGAGCGGCGCCGGCGTCTCCGTCGCGGTGGGCGTCACGATCGGCACGCTGTCCGCGCTGGTCCTCGCGACCGTCGTGCAGATGATCTTTGGCGAGCTATTCCCCAAGAATCTCGCGATCGCGAACCCCGCCCCCCTCGCTCGCGGGCTCGCGCGCTCGACGCTCCTCTACCTCGCGGTCTTCGGGTGGCTCATCGCGCTGTTCGACAAGTCCTCGAACGCCGCGCTCCGCGTGATCCGCGTCGAGCCCGTCCACGACGTCGACAGCAGCGCGACGGCCAAGGACCTCGAGAGCATCATCGAGGATTCCCGGGCGAGCGGCGACCTCCCCGAGGACCTGTCCCTGCTGCTGGACCGCGTGCTCGACTTCCCGGCCCGGGACGTCGAGCACGCGATGATCCCGCGCATCCAGGTCGACGTCGTCTCCGCCGGAACGACGATCGCCGAGGTACGTGTGCGCATGGCCCACGCCCACACGCGCTACCCCGTGCTCGGTGAGAGGGAGGAGCCCGTCGGCGTCGTGCACCTCGCCGAGGTGCTGGCGGCCGAGCCGGACGACCAGCGCCTCGTGACCGAGATCATGCGTGAGCCCCTCGTCGTGCCGACCCTCATGCCGCTGCCCGACGCCCTGCGTCACCTGACGCGCACGCGCAACGAGCTCGCGTGCGTCATCGACGAGTACGGCGGATTCACCGGTGTCGTGACGATCGAGGACCTGGCCGAAGAGCTCGTCGGCGAGATCACCGACGAGCACGCGCCGGAAGCGCTGGCGGGCGCGGAGCGCGACGCAGCCGGGGTGTGGGTCATGGACGGCGACATGCACGTCGACGAGGTCGAACGGACCATCGGCCGCGACCTGCCTCGAGGCGACTACGAGACGCTCGCCGGCCTCCTCATCGCCGAGGGCGGCCAGCTCCCCGAGCTGGGCGACACACTGTGGATCGAGCTGCTCGTCGACGGCTCGGACCTCGTCGAGGACGTGCTGCCGCGCAGGTCGCTCGAGGTCGAGGTGACCCAGATCGCCCGCCACGTGCCCAGCGAGCTCCGGGTCCGCCTGCACGAGAGGCCCCCGGACGGCACCGCCGTGCCTGACGCGGAGGTCGACCGATGAGCGCCTGGAGCGTCACGCTCGTGACCACCGCGCTGATCGTGCTCAGCGCATTCTTCGTCGTCATCGAGTTCGCCCTGCTCGGGGCGCGCCGGCACCGGCTGGAGACCCAGGCGTCGCAGAGCCGCTCCGCCCGGGCAGCGCTGCGGGGGATGAACGAGCTGACGATCATGCTCGCCGGGGCGCAACTGGGCATCACGGTCTGCACGTTCGCGCTCGGCGCCATCACCAAGCCGGCGGTGGACGCGTGGCTCGGGCCCGTCTTCGAGTCGTGGGGTGTGCCCGTCTGGCTCGCCGGGAGCGCGGCGTTCGCGCTGTCGCTGCTGTTCGTCACCTTCCTCCACCTAGTGATCGGTGAGATGGCGCCCAAGTCGTGGGCGATCGCGCACCCGGAGCGCGCCGCCATGATGATCGGCATCCCGTCACGCGTCTTCGTCTGGCCCTTCCGACCCTTCTTGTCGTGGGTCAACCACATCGCCAACATCCTGGTCGCCCGCGTGGGGGTAGAGCCGGTCGAGAGCGCGGCCGTCGGCGGCCGGGATGCCGAGACGATCCGGCACCTCGTCGAGTACTCCACCCAGGTGGGGGTCCTCGAGCCGGGGCTCCGCACCCAGATCACCGAGGTGATCGGGCTGCAGACCCTCACGGTCGGCGAGGTGACAGCCCCCGACCTCGATCCCACCGCCGTGTCGCCCGACGCCACCGTCGGGGACGTGCAGGCAGAGGCGCTTCGGTCCGGCCACCTGCGCATCCTTGTGACGGACGCTGCGGGGCGCATGTCCGGGGTGGTGCACGCCCGGGACACTCTGCTCGCCGACCGCGGCGCTCCCGCCGCTCCGTACGCGCGGGCGACCCTCGCGGTCGACGTGACGACGCCGGCCTACGAGCTGCTGCGCCAGATGCGTGAGAAGAGCGTCCAGCTCGCGGTCGTGGAGGAGGACGGACGGTACAAGGGGGTCGTGACGCTCACCGACGTGGTGCGACGGGTCCTTCCGGTCTCGGCCGAGACGCACGGGTAGAAGAGGACTATCGCGCTGTCGTCCCCTAAGGCGCGCCCGGTCACATCGGGCTGAGGGGGACGTTCGCCCCGAGCGGTAGCGGCAGCGGGGCCGAGGACGGCAGTACGCCCGGGCCGTCCCCGGGAGCGCTCGTGTCCTTGGGCCAGCGGCCTTCGCCCTCCCAGGTCGCGGCGATGTCGGCGAGGCTCGCGCGCCGTCGGCCCGGGGACGGGGGCTGGGCGGCCTGGTCCAGGCCGGACTGGGGGACCGCCCACGTCGACCCGATGCGGACGGCCGGCAGCGACCCGGTGTCGATGCGTTGGAGCACAGCCTGGCGGCTGACGCCGAGCTGGGCGGCCGCCTCGGAGACGGACAGCAAGGGTGGGACTGGCGTCAGTCCGGCCCGCTTGGCGGACTCGTCCGTGGGCAGCGCCTCGATGGCGAGGACGGGAGCGGTGGTCGCCTGGGCGACGACGGCGACGGCGGTCTGCACCGCCTGGGCCACCGTGTCGGCCGGCAGGGTGATCGCCACGACGACGTGTCCGCGGGGGCCGCGGCTGAGGGTCGGGTGGTAGGCGGACAGCGCGGTGGTGAGCTGGGTGTCGATGTGGTCGCGGGTGTCGAGCTCGACGCGGACGGTGTGGTGAGCGGTCATGACGATCCCTCCTGAGCGCCTGACGTCGATGTCAGGTCAGCAAGACCATCATGGCGCAACGCTTGTCACATAGCAAGGGCTCGGTTGGTGACACAGTGGGTCAGTGACCTCAGCCGCCGGTGAACACTTGGATGGTCAGTTCAGCGCCCGCTGCCATGCAGGGGTCGGCGAGGGGGGCGAGGGCGCTGCGCCAGGCGGCTGATCCGAAGTCGATGGGCTCGGCCCACGCTCCCGCCGCGACCGCAGGGGCGGCCGCCTTCAGGTCGGCGACAACCTGGCTGACGACGCCGTCGCCGCTCGAGGGGATGCGGTCGAGCGTGCGTGTCGCGACCTCGTACCAGCCCTGCTGCTCCTGGGCGGCCATGCGACCTTCGCTCAGGGCGATGTCAGCGTTCTCCACGATCGTCATCACCTCGGACACGGCCTCGCATGCGGCGGCGTCCAGCGCCACGTCGTCCTCGGGGGCCTCGGCCTGGGTCGTCTCCGCTGACGACGTGGCGGCAGGCTCGGCGTTGGCGCCACAGCCAGTCAGGACGAGCCCCGCAAGGATCAGCGCCGCTACTCCGGCTGCCCGATGTTCACGCATGTGCATACCCCCGTCTTGACCGTGTGTGTCCAGAGACTACACAGTCCGTCCGATGTGAGGGGTTTCTGGACTGTGGAGGCAGTCGAGAAGCGTGTGTTGAGCGGTCAGGACAGCGCCTTGCGCATGACCTCCATGCGCAGATCCGGCACCCGCGGGGTACCGAACCGCTCGTCGCCGTAGGAGAGCTGCTTGTGCTCCCCGGTGCGCACGAACCCGCGTCGTTCGTAGAAGGCGACCAGCTCGGTGCGGATGTCGATGACCGTGAGCTCGAGCTCTCTCACGTCCCATTCCTGGCGGGCCACCCGTTCGGCCTCGGCGAGGACCTGCTTGCCGAGGCCACCACCCTGCAGCCCAGGGCGCACCGCGAAGAGTCCGACGTTGGCCGTGCCGGGGCGCGCGGAGGAGACGTGCGTGCAGGCCACGAGCTCGTCGTCGTGCATCGCCAACAGGACGAGGCTGTCGGGACGCTCGATCTCGGGACGGAGCATGTCCGCGTCGAGGCGCTGACCGCCGATGAGGTTCGCCTCGGTGGTCCAGCCCACCTTGCTCGCCTCGCCGCGGTAGGCCGAGGTCACCAGCGCCACGACGGCGGGGATGTCGGAGACGGTCGCGGGACGGAAAGAGAGCGCATTCACCTGTGGATCGTACGGGGCGCGCACCCCTACAGCCGTGGTCGAGACTGCGTGATCTCGGTCTCCCGGGACCTCGAAGGGTCAGGCGAGGTCCTTGCGAAGGACGACGAGCTGGAGCCCTTCGTGCAGCACGATGATGCCGTCGACGCCCGGAGGAGGGAAGGGCTTGAAGTCTCCGGTCGGCTGGAAGCCGCGGCGCCCGTAGTAGGCGAGCAGCTCGGTGCGGACGTCGAGAACCGTCATCTCGAGGGTTGCCAGCTGCCACTCCTCGCGGGCGACGCACTCAGCCTCGGCGAGGAGCTGACGTCCCACGCCGGTGCCCTGCTCGCTCGGTCGCACCGCGAAGAGCCCGAAGTACGCGGCGCTCGCCGAGATCTGGGTGACGTGCGCGCAGCCGACGAGCTCTCCGTCCCGCGAGGCGAGGATGATCCGGCTGCCTGTGCGCTCGATGTCCTTGAGGAGCATCGTCTCGTCGGCGCGCGGGCCGCCGACGAGGTCCGTCTCCGTGGTCCATCCGTCACGGCTCTCGTCCAAGCGGTAGGCGACGTTCACAAGAGCAAGGAGGTCAGGGAGGTCGGCGGGTGTCGCGGGGCGGAAGGCGAGCGCGCGGGGGCCGGAAGGCAGGTGTTCGTCGTGAGGCACGCATTGAGGCTAGCGCGCCTCCAGAGTTCATCGCCGCGCCCTCCGTCGGCCGCGATGTGGGCGTCAGGCACCGCCGACGCCGGCGGGCACTACGGTCGACGAGGCGCCCACGGTTACAGCTCTCGCTAGAAGCCCGATGCCGAGATCCACCGGACGAACGCCGCGAGCCAGTCGTCCGACGGCGCCCCCTGTGGACGCGCACCGAAACCGTGCCCGCCGCGGGAGTAGGCGTGCGCCTCGACCGGTGCCCCGGCTTGGCGCCAGGCGTCGTAGAGGCGCATCGCGGAGTCGATGATCGTGTCGCCGAGCCCGTCATCGGTGGCCCACGCGAGGAACATCGGGGGAGCAGGGGCAGGGACCACAACCTCGCCCCACCACGCCGGGTACACGGGTGCGACGAAGGACGGACGGTCCCCGTCGGCCCCGTCGAGCGTCGTGGCGAGGGCGACAAAGCCCCCGGCCGAGAAGCCGACCATGCCGACCTTGTCCGGGTTGAGGCCCCACGCGCCGGCGTTCTCGCGCACGGTCGCCAGCGCCGCGGCGCCGTCGTCGCGGGCTGGCTTGCGGCGTCCCTCCGAGATCTCCGCGAGGATGGCATGGTCGGAGAATATGTGACTCATCAGCTCCTCGACTGCGCTCTCCTCCACAGGCGTGGGGACGAGTCGGTACTGAAGTACAAAGGCTGCGATCCCCTGCTCGGCAAGGCGCTGCGCCACGTTCATGCCCTCGTTGTCCACGGCGAGGAAGTGCAGAGCGCCGCCGGGCACGACGACCACGCTGACCCCGGTCCGGGTCGCAGGGTCGGGGAGGAAGGGGGTGAGAGTGGGGATGGTGACGTTGCGCAGCATCCGATCCTGCCCGGCCGGATCCCCCTCGTCGGCGCGCATGATCGTGGCATCGGTGAGGTCGGGGAAGCCCAGGACGATGGGGTCAAGACGCTGCACGGATGCTCCTTGTGATCGATCGGGTTCGCGCTGTCGCAGTGCTCCAGGGGAGCGCTGCGACAGCGCGACGTCGGACGGCAGGTCGTGTCCAGGGGGCAGGCTAGACGCCCAGCCGCTGCGCCGCCCACGCATAGGTCTCGGTGAGCTCGGTCAGGCGACGGTCCCGGTTGGTGGCCAGCGCCCGGTCGCTCGTGAGCCAGGTCCGCCGGACGCTGAGGCCCTGCTCGAGGATGAAGTGGCCGTAGGTCTTGTCGAAGCGGCGCCACGTGTCTTGGGCGTCGCCGCCGTGCAGGATGACGATCGACGCGTCGGGCAGGAGGTCCAGGAACCGCTTCATGGGCCGGACGCCGGCGTCGCGCATGGCGGGGGAGAGGACGGTGCCCTGCAGCTCGTCCTGCACGGTCCACGGGTGGGCGTTCCACAGGACGGTCAAGGACTGGTCGATTCCCGCCGCGGAGTACAGCTCGCACATCCGCTCGGCCGTCGCGTCGTCGTTCTCGCACGAGATGAAGCCGGACCCCTCCTCGATGCTCGAGCGCGGCCCAGGGTTGGACATGACCGAGACCAGGCGCGCCTTCGAGCCACCGTGGTGGGGGGCGACGTAGGCCGCCGGCCCCGTCTTGCTGCGGGCCGTCAGGTCATCGACCAGGCCGTTGATCTCCGCCACGTGCGGTGCATATCGCCCATCCCACTGCGCCGCCCGGAACTCCGCATCGCCCATCTTCCGTGTCATCCCTCGAGCCTACTCAGGGGCGCTCCGTGCGAAGAACACCGCCGAGCCCGACACCCGATCGTGACCATCGGAAATGTCCGAGCAACACAACCCGGACGTTACCGAAACAGCGCATCTCTAGCGTCTACCCACGTGAGCGGCACGTCATACTCCGGCCCCGGATCCCCCGGGGCTGGGCACCGCTCACCTCGGCTGATTCACGGTGGCCTCGGCCACGGCGAAAGGACCCCCGATGACCGCATCGCGACGACTGGCACGTGTACTGCCCGCCTCGGCCCTCATCCTGGCCCTCGGCCTCTCCGGCTGCGGAGCCAAGGCAGATTCCGGCTCGACGACCGCAACCTCAGCAACCTCGTGCGTGAAGACCGACGGTGACACGGTCAAGATCGGGTTCCTCAACTCCCTCTCCGGGACGATGGCGATCTCCGAGCAGACGGTCCGGGACTCCCTCGACCTCGCCGCCAAGGAGATCAACGCGTCCGGAGGCGTGCTCGGCAAGCAGGTCGAGGTTGTCGCCGAGGACGGGGCATCCGAGCCCACCGTCTTCGCCGAGAAGGCCGAGAAGCTCATCACGAGCGACTGCGTCGCCGCGGTGTTCGGGGGATGGACGTCCTCCAGCCGCAAGGCCATGCTGCCGGTCTTCGAGTCGAAGAACTCCCTCCTGTTCTACCCGGTCCAGTACGAGGGCCTCGAGGCCTCCAAGAACATCTTCTACACCGGCGCCACGACGAACCAGCAGATCGTCCCGGGCATGGACTACCTCAAGGAGCAGGGCAAGACGAAGGTCTTCCTCGTCGGCAGCGACTACGTGTTCCCCCAGACCGCGAACAAGATCATCAACGCCTACGCCGAGGCGAACGGCATCGAGATCGTCGGCGAGGAGTACGCCCCGATGGGCCACACCGACTTCTCCACCATCGTCAACAAGCTCAAGGCCTCCGGGGCCGACGCCGTCTTCAACACCCTCAACGGTGACTCCAACGTCGCCTTCTTCAAGGAGTACAAGAACGTCGGCCTCGCCGCCGACACCCTCCCGGTCGTCTCGGTGTCCATCGCGGAAGAAGAAGTCGGCGGCATCGGCATCGACAACGTCGAGGGCCAGCTCACCGCCTGGAACTACTACCAGACCATCGACAGCCCGGCGAACACCACCTTCGTCGCCGCCTTCAAGGCCGAGTACGGCGCAGACCGCGTGACCTCCGACCCCATGGAGGCCGCCTACGCCTCGCTCTACCTGTGGAAGAACATGGTCGAGAAGGCCGAGTCCTTCGGCGTCACCGAGATCCAGGGCGCGGCCGACGGCGTCTCCTTCGAGGCCCCCGAGGGCACCGTCACCATCAACGGCGACAACCACCACATCGCCAAGACCGCGCTGATCGGTGAGATCGGACCGGACGGACTCATCCACACGGTGTGGAGCTCGGAAGAGCCCATCGAGCCGGACCCCTTCCTCACCGGCTACGAGTGGGCCTCCGACCTCTCCTGAGCACGTGACGAGTACGTGATGAGCACGTGACCACCTGAGCATCTGGGCGAAGGAGGGAGCGCGAGACCGCGCTCCCTCCTTCGCTCGCCCACAGATTGCGGACACCACACCCGGAGGCGCCCGATGGAAGTCATCTTCTCCCAGCTCTTCGCAGGCCTGAGCCTCGGCTCGGTCCTGCTCCTGGCCGCGCTCGGCCTCGCCCTGACCTTCGGCCAGATGGGCGTCATCAACATGGCCCACGGCGAGTTCATGATGGCCGGCGCGTACACCGCCTACGTCATGCAGGGGATCTTCTCCGATGCGGGGGTGTCCTTGCTGCTCTCCCTCGTCGTCGGGTTCCTCGTCGGCGGCACGCTCGGACTCGTCCTGGAGATGACGCTCATCCATCGGATGTACAGCCGCCCCCTCGACACGCTCCTGGTCACCTGGGGCGTCGCGCTCGTCCTCCAGCAGGCCGCCCGCAACATTTTCGGCGCCCCCAACGTCGACGTGCGCGCCCCGGAATGGCTCAAGGGCGCCGTCGACATCCTCGGCCTCGCCGTCCCGCGCACCCGGCTGTTCATCATCGCCCTGGCGATCGTGTGCGTCGTCGCGCTCGCCCTCATCCTCAAGCTCACCCCGCTGGGGCGGCGGATCCGCGCCGTCGTGCAGAACCGGGACCTCGCCGAGGCGAGCGGCATCTCGACCAAGGCCACCGACCGGCTGACGTTCTTCATCGGCTCCGGCCTGGCGAGCATCGCCGGGGTGGCCTTGACCCTCCTCGGGTCGATCGGTCCCACCCTGGGCACCAACTACATCGTCGACGCGTTCCTCGTCGTCGTGGTCGGCGGGATCGGGCAGATCAAGGGCGCGGTCATCGCGGCCTTCACGCTGGGCATCCTCCAGGCCACCATCGAGTACTCCACGACCGCGAGCATCGCCAAGGTCCTCGTCTTCGTCGCCATCGTCGCCTTCCTCCAGGCCCGGCCCCAGGGCCTGGTCTCCGTCCGACAGAGGGGGATCGCATGAACGCCCTCGAGCTCGTCACCCGCGCCGGCCGTGCCCGCACCCTGGCGGGCTTCGCGCTCGCCGCCGTCGTGCTCTTCGCCGTCGCCCCGGTCGTCCTGTCCGACTTCCGGCTCAACCTGCTCGCGAAGTTCCTCTGCCTGGCGATGGTCGCCGTCGGCATCGGCCTCGCCTGGGGCCGCGGCGGCATGCTCACCCTCGGCCAGGGCGTGTTCTTCGGCCTCGGTGCGTACATCATGGCCATGCACCTCAAGCTGGCCGACGCCGGCCCGGGCGGGGTCCCGGAGTTCATGGTCCTCTACGGCAACGGTGAGGTCCCGGGATGGTGGGAGCCCCTGCGGTCGGCTCCCGTCGCGCTCGCCGCGATCGTCGTGGTGCCGTGCACGCTCGCGGCGGTCCTCGGGTTCGCGATGTTCACCCGGCGGGTCCGCGGCGCCTACTTCGCCATCCTCTCCCAGGCGCTCGCCGCCGCCTTCGCGATCCTGCTCATCGGCCAGCAGAAGGTCACCGGCGGCACCAACGGCCTCAACGGCTTCCGCACCTTCTTCGGCTACGACCTCGCCGACCCGGTCAACAAGCGGATGATCTTCTTCATCGTCGCCGGTGTGCTGCTCGTCATGGTCGCCATCGCGCGCCAGCTCATGGTGTCCCGGTTCGGGGAGCTCCTCGTGGCCGTGCGCGACCAGGAGAACCGCGTGCGGTTCCTCGGCTACGACCCGGCGGCCGTCAAGGTCGTCGCCTACGTCGTCGCAGCCGCCATGGCCGCGATCGGCGGGGCGCTGTTCGTCCCCGTCGTGGGGATCATCTCCCCGGCCGACGTCGGGGTGGTGCCCTCCATCGCGTTCCTCGTCGGCGTCGCGATCGGTGGCCGCGCCACGCTGCTCGGTCCCGTCCTGGGCGCGGTTGCCGTCTCGTGGGCGCAGACGTCGCTGTCGGAGTCCTTCCCGTCCGGGTGGATCTACTTCCAGGGCGCGCTGTTCATCATCGTCGTCGCGTTCCTGCCCGGGGGGCTCGCCTCACTCTTCACCAAGTGGCGGCGGGCGCCGCGAGAGACGCCAGGAGAGACGACGCCGGAGCCGACGGCGAAGACCACCGTCCCCGCCGCTTCCGTCCCCGCCACGGCTGTCCCACCCACCACCGTCCCGGTGACCATCGGAGGCCACGATGACTGACCCGACGACCACCCCCACCCCCCTCCCGACCGGCCTGACCGGCGACGGCATCAACCTCGCCTCCGCCGGCGCCGTGCTGGGCGAGGGCGACGACCGGTTCCGCCACGACTACCTCGAGGTGCGCGGCCTGCACGTGGAGTTCGACGGCTTCGTCGCCGTCGACTCGGTCGACCTCACCGTCGTCCAGGGCGACCTGCGCTTCCTCATCGGCCCCAACGGCGCCGGCAAGACGACCATCGTCGACGCCATCACCGGCCTGGCCAAGGCCAGCGGCTCGGTCGAGTTCGGCGGAGTCGAGCTGCTCGGACGGAAGGTGCACAAGGTGGCGCGGGCCGGCGTCGGGCGCACCTTCCAGACGGCGAGCGTCTTCGAGGAGCTCACCGTGCTGCAGAACCTCGACATCGCGGCCGGCGCCGGCCGCGGCCCCTGGGAGCTGCTCAAGCGGCGCGCCGGGGTCCCGGAGAACGTCGAGGCGGCGATGGAGACCATCGGCCTCACGCACCTGCGCGACGTCCAGGCCGGGATCCTCGCCCACGGGCAGAAGCAGTGGCTGGAGATCGGCATGCTGCTCGTCCAGGACGCCCGCCTGCTCCTGCTCGACGAGCCGGTCGCCGGGATGAGCCACGCCGAGCGCGAGCAGACCGGCCTCCTGCTCCAGCGGATCGGGGACCAGCGGACCGTCGTCGTCGTCGAGCACGACATGGAGTTCCTGCGGGCCTTCGCCTCCTCGGTCACCGTGCTCCACATGGGCTCGGTCCTGTCCGAGGGCACCTACGCCGAGGTCCAGGCCGACCCCCGGGTCCAGGAGGTCTACCTCGGCACCGCGGGCGCCTCCCGCGGCGCCCGGCGCACCCGGCCTGCCCAGGCACGGCCGGCGTCGGCCCTGACCTCGACCGCGGCGACCACGACTCCGACGGAGGCCTGACATGCTCGAGATCCGCAACCTCCACGTCGGCTACGGGCGCAGCCTCGTGCTCTACGACGTCTCCCTCACCGTCCCGGACGGGGGAGTCGCGGCGGTCCTGGGCCACAACGGCGCCGGGAAGTCGACGCTGCTCCGGGCCACGCTCGGGCTGCTGCGGCCCCGCTCGGGCACGATCACCTTCGACGGCGAGGACATCACGTCCCTGCCCACCTACCAGCGGGTGCGCCGTGGTCTGGCCTACGTCCCGCAGGGCCAGCAGTCCTTCGGGGACCTCACAGCCCGGGAGAACCTCCAGCTCGTGGCGGACACCCGCAAGGACGGCGCCACCCGCCTGGACGAAGCCCTCGACCTCTTCCCGGCGCTGCGCGGGCTGCTCACCCGCCGGGCCGGGTTGCTCTCGGGCGGGCAACGCCAGCAGCTGGCGATCGCGCGGGCCCTCATCACCGGTCCCCGGCTGCTGCTCCTCGACGAACCCACCGAGGGCATCCAGCCCTCCGTGGTCACCGAGATCGAGGACGCGATCGTCGCGCTCACCGACTCCGGGGAGATGTCGGTCATGCTCGTCGAGCAGCACGTCGGCTTCGCCCTGGGCGCCGCGGACGCCTACTACGTCGTGGAGTCCGGGCGGGTCGTCGACTCCGGCGGCGGCGGCATCGAGGCCGAGGGCCACGTCCGCGCGGCGATGGCCATCTGATGCACTTCTCACCAGCCGACCAGGAGAAGCTCCTGCTCGCCGTCGCCGGGATGGTCGCCCGTGACCGGCGGGCCCGCGGGATCAAGCTCAACTATCCCGAGACCGTCGCCCTGCTGACCACCTGGGTCATCGAGGAGGCACGCGCGGGCGGGAGCGTCGCGGACCTCATGGTCACCGGCCGGGAGGTGCTCGGGCGCGACGACGTCATGGACGGCGTCGCCGAGATGCTGCCCGACGTCCAGGTCGAGGCGACCTTCCCGGACGGGCGCAAGCTCGTCACCATCCACAACCCGATCGCCTAGGAGGCTCGCCATGGCAGGCATGTCCAGCACCGGCCCGGGCGCGATCCGGCTCGGCTCGCAGGCCCCCGTCGTCCTCAACGGCGACCGCACGGCGGCCGAGCGCCTCACCCTCGTCATCGAGAACACCGGCGACCGGCCCGTGCAGATCGGCTCGCACCTGCACCTGCCCGACTCCAACACGGCGCTCGCCTTCGACCGGGAGGCCGCTCGCGGCTTCCGCCTCGACATCCCCTCCGGCACGTCCCGGCGCTTCGAGCCGGGCGCCTCGGCCCGCGTCGACGCCGTCGCGCTGCGCGGGCTGCGGCGCGTGCCCGGCATCCAGCGGGACAAGACCGAGCACGACGTCGCGACCGGCGTCCCGACAAGCGCTCCCGACCAGGATGGTGCCCAGCATGGTTGAGGTCCCCCGCGCCCAGTACGTGGCGCTCTACGGCCCCACGACCGGCGACCAGGTCCGCCTGGGCGACACCGACCTGTGGATCGAGATCGAGGAGGACCGCACGGTCGGCGGCGAGGAGGCCGTCTTCGGCGGCGGCAAGTCCATCCGGGAGTCCATGGCCCAAGGAACCACGACCCGGGCCGACGGCGCCCTCGACACCGTCATCACCAACGCGATCATCCTGGACTGGTGGGGTGTGGTGCGCGCCGACGTCGGCATCCGCGACGGCCGGATCGTCGCGCTGGGCCGGGCAGGGAACCCCGACATCGCCGACGGCGTCCACCCCCTGCTGCACATCGGCCCGAGCACCGACGTGGTCAGCGGAGAGGGCAAGATCCTCACCGCCGGCGGCATCGACTCCCACGTCCACCTCATCTCCCCGTCGCAGATCGTCGAGGCGCTCGCCACCGGCCTCACCACGGTGGTCGGCGGCGGGACCGGCCCGAGCGAGGGCACCAAGGCGACCACGGTGACCCCCGGCGCCTGGCACCTGCGCGCGATCCACCGCAGCCTGGACCGGCTGCCGGTCAACGTCATCCTCCTCGGCAAGGGCAACACCGTCAGCGCGGCGGCGCTGCGCGAGCAGGCGATGGCCGGTGCGGGCGGCTACAAGGTGCACGAGGACTGGGGCTCCACGCCCGCCGCGATCGACGCCGCGCTGACCGCCGCGGGGGACTGGGGCCTGCAGGTCGCCCTGCACTCCGACTCCCTCAACGAGGCCGGGTTCGTCGCGTCCACCCTCGCCGCGATCGGGGGCCGGTCCATCCACGCCTTCCACGCCGAGGGCGCCGGCGGTGGCCACGCCCCCGACATCCTCACCGTCGCCAGCCACCCCAACGTCATCCCGGGCTCGACCAACCCGACCCTGCCGCACACCGTCAACACCGTCGCCGAGCACCTCGACATGCTCATGGTGTGCCACCACCTCAACCCCCGGGTCCCGGAGGACCTCGCCTTCGCGGAGTCCCGGATCCGGGCGACGACCATCGCCGCCGAGGACGTCCTCCACGACATGGGGGCGATGTCCATCACGTCGTCGGACGCCCAGGCGATGGGCCGCATCGGTGAGGTGATCACGAGGACGTGGCAGGTCGCCCACGTCATGAAGGCCCGCCGTGGGGCGCTCGAGGCGCCCGGTCCCGGGGCGCTGCCGGCGGACAACCTGCGGGCCCGCCGGTACGTCGCCAAGTACACGATCAACCCGGCGGTCGCGCACGGGATCGACGCCTATGTCGGGTCCGTGGAACCAGGGAAGATCGCCGACCTGGTGCTGTGGGAGCCGAAGTTCTTCGGTGTGCGTCCCTCCGTCGTCATGAAGGGCGGCGCGCTCGTGTGGGGCGCGCTCGGTGACCCCAACGCCTCCATCCCCTCGCCCCAGCCGGTCCTCATGCGCCCCGCGCTGGCCGAGGCGATCGGCGCCGACGTGTCCTTCACCTTCGTCTCCCCGGCCGCGCTCGACGACGGGCTCGCCGACCGTCTGGAGCTCTCCCGGACGCTGCTGCCGCTGGGCGACACCCGCGGGGTGGGCAAGGCGCAGATGCGCAACAACGACGCCCTCCCCACGATCGACATCGACCCCGAGACCTTCGCCATCACGATCGACGGGGACCTCGTCGAACCCGCCCCCGCCGCGAGCCTCCCGCTCGCCCAGCTCTACTCGATGTTCTGATGCACCAGATCACCGGCACCCACCCGGACATCCTGCTGATGCTCCTGGCCGACGCGCGCCTGCCCACCGGGGGGCACACCCAGTCCGCCGGGCTCGAGCCGGCGCTGCGGGCCGGGATGCCACCCCGGGACGTGCCCGCCTACATCGCCGCGCGCCTGGCCACAACCGTCCGGGTGGAGGCGGGGACCGCGGTCGTGGCTCGGCACGTCGCGCTCGATCTCGCCGGGTCGGTGACCCTCGCCGACGTGCGCGGCGCCTGGGCGGCGCGCACCCCGAGCCCGGCGCTGCGCGAGACCTCCGAGCGGCTGGGGCGCGGCTACCTGCGCCTCGCCCGCCGGCTGTGGCCCGACCACCCGGCGCTGGCCGCCCTCGAGAAGGACCTGCCCACCCGGGCCCGGCGGACCGGCGGTGCGCTCACCCTCGCCGGGGCCTTCGGCCTGCCCGGCGCCGCCCGGTCGGCCGGCACCGGGGTCCCGCGTCCGGTGGTGCTCGGCGTCCTCGCCGCGTGCGCGGGGCTCGACGCCGCGCGCCTGGCCCGCCTGGTCGCCTACGACGACGCCCAGACGGTCGCGGCGGCCTCGCTCAAGCTCGAGCCGGTCGACCCGGCCGAGACGACGGCCTGGGTCCTGGCCGCCGGACCCGACATCGACGACCTCGTCACCGAGGTCGCCGAGCTCACCCATCCCGACCACATCCCCGCGCACGGCGCACCGCTCATGGAGCAGTGGGCCGAGCGTCACGCCCGCACCACGGAAAGGCTCTTCAGTGCCTGAGAACACCACCCCCGTCCGTACCCGCTCGCTCCGCCTCGGCGTCGCCGGCCCCGTCGGCACCGGCAAGAGCTCGCTCATCGCGCTCGTGTGCCGTGAGCTCGCCGGGGAGCTCTCCCTCGGCGTGATCACCAACGACATCTACACCGACGAGGACGCCCGGTTCTTGCGCTCGGCCGGGGTGCTCGACCCCGAGCGCATCCGCGCCGTGGAGACCGGCGCCTGCCCGCACACCGCGATCCGCGACGACATCACCGCCAACCTCATGGCTGTCGAGGACCTCGAGGAGGACTTCGCCCCGCTCGACGTCGTGCTCGTGGAGTCCGGCGGGGACAACCTCACCGCGACGTTCTCCCCGGCCCTGGTCGACGCCCAGATCTTCGTGCTCGACGTCGCCGGCGGCGGAGACGTGGCACGCAAGGGCGGCCCCGGCATCGCGCGCGCGGACCTGCTCGTGGTGAACAAGACCGACCTCGCCCCCTATGTCGGCGTCGACGTCGCGCAGATGGTGGCCGACGGCGAGGCGGCCCGCGAGGGCCGTCCTGTCCTCGCCCTGTCCCGGGAGGACCCGGCCTCCCGGGCGACCCTCAAGGCGTGGGTCCTCGAGGTCCTCGCCGCGCACACCGGCGGCCTGCACGTGCCCCAGGACCCGGGGCCGATGGCCCCGCACTTCCACGCCGAGGACGAGGACCACGGGCACGGGGACCACGCGCACGCTGACCACGCGCACGGCGACCACGCGCACCCGCACGACCACTCCCACGCCTGATCCAGGCGGACGACACGGACGACACGGATCGCAGATGACACGGATCGAGGTGCAGCCGGGCGACGGCCGGGCGCGGTGCTCGCTGCGCACCGGGCTGCTCAGCCCCCGGGTGCTGTCCAGCGACGCCGCCGGCGCGCGCGTCGCGCTCGTGGCGACCGGTGCGTTGCTGCTCGCCGGCGACGAGGTCCGGATCGACGTCCACGTCGGCCCCGGTGCGTGGCTCGAGGTCGTCGAGACGTCCGGGACCGTCGCCTACGACGCCCGGGGCGGTGCCGCGTCCTGGGACGTGGTGATCCAGGTCGAGGAGGGCGGCACCCTCGTGTGGGAGGGGCTGCCGTTCGTCGTCGCAGCGGGAGCCGACGTCACCCGGCGCACCACGGCCACCCTGGCAGACGGCGCTGCCCTCCTCCTGCGCGAGATCCTCGTGCTGGGTCGCACCGGCGAGGTCGGCGGTGACCTGCGCACGCAGACGCGGTGCACCCTCGGCGGGCGTCCCGCCTTCGTCGACGACCTCCGCCTCGACGCCTCACGCACGGCCCCGGGGGTCCTCGGCGCGGCGCGGGTCCTCGACTCGATCCTCTGCCTCGGCACGCGTCCCCCGGCGGGCCCGCCCGTCCTCGGACAGGTGCACCTCGACCTCGACGCCGAGGGCGCCCTGGCGCGATCCGTCGGGCAGGACGCCCACACCGGGTCCCTCGATGCCCGGTGGCCGCAGTGGGTCGCGAGCGTGAGAGACCGGACGCCGGCCGCCGATCCCGGGCCCCCGCTCCTCCTCGCCCCCACGCCGCCGATCCTCGGCCCCACCCCCGCCTAGTCGTCCGACCTGAAGGAGACCCACCGTGCACGTCCCCGACCACATGCTCAACGACCCCACCTCGACCGCCACCACGGTGGTGGCCTGCGCCGCGATCGCGTACGCCGCGTATCGCTCCCGCGAAGACCTCACCCGCCAGCGGATCGCCCTCACGGCCGCGACCGGGGCGGTCGTGTTCGCCTTGCAGATGATCAACTACCCCGTCGCCACCGGGACCAGCGGCCACCTCATGGGCGGGGTGCTGGCCGCCGCGCTCGTGGGGCCGTGGCTCGCGATGATCGCGGTGACGGCTGTCCTCGTGGTGCAGGCCACCCTCTTTGCCGACGGCGGCCTCACCGCGCTGGGCACGAACACCCTGCTCATGGCGGTGATCGGGGTCGCGGTCGGATGGGCCGTGACGCACGGCGTCCAGCGCCTGCAGGCTGCTGGCCAGGCCCGTGAGCGTGCGACAGGGGCCGCTCCGGCTGCCCGCTACGCCCCGCTGGCCGCCGGACTCGGTGCGCTGGCAAGCGTGCCGGCGTCGGCCATCGGCTTCGTCGCCCTGTTCGCCGTCGGCGGCGCGGCGACCGTCCCGCTCAGGGAGCTCACCACGACGATGCTCTCTATCCACGCCCTCATCGGCCTGGGCGAGGGCCTCATCACCGCGGCCGTCGTCGCGGTCGTCCTGGCCCTCGCGCCGGGCGCCGCGCACCTCGACCACCGGGCGCCGGCCGGGTCCGGCGCCGAGGTCCCCGTGCGCCGCGCCGTCCTCACCGTGTCGGCGATTGCCGCCGTCAGCGCCGTCGTGCTCTCCTCCTTCGCCGCCGCCTCCCCGGACGGCCTCGAGGCGACCGCCGAGCAGCTGGGCTTCCTCGACACCGCCGGCGCGCACGCGCTCGCGGGACTGCCCTTCGCCGACTACGGAGCAGCGAGTGGGAGCCCGGTCGGTGTCGCGGGGCTGCTCGGGATCGTCGTCGTGGCGGGGCTGGCCGCCGCTGTGGTGGCGGCGCTGACCGCCGCGCGCCAGCCGGCGCGGCCCTGACCGGCGAGCCCTACGGCCCACGGGGGTGCAGCGCGGCAGTGCTAGCGTCACTTGCTGACTGACGCACCAACGGAAGAGGCACAGGACATGCTGGTCGGGCTGCACGCGGACTACCTCACGGAGGACCTGGCCGAGGACGGTCACCCGCTCTCCTTCTCCCTGGACTGCCCGCCCGGTTTCAACTTCGCCTACGACGTCGTCGACCGCCTGGGCACCCAGACCCCGGACCGCCGCGCCCTGCGCTGGTGCAACGACGAGGGCGAGCGCGCCGACTACACCTTCGGCGACGTCCAGCGGCTGAGCGACCAGGCCGCCGCGTACTTCCTCGCCCAGGGCATCCGCAAGGGCGACCGGGTCCTGCTCATCCTCAAGCGGCACGCGCAGTTCTGGTGGGCCATCACCGCCCTGCACAAGATCGGCGCGGTCGCGGTCCCGGCGACCAACCAGCTGCTGCGCTACGACCTCGTCTTCCGGCTCACCGAGGCGAACGTGACCGCGGTCGTGTCCACCCTGGAGGGCGACGTCGCCGCGGAGGTCGACGCGGCCCAGGCCGAGACCGGCCGGTCGCTCGTGAAGATCGGTGTGCGCGGCGCCCGTGAGGGCTGGGCGGACCTCGACGCCGGGATGGCCGCCGCGCCGCCGTTCGTCCGGCCCGCGGCCGAGGACCTGCCCGCCGTCGGCGACGCGATGCTGCTGTACTTCACGTCGGGGACGACCGCCCAGCCGAAGATGGTCGTGCACGACTACTCCTACCCGGTCGCGCACATCGCCACCGCGAAGTACTGGCACAAGGTCGACCCCGAGGGGCTGCACCTCACGCTCTCGGAGACCGGGTGGGCCAAGTCCGTGTGGGGCAAGCTCTACGGCCAGTGGTTCCTGGAGACCTGCGTCGACGTCTACGACTTCGACCGCTTCGACGCGGTCCGCCTGCTCGAGCACCTCCAGGACGCCCGGGTCACCTCGTTCTGCGCGGCCCCGACCGTCTACCGGTTCCTCATCACCCAGGACCTCTCCGGCTACGACCTCTCCGCCCTGGCGCACTGCACGATCGCGGGCGAGGCGATGAACCCGGTCGTCTACGAGACGTTCCGGGACAAGACTGGGCTCGAGCTCAAGGAGGGCTACGGGCAGACGGAGATGACCCTCGCCGTCGTCACCAACTACTGGGAGCCCACCAAGGCCGGGTCGATGGGCACCCCCTCGCCGGGCTACGACGTCGTGCTGCTCGCCGAGGACGGCTCCGAGGTGGGCGTCGACCAGGACGGGGAGATCTGCCTCCGCATCACCGGCACCAAGCCGATCGGGCTGTTCACCGGCTACGACGGCGACCCGGCCACGACCGCCTCTGTGTGGCACGACGGCTTCTATCACACGCACGACCTCGCCCGGCGGGACGCCGACGGGTACTACTGGTACGTCGGACGCACCGACGACATGATCAAGACCTCCGGCTACCGGGTGGGTCCCTTCGAGGTGGAGAGCGTGGTCATGGGTCACCCGGCCGTCATGGAGTGCGCCGTCACCGCAGCGCCCGACGACGTCCGCGGCTCGGTCGTCAAGGCGACCATCGTGCTGGCCGCCGGCCACGCGCCGTCGGACGCGCTGGTCAAAGACATCCAGGACTTCGTCAAGCACCGCACCGCCCCGTACAAGTACCCGCGCCAGATCGAGTTCGTCGACGCCATGCCGACGACGATCTCCGGGAAGATCCGCCGGGTCGTGCTCCGTGAGGCGTCCGAACGCTCCGTCACCGAGGGGAACTGACCCATGACCCAGCCGACCGCCTCCGTCACCTACAACTTCCACGGCCGTGTCGTCCTCGTCACGGGAGTCTCCCGCCGGCGGGGGATCGGAGCGGCGATCGCCCTCCGTCTGGCCGCGGCGGGCGCTGACCTCGTGCTGCAGTCTTGGTCGCCCTACGATGCCGAGCAGCCCTGGGGAGCGGACGCTGACGGCCTCGCGCCGCTGGTCAGCGAGTGCGAGGGCCTCGGCGCGACGGTCACCGTGGTCTCTGCCGACTTCGCGGACCCCGTCGCCCCGGCCCAGGTGATGGCCGCCGCCATGGAGCACCACGGTCACGTCGATGCGGTGGTCGCCAACCACGCCCGCGGCGTCGGGGGCACGCTCGAGACGCTCGACGCCGACGAGCTGGACCGGTCCTTCGCCGTCAACGCCCGCGCGACCGTGCTGCTGGTCAAGGAGTTCGCGGCGCAGCACGACGGCCGGCCCGGGGGGCGCGTCGTGCTCTTCACGTCGGGCCAGCACCGAGGCGGGATGCCGACCGAGCTGCCGTACGTCATCTCCAAGGGTGCGGTGCAGCAGATGACGGCCAGCCTGTCCGCACACCTCGCTCCGCGAAGGATCACGGTCAACTGCGTCAACCCGGGCCCGACCGACACCGCATGGGCGGACACCGCGCAGGAGCGCGAGGTCCTCGAGCTCATGCCGCAGAGCCGCTGGGGTGTGCCGGACGACGCGGCGCGTCTTGTCACGTGGTTGGTGTCCGACGACGCGCAGTGGGTGACCGGGCAGACGATCGACTCCGAGGGCGGGTTCCGGCGGTAGCCCCAGCGCTGATGGAGTGCCGGGGGCGTCAGTTGGTCCAACGAGTCTCGCCGTCGACCACGGTGTCGGTGGCCCGGAGCCCCACCGCACGCGCGACGCCCGCCGACGCGTGGTGGTCGGGGTGGATGTGGGCCACAAGAGAGACACCGTGCTCACGGAGCCACCCGGCCACGGCGACCGCAGCCTCGCTCGCGTACCCGTGGCCTTGCTGTTCGCTGGCTACGACCCAGGCCATCTCGGCTTGGGTCTCACCGTCTTCGCCGTGCGACAGGGTGGCCTGCACGGTGCCGACCAGGCGACGGGTGTCATGGCGGCGCAGCATCCAGTTCAGCCAGCCCTGCGACCCATCGGCGGAGGTCCCGACGACCTGCCGGGCGAAGCGGTCGCTCAGCTCCTCTTTCGACGCGGGTTGCCCGCCGGTGTAGGTGTGCAGCCGGGCATCGTCGAGGACGTTGAACGCCTCGGCGGCGTGCCCGAGCTGCAGTGGTTCGAGCATCAGGCGGGCCGAACGGAGAGGCGCTGCGGCGAGCCAATCGATCGGGGCGGTCAATGGGTGCTCTCGGTGACGAGCCGAGGGCGCTTTCGGAGTCGTCACGTCCGTGATCCTAGATGGCCGGTGCACTGCGCGAGGCGGCTATGTCGGCCGGGGCCTCAGGCGACGCCGTGCGGCGCGCCGAAGACGGTGCGCACGCCCGGGGAGAACAGGACGGAGTCGGGCGGGGAGCCCACGACGGTGGGGAACCCGGCGGCCGCGACGAGGGAGTCGTCGAGGTGGACCAGGCGTGCGTGGTGCAGCGGCCACGGCTCGTGGGAGTTGGGGACGTAGAGGGTGCGACCCAGGTGGCGGGTGTGCAGTCCCCAGCGCGCGGTGAGGAAGTCCATGAGCGGGTCCGGCTCGGCGATCCGCGCGCCGGGCTCGACGACGATCCGCCCACCCGCCCCGCGCGGACCGGGCAAGCGCCGGGCCGAGGTGTACGTGATCTGCGTGGTGGCCCGCTCGATGCGCATGTGCGCCCACGTGTACGGCAGCCCGAACCCCAGCCGGGCCGCGAGCACTACGGCGAGCCGCGAGGCGTCGAGGGAGCGGAAGACGACGCCGCGGCGCCCATTCGCGTCGACGGAGTAGAGACGCACGTTCGTCTCCGCGAAGGTGCCCAGCCACGGGACCGCCGGCCCGCGCCCCACCGCGGCGCCGGCCAGACGGAACGGGATGAGACCGACGTACGCCGCGCCGTCGTGCAGGTCCGGCCGGGTGCCGTGGGGGAGCAGCGGCGCGACGTGGCCCGGGTCCACCCGCCAGTGCAGAAAGGTGAGGTCCTCCCAGCGCTGGGACATGATCTGCGGGCCTGGCAGGGTGGGCGCGGACGGCGAGATCGGGTCTGAGGGCACGGACCCAGTATCGGTCCCGAGGGCGCCGTCGTGCCCGAGGTGCCCCCCGAGCCCGCGGCCCTCCACGACCCGTCTCACCTGATGTACAGATCCGATCCGTGGGCTGAGACATTGTACCGTCGTCTTCCGCGGTGCCGCTCGGGGTCCCTGACCTGCCGCAGAGCGCGAGATCACGACGAAAGTGAGCCTTGCGACCTACGTGGGCCCGGGTTCATGGCGGTACGCTGCATCGGTGCCTGTTGGCACCACCGTCCCAGAACGGGCTGCGAGAGCAGCACATGGATGAAGGAGAACGCCTGATGGAAGGCCAGCTCGCGCCAGTATTCGAACAGGTGCTCCGCCGCAACCCCGGCGAGGTCGAGTTCCACCAGGCAGTCCGCGAGGTGTTCGAGTCGCTGGCGCCGGTGCTTGCGAAGAACCCGCAGTACGCCGACGCCGCCGTGCTCGAGCGCATCTGCGAGCCTGAGCGCCAGATCATCTTCCGGGTGCCGTGGGTCGACGACCACAACCGCGTGCAGATCAACCGTGGTTTCCGGGTCGAGTTCAACTCCGCCCTCGGCCCGTACAAGGGCGGCCTGCGCTTCCACCCATCGGTGTACCTCGGGATCGTCAAGTTCCTCGGGTTCGAGCAGATCTTCAAGAACTCCCTGACCGGCATGCCCATCGGCGGCGGCAAGGGCGGCTCCGACTTCGACCCGCGCGGCAAGTCCGACGGCGAGGTCATGCGCTTCTGCCAGTCCTTCATGACCGAGCTCTACCGCCACATCGGTGAGTACACCGACGTCCCCGCCGGCGACATCGGCGTCGGCGGCCGCGAGATCGGCTACCTCTTCGGCCAGTACAAGCGAATCACCAACCGCTACGAGTCCGGTGTCCTCACCGGCAAGGGCCTGACCTGGGGCGGGTCGCTCGTGCGCACCGAGGCCACCGGGTACGGCACGGTCATGTTCGCCCGCGAGATGCTCAAGACCCGCGGTCAGGACTTCGACGGCCAGCGCGTCGTCGTCTCCGGCTCCGGCAACGTCGCCATCTACGCGATCCAGAAGGCACAGGAGCTCGGCGCGAACGTCGTCGCCTTCTCCGACTCCTCCGGCTATATCGTCGACGAGGCCGGCATCGACCTCGACCTGCTGCGCGAGATCAAAGAGGTCGAGCGCGGCCGCGCGAGCGACTACGAGGCCCGCCGCGGGTCCGCGAAGTTCGTCTCGGGCGGGTCCATCTGGGACGTGCCGGCCACGGTCGCGCTGCCCTGCGCCACGCAGAACGAGCTCGACCTGACCGCCGCCAAGACACTGCTCAACAACGGCGTCCTCGCCGTCGCGGAGGGCGCCAACATGCCCACCACGCCCGACGCCGTCGCCGCCTTCCAGGACGCGGGCGTGCTCTTCGCCCCGGGCAAGGCAGCCAACGCCGGTGGCGTGGCCACCTCCGCGCTGGAGATGCAGCAGAACGCCAGCCGCGACGTGTGGACCTTCGAGGACACCGCGGCCCGCCTGCAGCGCATCATGACCGGGATCCACGACAACTGCGCCGAGACCGCCGAGGTGTACGGCCAGCCGGGCAACTACGTGGCCGGTGCGAACATCGCCGGTTTCACCAAGGTCGCGGACGCGATGATCGCCCTGGGTGTGATCTGAGTTCACCACCCGCTGTACCCGAGCCGAAAGGCTTCCCGCCAGGGCCGATCCCCACACGGATCGGCCCTGTCGCGCTCCAGGGCGGGCCGGACTCGTGAACCGCTCGCCGAGCTCGTGAGCCGCTCGCCGAGCTCGTGAGCGAGCCCGGTCCGCTCGCCCGTTCGGCCCGCGGCTCACGAGTTCGGCGACGCACTCACGAGTTCGGCGAGACGGCGCCCGGGACGGCAGGTGACCGGGAACGCGGCCCCCGTCTGCCGAAGGGCGCTGTGCGTCGTAGAGTCGGAACGTGCCTTCACGTCATCTCCGACTCGACCTCCCCGCGGCTACGGTTCCGGAACGCGTCCGCATCGCCTTCGAGCGGCTGCGCGCCCAGATGGACATCCCGCTGGACTTCCCCGACACGGTTCTCGCCGAGGCGGAACGCTACGCCTCCGGCGCCGCGGGAGAGCAGGCCCCGCGGACCCGCAAGACACCTCGCCAGAAGTCCCACGGGCAAGTCCCGGCCGCAGCCGAGGATGCCGACCTGGATCCCGACCTCCTGGACCCCCCGATCCCGGTCCTCGGCATCGACTTCGTGACCATCGACCCGCCCGGGTCGATGGACCTCGACCAGGCCCTGCACATCGAGCGGGTGCCCTCCGGCGGGTACCTCGTCCGGTACGCGATCGCCGACGTCGCGCACTTCGTCCAGCCCGGCGGCGAGATCGACCGCGAGGCCATCGCCCGCGGCATGACCCTCTACGCCCCGGACGGCCGCACGCCGCTGCACCCCCCGGTGCTCTCCGAAGGAGCCGCGAGCCTGCTCCCCGGGGTGGACCGCCGTGCCGCGGTGTGGCGCATCGTGCTCGACGAGCGCGGCGACATCCTCGACGTCGACGTGCGCCGCGCGCGGATCTGCTCGGCCGCGCGCCTCACCTACGACGAGGTCCAGTCCGCCATCGACGACGAGTCCGCGAGCGAGCTCCTCCAGCTGCTGCGCGAGGTCGGCGAGCTGCGTCAGGGTCTCGAGCGGGAGCGCGGTGGCGTCTCGCTCAACGTCCCCGAGCAGAACGTCACCCTGCACGAGGACGGCAGCTACGGCCTGGAGTTCCGCTCCGTCCTGCCCGCCGAGGGCTGGAACGCGCAGATCTCGCTGCTCACCGGAATCGCGGCCGCGCGGGTCATGCGCGAGGGGGGTATCGGGATCTTCCGCACGCTCCCTGCGAGCGACCAGCGCGACGTCGACCGGCTCCGCCGCACCGCCCGCGCCCTCGCCATCACCTGGCCGGCCACACAGTCCTACGGTGACCTGCTCGCCGAGCTCGACTCGAGCGTCCCTCAGCACGCGGCGTTCTTCAACGAGGCGACGTCGCTGTTCCGCGGTGCGGGCTACCTGACCTTCGAGGGCGAAATACCGGCCGCGTCCGAGCACGCCGCGATCGCCTCCGAGTATGCCCACGTCACGGCTCCGCTGCGGCGTCTGGTCGACCGGTACGGCACAGAGATCTGCCTCGCGCTGTGCGCCGGGAAAGACGTGCCGGACTGGGTCCGCGCCGCCTTCCCCGACCTGCCCAAGGCGATGTCCCGCTCCGGCCAGCGGGCCTCGTCCTTCGAGCGAGCCTCGGTCGACATCGTCGAGGCCGCCCTGCTCACCGGCGCGGTCGGTGAGGTCTTCGAAGGGGTGATCGTCGACCTGGACTCCAAGGACCCTCGCAAGGGGATCGTCGTCGTCGACTCTCCGGCGGTCCGCGGCTCGGTCGTCTCGGCGAACGGCACGCTCCCGCTCGGGGAGGCCGTCCAGGTGCGCCTCGCCGAGGTCTCCATCGAAGACCGCGTCGTGCGCTTCGCCTACGGGGAGTAGCCCCATGGCTGTCCGACGACGCACCGACCCGGCCGCCGGCAGGGTCGCCATCTCCGCGTGGCGCTCCGGCGCCAACGACCGGCCCACCGTGACCACTGCCGTGCGGTTCACCCTCGAAGAGATCGCCGACGTCGCCCCCGGGCACTCGGTCGAGGTGCGGGTCCCGCCGTGGGGGGCCGTCCAGTGCGTCGAGGGCCCGCGGCACACCCGCGGCACCCCCCCGAACGTCGTGGAGACCGACCCGCAGACCTGGCTCGAGCTCGTCACGGGCGCTGCGAGCTGGGCCGACGCGGTGGCCGACGGCCGCGTGAGCGCCTCCGGGGAGCGGTCCGACATCTCCGACCTGCTGCCCCTCCAGGCCACCCGCACCCGGACCTGACCCACCCGTCGGCCCCGCCCACCACCCCGCCCACCAGCCCCACCGGACCCACCCGGCCCAACCCACCGGGCGTACGGGGCGTGCTCTTGACTCCGGGACGTGCCGTCAACCGCACGCCCGGTAGTCAAGAGCACGCCCTGTGTGGACGGACGGCGCGGCGCCTGGACCGCGCGGATGTTACCGCTTGGTAACACTTCTGCTCCGAACGTGCGGAGCCGGGTGCAGGCCGATAACGTGCGATGAGTTCAAGGGGATGTGCCCTGGTTGATACCACCCGTTCACATGCGCACTGTGTGATGAAGTCTGCAGGTCAAAGGAGATCTGCGAGGACCGCTCACCCGCGCTCGGCGTCGTACTGCAGAAGGAGCAAGCGTGTTCACAAGTCATCACCGAAACGTCGCGTCTCGGAGGGTGGTGGCTGTGGCCACCGCCCTCTCTGGCGCTCTGATCTTTGGCCCCGTGCTCTCCGCGACGGCCGCCGGTCCGGTCCCCGCAGCAGCGGCGGTCCCCACCTCGATCGAGGGCACGGGGGTCGTCATCAACGAGGCCTACCTCTCGGGAGGGAGCGCGAACGCGGTCTACGCGACCAAGTTCGTCGAGCTCTACAACCCCGGCACCGCGCCCGTCGACCTGTCCGGGTGGTCTCTGCAGTACCGGTCGGCGACCGGGACGGGCTCCTCGAGCAGCACCGCGCCCCTGACCGGGACGATCGCCGCTGGTGGCTACTACCTCGTCTCCGGCGGGTCGAACGGGGCCAACGGCGCCGCACTGCCGGCGGCGGACCTCGCTGCTCCCGGGCTCAACACCTCCGGGACGACGGGCACGCTCGCCCTGGTCGCCGCACCGGCCGCGATCACGCTGCCGACCGGTTCGGTCGTGGGTGACGCCCGGGTCGTCGACCTGCTCGGCTACGGGGCCTCGAACACCTTCGAGACGACCGTCGCCCGGGCGCCCTCCGCGAACAACGTGCCGCAGTCGGTCAACCGCACCGGCTTCGCCGACACCGACAACAACGCCGCTGACTTCACGCTCTCGGCCACGGTCACGCCGCAGGCGGCGAGCACCGATCCCGGCCCGGACCCCACGACGGATCCGACGACGGACCCCACGACCGACCCCACCACCGATCCGACGACGGACCCCACCACGGACCCAACGACCGACCCCACCCGCACCCCCATCGCGGACATCCAGGGCGACACCGATGTCAGCCCGCTCGCCGGGACGACCGTCACCACGCGAGGGATCGTCACCGCGACCTACCCGACCGGGGGCTACAACGGCCTCTACATCCAGACCCCGGGCACCGGGGGAGACCTCGACCCGGCCACCCACACCCGCTCCGACGGGATCTTCGTCTACTCCGCGGCCGCCGCGGCCGCGCTCACCGTCGGCCAGCACGTCGAGGTCACCGGGACGGTGAGCGAGTACTTCACGCTCACCCAGATCACCCCGACCGCCTACACGGTCCTCGACGAGCCCGCCGAGGTCGCCAAGCCCGCGAACGTCGCCTACCCGGCCGACCCGGCCGCGCGCGAGGCCCTCGAGGGCATGCTCGTCCAGCCTGCCGGTGAGTTCGTCGTCGCCGACAACTACTCCACCAACTACTACGGGTCCTTCCTCCTGGCCGCCGGGACGACGGCGTTCGCCCAGCCGACCGACGTCGGACGCCCGGGCAGCCCCGAGGCCGCCGCGGTCGCCGACGACGTCGTCGCCCGCTCGGTCGTCCTTGACGACGGCGCGACGACGAACTTCAACTCCACCGCCAACAAGTCCAAGCCGCTGCCCTACCTCACCGGAGGTGCGCCGGCCCGGGTCGGTGCGCCGGTCACGTTCACCCAGCCGGTGATCCTCGACTACCGCTTCAGCGCCTGGACCTTCCAGCCCACGACCGAGCTGACGCCCGCGAACGCGCCGGCCGTCCAGCCGGTGACCTTCGCCGACACCCGCACGACGGCGCCCGAGGACGTGGGCGGCGACGTCCGCCTGGCGACCTTCAACGTGCTCAACTACTTCACCACGACCGGCGACCAGCTCACCGGCTGCACCTTCTACACCGACCGCGCCGGGAACAAGATCACCGTGAACAGCGGCTGTGACGCCCGCGGCGCGGCGACGGCCGAGAGCCTGCACCGCCAGGAGGTGAAGATCGTCGCCGCGATCAACGCCCTCGACGCCGACGTCGTCTCCCTCGAGGAGATCGAGAACTCCGCAGCCTTCGGCAAGGACCGCGACTCCGCGCTGACCTCCCTGGTCACCGCGCTGAACGCGGCGGCCGGCGCGCCGGTCTGGTCCGTCGTGGCCTCACCGGCCACCGTCCCCGCGGACGAGGACGTCATCCGGACCGCGTTCATCTACCGCAGCGCTGCCGTGACCACGGCGGGGGAGTCGACCATCCTCGACGACCCAGCCTTTGACAACGCCCGCGACCCGCTCGCCCAGACCTTCGTCCCGGTGGGCGGCGACACCTCGCAGGCCTTCACCGTGATCGCCAACCACTTCAAGTCCAAGGGCTCGGGCACCGGCGCGGACGCCGACACCGGTGACGGGCAGGGGGCCTCCAACGCGAGCCGCGTGAACCAGGCCACCGCGCTCGTCGCCTTCGCCGACACCGTCAAGGCCGCCGCAGGCACCGACAAGGTCTTCCTCGTCGGCGACTTCAACTCCTACACCCAGGAGGACCCGCTCGTCGTCCTCGCCGACGCCGGCTACACGAACCTCGGTGCAGGCACCGGTGAGCACACCTACCTCTTCGGCGCCCGGGTCGGGTCCCTCGACCACGTCTTCGGGTCTCCGGCCGCCACGGCCGCGGTCTCCGGCGTCGACATCTGGAACATCAACTCGGTCGAGCCGCTGGCCAACGAGTACAGCCGGTACAACTACAACGCCTCGATCCTCTACGACGAGTCCCCGTTCCGGTCCAGCGACCACGACCCGATCGTCGTCGGGATCAACACCGTCGCTGAGCCCGTCACCCTCAACCTGCTCGGCATCAACGACTTCCACGGGCGCATCGACGCCAACACGGTGGCCTTCGCCGGGACGGTCGAGCAGCTGCGCTCGACCAACCCCGACGGCACCGCCTTCCTGTCCGTCGGCGACAACATCGGCGCCTCGCTCTTCGCCTCCGCCTCCCAGGACGACGTGCCGACCATGGACGTCCTCAACGCCCTCGACCTGGCCGCCTCGGCCGTGGGCAACCACGAGTTCGACCGCGGCTTCGCCGACCTCACCGGCCGGGTGAGCGACGCCTCCGACTGGGAGTACCTCGGGGCGAACGTCTACCTCAAGGGCACGGACGACCCCGCGCTGAGCGAGTACGTGGTGCTTGACGTCGACGGCGTCCGGGTCGGCGTGATCGGCGCAGTCACCGAGGAGACGCCGGCGCTCGTCACGCCGTCGGGCATCTCCGACCTGGACTTCGGCGACCCGGTCGCCGCGATCAACCGGGTGGCCACCCAGCTCGGCGACGGCGACGAGAGCAACGGCGAGGCCGACGTCATCGTCGCCCTCGTCCACGAGGGCGCCGGCTCCGGCACCCCCGAGGGCGCCACGATCGAGGAGGAGATCGCCACCGGCGACGCCTTCGCCCGCATCGTGACCGACACCGACCCCACGGTCGATGCCATCTTCACCGGGCACACCCACAAGCAGTACGCGTGGGAGGCCCCGATCACCGGCACCGAGCGCACCCGCCCGGTCATCCAGACCGGCTCTTACGGCGAACGGATCGGCCAGATCACGCTGACCCTCGACCCGGCGACGCTCGACGTGACCGACTACACGGTCGCCAACGTCGCGCGCACCACGACCCCGGCGGCCGACCTGGTCGCGACCTACCCCCGGGTGGCCGAGGTCAAGACGATCGTCGACACGGCGATCGCCGACGCCGCTGTCATCGGCAACCAGCCGGTCGGCTCGGTCACCGCCGACATCACGACGGCCTTCGTCAACGGGGCGCGGGACGACCGCGCCTCGGAGTCCACCCTGGGCAACCTCGTCGCGACGTCCTTGCGTGACACCCTGGCCACGCCCGAGCGCGGCGGTGCGCAGATCGGCATCGTCAACCCCGGTGGCCTGCGCGCCGACCTGCGCTACGGGGAGGACGGCGTGATCACCTACGCCGAGGCCAACGCGGTCCTGCCGTTCGTCAACAACCTCTGGTCCGTGTCGCTCACCGGTGCCCAGCTCACCACGATCCTCGAGCAGCAGTGGCAGCCCGCGGGCAGCAGCCGGGCGTTCCTCAACCTGGGGCTCTCCGACAACGTCACCTACACCTCCACCGCGACGAACGCCCCGGGGGAGCGGATCACGTCGGTCACCATCGACGGCGTGGCCCTCGACCCGGCCGCCAGCTACCGGGTGGCGACGTTCTCCTTCCTGGCGACCGGCGGGGACAACTTCACCGGGTTCACCGAGGGCACCGACGCACGTGACTCGGGTCTGATCGACCGCGACGCGTGGATCTCCTACCTGCAGACCCACCCGGGCCTCAGCCCCGACTTCGCCCGCCGTGGGGTGCAGACCGGGGCCCGGCCCGGCGCGGTCGACCCCGGCGCCGTCGTGTCGCTCGACGTCGCCAAGCTCGACCTCACGTCCCTCGGGTCCCCGGCCAACACCTCGGTGGCGGCCTACCTCGTGCCGGCCGGCACGGACCTCGACCCGGCGGCCACCCCGCTGGCGACCGCAACGGTGACCGCAGGGGCGGCGACGGTTGCCGTCACCGTCCCGGCCGGGACCGCCGCGGGCGGCTACAGCCTGCACCTGGTGGCGACGCCGTCGGGCACGACGGTCGTGGTTCCGGTGACGGTCAACGCCGTCGTCCCCCCGGCCACGATCTCCATGACCTCCGACGCCTTCTCCTTCTGTCTGCTGGGGCGTTCGCAGGTCGTCGTGTACGCGACGAACCGCGAACGGACCACCGTGTCCATCACGATGACCACGCCGTTGGGCAAGCAGACCTTCGCCAAGGTCCGTCCGGGGCAGACCGTCGTCGCGAGCTTCGGCAAGTGGGGTGCGCTGCCGGCGGGCACCGCGACCGTGGTGGCCACCGGGACGGTCGGCGAGCAGCCGGCCACCACCACCCAGCAGCACACCTACAAGGCCACCCGAGGAGGGTTCTTCTCCTGATCTCGGCCTCCGCCGAAGTGGCTGGCTGACGAGATGATTCCGGTCGGGTCCTGATCCAGGGCCCGGCCGGAACCATGTCTGCCCACCCCGGACCTGCCTGCTACTGTTCGGCGAAAAGCACCGGCGGGGGGATGCATGAAACTGTCTCGAGGCGCGAACGCGCTGCTCACAGGCTCAACCCTGGCGGTCACCGTCGACGGCGCACGCCACGGCGTGGTGGACCTCATGGCCTTCCAGATGTCGGAGTCCGCCCGTGTGCGCAGCGACCCCGACTTCATCTTCTTCAACCAGCCTGTCTCGCCCGAGGGCGCTTTGCGCCTCACGGCTCCTGACGCCCTCGCGATCGACCTCGACGCGGTGCCGGCCGACGTCGTCATGCTCACCGTCGCGGTGGCCCTCGACGACTCCGTCACCGGGTCGTTGGCCGACATCGACGGGCTCGAGGTGCGCTCCACCACGGCGTCGGGGACGGTCGTGTGCACGCCGTCTGGCCTGACGACGGAGCGCGCCGTCGTGCTCCTGGAGATCTACCGGCGCCAGGGTGCGTGGAAGATCCGCAACGTGAGCGCGGGCTGGGACGGCGGCCTCGCCGACCTGGTCCGCGAGCACGGGGTGAGCGTCGACGAGGACGGGCCGGCAGCGCCGCCGGTCGTGGCGGGAGGACCCGTACCGCCCGCGGCTCCCAGCACGCTGTCCTTCGAGAAGCGGGAGCGGCTCAGCCTCCGCAAGGAGACGGTCCGCAAGGTCCTCCTGACCAAGGGCGCTGCGCAGGTCCGGGCCCGGGTCGTGCTCGTGATCGACAAGACCGGCTCGATGCGGGCCCAGTACGCGGGCGGCGTGGTGCACCGGGTGGTCGAGCGGATGGTTCCCGTCGCCCTCCAGCTCGATGACGACGGCATGCTCGAGACGTATCTCTACGCGGAGTCCTTCGCCCGGCTGCCCGACCTCGGCGTGGAGAACCTCGAGACCTGGCCCGAGACCTATCTGCATCAGCGCGGTACGCACGCGGGCATCGACTACGCGTCGATCGGTGGTGCGAACAACGAGCTCCCGATCCTCACCGAGGTCATGTCCAGCCTCACCCGCGGGGCAGCGATGCCCACACTCGTGCTGTTCTTCACCGACGGTGGCTTCTCCCGGCGCCGGGCCATCACCGAACTCATCCGCCGCGCGTCGCACCTGCCCGCGTTCTGGCAGTTCGTGGGCATCGGCCGCGCCAACTATGGTTTGCTCACCGAGCTGGACGACCTCGACGGTCGCCTCGTCGACAACGTCGGCTTCTTCGAGCTCGACGACATCGACTCTGTCCCCGACGCCGACCTCTACACCCGTCTGCTCAACGAGTTCCCCAGTTGGGTCTCCACCGCCCGCGCGGCCGGGGTGCTCGGTCACCCGTGATCCCGAACACGTCCGGCGTCGCGCGAGGGGCCTGTCGGCCCGCTCACGATTCAGACAGTCCCCAGGGCCGGCCGATAGGATCGTCCGGTGAGCACCACACCCCCTCCCTCCTCAGCGCCTGACGACTCGACGCCCCACGACGCCGTGCCCGCGAGCTCCGTGCCCGACGACGCACCCTCCTCGGAGCAGATCGACGAGATCGCCGAGCACGCGGTCCCGGCGACGATCCGGCGGGCGCCGAAGTACTCGTCCTTCTTCTGGATGGGCGCCCTCGTCGGGATCGTCGTGGGTGTGTGGTTCGGCCTGTGGGTCTCGGACGACGGCATGGTCAACCGGTGGATCTACGTCACCGTGACCACCTTGGGCGTGACCATGGTGACGGTCCTGCTCGCCGGCCTCGCGGCCGTCTGGGCCGACCGCCGCAGCGTCCGCGCCCCGCGCTGACCCCATCCACCCGTCATCCCAGGTGGGCGCGGCGACGCGTCCGGCCCGTGGTGACAGACCGTCCGCATTCTGGCGCCCACCCGCGACTGTGGGACACTTGAGCCGTGGCCCCCCGTGGAGATGGACTTCTTAACCACGACCTCATGCCCGGCGAAAAAGGACCTCAGGACGCTTGCGGCGTCTTCGGTGTCTGGGCGCCCGGCGAAGAGGTCGCCAAGCTCGCCTACTTCGGTCTGTACTCGCTACAGCACCGTGGACAGGAATCGGCAGGTATCGCCACCAGCAATGGTGAGCAGATCCTTGTCTACAAGGACATGGGACTCGTCTCCCAGGTGTTCGACGAGACCGCGCTCAACGCCCTCACCGGGCACATCGCGATCGGTCACTGCCGGTACTCGACGACCGGCGGGGTGACCTGGGAGAACGCACAGCCCACCCTCGGCGCGACGTCGTCGGGCACGGTCGCCCTCGGGCACAACGGCAACCTCGTCAACAGCGCCGAGCTCGTCGACCTCGTGGCCGAGCGCTACGGCGCCCAGCGCCGCGGCGAGCTGGCCCGCGGGAACACCACCGACACCGCCCTGGTGACGGCGCTCTTCGCCGGCGACGACCACCACACGCTCGAGCAGACCGCGCTCGAGGTGCTCCCACGCCTGCGCGGTGCCTTCTCGCTCGTCTTCATGGACGAGAAGACCCTCTACGCCGCGCGCGACCCGCAGGGCGTCCGCCCGCTCGTGCTCGGCCGCCTCGAGCGCGGCTGGGTCGTGGCGAGCGAGACCCCGGCCCTGGACATCGTGGGTGCGAGCTTCGTCCGCGAGATCGAGCCGGGCGAGCTCATCGCGATCGACGACGACGGCCTGCGGTCGATGAAGTTCGCCAAGCCCGAGCGCGCCGGCTGCGTCTTCGAGTACGTGTACCTGGCCCGCCCGGACACCACCATCAACGGTCGCTCGGTGCACTCCGCGCGGGTGGAGATGGGCCGCGAGCTCGCCCGCCAGCACCCCGTCGAGGCCGACCTCGTCATCCCCGTCCCCGAGTCCGGCACACCGGCCGCGGTTGGGTACGCCCAGGAGTCGGGCATCCCCTTCGGCCAGGGACTCATGAAGAACGCCTACGTCGGGCGTACCTTCATCCAGCCGTCGGACACCCTGCGCCAGCTCGGCATCCGGCTCAAGCTCAACCCGCTCCGTGAGGTCATCAAGGGCAAGCGCCTGGTGGTCGTGGACGACTCGATCGTGCGCGGCAACACCCAGCGTGCGCTCATCCGGATGCTCCGGGAGGCCGGCGCCGCCGAGATCCACGTCCGGATCAGCTCCCCGCCGGTGAAGTGGCCGTGCTTCTACGGCATCGACTTCGCCAGCCGCGCCGAGCTCATCGCGAACGGCCTGGGACCCGACGAGGTCGGCAAGTCGCTCGGGGCCGACACCCTCGGATACATCTCCGAGGAAGGCATGATCGCCGCGACGGAGCAGCCCGCCTCACAGCTGTGCAGCGCGTGCTTCACCGGCCGCTACCCGATCGAGCTGCCCGACGCCGAGCACCTGGGCAAGAACTTCCTCGAGCAGGCCGAGCTCCCGCTCGGTGCCCCGGAGGACGGCCTGCGGAGCCTGACCGTCTCCACGGGTGGCTCCACCGCCCTGGCGCACCCCTGACCTGGTCGCGCGTCCCCCCGCCCATCCACAGAACGTCTGCGCTGGTGAACCGCACGAGCGCCACACCTTGGGAGTCATCTCGTGTCTGAAGGCCTCACCTACGCAGCCGCCGGCGTCGACACCGCCGCGGGCGACCGCGCCGTCGAGCTCATGAAGTCCGCGGTGGCACGCACCCACGGACCGAACGTGGTCGGCGGGTTCGGCGGGTTCGCCGGGCTCTTCGACGTGAGCATGCTCAAGAGCTACGAGCGTCCGCTGCTCGCCTCGTCGACGGACGGCGTCGGCACCAAGGTCGCGATCGCCCAGGCGCTCGACATCCACGACACCATCGGGTTCGACCTCGTCGGCATGGTCGTCGACGACATCGTCGTGTGCGGCGCCGAGCCGCTCGTCATGACCGACTACATCGCGACCGGCAAGGTCGTCCCCGAGCGCATCGCCGACATCGTCCGCGGGATCGCCGCGGCCTGCGAGGTCGCCGGGACCGCGCTGGTCGGCGGCGAGACCGCCGAGCACCCCGGCCTGCTCAAGGCGGACGAGTACGACGTCGCCGGTGCGGCCGTCGGCGTTGTCGAGGCCTCCGCGCTGCTCGGCCCGGAGAAGGTGCGCGAGGGCGACGTCGTCATCGCGATGGCGTCCTCGGGCCTGCACTCCAACGGTTACTCCCTGGTCCGGGCGGTCATCAGCCACGCCGGGTGGACCCTGGAGCGGGAGGTCGCGGAGTTCTCCCGGACTCTCGGTGAGGAGCTCCTCGAGCCGACCCGCGTCTACGCCAGCGACTGCCTCGCCCTCGCCCGTGACGAGGCGTGCCAGGTGCACGCGTACTCCCACGTCACCGGCGGCGGCCTCGCGGCGAACCTCGCCCGTGTGCTCCCGACCGGGCTGAGCGCCTCGGTCGACCGTGGCAGCTGGGCTGTCCCGGCCGTGTTCGACGTGGTGCGCGGCCTCGGTCAGGTGCCGTGGAGCGACCTGGAGAACACGCTCAACCTCGGCGTCGGCATGGTCGCCGTGGTCGGTGCCGAGGGCGCCGACGCCGCGCTGGCCAAGCTCGCCTCGCTCGGTCTGCCCGCCTGGGTGCTCGGAACCGTCACCGCCGACGACGGCGCGACGGGCCCGGACACCACGCGCGGGTCCAAGGGCGTGGACGGCGGCGCGGTCCGGCTGACGGGCACCTACCGGGTCTGACAGGGAACCACGAAGAGCGCGTCCGATGAGTTCTCATCGGACGCGCTCTTCGTTGTGGAGACTGACGTGCACACCGAACCGGCTGACAGCGGGTCGATGCCCGCTCAATCAGTGCCCGTTCTGGGGTGACTCAGAGTGTGGAGCTCCCTCAACGAGTGAGGAGTTCTCTCAACGGTCGTCGGACCAGCCCGGATACGGGTCACGGTCCTCTGGCTCGTCGGACCTGCTCGCGCTGTGGCGAGTGTCCGTAGCTACATCGGTTCGGCTGTGACCGGTCAACTCTTGTTCGAGCGCCTTGTAGTTCGTCTCGGGACTGTAGTACTTCAGATCCCGGGCGACCTTGGTCTGCTTTGCCTTCTGACGGCCGCGGCCCATGGCTCCGACCCCCTTAACGTAGAAGCGGGGCGGCAGCGTCTTCTCCACGTGCGGCCCCGGGGTAAGTTTTTTCTCTGTTCGGAGTCAACGGTACATGATCTGGGAGCCCCGGGACCACTCAGGCTGGCGGAGGTCACCCCACGGGTCCTCGCCCGAGGGGCCTCCCCAGGATCTTCACAAGAACTTTACCGCTTTCCCCTCTTTTTCACCCGCAAAACAACAAGTACGAATCGCCCGTACTGGGATAATGAATGAAAGCGCAACGATTGATCGCTCTGTTCCCCCACCCCCCGGGACCGGTCGTTGCCTACAGAGAGGTGCATCAATATGGCTGTGAACCGTGGAGAACCCGAAGTCCTGCTGACCCCTGCCGAGGTCGCCAGCTTGTTCCGCGTCGACCCCAAGACCGTGACCCGTTGGGCCAAGGCCGGCAAGTTGTCGTCGATCCGGACGCTCGGTGGGCACCGTCGCTACCGTGAGGCAGAGGTCAAGGGTCTGCTCGCAGACTCCGGTGTCAACATCGGTGAAGAGAGCTGAGCTCGCACCCACCCTCGTGACATGACGAAGGGCCCTCCCGTTCGGGAGGGCCCTTTTGTCATGTGTGGACCTTGTGTGGACCAGGTCGCCGCGGAGTGTTATCGCCGGCGCAGGATGACGATGACCGTCAGAGCGACCGCTCCGGCGGCGACCCCGAGCAGGATCTTGACGTTGCGGGCGCGACTCGGAGCGCCGTCGGGCAGGCCGCCACCGGTGATGAAGGTGCCCGCGTCGGCGGCGGCGACCTTGGTGGCGGTGGTCGCCTCGGCGGCGATGTACTTGGGGTGCAGGCGGGTGGTCAGCTCGTCGATCGTGGCGGCGAGGTCTGCGCGGGCGCGCAGCACCTCGGCGCTGAGCTCTGCGGGCGTCGGCTGGCTCATGACTTGATGCCTTCCTTGATGGCGGTCACGTCGTCGCGCACGCTCTTGACCGTGATCTCGGGGGAGGGGGGAGAAGCCTTCTGGAGCAGCTTCGCCCCGATGAGCCCGGCGCCTCCGGCGATCAGCATGAGCACGACACCGACGATGAGAGCGGCGAGCCACAGCGGCATCACGTTGTCGAGGCCGGCCATCGCCGAGTGCAGCAAGAAGCCGAGGCCGTACAGGGCCATCACCGCTGCGACGCCGAAGAGCGCGATCCCGATGCCGGCGTTCTTGGCCTTCTCGGCCATCTCCGCCTTGGCCGAGGCGATCTCGGCCCGGACCAGCCGACTGGCGTGCTCGCTCAGCTGGCTGACCAAGGTGCCGATCGACGGCGTGCTCGCGGGGCCGCCGGGCAGCCCGTCATCCTTCTCGCTCATCCTCATCACCTTTCGCTGTGTGCAACCGATCTGGGCGTGGTGTCCAGGGTCGAGCCCCGTACACCCCCGCCGACCTGCGGTTCCTATGAAGAAGCGTACGGCTCAGCGGGCTCCGGCGCGCCTAGGCCGGTGGCGGAACAGCAAAAACCCCCTCCCAGCGGACTGGGAGGGGGTGATCGTGGCTCCGACCGGCGTCGATCCGGTGACCTCTCGATTTTCAGTCGAACGCTCTACCAACTGAGCTACAGAGCCTTGACACGGATGCCCGGTCGCACTCTCGCGACCGGGCTACCGATATCAAAGCGACCCCGACGGGACTTGAACCCGCGACCTCCGCCGTGACAGGGCGGCGCGCTAACCAACTGCGCTACGGGGCCTTGGATCAAACAGCGACACAAGGTCCTTCTCTTCAACTCGTTTCCGAGCCGTTGAGAATCCTACAGTACTTCTTGGTGCTCGTTGCACGGTGTCCTGAAGCGCCCCGAACTCCGTACCCCCAACGGGATTCGAACCCGTGCTACCGCCGTGAAAGGGCGGCGTCCTAGGCCGCTAAACGATGGGGGCCCGGTCGCAGGCGAGTCGAGGATCCGGCCCGCCGAAGACCTCGCAAAGCATATGGCCTCACAGGCGTTCTGTGCAAAACCTCTGGTGAGGGAGGATGGATCCATGGTTGACATGTCACGCGAGGAGTTCGAGGAGGCCGTGGGCGACGCCCTCGATCTGGTGCCAGAGGACCTCGCCGCACAGATCGACAACGTGGTCATCTTCGTCGAGGACGACCCGCCCGCCGACACCCCGGACCTGCTGGGCGTCTACGACGGGGTCCCGCTGACCGAACGTGACTTCGGATGGGCCGCGGGATCGCTGCCCGACCGCATCACCATCTTCCGCAACCCGACCCTGGCCATCTGCGACACCCGGGACGAGGTCGTCGACGAGGTGACGATCACCGTGATCCACGAGATCGCCCACCACTTCGGCATCGACGACGAGCGGCTCCACGAGCTCGGCTGGGCGTGAGGCGGACGGACCCAGACCTGTCCGGCCAGGACGAGTAGCCTTGCGCCATGACGATTCTTGTGACGGGCGGGGCGGGATACATCGGCGCACACGTGGTGCGTCTTCTTCTGGAGCGAGGCGACAAGGTTGTCGTCGTCGACGACCTGAGCACGGGGGAGACCTCGCGGATCGGGGAGGCCACCCTCATCGAGCTCGACGTCGCGGGGCCTGGCGCGCAGGAGGTCATCACCGCTGCGCTGCGTGAGCACGAGGTCGAGGCGGTCATCCACTTCGCAGCCCGCAAGCAGGTCGGGGAGTCGATGGCTCGCCCCACCTATTACTACCAGCAGAACGTCACAGGCCTGGCGAACGTCGTCGGCGCCATGGAGGACGCCGGGGTCGACAAGCTCGTCTTCTCCTCCTCCGCCGCGACCTACGGGATGCCCTCGGTCTCGGTCGTGGAGGAGAAGCTGCACGCCGAGCCGATCAACCCCTACGGGGAGACCAAGCTCATCGGGGAGTGGCTGGGCCGGGCGGCGTCGCGCGCCTGGGGGCTGCGTTTCGTGGCGCTGCGGTACTTCAACGTCGCCGGCTCAGGCTGGGACGACCTCGGCGACCCGGCCGTGCTCAACCTCGTGCCGATGGTGCTCGACCGGATCGAGCGCGGTGAACAGCCGCGGCTGTTCGGCAACGACTACCCGACCCCGGACGGCACGTGCATCCGGGACTACATCCACGTGCTCGACCTCGCCAAGGCGCACATCGCGGCGCTGTCCTACCTCGACACCACGGCCCGCCCCTTCGACGTGTTCAACGTCGGCACCGGCACCGGGTCCTCGGTCCGGGAGGTGCTGGACGGACTGGCCCGGGTCAGCGGCCTGACCATCAATGCCATCATCGAGCCGCGCCGCGCGGGCGACCCGCCCCAGCTCGTCGGCTCGCCCGAGCGCATCAACGAGGTCCTCGGCTGGCACGCGGAGGCCGGCCTCGAGGAGATCCTGCAGTCCGCCTGGGACGCCTGGCAGGCTGGTCCGCGCCGCATCACGACCTGATGGCCGGCGCGGGGTCGGCCTTGAACGCGGGCACGCTGGCCGACCCCACCGGCGGCGTGCGGCTCACCATCCCGCACGGGTGGTCCCTGTCCGACGACGTCGGCGCGGCCTCGTGCGAGGCGCCGTCCGCCCAGGCGGACATCACCGGGCGGGTCAGCTCTGCCCAGATCCGGATCGAGGCGGCCCACCGCGGCGCCCTCGTCCCGCGGGTGACGTCCTGGGCCCGCTACCCGGACCTCGCGACGACGGCACGGGAGGTCGTGCAGGACGCCTTCGCCGGTGACGCGACGGCCGTGCTCGTCGACGCCCGCCCGTGTTCGCTCCGGACCGGTCTCGGCGACCAGGTCGACGGGATCCGGATCGACCACGCCCACCACGACATGACGACGGCGATGGTCTCCACGACGATCCTGGTCGACTGTGGGGGCGACGGCGACGGCGACGGTGGCGCGGGTGGTGGCGTCAGTGGCGGTGGTACGGCGAGCGGGTGGGGGATCGTGCGGGTGACCGCATCGGTCCCGGTCGCCCACCACGGTGCGGTCGCGGAGACGGTCGAGCGGGCACTGGCCTCGATCGTGGTCGACGCCCCACGGGGGATGCCGGCTGCGGACCTGTCAGGCGTCGATCCGGGATCGTGGGCCCGCGGATACCGGCCCGCGCCGGTCACGATCGACGACGCAGCCTTCGAGGTGTTCCTCAGGGGTTCGCACAAGATCAGCCCGCGCTGGCGGGCGCCGGTGCTGGCGGCGGGGTTGATCGATGCTCACGGGGTGGCGACTCCGGTGGGGCACTACGTGCGCCGGGCGGTCTCGCGACCTGACCGGCGCGTCGTGCTCCAGGTGTGGGACGGGTCCGAGCTCTCCCGAGCCCAGTTCTGCGCGGATGTCCTCGAAGGACGGGCGGTGCTGCGGTCGTCCCTCCCGGCGCACGTCCAGACCGTCCAGGCCGCCCAGAACGTCCAGGACGGATGGTCAGGGCAGACCATCGACACCGACGGCCCTGACGGACCTGATGGCGGCGTCGGACTCGAGGTCCGTGACATGGCGGCGGTCCCGGCGCGACTCGCCGCGTGGCTGGGGCTGGGCATGGCGGGGCCCGGGCGGTCGTTCGTGCTGGCACCGGGGCGGGCCCTGTCGGCGCAGGTGATCCAGAGCATGGCGCCGGGAACTCCGGCCGTGCGCCGGGGTGCGGTGCTCAGTCCCTCGGACGAGAGCCCGGCCCAGCTGTGGGCGCGGCTGGTCGCGATGCTGGCCTGAGAGGGTCTACTTGACGAACTTGTTCACGGCCCAGGCGAGCGCGAGGCCGACCGCGACCCCGGCGAGGATGAACAACCGCTCCGACCGGGCCATCGAGATGACGATCCCGATGCCGCTGCACGCGACGAGCAGCACGCCGCCCAAGAACCAGTTGGCCTGCTGATGACGGATCTCTGTCTCATTCACCCTCCAAGAGTGCGCCCTGCGCCCGCTGGGGTCAAAGACCGCGGCGGCTAGGACCGATCGAGGGTGAAGGCGGCGAGGCCGCCGGAGTTCGTGATGACGTAGCGGTTCTCGGAGGCGTCGTCCCCCACCGTCGCGGTCGACGTCGCAGCGTCCAGTACCGTGCCGTCGAGCGTGGCCGAGCCGACTCCCTGCTCGAAGGAGACCGTCGCCGCCACGTCCGCGGGCACGGTGACGGAGAACATCGACGCGCCCCCCGACTGGTTGACCGCCACCGCCGTGGTCGGGGCGGGCAGGGTGAGGTCGAAGGTCTCCGCGCCGGTCGCGAAGTCGACCGAGGCGACCTTGCCCCCGGACAGGTCGGCGGACAGCGTCTTCGCGCCCCCTGTGAAGGTCAGGTGCCACACGACCTCGGGGTCGAGGTAGACGGTGACGGCGGTGTCGGTCGAGTTGTCCCCCAGAGTGAAGTCCAGCTCGTAGTGCCCGGCACCGTTCTCGGTGGTCACCGGTTCGACCACAGAGCCCTCAGCCGCCTTGGTGACGAACAGCGCGCCGTCGGTCTCCCCGGTCACGACGTTCACCTCGGTGGCCCCCCCGGCGATCTCGAGCGAGGCCTCGGTGAGGTCGCCGCGGACCGGGAACGCGGCGTCGTCCCCGTTCGCGTCCGACGAGCAGGAGGAGAGCGTGGCAGCGCAGGCGAGGGCGAGCGCCGCGACGGCGACACGAGGACGGAGGGGACGGCGGGCACTGTGCATGGCCAGGACGCTACTGCCGGGCCGGGTGAAGTCCAACAACTTAAACCTTTCACCCACCTGGACCGGTGTCCAGGGACTGGACGGCCCGACCTGAACTCCGGCCAGATCGAGCGGTGGATCCGGGAACCGGTGGCGGGGTCGGTGCGTTGAACCTCGTGTCAAGACCGGCGCGTTCCTGCCCGAGCGGCCGTCGGGGTGCCTCGTGACCGCACGGTGGGGGAGTTCTGCCCATCAGAACGTCGCAGGATGAACCCCGTCCGGCAACGGTGGGGCGATATAGTCGGGCCGTCGCCCACAGGGCGGCGGATCACTGAACGGCGGGGGCATCTGCACCCGCCCTGAGCGTTGGAGTACTCGTGGGAGTCAGTCTTACCAAGGGCGGAAACGTCTCGCTCACCAAAGAGGCACCAGGCCTGACCGCCGTGACCATCGGCCTCGGCTGGGATGCCCGTTCGACCACCGGAGTCGACTTCGACCTGGACGCCAGCGCGATCCTCGCCGGCGCGAACGGCAAGGTCGTCTCGGACGGTCACTTCGTCTTCTTCAACAACCTGACCAGCGTCGACGGTTCCGTCCAGCACACCGGTGACAACCTCACCGGTGAGGGCGACGGCGACGACGAGCAGATCACCGTCAACCTCGCGACCGTCCCGGCAGAGGTCGACAAGATCGTCTTCCCCGTCTCGATCTACGACGCCACGACCCGGTCGCAGAGCTTCGGCCAGGTCCGCAACGCGTTCATCCGCGTCATCAACCAGGCCGGCGGCGCCGAGCTCGCCCGCTACGACCTCAGCGAGGACGCCTCGACCGAGACCGCCATGGTCTTCGGTGAGCTGTACCGCAACGGCGCCGAGTGGAAGTTCCGCGCGGTCGGCCAGGGCTACGCCGAGGGCCTCACGGGCATCGCCCGTGACTTCGGCGTGGGCGTCTGACCCACCCAGCACTGACCGCCAGGGGGCGGCGCGGGCCTGTCCGCGCCGCCCCCTGGCCGCACTTCCTCCCCTGAGCACCTAGACAAGGAACCGCATGTTTCTCCGCACTTTTGGCTGGTCGTTCGCCGTCACCATCGCGGCACTGGCCACCGCGTTGTGGTACGGCAGCTGGAACGCATTCTTTCTCTGCCTGATCCTCGGTGTCCTTGAGGTCTCGCTCAGCTTCGACAACGCCGTCGTCAACGCCAAGGTCCTCGAGCGGATGAGCGAGGCCTGGCAGAAGATCTTCCTCACCGTCGGCATCCTCATCGCCGTCTTCGGCATGCGACTCGTCTTCCCGCTGCTCATCGTCAGCGTGACCGCGAACCTCGGGCCCCTCGAGGCCGTCCGGCTCGCCATGGAGAAGGGCGACATCGACGACGTCGGGTCCTACGGCTACATCCTGGCCGAGGCGCACCCGCAGATCGCCGCCTTCGGTGGACTCTTCCTCCTCATGCTGTTCCTCGACTTCATCTTCGAAGAGCGCGAGATCAGCTGGCTCACCTGGCTCGAGCGTCCGCTGGCCCGCGTGGGCAAGCTCGAGAACCTCTCCGTCGTGGTCGGTGGCGTCGCGCTCGTGCTGGCGGCAGAGTTCCTCGCCGAGGACTCCCACGTTGTGCTCCTCTCCGGGATCCTCGGCATGCTCACCTACCTCGCAGTCAACGGTCTGGGCAGCGTCTTCGAAGGCAGCCTCGAGGCTGAGATCGCCGAGGACGGTGCCGTGACCCCGGCCAAGGGATCCTCGGGTCCGACCGCTCTGGCCAAGGCAACCGGAAAGGCCGGGTTCTTCCTGTTCCTCTACCTCGAGGTGCTTGACGCGTCCTTCTCCTTCGACGGTGTCATCGGTGCCTTCGCGATCACCTCCGACCCGGTGATCATCGCGCTCGGCCTCGGCTTCATCGGTGCCATGTTCGTGCGGTCGATCACGATCTACCTGGTCCGCAAGGGCACGCTCGCCGAGTACGTCTTCCTCGAGCACGGCGCGCACTGGGCGATCGGCGCCCTCGCTGCGATCCTGCTCGTCTCGATCAAGGTACACATCGACGAGCTCATCACCGGACTCATCGGGGTCGTCTTCATCGGGGCTGCGTTCGCGTCCTCCCTGCGCTACCGCAAGCTCCACCGCCTGGACGCGGCCGAGCCTGAGGACGCCGAGCCCGTCACGCTCAAGGCCTGACGCGGCTGGACCTGCCGGCGGTCGCTCGCCGACCGCCGGCTCGTCCACGCTGGACCTGTTCCCACCACCCACCCGGAGGACCCCATGGCCATCGACTACACCCGGCGCTCCGCGGCCCAGCCCGACCCGGCCCAGGCGCCCGGAGCCGAGCCCACGGTCACTGCTCCGGCGGTCTCCTTGTCGAAGATCACCCTGACCAAGGCGGCGCCGAGCGTCTCGCTGACCAAGGAGTCGGTGGCCACGGGGGTCTTGAAGGTGAACCTCAACTGGCAGAGCGCTCCGCCCGCCAAGGGGTTCCTGGCCAAGCTCACCGCCCGTCCGGTCGATCTCGACCTCGCGTGCCTCTACGAGTTCACGGACGGCACCAAGGGTGTCGTCCAGGCGCTCGGCAACGCCTTCGAGGCGATCGACGGTTCCTCACCCCGACGCATCATCTGGCTGGACGGCGACGACCGCTCGGGTCAGACGACAGGCGGGGAGAACCTCACGATCGACCTCAGCCAGACCGCCGCGATCCGCCGCGTCCTCGTCTTCGCGATGATCTACGAGGGCGCCTCCAACTGGGCCGCCGCCGACGGCGTCGTGACGCTGACGCCGCCGTCGGGCGCCCAGATCGAGGTGCGCCTGGACGAGGCGGACGCGCAGTCGCGGATCTGCGCGATCGCCGAGATCACGAACAGCCCCTCCGGTGTGCAGGTGCGCCGGGAGGTCAGCTACATCCGCGGTGGGCACAAGGCCCTCGACGAGGCGTACGGCTGGGGTCTGAACTGGACCCCCGGCCGCAAGTGACCTGCTCAACCGACCCCACCACGTCAGCGGCCCCGGCCGCGGCGGCGAAAGGACTGTCATGTCTGTGAACCTGTCCAAGGGCCAGAAAGTCTCTCTCACCAAGCCGACCGGAGGCACGCTCGTCCGTGTGCGCATGGGGCTCGGCTGGGACGCGATGAAGAAGCGGGGCCTGTTCGGCAAGAAGGACCAGGACGTCGACCTGGACGCGTCCGGGCTGCTCTTCGACTCCGCGGGCACCCTCGTCGACGTCGTGTGGTTCAACCAGCTGCAGAGCAAGGACGGCGCCGTCCTGCACACCGGCGACAACCGCACGGGCGCCGGGGACGGCGACGACGAGTCGATCGTCGTCGACCTCACCCGGGTGCCGGCCGCGGTCACCACGATCGTGTTCACGGTGAACTCCTTCACCGGCCAGGACTTCACGCAGATCGAGAGCGCGTACTGCCGCCTCGTCGACGAGTCGGACGGCTCCGAGATCGCCCGCTACAACCTGTCCGGCTCGGGCACGCACAACGCCCAGGTCATGGCGAAGGTCTCCCGTGACGGTGCCGGCTGGTCGATGACCGCGATCGGCGCGCCGACGTCCGGCCGGACCTTCGAGCAGCTCCTGCCGGCGGTCACGCCCTACCTCTGACCACGCAGAACGCCCGACGGGCTCGGTGGGAGCGGCTCAGCCGCTCCCACCGAGCCCGTCGTCGTTCCCGCCCCGGTCCCCACCCTCGCTGAGTGCGGGGAAACGGCTGCCCAGAACGGACATCGGGCAGCCGTTCGACCGCACTCAGCGAGGGTGGGGGTGGGGGTCAGGAGGGGCGGACGAAGCTGGCGGCGGGGCCGCGCATGGCCTTGACGGTGCGGCCGTCCTGGAAGGCTCCGAGGGCCTCCATCTCCCAGACCGCCCCCGTGCGGCGCAGCACGCACATGAACACGCCGGTGGACGGCTTGGAGTCGGTGAGGTCGAAGCGGACGAGCTCGGCGCGGCTGGCGGTGTCCACGAGGCGGCAGTAGGCGTTCTTGACGTCGGTGAACTTGTGGCTCGAGAACGAGTTGATCGTGAACACGATCGCGACGGCCTCGGCCGGCAGCTTGTCCAGGTCGACGGTGATCACCTCGTCGTCGCCGTCGCCCTGCCCGGTGACGTTGTCGCCCATGTGCTGGACCGCGCCCTTGCAGGCCTTCTTCGACATGAACCAGGACAGGTCGATGTCCTTGCCCGCAGCGTTGAGCACGATCGCCGACGCGTCCAGGTCGATGGCCTTGGACCCCATGGCCGGGTCCCAGCCCAGCCCCAGCTGGATCCGGCTGAGCGCGGGCGCCCCGGTCTTGACCAGGCTCACCCGCTGGTTCTTCTGCAGGCTCACGCGACCCTTGTCGAGATTGACCGTCCCGCGGCTCGCGGGAGCGACCGGCGCTCCGGCCGGTGGGGGCGCGTAGCCCGGGATAGGCGCGGGCGCCATGCCCGACGCCGCAGGCTGGCCGTAGGCAGGCACCTGGCCATAGCCCTGGGTGGGCTGGGCAGGAGGCGCAGGCGGCGCGGGAGGCGCAGGAGCTGCCGGGGCCGGCCGGGAGTACTGGATGGGAGCCGCAGGAGGAGCAGGCGGCGCGGGAGGCGTGACGGGCGGGGTGACGCGGTCAGGCCGGGTGTACTGGATGGGCCCGGCGGGCTGGATGGGCCCGGCGGGCGCGGCCGGAGCCACCACGGGTGCGGACCGCACCGGAGCCACCACGGGCGCGGCAACCACAGGCGCGGTCGGCGCGTCGTCGACGGTGATCCCGAAGTCGGTCGCGAGGCCCTCGAGGCCGGAGGCGTAGCCCTGCCCGACGGCCCGGAACTTCCAGTCGCCGCCGCGGCGGTAGAACTCACCGGACAGGAACGCCGTCTCGGTCGTGGCGTCGCTCATGTCGAACCGGGCGATCTGGGCGTTGGTGGCCAGGTCGGTGAGCAGCAGGTGCAGGCCGGGGACCTGGCTGAACGTGCCGCCGTCGGCCGAGGAGCCCAGGACGATGCGGTCGACCGCGCCCTCGATCCGGGTCGTGTCGATCTCCAGCGCGTCGCGCACCTGCATCCCCGCGGTCTGCTTCGGCAGCTTGCGGACCGCACCCGAGGCGTGGTTCGGCTGGTTGAAGAACACGAAGTCGTCGTCGGACCGGACCTTCCCGGAGCCGGCGAGCAGCAGCGCTGACGCGTCGACGTCGGGGGTCGTGGGACGTGCGTCCCAGACCAGCTCGGCGCGGATCCTGGTGGCGGTCAACCCGATGTTCGAGCCCTTGCTCATCTGCGTCATGCCTCTATGGTGGCAGAGGCTGACCAGCCCGCGGCCAGGCCGGGGAGTTCTCCCCAGCGGGGCTGGTATCGGTGCCCTTTCACCGTCCGTTATCTTGAACTGCTCCCTCCCGCGGAGAGCACCACGAACCCTTGTCACCACAAGGCCTCGAGCACGTAGAGAGCCAGGAACAATGCGCCATTTTGAGTACTTGGGCGACGCTGAGATCGAGCGTCTGTTCTTCCGTGCGCCAGAGCAGTTCACCGTCGACAGCGACCCGCAGATCCTCGCCATGGCCCTGGGAGCAACCCTCTACAGCCCGGGCACCCGACCCAACCTCGCCAAGGACATCGCCAAGCGAGCGGCGCGCGGCGTCGTCTCCCTCGTGGTGTGCCTCGAGGACTCGATCGCCGACGAGGACGTCCCCGCGGCCGAGATCAACACCATCGAGCAGCTGCGCGCCTACGCCCAGACCGCCGCGCCCGGGCCGCTGATCTTCGTCCGGGTGCGCGCGGCCTACCAGATCCCGCTCATCGCGGACGGGCTCGGTGAGCACCTCTCGGTGCTCGCCGGATTCGTCATCCCCAAGTTCCTGGGCGAGACCGGCGTCGAGTACCTCGACGCGGTCGAGGCCGCCTCCGTCGCTGCCGGCCGCCAGCTCTACGCCATGCCGGTCCTGGAGTCGCCCGAGCTCGCCTACCGCGAGTCGCGGGTCGGAGAGCTCGCCGGCATCGCCGAGGTGCTCGCCAAGTACCGCAGCACCGTCCTCGCGGTCCGGATCGGCGCGACCGACCTCTCCTCCGCCTACGGCCTGCGCCGCAACCGCGAGCTGACCATCTACCACGTGCACGTCATCGCCGACGTCATCTCCGACATCGTCAACGTGCTCGGCCGTGCCGGGGACGCCGGGTACCTCATCACCGGACCGGTGTGGGAGTACTTCGCCCAGCACGAGCGCATCTTCAAGCCGCAGCTGCGCGAGACACCGTTCGTCGAGCACGACGAGCGCACGCTGCGCCTGAAGGTGATCGACGCCGACCTGGACGGGCTGATCCGCGAGGTGGTCCTCGACCAGGCGAACGGGCTGACCGGGAAGACCGTCATCCACCCCTCCCACGTCGCGGCCGTCCACGCCCTGTCCGTGGTCTCCCACGAGGAGTACGTCGACGCCCTGGAGATCCTCGGCGCGACGACCGGCGGGGTGAACGCCTCGCAGTACCGGAACAAGATGAACGAGGCGAAGCCGCACCGCGCGTGGGCCGAGCAGCTCGTCCGCCGGGCCCGGGTCTTCGGGGTGGTCCACGAGGACGTCACCTACGTCGACGTGCTGTCCGCGAGCCACCAGCTGTGACCGCTGCGAGCACGTGGGTCGCCGGTCGCCTCGGCGTCGGCATCCACTCCGGCCGGTCCGCGGCCGGGATCAGCCTCGACGACCTCGTCGGGCTGGCGATCCGGCGCAACCCGCGCCGGGCGCACCTGCTCGTCTCGACCGTCCTGGGCAAGCACGTGCCGACCGACCCGCGGCTCGTCTACGCCGCCGGCCGGCTGCTCGGGTTCCTGGCCGCCGGAGAGCTCGCCGGGACGTCCCGGGTCGCCGAGGCCGCCCTGGCTGGCGGTCTCGCGCCCGCGCTGGCCCGCGCGGGCGCCGCCGAGCCGGGCGCCGCGGCGCACCTGCTCGCCGCGGTCGACGCCCTGCACGACGTCGTCCCGCCCACCCCGGCGGGCACCGTCGTCGTCGGTTACGCCGAGACCGCGACGGCGCTCGGGCACTGCGTGGGCGAGGCTCTCGCGGTGCCGTCTCTGCACTCCACCCGGCGCCCGGTGGCCGGGGTCACCCCCGCGGCCGGCTTCGCCGAGGAGCACTCCCACGCGACCGAGCATCTGCTGCTGCCCGAGGACCCGACCTTCCTCGTCGCCGCGGACACGGTGGTGCTCGTCGACGACGAGATCTCCACCGGGCGGACCGCGCTCAACACGATCGAGGCCCTGCAGGCGGACCGCCCGCGCGGGCGGTACGTCGTCGCCGCGCTGATCGACCTGCGCACCGCCGCCGACCGGGAGACCTTCGCCGAGACCGCGGCGCGGCTCGGCACCCGGATCGACGTCGTCACCCTCGCGACGGGGGAGATCACCCTGCCGGCGGGGATCCTCGACGCTGCCGCGCGCCTCGTCGCCGAGGTCGCCCCTCCCGCCCCTCCCGTCCAGATCGACCCACCCGCCCTCCCCGTCCAGGTCGACCCGCCCGAGCAGGTCGCGGCGCCCAGCCCCACCTCCGTCACCCGGGTCACGTCGTGGCCCGCCCAGGTGCGCGACGGCGGCCGGCACGGCTTCCTGCCCGCTCACGAGACGCCGCTGGTGACGGCGGCGCGGGAGGTCGCGGCCGTCGTCGGGCAGGAGCTGGCGGGGGACCACGTGCTGGTGCTGGGCTTCGAGGAGCTCATGTACGCGCCGCTGCGCATCGCGCAGGCGCTCGCCGACGCGGTCGACGCCGACCGCGCAGCCGGCGCGGACGGCACCGGGACCCGGGTGCGGTTCTCCACGACCACCCGCTCGCCGGTGCTCGCCGTCGACGACCCCGGCTATGCGATCCGCACGACTGTGACCTTTCCCTCACACGACGACCCGGACGACGGCCCAGGCCCACGTTTTGCGCACAACGTCGCCCCGGGCGTCGAACCGGCGCGTCGATTCACCGATATCGTCGTGGTCATCGACTCGCCTGCTGACACAGCCGAGCTGTCCATGCCTGGCGGCCTGATCGACCGCGTCGCCGGGTGGTGCGACCACGTGCACGTGGTCGTCATCCCCGCGTACCGCCCCTAGGAGGGGAACCTCGTGACCATCCAGCCCGACACCGCCGAGACCACCGGCGCCCGCCCGGGGCCGGATCTCCCGCGCCCGCTGTACGGTCCCGACTTCGGTTCCTACGCCGCCCACGAGGTCGCCTGGTTGCTCAGCGACCTGTCCTCGGTCGAGCTCGAGGCACCGACCGAGGAGCGTGAGGAGGCCATCCAGTCCGGTGGCGCGCACTACGCGGAGTCCCTCCCCGTCGAGTACCAGCCCACCCAGGAGTACCAGGACCTCTTCCACGCCGCGCTGCGCGAGTCCGCGAACCGGCTCGCCCACGCGGTCGGGGTGGTGACCGACCTCGTCCTCGCCGAGCGCGGGGAACGGGCCGTGCTCGTCTCGCTGGCCCGGGCCGGCACCCCGATCGGGGTGCTCATGCGCCGCTGGGCCAGCTACGCCCACGGGCTGACCCTGCCGCACTACGCGGCGAGCATCGTGCGCGGGCGCGGCATCGACCAGGTCGCGCTCGCCTATCTCGCCGAGCACCACCGCCCCGAGGACATCATCTTCGTGGACGGGTGGACCGGCAAGGGCGCGATCTCCCGCGAGCTGGCCGCCGCCGTCGAGCAGGCCAACGCCGCCCTGGGCCTGATCGGCGCCGGGCAGACCGGCGAGGGCCGGACCGGGTTCAGCGCGGATCTCGCGGTGCTCGCCGACCCGGGCCACTGCGCCGAGCTCTTCGGCACCCGCGAGGACTACCTCATCCCCTCCGCCTGCCTCAACTCGACCGTCTCGGGCCTGGTCTCGCGGACCGTGCTCAACGACGCGCTGATCGGCCCGGGGATGTTCCACGGGGCGAAGTTCTACGCCGACCTGGCCCCGATGGACGTCTCGGGGGAGTTCTGCGACGTCGTGAGCATGCAGTTCGCCGACGTGATCGCCGGCGTCGCCGAGACGATCGCCGCGCGCCAGAGCGCACCGGCGCCGGAGATCACCTGGGCCGGGTGGAAGGCCGTCGAGGCGATCAGCGCCGAGTACGGGCTGGGTGACGTCAACCTCGTCAAGCCCGGCGTGGGTGAGACCACCCGGGTGCTGCTGCGCCGGGTGCCGTGGAAGATCCTCGTGCGGGCCGACGCGAGCGCGGAGCTGGCGCACGTGCGGCTGCTCGCCGCCCAGCGCGGCGTCGAGGTGGTCGAGGTCGACGACCTGCCCTACAGCTGCGTGGGGCTGATCCACCCGCAGTTCACCCGCGGCGCGACCGGCGCCGACGGGACGGCCACCCGATGAGCGCGGACCGGCTCACCGGCCCCGCCGCCAGTGTCACCCCTGTCACGTCGGTCACCCCGGTCATCGCGGCGAGCGACCTCGACCGCACGCTCATCTACTCCGGCAAAGCCGCCAAGCTCGGCCTGCCCCCGGGCACCAAGCTCAAGACCAGCCCGCTCTACGAGGACCTCGTCTGCGTCGAGATGTACAAGGGCGAACCGCTCTCGCACGTCACCCGCACCGCCCTGGCCACGATCACCGAGCTCAACGAGCTCGGCGTGCTCGTCCCGGCCACCACCCGTACCCGGGCGCAGTACCACCGGATCACGTTGCCCGGCCCCCCGGCACGGTACGCGGTGACCGCGAACGGCGGATTCCTCCTGGTCGACGGCGTGGCGGACGCCGCCTGGAGCGCCCAGGTCGCGGCCGTGCTGGCCGAGACCTCGCACCCCTACGCCGAGATCGAGGGCTACATGCACTCGGTGTTCAAGCCGGAATGGACCCGGAAGGTCCGCGGCGCGGAAGACCTCTTCTGCTACGCGGTCATGGATCGGGAGGCGATCCCGGACGGCTTCGTCGAGGAGGTCACGAGCTGGGCGACCAGCCGCGGCTGGCGCGCCTCGCTGCAGGGGCGCAAGTTCTATCTCGTCCCCGACGAGCTCCGCAAGGGGTCCGCGGTCGCCGAGGCGGCCCGCCGGTTGGGCTCGGACACCGTGCTGGCCGCCGGTGACTCCCTGCTCGACGCCGAGATGCTCGAGTCGGCGACGTCGGCGATCCGCCCCGCGCACGGTGAGCTGCATGACGTGTCATGGATCACGCCGGGCCTCACCGTAACCGCCTCAGCAGGGGCAACAGGCGGAGAAGAGATCGCCCAGTGGCTGCTGAGCGGCGTTCTGGAGGTTCTCCACAGGGATTCTCCCAGGACTCTTGCCTAGCCTGGGGGCATGCCCGACGACGATCTGAACACTGCCACGAACATCGCCGCCACCCTCATCGCGGTGGTCGTCTCCCTGGCCCTGGCCTTCGTCCTGGCGACCGTGATCGCCGGGGTGGTGCGCCGGGTCGGGCGGAGCAACGCCTTGGTGAGCGACCTGTCCCTGCGTCTGCGGCGACCCCTGCGGGGTCTGCTCATGGTCGCCGCGGTCTGGACCGCGGTGCGGATCGTCACCGACCCGGGGGTGGGCTGGCTGCCGGCGGTCGAGCACCTGCTGCTCATCCTGTTCATCCTCATGGGCGCCTGGTTCGTGGGTGCGCTGGCCTTCGTCGTCGAGGACAGCGTGCTCAAGCGGTTCCGCACGGACGTCCCGGACAACCGGCACGCCCGGCGGGTCCGTACCCAGATCTCGGTGCTGCGCCGGCTCACCGTCGCGATCATCGTGGTGCTCGCGCTGGCCGGGGTGCTGCTGACCTTCCCGCAGGCGCGCGCTGCCGGAGCCAGCCTGCTGGCCTCCGCGGGCCTCATCTCGATCGTCGCCGGCCTCGCCGCCCAGACGTCCCTGGCGAACGTGTTCGCCGGGATGCAGATCGCCTTCACCGACGCGATCCGGGTCGGGGACATCGTCGTGCTGGAGGACGAGTGGGGCCGGATCGAGGAGATCACCATGACGTACGTCGTGGTCCACCTCTGGGACGACCGTCGGCTCATCATGCCGTGCACGTACTTCACGACGACCCCGTTCCAGAACTGGACCCGGCGGTCGACCGACCTGCTCGGCACGGTCGAGCTCGACCTCGACTGGGACGTGCCGCTCGCGGCGATGCGCGCCGAGCTCAAGCGCCTGCTCGAGGTGAGCACGCTGTGGGACAAGCGGGTGGGCATCTTGCAGGTGACCGACGCGACCGGCGGGTTCGTCCAGGTCCGCGCGATGGCCAGCGCGGCCGATGCCGGAACCCTGTTCGACCTGCGCTGCTACGTCCGTGAGGGACTTGTCGACTGGCTGCACCGCTCCGCTCCCCAGGGTGTGCCCCGGACCCGTCTGATGCGCGGGGTGCCCGACGTCGAGCTCTTGCCCCCCGCCGACGAGACCGAGGACGGCGCGCCCGTCTCGGCCGCGCCCGGCCCGGTCAAGTCCAGCCCGGTCAAGCCCGGTGCCGGCCAGCCCGAAGCTGCGAAGCCCGGAGTCAAGGAGCCCGGCCGCACGGCGGGGAACGCCGCGCCCAGCACGACGCACAACCCGGCGGCCGCCCCCTCGCTCCCGAACCGGGTGCCCGTGCGCACCCGTCCCGGGGTCCGCATGCGCCTCTCCGAGCCCGGGCGGGGCGTCTTCCCCGAACCTCGGGAGGAGCAGACCGTTCTTCTGCCGGTCGTCCGACCGAGCGAGGAGACGATGGTGTTCGCGCCGGTGGAGGGCCTGTTCACCGGCAGCTCGGAGGCTGAGGAGCGGTCCCGGGCGTTCTCCGGCCCCGGTCAGGAGGCCATCGACGAGCGGGAGCGGACCGCCCAGAAGCAGGAGAACGACGACGACCAGCCCGACCGTCCGCGGGTGACCGGGGAGAGCGGAGACAGCGAAGGGCCCTGAGGCTCATCCGTGCCGGGTGTGGCCCTGGCCCGCGGCGAGGGCGGAGGTGATCTGCTCGCCCCACCGGCCGTGGTTGTCGACGACGAAGCAGAACTCGTTGTCCTCCAGGTCCCGCATGACGACGTAGCCGTCGCCGTCGGTGAGGACAGGCTCGCCCACCTGCGACCCACCCAGGGCGAGAGCCTGCGCGATGGCCGCCGCGGCGTCGGGCACGAGGATGTCGAGGTGGAGGCGGTTCTTCGGCGAGGCCTTGGGCTCAGGGACACGCTGGAAGGCGAGCAGGAGCGGGTCGGCCTCCACGACCGCCCAGCCGTCGTCGAGCACCGCCCACCGGGCGTCGAGCAGCGCGCCCCAGAACACGGCGAGCTGGGTGACGTCGGCGCAGTCGACGACGATCTCTTGGAGGCGCACGCGGGAGGTCATGGAGCGAGCCTACGACTGAGGCCGGGTGACCCGCAGGTCACCCGGCCTCAGCCGTCGTGCAGTGCGCTACACCGGGGCTACACCCGCGCCCCACGGTGCCTGCGCGAGGCCACGACCGCGCTCGCGCCCGCGGTCAGCAGCGTGAGCGCCAGGCCGGCCACGAGGAGCAGGCCGGCCGTGCCGGTCGTCGCCAGGTTCCCGGACGAGTTGGCCTGCGCCGTGCGGGGGGTGCCCGGTGCGGAGCCGGTCGCCGTGCCGGTCGCCGTGCCGGGGGACCAGGCACCCGGAGCCGCTGTGCCGCCTGAGCCGGGGAGCCCTGTCCCGGGGGTGACCGGCAGAGTCGGCGGATCGGTGGGGACGACCGGCCCCGCGGTCACGGTGAGCAGCTGGACGGGGGACCGGTCGACCGCGCCGAACGGGTCGGTCGTCGTGACGTACCAGCCGTGCAGACCCGCACCGGGGATCTCCCAGCGGGTGGTCAGCGTGGTGCCGCTGGCCACGTCGGCGAAGGACCCGATGGCGCGGGTCGTGAGGATCTCGGCGGTGAAGGAGTCCGTGCCGAGGGACTTCGTCTGGGGCACGAGGTTGAGGTCCGCGTAGTCCATGGTGAACTCCTGGTGCTCGACCTCGAGCGAGGGGTCGGTGGAGTTGAACTGGTCGAGGTAGGGCGAGTACGTCCGCGACGTGATCGTCTGGCTCACGTTGTCGAAGTGCATCAGGCGCAGGAACGCCTGGCCGCCCTCGGGCAGGCCCTGGTAGTCGAAGAGGATCTGGTGCACGTTGCGGTCAGGGGTCCCGTCCCCGTCGTCGTCGAAGGCGTCCACGCGCGTGAACGCGTCGTGGTAGTGCCCGGAGAAGACCATGATGACGTTCGGGTTGGTCGCCACGACCTCGTCGTACATGCGCTGCGGGACCTCACCGAGGCCGCCCGTGGTGAGCATGTACTCGTGCAGGTTGATGACGGCCTTGCGCTCGGGGTACTGGGCGAGGACCTCGTTCATCCAGGCGATCTCCTCGTCACCGGGAGCCCAGCCCATGTAGAGCATGATGAAGTCGAGACCGCCGGCGGTGATGAGGTCATAGTGACCGCGGTTGTCCTGGTAGGACCCGCCGTACCAGGGGTTCGACGCGAAGCGGCTCTCCCCGAAGTACGTCGAGTACGGCCCGTAGTCGACGTCCTTGTGGCCGACGTCGTGGTTGCCGGCGAGCACCCCGTAGGGCAGCTGGGCGTCGTCGAGCATGGTGTAGGCGGCCGTGGCGTTCTCCCACTGGCGCTGCTCGGTGTGGTTGTCGACGATGTCACCGGTGTGGAACACGTACTGCAGGTTCATCGCCTCCCGGTTGGCCAGGAAGTAGTCGTGGATGTCGAGCTGACGGTCGTAGTAGGCGTCGTTGTAGTACTGCGTGTCCGACTCCCAGCCGAGCGTGAAGTCGTACTCCGACCGCGGGGTGTCCATCCCACCGGTCGCCAGCGCGACCGGTCCGGTCCGGGGGGACTGGTCGGCGCCCGCGAAGCCCTCGGAGTGCTGGACGAGCACCTGGATGACGCCGTCCGTGGCGTGCCCGGCGGCCGGGACGGTACCGCCGAGGGTGAACTCGGTCGCGCCCTCCCCGATGGTCACGTGCCGGTCAAGCTCCTGCCAGGTCCCGGTCGTGGTGTCCAGGACGTAGAGCAGCACCTTCGCGCCGGGGTTCGCCGTGCCGGACCAGCTCACGCGGGCCGCGGCGTCCTCGCCGGCCCCCTCCGGGACGGTGACGTCGAAGACCTGGTAGGGGAAGGCGTCCTCGGAGGTCACCGTGGCGTCGATACCGTCGGCGGTGGTCATCCGGGCGAGGTCGTCACCGCTGAGCAGGGTGCGGCCGGTGCGGTCGAGGCCGTCCGCCACGCGGGTGGTGCCCGAGTAGCTGGCCACCGCCGCGTCCGTGGGACTCAAGCGGTAGCCCTCGTTGAAGGACACGTCGAGGCGGTCACCGCTCGGGTCCGTGACGGTCGCCGTCAGGTCCACGCCCGGCCCCGCGACGGTCGCCGAGTCGCCCGGTGCGAACGCGCCCGACGACGGTGCCTCCACCGGGGTGGAGAAGGTCACCGTGTGCGTCGTGGTGTTCCCGGCGGTGTCCGTGGCGGTGGCGGTGAAGACGTGCGTGCCCGGCTGCAGGGTGAGGGAGGACGTCTGAAGGGGCAGGGTCACCACGTCCTCGTCCAGGGTCGCGGTGAGGGAGGCGACACCCGAGCCCGGGTCGGTCGCGGTGGCGTCGACGGTGAAGGGCCCCTGGTAGTCCGTGCCCTCCACGAGCGGGCTGGTGATGACCGGTGAGGTGTTGTCCACGACGACCCGGCGGGTGACCTCGTCGACGCCGGTGCTCGCCCGGACCGTGTGGTCGCCGTCGGCGACCGCCCGGGTGTCCCAGCTCGCGGAGCGAGCGGTGAACGCGTCGTCGGGCAGGGTGAAGACGGCATCGACGAAGTCGAGCTTGCCGGCGCTGTCGCCCATGTTGAGGACCGTGGCCGGGTCGGTGTACCCAGCCGGGCGCAGGGTGCGTCCGTCGGGGAGGATCAGGCGGAGGTTCTTGATCTGGAAGTCGTCGTTGTTCTCGTTGAGGTCGATCTCCGGCGCCGCCTTGGTGCCCGCGTAGACGCTGAGGGTGAGCGCCTGCCCCTGGGTCACGGAGGTCAGGGGGACGGGGGTGGAGATGGTGTCGAATCCGGAGTAGATGCCGTCGTCGAAGATGCGCAGGACGTCCGTGCCGATGAGCACGCCGTTCTTGAAGAACGTGTCGACCCCACCGGCCTCGAAGGCGAAGACCGGAGCCGTCTCCAGCGCGGTCTGCGTGGTGAGGGGCGTGCCGTCGATGTCGAGGGTGACCGGGGAGGGGTAGGCGTCGCTGGCGCCGGAGATCGTCGCCGTCCCGGCGAGGATCTGCCCGTCGGTGACGTTGAGACGCACGGGCGAGGTGTCGACGCCCTCGGCGGCGGCGCGGCGGGTGGGGGTCGTGGTGGAGCTCGTGCCGTCGGAGGCGACGAGGTAGTACTCGAACCAGCGCTTGCCGGTGAGGTCGGCGGCGCTGACGGTGTGGAGGTAGCCGTCCGCGGCGTCGGCGGTGAGGTTGATCGGCTGGAAGTCGGCGTCCGAGCTGCCCTTGAGGAACAGCGTGACCGAGCGGGTCAGGACGTCGTCGGTCACCGTCGCGTCGACCGTGAACGTCTCGGTGAGGGAGAACGTCGCGAGGGTCTGGTCGGTGATCGTGGGGGCGGAGGTGTCGGCCGGGACGACGACGGGCGTCGTGGGGACCTGCCCGGGGGTGACGGTGCCCGGCGTCGGCGTCGCCGACCCGGTGAGCTGCTGGCGGGCGGGTGCGGCTGGGTCGTGGGCGTACTGCAGGCCCTTGCCGGCCGCCACGTCCTTGGTGCCACCGAGGTTGTAGTAGGCGGTGTTCAGGCTGACCCCGGTGCGGGTGGTGATCTCCAGCCCACGCGGGCTGCCGTTGGCCATGCCGCCGGAGTACACCTCGACGAGGTCCGTGCCGAGGGTCAGCGACGTGCCGAAGACGGCATTGAAGTCAGCCGCGGTCAGGGCGTTGTTGGGACCGTTCTTGATCCACAGGACGAGGCTCTCGCCGGGGGCGATCACCGGGTCCGTCGGGGTGGAGAGCCAGTCGACGACCGAGGAGTTGGTGAGGTCCTCGAGCGGGTAGAGGTAGCGCAGCACGTAGTCGGCGAAGCTGATCGGGCGGTCTGTGGGGTTGTGGACCTCGACGAACTCGTAGCCGTCCGAGCCGCCGACGTTGATCGAGTCCGGGAGGGCCTCGGTGATCATCAGCGGGGGTGTGCCGGCGGCTGGGGTGGGCGTGGTCGTGGGGTCGGTGGTCGGGTCGGTGGTGGGATCGGTTGTCGGGTCGGTCGTGGGGTCCGCGGTGGGGTCCGTCGTGGGGTCACCGGTGCCCGGGTCGGTGGGGTCGGTGGGCGCGACGAGCGCCTCCGGGAGGACGACACCTGGGCTGGGGACCCCGGTGGCGGTCAGCACGTCGAGGCCGCGGGCCGACGTCGTGCCTGGCAGCTTGAAGTGCGCGGACCGCGCGACGGCGACCGAGCCGGACGGGTAGAAGGACCAGCTGATCGCCGAGGAGTCCGCGGCGACCAGGCGGATCCCGCGCTCGCCGCCGTTGGCCAGACCCGCCTGACCGGTGACGCGCACGATCGGGTAGGTGCCCACCGGCTGACCGGTCTCGGCGGCGTAGAAGCTGCGGAAGTCGTCCTCGGTCTTGGCCGCGGTGTTGACGGTGGTCGTGGAGTAGTCGACCCAGAACACCACGGGCTGACCGGCGGGGACGACCGTGCCGGCCGGGACGGTGAGCGGCACGTCCTTGGCCCGGTCGTCGGAGCTGACGAAGGTGTACGCCAGCGTCACCCCGGCGGCCGACAGGTCGATGTCCGCGCCAGAGGTGTTCGCGACCTCGAAGAACTCGAAGTTGTCGTAGCCGGTGTTGTCCGGGGCGATCTCGGTGACGACCAGCGGCCACGGGGACGGGGTGGGGGCAGCGGGTGCCGCGGTCGCGGTCGCTGCCAGGAGACCGCAGCCGAGGGCGACGACCGTCATGGTCGCCACCCCTGGCATCGTCGCCCGTGGGAGGTGGAGTGGCACGGAGGGGACCTTCTCTCGGTTCGAAGCGTGGATGCGGTGAACCTATGAGAGGCGGATGACGCTGTGGTGGCCGAGCGGTGAATGGGGAGAAGCCTGCGGGTGATGTCGGCGCGCTCCTCACCAGGAACGATGCGCGCCGGCAGGAGGGCGAGCACGGGGGCGAGCCCGGGGGGCGTCGGTGCCACGCGCAGGCTCCGGGATATGCTCGACGGGCTGGTGCCGCCTCTGCAAGGCTCCATGTCTTCCCGAACACTGGAGCGTTGCCCCGTGGCACGAATCGTCGAACCTGTCGCTGTCCCCGTCCGCAAGCTCGACGCCGTCGTCGGTGACGGCGCGCTCATCGGCTGGGATGAAGGCGGCGTCGAGCACACCGCCCGCTGGCGGACCGCCAACGACGTGCCCGCCCCCAGCCGGATGATCGTCATCGAGGACCACTACACCGCCAAAGAGGCCTACCGCGACGCCTCCCAGGGCGTCGCCCTGCTGTGGCGCGGCGACTTCCAGAACGCCCGCCAGCTCCTCGAGGCCATCGAACGACGCACCGAGTCAGCCGAGGGAGCGACCGGCGGCACGACGGCGGAGGCGTTCTACCGCTACCGCCAGGCACGCGCGCACCGCGCCCGGATCCTCAGCATGCTCCTCATCCCGATCGACGCGGGCGGGGCTGTGCCGCTGCGCCGCCCGCCCGAGATCCACGAGGCGCTCACCGGCGCCTACGGCGCCCTCGACGAACCGTCTCTGGTGTCGTTGCGTGAGGTGATCGGGGCGATCGGGGCCAACGAATGGCGTCGCAAGGGGATCCACGTCGACGCCCTCGACGCGAGCATCCACCCGCACTACGGTGCGTTCTTCCCGGTGCGTAGCGAGTACGTCGACCTCGTCGCGCAGGCTCCGCTGCCCGCGACCGACCTCGCCTTCGACATCGGCACCGGGACCGGCGTGCTCGCCGCGGTGCTCGCCAAGCGGGGCGTCGCACGGGTCGTGGCGACCGACAGTGAGGAGCGGGCCGTGGTCTGCGCCCGCGAGAACCTCACCCGGCTGGGCCTGGACGGCCAGGTCGAGGTCGAGCTCATCGACATGTTCCCGCCCGGGCGCGCCTCCCTCGTGGTGTGCAACCCGCCGTGGGTCCCGGCGACGTCGCGCACGCTCATGGACAACGCGGTCTACGACCCCAAGAGCCGCATGCTGCTGCGCTTCCTCGGCGGCCTGGCCATGCACCTCGAGCCCGACGGCGAAGGCTGGCTCGTCCTCTCCGACCTCGCCGAGCACCTCGGCCTGCGCACCCGTGAGTGGCTGCTGGGCGCGATCGAGAGCGCGGGCCTGGTGGTTCTGGAGCGTCACGACATCCGGCCGACGCACCCCCGCGTGGGCGACGCCAGCGATCCGCTGCACGCCGCGCGGGTCAAGGAGACCACGTCGCTGTGGCGCCTGGCCGTGATGTCCGGCAAGGCCTGACCCGCGAACGAGTCAGGGCCTGACCCGCGAACGGGTCAGGCCCTGTGTGTCAGGCCTTGCTGGGAGTCGGGCTCTGCTCAGGCCTCGAGCGAACGGCGACGGCGGACCACGAGGCCAGCTCCGAGGAGCGTGAGGCCCCCGGCGATGACGGAGAGCGGAAGCGTCGCCGAGCCGGTGATCGCGAGCTCGGTGCGGGCGGGAGGCGGGGTCACCGCCGCCTCGACCCCCTGGACCGGGGGGACGACCGTGGGTGTGGGTGTGGGTGTGGGTGTGGGCGTCGGGACGACCGTGTCGCAGACCGGAGCGGTGATCGTGTTGTTGTCCAGGGTGACGGCCGCCGTCTGCGCGAGGGCACGACCCTCAAGATCGGCCCCGGTCTCCAGGGCGATCGCGGTCGAGGCCATGATCGTGCCGACGAAGGAGCTGTTGGTGCCCAGGGTCGCGGAGCTGGCGACCTGCCAGTAGACCGAGCACGTGGGGGCCGCATTGAGGAAGACGACGGCGCTGTCCGCGCTGGTGATGAGTGCCTCGTTGATCTGGAAGATGAAGACCGCGGCGGGGTCGCCCTGGGTGTCCAGGGTAAGGGTCCCGGTCAGCTGGGCGCTGGGCATCCGGTAGACGCCCGGAGTCAACGTCATCCCGCCGAGCTCGACCGCGAGCGTGTCGGAGAAGGGGCGGCCGGCGGCGTCGATGTACGCGGCCGTGAGTGCCGTCTTCGCACCGAGAGCAGCGGCGTCGCCGAAGTGGACCTCACCGCCGACGGTGCCAGGCGGGAAGCCGGTCGCAGCCGACCCTGGGTGGACGCCGAGGCTCTGGCCCAGGAACGAGGGCCCGGTGTTCGTCACGGTCGAGCCTGCCAGGACGGAGTAGCCCGACGCCGTCCCCAGATCCACCGGAGGGGCGGCCGCATAGGCGACCGACGGGTGCACCACGCCGCCCAGAGCGACGAGTGCAGTGAGGGCGCAGATCGACAGACCGGCGCTGGTCTGGAGTGATCGTCGTACTGGACGCATGGGAGACCTCAAGTCGTGCTCGGCGACCGGTGCCTCGGCGGACACGCCCGGTCGAAAGAAAGAGGCGGAGGATGATAACCGCCACAGCAAGTAGAGCATGGACTTCGTGGTTCTCCCCGCGCCCTCCTGGCCGATGAGGGTCGTCGTCGAGCGACCAGATGCCGAACAAGCCCCTCTATGCCCCGCTGACCTGGACGAACATCACAGAATGGGGGCGGGGAGAGGGTGTCGGAGCGGCCGATAATCGACGCGGCGATTCGGGCGCGTCGTGGGTGTTTGCGGCGCCCGCGGCGCCGAGGTCGTATCGTCGTGGCAGCGGACCGGCCACTCTCACCTCGCTCGGGAGACACCATGGAGAAGTACGACGTCAAGATCGCCCGCAAGGAGCTCTACTCCCCGTCGTCGAAGGACTTCACCCACGTCGAGGTGCCCGAGCTCCGCTACCTCGCGGTCGACGGTCATGGCGACCCCAACACCGCCCCCGCCCACGCCGAGGCGATCGAGGCGCTCTACGCCGTCGCCTACACGCTGAAGTTCGAGAGCAAGAAGACCCTCGGGCGGGACTCCGTCGTGGCCCCGCTGGAGGGGCTGTGGCGAGCCGCCGACATGGCGGCGTTCGTCACCCGGGACAAGGCCGCGTGGGACTGGACCATGATGATCAACCAGCCCGACTGGTACACCCAGGAGATGGTCGCGGCGGCGATCACGACGGCAGGGGCGAAGAAGAGCCTGCCTGCGCTGGACCGCTTGTCATTGATCACGCTGGAGGAAGGGACATCGGTGCAGATCCTGCACATCGGGTCCTACGACGACGAGGCGCCGACCCTGGACCGGCTGCACCACGAGTACCTGCCCGCCCACGGCCTGACGTTCAACGGGGACCACCACGAGATCTATCTCAGCGACCCCCGTCGCACGGCACCGGCCAAGCTCAAGACGATCCTGCGGCAGCCGGTGAGGGCTCTCTGACGTCGGTGGGCACGGTGGCGAGGACGTGCAGTGGGCCTTCGTCCGGCGTCGGGACCTCGAAGCCGTCGAAGTACGCCTCGGCGACCGCCCTCGGAAGCACCAGCTCGTTCGGCCCGTTGTTCTCCCGGGCCGCCAGCCGGGCGAGCACGACCTCCCGCGGGGTCGGGAGGTAGTAGGTCTCGGGCACGACGCCGAAGGGGGCCAGCAGGCGTCGGTAGTCGTCGCGCACCGCGCGGGACCAGAAAGCGAAGTCGAGGACGACGTCGGTGCCCCCCGCCACCAGGTCGATGAGCCGGGACCGGAGCCTGGCGCGAACCTGCTCGGCGACGTCCTCCGGCAGCGGGTGCGCACGGTGGCCGTCGCGCCACGCCTCCTCGTCGATGGACAGGCGCGTGAAGCCCGCGGCCTCGAGGCGGAGCGACGCCGTGGTCTTGCCGGAGCCGGCGGGGCCGCACATGAAGATCACCTGGGGCATGCAGGTGATGCTAGCTGGTGGAGATCGACCAAGCCGCCTAGCTCGCCTGCTCGATGAAAGATTGAGGCTACAAGAGTCCGCCCCCCAATGGGGATGTGACCTACCTGTCAATAGCATGGTTTCCTGGGAGATCTGAACGTCACCGCAGAGGAGCGATTTGCGATGTGAATCTTTGGGAGGAAATCTCAGGATTCGGAGGCCTCGCATCTCGCACCGGAGTGCCTGCCAAAATCCGGAAACACACGCAGACCAGCAGCGAAATTGGCCCGACTTGCTCCTCTTCGGAACTCGATCTGGATTCAGATGCTCCCGCAACGACCGAGTTCGCATCTGACCTGCGAAGTAACTAGGGAGGCTCGGCCCAATCCAGCGACGCACATCGAGACGGTCACCACAGGCCGCATCTCCTGTTCTTGCGGATGGTCTGCACCACCGCCAGATCTCGGCCGTCGGCGACGTTGTGCGTCCGGAACGTGCCGGGACCGTCGCATGAGTGGCGTTTTGCGATGCGCCTCGCCAAGAGCGCCGCTCAGGATTGTTCCCCGCGACGAGCTCGATTCATGCGAGCAACTCCACCAGTTCTGCTCCGGTGCGTGGATTGTGGGGTCCCTTGAGTTGGGGCTTAAGGCCTATCGCAGGCTGGTGAACTGGTCCGATTGGTCAGATGCACACCGGGCTCCTACGCCCCTGACCGCCCCTTCTGGCTCGCGGCTCCGCACTCTCGACAGGAATATCATGAGCGGCTCACTGACTACGCCGAGTTCTTCGGTCCCCGCGACGGCCGGACGCAGCCGAGGTATTGCGAGGGTCAACGACCTTCCTATCCGGACGAAGATCATGTCGATCATCGTGCTGCTCGCACTTGCCGCCGCGGGGGTGAGCGCGCTCGCGATCGCGTCGATGCGATCGATCACGGCAGACACGAAGACGCTGGTCACGATGCAGAGTGATGTGCTGGCGAACGTGAGCATCGTGCAGAGGGACCAGGTGTTCGCGCGGCTCATCGTCGCCCAGGTCGCTGCGGCTACTGATGAGACTGCCTATCCCGCTTGGTTGACGCAGCAGACCGCGAACGACGCCCAGCTCGCGTCGACGATGGAGGCGCTCGTCGCCGCTGGCGCTGACGAGTACCCGGCGTGGGCGTCGTTCGCGACCAACCTAGCGGCCTGGATGACGTTCCGGGACGCTGAGCTGATGCCGGCCGCCCAGGCCAACATCCCGGGGCAGTACGAAGGCCTCATTGCCGACAAGAGCGTGCCGCTTGTCGCCGGCTACGAGGACGATCTCGAGGCGTTGCAGGAGCAGCTCAACGGAGCTGCTGCCGAGATCTCGACCGGTGCGGCAGACAATTCATCATCGTCGATCCAGGTAGTGATCACCGTGCTGGTCGCGGCATTGGTCGCCGTGCTCGCTCTCGCGCTGGTCATGACGTCCGCGATCCGCAAGGGGATCGATCAGATGAAGGCCGCACTCGCGGCGATGGCGACCGGGGACCTGACCGTGAGTGCCGTTGTCCGTAGCCGCGACGAGCTCGGCCAGATGGCCGCGACGTTGACCACAGCGCAGGCCTCGTTGCGGACCACGCTGTCCGGGGTCGGCGAGACCGCGCAGACCGTCGCTGCTGCGGCGGAAGAGCTGTCGGCGGCGAACACGCAGGTCGCTGCCGGGTCGGAGGAGACCAGCGTGCAGGCCGGGGTCGTCGCCGCGGCCTCGGAGCAGGTCTCGCGAAACGTGCAGACCGTTGCAGCCGGGGCGGAACAGATGGGCGCCTCGATCCGGGAGATCGCCGAGAACGCCAACGAGGCCGCGAAGGTCGCGACCCGTGCAACCGGGGTTGTGGCATCGACGAGCGAGAAGATCTCCAAGCTCGGCGTCAGCAGCCAGGAGATCGGCAACGTCGTCAAGCAGATCACGTCCATCGCAGAACAGACCAACCTGCTCGCCCTGAACGCGACCATCGAGGCGGCCCGAGCGGGAGAGGCGGGCAAGGGTTTTGCCGTCGTCGCCGGGGAGGTCAAGGACCTCGCGCGGGAGACCGCGAAGGCGACCGAGGAGATCACCCGCCGCGTCGAGACGATCCAGGTCGACACCACCGGTGCCGTCGCCGCGATCGCCGAGATCTCCGCGATCATCGCCTCGATCAACGACTACCAGCTCACCATCGCCTCCGCAGTCGAGGAGCAGACGGCCACCACGAACGAGATGTCCCGGTCTGTGACCGAAGCTGCTACCGGGTCCGGTGAGATCGCCGGGAACATCGCGGGCGTCGCCACCGGCGCCGCCTCCTCCAGCGAGGTCCTGGTGCAGATGGGCGCCTCGGTCGACGACCTCGCGCGGATGTCCGCCGACCTGCGCGAACGCCTCCTCGCGTTCTCGTACTAGACCACCCCGACCGCCAGAGTTCGAATGCACCAGGAGATCCGATGGAGCAAGACATCGCCGTGGAGACGAGCGCCGCGCAGATGACCACTGACGTGATCGATGCGGCTGCCGCAGAGTCTGAGGCCCAACGGCTCAGCTCCGAAGCGTCGATTCGTGTCGATGTGGATCTGCTGGATGCGCTGATGCGTCAGGTCGGGGAGCTGGTGCTGTCGCGCAACCAGATCTCCCGGCTCGCCGCCGGCGCCGCCGGCGACGAGCTCTTGCGCGCATCGCAGCGCCTGAGCCTGATCGCGTCCGAGCTGCAGGAGGGCGTGATGAAGACGCGCATGCAGCCTATCGATCACGTGTGGGCGAAGATGCCGCGGATCGTGCGCGACCTCGCCGCGACGCGCGGGCGCGAGGTACGCCTGGACATGGTCGGTGGCGACACCGAGCTCGACCGGACCCTGTTGGAGGCGGTCAAGGACCCGCTGGCGCACCTGGTGCGTAACGCGATCGACCATGGCATCGAGGCGCCGAAGGACCGCATCGCGGCCGGCAAGCCGGCGCTGGGCGTCCTGACGCTGCGCGCGTACCACGCAGGTGGACAGGTGTTCGTCGAGGTCGCCGATGACGGCGCTGAGGTCGACCCCGGTCGGCTCGCCGCGAAGGCCATCGAACGCGGGCTTCGCACCGAGGCGCAGATCGCGGCGATGACGGCGCCTGACCTGCTGCAGCTGCTGTTCCTGCCGGCCTTCTCGACCGCGGAGGTCGTGAGGAACGTGTCCGGCCGCGGCGTCGGCATGAACGGGGTGCGCACCAAGATCGAGGCGATCGGCGGCACCGTCGAGGTCGAGTCCTCGCCCGGGCGCGGCACGGTGTGGCGCCTACGCATCCCGTTGACGCTGGCGATCATGCCCGCTCTGACGGTCGAGTCCGCGGGTGAGCTCTACGCGATCCCGCAGGTGAGCCTGCTCGAGTTGGTCGCGCTGGACGGGCAGAAGGCTGGCACCGCGATCGAGTACGTGAACTCGGCGCCGGTGTACCGGCTGCGCGGGAGCCTGCTCCCGCTCGTCGGCCTGCGCGATGTGCTGGAGTTCGGCCAGGACTGCGCGGTGGCGGCCACGGCCGTCATCGCGGTGCTTCAGTCCGACACCCAGCGGTTCGGGCTGATTGTGGACCGGGTGCTGAACACCGAGGAGATCGTGGTCAAGCCGCTGTCGGCGCGGTTGAAGTCGATCGGCACCTACACGGGCGCGACCCTGCTCGGGGATGGCCGCGTCTCGCTCATCCTCGACGTCCAGGCCATCGCGCGTCGCTGCTTGGCCGCCGAGCTGCCCGACGCCGACCGCGCCGCGAGGGCCGCGTCGGCGGTTGCTGCCCGGCCGGCAGAGCAGGTGCTCGTGGCAGGGATCGGGGGCGGCCGCCGGGTCGCCATCCCGTTGGCCGCGGTCACGCGCCTAGAGCGTTTGCGGCACGATCTCGTCGAGCACGTCGGCGGCCGCGAAGTCGTGCAGTACCGCGGCGCGATCGTCCCGCTCGTGCGTCTGGACCGCCTGCTCGGCGGGATGATCGATTTGGCAAGCGAGGACCTGTTCGTGGTCGTGTACACGCGCGGCACGCGCAGCGTCGCGATCGTGGTCGACCAGATCTTCGACATCGTCGACGAGAACAGCGCCCGGCACTCCACGGTCGACGACCTCGGCCTGGTCGGCTCGACCGTGTTGCAGGACCGTGTCACCGGACTGCTCGACGTCACCCAGGCCGTCATGGCCGCCGACCCGACATTCTTCACCGACGCCCTGCCCGGGGCCGCGGAGCCGGTTCGCTCCGAGTTCGACGCTCTCGTAGGAGTTTGACGATGAATCAACAGTTCGCCACGTTCACCCTGGCCGGCGCCCGGTATGGCATCGACGTCCTCCGGGTCCAAGAAGCCCTGCGCTTCCAAACCCGTACACCCGTCCCACTCGCCCCCGCCGGTATTGCAGGCCTGGTGAACCTGCGCGGTCAGGTGGTCATGACCGTGGACCTGCGCCCCCGCCTTGGTCTCGCACCGCTGACGGCGGATGCCAAGCCGATGATGTTCGTCGTCCGGGTCGATGGCGAGCCCATCAGCCTGCTCGTCGATGAGATCGGCGACGTGATCGACGTCGAGGACAACCAGTTCGAGACACCACCCGATACCCTCCCAGCCGCACTACGGGACGTTGTCCTCGGCGCCTACAAGCTCGACGAGGGCCTGCTCCTGGTGCTGGACGTCGATGGGGCCACCGCCGCCTGACCGAGTCCAATGGGTAGGGACTCTGGGACTGCTGCAAGCTTCGCCGGCGAGGACTCTGACATCATCAACGTCACCCATTCGTGCAGCAGTCCCATCCCATGGTGCAATCGGTGACTTCCAGCCGCACGCCTGCGGGCGACTGTCACCGACGTCATGACACGAAACGGCCAGTGGGCGGAGATCGACCCCGGCCGAGCGCAGTCCGGGAAGACCCTCGTCGACAGACGGCCGACCATGTATCTTGATATCAAGACAAGTTCGCTACGCGCAACGCCAAGGAGCTGCCCGACGATGAGCAAGATCATCTACACGTACACCGACGAAGCGCCGATGCTGGCGACCCACTCGTTCTTCCCCGTCGTCAGCGCATTCGCCGGCACCGCAGGTGTCGAGCTCGAGACGCGCGACATCTCCCTCGCCGGCCGCATCCTCGCCGCGTTCCCCGAGTACCTGAAGCCCGAGCAGCGGGTCGGCGACGCGCTCGCCGAGCTGGGCGCCCTCGCCACCACGCCCGAGGCGAACATCATCAAGCTGCCGAACGTCTCGGCGTCGGAGCCGCAGCTCAAGGCGGCCATCGCCGAGCTGCAGGCCAAGGGCTACGCCCTGCCCGACCACCCCGACGCTCCCGCCACGGACGCCGACAAGGACGTCCGGGCCCGCTACGACAAGATCAAGGGATCCGCGGTCAACCCGGTGCTCCGCGAGGGCAACTCCGACCGCCGCGCGCCCCTGTCCGTCAAGGAGTACGTGCGCAAGAACCCGCACCGCATGGGTGCGTGGAGCGCCGACTCCAAGACCAACGTCGCGACTATGGGCCACGACGACTTCTTTGCGAACGAGAAGTCCGCCGTCCTCGACGCCGACGACGTCCTGCGCATCGAGCACGTGACCGCGGCCGGTGAGGTCACGATCCTGCACCCCGGCGTGAAGGTGCTGGCGGGCGAGGTCATCGACGCCACCTTCCTCGACGTCGCACAGCTGCACGAGTTCCTCGCCCAGGCAATCGCCCGCGCGAAGGCCGAGGACGTGCTGTTCTCGGTGCACCTCAAGGCGACGATGATGAAGGTCTCCGACCCGATCATCTTCGGCCACGTCGTGCGCGCCTTCTTCCCCGCCGTCTTCGCGACGTACGGCGCCGACCTCGCGGCCGCCGGCCTCAGCCCCAACAACGGTCTCGGCGGGATCCTCGACGGGCTCGACGCCCTGAGCAACGGCGGCGAGATCCGCGCAGCCTTCGAGCAGGGCCTGGCCGACGGCCCGCGCCTGGCGATGGTCAACTCCGACAAGGGCATCACCAACCTCCACGTGCCGAGCGACGTGATCGTCGACGCCTCGATGCCGGCCATGATCCGCAGCTCGGGCCACATGTGGGGCGCCGACGGCGCCGAGGCCGACACCATCGCGGTTATCCCCGACTCGAGCTACGCCGGCATCTACCAGGCGGTCATCGACGACTGCCGCGCCAACGGCGCCTACGACCCGACGACGATGGGCACCGTCCCCAACGTCGGCCTCATGGCCCAGAAGGCCGAGGAGTACGGCTCGCACGACAAGACCTTCGAGATCGCCTCCGCGGGTACCGTCCGCGTCGTCAACGCCGCCGGCGAGGCGCTCCTCGAGCACGAGGTGCAGGCGGGGGACATCTGGCGCGCCTGCCAGACCAAGGACGTCGCCATCCGGGACTGGGTCAAGCTCGCGGTCAACCGCGCCCGCGCGACCGGGACCCTCACCGTGTTCTGGCTCGACGAGAACCGCGCCCACGACGCGAACCTCATCGCGAAGGTCAACGCCTACCTGCCCGAGTACGACACCACGGGACTCGACATCCGGGTGCTCGCACCCGCAGCGGCCACCACGCTGTCGGTCGAGCGGATCCGTCGCGGCGAGGACACCATCTCGGTGACCGGCAACGTGCTGCGCGACTACAACACCGACCTGTTCCCGATCCTGGAGCTGGGCACGAGCGCCAAGATGCTCTCGGTCGTGCCGCTGCTCAACGGTGGTGGACTCTTCGAGACCGGCGCCGGCGGTTCGGCCCCCAAGCACGTCCAGCAGCTCGTGGAGGAGAACTACCTCCGCTGGGACAGCCTCGGGGAGTTCCTCGCGCTGGCCGCGAGCCTCGAGCACTTCGCCGACGCGAACGCCAACCCGAAGGCCCGCGTCCTCGGCGCGACCCTCGACCGGGCCACCGGCACGTTCCTGCTCGAGAACAAGTCGCCCGGCCGCAAGCTCGGCACGATCGACAACCGCGGCTCGCACTTCTTCCTCACCCTCTTCTGGGCCGAGGAGCTGGCGAAGCAGACCGACGACGCCGACCTCGCGGCAGCCTTCGGGCCGCTGGCGGCGACGCTGCGCGCGAACGAGGCGACGATCGTCGACGAGCTCATCGCGGTGCAGGGCTCGCCGGTCGACATCGGCGGGTACTACAAGGTCGATGCCGCCAAGACCGACGCGATCATGCGTCCGTCGAGCATGTTTGCGCAGGCGCTCGCCTCGCTGTAGCGCGACCTGACGCGAGGCCCGGACGGTGTGTGCTGCCGTCCGGGCCTCGTGCGTTCTCGGGGTGGCGGCAGCCGCAGGACACCAAGAGCTACGCGGTGTTGACCGCTTCGACGATCTCTGACGCGGCTTGCGCCGGCGTCAGCTCCCTGGTGTCGATGACGTGCGCTTCTTCGCGCAGCCAGGACTGGAAGGCCTCGGCGTAGGGCGTGACGTAGCTGAACCGGAACGAGGACGGACCCACCACGGAGTCGTTCTGGATGCGCCCCCGGAGGGTGCCTTCATCGGCGTGGAGCACGAAGTGGCGCACCGGGATGTCGTGCGAGGCCAAGCCGTGGCTGATCTCCCGCCAGTAGGGCTGGACCAGCACGGTCATCGGCATCACCAGGGTGCCACCGGTGTAGTCGAGGATGCGGCGGGCCGTCTCGACGACGAGCGGCCGCCACGGCGGCCAGTGCTGGAAGTTGTCCGTCTCGGGCAGCCCGGGGTGGACGTCCATCAGCGTCTCGCCGACCTTCTCGGCGTCGAACACCCGTGAATCCGGGATCAGCCGTTGCACGAGAGCAGCGGTGGTCGTCTTCCCGACCCCATGAGTGCCGTTCAGCCACACGATCATCGGCCCATGCTAGCGACAGCGCCGCCGGGTCAGCCGACGATCGGGGCGGCCTCCGGCAGCCGGACGAGGCGCTCCTTCGACCGCAGCGCCAACGCCGTGCCGAGCGTCACCGGGCCGAGCCGCCCGATGAACATGAGCACGCAGAGCATCACCTGGTGCCACGGCTCGAGGTCGGCGGTGATCCCAGTCGACAGGCCCACGGTCGCGAAGGCGGACGTGACCTCGTAGAGCACCTCGTCGGACGTGAAGTTCGAGGTCATCGCGATGGCGATGGTGGGGATGAGGACCGCGGCGACGCCGAGGAGGGCGACCGCGAGGGCCTGACGCTGCGCGAACGGGGCGATCCTCCGGTCAAAGAGGGTCGCGTCCGGGTCGCCCCGGAGCTCGGCCCAGATGACGATGAGCAGCACGGTGAAGGTGGTGATCTTGATGCCGCCCGCAGTGCCGCCGCTGCCGCCACCGATGAACATGAGCACGTCGCTGCCCAGCCACGTCGCACTACCCATCTGCGCCACGTCCACGCTGTTGAAGCCTGCGGTGCGCGGCATGACGCCTTGGAAGAAGCCCGCGAGGATCTTTCCTCGGGTGTCGAGCGCACCCAGCGTCGCGGGGTTGCTCCACTCCGCCACGGTGATGAACACTGCGCCGAGCACGAGGAGCGCCGCTGTCATGAGGACGGTGATCTTCGTGTGCAGGCTCCACGCCTGGGGCCGGTGGGGGCTGCGCCACAGCTCGAGGATCACCGGGAAGCCGATGCCGCCGACGATCACCGCGGCCGCGATGGGCAGGCAGACCCAGGGGTCGGTCACGAAGCCCATGAGGCTGTCCGTGTACAGCGCGAAGCCCGCGTTGTTGAACGCCGAGACCGCGTGGAAAAGACCGAGCCAGAGCGCCCGCCCGATCGGCTCGTCGTAGGTGAGGACGAACCGGCCGGCGAGCACGAGCGCCGCGAGCCCTTCGACGAGCACCGTGACGATCCCGATGCCCAGCAGGACCCGGCGGACGTCGCCGATCCCGACGCTCCGGGTGGCTGACGCGCTCATGAGCCTGGTGTGCAGGCCCAGTCGGCGGGAGATGAGGAGCCCGAGGAGGGACGCGAGCGTCATGATCCCGAAGCCGCCCACCTGGATGAGCGCCATGATGACGGCCTGCCCGAAGGGGGTCCAGAACGTCGCCGTGTCCACGACGATGAGGCCGGTCACGCAAATGGCAGAGGTCGACGTGAAGAGGGCCTCCAGGACGGTCGCCCCTCGTCCGGCGCTCGAGGCCGGCAGGAGCAGCAGGAGCGTCCCGATGCCGATGGCGGCGGCGAAGCTGGTGACGAGGATCTGCCCGGGACGCCGCCGGATCCCTGGATGGGTTGTCGTTCCAGGTCGGTTGCGAGACGAGCCGTGACGTCCACCACTGCGAAGGCGGTCACGGATCGACGAGGGGTGCTGGGCCATGCGTGCGACTCCGAGCGACGCGCCCGCTCCTGGTCAGCAGACTCGAACGTGGCCATCGTAACTGCAGGTCGTCACCGTCGGGGCAGTGCGGTGATGAAGTCGCGCACCGCGTCGGTCGCGACCTGGCCTTGCGGACCGAACCACAACAGGTGTGTCAGCGCGTCGCTCCAGACGACGTCCGCGTGGGGGATCTCCTCGGCGATCACGCGCGTGTGCTCGACGCCGACGGCGCCGTCGTGCCGGCTCTGGACCACGGGCGCCGGGGGGACCATTGTGGCAAGAGTCGGCGTGGGCAACCACCGGAAGCCCGCTCCCACCATCGCTGACCGCCCACCGGCAGAGATCCCCACGGCACACACCTGTCGAATGCCGAGGTGCCGTTGATGAACGCGGCGCACGGCTCAGGAGAAGTTGTCCTGGATCTAGCGGTAACGTTGCAAACTGTTCCGCAAGTCCCGGTGCTCGGGGGTGCAGCTTCTATCTAGGGGAACTCGTGATCGGCTCCAAGAACGTCTGGGGGGCGCTGGTCGGCCTCGCGTTTGTCATCCTGGGCGCGGGTGGCGCGGCGAACGGGAAGGTTGGACCAAGCATCGCGCTGACCGGCGTCGGACTCGTCTTCGCAGGGTGGCACCTCTATCACCTGGCGATCGTTCGTCGGAACGGCAGTGACGGCCCGACGCACGTCTGATTCGCCGCGTCGGTGGCTCGTCGTTCGGCGATCACCCGCCCGACGAAAAGAGTGGGCCCCGTGGGGCTCGAACCCACGACCCGCGGATTAAAAGTCCGATGCTCTGCCAACTGAGCTAGGGGCCCTGGCGCGCTCGCCCGCCCGGTGCTGGCCCGGCGTCGGGCAGGGGAACCTGCGGTGACGAGGGGCAACGTCGGAGGTGCTGACTCGCCGAGTGATCAGATTACGCGGTCCGCAAGCCGAACGGGTAACCGAAGCGTCCGGGCGGGCGCCAGGGGCGTGCGGAGTGACATGCGTGCAGGACCTTCACATGCTCCCAGCAGGTCCGGGATGCTGCGGCTCCGACCTGGAGATCGCGTGAACCCGCAGCCCACGACCTGATAATCATGGCGTTCTGGCTTGCGTTATCGGCTGAGGATTGTTTCGGTGGGGGGGTCCGTATGACTCCCGGACGTGCCTTTCGCCGCCGCGCAACCCGTGGCGGGAGGGGCTGGGAGTGCCCGGCTACGAGAGGAGATCTCGTGCTTACCCTGACTGACAACGCCCGACTCGCTGTGCAGGACCTGGCCACCCAGGCGAACCTTCCGGACGGTGGTGGTCTGCGGATCGCCGCGGCCGACGGGACTCCCGGTGACTTCGACCTCGCCCTCGTGACCGAGGCTCCGCCGACCGACGAGGTCATCGACCTCGAAGGAACCCACGTGTTCGTCGAGCCGGTGGCTTCCACCTCGCTCGCCGACCTCGCGCTCGACGCGGACGCCACGGGAGACTCGACGTCGTTCACGCTCACCCCGCAGGACTGACGGCTTCGCGCCGTCAGGCGCGGTAGAGCGCAGTGCCCCGGTCGGAAACGACCGGGGCACTGTTGTGTCTGCTCTTGTGTCTGCTCTGACCTGCGGCGAGACCCGCCCGGCCGCTAGAAGCGCGGGAGGTCCTCGATCGACCAGGCGCCGATCCACCACGACCCCAGCGCCAGCGCGCCGACCGTGACGACGAAGAACGCGCAGACCCAGAACAGCCCCGGCAGCGGGGTGAGGCGGGCGAGCATGTCCGCGTCGGAGGTGCGGGCCCGTCCCGCCCGGCGGGAGGCCTGCAGCTCGATGACCGGGCGGGGGGCGGCGAGCAGCAGGAACCACGTCACGAGGTACGCGGCGGCCGTCTGCCACTGCGTGCTCGCGAACCACGAGACGGCAACCAGGGCTGCGGCGCTGACGAGGATCGAGAGCAGTCCGAACCAGTTGCGGATCTGCATGAGCATGAGCGCAAGCACGACGATGAGCAGCCACAGCAGACCGACGCCGTAGCCCTGGCGGAGCATGAAGGCCGCGCCGAGGCCGATCAGCCCGGGGCCGGTGTACCCCGCGAAGGCGGTGAGGATCATGCCGAGGCCGCGCGGCTTGCCGGAGGACACGGTGAGCCCGGAGGTGTCCGAGTGCAGCCGGATCCCGGTGAGCCGGCGCCCGGTGATGAGCGCAACGAAGGCGTGCGCTCCCTCGTGGGCAATCGTCACCACGTGCCGGGCGACCCGCCACGTGGGGCTCAGGACGATGAGCAGGGCGACGCCGGCGGTCGCCCACACGATCCACTGCTCGGGGGCGGGAAGCTGCTCGGTCGCGCGGGACCAGATCTCGGAGAGGATCGACACGGAAGACATTCGACCACACCAACCCGCACGTCCTCCCCAGGCCCGCCCGGTCTTGCGTCCCTCTGGTGCACACTTTCCGCCCCTTTCTGGCCGCGAACGGGGCGGAAAGTGTGCACCCGGCGAGGGGCCGGGAGTGAGGGGAGCGTGCGGGGGCGTGCGGGGGGAGGCGGGGGGAGGCGGGGGAGGTGGGGATCACACCGATAATCCGGCCGGGTTTGCAGAGGGCGTGAGAGACTTGACCCAGGCAGCGCGAGTTCCGCGCGCCGAGCGTCGAGGGAATCGCCCGACGGCGCATAGAGATAAGGCACCCCTTGACGAATTCACAGCGCTCCGGCGCGCCCGCAACTTCCCGTACCCAGAACGCCTCCGCGCGCACCGCAGCTCCGGCCGCGGTAGCCCCCGACGCGGCGTTCACGGACTTTGCGCTCCCCACCTCGATCATCAGCTACCTCGCTGAGACCGGGATCATCGCACCCTTCCCGATCCAGACGACGACGCTCCCGGACACCCTCGCGGGCCGCGACGTGCTCGGCCGCGGACGCACCGGCTCCGGCAAGACCCTCGCGTTCTCGCTGCCGACGGTGACCCGCCTCGCGGCCAGCTCCGGCCGCCGCAAGCCGAGCCGCCCGCGTGGCCTCGTGCTGGTCCCCACCCGTGAGCTGGCCAACCAGATCAACGCGGTCATGGAGCCCCTCGCCAAGCTCGTCGGTCTCAAGACCACGACGATCTTCGGTGGCGTCGCCCAGAGCCGCCAGGTCACCGCGCTGCAGGGCGGCATCGACATCGTCATCGCCTGCCCGGGCCGCCTCGAGGACCTCATCAGCCAGAAGCTCGTCTTCCTCGACGAGGTCGAGATCACCGTCCTCGACGAGGCCGACCACATGGCCGACCTCGGCTTCCTGCCCGGCGTCAAGCGGATCATGGACCGCACCCCCGCCAAGGGCCAGCGCCTGCTGTTCTCGGCCACCCTCGACAACGGCGTGGACCAGCTGGTCAAGCGCTACATGGACGCTCCTTCGAGCCACGCCGTGGACAGCGCCGAGTCGCACGTCTCCACGATGACGCACCACATCTTCGAGGTGTCCGACGCCGCCGCCAAGCGCGACGTCATCCAGGCCCTCGCCTCGGGCACGTCCAAGCGCCTCCTCTTCACCCGCACCAAGCACCAGGCCAAGAAGCTCGCCAAGCAGCTCACGGCCGACGGCGTCCCCGCGGTCGACCTGCACGGCAACCTCGGCCAGGGCGCGCGCGAGCGCAACCTCGCCGCCTTCTCCTCCGGCGTGGTCAACGTGCTGGTGGCCACGGACATCGCGGCCCGCGGGATCCACGTCGACGAGGTCAGCCTCGTCGTGCACGTGGACCCGCCCGCCGAGCACAAGGCCTACACCCACCGTTCGGGCCGCACGGCCCGCGCCGGGTCCGGTGGCGACGTCGTGACGATCATGCTCCCCGAGCAGCGCGGCGACGTGCGTGACCTGACCCGCCAGGCGAAGATCAACGCCCAGCCGCGCAAGGTCGTCCCCGGCGACGAGGCCATCGCGCGCCTTGTCGGCGAGGTCGCTGCCTACGTCAAGCCGGCTCCCGTCCAGGAGCAGACCGAGCAGCAGCGGTCCAGCGGCGGCGGCGGTCGTGGCCGCTCCGGTGGCCGCGGTGGACGCTCCGGCGTCTCGGCGACCGGCGCACCGCTGACCGAGCGCTCCCCGTCCTCACGCAGCGGCGGCGGCTCGACCGGCGGCTCCTCGCGCGGCGGGGCACCGTCCCGTGGCGCAGCCGGTGGCCGCTCCGGTGGACCCGGCCGCAGCTCCGGTCGCGGCGCTCCGGTGCAGTACTCCACGAGCACGCCCGGCTCGGGCATGACGTCCTCGCCGGCCTCCGCCGCCCCCAGCGGTGACGGTCGCAGCGAAGGCCGTGGCGGCCCGCGTCGCTCGAGCACCCAGGGACGTCGTCGCTCGAGCTGACCGACTGCTCGACTACCGCACGACCACCGCACCACCACTCAGGCCCGCCGGAATCTTCCGGCGGGCCTGAGCGTTACCGGGGGAGCAGGACCAGCCACGACGGAAGGACGACGATGACGTACGACGTGACCAAGACCGATGATGACTGGCGCTCCGAGCTCAGCCCGGAGGAGTTCGCGGTGCTGCGTCGCGCGGGCACCGAGCGTCCCGGCACCGGCGCGCTGCTCGACGAGAGCCGCACCGGTATCTACCACTGCCGCGCGTGCGGCAACGAGCTGTTCCGGTCGGAGGCGAAGTTCGATTCCCACTGCGGGTGGCCGAGCTTCTACGCCCCCAAGGAGTCCGACGCCGTCGAGCTCCTCGAGGACGCCAGCCTGGGCATGGTGCGCACCGAGGTGCGCTGCGCCAAGTGCGGCTCGCACCTGGGCCACCTGTTCGACGACGCGCCCCAGACCCCGACCGGGGACCGGTTCTGCATGAACTCGGTGTCGCTGACCTTCGAGGACACCCCGGCCTGAGCCACCTGCACCCCTGAACGCGACGAAGGCCTGGACCAGATCGGTCCAGGCCTTCGTCATGTCCGGCGGCCGGTCACCCTGCAGCCGGGCCGTGAGATCAGCGGGCGACGGGGGTGAGCGCGTCGTCGGCCGTGTCGTTGCTGTCCGCGGCGACGGAACCGATCTCGGTCGACCCTGCGCGTGCTTGGTCGGCGGCCAGTGCCTCCGCGCGGGCCAGCTCCTCGAGACGCTCCTGGACGCCGGACTTGTTGCCGAGCGGGATCTCCTTGAGGAGGACCACCGCGATCAGGGCGATGATCGCGATCGGCGCGGCGATGAGGAAGATCTCCGCCACGCCGGCGCCGTAGGCCCGTTCGACCAGGTCCTTGAGCGGCCCCGTCAGGGTGGTGACGTCGGGGATGGTGCCCCCGCTGAGCCCCCCGCCGTCGACCCCCAGATCGCCGAGACCCTTGGTGATCTCGGAGGTGATGCGTGAACCCAGGATCGCGCCCAGGACCGAGACGCCGACCGCGCCACCGAGGGTCCGGAAGAACGCGATGGTCGCGGTTCCGGTGCCCATCTCAGAGGGGGCCAGGGTGTTCTGCGCGGCGAGCACGAGGTTCTGCATGAGCATGCCCATACCGATCCCGACGATGAACAGGTAGACACCGATGACGGCCATGTTCGTGTGATAGTCGATCGTGCCCATGAGGCCCAGACCCGCGGTGAGTGCGATGCCCCCGGCAACCATGAACTTCTTGTAGCGCCCGGTCCGGGTGATGAGACCGCCGACGCCGACCGAGGCGAGGAGGTTGCCGGCGATCATCGGGATGGTCAGCAACCCGGAGACGGTCGCGGACTTGCCGCGGGCGACCTGCATGTACTGGCTGAGGAAGACGGAGGTGCCGAAGAGGGCTACTCCGACGGCCGCGCTGCCGATGATCGCGAGGACCACGGTCCGGTTGCGGAACAGTGAGAGGGGGATGATCGGCGCCTCGACCCGGCTCTCCACCCAGACCGCCAGTCCGAGCAGCGCGAGAGATCCACCGACCATCGCGAAGGTCTGCCACGAAGCCCAGGCGAAGGTGTTGCCGGCGAACGTGACCCACAGGAGCAGCCCGGAGATCCCGAGCGAGAGCAGCAGTGCGCCCCAGTAGTCGAGGCGGACCCGCACCCGCGGCATCGGCGGCAGGCGCAGGGTGGCCTGCAGGGTGATGATCGCGGCGATCGCGAACGGGATGCCGATGAAGAAGTTCCAGCGCCACCCGACCGTGTCGGTCAGCGCGCCGCCGAGCAGCGGGCCACCGACCATGCCGACGGCCATGATGCCGCCCATGAGGCCCATGTACTTGCCTCGCTGACGCGGGGAGATGATGTCCGCGATGAGCACGGTGGCCAGGGCGGTGAGGCCGCCGGCGCCGATGCCCTGGAACGCGCGGAAGAGGATGAGGGTGCCGGTGCTCTGCGCGAACCCGGCGGCCGCGGCTGAGACGACGGTGATCACGAGGGCGATCTGGATCAAGGTCTTGCGGTTGACCAGGTCGGCGAGCTTGCCCCAGATGGGCGTGCTGATCGTCGTGGTCAGCAGGGTCGCGGTGACCACCCAGGTGAACGCGGACTGCGTGCCCTGGAGGTCGGCGATGATCTTGGGGAGCGAGGAGGAGACGACCGAGGTCGCCAGGATCGACACGAACATCCCGAGGAGGATCCCGGAGAGGGCCTTCATGACCTGGCGGTGGCTCATCTGCGCGGGCTCGCCGGGGAGGTGGTCGGCGACGAGGGTCGGATCAGCCTGCTGATCAAGGGTCTTGGGTGGAGTGGTCATGCGACGTCCTTAAGAATCTTTGGTGTGGGCTGCCTGCGAGTGCTCGCCCTGGTGCGCTGTGATCGTCTGTGCGATCGCCGTCATGTGATCGGTGGCGAGCTTGAGCTCGGCCGGGTCCCAGTCCTGGAACATCTCCGCCATCAGGACGGTGACGGCCTCGCTGAGCTCGGCGACCTTGGCCCGTCCCTGCTCGGTCAGCACGACCGTGCGGGCTCTGCGGTCGTCGTGGTCGACGTCGCGTGCGGCGAGTCCGGCGTCCACGAGAGCGCTCACCTGCCGGCTGGTCACCGAGAGGTCGACGCGGAAGTGCTGGGCGGCACAACCGATCTGGACGGGGCCATGGGTGTTGAGGTAGCGCAGCAGGCCGATGCTCGTGCGAGGCAGATCGAGGGTACGGGTCAGTCGCGATCCGATCTCGCGCTGCGCGTGGCCGAACTCCTCGAAGGCGCGGAGGATGTCGTGGACTGCCGGGGTGGTGGGGGTCATGAGATGGTCCTTTCGACTACCTCACGGTAAATCACTTGCTTGCGGTCTGCAAGTATCTTCGGATGTGGCGGTCATCACCCGCTCCACACGACGACAGGTGCACAGCTTCCGCCCGTTTCCCGGAGGAAAGGGGGCGGAAGCTGTGCACCTGTCGAGGGGGCCGGAGCTGGGGCCGGAGCCGGGGTCGCGGTCGCGGGCGGAGCCTGGTCAGTGGCGGGTCGGGGCGGTGTCTTCCATGTCTTCGAGCTCGCGGTTGCGGGTCTCCTTGACCTTGAAGGCGACGAAGACGAAGGACAGCAGTGCGAAGGTGCCGTACATCGCGTAGACCCAGGAGAGGCCGAGGCCGTCAGCCATCGGGGGGAAGGAGACCGTGATCGCGAAGTTCGCGATCCACTGCGCGGCAGCGGCCAGGGCCAGGGCCGAGGCGCGGATCCGGTTGGGGAACATCTCTCCGAGCAGGACCCACACGACCGGGCCCCAGGAGGCACCGAAGGAGACGACGAAGACGTTCGCGGCGACGAGGGCGATCGTGCCCCAGGCGCCGGGGAGCGAGACGTTGTCACCTGATCCCGTGGCCTGGGTGAAGGCCAAGGCCATCATGCCGAGCGAGACCGTCATCCCGGCAGAGCCGGCGAGCAGCAGCGGCTTTCGGCCGACCTTGTCGACCAGGGCGATCGCGATGAAGGTCACGAGGACGTTCGTCACCGCCGTGATGGTCGAGTACGTGAAGGAGTCAGAGTCGTCAAAGCCGACCGACCGCCACAGGGTCGTCGAGTAGTAGAAGATCACGTTGATCCCGACGAACTGCTGGAACACCGAGAGCAGGATGCCGACCCAGACGATCGGCAGCAGGCCGAACCGCGGTCCGCGCAGCGACGTCTGCTTGACCAGCTTGGCGTCGCGGGTCACCAGGTGCTCGATCTGGGCCACCTTGGCGTCCACGTCGACGGGACCCAGCACCGATCGCAGGACCGTGCGAGCCTCCTCGATCTTCCCCTTGGCGACGAGGAACCGCGGCGACTCCGGGACGGTCAGGGCGACCCAGGCGTAGACGGCCGAGGGGATGACCGCGATGAGGAACATCCACCGCCAGGCCTCCAGCCCGAAGAGGCTGTCACCGAGGGCGATCGGCATGCCCGCGTCCACCGGTCCGGCGGTCGTGGCGAAGAGCTGGTCGGAGAGCAGTGCGACGAAGATACCGATCGTGATCGCCAGCTGCTGGAGCGAGGCCAGTCGCCCGCGGATGGCGGTCGGTGAGATCTCAGCGATGTAGGCAGGGGTGATCACCGAGGCGATGCCGATGCCGATGCCGCCGACGATGCGCCACAGGATGAGGTCCCACACGGCGAACGCGAAGCCGGAGCCGATCGAGGAGACGAGGAACATCAGCGCGCCGAGCAGCATCACCTTGGGACGGCCCCACAGGTCAGCCAGCCGACCTGCGTACCAGGCTCCCAGTGCGCAGCCCAGCAGGGCGACGGCCACGGCGAACCCGGTGACCGTGGCGCTGAGCTCGAAGTCGGTCTCGATCGCGTCGACCGCACCGTTGATGACCGAGCTGTCGAAGCCGAAGAGGAAGCCACCCACAGCCGCCGAGATCGACAGGCTGATCGCCTTGCGGTGGGCGGAGCGTTCGGCACGGGACTGGTCTGGTTCGATCGGTTGTTCCGTTGAATCGGTCATCTTCCGCCTCCGGACGATCGTTGCGGGCTCGTGGCGTCGTGCGCGAGCTCCGGGATTTTTGCCTCCCACACAGTAGTGGGGCCCGGGATCCCGACCGGCATGGCGCCCGGGGTCCCTGGTCCTTCACACTGTAGTGATGAGTGACTTCCCCGGCGCGCCCACCTCGTCCACCACCACCCAGCCTGACCAGCAGCGACAGGGCCGTCACCCGCGCCGACCTGCCATGTTGGACCCGCGCGACGCCGATGAGATCCCCGGCGAGCTGGACCCCGCGCTGCGAGGTGAGATTGCGCACACCACCGCGGCCGCGATCGTCCACCGGGCCAGGGAGAGCGAAGACCCGGAGGTGGTGGAGCGTCTGGTCCGCCTCGTCGAGGACGAGGGGCTCGACGTCGTCGCCGCGTTGTGGGCGGACAGTTCCGCGGACACGCTCCCGGGCGCGCTGTGGCGGCTGTACGTGCTGCGCGAATGGGTGCGCAGGGATCCTGACACGGTCGCCGAACGGTACCGCCTCGGTGTGGCCGCCGCCCCCGTGCACGAGGTGGTCGCCGGGGTCGTCACCCCCACCGGTCCCGGCGACGTACGCACCGTGGCCGACGCCGTGCTGTCGGGAGTCTTCGCCGGCGATCTCGCGGTGGCGCTCGAGCGCGGCGCGGCGTTCTGTCGTGTGCTGGCGGTCGGTGCAGCCTTCGACGCCGACTACGTGGACACCGTCGACACCGGGCACGCGGCGAGGATGACCCGTGGGGCGGCGTCTCTGGTGCGGACGGCCGAGGAACTCGAGCACGCCGCGAGCCTCTGGCGCGCACGGCGCCTCGACTGATCGATCTGACTCTCGTCGATCTCGGCGATCTCCCGACCCCGCGTCCCACTCCCGTGTGCGAGCCGCGTAAAGTAGGACTCGACGTCGGGCCACGGTAGCCCCGGGCTCCACATTAAGCCGCTACGAGCGGCCTTCGCGCCGTCAGGCGCTGCGTGGTCCGGCGTCCTTTTTTGATCCTCGGTGCGTCCCGCCCCCCCACAGCGACACCATGAGTTCACTGTGAATATGGCTCCGCGACACCCCCCGAGTTGTGTGTTCACCAAAGTGCTGCCCTACTCTGTTAACGATCAGCCGATCACACCTGTTGCTGCTCTGATTTTTCACTGCCAGCCAACGTCGCTTCCCCCCACCGGAGTCAGCTGTGCGCCTGCGCCTCACACCGCGCGATACCTCGTTCTTCGATCTCTTGGCCGACCTGGCAAGTCATCTGGTGACTGGGGCGAACCTGCTCAGCGAGCTCCTCGGAGCCGATCGAGCCGGACGCAAGGTACTAGCCAAGAAGCTCGCTGACAGCGAGCACGCTGCCGACGACGCGACGCACTCGATCATGCGCCGGCTGAACCAGACCTTCGTCACCCCCTTCGACCGGGACGACATCTCCGGTCTCGCCTCAGCCCTTGACGACTGCATGGACTACATGGAGGAAGCGGGTGACCTCATCGTCTTGTACAAGCTCGACGAGCTGCCCGCCCGGGTGTCCGACCAGATCCAGGTCCTCCAGCGCTGCGCCGAGCTGACCGCCGAGGCTATGCCGCACCTGCGCTCGATGGGCGACCTCACCGAGTACTGGGTCGAGGTCAACAGCCTCGAGAACCAGGCTGACAAGATCCACCGCAAGTTGCTCGCCGAGATGTTCGACGAGATCACCGACCCCATCCACCTGATGAAGCTCAAAGAGGTCGTCGAGACCCTCGAGTTCGCGGCGGACGCCTTTGAGACCGTGGCGAACATGGTCGAGACCATCGCGCTCAAGGAGTCCTGAGCCCGGTGGAGGTCGCGCTCGTCATTCTTGTTGTCGCGCTCGCACTGGGCTTTGACTACACCAACGGTTTTCACGACGCGGCCAACGCGATCGCCACGTCCGTCTCCACCCGGGCACTGACCCCGCGGGCTGCGCTGATCATGGCCGCGGTGATGAACTTCGTCGGTGCCCTGCTCGGCACGGAGGTCGCCGAGACGATCGCCAAGTCGATCGTCAACCTCGAGGGGGCGCCACCCCACACGTCGCTGGTGGTCGTCGTGGCGGCCCTCATCGGTGCGATCACCTGGAACCTCATCACCTGGTGGTTCGGGCTCCCGTCCTCCTCCACGCACGCTCTCATCGGCGGGCTGGTCGGTGCGGGCCTGGCGGCTGGGCTGGGGATCTACTGGGACAAGATCGTCGACAAGGTCGTCCTGCCGATGGTGCTCTCCCCGCTCATCGGCTTCACCCTGGCCTTCGCCGTGATGATCGCCGTCCTGTGGATCTTCAAGAGCGCCTCCCCGAGCAAGGCGACCCGCCGGTTCCGGCTCTCCCAGACGGCCTCGGCCGCCGCCATGGCGCTCGGTCACGGACTCCAGGACGCGCAGAAGACGATGGGTGTCATCTTCATGGCGCTCCTCACCGTCGGATGGGCGAACGCCGACGAGGGCATCCCGCTCTGGGTCAAGCTCGCCGCCGCCGCGGCGATCTCCCTCGGCACCTATGCCGGTGGCTGGCGCATCATGCGGACCCTGGGCCGCAAGATCATCGAGCTCGACCCGGCGCGCGGCTTCGTGGCCGAGAGCGTCTCCGCGGTGGTCCTCTACGTCAACGCCTTCGTCCTGCACGCGCCCGTCTCCACGACGCACACGATCACCTCGGCGATCATGGGCGTCGGCGCGACCAAGCGGCTCTCCGCGGTGCGCTGGGGTGTGGCGAAGAACATCGGCATCGCGTGGGTCCTCACGATCCCCGCTGCCGCGTCCGTGGCCGCGCTGATGTACTTCATGCTGCACCCGGTCCTCGGCTGACCAGCACGCACAGCACAGTCAACCCGCACGACACCGCAGCGCCCCCGGGGATCTCCCCAGGGGCGCTGCGTCGTCGGCGGAGGGGCCAGGTCTACTCGAAGCGGCTCGGGTCGCCGAGGCCGACGCGCACCACCTCGGGTGCGCCGCTCGACCAGTCCACGACGGTCGTCGGCTCGCTGCCGCAGTCGCCGGCGTCGAGCACGGCGTCGAGCACGTGGTCGAGCTCTTCCTTGATCTGCCAGCCGTCGGTGACCTGGTCGGCCGCGCCGTCGAGCAGGAGGGTGCTCGAGAGCAGCGGCCCGCCGAGCTCGCGGATGAGCGCGAGGGCGACCGGGTGGTCGGGGATGCGCACGCCGACGGTCTTCTTCTTCGCGTGGGCGAACCGACGGGGGACCTCCTTGGAGGCCGGGAGGATGAAGGTATAGGCGCCCGGGGTCGCCGCCTTGATGGCGCGGAAGGCGACGTTGTCGAGGATGACGAACTGGCCCAGCTGGGTGAAGTCCGAGCACACGAGCGTGAAGTGGTGCTTGTCGCTGAGCCGGCGGATCGACCGGATCCGGTCCGCTCCGGTGTGGCTGTCGAGGGAGCACCCGAAGGCGTACGAGGAGTCCGTCGGGTACGCGATGAGCGCGTCCTCGCGCAGCAGATCAGCGACCTGTGCGATGGTGCGAGCCTGCGGGTTGACGGGGTGGACGTCGAAGTATCTGGCCATGACCTGAGCCTAGGCTCCATCCGGCGACGTTTCACCACGACCGGCCCGGCCCAGGGGTGCGGGTCGGTGGACGTGGATCAGGGGGAGTGGGTCAGCGCGCGGATCAGTGGATCGTGGGCCGGATGTGCTCGACGCCGACCACCCGCGGGCCTTTGGGGCTCTGCGCCACGTGCGTGACGAGAACCTCGCCGGGCTCGAGGAACGGGTCCTTCGTGGGCAGCGCGGCCGCGACCGCTCGGCGGGAGTGCTGGCCGAGCACGTCCAGGACGGTCGGCAGCACCGGGCGGTGCGTGCACAGCGCCGTGGGGGTGGCCGACTCGAGCAGGGCGCGGATGACGGCAGCGACCTGGCTGGGGGAGCGTTCGTGGTGCACCTCGGTGAGGTGCTCGCTGCTGATCGACGTGAGGCCGGCAGCCCGGGTGTAGGGCTCGATGGTGTCAGCGCAGCGCCGCCACTGGCTGGTCACCACGGCGTTGACACCGAAGGCCGCGAGCACGGGCACGAGGGCGACCGACTGCGCGTGCCCGGTCGGGGTCAGCGGGCGGTCCGTCTCGGATCCGTGCCAGTTGCTGCGGCCCAGCGCCTTGCCGTGCCGGGCCACCACGAGCGCCGTCGTGGCCAGCCGGCCGTGCTCGTACTCCTCGGCGAGCGCGGCCAGCGGGATGCGGTCGGCCGCGCGGGTGAGCTTCTCGGTGGCCTTGTCGACCGTGAACCACCCGATGTCGTCGATCTCGGTCGGGTTGACCGGGTGGACCGGGGCGCGCGCCGTGAGCGGGGACGCGCCGGGCGTGGCGCGGGTCGCCGCCCAGTAGTGCACCCGCTTCACCGCGCCCTCGGGGGTGAGGTACTGCAGGCCGGGCAGCGGCACCCCGAGGATGACCGGTCGCCCGGTCTCCTCGGCGACCTCGCGCGCTGCGGCGGCAGGCAAGGTCTCACCCGCGTCGAGCTTGCCCTTGGGCCAGGACCAGTCGTCGTAGCGGGGCCGGTGGATGAGCTGGACCTGCAGCTTGCCCTTGTGGACGCGCCACACCAGCGCGCCCGCAGACTCGATGACAGCCGCCTGGTCGGTGGCCGGGTCGCTCACGCCGGTGGTGCCTCGCACGCGGAACCGCGATCCGGTGGGAGAGCTCACACTCACCGGCCCAGGCTCAGGCGGCGACGCTGACGGGCGATGAGGTCGTGCTGGATGTCGTTCAAGGGATCGCCGTTCGCGTCGAGGTGGTGTCGGTTCCAGGTGCCGTCGGAGCGCAGGTGCCAGGACGAGGTGGAGTCTGCCATGGAAACGTCGATCATCTCGATGAGATCGTTGATCTGAGACTCGTCCGAGAGTCGGATGAGGGTCTCCACCCGACGGTCGAGGTTGCGGTGCATGAGGTCGGCGGAGCCGATGTAGACCTCGGGTCCGGTGGCCGGTCCTTCCCCGAAGGCAGGCCCGTTCGAGTTGGCGAAGGCGAAGATCCGGGAGTGCTCGAGGAAGCGTCCCAGGATCGACCGGACCCGGATCGTCTCGCTCAGCCCGGGCACGCCGGGGCGCACCGCGCAGATGCCGCGGACGACGAGGTCGATGGGTACCCCGGCCTGGGACGCGCGGTAGAGCGAGTCGATGACGGCCTCGTCGACCATGGAGTTGACCTTGATCTTGATCCACGACGGCTGGCCTGCGCGGGCCGCGGCAGCCTCGCGGTCGATGCGCTCCAGCAGCCCGGTCCTCACCGAGCGCGGCGCGACGAGCAGACGGTGGAAGCGGGACTGCGGCGCGTACCCGCTGAGCTGGTTGAACAGCCGGGTGAGGTCCTGGCCGACGTCGGGGTCGCAGGTGAGCAGCCCGAGGTCGGTGTACAGCCGCGCCGTCTTGGGGTTGTAGTTCCCGGTGCCCACGTGGCAGTACCGGCGCAGGCCGTCCGGCTCCTGGCGCACGACGAGGGAGAGCTTGCAGTGGGTCTTGAGCCCGACGATCCCGTAGACCACGTGCACACCGGCCTGCTCGAGCTTGCGCGCCCAGGAGATGTTGTTCTGCTCGTCGAAGCGGGCCTTGATCTCGACGAGGGCGAGGACCTGCTTGCCGGCGTCGGCCGCGTCGATCAGCGCGTCGACGATCGGGGAGTCACCCGAGGTCCGGTAGAGGGTCTGCTTGATGGCGAGCACGGCGGGGTCCGCGGCGGCCTGCTCGAGGAAGGTCTGCACCGAGGTCGAGAAGGAGTCGTAGGGGTGGTGCAGCAGGATGTCCCGGTCACGGATGGCAGCGAAGATGTCCGTCGGGCTGGCGCTCTCCACCTCGGCGAGGAACCGGTGCGTGGTGGGGACGAACCGCGGGTAGTTGAGGTCGGAGCGGTCCAGGTCGGCGATGAGGTTGAGGCCGGTGAGGTCGAGCGGTGCCGGCAGCGTGTACACCTCGTCCTCGACGACGCCGAGCTCGCGCACGAGGAGCTGGCGGATCCGCGGGCTGATGCCCTCGGCGAGCTCGAGGCGCACCGGCGGCCCGAAGCGACGGCGCAGCAGCTCCTTCTCCATCGCCTTGAGGAGGTTCTCGGCGTCGTCCTCCTCGACCTCGACGTCCTCGTTGCGGGTCACGCGGAAGGTGTGGTGCTCCACGACCTCCATGCCCGGGAAGAGGTGGTCCAGGTGGTGGGAGATGATGTCTTCGAGCGGCACGAAGGACGTCCGGCCCTTGTTGGTCTGGGTCCCGGGCGCGCTCGGGCGGCCCTTGGCGTCGACCGCGATGAAGCGGGGCAGCAGGCCGGGGACCTTGACCCGGGCGAAGTGCTCCTTGCCGGTGGCCGGGTTGAGCACCAGGACCGAGAGGTTGAGCGAGAGCCCGGAGATGTAGGGGAAAGGGTGCGCCGGGTCGACCGCGAGCGGGGTCAGGACCGGGAAGATCTGCTTGCGGAAGAACTTGTGCAGGCGGTCCTGCTCCTGGGTGGACAGCTCCTCCCACCGCACGATGTTGATGCCCTCGGCGTCGAGCGCACCTCGGACGCCACCGGAGAAGGCCCGGGCGTGGCGAGCCATGAGGACGTTGGCCCGCGAGCTGATCGCCTCGAGGGTCTCCCGCGGGGTCATGCCGGAGGCAGCCGTCACGGCCAGTCCGGTGGCGATGCGCCGCTTGAGGCCGGCGACCCGGACCATGAAGAACTCGTCGAGGTTGGAGGCGAAGATCGCCAGGTAGCGCACCCGGGCGAGGAGCGGCTGGGTCTCGTCCTCGGCGAGCTCGAGCACCCGCTCGTTGAACGCGAGCCAGCTCAGCTCACGGTCGCCGAAGCGGTCCTGGGGCAGCTCAGGAAGCTCGGCGTGCACGGCAGGGGAGAGCGATGCGTCCTCACCCTCGCCGATGTGCTCGGCGATGTGTGCGGCAAGCTCGGGGTCGTACAGACCGGAGCGGGGCTGGACCGTGGCTGCGGCGGCGCCGGGGCGTGGCGCGGGGGACTTGTCGGTGCCACGGCGTGATGTCGTCGTCGAATCGCTCATGGGTTCATCGTGACATCACTGGATGAATTTTGGGTGTCCATCTCTTCGCCGAACTGAACGTCGACCATCACTTGGGCGAATCCGACCGCTGCGTAGGTGCGAATGGCCACCGTGTTGTCGCCCTCGGTGTACAGCTCAGCGGTCGCCAGCCCCAGCGCGGTGAACCGGTCCAGGCTCGCGCGGGTCAGGATCGAGCCGAGGCCCAGCCCCTGTGCGGACGGGTCGACGCCGAGGGCGTAGATCTCCCCGGCGCCCCCCGGCGCGCCCCCCGCGGCGCGTGTCTCGTCGGGGACCTTGAGCCAGCTGAAGCCGAGGATCTCGCCGTCTGGGCCGTCCGGGCCGTCCGGGTCGCTGCCGCCGCGCCGGGCCAGCAGGAAGGACTCGGGGTCGAACCAGTCCTCGGCCATCCGGGCGTGCAGGTCGGCCGCCGTGATCCGGCCCTGCTCCGGGTGGCTCGCGAAGGCGCGGGCGTTGACCTCGAGCCAGGCGGCCTCGTCGGCGCCGGGCCGGAAGGTGGCCAGGTACACGCCGTCGGGCAAGGAGGGGGGCTCGGGGCGGGAGGAGGTGAGGTCGAGGCTCATCTTCCAGAGCTCGCGCACGACGACGAGACCGGCCTGGCCGGCCAGCGAGCGGGCGGCCGGGAGGTCGCCGTGCGCCCACACCTTCAGGGTGCGGCGCCCCGCCTGGGCGAGCAGCTGCGCGCGGGAGAGCAGCCCGGAGCCGACGCCGTGACGGCGCGCGAAGGGGTGGACCACGAGCTCGGCGGACGCGGTTCCGGCGACCGCGAGGTCGACCTGGGCGTACCCGGCCAGGTCGTCGGCGGCACGGACGAAGAGGTGGGCCACCCGCGCGCCCGGGTCGGTGAGCCACAGGAGCGGCTGCTCGGAGAGCGGGGCCACCCCGTCGACGTGCTGGGCGGCGCGCACGAGGCGGCGCACGGCACCGGCGTCGGTCTCGGTCAGGGGGCCGGTCACGACCGCGATCTGGGTGTCATCCACCGGGCAATTCCATCACGGTTCGGCAGGCAGTGACGCAGATCGCACCGTGCGCGGAGGGGTTCGGCTTGAAGTCGTCGATCCACCGAGCGTACTTTAGTACTGACCGGTCAGTCTAAAAGTGATCGGGTGCCACTCTCGGAGGACCACTCATGAACCAAGCCGTCGCTCAGCACGTCCGCGACGCCGTCGAGGCGACACCGGCCGCGCAGGCCGGGCCGCCCGAGCGCCCGCTCGCGATCAGGGCCCGCGGCCTCACCCTCGCCGGTTCGCGCGGCCTCGTCTACGGACCGCTCGACCTCGACGTCCTCACCGGGGACCTCGTCGTGCTGCAGGGGCCCCAGGGCGCCGGCCGGTCGTGCCTGCTGCTCACCCTCGCCGGCCGGATGGTGCCCGACGCCGGCAGCCGACTGACCCTGCTGGGCACAGCCTTGCCGGCGCGGCGCGGGCAGCGTCAGCGCCGCCAGGTCCAGCGCCGCGCCGCGATCGCCGGCTTCTCCGGGATCGACGAGCTCGACGACGCCGTCACGGTCGCCGACACGATCCGGGAGCGCCTCGCCTGGCTCTCCCCCTGGTACCAGCGCACCCCGGCGGTGACCGAGACGGCCTATGCGGCCCTGGCCGACCCCGTCTTCGGTCCGCGTGCCCGCCCGGCCCTGGACTCCATGGTCTGGGACCTCGACGAGGTCGACGCCATGCTGCTGCGGATCATGCTCGCCCTGGCTCAGGGCCCCGAGCTGCTCGTCGTCGACGACCTCGACCAGGTGCACGACAGCGCCCGCCGCCAGCTCGTCTGGGACCGCCTCGACGCGATCACCGCGGCCGGGGTGACGGTGATCGGCTCGGTCGCCTCGGCCGGTGAGGTCGGCGCCATGCGCTGGTCCACCCCGCCCACCACGGTGTCCCTGACGACCGGCCCGCTGCCGGTCGCGTGACCCCGCGCCCCCACTCCTCACGAACGGAACCACTCCTGTGATGTCTTTCACCTCGACCGGTACGGAGCTGCGGCGCTTCCGCCGCGGGCTGCTGCCCAAGCTCGGGATCGGGGCGATGATCTTCGTCCCGCTGCTCTACGGGGCCATGTACCTCTGGGCGTTCTGGGACCCCACCGGCAACCTCGACGCCCTCCCGGTCGCGATCGTCAACGCCGACACGGGCACGGTGACCGACGACGCGCCGGTCAACGTGGGTGACCAGGTGACCAAGAGCCTCGTCGACTCCGGCGACCTCCAGTGGGCCCGGGTCGACGCCGCGGACGCCGAGCGTGGAGTGCGGGACGGCACGTACTACTTCGCGGTGACCATCCCCGCGGACTTCTCCACCACCGTGGCCGGAGCGGGGGGCGACGACCCCCGGGCCGCCGAGCTCATGGTCACCTACAACGACGCCAACTCCTTCCTCGCCTCGACCCTCGGCGGCAGCGCCATGACGCAGGTCCAGGGCGCGATCCGGGAACAGATCGGCGAGCAGGCAGTCGACAAGCTGCTCGTCGGGCTGGGCAGCGCCCGCGACGGGTTCGCCCAGGCCAGCGACGGCTCGCTGACCCTCACCGCGGCGAGCGGGCAGCTCTCCGACGGCGCGGGCGCAGTGAGCGACGGGGCCACCTCGGCCGCCGACGGCGCCGCGACGCTCGCCACCGGGACCAGCCAGCTGGCCGACGGCGCGAGCAGCGCCGAGACCGGCGCCGGCCAGATCGCCACCGGCGCCGGCACGCTCGCCTCCGCCAGCACCTCCCTGAGCACCGGCGCGCAGTCTCTCGCCGGCGGGACGACCGACCTCGCCGCAGGCGCGGGGACGCTCTCCACCGGAGCCTCGACCGTCTCCGCAGGTGCCAGCTCCCTGGCCACGGGCGCCTCCGACGCCCTCACCGGCGCCACCGCCCTGGCCACCGGCGCCACCAGCACCCAGGCCGGACTCCTCCAGCTCGCCTCCGGCGCCCAGACCCTGGCCGGCGCCTTCACCGCCGAGACCGGGCTCGTGGCCGGGATGGACAGTGCCGTCACCGGCGCGCAGACGTTGTCCGCGGGCGTCACCGCGGCCCAGACCGAGGTCACCGCGCTCGCCGGCCAGGTGCCCGCGCTCCGCCAGCTCGCGGAGTCGAACATCGCCGCGTTCCAGACGCTGCCGGCGACCCCCCAGATCACCGCCCTGATCGCGGCGAACCAGGCGACGCTGACCGCCCTGCCCACCGACGAAGAGCTCACCGCCTCGGCGACGGCCTTCCAGACCCTGGTCGCCGGCGCGAACCAGCTCGCCACGAGCGAGACCTCCGGGCTCCCGGCGCTCGCGCACGGCATCTCCCAGGCGTCCGCGGGAGCCACCGCGCTCACCGCCCAGCTGCAGCCCGGCACCAGCGAGCCCACCGTGCGTGACGGCGTCGACCAGGTCGCCGCCGGAGCGGGGAGCCTGCGGGACGGCCTGACCACGCTCAGCACGGGCGCCACGTCCCTCGAGCAGGGCACGTCCGCGCTGACCACCGGCGCGAACCAGCTGACCACCGGCGCGACCACGCTGGACACCGGCGCACACACCCTCGCCGACGGCTCCACGCAGCTGAGCACCGGGGCCTCCGCCCTGTCGACGGGCGCCTCGAGCCTGCTCACCGGCACTCAGCAGCTCGCCGACGGGACCGCCGCGGCGGACACCGGCGCGCAAGCCCTGGCCACCGGGACAGCCACCCTCGCCGACGGCGCGACGCAGGTCTCCGACGGGTCGGTGCAGCTCACCACGGGCGCACAGACCCTCGCCGACGGGCTCGGGGCCGGCGCCGACGCGCTGCCCGACGACTCCGAGGCGCTGCGTGAGCAGCGGGCCCAGGTCATCGCCGCACCCGTGACGGTCACCGACACCCACATCGCTCAGGCCGAAGGGTTCGGTGAGGGCTTCGCGCCGTTCTTCATCCCGCTCGCCCTCTTCGTGGGAGCCCTCATCACGTGGCTGCTGCTGCGCCCCATCCCCAGCCGAGCGCTGGCCACACCCGCCTCGGGCTGGCGGACCACCCTCGCCGGCTACCTCCCGGCCCTGGTCATCGGCGCCGCGCAGGTCGCGGTCATGCTCGCGGTCATCCACTTCGGGGTGGGCCTGCAGATGGAGCACGTCGCCGGGACCATCGCGTTCACGATGCTCGTCGCGGCCACCTTCCTCGCCCTGCAGCAGGCGCTCATCGCGCTGCTCGGCCCGGCTGCGGGCAAGGTCGCGATCCTGGCCCTGCTCATGCTCCAGCTCGCGTCCTCCGGGGGGACCTACCCGGTCGAGACGACACCGGCGTTCCTGCAGGCGATGCACCCGCTGCTGCCGATGAGCTACGCCGTCGACGGGCTCCGTCAGGTGATCACCGGAGGGGTCGACGCCCGCCTCGGCGTCGCGATCGTCTACCTCCTGGGCGTGCTGCTAGTGTCGCTGGCGATCAGCGCCTGGCGGGCCGGGCGGATGCGCACCTGGACGCTGGAGCGGCTGCACCCGGCGCTGGAGATCTGAGCGCGGACGGACGAGCACGACGAGCGGGACGGGTGAGAATCGTGGGGACCGAGGACCTGGGCACCCGGCGCGAGCAGGCCTTCGCGGCCCGCCGCGCCGGGACCCGGCAGCAGATCATCGATGCGGCGGTCGACCTCATCGCCGACCAGGGCTTCACCGCGACCTCGGTCGACGACATCGCCGCGGCGGCGGGCGTGGCCAAGGGGAGCGTCTACTACAACTTCGGGTCGAAGAGCGACGTCTTCGAGGCCGCGCTGGCCGTCGGCCTCGAACGCCTGACCCAGACCCTGGCGCAGGCGCGTGCGGGGCTGGTGGGCAAGGAGGCGCTCGCGGCCCTCGTCGCCGCGGTGCTCGAGCAGATCCAGGCCCACCCGAACTTCGCCAAGCTGCTCGCCGCCGAGGTGTTCCGGGTGGGCCGGGAGTGGCAGGTGACGGTCGGCCACATCCGCGCGGAGGTCATCGAGTTCTACGCCGCGGCGCTGCGTGAGGCCCGGCCCGGCGCGGACGTGTCGCTCCTGGCCGCCGCGGTCTTCGGGGCGACGCTGGTCGCCGGGCTGGAGTGGTTGGTCTTCCAGCCCGAGCGGGAGTTCGACGAGGTGCTCGCGGCGGTGCTCGCCCTCACCCTCGGCCTGTGACCACGAGCATGGTGACCGCCCCGACCACCGCCCCGATCGCGCCCAGGTCACCCGGCGCCGGGACTGCGGCGTGGTCCACCGGGACCCCGGCGTGGGCCGCCAGGACCGCGGCGCACGCCCCGGTCGCCAGGACGGCGGCGAACCGTGCGGTCTGAACCCGGCGCCTGATGGTGCGGGCGGGATGCCTGCTGCGGGCGGGCTGGGCAGGCTGGGCGGGTGGCGTGGTGCGCTGAGTGGCTGACATGCCAGCGACGCTAGGCACCCCACGGTGCCGGTGCGGGGCAGGGTCGGCCGGTCTGTGGACTCCCCGCGGCCCGCACCACCCTGTGGGCACCCTCTTTCAGAGAGCCCGTCACAGCGCGGCGGTCGGCGTAGCCGGCAGGTGGCCGAACCGGTGCACGGTCCGTGACACCGACTGCTCACGCAGCATGGTCACCAGCTCCCGACGCCCGCTCGCCACGACCGGTGCGTCGAGGACGGTGACCGTCCCGGTGCGCTCGGCCGCCGCAGCGCGCAACCCGGGGGCTCCGCCGACGACGCGGACGTGCCCGGTCACCTCACCGGAGGCCACCTGGGCGGCGAACCGGGCGTCGCCGGTCTGCTCGGCGCGGCTGACCGTGACCGGGACCCCCGCGCGTCGCGCGGCAGCGAGCACCCGGTCGACCTCGCAGGCCCGCCCGTCCGTCCCGACCCGCACCGTGATGTGGGGCAGCGGCCGGTAGCGCAGCACGTTCGACTCCGCCCGCAGCCCGGCCAGCTCCTGGTCGCCCGACAGGTCGGGCCAGCACCGGGCGTCGTCGGCCAGCGCCCAGGTGAGCCACGCCTGGGGCGCGCTCTCCCGGGAGGGCACGCTCGCGGCGTCGTGCCAGCGGCCGAGCTGCGCGACATAGCCGGGGCCGCCGGCCTTGGCGCCGGGGCCCACGACCGAGGCCTTCCAGCCTCCGAAGGGCTGCCGGCCCACGATCGCCCCGGTGATGTGCCGGTTGACGTAGGCGTTGCCCACCTCGATGCGGTCCAGCCACGTCGCGATCTCCTCCTCGTCGAGGGAGTGCAGCCCACCGGTGAGGCCGAAGGGCACCGCGTTCGCCACGGTGATCGCCTCGTCCAGGGTCTCCACCCGCATCACGCCCAGGACCGGCCCGAACACCTCGGTGAGGTGGAAGAAGGACCCGGGAGCGACGTCGACCTTGACCCCGGGGGTCCACAGGTGCTCGGGGTCGCCGGGCGCTCGGGCGGGCACCAGGCGCGGGCGCACGAGCCACCGCTCGCCCGGGTCGAGGGTGGTCAGCGCGCGCCGCAGCTTGGCCCCTGGTGGCCCGGTGAGCGGCCCCATCGTGGTCGCGAGGCGGGTCGCCGGCCCGACGGCGAGCGACGTCACCGCGTCCGCCAGCTGGCGGCGCAGCCGCGCGCTGCCCCCGGTCGACCCGACGAGGATGAGCAGCGACGCCGCGGAGCACTTCTGCCCCGCGTGCGAGAACGCCGACCGTACGACGTCCGCGACCGCGAGGTCCACGTCCGCCGAGGCCGTCACGATGATCGCGTTCTTGCCGGAGGTCTCCGCGAGCACCTGCAGGTCCGGGCGCCAGCGGGCGAAGAGCTGGGCGGTCTCGAGCGACCCGGTGAGCAGCACCCGGGTCACGTCCGGATGGGTCACCAGGAGCCTCCCGGCGCCCGCCTCCGGCGCGCGGACCACCTGGACCACGTCGGGGGAGTGGCCGTGGTGGACGAGGGCTTCACGCACCGCGCGGACACCGGTCTCGGCGCACCGCGGGGTGAGGTGGGAGGGCTTGATGATGACCGGGGCACCGGCGGCGAGGGAGGCCAGGACGGAGCCGAGCGGGATCGCGACGGGGAAGTTCCACGGCGGGGTGACGACCGTGACGCCCGCCGGGGCGAACACGGCGCCGGGCACGTCATCCAGCGCGGCGGCCTGCTCAGCGTAGTACGCCGCGAAGTCGACCGCCTCGCTGACCTCGGGGTCCGCCTCGGCGACAGTCTTGTGGGCCTCGTGGACCATCGTGGCCACGAGGTCGGTGCGTGCCTCCTCGAGCAGCCGGCTCGCGGTGCGCAGCACCTGCGCCCGCTGGTCCGGCGTCGTCCCTGCCCACGCACTCACCTGCCCGACGGCGCGCGCCACGACCGCGTCGACGTCGCCGTCCGTGCGCAGCAGCCGGGTGGGTGCGGGGTCGGCGAGCAGCCGGCGGTCGGTGGCGGGGGAGACCACGCGCTGGGCCCAGGCGCGGCTCGCTGCCAGGGCGGGGTCGGTGTCGGGGGCGTTGGCGAAGAACGTGCGCTCCGGTGCCTCCGCGCGCGCCGTGCGGCGCGGGGTAGGCGAGACGGCGTCGCTGGCGGTGACCGCCGCGCGAAAGGCCTCCTCCTGGGCGCCCATCTCCGGGGCGTGGGGCCCGGCGGTCAGGGCGTGCAGGAAGTTCTCCCCCGAGGCGTTCTCCTCGAGCCGGCGGACCAGGTAGGCCACCGCGGTGTCGAAGTCCTGCTCGGCGACCGCGGGCGTGTAGAGCACCAGCGGGCCGACCGTGCCGCGGACCTCCTCGGCCTGCGCGGGGGCCATCCCCTGGAGCATCTCCACGTCGAGGGCGCTGCCGACACCGCGGTCGCGGGCCAGCAGATGGCCGAGGGCGACGTCGAAGAGGTTGTGGCTGGCCAGCCCGATCCGCACGGCCCGGGTCCGCTCGGGGGTGAGCGCCCGGTCGAGGAGGTGGACGTAGTGGGCGTCGACGTCGGGCTTGCAGGGGTAGGGGGCCTGCGCCCAGCCGTGCAGCTCGGCGTCGACCCGCTCCATGGCCAGGTTCGCGCCCTTGACCAGGCGTACCTTGACCGCCGCACCGCCGGCCGCGCGGCGCCGGACGGCCGCCTGGGTCACGGTGTCCAGGGCGGCCGAGGAGTCGGGGAGGTAGGCCTGCAGGGCGATGCCCATCGGTGCGCCGGCCAGCTCCGGGTCGGCCATGAGCCGCAGGAAGACCGCGAGGGTGGGTGCGAGGTCGTGGTACTCCTCCATGTCCAGGGTGAGGAAGGTCCCGTGGTGGAGAGCGCTCAGGTACAGCGGCCGCACGGTCGTGCACACCCGCCGCACGGCGTCGGCCGTGTCCCACGCGGAGAGCTGACTGACCACCGCGGAGATCTTGATGGACACGTAGTCGATGTCGGGGCGCTCGACGAGCGTGCGCAGCCGGCTGGCCCGGTTCGCGGCCTCCCGCTCGCCCAGGACCGCCTCGCCGAGGAGGTTGATGTTCGGCCGGAAGCCCGCCTCGCGCAGCCCCGCGACGTGACAGGTGAGCCCCGCGCCGACGTCGGCCACGAGCCCGCCCACGAGCTGGCGCAGCCGGGCGCGGGCGGCCGGAACGACGACGCCGGGCAGGGCGGGGGCGACGGTGGCGCCGGCGAGCAGCAGGGCGTGGTCCAGCGGACCGAGGAAGGCGCCAGCGAGGAGGCCCTCGGTGCGCATCCGGGCGAGGTCGTGGGCGCCCGCGCGGTCGTCCTCGGGGCGGGCGACCCGGTCGACGAAGCGGATGGCCAGGTCCAGACCGGCCGGGTCGGCGACGAGGTGGGCCAGGCGCGTGGAGGAGCGGTGCCCGGCGGAGTGCTCGCCGGTGGCCGCGGCCTCCAGCCACGAGCGGGCGAGGTCCACGGCGGCGTCGGTGAGGTTCTCGGCAGCAGACATGGGTCCATCGTGCGCCCGCTGACCTGCGAGGGCATCCCATCGCCCGCGGCGAGTTTCACAGCGTCGCCACAGCATGGGGCTACCTGCCACCCAGACGGGCTCCGTAGCGTCCCTCATCTGCCACCAGGTGCATCCGTCGTGGAGCACTCGGTCCTGGCGTCGCGTGAGGGAGAGCATGAGAAGAGTGATGGGGCGCTTGCGCGTCCGGACGTGGATGATCGCCGGTGCCGCGGTCCTGGTGATCGCCGGAGCCTCGGTGTACTGGTTCGTGCTGCGAGACACCCCGGCCGCGGCCGGGCAGGCCCAGACGCAGTCGGTGGCCGCCAGCCTGACGACCCTGGAGAAGACCGTCACCGGGACCGGTACGCTCACGCCTGCGGTCCAGGAGGACGTCACCTTCACCTCGGGCGGGACCGTGACCTCGGTCCAGGTCTCCGCCGGTGACACGGTGACCGCCGGGCAGGTGCTCGCCACGATCGACACGCTGTCCCTCGACGCCGACGTGCTCGCGGCGCGGGCCAGCCTGGCCAAGGCGCAGGCGACCCTGGCCGACGACGCGGACGACGCCGACGGGACCGACGCCTCGGACGCCCAGATCGCCTCGAGCACCAAGCAGGTCGAGCTGGCGCAGTCGCAGGTGACCGCGGCCGAGGAGAAGCTCGCCGGGGCGACGCTGACCGCGCCGGTCGACGGAATCCTCACCTCGGTCGACCTCGCTGTCGGCGACGTCGTCGGCGGGTCCGGGAGCGGCAGTGCCACCGGAAGCGCCGGAAGCACGTCCGGGAGCAGCGCCGCCGGAACCGGCGGCACGTCCGCGACGGCCACGACCACCTCGTCGGCACAGTTCACGATCGTCGGGACGACCAGCTGGACCGTCGCGGTCACGGTCGACGAGTCCGACATCGCCTCCCTGGCCGTCGGCAACCAGGCCGAGCTCACCGTGGACAACCTCTCCGACCTGGTCTTCGGGACGGTCACGCAGATCGGTCTCCTCTCCACGAGCACCCGCGGGGTCGCCGGATACCCGGTGACGATCACGGTCACCGGTGATCCCGAGGGCCTCAACGACGGGGTGTCCGCGGAGGTGTCGATCATCTACGAGCGCCGCAGCGACGTCCTCACCATCCCCACGGCCGCGGTGCGCCGCGAGGGGGAGGGCTCGGTCGTCGACCAGCTGGCCGCGGACGGCACCCAGGTCGCCACCGCGGTGACCGTGGGCGAGACGAACGGCTCCACGGTCGAGATCACGGACGGACTGGTTGAGGGCGACGAGGTGCTCGTGACGATCGTCCCGTCGACGGGCCAGTCCGGCCAGACGGGTCGATCGGGTGAGGGCGGTCAGCTCCCGGGCGGCGGCACGCTGCCGGACGGCGGGGAGCTCCCCGACGGCATGGAGCTCCCCGACGGCTTCCTGCCCGGTGGACAGGGAGGACCCGCCGGTGGCTGACCTCGGGACCGACCTGACGACCTCCCCGGTCATCGACCTGGCCGGGGTGGGCAAGACCTACAGCTCGGGCGCGATCGAGTTCGAGGCGCTGCGCGGCATCGACCTGACCATCCACCAGGGGGAGTACGTCGCGATCATGGGGCCCTCGGGCTCCGGCAAGTCGACCCTGATGAACATCCTCGGCTGCCTCGACACGCTGACCGTCGGGGAGTACCGCCTCGCCGGCGAGGACGTCGGAGCCCTCGACGAGGAGGACCTCGCCCAGATCCGCAACCAGCGGATCGGCTTCGTCTTCCAGCAGTTCAACCTGCTGACGTCGCTGCCCGCGTGGCGCAACGTCGAGCTGCCCCTGGTCTACGGCCGGGTCGAGAAGGCCGAGCGGCGCAGGCGAGCGATGGCCGCGCTCGGCCGGGTCGGGCTCGCGGACCGGATCGACAACCGACCCGGTGAGCTCTCCGGCGGCCAGCAGCAGCGTGTCGCCGTGGCCCGGGCCCTCGTCGGGGAACCCGCCCTGCTCCTGGCCGACGAGCCGACCGGCAACCTTGACTCCGTCTCGACGGCGGACGTCCTCACCCTCTTCGACGAGCTGCACGCCCAGGGCCGCACGATCGTCCTCATCACCCACGAGCTCGAGGTCGCCGAGCGGGCGGACCGGATCGTCCGGGTCCGTGACGGCGCCATCCACTCGGACTCCGGGCGCCATCTCGACGCCACCACCCACGCACCCCAAGGACGTGTCCGATGACCTGGTCAGAGACTGTCCGGACCGGCCTGGCGGCCGTCCGCGCCCACGCCATGCGGTCCACCCTCACGGTGCTGGGCATCCTCATCGGGATCGCGGCGGTCATCCTCACGGTGGGCCTCGGGCTGGGCACCCAGAAGGACGTGAGCGCGGAGATCAGCTCGCTCGGCTCCAACCTGCTCATCGTCACGCCCGGGTCGAGCACCGACACCGACGGCATGCGCGGCGGGTTCGGCTCCGCGGCCACGCTCACCCGGTCCGACGCCGTCGCCCTCGCCTCCACTATCAATGCCCCCGACATCTCGGGGGTGGCCCCTGAGAAGACCAGCTCCCTCGCGCTCGAGACGAGCTCGACGAACTGGATGACCACCGTCGTGGGCACCACACCGGCCTGGCTCGACGTGCGCTCCCGCACCCTCTCGAGCGGTGACTTCTTCACCGCCGACGACGAGGCGACCGGAGCCGCCGTCGTCGTGCTCGGCTCCGAGACCGCGACGGAGCTCTTCGGCTCGATCGACGTGGTCGGCTACACCGTGACCGTCGAGGACGTCCCGCTCACGGTCGTCGGCGTGCTCGCCGCGGCCGGGTCGGACTCGGCGACCAACCTCGACGACCTGGCCGTCGTCCCGTTGAAGACCGCCGCGGACCAGGTCATCGGGGGGACCGACCGCAACTCGGTCTCGACCATCTACCTCCAGGCGGCGTCACCCGACCAGCTCTCGGCCGCCTACCAGGAGGCCCAGTCGCTCCTGCTCAGCCTGCACTCGATCGCCGACGCCGACTCGGCGGACTTCTCGATCGACAGCCAGGACGCTCTCGTGAGCACGGCGACCGCCGTCTACCAGACGCTGACCGTCCTGCTCGTCGGCATCGCGGCCCTGTCCCTGCTCGTGGGCGGCATCGGCGTCATGAACATCATGCTCGTCTCGGTCACCGAACGGACCCGGGAGATCGGCCTCCGCAAGGCCCTGGGCGCACCCCCGTGGGCCATCCGGCGCCAGTTCCTCGTCGAGGCGGCCGTCCTCGGGCTGGCCGGGGGCGTGGCCGGGGTGGCGCTCGGCGTCGGGGCGGCGAAGGCCTTGCCCGGGGTGCTGGACACCTCGATCGTCATCTCCCCGGTCGCGGTGGTCGGGTCCCTCGTGGTGGCCGTCGCGATCGGCATCACCTTCGGCGTCTACCCGGCGTCGCGCGCTGCCCGGCTGGCACCCATCGACGCGTTGCGCAGCGAGTGACGGCGCTGAGCGCTCCGATGGCGCCGTCACCTGTCCCTGTTCCCGTTCTCGTTCCCCTGGAGGTACCCATGTCCGACCGCACCGCACTCTCCCGTCCCGTCCCCCGGCGCCGCCTGCTCTCACCCGTCCCGTTGCTGGCCTGCGCCGCCGCCCTGTCCCTGGCCCTCGCCGGGTGCTCCGGCGACGACGACGCCGCGAGCCCGACGACGGCCGCCGCCACCGAGCAGGCCAGCGCCGCAGACGACGCGGGAGATGGCTCGGGTGGTCGCGGCGCGGGGTCTGGCACCTCAGGTCTCATCGCGTCCCTGTCCGGCAGCATCATCCAGGTCCAGGGCGCCGACTCCCAGACCGCCGTGAGCTTCAGCGATTCCACGACGGTCACCCAGACGGTCGCCGCGACGATCACCGACGTGACGGTCGGCAGCTGTGTCGTCGTCATGGGCGGGGTCGGTGACGACTCGACCGACGACTCGACCGACGACTCGACCGATGCCGACGCCGCCGCGGCGGCCACGTCGGTGGCCGTCTCCGAGGCCGTCGACGGTGGGTGCACCACCGCGTTCGGTGGTGGGTTCGGTGGGGGTGGCGAGCGTCCTGACGGGGCTGCCGGCGACGGGACGGGTGACCTGCCGTCCGACCTGCCCACCGATCTGCCGACCGACCTACCGACCGACCTGCCTGACGGAGCCCGCATGGGCGGCGGGTTCAGGTCCGTATCGACGGGCCTGGTGACCGCGGTCGATGCCGCGGCGGTGACCGTGGCGACCACCGCGCAGGACGGGACGACGTCGACCACGACCATCACCCTCGACGACGCGACCGCCTACACGAGGACGGTGGACGCCGACACCTCGGCGATCGTGGTCGGGCTGTGCGCCCAGGTCTCCGGCGACGCCGACTCGAGCGGGACCGTGGCGGCAACAAGCGTGGCCCTGACCGAGGCCGGTGAGGACGGTTGCAGCACCCGCGGCATGGGTGGCATGGGTGGGGCAGGGGGCCCAGGTGGTCAGGGTGGCGCCGGTGGAGGCGATGCGCCCTCCGGCCAGGCCAGCTCGAACGCCACGAACTAGACGGGGAGGACACGTCTCATGCCTGAGCAGATCGCACCACTCACGCCCGCTCCCCTGCGGACACCCACGCCAGCACCCACGCCGGCACAGCTTCGTCGCGCGCGTCGGCGTCGGCGGCGGATCGTCGGCTCGTCCTCGATCGCGGCCGTCATGGTCCTTGTCGTGGCCGGGGTGACCGTGGCCGGCGGCCGCAGCGCTGGTGGCTACCGGACCGCGGAGGCGGCCACGGGATCGGTCGAGCAGGTCGTCGAGGCCGTCGGCACGGTCGCCTCCGCGTCGCGCTCCGACGCGTCCTTCAAGGTGGGCGGGACCGTGAGCGAGGTCAAGGTCGCGGTGGGTGAGACCGTCGCCGCAGGTGACGTGCTCGCGCTCTTGGACACGACCGACCTCGAGGAGGCGGTCGAGGCCGCCGAGGCGGCACTGGTCGACGCCGAGCAGGCGCTCGCCGACGATCTGGACTCCCAGACGTCGTCGGCCAGCTCGACGACCTCGACGACTGTGGCCGAGACCGCCTCCCTCTCGTCCGGGACCGGGACCGGGCTCACCGCAGCCGCGGCAGAGGCGACCGGGTCGGCGACGGTCACGACCGCGGTCTACCAGGTCGCGTCCGCCTCCACCCCCGTGGCGACCCCGACCGTCGCAACCGTCGCCACCGACCCGGCCGTCGTGCCCGACGTCGCCGCGGCGCAGCTGGGGGTCGACGAGGCGGTGGCCGCCGTGGCGCTCGCGCAGCAGGCACTCCTGGACCAGTACGCGCTCGCGAGCGCCGCCCTGGCCACCAGCAGCACCTCGCTGGCCGGCTCGCAGACCGTGTGCCAGGCCTTCCTCGACCTCGCGCCGGACCCGGCAGCGGACGACGCCGCCACCGCGATCGACCCGGCCGACGCCGCGGCCTACCTCAGCGCCGCCCAGGCGGCGCTCGCAGCCCAGCAGCAGGCCCACGCCACCACCTCCGCGGCCCTGACCGCGTGCCAGACGGCGATCCGCACGGTCCTCACCGACCAGGCGACCACGGACACGACCCAGCAGGGCCTCACCGCGCGGGCGAGCGAGCTCGACTCCGCCGTCGCGCAGGCTCAGACGGCGTTCGCGACCTTGCAGACCGCCGTCGACGCCCAGACGGCCCCGACGACCGATCCGTCGTCGACCCCGAGCGCACCGGGCGGGAGCGTCGACGGGGCGACGAGCACCTCGCCCGGAACGACCTCGCCTGGAACGACCTCGCCCGGAACGGCCGGGTCCGGGTCGTCGGCTGGCCAGTCGGGGACAACCCCCTCCAGCTCAGCGGCAGGCGGCTCGTCTGCCAGCGGCTCCGCCGAGACCGGTAGCGCGTCCACGGGCGCGCCCAGCGGCGCGAGCGCGGGTGCGTCGGGCAGTGCGACAGCCGTGGCCTCCGCCGCGGACCTCGTAGCCGACCAGGCCGAGATCGACGTCGCAGTCTCCGACGTCGCGATCGCGCGCCACGACCTCACGCTCGCAACCCTGACCAGCCCGATCGCCGGGACGGTCGCCCAGGTCACGCTGGTCACAGGTGACGCGGTGACGGCGTCGTCGGACACCTCGGTCACCGTCATCGGCGAGGACGGGTACGTCGTCTCCCTGACCGTGCCGTTGACCTCGGTCGACGTCCTGGCCACCGGGCAGCAGGCGACGGTCACGACCCCCAGCGCGTCCGCGCAGCTCACCGGGGTGGTGAGCGAGATCGGCATCCTCGACGTCTCGACGACCTCCACACCGTCCTACGCCGTCACCGTCGCCGTCGAGACGACCGACGAGGCGTTGTTCAACGGGTCGTCGGCGCAGGTCGCCATCACCGCAGAGGCCAGCACGGACACGCTCACCGTGCCCAGCTCGGCGGTGCACCGGACCGGTGCGCAGTACACGGTGCAGGTGCTCCGGTCCGGTGTACCGGCGTCGGTCGACGTCGAGGTCGGCGCGATCGGCCCGGAGCTGACCGAGATCCTCTCCGGACTGTCCGCGGGCGACAGCGTGGTCCTCGCGGACCTGTCGCAGCCGATGACCACCGACGACTCGACGACCGACAGCACCGGCGGACTCACCGGCCTGGGTGGGCAGACCTCGGACCCCACGACGACCGTCGTCCCCGGACCGGGCGGGTTCCCCGGCGGCGCCCCGCCGGGAGCCTGAGATCCTGGGGCCTGAGACCCTGGAGCCTGAGACGAGGTGAGCTCAGGACGGCTGCCCGGTCACGTAGTCGAGCATCGTCTTGAGGTCTTCCAGCCGGGTGGTGAAGGCCCCGTTCTGGGGGTCGAAGTGGACGAGCCTGACCCCGGCGGAGGAGAAGTCGGCCAGCGCCGCGGCGGCGGCATGGGCCGGGATGCCCAGCACCTGGTCGGACCTCTCCAGGTTCTGGGACTGTGCGAAGTGCGCGGCCCGTGCGGGGCTGGAGAACGCCAGGATCGCCGGTCCCAGGTCCATCGTGATCGCGTACGGGCTGAACTGCTCGGTCCCCCCGCGCGGGATGAAGAACCAGGTGTCGAGGGCGAAGACCTCGCGCCACATGGCCGACTGGGCGGCGTTCTCGGTCGGCTTCTCCCGGGCGATGACCGCCAGACGGTCGAGGACCGTCTCCGCGGCCGGGTCAGCGTTGATCTCCGCGCGCTGCGCCGAGTTCGTCGCGGTGAGCCGGGCCAGGTCGCCGGCGAGGGTCTGTACCACCGTGGGGGGCGCGGCGAACGGGACGTCCTCGACGTTGAAGGCGAGCACGACGACGCCGGCGGCCACGAGCTGGTCGGCCGCGGTGAGCATCTTGTCCGGGGGAGAGGCGAACACCTTGTTCGCCCCGCCCCGCCCGCCGTCGGCGAAGGCGATCGCCCGCTTGATGTCGGTGAAGACCGGCACCGCCAGCTGACCGTCGAAGGTCACCAGCCCCGGGCGCAGGGTCTCGGCGTCGTCGCGCACGAAGAACCAGCGCTCGAGCCCGAGCACCACGCGCCACAGCGCGCCCCAGCGCAGGCTCGACTCCTCCGGCGAGGCACCCTCACCCATCTGGACTGCCGCCCGGGCGAGGTCGTCGATCACAGCGGGGGACGAGACATTCGTTTCAGTCATGCACCAATCATCCCTCAGGCGAGGGGGCTGGCGCGGCAAGCCCGCTCGAGATGAGAGCCATCACCGAGGAGTCGGCCAGGGTCGAGGCGTCGCCCACCACACGGTTCTCGGCGACGTCGCGGAGCAGACGCCGCATGATCTTCCCCGACCTCGTCTTGGGCAGCTCAGAGACGACGAGGATCCGGCGCGGCTTGGCGATCGGCCCGATCTGCTTGGCCACGTGGTTGCGCAGGAGGGTCTGGACCTCCTCGGGGTCGGCGCCGGTGGCGAAGGAGGACCGCAGGATGACGAAGGCCACCACCGACTGCCCGGTGGTCTCGTCCGCGGCGCCCACCACGGCGGCCTCGGCGACCATCTCGTGGGAGACGAGCGCCGACTCGATCTCGGTCGTGGACAACCGGTGGCCAGAGACGTTCATGACGTCGTCGACCCGGCCGAGCAGCCAGATGTCGCCGTCGTCGTCCTTCTTGGCTCCGTCGCCGGCGAAGTAGATGCCCCGGAACCGGGACCAGTAGGTGTCCTTGAACCGTTCCAGGTCGCCCCAGATCCCGCGCAGCATGGCCGGCCACGGCTGGGTGAGCACCAGGTACCCGCCGCCGCCGTCGGGCACCGGGTGGCCCTCGTCGTCGACCACGTCCGCCTTGATCCCGGGCAGCGGGGTCTGGGCGGAGCCAGGCTTGGTCGCGGTGACCCCCGGCAGCGGCGAGATCATCATCGCGCCGGTCTCGGTCTGCCACCACGTGTCCACGATCGGTGCCGTGTCGGCGCCGATGACCCGGCGGTACCACATCCACGCCTCGGGGTTGATCGACTCCCCGACCGACCCGAGCACCCGCAGGGAGGACAGGTCGTACTTGTTCGGGATCTCCTCGCCCCACTTCATGCAGGTGCGGATCGCGGTGGGGGCGGTGTAGAGGATCGAGACCTTGTACTTCTCGACGATCTCCCACCAGCGGCCCTGGTGCGGGGAGTCCGGGGTGCCCTCGTAGATGACCTGGGTGGCGCCGTTGACGAGCGGTCCGTAGACGACGTAGGTGTGCCCGGTGACCCAGCCGACGTCGGCCGTGCACCAGTACACGTCGGTGTCCGCCTTGAGGTCGAAGACGTACTTGTGGGTGTACGCGGCCTGGGTGAGGTACCCGCCGGTGGTGTGCAGGATGCCCTTGGGCTTCCCGGTGGTCCCGGAGGTGTAGAGGATGAACAGCGGGTGCTCGGCGTCCACCCACACGGGGGTGTGCTGCACGTCGGCCGCCTCCAGCGCCTCGTGCCACCAGATGTCGCGGCCCGGCGTCCACTCGACGTCCTGGCCGGTGCGGCGCACCACGAGCACGTGCTCGACGGACGACGCCGGCGCGCCCTCACGGGGGGCGACCGCCTCGTCGACGGCGGGCTTGAGCGCGGTCGCGGACCCGCGGCGGTAGCCGCCGTCGGAGGTGATGACGACCTTCGCCTCGGCGTCGGCGATGCGGCTGCGCAGGGCGTCGGCGGAGAACCCGCCGAAGACGACCGAGTGCGGCGCGCCGATCCGGGCGCATGCCAGCATCGCCACGACGGCCTCGACGAGCATCGGCAGATAGATGACCACGCGGTCGCCCTTGGCCACCCCGAGCGAGGACAGCACGTTGGCCGCGCGGGACACCTCGCGCTGGAGCTCGGCGTAGGTGACGGTGCGGGTGTCCCCGGGCTCGCCCTCGAAGTGCAGCGCGACGCGGTCTCCGCGGCCTTCCACGACGTGGCGGTCGACCGCGTTGTAGGCGGCGTTGAGGGTGCCGTCGGCGAACCAGCGGGCGACGGGTGCGTCCGACCAGTCCAGGGTCTGGGTGAAAGGGGTCTTCCAGGTGACGCACTCGTTCGCCTGCTCGGCCCAGAATCCCAGGTGGTCGGTGGCGGCACGCTCGTACAGGTCGGGCTGGGCGTTGGCCTGGGCGGCGAACACCGCGGTCGGGGGGAAGGCCCGGGTCTCGTGGAGTAGGTTCTCCAGACCTGTGGGCTGGTTGTCCTGGGTCACGACTACCTCCGGTGCGCATCGACTCTGTTGCGGGCGGGACCTTCGTCCCACCCGGAGTCTAATGTGCGCTGGCCCACACCCGAGGACACCAAACAAACTCCGCGCCGATCTGTCGTCAAACGGTCCTGGGCGTCGTGCGACGCCGAGCCGGGGCCGACCGGTGGGGAGCCGCGGGCATGGAGATGGCCGCTCTCCCGTGCGGGAGAGCGGCCACGTCGAGGTGGTGGTCAGGCGCGGCTCACCGGCCGGCGCAGCTCACCGTGACGGGGGCGGTCGGGGCTGGGCCTGAGCCGATGAAACCGATCGTCGCGGAGCTCGAGGCGGTCACCCAGCCGTTCCAGGCCTCGTTGACCACCGAGACGGTCGAGCCGGCCACGGTGGACCTGCCACCCCAGGACTGCGACATCGTGGTCCCGGACGGGAGGGCCCAGCGTGTCGTCCAGGACGTGATCGGTGCCGCGCCGCCGGTCACCACGACCTGGCCCTGGAATCCGCCTGGCCACGAGCCGAGGGTCGAGTACACCGCGGTGCAGGAACCGGCCGGAGTCGTCGGGTCGGTGGTGGGGTCGACGGTCGGCTCGGGCGTGGGGTCCGTCGTGGGGTCGACGGTCGGCTCGGGCGTCGGGGTGGTCGAGCCACCGAAGATCGACGCCTTGACGGACGTCGCCTTGATGCCGTTCGGGCCGTTGAACAGGCGCTGTCCCCAGGTGCTCAGGGTGTTCTTGTCGAAACCGGTGGCGAGGTCGAGGTACTCGACGCCGCCGCCGTTGCCCGACCACGACCAGCCGAGGTAGCCGATGTCCAGGCGCTCGGCCTCGGACAGGATCGTGTCCTCGGCGACGTCGCCGTCGGAGTGGGTGTTGCCGAACTCGCCGACGATGAGCGGCAGGTTCTTCGCGCGGAAGGCGTTGAGGTAGTTCGTCACCGTGCTGGGCTGGGCGTAGACGCCGTACATGTGGACCGAGAACACGGTGTTGCCTGTCGAGTCCGCCGCGTAGATCTGCGCGGCGTTGTCCCGCATCTGGCCCTTCCAGTCCTGACCCCAGGTCGGGGCGTCCACGACGATCGTGTGCGTGAACCCGGCCGCGCGCAGACGCTTGATCGCGGCGACGTTGTCCGCGACGTAGGTGGCGTTGACACTCTCGGAGTTGCCGTAGGGCTCGTTGCCGATGTTGATCATCACGTAGTCCTCCTGCCCGACCAGCGCGTCCTTGATCGACACCCAGTAGTCGACGGCGTTGTCCAGGGTGACCGCACCGGACTGCTCGCCGTAGCCGGTCGTGTCATGGACCTCGAGGATCGAGATGAGGTCGGCGTCCTTGGCCAGCCGGACGACGTTCTTGACGTCGGCCACGTCGTTCTTGGTCCACCGGTCGCCGCTGGACAGGACGGTGCGCACGGAGTTGGCGCCCAGCCCGGAGATGTCGGCGAAGGACTGGGTCTTACTCGCGTACCAGGTGTGGGCGTGGTTGACGCCGCGCAGCACCAGCTCGGTGCCGTCCTCCTCGTAGATGCGGCCGTCGTTCACGTGGATGCCGTCGTCGTCGGCGGCCTGAGCCACCCCGGTGAGCGGAAGGAAGAGGGCGGCGGCCGTGACGGTCACGGCCAACCCGGTAAGGCGCTTCTTGACCTGCATGATGGTGGACTCCTCGGTGGACGGCGGAGAAGTCAGGACGTCGGCGCTGACCTCGCGGACACTGTCTACCAACGGTTGGCGGCCCGGTTCCACGGGTGAAACGTTTCGGGTGGCGAGCTGCTCCCGTCCCCGCTCGGCGGTGGGACCGGTGGGACCGATGGGCGCGGTCGGGCGAGCAGGAGCACCCGGTGCTCGAATGGACCGATGGCGACCAATCTTGTGACGGTGGACCCAGGGACGGAGGTGGCCGGACCGCTGGTCGGTCTGGTGGTGGCAAGCACACGACCGGTGCGGGTGGGCGGTCAGCTCGGCCGGGAGGTCGCCCGGATCGTCCGGGAGGTCTGCCCCGACGCGGCGGTGACGACAGTCGACCTGCGTGCGCTCGCGCTGCCCTTCCTCGACGAGCCGCGGATGCCCTCGCTGGGCGGGTACGCCCACGAGCACACCCGGCGCTGGGCCGGCACGATCAGCGCGCTGGACGCGGTCGTCTTCCTCACTCCGCAGTACAACTGGGGATACCCGGCGCCGCTGAAGAACGCGATCGACTACCTGTTCGCAGAATGGCGTGGGCTGCCGGGGCTGGTGATCTCCTACGGCTCGCACGGCGGCAACAAGTGCAACGAGCAGATCACCCAGGTGCTCGACCGGGTCCGGGTGGACCTCGTCAAGCCCGGGGTCTGCGTCGTCGTGCCGAAGGAGGCCTACGGCCCGGACGACCACCTCACCGATCCGGGTGAGGTGGTCGCCCGAGCCGCCGGCGAGGTGAGCGAGAGGATCGGTGAGCTGGTCGTCCGGGCCCGCGTGCGGGCGGGGGAGCGGTGGCCCTAGGGGTGTGCGGTGACCCTGTCATCGGCGTCGAGGGGGTCTGAGGTGCCCGCACCGGTGGCGACGGGGGCCGAGGCGGCAGCCGCGGAGGTGAGCGGGGTCGCGACGACCGCCGCGACGACCTGCGCGTCGGCGGTGACGGGGCTGACCGGTGCGGCGGGGAGTGCCGGGCGCAGCGGGCCGGCGATGACCGCGTAGCCCAGGCCCACGATGAGGCCGCCGCCGACGAGGTTCCCCAGCCCGACGACGCCCATGTTGCGGGCGAAGTCGCTCCAGCTCGCCTCGGGGAGGCCGCCGATGAGGCCCAGGCCGAAGGTCGTCATGTTCGCCACGACGTGCTCGAACCCGGAGGTGATGAAGGCGAGCAGGCACCAGAAGATGACGGCCAGCTTGGCGCCCTCGGAGGTGAGGCGGACCGCGGACCACGCGGCCAGGCAGACGAGGATGTTGCAGAGGATGGCGCGGAAGAACAGCTCGGAGGTGCTCTCGCTGCCCTTGGCCGCCAGCATGCCGGCGATCATCTTGCCGCCGGGGGTCTCTGGGCCGAGCACCCCGGAGTAGTGGACCAGCGCGGCGAAGACGAAGGAGCCGGCGATGTTCATGACGAAGCAGAAGAGCATCGTCAGCCCGCCCTCCCGCCAGGAGATGCGGCCACCGATCGCGCCCTGGGTGAGGGTCATCATGTTGGAGGTCACCAGCTCACCGCCGGCGATGATCACCAGGGTGAGGGCGATACCGAAGACCAGCCCGGAGATGAGCTTGGTCGCAGGCGAGCCGGCGGCGAGGAACGGACCCGCTGCGGAGGCCATGAGGACGACCGCGACCCCGATGTACGCACCGGCGAGCATCGACTGGACCGCGTAGGCGACCGGACGACGGGTCGCCTCGACCTTGGTCCGGGCCGCGGCCCGCTGGTACTCCATGGTTTCTGGGATCGTCAGCACCCCACAAGCATCACCGTGCACCACCCCCGAATCGTGGGACCAATGACCCGACGCGCCGTCAGCATCGTCATGACAGGTGCTGCGCTGTCCTGTGCCGCGCAGCCGGGTGTGCGTGGCGTGGGTGCCGGGAATGCCGCTCCCGGATGCGCGGTTGGACCTGCCATGACCCGCCCCCTGCTCTTCGAGCCGCTGACGCTGCGCGCGCTGACCGTCCCCAACCGCATCTGGCTCGCCCCGATGTGCCAGTACTCGGCCACGGACGGACTGCCCGGCGACTGGCACCTCGTCACCCTGGGCGCCCGCGCACAGGGCGGGTTCGGTCTCCTGCTCACCGAGGCCGCCGCCGTCGTGCCCGAGGGACGGATCACCCCGCAGGACGCCGGGATCTGGTCCGACGCCCACACCCGCGCCTGGGCGCCGATCGTCGACTTCGTCCACGCCCAGGGCGCCGCGATCGGCATCCAGCTCGCCCACGCCGGCCGGAAGGCCTCGACCTTCCGTCCGTGGTCACCGCTCCAGGGCTCCGTCCCGGCGTCCGACGGCGGGTGGCAGACCGTCGGCCCCTCACCCGAGGCGTTCCCCGGCTACGGCGCCCCGCGCGAGCTCTCCCACGCCGAGATCGCCGACGTGCCCGCGGCCTTCGCCGCCGCGGCCCGGCGCGCGGACGCAGCCGGCTTCGACGTCGTCGAGCTCCACGCCGCCCACGGCTACCTCTTGCACCAGTTCCTCTCCCCGCTGTCCAACACCCGCACCGACGCCTACGGCGGGTCGCTCGAGAACCGGGCCCGGCTGCTCGTGGAGACCACCGACGCCGTCCGTGCGGTGTGGCCGGAGTCCAAGCCGCTGTTCGTGCGGATCTCGGCGACCGACTGGCTGCCCGGCGGGCTCTCGGTCGACGACATGGCGCAGGTCGCCAAGGTCCTCGGTGAGCACGGCGTCGACCTCATCGACGTCTCCACCGGCGGCAACGCCCCTGCCCCGATCCCGGTCGGCCCCGGCTACCAGGTCCCGGCCGCCCGCGACGTGCGCGGCGTGGCCGGGGTGCCGGTCGGCGCCGTCGGGCTGATCACCGACCCGGCCCAGGCCGAGCAGGTGCTCCTCGACGGGTCGGCCGACGCGATCCTGCTGGGCCGCGAGGCCCTGCGCGACCCGCACTGGCCGCTGCGCGCCGCCCACGCCCTGGGCCTGCCCGACGACGACGCCCGCTGGCCGGCGCAGTACGTGCGGGCGGCCTGGCGGTAGCCGGCGGGAGCGCGCGCCACCTCTTCCCCGGGACTGCTGGGACCTGGGACGATGTGGCATGAGGCTCGACAGGTACCCGATCCGCCGGCTCGCCGACCATGCGCTGGACCCCATGCCGCGCGGGGAGTGGCCGGCCACGCTCGCGCCGGTGGCCCAGATCCTCGACGACGGGCTCGAGCTCGGCCCGGCGACCGTGCTCGTGGGTGAGAACGGGTCGGGGAAGTCGACCCTCGTCGAGGCGGTGGCCATCGCGTACGGGCTCTCCCCCGAGGGCGGCTCGACCGGGGCGATGCACTCGACCCGGGTCTCGGAGTCGATCCTCGGCACGCACCTGCAGCTCGAGCGCAACGCGGGCACCACTCACCGCGGGTACTTCCTGCGGGCCGAGACGATGCACGGGCTGTTCACCTACCTCGAGCAGAACCCCGGCGGTGGTCCCGAGGCCACCTTCCACGAGATCTCCCACGGGGAGTCCTTCCTCGAGCTGGTGGTCGACAGGTTCAAGAAGCCCGGACTGTGGCTGCTCGACGAGCCCGAGTCGGCGCTGTCCTTCACCGGGTGCCTCGCGCTGCTGGGGATCCTCAAGGACCTGCTCGCCCAGGGCGGCTCCCAGGTGATCCTGTCCACCCACTCACCCGTCCTGGCGTCCCTGCCCGGGGCGACGATCTACGAGGTCGGCGACTGGGGGCTGCGGGTGACCGAGTGGGAGGACCTGGAGCTCGTGCAGAACTGGCGGTCCTTCCTCGACGCCCCGGGGCGGTACCTGCGCCACCTGTGAGCCGGGCGCGCGGGCCCCGGCTGTGCGCGGTCGGGGCTGCGCGGCGTCGGGCAGGACGCCCCCCTGGCTCAGGCCCGCGCGGCGGCCTCCACGGCCGCGGCCACCAGCGTCGTCACCTGGGGGTTGAAGACGCTCGGGATGATGTACGTCGGGTTGAGTTCGTCGTCGCTGATCACCGCGGCGAGGGCCTGGGCGGCGGCGAGCAGCAGCGCGTCGGTCACCTTGTGCGACTGGGCGTCGAGCAGGCCGCGGAACACCCCGGGGAAGGCGAGGACGTTGTTGATCTGGTTGGCGAAGTCGCTGCGCCCGGTCCCCACGATCTCGGCGTGCAGGGCCGCCTCGTCCGGGTCGATCTCCGGCTCGGGGTTGGCCATCGCGAAGACGATGGACCGCGGGGCCATCGTGGCGACGTCGGCCCCGGAGATGATGTGCGGGGCGGAGACGCCGATGAACACGTCCGCGCCGGCCATCGCGGCCCGCAGGGTGCCGGAGACCCCGCGCGGGTTGGTGTGCTCGGCGACCCAGGTCAGCGAGGGGTTCAGGCCCGCGCGCCCGCGGCTGACCACCCCGTCGATGTCGGCGACGACGACGTCGACCGCACCGGCCGCGAGGAGCAGCTTGAGCACGGCCGTCCCCGCCGCCCCCGCCCCGGACAGCACGATGCGCACGCCGGCCATGGTCTTCTCGACCACCTTGAGGGCGTTGGTCAGCGCGGCCAGCGCCACGATCGCGGTGCCGTGCTGGTCGTCGTGGAACACCGGGATGTCGAGCTCGGCCCGCAGCCGGCGCTCGATCTCGAAGCACCGCGGGGCGGAGATGTCCTCGAGGTTGATGCCCGCGAAGACCGGCGCGATCGCCTTGACGGCTGCGACGATCTCGTCGACGTCGGTCGTGTCCAACGCGATCGGGAACGCGTCGATCCCGGCGAACCGCTTGAACAGCGCGGCCTTGCCCTCCATGACCGGGAGGGAGGCGAGCGGTCCGATGTTCCCCAGGCCGAGCACGGCCGTGCCGTCGGTGACCACCGCGATCGTGTTGCGCTTGATGGTCAGACGGCGGGCGTCGGCCGGGTTCGCCGCGATCGCCTCGCAGACCCGGGCCACACCCGGGGTGTAGATCATCGACAGGTCGTCGCGGTTGCGGATGGGGACCTTCGACTCGATCCGCAGCTTGCCACCCAGGTGCAGCAGGAAGGTCCGGTCGCTCACCGGCCCGACGACCACGCCGGAGAGGGTCTTGAGCTGGTCGACGATCTCGGAGGCGTGGTCGTCCCCGCGGGTCGCGCAGGTCAGGTCCACCGTGATGCGCTCGTGGCCGGAGGCGGTCACGTCGAGGGCGGTGACGATCCCCCCGGTCTGCTCGATCACTGTGGTCAGCTCGCTCACCGCGGTCGGCCGGGCCTCGACCTCGAGGCGGATCGTGATCGAGGAGGACACGCTCGGCACTGTCGTCATGACCACACCCTAGTGATCAAGCCCGGTGGCACAACCGGGCGAGGCGGCACGAGCGTCCCGGTCGCCGACCTCGTGAGCGCGCCGCCGACCTCGTGAGCCACGGGGCGATCGGGCGGCGCGACCGCCGTGGCTCACGAGGTCGGCGACCGGCTCACGAGTTCGGAGCGGGGGCCCTGGGGGAGGGGAGACGGGCGGGGCGCCGTCTGGCATGGAACGACCTGACGGCGCCCCCTCGGAAGAAGAGGCGCCGTCAGGTCGGCACTGGCGAACGGAGAGCAGGCGTGCAGTGTGAGTTGTTGCTACGGGACTAGCCCGGTCAACACGTCCTAACGTGGACTGATCGCACGTGGGTTCCGGTTCGCTGTACATGTGCTGTTGTTCTTCATTTCTACCCCAGTTCCCCCCGCTTGGGAAGTGGTGGGAAGGGCCTGTGCGTCCGCGAACGGACCGTACGCCATAGCAGGACCGCCGTCGTGGCTGCCGCCGCCACGGCGACGACCGTCAGGGCCGAGGTGCGCGGGGACATGCGCCGGCTGAGGACGACCGGCCGGTTGAAGGTGAGCACGCCCCACCCGCGTTCGACGGCGAGGCGGCGCAGCGTGCGGTCGGGGTTGACGGCGAAGCTGTGCCCGACGACCTCGAGCATCGGTGCGTCGGTGATCGAGTCGGAGTAGGCGTAGGACCGCTCGAGGTCGTACCCGGCGCGACGGGCCAGGTCGACGATCGCCAGGGCCTTGTTCTCCCCGTAGGCGTAGAAGTCGATCTGGCCGGTGTACCGGCCGTCGGCGATCTCCATCCGGGTGGCGATCGCGTGGTCCGCGCCAAGCACCGCGGCGATCGGCTCGACGAGCTCGGAGCCCGAGGCCGAGACGATCACCACGTCGCGCCCGGCGGCGTGGTGGCCCGCGATGAGGTCGACGGCCTCGGAGTACACGTAGGGGTCGATGTGCTGGTGCAACGTCTCGGCGACGATCGAGGAGACCTGGTCGACCGGCCAGCCGGTGACCATCGAGCTCAGGTGCGCGCGCATGCGTTCGGTCTGGTCGGCGTCGGCGCTGCCGACCATGTACAGGAAGTGGGCGTAGGCGCTGCGCAGCACCGCGCCCCGGCTGATCAGACCACCCGCATAGAACGGCCGCGAGAAGGCCGCCGCCGAGGACGTCGCGATGATCGTCTTGTCCAGGTCGAAGAACGCTGCGGTACGGCGTGGCTCCGTGTCGTGGTTCACGCTGTCAGCCTAGCCCGGCGGGGTGCGTCCACCAGGGCGCTTCCACCAGTGCGCTCCCAGCAGTCGCCCGCACCGGTGGGCTCGCCCCGGGGAAGAGGTCGTCCCCAGCTCTGGTGACGGTGCGCCCGCGCACAGGTGCCCGTCCCGGTGGAGCGGGCGCCACAGGAGCCCGGTGACGATGGCGTGATGGGAGACGGGACGGGAGCGGAGGAGGGCAGCGGGACTGCTCGGGCGCACGACGCCCGGGCGGTGATCGGCGTCGTCGGGGCGCGGGGTGGGGCGGGGGCGTCGGTCTTCGCGGCGGCCCTCGCGGCCGTCGCCGCCCGCGAGGGCGCCCGGACCGTCCTGGTCGACGGCGCGCGCGACGGCGGCGGCCTCGACGTCCTGCTCGGCATCGAGGACGACCCGGGGCTGCGCTGGCCCGACCTGCACTCCGCCCGCGGGGAGGTGGTCGGAGACCAGCTGCACGCGCTGCTGCCCCGGTGGCGCGGCGCGGGTGTGCTCAGCGCCGACCGCACCCGCCCGGGCGCCCTGCCCGACGACGTGCCCCGGGACGTGGTGGGCGCGCTCACCCGGGCCTGCGACGTCGTCGTGCACGACATGCCGGCCGCGCAGGTGACGCGGTGGAGCGGGGACTGCACGGCGTGGGTGGTGCTGGCGCGACGCGACCTCACCTCCGTCGCGGGGGCGATCGCGCTCGACGGCGTGCTCGACCGGGAGGTGGCCGCCGGGGTGGTGGTGCGCGGGCCGGCGGCGGGGCGGCTCACCGCCCTGGACGTGGCCACGGCCAGCGGGCTCGACCTGTGGGGTGAGCTCAGGGACGTGCGGTCGATGACCGCCACCCTGGAACGGGGAGAAGGCCCGCGCCTCCCCCGACGGAGGTCGCGCGGGCTCGGCGCCGTGGCCCTGGACGTCCTCACCCGGGTGTGCGCGACCGGCCGTGGGACCGGGCCACGACGGTGGGCGCTGCGGTGACCGGGTCCGCGACTCCGGGCACCTGGGGCGGGGAACCGGTGCTCTCGGGGATCCGTGAGCGGCTGTCCCGGGTGGCCGGGCGCCCGAGCCGGGACCAGGTGGTCGACGCGCTGCGGGCCAGCGGGCTCGTGCTGGGCAGCACCGCGCTCGAGGAGATGGTCGCGGAGGTGCGCGCCGAGCTGCTCGGTGCCGGGGAGCTCCAGCCGTTCTTGGATGATCCCCACGTCAGTGATGTCCTGGTGAACGGACCCACCGAGGTGTGGATCGACCGCGGGCGCGGGCTGGAGCGCACCGACGTCGACCTGGGGACGGCCCGCGACGTGCGCACCCTCGCGGTGCGGTTGGCCGCGGCCGGCGGGCAACGCCTGGACGACGCGTGCCCCACGGTCGACGCGCAGCTGCCCGACGGCACCCGGCTGCACGCGGTGATCGAGCCCGTCTGCACCTCGGGGGCCCTCATCTCGCTGCGGGTCCTGCGCACCCGGGCTTTCACCCTCGCCGAGCTCGTCGCAGCGTGGATGATCCCGCCCGGCTGGGAGCCGGTCCTGCGCGCGATCGTGGCCGGGCGGGTGAGCTTCCTCGTCTCCGGGTCGACCGGCACCGGGAAGACCACCCTGCTCGCCGCGCTGCTCTCGATGGTCGACCCGGCCGAGCGGATCGTCACGATCGAGGAGGCCCGGGAGCTGGCTCCTCAGCACCCGCACGTCGTCGCGCTGGTGGCGCGCCAGCCCAACGTCGAGGGCTCCGGGACGGTCGACCTGTCGGCGCTGGTCCGCACCGCGCTGCGGATGCGCCCGGACCGGATCGTGCTGGGGGAGTGCCGCGGCGCCGAGGTGCGCGACGTCCTGACCGCTCTCAACACCGGGCACGAGGGTGGCTGCGCGACGGTGCACGCCAACACCGCGGCTGACGTCCCGGCCCGGCTGGAGGCGCTCGCGGCCCTGGCCGGGATGGACCGGGAGAGCGTCGCGGCGCAGGCGTTCAGCGCGCTCGACGTCGTGATCCATCTGCGCCGGACCCGGCGGCCCGGTGAGGTGGCCCGCCGGTTCGTCGCCGAGATCGGCGCGGTGCGCCGGGACGGGACGGGCCGGCTGGTCGTGGCGCCGGCCCTGACCTGGAACGGGGTCGGTGCGCCGCAGGAGCATGCGCAGTGGCCGGGGTTGGCCCGGCGGCTGGGGGTGGGGGACGGTGCTGGCGACGGTGTTCGTGCCGGTGTTCGTGACGACCTTGGTGACAGCGGGCTGCGGGAGGTGCGGTGACGGCGAGCCCGGGGGTCGTGCGCGATGTCCTGACGGTCACCGGGGACGCGATCGCGGAGGCCGGAGCGTCGGGCGTGGCGGTCGGGATGCTGGTGGGCTGCGCGGTCCTGGCACTCGGGGGGCCTCGGGGTCGCCCGGTGAGACGGCTGGGTGGCCGCGACCGGGGGGACGGTCGCCGACCGGGAACCGGCCGCGGGCGGTTTGGGTGGGGGCGGCCCGGGGCGATGGGCGGCCCGCGGACCGGCACCGGTGACGGGCGGCCGAGCGTGCAGGTGGTCGTGACGCAGGTGGCGGGGCTCCTGCGGGGTGGCGTCAGCCCTGGTCAGGCCTGGCAGATGGTGGGTGAGGTGCGCGTCGATCGGCTCGGTGTGCCCGACGCCGACGACCTCACCGCCCTGGTCGCCGCGGGCGACGGGTCGGGGCGCGCGGGGGAGGTGGACCAGGCCCGGCGGCAGGTGGCGGCGATCGTGGCCGCGTGCCGCCTGGCCAGCGAGGTGGGGGCGCCCCTCGCCGTCGTGCTGGAGGCGATCGTCGCCACGCTCGTGAGCGCGGCACGGGCGGAGTCGGAGCGCGCGGCAGCGCTGGCCGGCCCGCGGTCGACGGCGCGGGTGCTGGCCTGGTTGCCCGGCATCGGCGCGGTCCTGGGCCTGGCGCTGGGCGCGGACCTGCTGGGTCTCCTGCTGGCCGGTGGGGTGGGGGCGGCGGCGCCGGTGGGCGGCCTGGTGCTGGTCGGCGTCGGGCACCGGTGGACCACCCGGCTGGTGGCTCGGGCGCGCGCGGCCGGGGACCCGCCGTGATCGCGGGGAGCGTCGCGGTGGGTGCTGTGGTGGCTGCGTTCGTCTGGATCGGGCTCATGCCCTGGCGAGTGGCGGGCCGGCGCCCCGCGGTCCTGGACCGGCGCGGCTCCCTCCGGCGTCGTGGCCGGCCTCCTGGCTTGCGCCGCCGCGGCGGACACCCGTGGGGCGAGCCGCACGTCCAGCTCGCTGTGGTGCTCGACCTCGTCGGGGCGGCACTGAGCGCCGGGGCGGGGCTGCCGCGTGCGCTCGAGGCGACCGGGCGAGCCCTCGGCGGCCCTGACGGCCGTGCCCTCGGATCCGTCGCCTCGGCGCTGCTGCTCGGTGCCCCCTGGGAGAGGGCCTGGGCGCCCGCCCCGGACAGGTTCTCCCCGTTGGCCAGTGCGCTGCGGCCGGCGTGGGTGCACGGTTCGGCGCCGCGTGAGGCGCTGCGGGTGGCCGGGGTGCAGATCACCCAGGACACCGAGGCCCGGGCTCGGACCGAGGCCGCCCGGCTCGGTGTGCGGCTCGTGCTGCCGCTCGGGCTGTGCTTCCTGCCGGCCTTCGTGCTCATCGGGCTGGTCCCGGTGCTCCTGTCCCTGGGAGCCGGGGTGCTCGGGTGACGTGCTCCTTGGCGGGGTTCGTCGACGCGCTCGGCCGACGCGCTCTGTTGACTCAGCCCCGGTCGATGCCCGGTCGGTGCCCGGTCGGGCGCGGCAGAACATCCTGCGCACAAGGCGTCGGTCGTGGTGGGTCGCGCACATCCGGCGCCTGCGGCGCCACCCGCTCCGGGCTGGTCGGCGCAGGGTCGAGGGATCGCGCCGACCACGGTGCGCAGGCGTCCCGGTGCGCAGGCACCGGCGTTCGCCTCGATCGAGAGGAAACCGCTATGAGAACCACGTCCGAGCGGGCGCCGCACCGCCCACGGCAGCACCCACGGCTTGACCCACGGCTTGACCCACGGCTGCACCCACGGAGGCATCCACGATTTCCCCGACGGCCGCGCTCGCAGCACCGCCAGCGACCGGCAGGGATGAGCCGCATCCGGGCGTGGCGACGCTCGGTGGTGACCGCCCTGACGACCAGCAGGGAGGCCGGGATGGCGACCGCGGAGTACGCGATCGCCACCATCGCGGCAGTGGGCTTCGCCGGCCTGCTCATCCTCGTGCTCAAGAGCCAGACCGTGCGGAACCTGCTCACCGGACTCATCGAGTCCGCACTGAGCGTGGCCTGAAGATGGGCGACCGCCGCAGGGAGCGGCCCGGTGCCGGGCGGGTGGGTGCCGGGCTGGTGGGCGCCGGACCGGGCGGCGCACGACGGGCGGGCGCCGGAGCTGCGCGTGTCACCGACCGTGGCGCCGTCACCGCGGAGTTCGCGGTCGCGCTCCCTGCGGTGGTCCTCGTCCTGGTCGCGGTGCTCCTCGTCGCGATGGCCGGGGTCACCCAGCTGCGGGTGGCCGACGCGGCGCGAGCCGGCGCCCGCGCCGCTGCGGCCGGCGAGAGCGACGACCGGATCGTCGAGGTCGTGCGGCGCGTGGGCGGGGAGGACCTCTCCGTGACCGTGCTGCGTGCCGATCCGTGGGTCACGGTGCGCGTCCGTGCGCCGGTCGCGCGAGGGTGGTTCTCGGGAGGCCTGACCGCACAGGGTGAGGCGACGGCATGGCTCGAGAGCGCGATCGCTCCGGGCCCGGTCGGCTCCGGATGACCGGCTGGACCGTGCGCCGCCCGCGCCGCCCGCGACCGCCGCGTCGACTGAGCCGGCCGTGCCGAGATGGCGGGAGCGCGGGCGTGCTGCTGCTCGCGATCATCGCGGTGCTGGTGACCGGCGCAGTGGTGGTGGCGATGCTGGCCGGGTCGTCCGCGGCACGTTCGAAGGCGCAGGCAGCCGCTGACCTGGGGGCGCTGGGTGCGGCAACCGCTGCGATGTACGGCGACGGCGCACCGTGCGAGACGGCGCGCGCGACGGTCCGCCGCAACGGCGCAGCGCTGGTCTCCTGCCAGGACGAGGGCGCCGGGGTGTTCACCGTCTCGGTGCAGGTTCCGGCCCCGGGCGGCCGGGCCGCACGGGCAGATGCGCGCGCCGGCCCGGCGTCGGCCGCGCGATGAGCGATGAGGGGAACCGGTGGACCACGACGATTTCACCCGCTCGTGAGCGTCAGCCACGCGGCCGGGAGACGTCTTCACCACTGGAAGCGCCGGAGTCTCGCCTGGGCGGGCGGCGCTGGGTCGTGGCCGGAGCGTCACGGTGCCCGCAGCGGAACAGAGGAGCTGGACGACGGTGAGCATCAGTGCAGGCGCTGGTCCCCCGCGAGAGCCGGGGGCGGAGGTCGCGGTCTCCGACTCTCTCCTCGTCGAGCAGGTGCGTGCCGGTGACCTTGACTCCTACCTCCACCTGTGGGATCGGCACGTGGAGTCCGCCCGCGCTGTCGCGTCGACCGCACGGGTGGGCGCCAGCGAGACGGAGAGCGTGGTCAAGCGCGCCTTCTCCCGCGTGCTCGGGCAGATCACCATCGCGCTCGACCCGATGGGGCCGTTCCGCCCCTACCTGTTCCGCATGCTGCACGAGGAGCTCGGCATCCTGGAGCGGGACGCGCTGCCGCCGACGAACGTCCTGCAGGCATGCTGCCGACTGTCCGTGCGGGTCCAGACCGTGCTGTGGTACTCCGTCGTGGAAGAGGTCGACCCGCCCGAGGTTGCGGCGCTGATGGGAGAGGACGTCGACGAGGTGACCGTGCTGCTCACGCAGTCGATCGCCCTGCTGCGGGCCGAGTGGCTCGTCGAGCTCATCTGCGACCCGGCCATCACCGACGCCTGCGCGTGGCTCGTGCAGCGCGCTGACGCCCGGGCGCGCGGGGAGCTCGGAGAGGTCTCCGCCCGCCGCTTCGACAACCATCTGTCCGGCTGCGAGAGCTGCGCGAGGTTCCTCGCCGCGCTGGGGACCTTCCCTGCGGTGCTGCGGGACGCCTTCCGTCCGCTGTTCTCCGTGAACAGGCGCACCCCGAACCCGCCGGACCTCTAGGATCGGTAGGGGACCGAACAGGTCTCACCCTCCGCACGTCTGCACATGTCCGGCGCCACGGCCGGTGAGAGGTTGCCACGGATGTCTTCCCAGGTTGCGATCGAGACCCTCAGCCCCGCCGAGATCGTCGTCGAGCACGAGAAGTTGTCAGCGAAGTACGCCGAGCTCAAGGCCCGGGGCCTGTCCCTCGACCTCACGCGTGGCAAGCCCGCACCGGAGCAGCTGGACCTGTCCAACGCGTTGCTCGACCTGCCCGGCGCCGACGACTTCACCGAGGCCGGCACCGACACCCGCAACTACGGCGGGACGGCCGGCCTGCCCGGGCTCCGGGCGATCTTCGCCGAGCTGCTCAACATCCCGGCCGCCCAGCTCCTCGCGGGCAACAACGCGAGCCTGGAGATCATGCACGATCTCGTCGTCTTCGCGCTGCTGCACGGCACCACGGACTCCGAACGCCCCTGGTCCAAGGAGCCGGTCGTGAAGTTCCTCGCGCCGACCCCGGGCTACGACCGCCACTTCGCGATCTCCGAGTCCTACGGCATCGAGATGATCCCGGTGCCGCTGGGACCTGACGGCCCCGACATGGACGTCGTCCGGGCGCTCGTGGCCACCGACCCCGCGATCAAGGGCATCTGGACCGTCCCCACCTACGCGAACCCCACCGGAGCGGTGTACTCCGAGGAGGTCACCCGCGCGCTCGTGGAGATGGCGACCGCGGCCCCCGACTTCCGCATCATCTGGGACAACGCCTACGCCGTGCACACCCTCGTCGCCGACGGCGCGCCCGCCCTGGACATCCTCGGCTTCGCGGCCGAGGCCGGTCACCCCAACCGCCCGCTCGTCCTGGCGTCGACCTCGAAGATCACCTTCGCCGGTGCCGGCGTGAGCTTCTTCGGCGCTTCCGCGGAGAACATCGCCTGGTACACCACCCACTACTCGAAGAAGAGCATCGGCCCGGACAAGGTCAACCAGCTGCGCCACCTGCGCTTCTTCTCCGACGCCGACGGCGTGCGCGCGCACATGGACAAGCACCGCGCCATCCTGGCCCCCAAGTTCGACCTCGTGCTCTCGACCCTCGACGAGCGGCTCGGCGGCGCCGGCGTGGCGACCTGGACCCGGCCCGAGGGCGGCTACTTCATCAGCCTCGACGTGGTGCCCGGCACGGCCAAGCGGGTCGTGGAGCTGGCCAAGGAGGCGGGGATCGCGCTGACCGGCGCCGGATCCGCCTACCCCTACGGCAACGACCCTCTCAACACGAACATCCGGTTGGCGCCGAGCTTCCCCTCCCTCGAGGACGTCGGCGCGTCGATGGACGGCGTCGCCACCTGCGTCCTGCTCGCAGCCCTCGAAGCCCGCCTCTAGCCGTCCCCGGCCGACTCCCGCTGAGTGCGGTCGAACGGCTGTCTGATGTCCGGTTTGGGCAGCCGTTCGGCCGCACTCAGCGGAGTGCGTGGTCGGGCGGGGTGCTGGGCACGTCCTGGGCTGCGCTGAGCCAGCGCAGCCCACGGGTGGCCACGTGCCCGGAGGCGCGCCAGAGGGTGCGGTCCAGCAGCGGACGGTCCGGCAGGTGCAGGGGAGCGCGGGCCCAGGGCGGCAGCGTCGCCACCGCCGAGCGCGTGAGCAGCGCGTACGGGATCCGTGCCCGGCGAGGGACGGGAGCGTCGGCGATGAGGAAACGCGCGACGTCGAGCGCGGCCGGGGTGCTGGCGAGCTCGCCACGGAACTCCTGGAGGCAGGTGCGCAGCTCCGCCTGGGTGGTCGGGACATCGCTCGCGCCGAGCTTGATGGCGACCACGGCCGCCTGAGCGAGGTAGGTGTCGCACTCCGCGGCGGCCAGCGGGGCGGACCCGAAGAGCTGGTGCGCGGACAGGAAGCTGTCGACCTCGGCGACGTGGACCCAGGTGAGCAGGTGCGGGTCGTCCGCGCGGTAGGGGCGACCGTCCGGCGCGGTGCCCTTGATGTGGCGGTGCACGGCGCGCACCACCGCGACGGTGCGCTCGGCGTCCTCGGCCGTGGCGAAGGTCGTCTCGGCGAGGAAGGTGCTCGTGCGTGCCAGGCGACCCCACACGTCGTGACGGAAGTCGGAGAAGTCGTCGACCGCGGCCATCGCGAGGGGGTGCAGGGACTGCAGCAGCAGCGCGCGGAGGCCGCCGATGTACATCGAGGTGTCCCCGTGCACGCGCTGGATGGGGCTGCCCGCGGGGAACCACCGTGGACCGGGGGTGGAATGGATGCGGTCGCGGGCAGCGGGCCCGTCGGGACCGGCGACCATGGCGAAGAGGCCGTCGCTGAGCCGGGAACGCAGGGAGGTGGTCACCGTCCCAGTGTCCCCCACGGGGGTGCGCGGCGACCAGAGAGCGACCAGGGGTCAGGTGGGCGGCAGCAGCTCGAAGGTCGCCCGGCCGCTGGCCACACCGTTCACCTGGATCTCGATCGCGTGCTCGCCGGGGTGGTAGCGGCGGGTGGTGATCACCTTGAAGGAGTGGCGCCGGGCGAGGGTGAGCTGCTCGCCGGGCTGCAGGGTCGTGGTGGTGATCTTGAAGACCTTGGGCGTCTGGGTGCCGTTCGCCTTGCGGTGGTGGACGACGTAGTCGATGACCAGCCGGGCCGGTTCGCGCCCGGTGTTGCGCACCGTGGCGGTGAAGGCGAGGAGGTCGCCGACCTGGACCTCCGCCGCTGCGAGCACGGGGCCGTCCACGACGGCCCCTGGCGCCGGGGCGAAGCCCAGGAGCGCCAGCGCGTCGGGGTTGCCTGCCTTGACGAGGGTGCGCAGGGCGTGGCGGACCAGGCGCTCGGTCGCGGCGTCGGGCGTGGTCAGCCAGCGCCGGGCGACCTCGACGACGACCTCGGGGGAGTGCCGGCTGAGGTCGTTGAGGTGGTTGGCGACCGAGCGGCGCACGTCCTCGCTCTCGTCACGGTAGAGACCGTCGAGGATGGGCACGGTCGCGCGCGGGTCGGCGGCGAGGGCGGGCACCCGGGTGCCCCAGGGCAGGAACTGGCGGGTGCCTTCGCTCGCGAGCCGGCGCACGTGCTCGTCGGGATGGTCCGTCCAGGCGGCGATCGTCGCCAGCGCCCGGGGGAGGTCGCTCGCGAGCAGCGGGCGGATCGCGAACTCGGCCGTGAGGCGCCCGGTCAGGTCGGCGAGCAGGGCGAGGGCGCCCTCGAAGGCCGCCGGGTCGTCGTCGGCCAGGGCCCGGGCGGTGACGGCCTCGGTGACCGGCCAGACCATCCAGCCGGAGAGGCGGTCGTCCGCCAGCGCGCGCCGCAGGGTCGACTCGAGGCTCGACCAGGTTCCGGGCAGGTCGCTCAGCACCGCGGCCGACAGGAGGTCGGTGCGTTCGCGCAGGGTGCGGCCGGGCAGGAGGGTCGCTGCCCGCGCCAGCTCGGGCAGCGCCGCCCCCGGGGCGGCGGTCGCGATCACCTGGTGCAGGAGCTCGGCGACGTCGGGTCCGAGCAGCTCGTCGGCGGTAGGCATGGGTCTATCGTCGCCGATGTCGGACGCGGCGGGTGTCAGGGGCGGCCTTGATGTCAGGCGGCGTAGACGGCGGTGGGGCGCCCGTTGATGTGGTGCACCTCGACGGGGGTGTCGAAGACGTCGGTGAGCACGTCGTCGACCATCATCTCCGCCACGGTCCCGGCGGTGACGACCTGGCCGTCGCGTAGCGCGATGATCCGGTCGGAGTAGGCGGCGGCGAAGTTGATGTCGTGGATGACGATGACGATCGTCTTGCCCAGCTCGTCGGCCGCCCGGCGCAGCTGGCGCATCATGAGCACCGAGTGCTTCATGTCGAGGTTGTTGAGCGGCTCGTCGAGCAGCACGTACCGGGTGTCCTGGGCGAGCACCATCGCGACGAAGGCCCGCTGGCGCTGGCCGCCGGAGAGCTGGTCGAGGAAGCGGTCGGCGAGGTCGGTGAGGTTGAGGAAGCTGATGGCGGCCTCGACCTTCTCCCGGCACTGCTCGGTGAGCCGGCCCTGGGAGTGCGGGAACCGGCCGAAGCCCACGAGCTCGCGGACGGTCAGCCGCGCGGTCATGTGGTTCTCCTGGCGCAGGATCGACAGGTGCTTGGCCAGGTCCCGGGACCGTGTGGTCCGCACGTCCATGCCGCCCACGGTCACCGTCCCGGAGGTCGGGTCGAGCAGCCGGCCGATGATGGTCAGCAGGGTCGACTTCCCGGCGCCGTTGGGGCCGACGACGGCGGTGATGCCGCCGTCCTGGATGACGCCGCTGACCGGGCCGAGGACGACGGTGTCCTGGTAGCTCTTGGAGACGTCGGCGAACTCGATCACAGGGTGCCCTTTCGCAGGATCATGAGGAGGAACAGCAGGCCGCCGACGAACTCGATGATGACGGTGAGGAAGCCCGCGGCGTAGAAGACGTGCTGCATGAGGAACTGCCCCGCCGCGAGGGTGAACAGCCCGAGCAGGAACGCCATCGGCAGGACGTAGGCGTGCTTGTACGTCCCGGCCAGCTGGTAGGCGAGGGTGGCGACGATGAAGCCGTAGAAGGTCATCGGCCCCACGAGCGCGGTCGAGAACGCGATCATCGTGGCCACCAGCACGAGCATCACGGTGAGCTCGCGCTTGTGGTCGACGCCGATCGCGGTCGCGGCGTCGCGCCCGAGCAGCAGCGCGTCGAGGCGCATCCGGCGCAGCCAGATCACCACGGCGATCACCGCGCAGACGGCGAAGGCCAGCGGCAGGTAGTCGTCCTTGACCGCGCTGAGCCGGCCGAAGAGCTTGACCGAGAGCAGGTCGTACTCGGTCGGGGAGAGCAGGCGCTGCAGGAAGGTGGAGAGGGAGTCGAAGGCCATCCCGATGACCACCCCGACGAGCAGCATGAGGAACAGGCTGCCGAACCTCCCCGAGAACAGCCACCGGTACAGCAGCGTGGCGAACAGGACCATGAGCGCGGTCTGGGCGACGAGCTTGGGCAGCCCCTCGGTGCTCGCGATGACCGTCCCGCCGAAGACGAACACCATGAGGGTCTGCATGAGCGTGTACATCGAGTCGAAGCCGATGATCGACGGCGTGAGGATCCGGTTGCTCGTCACCGTGTGGAAGACGACGGTGCCCACACCCTGCGTGAACGCCGCGATGACCATCGCCCCGACCATGGTCAGGCGCCGGGGGAAGGTGAAGTCGAAGGACCCGCGGATGAACAGGAGCAGGAAGCACGCGATCGCGATCACGGTGAGCGCGCCGACGATCCACAGCCGCACGGCGGGCGTGAGGCGCGCAGTGACCCGCGCCGGGAGGCGCGGGAGGCGGGGCAGGCGCGGGAGGCGCGGCAAGCGCGTGGTGAGCCGACGGCGTCGGGCTGGCGCGGCGTCGGGCAGCGCGGACGGGGCCGCGGAGGTGGTGGGGCTAAGCACTGACATGACGACGCTGCCTCAGAACCAGAGCGATGAAGACGACGGCGCCGACGGCGCCCAGGACGACGGAGGCCGGGATCTCCATGGGGGCCACGACCGTGCGCCCGACGAGGTCGCAGGCCAGCAGCAGCCCGGTGCCGATGACCGCGACCCAGGGGAGGTTCTTGCGCAGGTCGTCGCCGAGCAGCATGGAGACCAGGTTGGGGACGACGAGGCCGAGGAACGGGATGAAGCCGACCACCACGGAGGTGATCCCGGTGGCCAGGGCGACCATCGTCACGCCGGCGAAGACGACCCGCTCGTAGCGGATGCCGATGTTCGTCGCGAGGTCCTTGCCCAGGCCGGCGGCGGTGAAGCGGTCCGCCATGACGACGGCGAGGACGGCGATCACCAGGACCGCCCACAGCGGTTCGTAGAAGCCGCGGACGATGCCGCTGAACCCGCCCGAGCGCCACGCCGACATCGACTGCAGCAGGTCGAAGGTTCCCGCGAGGAACGTCGTGACCGCGCCGACCACCGCACCGAGCATGATCCCCACGAGCGGGACGATGATCGAGGAGCGCACCGTGATCCGGCGCAGCACGCCGAGGAACACCATCGTCCCGACGAAGGCGAACCCGCTGGCCACGACCATCTTGACGAGGGGCGGGGCGGCCGGGGCGAGGATCAGGCAGGTGAGCACACCCAGCCCGGCCCACTGGCTGGTGCCGGCCGTCGTCGGCTCGACGAACTTGTTCTGGGTGATCATCTGCATGATGACGCCGGAGAAGCTCATCGCGACCGCCGCGAAGATCAGCGCCAGGGTGCGCGGGACCCGGGAGATGACGAACATGTTCCGGGCCGCGGGGTCGGTGAAGAGGTTCGACACGGTGATGTCGTACCCGCCGACCAGCAGCGACGCGACGATCAGCGCGCCCACCGTGACGGCGACGAGCGGCAGCAGGATTCTGCGGGGCATGGGGACGGCCTTGGGGGGGGGAGGCGGGGTGCACGACGGCGGGCCGCCGGTCCGCGAGGGTCCGGGCGGCCCGCCGGGGCGCGGGGCGGGTGGTGCTACTTGGCGGTGAAGGCTGCCGTGACCTGCTCGTAGGTCTGCGTGTAGGCCTGGATGCCTTCGCGGGTGTAGAACTGCGGGTCCAGGTAGATGATCTGGTCGTTCTGGGCGAAGGTGGTCTCGGCGAAGGCCTCGGTCGCGTCGATGATGGCCTTGGCGGGCTGTGCGCCCTCGGTCTTGGCGCCGGCGTCGCGGTCGAGCACGATCATCCAGTCCGGGTTCGCCGCGGCGATGGTCTCCGGGGCGAGGCCGGAGTCGCCGTGGATGTCGCCTTCCTTGCCGGCGAAGATGTCGGTGAGGCTGAGCGGCTCGAGGATGCGTCCGATGCGCTCGGCACCGTTGTCGATCTTGCCGCCGTTGACGACCGAGAGGAAGACGGTCTCGCCGTTGGTGGCTGCTGCGGCGTCGGCCGAGGCGGCGTCGAGGTCGGCGATGAGCGCTGCGGCCTCGTCCTGCTTCTGGAAGATCTCTCCGAGGGTGGTGGTCTGCGCCTGGAGGGAGGCGACGTAGCCGCCGGTGGCCTCGTCGGACCCGGCGATGTCGATGGTCTGCGCGATCGACTCGAGGTCCTTCTGCACCTCGGCGAAGCGGTACCCGCCGAGGATGAGGTCGGGGTCGGCCTCCGAGACGAGCTCGAGGTTCGGCTCGCGGTGGGTGCCGATGTCCAGGATGGACTCGTCGGCGATCCAGTCCTCGAAGCCGGTGCCGGGCAGCAGGCCCTTGGGCACGGCGACCGGCGTGATGCCCCAGTCGCGCAGCGTCTCGAAGGAGGTGTTGTCGAGGGCGACGACGCGGACCGGGTTGACCGGGACCTCGACGGTCCCGAGGTTGGACTCGACGGACACGGTGGACGGTGCAGCAGAGGTCGCCGGCGTGGTCGCGGCGGCGTCGTTGGCGCTGGCGCCGCAGCCGGTCAGGAGCAGTGCTCCGGCCAGGAGGGTTGCCGCTCCGACGAAGGTCTTCGTGCTGTGCAGGGTCATGGTGTCTGGAGTCTCCGTTGCCTGAGGTCGATGACGTGGCCTCCGCCGCTCGGAGGACCACCATAGGTGCGCCTAACTAAAGTAAGGCATGCCTTTGTCATGGCGAGCACTTCTCCGCCGGCTGTAACGAGAGTCACACCCCGCCCTGCCCCCTCTCGCCCCCTCCTGCCCGCCCGCCTCCCGCCCGCCTCCCGCCCGCCCTCGCTCCCGCTGAGTGCGCTCGATCGGCTGGACAAATCGCCCGCCGGGCAGCCGTTCGGCCGCACTCAGCGGGGGTGGCGGCTCACGGGGGTGGGGGTTTGTGCCGATGTGGTGGGTGTGATCCCACCCGACGACCTGCCACGTTCTCCGACCGGGCGCGTGCCGCAATGGATCCGTGACGAGATCGCCGGTGTGTCGCCCGTCGCGACCGAATGGCGGACGACGTCGGGCGGACCGGTCTGGGACGGGCGCGGCCGGCGCACCCGGGGCACCCGGGGCGGCCGCCAGCGGCCTCGCAACCGGCGCCCGCGGTGGCTTGCCGTGCTCGGAGTGCTGCTCGTGGTGGGCGCTGGATGGTGGGGGTGGTCCCCCGAGAACCGCCAGACGGCGCGTGAGGTCCTGGCTGAGATGAGAGCGGGCGGTGGGACGGTCGGCGGCCTGCCGCGCACGGCGGCCGACGGCAGCCATCTCCCGCCGGCGGGGCTCGAGGAGGCATCGTCCCGGATCGCCCCGGTGGTCGTGCCGGAGATGTTCAGCGAGCAGTATCTCTTCAAGACTCCCAGCGCCTCTCCCGCCAGCCCGTACGGCTGGTCCCCGTGCCGGCCGATCCACTTCGTCATCGACCCCACCGGCGCCCCGGCCGGCTTCGGTGAGACGGTCCGGGCCTCGATCGCCGAGATCGGTGCGGTCACAGGCCTCACCTTCACCGATGACGGCGACGTCGTCGAGGCCGCCGTCGAGGACCGGGCGGCGCACCTGCCCGAGGTGTACGGCGACCGATGGGCCCCCGTGCTCATCCGCTTCGCCGACGACGTGTCCGTCCCCCGGCTGGCCGGGGACACGGTGGGCCTGGCCAGCAGCACCGGCATCACCAGCCGCACGACGGCGGTCACCCACTACGTCAGCGGCACGGTCTACCTCGACGTCGACCTGCTGCGCATCCCCGGGCAGGGCGACGTGCCCGCGTACCTGCCGGTGCTGCGGCACGAGCTGGGTCATCTGGTCGGTCTGGACCACATCGATGACCCGACCCAGCTCATGTATCCCGCGACCGGGTACGTCTCCACCTTCCAGTCCGGCGACCTCACCGGCCTGTCCCTGCTGGGCCAGGCGCCCTGCGCCCCCGACCTCTGACCGAGCCCCACCCGACTCGACCTGACTCGACTCGGTTCCGCGGGTGCGCGTTTCCCGCCCCGTTTTCGCCGAGAAGGGGGCGGGAAACGTACACCCGCGGGGCTGGGCGGGCTGGGCTGGCCGGGGCCGCGGGTCCGCGGGGCCGCGGGGCCGCGGGGCCGCGGGGCCGCGTCTCAGGGGGACGGAGCGTGGGTGAGCAGGGCGTCGAGGACGCGCACCGCGGCGGCCTTGTCGAGAGGGTGGTTGCCGTTGCCGCACTTGGGGGACTGGACGCAGCCGGGGCAGCCATCGGTGCAGGCGCAGCGGGCGATCGCCTCCCGGGTCGCGAGCAGCCACGCCCGCGCCAGGTGGAACCCGCGCTCGGCGAAGCCCGCGCCGCCCGCGAAGGCGTCGTAGACGAAGACCGTGGCGCGCTCGGTGTCGATGTGCACGTCGGTCGAGACCCCGCCCAGGTCCCACCGGTCGCACGTGGCCAGCAGCGGGAGCAGGCCGATCGAGGCGTGCTCGGCGGCGTGCAGTGCGCCGGGGACGGCGTCGGCCTCCACCCCCGCAGCCTCGAGCACCTCAGCCGAGACCGTCCACCACACCGCCGACGTGCGCAGCGTCCGCACCGGCAGGTCCAGCGCCTCGGTGCCCAGGACATCCTGGGCGGGCAGCCTGCGCCGCTGGAAGCTCACCACCTGGGTCGACACCTCGACCGTCCCGAGCCCCCACTCGACCGGTGAGCGGGTCTCATCTCCGGCGGCGACCCCCCAGTCCGCGCGCTGCTTCTCCTCCACGACCGCGATCGAGGTCACGTCCCGGGACCAGGTGCCGTAGCCCACGTCCTTGCGGGACACGAGCGCGACCGAGCCGACGAGGTCGTAGCTCTCCACGACGAAGCTCTCGCCCTGGTGGACGTACACCGCCCCGGCGTGCACGGAGCCGTCCGCGGAGGACCCGTCGACCGTGCCGAGCAGCCGACCGGTCGCGGACTCCACGACCGAGACCGGGGTGCCGCCCTCTCCGCGGATGTTGGTGAAGCCGGCCGCCGGCTGGTGATGGGTCCAGTACCAGCCCGAGCTCCGACGCCGCAGCGTGCCGCGCTCGGTGAGCTGGTCGAGCAGCACCCGGGCGCCGTCCCCGCCGAACAGCGGCAGGTCCTCGACCTTGAGCGGCAGCTCGGCCGCTGCCGCGCACAGGTGACCGGCCAGCACGTAGGGGTTGGTGGGGTCGAAGACGGTCGCCTCGATCGGGGTGTCGAAGATCGCGGCCGGGTTGTGCACGAGGTAGGTGTCGAGGGGGTCCTCCCGGGCGATGAACGTCACCAGCCCGTCCGACCCGGCGCGCCCGGCCCGCCCGGCCTGCTGCCAGAGCGAGACACGGGTCCCCGGCCAACCGATGATGAGCACCGCGTCCAGCCCGGAGATGTCGACGCCGAGCTCGAGCGCGTTGGTCGTGGCGAGCGCGCGGATCGCCCCTGAGCGGACGGCTCCCTCCAGGGCCCGGCGCTCCTCGGGCAGGTACCCGCCGCGGTAGGCGGCCACCGCGCGCCCCAGCGCCGGGTCGACGGCGCGCAGGTGGTCCGCGGTCGTGGACGCCACGGACTCCGCACCGCGGCGTGAGCGGGTGAAGGCCAGCGTCCGGGCGCCGTGCACGGTGAGGTCGGCGAGCAGGTCGGCCGCCTCCGCCGTGGCGGACCGGCGCGGGCGGGGGCCGTCGCCGCCGGTGTCGACCGGGTCGGCGTCGTCCACCAGGCCCAGATCGTCCAGGCCGGCCGCAGAGCCCGCCGCAGCCCCGGCCCCGCCCGTCCCGCCGGGACCACCCGCACCGACCGACCACGCGTCGTCGGTGAGCGCCGCGACCGCGGCGTCGCCGGCCAGCCGCGAGAAGCCAGCCGTCCCAGGCATCGGCGGCAGCTCGGGCGGCTCCCACAGCGCGAAGGTCTTGCGCCCGGCCGGGGAGGCGTCCTGGGTCACCGCGACCACCTCGGACGGGTCGACGCCGATCAGCCGGGCCGCGCTCGCGGCCGGGTCGGCGGTGGTCGCCGAGGCGACGACGAAGGTCGGCCCGAACCCGCCACCAGGGCGTCCACCCGCGGGCCCGGTCGGTGCGTAGTGCACGGCCAGGCGCTGCAGCCGGCGCAGCACGAGGGAGACGTGCGCCCCGAACACCCCGCGGAAGGCGTGCCCTTCGTCGACCACGACGTAGCGCAGCGAGCGGAGGAACCGGGCCCAGCGGGCGTGGTTGGCGAGCAGGGAGAAGTGCAGGTAGTCGGGGTTGGTGAGCACGACGTCGGCGTGGTCCTGGATCCACCGGCGGGCGGCGAAGGGGGTGTCGCCGTCGCAGGTGTCGACCTGCACGTCGCGGGCGCCGCTCGCGCGCAGCAGGCCGCTGACGGCGTTGAGCTGGTCGGCGGCGAGGGCCTTGGTGGGGCTGAGATAGAGGACCGACCCGCGGTCGCGGGCGGACTCGATGCGGCCCGGGTTGAAGACCTGCCCGGCGCGGTCGGTGCGCACGCCGGTGAGGGCGGGGAGCCAGAAGGCGAGGGACTTGCCCGAGCCGGTCGAGGTGGCCAGCACGGTGTGCTGGCCACGCCACGCGGCCTCGGCGGCCTCGATCTGGTGCAACCACGGCCGCTCGACGCCCATCGACCGGTACCCGGCCACGAGGGCGGGGTCGGCCCAGGTGGGCCAGTCGCCCTGGGTGCCGGAGCGCGCGGGCAGGTGCTCGACGTGCGTGAGCCGGTCCGAGCGACGCCCGCCCGCGAGCAGGACGTCGAGGAGCTCATCTACGCGGGACACGGGGACGATTCTCCCACCCGTCACCTGCCCCGAGCGCCTCCGGCGCCCCCCGCCAGCCCGCTGAGTGCGGCCGAACGGCTGGACAAATCACCCGGGAGGCAGCCGTTCGACCGCACTCAGCGGACGGGGAGGGGGAGGTCGCGTGTGCAGGGCGGCGTCAGCGGCCCAGGATGAGGGACTGGATCGCGGCGACGGCCGCGCCGCGGGCCCAGCGGGCGAGCTCGGGGCTCTGCAGGGCAAGCTCGGGGTCGTGGGTGCGCGGGTTGCGGTCGGCGTGCAGGCCCTCGGCGACGGCGCTCGCGGCGACCTCGGCCAGGCGCACGCCCTCCCCGCCGAGCACGATCCGCTCGGGCATGGTGAAGTTCGCGATCGCGGCGAGCGTCCGCCCGAGCGCCCGGCCGGCGCGCTGCACGACGGCGCCGGCGTCCGGGTCGCCGGCCGCGGCGAGGTCGAGCAGCTGGTCGTAGGTGACCGGACGGCCGAGCCGGTGCGAGGCCTGGGTGACGAGGGCGTCGATGGTGAGCATCGCCGTCGCGCAGCCGGTGTGACCGCAGCTGCCGACCGGTCCCGCAGGGTCGAGGGGCAGGTGGGAGAGCAGGCTCAGGCCAGCCTCGGGGCTGGACACGGCCCGCCCGTGGACGACGAGCCCGTAGCCGATCCCCGCCCCGATCGTGAAGAGCGCAAACCGGTCGCAGCCGTGCCCCTCGCCGAACCAGTGGGTGGCCTCGGTGACCGCGACGATGTCGTTCTCGACGACGGTCCGCAGCCCGGTGCGCTCGGTGAGCAGGGCGGCGAGAGGGACGTCCTGCCACCCGAGGTGGTCGGCCAGGGTCACCCGGGAGCGGCCCTCGACGTGCCCGCCGAGGCTGATCCCGAGCCCGGTGACCCGCGCCCCGGGGAGGTGCTCGGCCAGCCGGGCGACGAGCCGGTCGGTGAGCAGCGCGACGATGTCGAGCGCGTCGTCGAGGGCGTGGGAGGGGAGCGGGGCGTCGTCGGCGGCGATGACGTCCGCGCGCAGGTCGGTGAGCGCGGCGTAGGCGTGGTCGCCGGTGAGCTTGATGCCGATGACGTGGTGGGAGGAGGCGACGACGACGAGCGGCTGGGCGGGGCGCCCCAGCCGGGCGCTCCGCCCGGGTGCGGGTGCGTTCTCGGGGGCGGCCTCGGCGAGCAGGCCGGAGTCGAGCAGCGGCTTGGTGAGACGGGTGAGGCTCCCGGGAGACAGGCCGATCCGCTGCGCGAGGTCGCTGCGCGAGAGCGGGCCGTCGAGCAGCACCGCGAGGGCGATCTGCCGGGTCGGCCCGGACAGGGGCGTCCAGGCGACGGGGACGGGAGCCAGAAGGTTCATGGTGTGAGCGAGTTTATTCCATCTGTCAACTAAGGTGCCCACCCGCACGGCGCCCGATCGCGTGTCCTCCAGGAATCGTTCGGATCTGCCCTGAAAATCGACTCCGATCATTGACACCCCACTAAGTTTCAGCGTAGAACTAAAGCGTTGACAGTGCCGGGGGTGACAGCCCGGAGCGAGCCCAAGACGAAGGAGTCACGCCCGTGATCACCCCAGCACCCGACCTGCTCCACCTGCGCGCGGCGGGGGTGAGCCTCGTCCTGGACTGCGCGGGGCCGCTGCTTCCCCGCGTCCTGCACTGGGGTGCAGACCTCGGCGAGGTCTCCGCCGCCGAGCTCGAGGCCCTGCGGCGCACGAGCATCCCCCAGATCGCGGGCGCGAGCGTCGACCTGCCCGTCCCGCTCTCGGTCGTCCCGGAGCAGTCGGTCGGCTGGCTGGGCACCCCCGGAGTGACCGGCCACCGCCACGGCGCGAGCTTCTCGACAGCGTTCCGCACCGAGCCCGGCGCCGTCACTCTCGGCGCCGGCGAGCACCCCGGCTCCCAGCGGGTCAGCGTCACCGCGACCGACGCCGACGCCGCGCTCTCCCTGGTCCTGGACCTCGAGCTCACCGCGAGCGGCCTGGTGAGGACCCGGGTCGCCGTGACGAGCACCGCGGGCGACGACGTCCCCGAGTTCATGCTGTCCTCCCTCGACCTCTCGCTGCCGGTCCCCACCGAGGCCGACGAGATCCTCGACTTCACCGGCCGCTGGATCCGCGAGCGCGCCGCCCAGCGCAAGCCCTTCACCTTCGGTACGCACCTGCGCGAGGTCCGCAAGGGCCGCGGCCACGACGCGACGCTCATCGTCGCGGCGGGCCGGGCCGGCTTCGGCTACCGCTCCGGGGAGGTCTGGGGCGTGCACGTGGCGTGGTCGGGCAACTCTCGGATCCTCGCCGAGAAGATCCAGGGCGGCGCCCGCCACCTGGCCGCTGGGGAGCTGCTGCTGGCCGGGGAGATCATCCTCGGCGCCGGGCAGACGTACACCTCCCCGTGGGTGTTCGGCTCCTACGGGGAGGGCCTGGACGACATGTCCGCCCGCTTCCACACCTACCTGCGCGCGCGCCCCCAGCACCCGAGCGTGGCCAACGGGCGCCCCGAGCGCCCGGTGCTGATCAACGTGTGGGAGGCGGTCTACTTCGACCACCGCCTCGACAAGCTCGTCGCGCTCGCCGACGAGGCCGCCGCGATCGGCGTCGAGCGCTACGTGCTCGACGACGGCTGGTTCCGCCACCGCCGCGACGACCGCGCCGGCCTCGGCGACTGGTTCGTCGACGAGGACGTCTGGCCCGACGGCCTGAGCCCGCTCATCGACCACGTGCGCGGCCTGGGCATGCAGTTCGGCCTGTGGTTCGAGCCCGAGATGATCAACCCCGACTCCGACCTGGCCCGCGCCCACCCCGAGTGGATCCTCGCGACCGGGAACCGGATGCCGGTCGAGGCCCGCACCCAGCAGGTCCTCGACCTGGGCCACGCCGGCGCCTTCGACTACGTGCTCGAGCGGATCGACGCGATCCTCACCGAGTACCCGATCGACTACATCAAGTGGGACCACAACCGCGACCTCATCGACGCCGGGCACTCCCCGACCGGTCAGGCCGGTGTCCACAACCAGGCCGCAGCGCTGTACCGGCTGATCGACGCCCTCCGCGCCCGCCACCCGCGCCTGGAGATCGAGAGCTGCTCGGGCGGCGGTGGCCGGGCGGACCTGGGCATCCTCGACCGCACCGACCGGATCTGGGCCTCGGACTGCATCGACGCCCTCGAGCGGCAGAGCATCGAGGCCGGCACCGGGCTGCTCGTGCCGCCGGAGATGATGGGCTCCCACATCGGCTCCCCGCACTGCCACACCACCGGGCGCCGCCACGACCTGAGCTTCCGCGCCGGGACGGCGTTCTTCAGCCACCTGGGCATCGAGTGGGACCTCACGAGCGCGAGCGAGACCGACAAGGCCGAGCTGGCCGGGTGGATCGCCCTGCACAAGACGCACCGCCCCCTGCTCCACACCGGCACGGTCGTGCGGGCCGACCACCCCGAGCCCACGAACTGGGTGCACGGGGTCGTGGCGACGGACCTCTCCGAGGCGATCTTCGCCGTCGTACAGCTGTCCTCCGGGCCCAACCAGGCCCCCGGCCGGGTGCGGCTGCCCGGCCTCGACCCCACGCGCCGCTACCACGTCCAGGTCATCGACCCGGCGCTCGCGCAGTCCACGCGGACCGGCGCGGACCGCGTGGAATGGTGGGACGAGGGCGTCCAGCTCTCCGGCCGCACCCTGGACCGGGTGGGGGTGCAGACCCCGATGCAGAACCCCGAGCACCTGGTGCTCCTGCACCTGACGGCTGTCCAGGACGCGTGACCCCGGACGCGTGAGACTGAGATGACGGACGTGACGACGGTGACCCCGGCCGTGACCACTGAGACTGACCACCCGACGACGAATGAGAGCGGCACCATGAGCACCGAGAGCCCGAGCGTCGAGACGCCGAGCACCCCCGCAGTCCGGCGCACCCACGCGAGGCTGGCCGACGGCCGCGACCTCTACTACTTCGACGACTCCGAGCCCTACGTCTCCGGGGCGGCCACCCGCCGCCTGGACGACCCGCGCCCGCTGCCCCCCCGCTTCGACCCGATCACCTCGACCGGGCCCGACGGCGAGACCGTCGTCGCACCCGTCACCGGCCCGACGATGCGCCTGGACGTGCTCACCGGCGAGTGGATCCCGCACGCCGCGCACCGCATGAACCGCACGCACCTGCCCGCAGCGGACTCCAACCCGCTCGCCCCGGCCAAGCCCGGCGCGGCCTACTCCGACGGCGAGATCCCCGCCGAGGACTACGACGTCGTCGTCTTCGAGAACCGGTTCCCCTCCCTCATGCGCGTCCCCGGGACGGTCGACGAGGTGAGCGACCTCGAAGGTGAGGCGCTGTGGAAGGTGCGCCCCGCCGTCGGGCGCTGCGAGGTCATCTGCTTCTCCCCGGACTCCGACAAGTCCCTCGCCCAGGTCAGCCCCACCCGGATGCGCACCATCATCGAGGCATGGGCGGACCGCACGACCGCGCTCGGCGAGGTCGACGGCGTCGAGCAGGTGTTCTGCTTCGAGAACCGCGGCAAGGAGATCGGGGTGACGCTCAGCCACCCGCACGGGCAGATATACGCCTACCCCTACCTCATGCCCAAGACCGACGTCATGCTGCGCCAGGCCCGTGCGCACCGCGCCGCGACCGGGCGCAACCTGCTCCGCGACGTGCTCGACGCCGAGCTGCGCTCGGGTCGGCGGATCATCGCCGAGTCCGCGCACTGGGTGGCCTACGTGCCCGCGGCCGCCCGCTGGCCCGTCGAGGTGCACCTCGCCCCGCGCCGCGACGCGGCCGACCTGCCGGCGCTGACCGACGCCGAGCGCACCGACCTCGCCGCCGTCTACCTCGAGCTGCTGGGCCGGATGGACCGGTTCTTCCCGGCCGCCGAGGACGGCACTCCGACCCAGGCGCCGTACATCGCCGCCTGGCACCAGGCCCCGGTCCGGGAGGGCCGCGACGACCTGCGCCTGCACCTGCAGCTCTTCTCGATCCTGCGCGCGCCGGGCAAGCTCAAGTACCTCGCCGGCTCCGAGTCCGGCGGCGGTGCGTGGATCTCGGACACGACGCCGGAGCGCATCGCCGACCGCCTGGTCGAGGTCGCGTCGGCGGACTGGGCCGATGTGGCCGGCGCTGGCGCCGAGTCCGACGCCGGCCAGGCAACCGGTGGCCACGCATGAACGCGCTCGACGTGGAGTGGCTCGACGCCTGGTCGGTCGAGGAGGGGTCCGCGCGCGCCGCGGCGCTCTTCGAGGTGACCTTCGGCGAGGCCCCGGCCGGGGTGTGGTCCGCGCCCGGGCGCGGCAACCTCATCGGTGAGCACACCGACTACAACGGTGGGCTGGTGCTGCCCTTCGCGCTGCCGCACCGCACCTACGCGGCCATGCGGGCGCGCGCCGACGGTCAGGTCCGCCTGGTCTCCGCGCAGGAGTCCGGCCTGGTCCGGGAGATCGCCCTGGCCGACGTCGCCCCCGGCGCGGTCGAGGGCTGGATCGGCTACGTCGTCGGCGTCGCCTGGGCCCTCGCCCAGGAAGGACTGACCCTCGGCGGCTTCGACGTGGCCATCACGTCCTGCGTGCCCTACGGCGCGGGCCTGTCCTCCTCGGCCGCGCTCGAAGGCTCGGTCGCGATGGGCCTGGACGCCCTGTACTCCCTCGGGCTCGGCAGCGACGACGCCGGGCGACAGCGCCTGGTCGCGGCGTGCATCCGAGCCGAGAACCAGATCGCCGGCGCACCCACCGGTGGCATGGACCAGGCCGCCGCGCTGCGCACCCAGGCGGGCCACGCCCTGCTGCTCGACTGCGCCAGCCTCGAGGTGCGTCAGATCCCCTTCGACCTGGCGGCCGACGGGCTCGCGCTGCTCGTCATCGACACCCGGGCCGAGCACCAGCTCGTCGACGGCCAGTACGCCGCGCGGCGCACGACCTGCGAGGCCGCCGCGGCCGTGCTGGGCGTGGGGACGCTGCGCGAGGTGACTGACCTCGCCGCCGCGCTGAGCACGCTCAGCGGACCCGACGCCGTCGCGGCGCTCGTGGCCGCAGGGCAGGACCCGCAGGTGACCGCCCGCCGGGTGCGCCACGTCGTCACCGAGATCGCCCGCGTCGAGGAGGTCGAGCGGCTGCTCGACGCCGGCCGGACGGCCGAGGTGGGTCCGGTGCTCACGGCCGCCCACGCCTCGTTGCGCGACGACTACGAGGTGAGCTGCCACGAGCTCGACGTCGCCGTGGGCGCGGCGATCGCCTCGGGCGCGCTCGGCGGCCGGATGATCGGGGGCGGCTTCGGCGGGTCCGCGATCGCCCTGGTGCGCGCCGAGGACGTCGAGCAGGTCGCCGGGGAGGTCGCCGCCGCGTTCAGCGCGGAAGGCCTCACCCCGCCGGCCTTCCTCGTCGCGGTCGCCTCCGCCCCGGCCGCCTGACGGTCGCCGCTGCCGGCTGGCCCTACGGGGCGTGCTCTTGACGACAGGGCGTGCCGTCAACAGCACGCTCCGTCGTCAACAGCACGCCCCGTACCGCTGAGCGCTCCCCGCCGGCGGGGACGAAGGTCCCCGGAAGAACCCCGACCTGGCGGGAAGGATTGACGTCTGGTGAATCCACCCAGCTGGCCACCTACCAGCCGGCCAACTAGACGTATCGGATCAAGTCCCCATGGTGACCATTGACGTCAGCAGCACGATGCAGGAATACCTGGACCGCACCGACTGGCGGGTCAACGCCAACGCGAACCAGGGGTACTCCTTGGGTGGGCTGATCCTCAACACCGCGGGCAAGGTCACCGCCAACTACTGGCTCTCCGAGGTCTACCCCGAGGCGGTCGGCGCCGCGCACCGCTCCGGTGACCTGCACATCCACGACCTCGACGTGTTCGGCGGGTACTGCGCCGGGTGGTCGCTGCGGATGCTGCTCACCCAGGGCTTCAACGGCGTCCCGGGCCGGGTCGAGTCCAACCCGCCCAAGCACCTGTCCTCGGCGATGGGGCAGATCGTCAACTTCCTCGGCACCATGCAGAACGAGTGGGCCGGCGCGCAGGCGTTCAGCTCCTTCGACACGTACATGGCCGCCTTCGTCCGCAAGGACGACGTGCCCTACGAGGACGTCAAGCAGGCCGTCCAGGAGCTCGTCTACAACCTCAACGTGCCGTCCCGCTGGGGCACCCAGACCCCGTTCACCAACCTCACCTTCGACTGGACCTGCCCGGCCGACCTCGCCGACGAGGTCCCGTTCATCGGTGACCAGGTCATGGACTTCACCTACGGTGACCTCCAGATCGAGATGGACATGATCAACCAGGCCTTCATCGAGGTGATGACCGAGGGCGACGCCTCCGGGCGGGTGTTCACCTTCCCCATCCCCACGTACAACATCACCGAGGACTTCCCCTGGGAGTCCCCGAACGCGACCCGCCTCTTCGAGATGACCGCGAAGTACGGGCTGCCCTACTTCCAGAACTTCCTCAGCTCCGAGCTCGAGCCCGGCATGGTCCGGTCCATGTGCTGCCGCCTCCAGCTCGACCTGCGCGAGCTGCTCAAGCGCGGCAACGGACTCTTCGGCTCGGCCGAGCAGACCGGTTCGATCGGCGTCGTGACGATCAACTGCGCCCGCCTGGGCTACCTGCACAAGGGCGACGAGCCCGCGCTGCTCACCGCCCTGGACACCCTGCTGGACCTCGCCAAGGACTCCCTGGAGATCAAGCGCGAGGTGGTCCAGCACTACATCGACGCGGGACTGTTCCCCTACACCCGTCGCTACCTGGGCACCCTGGACAACCACTTCTCGACCATCGGCGTCAACGGCATCAACGAGATGATCCGCAACTTCACCGCCGACCCGTGCAACCGCGACTGCAACCACGCCGACGACGACGTCACGACCGAGGCGGGGCACGCCATGGCCGTGCGCCTGCTCGACCACGTCCGCACCCGCATGGTCGAGTTCCAGGAGGCCACCGGCCACCTCTACAACCTCGAGGCCACCCCCGCGGAGGGCACCACGTACCGCTTCGCCAAGGAGGACCGCGCCCGCTTCCCCGGGATCCTGCAGGCCGGCACGGAGGACAACCCGTACTACACGAACTCCTCCCAGCTTCCGGTCGGCTTCACCGCCGACCCCTACGAGGCGCTCATGCGCCAGGAGGAGCTGCAGAGCAAGTACACCGGCGGGACGGTGCTGCACCTGTACATGTCGGAGCGGATCTCGACCGCGCAGGCCTGCAAGGAGCTCGTCAAGCGGTCGCTGAGCTCCTTCCGCCTGCCCTACATCACGATCACCCCGACCTTCTCGATCTGCCCCAGCCACGGATACCTCCAGGGTGAGCAGCCCACCTGCCCGCGCTGCGCCCTCGAGCGCCCGGGCGCCGAGCCGACGGTCTGCGAGGTCTGGACCCGGGTCATGGGCTACCACCGCCCCGTGAGCTCCTTCAACATCGGCAAGAAGGGCGAGCACGCCGAGCGGCTGATGTTCCAGGAGGCGCGGGCACGCACCTCCCGCGTCCTGGCATGACCGTGCCCGGCGCTGACGACCTCGCGATCGCCGGCGTCGAGCCCTTCTCTGCGTGCGACTGGCCGGGCCACCTCTCGGCCGTGGTGTTCCTGCAGGGCTGCCCGTGGCGGTGCACCTACTGCCACAACGCCTCGATCCTCGATCCCCGTGCCCCCGGGCAGGTCACGTGGGACTCAGTCCGGGAGCTGCTCTCCTCCCGCCGGGGCCTGCTCGACGCCGTGGTGTTCTCCGGCGGGGAACCCACCCGCCAGGGCGGCCTGGCCGACGCGATGCGTGAGGTCCGGGGGATGGGATTCGGCGTCGGGCTGCACACCGGCGGGGTCTACCCGCGCCGCCTCGCCGAGGTGCTGCCGCTCGTGGACTGGGTCGGCCTGGACATCAAGGCGCCAGTCGGCAAGTACGCCGCGATCACCGGCGTCGCCCACAGCGCCGACTCGGCCTTCGGCTCCCTGCAACGGGTGCTCGACGCCGGCGTCGCCGTCCAGGTGCGCACCACCCTCGACCCGATGGTCCTCGACGCCGACGACGTGGCCCAGATCCGCGAGACCGTCACGTCCCTGGGCGTCACCGACTTCGTCGTCCAGGAGGTGCGCACCGACGGCGCGAGCGAGGTCTTCGTCGAGCACCTCACCCGCCACCGCCGGGCGCACCCGGCCCACCGATCAGTCGAAGTGGCAGCCGACGTGGGCCGTCACGACACCGGCGACCGGACCATGCAGCGGTTCCCAGAGGGCGGTGAAGGTGTCGGCTTCAGCGCGGGTGCGGAACATCACCCCTATCCCTGAGCCGTCCATCAGGTCCAGCATCTCGGGGGTGACGCCCGTGACGCCACCGAGCCCTTCAGGGTCGGGCTGGCAGCTGAACGGGATGTTCCCGCCGAGGTAGCCGAGGTCGGCGAGACGGTCCTGGGCGGGGATGAGCTCAGGAGAGTTCTCGAGGGGCCACGCGCGGGCGCTCACCGCCAGCCACACGACCGTCTCGGGATCCACGTTGTCCCCACGGAAGGCGGTCGCCTCGTCGAGGTCCGTGGGCCACCCGGCAGCGAGCCCAGGGTGCCCCACGGACTGCCCGCCCGCGTCCATCCACAGCGTTGCAACCTGGTCGATGGCCGTGTACTTCTCTGGCCTGGTGGGCAGGTCGCCGGAGTCGTAGTCGGCGTACGGCACCCGCTGCGTGATGGTGAACTCCTGAGAGGCCCAGATCGAGTAGCGCCCGGGCGGGAGGGGAGCGGTGGCGTCGGTGCACAGGGTGTGCCGCAGGACCCCGGTCGTCGCCAGGTCGGTGAGCGCCGGCCCACCCATGTCGAAGGGCACGACGTCTTCGGAGACAGAGTCGACGGAGCCGACGACGACGCCGTCCTTGACCGCGACGAGGTGGGGTCGGGTAGCGGTCCCGATGAGCTCCTGGCCGCTGACGTTCGTGGCACTGATCCCCACAGTCTCACCCAGGGGCAGGTCCGCATCGGTCCCGCGGAGCGTGATCTGGAGCGGTCCCGAGGGAGCGTCCAGGACCGCCCCGCACTGCGGGAACACCGCATCGGGGTCGGCCGAGGGGAGGATCAACGGGAGCGTGGGCTCGCCGGTCACCGTCCCGTCCGCGTTCGACGTCCGGACCTTCCACGGCCCGCCGACCACGTCGGTCGTGGCGTTCGCGTCGTCAGCGGCGACCGTGATCGCCCCGTAGGCGTCATAGTCGCCAGCTGGTACCGAGGCGGGAGTCGTTCCATCGGCGTCCGGGCAGGCGACCACCCGGTCCTCGAGCAGGGTCTGGATCTCGTTGGCGGCGAGCGTCGACCCGGCCGAACCGCCTACCGGCACCTGTCCGACGACGGGAACCGCGACCACCACGCCGTCCTTGACCAGGTAGATCCCCGGGTTCTCTCCGGTCGTGAACGTGACCGGCTCGGCGCTCACGTTCCGCAGGTACATCGGGATGATCGAGGCCGCATCGGTGTTGATGGTGAATCGGGCATCCCCCTCGGCGTCGGTCATCTCGTTGCCCAGCATGAGCGCCCCGGAGGAGTTGGTGAGGTCACCGACCTGCCCGCCGCACTGCAGTCCTGTCAGGGGAGCGGGGGATTGGATGCTCGGGAACGGACGGTCGGGGAAGGTCGAGACCTCTTCGTGGCCGAAGTAGCCGATCGCGGCGGCTGTCGCGGCACCTGCGGCGGCGACACCGGCGATCGTGAGAGCGGAGACCGTGACTCGGCGGCGCCGGTGCAGGGCGGCGACGCGGTTCGTCGCACGCCCCGCGAGGAGCGTGGCGGGGGTGGCGTGGTCGGCTCCGGCGTTGGCGAGGTCCCGCAGTGCCGTGCGCAGGTCCTGGTTCATGGGTTCCTCGGCTTCGCGGTCGCGGTGGAGGTGGAAGTAGGCGGGGGCAGGGGCGGTCTGAACTTCTCGACCGCGCGCAGGTCGGAGACCACCGGGCGCGGCGAGGGCGGGCCCGCGCCGGGCGTCTTGCTCTCGGCCTCCGCAGCGTCACCGAGCGGACCGAGCAGGCCGTGCAGCGCCGCGTGGGCGTCGAAGAGGTGACGCTTGACGGTCCCGTCGGCGCAGCCGAGCGCCGCGGCGATCTGGGGGACGGTGAGGTCCTCGAAGTAGCGCAGCACCACGCAGGCCCGCTGGCGGGGGCTGAGCTTGTCGAGGGCGACGGCGACGTCGAGATGGGCCGAGACCTCGAGCTCGTGGCTCTCCTCGCGGTCGGCGATGCCCACCAGGTGCTTGATCCCCGACCAGCGCCGACGCCTGCGGTAGACGTCGAGGTAGATCGTGAGGATCGCGCGGCGGACGTAGCCCTCCGAGACCGAGGCGTCGGGTGTCGAGCGCGGGACGAACACCTTGACCAGGGCGTCCTGGACGAGGTCCTCCGCTTCCCGGGTGTTCCCGCACAGCAGGTAGGCGTACCCGATGAGCGCGCGGTGGCGCGTGCGCACCAGCTCGTGCAGATCGTCGTTCCAGTCCGGCATGGGGGCCCTTTCGTGGTCGTCACCCGTCACCCATCATGACGAACGGGCAGGTCAAAACGTTGGGGTGGTCCAGCGGAGGGCCCGCGCGCGCCGGCGACCGCCCCCGCTACACCTGCGTCTCGGGCGTTCACTGCGTAGACTTCCCGGCATCATCGCCGCGGATGTGACCTGCATCACACGGTGCGTGCGCTCGTCAAGGAGGACGAATGCTCGAGCTCGGATCATCCAGTGTCACGATCGTCGCCGTCATCGCCGTGATCGGCGCCCTCTGCCTGGTCGTGGCGGCCGTCCTGCGCAGACAGGTCCTCGCGGCGCCGGAGGGCACCGAGAAGATGCAGGACATCGCCCTCGCGATCCAGGAGGGAGCCTCGGCCTACCTCAGGAGACAGTTCCGCACCCTCGCCCTGTTCGCGGTGATCGTGTTCGGGCTGCTGTTCCTGCTCCCCGGCGACGGCGGCATCCGGATCGGTCGGTCGGTCGCCTTCCTCGTCGGGGCGGGGTTCTCCGCCTCGATCGGGTACCTGGGCATGTCTCTGGCGGTGCGCGCGAACGTGCGCGTGGCGGCGTCGGCCATGCGGCCGGGGGCACGGGAGGAAGGTGCCCGGATCGCGTTCCGCACCGGCGGCGTCGTCGGCATGTGCGTGGTGGGGCTGGGACTGCTGGGAGCGGCCGGGGTGGTGCTCGTCTACCGCGGGGACGCGCCCTCGGTGCTCGAGGGCTTCGGTTTCGGGGCGGCGCTGCTGGCCATGTTCATGCGGGTGGGCGGCGGCATCTTCACCAAGGCGGCCGACGTCGGCGCGGACCTGGTCGGTAAGGTCGAGCAAGGCATCCCCGAGGACGACGCGCGCAACGCGGCCACGATCGCGGACAACGTCGGCGACAACGTCGGCGACTGCGCGGGCATGGCCGCGGACCTCTTCGAGTCCTACGCCGTGATGCTCGTCGCGGCCCTCATCCTGGGCAAGGCGACCCTCGGCGAGGCGGGCCTGGTCTTCCCGCTCATCGTCACCGCGATGGGCGCCTTCGTCGCGCTGCTCGGGGTGTTCATCACCCGGGTGCGCGGGGAGGAGAACGGCCTGCGCGCGATCTACCGCGGCTTCTACGTCTCGGCGCTGCTGGGGGCCGTGCTCTCCGCGATCGCCGCCTTCGTCTACCTGCCGGCCACCTTCGCGGAGTCGCCAGGCACCGCGGACCTCACCGACGTGACGAGCGACCCGCGGGTGCTGGCGAGCCTCGCGGTCCTCATCGGCGTGGTGCTCGCGGGCATCATCTTGTGGGTCACCGGATACTTCACCGGCACGACGTCCAAGCCGACGCTGCACGTCGCGGCGACGTCGCGGACCGGGGCCGCGACCGTGGTGCTCTCCGGGATCGGGGTCGGCTTCGAGTCCGCGGTGTACACCTCCGGGATCATCGCCGCGGCGATCTGCGGGGCGTTCCTGCTCGCCGGCGGGTCCATCTGGCTCTCCCTCTTCCTCATCGCCCTCGCCGGCTGCGGGCTGCTCACCACGGTCGGGGTGATCGTCGCGATGGACACCTTCGGGCCGGTCTCCGACAACGCCCAGGGCATCGCGGAGATGTCCGGGGACGTCGACGCCGCGGGCGCGCAGGTGCTCACCGACCTCGACGCCGTGGGCAACACGACGAAGGCGATCACCAAGGGCATCGCGATCGCGACCGCTGTGCTCGCCGCGACGGCGCTGTTCGGCTCCTACGCCGACGCCGTGAGCGTGGCGGTGCGCGACATCGGCGCCGGCGCCGCCACGACCGGGCTCATCCCCTCGATGCTCAGCTTCGAGATCATCTCCCCGGTGACCCTGGTCGGGGTGATCCTCGGCGCGGCGACCGTCTTCCTCTTCTCCGGCCTGGCGATCGACGCGGTGACGCGCGCGGCCGGCGCGATCGTCTTCGAGGTGCGGCGCCAGTTCCGCGAGCACCCGGGGATCATGACCTACCAGGAGCGGCCCGACTACGGCCGGGTCGTCGACATCTGCACCCGGGACTCCCTCCGCGAGCTCGCGACACCGGGCCTGCTCGCGGCCTTCGCGCCGATCGCGGTGGGCTTCGGCCTCGGGGTGGGGCCGCTCGCCGGCTTCCTCGCCGGGGCGATCGGGGCCGGGGTGCTCATGGCCGTGTTCCTGGCGAACTCGGGCGGGGCCTGGGACAACGCGAAGAAGATCATCGAGGACGGCAAGTACGGGGGCAAGGGGTCACCCGCCCACGAGGCCGTGGTCATCGGGGACACCGTCGGGGACCCCTTCAAGGACACCGCAGGACCGGCGATCAACCCGCTGATCAAGGTGATGAACCTGGTGGCACTGCTCATCGCCCCGGCCGTGGTGACGATGAGCGTGCCCGCGGACGCCAACCACGTGCTGCGGATCGCGGTCGCGACGGTGGCTGCGGGCATCGCCTTCACGGCGATCATCCTCAGCCGGCTCCGGGTGGCCCGGATCGACGCCGCGACGGTCGACGAGGCGCCGGGGGAGGCGCGCGTGCGGCCGGTGGGGGCGCAGTCCCAGTCGCAGTCCCGGACGCAGCAGGGGAGCGAGGAGAACTCCACGCAGCAGGGGCAGTAGGTGCCCGCCCCGGTTGCGCCGGGGCGGGACCGCGCCCACGCTGCGAGGTATGAACCTCTCCCATCGCGGACCGCGGACGGCAGCACTGATCGGCGCGGCGCTGGTGTGCGCCGGTCTCGTCGGATGCACCGGGACGCGGTCTCCCGCGATCGTCTGCCCGGCCGGTCGGGACGTCCGCGACCTCGAGTCCTCGGCGTCGGCGGCGATCTCCACCGAGGCGATCGCGGCCGTGAACAACCTCGCCATGATGATGGACGAAGGTCGCCCGCCGGAAGAGATCCAGGCACACTGGGACACCGTGAACGACTTCATGAAGAGTGCCAACACCGAGCTCCAGGCCTTGGGTGACCCGACCGACCAGGTCGCCTTCGAGCGGGTCTGGGGCCCGTTGGCGCAGGAGATGGACAGCAGCGACGGGAACGTCGGTGCGGCGGTCGACGCGATCGTGGTCTACACCGACGAGCACTGCAGCGTCACGTCCGCCCGCACGGACGGGGCCTCCTGAGTGCGCCTGCTCAGCTACAACATCAAGAGTCTGCAGATCGACGCGGATGCGGTCCGTGACGTCATCGTCGAGACCGCCCCCGACGTCGTCGCCATCCAGGAGGCCACCCGCTACATGACCGGGGGCCGGCGGCGGATGCGCCGCCTCGCGGCCGAGACGGGCATGGTCTGCGTGGTCCCCGGCGGCAGCCCCTTCGGGGCATACACGACCGCGCTGCTCGTCTCGGCCGCGCTGGCACCGTCCGTGGTGAGCACGCGGGGACGGCCGCTGTCGTGGCGCTGGTGGCGTCGCCGGGACCGGGTGGCGTGGCCCACGCGGCGCGGCTGCGCCGTCGTCGACCTCGGCGACGTGGTGGTCATCTCAGTGCACCTGGGGCTGGTGGCGCGCGAGCGCGCGGAGCACTGCGTCGAGATCGCCGCGCTCGTGGAGCGGTTCGGCGCGCACCGGTGCATCGTCGCGGGCGACCTCAACGAGACCCCGGACGGGCCGTCCTGGGCGTCCTTGGGTCGCCGGCTGCGGGACGTGGCCGCCGGGTCGACCGAGGGGACCTTCCCCGTCCCGACCGGCCGACGCCGCATCGACGGGGTGCTCGTCGGCTCCCAGATCGTGGGAGGTCAGGTGAGCGTGGTCCGGACCGCGGCGGCGCTGGCAGGCAGCGACCACTTCCCGGTGCTGTGCGAGGGTCTGCAGGTGGTCTCGGTACCCAGGGGGTGAAAAAGTGCGACGGGCATGGGCACTAGTACCCTGGCGCGCCGTTTGCCCCGACCGCGCCGGACCGTGGAGTATGACTGTCATGACTACACACATGAAGCGCAAGTCCGCCGTCGCAGGTACCGCCCTTCTTCTGGGCGCCCTGCTCGCTGGGTGCAGCGGCGGCGCCTCGGTCGAGGAGTTCTGTGCCGACGGAAAGACCCTCCAGGACGGCGAGTTCCTCGACGACGTCGACCCCGCCGACGCCGACGCCCTCGACAAGGCCGTCGATGACGGGCTCGCCCAGATCAAGGCGATCGACGCCCCCGACGAGATCTCCGACGACTGGACCACCCTCACCGACGCCATGGACGAGTACCTCACCGCCATGAAGGACGTCGACGTGACCTCTGAGGAGGGCATGGAGAAGATGACCGAGATCTCGGAGGTCATGTCCTCGGACGAGGTCAACGAGGCCGGCGACAACATCGACACGTTCATCGCCGAGAACTGCGAAGCCTGAGCCTTTTTGTCCCAGCGCTTCACCTGACTGGAGGCGGCCCCCGTGCGGGGGCCGCCTCCAGCTGTCTGTGGGCGTCGGCCCCGGGCCTTCAGCCGCCCAGCACCGGCCAGGTGGTGCCCACCCCGAAGGCCGCCACGACGACGACGAGCGACCCGGCCAGCAGGACCGCGTCGCCCGCGCCGAAGCGCAGGTGGGCGAGGCGGATCCGGCGGCCCGCGTCGTCGCGCCGCTCGGTCGTGAAGCCCTTGGTCTCGAGCGCCTCGACCGTGGTCCGGGTGCGCTTGGCGGTGTTGAGCATGAGCGGGTAGAAGGACTCGACGACGATGAGCGAGACCCGCCGGGCGGTGCGCCAGCCGAGCAGCCCGTGCCGGGTGGGGCGGGGCCCGCGCAGGCGGTGCCCGTCGACGATCGTGTGGAACTCGTCGATCAGCAGCGGCAGCATCCGGTACCCGTAGCTGACCCCGAAGCCGAGCATCGCCGGGGCGCGCAGCGCCAGGAGCGCGTCGGAGAGCTTCTCCGGGTCGAGGGAGACGAAGGCAGCCATGCTCACCAGCGAGACCGTCCCGAGCTTGAGGGTGATGACGGTCAGCCCCTGGATCGCGGTCGCGTCTCCCTGCAGGAACCACACGAGGGCGAGGAGGTAGAGGCACTGCCCGGCGATCCCGAGCGTGAAGACCCCGAGCAGCAGCGGCCCGATCCGGGCCGCCAGGGCGGTCCCGGCGGCGAGGGTGAAGAGGAGGGCGAGGACGGTCGTGTCGTAGGTGAGCCACGGGGCGAAGGCGCACAGGGCGTACCAGAACAGGACCGCGCGCGGGTCGCGGCGGGCGAGGAAGCCGCCGCGGGTCGCGTAGGCCACCCGCATGAGCTCGAGCTTGATCCACTCGAGGGAGAGCCGGTCGCCCTCGGCCCGCCGGTGCCGGGTCTGCCGGCCCGGAGCGGGACGGCCGGGAGCGGGGCGGCCCGGGGCAGCGCCCGCGGCCAGGGCCGCGGGGGTGTCGACGACGCTGGTCATGGGAGTCTCCGGCTGGCGGTCGCGGGGGCAGTGAGGGAAGTGAGGGCGGGGACGGCGGGGCGTGCGGTGAGCCGGGCGGCGAGCTCGGGGACCGAGAGCGGGATCGGGTCCAGGCCGAGGGCCGCTCCGAGCTGGACGACCTGGGGCGGGACGAGGCGGGCGCGCTCGAGCAGGTCGGGTCGGGTGAAGAGGGTGCGCGGGTCGGTGTCGGCGATCACCTTGCCCTGGTCCAGGACGACCACGCGGTCGGCCCACTCGGCCACCAGGTGCATGTCGTGGGTCGCGATGACCGTGCACCGGATGTGCTCGGCGAGCGCGGCGAGCATGGAGATGACGTCGTCGCGGCTCCGCAGGTCCAGGCTCGAGGTGGGCTCGTCCAGCAGGAGCAGGCGGGGGCGCATCGCGAGCCCGACGGCGAGGGTCGCCCGCCGCTGCTGGCCGCCGGAGAGCAGGCGCCCGTCCCGGTCGGCCAGCGCGGTCAGGCCGACGCGGTCCAGCACCTCCTCGACGAGCTCGGCCGCGCCCGGAACCCGGCGTCCGACCGGGTGCATCGCGACGTCGGCGCGCACGGAGTCCTTGAGGAACATCTCCTCGGGGCGCTGGTGGAGGTAGCAGACGGTGTCGGCGAGCTCGGCGGCCGAGACGGTCCGGGTGTCGGTCCCGTTCACCGTGACGCTGCCGACGTCCGGGACATCCAGCCCGGACAGCAGCTTGAGCAGGGTGGACTTCCCGGCGCCGTTCGAGCCGACGAGGGCGACCCGCTCGCCCTCGCGTAGGTCGAGGTCGAGGCCCTCGATGACGGTGGAGCGGGGCCCGGAGAGGGAGCGGTAGGTGCGGGTGACCTGGCAGACGCGGGCGACCATCTCACCGAGCGGCGCCCGGGTCGGGTCCGTGCCCGCCGGGCCCGTTCCGGCGCCGTCTGCTCCGGCGAGGTCAGGGCCGGCGAGGTCCGCGCCGGAGGTGATGCCGCGCTCGCCCAGCCAGGCGAGCGCAGCCGGGACGGTCGAGGGGACCGGGCCGTGCGGCTCGAGGGCCCGGGCGACCGCGGTCACCTGCGGGGCCGGGATGTCGGCGGCCTCGAGCTCGTCGGTGCGGGCGAGGGCCTCGGCGACGGGCAGGTGCCAGCGCGGGACGCCGTCGGCCATGAGGACGACCGACCGGGCGTACCGGGCGACGAACTCGGCGTGGTGCTCGACGACGACGATCGTGATCCCGAGCTCCCGGTTGAGCCGGGTCAGGTGCTCGTAGATCTCCTGGGCGCGGTGGGGATCCACCTCGGCCACCGGCTCGTCGACGACGAGGACCGACGGGGTCAGCGCGAGCGCACCGGCGATGGCGGTCAGGTGCTGCTGGCCGCCGGAGAGCTGCCACGTGTAGCGGTCGGCGAGGGAGGTGATGTCGAGGGTCTCCAGGGCGTGGGCCGTGCGCTGCTCCCAGTCGGGGAGGCCGAAGTTCACCGGGGCGAAGGAGACGTCGTCGCGCACGGTGGGGCGCACCAGCTGGTTGCCGAAGTCCTGGAAGACGTACCCGACGTCGTGGGAGAGCTCGGCGACGCCGACCTCGGCGGTGTCCCGGCCCAGGACGTGCACGGACCCGGTGAGGTCCCCGGACCAGAAGTGGGGGACGAGCCCGTTGAAGGTCTTGCACAACGTGGTCTTGCCGGACCCGTTGCCGCCGACCACAGCGACGAAGTCACCCGTCTCGATCTGCAGGTCGACCCCGCGCAGGGTGTCCTGCTCGGCGCCGGGGTAGCGGAAGGTGAGTCCGCGGACCTCGATCGCCATGGTCGGCGCGGGCATCAGCGAGTGCCCTGGTCGGAGCGCGTGGTCGTGGCTGCGGCGGAGCGGCGCCGGGCCAGGGCCACGACGAGGCCGACGGCGGCGGCCACGGCCAGGGCCGCGATGGCCAGGGCCACCCAGATGAAGGTGGACCCGTACTCGTCGACGAAGTCCGGCTCGAAGGCGCCCAGCGTCATGATGCCGCCCTCGCGGCCGACGAACTCCTCCCACTGGGAGACGATGCCGATCCCGACGGCACCGAGCAGGGCGAGGAGGCCGATGAGCCAGAACGGGGTGCCGCGGGGGCCGACGAGGCGCGGAGGGTTCTTGGGGTCGCGCGGACGCATCCCCATGAGCGGCTCGATCTTGCCGTAGAGGCGCGGGGCGAGCCACATGGCGGGCAGGGCGCCGAAGAGCACGCCGGTGATGAGCAGCGCCATGACGAGCTCGAGCGACTCCGCGACGAGCACGGCCCGGAACAGCCCGTCCGACTCCTCGAGCGTCTCGGGGTCGATCCCGACGCCGACCTTGGCCAGGTCGATGATCGCGGAGGACACCTTGTCGATCGCCACCAGGGTGAAGGCGGCGACGGCGAGCTGGCGACGGTTGCGGGGGTCGCGCACGATGCAGCCGGCGATGTAGATGCCGAGCACCAGCTGCAGGAAGCCCTCGAGCTCACCGAGGCCGCCGAAGTCGCCGAGCAGGATGTCGGAGAAGATCATCTCCCCGAGCGCTGCGCCGACCGCGACCCACAGCGGGCAGAACAGGGCCGCCAGGACGACGGGGATGAAGGCGAAGTAGGCGACCTCGAACTCGAGGGGGCCGACCTGGACGCTCGGCACGATCCCGGTGACGATGTCGGAGATCCCGAAGAGCGTCATGGACAGCACGAGGACCATGAGCTTCTGTGAGCTGGAGATGTTGTCCGGGTCGTGCATCCGTCGGGGGGTGGTCCCCGGCGTGGTGGGCGCGGACGTGGTGGGCGGGGACTGACGGGCCGGGGCGCTGGTGCTCGCGGAGCCGTTCATGGCGTGCCTTCCTGGGGCAGTCGGTGCAGGTGGTGGTGCGGGAGGGTGGTGCGGGAGGGTGGTGCAGGTGGGTGGTGGTCGACGGTCGGGAGGATCAGGGGGTCACGGCGAGCGCCGCAGCCCACAGGGACAGCAGATCCCCGACCTCGCCGACGACGTGGTCGGGGGCGAGGACGCCGCTAGCGGCCTCGAGGGTCGCGTCCGGGCTCGAGCCGCCGCGCACGAGCACGACCGTCCCGACGCCGGCGCCCCGGGCCGCGAGCACGTCGCGGTGCGGCTTGTCCCCGACGAACCAGGCGCGGGCCGGGTCGGCGCCGAGCGCGGTCAGGGCGGTCGTGGCGGTCACCGGGTCGGGCTTGCGGCGACCGAGCTCGTCGGAGTAGACGTGCACGCCCACGAGGTGGTCGATGCCGTAGGCCTCGAGCTCCTCGCGGACCGCCCGACCGCAGACGGTGTTGGAGACGATCGCGACCGGAACGCCCAGGTCACGGGCCGACTCGAGGACCTCGCGGACCCCCGGGCGCAGCGTCGGGCGGCTCTTGGACCGGGCGTAGTCGAGCACGAGGGAATGGGCCTCGGCGCGCAACCAGTCGGTGATCCCGTCACCGAGGTGCGCCAGTGCCGGGCCGACGAGCTCGACCCAGAACGTCGTCGCGTCGATCTCGACCACGTCCGTCCCGTCGTCGCGCCCCTCGTGGCGGTCCTTCCAGGCGCGGTGGTGCACCCGTGCCCCGGCGACGGCGTCGGCGGCCGCGTCGGGGGTGAGCGAGTACCCGGCGGCGGCGAGGCGGTCGGAGAGGTGACGGGCGAAGGCGAGGCGCGCGGCGTCGTCGGGCGCGGAGGTGACGATCACGCCGCCGTGGTCGAGCAGGAGGGCGGAGGGGCGCCCGGCGGGCGCGGGCGGCATTGCTGGAGCTGGCGTTGCTGGGGCCGGGGCAGCCGGGGCAGCCGGGGCCGCGGGTGCGGCGTGAACGGCGGCCGGCCGGGCTGCCCGCAGCAGGTCGGCGATGCCCTCGGGGGTGTCCAGGACGGCGTCGGCGGTGTCGGTGACGGGGTAGGGCGGGGTGTCGCTGCGGTGGTGGCGGGTGAGGATGACGGCGCCGACGCCGGCGCGGCGCCCGGCGACGACGTCGCGGTCCAGGGTGTCCCCGACGTACCAGGTGCGGTCGGGGGTGGTGCGCAGGGCGCGGGCGGCCATCGTGATGATGCCCGGGTGCGGCTTGCGGATGCCGACCTCGTCGGAGTAGACCTGCACCCCGAAGGCCTCGGCGAGGCCGTGCGCGGCGAGCAGGGTGCGGTGGGCGCGCCCGGAGTGGGCGTTGGAGACGATGCCGAGGGAGATGCCGAGCTCGGTGGCCGTCGCGAGCAGCTCGGGGATGCCCGGGCGGACGGTGTGCTCGCTCAGGGTCGCGGTGAGGCGGGCCAGCAGGATGCCGGCGCTGCCGGCGAGGACCTCGCGGGCGGCGAGCGGCAGCGGCGAGGCGAGGAAGTCGTGCCATATCGTGCGGTGGTCCATCTCGGGGGGCGTCAGGCGCCGGCTCGAGGAGTTCTTCCAGTCCTTGAGGGCGGCGACGCCGCCGCGCAGGACCGGCTCGAGCTCGGCCGGGGAGTGCGTGTGGCCGGCGCGGGCCAGCACCTCGCTCAGGTGCGCGGCGACCTCGCCGTACCCTTCGGGGCGCTTGGTCGTCTGGAAGATGACACCCCCGAAGTCGAGGAGCAGCGCGTCGGGCCGGGTGCCCAGGCCGGACGCGCCGGCGAGGTGGGCGAGGTCGGCAGCGCCAGCAGCGCCTGCAGCCCTGTCGATGGCAGGGCTGGACGGGGCATCGGGGCGGTCGGGCCGGGGTGCGGGGCGGGTCACGTCGGTCATGGTCACGAGAGCACCGTAGGTACGCACGGCGACGTCCCGGCGACTCTCAGGTGTCCGTCGCACAAACACGGATCGAACTTCTGGAACGTTCCAGTCCTGGTGGTCCGTGGCCGCGGACGCGCTGTGTGACGGGGGAGAATGGACCCGTGACCCCACGCCCGACCCTGCTCGACGTCGCCGCCCACGCCGGCGTCTCCAAGTCGCTCGTCTCCCTCGCCCTGCGCGGGGATCCCGGCGTCAGCGAACGCACCCGCGCGCGCATCCAGCTCTCCGCCGACCACCTCGGCTACCGCTCCAACGCCCTGGCACGCAGCCTCAAGCAGGGCCGCACGATGCTCATCGGGGCTGTCATCTCGAGCCTGGACAACCCGTACCACACCGAGATCGTCGCTGGCGTGGAGGAGGCCGCCGAGGCTGCCGGGTTCTCCGTGCTGCTCGTCCACGGCTCCCGGGACCGCGGTCACCTGGCCCGCCACCTGGACACGCTGCTCGGGCTGAACGTGGACGGACTCGTGGTCGTCAGCTCCTGGCTCGAGGAGGAGCAGCTGCGGGCGGCGGCCCGCCGCGCCCCGGTGGTCATGGTCGGTCGTCCGCTCGGACCCGTCGACGGCGTCGACACGGTCACCAACGACGACGTCCGCGGCGCCGCGCTCGCGGTCGACCACCTCGTGGGGCTCGGCCGCACCCGGATCGCCCACGTGAGCGGTAGCAACCGGCCGGCCGGCCGGGCCCGCCGCGACGGCTACGAGCAGGCGATGGCCCGGCACGGGCTGGCCGGATTAGCGCGCGTGGTCGGCCCGGATGCCCTCGGCGACCTCCTCGCAGACGCCTATCAGGGAGTGTTCGCCCGCAACGACGTCGAGGCCTTCGACGTCCTCGACCAGGCGCACGGCCTCGACCTGTCCGTCCCGGGCGACCTGGCCGTCGTCGGCTACGACGACTCCTCCCTCGCGCTGCGGGCGCGCCCCCGCCTCACCAGCGTCCACCAGCCCCGGGGCCGGATGGGGGCGCTCGCGGTCGAGCTGCTGCTCGAGCGGTTGGCCGGGCGCACCGAGGACCGCCACGAGGTCCTCGAGCCCCGGCTCGTCGTGCGCGGCTCGACGGTCGCCGGGTAGGAAGATAGGGGCATGCCCCTCGGTGACCCCACGATCGACCCTCGCCTCCTGCCCCTGCTGCGCGACGACCTCGCGGCAGCCTCCTACACGGTCGACGGCGTGGAGGACCTCCTCGGTCCGCTCGCCGCCGCGGCCCTCCACCGGGAGCAGGCGGTCCCAGCGCTGCGGGTCGCGCGGGCCGCGCTCGCCGGAGGGAGCCCCGAGCCCCGCGCGGTGCTCACCGCACTGTTCCTGCTCGGGATGGAGGTCACCCGCGCGGACCTCGACGCGGCCTTGCCGGCGGTCAGGGCCGACGGCGCCGTCCGCCTGGGCCTGGTCGCGGCGGCGGGCTCCGGACCCGACGACGGCGTCCGCGCCCTGCTCGACCTGCGCCCCTACGCCGCGCACGACGCGACCGGGCCGGTGTCCTGGTGGCTGGCCTCGGACCTGGGCGAGCTCGTGACCGGGCGCCGCCTGGCCGCTGACCACGTGCTCGGGGCCGGCGGCGCCTCGATCACGCTCGCCCAGGTGACCATGCGCACCCCGGTCGAGCGGGTGCTCGACCTGGGCACCGGCTGCGGAATCCAGGCCCTGCACGCCTCCCGGCACGCCGGGTCGGTCGTGGCGACCGACATCTCCCGGCGGGCGCTGGCCTTCGCCGAGTTCAACGCGGCCCTCGACGGGGTACGTCTCGACCTGCGCGAGGGGTCGATGCTCGAGCCCGTCGCGGGGGAGCTCTTCGACCTCGTCGTGTCGAACCCGCCGTTCGTCATCACCCCCCGGGCCGCGGGCGCCGGGGTCATCCCGGACTACGAGTACCGCGACGGCGGCCGCGCCGGGGACGACCTGGTGCGGGACCTCATCCTGGGCGTCGGCGACGTGCTCGCCCCGGGCGGGGTCGCCCAGCTCCTCGGCAACTGGGAGCACCGCCGCGGGGAGGGGTGGACCGAGCGGGTCGGCGGGTGGCTGGACGAGGCAGGGCTGGACGGCTGGGTCATCCAGCGTGAGGTCCTCGACCCGGCCGAGTACGCCGAGACGTGGATCCGGGACGGCGGCACCACCCCCGAGCGCGAACCCGCGGAGTGGGCCGCGTCCTACGAGGCGTGGCTCGACGACTTTGCGACCCGCGACGTCGAGGCGGTCGGCCTCGGGATCGTCACCCTGCGCAAGCCCACCGGTCAGGGCACGAGCCTGCGCCGGCTCGAGGAGCACACCGGCTCGGTCCGCCAGCCCCTCGGCGCCCACCTGGCCGCCTCCCTCGCGGCCCACGACTGGCTCGCGGCCCGCGACGACGCCGCGCTCGCGGCTGCATGCCTGACCGTCGCCCCCGACGTCAGCGAGGAGCGCTACCTCACCCCCGGAGCCGGGGACCCGAACGTCGTCATCGTCCGCCAGGGCGACGGGCTCGGCCGCGGGATCCAGGCCTCGGCCGGGCTGGCCGCGCTGGTCGGGGCGAGCGACGGGGAGCTCACGGTGGGCCAGCTCACGACGGCGATCGCCTCCCTCTTCGAGGTGCCCGCCGGTGAGCTGGCCGGTGAGCTGCTGCCCGCCGTGCGCGGCCTCGTGCGCGACGGTTTCCTCACCCCCGCGGAGCTCCTCCCGGCCCCCTGATCCCTCGGCCGCAGTCCGCCCACCCCCTCCGCTGAGTGCGGCCGAACGGCTGCCCAAACCGGACATCAGGCAGCCGTTCTCCCGCACTCAGCGGGGTGTGGCGCGGGGCAGGCTCACCTCGAAGGTCGCCCCGGTGCCCGGGGAGGGGGCGGACCGGACGGTGATCTCCCCGCCGTGCGCCGACACGATGGCCTGGACGATCGCCAGCCCGAGCCCGGTCGAACCGCCGCCGCGGTTGCGGGCAGAGTCCCCGCGGCTGAAACGCTGGAACAGCGACGGGGCCAGGGACGGCGAGACGCCCGGTCCGTCGTCGGACACGGCGACGACGACCCGGTCGCGGTCGGGGCGCACCGACAGGACCACGGTGGTCCCGGGCGGAGTGTGCACGCGGGCGTTGCCGAGCAGGTTGGTGAACACCTGACGCAGGCGGGCCTCGTCACCGGTGACGACGGCGTCGGTGGTCTCGACCGGCGCGGCCCCGTCGTCGTCGTCGGGCAGCTCGAGGCGCCACAGGTGGGCGCGGCTCGCCGCGTGGGCGTCCGCTGCCGCGTCGATCGCCAGGACCGTGAGGTCGACGTCGGCGCGCTCGAGCGGGCGCCCCGCGTCCAGCCGGGCGAGCAGCAGCAGGTCCTCGACCAGGGCCCCCATCCGCAGCGCCTCGGACTCGATCCGGTCCAGCGACCGCAGGGTGTCGGGGGGCACGACGTCGGGGGACCGGCGGACCAGCTCGGCGTACCCGCGGATGGAGGCCAGCGGTGTCCGCAGCTCGTGGCTCGCGTCCGCGACGAACTGGCGCACCTGGGTCTCGGACTCGTGCCGGGCCGCCAGGGAGCTCTCGACGTGGCCGAGCATCCGGTTCAGGGCCGCGCCCACGGTCCCCACCTCGGTCCGCTCGTCGGTGTCGCCCGGATCGACGCCCTGGATCCGCACCACCTCGCCGCGGTCCAGCGGCAGCTCCGAGACGCGCATGGCGGTGTGCGCCACCCGCTCCAGCGGCCGCAGCGAGCGCCGCACCAGGAGGGTCGCGGCCGCTGCGGCCACGCCGGCCGCGGCGGCGATGAGCATGATCTCCACCACGACGTAGGACTGCAGCGGTTCGTCGGCCGTCGTGGTCGGCACGGCCGTGATGACCCGGTCGCCGCTCGCGGTCGTGGCGGAGATCGCCCGGTAGGACCCGAGGTCGCTGAGGTGGACCGGGTGGATGCGCCCGTCGGTCGGGACCGCCGTGAGGTCGGCGAGCTGGGCGTCGGTCAGGTCGGTCATGGTGCCGGAGTCGTCCGGGTAGGCGGCCTGGACGATGTCCTCCCCGGAGAAGAACACGTCGATGGTGCCGGCGCCCTGGCCCGGGATCTGCCAGGGGAGCTGGTCCTGGCCGGGGATCAGGTCGGAGGGCAGGTCGGGTAGCTGATCAGGTGCCTGGAAGGTGGGTGACTCCGTGAAGGTGGGTGACTCCGTGCCGGACGGACGGTCCAGCCCCCGGGGCGGGCTCGTGGCACGCTCGTTCGCGGACTGCAGCTGGGAGTCGACCTGGTCGAGCAGCTGGCTGCGCAGCGCGAGGGTGGACACGACCGCCAGGACCGCGCAGATGAGGAGAACCAGGCTGATGACGAGGGCGACGAGCTGGCGGCGCAGGGTCCACGGACGTCGTCGGCGGTCCACCGACGCCGACGCCGACACCGGGGCGGTGGTGGATGCAGCGGCCGGAGCCGGGCTCACGCGGCCGGTCCGGTGGGCTTGAGGACGTACCCCACCCCGCGCAGCGTGTGGATCATCGGTTCGCGTCCGGCGTCGATCTTGCGCCTCAGGTAGGAGATGTAGAGCTCGACGATGTTGGCCTGCCCACCGAAGTCGTACTGCCACACCCGGTCGAGGATCTGCGCCTTGGACATCACTCGGCGGGCGTTGCGCATGAGGTAGCGCAGCAGCTCGAACTCCGTCGCGGTGAGCGCGATCTCCACCCCGGCCCGGGTGACCTCGTGAGAGTCCTCGTCGAGCACGAGGTCGCCGACGACGAGGGTGGCGTCCTCGCGTGCCGCGTTCGCCCCGGCGCGGCGCAGCAGCCCGCGCAGCCGCGCGACCACCTCTTCGAGGCTGAAGGGCTTGGTGACGTAGTCGTCACCGCCCGCGGTGAGTCCCGCGACGCGGTCCTCGACCGCATCTCGGGCGGTGAGGAAGAGCACCGGCACGGCCGACTGGTGCGCACGGATGCGGTGCAGCACCTGCAGCCCGTCGATGTCCGGCAGCATGATGTCGAGCACGATCACGTCGGGGGACACCTCCCGGGCGAGCGTGACCGCGCTCTGCCCGGTGAGCGCGGTCGAGACGTCCCAGCCCTCGTAGCGCAGCGCGGAGGTGAGCAGATCGGCGAGGTTCGGCTCGTCGTCGACCACGAGGACCCGAAGCGGGCTGCCGTCGGGGCGTGTCAGGCGCGGCTGCGCCGCCTGGGTGAGGCGCGGCTGCCCGGGGCGGGGGGCGTCGGCGGGCGCGGAGGTGGGGGTGACCATGTGTTCATGGTGCACCCCGCCCTCGGGGCGCGCCTGAGCGCCACCTATGAGCAACCTGTGAATCGAGGCCTATCGTTCCCACCTTTTCGACGTGATCTTCGCCGGACCGCCACAGGTCTGGCATACCGTTGCCTGGTGAGACCCGACGACGCGACCCGACTGCTGCCTGTGACCGATCACCCGGAGTCCCCCTCGCTCGCGGCCCCGACCAGCCCGAACACCGCGCCCACTGTGCCCACCCCGCCCACCCCGACTACTGCGGCCCCCGCGGTGCGGGTCGGCCCCCGCGTGCTCGCGGTGCTCATCGCGCTCGCGGCGGCGGTCGCCACCGCCGCGATCTGGCGCGCCTTCGTGGGGACGCGGCTGGGTCAGATCGTCGAGGAGATCACCTACGAGGGCGCGGTCCACGGGCGGAACCAGCTGTGGACCGTCGCGGAACCGCTGCTCGATGTCGTCTCGATCACCTTCGTGGTGGCGGGCACCATCGCGGCGATGGGCGTCGCCCTCGTCCGGCGTCGGTGGAGCCTGGCCGCGCAGGTCGCGGTGGTCGTGGTCGGCTCGAACGTCACGACCCAGCTGCTCAAGAACGTCGTCTTCGACCGTGCGGACCTGGGCACCGAGAGCTGGTGGGGCAACTCCCTGCCGAGCGGCCACACGACCGTGGCCGCCTCGGTCTCGGTCGCGCTCGTGCTCGCGGTGCCGCGCGCGGCCCGGCCCGTCGTCGCGCTGCTCGGTGCGGCCTACACCGCCGCGACCGGCGTCTCCACGCTCGTGGGGCAGTGGCACCGGCCCAGCGACGTCGTCGCTGCGCTCACCGTGGTGCTCTGCTGGGGGGCCCTGGCCTGCGCCCTGACCACCCGGACCGCGCTCGACCCGGCCCGCCCGGCCGCGGCCGGCTCCAACCGCTACGCACAGCGCGGTTCGGGCTACTCCTGGACCCTCACGGTGCTCGCTCTGGTCACGATCGGCTGCGCCGCGGCGGCGGGGTGGGCGCTCCAGAAGACGGCCTCGGTCGTGGAGTCCGGCGCCGCGGTCACCCACAACGTGGAGGTCGTCGCGTACGTGGGCGGGGCATGCGGCGTGGTCGCCGCGACCGCCGCGGTCTTCGCCCTGCTCCTGGCCCTCCGTCAGGCTGTGGCGCGTCCCACTGCAGGCCTTTCGGTGTGACGAGCGTGCGCTGAGGCCGTAGGCTGCCGAGTTGAACGCCTCTCGCAGCAGACGCTGCTGCTGACCGAGCGCCGATCGATACCACGCAGTCCCCGTCACGGAAGCAGGCCCTTGTATGTCCGCAGGTCGCAAACTCGTCATCGTGGAGTCACCTGCCAAGGCACGCACGATCGCCGGCTACCTCGGCGACGACTACGAGGTCGAGGCGAGCGTCGGTCACATCCGCGACCTGCCCCAGCCCTCGGAGATGCCGGCGGACATGAAGAAGGGGCCCTTCGGCAAGTTCGCGGTCAACGTCGACGGCGGCTTCGAGCCGTACTACGAGGTCTACGCGGACAAGAAGAAGAAGGTCGCGGAGCTGAAGAAGCTCCTCAAGGACGCCGACGAGCTCTACCTCGCAACCGATGAGGACCGCGAGGGCGAGGCCATCGCCTGGCACCTGCTGCAGGAGCTCAAGCCCAAGGTCCCGGTCAAGCGCATGGTGTTCCACGAGATCACCCGCGAGGCCATCAACCGGGCGCTGGAGAACACCCGCGAGCTGGACACCCGCCTCGTCGACGCCCAGGAGACCCGCCGCATCCTGGACCGTCTCTACGGCTACGAGGTCTCGCCCGTGCTGTGGCGCAAGGTCCGCCAGGGCCTGTCCGCCGGGCGCGTGCAGTCGGTGGCCACCCGCCTGGTCGTCGAGCGCGAGCGCGAGCGGATGGCCTTCGTCTCGGCGAGCTACTGGGACGTCTCAGGAGAGTTCACCACGCTCGCCGGCCCCGACGCGGGCGAGTGGTTCTCCGCCAAGCTCACGCAGGTCGACGGCGCGCGTGTGGCCTCAGGCCGGGACTTCACCGACGCCGGCGTGCTCAAGTCGCCCGACGGCGTCGTGCAGCTCGACGAGGTGGCCGCCGCCGCGCTGGTCACCGCGCTGGCCGACCAGCCCGCCCGGGTCCGCAGCCTGGAGACCAAGCCGTACACCCGTCGCCCGGCGGCTCCGTTCACCACCTCGACGCTCCAGCAGGAGGCATCCCGCAAGCTGCGGATGTCCTCCCGCCAGACCATGCGCACCGCGCAGTCGCTGTACGAGAACGGGTACATCACCTACATGCGTACGGACTCCCCGGCGCTGTCCACGCAGGCCACCGACGCCGCGCGGCGTCAGGCCGCCGAGCTGTACGGGCCCGAGTTCGTCCCGTCCGCCCCGCGCGTCTACACCTCCAAGAACAAGGGCGCGCAGGAGGCCCACGAGGCCATCCGCCCCGCCGGGGACGCCTTCCGCACCCCGGCGCAGGTCTCCCGCGAGATCAGCGGCGACCAGTTCAAGCTCTACGAGCTCATCTGGAAGCGCACGGTCGCCTCCCAGATGGCCGACGCCCGCGGGTCGACCGCGTCGCTGCGCCTGGCCGTGACCGGCACCCTCGGTGCCGACGCCCCGACCATCGGACGCACCGCGCCCGGATCGCCGACCGAGGCCGTCTTCGCGGCGTCGGGCACAGTCATCACGTTCCGCGGCTTCCTCGCCGCCTACGAAGAGGGCCGCGACACCGAGCGCTACGACGCCGAGGGCGCGAAGAAGTCCGACGACGACGCCCGCCTGCCGCAGATGGCCGAGGGCGACGACCTGTCCTCGCGCGACCTCGCGGCCGACGGCCACGCGACCTCCGCCCCGCCGCGCTTCACCGAGGCGAGCCTGGTCAAGGCCCTCGAAGAACGCGGGATCGGTCGCCCGTCGACGTACGCCTCGACCATCTCGGTCATCCAGGACCGCGGCTACGTGCTCAGCCGCGGCCAGGCCCTCGTGCCCAGCTGGCTCGCCTTCGCTGTCATCCGGCTGCTCGAGGAGCACTTCGGCCAGCTCATCGACTACGACTTCACCGCCGCGATGGAGGCCGACCTCGACGCGATCGCGGCCGGGGAGACCGAGCGGGTCGCGTGGCTGACGAAGTTCTACTTCGGCGACGACGGCTCCGGGATCCCCAGCGGCGAAGGCCTGCACGAGCTCGTCGAGAACCTCGGCGACATCGACGCCCGCGAGATCAACTCGATCGCGATCGGCGAGGGCATCACCCTGCGGGTGGGACGCTACGGCCCCTACATCGAGGACACCGCTGCTGAGGTCGCCGAGGGGGAGAACCCCCCGCGCGCCTCCGTGCCCGACGAGGTGGCTCCCGACGAGCTGACCGTCGCCAAGGCCCGCGAGCTCCTCGAGACGCAGGGCGAGGGCGACCTCATCCTGGGCGAGGACCCCAGCACCGGGACGACCATCGTGGCCAAGGGCGGGCGCTACGGTCCGTACGTGACCGAGCTGCTGCCCGAGCCAGAGTTCGAGGAGGGCCTCTCGGCCGCCGCGCTCAAGCGGGCCAAGGCCGCGCTGCCCAAGCCTCGCACCGGCTCGCTGCTCAAGACGCAGTCGTTGCAGACGATCACTCTCGAGGACGCGCTGCAGCTGCTGTCGCTGCCCCGGGTGGTGGGCGTGGACCCCGAGACCGGTGCGGAGATCACCGCGCAGAACGGCCGGTACGGCCCGTACCTGAAGAAGGGCACAGACTCCCGGACGCTGGCGAGCGAGGAGGCCATGTTCACGGTCACCCTCCCCGAGGCGCTCGAGATCTACGCCCAGCCCAAGCGCGGCCGCGGGGCCACCGCCGCGCCGCCGCTCAAGGAGCTCGGCGAGGACCCGACGTCGGGCAAGCCGATCGTCATCAAGGAGGGACGATTCGGGGCCTACGTGACCGACGGGACGACCAACCGGACGCTGCCCAAGGACATCACCATCGAGGCGATCACCCACGAGCAGGCGGTCGACCTGCTCGCTGAGAAGCGCGCCAAGGGGCCGGTCAAGAAGACGACCCGGGCGGTAGCGGCGAAGAAGGCCCCGGCCAAGAAGGCGCCCGCGGCGAAGACGGCTGCGGCCGCCAAGACGACCACGGCGAAGACTGCCGGTGCCACGACGGCGAAGGCTCCGGCGAAGAAGGCGCCCGCGAAGAAGGCGCCCGCGAAGGCTCCGGTGAAGAAGGCGGCACCCGCCGCGGAGTGATCGGCGGGCGGCGTGTCGTCCCCGGTGACGACCCTGTCAGCGGTGTCGGCTAGCGTTGTTCCATGACCTCCCACACTGATGTGACGACCTCCCCCCTCCCGGTGCCCGGTCCGCACGAGGCACCCGCCCTGCGCTGGGGCATCCTGGGCGCGGGCTGGATCGCCGGTTCCTTCGCCGAGGCCGTGACCTCGGCGACCGCGTCCACGGTCGTCGCGGTGGGGTCACGCTCAGCGGACAAGGCCCGCGCCTTCGCCGAGGCGCACCTGGGCGCCGACGCCGCAGGAGCGCACCTGCACGACTCCTACGAGGCGCTCGTCGCCGACCCGGACGTCGACGTCGTCTACGTCGCGACGCCGCACTCCCACCACCGCGAGCACGCCCTGCTGGCCATCGCCGCGGGCAAGCACGTGCTCGTGGAGAAGGCGTTCGCCCGCAACGCCGCCGAGGCGGCGGACGTCTTCGAGGCCGCACGCACGGCTGGGGTGTTTGTCATGGAGGCCATGTGGACCCGGTTCCTGCCGCACATCGCCGCGATCCGCGCGGTCCTCGCGAGCGGGGAGATCGGCGACGTCATCACGCTGACCGCGGACCACGGACAATACTTCGACGTCCCTGACTCCCACCGCCTCCTCAACCCCGACCTCGCCGGCGGTGCGCTGCTCGACCTCGGGGTGTACCCCGTCTCCTTCGCCCACGACATCCTCGGTGTGCCCGAGTCGATCACCGCGGTCGGCGCGCTCACCTCGACCGGGGTCGACGGGCAGGTGTCGATGATCCTCGGCTACCCCGGTCGCGCGCAGGCCGTGCTGACCACGACGCTGTGGGCCGCGACACCGACGGCCGCCACGATCACCGGGACCAAGGGACGCATCGAGATCGACGGCTATTTCTACGCACCGACCGGCTTCCGCGTCGTGCTGCGCGACGGGACGCGCCGTGAGGTGCCGCGCGCCGAGGTCGCCGGGCTTGCCTACGAGGCGGCCGAGGTCGCCACCCGGGTGCAGGCCGGGGACACCCAGTCCGAGCGGATGAGCTGGCAGGGCACCCTCGACGTGCTCGCGGCCATGGACGAGATCCGCCGGCAGGTCGGCGTGATCTTCCCCGGCGAAGGAGCAGCAGCATGACCGTCCAGCCCGTCCTCGTCTCCGGGGTCCTGCCCGACCCCCGCGACGCACCCCCGCTGCGGTGGGGTGTGCTCGGCGCGGGCTACATCGGTGGGTCCTTCGCCGACGCCGTCGCTGCGCACACGTCCGGCACCGTCCTGGCCACCGGGTCGCGCGACGTCGCCAAGGCCGTGAAGTTCGCGGCCGAGCACGGGATCGAGCGGCCCTACGGCTCCTACGAGGAGCTCGTCGCCGACCCTGACGTCGACGCGATCTACATCGCGACCCCGCACTCCCACCACCACGACCACGCGCTGCTCGCGATCGGGGCCGGCAAGCACGTCCTGGTGGAGAAGGCCTTCACGCGCAACGCCTCCGAGGCGCGCGCCGTGGTCGACGCCGCTCGCGGCGCCGGGGTGTTCTGCATGGAGGCGATGCTGACCCGGCACCTGCCGCACGTGGCGGCGCTGCGGGAGATCATCCGCCGCGGTGACATCGGCGAGGTCCGCGAGGTCCGCGCGGGCTTCGACGTCGACATCCCCTTCGACGCCCAGCACCGGATGTTCAACGCCGAGCTGGCCGGTGGGGCCCTGCTCGACCTGGGGATCTACCCGCTGGCCTTCGCGGTGGACCTGCTCGGGTCTCCCGACGAGGTGCGCGCGACCGGTCTGCTGACCTCGACCGGGGTCGACGCGCAGGACACGATCGTGCTGCGGTACGGCAACAGTGCCCTCGCCACGCTCAGCACGTCCGTGCGCACGCACGCCCCGAACACCGCCACGATCGTCGGGTCGACCGGGCGGATCGACATCGCCGAGCGCTACCTCATGCCCACGACCTTCATCGTCACCGGAGCGGACGGCATCCCGCGGGAGTACGACGGGCGGGTGCGTGGCGCCGACGGTGAGCTCTTGGACGAGGGCAAACAGTTCGAGGCCGCCGAGGTGGCCCGCTGCGTCGCGGCCGGGCTGACCGAGAGCCCGCGGATGACCCTCGACCAGAGCTTGGAGCTCATGGAGATCATGGACAGCATCCGCGCGCAGATCGGCGTGCGCTACCCGGGGGAGTGAGGCGGGCTACGCGGCGTCGGTCGGGTCGGTCGGGGAGCTCGGGTCCGGCGCGACCGGCGTCACGACGACGTAGCTGTTGCCGTCCGGGCCGACCACCCGGGTCAGCTCGGTGCGCAGGGCGACGTCGCGGCCACGTTCGGCCTCGGTGACCGCGCGCACGGGAGCGGTCGAGTCGCCGACCTGGGCGGGTCCGAAGATCGGCAGCAGCCCTTCGGTGATCCGCAGTCCCGCGGACCGCTTGTCTGCGCGCTTGAGCGGGCGACGTCCGAACATCTCAGGTTCCCAACTTCTTGGTGCACAAATGATTCGTGTACCAAGGATACCCGCGACGTGCCTACGATGTCACCGTGACGCCTTCGCAGACCACCACCGACCCGGTCGAGCCGAGCGACGCTGTCGACTCCGGCGACCACGACAGCGACCGTGACCGTGACCGTGACCGTGACCGTGACCGGAACCGGGATCGGGGCTCCGACCGGGACCGCGACTCCGCGGCCGACCTCGGGGTCAACCCGCTCGCGCTGGAGAGCCAGGTCTGCTTCGCCCTCTCGGCTGCTGCACGCGCGATGGTGGCGATCTACCGCCCACTGCTGGAGCCGCTGCACCTGACCCACCCGCAGTACCTCGTCATGCTCGCCCTGTGGCAGCACGGGGACCTGTCGATGAGCGAGATCTCCGGCCTGGTGCACCTGGACCCGGCCACCGTCACCCCGCTCGTGCGACGTCTGGAGGCCCTGGTGTACGTCGCCAGAACCCGCTCGAGCAGCGACGCCCGAGTGGTGACCATCTCCTTGACCCCGGCCGGACGGGAGCTGCGGGCGGTGGCTGAGGGCATCCCCGCGCAGGTGGTGGCGCGCACCGGGATGTCCGTCGCCGAGCTCACCCAGATCCGGGTCGCCGCCACCAAGGTCGTCGACGCCGGCCAGCGCGCCGGAGTTCTCTGACCGCCAGTCCGTGAGACAGGCGTCCCCTCCCGCGCGGCGACTCCCTCGTGCGGTCCCTCCCGCGAGGCGAACCTCGCCTCAAGCTCGTGAACCCCGCGCCGAGCTCGTGACCCGTTCGCCGAGCTCGTGACCCGTTCGCCGAACTCGTGAATCGTTCGCCGAGCTCGTGAGCCAGGCCCGTTCTGCGGCCCGTCCGGTCGCTCATTCACGAGTTCGGCGAGCCATTCACGAGTTCGGCGAGCCGAGCGCGAGTTCGGCGCCCCCGGCGCCCCGGCGCGCACCGGGGGGACGCGGGAGGGTGGAGTCGACTCTCGTTCCTAGAGGTCGACGACTCGGAGCGTGCCGTCGGCCTCGAGCGCGACGGCCACCCGGGTGAGTCCGGGTGCGTGAGCGTCGGCGTCGAGCTCTCCCAGGTCGTGGGTCCCGTCGACGGCGAGCGTCGCGCACCCCGCGGCCCGCCCCGAGGCCAGGCCGGCCGGGGCGTCCTCGACGACGAGGCAGCGTGACGGGTCGAAGCCCAGCAAGGCAGCCCCGAGCACGAAGGGCTCCGGGTCCGGCTTGCCGAGGGTGGTCTCGTCGGAGGTCACCACGACCGGCGGGATGACCAGGCCAGCCGCGGCCAGGCGGGTCAGGGCGAGGTCGCGGGTGGCCGAGGTGACAACCGCGTGCCGGTCCTGGGGCAGAGCGGCCATCAGGGCCACGGCCCCGGGAAGGGCGAGGACGCCGTCGGAGTCGGCCAGCTCGAGGGCGTTGATCCGGGCCAGGGACGCCTCGACCTGCGCGGGCGGCACGAGCTCCTCGACGAGGTCACGGGCCGGGCGCCCGTGGGAGATCCGGAACGTCGTGGCGTCGAGACCGTGCTCGCCGGCCCACTGCGCCCACGCGCGGTCCACGGCGGCGATCGAGCTGATCAGCGTCCCGTCCATGTCGAAGAGGATGGCGTCGAAGGTGCGGTCGGCGAAGGCGAGGCCGGGAGTGAGCATGCCCACGACCCTACGTCGCCCGCCGAGGGCGAGTCACGACGCCCGACCGGAAGGTCAGTGGTCGCAGATAGGCTGGGCCCGTGAGTTCACAGGAGCAGTCAGGGGTCTTCATCTCCTTCGAGGGCGGCGACGGCGTCGGCAAGTCGACCCAGTCGCGCCTGCTGGGGGAGTGGCTGCGAGAGGTCACCGGTCGTGACGTCGTCTGGACGCGGGAGCCCGGCGGGACCGAGCTCGGGCTGGTGCTGCGCCAGGCGGTCCTGCACGGGGACCACATGGACCCGCGCACCGAGGCGCTGCTCTACGCCGCCGACCGCGCCCATCACGTCGCCTCCGTCATCCGCCCGGCGCTGAGCCGCGGGGACGTGGTCATCACCGACCGCTACCTCGACTCCTCGATCGCGTACCAGGCCGGTGGGCGGACCCTGGCGATCGACGAGGTCGAGAACCTCTCGCTGTGGGCCACCGAGGGGCTGCTGCCCCAGGTCACCATCCTGCTCGACCTCGACCCCCGGCTCGGCGCCGCGCGCCTCACCGAGGCACCGGACCGGTTGGAGCGCGCCGGCGACGAGTTCCACCTGCGCACCCGCCAGGCCTTCCTCGACCGCGCCGCCCTGGACCCGGGCCGCTGGGTCGTGCTCGACGCCGGCGCACCGATCGAGACGATCGCCGCGCAGATCCGCGACGCCGTCACCACCCGCCTGGGTCTCACCCCACGCCCCGCCCCCCGCACCACCCAGGTCGGCTGACATGTCGGTCTGGGACGACGTCGTCGGGCAGGAGACCGCGGTCGCGGTGCTGCGCGGGGCGATCGCGGACCCCGCGGCCATGACCCACGCCTGGCTGCTCACCGGGCCGCCCGGGTCCGGGCGCTCCAACGCGGCGCGCGCCTTCGCCGCCGCGCTGCAGTGCGAGCAGGGCGGCTGCGGCCACTGCCAGGCCTGCACGACGACGCTCGCCGGCACCCACGCCGACCTCACCGTCGTCGCCACCGAGAAGGTGACGATCGCGATCGACGAGGTGCGCTCGCTCATCATGTCCGCCTCCCGCACCCCGTCCCAGGGCCGCTGGCGGGTCATCCTCATCGAGGACGCCGACCGCATGGCCGAGCGCACCACGAACGTGCTGCTCAAGGCGATAGAGGAACCGCCGCCGCGGACCGTGTGGCTGCTCTGCGCACCGAGCCCCCAGGACGTCATGGTCACCATCCGGTCCCGCTGCCGCGGCGTGAGCCTGCGCATCCCCCCGGTCGCGGACGTCGCGGCCCTGCTCATCTCCCGGGACGGCGTCGACCCGGCGACCGCGCTGACCAGCGCGCGCGCGGCGCAGTCGCACATCGGCCTCGCGCGGCGCCTGGCCCGGGACGCAGGCGCCCGGGACCGGCGCTCGGCCGTGCTCGCCATCGCCCGGCGCATCCGCGGTGTGCCCGACGCCGTGATCGCCGCCGGCGAGCTCGTCGAGGTCGCCCAGACCGAGGCGAAGGCGGCGACCGAGGAACGTGACGCGACCGAGAAGGCAGCCCTGCTGCGCTCGCTGGGGGCCGAGGCCGGCCAGACGCTGCCGCCGTCGCTGCGGTCCCAGGTCAAGCAGCTCGAGGACGACCAGAAGCGCCGGGCCACCCGGCGCCAGCGGGACGTGCTCGACCGCTCCATGATCGACCTGCTCTCCCTCTACCGCGACGTGCTCATGGTCCAGCTGCAGGCCGGCGTCGAGCTGGTCAACGTCGAGCTCGACGAGACGGTGCGCACCCTCGCGGAGGAGTCGACCCCGGAGCAGACGGTCCGCCGGTTGGACGCGATCGGCGTGGCTCGCACCCGCCTCGGCGGGAACGTCTCGCCCGTGCTGGCGCTCGAGGCGATGGCGATCGCGCTGCGCCCCCAGGGCTGAGACCAGCTGAGAGCAGCCCGGACGTGTCCGGACACGGCCCAGACAGGGTCTAGAGTGCGGGTTCTTTCCAGGACCTCCCCACCCGGGAGTGACACCCGACCTCTAGGTTCGTTACGTTTGTCTCGTGACCTTCGCCCGTAGCGCCTCGACGGCGCCCGCAAACTCCGTGCCGCTCTCCGACCTGGCGGCTTCGCCGTCCACCGGGAGCGCGCCTCACCGGCCGTCGAGCCGTCGAGGCCGCACCGTGGCAGTGCTGGCGGGAACCGTGCTGGTGCTCGCCGGCTGCACCGCACCAGCGGCCAAGGTCCAGACCGGGGTCACCCCGAGCGACCCCGGGACCGCCACGACCGCGCCGGATCCCGGCGCCGACGGGATCCCGGCCGAGCTGTTGCCCTACTACGACCAGACGGTCGACTGGACCGAGTGCGGGTCGAGCTTCGAGTGCGCCGACATCATGGTCCCCCTCGACTGGGACGAGCCAGCCGGGGACACGATCACGATCGGCGCCAAGCGTCACCTCGCCGACGAGACGCGGATGGGCACCATCCTCATCAACCCCGGCGGGCCGGGCGGCTCGGGAGTGGGCTTCGTCGAGTACACGCCGTTCTTCTTCGGCACCGCGCTGCTCGACAACTACGACATCCTCGGCTTCGACCCGCGCGGTGTCGGGGAGTCCAGCCCGGTCTCGTGCCTGACCGCCGCCGAGCGCGACGTCGCTGACGCGAAGACGTACACGATCGACGACGCGGGCCTGGCTGCCATGGAGGCTGACGCCACCGCCTTCGGCGAGGCGTGCCTGGCCCAGACCGGCGACGTGCTGGGTGAGGTGGACACCCAGAGCGCCGCCCGGGACATGGACGTCATCCGGGCGGTGGTCGGGGACCCGCAGCTCAACTACCTCGGCTTCTCCTACGGGACCCAGCTCGGGGCGACCTACGCCGGGATCTTCCCCGAGAAGGTCGGGCGGATGGTGCTCGACGGCGCGATCGACCTGCGCCTGACCTCCCACGAGCAGAGCCTGCAGCAGGCGGTCGGCTTCGAGAACGCCCTGCGCGCCTATGTCACCGACTGCCTCGAAGGCAGCGGGTGCCCGCTGACCGGGACGGTCGACGAGGCCATGGGCCAGGTCGAGGCGCTCTTCGAGCAGATCCTCGCGAACCCGTTGGCCACCGACGACCCGGCGCGCCCGCTCACCCAGACGCTCGCCTTCTACGGGATCGCACAGCCGCTGTACGCACCGGAGCTGTGGAGCACGCTCACCGCCTCCCTCACCGACGCCGTCAACGGCGACGGGACCGCGCTGCTGGCCAGCGCCGACTCCTACAACTCCCGCAACCCGGACGGAACCTACGCCGACAACCAGGGTGAGGCGTTCCGGTCGATCAACTGCCTCGACGGCCGCGGAGAGACCGACCGTGCGGTGATGGACGCCGAGGCGGCCGAGATCCTCGCGGCCGCGCCGACGATGGGTGGCTACTTCGGCTACGGCGGCCTCGGCTGCAAGAACTGGCCGTTCCCGCAGGTGGAGCAGAACTTCGACCTGGCCGCCCAGGGAGCGCCGCCGATCCTGGTGATCGGGACGACGAACGACCCGGCCACCCCGTACGTGTGGGCCCAGGGGCTCACCGAGCAGCTCGACTCAGGCGTCCTCGTGACCTACGAGGGCGAGGGGCACACCGCCTACGGCAGGTCCAACGCCTGCATCCTCGACACGGTCGACGACTACTTCGTCGACGGGACGGTGCCCGCGTCGGACCCGATGTGCTGATCGGTGCGGCTCGACGCGGCCCATTTTGGTGTAGGGCGATTCCGCTTGTAGAGTTAGCGCCGGTTCTTCACCTGGGTCAGTGACTCGCTCCGGACACAGGAGAAGCCCGCCGCCTTAGCTCAGTCGGTAGAGCGTCTCACTCGTAATGAGAAGGTCAACAGTTCGATTCTGTTAGGCGGCTCCATCGCTGCAGGCCAGGCCCGACGGGCCTGGCCTGCAGTCGTTTCGCCACCTCCAGGGCCGCAGGGTGCTGAGTCCCGTGAACCCCAGTCCGACACCGCCCAGCAGTCGCCCCGCACCGGACCCGGGGTCCCCAGAACGGTCTCCGGCTCACCCCTCGAACGGGCGGAGATGTCCCAGATCCGGGTAGATCAGTACCGAATGATCACGCGGCTTGTCGTATATATGTCCGGTACTCCTAACAAAGGTTGACGCCGGGAAAACGCTCGCCTAGCCTATGAGCAGCCGCTTACGGGAAGTGGCTGACGCATGACGACGGGGTCCCCCAGCTGAGGCGACCCGTGAAGGAGACACAATGAAGCGTTCTCACGGAACTCGGCGCAACGGTGCGCTGAGCGTTGGTGCAGCGGGACTGGTGCTGTCGCTCGTGGCGGCCTGCAGCTCGGGCGGAACCGACGACGACTCGTCCTCGGGCGCGGGTGGGGAGACGATTCAGTTCTTCCTCTCCGGTGACGCCAACCAGGGCGGCGGCTTCGCCCACATGGCCGCGAAGTACAAGGAAGAGACGGGCGTGACGGTCGAGATCGTCGACATCGCGAACTCCGACCTTCCGACCAAGCTCAAGAACGCCGCGCAGGCCGACGACATGCCGGCGCTCGCTCGCGTGGGCGCGGTGGACCCGGTGTGGAAGGACCTCACCGTGGACCTGTCCAGCGTGACCGAGGGCAGCGACATCGCGGTGGACCTCGCGGCGGTGGACGCCGACGGCAAGGTCCTGGCCGTCCCCACCGACATCACCGCGGTCGGTCTCTTCATCAACAAGACGCTGTTCGACGAGGCGGGGGTCGCCTACCCGACCAGCGCGGAGGACATCTGGACCTGGGACGAGTACGTCGCCGCTGTCAAGGACGTGCAGGCCAAGACCGGTACCTCCTACGGCATGGTGATGGACCGCTCCAGCCACCGCCTCAAGGCGTTCCTCTACCAGTTCGGCTCGGAGTTCTTCCAGCCGGACGCGGACGGCACGTTCTCCAACAACGACGAGACCAAGGAAGCGTTGGAGTACTTCTCCACGCTCAACGACGACACGTTCATGCCTCGCTCCGTCTGGCTGGCCGACGGCGACCCGAACGCTCTGTTCAAGAGCGGCGACGTCGTGTCGTACATGTCTGGGTCCTGGCAAATCGCCGACTTCACGGCGAACATCGCCGACTTCGAGTGGGCGTCCGTCCGGCTCCCCATGCAGCCGGTCCGCGCCACCAACTATGGCAACGCGGCCAGCATCGTCGTCTTCGACGGCACCGGCCAGGAAGACGCAGCTGTCGACTTCGTGACGTGGCTGTACGAGCCGGAGAACTACACCGAGCTCGCCGAGACCTCGGGCTTCCTGCCCGCGATCGAGGGCCTCGAGGTGGAGTACTCCGCCAATGCTGAGGACTACGAGCTCTACAACGAGGAGATCGCGGCGTCGCCCCCGATCGTCGGCGAGATCAAGGCCAACGAGCTGGCCTACGAGATCCTGGGCGTCACCACCGAGGGCGACCCGGTCCGTGACGAGGTCGTCAAGTACCTCAACGGTGAGCAGGACGTGGACACCACGCTCCAGAACATCAACGACCAGCTCAGCGACCAGCTGGGCGCTCTCCCGACGAGCAAGTAGTCGACGGGGCTGGCGCGTCTGGTGACGCGCCAGCCCTTCGTCTGCGGGGGCCTGCACCGACGCCGGCACCGGCTCGCTCCCTGCTCCCCTCCGTGAACTGAGGACAGCGATGACTGCACTATCACAGCCGATAGCCACGACCCAGGCGCCGTCGCCAGGGCCGGTTCGCCGCCGAGTCCCCCGCGGTCGGACCCTCGTCCCGCTCGCCTTCATCTCCGTGGCGCTCGTGCTCTTCCTGACCTTCTTCGTCTGGCCGGGGGCGCTCGGGCTCATCTACTCCTTCACCGACTACCGCGGTGTGGGCGACATGAACTTCGTCGGCACGGAGAACTACTCCAAGCTGTTCGCGGACGAGGCCTTCTACGGCGCGATGACCCGGACCTTCCTCTACACGATCCTTGCCGTGCCGCTGCACTACGTGGTCGCGCTCGGCATCGCGATGCTGCTGGTGTCCTCCCTGGCCAAGGGCAAGTCGACGGCTCGGGTGATCTTCTTCCTCCCGTGGCTCATCTCGCCCATCGTGGCCGGTGTCATCTGGCGGTGGCTGTTCGGGGAGAACTTCGGGATCGTCAACTACGTCATCGAGCTCTTCGGCGCTGACGGGTTGAGGTGGCAGACGAACGCGACGCTCGCGCTGGTGCTCATCCTCGTCGTCGGCACCTGGGGTGGCACGGCCTTCAACATGCTGCTGTTCATCGCGGCGATCCGGAACGTGCCCAAGTCCTACCTCGAGGCCGCCTCGATCGACGGGGCGTCGTCCTGGCAGAAGTTCCGCAGCATCACGCTCCCCCTGATCGGCCCCACCTCCTTCATGGTGATCCTCTTGACGACGATCGGATCCATGAAGGAGTTCGCCATGATCCAGGCCTTGAACGACGGCGGACCAGGCACCCAGAACATGTTCATCGTCCAGTACATCTACCGCACGGGATTCGAGCGGGCCAACATCGGCTATGCCAGCGCGGCGTCGATGGTGCTCATGGTGATCCTCGTGGTCATCGCGCTCATCCAGATGAGGTTCGACCGGAAGCGAGACCTCTCATGAAGTTCGGCCGTTCCTTCCCGAGCACCGCCGTGATGTGGCTGCTCGCCCTGGTCTACCTGTTCCCCGTGCTCTGGTTCGTCCTGAGCTCGTTCAAGCCCGGCTCGGAGCTCTTCAGCCTGCCGCTCTCCATCCTGCCCGAGACGTGGACCACGTCGGGCTACCAGACGGCATGGGACAGGTTCGACTTCCGCCAGTACTTCCTCAACACCTCGATCGTAGCGGTCGTGACGACCTTCCTCACCGTGGTGGTCAGTGGCGTGACCGGCTACGCCCTCGCCAAGTACGACGCCTGGTGGCTGCGGGTCTTCTTCATCTGCATCCTCGCCACGACGATGCTCCCCACCGAGGTCATCATGCCGTCCTCGTTCGCCGTGGTCCGCGACCTCGGCCTCTACGACACCCTGGCCGGCATCATCGTGCCCTCGATCATCACCGCGACCGGGATCTTCATGTTCCGGCAGTACTTCTCCACCATCCCCAACGAGCTCATGGAAGCGGCCCGGATCGACGGCGTCGGGGAGTTCGGCCTGTTCTGGCGCATCATGGCGCCGCTGGCCAAGCCGATCGCCGTGGTGCTGGCGATCTTCTCCTTCCAGTGGCGCTGGAACGACTACATCTGGCCGCTGCTCATCCTGCGCGACCCGGACCGCTACACGCTCCAGGTGGCGCTGCGCAGCATCGTGGGAGCCGACAACATCGACTGGTCCGTGCTGCTGGCCGCCTCCGTCATCTCGTTGATCCCGATGATCTTGCTGTTCATCGTCTTCCAGCGGCAGATCATGAGCGCGGACATCAACTCCGGCCTCAAGGACTGAGAAGGAGACACCGTGCTGGCGACCCTGAGAGATGCCGCTCGCGACCACCTCGCCGCGCTGGGCGACCCGGGTGACCCCGCCGCCGCCGAGCAGCGCAGCCGCGGGCACCGCGGTGTGATGAGCATGGTCAAGGCCGCGGTCGTGGTGGGTGTGGCCGACGCCGCACCCACCCCTGAGCGCATCGCCGCGGCGTCGGGGTGGCTGGCCGAGCTCGAGGAGCTCCAGGACCCGACGGGCCTGTTCTCCTCCAGCGACAACCTCGCCTCGCCGCCCGACACCGCGTTCACCCTCACCGACATCGGCCTCGTCCTCGCGCTGCTGCGAGACCACCCGTGGCCGGGTGACCTCGCCGACCGGCTCGAGGGCGTGCTGCGCCGAGCGCTGCCGGCCGTGGTGGCCGGCGGCGTGCACACCCCCAACCACCGCTGGGAGATCGCGGGGACGCTGGCCCAGGCCGGTGCGCTGCTCAAGGACGTGGCCGCCACCGATCGTGCGCTCGAATGGCTGCGCGAGGGGATCGACGTCGACGACGACGGCATCTACTCCGAGCGGAGCCCCAACTACGCCGCGCACGTCACGAACCCGTCGCTGCTCACGCTGTCCGAGGTCCTGGACCTGCCTGACCTGCTCAGGACCGTCCACACCAACCTGCACGCCCAGCTCGACCTCACCTCCCCGGACGGATCCGTCGAGACGATCTGCTCGCGCCGCCAGGACCAGACCGGGGAGCCGTTCCCGCTCGGGCCTTTCCTCTCCCAGCTCGCCCGGTTCGCCGCGGCCTGCCCGCGCTGCCGCCAGGCGACCGCCCGCGCCGGTGCCGCGGCCCGCGTCGACCCGGTGGACGCGGTGGTGCGCGCGATGCTCGACGACGACGTCCGCGACGGCTTCGAGGCCGCCCGGCACACGGCGTCTCCTCCGGAGGCCGGTGAACGCTCGTTCGCGTCCCTCCACCTGCTGCGTCGCTGGCGCGGCCGCGACTGGACCACCGTCTACGCCGGCTCGGACGTCCCCGCCGCCGGTCGGGTGGCCTCCGGCCTGGCCTGCAACCCGACCTTCCTGCGGCTCGGGCTGGGAGACGTGGGCGTGGACTCCGTGCGCCTCTCCCGCGACTTCTTCGGCCTCGGGCCGGTGCGCCCCACCACGATGGACCGCCGCGGGGACCGCGTCACGCTGCGCGAGGAGGTCTCGGCCGGCTACTACCAGCCCCTCCCTGCCGAGCGCCGGCGCCCCGGGGGCGACTACGCCCTCGAGTTCGAGGGCAGGTTCGCGGCGTCGATGGCCTTCAGCGAGCGCGCGGTCGACCTGCTGCACCTGCGCACGACGATCGACGTGGACCTTGTCGACGACGGTGTCACCCTCACGGTCGAGACCGACGGCACGGTGGCGGCCCACGTCCTCGAGCTGGCCTTGCCGGCCGGTGGTGAGCTGGCCGGCGCCGTCGAGCTCGGCGCGGGGAGATTCCACCTGCGCAGCGGCGAGGCGACGTTCACGCGCGGAACCGACACGCTGGTCATCGGCACGGTCGCCGATCCCGGTCCGGAGAGCACCGGAGTCAGCGCCGCGGCCTACCGGCCGGGGGAGGCGTACACGTTCCTGGGCGGGACGGACGCCGTCGGCGGGATGCGTCTCTACGTCACGTGGACCTCACCGGGCACGACGGCGCTGACCATCCGACGGGCCGCCTGACCCGTCGGACGGTCTGCCCGTCGGAGGTCCCTGACGCTCAGGCAGCCAGGGACCGCAGGTACGCCATCGAGGTGCGCACGTCGCCTGCGGGACCCTCGCCGTCGGGCGCCGCCGCCAGGATGGTGTCCTGCTCGAGCACGTACCAGCCGTCGAAGCCGACCCCCTCGAGGGCGCGCACGATGCGGGGCAGGTCGACGTCGCCCTGACCGAGCGGGACGTAGATCCCGGCGCGCACCGCGTCGGTGTACGTGAGCTCACCGGAGCGGACCTTGGCGGCCAGGTCGGCGCGCACGTCCTTGGCGTGGACGTGGTTGATCCGCGACGCCCAGCGGTCGGCGAGCTGCGCCGGGTCGCACCCGCCGATGAGAAGGTGGCCGGTGTCCAGGCACAGCGGGATGGTGCTGCCGTGCAGGACCTTCTCGACGTCGTCGGCGGTCTCGACCATCGTGCCCACGTGCGGGTGGAGGGTCGCGCGGATCCCCCGCGCGGCCGCGACCTGCTGCAGCCGGTCGAGGTTGGCCAGCAGCGTGGCCCAGCCGGCGGCATCGAGAGTGGGGCGGGCGTCGTAGCCGTCCGTCCCCGTGGCGGCAGCCAGGACGAGCACGTCCCCGCCTGCGGCCTCGAAGCTGTCCAGCTCGAGCTCGACGGCGGGAGCGGGATCGTGGGACGGGTCATGCAGGAGGACCGGCACGAAGGCGCCGACCGCCTGGAGGCCGAACGGCGCGATGGCGGCCGCGCGGTCGGCGGGGGCGAGGGGCAACCAGCCCTGGGGGCCGAACTCGGTCGCGGTCAGGCCGAGGTCGGCCATCTCGCGCAGGACCCGGTCAGGGTCGAGCTGGAAGCCCCACCCCGGTACCTCACACACGCCCCAGCTGATGGGGGCTCCGGCGATGTTCATGTGACTAGCTCCTTCGATGGGGGTGCGTGGGGTCGTGCAGAGTCGTGCGGGGATGCGTGCGGGGTCAGGCGACGCGGACCGTCTGGCCGGTGCTCGCCGAGAGGGTGGCGGCGTCGGCCAGGACGAGCGCCTCGCGCCCGTCCGCGAGCGAGGGGCTAGGGGCCACGCCGTCCCGGATCGAGGTGACGAAGTGCTCCAGCTCGGCCGCGTAGGCCTTGGTGTAGCGCTCGAGGAAGAAGTCGAGGAACCGCCCGTTGGCCCCCGACGTCCCGGCGTCGTTGAACCGCACGGCCGTGGCCGTGTGGTTGAGCGCCTCGAACGACCCGAGCGGCCCGAAGGCCTCCAGGCGCTGGTCGTACCCGCTCGCGCAGTGCCGCGAGTTGATGATCGTCGCGACGGCGCCGCTCGCCGCGGTGAGGGTGAGCACCGCCGCGTCCCAGTCGCCGGCGGCCTCGATGTCGGCGTCGAGATGCTGCCCGACGGCGTGCACGTGGGTGATGTCCCCGAGCATGAACCGTGCCATGTCGAGGTCGTGGATCGTCATGTCGCGGAAGATCCCGCCCGACCCGGCCACGTAGGAGGCGGGCGGGGCCGCCGGGTCGCGGCTGATGATGGTGAGCTGCTCCAGGGGCCCGATCGCGCCGCCGCGCACGCGGGCGTGGATCTCGGCGAAACCGGGGTCGAACCGCCGGTTGAAGCCGACCATGACGCGGTGCGCCTGGTCGCCGACGGCCTCGACACAGGCATCCACCCGGGCGAGGTCGAGGTCCACGGGCTTCTCGGCCAGCACGGCCTGGCCCGCGGCGACGGCCGCCATGATCTGCTCCACGTGGAAGCGGGTGGGGGAGCCGACGATGACGGCGTCCACGCGGTCGTCCGCGAAGACGTCGTCCACGACGGCGCTCGCGCGGGCTCCGGAGGTGCCCGCCAACCGGTGGGCCGCCGCGAGGTCAGGGTCGGCCACGAGCACCAGCTCGCAGTCGGGGCGCTGCGCGATGGACGCGGCGTGGACGGCGCCGATGCGCCCGGCGCCGATGATGGCAATTCTCAGCATGGAGGTCTCCAGTGACTTCACGTCGGGACGGGGAGGGCTACTTCTGCGAGTCCGCAGAGAAGTGGAAGGAGGCGGCGGTGCGCGCGGCCTCGCGGTGCGGCCAGCGCTGGGTGGTGACCTTGCCGCGGGTGTAGAACCGCACGCCGTCGGGCCCGTACACGTGGCTCTCGCCGAAGAGCGAGTCCTTCCAGCCGCCGAAGGAGTGCCAGGCCACGGGCACCGGGATCGGGACGTTCACCCCGACCATGCCGACCTTGACGCCGCGGCGGAAGGTGCGCGCGGCCTCACCGGAGGCGGTGAAGATCGCCGTGCCGTTGCCGTAGGGGTTGGCGTTGATGACGTCGATCGCCTCGGCCAGGTCACGGACCCGCACGATGTCCAGGACCGGCCCGAACACCTCCTCCACGTACACGGTGTGCTCGGCCTTGACGTGGTCCACCAGGGTCGGTCCGACGAAGAAGCCGCCCTCGTATCCGGGCACGGTGATCCCGCGGCCGTCCACCACCACGGTGGCGCCCTCGGCCTCGGCCGTGGCGATGAGGCCCTCGATGCGTGCCTTCGCCGCGGCCGTGATGACTGGCCCCATGTCGGCGCCGTCCTGGTCTCCGGCCGTGACCTTGACCGCACGCGCCTTGTCGGCGAGCCGGGCCACGAGGGCGTCGGCGATCGAGTCCTCCACGACCGCGACGGACAACGCCATGCACCGCTCCCCGGCGGCCCCGAAGGCAGCGGCGGTGAGGTGGTCGACGGCGTCCTCCAGGTCCGCGTCGGCCAGCACCACACCGTGGTTCTTGGCCCCGCCGAGGGCCTGGACCCGCTTGCCCTGGGCCGACGCGGTCGCGTGGATGTACCGGGCGATCGGCGTCGAGCCGACGAAGGAGATCGCGGCGACGTCGTCGTGGTGGAGGAGGGCGTCGACGACCGTCTTGTCGCCCTGGACCACGCTGAACACGCCGTCGGGCAGACCGGCCCGCTTCCACAGGTCGGCGAGGAAGAGGGCGGCGCTGGGATCACGCTCGGACGGCTTGAGGATGAAGGCGTTGCCGCAGGCGATGGCCACCGGGGCCATCCACAGCGGCACCATGACGGGGAAGTTGAACGGGGTGATCCCGGCGACGACGCCGAGCGGCTCACGCACCGAGAACACGTCGATGCCGGTCGCCGCCTGCTCGGAGTACTCACCCTTGAGGAGGTGCGCGAGGCCGCACGCGAACTCCACGACCTCCAGGCCGCGCCCGATCTCGCCCTTGGCGTCGGAGACGACCTTGCCGTGCTCCCGGCTGACCAGCAGCGCCAGCTCGTGGGTGTTGGCCACGAGCAGCTCGCGGAAGCGGAAGAGCACCCCGGACCGCTTCGACAGGGAGAACTGCGACCACGCCGCGAAGGCGGCCGAGGCGGAGGCCACGGCGACGTCGACGTCGGCGGGGGTCCCCAGCTCGAGCTGCGCGATCACCTCACCGGTGGCCGGGTTGAACACGGGCTGGGTGGCGTCGCCGGAGGCGGCGCGGGTGGCGCCGTCGATCCAGTGGCTGATGGTGGTCACGGGTGCTCCTTGGTGAGTGTGACGGACGGGCGGAGGCTGTCGAAGGTGGTGGAGGCTCACAGGTAGGGACGCTGCGCGGTGCGAGCCTGGTCGTACTCCTCGCGGGCGCGCTGCGTGCTGGCCAGCGTGGACACCTCGGCGACGGGGACGTCCCACCACGCCGACCCCGGGGGGTTGGGGCCTTCGAGGTCGGTCTCGATGTGGATGACGGTCGTGACGTCGGAGGCGGCCGCGTCGAGGTAGGCGGCACGGAAATCCTCGATCGAGGCGGCCCGCAGCACGCGTGCCCCGAAGGAGGCGGCGTTCGCGGCCAGGTCCACCGGGGGGACGGCGCCGTCATGCAGGCGCCGGGCCCCGCGCAGGCGGAAGCTCGTGCCGAAGCGCTGCGAGCCGCGGGACTCCGACAGCGCCCCGATGGAGGCGTACCCGTGGTTGTCGAGCAGCACGACGATGACCTTGATGCCCTCGGACACGATCGTCGCGAGCTCCTGGGGGAGCATCTGGTACGTGCCGTCACCCACGATCGCGACGACCTCGGACTCGGGCCGGGCGAGCTTGGCGCCCAGTGCCGCGGGGATCTCGTACCCCATGCAGGAGAAGCCGTACTCGAGGTGGTACTGCACCGGGCTGGAGGCGCGCCACAGCGCCTGCAGGTCGCCCGGCATGGACCCGGCGGCGTTGATGAGGATGTCCTCGGGTCCCATGAGGTCGTTGAGGGCCCCGAACACCTCGGTCTGGGCCGGCAGCGGGCCGTGCCCGCGGTGATAGCACTCCTCCGTGACGCGCTGCCAGGCGGCCACCCGGTCGGTGACCTCCGCGCGGAAGCCCTCCTCGGTGCTCCACCCGGTGAGTGCCTGGGTGAGTGCCACGAGGCCGTGGCGGGCGTCGGCCACCACCATCTCGGCGGAGTGCTTGGCGGCGTCGACGGCGGCGACGTTGATGTTGACGAAGCGGACCGAGGGGTCGGCGAACACGGTGCGGCTCGCCGTCGTGAAGTCGGTGAAGCGGGTGCCGATCCCGATGACGACGTCGGCGCTCGCGGCCAGCGCGTTGGCCGCGTCGTTCCCGGTGGACCCCACCCCGCCGACGGCGAGCGGGTGGTCCCAGCCGATCGCGCCCTTGCCGGCCTGGGTGTCGGCGACGGGGATCCCGGTGGCGGAGGCGAAGGTGCGCAGCGCCTCGGATGCCTCGGAGTAGACGACGCCGCCGCCTGCGACGACGAGCGGGCGCCGGGCGGACCGGATCACCTCGACGGCGCGGGCCAGGGCTGCGGGCTCGGGCACCGGACGCGCCACGTGCCAGACGCGGTCACGGAAGAACTCCTGCGGCCAGTCGTAGGCCTGCGCCTGCACGTCCTGCGGCAGGGACAGCGTGACCGCTCCGGTCTCGGCCGGGTCCGTCAGCACCCGCATCGCCTGCGGCGCGCTCGAGAGCAGCATCTCCGGGCGCCAGATCCGGTCGAAGTAGCGCGAGACCGGTCGGAAGGCATCGTTGACGCTGACGTCCGGGCCTCCTGGGTGCTCGAGCTGCTGCAGGACCGGGTCGGGGAACCGGGTGGCGAACACGTCGGAGGGCAGCAGCAGCACGGGGATGCGGTCCACGGTGGCCAGCGCTGCACCTGTGATCATGTTCGTGGAGCCGGGACCGATCGACGCGGTGCAGGCGAAGGTCTGCAGGCGGTTGGTCGTGCGGGCGTAGGCGACCGCGGCGTGCACCATGGACTGCTCGTTGCGAGCCATGAAGTACGGCAGCTCGTCGGGTCCGTGCTCGTCGCCGTCGAAGCCGGCGTCGACCGCCTCGAGGTGGGCCTGGAGCAGGCCCTGCCCGAGTCCGGCGACGTTCCCGTGCCCGAAGATGCCGAAGGCGCCGGCGAAGAGCGGGCGGGTCGTGCCGTCGCGCTCGCTCCACTGGTGGGCGAGGAACCGGACGAGAGCCTGGCCGACCGTGAGGCGGACCGTGGCGGATGCGGTGGGCGTGGTCATGCCTGGTCCGTCCCCTTCGAGGGTGTGGTGTCGGTGGCGGCTGGGACGCTGGGGCTGGTCAGCGGCAGCCGGGGGTCGAGGTCCTGGTGCTCCCACGACTCGCGCACCCAGTGCAGGTGCGGGTCGTCGGTCGAGAGCCAGGTGCCGTCCTGGGCCGGGCCGGCCATGACGTTGAGGTAGTAGAGGTCGTAGCCGGGGGGCGCGGTGCACGGGCCGTGGAAACCGTGCGGCACGAGCGCGACGTCGCCGGTGCGGACCTCGGCCAGCACGTCGATCGGGCGCTCGGGCGTGCCGTAGGTGCGGTGGTAGCCGACGCCGGGGCCGTGGGGGCCGTCCGCCACCTCGAAGTAGTAGATCTCCTCGAGCACGCGCTCGTCCCCGGAGTGCACGTCGTGCTTGTGGGGCGGGTAGGAGGACCAGTTGCCGCCCGGCGTGACCACCTCGCACACGAGCAGGTGGTCGATCGCGACGTCGGTGCCGAGGGTGTAGTTGTTGACCTGCCGGCTCGCGGCGCCCGCCCCGCGCAGGTCCACCCGTATGTCGCGCGCAGCGACCACGCGCAGCGGGAGGGACCGGGTCGCCCGCGCGGTGGCGAGGGCGATCCTGCTGCCCGACGCCGAGCCGGCCGGCGCGGTGACGGTCACCGTGGACCCGAGCGGGAGGTAGACGAAGTCGGTCGGTCCCGCGAAGACGTCGGGGCGACCGGTCAGCGTGAGGTGGGTCGCGCCGTCGGGCGTCTCGACGACGAGGTCGGCGCCGCCGCGCAACGGGATGAGAGCGGCCTCGTCGCGCTCCAGATGCCACGTCCGGGAGACGCCGGGGGCGAGGGTGACGACCCGCAGCCCGGAGTAGTCCCAGCCCGCGCTCTCGGGCGAGATGTCGGTCACGACCGTCCCGGAGGTCGCGGCGCGGACGACGTACCGCTCGGTGTCGCTGCTCGTCATGGTGCTCCTTGCCGGTCGAAGGTCTGCGCTGGAAGGGGGGCTCAGGTGGGGCGCGTCGGACGCGGTCACAGCAGGCTGACGGCGGCGTCGACCGCCCCGGCGACGTCGTCGTCGGGGGGGTAGAGCAGGGACCGGCCGATGACCAGGCCCTTGACGCCGGGCAGGCGCAGCGCCGCCCCCCAGCCGGAGAGGGCCGCGTCCTGGTCCCGGCTGACCTCGCCGCCCAGGATCAGGGCGGGCAGCGTCGAGGCCGCGACGACCCGCTCCATCTCCGCCACGACCGGCAGCTTGAGCCACGTGTAGGCGGAGGTGCTGGCCAGGCCGGAGGCGATCGCGACCGAGGCGATCACGGCGTCGGTGGTGAGCTGGTTGACGAGGGCGCCGTCGACGCGCCGGGCGAGGAAGGGCTCGACCAGGGCGATGAGCTGGTGGCGTGCCAGGCCGTCGACGGCGCGTGCGCACGCCTCGAGGGTGAGCGCCGAGGCCGGGTCGTCCAGGCAGATCCGCAGCAGCATCTTGCCGCCGTCGAGACCGGCGCCCGCGATCCCGCCCGGGTCGTAGCCGGTGAAGCGGTCGTCGACCTCGAAGGTAGATCCTGCGAGACCGCCGCGGTTCATCGACCCGAGCACGACCTTCCCGTCGAGGGCGCCGCGCAGCGTGAGGTCCTCGATCATGTCCGCGGTGCCGAGGAACCCGTGGACCCCCGGGCGGGCCAGGGCGTCCTGGGTGCGGTCGAGGAGGTCGCGTCGGTCGCCCATGGCCACGGGCCGTCCCCCGATCGCCAGCGCGCCGCGGGCCGGGTGGTCCGCGGCGATGATCATGAGCTTGGCCCCGGCCGGGACGCCGGCGAAGGCCGGGCGCGCGGTGAGGGCGGCCGCGACCGCGGCGGGGCGGGTGAAGCGCAGGTCGGTCAGGTCGTCGTAGCGGTCGCGGCGCAGGGTGGGGTGCAGGGTGGCGCGCTCGGGCAGGGTGGTCATCACAGCCCCTCCGGGACGCGGCCCAGGGCCAGCACCCGGTCGATCTCGTCGGAGGTGGGCATCGCCGTCGAGCACTCCAGGCGTGAGGCGACGATCGCGCCGGCCGCGCTCGCGAAGGCGATGGTGCGGTGCAGGTCCCACCCGGCGAGCAGGCCGTGGCAGAGCGCCCCGCCGAAGGAGTCGCCGGCGCCGAGGCCGTTGACGACCACGCAGGGTGTGGCCGCGACCTCCACCCGCTCGTCGGCCGTGCGGGCCAGCACGCCCCGGGGACCCTGCTTGACGATGGCGATCTCCACCCCGGACTCCAGCAGCGCGCTCGCCGCGCGTTCGGGATCGCTCTCCCCGACGGCGATCTCGCACTCCTGCAGGTTCCCGACGGCGACGCTCACCTGGGGCAGCACGGCCTGGACCGCGGCGGTGGCGTCCTCGGGGCGGTCCCAGAAGATCGCCCGGTAGTCGAGGTCGAGGATGGTGGTGGCGCTGCCCCGTGCGGCGAGGGCCCCCTGGTGGGCTCTCAGGCTCGGCTCGCGGGACAGGCCCGTGGCGGTGAGCCACAGGATCCGCGCCTGCTCGATCGCGGGGAGGTCGACGTCCTCGATCCCCAGCCGCAGCTCGGGGGAGGGGGTCGCCCGGTAGAAGTACAGGGGGAAGTCGTCGGGCGGGAAGAGCTCGCAGAAGGCGACGGTGGTGGCGACGCCGGGCAGCGCGAGGACGCCGTCGGTGTCGACGCCCAGCCGGGCCAGCTCACGGCGGACGAACGACCCGAAGGGGTCCTGACCGACGGCCGTGACCACGCGCGCGCGAGCCCCGAGGCGGGCGGCGGCGACGGCGACGTTGGTGGGGCTCCCGCCGAGGAACTTGCCGAAGGAGACGACATCCTCGATGCCTACGCCCGTCTGCAGCGGGTACACGTCCACGCTGCTGCGGCCGATGGTCACGACGTCGAACGCGTCGAGCACCGGATATGCCGTTGGCATCATGCCGACTCCTATGTCTGGCCCCGTGATGAGTGGCTCCAGTTAACCCTATGTCCTGACATATGTTCAACCTGCACTTCTGCTGTCGCGTGCCCTATGATGCAGGCAGTTCACACCGGAGCCGAGGAGTGTCAGCGTGGCTGAACCATTGCGTATCGACCTGGACCGCTCGAGTCCGGTGCCGCTCTATCACCAGATCTCGACAGCCATCGAGTCCCGCATCGACGGCGGTGACCTCACGGCGGGTGCCTTCCTGGAGAACGAGATCGCCCTGGCCGCCCGGCTCGGCATCTCGCGTCCGACGGCGCGGCGGGCCCTGCAGGAGCTGGTCGACAAGGGCCGGCTCGTGCGCAAGCGCGGGGTCGGCACGCAGGTGGCACCCGAACGCATCCGTCGGTCCGTGGAGCTCACGTCCCTGCATGCGGACCTGGAGCGGGCCGGACGCCGCCCGACCACCGCGCTGCTCTCCTACGAGACCGTCGCGGCCGACGCGGACGTCGCCGCGGCGCTCGAGGTGCCTGAGGGGGAGGAGGTGGTGTGCATCCGTCGCCTCCGCTACGCCGAGGAGGAGCCCCTCGCGCTCATGACGAACTACCTGACCCGGACGCTCGCCCCGAGCGAGGCGGAGCTCGCCGAGCACGGCCTCTACGACGCGCTGCGCGCCCGTGGGGTGCAGCCCCGGGTCGCGCGGCAGCGCATCGGAGCGCGGGTGGCGACCGCCCAGGAGGCGCGGTCCCTCGACGAGGCCGCGCGCGCCGCGCTGCTGACGATGGAGCGGACGGCGTACGACGACGCCGGCCGGGTCATCGAGTTCGGCCGACACATCTACCGGGCATCGCGCTACATGTTCGACACCACGCTGTTCTCCAACTGACGGCGGCGCGGGTGTGTGTGCCCGCGTCTCACGTCTGATTGTCAGGACATACGGTTGACAGTCCGGCCCGTCGCAGGTTGAATGATGTCCCTCAGCGCGATGGTGCTCTGACCGCGACCAGCGACGACAGCGATGGAGAGTTCCCGTGACAGATGCGTTCGAGTCGGCGTCCACGCAGGCCACACACGAGGCTGCTCCGCTGCGACGGATGACGCAGGCGTTCCCCCGCACCGCGCTGTGGAACGACTCGGCCGACCCGGTCCAGCTGGCGGCGTCGATCGGCTTCGGGGCCGTCGGCGCGACGTGCAACCCCGTCATCGCCCTCGCGGCCATCCAGGCGGACCTGCCGCGGTGGCGCGCCCGGATCCGCGAGATCGCCGACGAGCTGCCGCAGGCCACCGAGAGCGAGATCGGCTGGCGGGTCGTGGAAGAGCTCTCCATCGACGCGGCGCTGCTGCTGCTTCCGGCCTTCGAGGCGAGCGGGGGACGGAACGGACGGCTCTCGGTGCAGACCGATCCCCGGCTGCACCGCAACGCCGCCGCGCTGGTCGAGCAGGCCGAACGGTTCGCCGCGCTGGCCCCGAACATCATCGTCAAGATCCCGGCGACGGCGACGGGCATCGACGCCATCGAGGAGGCAACCTTCCGCGGCATCGCGGTGAACGCCACGGTCTCCTTCACGGTGCCCCAGGCCGTCGCGGTGGCCGAGGCCGTCGAACGAGGTTTCGCACGGCGCGCCCAGGCGGGGCTCCCCGAGATCGAGCTGGGATCGGTCGCCACGATCATGGCCGGGCGCCTCGACGACTGGCTCAAGTCCATCGCGGCCTCGCAGGGGCTGCTCATGACGCCGGGCGTGCTGGACTGGGCCGGCGTCGCCGCCCTCAAGCACGCCTACGAGATCTTCCAGGAGCGCGGCTACCGCACCCGCGTCCTCGCGGCCGCGTTCCGCAACCACCTGGCGCTCTCCGAGCTGGTGGGCGGGGACCTGGTGATCTCACCGCCGTTCGAGTGGCAGGCCAGGATCAACGACTCCGGGCACGAGCTCCCCACACGTATCGGGGTGCCGGTCGCCCCGGAGATCATGGCCGAGCTGCTCACGATGGGGGAGTTCGTGCGGGCCTACGAGGCCGATGGCATGTCGCCGTCGGAGTTCGAGGGCTTCGGCGCGGCGCGCCGCACGTTGCGCCAGTTCCTCGTGGCCGACGAGCAGCTCGACGCGATCGTGCGCGACGTGCTCGTGGCTGCGGCCTGAGGCGCGATCATCAGGGGACAATCACAGCATGGGTGAACAGCTGGACGGCGGATTCGACGGCGGTGCTCACCTGGTCGACGGGACGGTTCGCCGGGTTCCCGGCGCCTGGAGCCCAGCCGTCGCCGCCCTGCTGAGGCACCTGGAGTCGACGGGGTTCGTCGGGGCGCCGCGCTCGCTCGGAGCAGATGGACACGGCCGTGACGTCGTCACGTACCTCGACGGTTCGACAGTCGGCAGCGCCCGCCCGTGGCCACGGTGGACGCACAGCGTCGAAGCGCTCCTCGACGTGGGGGACTGGCTCAGGCGCTACCACTGCGCCGTCGCCGACTTCGTCCCGCCCGAGGACGCGCGGTGGCGCGAGGGCCAGGCGTGGACGCCTGGTCTGATCGTCGGGCACAACGACGCGGCGCCCTACAACGCGGTCTGGAACGACGACGGGCTGGTGGGGTTCGTGGACTGGGACATGGCCGGACCGACCACGTGCGCCGAGGACCTCGCCTGGGTCGCGTTCTCGTGGGTGCCGCTCCATGCACGCCACGTCGTCCTCGACGAAGGCTTCACCGCGTTCGGGGAGCGCCGTGCTCGCCTGGAGGTGTTCCTCCGGGCCTACGGGTGGGACGGCACGACACACGATGTCCTCGACCTCGTCCGTCGACGTGTCCAGACGCAGCTCGACGTCGTGCGGTCGGTGGCCGCCAGCGGCGACGAGACCTATCGGAGGATGCTGGCGCACGGAGTCGACCGCAACCTTCAAGGCGCTCTGGACGGCCTCAGCGCCGTCTGACTGTGGCACGGTTCCGGCGTCACGCCCGTGGCCACACCCCGGACGACCCACGCCGGTGGCTGGTCACCAGATGGGTGTCGATGATCCCGATGGCCTCCATGAGCGCATACATGGTGGTCGGCCCGACGAAGGCGAATCCCCGGGCCCGCAGCGCCGTGGACAGGGCGAGGGACTCCGGTGACCGGGTGGGGACCTCCTCGGGGGAGCGAGGCTGTGGGGTGGTGGCCGGCTGGTGGGACCACACGAGCTCGACGAGCCCGCCGTCGGCCCGCAGCGCGATGGTCGCGCGCGCGTTGGTGATGGTCGCGAGGATCTTGGCGCGGTTGCGCACGATGCCCGCGTCGGCCAGCAGCCGGATCACGTCGGAGTCGTCGAAGAGGGCCACGGCGTCGGGGTCGAAGCCGGCGAAGGCCGCGCGGAAGGCGGGGCGCTTGCGCAGGATGGTCGCCCAGGACAGCCCGGCCTGGAACGCCTCCAGGCTGATCCGCTCGTACAGACCGTGCTCGTCGCGCACGGGCAGGCCCCACTCGGTGTCGTAGTACTCGCGCAGCAGCGGGTCGCGGGACGCCCAGGCGGGACGGGCGAGCCCGTCCTCCCCGACGACCACGCCGGGTGCGGCGGTGGCCCCGTCGGCTGGGTGCGCCGGGGTCACGGGGCCAGCCCGGTGACTCGCATGGTGATGTTGATCCGGCCGTGCTCGAGACCGCAGCCGGTCGGTGCGGTTCCCGGGTGCACCTTGGTCACGCCGTGGAAGGCGAGCCGGGACGGGCCGCCGAAGACGAACAGGTCGCCGGAGACGAGGTCGACGTCGCGGTAGGGGCGGGACCGGTGCTCGGTGTTACCGAGGCGGAAGGTGCACGTGTCACCGATGCTGAGCGAGACGACCGGGGCACGGGAGAGCTCGTCCTTGTCCTGGTGCAGGCCCATCCGCGCGGCGTCGTCGTAGAAGTTCACCAGCGCGGTGTCCGGGGTGTAGCTCGCTGCGGCGGCGGGGTCCTGGTACGCCTCGAGGTGGGCGCGCCGCCCGAGCCGGACCATCCAGTCGGGGAAGTCGAGCACCTGGGCGCCGTTCACGTCGGTGGCCTGGCGGGTGTACCGGTACGGCTGCCAGTGCCAGCCCAGGCACACGGTCCTGACGCTCATCTGGTGCCCGCGGACCGTGGCGGCGCGGATCGGGACAGGTCCGGCCACCCACTCGTGGAACCGGGCGACGATCCATCGTTGCTGGTCGAGGGTGAGCCATCCGGGGACGTGGACCGCCCCCGGGGCGACCTCGGCCCGCGGGCGAGGGAGCAGGTCGTCCCCGAACAGCGTCCCTGTCGAGCCGTCACCGGTCATGCGCGGACGTCCTCCCGGGGGTTCTCACCTGTCTCGTCCATCGTGCCGTCTCCGGCGGGTGGTGGCGACGCGGGCTCAGGCGCCCGCGCGCTCGCCGCGATGAGCCCGCTCACCGTCATGATCGTCAGTGCCCCGATCACCACGAAGAGCGGAGCCGTCCATCCCCCGGACCGGGTGTGCACGGCTCCGAGGGCGAACGGCCCGACGGCGGCTGCCGCGTAGCCGAGCGACTGCACCATGGCCGACATCCGCCGGGCCTCGTTCTGGCCGCGCGAACGCTGCACCACAAGGGTGAAGATCACGGTGAAGTTGCCACCCTGGGACATGCCGGCGCAGGCGGCCCACACCGGCCACAGCTGCGGCGCGAGGAGGAGTCCGACCGGCAGGGTGAGCCACAGGGCGCTCATGCCCGCGAACACTGTGCGCAGGGACGCCCCGCGAGCGACGAGGAGCGGCACCCCGACGCCGCCGACGATGCCGAAGAGCTGGAAGAGGGAGGCCGCGCCGCCCGCCCCGGAGTCGCTCATACCGCGCAGGTCGCCGAGCAGCTCGGGCAACCAGGTGGTGACGGCGTAGTAGGAGAAGGACTGGCCGGCGAAGGCCAGCATCAGGCACCAGGCGATCCCTCGACGCCAGACCGGACCCAGCTCGCCCGCTCCGCCGGCCGCGGTGCCGCGGACGAGTGCCACCTTGTCGTGCGCCCGCCCGGCGGTCGCCCGGCGCCACAGCACGCCGGCGGCGAGCATGAAGGCCGACCAGGCCACGAGCGCCCACTGCCAGCCGACGGCCGCGGCGAGCGGGGCGGTGATGAGGGTGGTGATGACGGACCCGAGGTTGAGCGCAGCCGTGTACATCCCGGTCACGGCGCCGGCTGACTGTGAGAAGTCGCGGCTGATGAGCACGGGCACGGCGACGTTGCCGATCGTGATCGCTGCGCCGATGACCACGGTCCCCACGAGAGCCAGCTCGAAGCTCCCCGCGGACCGGATGCAGGTCCCGATGAACACCCCGAGCAACGAGAGCGAGATCGCCCGCTCGATGCCGACCTTGGCCAGCAGGATCGAGGCGAAGGGGGCGCAGATCGAGAAGCACAGCACCGGGATGCCGGTCAGCAGTCCGACGGTCTCCGGGTTGACGCCGAGACCGTCGGCGACCGTGTTGACGATCGGGGCGAGCGAGACGAAAGGCGCTCGGAGGTTGAGCGCGAACATGAGCATCGCTGCCAGGAGGAGACCGCTCGAGCCGTAGATCTTCGTGCGGCGTGTGATGACTGCTCCTCGTGACGTGCGGTGTCTGGACCGGTCCAGGCTACGTCAGTTCAGCGGGAGAGCCCTTTCCTCAGTCCCGGGCGCGGACGCGAGCAGCCCGTGTGCACCCTGCGGGTGGGCTCCGGGTGAGGCGGTGGGTGACGCAGTGGGTGACGCAGTGGGTGAAGCAGTGGGTGACGCCGTGGGTGAGTCGCCGCGCCTCCGACGGTCGATCGGGAATCACCTCGGGGTCGCCCAGCGACTCCGTCATCTCGAGATCGGGCGGCTGTCTCATCAGTAGGTGACTGGAGCACGGACGACCCACGGACGCCCCCTGGACGACCTCTGGCTGGCCTCCGCGTACCTGAGCAGCGACTCGACGACCAAGACGATGGAGGTGGCGTGATGCGAGGATCTCGGTGGGTGTTCGGTGCAGCATGGACGGGCAGGGTGATCGCCGGTCTGGTGGCCGTCGTGCTGGTGACGGCATGGGGCGTCGTCGGGCTCGGGCGGGCGGAGGCCGCCCCGCTCGGCGGGGCGGTGCCCATCGAGACCATCACGGAGTTCGAGGCACCCCGGTGCCCCGGCAGCACGACCCTGGATCCCACGAACCCGAGCACGCACGCGGGACTGGACAACCTGCTGCTGGTGACCGGTCCACGCCTGGCCGCGTATCGCTCCGGTGCGGTGGTGCCGTTGTACGACGCCTCCGGACAGACCGAGGATGCGCCGCTGTGCGGTACCCGGTACGTCGCCGGCGCCGGGGGAGCGGCGGACGCCGTCTCGCAATGGATGTTCTGCACCTCCTGGGCGGACGACCTGTGCGGTGACGTCACCGAGGACGGGCAGGCGACGGACCGCGACGGCGCACCGGTCGGGGACATGGAAGCGCTCGAGGACCACCCGAGCCTCGGTCCCGACGCCGAACGGCTCATCGCCTACCTCATCGAGAACGGGCACTCCTACCAGGGCGTCGGTAGCTATGCGTTCGGCGGCGTCACGCAGGCGACGGCCGACGAGTCGACCAGCTCGCGCAGGGCGCTCCAGATCCTCGTGTGGTGCATCACCGACCGGGACACCATCCCCAACCCCGACTTCGGGACGACCTGCGAGCGCAACCTCCCGGTCGAGGAGCAGCAGCGGCTGCTGGCGCTCATCCCCGTCGTCACGGTCCCGGAGCTGAGCTTCGCCGCCTCCGGGGAGGTCTTCGACGTCGAGGAACAGGCGCGGTTCACGTTGACGACCAACCTCTTCATGACGCCGATCGACCTCACGGCCTCTCTGCTCGGCACCGTCAGCGTCTGCGCCGGCGAGGCGACCATCACGGGCTCTGTGCTCACCGTCGCCCGCCCCGACGGGTCGCCGACGGCGCACATCGAGCTGTGCGCGACGGCCACCACGGCAGGCTCGGCCTCCGTGACCGCGACCACCACGCCGGCGCCGGTGACCCGCGCGGCGTGGAACCAGTCGGACCCTGGACTCTCGGCGTTCACCTGCCAGGTCTTCGCCTCCGTCGTGGATGTCGCCGTCCCACCGCTGACCTCCACCGCGACCGCCACCTTCGCGGTCCCCGACCCGGAGCCGACGCCCGACCCGACCCCCGATCCGACCCCGGACCCGACGCCCGATCCGACCCCTGACCCGACGCCGGCTCCCACCCCTGCGGTGACGGATCGCCCGACGCAGGGAGCGGCACCGTCCGCCGCTCCGACCACCACGGCGAGCGTGACCACCCAGGTGTCCGGCGTGGCCGGCGCCTTCGGGGTCCGCCCGCCCGTCTCGGCGGTGACCCCGTCGGTCGTGGATCGGGCCGGGCTGGCACAGTCCGGAGCCGACGACGCTTCGCTGGTGCTGCTGGCCGGGCTGACCTGGCTCACCGGCGTCGTGCTCGTCGTCGTCAGCCGGCTCCGTCGTCGTGGACAGAGGTGACGCCCTGTCGAGGATGGCGGTTTTCACCCGGCTCCGCTCGCACCTCATCCCGTGAAGCTGCCGATACCAGGGAGACGGCGGAACAGGTCGACGATCGGGTAGGGCTGGCGATGGCACACGAGGGGACGCCCGGGTCGGGCGACGTTGAGCTGATCGAGGAGAGCCGTGCCGGCTCGGCGGCCGCCTTCGCGGAGCTCTGGCGACGCCACGCGGCTGCGGGTCGCCGGGTCGCGGCCCGGGTCACTCACGCGAGCGACCCCGACGACCTGGTGCAGGAGGCGTACCTGCGGATCTACGCCGCGATCCTCAAGGGGAGAGGGCCGGACGCGGCCTTCCGTCCCTACCTCTACCGGACCATCCGGAACATCGCGATCACCTGGGCGGAGAAGCCCCTCGAGCAGTCGATCACCGTCCTGCGGGAGGTCTCCGACGGCGCGGACATGGCCGGGACGGCGCTGGAGAACTCGATCACGGCCAGGGCCTTCCGCAATCTCCCTGAGCGCTGGCAGTCCGTCCTGTGGTACTCCGAGGTCGAAGGTCTTGATCCCGCGGAGATCGCCCCGCTCCTGGGAATCACGGCCGGCGCGGTCTCGGCCCTGGCCTACCGGGCCCGGGAGGGTCTGCGCAAGGAGTGGCTCCAGGTTCACGTCAACACGGCCTCGGTGCCCCCCGAGTGCCGGTGGGCTGCCGAGCGGATGGGGGACTTCACCCGCGGCGGGCTGCGCGGTGCCGCGGCGACGAGGTTCGAGCACCATGTCGGCGACTGCTCGCAGTGCACGGTGCTCATGGACGAGGTCGGTGAGGTCTCCCGCACGCTCGGTCTGATCATGGTCCCGCTCGTGGCGGGTGTCCCGTGGGCGGCCTTCACCGGGGCTCGCGACGCCGTGCTCGTCCCACCCGTTCTGCCCGTCCCACCCGCCTTCGCCGCCGGCGCGCGCTGAACCAGCAGGTCATCGTTACCCAACCGTCACCGACCGACCTGCAAGGACGGCCCGGCGCGCGACACTTCTCACGTAGGGCGCACCTGCCGATGCGTCCGCACCGTGCGCTGCCGTGCGCTCGCCGACGTCTGGAGAACCACCGTGACGCTGACCGGCCCGAGCGGCCCCCCGACCGAGCCGGCGCGCGACGCCGCGTGGTTCGACGCGCTCTTCCGTGACCACGCGCTCAGCGTCTTCCGCTTCGTCGTGCGCCGCGCCGCCCGGGACGATGCCGACGACCTCACCGCCGAGGTCTTCACCACCGCGTGGCGTCGGCGCGAGGACGTGCCCCAGGGCTTCGAGCTGGCCTGGCTCTACCGGACCGCGGGGTTCACCGTCGCCAACCACCATCGCAAGGCTCGCCCGGTCCTCGTCGAGACCGTGCCCGAGACCGGCGACCCGACGTCGCCGGAGCTCGTGGTCCTCGCCGACCTGGAGGTCCGCGAGGCCTTCGCCCGCCTCGGCGAGCGCGACCGCCAGATCCTGCTGCTCGCCGCCTGGGAAGGGCTCCAGGGGGAGGCGCTCGCCGGCGTCCTGGACATCTCCCGCTCAGGAGCCGACGCCGCGCTGTCACGGGCCCGCAGCCGCCTGCGCCAGGCCTGGGACGGCACCGCGGTCACGGCGGACCCCGCGCAGGCACCTGCAAGATCGACCGGCTCCACGACACAGACCAAGTAGCAGACCCGCGATCGGGTCCCTCACCTGGAGGTCCTCATGAACACCAGCGACACCGACCCGCGCGACGAGCGACTCTCCGACCCGGGGTACGAGCGGCTGCGCGCGATCGACCCGGCTGCCACGACGGAGCCGGACCTCGCGGTCATCAAGGCCACGGTCGACGCGGTGACCGCGCAGACGGACGCCGCGTCCGAGGCGCCGGTCGTGGACCTCTCGGCCCGGCGGTCCACTCGCCGCCCGCCGCGCTGGCTGCAGGTCGCGGCCGCCGCCGTCGGCGTCGTCGCGGTGGGCGCGGGTGCCTTCGTCGTCGGGCAGCAGACCGCGGACGCCCCGGTCACAGCCGACGCGGCCAGCGCGCCGGTCGGCACTCCTGAGCCGGGGATCCTCAGATCAGCGCCCGCCGGTCCTCCCGCCGGTCCGGGCACTGGTCCGGCCACCGAGGGCGGGTTCGCCGCTGGGGTGCAGGATTCAGCCACCCAGAGCAAGAGCGCCGGCAGCGCCATGGACATGGTCGGCCCGGGGTACAGCCGGACGGTCTTCACGTCGTCGGGGCTGTCGGACGCCACCGCGAGCGGGCAGGCCTGGGGATTCGATGCCGCGTCCACGTTCTCCGCCGAGACCGCGGCCCGCCTGGCGGCGGCCCTCGGTGTCACCGGCGACCCGACACCCAGCTACGGCAGCTGGCACGTGGGATCCACCGACTGGACCGCGGCGGCGCTCGACCTCACCGGCGACGGCCTGACGAGCTTCTACTACTCCGACCCGGCGCACAACCCGTGGGACGAGGGGTCCACGACCTCCCCGGCCACGCCCGAGGCCGCGACCGCGGCGCTGACGGACGCGATGACCACGCTGGGTGTCGACCCTGCCGGCTACGAGATCACCGTCGACGAGGTGCAGGACCTGCGCGCCGCCTCGGTCACGGCGACCCGGCTGCAGAGCGGGAGCGCAGGGGAGGGCATGTGGTCCGCCATCGTCACCACCGACGGGCTGTACAGCCTCAACGGCTCCCTCGCGCCGCTCGTGGACCTGGGCACCTACGAGGTGGTCAGCCCGCAGACGGCCGTCGAGCGCCTCGGCGACGAGCGCTTCGGGGCGTCTCCTGACTACTCCGCCTATGCCACGACCGACATGGAGGTCGCCCGGGACACGGTCACCACCCTCCCTGCCCCCGACGACCCGGCTGCCATCCCGGTCCTGCCCGGCGTCGTGTCCCCCGGGTCCAGCTTCGCCTGGCCGGTCGCGAACGTGGAGATCACCGCGGCGACTCTGGGCACGGGGACCTACTACCAGCCGGACGGATCCGTCGCCCTGCTGCCGACGTACACCCTCACCGGATCGGACGGCAGCATGTGGACGGTCGTCGCGCTGGCCGACGCGCACCTGGACTTCGCCGCCACGAGCTGAGGCCCGGGCGGGGCGAGCAGGTGCTCAGCCCCGCCCGACCGCAGCACGTGCCAGGGAGGGGCTCAAGGTCACGCTCATCGTCTCGATGAACGGCGCCATCCACCCGGTCTCGCCGGTGATCCACCGGCGCGCCACGGCGTCGACCGGGAAGATCGTGCCGCGGAACAGGTCGTTGCGGATGGCGACCGTCGTGGTGGGCTGCCCTGCGGCGACCATCCACCGCGTGCCGGCCGTCCGCACGACGAGGACGTCACCGAGCGTGACCCCGAGTGCGGTGATCACGTAGTTGGGGTCCCAGCGCTCGCTCTCGCCTGCCGCGTGCCAGGCGTGGCAGTACGTGTCGAAGAGCCGAGAGATGTCGTTCACGGACGTGACATCCACTTCCGGGGAGCGCAGGTGGACTCGCAGCTCCTCCATCCACACGAGGTCGACCGGGGTCGGGTCCCGCAGGACCACCTGGCCGTCAGAGCACGCGGCGTCGAGGTCTGACGTGGGCGAGGGGATGCCACGATCCTGCTCGGCGAGGCGCAGCTGTGGCTTCATGTCTGACCTATCGGTTCCGGACGGAGGTTTCTGAAGCGTTCACACCACCTTCACGACGCCGTGGGACGTGTTTCACCTGCGGTCCTGCCAGGATCTGGCGACGGGTCGACCGACGGGGAAGCGGCTACGGTGGGCGTGTCATGTCCCCGGATTTGAAAGAGGTCTCTCATGGCTAGTCGTACCGCACGCACTGCCTGGAACGGAACGCTCAACGAGGGCGGCGGCCAGGTCGAGCTGTCCAGCTCGAAGGTCGGGACCTTCGACGTGTCCTTCCCCAAGCGGGCCGCTGACGAGGCTGGTGGCACCACCAGCCCGGAGGAGCTCCTCGCGGCCGCGCTCTCCTCGTGCTACTCGATGCAGTTCTCCGGTCTCCTCGGCGCTGCCGGTGGGAACCCGGTCGCCCTCGATGTCTCCGCCGAGGCGACCTTCGCAGCTGACCCGGCCGGCGGGTTCCACGTCCCGAGCATCGCGCTCACCGTCCGCGGCGAGGTCGAGGGTATCGACGAGGCGACGTTCCTCCAGGTCGCCGAGGACGCCAAGGCGACCTGCCCGGTGTCCAAGGCGCTCACCGGCACGACCATCACCCTGCACGCGACCTTCGAGCAGTAGCCCTCCCCGCTCGCGCTGCCACCCGCTCGCCTCTCGCTCCGCCCGTCACGGGAGCGGGAGGCGAGCGAGGGTCAGTCGACCGTGACGGCCTCCAGGACGGGCAGGCGGGCTGCGCGGATCGCCGGCCACGCGGCGGCGAGCACCCCCACGACCACCGCGATGACGAGCATCGTGACCAACGAACCCCACGGGACGACCAGGTCGGTCAGCCCGCTGCTGGAGAACACCGTCGGGAGCCCCGCCGCGAGCGCCACCCCGACCGCGAGCCCGAGCACCGTCCCGAACACTGCGGTGAGCACCGACTCGATGGCGATGGTCGTGGCGAGCTGGGCCCGGCCCAGCCCGACCGCGCGCATCAGCCCGATCTCCCGGGTCCGCTCGATGACGGACAGCGCGAGGGTGTTGACGATCCCCAGGATGGCGATGACGATCGACAGCCCGAGCAGCGCGTAGAGGATCGTCAGCATCTGGTTGACCTGGCTGGCCAGGTCGGAGATGAACTCCTCGTTGTCCTGCACCGAGACGATCACGTATGGCGCAGCCGCCGCGGTGACAGCGGACTTGAGGTCCTCGATGCTCACTCCGTCCGAGCCCTTGACCAGCAGGATCGTCACCTGGTCAGCCGGCGCCGCAGCGAGCTGGTTGAAGCTCGTGTCGGCCATCACGAGCGGCGTGTCCAGGGCCGCCGAGCTGAAGATCGCCCCGATCGGTGCCGTGACGGTCCCCCGCTGGGAGGAGACGGTCAGCACGTCACCGACCACCCACCCCTCGGCGTCCGCGGTGCTCCGCTGGACCGCGACCGACCCGTCGGCGAGGGTCGCCAGGTCACCCTCGACAGTGGTGGTCTGCCACGTCCGCCCGAAGGTCGACGGCGAGGAACCGAGGGCGTAGAGCATCTCCGGCTCCTCGGTCGAGGACGCCTCGGAGACGAAGAAGGAGTCCACTGTGACGGCGTCGGCCACACCGACCTCGGGCAGGGCAGAGATGTCGGTCACGGCGCCGGCAGGCACCGTCTGGGATGCGGACTGGATCACGAGGTCGGCGAGGGACTCGTTCTCCACGACCGAGCGCATCGACGCCTGGGTCGACGCGGCGAGCACCGAGGCCGCACCGACCAGGCACATGCCGATCATCAGGGCGCTCGCGGTGCTGGCCGTGCGGCGCGGGTTGCGCGTGACGTTGCCGTGGGCGAGCTTGCCCAGTGGCTTGCCCCACGCCACGAACGGTGCGGAGAGCACCGAGAGCACGGGCCGGGCGAGGACCGGGGCCAGCACGAGGGCGCCGATCACGACCGCCACTGCGCCGAGGCCTAGCAGTCCGCCGGTGCTCACGGTCTCGTCCGCGGCGGCCTGGGCCACCGCAGCCACCACCGCGCCGGCGCCGGCGCCGGCGACGACCACCCCGAGGATCCCGCGGACCCGCAACGAACCAGCCGGTGCGGGGGAGTCCTCCCGCATGGCCTCGACCGGCGGGACGAGGGCGGCCCGGCGGGCCGGGACGGCTGCCGCGGCGATCGAGACGACGATGCCCAGCACGAGGGAGATGACCACCATCGAGGTGGTCAGCGGGATGTCACCGGCCAGCTCCATGCCCATCCTGGAGAACAGCGACCGGATGGCGGTCACCAGGCCAAGACCACCGACGATCCCCAGGGCCCCACCGAGCGCGCCGACCACGGCGGCCTGGACCAGGATCGAGGAGAACACCTGCAGCGGCGAGGCACCCACCGCCCGCAGCAGCGCGAACTCGCGCTGACGCTGGCGGACCGTCATGGCGAAGGTGTTGGCGATGATGAAGGCGCCCACGAAGAGGGAGATACCGGCGAAGATGAGCAGGAAGGTCTCGACGAAGCCGAGCATCGTCGCGACGTCGGATCGAGCCTCCTCGCGCATGGCGGTGCCGGAGAGCGCCTCGACCGGGGTCGGGGAGCCGGCGGACTCCACCGCGGAGCGCACCCGGTCGGTGAGCACCTGGTCGTCGGTCGACCCGTCCCCGTAGACCGAGATCGTCGAGACCAGCCCGTCGGGGGCGAAGGTCGCCTCGGCGGTGGCCTCGTCGAGGAAGACGATGGTCGCCCCGGCCATCGAGGCGCCCAGGTCGATCAGCCCGGTCAGGGTGGCCTCGTGGATCTGGCCGCCCACGACGAGGGTCGTGGTGTCCCCGACGCTCAGACCGGCGGCCTCCGCGCTCGCCGCCTCGAGGGCGAACTGCGTGGCGTCGGCGGGCGGTGTGCCCTGCGCGATGGAGATCGACGGGTCGTCGTCGGAGTAGGCGATGGCGAAGCTCGGCGCGCCGCCACCGGAGACGGCGGTGCCGTCGTCACCGACGAGCACGATCGGGCCGGTGAAGTCGGGGAGTGCGACGTCGACGCCGTCGACGTCGGACACGGCGGTGGCCAGGTCGGCGGGGATGGTGTTGCGGACGGCGCCGGCGCTCGCGCCGCTGGGCACCATGGTGGAGGAGTCCTCCGCCCCGCGCAGGTACACGTCGCCGACGTACCCGGTGTCGATGATGGTGTCGAAGGTCGTGGAGAGCATCTCGCGCAGCGCGAAGGTGCCCGCCACGAAGGAGACGCCGAGGACGACGGCGAGGATCGACAGGCCCAGGCGTACCAGGTGCGCCTGGATGTTGCGGAGGGCGACCTTGAGCATCAGACGCTCGCCTTCTGGCGGGTCAGCGAGCCGAGGACCTTGAGGATGCTGTCCGGGGTCGGCTCGGTGAGCTCGGCGACGATCAGCCCGTCGGCGAGGAAGAGCACCCGGTGGGCGTAGCTCGCCGAGACCGGGTCGTGGGTGACCATGACGACGGACTGGCCCAGGTCGTCGACCGAGGAGCGCAGGAAGGTCAGCACCTCCCGGGAGGAGACGGAGTCGAGGTTCCCGGTGGGCTCGTCGGCGAAGACGACCGACGGCTTGGACACGAGCGCCCGGGCGCAGGCGACCCGCTGCTGCTGCCCGCCGGAGAGCTCGCTCGGGCGGTGGCGCAGGCGGTCCTCGAGTCCCACCGCTGCCACGACGGCGGCCAGGTGGTCCTTGTCCACCGGGCGCCGGGCGATGTCGAGCGGGAGGGTGATGTTCTCCAGCGCGGTGAGCGTGGGGACGAGGTTGAAGGACTGGAAGATGAAGCCGAGCTGGGTCCGGCGCAGCTTGGTCAGCTGGCGCTGGTTCATGGTCGAGACGGGCAGGTCGTCGACCACGACGGTCCCCTCGGTGGGGGTGTCCAGGCCGGCCATGCAGTGCATGAGCGTGGACTTGCCCGAGCCGGAGGGGCCCATGATCGCGGTGAACTGCCCGCGGGCGAAGTCCACGTCGACCCCGGCCAGGGCGTGCACGGCGGTCGCGCCCTTTCCGTAGGTCTTGACGAGACCGCGCGCGGTGGCGATCGCGGCGCTGCGCGACGGCGGGCTGGCGGGGGTGGAGGACATCGGAGTCTCATCTCTGGCGTCGGTGGAACCGGGGAGTCTGGGATCGAGAGGGAACGATCGGGGGCAGATGCTGCGCACAAGGGGCAAAGCTGCCCTGTGACCATCCTGTCCTGGGATCGTGACCTGCGTCGATGGGGGAACCCCCTGATTTCACCCTGAGACGAACCCGAGGGTCAGGGTAGGGGGAGCCCCCCGAATACCAGGCGCGGTGGGCCGGAGGCCGCGCTGCAGTGCACTCTCATCCAGATCACCACACCGGGGCCGCCCCTGCCACAGCAGCCCCTCCGAGCGCCTCGACCGACCGGTGGGTGGAAGTCCCAGCCGACCATCGCGGCGACGGTGGGAGAATGTCCGCGTGGCAAGCCCAGTAGATGTTGAGATCACCGATCCCGGCGCACCCCGGTCCGCCCGGTCCGCCGCTGACGCCCGCGCCGCCCTCGTGGCTGCGCTCCGAGCTGCCGTCGACGGGGAGGTCTCCGACTCCTCCCTGCGCCGCGCCGAGTACACGACCGACGCGTCCAACTACCGCGTCGTCCCCCAGGTCGTCGTCATCCCCCGGGACGTCGACGACGCGCTCGCGGCCATCACGGTCACCCGCGAGGCGGGTGTCCCCATCACCACCCGAGGTGCGGGCACCTCCTGCGCGGGGAACTCGATCGGCCCCGGTGTGGTCATCGACTTCTCCCGGCACGTCAACACCATCTACGAGGTCGATCCCGAGGCCCGCACCGCCCGGATCGACCCCGGCGTCATCATGTCCTCGCTGCAGAAGGTCGCCGCCCCGCACGGCCTGCGCTTCGGGCCCGACCCGTCGACGCAGAACCGCGCGACCCTGGGCGGGATGATCGGCAACAACGCCTGCGGCCCGCACGCGGTCGCCTACGGGCGGACCTCGGACAACGTCGTCGACCTCGACATCGTCGACGGCCTCGGCCGCCGGTTCACCGCCGGCGGCGACGGCCAGGGCGTCGACAGGGTCCCCGGCCTGGGCGAGCTCGTCACCGCGAACATGGCGCTGCTGCGCACCGAGCTGGGCCGCTTCGGCCGGCAGGTCTCCGGCTACTCCCTCGAGCACCTGCTGCCCGAGAACGGCAACCACCTCGCCCGGGCGCTCGTGGGCACCGAGGGGACGGTCATGTCCATCCTCGGGGCGACCGTCCGCCTCGTCCCGATCGCCGGCGCCCCGACCCTCGTCGTGCTGGGCTACCCCGACATGCCGTCGGCGGCCGACGCCGTCCCCGCCCTGCTCACCCACTCCCCGCTCGCCGTCGAGGGCCTCGACGCCCGCCTGGTCGACGTCGTGCGGCGCGCCAAGGGCGCCGGCTCCGTCCCGGCGCTCCCGCCGGGCGGCGGCTGGCTCATGGTCGAGGTCGGCGGGTCCACCGCGGCGGAGGCGATGGCCAACGCCGAGGCGATCGTCCGCGACTCCGGCACCACCGCGACCCGCATCCTCCCCGCCGGCCCCGAGGCGACCGCCATGTGGCAGATCCGGGCCGACGGCGCAGGCCTGGCCGGGCGGACGCCGTCGGGCGCCCAGGCGTGGCCCGGCTGGGAGGACTCGGCCGTACCGCCCGCCCAGCTCGGGGCGTACCTGCGCGACCTCGACGTGCTCATGGCCGAGTTCGGCGTCGACGGTCTGCCCTACGGGCACTTCGGCGACGGCTGCGTGCACCTGCGCATCGACATCCCGCTCGAGACCTCCGGGGACATCCTGCGCTCGTTCATGACGCAGGCTGCCGCGCTCGTGGGCAAGTACGGCGGCTCCCTGTCCGGTGAGCACGGCGACGGACGGGCCCGCTCGGAGCTGCTGCCCGCCATGTACTCACCCGCCGCCATCACGATGTTCGAGCAGTTCAAGGCGCTCTTCGACCCGAATGACCTGCTCAACCCGGGGGTGCTGGTGCGCCCGAACGCGATCGACGCGGACCTGCGCCGCCCGCACGCCAAGCCGATCCTGGCCAAGACGGGCTTCAGCTTCACCCACGACCACGGGGACTTCACCCAGGCGGTCCACCGCTGCGTGGGGGTGGGCAAGTGCCGCGCCGACTCGACCGCCGCAGGCGGGTTCATGTGCCCGTCCTACCTGGCCACCAAGGACGAGAAGGACTCCACCCGCGGACGCGCCCGGGTGCTCCAGGAGATGGCGAACGGCACCCTGGTCACCGGCGGCTGGCGCTCACCCGAGGTGCACGACGCCCTCGACCTGTGCCTGAGCTGCAAGGCCTGCTCGAGCGACTGCCCGGCCGGGGTGGACATGGCCCAGCTCAAGTCCGAGGTGCTGCACAACACCTACAAGGGCCGGCTGCGCCCGATGAACCACTACGCCCTGGGCTGGTTGCCGCGCTGGGCGCGGCTGGCCAGCTACATGCCGAAGATCGCGAACTTCGCGCTGAGCATCAAGCCGCTCGCCAAGGTGGTCCTCACCGTCGGTGGCATGGACACCCGCCGGTCCATCCCGGCCTTCGCCGACGTGCCGTTCCGCACGTGGTGGAAGCGCGAGGGGGCGGCGCTGGCGGCGACCTCGCGCGGCGTCGGGCAGGAGGGGCAGGGGACCGAGGCGAGGCGCAAGCCGAAGGTCGTGCTGTGGACGGACTCCTTCAGCGACTCCCTCGCGCCGAACGTGCCCGAGGCGGCCGTGAAGGTGCTGCTCGCGGCCGGGTACGACGTCGTCATCCCGACCGACGAGGCGTGCTGCGGGCTGACCTGGATCAGCACCGGGCAGCTCGACGGGGCGAAGAAGAAGCTGTCCACGCTCATGGACACCCTCGGGCCCTTCGCGGTCAACGGCATCCCGATCGTGGGTCTGGAGCCCTCGTGCACCGCGGTGCTGCGCTCGGACCTGGTCGACCTCTTCCCCGAGGACCCGCGGGCGCACGCGGTTTCGTCCGCCACCCGCACCCTCGCCGAGCTGCTCACCGACCCCGAGACGGCCCCCGGTCCGGACTCCGGCTGGATCATGCCGGACCTCTCGGACGTGACCGCCGTCGCCCAGCCGCACTGCCACCAGTACTCCGTGATGGGGTACGGCACGGACGAGGCGCTGCTGCGTGGGGCCGGTGCGACCATCACGACGCTGGCCGGGTGCTGCGGGCTGGCGGGGAACTTCGGGATGGAGAAGGGGCACTACGACGTGTCGGTCGCGGTCGCTGAGAATGCGCTGCTGCCCGCGTTGCGGCAGGCTGGAGAGGGCGACATCTTCCTCGCGGACGGTTTCTCCTGCCGTACACAGGCCGACGACCTCGCCGGGGTCAAGGGCAAGGCGCTCGCGGAGCTGTTGGCCGAGCGGCTCTGAGGTGCCGGCGTGGTTGTCGGCTCCGCGGGCCATCTGAGAGGACCACCATGTCACGCATCGCGATCATCGGAGGGCACGGCAAGGTGGCGCTGCGACTGGCGCGCCTGCTGAGCGAGTCCGGCCACGACGTCACCTCGATCATCCGCAGCGCCCGCCAGCGCAAGGACGTCGCCGCGACCGGCGCCGCGCCGGTCGTGGCCGACGTCGAGCGGCTCGGCCCGGACGCCCTGGCCAAGACCCTGGCCGGGCACGACGCCGTCGTGTGGTGCGCGGGGGCGGGCGGGGGATCCCCCGAACGGACCTACGCCGTCGACCGTGACGCGGCGATCCGGTCGATGGATGCCGCGCTCGCCGCCGGGGTCGCGCGTTACGTCATGGTGTCCTACAAGGGCTCCCGGCTCCAGCACGGGGTGCCGCCGGAGGACGGCTTCTTCGCCTACGCCGAGGCGAAGGCCGCCGCCGACGAGCACCTGCGGGCCTCGACCCTGGCCTGGACGATCCTGGGGCCCAGTGCCCTGACCGACGACCCGGGGACCGGGAAGATCGAGATCGGCGCGCACCTGGAGTCCACCTCGGTCCCACGCGACGACGTCGCCGCCGTGGCCGCAGCCGTCCTCGACCTCCCCGCCACCATCGGCCGCTTCATCGAGTTCAACACCGGCACCACCGACATCCCCCAGGCCCTAGAGGCCTACACCTGACCCCCCACCCCCCGCCAACCCCGCTGAGTGCTGGAAGATACGCACGACACGCGGGCGTTTCGCGTATTTTCCAGCACTCAGCAGGAGGGGTTGGGGCGGCGGGAGGGGTTGGGGCGGCGGGTGGGGCTGGGCCCCGGTGGTCAGCGGGGGCCGAGGGGGAGGACTGTACGTCCCCACGTCGTGTTGAGGACGCCGGCGAAGGAGTTGTACCAGGCGGTTCCGGCGGTGATGAGGCCGAAGACGCCTCCCACGGTCGTGAACGCGGAGGTCTGGGTGAAGGCGCCGACGGTGAGCAGCAGGAAGGTCACCGACAGCGGGATGAACACGGCCATCAGCCCGAAGGAGACCCGCAGGGTCACCACGGTCATGTAGAGGGTGAAGATCGTCCACGCGAGCAGGAACACACCCGTGGCCTGGTGGGCGGAGTCGGCCGGCAGGTCGGGGACGACGAACTTCACGTAGGCCGCGAAGGACATCCAGAACGCGCCGTAGGAGGAGAACGCGAGCGCGCCGAAGGTGTTGTTCTTGGCGAACTCCCACATGCCGGCGAGCAGCTGCACGAGGCCGCCGTAGAAGAGGGCGAGCGGCAGCACGACCGGCTCGAGGTGCGCATCGAGGATCCCCGCGTTGAACACCGACAGCACGAAGGTGGTCAGCGCGAAGGCGGCCAGCCCGAGCGGACCCGGGTCGGCCAGGTGACGCAGAGCCGGGGCGGTCGGGGCAGGGGCAGCAGGACGAATCACGAGGGGCCTTTCGCAGGAGCGCGTGGAGCAGACGGCGGGAGCGCACTGCTGGCGGGCACGAGCCGGGACCAGCGGGGGTGGCGCAGCGCCGCAGCTGGGCGCCGTAGGCGAGCCTAGGCGCGGTTCCCGGGTGCGGGGAGGAGGAAGGTCCCGTCCAGGCCGTCCTGCGACGCATGTCACGCTCGACTTCGACCGCGCGAGGTGACAGGTTGGGGGCATGCTCTTTGCCTTCTCAGTTGCCCCGCTCGGTGCCGGCGAGTCCGTGACCGACGCCGTGGCCGACGCCGTCCGGATCGTCCGCGAGTCGGGCCTGCCCAACCGCACCGACGCCATGTTCACCACGATCGAGGGTGAGTGGGACGAGTGCATGGACGTCATCAAGCGTGCCACCGAGGCTGTCGGCGCCGGTGGCCACCGGGTGTCCCTCGTCCTCAAGGCGGACATCCGCCCTGGTCACACCGGTGAACTGACCGGCAAGGTGGACCGCGTGGAAGCCCGGCTCGCCCAGCCCTGACCCTGGACAGGGGGGTCTACGCTATGGCCATGCCGCTGTTCGACATCCGTGGGGCGGAGCGGGCGCATCCCGTCACCCCCACCCTGCCCGACGACGCGTCCTTCGCCGCAGCCGCCCGCGCCGTGGTCGCCGAGCACCTCCCGGCGCTGCTCGGCGAGCCGCTGTTCACGTTGGCCCAGCGACGAGGTGCGACCGCCGAGCTGCCCGGTGCTGCGCGAGCACACCCTGCGGCAGCCGATCTGGTGGCCCTGGATGCCTCAGGGCTGCCCGTCGTCGTGCAGATCATGGCGCGGCTCACCGGACCGGGACTCCTCGAGGCGCTCGACGCCGCCGGCCGGGCCTCGAAGCTCACCCGTGCGGACCTCGCCGCCAAGCACCCTGACGGCCCTGACCGCTTCCATGCAGGCCTGCGCGCGTTCTTCGACAGTGTCCCGGTGGCGCGTCCGGCGCTGACGGCGCCCACGGCGGGGACGGTGCGCCTGGTGATCGTCTGCGCCGACGTCGAGGACTCTCTGCTGCACACCCTGACGTTCCTGCGCTCGGGCGCGGCCCGGATCGAGGTGCTCCATGTGGGCATGCTCGCCGGCCAGAACGGGCGACGCATCATCGACGTCTCCCCGCTGCGGCCCGAGCAGGCCGCCGCCAGGCGAGCCGTCGAGTCCGTGCTCACCGGCGCGGTGCCAGCCGTGCCAGCCGTGCCAGCACTGCCAGCGGCGCCAGCCGTGCCAGGAGCACCGGGTGTGCCGGCGGTCCCTGTCGCAGGAGCGACCGCTCCCGGGCAGCTGCGGTCCGCGTTCGGCGCGACGATGCCGCCGGGCTCGGCGATCGCCTCGAGCGACGCCGCCTACGTCCCGGTCTTCCTCGACCTCCCACCGGACCGACTTCCCGAACGTCCCTCGGACCTGCCGGGCGCCGGCCCTGCCGCGCGCACGCCCCTGACCGGGGTGGACCGTCCTGTCTCCCCGGTCCTCGACCTGCTTGCGCCGCCGAGCGCCCCGTCCTCCGTCGTCGGGCCGGTCGACGCCGCGCTCGCCGAGCTGGCGGGCACGCTGGCGGCGCCGTTGCGCCTCGTCTGGGTCCGGCACCGGCGTGGGGAGCGGTTCGAGGTCATGCTGCACCCGGACGGGTCGCTGCACACCGCAGGTGGCACCCGCTACGCCGATCCCACGTGGGCGGCCAGCGCCGTCTCGGGCGGCACCGCCTCCGACGGGTGGCGGGTGTGGCGGGTCGGTGACCAGGGGCGCACCCTCGCCGAGCTGCGCGGGTAGCCCGCCCGACCAGCCCGCCCGACCAGCCCGCTGAACGGCCCGCCCGACCGGCTCAGTCCTGCGACCACCCGTACGCGGCCGCCCAGCGCGCGATCTGGGCGTAGTACTGCGCCCGCACCGGCGCCGTGGAGAGCGCGAGGTCGTGCAGCCCGCCTTCGATCCGGCTCACCGTGACCGTCGGGCCGAGCTGGACGGCGCGGCGTGCGAGCAGCTCGACGTCGAGCACGATGTCGCTCGTGCGCATGTCCTCCGACCAGCGCGGGGACATGACCGAGCGGGCGGAGGCGAGCATGAGGATCGGCTGCGCGATCCGCAGGCCCCGGGCGACCTCGGCGTGCCCGGAGATGATCGCGTGCAACCAGCCGGCGCGCACCGGGAAGGCCGGAGTCGGGCGCCACGTCTCGTTGAACTCCCACTCCCCGCCGTCGATCTTGCGCACGGTCCGCGCGTAGTACCCGGCGTCGATGTTGGGCAGCGGGGTCTTCGGCTGGAACCGGGCCAGGCGGTTGATCGCCGGCGCCGAGACGGTGCGCAGCACCGATGACCCCTGCAGCTCCAGCCACGGGCTGTTGAGGACCAGCCCCGCGGTCTTCCCCGGGTTGCGATGGGCCCACAGGACTGTGGTGAGCCCGCCGGTCGAGTGCCCGTGCAGCATGATCGACGTGTTGTGGCCGAGGTCGGCGTGGATCGCGTCGAGGGCCGCCTCGATGTCTTCGCCGTAGGCGTGCAGGTCGTCGATGTAGCCCGGCGTCTGCCCCGGGCGCAGGCTGCGTCCGTACTTGCGCAGGTCGAGGGCATAGAACGCGACCCCCAACCGGTCCCAGAAGTGCGCGGTCTCGGTCTGGAAGAAGTAGTCGCTCCAGCCGTGGATGTAGAGCACGGCGCGGGCCGAGCGGATGGAGCCGGTGGGCCGGAACCGCACGAGGGAGGCGACCACCTCCCCCTCGTCGTCGGGGGTCAGGGGGAGGGACTGCACCTCGAAGCCGGGCCCGAGGGGGTCAGGCGCCCAGGAGGTGTGCGCGCCGCGGGTGGTCAGGACGTGGGTGTGCGCGCGGAACTCGTCGGCGATCACCTCGGAGAGCTGGGCGTCGAGGGCGGGGACCACGCCGTCGGGCACCGAGCGCGAGAGGAACCGCGGCAGCGGCACACGCTCGGTCACGGAGTGAGCACGACCTTCCCGGTGTGCTCGCCGGAGGCGAGGCGGGCCATCGCGGTGGTGGCGGCGGCGAGGGGCATCGTGGTGTCGATCCGGGGGCGGATGTCGGCGCGAACCATGAACGCCAGGACGTCGGCGAGCTCGTCGCGGGTGCCCATCGTCGTCCCGCGGATCGTGATCTCGTTGAAGAAGATCCGGGTGAGCTCGGCCGCGGTGGGGTCGCCCGACGTCGCGCCGGCGACGGCGATGACGCCGCCGGGGCGGACGGAGCGGACCGAGTGCGACCAGGTGGCGGCGCCCACGCTCTCGATGACGGCGTCCACCCGGTGGGGGAGGCGGCCGCCCGGCTCGACCGCGTGGCTCGCACCGAGCCCGAGGGCCGCGGTGCGCTTGGCGCCGCTGCGGCTCGTCGCGAACACCTCGATGCCGGCCGCGGCGGCCAGGGTGATCGCGGCCGAGGCGAGCCCGCCGCCCACGCCCTGGATCAGCACGCTCTGGCCGGGGGTCAGCCCGGCCGACCGGAACAGCATGCGGTAGGCGGTCAGCCACGCCGTCGGCACGCAGGCGGCCTCGGCGAAGGTCAGGTCGGACGGCTTGGGGACGAGGTTGTGGGTGGGCACGGAGACCTGCTCGGCGAGCGTGCCGTCGTACTTCTCCGAGAGCAGGGTCCGTCCCTCGCCGGGCCCGACGCCGTGCCCGTCCGCGCCGATCACCGCGTGGACCACCACCTCCTGGCCGTCGTCGGTCACGCCGGCGGCGTCGGTGCCCAGGATCATCGGGAGCTGGTCGGGGCGCAGCCCCACCCCGCGCAGCGACCACAGGTCGTGGTGGTTGAGGCTGGCAGCGCGCACCGTGACGGTGGTCCAGTTCTCCCGGGGGGCCGGAGCCGGGCGGTCTCCGACCGTCAGTCCGTCGACGGGTGAGGCGGGGCAGAAGTTCGACACGGAGGCAGCCAGCATGCAGCCCAACCTACCGCTCCCCGGCGGGGTCCGTCCGGTGGCGAAGGTCCCTCGTCTGGGAGAAGGTTCGCGTATGGATATCGACTCCGATGGCGTCCGACGAGCGTCGAACGGCGACTACGCGACCCTGACGTCCCTCGAGGTCAGGCTCGAGACCCACCGGCGTTTCAGCCGGCATCCCGACGACATCGAGACGGCGGTGCTCGGCGCCGTCGACCTGGAGGGCACCGAGACGGTGCTCGACGTCGGGTGGGGGACGGGCACGTTGGTCCATCATCTGGTCGACGGCGGTCATACCGGGCGGGTCATCGCCCTCGATCTCTCCCACACGGCCTACCTCACCGCGCGTCAGGTTCCCGGCGTCGAGACGCTCCACGCCTCGGCCGAGGAGATCCCGCTCCCCGACGGTTCGGTCGACGTCGTGTTCTCCCGGCACATGCTCACCCACCGGGACGCCCCGGAGGCGATCGTGGCGGAGTGCGCCCGGGTGCTCGCCGACGACGGTGTCCTCGTCCTGACCGTCAACCATGCCCGCACGGTCCCGATCATCCGGCACGTGGTCGAGACCGAGCTCGGCGCGCTCGGCCTGGTGGTGCCGACCCACACCGGCTGGGTGACCACCGACAACGTCGCCGACGTCGTCGGAGCCTTCTTCGAGTCGGTCGAGGTGGTGCGGTACGACAACGAGCTCGTCTTCACCGAGCCCGGCCCGCTCGTGCGGTACGCGACGTCGTTGTTCGCGCTCTACGACGTCGACGAGAACCCTGCGGTGCGTCAGCTGCTGGTCGAGCGGGTCAGTGCCCGGGTGGACGACTGGTTCAGCGCCGCCGGCCAACCGTGGATCGAGCCGAAGGGCTACTCCGTCTGCACCGCGCGGGGGCGCAGGACCACCTGACCCTGGGCGCACCCGGCCGCGCAGCGCTCCGCCCAGGCGGAGCCCTCACATGAGCGGGAGCATCCGGCCCAGATCGGGGACCCCACCGGCGGTGTAGTCCGTGGTGAGCGCCCGTGCGAGGTCGTCGACGTTGTACCGGGCGCGCCCGGTGGCCAGCCGGATCCACAGTCCCGGGTCGGTGACCTCCAGGTCCCACCCGCCGCGGGTCACCACGATGTCCAACAGCTCGTCGGCCACCATCCGCTGCGCCTCGCGGTCGATCGGGTTCGCCGGACCCGCGGAGTCCACCACGCCCTTGAGCGAGGCGACCAGGTCCTCGGCGTGCACGACGAGCTCGATGAGGCGGGACATCGCCATGTCCCGCAGCGTGATCGGTCCGCGCCGCGCCTGCACCAGCACAGTGCCGTCCAGGCTGAGCTCGTCGAGCTTCGCCAGGGCCCGGGTCGCCAGCGCGTCGACCGAGGCCAGCGGGGCGTCGGCGATCTCCACCGCGAGGTCGCGGGTGACGCGAGAGATGTCGTCGGCGCGCTCGGGGTAGGAGCCCAGGTACTCGGCCAGCTCGATGGGGCGGGTGCCTGCCGGAGCCGGCGTGCACACCGCGAGAGCCTCCATCGCCCGCCCCAGGTGGGCCACGAGCTCACCGACGGTCCAGCCGGGCAGGACCGAGGGCTTGTTGCGGTTGCCCAGCAGGTTGTCCCCGAGCGGACCCACCCAGGAGCGCAGCCGCCCCCACTGGGTGTGCAGGGCTGAGGTGATCTGGGGGAGGTCGGCGGTCATGGCCTCATCCTGCCGCACCTGGGCAGGACCGTCACGTGGCGGGGCCGTACTCTTCGTCCTATGGCTGACGGACACCACCACCGGGGGCGACGCGCCGCGGTCGTCGCGCTTCTGCTCGTCGGCGCGCTGCTCACCCCGGTCGCACTGCTGGCGGACTGGGCCCGGGACACGATCACGAGCACCGACGGGTACGTGGCCGCGGTCGAGGAGGTCACCGCCGACCCGGCCGTGCGGTCGGCCCTGGTGGACCACCTCACGTCCGCCACGCTCGAGCAGATCGACGTCGACGTGCTGGTCTCCTCCGCGCTCGAGCCCTTCGTGCGGGACGGCATCGCCCAGGTCGTCGACAGCGACGCCTTCGCCGCTGCGTGGGCCCAGGTCAACCGCAGCGTCCACACCAGGGCCGTGGCGCTGCTCCGCGACGACGCCGGCGCGCTCAGCCTGGAGGCCGACGGGCAGGTGAGCCTCGACCTCGCACCGGTCGTGGACCTCGCCCGCGCCGAGCTGGCCGCGCGCGGGATCACCTTCGCGGCCCAGGTCGACGCGACCGTCCCGCTGTTCTCCAGCCAGGAGCTCGTCTCGGCCCGGACCTCCTACACGGTGCTCGACGCCGTCGCAGGCTGGCTGCCGTGGGTCGTCGCACTCCTGCTGGGCGCCGCGGTCGCGCTGGCCCGGTCCCGGGCGGTGGTCCTGGCCTGGGAGGCCGGGGTGGTCGTGGTCCTGACGGCGTTGTCCGGCCTCGCGGTCGTGGCGGCGCGGTCGCTGTACCTCGACTCCGTGACCGGCTCGCCGCTGCGCACCGAGCTCACCGGTGCGGCCGTGCACCTCCTCGGCGACTCCGCGCTCGACGCGCTGCGGGCGGGCTACGTGCTCGGGGCGGCCCTCGGCGTCGGCGCGGTGGGCGTCTGGCTGGTCAGCCGGCGCCTTGGCCGGCGCCGCACGCGGGCCACGGGCTCCACCTACCGTCCGGTCACCACGGCTGGTCCAGGGCCGCGACCTGCTCAGGGCTGAGCACCAGGCGGGCTCCTGCCACGGCGTCGGCCAGCTGGGCCGGGGTGCTGACGCCCAGGACCGGACGGATCTGCGGGGTCGAGGCGAGCATCCAGGCGACGACGACCGCCGAGCGGCTCATGCCGAGGTCGCCCGCCAGCGCGGCCAGTGCCGCGAGGCGGCGCGTCGTGCCGGGGTGGTCGTAGGCCTCGGGGACGGGGCGGTCGTCGCGGTCGTAGGCGCCGCCGAGCAGCGGGCTGTATGCCCACAGCTCCCAGCCGGTCTGAGTCGCGGAGTCGAGCACCTCGTCGGTGATCCACCCGAAGCGGTGGTCGTGGACGCCGTCGCGCACGAGGGGACGGGGCTGGAGGTAGGAGTAGCGCAGCTGGAGGGCCGACGGCGCGGCCCAGCCGCGCTGGGCGGCGATCCCGCGGGCCCGCTCGGCCCGCCACAGGGCGTAGTTGGACAGCCCCAGCCGCCCGGCCTTCCCGGCGGCCACCTGCGCGGCGAAAGCGCCGGTGCTCTCCTCGAGGGGGGTCGTGCGGTCGTCGCGGTGGGCCCAGAAGAGCTCGACGTGGTCGGTGCCCAGGCGGGTCAAGGACTCCTCCAGGGCGCGCGCGACCGTGGCCGCGCCCAGGCCCTCGGTCGCCTCGGGGTAGGTCCCGGGCCCGGCCGGCTCGCAGCCCACCTTGGTGGAGATCTGCACCCGGTCCCGGGCGCCGGGGCGGGCGGCGAACCACCGGCCGAGCATCGTCTCGCTGGCCCCGCCCCGCCCGTCGGTGGACTCCCAGAAGGCGTAGCAGTTGGCGGTGTCCACCCACGAGCCGCCGGCGTCGAGGAACTGGTCGAGCAGGGCGAAGGACGCCGCCTCGTCCTGGCGGGTGCCGAAGGTCATCGCCCCGAGGGCGATCGGGAGCGGTTCGCGGTGCGCGGAGGTCATGGTGCCTACTCAAACACCTCGAGCGCGCTCAAGGTCAAACGGACCGGTTGACCTCGGAGAGGAAGGACGCCACGATCGGGCCCAGCTGGTCGAACTCGATGAGGAAGCCGTCGTGGCCGTAGTCGGAGCGCAGCAGCTGCGACTGTGCGCCCGGCACGAACCGGGCGATCCGCGCGGACTCGGCGGGCAGGAACAGTCGGTCGGTGTCCACGGCGACGACGAGGGTGCGCGCGGTGATCGTGGTCAGCGCGGTGTTCACGCCGCCGCGGTCGCGGCCCAGGTCGTGGGTGAGCATCGACTCGGTGAGCACGACGTAGCTGTTCGCGTCGAAGCGTCGGGCGAGCTTGCTCGCGTGGTGGTCGAGGTAGGACTGGACGGCGAACCGCCCACCCCGCATCGGGTCCTCCCCGCCCTGGGAGATGCGCCCGAAGCGTGCGTCGAACTCGTGGGCGCTGCGGTAGGTGGTGTGTGCGATCGAGCGCGCGATGCCCAGGCCGAGGTGCGGCCCGTCACCGGGCTCGGCGTCGTAGTAGTCACCGCCGCGGAACTTGGGGTCGGAGTGGATCGCGGTCAGCTGGGGGTGGGCCCAGGCGATCTGGTCGCCGGAGGTCTGCGCGGCCGAGGCGATGACGCCGATCGACTCGACGGCGATGCCCGACTCGGGGCCGAGCAACGCCCACTCGAGCACCCGCAGACCGCCCATCGAGGCGCCCACGACGAACCGCCAGGACGCCACGCCGAGCGCGCGGCTGAGCTCGATCTCCGCAGCGACCTGGTCGCGGACGGTGATGATCGGGAAGTGGCTGCCCCACGGTCGCCCGTCCGGGGCGAGGCTGGAGGGGCCGGTCGAGCCCTGGCAGCCGCCGACGACGTTCGGCGCGACGACGAAGAACCGGTCGGTGTCGATGGGGGCGCCCGGGCCGACCATCTGCGACCACCAGCCGGCCGTCGCGTGCCCGTCGCCGGCTGTGCCTGCGACGTGGCTGTCCCCGGTGAGGGCGTGCAGCACGAGGATGGCGTTGTCGCCCGCCTCGTTGAGCGTGCCCCACGTCTCGTAGGCCATCCGGACGGCGGGGATGTGCCCGCCGGCCTCGAGCTCGAGGGCGCCGATGTCGGCGAAGCGGCGACCGCCGACCGGGTCGCCCTCCCGCCAGGCTCCGGTCGCCGGGAACACCGTGGCCAGTCGCCGTGGCTGCGCGCGGGAGGGACCGCCGGTGCGGGTCCACTGCGGGCCGGGCCGGGACGAGCCGCCTGAGCCCTGGGAGTGAAGAGTCATCGCCGACCAATCTACGGACGATCCGGCGTCGGGCGCGGCCATGTCCATCTCCGGGTGCCGGTGCGTGGGCACCGGCCCGGGGACGTTGCCACGGCGCGACGCCGGATCGCTCATGTCAGCTCACGCGCCCGCGGTGACGGGAGTGGACTCAGCGACGGCCTGGGCCGCGCGGAACCCGCTCTCGAGGTCGGCGAGGATGTCGTCGATGTGCTCGATGCCCACGCTGAGGCGCACCAGGCCCGGGGTGACCCCGGAGAGCAGCTGCTCGGAGGCGCTCAGCTGGGCGTGGGTGGTCGACGCCGGGTGGATCACCAGGGAGCGCACGTCACCGATGTTGGCGACGTTGGAGTGCAGCTCGAGGGCTGAGACGAAGGCCTGACCGGCGGCCGCACCGCCGTCGACCTCGAAGCTGACGATCGCGCCCGGGCCGCGCGGGGTGTACTTCTGGGCGTTGGCGTACCAGGGGCTCGAGGGCAGGCCCGCATAGCCGACGGAGAGGACGTCGTCGCGCGAGTCGAGCCACGTGGCGACCTTCTTCGCGTTCTCCACGTGGCGCTCCACGCGCAGGGAGAGCGTCTCGATGCCCTGGGCGATGAGGAAGGCGTTGAACGGGGAGATCGCGGCACCGAGGTCGCGCAGCAGCTGCACGCGTGCCTTGAGGATGTAGGCGAGGTTCGCCCCGAGGATCCCGTTCACCCCGAGGTCGCGGGCGTAGACGATGCCGTTGTAGCTCGGGTCGGGGGTGTTGAAGTTCGCGAAGCGCACGGGGTCGGCGGAGAAGTCGAAGTTCCCCGAGTCGACGATGACACCGCCGATGGCCGAGCCGTGCCCGCCGAGGTACTTGGTCGCGGAGTGGATGACGATGTCCGCGCCGAACTCGATGGGGCGCAGCAGGTACGGGGTGGCGACGGTGTTGTCGACGATGAGCGGGACGCCCACCTCGTGCGCGGCGGCGGCGACGGCCTCGATGTCGAGGATGTCGGCCTTGGGGTTGGGGATCGTCTCGGCGAAGAAGAGCTTCGTGTTCGGACGGGCCGCGTCGCGCCAGGCCTGGGGGTCGTGCGGGTCGCTGACCCACGTGGTCTCGATGCCGAGCTTGGTGAGGGAGTACTGCAGCAGGTTGTACGTGCCGCCGTAGAGCGAGGGGCTGGCCACGATGTGGTCGCCGGCCTCGGCGAGGTTGAGGATCGCGAAGGTCGTCGCGGACTGGCCGGAGGCCAGGAGCAGGGCTCCCACACCACCCTCGAGGCTCGCGATGCGGTTCTCCACGACCTCCTGGGTCGGGTTGCCGATGCGCGTGTAGATGGGGCCGAGGTCCTTGAGCGCAAAACGGTCGGCGGCGACCCCTGCGTCGGGGAACACGAAGGACGTGGTCTGGTAGATCGGCAGCGCGCGCGCCCCGGTCGTGGGGTCGGGCGTCTGGCCGGCGTGGATCTGGCGGGTCTCGAAGGACCAGTCGGTGGTGCTCATCGGGTGCTCCTGGGGACGGTGGGGATGGGGACACGTGCTGCGTCTGGGTGCGCTCCCGGGCGGCTGTCGCTGCTCACCTCGCCACTCGCGTGGCCGGTGGGCGGCGAGATCGACGGGTCATTCCGTCGGGTGCGGCCGGTGGTGCAGGGAGGACGAAGCGCAGGGCGCGGGAGGGCTGAGGCGGTTCGGTCAGCAACACATTCGCATCGTCATGGTGAAAGCGTAGGCACGTGTGGCGCCGAGGGACAGCCCTGGACCGGGAAGTTCTCACACTCTGGACACCTGGTGGGCATATCTGGTCCAATATTCGGGATTCTCAGCTCCGAGGGCGGGTGGGCGGGCGACGTCGGGGTGTCTCGTCGGCCGTGGTGCGGGTGAGACTACTGGGAATGATGTGACAGAAGTTCACTCCGGCCGCGGACCTGGGTAGTCTCGGGGGAGACTTCTTCGCAGCAGGTCAGACCGGCTGCGCCGTGCGGTGAGAGGAACCCTGATGGCGACGTCCCGGCGAGTGCCCCGCAGCACGTCCCGCCCCAGGTTCGTCGCGCTGCTGGCCGTGACCGCGCTCCTCGCCGCCGGCACCGCGCTCCCCGCGTCCGCGGACCCCGCCGCGCCGTCCCAGGACGACGTCGACGCCGCCCGCCAGTCCGTCGTCGACGCGGCGGCCTCGGTGGCCTCGATGGACGTCCAGATGGCGGCCCTCACCGCGACCCAGGAGGCGGCCTTCAACGCCGCCGCGGGGGCGGGGGAGGCCTACAACCAGGCGATCGTCGACCTCGACGTCGCGACCGCGGCGGCTGCCGACGCCCAGGCCCGCTCCAGCGCCGCGACGCTGCGCGCCGAGGAGTCGCGCAAGCTCCTCGTCGGCCTCGCCCGTGAGACCTCTCGCAACGGCGGGGGGCTCGAGCAGATCGGCATGTACCTCACGGCCGACGGCGTGGGCGACGCGATCAGCACCGCGAACGCGATGGCGCTGGTCGGGTCCAAGGCGGACCAGGCCGCCCAGCAGTTCCAGGCGGACTCCGTGGTGTCCGCGACCCTCCAGGGCGCCGCCACGCAGGCGGTCGCGGACCGTCAGGTGAAGAAGGACGCGGCGACCGACGCCCTCGAGGCGACGCGCACCACCCAGGAGGCCGCCGACCAGGCTGTCGCGACCGCGAACGCCGACCGCGAGTCCTTGCTCATCAGCCTCGCCGCGGCGCGCAGCACGAGCGTCGAGGTCGAGCAGGCTCGTCAGCAGGGGCTGCAGGCGGAGCGCGATGCGGCAGCCGAGCGCCTGGCCCGCGACCGCGCGGCCGCCGCGAGCCCGCAGGCGCCGACCCCGGCGCCGTCGTCGCCCTCGTCGCCCTCGACCCCGGGTGTGACGCCCCCGGCCCCCACGCCCACGACCGGGCCGGTCGCTCCTCCGACGACCTCGCCGTCGACGCCGCCGCCCGTCCTGCCCCCGGTCGTGCCACCCGTCTCCCCACCCGTCGTGCTGCCGACGACCGCCCCGACCCCGGCGCCGACCGTCGCGCCGACCCCCCCGGTGGTCAAGCCGCCGGCGACCGGAGGTGGCCTGGGGACCGGGACGTCGCGCGGCAACGCCGGCCAGGGCCAGGCCGCGGTCGACTGGGCCAAGACCAAGGTGGGCCTGCCCTACGTCTGGGGCGCCACCGGTCCGGACTCCTACGACTGCTCAGGCTTGACCGGCCGCGCCTGGTCCGCCGCGGGCGTCTCCATCAACCGCACCTCCCGGGACCAGTACAAGCAGGTCCTCAAGATCAGCCTGGACTCCATGCGCCCCGGCGACCTCGTGTTCTGGGGAAGCAACCCCAACGACCCGTCGACCATCACCCACGTCGCGCTCTACGCCGGCAACAACCAGATCGTCGAGGCGTCCAAGCCCGGCGTCCCCCTCCGCGTCACGTCCATGCGCTGGGACAGCCGCCTCATGCCCTACGCCGGCCGCCCCTAACCCCACCCACCCCCGCTGAGTGCGGGAAAATACGCACTTCGCCCGGCGTGTCGCGCGTATTTTCCAGCACTCAGCGGACTGCGGGGCTGTCGGGCGGGGTGGGGGCGTTCATGGGGGTGCTGGCTGGGAGTCGGCTGGAGTTCACCTGGGCGTCGTTGCGGGAGTCTAGACAGGAGGGGCCCCATCCGGCCCCTCATGGAGATCACCTATGTCCGCATCCCGGCGCCCCACCCGCCGTCGCACTGCGCTCGCTGCTCCCTTCGCGACACTGACCGTCGCGGCACTGTCCCTGACCGCAGCGCTCGGAGGCGCCGCCGCGGCGGTAGCCGCTCCGACCGCCGTGGCGCCTGCCGCGGCGGCCGCGCCCGTCGCCGACCCGGTCACCCACTCGGCGCCCGACGCCGCGCTCGCCCTCTCGGTCCTCGGCAGCTACTCCACGGGCGTGTTCGACGCCTCCGCCGCCGAGATCGTCGCGTTCTACGACGACAAGCTCTTCGTCGTCAACGCCCAGGCCGGCGCCGTCGACGTGCTCGACGCGACCGACCCGGCCGCGCCCACCAAGCTCTTCTCGATCGCCGGCGCGGGCATCGCGAACTCGGTCGCGGTCCGCCCCGACGGCCTGGGCGTGGTCGCGCTCGAGTCGACGGTCAAGACCGACCCGGGCACGCTCGTCTTCTTCGACGCGAACGCCACGACCCCCGAGGTTCTGGGCACCGTCACGGTCGGCGCGCTGCCGGACATGGTGAGCATCTCCGCCGACGGCGCCTACGCCGTCGTCGCCAACGAGGCCGAGCCGGCCGCGGACTACTCGATCGACCCGGAGGGCTCGGTCAGCGTCGTCGACCTCCCGGGCACCGTGGCCGCCGCCCAGCAGAGCGCGGTCCGCACCGCGGACTTCCACGCCTTCGAGGCCGGCGGCAGCACGACGCTGCACGAGGACGTGCGGATCTTCGGCCCGACCCCGGAAGCCGACCTCCCGGTCTCGCGCAACCTCGAGCCCGAGTACGTGGCGATCGACGGCGCGACGGCCTACGTCGCGCTGCAGGAGAACAACGCGGTGGCTGTCGTCGACCTGGCTACCGCCTCCGTCACCGACATCTGGCCGCTGGGCTTCAAGGACCTGGGCACCGCTGGGAACGGGATCGACGCCTCCGACAAGGACTCCGCGATCTCCGTCACCACCCACCCCGGGGTCTTCGGCATGTACATGCCCGACTCCATCACCTCCTACACCGCCGCCGGGACCACCTACCTGGTCACCGCGAACGAGGGGGACGCCCGCGAGTGGGGCGACTACGTCGAGGGTGTGCGCGTCAAGAGCCTCGGCAAGAACGGCGTCCCGCCGATCTGTTCCGACAGCCCGCTCGCCGCGCTCACCGCAGACGCCGCGCTCGGCCGGCTCAACGTGACCACCGAGAACGGTCTGAACGCCGCCGGAACCTGCTTCGAGAACCTCTACGCCTTCGGCGGCCGGTCCTTCGCGGTCTGGACCACGGCCGGCGAGCTGGTCTTCGACTCCGGTGACGACCTCGAGCAGATGCTCGCCGACGCCGTCCCGGACTACTTCAACTCCAACCACTCCGCGACCGGCTTCGAGGGCCGCAGCGACGACAAGGGCCCCGAGCCGGAGAACCTCACGATCGGGCAGGTCGAGGGCCGCACCTACGCCTTCATCGGCCTCGAGCGGATCGGCGGCGTGGCCGTCTACGACATCACCTCTCCCACGGCGTCGACGTTCGTGACCTACCTCAACAACCGCGACTTCTCCGTGGACATGGACACCTCGGCCGACGTCGCCGCGGACCTCGCCCAGGCCGGTGACCTCGGCCCTGAGGGTTTGACCTTCGTGCCTGCGGCCACGTCCCCGACGGGCCGGCCGATGATCGCCGTCGGCAACGAGGTCTCGGGCACCACGACCCTGTTCGACGTCTCGACCACGACCAGCGCCACCCCGGTGGAGCTGCAGATCCTCGGCATCAACGACTTCCACGGGCGCATCCAGTCCGACGCCTCCTCCAAGGAGCCCGGCGCCGCCGTCCTCGCCGCGGCCGTCGCCGGGATGCGCGAGGAGAACCCGAACACCGTCTTCGTCTCGGCCGGCGACAACATCGGCGCCTCGACCTTCACCTCCTTTTCCCAGCAGGACAACCCCACGATCGACGCGCTCACGGCCGCCGGTCTTGAGGTCTCGGCCGTGGGCAACCACGAGTTCGACGGCGGGTGGGCCGACCTCACCGACCGGGTGATCCCCCGGTACGGCTCGGGCGACCTCGCTCTCGGCGCGAACGTCTACCTCAAGGGCACCATGACCCCGGCGCTCCAGGAGTACGCCATCGTCGAGCGTGGGGGAGTGCGCATCGCCTTCGTGGGGACCGTCACCGAGCAGACCGCCACCATGGTCTCCCCGGCCGGCATCGCCGACATCGAGTTCGGCGACCAGCTCACCGCCGCCAACCGGGTCGCCGACCAGCTCCGGGACGGCGACGCGAGCAACGGGGAGGCCGACGTCGTCGTCCTCCTCGCGCACGACGGATCCGAGACGGCCGACTGCGCGGCGATCGCGTCGTCGGACACGACCTACGGCAAGCTGGTGCGCGGCGCCTCTCCGGCGATCTCCGCGATCTTCTCCGGACACACCCACCAGTCCTACGCCTGCTCCTACCCGGTCTCCGGGTGGAGCGCCGACGTGCAGCGCCCGGTGGTCCAGGCGGGCCAGTACGGCCAGAGCCTCGATCGCGTCACGCTGTCGGTCGACCCGGTGAGCAAGGCCGTCGTGGCCGCCTCGGCAGGCGTCGTCCCGCTCGCCGTGGGCGCCGTCCAGGACCCCGCGGTGGCCGCCATCGTGGCCGACGCCGTGGCGCGCGCCGCAGTGGTGGGCCAGCAGGTGATCGGCTCGATCAGCGCCGACATCACCCGGGCCGGCGTCAACGGCTCGGACCGCGGCGCGGAGTCGACCCTGGGCAACCTTGTCGCCGACATGCAGCTGTGGTCGACGTCGAACGCGAGCTTCGGCGGTACCCCCGCCCAGATCGCGTTCATGAACCCCGGCGGCATCCGCGCAGACCTCATCCGCTCAGCGACCGGCACGGTCACCTACCGGGACGTGGCGACGGCGCAGCCCTTCGGCAACACGCTGTGGACGATGGACCTCACCGGCGCCCAGCTCCGTTCGGTCCTGGAAGAGCAGTGGCAGCCGGACGGGTCCGCCCGCCCCAAGCTGCACCTGGGCATCTCCGAGGGCTTCAGCTACGTGTACGACGACGCAGCACCGCGTGGCGCGCACATCACCTCGATGACCTTCCAGGGTGCGCCGATCACCGACGCCCAGGTCTTCCGGGTCGCCACGAACTCGTTCCTGGCCTCGGGCGGTGACAACTTCACGACCTTCGCGGCCGGCACCGCCCGCGCCGACTCCGGCCAGATCGACCTGGCGGCAGCGGTGGCCTACTTCGAGGCGCACCCCCTCGTCGACCCCGCCCCGCTCGGGCGGGCCATGGTCGCCGGCACCGACTGGGCGACCGTCGCCCTGGACACGTCCACCGTCACCACGGGCGGCAGCCTCGGGGTGACCGTCTCCGGGCTCGAGCCCGGCCAGCAGATCACCGCCGAGCTGCGCTCCGACCCGATCCTGGTGACCGGTCTCCCGGTCGCGGACGCGACCGGCACCGTGCGGTTCACCGTCGCGATCCCTACGACCCAGGATGCCGGGCTGCACACGCTCGTCGTGTCGCTGATCGGCCGGGAACCGATCCTGACGTCGGTCACCGTCGTGGCCGCCCCGGGAACCACGCCCACCGCCACGACCCCGGGATCAACCACCCCCGCGGTCGTGGCGGCGGTCTCCACCCGGGGTGGGACTCCCGCAGCGACGACCGCGGCGGCCCTCGCCACGACGGGTGCCAACCTGGCGATCCTCATCGCCCTGGCCGCGGCGCTCATCGCCCTCGGCGCGTTCCTGACCCGCCCGCGGACCACCAGCTGATCCCACTGCTGGTGTGATGCCGCTCGACCACCCGTGCGCCACCTCCGACCTCGGAGGTGGCGCACTCGTGGTCAGGGAGCCACCGCGGGCCCGGTCGGGGAGATCTGGTAGCGGGAGACCTCGCCCCCGCCGTCGAGGAAGGCTCCGTTCTGCTCGCGCCAGGCGGCCAGGCTCGGGTCCGTGGTGTCGGAGTCGATGAGCGCCCCGGTGGTCGAGTACAGGCCGGTGCCGTGCGCCTCCCCGGGATTGAGGGGGTCGCCGGGCGCCGTGTCCGCCGCGATGTCGTCCGTGACGTCGCGTCCTACGGTCACCCAGTTGGCGGCGTCCGGGTTCTCCCGGCCCTCGAGCATCGGCACGGGGTCCTGGTCGTGCTCCACGGCCAGCACCGAGACGGAGTCGGGGATGTCGAACCGTGCGATCGGTGAGCCACCGGTGACGATGCTGGTGACGTTGAACTCCTCCATGAACGCCGGGTCGGAGGCCATCGCGGCGCACGCGATCCCGCCCTGGGAGTGACCGGTGAGCATGACCGGGTCGCCGGGTTGGATGCCGGCCTGGCGCATCGCGTCGGCGATCTGCTCCCGGAGCACCGAGTCCTGCCCGCTCATGAGGTTGACGTTGGACGCCAGGTCGACCGGGCTGTCCGTCCGGTCCGGTGACCAGTCCTGCGTGCCGGGGACCTGGACGATGTAGGACGTGGACCCGTCGGGCGCCGTCTTCGTGATGATCTGGACCTGGCCGTGCGCCTCCTCCACCCCGAGGCTGCTCTGCTGGGCGAAGATGTCCTCGACCGAGTGCGGGACCGCCGGGGGCACGGGGAGGTGCGGCGGCTCGGAGAGGTCGCCCCCTGCCACCCACTCGGCGATCGCCCGTGTCCGCGCCAGCGCGTACTGGGCGTCGGTGTCGTCGGGGTCCACCGGGTCCGTCCGGAAGCTGCCGTCGTCGGCGAACATGCCGACGAGGCCCCCGATCGAGACCAGCCCGGCGACGGAGTCCTCATAGCTGCCCGTGGGCCAGTGGCCCCCGGAGAGCAGCGCGACGAGCGGCCCGCCGGTCAGCGTGCCCGCGGCACCCTGGATGATCCACGGGAGGGACGCCGTGATGTCCTCCATCAGCCACGGGTTCTCGAACAGCGTGTCCAGGGCGCCGTCGGCGAGGGCGTCACGGTTGGCGTACAGCACCGCGGTGAGCAGCGGGTTGGAGGCGAGCACCAGGACGCCGCCGACGGCCAGCAGCGGCAGCGCCGCACCGAGCAGGTACCCACCCGCGGCGTTGAGGGCCTCCATGGCGGTCTGCTGCGCCGAGTCGAAGAGGACGTAGACGTCCACCGACTCCGTGAGGATCAGCGCTGAGGCCTCCAGGCCCACGCTCACCGGCAGCAGGCCGTCGGGTCCGGTCGCCGCCGCCCCGATCGCCAGCTCTGCCTTGACGACCATGTCCGGGCACAGCAGCGCAGCGCCCAGGACTGCCTCGTCGACGAGCAGCAGCGCCATGTCGTCCGACCACTTGCGCACGCCGTCGCCGGCGGTGTCCAGGATGCGGGCGTAGGTGCGGATGTCGTCGAAGGTTGCCCCGACGCCGCCTGCCCCGCCGTCGACCTCGATGCTCATGCGGACTCCTCCTGCGTGGGGGTGGCGATCGCTCTCAAGGCCGTGTCCATGCGCCCGGTCACGTCGAAGATCAGCATCCTGGTGATGTCCGCGGCGCTCCGCGGCTCGTGACGGACCTGCTGGTCGGGCGTCCGGATGAGCTCGACCCAGCCGGCCGAGCAGCGCAGCAGGGACAGCATGCTGACGTCGGTGCGTCCGGCGCTGCGCACGGTGAGCACCACCGACCCGTCCATCGACTCCACGACCGCCATCACCAGCGGCGGAGGTTCCGCCACCCGGAGGTCGCGGCAGACGGCGTCGAGCAGCCGGGCGTTGCCGGTGCGGACCGCTTTGGCCAGCGTGATCGTGATCTCCTCGGGGATCGTCACCGCCGGCGCGGGGGTGCTCACCGGGGCCGGTGGGACGAGGCGCAGCACCTCATCGAGCAGACCGCCGACGCCGAAGGCGCTCACCTCCATCCCGGGTCGCTGCCGGGTCGCCGTCGGCCCCTCACCGGCGGCCACGTCGATCCCGCGGACCACCGAGGACCCGGTGCCGGTCCCGGTCCAGACGAGGGCGCACACGCCCCGGTCGCCGGCCGTCACCGCCACCTCGACCTCGACGAGGGCGGCCGGGCGCATCCACGCGGCCTCGACCAGCGCCGGGTCCACGTCGGTCGTGTCGCCGGGCACGGCCTCCGCCGCCTCGACGATCTCGTCGGGGGGCGTCATGGGCTCTGCCCACGCCGGGACCGGGGGCGACCCGGCTGCGGCGAGCACGGAGCGCCACTGCGACTCGCGCAGACGTCGCCGGAGGCCGTCGCCGGAGGGGACGTCGAAGGAGATGGCTGTCGTTGTCACCATGGGGTCACCCAGTCCAGGAGTTCTTTGCCGGCACTGACGACGTTGGAGACCGACAGGTTCGACCCGAGCGTCCCGGCGCGCCGGATGAGGTCTCTCGCCGCGTTGCTCGCGGCCTGCTCCGCCTCGCTGAGCTCTTCCAGGGCGATGTTCGCGTACCGGTTCACGGTTCGCCGGGCGTCCTCGACCTTGTCGGAGACGGCGTCCACCACGTTGGTGAGGAACTTCTGGCGCTCGGCGAGCTCGTCCGCCAACGCCTCGAGGGCCACGGCGGCGGCGATCATCTCGTCGTGCGCCTCGGTGATGTTCCGTGAGTGGTCGGCGAGCCGCTCGCGGTACCGGTCGGCTGCGTTGCCGACCCAGGTCGCCCCGGTGTTCGCGCGGACGTCGTCCCGTGTCCCGGTCACGTCCGTCGCCCAGGTGCGGACTGTGAGCGCCAGGTCCCGGATCGCGTCCGGATCGCCTCCAAATGACATGAGGGGAGCCTATTGACCGGTCCTGACCTGTGTCGATGGGGAGAAGCGCCCATGGGCGGACCAAGCGCCCACGCGGACGCAGCAACGGCCGGCACCGAGGTGCCGGCCGTTGCGGACCGCTGGAGAGAGTTGGGGACTCAGTGGTTGTAGTACCCGGCGTCCTTGGCGCGCTGGAAGGAGCGCTCGACCTCGATCTCGGCCTCGGCCTTGCCCGTCCAGTGCGCGCCCTCGACCGACTTGCCCGGCTCGAGGTCCTTGTAGACCTCGAAGAAGTGCTGGACCTCCAGGCGGTGGAAGTCGGAGACGTCGTCGATGTCCTGGCGCCACGCGGCACGCTGGTCACCGGTGGGCACGCACAGCACCTTGTCGTCGCCCCCGGCCTCGTCGCGCATGCGGAACATGCCCAGGGCGCGGCAGCGGATCAGGCAGCCGGGGAAGGTCGGCTCCTCGAGGAGGACGAGCGCGTCGAGGGGGTCGCCGTCCTCGCCGAGAGTCCCTTCGATGAACCCGTAGTCGTCGGGGTAGCGGGTCGAGGTGAACAGCATGCGGTCGAGGCGGATCCGACCGGTCTTGTGGTCGACCTCGTACTTGTTGCGCTGACCCTTGGGGATCTCGATCGTGACGTCGAACTCCACTGTTCTTCCTCCAGTTGCACCCGCTGCGCGGTGTCGCGCCCAGACAGGGTCGTGTGTGTCGCATGCGTGGTCGGTGTAGCCACTCGCCAGACTAGACGACATCGTGGCGGTTCGCGGAAGGTACCTGATGTGATGCTGGTCGTGACCTAGTGTGACTCGGGAGCGCATGCATCCGCGCGTGGACCATATCCTGGAGGCGTGAAGGTGACTGTTTCATGGCGCTGATGGGACGCGTCGTCGCGGGGACGATCGCCGCCGCGCTCGTCGTGCTGGGCGGCTACGCCTGGGCGGACGCCCGCGACATCCTTCCCGGGATCCTCACCCTGGGCCCGGAGCCCGCCCCGGCGGCCCCCTTCCCCACCGCCCCGGCCGCTATCCCCGGACCGTCCCCCCGGGACACCCTCGAGGTGCTCGACGCCGCAGCGCCGGTCCCGGACGCGGCAACCCTCCAGGCGGCAGTCGACACGTTCGTCGCCGACCCCCGGATGGGGACCTCGACCGGGGTGGTCGTCGCCGACGCCCTGACCGGGCAGGTGCTGGCCTCAGCCTCGCCCGAGGTGCCGCGCGTCCCGGCCTCGATCCAGAAGCTGCTCACCGCGGCCGCGGCGCTGAGCGCGGTCGGCTACGACCATGTGCTGACGACGACGGTCACCCAGTCCGCCCCGGGCACCATCGCCCTCGTCGGTGGCGGGGACATGATGCTCTCCGCCGGCGCCGGGGACCCCGCTGCCGTCTCCGGGCACGCCGGCCTGGACGACCTCGCCGCCCAGGTGGCCAGGGAGCTGGCGTTGGCCGGCACCACGACCGTCACGCTGACCCTCGACGACACGCTCTTCACCGGCTCGTCGACGGGCCTGTGGGAGGCGAACATGCCGAGCCTGGGCTACGCGGCCCCGGTCGCTGCCCTCGCGGTGGACACCGGGCGGCTCTCCCCCGGGGAGTACGCCCCCCGCGACGCCGACCCCGGGCTCGCAGCCGCGAACGCCTTCGTCGCGGCCCTGGCCGTCCATGGGGTGACCGTGGACGGTGCGCCGACCCGCGGGGCGGCGATCAAGGACGCCCGGGTCATCGCCACTGTCGACTCCGCCCCGATGGGTGAGATCGTCCAGTACTTCCTGCACACCTCCGACAACACGATCACCGAGGTGGTCGGGCGGATCGTGGCGGTCGAGGCGGGCCTGCCCGGGTCCTTCGAGGGCTCGACCACGGCGGTGCTCAACGAGCTCACGGACCTGGGCGTCGACACGTCCGGGGCTGTCCTGACCGACTGCAGCGGCCTGGCCGACGGCTCACGCCTGTCTGCCACGACGATGCTCCAGGTCCTCGACCTCATGGCCGACCCCGCCCACCCCCAGCTGCGCCCCGCCATCATCGGCATGCCGGTCGCAGGGCTGGACGGCACGCTCGACGACCGGTTCCTCAGCTCAGAGGCCCGCGGCCTGGTCCGGGCCAAGACCGGCTCCCTCCCGCACGTCACGTCGCTGGCCGGCACGGCGCTGAGCGCTGACAACCGTCAGCTCACCTTCGTCATCATGGCCGACCAGACGCCCGACGGCGGCCAGTGGGGACCTCGCGCAGCGATCGACGACTTCGTCGCCAACCTTGCGGCCTGCGGTTGCCGATGAGCGTGTCCGAGCGGGAGCTCGTCGACTGGGCCGACGCCGCCCAGATCGCCGGGCGGCTCGTGCCCCCCGGCCCGGTGGCGTCCCGCGGGGAGATCGAGGACCTCGTCGCCTCGCTGCGGCGGGCTGCCGGTCGAGCGGTCGGGCCGGTCGCCACGATCACCGGGCTGCTGCCCGCCGACGGACGGGACCTGTCCACCGAGCCGCTGTCCACCGTCCGGGTCGTCGACCGGGCCCGCTGGGCCCAGGCCGGCGCCGCGTCCATGGCGGCGATGACCACCGGAGCCCTGCGCGCGCCGTCGGGCAGGGCGGTGCCGCTGGCCGCCGAGCTCGCCGCGAGCGCGGAGGTCGGCGCGGCCCTGGCCTTCATGTCCACGAAGATCCTCGGCCAGTTCGACCCGTACGCCGCGGCACCCGGCGAGCTGCTGCTGGTGGCGCCGAACGTGCTGCACGTCGAGCGGGAGATGCAGGTGCGGCCCGAGGACTTCCGGCTCTGGGTGTGCCTGCACGAGCAGACCCACGCGCTCCAGTTCGCCGCCGCGCCGTGGCTGACCGAACACCTGCGCACCCGCACCCGGGCGCTGGTCTCCGGGATCGGTGAGGTGTCGCAGTCGCCGTGGCAGGCCACCGTCCGGGTGGGAGCCTTCGTCCGCGCGGTCTACGCCGCGGTGCGCGGGCGGGAGGGTGCCCAGCTCATCGACGGGCTGCTCACCCCGGCCCAGCGGGTGACCTTCGAGGAGATCACCGCGATCATGTCGCTCCTGGAGGGCCACGCCGACGTCGCGATGGACGAGGTCGGCCCGTCGGTCGTGCGCAGCGTGCGATCCATCCGGGCGAAGTTCGACAAGCGGAGCGCGACGGGCCAGGGCCGCGACGGCGTGCTGCGCCGGCTCATGGGCATGGACGCCAAGATGGAGCAGTACCGGGGCGGGGCGGTCTTCGTGCGGGCGGTGACCGCGGAGGTCGGCACGACCGGGCTGAACGCGGTCTGGTCCGGGCCGCAGACGCTGCCCACCGCCCGGGAGATCGCCGACCCGATCGCGTGGGTGCGCCGGGTCCATGGCTGAGACGCCCCTGCCCGGCTGCGCCGCGGGCATGGCGGGGACGCACCCGGTGGCGGGGCGGTGAGCGGGCCGCCCCGCGCCGTCGCGCAGGCCCGGCTGGCGCTCCGGGCTGCCGTCGCGGACCTCGGGGGAGCGGCGGGTCCCGACGGGGGGACCGGTGCGGGTGGTGCTGCGGAACCCACGCCCGGTCGCCCGCTCGTCCCGCCCGTCCCGCTCGTCCTGGTCGCCTGCTCGGGCGGGGCGGACTCCCTCGCGCTCGCGGCGACGACCGCCTTCCTCGCCCCCCGCCTGGGCCTGCGGGCCGGTGCGGTGATCGTGGACCACGCCCTGCAGGACGGGTCCGCGGCGGTCGCGGCGAGGGCGGCCGACCAGTGCCGCTCGCTGGGCCTCGATCCCGTCGAGGTCACCCGCACAGCGGTGCCCGCCGGACCGGGCCACGGCGGCCCGGAGGGCGCCGCCCGCACGGCCCGCTACCGCGCGCTGCACGCCGCCGCCGAGCGGCTCGGCGCGCGCGCCATCCTGCTCGGTCACACGGCGGACGACCAGGCCGAGACCGTGCTGCTGGGCCTGGCCCGGGGCTCGGGGGCACGATCCCTGGCCGGGATGCGCGCCGAGGTCGGTGCGCTGCGCCGACCGTTCCTCGACCTGCGCCGCACCGACACCGAGGAGATCTGCCGGGCGGCCGGCCTGGAGTTCTGGCACGACCCGACCAACGCCGGGGACCACCCCGGCGCGCCCCTGCGCTCCCAGGTCCGCGCCCGCGTCCTTCCCCTGCTCGACGACGTGCTCGGGCCGGGCGTGGTCGCCGCCCTCACCCGGACCGCCGCCCAGCTCGACGAGGACGACACCGCGCTGTCTGGCTATGCCGCGGCGCTGCTCGACCGCGCGCGGTCGGCCGCCGGGCCGGAGGGCGGCGGGCCGGTTGCGGGCCGCCCCGGCTGGGACGTGCTCGACGTGCTCGACGTCACCGAGCTGGCCGGTTCCCCGGCCGCGGTCCGCACCCGGGCGCTGCGCCGCGCGGCGCTGGAGGTGGGCTGCCCCGCAGGCACGCTCGCCAGGTCGCACGTCCTCGAGCTCGACCGCCTCGTCACCGACTGGCGTGGTCAGGGACCCATCCAGCTGCCCGGGGCGGTCGAAGGACGCCGGGACTGTGGCAGGCTAGTGCTTGAACACCTTCTCAACTGATCAAGGAGCTCTCCCCGTGGGATCTGCCCAGACCGGCGACATCGACCACGTCCTGCTGAGCGAGGAGCAGATCACCGCCAAGCTCGATGAGCTGGCCGAACGCATCGACGCCGACTACGCGGGCAAAGACCTGCTGCTCGTCGGTGTGCTCAAGGGAGCGGTCATGGTCATGGCCGACCTGTCCCGGCGGATCCAGCACCAGGGCGTCGAGATGGACTGGATGGCGGTGTCGTCCTACGGCTCGGGGACCAAGTCCTCCGGCGTCGTGCGCATCCTCAAGGACCTCGACGCCGACCTCACCGGTCGGAACGTGCTGATCGTCGAGGACATCATCGACTCCGGGCTGACCCTGTCCTGGCTCATCTCCAACCTGCGCAGCCGACGGCCGGCCTCGGTCGAGGTCGCAGCCATGCTGCGCAAGCCGGACGCCGCCAAGGTCGAGGTGGATGTCCGCTACGTGGGATTCGACATCCCCAACGAGTTCGTCGTCGGCTACGGCCTCGACTATGCCGAGAAGTACCGCACGCTGCCCTTCGTGGGCACGCTGGCGCCGCACGTCTACTCAAGCTGAGCGCTTTTCAACCAGTCGCTGGGTGCCCGCTGAACGTGCACTGATTCACTGTCGCCTCCCTCCGGGACGTTCGCCTCATCCTGCCCTGGGCGAACAGCGGCCATTTTGACAGTCAAATGTCAGGTGAGACGTGTATTTTCGACGACGTACCAGTGCGCGAGCGGAAGGATGCGGGGTGTACCCCCGTCGACGATGAACATGAAGCGTCTTTTGAGCGGGCCATTCTTGTGGATCATCCTGGGCTTGGTGATCCTCGGCTTTGCGCTCACCACGCTGTTCGGGGTCAAGGTCTCCAAGATCGACACCTCAGCCGGCCTTGCTCTGCTCGACGGCGGGACGGTCGAGCAGGCCCTCCTCGTCGACGGCGACCAGCGCGTCCAGCTGACCCTGTCCGAGCCCTACACGGTGGGCGAGGAGGACTTCGGCACGAGCGTCGAGTTCTACTACGTCCAGCCGCAGGGTGAGCAGGTCGTCGACGCCGTGACCCGCGCCGACCCGGAGAAGGGCTTCAACTCCGAGGTGGCCCGCGCCGGGTTCCTCACCTCGATGCTCTCGGTGATCATCCCCTTCCTCATCATCGGCGTGATCTTCTACTTCATCCTGTCCCGCATGCAGGGTGGCGGCTCGCGGGTGATGGGCTTCGGCAAGTCGAAGGCCAAGCTGGCCACGAAGGACACCCCGCAGGTGACCTTCGACGACGTCGCCGGGGCGGACGAGGCCGTGGAGGAGCTCCGCGAGATCCAGGAGTTCCTCTCCGAGCCCGCCAAGTTCCTCGCCGTCGGCGCGAAGATCCCCAAGGGTGTCCTGCTCTACGGTCCTCCCGGAACCGGTAAGACGCTGCTCGCCCGCGCGGTCGCCGGCGAGGCCGGTGTCCCGTTCTACTCGATCTCCGGCTCCGACTTCGTCGAGATGTTCGTCGGCGTAGGTGCCTCCCGCGTCCGCGACCTCTTCGCCCAGGCCAAGGAGAGCGCTCCGGCGATCATCTTCGTCGACGAGATCGATGCGGTCGGTCGCCACCGCGGCGCCGGGATGGGCGGCGGGCACGACGAGCGCGAGCAGACGCTCAACCAGCTTCTCGTGGAGATGGACGGCTTCGACGTCAAGGCGAACGTCATCCTCATCGCCGCGACCAACCGACCCGACATCCTCGACCCGGCGCTGCTGCGCCCGGGACGCTTCGACCGCCAGATCGCCGTCGAGGCACCGGACCTGCAGGGCCGCACCGACATCCTGCACGTGCACGCCAAGGGCAAGCCGATCGTCGACGACGTCGACCTGCGGGCCGTGGCCCGACGCACCCCCGGCTTCTCCGGCGCGGACCTCGCCAACGTGCTCAACGAGGCGGCGCTGCTCACGGCGCGCTCCGGCGCCCAGCTCATCGACGACCGCGCCCTCGACGAGGCGATCGACCGTGTCATCGCCGGCCCGCAGAAGCGCACCCGGATCATGAACATCAAGGAGCAGAAGATCACGGCGTACCACGAGGGTGGTCACGCGCTCGTCGCGGCCGCCATGCGGTACACCGACCCCGTCACGAAGGTGACGATCCTGCCCCGTGGGCGCGCGCTGGGCTACACGATGGTCATGCCCACCGAGGACAAGTACTCCACCACCCGCAACGAGCTGCTCGACCAGCTCGCCTACGCCATGGGTGGGCGCGTCGCGGAGGAGATCGTCTTCCACGACCCGACCACCGGTGCCTCGAACGACATCGAGAAGGCCAGCGCCACGGCTCGCAAGATGGTCACCGAGTACGGCATGAGCGAGCGGGTCGGTGCCATCAAGCTCGGCCAGGGCTCGGCCGAGCCGTTCATGGGCCGCGACCTGGGCCACCAGCGCGACTACTCCGAGTCGGTCGCCGGGACGGTCGACCACGAGGTCCGCAAGCTCATCGAGTCTGCGCACGACGAGGCCTGGGAGGTGCTGGTGGAGTACCGCGACGTGCTCGACCACCTCGTGCTGGAGCTCCTCGAGAAGGAGACGCTCAACCAGGCCGAGCTCGCCGCGATCTTCACCCCGGTCGTCAAGCGTGCCCCGCGTGAGGTGTGGCTCTCGAGCGAGCAGCGCGCGGTCTCCGACCGTCCCCCGGTGCTCACCGAGGCGGAGCGGATCGCGCACGGCGACGGTCCGGTGATCCCCGAGGACGAGGCTGCGGCCGCCCGCGAGGAGCACCCGGCAGAGGCCGTCCGGGAGGTCCCCCCGGGTGGCAAGGTCGGTCCGGTGAACCTGGCCAAGCCGGTCTCCGACCAGCCCGACGACGCGAGCGAGTGAGGACGACGTGACCGATCCGAACGAGGCACCCATGCCCGCCGTCGAGGTGGACTTCGCCCGGGCCGAGGCGGCCGTCCGTGAGCTGCTCTTCGCTGTCGGGGAGGACCCTGACCGCGAAGGTCTGGTCGACACCCCCGGGCGGGTGGCCCGCGCCTACGCGGAGACCTTCGCCGGCCTGTACCAGAACCCCGCAGACGTGCTGCAGACGCTCTTCGACATCGGCGGCCACGAGGAGATGATCCTCGTCAAGGACATCGAGGTGTACTCCACCTGCGAGCACCACCTCGTGCCCTTCCACGGGGTGGCCCACGTCGGGTACATCCCGGGGCTGGACGGACGCGTCACCGGGCTGAGCAAGCTCGCCCGCCTCGTCGACGTCTTCGCCCGGCGCCCCCAGGTCCAGGAACGCCTGACCGCCCAGATCGCCGACGCCCTCGTGGAGTTCCTCTCCCCGCGGGGCGTGATCGTCGTCGTCGAGTGTGAGCACCTGTGCATGTCGATGCGTGGTGTGCGCAAGGCGGGGGCCCGTACCGTCACCTCCGCGGTCCGTGGGCAGATGCGCGACGGTGCGACCCGCGCCGAGGCCATGAGCCTCATCATCGGCCGCTGACGGTTCGACGGACGGAGCCAGACATGTCGTCCGCCAGGGCACTGCCCGACCATCTGAGCGCCGCCGGCCGGACCCTCGTCATGGGGGTCGTCAACGTCACCCCGGACTCCTTCTCCGACGGGGGGGAGTGGTTCGAGCCGTCCGCCGCCATCGCCCACGGTGCGCAGCTGATCGCCGAGGGCGCCGACATCCTCGACGTCGGTGGAGAGTCGACCCGTCCCGGCTCAGCCCGGGTCACCGTCGAGGACGAGCTGGCCCGGGTGATCCCGGTGATCAGCGCGCTGGCCGCGAGCGGCGCCGTCGTCTCGGTGGACACCACCCGGGCCCGCGTCGCCGAGCGGGCGGTCGCCGCAGGAGCGCAGATCATCAACGACGTGTCCGGCGGCCTCGCCGACCCGGGCATGGCGGAGGTGGTCGCGCGGACCGGCGTCGTCTACGTCGTCATGCACTGGCGCGGGCCTGCGGACGTGATGGACGACCTCGAGCACTACGACGACGTGGTCCGGGACGTGCGGGCCGAGCTGGCCGAGCGGGTGGCTGCGCTCGAGGCCGCTGGGGTCGCGCGGTCGCAGATCGTGCTCGACCCGGGCCTGGGGTTCTCCAAGGCCGGCGCGGCGAACTGGCCGCTGCTGGCCCGGCTCGACGAGCTCACCGACCTCGGGCTGCCCGTGCTCGTGGGTGCCTCCCGCAAACGGTTCCTGGGTCACCTGCTGGCCGGGGAGGACGGCGTGCCGGTCCCTCCCCTCGCGCGCGACCGCGCGACCGCCGCAGTGAGTACGCTGGCAGCGATGTCGGGCGCCTGGTGCGTCCGGGTGCACGATGTACCCGGCACGCATGATGCCGTCCGGGTGGCCCAGGCGTGGATGCACGCTCGCGGCACATAGGATTCTTCACACATGAGTCACCGTCGACGACACAGGACAGGACCACCCATGAGCACGCTGGTGCAGCGATCGGTGCTTGGCAGCAGCGGATACCCGCTCGATCAGATCCGCATCGCGGGGATCGCGGCCCGCGGGTTCCACGGTGTGCTCGAGAGCGAGCGGCTCGCGGGGCAGGACTTCAGCGCCGACGTCACGCTGTACCTGGACACCCGGGCGGCCGCGCACGGCGACGACCTCACCGAGACCGTCAACTACGCCCTCGTGGCCCAGGACGTCGCCGACATCCTCTCGGGCGCCCCGGTCAACCTCATCGAGACGGTCGCCGAGCAGATCGCGGCAGCGGTGCTGGCCCGCCCGTCCGTGATCTCCGTCGACGTCACGGTCCACAAGCCACAGGCGCCCATCCCGGTACCGTTCGCCGACGTCGTCGTGGTCATCCACCGCGACCGGATCAACGCGCCCGTCGTCGCGTCGCCGGTCGACGCCGCGCCGGTGCTCGATGCCGCTGCTCCGGTCGATGCCGCCCCGGCTGATGCCGTCCCCGACGACGCCACTGAGACCGAGGACATCGAGCAGGTCGAGGAGGTCGAGAGCTTCTCGGCCATGGAGGCCGTCGAGGCTGGAGACAGCGAGCCTGAGCCTGAGGCGGCCCGCGTCGAGGAGGTCGCCGCGCCGCAGTGGCGGGCGCCCGTCCCGGTGGTCGGGACAGGACTGCCCGTCGTCATCTCGCGCCCGGCGAGCGTGAGCAGCACACCGCTGGACGCGCCCCTGGACGCGCCGCTCACGGCTCCCTTGGATGCGCCGCTCGACGCCCCCTTCGACGGGCCGCTCGACGCCCCGCTCGAGGACGAGAGTGCGCCGGTCCCCGAGGTGGGACCGGTACCCCCGCCCCCGGTCGCCGAGCCTGCTCCGATCACCACAGACCTCAGGTTCGACGCAACGGTTGTCCTGCCTCCCCTCGACGAGCAGGTGCTCGCCGAGCAGGCCAGGTTGTCCGAGCAGTCGCGCCGCCCCGAGGTGTTCGGCATGGCCGACATCTCCGCGGGCCGGGCCCCGGATGTCCTGCTCGACGCCGCCTCCTCGGTGAGTCCGACCTCCCCGGACGGTGCTGCCGATCCGCACGCGCTCGGATCCGAACCCTCTTCAGTCGAGACCGCTGTTCTCGAGCCCGTCGCGTTCGAGCCTGCAGAGTTCGAGACCGCTGTTCTCGAACCCGTCGAGTTCGAGCCTGCAGAGTTCGAGACCGCTGTTCTCGAACCCGTCGAGTTCGAGCCGGACGCCGCCGAGACCGTTGTTCTCGAACCCGTCACCGGTGAGCACGCTGCCGACGAGTACCTCGCCGGTGAGCACGCTGCCGACGAGTACCCCGCCGGTGAGCACGCCGCCGCCGAGGACGCTTCCGACGACCTGGCCGCCGTGCCGGGGCTGCACGCCGCGGACCCGACCGACCAGGACCTGACCGACGAGGACCCGGCCGACGAGGACCCGGCCGACGAGGACCCGACCGACGACGCCGGGTCCCCGGACGACACGACGGTCGTTCCTCGGGCCTTCGACCGGATGGACGCCGCACCGGCTGAGCCGGTCGAGGTGGTCATCGCCCTCGGAGCCAACCTCGGTGATGCGCAGGACACCCTGCGCCGGGCCGTCTTCGGTCTGGGTGCGGTCTCCGCGCTGACGATCACGACGGTCGGTCCGCTCGCGCGGACGGCTGCGGTCGGTGGACCTGAGCAGCCGGACTTCCTCAACACTGTCGTCCTGGCCACGACCACGCTCTCCCCGCGCGACCTGCTCCACGTGTGCCAGAGCATCGAGGCCGACCACGGACGCGAGCGACTCGAGCACTGGGGGCCGCGCACCCTCGACATCGACATCATCGCCTACGGGGCGCTGGTCCACTCCAGCGACGACCTGGAGGTCCCCCACCCTCGCGCCAACGAGCGGGCCTTCGTCCTGGCGCCGTGGGCGCACGTCACCCCCGACGCGGTCCTGCCCGGGCTGGGCGGCGGCCCCGTCGGTGCGCTGGCGGCGACGGCCCCGGACCGCGACGGCATCCGGTGGCTGGCCCTCGACTGGCTGCAGGAGTCCGAGCCGGCTGCCCAGGCTCCCGCCTCGATCCCCCCCTCACCCTCGGCCCAGCCGGTCACCTCCGGGATTCCGACCGTCGTACCGCCCGCGCCGCCAGCCTGATGAGCCGCACGAAGGTCTCCGTGCTCGCCCTCGTGGCCGCCGTCTCGCTGGCGCTCACGTGGGGGGTGCTCGTCGTCCTGGAACGCCAGGGCACCCATCTAGGTGCAGTGCCCTGGGTCGTGGGACCCGTGCTCGTGGTGCTCGCCGTCGTCGTGCTGTGGATGGCACTGGCGGTCCGGGCCTACCAGCGCGGCCGCCGGCCCTCTCTGGACGCCCTGCGCGCCGCACGCACGGCGGCGCTCGCCAAGGCGGCCTCGCTCACCGGAGCGCTGCTGCTCGGCTGGTACGGCGGGCAGCTGCTGCTGACGCTGGGCCGGTTGCAGTTCGAGTCCCAGCAGTCCCGGGCCCTCGCGGCCGGGACAGCGGCACTGTGCGCGATCGTGCTCAGCGTCGCGGGGGTCATCGCCGAACGGTTCTGCCAGCTGCCCCCGCCGAGCGACGGGGCACCGGCCGGGCTCGGCGACGGGGACTCCCGACGCTGACCTCAGCGGTCTCTCAGCCACGCACCCAGAGGTCGGCGAACGCCCAGCCGCCGGTTCCCGGGTTGAGCGCTGCGCCTCCCACGTCGCCCCCCGCGACCCGTACGGTGCGGTAGGAGACCAACGGTACTGCCGCGCCGTCGAGCAGCGCCTCGCCGACGATCGTGGCGGCACCCGCCTCGCGCAGATCCTGCTCGGTGGACGCGCGGACGACGTCGATGGCCAGCTCTGAGCGTTCGTCACCCCATCGAGAGACGTTGAGGTCCCCGTCCCCGGCCAGCAGGTCCTGGACGGTCTGAGCTCCTGACAGCGGGTCCGGCGCGTAGTCGACCATGACCAGCTCTCCGGTGAGATCGCGGGATCGCAGGTGCTCGGCGTAGCCGGTCAGCGGGATCGGCCGGGTGGTGACCTCAAGGCCGACGGCCCGCAGGTCCGCCGCGACCGCCGCGGCCGCCGCCGTGTCCGGTGCAGTGTCGGGATGATCGAGGGTGAGCGGGCCGGGCGGGGTCTGCGCGCCCTGGAGCAGGGTCCGCGCCGCGGCCTGGTCGCCGCGGTCCGGAGCGTCCCCGAGCGCGGCCCACACCCCCTGTCCTGCGCCGTCGGGTACGAGCCCGGGCGGGAGCATCGAGCCGGTGAGGTCCCCGCCAGCTGGCCCGGTGAGAACGTCGCGGACCCGGACACGGTCGACGGCGAGCTGGATGGCGGTGCGGGCAGCGGCGTCCGTGACCCGGCGGACGTCGATCGACAGGTGGCGTTCCCAACCGTCCGGACCGCTCGCCACCGTGACGCTGGAGGCGGTCCTGTGCGCCACGGCCCCGGCCGCGGGTACCGGATCGGTCGTGAGGCTGCCCTCGGCGACGAGCGCGTCGAACAGCGGCGCGGAGATCGCCGCGCCGACCGTCCTGCCCGCGGCGTCGGCCGTGCCGGCCAGGATCTGACGGGTGGCGAGGTCCGAGTCGCCGTCCTCGATGACCGTGATGACATCCGGGTAGGCGGGACGCTGGGCGTCGCCGTGCCCGTCCCACTGGGAGCTGCGGACCAGCTGCACACGGCCGTCGGTGCGCTCCTCGACCCGGTACGGTCCGGTCCCCACCGGGCGCTCCTCGTACCGCAGGCCGATGTCCGACTCGACGGGCACCGGCGCGAAGGCAGGGCGGGCCACCCACGCGTCGAAGTTCCCGGTGGGCTCGCGCAGGCGGAAGGTGATCGACGACCCGTCCGGGGCGCAGGCCACCGCCTCGTCGAAGGCCGCCGAACCAGCAGGTGACTGCGTCGTGTACGGACCGAGGTAGAGGGACCCGCCGTCGCCGTCGCGCGGGACGGCGAGAATCGAGACGGCACCGCTGCCGTCGTTGCCGAGCTCGCGCGCAAAGTTGCGGGCCACGCCGTGCTTGACGTCGGCGCAGGTCAAAGGTCTGGCGTTGTCGAAAGAGACGCCAGCGCGCAGGCGAAAGGTCCACGTCGTGCGGTCGGTCGAGACGTCGGGTGCGCCGACGGCGAGGTCCGGCACGACGGTCCGGGACGTGGTCCCGGCCGTGGCGGGGTAGGCCATGAGGGTCCGGAAGACGTAGGCGCCGAGCAGGGCGGCGGTCTCGGGGTCGTCCAACCGCTGGGGATCGATATGCTCGAGAGCCCCCGGGAGCAGGACGATCGTCAGGTTGCCTCCGCGCCGAGGCGGGTCGGACCCTGCCGGCGCGCATCCGGCCACGAGCGAGACCAGCACGACGACGAGGATGCCGGCCAGCGCCGATCGGCCCGCTGCTGCGTCCACGACGGTCGTCCCGGATCGGCCTGTCACCCCCAGACGGCGCACTCCTCTACCGGGTGCCGCGCCTGGAGGTGATGCCCACGACCCCAGCCGCGCGCTCGGGGCCCGAGGTACCGGTCGCCCGCATCGGCTGCTCGGTCTCGGACCTGCTGTCCACCGTGGCGCCATCGTGTCTGGCCTGTGTCGTCGGGAGTGCCAGCAGCGGTGAGTCGGCGCGTTCGTCGGCCGCCTCGATGAGCTTGAGGTCGGCCTGGGTGTGCAGGATGGCCGCCTCGATGGTCAGTGCCGAGAGGGGCTCGTTCGCGTGGGCGCGACGCAGGGTGCGCAACGCCGCGAGCTCGGCCATCCGCGACTCCCGCTGCACCGCGCAGACCGCCCGGACCGCATCTGGCCCACGCTGGCCGGCGGCGAGGATCTTGAGGATGAAGTCGTCCCGGTAGCCCGATGCTCGGGTCGTCGGGTCCGCGAGCCACTGGGCGAGCTCGGCTCGACCGGCGTCGGTGATCTCGAAGATCGAGCGGTCTGGTCGGTTCTCCTGGGTGATCGTGTGCGACATCGCGATGAGCGCGTCGCGGGAGAGGCGCTCAAGGATCTGGTACATGTGCCCGATGTTGAGGCCGCCCCACTGGGGCCCCACGGCAGCCTCGAAGTTGGCCTTGAGCTCGTAGCCGTAGCTCGGACCTTCGTCGAGAAGCGCGAGGACTGCATGCTGGAGTGGCATGCAGCCCAGTTTAGGGGCGATCCACGGGGCCGTCCGCACTGCCTGGATGCGCACGGACGGTGTTCGGCAGATCGTTGCCGTGCGTTCATCTGTGCCCATCATCATCAGCAGATGGTCGGTGACGGGGCAGGGGCCGGTGCGTGGGTCGTCATGCGTAGCGTCACGCGGACCTTCCGCCAGGGTCGCTCCCTCGTGCGAGCGGTGGACGGGGTCTCCTTCGACGTCGAACCGGGTGAGACGGTGGCTGTCACCGGGCCGTCGGGCGCGGGCAAGTCGTCGATGCTGCACCTCGTCGGAGGGCTGGACACCCCCGACTCCGGTCGGGTCGTGGTCGGCGGGGTCGACGTGCACACGCTCACCCGCCACGCGGCGGCACGGTTCCGCCGCCGGATCGGGTTCGTCTTCCAGCAGTACCGCCTGCTGGGCCACCTGTCCCCGGTGGACAACGTCCTCGCCCCCCTGCTCGTGGGCCGGGTGCACCGCGACGACGTCCGGTGGGCCAACGAGCTGCTCGAGTCCGTCGGGGTCTCGCGTTCAGAGCACATGGTGGCTGGGCAGCTCTCCGGAGGTGAGCAGCAGCGCGTGGCGATCGCGCGGGCTCTCGTCGTGCGCCCCCGCCTGCTCATCGCCGACGAACCGACCGGCGCCCTCGACTCACGGACCGGGGAGGAGATCCTCGACCTGATCACCACGCTTGCCCAGGACTGGGGCTTCACACTGTTGCTCGCCACGCACGACCCGACGGTGGCAGCACAGTGCGGACGCCAGATGCGGATGCTCGACGGCGCGGTCGTCCGCGACACGCGGATCGCCCCCTCAGACCCCGACGCGCTGTTGCGCCGGGTCACCGGGCTCGGCTGATCGCCGGGGTGCGCGGCCGGCTCCTCCGGGCAGAGGTGGGCCGCAGCAAGGGTCGGCTGCTCGTGGTCGCACTCGGCGTCGTCCTGGCATCGGTGTCGTTCACCATCCTCGCCGCCGCCATCACACAGCCGCGGCTGGCCCTGGGACCGCTGCCAGCGCGCACGACCGGCGCCCCCGCCGCGGCGCAGGCGTGGGACGTCGTGGTGAGCAGCCCGTCGGTGTCCACGCCGACGATCACGGCGCTGCAGGTGACGCAGATGTCGACGATGGCGGAGGTCCGGCGCGGGGTCGCGATCGCGGTCCTGGGGACGGTCGAGCTCCCTGCCGGTGGAGCGCAACCCCGGCCGGCCGGCACCTGGGAACGTGTGCCGGGCCAGCGCGCCCTCGTCTGGACGCTGCCCGACACCGCGCCCTCCGGCGAACCGGGACCATCCATCGAGCTGGTGCTGGTCGCGATCTCGACCGGGGCTGACGAGGACCTCGGGCTGTCCTCCGCGCTGACCGCGGGCACCCCTCTCGACACGGTTGCGGCCGATCGGGTCGCCGGTGACGTCCCTGCGCTCGTGGCCACGTGGGACCCGGCCGTGGGGGCACGGGTGCTCACAGAGCACGCGGGTGGGGCTCGGGCCCTCGTGCAGACGTACACCGCGCTCGACGGGACCGTGAGCCGCGCCCCTCCCACGAGCGCGTCGCCGTTGACGGCACCGCGCTCGCTGCAGGCGGTGGGGACGCTCGACGTACGCGCGCTGAGCGCCGTCCTGGGTGCTGCGGCCGACGATCTCGGGATACGTCCCGCGGACGGGTACGTCGTCGTCTCGGTCGCGGACCTGGCCGCCTTCCTCGACCCGGCGGCCTACGTGGACCCACCGGCGGCGCCGTTCCACGAGGTGCGCCTGCAGGTCGTCGACACCCGCGGCGCCGGCGCCCGGACCGAACGGGCTCGGACGGTGGCCGAGCAGGTGAGCCGGGGGGCCGGGCTCGTGGTGCGGGTGGAGGGGCGGCCCGGGACGGTAGTCCCGGCTCTGGACGTCAAAGGAGTCGTGCTCATCGTCGCGGGGGTTGCGCTCACCCTGATCTTCGTAGCGAACTCCGCGGCCGCCTCGATGCGATCGCGTCGCGCGGAGATCGTCACGGTCGTCTCCCTCGGCTGGACGCCGCTCGCCGTCGTGCGCATGGTGGCGACGGAGATGCTGGTGGTCGCGCTTCCTGCCGGAGTCCTCGCCATGGTCGCCGCCGCGGTCGCCGCCCCCTGGACGGGGGTCGTGCTGACCCCGGCGCAGGCCGTCGTGGCGTTCCCGCTGACGGTCGGTCTGCTCGGCGTGGGCTCGGTGCGCCCGGTGTGGTTGACCGCCCACGGGCCGGTCGTGCCTGGACCGCGCCCGCCCGTGGCCCGGTCCGCGCTCGCCCGGCAGGCCCGCTCCCCGTGGTCCTTCGCGGCCGGGAACCTGTGGCGGGCCCGTGGCCGCGCCGGGTCGGGTGCCTTGGCGGTCGCGGTGGGAACCGGCGCCCTGACGGCAGTCGCCGTCGTGTCCTCCGGGGCGGTCGTGGGGTCCGTCCTCGGGGACGGTGTGTCGCTGCGCTCGGGCCCGCTGGACTCGCTCGCGGGCGCCGCTCTCGTCGTCCTCGGCTGCATCACCGTGGTCGACGTCGTCGCGCTCGACCTGCGTGAGCAGCGCCGCGAGATCGCGGTGCTGCGGGCGATCGGGTGGTCGCCCGCCCACGTCGCGCGGCTGGTCCTCACCGAGGTGGTCCTGCTGGCGGCGTCGGGCGCGGTCACGGGTGCGGCTGTGAGCGTGGGGACGATCGCGCTGGTCACCCGGACCGCCAAGCTGTCCTCGCTGGTGGTGGCGGTCGGCGCGGTGCTGGTGGCGGTGCTGCTCTCGCTGCTCGCGGCCGTCGTGCCGCTGCTGCGCCTGCGGACCCGCACCGCGCGGCTGCTGGCCGACGAGACCTGACGGCGACACACCGGTGCGCCAGCCGCTCCAGGCCAGCGTTCACGCAGAGTTCAACCCGAAGACACACTTGTTCGTATAGATCGTGCCAATCTACTTGCCATGCATCGTGACAACATATCTGGAACGACTCTTCATGCGCCGAATCCACCGTCCCAGATACCGGTCGCGCCAGGCTCGCCGGCGCTGGTAGCCCGCTTCCACATGGCCGTGACGCCGGGGGTCGACGCGTTCTCGTGGCGTCTGATCGCTGCGAACCGTACCCATCTGGCGTGTGGTGCGCGCTCCTTCGAGGATCTGCGCAGCGCGGAGCGGGACGTGCAGGCTCTGCAGTCCGAGGCCCGGGACGCGCGTGCCAGCCTCGGCGCGGTCGAGATCCCCGAGCTCGGAGGGTGGGTCTGGTACGTCCACGCAGCGGGGACCCTGCTGGCCCTCGACGTCTCCGGGCAAGAGCGCCGTGCGACGTCCCTCACCCGGGGCGAGCGGTTTCTCGAGCGTGCACCGGACTATTCGATCTCGGGTGTGGTGCACGTGGAGGAGGGCCTCGACGGGGAGCAGGTTGCCGCGGCGCGCATCGCGGAACTGCTCGTTCCCGCAGTGCCCGAGGGATCTCCCGCCGGTCGTGACAACGCCTCTCCCACCTCATGACCACCACGGTGCGCCCGCCTGACGTCCCCAAGGTGCTCCCCGGCCCCGAGAGCCGTCGCCGGCTGGTGTCCGCGCGCGACGTCCAGGATCTCGTGTTCCGGGGATACTCCTGGACCGTGGGGATCGTCGTGGTCGCCATCATGGCCTCGGTCGGGATCTTCCTCGCGATCCGCGCGAGCTCGGCGCTCAAGGTCGCGGGGTGGAGCTTCTTCACCGAGCAGACCTGGGAACCCGAGATCGGCAGGTTCGGGATCGTCGCAGTGATGTTCGGGACGGTGCAGATCGCCCTCATCGCCCTCGTGATCTCTGTCCCGCTGGGCATCGGTGCGGCGCTGTTCATCTCCGAGGTCGCCCGAGGTCGCCTCAAGCAGACACTCGTCTCACTGGTGGACCTCATGGCCGCGGTACCCAGCGTCGTCTTCGGCCTGTGGGGGATCTTCTTCCTCACCGCCCAGGTCATCCCGGTCTCGCGGTGGCTGGCGACCTGGCTCGGCTGGATCCCGCTCTTCCGGGTCGACGGCTACGACCCGTCAGACCCGCTCGCCGGCGCCAACCTGTTCACCTCCTCCCCGTTGATCGCGGGGGTCGTCGTGGCGCTCATGGTCGTGCCGACGCAGTGCTCGGTCATGCGTGAGGCGTTCAGCCAGGCTCCCGCGGGGGAGCGGGAGGGGGCGTTCGCGCTCGGGGCCACGCGCTGGGGGATGATCCGGTCGGTGGTCCTGCCCTTCGGCAAGGGCGGCATCATCGGCGGGACGATGCTGGGGCTGGGTCGCGCCCTGGGCGAGACCATCGCCGTCTACATGATCATCTCCCCGGTCTTCGAGATCCAGTGGCAGCCGCTGCGCACCAACGGCAACTCGGTCTCGGCGCTCATCGCCATGCGGTACGGGGAAGCGAGCGAACGAGCGTTGTCCGCGCTGATGGCCGCCGGGCTCGCGCTGTTCGTGCTGACCCTGATCGTGAACTTCACTGCGTCGTCGATCGTGGCACGGTCACGGTCCGGCGCCGAGAGCGAGGGCTGAGCTCATGACCCAGACGACGCACGCACCACAGACGACGGGCGCACCCCGAACGTCCCGCATCGCGCCGCCGCGCACCATGCCCGACGATGGGCACCGCACCTTCCGCCCCGACCCCGACGCCGACGGCATCGAGGTCGGCCTGCGCCGCCGCCCGGGGGCCATGACCCTCGCCGAACGGCTCGACGTGGTCGGGGCGGCGCTCGCCGCGGGGTGCATCACCGCGCTCCTGTTCGGGCGGCTGACCTCCATGAGCGGCGTCCTCGGCGCACTGCTCGTCGCCTACGTCGGCTTCGTGGTCGTGTACGCGCTCCTGGCGGGGCTGTCCTCGGGCTGGCAGGCGGTCAAGAGCAAGATCGTGACGGTCATGCTCACCTCCGCGGCGACGACGCTGCTCATCGCGCTGGTGTTCATCATCGTCTTCACAGTCTTCCGGGGCCGCGAGGCCCTGGCGCACCTGAACTTCTTCACCGAGGACCTCTCGCTGACCGGCCCCCTCGACCCGCTCGACGTGGGCGGGATCCTGCACGCCATCCTTGGCACCCTCATCCAGATCAGCATCGCCCTGGTGATCACTATTCCGCTGGGGCTGTCCACCGCGGTGTACCTCAACGAGATCAAGGGCAAGTTCGCGACCTTCGTGCGGACCGTGGTCGAGGCGATGACCGCGCTGCCGTCCATCGTCGCCGGCCTGTTCATCTACGCCGCCGTGATCCAGGGCCTGGGGCTGCAGAAGTCCGGGCTGGCGGCGGCGTTCGCGATCACCGTGATGATGCTCCCGATCGTCATCCGGGCGGCCGACGTCGTGCTGCGCCTGGTCCCGGGGAACCTGCGTGAGGCGAGCCAGGCGCTCGGCTCGACGCAGTGGCGCACCGTGTGGCACGTGGTGCTGCCCACGGCCCGGCCCGGCCTGGCCACGGCGGTGATCCTGGGGACCGCCCGCGGGATCGGGGAGACCTCACCGGTGCTGCTCACCGCGGGCATCTCCGCCGCGGTCAACCTCAACCCGCTCTCGGGTCCCATGATCTCCCTGCCGCTGCAGGTTTTCGAGTTCGTGAAGTCTCCCGAGCCGGCGTTCATCGCCCGCGGCTTCGGCACCGCGGCGGTCCTGCTCATCCTCGTGCTCATCCTCTTCGCCGTCGCGCGCGGGCTGGGCGGGCGGTCGCCCCAGCAGCTCTCACGGCGGCACGCGCGGGCCGTGGCCCGGGCCTCCCGCCAGGACGCGGCCAGGTTCGCCGTGCGCGACGGCGCCCGCGGCGCCCGCGACGCCGACGACGCCGGCTCGCCCGGGCGTGCCACCGCGCCGGCGGACAGCTCCACCCCATGACCGGGCCACTCACGCCACCAGTCCCAGAAGGGCAGTTCCCCATGCATGCCTCCCTCATGTCCCCGGCCACCCGGCCGGCCCGCAGGTCCCAGCTCTCCTTCGCCGCGCTCCTGCTGGCGCTCGTCGTGCTCGTGAGCGCCGGAGCCGTCACGGCCCCGGCCCGGGCCGACGACTATGCCCATATCACCGGGGCGGGCTCGACGTGGTCGCAGAACGCGATCGACCAGTGGCGCAGAAACGTCAAGGCGAACTACGCCATGACCGTCAACTACGAGGGTGTCGGCTCAACCGTGGGGCGTCGCCAGTTCATCAACAACCAGGTGGACTTCGCGGTGAGCGAGATCCCGTTCCAGGTCAAGGGTGACGCGACGACCGAGCAGGAGCAGGCCCCGACCGGCACCTACGCGTACATGCCGATCGTGGCTGGTGGGACGGCGTTCATGTACAACCTCAAGATCAACGGCAAGCAGGTCACGAACCTGCGACTGTCCGGTCAGACGGTCTCGAAGATGTTCACCGGGGTCATCACCAAGTGGAACGACCCGGCGATCCAGGCGGACAACCCTGGCCTCGTGATGCCGGACCGGGCGATCACGCCGGTGGTCCGTTCGGACGGGTCGGGGACCACCGCGCAGTTCACCATGTGGATGTCCAAGCGGCACGGTGACCTGTGGAACGCCTTCTGCGCCAAGGTGGGGCGCGCCACACCCTGCGGCCTGACCTCGCAGTACCCCGTGGCGGACGGCTTCAAGGCGCAGAACGGCTCGCTGGGCGTCGCCGGATACGTCTCCCAGGGCTACGGCGAAGGCGCCATCACCTACGTCGAGTACAGCTACGCGCTCAAGGCGGGCTTCCCCGTGGCGAAGCTCTTGAACGAGTCCGGGTACTACGTGGAGCCGACCGCGTCCTCGGTCGCGGTGGCGCTGCTCGCCGCGCAGATCAACACGGACGAGAGCTCTCCCGACTACCTCACCCAGATCCTCGACGGGGTGTACGCCAGCCCGGACCCACGGGTGTACCCGCTCTCGAGCTACTCGTACATGATCATCCCGACCCAGGTGCGCCCGGGTGGCACGTTCAGTGAGGCGAAGGGTGAAGCGCTGGGTGCCTATGCCCGGTACTTCCTGTGCGAGGGTCAGCAGCAGGCGGAGGCGCTGGGGTACTCCCCGCTGCCGATGAACCTCGTCCTGGCCGGCGCCGAGCAGATCAAGCGCATCCCGGGGGCGGGGGCGGCCGGGCTGGACATCAACGCGTGCAACAACCCGACCTTCAAGGCGGGGGAGAGCCCCGCGGACAACCAGCTGGCGAAGTCCGCGCCGCAGCCGGCGGCCTGCGACAAGGTGGGCTCGACGCAGTGCGCGACCGGCACCGCCGGTGCCAAGGGCGACACGCCGACTTCCGCCGGACCGGGTGCAGTGGCCACCGATACGGGGGCCGGCGGGGCCGGCGGCGGGGTGCAGGTAGACACCGGTACCTCGGACGCCGGGGCTGGTCCGGCGGACGGCGGGGCCAGCGGGGAGACGGGCGTGGTGGACGAGGTGGTCGACCCGGCCCTCTTCGACGCCGACGGCGTGCCACTGGCCGGCTCGGCGGCGAGTGCGCAGTCGCGGGGGGTGGCGTCAGCGACGCCGGTGAGCCTGGCGACCGCAGGCGGGTGGGGGCCCGAGCAGATGCTCATGGTCCTGGCGGGGTTGTTTGTGCTCGGCCTGGTCGTGGCCCCGCCGCTGGTAGCGACGAGGCTGCGCCGGGGCGCCGGTCCGCGGGGGTGAGCTGGGGATCGCGCGGGTGGCCCCGAGCGTTCATCCACCTCTCATCCGGTGTTGGTTCTCCGGTGCTCGACGAGGTGGAACTCTTGGGAATAAGAAAATGAATTGCGACAAGGTAATCACTGGCGACGGAACGCTGGACACGCCCCCGCCTCGACACAGCACCGAGAGGTCACGATGACTGCAACGACAGCCCGCCTGCGGGGCGCCCGCCTGGCTGCCTGGGCGGTGGGGGCGGCTTGCCTGCTCGGCACGGCGCTCGGCCCGGTCGCGGCCGCCGCGCCGCTGGACTCCGTCGCGGTAGCCTCCGTGGACACCCTCGTGGGCGGTGCGACGCAGGCGGACGGCGGTTCTGCGCAGACCGTCACGATCCCCGCCGACCACCCGGACGCGAGCCTGCGCGGCCTCGAGGTCACCGTCTCCCAGACCGAGGGTCTGGTCAACCAGGCCGTGCAGGTCACCTGGCAGGGCTGGCAGCCAGGAGACACGCTCCGCGCGTACAGCGGGAACTACTTCGTCCAGGTGATGCAGTGCTGGGCGGACGAGGACCCCGAGGTCCCCGGCCTCCCCGACCGCAGGTCCTGCGTCTGGGGTGTGACCACTACTACCTATGGGAACCGCGAGTCGCGGTACACCACCAGCGGCAGCAATCCCGTCCCGTTCCTCGCGGTCACGGGTGAAGAGATCAGCACCGAAGGCGCGGCCACCGGAGCGAACCAGTTCTGGACGCAGAACACGACCAACGCCGTCGGCGGCGTGATCAGCACCGGCTCCGGGACCGGTGAGGTGAACTTCGAGCTCCAGACGGGGGCGGAGAGCCCGGGGCTCGGGTGCGGGGACCGGATCACCGCGACGACGGGTGCGGTCGAGGGACGGCACTGCTGGCTGGTGGTCGTCCCGCGCGGTGCCGGGGACACGACCGAGTCACCGATGAATCCCGCGGTCTGGGCGACCGCCCTGGCCTTCAAGATGGACTTCCGCCCCGCCGGCCAGGCCTGCGAGATCGGCTCGAGCGAGGTGCGGATCGCCGGCTCCGAGCTCCTCGTCGACGCCAGCCTCGCCTGGCAGCGCCAGCTCTGCCGGGAAGGGACCGCCTTCGCCTACAGCCAGCTCGGCGAGCCGGAGGCGCGGCGTCAGATGCTCACCGGCTCGGCCGGGGCGCCGCAGGCCAGCGTGACCGTTCAACCCTTCGGTGCTGACGACCTCGCGGACGGGCAGTCGGTCGACTACGCGCCGATGGCCGTGACGGGCGCGGTGATCGGGTTCAACTTCGACGCCAATCCATACGCTGGTGCGCCGCCTGAGGTCTACGCCCAGCTCGGCATGCGGATCGACGACATCAAGCTCACCCCCCGCCTCGTAGCGAAGATGCTCACGCAGTCCTACCGCGGGTCCCTGTCTCAGGCGCTCTCTGGCAAGTGGGTGAGCGGGGTGTTCTACGACTCCTACCCGGCGTCGGCGGCCTACCGCTGGGGCGAGACGAACCCCCCCCACCTGTTCAAGGACCCGGAGTTCCAACGGCTCAACCCCGGAGCGAAGTACTGGGACGACGTCGATGGATTGGGGACCCAACCCATGGTGTCCCTGGACAACAGCGACGTGGCCTCCGCGGTCTGGTCCTGGATCCTCGCCGACGAGGCGGCGCGCAGCTGGCTGGCCGGGGCGCCCGACGAGGACGGCATGCGGGTCAACCCCTACTTCACCACGACCGCCGAGCTGAACGCCTCGGGGCAGGCCATGGAACTGCCCCGGACCGGGTACCCCCTCGCGGACCCGTGGTGCGACCAGTACCCGCTCCTCATCCCGGGGCTGCAGGGCGGTCAGGAGACCCGGACGGAGCGGTGCGCAACCGACATCACCCCCTACGTGAGCGACATGCACCAGGGGGCCCAGTACGCCCTGGCCGGCGTGCTGCCGGCAAAGAGCGAGTGGGACAGCCTGGCGAGCCCGCCGGCGTGGAAGGGCGCGCCGCGCCAGATCGCCAGCCGCAAGCTCCGCTTCACGATCACGGACGCCGCGTCGGCCTCCCGGTACGGCCTGTCGGTCGCCACCCTGTGCAGCAGCGCGGGAACGAGCTGCGTCAAGCCGTCGCAGGAGTCGCTGCTGGCAGCGGTGCCCGCCATGACCTCGATCGAGGGCACCCGCGTCCGCCAGCTCGAGGCGAACGCCGTCCCCGAGGGGGCCTACCCCCTCACCCTCGTCCCGTACCTGGCGGTCCTGTCCGGGGACGAGGACGGCGACGGGACCGACGACCGTCCGGCCGAGCTGCGCGAGGCGCTCGCGACGTACGTCACCACAGGGGTGACCACCGGGCAGGAGCCCGGCGGCGGCGACGGGCAGCTCCCTGGCGGGTACGCCCCGCTGCCCGAGGGCCTGCGGACTGAGGCCCTCGCGGTGGCCACGCGCCTCACCTCCGCCCAGACGCCGCTCCCCGTCGTCTCGCCCGGACCGGCGACGTCACCGGGGACCGTCCCGTCAACCGCCGCCCCGTCGACCACCGCCCCGCTTGGCGGCGGGACCGCGCAATTCACGGTCCCGGGAACTGCCGACGCGCTCGGTTCCCCCGGCGCGGACGCGGTCCCGGTCCTCTCCACGACGGCCGGCGACCCCGCCGGGGCGGCCGACCCGCTGGGCGCCGGCCAGCGCTCGAACCCGCTCGCGGGCTCGGCGACCCCGGCCGACCCCTCAGGGCTGCGTGGGCTGCTGCTCCCGGGACTGCTCGGCGCGGGTCTGCTCATCGCGGTGACCATCCCGCTGCTGGGCCGCTTCAGGCGCGGCGACGTGCCCTAGGCCTCGCCCCACGAACGCTGCCGGCCGGACGGGTCCTCGACCCGCCGGTTCGCAGTGCCGGAGCCCGGGCGACCGGGCATCGGCTGCACCACCCGCAAGACCCGCAGGGGCGCCCGTCCCTGCGGACTGAGCACTTGACGAAAGAAGTGTGACATGCGCGTTACGCGTATCTCGGCTGTCCTCGGGACAGCAGCAGTGGCCTCGGTCCTCCTGACCGCGGTCGTCTCACCCGCCTCGGCCGACCCGGCCGCTGGCACGTTCCCCTCCCTCGCAGGCACCGGCTCGGACACCACCCAGGAGGTCCTCAACGGCCTCGCCAACCCCTCGACCGGCAGCCTGACCAACGTCGGCTCGTGGAACGCCACCGGGACCCCCACGATCTCCGTGACCTCCGGCGGCGCCGCCTTCAAGCGCCCCAACGGGTCCAGCGCCGGCATCAAGGCGCTGAGCCGCTCGATCGACGGCGGCCTCTACGAGACCGTCTCGGTCGCCGGCCAGCTCGACTTCGCTCGCTCCTCCCGGGGCACCAAGGCGGGTACGGACCTCGGTGCTACCGCACCGCTGACCTTCGTCCCCTTCGCCCGCGACGCCGTCTCCTACGCCTACAACGGCTCGGGCCTGGGCACCCTCACCATCGCCCAGCTGAACCAGATCTACTCCGCCAACTCTGCCGCTGCTGCCGTCGTCGGGGGCGTCCAGACGTACCCGATCCTGCCGCAGACGGACTCGGGAACCCGCGCGTTCTTCCTCAACGCCATCGGCGTGACGACCGTCGGTTCCTTCGTCAGTCAGCCGGGCGTCCAGGAGAACCAGGCCGACGGCGTCCTCACCACCGCGGGCCAGGTCGTCCCGTTCTCGGTCGCCAGCTGGATCGCCCAGTACAACGGCGTGAGCGCTGACCACATGAGCACCGCTTACGCCGCCGGCGCGGACCTGGGTACCCCGGTCCGGAACCTGGGCGTTCCCGTCGCGCCGACCGCGGTCTCGGGAGGTGACCTGGCGCCCAACGGGGCGTTCTACTCCAATGGCACCTTCGGTCGGGACGTCTACAACGTCCTGGAGACCGCGCGCATCACGCCCGGGAACGCGAAGTACGACTCGACGCTGGTGGCGACCTTCGCCGGCAGCACCTCACAGATCGCCTCGGCGGCCTCGGACGCGACGGTCGCCACCTTCGGGTTCCTGCCCGTCGCCTACGCCGGTGACACCGACATCCCCGGCGCTCCGACGGACCTCTCCGGCGACCACGCCCGCGGCGGAGTGCTCGAGTAGGTCGTTCTTGCCTCCTGCAGCTCCTGACGTGGTACCCGCTTGACCTGGTGGGGGCGGCCCTGGGTCGCCCCCACCAGCCCCGCACGCCCCACCAAGAACACGACCATGTCCCCGAAAGGACACCCTGATGACAGCACGACGCACCGTCGCCACGACGATCGCGGTGGCGCTCGCCGCGCTTGCCACCTTGACGAGCGCGACCACGGCCGGCGCCCACGAGGTAGACGGCCACGAGTTCCTCCCCCTGACGCTCGTCACCGACGTGACCCCCGCGTTCGTCCCCACGGCGATCCTCACCATGACTGACCCCGGTGACTGCCCGGCGCCGTCACGCTCCATGTACGCCTTCTCCCGTCCCGGCGAAGAGCTGCAGCCGGCGAAGTGGATGGGGTTTGGCCGGACGTTCAACAACGGCCTCACAGGAAGGAGCCTCTCTGGGCTGGTGGAGGCCACGGTGTCACAGGACACCCTCGCCGTGTGGGAAGAGTCAACCAACTCCTACGGCACCACCTGGTCGTTCTCCGTCTCGTGCTGGAACAGTGCGGCCACCGAGCAGGCCGCGGGCACGCCCGTGTACATCACCTCGATCCAGAAGCTCACCGAGGCGGAGTCCGCCGCGGCGGGCGTGGGTCCCGGGTACTACACCGTCGTCCCGTACGCCGCGCCCGCGGTCGAGGCTGTGCCGTCGGCCCCGACCGGCCTGACCGTGACGCCGGGCATCTCGACGCTGAGCGCGACGTGGACCCCCGTGGCGGCCTCACCCGCCGTGACCGGTTACGCGGTCTCCGTGACGGACGGGGGTGGGACTCCAGTGACCGGCTCGCCCTTCGTGACCGCCGCCGGGGTGACCAACGCGGTCGTCAGCGGGCTGACGCCGGGGGTGTCCTACTCGGTGAGCGTGACCGCCACGAACTCCCTCGGTGCGAGCCCGGTGAGCACGGCGGTCCAGGGGACCCCGCTCGCCCCGCCCGTCGTCGAGGGAACCGGTGACATCGTCGCCGAGGTGACGGTTCCGACCTCGACCGTGGGAACCATCTCGCTCTCGGTCCCCGCCTCGGGCAAGGCTGATCTGGGCACCGCGGCCGAGCAGACCGACGGCACCTTCAAGGCGAGCGGGAAGCTGGGCACGGTGACCGTGAGCGACCTGCGCGCGGTCGCGAGCCAGTCCGCATGGACCGTCCAGGCGACGGTGGCGAACTTCCAGTCCGCGCAGACACCGGCGAACACGTTCTCCTTCGCCCAGCTGGGCTCGGTGCCGGTCGTCACCGGCACCGGCGTCACCAAGGGCGCGGACCACGCCGTCGGCGGCGCTGCGGCGGTGCGCAAGCTCGCCACGGGCGCAGCCGGAGCATCAGGCACCGTCGACGCCGATCTTGACCTCGTGGTCCCCAAGGGCACCCCCGCCGGGGCCTACTCCTCGAAGATCACGATCGACCTCGTCAAGGGCTGATCCACCCGCCCTCCACACGCGACGGCCCGGGACCCGATGGGTCCCGGGCCGTCGCCATACCAGGAGTTCACCGCCATTTCACCTGGTGGTGGCCCGCGGTCTGCTGCATTGCGTCAATCTACTCGGGTGCATCCATTCCAGAGCATCTCCCGGCCGCTTGAGCCCCACCCCGCACGTCGTAGCCGCTGGCTGGTCGCCGGGCTGCTCACGGCGCTGCTGCTCGGCCTCGCCGGCGGACCGAGCCGCGCGGCCGAGCCGACCGGACCGGCCGTCGTCGCGCAGGTCGGCACCGAAGCAAGCACCGAGGCACCTGCCTCGGACGCCGCCTTCTCGGCCGACCCCGCGACCGCCGACGGCCGGGACGGCCGGCAGCGGTTCTCCTACCAGCTCGACCCGGGACAACGGGTCGACGACTACGTCGAGGTGACCAACGAGGGCGCGACGGCGCTCACGCTCGGGCTGTACGTCACCGACGCCTACAACACCCCCGACGGCGCCTTCGCGGTGCTGACCGCCGACCAGGCCCCGCAGGACGTGGGCGTCTGGTCCGACCTGGGGCAGCGCTGCGACCCGCAGGCCGACCCCGCCTGTGTGATCCCCTCGCGAGCCGAGGTGACCCTCGAGCCGGGGGCGAGTGCAACCGTGCCGTTCTCGGTGACAGTCCCCGCCGACGCCCGCCCAGGCGACCACGGCGCCGGCCTGGTCGTGTCGGTCGCGTCGGGGGAGGGGCAGGTCGCCGTGGAGAACCGGGTGATCACCCGGATGTACGTCCGGGTCGCCGGCGAGCTCCAGCCGCACGTCGCGGTCGGCGGGGTGCTGACGGACCTGGAAGGGGGCCTGCTGCCGACGGGGCGGGACCTCGACGTCACCTACACGCTGACGAACACCGGCAACATCGCCCTGGGCGGGCGGCTCACGGTCGTCGCCACCGGCCCGTTCGGGAACGTCGCCGCGTCCGCGGAGCAGGCGGACCTCCCCGAGCTGCTCCCGGGCCAGGCCCGCACGTCGAGCGTCCGGCTGACCGGGGTGTCCCAGCAGGGCCTGCTGACCGTCAAGGTCCGCCTCGAGCCGTCCGTGGCCCCCGGCGCCCTCGACCCGGGGGTGCTGTCGAGCTCGACGCGCGAGGCCACCGTGGTGGCGGTCCCGTGGCTGGTCGTGGTGGTCGTCCTCGCGGCGGCCGGAGGGCTCTGGTGGCGGCTGCGCCGTCGTCGGTCTCGGGCCGCGGCCCAGCACGCTCTCATCGAGGAGGCCAGGGCGGCCGGGCGGGAGCAGGCCCTCGCCGACGCCGAGGCGCACGCCGAGCCCCTCACCGACGCAGGTGCCGACGCGCCTGCAGGCCACCAGCGCGGACTGCGGGTGTGAGCAGCGGGTGGGGGCGAGCAGCGGAGTTCACCGAGCATTCACCTGTTCGTAGCCGTCGCCCGATGTGCATTGTGCCAATCTATAAGTGGCGGACATCTTCGCCACGACCTCCCGGTCGCCACGACCGCCTGAGCGCTCCGGTCAGGCCCTCCGATCGTCTTCGTACCGAAGGACACCCGTGACCCTCCTCGCACCCGCACGGTCCCTGGCTGCCGTGATCGCCGTCGCCGTCTCTGTGCTCGCGAGCCCCGTCGCCCTGGCGGCCGAGCCGACTGCGGACCCGAGCGCGCCGCCGTACTCGGCCGAGGTCGTCGTCCCGCAGGCCACCGGTCCGGTGACCGCGACCATGCACGAGTTCCGGCTCGTCAGCGACGACTCGCTGATCACCAGCGTGCCCCAGCTCATCACCGGGCAGCGGGTGAGCCTGCTCTGGCGCGGGCTTCCGGCCGGCGACTGGCTGGGTGTCCTGACCGGACCCGCGTCGTCGGCCCGCGTGGAGCTCGGGCTCGTCGAGGTCACCCAGAGCGAGCTGGCACACACCTTCTCGGTCCCGGCCGGCCTCGCCACCGGGACCTACACCGTCAGCTTCACCCTGGACGGACGCGAGCTTCGGCCCGCCTTCACCTTCACCGTGGCGGCGGCGCCCATGCCGGGGACGGCCGCTCCCGCGACGCCGGCCGCAGCGGGCGTCCGCGGCGCGGTGACGGCCCCCGTCTCGAGCGGAACGACGAGTTCCCCCGCGTCACGCGGGCAGGGCCCTGCCCCAGTCACTGGCGCGGCCCCGACGACGGAGACGACCCCGGACACCGACGTCGCCGGGGATCCGGCGACAGGTGCCCCTGAGCTCGCCGCGGCGCAGCCGATCCTCAGCATCGGCGGGGTCCGCACGATCTACCAGGGTGAGCTCAACCCCTTCGACGGCGCGCTCGGGGTGACGTACACGGTGAGCAACACCGGCAACACGCCCGTGGCAGGACACGTGACCTTGACCGTGCGCGGTCCCTTCGCCGAGCTCGCCAGCCTCCAGGACGGGGACGTCGTCGCCCTCGAACCGGGGGAGAGCCGCACCATCTCCACCGATGTCCCCGGCGTGGCCCAGGCAGGCATGCTCCGCCTGGAGATCAAGCTCACTCCCGACCCGGCGACGGCCAGCAGCACCGAGCTGGCCACCGTCTACCGCGAGGCGTCGACCTGGGCTGTCCCGTGGGCTGCCCTGGTGGCGATCGCGGCCACCGGCGCCGGCTGGTTCGCCTGGTCCCGACGCCGGCGCGCGGTCGCCGGGTTCCCTGCCGCCGCCGAGGCCGCCGAGGTCACCGAGGCTCCCGCCGGGGCCCCCGCTGAGCGCGGAGACGACCGATGACCCTTGTCACCGACCGGCCCTCCCCGCAGCCCGGCACGCAACCAGACGCCGCCGAGGGCCAATCCCCTGAGGTGGAGGTCTCGCCCGTCCGCTCCGGTCGGCGGCGCACTCGGCGCGCGGCTCGGCCCGCACCGCGCCCGGCACCCACCCCGGTCGGCCCGCCCAGGCCGCCGCTGCCCGCGTCGGTGCGCGCCGTCCAGGGTTCCCTCACGGCGCTCGCCGCGATCCTGCTCGGCGTGGTCCTCAACCTCGTCCTGGTCAGCCCCATCACCCACGACGCCCGCCAGGCGACGGCCTTCGACGAGTTCCGTCAGGTGCTCGCGAACGGCACCGCCCCGGTCTCCGAGCTCACCATGGACGGACTGCTGCTGGCCTCGGGCACGCCCGTCGCGCTGCTGCGCATCCCGTCGATCAGCATGGAGGAGGTGGTCCTGGAAGGGACCACCTCCGGGGACCTCACGCAGGGTCCCGGGCACCGCCGGGACACCGTGCTGCCCGGGCAGGAGGGCACCAGCGTGCTGCTGGGCCGGGCCGGGGCCTACGGCGGTCCCTTCGGCCGGATCGAACAGCTCGCGCCGGGGGAGACCTTCACCGTGGTGACCGGTCAGGGCGAGCACACCTACCGGGTCATCGGCGTCCGCTACGCCGGCGACTCGTCCCCACCGCCCCCCGGAGCCGGGGAGTCCCGGCTGGTGCTCACGACCGCGCGCGGACCGGCGTTCATGCCCTCGGGGGTGGCCCGGGTCGACGCCGAGCTCATCAGCCCCGTCCAGCCCGCGGGCGGGCGGTACACCACGGCCACCACCCGAGGGGCGGCCGCGGACCCCATGGCCAACGACCTCTCGACCCTGTGGGCGCTCGTGTTCTGGCTCCAGGCCCTCGTCGTCGTGGTGATCGGTGCGGTCTGGGCCTTCCACCGCTGGGGCCGCTGGCAGACCTGGATCGTCTTCGTCCCGACCGTCACCGCGGTGGGCTTCCAGGTCGCCGACCAGATCACCCGCATGCTTCCCAACCTGCTCTAGCAACGACTACCTCTGCGAGGACCCCATGCCCCACCCCCTGGACCGCTCGTCCGAGCGCACCGTGACGCTAGCGCGGGTCTCGGCGTTCCCGACGACGGTCGACGACGTGCCCGCCCTGGCGGTCCTCGGCCCCAGCGTGGACGAGGGCGGCGACGTCGCTGAGGCTGGTATCGAGCCCGAGGCGACCCGCTCGCGGGCGAGCAGGCGACCCGCCGCAATCCTGCCCGTGCCGGAGCCGCTCGCCGAGCTCGACGCCCGCAACATCTCCGCGTGGTTCGGTGACCACAAGGTGCTCGACCGGGTGTCCCTGACGATGCCCGCCGGTCGGGTCACGTCGCTCATCGGACCGTCGGGCTGCGGCAAGTCGACCTTCCTGCGCATCCTCAACCGGATGCACGAGATGATCCCCTCCGCCTCCCTCGCCGGGGCGGTGCACCTGGACGGCGTCGACATCTATGACCCCGCCCGCAAGCTCACCGACGCGCGCCGCGCCATCGGCATGGTGTTCCAGAAGCCGAACCCCTTCCCGGCGATGAGCATCTACGACAACGTCCTCGCCGGGCTGCGGCTCACCGGCACCCGGGCCGACCGGGACACCAAGGACGAGCTCGTGGAGACCTGCCTGACCAAGGCGGGGCTGTGGAAGGAGGTCCGCGACCGGCTGCGTGCCCCCGGTGGTGGCCTCTCCGGCGGCCAGCAGCAGCGGTTGTGCATCGCCCGGTCCCTGGCCATTCGTCCACGGGTGCTGCTCATGGACGAGCCGTGCTCGGCCCTCGACCCGACCTCCACCCGGGTCATCGAGGAGACGATGCTCGAGCTGGCCAAGGAGGTCACCATCGTCATCGTCACCCACAACATGCAGCAGGCGGCCCGGGTCTCTTCCCAGTGCGCGTTCTTCCTCGCCGCGCAGGGCACCCCGGGCGTGATCGTCGAGCACGGCGACACGGACGCGATGTTCGACTCGCCCCAGGACGAACGCACAGCCGACTATGTCCACGGCCGATTTGGGTGACCGGCGCGCGGTGAGCCACCGGCCCCGGCACCGGCAGGCCACCCGACCTCGGGGCCGACACCGGACCGCCGCCCAGGCGCTGCGCATGACGTTCACTGCGGGGCTCGGCATGGGACTGGGGCTCGTCGTGGCGAGCGCTGTAGACCCGGGGTGGGGTGGGCACAGCGGTGGTCTCCCGCTGGCACAGATGACCTACCTCGAGCTGTCGACCCCGTCGCTCAGCTCCGCGGGCGCACCCGGGCGCCCGCTGCTCGACGGCGTCCCGCTGCCGTCCGTGCCTGACGACGCCGGCCCCGACCGGCTGCGCCCCGCCGTCGATCCCGGACCGGGGGTGCCCTACGCATTCTCCGAGTACGACGGGCTGGGCGCCCCCGTCCGGGTCGACCCGTGCCGGCCCGTGCACTACGTCGTCCGTGCTCGGAACCTCCCGGCGTCGGCCCTGGAGGCGCTCCGGGCTGCGGTGGATGAGGTCGAGCGGCTCTCCGGACTGTCCTTCGTCGAGGACGGCGCCGTGGACGAGGCGCCGACCCTGGACCGGGCGGCGATCCAGCTCGGGGTGTACGGGGACCGGTGGGCTCCGATGCTCATCACCTGGTCCTCTCCCCAGGAGTACCCCACCCTGGCCGGATCGGTGGCTGGGCTCGGCGGCGCTGTCGTCGTGGAGGTGCCCGCGGGCGACCGCCCGCGGATCGTCAGCGGGTCCGTGATCCTCAACGCCGAGGTGCTGGACCCGATGCTGACGACGAGCCAGGGACGCCGAGACGTCGAGCTGGTCCTCGTGCACGAGCTGGGGCACGCCCTCGGGTTGGCGCACGTCTCAGACTCCTCGGCCCTCATGTTCGACGGTCCGATCACCGCTACAGGCCCCGGCCCGGGCGACCGAGCGGGGTTCGCCCTGGCGGGGGCGGGGGAGTGCCGCGATGACACCTGACCACGCCAGCGGCGCGGACGACGTGACCCGGACGACCCACCCTCGGCGGGCGGGCAGGCAGGGCCGGACCGTCCTCGTGCTCTCCGGGCTGGGTGTGCTCGTCGGCTGCCTCGTGCTGCTGGGACGGGTCGCGGCGGCGAACCCGGTCGGATGGGGCGAGGTCACCGTCCCTCCGCAGGCCCCCCGTCCCGTCCTGGCAGCGGGAACCGACCCGGCCCCACCGGCCGGCGTGGAGTCCGCAGGCGGGGCGGCGCTCTCCGCGAGAGCCCCGACCGGTGCGGGCGACGGCGCGGGGGACGTCCCTACGACGCTGCAGCTCGACGGCGCTTGGGTTGAGCGGGTCGCGGCCGCGAGCGGGATTTCCGAGCGCGGACTCACCGCCTACGCCCGCGCCTCCCTCCTGCTGGAGGCGGAGGACCCGGCGTGCCGGGTGGGGTGGACGACCCTGGCGGGCATCGGCGCGATCGAGTCCGGGCACGGCACCTTCGGCGGGACCTCGCTGCGCGCTGACGGGCGCACCGAGACACCCATCCTCGGTCCGGCGCTCGACGGACGTCCCGGCTTCGCCGCGATTCCCGCCACCCCGCAGAGCACCGCCTTGCACGGCGACCCGCAGTGGGACCGGGCCATGGGGCCGATGCAGTTCATCCCCTCGACCTGGGCGCGGTGGGCCTCGGACGGCGACGGCGATGGGACCTCCGACCCGCACGACCTCGACGACGCGGCGTACACGGCCGCCCGGTACCTGTGCGCCGCCGGCGGTGACCTGAGCACGTCGCAGGGCTGGGGGCCGGCGATCCTCAGCTACAACAGGTCGCAGGAGTACGCGCTCGACGTGCTGGCCCGCGCCAACCACTACACCGAGGTGGCGTCAGGTGCCTGACGGCGCCCGCACCCCGGCGCGGGCCCCGGACGACGCCGACCCGACCCCAGACGTGGTCCTGGGGGGCCGCTACCGGCTGGGGCGGGTGCTTGGGACGGGCAGCTCGGCCACGGTCTATGAGGCCGTGGTCCTCGAATCGGTCGTCCTCAAGCCCGGCGCTACGCACCCGACGGGGGTCGACAGCGCCGAGCGGCGGGTGGCCGTCAAGGTGCTCCACCCCCACGTCGCCACGGACGCCCAGGCCCTGGCGGCCTTCGCGGGGGAGGCGCGGTCCGCCGCCCAGGTGCACCACCCCGGGATCGCGGCGGTGCTCGACGTCGGGCAGGACCAGATCGCCGGCGAGCCTGTGGCGTGGATCGCCATGACGCTCGCCCCTGGTGGCACGCTGGCCGACCTCATGGCGTCCTCGCCCCACGGGCTCCGTACCCTCGACGCGCTCGACATCGCCGCCCGGGTGCTGCACGCGCTCGCGGCCGCGCACGCGGTGCCGCTGGTGCACCGCGACGTCTCGCCCCGCAACGTCCTGGTCGAGGTGAGCGCCGATGGGCAGGTCCGGGGGGTCACGCTGCTGGACCTCGGGCTGGCTCGGGTGCCCGGGACGGTACCGGAGGGGATGGGCGTCGGCGGCACGGCCGCTGACGGCGCGGGCGCACCGGAGGAGACGGTGGCCGGGTCGGCCGCGTACATGTCACCCGAGCAGGCGCGAGGGCACTCGGTCGACGCTCGCAGCGACCTCTACGCTGTCGGCGCCCTGCTCCACCTCATGCTCACCGGCCATCCGCCCTTCGAACGGTCTGACGACCGGTCCGTCCTGCAGGCTCATGTCGGGGCACCCGTCCCGTCGCCGTCGGCCCGCCGCCCCGGCCTGTCGCGGTCGGTGGACGAGGTGGTGTCTCGGGCACTGTCCAAGAACCCCGCCGCGCGGTGCGCGTCGGCGCTGGAGATGTACCAGGCGATCACGGACCTCCGCGAGGAGGAGCTGGTGAGCACGGGGGGGGAGGGGTCCGAGCTACGGGTCCACCCGCTCGATGGCCGCAGCGGCCCCGCGCACGTCCCGGCGTCACGGGGCGCAGGGCGTGGCGGACCTGTCAGCCGGGACGCCGCGCACCTCCGAGGCGCCCTCCGGCAACCCGGATCCCCGGACCCAGGGGCGTCGGCTCACCCGCGAGGGGGAACCCGTCATGAGGGCAATGGGCGCCGGGAGGGCCTCCGTGGTCCTGCTCGCGCTCGTGGTGGCGCTCGGGGGGATCGGGTGGTTCGCCGCCATCGAGCAGCCGCGCGCAGCCGGCGCATCGGCGACGACATCGCCCGCGAGCCCCGAGCCGGAGACGACGGAGCCCGAGCCGGTCCCCCTCGCGCCCGCCGGACCCGACGCAGACGTGCTCGAGCTCCCCGCCGGGCCCGTCGAGGTGAGCGTCCCCGACATCACGGGCCTGGGGCTGGCCGAGGCCACCGGGAACCTCACCGCGCTGGGTCTGGTGGTGGAGGAGACGACGGCGGACGGGGTCGCCCCGCTGGGTACCGTGATCGCGAGCGACCCCGCCCCAGGCGCCCGCGTCGCTCCGGGCAGGGTCGTGAGACTGACGACCGCCTCCGGTTCGTCGACGGTCCCCCTGGTCACGGAGCTGTCCTCGGACCAGGCCGCCGCGGCGGTCGTAGGCGCCGGGTTCGTCCCGTCGCTGGTGGCCCGCGCCGACGCCAGGGTGCCTGCCGGCCATGTGGTCGTGACCGACCCGGTTGCTGGCACCCGGTTGCCGCTCGCCTCCGTCGTGGCCGTGGTCGTCTCGGACGGACGGCCGGCCGAGGCCACGCCCCATCCCTCGGCGACGCCGACCACGAATCCCCCACCCGAGCCGCCCCCCGGCGCGACTCCAGGTCCGTCACCGGCACCGACACCGACCGGTGGACCGACGGACGGACCGCCCTAGGATTCGAGTGCGCAGGCTGTCGGTGGAATGATGAACCCCATGACCGAATCAGCGAGCCGTCCGCACCTCTCCGCGTCTCCGCAGGCGGTGAGCCCCTTCGAGCCCGAGGGGATCGTCTGGCAAGGTGTCTCGGCCAAGTTGGCGACCGCACGGTTCATCCTGCTCGGCGTGTTCTTCGGCGTCCCGCTCATCGCGCTCGTGGTGCTGGCTGTCGTCCTGCCCCAGGCCGGCCCGTGGCTGTGGATCGGCGCAGCGGTGGTCGCGGTGCTCACGGCGTGGATCGCCGTCGTCATCGGGCGGCAGGTCCGCGCGATCGGGTTCGCCGAGCGCGACGAGGACCTGCTCATCCGCAAGGGCGTCATGTTCCGGAGCCTGGTGGTGGTGCCCTACGGCCGCATGCAGTTCGTCGATGTGACCGCCGGCCCGCTCGCCCGCAAGCTCGGCATCTCTTCCCTCCAGCTGCACACGGCCTCTCCCGGGACCGACGCGACGATCGACGGGCTGGTCCCGAGCGAGGCGGCCCGGCTCCGCGACCGGCTCGCCTCCCGCGGCGAGGCCAAGCTGGCCGGACTGTGAGCGACATGCTCCCTCCGTCTCCGTCTCCGTCTCCGTCTCCGTCTCCGTCTCCGTCTCCGTCCTCCCCGGACACGGCCGTCTCCGGCGCGCCCGGGCCGGACGCCCCGCCCTCCGGCCTGGACTGGAAGCGCCTGCACCCGGTCACCCCGTTGGTGCGCGGCTGGGCGGTGGTCGCGGTCCTGCTGGTCGTCGTCGGGCAGCGGTCGATCGAGAGCGCGCCCGAGGGTGGTATCCCGGTCGATGCCGGCAACTGGTGGATCTTCGCGTCGGGGTTCGCCGTGGCGGCGATCATCGGCGGTGTCTACGCCTGGCTCTCCTGGCGGGTGACCCGGTACGCCTACGACTCCGACGCGGTGTACGTGCACTCTGGCATCCTCTTCCGGCAGCAGCGCAAGGTGCGCCTGGACCGGCTCCAGGCGATCGACATCGTCAAGCCGCTGCTGGCCCGCTTCTTCGGGCTCGCCGAGCTCAAGCTCAGCGTCGCCGGCGGCGGGGACTCCGGCGCGAAGCTCGGGTTCCTGCGCGACGCCGAGGCGAACCAGCTGCGCAACGTCCTGCTCGCCCGGGCCGCAGGTCTGGACGAGACGCCCGACGGCGAGCTCATCCCCGAGGCCCCCGAGAGCGAGGTGCTCCAGGTCCCGCCGGGCCGGCTGGTCGCGTCGCTGCTGCTCTCCGGCGCCACGATCGTCTTGTTCCTCATCATCGTGGGTGCGGTGGGCGCTGTCGTCGCGGCGCGCAGCGCCGCCCCGCTCGCGTCGATCCTGCCGGGCCTCATCGGTGTCGGTGCCTACGTCGCGTCCCGGTTCACGACCGAGTTCAACTTCACCGGGGCGATCTCCCCGGACGGCATCCGGCTGCGTCACGGCCTGCTCGAGACCCGTTCCCAGACGATCCCGCCCGGGCGGGTCCAGGCGATCCGGCTGACGCAGGGCCTGCTGTGGCGCAAGGCCGACTGGTGGCGTGTCGAGGTCAACGTGGCCGGCTACGCGGAGTCCTCGGACGGCAACCAGGCCGGGACCGTGCTGCTCCCGGTCGGCTCCCGCGAGGAGGCGCTGCGGGCGCTCTGGCTCGTCCTGCCCGACCTCGGTGTGGAGGACCCACGTCCGATGCTCGAGGCGGCGCTGAGCGGATCGGGTCCGGGCGAGGGGTTCACCACGAGCCCGCGCGCTGCCCGGTGGGTCGACCCGCTGGCCTGGCGGCGCAACGGCTACCGGGTCACGGACCGGGGCCTGCTCATCCGCCGTGGCCGGCTGACCCGGCGCCTCGAGGTCGTCCCGCACGAGCGGACCCAGTCGCTAGGGCTTGAGCAGGGCCCCCTCCAGCGTCGTCTCGGGATCGCGACCTTCGTGCTGCACTCCACCCCGGGTCCCGTCTCGCCCCGGGTGCCGCACCTGTCCGACGCCGACGCCGCGCACCTGCTGCGCGCCCAGGCCGACCGCGCCCGCGCCGCCCGTACGCAGGCCGGACCGGAACGCTGGATGCAGGCCCCAGCCACCGAGCACCTCCCGGTTCCCGCCCCACCCGCCCCACCCGCCCCACCCGCCCCACCCGCCCCACCTGCGCCACCCGCCCCACCCGCTCAGCACGACGACGAGCCGGTGACGAAGGACCTGCCGTGAACCTGGACGGTCTCGACGGTCCCCGCAAGCCGGGCCGCCTCGGCGTGGGGATCGTCGGCGGCGGGCGCGTCGGTGCGGTGCTCGGCAGCGCCCTGCGCGCGGCCGGGCACGCGATCGTCGGGGCGAGCGGGATCTCGGCCGAGTCCCTCGAACGCATCGACGCCCTGCTGCCCGGTGTCCCGGTCCTGGAGGTCCGCGACGTCGTCGAACGCAGCGAGCTCGCTCTCCTCACCGTGCCCGACGACGTGCTGCCCGGCCTGGTCGCCGGCCTCGCCGAGCTCGGTGCGTGGCAGCCCGGCCAGCTCGTGGTGCACACCTCGGGGCGCTACGGCACCGACGTGCTCGCCCCGGCCCGCGCCGCCGGTGCCATCCCGCTGGCCATCCACCCGGCGATGACGTTCACCGGGACCTCCCTCGACCTGTCCCGGCTGGAGGGCACGACCTTCGCGGTCACAGCCCCCGGCCCGGTGCAGCCGATCGGTCAGGCGCTCGTCGTCGAGCTGGGCGGGGAGCCGGTGATGATCGACGAGGGCGACCGCGGCCTGTATCACGCCGGGCTCGCGCACGGCGCGAACCATCTGGTGATCCTCGTGGCCCAGGCCGCGCAGGCGCTCCAGGTCGCCGGCATCGAGAACCCTGGACGTGCGCTCGCCCCGCTCCTGCATGCCGCCCTCGACGGTGCGCTCCGCGCCGCGGACGGGGTGAGCGACCCGATCCGGACCCTGACCGGCCCGGTCTCCCGCGGCGACGCGGGGACCGTCGCCGAGCACCTGGCGGTGCTCGCCGACCTCGCCACCCACCGCGAGGCGAGCGACACCGTGGAGAGCTATCGGGTGCTCAGCCGCGCCGCGACGATCCGGGCGCTGAGCGCCGGACGGATCAAGGAGGCCCAGGCCCAGGCGCTGCTCGACGTGCTCAACACCCCCCAGAAGGACACCTGATGGCCCCCGCCCCCACCAAGCCCTTGGTCGTCACCACCCGAGCCCAGCTCGCCGAGGCCCTCACCCCCTCGGTGGACGAGCCTGTGGACGGTGCGGTGGACCCGACCGGGAAGGTGGGGCGGGCCGTCGTCATGACGATGGGGGCGCTGCACGCCGGGCACCTCGAGCTCGTCCGGGCGGCGGTCCGGCTCGCCGACCAGGTCGTGGTGACGATCTTCGTCAACCCCTTGCAGTTCGGCCCCGGCGAGGACTTCGAGCGCTACCCCCGGACCCTCGACGCCGACGTCGCGCTGCTCGCCACGGCCGGCGCCGACGTCGTCTTCGCCCCGTCGCGAGAGGAGATGTACCCCGGTGGCGCCCCGATCGTGACCGTCTCCTCGGGGCGGTTCGGCACGGTCCTGGAGGGGAGCTCGCGCCCCGGGCACTTCGACGGGGTGCTCACGGTCGTGCTCAAGCTCCTCCACCTCACCGCTCCCGACGTCGCGGTGTTCGGGGAGAAGGACGCCCAGCAGCTGCTGGCGATCACCCGGATGGTCGCCGACCTCAACGTCCCCGTCCGCGTCCACGGCGTCCCGATCGTCCGCGACGACGACGGCCTCGCCCTGTCCTCGCGCAACGCCTACCTCGCCGCCACCGACCGGGCCCACGCCCTCGCGCTCTCCGGCGCGCTGCGCGCCGGGCGCGAGGCTGCGGCGTCGGGCAGGGACGCGGTCGGTGTGCGCGCGGCCGCGGAGGGAATGCTCGCCGCGACCCCCGGCGTTGTAGTGGATTACCTGGCGCTCGTGGACCCGACTACCGTGGAGACTGTTCCACAGGCCTACGTCGGTCCGGCCCTGCTGCTCGTGGCAGCCAGGGTGGGGGCCACCCGACTGATCGACAACATGGCGGTCGAGCTGCTCGCAGCTCCCCAGCCCGCCAACCCAGGAGGCACCCAGTGACGTCCTTGCAGCGTCCCATGATGATCGGCAAGATCCACCGCGCGACCGTGACGCAGGCGGACCTGCACTACGTCGGCTCGATCACGATCGACGTGACCCTGCTCGACGCCGCAGACCTGTACCCCGGTCAGCGGGTCGACATCGTCGACGTGACCAACGGCTCCCGCCTGACGACGTACGTCATCCCCGGCGAGGCCGGGTCCGGGCAGGTCTGCATCAACGGGGCTGCGGCGCACCTGGTGCACCCCGGTGACACGATCATCGTCATCGCCTACGGCATGATGGCCGACGCCGAGGCCCGCCACTACCTCCCCCACGTCGTCTTCGTCGACTCCGGCAACCGCATCGTCGAGGTGTCCGAGGAGCCCGGGCTCGTGCCGTCCGGCTACGACCTCGAGCCCAGCGGGCTGCCCATCACCCCCTTCCAGGTAGTTGCCGCCCCACAGGCGCTCGGCGCCGACGCGTGAGCACCGGCGCCGTCGACCCGGTCACCCCGGTCATCCCCGTCTCCCTCGTCACGACCCTGGCGGCCCCCGAGCCCGGGTGGACCACCGAGGCCGACGTCATCGTCGTCGGCTCCGGGATCGCCGGGCTGACCGCCGCCCTCGAGCTGCGCTCCCGGGTGCCCCGGGTGCTCCTGGTGACCAAGGGTGAGCTGTCCTCGGGGTCGACCGTGTGGGCACAGGGCGGCATCGCCGCGGCCCTCGCCCCGAGCGACTCCCCGGCCGCGCACCTGGAGGACACCCTGGTGGCCGGCGCGGGGGTCTGCGACCCGCGGGCCGTCGAGGTGCTCGTCACCGAGGGCCCCGCGCGGGTCCGTGAGCTCGTCGCGCTCGGCGCGCTCTTCGACACCGACGGCGGCGGGGAGATGTCGCTGACCCGCGAGGGCGGCCACCACGCGGACCGCATCGCCCACGCCGGCGGGGACGCGACCGGCGCGGAGATCTCCCGCGCCCTGGTCGCCCAGCTCGAAGCCGTGCGCAACGACCCCGGCATCGAGATCATCGAGCACGCCCTCGTCATCGACCTGCTCACGAGCGCCGGACCGGTCACCCCGGCCACGCCCGACGGCGAGCGCCGCGCCGCCTGCGGGGTCACCCTGCACGTGCGCGGGGAGGGCAGCCGGGACGGCGTCGGTGCTGCCCGGGCCCGCGCCGTCGTGCTCGCCACCGGCGGGATCGGTCAGATCTACGTGTCCTCGACGAACCCGCCGCAGGCCACCGGTGACGGCATCGCTGCTGCCCTGCGGGCCGGCGCCCCCCTCGGGGACCTCGAGTTCGTCCAGTTCCACCCGACCGTGCTGTGGCTCGGCAGCGGCGCCCGCGGTCAGCTGACCCTCATCTCCGAGGCGGTCCGCGGGGAGGGTGCCTACCTCATCGACACCGACGGGCACCGCTTCATGCCCGCCGTCCACGAGATGGCCGAGCTGGCCCCCCGGGACGTCGTGGCGCACGCGATCGTGCACCAGATGGCCGTCACCGGCTCGGACCACGTCTTCCTCGACGCCCGCCACCTGGGCGCGGACTTCCTGCGCAAGCGGTTCCCGACGATCACCGAGCGGCTGCTCGACCAGGGCTTCGACATCACCGAAGAGCCGGTCCCGGTCGCCCCTGCCCAGCACTACCACTCCGGCGGGGTCATCACGAACCTCGACGGGCGCAGCGGGGTGCGCGGGCTGTACGCGATCGGGGAGGTCGCGTGCACGGGTGTGCACGGGGCGAACCGGCTCGCCTCGAACTCGCTCCTGGAGGGGCTCGTCTTCGCCCACCGGGCCGCCGCCGACATCGCCGCCCGGATGGCGGCGGGGGAGCTGCCGCTCAAGGAACCGGTCGCCCGCCCCGGACCGACGGGTCTGGTCATGGCCGCCACCCGGTCGCGGATCCAGCGCGTGACGACCGACGGGTCAGGGGTGCTGCGCTCGGCGGACAGCCTGGCCACCGCCGCGCGCAAGCTCGCCGCGGTGCGCACCGACGCCAACTTCCCCGAGGCGATCGCCGGTGACCTCAGCGCCCAGCCGCAGACCGCGGAGTGGGAGACGAGCAACGTCCACCAGGTCGCCTCGGTCCTCACCGCTGCGGCTGCCGTGCGCACGGAGAGCCGGGGTGGGCACTTCCGCACCGACTTCCCGGACCGGGACCCGGCCTGGGAGCGCCGGGTGGCCGTCCAGCTGGAGGACGACGGCACCTTGACGGTGACCGCCCCCGCGGTGATCCCCGCCGCCCCCGACCCCGCGCCCCCCGCCGCGCCCCTCGCCGCGCCCGCCCCCACACCCGCCCCCACCCCCGCCCCGCCCCGCTGAGTGCGGTCGAACGGCTGCCTCCTGTCCGATGTGGGCAGCCGATCGCCCGCACTCAGCGAGGGGCGGGTAGGTTTGGGCGGGTGACTTCGACCTCGCTCCCCGCCGCGTCCGGCCCCGCCCCCACGCCAGCCCTCACCTCCGGGCTCGACCCGGCGTGGGTGACCGAGACGGTGCGCCGCACCCTCGACGAGGACCTGGGAGGCTACCCCGGGCGGGACGTGACGAGCCAGGCGACGATCGCGGCGTCGTCGGGCGCGGTCGCCCACCTCATGGCCCGCGCGGACGGCGTGGTCGCCGGGCTCGACGTCGTCCAGGAGACGGTCACCCAGGTCAGCGACCGGTTCGGGCTGGCGCCCGTCACGGTCGTCCTCGACGTGGCCGACGGCGCGCGGGTCACCGCAGGTCAGCGCCTCGCCGTCCTCACCGGCCCGGTCCAGGCGATCCTCGTCGCCGAGCGGTCCCTGCTCAACCTGGCCAGCCGCGCCTCCGGGGTCGCCACAGCGACCCGTGCGTGGGCGGACCGGCTCGACGGGACCGGCGCGATGGTCCTGGACACCCGCAAGACCACCCCAGGCCTGCGCGCGCTGGAGAAGTTCGCGGTCCGGGCCGGCGGCGGCACCAACAAGCGCATGGGCCTGTACGACGTCGCGATGGTCAAGGACAACCACATCGTCGCCGCCGGGTCGGTCGCGGCTGCGATCGACGCCGTCCGCGCGGCCTTCCCGGACGTGCTCGTCCAGGTCGAGGCGGACACCCAGGATCAGGCCGTGGAGGCGATCGGCGCGGGCGCGCGCTTCCTGCTCCTGGACAACATGACCACGCCGGTGCTCAACGCCACGGTCGCCGCCGTCCGGGCGCTGGAGGCCGAGGTGGGCCAGGTCGAGCTGGAAGCGACCGGGAACCTCACCCTGGACCGTGCGGGCGAGGTGGCTGCCACCGGGGTCGACTACCTCTCGGTCGGCGCACTGACCCACTCCGCACCGATCCTCGACCTGGCGCTCGACCTCGTCTCACGCTGACCGTCGGTGCGCGGGCCCGCCGCCGTCCGATCATCGCGGGCGCACGACTAGGATTACCGAGTGACTTCTGAGCAGACCGTAGCCCCCACACAGCCCACCACCGCCACCGGCGACGAGGACCTCCCCGAGCAGTTGAGGGTGCGCCGGGAGAAGCGGGACCGGCTGCTCCAGCGCGGCGAGGAGGCCTACCCGGTCTCGGTGCCGCGCACGCACACCATCGCCCAGGTCCGTGAGCAGTACGCCCACCTCGCCCAGGGCGAGGAGACCGACGACCTGGTCGGTGTCGCCGGCCGGGTGGTCTTCCTCCGCAACTCGGGCAAGCTGTGCTTCGTGTCCCTGCAGGACGGCGAGGGGAACCGGCTGCAGATCATGCTCAGCCTCGCGGTCGTGGGGGAGGAGTCTCTCGCGGCCTTCAAGACCGATGTCGATCTCGGCGACCACCTCTTCGCCCACGGTCGGGTGATCAGCTCCAAGCGCGGTGAGCTGAGCGTCTTCGCCGACTCCTGGCAGATCGCTGCGAAGGCCCTGCGCCCGCTCCCGGTGCTGCACAAGGAGCTCTCCGAGGAGGGGCGCGTGCGCCAGCGCTACGTCGACCTCATCGCCCGTCCCGCAGCCCGCGACGCTGCGCGTCTGCGCGCGGGCGTCGTGCGATCGCTGCGTGACAACCTCCACCGGCGCGCGTACCTCGAGATCGAGACGCCGATGCTCCAGACCATTCACGGCGGGGCTGCCGCGCGACCATTCACGACGCATATGAATGCCTTTGATATGGACCTCTACCTGCGCATTGCCCCCGAGCTGTTCCTCAAGCGGGCGGTCGTCGGAGGAATCGAGCGGGTCTTCGAGATCAACCGAAACTTCCGCAATGAGGGGGCCGACTCGACCCACTCACCGGAGTTCGCAATGCTCGAGGCGTATGAGGCGTACGGCGACTACAACACGATGGCCGCCCTCACGAAGGACCTCATTCAGACGGCCGCGGACGAGGTGCTCTCCACGACCGTCGTCACGCTCCCGGACGGTTCGGAATATGACCTCGGCGGAGAATGGGCCGAACTGACGATGTATGGGTCGTTGTCGGAGGCGCTCGGTGAGGAGATCACTCCCGAGACCACCGTCGCGGAACTCCTGGTGCACGCGGGACGAGCAGAGATCACGATGGACCCCAAGCGGGTCAGCCACGGAAAGCTCGTCGAAGAGCTCTGGGAGCACCACGTCGGAGATGCTCTCTACGCGCCGACCTTTGTCCGTGATTTCCCGGTCGAGACGTCCCCCCTGACTCGGGACCACCGGTCGATCCGCGGGCAGGTCGAGAAGTGGGATCTGTACGTGCGCGGATTCGAGCTCGCGACGGCCTATTCCGAGCTTGTCGACCCGGTCATCCAGCGGCAGCGGTTCGAGGCGCAGGCGGTGCTCGCCGCGGCCGGTGACGCCGAGGCGATGGTGCTCGACGAGGACTTCCTCACAGCGATGGAGTACGCCATGCCGCCGAGCGGTGGCATGGGCATGGGCCTGGACCGCCTGCTGATGGCCATGACCGGCCTCGGTATCCGCGAGACGATCCTCTTCCCGCTGGTCAAGCCGCAGCGCTGAGGCCCGACCGAGCCGTCCGGCCTGCCCCGCCCCCCTCGCGGCGTCGAGGTGGCGGGCGGCCGCGGGGCCGCAGACGGCGCACGCCCCCCCGGCCGCGCGCCGTCCGCGTGGCGGCACACCTCCGGGCGCGCCGTAGAGTGGATCTGTGAATACGTTCTGGAGTGCCCTCGCCGCGTTGGTCCCCTCGCTCGGTGTGGGCGTCATCTTCTACTTCGCAATGCGCTTCGTGGTGCGCGCCGACCGCAACGAACGCGCCAATCTCGCCGAGCTCGACCGCCTCGATGCGCAGGCTCGTGATGACAGCGAGACGACTCCGGGAACTCCGACCGCCGCCTAATGTCACGCACCAAATTCCTGAGCGTTTGACGCCCGTCGAATATGGGTGTGATGATTGCCTCTCGACGATCTATCAAATTGTGAGGTGTCCCAGTGGCTCAGAAGGTTCAGGTCATTCTTGTCGATGACCTCGATGGCGGAAGCGCTGACGAGACCGTCACGTTCTCCCTTGACGGTGTCTCCTACGAAATCGACCTCTCGACCGGGAATGCCGCCGCTCTGCGCGACTCCCTTGCGTCCTGGGTCGGTCACGCTCGAAAGGTCGGCCGTTCCGCTGCCGCCCGTCCTGCGCGTCGTGCCGGTCGTTCCGGCGGTTCCTCTGACGCGAACGCGATTCGCGAATGGGCTCGCGAGAGCGGTATCGCCGTGAGCGAGCGCGGACGTATCTCCGCAGAGACCAAAGCAGCATATGCGGCAGCTCACTGAGAGCTGCTCGACGAGCTGCTCGACCGGATGAGTGGGTGGTGAGTCCTCGGACTCACCACCCACTTCTCTGCCATGACGTGCGTCCTGTCGGCGTCTGCCCCCGATCCCCAGAGGTGAAGCTGTGCAACGGTTGATCATCGGTACCTACCCCACGGGCGAGACGCCAGACTCGGGCGAAGGGCTCTGGGAGGTTCACCTCGACCCGGCCTCCGGCGGGCTGAGTGGCGCCCGGCTGGTCGTGGAGACGGCGTCCCCCTCCTTCGTCGCGCTCCACCCGGACGGCCGGACGGTCTTCGCGGTCGCTGAGCTCGACGAGGGACGCGTGACGTCGTTCACGCTCACCGGTGGCGCCCTCGAGGAGCGGGAGAGCCGCCCGACGGGCGGGGTGCACCCCTGCCACGTCGTCGCGCGGGAGGGGGCCGTGTGGGTCACGAACTACAGCTCGGGCACCTTCACCGTCCTGAGGCTCGACGCCGACGCCGCCTTCACCGGCGACGTCGCGTCCTTCGGGCACACCGGGTCAGGACCGGACACGGATCGCCAGGAAGGACCGCACGCCCACTTCTGCCTGCCCGCACCGAGCGGGGACGGTGCGTGGGTGGTCGACCTGGGAACCGACGAGATCCGCCGGTACGCGGAGGGCGCCGCCGCAGGTATCGCCGCGCGTCTGCCGGCCGGCGCCGGCCCGCGGCACGCGGTCACCCACCCGGGCGGCACGGTGTTCGTCGTCGGCGAGCTCGACTCCCGGGTGCACCTGCTGCGCGCCGACCCGGCCTTCGGGGAAGCCGGGGAGCCCGGGGAGACCGGGCAGGCGGGGGAGACGTGGCAGGCCTACGCCTCCGTCCCCGCCTGCGTGAGCGCTGACCCGGGGACCGGGTCCTTCCCCTCGCACGTCGCGCTCAGCCCCGACGGCTCGCGGCTCTACGTCGCGGTCCGTGGTCCGGACGTGCTCTCGACCTTCGCGGTCGCCGCCGACGGCGCGTCGATCACCCACCTCGCCGACACCCCGATCGGCGGGGTGTGGCCGCGCCACTTCGCCGTCGTGGCCGCGGGTCCTGCTCAGGGTGCTGACCGGGGCGATCTCGTCGTCGTGGCGAACCAGAACTCCTCCACCCTCGCGGTGCTCCGGATCGACCCGGTCACCGGCGCGGGGACGATCACCGACCGGCTCGACCTGCCGGCGCCGGCCTGCGTGCTGCCGGTCTGACCCGCCCGCCGCGGGCAGGCCGCAGCCCAGACCACGCAGCACGCACAGATGCCGGTGGGATCCGCAGGGGGATCCCACCGGCATCGGCGAGTGGAGGGGAGTCAGACGACCGGCGGACGGCTCAGCTCGACCTGGACGAGGCCGGCGACCACCGGCAGGCAGTGACCACAACCGCCACCCGCCCGGGTGACCACCTGCACGTCGTCGAAGCTGGCACATCGTCCCGACCGAAGGACTTCCCGGATCTCCCCGGCGCTGACGTTGTTGCAGCCGCACACCAGGTGATCGTCGGTCAGGGCCTCGCACTCGGCGGCGGGAGCGGGGACAACCGGCTGGGGCTGCTCCGGGCTCTCGTCGAGCATGAGGCGCAGGGCTGCGAGTGGGTCCGCTGTGCGCTGAGGCGCTGCCTGCTGTTCCATGGATCAATCGTCCCTGACGCACCGCCTTCGCGGTAGGACCTTCGACCCTCGCGCACCCTGCCGCGGCGCTCCTCGCTCCGACGACCCCCGTCCCGGCCCTGCCTCGAGTCGCTGTCCGGTGCCATCCCACCCCGCCCCGGAGAGGTGGGAGACTGGGGTATGCGTACAACCCCTGGACGGCTATGACCAACGACTCGCCCCGCGTGGCGATGCTCTCCGTCCACACCTCCCCGCTCGCTCAGCCCGGCACGGGCGACGCCGGCGGCATGAACGTCTACATGACCGAGCTGTCCGCGGCCCTCGCCCGGCGCGGGGCGAGCGTGGAGATGTTCACCCGCCGCACCTGCTCCGCCCAGCCCGACGTCGTCGAGGTCGCCGACGGCATCCTCGTGCGGCACATCACCGCCGGTCCGTTCGAAGGCCTCGACAAGAACGACCTGCCCGGCCAGCTCTGCTACTTCACGGCCGGTGTGCTGCGCACGGAAGCGGCCCGCCGGGCCGGCTGGTACGACGTCGTGCACTCCCACTACTGGCTCTCCGGGCAGGCCGGGATGCTCGCGGCCGACCGGTGGAACGTCCCGCTGGTGCACGCGATGCACACGATGGCCCGCGTGAAGAACCTCACCCTCGCTCCGGGCGACGTCCCCGAGCCGATGGGACGGATCATCGGGGAGGAGCAGGTGGTCGCGGAGGCGGACGCGCTCATCGCGAACACCCCGGCCGAGGCTGACGACCTCATCACCGAGTACCAGGCGGACCCGGCCAAGGTGCACGTGGTCACCCCCGGCGTCGACCTGGAGACGTTCTCCCCGGCCACCGCCTCGGGCCCGGGCAGCAAGGCCGCCGAGCGTGCCGGCCTGGGCCTGGACCCCGCCGGCAAGATCGTCGTCTTCGCCGGCCGGGTGCAGCTGCTCAAGGCGCCCGACGTGCTCATCCGCGCCCTCGGCGTGCTCGCAGACCACGGCGAGGTGGTGCCGACCCTGGTGATCATCGGCGGCGCGAGCGGGCGCCCGACGGCGCTGCGCGAGCTCGAGGCGCTCGCCTACCAGGTGGGGGTCAGCGAGAACGTCCTCTTCCGCCCGGCGGTCCCGCGCACCGAGCTCGCGCGCTGGTTCCGCGCCGCGGACCTCGTCGCGGTCCCCTCGCGCAGCGAGTCCTTCGGCCTCGTCGCGGTCGAGGCGCAGGCGTGCGGCACACCGGTGGTCGCGGCCGACGTCGGCGGGCTGCGGACGGCCGTCGAGGACGGCACGTCCGGCGTCCTGGTCCCCGACCACGACCCGCACCGCTGGGCCAAGGTCCTCACCGAGCTGCTGCACGACGACGTCCGTCGCGCCGCGCTCGCGCGCGGCGCACTCGCGGTGGCGGCCCGGTTCCGCTGGGACACCACGGCCGAGGAGACCCTCAAGGTCTACTCTCTCGCCGCGCGCGGCTGACCCCGACGCAGCCGGCCCGACCAGGAGGCGTCCATCGGTCGAAAGGCCCATGCGCGTCGAGCCGAGGATGCGGCAAGATAGGGACCATGACATACACCCTTGTGCTGCTCCGCCACGGCGAGAGCGACTGGAACGCAAAGAACCTGTTCACCGGCTGGGTCGACGTGCCCCTGTCCGAGAAGGGCACCGGCGAAGCCAAGCGCGGCGGCGAGCTTCTCAAGGAAGCCGGCATCCTGCCCGACGTCGTGCACACGTCGCTCCTGCGCCGTGCGATCACGACCGCGAACCTCGCGCTCGACGCCGCGGACCGCCACTGGATCCCGGTCAAGCGCAGCTGGCGCCTCAACGAGCGCCACTACGGTGCGCTCCAGGGCAAGGACAAGAAGCAGACGCTCGCCGAGTTCGGCGAAGAGCAGTTCATGCTGTGGCGTCGGTCCTTCGACGTGCCGCCGCCCGCGATCGAGCTCGGCTCGGAGTTCTCCCAGGACAGCGACCCCCGGTACGCCGACGCCCCCGTCGTGGCGACCGAGTGCCTCAAGGACGTCCTCGAGCGCGCCCTGCCGTACTGGGAAGGTGAGGTCGTCAGCGACCTGCGCGCCGGCAAGATCGTCCTCGTCGCCGCGCACGGCAACTCCCTGCGCGCGATCGTCAAGCACCTCGACGGCATCTCCGACGAGGCCATCGCCGGGCTGAACATCCCGACCGGCATCCCCCTCGTCTACGAGCTGGACGAGAACTTCGTCCCGGTCGTCAAGGGCGGTCGTTACCTCGACGCCGACGCTGCCGCAGCCGCGGTCGCCGCAGTCGCCAACCAGGGTCGCTGACCCCGGTTCTTCCGACCTGCACGACGAAGGGCGCATCACCCACAGGTGATGCGCCCTTCGTCATGCGGAGCGGCCTCGCCGAGCTCGTGTCCGGCCCGCCCACTCGTGTTCCCCTCGCCGGCCTCGTGACCGGCCCGCCGAGCTCGTGTTTGCGCCGCCGAACTCGTGAGCGAGAACGGTTCAGAGCCGAGGACGGCCCGTCGCTCACGAGTTCGCCGAGCCATTCACGAGCTCGGCGGGGCCTTCGGGCCGGGGCCGGGGCCTGGCGGCCCGGCGCCGGCCCGGCGCCGCTTCGGCGCGGGTTGGGGCTAGGCGGAGATCGTGGGGACGCCGCGCTCGTCGGCGAAGTCTCCGGTCACCAGGTACACGACCCGGCGGGCGATCGAGACGCCGTGGTCGCCGAACCGCTCGTAGTAGCGCCCGACGAGCGTGACGTCGATGGTCGCCTGGGCGTCACCGGTCCAGGCGTCGGTGAGCAGGGCGGCGAAGGTGTCCTGGTGCAGCTGGTCCAGGAGGTCGTCGTCGCGCTCGATGTTGGCAGCGACGGTGAGGTCGCGGGTGGCCAGGAGGGTCGTGGTGCGCTGTGCGACGCGGGTCGCGGCGTCGTGCATCGCGGCGAAGGTGGGCTCGACGCCGGGGGCGATGGCGTGGCGGGGGTAGCGGCCACGGGCGACCTGGGCGATGTGCCGGGCGAGGTCGCCCATCCGCTCCAGGGTCGCGCTCATCCGCAGCGCGCTGACCACGATGCGCAGGTCGGTGGCCACGGGCTGCTGCTTGGCCAGCAGCAGCACGCACCGTTCGTCGAGCTCGCGCTCGATCTGGTCGATCGCCCGGTCGTCAGCGATGACGGCCTGAGCAAGCTGCAGGTCCGCGGTGAGCAGAGCGGTGCCCGCGCGGGTGACGGCAGACTCGACCAGGCGGCTCATCTCGGTCAGGTCATCACCGACCTGCTTGAGTTCGGCTTCGAAGATCTCGCGCATGTGTTCCCTCTCGTGGTGTGGTGCAGCGGCAACGATGACAACCTCAGGTGTGGGGCGTACGGCGCGAGGGTGAACGACGCACCGACTCCAGGTGAACACTTCACGACGTCGCCCCGCAGCCGCCGCGGATTGCCGCGGTTCCGAACGTCGCGACCAGGGGTGTCCGTCCTGGTCTGTGCGGGGCAGCAGGGCGAGGACCGTAGGGTGGTCGGCGTGGATGGACTTCAGATCGTAGTCGCTGGTCTGCTCGGTCTTGTGACCGGAGTGGCCGCGACCCTCGCTTTCCGGGTGAGCGAGCATCAGCTGCGCACGGTCCCCGAGCAGCCGCCGGCTGAGCTCGACCCTGGCGTCGTCCGGGTGCTGGCGATCCTGCGGTCCGCCGCGGTCGTGCTCGACTCGGACAACACCGTCATCCGGGCGAGCGCCCCGGCGTACGCCCTCGGCCTCGTCCGCGGAGACGTCATCGCCCACCCCGCCATCCAGGACATGATCGACGCCGTCCGCCGCGACGGGGTCATCGCCGACGAAGAGCTCGAGCTGCCCCGCGGACCGGTCGGTCGCGGACGCGTCATGCTCCAGGTCCGGGTCGCCAACATCGACACCGAGCACGTGGCGGTCCTCGCCGAGGACCGCACCGAGGCCCGGCGCATCGAAGCCATCCGCCGCGACTTCACGGTCAACGTCTCCCACGAGCTCAAGACCCCCGTCGGGGCCATCTCGCTGCTCGCCGAGACGATGCAGGACGCCGCGGACGACCCCGAGGCGGTGCGCCACTTCGCCAGCCGGATGCAGCAGGAGTCGACCCGGCTCGCCGCCCTCGTGCACGAGATCATCGAGCTGTCCCGGCTGCAGGTCGCCGGGGCGCTCCGGGAGATCGCGGTGATCAGCGTCGACGCGGTGATCGACGAGGCCGCCGACCGGGCCCGCGTGGTCGCCGCGTCCAAGGACATCACGCTCGCCCTCGGCGGGGACTCCGGCCTGACCGTCTACGGGGACCACTCCCTGCTGGTCACCGCCGTGCGCAACCTGCTCGACAACGCCGTCGCCTACTCCGGGCCCAACACCCGGGTCGGGGTGGGGGTCAAGCTCGTGGGCGACCTCGTCGAGATCGTGGTCGTGGACCAGGGGATCGGGATCTCCCCCGCTGAGCAGAGCCGGGTCTTCGAGCGGTTCTACCGGGTGGACCCGGCACGCTCGCGCGACACCGGCGGCACGGGCCTGGGCCTGAGTATCGTCAAGCACGTCGCCGCCGACCACGGTGGGGACGTGAAGATCTGGTCCGAGCCCGGCCGGGGATCGACCTTCACCCTGCGGATCCCGGCCGCCCACCCGGACGGCGCCCCGTTCAGCCACCTGTCCGCGTCCGACCCCGTCGACGCGACCACCCCGTCCGACCCCACCACCCCGTCCGACCCCAACGATTCACCCGACTCTCAGAAAGAGGTGGATGCGTGATCCGCATCCTGGTCGTCGAGGACGAGGAGTCCTACCGCGAACCGCTCACGTACCAGCTGACCCGCGAGGGCTTCGACGTCGTCGCCGTGGCCACCGGCCCCGAGGCGCTCGCCGCCTATGACGCGGGCGGCGCGGACCTCGTGCTGCTCGACCTCATGCTGCCCGGGCTCTCGGGCACCGAGGTGTGCCGCGAGCTGCGTCAGCGCGGGGACGTCCCGGTCATCATGCTCACCGCCAAGGACGGGGAGATCGACAAGGTCGTGGGCCTCGAGCTCGGCGCGGACGACTACGTCACCAAGCCGTACTCCTTCCGCGAGCTGCTGGCCCGGGTGCGTGCGGTCCTGCGTCGGCGCCAGCCGGCGTCGGAGTCCGAGGACGACACGGCCGAAGACCTGCTCACCACGGGCCCGGTGGTGATGGACGTCGAGCGGCACGTCGTCACGGTGCGCGGGGAGGTCGTGCCCCTCCCGCTCAAGGAGTTCGACCTGCTCGAGTTCCTGCTCCGCAACGCCGGCCGGGTGCTCACCCGCGGCCAGCTCATCGACCGCGTGTGGGGATCGGACTACGTCGGTGACACCAAGACCCTCGACGTGCACGTCAAACGGCTGCGGGCCAAGGTCGAGGCCGACCCGGCGAGCCCCGAGCTGCTGCTGACCGTGCGCGGCCTCGGCTACAAGCTCGTCGAGACCACCTGAGCGTCCCGGCTCCACCCCGCGTGCCCGACGGCGCGTGCCCCACCCGGGCACGCGCCGTCGGGCATTATCGGAGCCCGCAACGGCGCAGGCTCGCCGTGGCGCCGAACTGTCTGCGAACTGTTCATCTCCCGTTCACCCTCGCCACCTCGACGCGTCACCCGGGGTGCTTAGCGTCATCGTTGATCGCAGAACCTCCTGTGACCAAGACTTTGAGGATGGGTAAGACAGTGAAGCGTGTGAACAACCGCAGCCTCGCCAGCATCGCGCTGGTCGGAGCACTCGCAGCAACCCTCACCGCATGTGGTTCCGACGCCACGACGTCGAACACCACGACCGGAGCCGGGACGGACGCCGCGGCGACCGACGCGGCCGCAGACCTCTCGGGCAACCTGGCCGGCGCCGGTGCGAGCTCGCAGGAGAAGGCCATGGGCGGCTGGATGGCCACCTTCAGCCAGACCGCGCCCGACGTCACCGTGAGCTACGACTCCGTCGGCTCGGGCGGTGGCCGTGAGCAGTTCCTGTCCGGCGGCGTGCTCTTCGCCGGCAGCGACGCTGCCCTCAAGCCCGAAGAGCTCACTGCTGCCGAGGCACGCTGCTTCGGCGGCGAGGCCATCGAGGTCCCCCTCTACATCAGCCCGATCGCCGTCATCTACAACCTGCCGGGCGTGGATGCCGACAACATCAACATGTCGGGCGAGACGATCGCCAACATCTTCAACGGCACCATCACGACGTGGAACGACCCCGCGATCGTCGCCGAGAACGACGGCGTCGAGCTCCCCGACCTGGCGATCATCCCGGTCAACCGCTCGGACGAGTCGGGAACGACGGAGAACTTCACGGAGTACCTGGCGGCCGCCTCGAACGGTGCCTGGACCTACGAGGCCAGCGGTGACTGGCCCATCTCGGGCACGCAGTCCGGCAACAAGACCTCGGGTGTCGTCGACACCGTGACCGGTGCCGAGGGTGCAATCGGCTACGCCGACGCCTCACAGGCCGGTGACCTCGGAACCGTGGCGCTCAAGGTCGGCGAAGAGTACGTGCCGTTCTCTCCTGAGGCTGCCGCGATGGTCGTGGACGCCTCCCCGCGTGCCGCCGACGCCACCGACAAGCGTCTCATCGTCGAGCTGGACCGCTCGACCACGGCCGCCGGAGCGTACCCGCTCGTGCTCATGTCGTACTCGATCGCCTGCTCGCAGTACGAGACCGAGGCCGACGCCGCGAACGTCAAGGCCTTCTTCAGCTACATGGCCAGCGCAGAGGGACAGGACCTCGTCTCTTCGGCTGACGTCGCCGGCTCGGCTCCGATCTCGGACGCTCTGCGCGACGAGGTGCTTGCCGCGGTCGAGTCGATCTCGGTCGTCAGCTGACCTGACAAGAACTCCAAGGCCGCGTCCGGTGCACACCGGACGCGGCCAAGGTGCTTCCGCACCAGTGCCAGCGAGCACATCCCTGCACCGCACATCGGGGCCAGTCGGCCCCAGAGAGCTGACGGAGATCCCGTGGCCGTTCTGAGCCCCGCCCCCACGAAGAAGACCTATGAGGAAGAACCCCCCGTGAAGAGCAACAAGGGTGGCCTCGCCGGTCGGGTGTTCCAGTACCTGTCGACCGCGGCCGGGCTGACCATCCTGGTGACCCTCGCGGCTGTGACAGCCTTCCTCGTGATCCGCGCCTGGCCGGCCATCACGGCCTCGCCCGAGGAGCTCCAGCAGATCTCCTGGTTCAAGGCGGAGTCCCTCCTCGGGTACACCGGCCCCCTGATCTTCGGCACGCTGCTCGCATCGGTGCTCGCCCTCGGCATCGCCGTCCCGCTCTCGCTGGGCATCGCGCTCTTCATCTCGCACTACGCGCCGCGTCGCCTCGCACAGGGGCTCGGGTACATCATCGACCTGCTCGCGGCGATCCCCTCGGTCGTCTACGGCCTCTGGGGCGCGCTGTGGCTCGCGCCCACCCTCGACCCGGTGTTCCAGTGGCTCACGGGCTTCCTCGGATTCATCCCGCTCTTCGAGGGCTACCAGCCCCCGGCCAAGAACATCCTCACCGCCTCGGTCGTGCTGGGCGTGATGATCCTCCCGATCATCACCGCGGTGGCCCGCGAGGTGTTCCTGCAGACGCCGCGCCTCCACGAGGAGGCCGCGCTCGCCCTCGGCGCCACGCGCTGGGAGATGGTCCGCATGGCGGTGCTGCCCTTCGGCCGGTCCGGTCTCATCAGCGCCTCGATGCTTGGCCTCGGCCGCGCCCTCGGCGAGACGATGGCCGTGCTCATGATCTTGTCCCCGGGCTTCCTCTACTCCTTCTTCCTCCTCAAGCCCGGCCAGCACCAGTCCATCGCCGCGAACATCGCCGCGAAGTTCCCCGAGGCCTCCGGCCTCTCTGTCAACGCGCTCATCGCGACGGGTCTGGCGCTGTTCGTCATCACCCTCGCGGTCAACATGGTCGCCCGCTGGATCATCTCTCGCCGCAGCGAGTTCTCAGGAGCCAACTGATGACCACCGCCTCACTCAGCGTCTCGCCCTCCGGTTCCGCACCGGACGGACCGAGCTCGGCCGCCCTCGACGGCTCACGTCGTCGGACCCGCCTCAAGCCGTGGGCCCCGTGGGCCGTGGCAGGTGGCGCGCTCGTCGTGTCCTTCCTCCTCGTCCTGGTCCTGGGGACACCGACCGTCGCCTCGGTGGGTGCGCTCACCGCGGTCCTCTACGCGGTTGCGGTCACCATCGTCTCCCGCGTGGTGGAAGGTCCGCGCTGGGCGACGGACCGCCTCGCGACGACGCTGGTGAGCTTCGCCTTCGGGCTGGCGCTCATCCCGCTCGTCTCGCTGCTCTGGACGGTCCTGTCCAAGGGGTCGGCGCTCTTCAGCCTCACCTTCCTCAACACCAACATGGTGGGCGTCTTCGGCGACATGACCGAGGGTGGGGTCTACCACGCGATCGTCGGCACGGTCCTCATCACCGCCGCAGCCGCGGCGATCTCGGTGCCGATCGGCATCCTCACGGCCGTCTACCTCGTCGAGTACGGTCGCGGGCCCCTGGCCCGCGGGATCACCTTCCTCGTCGACGTCATGACGGGCATCCCCTCGATCGTGGCCGGTCTGTTCGCCTTCGCGCTCTTCACGCAGGTCTTCGGTGCGGCCTTCCGCGCCGGCATCATGGGGGCCGTGGCACTGTCCCTGCTCATGACGCCGGTCGTCATCCGCTCGGTCGAGGAGATGCTGCGGCTGGTCCCCAACGAGCTGCGCGAGGCGTCCTACGCCCTCGGCGTGCCCAAGTACCTGACGATCATCAAGGTGGTCCTGCGGACGGCGATCGCCGGCATCGTCACCGGAGTCATGCTGTCCGTGGCCCGGGTCATCGGGGAGACCGCACCGCTGCTGCTCACGGTCGGCATCATCGCCCAGGTCAACTGGAACCTCTTCGACGGGCGTATGACCACCCTGCCGGTGTTCGCCTACAACCAGTACTCCCAGGGAGGCGTGGGCGTCGACCGGGCCTGGGCGTCCGCCCTCACACTCATCCTCATCGTCATGCTGCTCAACGTCATCGCGCGTCTGATCAGCAGGTTCTTCTCCCCGAAGGCTTCTCGCTGAGACTGCCCTCCCCGGGAGTCCGCACAGAAAGGCAGCACATGTCCAAGCGCATCGAGGTCAACGACCTCAACGTCTACTACGGGGACTTCCTCGCGGTCGAGGACGTGTCGATGACGATCGAGGCACGGTCGGTCACGGCACTCATCGGTCCGTCCGGCTGCGGGAAGTCCACCTTCCTGCGGACCCTCAACCGCATGCACGAGGTCATCCCGGGTGCCCGCGTCCAGGGCAAGGCCGTGATGAACGGCCAGAACCTCTACGCGGCCGACGTCGACCCCGTCGAGGTCCGCCGTCAGGTGGGCATGGTCTTCCAGCGCCCCAACCCGTTCCCGACGATGTCGATCGCGGAGAACGTCCTGGCCGGGGTCAAGCTCAACAACAAGCGGATCTCCAAGTCCGACGCGAACGACCTCGTGGAGTCCTCCCTGCGGGCGGCCAACCTGTGGAACGAGGTCAAGGACCGCCTCGCCCGTCCGGGCTCCTCGATCTCCGGCGGGCAGCAGCAGCGCCTGTGCATCGCCCGCGCGATCGCGGTGCGCCCCGAGGTGCTGCTCATGGACGAGCCCTGCTCGGCCCTCGACCCGATCTCCACGCTCGCGATCGAAGACCTCATGGCCGAGCTCAAGAACGACTACACGATCGTCGTGGTCACCCACAACATGCAGCAGGCCGCTCGGGTGAGCGACCGGACGGCGTTCTTCAACATCGCCGGGACGGGCAAGCCGGGCAAGCTCATCGAGATGGACGACACCTCGACGATGTTCTCCTCACCCACCCAGAAGGCGACCGAGGACTACATCTCCGGCCGCTTCGGGTGACCTGCCCCCACCCCACCCCCACCCGCTGAGTGCGGTCGAACGGCTGCCGGATGTCCGGTGTGGGCAGCCGTTCGACCGCACTCAGCGGGGTTCCGGGGGGAACGACGACGGCGCCGGCTCCCCGCAGGGGGCCGGCGCCGTCTGGCGTGCTGGGGTGTCTGGTGCGCTGGGGTCAGCCGTTGGTCGGGACCGCGTCCGCGTACTCGGGCCACGAGCCGTCGAGCACGGGGACGAAGACCGTCTTGGACTCCCCGCCGAGGTCGGTCACGGTGACCTCGAGGGTCTGCCCGGGGGCGGCCGGGACCGAGGAGATGAGGCCGAGCTCCTTGCCGTCCTGGAAGAAGTTCACGGTCGAGTTCGCCTTGACCGGGACGGGGATGTTGACCGATCCGTCCTCCGAGACCAGGGTGACGCTGCCGGCCGACCCCGAGGAGTTCACCGCGGCGCCGAGCAGCTGGCCCGGCTCACCCTTGGCCAGCGTCACGATCGAGAGGTTCTCCAGAGTGAAGTCGCCCAGGGTGGCGCGAATGCCGTCGGAGGCGGCGTACGGCTTGTTCGTCGTGGTGGGGGAGCACGCGGACAGGGCCAGGCCCAGTCCGGCCACGCCGACAACCAGTGCGGCTCGGGACTTCTTCAGCTGACGAATCACTCGAACTCCTGTGTTGGCACGTGTGCGGGAAGATCTTCGGCTGACCGAGTCGGTCCGCCGGATACGGCCGCGCCGCGTGCGGTGATCGCTCGCAGCCGCTACGCGGGGAGACACAGGGAAAAGGCCGTATGGCGCAAGCCTAGTCCGTCTGCCCCGCCCGCACGTAGTGAATTCGGTATGGTTCGCGACACACCGGCCGGTCGCCGGGCGGCCGCACACCGGCCACCTCCTGCAGATCAGGGGCGTGGGGCGCCCGTGCGGCGCGTGGGGCTTCGCGAGCGAGACCGCACGGCGGGCGCGGAATTTCAACGATCTGACGTGGTAAGATGGGGTTCCGCGAAAGGGGACATCCACAGATGACGTTCACAGTTGGGGAGACGGTTGTCTACCCGCACCACGGTGCCGCTCTTATCGAAGAGATCAAGACCCGCACCATCCGCGGCGAGGACAAGCTCTACCTGAAGCTCAAGGTCACTCAGGGAGATCTGACCATCGAGGTCCCGGCAGAGAATATCGACCTCGTCGGCGTCCGGGACGTGGTTGGTCAGGAAGGCCTCGACCGCGTGTTCGAGGTGCTCCGCGCGCCGTACACGGAGGAGCCGACCAACTGGTCGCGCCGCTACAAGGCCAACGTCGAGAAGATCGCCTCGGGCGATGTCATCAAGGTGGCCGAGGTCGTCCGCGACCTCTCACGTCGTGACGCCGACCGTGGACTCTCGGCCGGTGAGAAGCGGATGCTCGCTCGCGCCCGTCAGATTCTGGTCTCCGAGCTTGCGCTCGCCGAGCACACAGAAGAAGAGAAGGCCGAAGCCATCCTCGATGAGGTCCTGGCGTCCTGACGACGGGCGTCAGCGGCATCACGGTCGTCTCGCGTGGACCAGGTCAGATGACATGGTCGACGGAGGCCTGCGCATGAGGTCCGGAGCCGTCGCCGTCCTGACGGCGGCCGGTTCCGGCGCCAGGCTGGGCCTCGGTTTTCCCAAGGCTCTCGCAGAGCTGGCGGGGTGCTCCCTGGTGGGGCACGCCGCCAGTCGTCTGTGCGCGACCGGTCAGATCGAGGGCATCGTCGTGACGGCACCCGTCGAGCACCTCCCCGCCTTCCACGCCGCGCTGTCGGCCGCGGGGCTCACCGTGCCCTGGCAGGTGGTGCCCGGGGGGCCGAGCCGGCAGGCGTCGGTCGCCGCCGGACTTGCCGCGCTCGAGGCGGCGCGGGACCCCGACCATCACTACGACGTGGTGCTCGTCCACGACGCCGCCCGCGCCCTCGCCCCCGCTGCCATGATGCGGGCGATCATCGCTGCTGTGCGCTCGGGCCACGCGGCCGTCGTGCCCGGCCTGGCGGTCACCGACACGATGCTGCGGGTCGCTGACACGAGGTCCGACGACGCGCACCCCGCCGCTGGCGACGCCGCCCACGGCGCTGCCCCTGACGCTGAACCTTCCGCCCCCGCCGTGCTGCGATCGGCGGGCACCGTGGACCGGATCACCCTCCGGGCCGTCCAGACCCCCCAGGGCTTCGCGTGGGACCTGCTGCGCAGAGCCCACGCCGCCGGCGCGGCGCGCGCCGGCGACGAGGCGACCGCCGCGACCGACGACTCGACGCTCGTCGCAGCGCTCGGTGAGCACGTATGGATCGTCGCCGGAGACACGCGCGCCATGAAGATCACCACGCCCCAGGACCTGGCGCTCGCCCAGATCCTGGTCCTGACCGAGGAGACCTGATGGACACCGCACCGCCCGCTCTTCCCCGGATCGGGATCGGGACCGACGTCCATGCCTTCGCCGACCCCGCCCAGGGGCGTGAGCTGTGGATGGCAGGGCTGCGCTGGCCCGGGGAGAACGGGCTGGCCGGCCATTCCGACGCCGACGTCGTCGCGCACGCCGCGGCGGACGCGATCTTCTCCGCGACCGGGCTGGGGGACCTCGGGTCGAACTTCGGGACCAGTGCCCCGGAATGGGCCGGCGCGAGCGGGGCCAGCCTGCTCGCCGAGGCGGCAGCCCGCGCCCGCGCCGCCGGGTTCCGGATCGGGAACGTCGCCGTGCAGCTCGTGGGGAACCGGCCCCGGCTCGGTCCACGCCGCGCCGAGGCCGAGGCCGTGCTCAGCGCGGCCGCCGGTGCCCCGGTCACGGTGACCGCGACCACGACCGACGGGCTGGGGCTGACCGGGCGCGGCGAGGGCGTCGCCGCGATCGCGACCGCCCTCGTCCTCGGGCCCTGAGCGGACGGCTCCTCTCACCTTCCGCGACGCCGGCGTCCGGTTTAGGCTGAAAGCCCAGCTGTCCGACGCCGCACACCCTGGAGCCCACGATGAACACGATCTTCCCCTGCCTGTGGTTCGCAGACCAGGCCGAGGCCGCCGTGACCTTCTACGTCTCGGTCTTCGACAACTCCACGATCGTGGAGACCGCACGCTACGGGCCGGGAGCCCCGCTGCCCGAGGGGACGGTGCTGAGCATCGACTTCGAGCTCGACGGCAACCGGATGCAGGCCCTCAACGGCGGTCAGGACTTCCCCTTCACCGAGGCGATCTCGCTCTCCGTCGCCGCCAAGGACCAGGCGGAGGTGGACCACCTCTGGGACGCGTTGACCGCCGACGGCGGCGAGCCAGGACGGTGCGGGTGGCTCAAGGACAAGTACGGGCTGTCCTGGCAGGTCGTGCCGGACGCCCTGGGCCCGCTCATGTCTGACTCCGACCCGGCCCGGGTGAACCGGGTGATGCAGGCGCTCCTGGGCATGGACAAGCTCGACGTCGCCGAGCTGCAGGCCGCCTACGACGGCTGACGTCCCCGGCCAGCCGCAAGCCGCCCGCCACCCGCCGCCGGCCGGCCTCGCCGCCGGCCGGCGCTCAGTCCCCGAACACCCGACGGGTGTAGGCGTTGGCGAACAGCCCGGCCGGGTCGTGGCGGTTGCGCATGGCCTGGAAGTCAGCGAACCGCGGGTAGAGCTCGCCCAGCTCACGGGCGCCCAAGGTGTGCAGCTTTCCCCAGTGCGGGCGCCCCTCGGCACGGCGCAGGATCGTCTCGACGCCGGCGAAGTACCGCTCGTACGGCGTCCTGATGTACTGGTGGACGGCGATGTAGGCGGACTCGCGGCGGTACGCGGTGGACAGCCAGACGTCGTCGGGCGCGGCGAAGCGCACCTCGACGGGGAAGGACACCCGCTCGCCCGACGCCTCGATCCACCGGTCGATCTCACCGAGCACCTCGGGCAGATCGGCCCGCGGGACCGCGTACTCCATCTCCCGAAAGCGCACCCTGCGGTGGGTGATGAACACCTCGTGCGAGGGCGCCGTGTACGTCCGGGCGGACAGCCCGCGCGAGGCGAGCTGGTTGACCCGGGGGATCGTTGACGGCGCGAGGACGCCCAGCTCGTTCGTGACGGTGAACACCCCGTTCGAGAGCAGCTCGTCGTCGATCCACCGCCGGGCCCGCGACCAGCGCGAGAGGCCGCCGCCCGGGCCGCCCACGCCACCTGGCCCGCGGTTGTTCCGCTTGGTGAGCGTGCCCCGGGTGTGGGGGAACCAGTAGAACTCGAAGTGGTCGTTCCCGTCGACGAGGTTGCCCGGACCGGTCAGCCCGTCCAGGACCGCCTCGAGGGCCCACGGCTCCTCCTGCGCGGTGAGGGAGTAGGCCGCAGCGGTCCGCAGCGTCACGGTGAGCAGCACCCCGATCGTGCCCAGACCCAGGCGCGCCGCCTCGAAGAGCTCCGGGTGGTTCTGAGCGTCGGCGTCGTAGACCGACCCGTCGGCGGTGAGCACCCGCACACCGCAGACGAGCGCGGCCAGGCCGGTCAGGCGGGCGCCCGTGCCGTGGGTCCCGGTGCTCAGCGCACCGGCCAGCGACTGACGGTCGATGTCGCCCAGGTTGACCATCGCGAGCCCGTTCTGGGCGAGCAGGGTGTTGAGGGCATGCAGGCGGATGCCCGCACCGACCGTGACGAGGGACCCGCCGTCGGGCAGCGGCACGAGCCGTTCGAGGTCGGTGAGGTGGTCCAGGCTGAGCATCGTCCCGGCGGTGGCCGCCGCGGGGGTGAAGGAGTGCCCGGCGCCGACGGCGCGCACCGTCTCCCCGCGCGCGGCAGCCCCCAGCACGGCGGCGCGGACGCCCTCCTCGTCCCGGGGAGCGACCGCCCGCGCGGGGGTGCACGCCGCTGTGCGGGCCCAGTTGGTCCATGGCTGTGGGCGCGGCGCCTGTGGCCGCGGCGTCGAGGTCGTCATGGCGAGAACTCTAGCCACCCGGCAACCCGCACAATGCACATAAATGGTGGTTCCGGTGGGATCGGGGTGCTGGATGTAGTCCATGATGGACTGGGCACGAGGAGGTACCCGAAGCACTCGACCGAGGAGAGAGCATGGGATGGACGCTCGAAGAGCGCCGCGACCGGATCGTCGACGGGGCCCTGCAGCTGGCAGCGGACCAAGGGATCGAGCACGTGAGCCTGCGCGCCGCGGCCCACAGCGTGGGGATCTCCTGGGAGTCCGCACGGGAGGTCTTCGACGACCACACCGAGCTCCTCAAAGCCATGAGCGTGTCCGTCACGACCAAGAACATCTCCCCGGACAGCCTCAAGCTCGATGCCGACGGTTCCGTCGCGGAGGTCCTGGACGCCGTCGCGGGCCAGGTGTGGGTGGCGCTGTCGGCCCGGCGTGACTACCAGCTCGTCAGCTATGAGCTCGCCCTCTTCGCGTTGCGCCGCACCGCGCTGCGCAGCCTGGCGACGGCACAGTACGACAAGGGGCGTGCCTTCGCCGCCGCACTGCTCACCGCCTTCGCCGAGCACCAGGGCATCACGTGGACCCGGCCGATCGAGGAGATCAGCCGGTTCACCTCCAGCTTCCTCGACGGGGTGTCGTTGGCCTGGGTCGTCGACCGCGACGACGCCGCCGCCGCGCAGCAGGTGCTCATGATGGCGGAGTACATCGCGTCCCTCGTGGAGGAGCGCTGACCCTGGGCCGGCGTCTCGACGCCGCGACGGCAGGGCTGCCGGCCCCGCTCGCGGTCGTCGACCTCGACGCCTTCGAAGCCAACGCAGACGCGCTCGTGCGCCGCGCCGGCGGCACGCCGATCCGGGTCGCGTCCAAGTCCGTGCGGGTGCGCTCCCTGCTCACCGCAACGCTCGCGCGCCCAGGGTTCCGGGGCGTCATGGCCTACTCCCTGCGCGAGGCCCTGTGGCTGGTCTCGACCGGGGTCGACGACGTGCTCGTGGCCTACCCGAGCGTGGACCGCGGCGCGCTCGCCGCGCTGGCCTCCTCCCCCCGCGCCCTCGCCCAGATCACGATCATGGTCGACGACGCGGCCCACCTCGACCTCATCACCGCGGCCCGCGCCGGTATCCGAGGCGACGGAGTGCCCGACGCCGACGACCTCCCGGTGCGGCTGTGCCTCGACGTCGACGCGTCGCTGCGGCTCGAGCTGCACGTCGCGGCGGCGGTGGCGACCGTGCACCTGGGGGTGCGGCGCTCACCCGTGCACACCCCGCAGGAGGCCGCCCGCTTCGCCGCCCGCGCCGCGGCCACCGACGGGGTACGCCTCGTGGGCGCCATGTTCTACGAGGGGCAGGTCGCCGGTCTGCCGGACACGAGCCTCGCGCTGCGCCTGGTGAAGAAGTTCTCCGTGCTCGACCTCGCCTCCCGCCGCGGTGAGGTCGTGGCGGCCGTCGAGGCGCACGTCGGCCCGCTCGAGATCGTCAACTCGGGGGGGACCGGGTCGCTCGAGACGAGCTCGGCCGACCCGGTGGTCACCGAGGTCGCCGCGGGTTCCGGGCTCTACAAGCCCGGCCTCTTCGACGGGTACCGCACCCTCGACGCGGTCCCGGCAGCGTTCTTCGGCCTGGACGTCGTGCGCCACCCCACCGACCACCACGTGACGGCCTTCGGCGGCGGGTACATCGCCTCCGGCCCGACCTCGCGCAGCCGCCAGCCGCTCGTGGTGTCCCCGCACGGGCTGGGGCTGCTGCCGCGGGAGGGCGCCGGCGAGGTGCAGACCCCGCTGCGGGTCCGGCGTCGGGCAGGGCGCGGGGCGCCCGCTGCGGCGCTGCCGGCGATCGGGGACCGGGTGTGGCTGCGCCACGCCAAGGCGGGGGAGCAGTACGAACGCTTCGACGAGGTGCACCTGGTCCGCGGTGACACCCGGGTCGAGACCGTCCCGACGTACCGCGGCGAGGGCAAGAACTTCGGCTGAGAACTGCGCGCCACGCGCACAATTCCACGCAGGAGCGGGCCCGCCGGTAACCTTGCCTCTGTGACCCTCCGCCTGTACGACACCGCTACGCGAGACGTGCGCGACTTCAAGCCCCTGATCGAGGGCGAGGTCGGCATCTACGTGTGCGGTGCGACGGTGCAGAGCCCCCCGCACATCGGGCACATGCGCTCGGCCGTGGCCTTCGACGTGCTGGTCCGCTGGCTGCGCCGCAGCGGCAGCACGGTCACCCATATCCGCAACGTCACCGACATCGACGACAAGATCCTCGCGAAGTCCGCCGCTGCGGGCCAGAAGTGGTGGGCCTGGGCGTCGACCAACGAGCGGGCCTTCAGCCAGGCCTATGACGCGCTCGGCAACCTGCCCCCCACCTACGAGCCGCGTGCCACCGGTCACGTCACCGACATGATCGACCTCATGGACCGCCTCGTCGCGGCCGGGCACGCCTACCAGACCGGCCCCGGCGACGTGTACTTCGACGTGCGCTCCTGGGAGCCCTACGGGTCCCTGACCAACCAGCGCCTGGAAGACCTCACCCCCGCCGTCGACGAGGCCGAGGCGAGCGTCAAGCGCGACCCCCGCGACTTCGCGCTGTGGAAGGCCGCCAAGCCCGGCGAGCCACAGACCGCCTCCTGGCCGACGCCGTTCGGGCGCGGGCGCCCCGGCTGGCACCTGGAGTGCTCGGCGATGGCTCAGCGCTACCTCGGCCAGGAGTTCGACATCCACGGTGGCGGCCTGGACCTGCGCTTCCCGCACCACGAGAACGAACAGGCGCAGTCGCAAGCGGCCGGCTACGGGTTCGCTCGACACTGGATGCACTCCGCGTGGGTCACCCAGGGCGGGGCGAAGATGAGCAAGTCCCTGGGCAACGGTCTGCTCGTCGCCGAGGTGCTCTCCCAGACCCGCGCGGCGGTGCTGCGGTTCGCCCTCGCCGGGGTGCACTACCGCTCCATGCTCGAGTGGACACCGGAGACGGTCGCGGAGGCCGACGCCACCTGGGACCGCTTCGCCGGCTTCGTCGAGCGAGCCACCGAGCGCGTGGGCCCCCTGCCCGACGACGAGGTGCGCACCGCCGGTCTGCCCGACGCCTTCGTCGAGGCGATGGACGACGACCTCAACGTCTCGGCGGCCCTCGTCGTCGTGCACGAGCGGCTCAAGGCCGGCAACACCGCACTCGCGGACCGGGACGACGCCGCCGCACGGGCGGCCCTGCTCGCGGTCTGCTCGATGCTCGACGTGCTCGGGCTCGACCCGCGCCAGTGGACGGCAGGGACCGGCGACAGCCGGTACCGCAGGGCCCTCGACTCGGTCATCACCTGCGAGCTCGAGGCACGCGCCGAGGCGCGTGCCGCCCGAGACTTCGCTACTTCCGACGCCATCCGGGACCGCCTCGCGCGGGCCGGGATCATCGTCGAGGACTCAGCACTCGGTGCGCGATGGACACTCGCGGCCACAACTACGGAGGACCAGAACTGATGGCAGGCAACTCACAGCGCCGCGGAGCGGTGCGCAAGCCCGGTTCGAAGAAGGGCGCCCGCAAGGGATCCGGCGGATGGGGCGAGCAGGCCCTCGAGGGCCGCGGCCCGACCCCCAAGGCCGAGGACCGGCCCCACCACCCGGCCGGCAAGCGCAAGGCGTCCGCCGAGCGCACCGGTGCCGCGCCGGCGTCGGGTCGCTCGGAGTACAGCCGTCCGGCTCCCGGGCGCAGCTCGGCCCGCCCCGGTGCGGGACGGTCCAAGCCCGCCAAGCGCACCGGCTCGGCCACCCACGAGATCCTCTCGGGCCGCAACGCCGTCCTGGAGGCGCTGCGCGCCGAGGTCCCCGTGACGAACGTCTACATCGGGTCCCGGCTCGAGTCCGACGACCGCACCCGGGAGATCCTGCAGATCGCCTCCGGGCGCGGGTACAACCTCCTCGAGGTCACCAAGCCCGAGCTCGACCGGCTCACGGACGACTCCGTGCACCAGGGCGTCGCGATCCAGGTCCCCCCGTACGTGTACAAGGACGCCGAGGACCTGCTCGACGTCGCCGCCGAGCTCGGCCAGCCCGCGCTCATCATCGCCCTCGACGGGGTGACGGACCCGCGCAACCTCGGGGCCGTGCTGCGGTCCGCCGGCGCCTTCGGTGCGCACGGCGTGCTCCTGCCCGAGCGTCGCTCGGCCGGGGTGACGGCGTCGGCCTGGAAGGTCTCCGCCGGTGCGGCGGCCCGGGTGCCGGTGGCTCGCGCGACGAACCTCACCCGCACGCTGGTGGAGTACAAGTCGGCCGGCTGCTTCATCGTGGGCCTCGACGGCGGCGGCGAGGTGTCGGTCGGTGACCTGGCGTTCTCGGTCGACCCGATCGTGCTCGTGGTGGGCTCCGAGGGCAAGGGCCTGTCCCGCCTGGTGCGCGAGACCTGCGACGTCATCGTCTCCATCCCGATCGCCTCGACCGTGGAGTCGCTCAACGCCGGCGTCGCTGCGGGCATCGCGCTCTACGAGGTCGCCAAGGTCCGCGCCGCCCAGGCCTGACCCAGCGCGACCCACGACGGGCGGTGCACCTCACGGTGCACCGCCCGTCGGCGTCCCCGGCCGGTCCGGCGCCGCCCGCCGAACTCGTGAGCGGTTCGCCGAGCTCGTGAGCGAGGGGCGTCTGGCGACCCGGAACGGGCGTGGCTCACGAGTTCGGCGGGGCTGGCACGAGCTGGGCGCCGGGCGGGGGACTACTCCTGCTGGTCGGCGGCTTCGGGGGGGAGGCCGAGGATGGCCATCTCGTCGGGGCGGTCGACCAGCACGTTGTCGATGTAGCTCGCGACGGCCTCGGACAGCGGGACGTCGCGGTTCTGCTGCTCGGACATGAACCAGCGGTGGTCGAGCACCTCGTGGAAGAGCTGAGCGGGCTCGAGCTTGCGGCGCTGGTCGCGGGGGACGGCGCGCACGGTGGGCTCGAAGACGCCGGAGAGCCAGTCGTGGGCGACGAACTCCTCGTCGTCGTTCTGGCGGTCCGTCGCGGCGCGGTAGGAGTCGAGGTCGTTGAGCAGGCGCCGGGCCTGGTTCTCCTGGACGTCGAGCCCGGTCAGGCGGAGCAGACGGCGGGAGTGGTGCCCGGCGTCGACCACCTTGGGCTGGATCTGGACGCTCGTGCCGTCGATGTCGGTCGTGATCTCGAGCTCGCCCACGTCGAAGCCGAGGTGGTTGAGCCGGTCGATGCGGGCAGCCACCCGCCACCGCTCGTTGGCGCCGAAGGACTCCTCGTCGGTCAGGGCGCGCCACAGCTCGTTGTACCGCTCGACGAGCGCGTCGCCGATCGCGATGGTGTCGATGTCCTCGTCGAGCAGCTCTCCCGCGGCGAGGTCCATGAGCTCACCGATGATGTTCGTACGGGCCAGGTCCAGGTCGTAGTTGCGCTGGCCGGGGCTGAGCTTGTGGTGCAGGTCCCCGGTCTCGGCGTCGACGAGGTAGGCCGCGAAGGTCTCCGCGTCGCGACGGAACAGGGTGTTCGACAACGACACGTCACCCCAGTAGAACCCGATGAGGTGGAGGCGGACGAGCAGCACGGCGAGGGCGTCGATGAGCCGGGTCGCGGTGTCTGGTCGCAGGGTCTGGCTGAACAGGGACCGGTAGGGCAGGGAGAACTGCAGGTGCTTGGTGATGAGCACCGCCTCGAGACGCTCACCGTTCTTGTCCTGGCGGCCGGTGATCACCCCGACCGGCTCGACGCTGGGGACGTCGATGCGGCTCAGCTGCCGCAGCAGCTCGTACTCCCGGTAGGCGACCGACTCGCCGATCTCCTTCACCGCGATGACCCCACCGGACATCCGCACGAAGCGGACCACGTGCCGGGAGAGTCCTCGTGGCAGGGCCGCGAGGACCTCGGCGGGCCAGTTCTCGAGCGGGATGTCCCAGGGGAGGTCGAGGAGCGCCGGGTCGGGTGCGGAGGCGGTGATCTGGAGGTTCTGCGCCACGGGGACATCCTTTCCGTGGTGGAGGAAGCGGGCGACCCCGTCGGGGTGGCCGTCGCGACAGGCGGAGGGTGGGTGCGGAGACATGCGGTGACGTGCGGAGATGCGGAGACGTGCGGTGGGACGGAGACAGCAAAAGGGCGGGTGCGGCTCTAAGCCCGCACCCGCCCCTTAACCTACGTCACTGGCTGGAGAGGCGAAGACCCGAGGTCGGGGAGAACACGTGCTCCTGGCCGGCGCGGATCGAGACGTGGATACGCTCGCCCTTGGCCGGCGCGGTGCGCGGGTTGATGCGGACGATGACCTCGTGGTCACCGGCTCCGGCGGAGGCCAGGTCGGCTCCCGCGAGGTCACCCTTGAGGGTTCCGTAGACGTACGCGTCGGAGCCGAGCTCCTCGACGATGTTGACCTCGATCTCGATGGCCGACGGGTCGCTCTCGGAGACGATGTCCAGGGCCTCGGGGCGGAAGCCCAGAGTGACCTTGCCGTTGTCCGCGGCGGTGAGACCGGCGACGGCGTCACGCGTGAGGGGGATCTGCGCCTGGCCGATCTTGGCCACGCCGTTCGCCACGGAGAAGGTACCGATGTTCATGGCCGGGGAGCCGATGAAGCCGGCGACAAACACGTTCTTCGGGGTGTCGTACAGCGCGCGGGGGGTGTCGACCTGCTGGAGGACGCCGTCCTTGAGGACCGCGATGCGGTCACCCATGGTGAGGGCCTCGACCTGGTCGTGGGTGACGTAGACGGTCGTGACGCCGAGGCGGCGGGTCAGCGACGCGATCTGCGTGCGGGTCTGGACGCGGAGCTTGGCGTCGAGGTTCGACAGCGGCTCGTCCATGAGGAACACCTGCGGGTTACGCACGATGGCGCGGCCCATGGCAACACGCTGACGCTGTCCACCGGACAGGGCCTTCGGCTTGCGGTCGAGGTACTCGGTGAGGTCGAGGATCTTGGCGGCCTCTTCGACGCGAGAGCGGATCTCGGCCTTGGGCTTGCCGGCGATCTTCAGGGCGAAGCCCATGTTGTCGGCGACGGACATGTGCGGGTACAGCGCGTAGTTCTGGAACACCATCGCGATGTCGCGGTCCTTGGGCTGCACGTCGGTGACGTCGCGGTCACCGATGAGGATGCGGCCGGCGTTGACGTCCTCGAGGCCGGCGAGCATGCGCAGCGAGGTGGACTTACCACAACCGGACGGGCCGACGAGGACGAGGAACTCGCCGTCTTCGACGTGAAGGTTGAGCTGGTCGACGGCGGGACGCTCGGTCCCGGGGTAGATCCGGCTTGCGTGGTCGTAAGTGACAGTTGCCATGAGATTTACAGCCCTTCACCGGCAGGTACGTGCCGGACGATCCGTTGTGAAAGGTGTCAGAAGCGTCTTCGCTGACACAGCCCCAACCAGCGATGGTGTGAGCCAGGACTCATCCTGCCACACATACGCCCTCCGGGGGCGACTGTGACCTAGTCGTGACTGCCCGCCCCGGACGCGTCCGAGAGCGCGTCCGCGAGCGCGGACAGGACGGCTGCGGCGTCGTCGGGGGTGGCGACACGGAACCGGGCCGCCGTGGTGCCGGGACCGACCTTGACCGTGAGGTCGCGGGGGCCCAGGGCCTCGAAGGCACGCTCGTCGGTGACGTCGTCGCCCATGTAGAAGACCGCGACCGCACCGAGCTCACGGCTCAGCGCGGTGAGCGCCCGGCCCTTGGACACCTCGACCACGGCGATCTCGACGACGTCCTTGCCGCGCATCGTGTGCGCCCCGAGCTCGGTCCCCACCGCGTGCCCGGCGTCGGCCGCCTCGGTGCCCTGGGGGTCGGCAGCCAGCCGGGTGTGCAGCACCGCCGCGGACGGCTTGTGCTCGACCCAGGCGCCCTCGACCCCGGAGGCGATCTCCTCGAGCCCGCTCCGCACCCGGAGGAGCAGATCGGCCTCCTGGGTGCTCAGCGCGAACGGTGTCCGCGCGACGTCGGCCGCGCTGGGCAGCACCTCGCCGCGCTCGGCGCCGTGGCTGCCGATGAGCAGCGTGCCCGACGGCGCGTGCGCGAGCGCGTCGAGGGAGTCCAGGGTGCGGCCCGAGACCAGGGCGAGACGGGCCCGGTCCTCGGGCAGCTGCGCCAGCCGGGCGAGCGCCGCCGCGGCGGCCGGCGTCATGCGCGAGGCGGACGGGTCGTCGACGAGCGGGGCCAGCACCCCGTCGAAGTCGCTCGCCACGAGCAGCAGGTGCCCGGGCGAGGCGAGGCCCACGAAGGCCGCGACGGCGTCGAGCAGGTCCGCGTCGAGCGGGTGTTGCGCGTCGGTCATGAGTACTCCTGAGTCATTGCCAGCGTGGTGGGAGCAGGTCGCTGGGCGGGCTCGGCGCCCAACGCGCCCAGGAACCCGGCCGACCACTTCGCGACGTCGTCGGTGAGGACCTTGCGCCGCAGCCGGCGCATGCGCTTGCGCTGCTCGCGGGAGTCCATGGTCGCCGCCCGGTAGATGGCGTCCTTCATGCCGTCGATGTCGTGCGGGTTGACCATGATAGCGCCCGCGAGTTCGTCCGCCGCCCCGGTGAACTCCGAGAGGACCAGCACCCCGGCGGTGTCCGAGCGGGCCGCGACGTACTCCTTCGCCACGAGGTTCATGCCGTCGCGCAGGGACGTGACGAGCATGACGTCGGCGGCCAGGTAGAGCGCCGCCATCTCCTCGGGCGGGTAGGAGTGGTGCAGATAGTGGATGGCGCTGTGACCGATCTCGCCGTACTCGCCGTTGATCCGTCCGACGAGGATCTCCACGTGCTCGCGCAGCTCCTGGTAGGCGCCGACGTTCTCCCGGCTGGGGCTGGCGACCTGGACCAGGGTGCACTCGGCCGGGTCGAGGCGGCCGTCCTTGAGCAGCTCCCCGTAGGCCTTGATCCGGTGCCGGATGCCCTTGGTGTAGTCGAGGCGGTCCACCCCGAGCATGACGATCTTGGGGTCGCCGAGGTCCCGGCGGATCTCCCGGGCGCGTTCCTGGACCTGGGGTGAGCGGGCGAGCTCGTCGAAGTGGTGGGAGTCGATCGAGATCGGGAACGGGGCTGCGCGCACGGTGCGGGCGGGGGCGTCCTCGGTCGCGTCGATCGTGATGTGCTGACCACGGGTGGTCAGGTCGGTGAGACGGCGCACCGCGCGGACGAAGTTCGACGCGTCGCCACCGCGCTGGAACCCGATGAGGTCCGCGCCGAGCAGCCCCTCGAGCACCTGGCGGCGCCAGGGCAGCTGCTGGAAGATCTCCAGCGGGGGGAACGGGATGTGGTTGAAGAACCCGATCCGCAGGTCCGGGCGCAGGTCGCGGAGCAGCTTGGGGACCAGCTGGAGCTGGTAGTCCTGGACCCAGACGATCGCGCCGTGGGCGGCCTGGCTGGCGGCTGCCTCGGCGAAGCGCTGGTTGGCCTTGCGGTAGCTGTCCCACCAGTGGCGGTGGAAGGCGGGCGGGGCGATGACGTCGTGATAGAGCGGCCACAGGGTGTCGTTGGAGAAGCCCTCGTAGTACTGCTCGATCTCGCTCGCGCTCAGGGTCACCGGGACCAGGCGCATGCCGTCCGCGTCGAAGGGCTCGGCCACCAGATCGGGTGCGCCGGACCAGCCGACCCACGCACCGTCGGCCTGCTGCATGACCGGCTCGAGAGCCGTGACCAGACCGCCCGGAGACCGTTGCCAGTCCACCGTTCCGTCCTCTGCGACGGACATGTCGACTGGCAGCCGGTTGGCGACGACGACGAGATTGAACCCATCTTTACCCATACATGATCAACTCCTTGTAGTACCCCTAGGGTATCGACACCTGGAGAAACGCGCCGCGCGCACCGCCCGAGCGGCTCCTGCCAGCTACCGTAAGCGTCATGGAGCGGATCGGCATCGAGCCCGGAACTGAGATCGGCGGATACCGCATCGTCTCGCCCCTGGGCGCGGGTGCGATGGGTGCCGTGTACAAGGCCGTCGACGGCGGCGGCCACCTCGTGGCGTTCAAGCTGCTGCACACCCAGCTGTCCGCCGACGCCGAGACCCGACGCCGGCTCGGGCGGGAGATCAGCGCGCTGCAGAAGGTCCACCACCCGGCCGTGGCGCACCTGCTCGACGCCGAGGCCGACTCCTCGGAGATGTTCATCGTCACCGCGCTCGTGGACGGCCCCACCCTCGAGGAGGAGGTCGCCGGCGGCGGGCCGCTCGACGCCATCGACCTCTACGAGCTCGCCGAGCAGCTCCGCGACGCTCTCGAAGCGGTCCACGCCGCTGGAGTGATCCACCGCGACCTCAAGCCCGGCAACGTGCTGATCAGCAACGCCGGGCCGGTGCTCATCGACTTCGGCATCGCCCACGGGATGGAGGACGCCCGGGTCACCTCGGTCGGATTCGTCATGGGCACCCCGGGGTACCTCGCTCCTGAGCTCCTCGACCGGATGGACCCCTCGGCCGCCACGGACTGGTGGGGCTGGGCCGCGATGCTCGTCTTCGCCGCGACCGGACGGGCACCGTTCGGGGTTCGCCCGTTCGAGGCCGTCATCGCCCGAGCCCGCTCCGGAGACCCGGACACCGCGGGGCTCGGGCCCATCACCGCTACCGCGCTGCGCGGCGCGCTCGTGGCTGACCCGGCCGCGCGGTGGGCGCCGACCCGGGTGGTGGCCGCGCTTCGCGAGGCCGCCGAGAATGGCGACCCGGTCGTGGCCGGAGTGGCGGCGGGCGGCGTGGGCGCGCTCGGTGGTGCCGGTGCTGTCGGTGGTGCTGGTGCTCTCGGTGGTGCTGGTCTGGGAGGGGAGGGCCGGACGGAGATCCTCGGCGCGGATCGTGCGCTCACCGAGGTCGTGGGCTCGGACGAGCCCCGGACCGAGGCCTTCGACGGCCGGGTAGGCCAGCACGAGCCGTTCGCCGACGCCGTCAACGTCACGCACACGTCGGTCCTGCCGACGACCCCACCGGCACCACCTGCGCCACCTCCGCCACCGGAAGCCGGGCTGGGCGCGACCCAGGTGCAGCCTGCGGTCCAGTGGCCGGTTCAGGGCGCCGGCGCGGCGTCGACCGAGCGGATGGCCCCGGTGGGGCAAGGGGGCCCGGGGCCCGGTGTGCCGGCGTCGTACGCCCGCGACCCCTACCCCTACGACATGATGAACCCCGACCCGGCCCAGCACGGCCCCGGCCCCGGGTTCCCGGCGCCGCAGGGCTACACCGCGCCGCCGGTGCGGCGTCGGCCCTTCGCTGTGCTCGCGCTCGCCGTCCCGCTCGTGCTGGCCGGGGCCACCTACCCGGGCAAGACGCTCGTGACGCTGCTCGCGCTGACGGTCGTGGCGCACATGGTCGGGATCGTCCACTCCACCTTCCACTCCCGCCGCGAGGTCCGGGGGGTGCGCGGCGGCGACGGGCTGCGCGCCGTCGTGCGCAGCCCGTGGCACGCGGTGCGGGCCGTGGTCGCCGAGATTCCCTCGCTCCTGGTCGCTGCGAGCACGGTCGTCATCGTCGGTGGGGTGGCGTGGTGGGCGCTGACCACCGACCGGGTGATGATCAGCTCCGGCGGCAACGAACCGTGGGTCTACTCGGTCGTGCTGGCGACGGCGACGGCGATCGCTGCCGTGCTGCTGTGGTTCGGCCCGGTGACCTCGCTCGTGCGACACGGGGGGAGGGTGGCACTCAACCGGGTGGCACCCGGGTGGATCGGCACCCTGATCGTCGTCGTCCTCGCCGCGCTGGCGTCCTGGTTCTTCCTCGACCTGGTCCAGTCCGGGCACGCGATCGACTGGTCGCCCATTCAGGAACCGCCCAGTTTCGGCCAGTAAAGTCTGCCGTGCACCGGGCCCTTCTCACAAAGGCAGTAGAACGCAATGGTTACCAAGGAACCTCAGCTCTCGAAGGCTGACCGCCGCGACGCCGCTCGCGCGAACGCCCTGAAGCTGCAGCAGGAGCAGATCCGGCGTGAGAAGCGCACGCGCAACGTGATCATCGCCTCGGTCCTGGCCGGTCTGCTGGTGGTCGTCTTCGCCGGGTACATGATCATGAAGAGCGCCGGACCGACCGTCTCCTCCGGGATCACCGAGTTCCCGGCCGGGCTGGCCGTGCCGTCCGTCTCGGACGATGCAGGCGGAATCAGCTTCGGCGAGTCCGGCGAGGCCGGGTCGACGTCGGGCGACGACGCCGTCCGGGTCGACGTCTACCTCGACTACATGTGCCCGATCTGCGGTCAGTTCGAGGAGCTCAACGGACCGGAGCTCGACGAGCTGCGAACCAACGGCGACATCACCCTCGTCCTGCACCCCGTGTCGATCCTCGACGCCCAGTCCCAAGGTGCCTCGTTCTCGACCCGGTCCGCGCAGGCCTTCGCCTACGTCTCCGAGAAGTCGCCCGCCCAGGCGCTCGCCTTCAACACCGAGATGTTCGTCCAGCAGCCCGCTGAAGGCACCAAGGGGCTGACCAACGACGAGATCGCAGCTGTCGCCACGAGCGTCGGCGTCCCTGAGGACGTGGCCGCAGGGATCGAGGACGGCACCTACAACAAGTTCGTCGAGGCGCTCACCGAGATCGCCTTCAACAACGAGAAGCTGCTCAACGAGCAGGGTGGCTTCGGCACACCGACGATCCTCATCAACGACGAGAAGATCACCAGCAACTGGCTCCAGCCGGGTGCGCTCGCCGCGGAGATCGCCGCCGCTGCAGCACCGGCCGTCGCGCCCTGACCCTGGGCCGGGTCGGCCGGTCGACCGCCGTCTGACGACGGTCGACCAGCCGCCGGCCCGGGTGCTCCCCGGGGCGGGCTCGGGTGGTCCCGGCCGCAGTCCCGGACGGGCCCGGGCGACTGGCCAGGTTCCGCGGGTAGGGAAGTGGCGGTAGGGTTCTCACCGCACGGACTCGTCCGTGCGTGCCGCCTTAGCTCAGCTGGTAGAGCACCGCTCTTGTAAAGCGAAGGTCGTCGGTTCGAATCCGACAGGCGGCTCCATCGAAGGCCCCGTTCCGTGATCCACGGAGCGGGGCCTTCGCCGTGGGGGAGGCGCGTGGCGCGCCGGTCCGGTCCGGGGACGCGCACGGTGCAGTTCGTCGCCGAGCTCGTGAATCGTTCGCCGAACTCGTGAGAGAGGGCCCGTCCGCGCGCCGAGGCGCCCGTGGCTCACGAGTTCGGCGGGCCGTTCACGAGGTGGGCGAGCCGTTCACGAGGTGGGCGAGCCGCTCACGAGTTCGGCGCGCCGGGCGGGAGAGCGGAGGGGACCCGCGGGGCCTACGGGTTGTTCAGGAGGGGGCGGTGCTTGGAGAGGAGGGACTCCTCGAGCTCGCGGGCCTCGTCGGCGGAGGTGGTCTCGATCCAGCCGATGGTGCACTCGCGGACCCACGCGTTGACCGCGGCGACGTCCTTGGCGTCGAGGACGCTGGCCCGCTTGCGGGAGGTTGCCGGCGGGGTCGTCAGGACGTGCCCCGCGACGGCGCGCCGGAAGGCGGACCGGGACAGGTCCGTGGTCGTCCCCAGGTGCGTGCGGATCCGCGACTTCAGTCCCGAGGCCGCAGCGGCGAGGTAGACGACCTCGTCGTCGTGAACCCACGCGTAGACGCCGGGTGACGACGGAATCTGATAGGCCGCGATCGAGGTGGCGGGCGTGAAGGTCGGTGCGGGGACGGAGGTCCAGGGCCAAGAGGCAGTCATGGTTCGACTCTGTCACGGATGCCGCAAGCCGACGACCACACCCGACCCGCCAGCGGTGCCGCAGGGCAGACGGGTTGTTAGGGTTCCCGGATGGATCGCCCCGCGCAGCCCGAGGACCCCAGGACCGCCGACCCCGCCGACCCCGCCGACCCCGCCGCCCCCGCCGACCCCCGGACCGCCGACCTCGCCAGAGTGCTGGCCGCCTGGTCCCCGGTGGGTGTGGCGCAGCGAGCGCTCCGTGACGACTACGCGGACTTCGTCGCCGCTCGACCAACCACTGCGCTCGAGCGCGACGGCGGCCCCGAGCACGTGACCGGCAGCGCCTTCGTCTTCAGCCCCGACCTCACCGAGGTGCTGCTCTGCTTCCACCGCAAGGGACAGTTCTGGGTCCAGCTCGGTGGGCACGTCGAGCCGGGGGACGTCTCGGTGGCCGAGGCGGCGCTGCGCGAAGCGCGGGAGGAGAGCGGGCTCGACGACCTGGCCCTGCTCCGGAAGGCGCCCGTCGACGTCGACCGGCACGGGCTCGGTGACGGCTTCGGCCGCTGCGCGGTCCACTGGGACGTGGGGTACGCCGTCGTCGCCCGCGGGGGTCTGGAGGGCTCGGTCAGCGAGGAGAGCGAGGCGCTGGCCTGGTTCCCGGTCGCGGCGCTGCCGGGGGACACCCCGGACGGGTTCGCGCGCCGGGTCGCCGGGGTCCTGCGCGAGCTCGGCGCGTAGCCGGGCCCCCGCCCCAGCTCGGCGCGTCGCCGGGCCCCCGCCCGAGCTCACCCGAACGGCGTGAGCTCGGGGTATTTCGCTGCCCGGGCGTCGCCGGAGGACTGCTTGCGCAGGCGGCGGGTCGCCCACGGGTAGACGTGCTCACGCAGCCAGTGCGCGTTCTCCCGCACCCACTCGATGCGTGGGACCGGCGCGAGCGGGGTGAGCGGGTCGTCCCACGCCTCGTCGTCGGGCAGCTGGTCGAGGCCGCGCAGCGCGGCCTGGGACACCCTGCGGTGCCCCTCAGGGGTGAGGTGGATGCGGTCCGTGGACCACATCCGCCAGTCCCTGAGGGACCGCATGCCCCACACGTCCATGACGAACGCGTCATGGCGGTGGGCGATCGACCAGATGAGGGAGTTGTAGATGCCCACCCGGCCGCGGGTCATCGACACGATCGGGCTCTCTGCGGTGTCGAAGCCGGTGCACAGCAGGACGTCGGCGCCGGTCGCGCGGATCGCCGCGACGGCGTCCTCGAGGTTGCGGGCGATCTGGTCGATGTCGACCGTGGGGCGCAGGATGTCGTTGCCGCCCCCGATGATGCTCACCAGGTCCGGCTTCATGTCCAGGGCGGCCGGCAGCTGGTCGCCGATGATCGAGCGCATGAGCTTGCCGCGGATCGCGAGGTTTGCGTAGAGCAGCGGGTCGTGCCCGGCGTCGATGCGCCGGTGGGACAGGGTCTGGGCGAGCAGGTCTGCCCAGCCGCGGCACTGGGTGTCGTCGTCGGGGTGCACGTCCCACAGGCCTTCGCTGAACGAGTCGCCGATCGCCACATAGCGTGACCACGGCCCCGGCGACGGGAGGTGCTCCACGCCGTCGGTCGAGGGGTGCGGCGGGGCAGACGGGCCGGACAGGCCAGCCGCGGCCGACGGCGCGGCCTCGGTGGGCGGGCCAGCCGGGGCGGGGGACTGCGGGTTCGGGGAGCTCTCGGACTCGGTCATCCTCCCATTCTGACGCAGATCAACACCGGCGCCTCAGAACGGTCACCCGTGTCGCACCAGCAGCCCGCTCCAGGGCAGCGCGGCCGGGGGCTAGAACAGCACCCCGGCGGGTTCGACGGCCGGCGCGGCAGGTAGCGTCCAGTCGACGGGCGCGGCGCCCTGGGCGACCAGCAGCTCGTTCACCCGGGAGAACGGACGTGAGCCGAAGAACCCCCGGCGGGCGGACAGCGGGCTGGGATGTGCGCTCGCGATGATCGGGACGTCCCCCAGCGCGGGGGTGAGGGACTGCGCGTCCCGTCCCCACAGCACGGCCACGAGCGGCCCGCCCCGGGCGACGAGCGCGGCGATGGCACGGTCGGTGACCGCCTCCCACCCGAGTCCGCGGTGCGAACCGGCGTCACCGGCGGCGACGGTCAGCACCCGGTTGCACAGCAGCACGCCCTGGTCCGCCCAGGCGGTGAGGTCCCCGGTCGCGGGCGCGGGGGCACCGACGTCGTCGTGCAGCTCGGTGAAGATGTTCTGGAGCGACCGCGGCAGCGGGCGGACGTGCGGCTGGACCGAGAAGGAGAGCCCCATCGCATGCCCCGGCGTGGGGTAGGGGTCCTGCCCCACGACGAGCACCCGCACCCCGGCGAGCGGCTCGCGGAAGGCGCGCAGCACCGCCGCGCGCTCGGGGAGCACGAGGTTCGCGGTGGGCACTGTGGGCGCCGACGGTCCCACGGCGTCTGCGGCGTCGGCCGCGTCGGCGACGGGGCGCAGCAGCCGGGCGTCGAGGTCGTCGATGAGGGCGGCGACCGGGGTGAGGGCCGCCGCCCAGTCGGGGGCGACGGAGTCGAGGAGGGGCATTCTCCGAGGGTCCCAGACGAATGACTCCCATGTCATTCGCACGTAAGATGCAGGGATGGGCCGCCCGGTCCTGACCGGTCGGCGAGGTGACGTCTCCCCGCCACGGGCCGGGGAGGTCCTCGGCGGATGTGGTGTGCACGCCGTGCGGACCGCGAGGAGCGGAAGCGCGGGCCGCAGGACATCGAGCAGGACATGAGCCGGACGTGAGCCGGACGTGGACCAGGACAACGACCCGAGCGGGAGGACCAGCAGGTGGGAGTCAGCATGTTCGAGGTAGTCGCCGACCCGCCCCGGTCCGAGGACCAGGCGGGCGACCAGTCAGGCGTCCAGCCCCTCATCCACGCGGAGTCCCCGACAGGCGCCCCGGAGGCCGTTCAGGAGGCTCCGGCCCCGGACACGGCGGTGCTGAGCGAGCGCGACGCCGCGATCCTGGCCTTCGAGAAGCAGTGGTGGAAGTACGCGGGCGCCAAGGAGCAGGCGGTCCGCGAGCTCTTCGATCTGTCCGCGACCCAGTACTACCAGGTGCTCAACACGCTGCTCGACTCACCGGCAGCGCTCGCCGCGGAACCCATGCTCGTCAAGCGGCTCCGTCGGATGCGCGCCAGCCGTCAGCGTGAACGCACCCAGCGCCGCAGTCAGCCCTGAGGCCAGCGCGTCCGTCGAAGTTCTCCGTGGCACCCGCTAACCTTGGGCCGTGAGCAAGCCGACTTCGAAGTACCCCGAGGACGAGTTCGACGTCCTGGAGCCCGACACTGCGCCCTCCGGCGTGCACCGTGCCCCCAAGTCCGCCTGGAACAAGGTCGCGCCTTTCGTCGTCGTCGTGGTGACCTGCGCGGTGCTCGCGGTGGGAACGGTCTACTACCTCGCGCAGTCGCCGACCTCACGGCTGAACATCGCACCGACCCAGGCCGCGACGGCTCCTGTCGAGCCGACCGAGGACGCGGACGCCGCGACCCCCGACGCCACGGATGCGGCGACCCCCGACGTCGAGGCCACTGAGGAGCCTACGGTCGAGCCCGAGGAGCCGGTCGAGCCGCCCGCCGTCGCTGACACCGCGACCTCCGTCCGGGTGCTCAACGCGACCGGCCGGTCCGGCGTGGCCGCCGGTGCCGCCGAGACCCTGGCCGACGCCGGCTGGACCGACGTCGTCGCCGACAACTTCACCGGCACCAAGCCGACCAGCTCCCTGGTGTACTTCAAGGACTCCGCCAGCGAGGCCTCCGCGCGCGAGGTCGCCCAGCTGCTGGGCATCACCCAGGTGATCGAGGCGCCCAAGCTCGTCGGGCCCGTCTCGGTCGTCCTCGCGGGATCGTTCGGGAACTAGTCAGCAGGTGACCGACGTCGTCGTCGTCGGGTCCGGGCCGAACGGTCTCGCGGCAGCGGTCACCCTGGCTCGGGCCGGGTTGACCGTCCTGGTCCTGGAGGCCCAGCCGACCCCTGGTGGGGGCGCCCGGACGGAGCCGCTCGGCCTGGCCGACGGCGTCGAGCACGACCTGTGCTCGGCCGTCCATCCGCTCGCGCTCGCCTCCCCGTTCTTCCGGGCCTTCGACCTGGCCGGGCGCGGCGTCGAGCTGCTCCAGCCCGAGGCGGCGTACGCGCACCCGCTCGACGGGGCGCGCGCCGGCATCGCCTACCGCGATCTCGAGCGGACCGCGCAGTCCCTCGGGGCCGACGCCGGTGCGTGGCGCTCGCTCCTGGGGCCGCTGGCGGCCGCGCCCGCCGCGGCGGTCTCCCTCATGCTCGGGGAGCGGCGCCTGAGGTGGCCCGGGGAACCGGCACCCGGGAGCCAGGCCGGATCGCGGGGCTGGCGCTCGGGAGCTGCGGACCTCGCCGCCACCGCCCGGGTCGCGGCGCACCTCGGGCTGGCCGTCGCCGAGCAGGGGAGCGCCGCGTGGGGGGCCCGGTTCTCCGGTGAGGTCGCCCCGGCGCTGCTCACCGGCGTCGCCGCGCACGCGATCACACCGCTCCCGTCCCTCGCGGGTGCCGGGACCGCGCTGCTGCTCGGGTCCCTCGCCCACTCGTCCGGCTGGCCGATCCCGCGGGGCGGCTCGGTGGCCATCACCGCAGCGCTGCTCGCAGACCTGGCCGCGCACGGGGGAGAGGTGCGCACCGGCGTCGTCGTCGGGGCGGGTGACCTGCCGCCGGCGCGGGCCTACGTCTTCGACACCTCCCCGCGGATGGCCGCCCAGATCCTCGCCGAGACCATGCCGTCGCGGGCACGGCGGGCGCTGGGACGCTTCCGCTACGGCAACGCCGCGGCCAAGGTCGACTTCGTGCTCTCCGGACCGGTCCCGTGGGCGCACGCCGAGGTCGGGCGGGCCGGGACCGTGCACGTGGGCGGTTCCCGGGCGGACATGGCCCGCGCCGAGCACGACGTCGCCCGCGGCCGCCACGCCGCCCGGCCGATGGTCCTGGCGAGCGACCCTACCGTGGCCGACCCGGGCAGGGCGGCCGGCGGGCTGCGACCGCTGTGGACGTACGCGCACGTCCCGGCGGGGTCCGAGGTGGACCCGACCGAGGCGATCACCGCCCAGCTCGAACGCTTCGCCCCCGGGTTCCGCGACGTCGTCGTCGCCTCACGGGCGGTCACCGCTCAGGGCATGGCTGCCCACAATGCGAACTACGTCGGCGGTGACATCGCGGCCGGTGCGGTGACCCCGTGGCAGATCCTCGCGAGGCCCACGCCGTGGCTCGCGCCCTACGGCACAGGGGTGGACGGGGCGTACCTGTGCTCGGCGTCGACCCCGCCGGGGCCCGGGGTGCACGGCCTGGGCGGGTGGTACGCCGCCCGCCGCGTCCTGCGCGAGCGGTTCGGCATCCGCGAGCTCCCCTCCCTCGCCCCCTAGCCGACCCTCAACCCGCCCGCCCGCCCGCCCTCCCTCCCTCCTCCCTCCCGCCCTCCCCCCTCCCTCCCGCCCTCCCTCCCTCGCTGAGTGCGGGCGAACGGCTGGACAAACCGGACGCCTGGCAGCCGAACGGCCGCACTCAGCGGGAGGTGGGGCCCGCCCGGGGCCCGCAGCCGGCCCGGCCTCCGGCCTGGCCGGTGGGCGGGGCGGGTCAGTTGTTGAGGTAGGTGAGGGCGAGGAGGACGTTCGCGCTGCTCCACGCGAGGGGGGCGAGCTGGGCGGGGGAGCCGTCGAAGAGGACCTTCTCCGGGATGGACCCGGTCGTGGTGCGGTGCTCGTCGACCCACCGCAGCCAGCCGACGGCCGCCTCGTCCTCACCGAGCGCGGCTGCTGTCATCGCGAAGACGGTCGTGGTCGGGGTCCAGGAGATGCCGTCCTGCTTCCAGCCGGCCCCGGGCGCGAGGCCTCCGCCGGAGCGCGCCATCGCCTCCGGCGCGGCCGCCCACGCGGCCAGCACGTCGTCGTCGACCGCGTCGGCGAACGGGGGGAGCAGAAACGCGACGGCGGTGTCGACGTCGGAACCGCCCTGCTCCCGGGGGAAGGTCGGGCCGAACTTCTCCCGCACGACGCCGTCGAAGGTCGTCGCGGCCCGCGCGACGGTGGTGGCCCGGAAGGGCTTGTCGAGCAGGACGAAGAGGTCGTCGGCCCCCTGCAGGGCCATGAGCAGCGGGGCCGACGTCCCGAGCGTGGCCTTGCGGGTGCGCTTCTCCCAGTAGTCGGGGGAGGCGGGGGGCAGGGTGGTGCCGTCCTCGGTGAGCGCAAGGGCGTGGGTGGTGCTGCGCTCGATGAGCGGCTTGAGCAGGCGGGCCGCCGCCGCCCGAGCCGCCGGGTCCTTGATCTCGGCGAGCACGGTCGAGGTGCTCCACAGCGCCCACCCGGTCGCGTCGGTCTGCACGCCGCGGTCGTCGGGCGGACCGGAGCCGTCGGGGAGGTAGCGGGCCTCGAAGGACCCGTCCGGGTGCTGGACCTTCTGCAGGAACTCCAGGATCTCCAGGGCGTCGTCGGTGTGCCCGGTCGCGGCCAGCGCGGCGGCGACGAAGGCGTTGTCCCGCGGCCAGGCGTAGCGCCAGTGCGGGGTCCACCCCGCGACCACGGCGCCGTCGTCGAGGGTGAGCGCGTACAGGTCGAGCAGCGCGTTCTCGGACATGTCCTCGAACTCGGTGCCGGCGCCCGGGACGGTGCCCGAGGCGACCCAGTCGCGCATGTCCTGCGCGGCGGCGAGCTCGGCGGGGGTCGCCGTGGCGGGGTCGGCGACCGCGACCCGGCTGCCGTCGAGGAAGACCAGCCCGCTGTCCGGGGCGAGCGGAGTGCGCGTGCCGTCGGGGGCCACCGCGAGGCCGGTCGAGGCGAGGGGGACGACGGCGGTGGTCTGGGCGGGGGCGAAAGGTCCGCGCTGGGAGTGCCAGGCGGCTGCGGTCGTGCCCAGGACGAGGGCGGTGACGACGGCGCCGGCCGCGACCGGGGGGAGGCGGCGTCGGGCACTGTGACTGAGTGGGCGGCGCGGGGGCCATCCGCGCAGGCCACGGCTGCGCACGGGGCGCGGTGGCGACTGCGGCGGCGCGGGAGCCACCTCGACGTCGGCGTCCTGTGTGGTGAAGGTCACGGAAGAACAGTATCGCGCGCGGCAAGACCTGTTTCCGCCGTCGGCGTACCGCTGAGGGGCGTGGAATGGTCGGTCGGCCTTGCACTCTCGGGGGTCGAGTGCCAATAATGGCGTTAGCACTCTCGCACCGAGAGTGACAGAAACATGGGTCGACCAGTGAGGCGCGGACCCGGCGGCGTGACATGAACGCCACCGATCCACGCCGTCCGTCGCGGGCACGAGCCGACCATCACACGCCACCAGTGGAGGATCACACCCCAATGGCAAAACTCATCGCCTTCAACGAGGAGGCCCGTCGCGGTATGGAGCGTGGACTCAACATCCTCGCCGACACCGTGAAGGTCACGCTTGGCCCCAAGGGCCGCAACGTCGTCCTCGACAAGAAGTGGGGAGCGCCCACCATCACGAACGATGGTGTGAGCATCGCCAAGGAGATCGACCTCGAAGACCCGTTCGAGCGCATCGGCGCCGAGCTCGTCAAGGAGGTCGCCAAGAAGACGGACGACGTCGCCGGAGACGGAACGACCACGGCTACCGTGCTCGCCCAGGCGCTCGTGCGTGAGGGACTGCGCAACGTCGCCGCCGGGTCCAACCCGATCGCCCTCAAGCGCGGCATCGAGAAGGCCGTCGAGGGTGTCATCGAGCAGCTGCTCATCGCTGCCAAGGACATCGAGACCAAGGAAGAGATCGCCGCCACCGCTGCGATCTCGGCCGGGGACACCGCGATCGGCGAGCTCATCGCCGAGGCGCTGGACAAGGTCGGCAAGGAAGGTGTCATCACCGTCGAGGAGTCGAACACCTTCGGCCTCGAGCTCGAGCTCACCGAGGGTATGCGCTTCGACAAGGGCTTCCTGGCCCGCTACTTCGAGACTGACGCCGAGCGTCAGGAAGCTGTCCTCGAAGACCCGTACGTCCTTATCGTCGAGTCGAAGATCTCGAACGTCAAGGACCTGCTGCCGCTGCTCGACCAGGTCATGAAGGCCGGTCGCTCGCTGCTCATCATCGCCGAGGACGTCGAGGGCGAGGCTCTTGCGACCCTCGTGCTCAACAAGATCCGCGGCACGTTCAAGTCCGTCGCCGTCAAGGCTCCGGGCTTCGGAGACCGCCGCAAGGCGATCCTCCAGGACATCGCCATCCTCACCGGTGGACAGGTGATCTCCGAGACCGTCGGTCTCAAGCTGGAGACCGCGACCCTCGACCTGCTCGGTCAGGCTCGCAAGGTTGTCGTCACCAAGGACGAGACCACGATCGTCGAAGGCTCCGGCGACGTCGACCAGATCGCTGGCCGCGTCAAGCAGATCCGCTCCGAGATCGAGAAGTCGGACTCCGACTACGACCGCGAGAAGCTCCAGGAGCGCCTCGCCAAGCTCGCCGGCGGTGTCGCGGTCATCAAGGCCGGTGCCGCAACCGAGGTTGAGCTCAAGGAGCGCAAGCACCGCATCGAGGACGCTGTCCGCAACGCGAAGGCTGCCGTCGAAGAGGGCATCGTCGCCGGTGGTGGCGTCGCTCTCATCCAGGCCGGCAAGCTCGCCTTCGAGACTGCTGCCATCCTCGCCCTCGAGGGCGACGAGGCGACCGGCGCGCAGATCGTGCGTGCCGCGATCGACGCTCCGCTCAAGCAGATCGCGATCAACGCGGGCCTCGAGGGTGGAGTTGTGGCCGAGAAGGTCCGCAACCTCCCCTCCGGTCACGGCCTCAACGCCGCCACTGGCGTGTACGAAGACCTGCTCGCGGCTGGTGTGAACGACCCGGTCAAGGTGACGCGCTCTGCTCTGCAGAACGCTGCCTCGATCGCGGCCCTCTTCCTCACCACCGAGGCAGTTGTCGCCGACAAGCCCGAGAAGGCCGGCTCCATGCCGGGCGGCGACGGCGGCATGGGCGGCATGGACTTCTGAGTCCACCCCGCTCCACCGCGCGCTAGCGCTTGCAGAGGGCTGGTTCACCCGGGATTTCCCGGGCGGACCAGCCCTTTGTCGTGCCCGACGGCGTGGGTCCGGTGGTGTGGGCCGGCGACGCCGCCCGGCGGTGGCGCCCGGTGGCGCCCGGTGGCGCCCGGTGGCGCCCGGCGGCGTCGGCCCCGCCGAGCTCGTCCGCGGCTCGCCGAACTCGTGAATGGTTCGCCGAACTCGTGAGCGACGGGGGTTCTAGGGTCGCGGACGGCCGTGGCTCACGAGTTCGGCGAACGGCTCACGAGTTCGGCGCGGGATTCGCGAGCTCGACGGGCGGGCGGCCGCGGCGGGCGTCCGCGGCGGGCGCCCACGGACGCCCGAGTGCCGCGTCTCAGGTTCCCAGGGATCCGATGTTGTTCTGGATGGCCACGGCGGCGGCGCCCTGGGCCCAGGCGGTGAAGCCGGTCGTGTCGACGAGGAGCTCGAGGGGGCTGGCGTCAGGGTCGCGGTCCGCGGCGAGCGTCGCCTCGAACTCCGGGCCGACGGCGTCGAGCAGGGCGATGCCCTCACCCGAGAGCACCACGGTCGAGACCATGGCGATGTTGGTGACCGCGGCGACCAGGCGGCCGAGCGCACGCCCGGCGGACTCGACGACCGCGCGGGCGGGGGCGCTGCCGGCGGCGGCGAGGTCGAGCACCTCTTCGTAGGTGACGGGGCGGCCCAGTGCCGTGGAGACCTGCGCGGTCATGCTCGGCATCGAGAGCATCGCCGTCGAGCAGCCCCGGTGGCCGTCCATGCACAGCGGGCCGCTCGCGTCGAGGGGGAAGTGGCCCAGCAGACCCAGCCCGACGTCGGGGGTGCGGATGAGGCGGTCGTTGACGACCAGGCCGTAGCCGACCCCGGCGCCGATGGTGATGACGGCGAAGTCGGTGCGTCCGCGCGCCGCCCCGAACCAGTGCTCGGCCGCGGTCAGCGCGACCACGTCGTTCTCGACCGTGGTGGGCAGCCCGAGGCGGTCCCGGACCGCGGTCGCCAGGTCGACGTCGCGCCAGCCGAGGAAGGGCGCGCGCTGCACGACGCCGTCGCCGGTGACGTTGCCACCGATGCTGATGCCGATCCCGGCGAAGTGCGACGGCCCGCCCAGAGCCTCCACGACGGCGACGATCGCCTCCAGGACCGCGGGCAGGTCGGTCGTCCCGAACGTCGCGCGGGCGTCCTGGAGCCCGTTGGCGCGCAGGTCCGTGCTCACCCCGAGGGCCGCGTCGCCGGTGATCTTGATGCCGACGAAGCTCAGGGCCCTGACCTGGATGTCGAGCGGGCGAGCGGGGCGCCCGACGCCTCCGTCGGTCAGCTCGGTGCCTTCGATGAAGATGCCCTGGTCGAAGAAGGGCTTGCTCAGGCGGGTGAGGCTCGCGGGGGAGAGACCCAGACGCCGCCCGACGTCGCCGCGCGAGATGGGACCGCGGACGAGAACTTCGCGGGCGAGGTCGCGGGCGGAGTCGCTGAGCGGAGGGCTCGACTGCGAGGTCATGGAGTGTTTCTCCTTGTCGGAGCGTATTACGTTCCATCATCATACTATTTCCAGCCCTGTGCGACGAGAGCATTTCTCAAACCTCTCAAATCGTAGGGGTTGACAGGGCAATTCTTTCCGTCTAGAAATTAACCATGCAACGAAGCACTCTCCACCTGCGCCACGGCGGCACCAGCGTCGTCCTCGACCTCACCACGGGCGGGCTCCCCGCCATCGTGCACTGGGGGACCGACCTGGGCGAGATCAGCCCCGCCGCGCTCGACGGGATCGCCCTCGCCGCCGCGCCTCAGCGGGTCTCCGGCGGGATCGACGTCCCGGCCCGGCTCACCCTGCTGCCCCAGGACGCCTTCGGCTGGCAGGGCACCCCCGGCCTCGACGGCCACCGCGCCGGACGATCCTTCTCCAGCGCCCTTGCGCTCACCGACGTCGCCGCGACCGAGACCAGCGCCACGGTCACAGCCCGGGACGACGTCGCCGGCCTCGAGGTCGTCGTCGAGCTGCAGGTCACCGCGGCCGGTCTGCTCACCCAGCGCCTCACCGTCACCAACCTCGCCGACACCCCCTTCGAGCTCGTCGCGCTGACCCCCACCTTCCCGCTGCCGGCCACCGCGACCGAGGTCCTCGACACCACCGGACGCCACCTGCGCGAGCGCTCCCCCCAGCGCCGCGACCTCACCGTCGGCATCCACCTGCGGGAGAGCCGCAAGGGCCGCCCGGGCGCCGACGCGAGCGTGCTGCTCGCGGCCGGGGAACGCGGCTTCGCCTTCGAGTCCGGACTGGTCCACGCGGTCCACGTCGCCTGGAGCGGCAACCACCGCCTCGCCGCCGAGCGCACCATCACTGCCGAGGCGTTCCTGCAGGCGAGCGAGCTGCTGCTGGCCGGTGAGCTGGTGCTGGCCCCGGGGGAGTCCTACGCCACCCCGCTCGCGATGGGCTCCTGGGGCGAGGGCCTCAACGAGCTGTCCGGGCGCTTCCACACCGAGATCCGGGGGCGTGACGTCCACCCGCGCCGCCCTCGCCCGGTCACCCTGAACACCTGGGAAGCGGTCTACTTCGACCACGACCTGGCCACCCTCACCGCCCTCGCCGAGCGGGCTGCCCGCGTCGGCGTCGAGCGGTTTGTGCTCGACGACGGATGGTTCCTCGGCCGCCGCGACGACACCGCCGGTCTGGGTGACTGGTACGTCGACCCGGCCGTCTGGCCCCAGGGCCTGGACCCGCTCATCTCCATCGTGCGCGGCCTCGGCATGGAGTTCGGGCTGTGGTTCGAGCCCGAGATGGTCAACCCCGACTCCGACCTGGCGCGGGCGCACCCGGACTGGCTGCTGCAGCCGGGCGGGCGCCTGCCCGTCCCCGCCCGCCAGCAGCAGGTGCTCAACCTCGCGATCCCCGAGGCCTTCGACCACATCCTCGCCCGGATCGACGCCCTGCTCAGCGAGTACGACATCGCGTACATCAAGTGGGACCACAACCGGGACCTGCTCGGAGCCGGTGACGCCAGCACCGGACGCGCCGTCGTGTACGAGCACACCCTCGCCCTGTACCGGCTGCTGGACGCGCTCAAGGAACGCCACCCCGGGCTGGAGATCGAGTCCTGCGCCTCGGGCGGGGCGCGCGTCGACCTCGGCATCCTGGCCCGGACCGACCGGATCTGGACGAGCGACTGCATCGACCCGATCGAGCGCCTCGACAACCAGCGCTACACCGGTCTGCTGCTCCCGCCCGAGCTCATGGGCGCGCACATCTCCGGCCCGCGCTCGCACTCCACGCACCGCAGCCACGACCTCTCCCTGCGCGCGGGCGTCGCGTTCTTCCAGCACCTGGGCATCGAGTGGGACATCTCCCACATCACTGATGCCGAGGAGGCCGAGCTCACCCGCTGGGTCGGTGCGCACAAGGCCGCCCGCGACCTCGCCCACACCGGCCGCACCGTCCACGCCGACCTGCCCGACGCGTCGATGGACCTGCGCGGGGTCGTGGCCGCCGACGGATCGCGGGCCCTGTTCACCTTCACCCAGCGCGCGACGAGCGCCACCTACCCGCCCGGGCGCCTGCACCTGCCCGGACTGGACCCGCTGCGCACCTACACCGTCCGTCTCGCGGAGCCGTTCGACGCCGTCCCCGGCCCGGGGCAGTCCCCGTTGCTGTGGGCCCAGCGCGGCGTCACCACGACCGGGCGCGCACTGGCCACCGCTGGCCTGCAGGCCCCCGTCCTCTACCCGGAGCAGCTCGTGCTCCTCGACGTCGAAGCCACCACCTGAGGGCCCGCGTCACCGGGAGCGACCACGCCACCAGCCGGGGCGCTCCCGACCAGCCTCGACAGCCCCGCACCGGGTCGTGTCGTCACCGTTTGCTCGCGCAAGGAGGCGCAGAATGCATCCCACACCGTTCCCGATCAAGACAGACCCGCCCCGTTCCCGCCCAGGGCACACCCACGCCCGACGCCGGCTGCACCGCGTCGTCGCCTCGGCCGCCGTCGCGGCGCTCGGGCTCGTCGCCGCCGCCGGGTGCGCCCCTGAGTCCGAGGGCGTCACCGTGAACTTCTTCCAGTTCAAGCCGGAAGCGATCGCCCAGTTCGACGACCTCATCGCCGGCTTCGAGGCGGAGAACCCGGGGATCACGATCGTGCAGAACCACGTCCCCAACGCCGACACGGCGCTGCGGACCCTGCTCGTCAAGGACAAGGTCCCTGACGTCATGACCCTCAACGCCGGCGCCACCTTCGGTGAGCTCGCCCAGGCCGGCGTGTTTGCCGACCTCAGCGACACCGCGGCGCTGACCACGGTCGCCCAGGAACCGATCGACATCGTCACGGCGCTGGGCCAGTTCGAGGAGGAGATCAGCGGCGTGCCCTTCGCCCTGGCCGCCTCGAGCATCATCTACAACAAGACGATCTTCGCCGAGCAGGGCATCGAGGTGCCCACGACCTGGGACGAGCTCATCGCCGCCGCGGACGCCTTCCAGGCCGCCGGGATCACGCCGTTCTACGGCACGCTCAAGGAGCAGTGGACGGTCCTGCCGGCGTTCAACAACCTCGGTGCGGCGCTCATGCCGGAGAACTTCTTCGAGGACCTGCGCGCGCAGGGGACCGACGTCAGCCCAGACTCCGGGGCCTCCTTCAGCGCGGACTTCGTCGAGCCCGCCGAGAAGCTCAAGCAGCTCTTCTCCTACAACCAGGACAACCGCGACTCGCGCGACTACAACGCCGGGAACAAGGCCTTCGCCGACGGGGAGTCGGCGATGTACCTGCAGGGGACCTACGCGATCGCGCCCATCCTCGCCAACAACCCCGAGCTCGACCTGGGGACCTTCCCCTACCCGTCCTCCAACGACCCGGAGCGCAACCTGCTGGTCACCGGGGTCGACGTGGTGCTCGTCGCGGGGCGGGACACCCCCCACCGCGCCGAGGTCGACCTGTTCATGGACTACCTGATGCGGGCCGAGAACGTGGCCACCTATGGCGAGGCGCAGTCCACCTTCTCCCCGCTCAAGGACGCTGAGCCCTCGACCAACCCCTACCTCGCCGGTCTCAACGACTTCGTGGCGCAGGGGCGAATCACCGGGTACATCGACCACCAGATCCCGTCGGCGATCCCGCTGCAGCCCATGCTGCAGCAGTTCATCCTCGACGGCGACACCGAGAAGTTCCTGACCGACCTCGACAGCGAGTGGCGCAAAGTCGCGTCTCGCTCGTCCAAGAGATGACGGAGCACGACCATGGCACTGGCCTCACCCCCGCTGAGCCCGACGGTTCCTGAGCCGTCGAGCACGAGCAGCGCCCCACGACGCAGCAGCATCGGCCGCGTCGCACCGACCTTCTACTGGATGGTCATCCCGGCCATCGCGCTGTTCTTCATCCTGCACACGATCCCCGTGCTCTCCGGCATCTTCTTCTCGATGACGAACTACGCCGGCTACGGGACCTGGGACTTCACGTGGTTCGACAACTACGTGAACCTGTTCAAAGACGACCAGGTGATCGACGCGTACCTGTTCACCTTCGGCTTCGCGATCGTCGCCACGATCGTGGTGAACGTCATCTCGCTGGCGATCGCCCTGGGCCTCAACGCGAAGATCAAGTTCCAGACCGGGATGCGCGGGATCTTCTTCATCCCCAACATCCTCTCCATCCTCATCATCGGCTACGTCTTCAACTACCTGTTCTCCAACTCCCTGCCCGAGATCGCGGACCGGCTGGGCATCACGGCGTTGTCGACGAGCATCCTGGCCAACCCCGACCTCGCGTGGGTGGGCATCGTCATCCTCGCGGTGTGGCAGGCCGCAGCGTTCAACATCATCATCTACCTCGCCGGTCTCCAGACCATCCCGGGTGAGCTGTACGAGGCGGCGTCGCTGGACGGGGCGGGGATGGCCCGCAAGTTCACCTCGATCACGTTCCCGCTGATCGGTGCGTTCTTCACGATCAACATGGTGCTCTCGCTGAAGAACTTCCTCCAGGTGTTCGACCACATCGTCGCCCTGACCAACGGTGGTCCGGGGACGTCGACCCAGTCGGTGTCGCTGCTCATCTACCGCGGTGGCTTCCAGGGCGGGGAATACGCCTACCAGACGGCGAACGCAGTGATCTTCCTGCTGGTCATCGTCGCCATCTCACTCATCCAGCTGCGTGTCCTGAACCGTCGGGAGGCTTCGTTCTCATGACCACCACCCTCAACCCCGAACCCGCCGAGATCTCCCCGGCGACCCGCGCTGCCCAGCCCAAGACCCGACGTCGGCCACGGCGTGACGAGGAGGGCCGCCAGATCAACTGGTGGATCACCGCGCTGCTCATGGTCTGCGCGCTGACCGTCCTCATCCCGCTGTACTTCACGGTGATCACGGCCTTGAAGACCCCCGACCAGCTCGGCGGGACCGGCTTCGAGCTGCCGACGTCGATCAACCTGCAGAACTTCGCCGAGGCGTGGGAGCTGACGAACTTCCCGCGGGCGCTGATGAACACCGCGTTCATCACGGTCGGTGCGGTCCTGCTCACCCTGGCCACGAACTCGATGGTCGCCTACGCCATCGCCCGGAACATGCACCGCAAGTTCTTCAAGGGCATCTTCTTCTACCTCGTCTCGGCGATCTTCGTGCCGTTCCCCATCATCATGCTCCCCGTGGTGAAGCAGACGGCGCTGATGGGTCTGGACAACCAGGCCGGGCTGATCCTGCTCTACACGGTGTTCGGGCTGTCGACGAACACGCTCTTCTTCGTGGCGTTCATCCGGTCGATCCCGATCGAGCTCGAGGAGGCCGCGCTGCTCGACGGCGCGACGACGTGGATGGTCTTCCGCAAGGTCGTCTTCCCGCTGCTGTCGCCGATGCTCGCCACCGTCGGGATCCTCACCTGCGTGTGGGCGTGGAACGACTTCATCCTGCCGCTCGTGGTGCTCTCCGACCCGTCGGCGCAGACGCTGCCGCTGGCGAACTACGTGTTCCAGGGCCAGTTCAACACCAACTACACCGCTGCCTTCGCGTCCTACCTCATGGCCATGGCACCGTTGCTCCTGGTGTACCTGTTCGCCCAGCGTTGGGTGATCTCCGGCGTGATGAGAGGCTCGATCAAATGACCATGCCCGACGCCGCAGCAGCGGTCCCAGAGACAGCCGCCGGTCCCGCGGTGGGCACCACGCCCACCGCGCCGGTGGCGCCCCCCGCCCCGCCGTGGTGGACCTCCGCGGTCGTCTACCAGATCTACCCGCGCAGCTTCGCGGACGGCAACGGCGACGGGCTCGGTGACCTCGCCGGGATCCGGTCCAAGCTGGACCACCTCGCTGACCTCGGTGTGGACGTGCTGTGGCTGTCCCCGATCTACCCGTCCCCCCAGCACGACAACGGCTACGACATCAGCAACTACGAGGACATCGACCCGCTCTTCGGGTCCCTCGCCGAGTTCGACGAGCTGCTCGCCGAGACGCACGCCCGCGGCATGAAGCTCGTCATGGACCTCGTGGTCAACCACACGAGCGACGAGCACCCGTGGTTCGTCCAGTCGCGGTCCTCGCTGACCGACCCGAAGCGGGACTGGTACTGGTGGCGCTCGCCCCGGGCCGTCGCGGAGTCGGACCTGCCGACTGAGCCGGCCCAGCCGGCCCAGTCGACCGAGCCGAACGCCTGGCGCTCGGCGTTCAGCGGCCCGGCGTGGACCCTGGACGAGCGGACCGGGCAGTACTACCTGCACCTGTTCGCCCCCCAGCAGCCCGACCTCAACTGGGAGAACCCCCAGGTCCGGGACGCCATCTACGCGATGATGAACCGGTGGCTGGACCGCGGGGTGGATGGCTTCCGGATGGACGTCATCAACCTCGTGTCCAAGCGGCTCGAAGACATCGACGGCGACTCTGCCGTCGGCGGCCTCGGCTTCTCCATGGGACCCCGGCTGCACGAATTCATGCACGAGATGCACGAGGCGGTCTTCGCCGGCCGGGACGCGCAGCTGATCACCGTGGGGGAGATGCCCGGGGTGAGCGTGGACGAGGCCCGGCTGTTCACCGACCCGGCGCGCCGCGAGCTGGACATGGTCTTCCAGTTCGAGCACGTCTCCCTCGACCAGGGCGCGGACAAGTTCGACCCGCTGCCGCTCGACCTGGTGGCGCTCAAGGCGTCCCTGGGCCGGTGGCAGGACGGCCTGGCCGACGCCGGGTGGAACAGCCTGTACCTCAACAACCACGACCAGCCGCGCCTGGTCTCCCGGTTCGGGGACGACGGCCGGTTCCGCTACGAGTCCGCGACGGCCTGGGCGACGGTGCTGCACCTGCACCGTGGGACCCCGTACGTCTACCAGGGCGAAGAGCTGGGGATGACGAACGTCCCCTTCGCCGACATCGACGAGTTCCGTGACATCGAGTCGATCAACTACTACCGCGAGGCCGTCCTCGAGCAGGGCCGCGACCCCGGACCGGTGCTCGCGGGGCTGCGCAAGATGGGCCGCGACAACGCCCGGACCCCGGTCCAGTGGGACGGGACCGCCCACGCCGGGTTCACCACCGGTGAGCCGTGGATCCCGGTCAACCCCAACTACGTCACGGTCAACGCCGCGGCCGACCGCGCCGCCGAGAGGTCGGTCTTCGAGTTCTACCGCGCGCTCATCGCGCTGCGGCACACCAACGCCACGGTGGCCCTGGGACGGTTCGCGCTGCTCGAGCCCGAGCACCCGACGCTGTACGCCTTCACCCGGGAGGGTGAGGGCGAGCAGCTGCTCGTCGTCGCGAACATCTCCGGTGCGCCGCTGGCGGTCCCGCTGCTCGAGGACTGGCTCGAGGAGGAGGTCCTCGTGACCAACTACCCGACGCCGGCCCACGGGGCGGGCACCACCCTCGCCCCGTGGGAGGCCCGGGTCTACCACCGCACGACGACCTCGTAACCCTTCGTCGACCTCGTGCCCCCTGCGCCGACCTCGTGACCTGTTCGCCGAACTCGTGAGCGACGGGCGTTTGCACCGTCTGGATGCCCGTCGCTCACGAGTTCGCTGGAGCGCTCACGAGTTCGAGGGTCGTTCGGCTACAGGAAGTTGGTGCGGGCGGCGAGCTCGGCCTCGTCGTAGGTGGCTGCGGTGCGGCTCAGGGCCGCCGTGATCGCGTCGAGGCCGCTCTCCACCTGGACCTGCGTGGCCTGCCACTGGGCGACCACGCCGGAGAACGCGAGCGCGGCGGCCCCCGTCCACGAGCCCTGCAGGTCGGCCAGGTGGCGCTGCATCGCGGCGACCTCCGACCTCAGGGTGGTCACCGAGGTGGCGACCACGACGCTCGCGTGGGAGACCTGGCTGACGTCGACACCGAACTTGCTCATCGTGACTCCTGGGGTCGGTGGTACCCGTGGGTACCCGGTGCGGACTCCCTGGGTGGACTCCGTCGCCTGGGCACCACGCTAGGGAGGCGGCCGGGCTGCCCACCGGCTGTCCCCGCAGACCTGTGGGCCCCGATGGGGCGGGCGGCGACGTGTGGACGGGCTCTTGCCCCGGGCTGACCCCGGGCTGCCCCCGGCAACCCGGGTCACGGCCGAGCTCAGCCCCCGGTGGACTCGCGCACGACGAGCCGGCTGCGCAGGAGCGGCGTCGCGGCGTCGGGCTCGCGGCCTTCCATGAGGGCCCGGAGGTGGGCGCCTGCGGCGTACCCGAGCTCGCGGCCGGGCAGCTCGACGCTCGTCAGGCTGGGCCGGCTGACCTGGGAGTAGGGGAGGTTGTCGAAGCCGGTGACGGCGAGGTCGCCGGGGACGTCCAGGCCCAGCCCGCGGGCCCCGGAGAGCACGCCGTAGGCGTGGGTGTCGGTCGCGCAGACGACGGCGGTGACACCCTGCGCCCGCCAGTCGTCCCACGTCTGGCGGAAGGCCGAGGCTGACTCCTCGAGGTCGATGATCGAGCGGACCTCCGGCCCGGGTGCCCTCTCCATGCCGAGCTGCTGCGCCCGGTCGAAGAAGGCCTGGCGGCGCAGCACGAAGGTCGCGGTCTCGGTGATCGAGTCGAGGTAGGCCACGGTCCGGTGCCCGCGCGCGGCCAGATGCTCGGCGAGCGACCGGGCCCCCGCCGCCACCTCCATGTCCACCGACGGAGGGCCGCCGACGATGTCGGGGGCGTCGAGCAGGACCGTGGGCGCCTCGATCGCCAGGTCCTGGAGGAACTGGGCGTTGGGGGCGTCGACGAGCAGGCCGGCGGGGCGGAAGGCGAAGAGCGCCCGGACGTCGTCGGCCTGGGGGACCTGACCGACGTCGCTCACCGAGAGCAGGAGCTGGTAGGTGGGCCCGAGGGCGTCCTTGACCCCGGTGATGACCTTGGCGAAGAACGGGTTGGCGATGTCGGGGGCGACGAGGATGACGAAGCTGCTCGACCCGCGCGAGAGCGAGCTCGCGACCTTGTCGACGACGTAGTTGAGCTCGCTGATCGCCTGCTCGACGCGGGTGATGATCTGCGGGGACACCCGACCGGCCGTCTTGCCGTTGGCGACCAGGGAGACGGTCGCGGGAGAGACCCCGGCCCGCGCGGCGACCATGGCGGCGGTGACGCGCTGGTACGGGCCGCGGGCGGTCCCGCCCTGCTCAGTCCTGTCCATGCCTCAGATCGTAGCGACCCCAGACCCGCCCATGTCGGTCCGCGCTGGTCCGCGAGTCGTCAAGCGCGTAACCCCTGGTGAACGTCAAGCGCTTGACGTAGCCACCGAGGTGTGTGCAGAATCACTGGAGATCAGCACGGCGACGAGGCCAGCTCACGGTTGCGGCGGAGTGCGGATGACGAGACGAGCAGCCGTTGTGGTCTGCTCACCCCGATGAAGTGGAGACCCTCATGCCCAAGAAGATCATCCTCGACTGCGACCCCGGTCATGACGACGCGATCGCCATGCTCCTCGCCCACGGCAGCCCCGAGATCGACCTGCTCGCCGTCACCACGGTGGTGGGCAACCAGACCCTGGAGAAGGTCACCCGCAACGCGCTCTCCGTCGCCAAGATCGCCGGGATCACCGGCGTCCCCTTCGCCGCCGGCTGCGCCCGGCCGCTGGTACGCGGCATCGAGACCGCCCCGGACATCCACGGCGAGTCCGGCCTCGACGGGCCCGTGCTGCCCGCCCCGGACCTCGAGCTCGACCCCCGCCACGCGGTCGACCTCATCATCGACCTCGTCATGAGCCATGAGCCGGGCACCATCACCCTGGTGCCCACGGCCGGCCTGACGAACATCGCCCTCGCCGCGCGCAAGGAGCCGCGCATCGTGGAGCGGGTCAAGGAGGTCGTGCTCATGGGCGGCGGCTACCACGTCGGGAACTGGAGCCCGGTCGCGGAGTTCAACATCAAGATCGACCCCGAGGCCGCGCACATCGTCTTCAACGAGAGCTGGCCGGTCGTCATGGTCGGCCTCGACCTCACCCACCAGGCGCTCGCCACCGACGAGGTCGTCGAGCAGATCAAGGCCGTGGGCACCAAGGCGTCCCAGTTCGTCCTCGAGCTCCTGGAGTTCTTCGGCGAGACGTACCGCCACGCGCAGGGCTTCGACCACCCGCCCGTCCACGACCCGTGCGCGGTCGCCTACGTCATCGACCCGACGATCGTCACCACCCGCAAGGTCCCGGTGGACATCGAGCTCACCGGCTCCCTCACCCTGGGCATGACCGTCGCCGACTTCCGTGCCCCTGCGCCGCCGGACTGCACCACCTCCGTCGCCGTCGACCTCGACCACGAGCGGTTCTGGAACCTCATCACCGACGCCCTCGTCACCATCGGGGACGTGGAGTGATGACCGCATCGACCGCTCTCACCCCCGGGGGCCCCACTCCCACCACCACGACGCCGCGGGTCCGCGTCGCCGTCCTCATGACAGCGCTGCTCGCCGCGTGCGTCGCCTTCCAGCTCAACGCCTCGATGCTCAGCCCCGTGCTGGTGACGATGGCCAAGGAGCTCAAGACCGACGACGCCGCGGTCGGCCTCTCGCAGACCATGTTCTTCACCGCGGCCGCGCTCTTCTCGCTGTTCCTGCCCCGCCTGAGCGACATCGTCGGGCGCCGCAAGGTGCTCGTCTGGATGCTGGCGATCATGACGCTCGGCACCGTCCTGGCCGCCCTCGCCCCCAACATCGGTGTGCTCTACGTCGCGCGGATCATCCAGGGCGTCTCCGGTCCGGTGGTCCCGCTCTGCCTGCTCATGCTGCGCCACGAGATCTCCGACCCGAAGAAGTACGGGACGATGATGGGCCTGGTCACGGCGGTCAACGGCGGCATCGCCGGCGTCGATGCCCTCGCCGGGGGCATCCTGGCCGCCAGCTTCGGCTTCCGGTCGGTCTTCTGGGTGATCGCCGTCGTCGCCGTGGTCAGCACCTTCCTCGTGGCACGCTTCGCGCCCGAGTCCAAGCCCTCCGCCGGGGTGAAGATGGACTGGCTCGGGGTGCTGGCCCTCGTCCTCTCCATCGCGAGCCTGCTCATCGGTCTCAACGAGGCCGGCAAGACGAGCGCGGCGAGCTGGACCTTCGTGGTCGGTGCCCTCGTGGTGTCGGTGGTCGCGTTCATCGCCTTCTGGACGATCGAGAACCGCACCGCCGAACCGCTCGTGCCCACCCGCTACCTCATGCAGCGCTCCACCTGGGCGCTGCTGCTCACCACGCTGCTCACCATGACCGGGGTGTTCGCGACCGTGAACGGGCTGGTCATGTCGTTCGCGCAGAACCCGACGGCGGGCTTCGACCTCGGCGCCGACGCCGCCTCGCTCGCCTTCCTCACGCCCTACGCCCTCATCGGCTGGATCGTGGGCCCGTTCTCCGGGCGGCTGGCTCCCACCTTGGGATACGGGAACGTGCTGCGGATCGGGCTGGTCGGGTCCGCGGTCTCGATCGCCCTCATGATGACCGTGGGCATCAACTCCCTGCCCGTGCTCGTCGTCGCCACGATCCTCACCGGCGCCTGCTACGCGGGCATGGTCAACATCATGCTCAACGGTCTCGGTGTGGTGCTCTCGCCCAAGGACAACCCCGGGTTCCTGCCCGGACTCAACGCGGGCGCCTTCAACCTGGGCGCGGGCCTGAGCTTCGCGCTGCTTCCCGCGGTGCAGATCATCGGCAGCCCGGCGGGGGAGAGCTCGAGCGACGGCTACGTCAAGGGCATGATGCTGGGACTGGTCATCACCCTCGTGGCGCTGGCCGTCTCGTTCCTCATCCCGCGCCCGGTCGACGCCGAGATCACGGGCTGATCCATGAAAGGCACGAACATGTCCCAGCAGCCGGGCACGATCCTCGTCGTCGGCTCCCTCAACGCCGACCTCGTGGTCCAGGTCGAGCGGATGCCCGCACCGGGTGAGACGGTCCGCGGGTCTGAGCTGGTCGTCTCACCCGGTGGCAAGGGCGCGAACCAGGCCGTGGCCGCCGCGCTGCTCGGCGGGCACGTGGCGATCGTGGGCGCCGTCGGCGACGACGCCCACGGACGCCTCCTGGTCGACGCCGCCGCCCGGGCCGGCGTCGACACCAGCGGTGTGGTCCGCCTCGACGGAGTGGCCACCGGGACGGCGGTGATCTCGGTCGACTCTCGTGGGGAGAACTCGATCATCATCTCCCCGGGTGCGAACGGGCACCTGTCCCCGGACGTCCTCGAGGCCGAGCTCTTCGCGGGGGCGGCGGTGCTGTGCCTGTGCCTGGAGGTCAGCGAGGCCACCGTGCTCCAGGCCGCCCGGTACGCCCGGGACGCCGGGACCCAGGTGCTGCTCAACCTCTCGCCCTACCACCGGGTCGACGACGCGCTGCTGAGCCTGGTGGACGTGCTGCTCGTCAACGACCACGAGATCGCTGACCTGCTCGGACCCGCCGTGGTCGAGGCCGGGTGGGAGGCGGTGCTGTCAGCGCTGACCGCGCTCGGCGTGCGGCGCGCCGTGGTGACACTGGGGTCCCGCGGGTCCGTGGTGCTGGACGCCACCGCCACCGGTGGCGGCCGGGTGGTGGACGTGCCCGCGGTGGCGGTCGAGGCCGTGGACACCACGGGGTGCGGCGACGCGTTCACCGGGGCGCTCGCCCAGCAGCTTGCCGCGGGCCGCACCCTGGTCGAGGCGGCTCACTTCGCGGCGCGCGTCGCCGCGGTCGCGGCCACCCGCGCCGGCGCGCAGCCGTCCTACCCGAGGATGGACGAGCTGCCCGACGCCGGTCCCGGCGACGCCGGTCGGCTCGCCGCCGGGCCGCTCGGCTAGGACCGCTGCGGGTCCCCGGCGCTCTCAGCCAGCGCCGCGGACTCGTCGAGCTTGCGGAGCTCCTTCTGGAGCCTGGCCTGCTCGGCCGCGAGGTTCTGGCGCGCGGCGTCCTCCCAGCCGGTCGCCAGCGGGCTCGTGTAGAGCGCCTTGCGGTCGAGCAGTCGGCTGATGATGCGCAGCCGTGCCCCGAGGTAGTCGCGCACGGGGATGTGCTCGTACTCCTTGCGGATGTCGATGAGGTACGCCTTGTAGCGCTGCGGCTCGGTGGCCAGGATGCCCATGTCGGCGTCGCAGAGGACTGCGCAGTCGTCATCGCCGGCGAACGGCTTGTGCCGGGCGAGCGCGGTGACGAGGTCCTTGACGCGCAGGGCCTTGGGCTCGGGGACACCCAGCGCCACGAGCTCGGTGCGGGCCAGCGCTGCGCTGGCGACCTCGTCCTCCCCGCCCTGGGTCGCGTAGGCGACCGACGACGCCGCGGAAAACACGGCACCGTGGTACCAGGCGGCCAAGCGGACCAGGTCCGGGTCGTGGGTCTCTTCGGCCAGCTCGTCGACGCGGCTCAGCACGTCGGCCAGGTGGCGGACGTTGTGATAGATCCGCCCGGGCTCGTTCCACCGGTCCAGGAGGCTGAGCCCCATGTCGCGGATCTCATTCTCCGGCACGGTTGCTCCGGCAGCCCGGGTGCTGCGGCTCCACGACGACAGCAGCCATTGTGGTGCGTCTGCGCTGACAGGAGGCATGATCCAGCTTTCGACGGGTGGGCGGCGGGCCGCTCACGGTGGTGTCTCAGACGACCGGCAATGGTAACCCTTCGGGAACCGAATCGCTCTCCTGCGTGGCGGCCGGCAGGCACACGCGCACGGTGAGGCCGCCGCCGGGGGTCGCGGCGGTGCGCACGGTCCCGTCCAGGCTCCCCACGATCGCGGCCACGATCGCCAGCCCGAGCCCCGATCCTCCCGAGGTGCGGTTGCGAGAGGAGTCCACCCGATAGAACCGCTCGAAGATGCGCTCGGCGTCGGCGTCGGCGATCCCCGGCCCGTGGTCGCGGACCTCGAGCTGGATGCACCGTCGGCCGCCCACGGTGACCTCGCCGAGCGCGATCTCGACCGGGGAGCCGGCCGGGGTGTGGGTGGCGACGTTGCCCACCAGGTTGGCGAGCACCTGACGGAGCCGGTCGTCGTCGCCGATCACCAGGTGCGGTCCCATCGGGGCGCCGGGGGTGAGGGGGGCCAGGCGGACCGGGCGGGAGGGGTCGAGGGCGTGCAGGTCGCTCACGGCGTCGGCAGCCAGCACCGTCAGGTCCACAGGGACGCGCTGGAGCGCACGCCCTTCGTCGAGGCGGGCCAGGTGGAGCAGGTCCTCCACGAGGGTGCCCATCCGCTTGGCGGAGTCCTCGATCCGGCGCATCGTGTCGTCCATCGCCTCCGGGGTGGTCAGCGCCCCCATCCGGTACAGCTCGCCGTACCCGCGCACGGTCGCCAGCGGGGTGCGCAGCTCGTGGCTGGCGTCGGAGACGAAGCGGCGCATGCGCTCCTCGGATGCTTCGCGGGCGGCGAACCCCTGCTCGATCTGGGACAGCATGACGTTGAGGGAGTGGGAGAGGCTGCCGACCTCGGTCGAGAGCGGGGCCTGGGGGATGCGACGGCTCAGGTCACCCTCGGCGATTGCGGCCGCGGTGCGCTCGATGTCCCCGAGCGGGCGCAAGGAGCGCCGCACCGCGAGGAGCCCGACGACGGCCCCCAGCACCGTGATCGCGAGGGCGCTGACCGCCAGGATCTGCTTGATCTGCACCACGGTGCTCGTGACCGTGTTCAGCGGCAGCGCGACGTAGACGTCGGCCACCTTCGTCCCGTCCCCGCCGACGACCGACCCGGCGAGCACCCGCCACTGGGACCCGTCGCCACCTGTTCCTTGCACGTCGACCGAGGAGGTGGTGAACGGCCCCGTGGGCCGGTTCTCGTCGGTGAAGGTGTAGGCGGTGATCTTGGGGATGCCGTACTTCTCGACCGTCTGGACCTGCACCTCCACCCGCGGCTTGTCGCTGACCGGGTAGATCGCGATGTAGTAGTCGCTCGGCAGGAACTGGCGGATGGCGGCGTCGGAATTCTGGAGCATCACCTGGTTGAAGCGCTGATCGGCGGTGGTCCGCAGCTGGGCGTCCAGCTGGTCGACGAGGAACCTGGACAGGACCGTCGTGGTGAGCACCACGGAGATGCCCAGGCCGGCGAGCAGCACGAGGGTGACGATCCCCACGAGCCGCACACGCAGCGGGGTGCGGACCCAGAACGAGCGGATCGGGCCGACGTGCTCGCCGGTGTCGGGGGTCTCGCCGTCGGGCACTGCGGTGTTGGCGGGTGCGTCGGGGGTCTTGCCGGTCACGTGGACCTCTTCGCCGCCGGCTGCCGCAGCATGTAGCCGATGCCACGCTTGGTCGCGATGAGCGGCTCCGGCATGGTGCCGTCCGGGCGCGGGGCGTTGTCGATCTTGCGGCGCAGGTAGGAGATGTAGGACTCGACGATGTTGGCGTCTCCGCCCCAGTTGTACTGCCACACGTGGTCGAGGATCTGCGCCTTGGACAGCACCCGGCCGGGGTTGAGCATGAGGTAGCGCAGCAGCTTGAACTCGGTCGGGGACAGGTCCACGACCTGCCCGGCGCGGCGCACCTCGTGGGAGTCGTCGTCGAGCTCGAGGTCGGCGAAGCGCAGCACGGCGTCGTCGACCGGCGTCGGGTGAGTGCGGCGCAGCACCGCGCGGATCCGGGCGACGACCTCTTCGAGGCTGAACGGCTTGGTGACGTAGTCGTCTCCGCCCACGGTCAGCCCGGTGATCTTGTCCTGGGTGTCGTCGCGCGCGGTGAGGAACAGCACGGGCATGTGCTGGCCCTTCTCGCGCAGGCGCCGGGTGACGGTGAACCCGTCCATGTCCGGCAGCATGACGTCGAGCACGATGAGGTCGGGCTCGACGTCGCGGACGAGCTTGAGGGCGCTCATGCCGTCCTCGGCCGCGAAGACCTCGAACCCCGCGAAGCGCAGCGAGGTCGCGAGGAGCTCTCGGATGTTCGGCTCGTCGTCGACGACGACAAGGCGTGCTTCGGCTTCGGTCATGGTCCCAGTGTGCGACGTGTTTCTGAGGATCGCCTGAGAGGGTGCTGGGCCTGCGGCGCTCAGATGTAGCGCAGCGGGTTGAACTCTTCGATCGGGATGATGCGCACGCGCGGCAGCGGAGTGGTGAACGCCCCGACGGCCTCTTCGAGGTCGAAGAACTGCAGCCCGCGGCTGCTCAGCTCGGCGAGCTTGCTGTTGACGAACTCCCGGAAGCACAGGATGCCGACCCGGCGGGTGCCGTCGAGCAGCGCCTCCACCTGGGGCAGGAAGTCGCCGTCGTGGCTGGCGAGCAGGACGTCACCCTCGACGTCGGCGATCGCCTCGAGGGTGCGCTGGATACCGATGTCCACGACCTTCTCGTGGCTGGCGCCGGCGAGCGGGATCGGGCGGTAGCCCATGGCGAGCAGCGCCTGCACGAACGGCATGGGCATCTGCCCGGAGGAGGCGTTGAGGAAGAAGAGGGGGTTGACGGGCTGGTTGTCCCAGACCGATCCGGCGAACTCGGAGATGCGGTCCCACCGGGGCCGTTCCTCGGGGCTGGGCCGGTGGCCCAGGACGTTCATCCCGAGGGTCGCGTCGATGTTCTCACCGTCGACGAGCAGGTACGTGGGGCGCTGAGCGCGTGAATCTGAGCCGGACATGGGACCACTCTATGGGGTGTTGATGGTTGGGGGCCCTGACGCGCGGCCGCAGGTAGGGATCCGGCCGGTGCGCGTGGGGGCATGGGGCGAGTTTGGACGGACGGCTCAAGCACGGAGTTGCGAAGCGGTGAGGGCCATTGTCGCCGACGGGTCGATTCTTCCACCGCCCAGTTCTCCAAGGCGGATGTCATGACGTCGCCGTACGCGACGGGACTCCTATGTTTCGGACTCGCGGTCGGTTTGCCCGGTGACTAGCTTGCGGACCCGGACCCGTGTGTGGTCACCGTCCGAGCGACCAGGGTGAGCAACTCCCGCATCCGGCTGTGCTGGCGTCCGCCCCGGCGATCCGCCTTCTGTTGGCGGGTCGCGGCCGTGTATTGGGCGTGCTAAGGGTGAAGTTTCGACAGGTTCTGAGCCGGTTGATTTGGCCTGCGCGTCGACGCCATAGGTCCGGGTTGTGGCCGGTTGAGGACCCCTGAGGGATTCCCGCCGAGCGCGCGCATCGCGCTCAAGCGATGCATGTTTGTGCAGGTCAGAACGACTTTCTGGCCCTGCGCAGCGGGTGCAGGGAGCCTTGTCACAGGGCCTCGCGGCTGGCCCGTCCCGTTGCCAGGCCTTCGGGAAGTCTTCATTGGCAGAGCGAGCGGCGCGTGGGTGGGGCGATGGCTCGGTTGCTGACGAAATGGCCGATTGTGCTAATTTTGCTCCGTCGCGACGAATCGGTCACGGTGTTGAAGCAGGGGGCTGCTCGTTGTCGCGGTACGCGTTGGCATGTCGGCACCGGCGGTGTCCCCTTCATGGAGGGTCGGGTCAGGGTGGTCGCGTCGTCGTTGGTGCGGGCGGACGGGGCCAGAGGACGTCGGACAAGGCCGCCCGTGCAATGGCCTCGATGGGCGCAGCGGTGAGGACGTTCACGGTTGGTGTGGCCGATTGGGTCGAGGCGTTACCTGTGATGACGCCGCGTGCGCTCACGGCGACCGGGTCGGCAGGACCGTTGAGTTTCCTTCGGGGAAGTGTTTAGTGCGCTCTGTTCAGGCTTGCTTGGTCGTCGTGCGTATTGATGGTGTGGGGGACAAACGTATGAATTTTGGTAGCAGCCGGGGACGTGCGGGCCGATTCGTTCTGGTGACACTGGTGGGTGCTGCGGCGCTCCTCTGGAGTTCTGGGACGAGTGCGTCTGCGGCGAGTCCTGTCGAGATCGCGGCGTGGACGTTGTCGGCGTCGCCGGTGGTGGAGTGCGATCCGGGGGACTTGAGGTGTGACGTCGATGGTGATCGGATCCCAGACGTGGTGGAAGAAGTGGTGTGCGGTTCTGCGACGTGCGCAACAGGTCGTGAAGACCGTGACAGCGACGGGCTGGCTGACTGGGTCGAGATGCAGGCTGGCGGTGATGTAACTGGGGTGGATGTCAAAGATGACGTCGATGGTGACGGCATTCCTGACTTTGCGGAGAAGATCGTGTGCGGTTCGGCTCGTTGCGCGACGGGTCGTGAAGACGTCGACGGCGATGGTGTGGGCGACTGGGCTGAAGTGGTGATCTGCGGTGACGTCACATGTTCAGACGGGCAGGAGGACTACGACGGTGATGGCGTGAAGGACGCCACGGAGCTGGCGGCGTGCGTGAGGTACGGGAGCGGGGACGGGTGGTTGGCCCTGACAGGGGTCCGGATCGGATTGCTCGTGGTCGTGGCAGGTCTGTTGGTGGGTGGCGGAATCCTGGTGCAGTCTCGCGTCAGACGTGGACGTGCTGGCGAAGCGGTCAGCGCGCTGTGAGGCGCGGTCTAGGAGCATGGCCCGGGCGTGGTCTGCGCACTGTCGTGGCGGGGACGGCCTGCTCGTCGTTGCTGCTTGCCTTGGCGCCGGCTGCTCTCGCTGGACCGATGCAGCAGGTGCTTCCAGCTTCTGAAGTGATCGAGATGGCGCGGGTAGCTGCCGATGAGTCGCGTGGTGCGCCGAAGGTTGATCCTGGCGATCTCGACCGGGCGGTGTCGGACGAGCCGGACGACGCAGCCGTCTCAGAAGCGGGCGGAGGCGACTCGTCTGTGCAGCCAGCTCCTGCGGCCAGCGTGGTGGGAACTTCGACGGTGACGGCGCCAGACGGCACGGGGACGATTGTGGCCGGGGTCGCATCGACGGTGGATGCAGGTTCCGTGCAGGCCACCTTCTCTGGCCTGGACCTGGCCGACGACGTGGATGTTGCTGTCGGTCCCGTGACGGATACGAGGATGCGTCGTGCCTCCGGGGACGGGCTGCCTGCCGATGCGGTGGTTTTGGCGGCGCCATTTGAGGTTGACGCCACAGGGCCTGGTGGCGAGGTGAGGAGCTTCCCGACGTCCTTCGATGTCGTCGAGTACGCCGATGGTCCGGACATGATCGAAAACGTCGTCCCAGGCGTGGTCTTGGACGTCGACGTCGACCCGAAGGCTCTCGAAGGGCTGGATGCGGGGTCGGTGCGGATCCTGACCCGTGAGACGACTGCTGACACGTGGGTCGAGGTTGCTTCGTACCTGGATCCGAACGGCGCCGTAGTGCGCGGCGAACTTGATCACCTCTCGCAGTTTGTCGTCATCGGGACTCCGTTCGTGCCTGCCGCGGGTCCGCGGGTGGTTCTTGATCCAGACAACGACATCGCCAATACGACCGGTCCGGCGGGTCCGGTCACGGAGCTGCCGTTCAATGCGGCGTTGGCGACCGAGACGGCGAACCGTCTTGCGGCCTATTGCCGTGCGGACGTGCTGATCACGCGCGGTGCGACGCCGGCCGTGGTCTCGCAAGCCACTCGTGCTGGGATGGCGTCGGCGTTCGAACCGGATCTGACGATGACGTTGGCTTTCGACGCGTTGCGTGGTCACCCGTGGGGAACCGAGGGGACCGGAGGCTCGAAGGTCTACTCCCGCGGCGGTTGGGGCGATGACACGGTAGCTGCGTCTCTCAACGAGCAGTTGCCCCTCTACACCGGTCGCCCGTCAGCCCTGCACGGCCCTGGCCGGATTCCCTATGACGACTTTGCGGGGGTGCCCGGTGCGATGGTGCACCTGGAGGCGCTCTACCTGGATCACAACTTCGACTGGGAAGTCATCGCAAACGGCTTCGGGTCTCTCTCCGACGGTGTCTTCACAGGCGCAGGCATGTACCTGGAGAACGTTGGATTTGACTGCACGGACCCCGCCACGGGTGGCTGGCCAGCCAGGCCCTCGGCGGCGGAGCTAGCCCGGTGGCGGCACCTGGGGCATCAGAACCACCTGGCCTTCGGCGCCGACCCTGTCTCCTTCTCCACGGGCAACCTTGTCGAAGACTTCCCGCTGGTGTCATTGCCCGGGGCGGGTGAGCAGATCATCGACCTAGGGCTGACGTACAACTCTCAGGACGGGCGCCCCACTCGCACGGGCGCAGGATGGTCGTTCACCCTGGGCTCGCGCGCACAACGGTTCGACGACGGCTCTGTGCTCGTGGCCAGGTCCGACGGTGCGTCGTTCGTGTTCGACCCCGACGGTGCAGGTGGCTATGTCACCGACCCTGGTGCGGGGTCCACCCTTGCTGAGGACGGACACGGCGGGTTGGTGTGGACGGACGCTGAGGGTGGTGTGTGGACCTTTGATGCCAGTGACATCGAAGGCATCGGAGAGCTGGCCTCCTACACGAATCCCTCTGGACAGATCCTCACGCTCACATATGGGACACCTGATGGTGACGATCAGTACCTGCCGTTGACGGCGATCACCGACTCCGCCGGTCAGCAGGTCTCCGTGACCGCAGATGCGGTGGGTCGTATCGCGGGTTTGAGGCTCCCAGACGGACGAACCTGGTCGTTGGCGTACGACGGGGCGGGTGACCTGGTCTCGATCACCGACGCTGCTGGTGGTGTGCGCTCGTTCACCTACGACGCCTCCCACCAGATGCTCACGGCGACAGATCCGGCGGGAGTCACGTACCTGGTCAACGAGTTCGATGCCTCGGGCCGTGTGGTCAGGCAGGTCGATGGTGGCGCGAACGTGCGCACCTTCAACTACACGGATACCCCCGACTCCAATGGTCTTCGTTCGGTGGTCTATACCGACAACGCCAACCGCGCTCACACCTACCGCTTCGACGCCTCCTACAGGATCGTCTCTGTCACTGATCCGGCTGGGGAGACGCAATCGTTCACCTACGACAGCGCCTCCCAGGTGACCAGCTACACCAACGCGGGCGGACGTACGACTGCATACGCCTATGACGCCGACGGAAACGTGGTCACCGAGACCGCTCCCGACGGGGTCGTCACCAATTACGCATATGCGGGCTCTTACGTGAAAGCCCTGGACGAAGACTCAGGTGACGGCGGTCGACGAACGACCACTTTCGACCTGACGCCAACGGGTCTGGTCACGGCGATCACCGATGCGGGGGGTGGCCTGACGGTCTTGGACCGCAATGCTGGCGGAGATGTGACTCGCGTGGTGTCACCGGGTGGGGCGATCACCACGAAGGCCTACGACGCGCGCGGTAACCTCGTCTCCGTCACGGACCCTCTCGGCCAGGTCACCTCCATCGACTACGACATCTCGAACAGGCCTGTGTCCACGACGAACTCGGCCGGGGCCGTCGTCCGGTACGAGTGGGACGCCAGTGACAAACTCGTCGCCCAGACCGGCCCGGACGGTGCCAGTTCATCGTTCGCGTACGACGCCAACTCCCTCCTGACGTCTTCGACGGCACCTGACGGCGGTGTCACCTCCTACACGTGGGACGCGCTGTTCCACCAGACCTCGACGACTGATCCGCTCGGCGCGGTCACCTCGTTCACCTATGACAGCGAAGACAATCTCACTGCAGTCACCGGTCCGACAGGCGCCGTCACGACGTTTGTCGTCGACGGTGCCAACCGTGTCACCGAGATAGTCGACCCGACCGGTGCCGTATGGGCGAGCGAGTACGAGGGCAGCCTGCTCACCGCACAGGTCGACCCGCTGGGCGGACGCACGCTTTACACCCACGACAAGGCGGCGCGGGTGGTCGGTGTGACCGACCCGACCGGTGCGACCTGGGGCACCGGATACGACGCGGCCGGCCGGGTCGTCAGTACGGTCAACCCGCTCGGGGTGACCACGACCTACACCTACGACGCTCTCGACCAGATGGTCTCGAGCACCGACCCCGCGGGGACTCTCACCTACGCCTATGACGGCGATGGTCACCAGACCCACATGACCAACCGCCTCGGGCAGGTCACCACCTCGACCTTCGACGCGGCCGGCCAGCTTCGGACCGAGACTGACCCCGCCGGTGGAGCGATGACGTTCGACTACGACGTGGTGGGACACCTGGTGACGGTGACCGACCCGGTCGGTGGCGTGAACAGCTACGCCTATGACGCGGCGGGCAACCTCATCACCGAGACCGATCCCGCCGGGGGGACGCGGACGTTCGGCTACGACGCTGCGGGCCGGGTGAGCTCTGAGCAGGACCCGCTCGGGGCAACGCAGACAAACACCTACGACCTGGCCGGGAACGTGCTGACCACGACCGACCCGCTCGGCGCGGTCACGACGCACGCCTACGACGGAGCCGGGAACCTGGTGTCCACAACGGACGCTGCGGGGGACGTGACCGTGTTCGCCCGTGATGAGGTTGGCCGGATCACGACAGTGACCGACCCAACAGGGCAGGACTGGACGTCAACCTACGATCTGGCAGGCCAGCTCGTAGTCGAGACTGACCCGGAGGGTCACCAAACCACCTACACCTATGACAGCGCTGGTCGCCAGACCGGCATCAGCGATGCCGCAGGCGGGACGTGGGGGTCGGGGTATGACCTGGCTGGCCAGGTCCTGGCCACCGTTGACCCTGTGGGTGCCACCACGACGTTCACGTACGACGACGCCGGTCGCACCACGGCCGTGACCGACCCGGCCGGTGAGGTGACCTCGTACGCCTACGACGCCGAGTCGAACCTTGAGGCCGCGACCGACCGGCGCGGGCACACCACCACCTACACTTACGACAGTGCCTCACGTGTGAACGAGATGACCGGTCCGACCGGTGGCGTCGAGTCGTACTCCTACGACCTGGCCGGGAACCTGCTCACGACCACCGACCCGCTCGGGGCTGTCACCGCGTACGCCTACGACGGTGTGGGGCGTCGGGTCTCGGTCACCGACGCGATGGACGGGGTGAGGCGGACAGAATACGACTTGGCCGGGCGCGCGGTCACCCAGATCAACGCCAACGGAGCTGCCACGTCCTACACGCATGACCTGGTTGGTCAGGTCGTCGCAGTGACCGACCCGATGGGCGCGGCCACCGAGCACGCCTACGACCTTGTGGGCAACCGGGTGTCCTCGACCAGCCCTGACGGACAGGTCACGACCTGGGCGTACGATCCTGCGGGCCGGTTGACCACGGTGGTCGAGGCTGACACGACGGGCTACCCCGGGGTCGGTACGGACCCGGTTGGGTTCGTTGGGGACCCGGCCGATTTCGACACGAACCTCACGACCACGTACGCCTACACACCTGCAGGCAACCTCGCCTCAACCACCAACGCGCGAGGCAAGACGACGACCTACACCTACGACCGGGTCGGTCGTGTCTCCTCCGAGCAGGACCCGACCGGTGCCACGTGGTCGTACACATACGACCGTGCTGGTCGGCCGGTGTCCTCCACGGACGCGGAGGGGCAGATCACCGAGCACGCCTATGACGCGCGCGGTGACCTCATCGAGACCTCCTACCAGGTCGGTGCGAGCGCGAGCTTCACTTACGACGAGGAACGCAACCTCATCGCCATGGTCGATGCCACAGGAGCGACCGGGTGGATCTACGACGGTGCTGGGCGGGTCACCTCTCAGATCGACGGCGCCCGCAACGAGCTGACCTACGCCTACGACGACGCTGGCCAGCTGATCACGGCAGGAGTGGGCGAATCCCTGATCAGCTACTCCTACGACGCGGCGGGCCGTCCCGTCCGTCAACATACCCAGTGGGGCACCGCAGAGTACACATGGGACGCGGCAGGTCGCCTGAACGCACTGGCTCGCACGACGGCGGACGGGCTGGACGGCGTGACGTCCACGTTCGCCTACGACGACGCCGACCACACCCTCGCGATCGCTCACCTGACCCCGCAGGCGCCCGCTGTCCCAGGTAGCGCTTCCGACGATCTGGGGGAAGTCGAAACTCCAGAGACCGGTTCTGCCGCCCTGGTGCAGGTCGGCCAGCCGGAAGCTCCGGCCTTGTCGTGCGCGAAGGGTGGGAACTCCGGCCCCTATGTGGCTGGACGCCAAGTCCCATCGACAGTTGCGTGCGAGACGACCGACCACTACCTGACCAGCCGAAACCTCCCGTCGATCGAGCCGGTCGCAGCGCAGGGGGAGGGCATACGGTTCGACTACACCTTCAACACTGCCGGGAACCTGACCGCCGCAACCCGCCAGATCGGGATCGTCTCAGAGGCAACAACGCCCGATGGTGCCGACACGTTGCAGGAACCGCAACCACAGGTCGAGTCCCGGACATACTCCTACGACCGAGCAGGCCGGCTGAACGCCTCGACCTCCTCCACGGGGGTGGAGTCGTCGTATTCCTACGACCAGGTCGGGAACCGCACAGCGTGGTCCGCGACCGACGACCCGCGGACGCTGGTGACGGACTCGTTTGAGTCGGAGACCACCTATGACGATGCCAATCGGGCGAGCACGACGACCCAGGCCCGGGCCGGTGTCAGGTCGCAGGAGTCGTACACCTACAACGCCAACGGTTCCCGGGTGGCGACCACCGTCACCGGTGACCAGGTCGCGGGAGGCGAGCTGGACAGTGTGTCGACCTATGACGGGGCCGGGCACCTGGAGTCGGTGTCCACCGCGGGACGTCAGGAGACCTACGTCTACGACGGCCTCGGGCGCCGGACCCAGACGGTGACGAGCACCGACACGTTCGAGCGTGCGACGACGAGCATCTGGGACGGGTTCGCCCCCGTCGGTCAGTCGATCGTGACCGGTACCGGGGGCGGCGAGAGCGCCGACACGTCGGTGTTCGTCCGCGATGTGTTCGGTCGAAGCCTACTGGAGAACGCTACGGCTCTTGAGGCAACAGCCTCGGGGGAGGCTAGGTGGGCGTTGCTCGATGGCTTAGGGTCGTCGGTGGCGACGGCGTCCGGTGCGGTGATCACGGACCTGGCCTCCTACTCCGACTTCGGTGTCCAGGGCTTCGCCACCGCTGGGTGGGCCAGCACCGCCGGGTTCACTGGTCAGGTCTCCGACCCGGTCATGGGGACGGTCTCGTTCTACTCCCGCACTTATGAGCCGGGTGCTGGCGTGTGGACAAGTGCGGACTCGTGGCGCGGGACGCAAGGCGAACCCCTCTCCGCCAACCGGTACGCCTACACCCAAGGCAATCCGGTCACGATGATCGACGCCGGCGGGTACTTCTCGATGGACCCGCGCCAGTGGATCACCCAGGGCACGAAAGCCCTGAGGAAGATAACGCAGGCGATCACCCCCAAGCTCAAGTCGACTGCTGCAACGTTCGTCAATGCTCTCGCCAAAGTGACCGTGTCGGTGAAGACGGTCGCGACGCGGGTCCTGGGTCAGAGCGTGACTAACCACCTGGCGCGCGCCGTGAGCTTAGCTGTGTCGTCGGTGACCAAGGCGATCAGCAAAGTCACCTCCACGGGCCGAGGCAAAGGTCCGTCCGTCGCAGCGGCCTCGAATACGAACCAGACCTCCGGTCGACACACGGAAACATCCCCTGATGGAAAAGTGGTCCCGGAGTGGCTGTTATGTATGGCGAACCCCGGCCGGGAACTCACCAAAGACGAGTCTGACAGACTTGGAAAGATAAAATACGATCGGTACAACGCACGGCTCCCCGACTGCCCGGACTGGGGCAAGATCCGTTTGCCAGACGGCTACCACGATGTCAAACCCACCTGGTGGGGCTCCATGATCACCGCGACAGTCGGCATCGACGACGCCCTCTCATGCCTTGAAGGACAATCCGGGGGCTGCGTCATGGTGGGGGTCGGGTTCATTCCGATCGGCAAGGCGGCCGCACTCGCGAAAGCCGCCAAGGCCGCCGAAAACACGGCCAGCACGGCAAAAGCCGCCGAGAAAGCAGCAGAAGCCACAAAATCCGGTGACGACCTCGTCGGGCTTTCCACCAAGGGCAGTTGGGCGAACCTCAAGACCCTGGATGACCACTTTGCTCGCCACGGCGCGGACTTCGGTGCCAAGTCGGCAGACGACTACGCGCGGATGGGCTCGGAATTTTTCCAGCGCGGCGCTGCGCAGCACCTACCCACAAAGATTGCTTCGGATGGCACAATCCGGATGTTCGACCCAGCAACCAACACGTTCGGATCATTCGCTCTAAACGGGATGACGAAGACGTTCTTCAAGCCGACCAGTCCGGATTACTGGTCGCGGCAGCCAGGAGCCTTGCAATGAGCAACCTTTTCACTTGTCCTGTCTGTGGCTATGACGAACTGACGGAGGTGCCGCGCACCGAAAGTGGTGGGTCGTATGAAATCTGCTGGTCGTGCGGATTCGAATTCGGAGTCACTGACGATGACCTCGGCTACACCTACGACACCTGGCGTCAGGTTTGGGTAGAGCGAGGCATGCCCTGGGACAGCGAGCCGCTCCACCCCCAGCCCCTCGGGTGGGATCCTGCCCGCCAACTGGCGGCACTTCTTGGTGACGGTGCCGACTGATGGTGGCTCTTCAGAGTTGCGGTGGGAGGGGTGATCCGCCGGCGACCCGCAGCGGTCTTGGCCGGCGATGATCGCCGTGCAGACGATGTCACTGGCGCGGTGATCGGGGAGATGGAGCATCTCCCCGATCACCGTATCGGTCGGGAGCCGCGGACCGCAGAACTGACCTCGACCGCCACGTCTCTACGTCGACCTACACCCAGCTCGATGTCAGCGGTCCCGCGGCCTTTCGCATTGCCCCAGACAGAATGTCAGCCCTCGATGGCCGGTGTGACGGGGGTCGGGGTGATCTGCGGGGCCCCGGCGGAGCTGCCCGTCTTGAGCGCGGCGAGGCGTGCCTCGATCTCGATCTGGGCGCTGGACACCTCGAGCTCCTCGAACTGGGCGTCCAGGGACGACGCCGCGACCTCGGCCTGACCCATCGCCTTGGCCTCCTCGCGGCGCACCTTGTCCTCGAAGCGGGAGATCTCGCTCGTGGGGTCTAGGACGTTGATCGAGTTGAGCGCGCCCTGCACGGACTGCTGCGCCTCGGCGGTCTTGGAGCGGGCGACCAGGGAGTCGCGGCGCGACTTGAGGTCGCCCAGCTTGTCCTTCATCTGCGCCAGACCGGTCTTGAGCTTGTCGACCGTCTCACGCTGGGAGGTGATGAGCGGCTCGGCCTGACGGACCTCGGTCTCAGCGCCGATCTGCTTCTGCAGCGCGATCTTGGCGAGGTTGTCGAACTTGTCGGCGTCGGCGGTGTTGCCCGAGGCACGCAGCTGGTCGGCGCGCTGGGAGGCGGCGACGGCCTTGTGGCCCCAGTCCTGGACCGCGGTGACGTCCTCGTTGTAGTCCTGCTCGGCGAGGCGCAGGTTGCCGATGGTCAGCGCGACGGCGTCCTCGGCCTCGGCGATGTTGTTGGTGTAGTCGCGGACGAGCTGGTCCAGCATCTTCTGCGGGTCCTCAGCGCCGTCGATGAGGGCGTTGATGTTCGCCTTCGCGAGCTGGGCGACGCGTCCGAAGATGCTCTGCTTCTGTGCCATGGGAATGCCTTTCCTCTGGTGTGCGCCCGGAGAACCGATGATCCGCGTGTGGGCTGTTTCACGTGGATCAAGACTGAGAACGTGCCGTGCAGTGGACCTGCAGTGGACCTGCGGTGCGGTGGTTAGAACCGTCCACCCCGGCTGCGGGTCCCTCGGCTGCCGCCGCCGAAACCGCCTCCGCGGGACCTTCCCCCGCCGCCGAAGCCGCCCCCGCGAGACCGGCCCCCGCCGCCGCCGAAGCCGCCGCCGAAGCCGCCACCCCCGCCGCCGCCGAACCCGCCACCACCGCGCAGGATCGAGTCGATGAGAATCCCGCCGAGCACCATGCCGCCGATGTTCGACCCGCCCCCACCGCCGCCGAAGCCGCCTCCGCCGCGCTGCTGGTTCTCCCAGCTCTGCACGTCGGACTGGGCGAGCTGCTGGGCGGACTGGATGAGCTGCTCGCACCGGCGCGTGGCGTCCAGTGCTGCGACCGGGTCGGTGGCCTCGAGCGCGCGCGCTTCCCCGAGCAGGCGGATCGCCTCGGAGAGCCGGGTGCGTGCCTCCGGCCCGACGGCGCCCTTGCGGGTGGCGATGAAGTCGTTGACCGCGCGGATCTGCGACTCGGCCCGGCCCAGGCTCTCCCGCAGCAGCGCCGCGGCGCGGGCGCGCTGCTCGGCGAGCTCCCGCGAGGGGGCGAGGGCGGAGTCCAGGCTCGCTTCGGCGTCGGCCAGGGCGGCCAGGGCGGCGAGCGGGTCGCCGCCGGACCTGGCCCCCTGCGCCTGGGTGATGACCTGCTGGGCGCGGGCTGCGGCGTCGGTCACGGCGGGGTCACCCGCGCCGATCGCGCGCGCGTCGGCGAGGTCGGACTGGATCGAGGAGAGCGCGGCGTCCAGGCGCGGCCCGGCGGAGGCGAGGTCCGCACCGGCGCGGTCCACCGCGTCGAGCAGGGTCACCGCCTGCCCGACGGCGTGGGTCGCGGCGCGCAGCTGCGCGACGGCGGAGGCGCGGTCACCGGCGGCGACGTTCGCCTCCCCGGCGGCCACGGCCTGCGCGGCGGCGTCGAGCAGCTGGGTGGCCTGGTCGGGGTTGGTCGAGATGGAAGCGAGCGCCGCAGGAGGGTAGGTGAGGGCGAGGCCGGCCAGCGCGGCGCGGGCGGGTTCGATGCGGGCGCGGACGGTGGGCACGTCGCGGCCGGCCGCGGCGAGCAGGTCCGGGGCCTTGGCCTGGAGGTCGCGCAGGTCGTCGAAGGGCTTGGAGCTGGCGGCCAGGGCGGCGTCGACCTCGGTGCACACCGTGATGATCTCGGCCATCATCAGGCGGGCCTGCGGCTCGGCCTCGGCGACCTCGTCGTCCAGTTGCTGACGCAGGGTGAACGCCCTGGTTACGCGCTGGCGGGACTGCTCGAGCACCGCGGCGAACTCCCGGGTGGCCTCGTCGCCGAACTGGGCCTGGGCGAACCCGAGCTCCTGCTCGGCGGTCTTGAGCTCGTCGTCGATCGCGACGAGCGCGCTGCTCGCGCGGCGGTTGAGGTCGACCGTGGAGAGGGTGGCGAGCTGGCCCTCGGCGGGGTTGCCCGCGGTGCCGCGCTTGCGGCTGGAGCGCCACATGATGAAGGCGACGATCGCGAGGACGGCCAGGCCTCCCACGAGCAGGACGGTGAAGGCGCTGGTGCCCCCGGCTCCGCCACCCCCGGTGAGCGCGTCGCGCATCGTCTCGGCGGCGGCGATCGCGGCGCCGTCCCAGTCCCCGTCGGAGAGGTTGCCCTCCACCGTGCGGGCGATGCGGTCGAACTCCTCGTCGGTGATCGGCGCCTCGAGGTCGATGACGAGCGAGTAGCTCTCGTCCTCGATCGCGACGGCGAGGAGCGCGTCGTCGACACCCATCCCGGAGAGCTCGTAGGTCTGGTTGGCCCAGTCCTCCCCGCTCAGCCCGTCGAAGGTGTCGACGTAGACGACGAAGAGCTGCATGTCCGTGTCCGTGCTCAGCCGGTCCAGCGCGTCCTGGACCGCGGCGGTGTCGGTGAGCGCGCCGGCGGGGTCGGTGATGTCGCCCGGGACGTTCATCGGGTCTTCCGCCCGGGCCGAGGACGCACCGGTCGCGAGGAGGCCGACAAGCAGCGCGCAACTGACCAGCACCCCCGCGAACAGGCGGATGAGCAGGGACTTCTCTGTCAGGAACGAGCGAATGGGCACACAGCGATCCTCAACCACCACGGTACAAAGTGCAACGTCAGCGGATGGGGACCCGGTCCTGCACGCGGCTCGCGAGCTCTCGAGGGTGGTCCCGATCGGGCTCGCGATCGAGCTCCCGGCACCGCGCCGGGGCTCCCGACCTCGTGAGCGGTCCGCCGAACTCGTGAATCGGCTCACGACCTCGTGAGCCACGGCCGTTCCGGGCCGGCTGGGAGCGCTCGCTCACGAGTTCGGCGAGCCGCTCACGAGTTCGGCGGGGGAGGGGGCCGGCGAGGGGGCGGGACCGGAGGGCGGGGCGACCGTCAGGCCGACCCGCTCACGCGCCCCGGACCCGCTCACGCGCTCGGCGTCGGGGTCACCTCGTCCGCGTCGACGATCCGGTACGCGTACCCCTGCTCGGCGAGGAACCGCTGGCGGTGCGCCGCGAAGTCCTGGTCCACCGTGTCCCGGGCGACGATCGCGTAGAAGTGGGCGGTGCGCCCGTCGGCCTTGGGGCGCATGATCCGGCCCAGCCGCTGGGCCTCCTCCTGGCGCGACCCGAAGGACCCCGACACCTGGATGGCGACGGAGGCCTCGGGCAGGTCGATCGAGAAGTTCGCCACCTTGCTCACCACGAGCTTGGTGATCTCCCCGGTGCGGAAGGCGTCGAAGAGCCGCTGGCGCTCGCGGACCGGGGTGGCGCCGGTGATGATGTCCGCGCCGAGGTGGTCGGCCAGCTCCTCGAGCTGGTCGATGTACTGCCCGATCACCAGGGTCGGCTCACCCTCATGCCGCGCCACCAGGAGAGAGACGAGAGCGTTCTTGCCCGGTGCGCACGCGGCCAGGCGGTACTTGTCCTCCGGCTCGGCGGTCGCGTAGATCATCCGGTCGCGCTCGGGCAGGGTGAGGCGCACCTCGACGCAGTCGGCCGGGGCGATGTACCCCTGGGCCTCGATGTCCTTCCACGGTGCGTCGTAGCGCTTGGGCCCGATGAGGGAGAACACCTCGTCCTCGCGCCCGTCCTCACGGACCAGCGTCGCGGTCAGCCCGAGCCGGCGCCGGGCCTGCAGGTTCGCCGTCATCCGGAAGATCGGCGCGGGCAGCAGGTGCACCTCGTCGTAGATGACCAGGCCCCAGTCCCGGGCGTCGAGCAGCTCAAGGTGGGTGTAGACACCGCCGCGCTTCGTCGTGAGCACCTGGTACGTCGCGATGGTCACCGGCCGCACCTCCTTGCGTGCCCCGGAGTACTCCCCGATCTCGTCGTCGGTCAAGGTCGTCCGGCGCAGCAGCTCGTCGCGCCACTGCCGGGCGGAGACGGTGTTGGTGACGAGGATGAGCGTCGTGGTCCCCGACCGCGCCATCGCCGCGGCCCCCACGATCGTCTTTCCGGCCCCGCACGGCAGCACCACGACGCCGCTGCCACCGTGCCAGAACCCGTCGACCGCATGGTTCTGATAGGGCCGCAGCGTCCACGGCGCCCCGTCGCGCGCCGGATCGGTGGGGCTCAGCGCGATGGGGTGCTTCTCGCCGTCGACGTACCCGGCGAGGTCCTCGGCCGGCCAGCCGAGTTTGAGCAGCACCTGCTTGAGGTGCCCGCGCTCGGAGGCGTGCACCACCACCGTGTTGTCGTCGATCCGCTCCCCGACCAGCCCGGCGGTGCGCTTGGACTTGAGCACCTCGGCGAGCACGGCGCGGTCGGTCGAGGTGAGCACGAGCCCGTGCACGGGGTGCTGGGACAGCTGCAGGCGCCCGTACCGGGACATCGTCTCGGCGACGTCGACGAGCAGGGAGTGCGGCACGGGGTACCGGCTGAAGTCGAGCAGCACGTTGACGACCTGCTCGGCGTCGTGCCCGGCGGCGCGGGCATTCCACAGACCCAGCGGGGTCAACCGGTACGTGTGCACGTGCTCGGGGGCGCGCTCGAGCTCGGCGAAGGGGGCGATCGCGCGGCGCGCGGCGTCGGCCTGGGGGTGGTCGACCTCGAGGAGCAGGGTCTTGTCGCTCTGGACGATCAGCGGGCCGTCGGGCATCCGGGGGTTCTCCGTACTCGTAGATCAGGTCAGGGTTCTACCGGCGCGGCGCCGGCGATGCGGTGCACCGCGACGGTCAGCTCCGACTCGCGGGCCACATCGACGGCGCGCAGCCGCCCGGCGTCGATCTGCAGCGGGCGGACCCGGCGCCGGGTCACCCCGCCCGCGGGCCCGACCATCTCCAGCCACACCTCGCGGCCGTCGGCCGCCGCCTCACGCAGCAGTCCCAACGCGACCAGCGGGTCAGATGTTCCCGCACCGCCCCCCACGAAACCACCCCTGCCGCCGTCCCCGCCGCGTCCCGTGCCCGACGACGCAACGACCGGCCCGCCGGGCCCCGCGCCCTGGGCGCGGCGCGCCTGGGTGAGCTCGCTCTGGTCCCGCAGCCGGGTGATGAGGCCCTGGAGACGCTCGGTGCGCTCGGGGGCGCTGAGCACCCGCTCGGGGGCGCCGTCGACGGACCTCGAATGGCTCACTCGCCGGCTGCGTCGTCCCGGGAGGCGCACGTGCGCGGCGCGGCGGTCGGCCACGACGACGTTCCCGTCGCGGTCTTCCATCGCGGGGGACAGGCCGCGCTCGCGGAGCGCGGCGAGCAGCGTGGCGGCCGGTGCGGTGGCCGCCAGGACGGTCGGGGCCAGGGCGAACAGGCCGAGGGCGGCGAGCTTGGGGTCCTCGACCAGGCCCGCCAGGAGCACCGGGTCCTCGACCCGGACGTAGCTGGCCGCCACGCCCAGGCGCACGCGGCCGTGGCGGCGCGCGGCGTCGTGCACGAGGTAGTCCAAGGGCTGGGGGATCGGGCCGCGGGAGTGGTGGGCCAGCTCGTCCAGGAGGCCGGCGGCGGTGCGTCCGGCGTCGAGCGCGCGGGTGATGGAGGCCCCGGTGAACCGGACGGTGATGGCCGCCCCGCGGGACTCCACGTCGGCGGAGTCGGCGAGCAGCGCCTCGAGGGCGGGCGTGGGGCGCCCCGGCACGATCCCGGTGAGGTCGCCTTGCAGCAGGACCTCGTCGACGGGCTCGGGGAGCGTGGCGGCGAGGGAGGCGGCGAGAGCAAGGCGGGTGGCGTCGTCGGGCACGGTGAGCGGGGGAGCGGCGGCGAGCAGCTGGCCGCCGGTGGCCAGCGCGCCGGCGCCGGTGATCCCGAGCAGGGCCGCCTCGCGCAGCAGCGCGGCCACGGGGCCGCGGGGTGGGGCGGACCGGGGGGAGCGCCAGGTGAGGACGTCGGTGACGGCGTCGGCGTCGACGGCGGCGAGCGGGGCCTGGGCGAGCAGGCGGAGGATCTCCGAGCGCAGGCGCGGGATCCACACCCGGTGCAGCTCTGGCTCCAGGGCGCTGCGCAGGGTGCCACGGTCGTCGCGCGCCCCGACCAGCCAGGGCGCCCGGGCCGAGGTGCACCAGGGGGCGACGAGGGCGACCCAGCGGTCGGGCAGGTCGGCGGCCAGCCAGTCGTCGGCCTCCAGGGTGGGGGCGAAGACGGCCGGGTCGCCGCCGTCGCCGGTGATGAGGGCGGCCACCTGGGCCAGCTCGACGACGAAGGCCGTGGCCTCCTCGTCGAGGTCGAGCTGCTGGGCGAGGCGGCGCAGCTCGCGGACGCCCAGCCCGCCGGACTTGAGGGCGGGGGCGGGGGTGACCTGCCAGGTGGCCACGACCTCGGCGACCAGCCGGACGATCTCCTGGGCGGCGCGAGCGGACTCGGCGTCGACGGTGGCCTGGGCCAGGGACGGCGCCGGGAGGGTGGGGGCGGGGGGCAGCCCGCGGTGGGTGCGCCCGGAGCGCAGGTCCATCGCGATCTCGCGGGGGAGCAGCACGTGGTGGGCGTCGACCTGGCGGACGAATCCCGCGTCGATGAGCCAGCGGGTGGGGGCGGAGGTCGGGCTCGTGGGGGCGGTCGGGATCCGGCCCACCGGGGGCCCCCACTGCAGGGCCGCGAGGATCGCGCGGGCGCCGGCCGGGGCGTCCGGGGAGTCGAGGAGCGTGAGGTCGGGGCGGTCGTCGTGGGGGCGCAGCGCAGGGCCGAGGCCGGCGGGGTAGGCGTCGAGGGTGTCGTCGATGCCGGGGGCGGGGCGGTGGGCGCCCGGGTTGCTCTGCCAGAGGAGGGCGAGGTCGGTGAGGTGGTCGAGGACGGCGGGGAGGGCGGCGGCGTCGGGTGCGTCGGGGGAGGCCGCGATCGCGGCGATGACGAGGTCGATGGTGACGGTCTCCCCGAGGGAGTCGAGGACCGCCACCGACTCCAGGACCGTGAGGTGCACGGCGTCGAGTGCGGCGGTGGCGCGCTGCAGGCTCGCGCGGCTGGTCGCCCGGGCCGCGAGGGAGAGCAGGGTGGACGGCGACGGCGATGCGAGGTCGGCGCGGTGGGTGAGCAGTGCCACGAGCTGCGCGTCGGAGCGCGCACGGAGCCAGTCGCTGAACGTCACCACGGGTGTGACTTTACGTCGTCCCCGCTCGGTGCTGGGTCGTGCGTCTGGTCTGCAGGTACCAGGCGGCGAAGAATCCGAGGGCTGCCCCGGCGGTGTTGGCGAGGACGTCCTGGAGGGTCCCGAACCGTTCCGGACGCAGGACCGACTGGGCGATCTCGGCCAGGGATGACAGGATCGCGGCGCTGCCCACCACCTGCCACCAGCGCAGACGCGGAGTGGTCAGTGCCACGAGGAAGCCGATCGGGACGAAGAGGGCGACGTTCGCGGTGAACTCGATGCGGGAGTACGTCACCCAACCGAGGCCGTGGGCGGCCAGAGAGCGCGTCAGCGTGGCGAGTGGACCGGCGGCTGAGGCATCAACCGGGGTGGGCCAGGCGAGCACCGCTAGAACCCCGAGGGCGTAGACGGCGAGCACGGCTGCGACGAGGTGACGATGGTGCCGAGAGATGATCCTTGCGCCCCTCATACAACGTCGAGTACTGCCGATAATGACCCCAAAGCCCGGGTGCGGTGTCCGGGCTGATTCGATCTACATGGGAGAATCTACCGTGGGTCTCGCCGGCCTTGGGGGTTCTAGGGGGATTCGTGACTGCGACCGAACTTGTCCAGCGCGCCGTTGTCGAAGGGCAAGGTGGCCAGGCAGCGGGTGGGTCAACCGCCCAAGCGCGGAGGTTCCGGCCGTATGTCCTTCGCATCGCGGGCACCGACGTCATCGCCGCTGCTGTTGCCATCGCCGTAGCTTTTGTCGTGCGGTTCGACGCCGATGGGGCGGCGCGAGTCGGCGGTGAGTTCTCCCCGAGCTACCTGGTGGTGTCCGTGGTGCTTTTCGCGGCATGGACCGGGGCGCTGGTCCTTGGGCGTACATATGACCACCGCATCGTCGGCGTAGGGCCTACCGAGTACCAGCGAGTCTGGCAGGCATCCTGGCGGCTGGGCGCTGCCGTCGCAGTCGTGGCCTACATGCTGCGCATGGAGATCGGACGAGGTTACCTGGGCATCGCGTTCCCCCTCGGCCTCGCGTTCATCCTCCTGGGGCGGTACTCATGGCGCCAGTGGCTGCACCGACAGCGCGCGGCTGGGTTGCTCCAGTCCACAGTGCTCGTGGTGGGACACCTGCGCAAGGCGGCGTTGTTGGTCACGGAGCTCAAGGATGCACCGAACACCGGATTCGGTGTGATAGGAGCATGCGTGCCCGCCGGCGAAGCGCTCGAAGGCGAAGCCGTAGGTGTTGAGATCCTGGGGTCAATGGACGATGCTGCGACGCTTGCCATCGACCACGAGGTGGACATTGTTGCCGTCGTCGGGTCGGACAACATGACGACTGAGGCGCTACGCCGACTGGGCTGGGACCTCGAGGGAACTGGCATCGATATCGCGCTGACGATGGCGATCAGGGATGTGGCGGGACCGCGCGTGACGATGCAGCCGGTCAACGGCCTGCCGTTGGTCTACGTCGATGAGCCGCGGTTCGCTGGACCCAAGTACGCGCTTAAGTCCGCCATGGACTGGGTGTTGGCGTTCGTGATCCTCGTGGCCATCTCTCCAGTACTCGCGGTGATTGCTGCTCTTGTGAAGGCCACCAGTCGCGGACCTGTGTTCTACCGGCAGGAGCGGGTGGGGGTCGGCAGCAAGACCTTCAAGATGATCAAGTTCCGATCGATGGTCGCGGACGCGCATAGCCGACTGGACGAGGCGCTGGCGGCCGAGGGGATAGAGAGCGTAGGACCTTTCTACAAGCCGAAGAACGATGCCCGCGTAACGGGCCTGGGGCAAGTGCTACGAAAGTACTCCTTGGACGAACTCCCCCAGCTCGTGAACGTGTTGCGCGGGGAGATGAGCCTCGTTGGTCCTCGGCCGCAGATAGACCGCGAGGTCGCGCAATACGACAGGGTGGCACATCGCCGTTTGCTGGTGAAGCCCGGGCTTACAGGACTCTGGCAAGTCTCAGGCCGTTCGGAACTCAGTGTTGACGAAGGGATCCGGATGGACGTTTTCTATGCGGAGAACTGGACGATCTTCGGCGATCTCCTGATCCTGGCGCGGACTGCGAAAGCGATGGTCGCGGGTGAGGGTGCCTACTAGTCGCGTGCGCGCTACCCAGGACCTCGACGCAACGCACTCCACCTCAACTACCGCCTCAGCGCGTTTGCAGATCTTCTTGAGCGCTTGGGATCCGTGTCCAGCCATGAACGAAATCCGAAATCCCGGCGCCTGAGCGCCCACGTCCCCTGGGAGGCCCCGGACGAGAAGTACCCTACAGATTGCTGGAAGATCTGGTGCGCCTCTCGTCGAGCCAACCCGACTCGATGTCTAGCCCGTCCGAAACTCGCGAAATTGGATGCCCTCTGACCATGGCCGTCGTGGTAGTTGTAGCCGTCCGGGGAAACGGAGCCTCCCGGTGCCGTGCGCGCGGGGCCATATGCTAAGAAAGGTCAACCATGCCATCCACTGAAACAGCACCCAAAACGTCTCGATCACGGGTTGTCTATACGGCACTGTTGGGCGACTACGAAAAGATGATTCCTCGCACGCCATTGCGGGAAAGTGATATCGACTGCATCATTTTCACTGATTCGCGGACTGCGGTCGCACCCGAGGGTTGGCGATGTGTCCACGTCTTCCCGCGGTTCCCCCAAGACACGGTAAGGAGCGCCAGATTCCTAAAGATTATGGGACACCCCGAGTTGCAGAAGTATGCCGAAACGCTGTGGGTGGACAACAGGGTTGTGCTGACAGGGGATGTGCATCAACTTTTCGACCTACTCGGCGATCACGACATTGCGATTCCTCAACACTCGTTCCGCGAGTCAGTTTTGAACGAGTTTACAGAGGTGATTGCATCCGGCTATGACGCGCCAGACCGGGTTCGGATGATGTACGAAATTGCACGAGAGGCGGGAGTTCTTCAGGAACGACCCCTTTGGACGGGCCTGATGGTGCGCAGACAATCGCCCGTGACGACAGGAGTGATGCGAATTTGGTACGAACTGCTACTACTCACAACTCGTCGGGATCAGTTGTCAATAAATGTTGCACTCACCAGATCACCCGCACGTGTACGGGTCCTGGACATCGACAATCTGCAATCACGGTTCCACGGGTGGGAATCCCACAATAATATGGGACGAGATAAGTCGATCCAGATCTGGAGGTCGCGGCGCTCAATGATTCTGCTCGTTGGGGATGTGATCAGGTCAATTCCCGGGGGCCGGAAAGCGCTTCGGGGCCTCTCCCGCATGGGACTTGTGTTGCCGAGTCTCCCGAAGTAACAAGTCGGACAGGAACGGAACCATGAGGCACAGAGTGCGTCTGAGATCGCGTTGGGATGAGAACCCAGAGTGTTGCCGAGGCCAGGAAAAACCCGGCAACTGCAAACCAAGTACTTCCGAGAGCGGGTGTCAATGCCCATGATTTCCACGCTTCCACCGAAAGATCCGGCGCCCTTAGCCCGTCGACAAGCAAAAATCTCGCGCCGTTCTTCCAAAGCAGACGACGAAATACACGAAGCCAGAAGACGTTCGAGGGCTTTCGCTTGGCTCTGCACTCTGCAGGCGCTCGCAAGTATGTCCACAGGAGCACTGACTTTCACGAAGCACCCTCACGATTGGCGAGTGCTTACGGGATCGCTGGAGACAGAGTCATGGGTCTTGGCTGCGGCCACCGTCCTGCGGTTGCTCGTTCTTCTCGTATGCGTCGGGATCTTCTTTTCGCATGGGGGGATGAGTACGACTCCGACTTTGGGACTATTCGTCTTGCTAGCGATCCCTGCCTACCTGTTCTATGCGGGGCTGCACGATGGGACTGGCTTCACTGGAAAGCTCCTGGAACTCGTACAGATTCTTGTCTTCTGTATGGCGCTCGTAGCCCTGAGGCCGAGGCCCCATGACCTTTCGGTGATTGGGGCAATCGGCGTTGCGACTGCTATGTTCTCACTAGGCTATGCTGGAGCATTTCCGGACAACGCATTTATGCCCGATGGTTGGAATCAGAAGTGGCTTCCAGCTATACCAGCTCTCGCGGGTCCGTTCAACCACTCGAATACCCTTGGCCTGCTCCTCGCACTGTCGGCGCCGTTCACGCTGTATTTCAAGAAGCGGCGGTCACGACGGTTGGCGATTGCTATTTTGGTTCTGGTCGTCGTATCGAGTGCGTCAAGGACCGCAATGATTGGACTCGTCGTCGCGGCGGTGCTCTACTGGGTGTGGACGATAGCAGCCGAATCGCGGCGGAAACTTTTCCAGACGGGGTTAATTGGAATGGGTCTAGCCATTGTCGGGGTACCGCTAGCATCGCAGAATGCTAGTGATTTCTCAGATCGCGGAATAATCTGGTCGTGGGCGTTTGATCAGTTCACACGCGACAGTCAATATATCTTGGGCGCTGCGGCAACCTGGCCCTCTCGTGCCACACCGTGGAGTGAGGGAGCGCCCGCCACCTCGGCTCATAATCTAGCCGTACACTGGTTCTTTACGGGGGGGCTGTTGCTTGTAGTCGTAGGCCTCTTTGTGCTTGTAGCGTATGCTCGTCGCGCGCTCAGTCTCGAGATACTCGGCGACTCGCCCGCCGTCGCGTTGCATCTCGCGACGCTGTTGTTTGTCTCTCTATTTGAGTTTGTGTTTGTGATTTCGCCTGGATCTCCGCTCTTCTTAGTGGTCGCGCTCCCGGTAGGTGCTGTACTGACTATCCAATCGGGCGCGGAACGTCGTCCGGGCATACAACGAAGGCAATGGTGAGCACGGATGCGCAAGAACACCAGAACTGTGGGAAGAGTCGCACCTGGCGGACGCCATATTCTCAACGAGGAATTGAATGCGGAGAAGGCCGCGTCTCAGATTGGACCGTCGAGCGTAGTTGTCGCGGGAATCGTCACATACAATCCGGAGATTGATCTCCTGCTCGAGAATGTGCGGGCGATCGCGCCCCAAGTGAGCCGCGTCATTGTCTTTGACAACGGATCCGAAAATGTGGATCTCCTGCGGGAGAGCCTTCGGCAGTACGCCAGGACTGAACTGGTCGAGCATCCGGACAATCTGGGAGTTGCTGGTGCCCTAAATAGACTAGCAGAACGTGCCCGCGGTCACGGGGCGTCTTGGCTGGTGACACTTGATCAGGACAGTGTCTCCGGTCCTGAGATGGTCTCTGAAATGGTGCTCGCCTCGGAGGGGTCTGTGGGTATGGTGACACCCTTCATCATCGACCGAAACAAGCTCACGCTGCCAGAGTATCAGCGCGCCGATCTTCCTTCAGTTCAGTACTACAAGCACGCGGCCAGCAAAGGTGCGATCACATCGGGGGCGCTTCTTAGTTTGGAAGCACTGCTCAGTGTCGGCGGCTTCGATGAGCGATTCTTTATTGACTATGTTGACTATGATTTGAACATGCGCCTATTTAGGGGCGGCTATCGAATTGCGCGTGCAAATCGGGCTTATCTACATCATCAGGTTGGGGATGCTTGGGCAACGAGGCTTTGGACACCGCGACGCTCGATGGATGGGCACTGGAGCTGGGAGCGATTCTACGCTTTTGGGCACGGGTCAACTCGCTGCTACCACAAGGCGCGGAATCGGATCTTCTATTCTCGGAAGCACTGGCGCAGCATCGGCTGGGCAAATGAGGGGATTGTTCAAATTCCCCAGCAGGTCATATTGACCGTGCTATTTGAGACGGACCGTGTCGCCAAGCTTCGCTCGTTCGGCCGAGGAATCATTGATGGTATGCGTACTCCACTCAGATAGGCCCGGCATAGGGGCATTCCGGTTCACGGTGTTGCCAGGATTCATCTGGGCGACAAGTCGCGGAGGGTGATGAGCGCGATCCGGTCGGGGCAATGACCAGAACCAACACTACGTCTAGTATGCGCGTGCCAAACTTGGCCGCAGTCGTCCCTCACGTGTTTTGCGATTTCTCGCATAGATCCAGGAGCAATTGCTATGAGTCCGAATGAACCTGCCAGTGATAGTGTCGTTGACCTTCCGACGTCGACTGGCGTCGACAAAGGCTCGTCATTGGGGCGCCGTCCACATACGATGTCGAGGAATGTTCTGGTCGCGGCTATCGGAAACTTCGTGCCGCCTCTTGCTGCGATAGCCACACAACCAATCCTCGCGCAGAGTCTGGGTGTCGAAGGAAGGGGGGAAGTTGCCGCGGCAACGGCTCCGCTTCTGCTGGCCATTGTAGTAATGGGTCTGGGGATACCGGAGTCTCTCACTTTTTTCGTTGCCCGTCGTGCGGCTCAGATGCTCCGTTTGGCACTGTGGGCGATGTTCGCGCTTTGCATTGCCGGTTTCGTTGGTACTTTGCTGGTTTTCGCTTTCTCAAGTTCGCTGAGTGCGCAAGACCAAGAGTTGGCAGGACTTATCGGGTTGGCTTCACTTGCGCTGACTCCTGGACTTTTCGTGAGTGGCCTTCGCGGCGTGGCGGCGGGCCAGCAGCGATGGAGTCTGATCGCCTGGGAGCGCAGCGCTTCTGCGTGTCTCCGCTTCACCTTGATAGGCGTTTTGGCTATAGCGGATCAATTGTCAGTTGTCTCGGCTACTGCTGTAATCGGATTGACCACGTTCGCTGGTGGATTGGCCTACGCCGCTGTGCTTCGTAGGCGAGCCTATAACGGTGCTCGGGAGCAGATTGGAGAGCTTCCAAGATTCTACACCTATGCTGGTCGTATTTGGTTGGGAGCATCGGCGGGAGTCTTGTACTCGAGGGTCGATCAATTACTAGTTGCACCATTGTCTGGAGTGCAACAGCTGGGTGTGTATGCGGTGGCAGCCAGTATCAGTGAAGTGGTACTGCTTTTGAACTTGGCGATTCGGGATGTCGTGTTTTCGGCGGAGTCTGCAGCTCTCCACGATGTTCGTTCCCGGGAGGCTGCGCGCATTTCGACGCTTATCACTTTCTTTGGAGGTGGAATCTTGGCCCTGGTTACCCCTTGGATGGTGCCCTGGCTTTTTGGCGATGATTTTCGTGCTGCGGTGCCTGTCGTGCTAATTCTCATTGCGGCAGCGATTGTGGGAAACCCGGGATCAGTGGCGGGTGCGGTGCTGAGCGGTCGTGGGCGCCCTGGGCTTCGCAGTCTTTCGCTCGCCATCGGTCTAGTGGTCAACGTTGTCGGAGTGTTGTTGTTGGTTCCGGTCCACGGGGCGGTTGGGGCTGCTCTGGCCACTCTCATTGCTAGCGCCGTCGCGGGCAATAATCTCAACGTCGTGTGGATGCGAGTTGTGTATGGTGTTCCTATGGCTGATTTCTTTCTGGTGCGGGGTGCGGACATTCGTGTCTTGTGGACTCTAGCGGGGCGGTTATTGCGAAAAGGGATTGGATGATGCTTGACTATTCGGACGGTCGGCGTGACTCCCCGTCCACTTGAGTTCGATCACCTGGGATGTAGCTTCCCTGCTTCGGACCCGCTGATGACAGATTGGCTGGATGGAGGCGCGGGTGCTCGGGGAGGTCGCCAGATGCAGGGTAGGGAAGCTCAGGGCACTCTGATGGGCAGGAGTCGCGACCTGTGGTCAGGTGAGTGTCTAGCTGGCTTGCAAGATCGTGGCGGTTTCGTGTTCCCTTCCATTCCTACATACCGCGCGGTCAGGACCCAACCGGCCTAGCGCCGTGGTGGACGTAGAGATCAGAAGGTGCACGGTTGCCCACCTGCTCGGTGCCGCCTGGGTTGAGGCGCGACCTTCACGCTAGGTTTGGCCCATGCGCATCTCAGTGATCGGTTGTGGCTACCTCGGTGCTGTCCACGCTGCCTGTATGGCAGACCTCGGCCACCACGTCGTCGGCGTGGATGTCGATGCAGGCAAGATTGCCGCGCTAGCCGAAGGACGAGCCCCCTTCCACGAGCCCGGCTTCCCCGAGCTCCTCGCTCGCGCCCTCGACTCCGGACGCCTCGAGTTCACCACTGACCTCGCCCGCGCGGCCGATGCTGAAGTCCACTTCGTGTGCGTCGGCACCCCGCAACGCCCAGGCAGCGACGCGGCAGACATGACGTATGTCGACGCTTCCATCACCGACCTGGCCGAGGTGATCAGGTCGAGTGAGCGGACCCCCCTGGTCGTCGGCAAGTCCACCGTCCCCGTCGGAACCGCAGCCCGCCTCGCCGCCCAGCTCGAGTCCGTCGGATCCGCGTTGATCTGGAACCCCGAGTTCCTCCGCGAGGGCTACGCGGTCCACGACACCCTGACCCCGGACCGCATCGTCTACGGCCTTCCGCCCGGCGCCGCCGGCGACGCAGCCCGCGACACCCTCGACGACGTCTACGCCGACCAGCTCCGCCGCGGTATCCCTCGCCTGACCACCGACTACGCCACGGCCGAGCTCGTCAAGGTCGCCGCCAACTCCTTCCTCGCCACGAAGATCTCCTTCATCAACGCCATGGCCGAGATCTGCGAGCTCACCGGGGCCGACGTCACCCAGCTCGCCGGCGCGATCGGGATGGACGACCGGATCGGCAAGAAGTTCCTCCAGGCCGGCGTAGGCTTCGGGGGAGGGTGCCTGCCCAAGGACATCCGCGCCTTCACCGCCCGGGCCGACGAGCTCGGTGCCCACGACTCGGTGGGCTTCCTCCGTGAGGTGGACAAGATCAACCTGCGGCGCCGCGACCGCGTGGTGCACCTGGCGCAGGAGGCCCTGGGTGACCGGCTCGCCGGGGCGAAGGTGACCATCTTGGGCGCCGCCTTCAAGCCGCACTCCGACGACCTGCGGGACTCACCCGCCGTCGAGGTCGCGACCCGGCTGCGCGACCTGGGCGCCGACGTCGTCGTCACCGACCCAGAGGCGCTCGCCCCGCTCGCCCGCCTGCACCCCACGCTCCGCCAGACCGACCAGACTGACGACGCGCTCAAGGGCGCGGACCTCGTGGTGCTGGTGACCGAGTGGCGCGAGTACGTGGTCCTCGACCCCGTAGAGACGGCAGCCCTCGTCAACAGCCCCGTCATCATCGACGGCCGCAACGTGCTCAACCCGGCCAAGTGGCGCGCCGCAGGGTGGACGTACCACGGCCTGGGACGGCCCTGACCGAGGCGGTTTCGGCCGCCGGTTAGGCGACTGGCCCGTTCTGCACGGATAATGAGCGTGACTCACTGTCGGGCGCAGGCCCGATACCCTGTGAGGTCACATCCCGACGAGCACTGGCGAGGACTCACGTGCCCACCGGCAAGGTCAAATTCTTCGATGTAGAACGCGGTTTCGGCTTCATTGCGAGCGATGACGGCGAGCAGGTGTTCCTGCACGCCTCGGCGCTGCCCGAGGGCATGACGTCGCCCAAGCCCGGAGCCAAGGTCGAGTTCGGCGTCGCCGACGGACGCAAGGGCCCCCAGGCCCTCTCCGTGAAGTTCCTGGACCCCGTGCCCTCGGTCGCCAAGGCGCAGCGCAAGTCCGCTGACGACATGGCGGTCATCGTCGAGGATCTCATCAAACTCTTGGACGGCTTGGGGAACTCGTTGCGACGGGGACGCTACCCGGAGAAGTCGGCGGCGTCGAAGGTCGCGACCGTGCTCCGAGCTGTCGCGGACGACATCGAGGCTTAAAACACATGCCAGCAGCAACATCCACAAGCCCGGCCCCGCGCACGCGGGCACCCCGGGCGAAGCCGGACGCGGTCCTCCTGGGGGCCGTCGACATCGCCCTCCACGCGGCCCAGGACGCGGCCGAGCACGCCGGCGACGTCGGTGAGCACCTCGGTGCCACGACCGACGCCGAGCGGCTCGTCTCCCACACCTTCGCGTGCACGATGCGCGGCTACCGGGGGTGGCACTGGACGGTCACCCTCGCCCGGGCCCCCCGCGCCAAGAACGCCACGGTGTGCGAGGTCGAGCTGCTCCCCGGCGACGACGCGATCCTCGCCCCCGAGTGGCTGCCGTGGTCGGAGCGCCTGCGCCCCGGCGACATCGGCCCCGGCGACGTGCTGCCCTTCGCGGCCGACGACCCGCGCCTGGAGCCCGGGTACACCCCGACCGGCGACGAGGAGCAGGACTACGTCGCGATCGAGGAGCTGGCCCTGGCCCGCATCCGCGTGCTCTCCCCCGAGGGCCGCGACGCGGCCGCGAAGCGCTGGTACGAGGGCTCCCACGGCCCGACGACGCCCGGCGCCATCCAGGCCGCAGCCGGCTGCGGATCCTGCGGGTTCATCGTCCCGCTGCAGGGCGCACTGGGACAGCTCTTCGGCGTGTGCGTCAACGAGTGGTCGCCCGACGACGGCCGCGTGGTCTCCCTCGACCACGGCTGCGGCGCGCACTCCGAGACCGACGTGCCCGCGCACCCCACGGACTGGCCGGACTCCGACCCCGTCATCAACGAGATGAAGCTCGAGATGGTCGACATGGTCGAGCGGGACACGACCGACGCCGCAGCGCCTGAAGCCGCAGCGCCGGACGCCCAAGCTGTGGAGACCGCAGTGGCAGACGCCGCAGTGCCGGAAGCGGACGCTGCACCCGAGTGACGACCGATCCGTTCGGGACCGCTGAGCTGCGCTCAGCGGTCCTGGACGCCTGGCAGCGGTCACCGGCCCGGTTCCGCGAAGACGCGAACACCGAGGAAGACCACGCGACCGGGTACTACCGCGACCGCGTGATCGTCGAGCTCGCCCAGAACGCCGCCGACGCCGCCACCCGCGCCGGAGTGCCGGGCCGCCTCGCGCTCCGGCTGGTCGAAGACGACCACGGAGCCCGCCTCGTCGCCGCGAACACCGGCGCAGGCCTGGATGCGGACGGCGTCGCCTCGCTCGCCTCCCTGCGCGCCTCCGCCAAGACCGGGGCACCGGCCGCAGGAGCGGTCGGACGGTTCGGCGTCGGCTTCGCCGCCGTGCGCTCGGTGTCCGACGACATCACCGTCACCTCCCGCGACGGCGGCGTGCGGTTCAGCCTCGACGAGGCCACCGCCGCGCTGGCCCACCTGCCCGCACTCGCCGAGCAGATCAGCGCCCGGGGAACCGCGCTGCCGATCCTGCGGCTGCCTTTCCCGGCCGCCGACCACTCGCCCGCCCACCCCTCACCCACCGACCACGCACCAACCGGCGACCTCACCGGTTTCGACACCGTCGTCACCCTGATCCTGCGCGACGCCGCGGCCGTCGCCGCGGTCCGGCACCAGCTGGCCGCGGTCGACGACGCGCTCCTGCTGGCGCTGCCGGCCCTCGACGAGGTCGAGATCACCGACGGTGACCAGCGCGTCCTGCGCGACGCCCCGGCCCGGTGGATCGCGGTGACCCGCACCGGCGCAGTGCCGCCCGCCCTCCTGGCCTCCCGGCCGGTCGAGGAGCGGACCCGCACCGGGTGGTCGGTCACCTGGGCCTCCCCCCGCGACCCCGCCCACCACGTGACGGACAACGTGCTGCACGCCCCGACCCCCACCGACGAACCGCTCTCCCTGCCCGCGCTGCTCCTGGCGACCTTCCCCCTCGACCCCTCGCGCCGACACGTGGCCGAGGGTGATCTTGCCCAGTTCATGGTCGCCGCCGCGGCCGCGACCTACGCCGAGCTGGCCCTCCAGGTCCCGCACCCGCTCGACCTCGTCCCCACCAGCCTGCCGCGCGGGCGCCTCGACGCCGAGCTCTGCGAGGCGGTCATCGAGGAGCTGCGCACCGCGCCAATCTTCTCCGGGCGCCCCGCCGCCGACGTCACCGTCATCGAGGGGGAGGTGAGCGGCGCCCTGGTCGCGGCGCTGGCCCCCACCGGCCTCGGCGTCGTCGACGTGGACCGGCGCCACCTGGCCGCCGCACGGCGCCTGGGTGCACCCGTGCGGTCCCTCGCCGACGTCATCGACGCCCTCCCCGACGCGCTCACCCCCCGCCAGTGGCATGGCCTCTACGACGCGCTCGCGCCCTACGCCGACCAGGACCGCGCCGCGCGCGAGGCCCTCGACGCGATCCTCGTCCCGTGCACGGACGGCGGGACCGTCCGCGGCCTGCACGGCCTGGTCCTCAGCCAGGGCGCGGCCCCGGCGGCGATCGAGGGGCTGCGCGTCGTGCATCCGGACGCGGCGCACCCCCTGCTGCACCGCCTGGGTGCCCTGCCCGACGACGACCCCGCCGTCCTGCACCTCCCAGCGGTGGAGCAGGCCGTCCGGCGCGCCGGTGAGGACCTCCTGGACCGCGACGTCGACCGGCCCGGCGCCTCTGCCGTCCCGGGCGAGCTCGCCGCGGTGATCTCCCTCGTCGACCGCGTCGTCGCCGCCCGTGACCTCACACCTGCGGACCTGCCGGGCTGGTTCTCCCTCCTGCCGCTGCCCGGCGACGACGGGCTGTGGCAGCGCGCCGACGAGCTGTCCTGGCCGGGCACGTGGGCCGCCGAGCACCTCGACCTGGCCTCGGTGGATACCGCGAGGATCCCGGTCCTCACCGAGGAGACCGCCCGTGTGCTCGGCGTGCGCTTCACCCTCGCGGCCCAGCTCGTGGATCCCGCTGGCGACGTGACCCTGCCCGGGTGGGCCGACTACGAGGACTACCTGTCCGGGCTGCTCGAGGGCCGGGAGAGCGCCGACGCGGTGTGGACCATCGCCGACCTCGACGTCGTCCACGACGCCTCCTGGCCCGCGGTGCTCGAGCGCCTCACTCACGACGGCGACCTCAACCGCGCCCTCGTGACGCGGGTGCGCCCCGGCGCGGCCGGGACCGGGACGGTGACCGAGGCGCTCTCCTACGCCGCCTGGTATCTGCGCGACGTCTTCGGCGCACCGTGGGTGCTCGATGCACCGGCCGGGCGGGGGAGCAGTGACGAGGCGGGACGGGACCCGCGGGAGGATCTGCGGGTTATTCTCGCGCCGCAGCCGGCGGACCTGGGGGACCTGGGTGAGGTTGACCCGGAGCTGGTGCGCGCCCTGGGCGGTGTCGCGACCTCCCGCGACCTGGACCGGTTCCTGGCGACACCAGACCCCACGGCCTGGGACGGGTTCTTCGCGGGGCTGAGCGGCTCCCTGGACGATGCGACGAGGATCGGGACCGCGGTAGCGCTGCCGCTGGCCCGGGTCGTGTGGACCGCGCTTGAGCGCGCCTGCCAGGGCGGACTCGAGCTGGATGCTCTGCCCGAGGTGATGATCGCGCTGCAGGGTGTCACCGCCCGGATCGTCGCCGCCGACGACGTCGTGGTCACCGACGAGCCGATGTGGGCGCAGGTCCGGGCGGTCGTCCCGGTCACCGCGCCGCATCTGCTCGGGGCGGTCGCCGACGCCCTCGACTGCGATATCCCGGACGCTGCCGCCGTGTCGATCCAGGGCGGCAGCGACGACGCCGACGACACGGACGAGCCCGGCGCCCCGGTCACCCGGGAGGTCCCGGACTGGATCGCCGACCTCGTGCCGGGTGTGCCCGGTGGCTGGACCGAGCACCCCCAGCTCAGCGTCGACGGCCGCGAGGTCGACTGGTGGGTCGGGGCGGGCGGTGAGGTGCACGTGCGGGCCGGTGGGCCGGCGTCGGGCATCGCTCAGGCGTGCGCGCAGGTGGCGGGGCGCTGGGAGACCCGCCACCTGCTCGAGATCGCCTTGGGGGAGGGCCGGCGCCGCGCGGACCTGGCGTCCGCGTGCGCCTGGGACGACCTCACCCCCCTGACGAGCTCAGCCCTTGACGGCGCCGCTCATGACGACCTCGGCGATGGCCCGTACCGCGGGAGCGAGCTGGGCGAACGACTCCCCGTAGACACGCGCCGACCGACCGTACGGGTCCACGACGTCGTCGTCGTCGGGGATGGAGTGCACCTGGCCGCGCTGCGCGGCGGCCAGCGGGAGCAGCGCGGCGAGGCGCTCGGCGGGGGTGCCCAGGGGGAGGGCGTCGGGCGGCACGCTGTCGCTGAGACGGGCCAGTTCGCGGACGGTGAAGGTACGCCGCAGCGCGCCGGGGAACAGCTCGACGATTCGCGAGCGGTGCGAGCGGGTCAGGGCCAGGACGAGGCGGGTCTCGCGCAGCATCGTCTCGGTGAGCTGCCGGGCGGCGAAGCGGTCGGGGGACGCGCCGTCGGCGGCGAGCAGCCGGGCCATCTCGTCCGGGATCGGCGACCCGACCATCGCGTGGGTACCGGCCGAGGCGACCGCGATGCCGGAGTCCGGGCCGAGGGAGGCCGCCAGCAGACGCTCGACCGCGGGGGACCGGCAGATGTTGCCGGTGCAGACCGCGAGAACGGTGAAGGGGGCAGCAGGGTCTGGCACTGACACGGGCAGGCTCCAGTCTGTTGGTGAGGCGACGCCCGGTGGTGCGCACGAAGGCGTCACCACCAGGTCGGGTGCGACCAGTGTCCCGCACCCGGGCGGGCTGACGGCACGGCTAAACTCGCGGTGCTTGTGTGGCCTGCTCGAACGACCCTGGGGGAACGCTGTGACGCACGAGAAGTGGGGCAGCCAGTGGCACATCCCTGAGGGTGCCGGTCGAGCGCCCGACCGCGACCGCAGCGGCGCGCGACGGCACGTCCGCTCATCCCCTCGCCGCGCCCGCCGCACCGCCCGCCGCGTCCTCCTCGCGGTGACGGGTGTGCTCGTCCTCGTGGTCGGCTGGGGGGCGTGGCTTGCCGTGGACGGCCTGCAGGCCTACGACGACCTCCAGGCAGCAGCCGAGCTTGTCTCCACGTTCGAGGAGCAGGCGCTGACCGGTGACGCGGCAGGGAGCGCTGTGACTCTCACGGCGCTCCAGCAGCACGCCGGCGCCGCTCGCGACGCGCTGCACGGCCCGCACTGGTCGCTGGCCGCGCAGGTGCCACGCCTGGGCGCCAACGTCACGGCGGTGCAGGTGGTCAGCGAGGTGGTCGACGACCTCGCCCAGCGCACCCTGCCGTCCCTCCTGGACGTGCTGGACCAGGTGGACCCCCGATCCTTCGAGCTCGTGGACGGCCGGATCGACCTCGCTCCCATCGCCGCTGCGGCCCCAACCGTGCTGGCGGCCCAGAAGTCCGTCCAGGACCAGCAGACCCGGATCGGTGACGTTGCCGCGCTGCGCCTCATCGGCGCGGTGGCGACCCCGGTCAACGACCTGGACGGCCAGCTCAGGGACCTTGCCTCGACCATGAGCACGGCAGGCAAGGCGGTCCAGCTGCTCCCCTCGATGCTCGGCCACGACGGCCCGCGCCACTACCTGCTGCTCGTCCAGAACACCGCCGAGCCTCGCGCCACCGGAGGAATCCCCGGATCGGTCCTGCTGCTGCGCGCCGAGGGCGGCGCCGTGAGCATCCTCGACCAGCGCTCCGGCGGCGAGATGGGCAACCTGGCTGCCCCGGTGCTCGACCTGACCTCCGAGGAGATGTCGCTGTTCGGCCCTGACCTGGGGGCGGACATGCGCGACGTGAACTTCACCCCCGACTTCCCCCGGTCCGCCCAGATCGCCGCGGCGATCTGGGCCCAGGAGGTGGGCGGGGAGATCGACGGCGTGCTGTCCATGGACCCCGGAACGCTCGCCCTGGTGCTGGGGGCGACCGGCCCGGTCCCGATGCCACCGGGACCGGTCGCCGACGTCGCCGGCCCGCTGCTCACCGCGGAGAACGCGACCCAGGTGCTGCTCAACGAGGTGTACCTGAGCATCGAGGACCCGGCCGAGCAGGACGAGTTCTTCACCCTCACCGCCGCGATGGTCTTCGCCGCAGCGGTGTCCGGGCAGGGTGACCCCGCAGCCATCGTCGACGCGCTCGTGGCGGCGGCCGGCCAGGACCGGCTCATGGTGTGGTCCTCCCGCGCGGAGGAACAGGCGCAGCTGACCGGCACGGTCATCTCCGGCGACCTCGAGGGAGCCGACGGCGACTCGCCCGTGGTGGGGGTGTACCTCAACGACGGGACCGCCGCCAAGATGGGGTACTACCTGCGGGCCGAGGCCACCGTGGACGCAGACGTGTGCGTCGGTGAGGGCTCCCGGCTGGTCACGGTGAGTCTCACCCTGACGAACACCGCACCCGCCGACGCGGCCGACCTGCCCGCGTATCTCACCGGCGGCGGGACGGTGGTCCCGGCGGGAGAGATCCGCACCAACGTGCTCCTCTATGCCCCGGCCGGCGGTCTCATCGAGGATGTCCGGCTCAGCGAGGGCCAGCCCGGGTTCTCCTCGCAGGTGCACGACGGCCTCGCGGTAGCTGCTCTGACGCAACAACTCATACCTGGGCAGTCGGTGACGATGAGTTACGACGTGACGACTGGCCCGTTCTCGGGACCTGTCACGATTCGGGCAACTCCGCTCGAGGACTTGCGGGTGACCAGCGCAGAGGCTCCAACACAGTGTGGCTCTGACGTGTAGCATCGCAGGGAAAACAGTTTCCGTCGTGGTTCTACGGCGGTGCACCGCCAAAAGGGGATTCTTTCCATGAACCGTCGTTCTGTTCTGATCGCGACCGCAGCTGTCTCGCTCATCGCGCTGCCCTCCGCCGCCATGGCGTACGAGGCGCCGGGCGTCGACGTCACGGTCACGGATGCCACCCCCGCCCTGGGCGCGCCGATCACACTGACGATCTCTGGTGCTGAGCCCAACGAGCTCGTCGGGCTCACCGTGACGTCGAACCCGACCTCGCTGCCCAACGACTCGATCACCATCGCCGGGACCAAGTCCTTCGCGAAGGTCGCCAACGCCAGCGGCGTCGTCACCTTCACGGTGACCTTCAGCTCCGGTGGAGTCTTCACGGCCGTGGCCGAGGGCACCGCGAGCGGCCTGCTCGGTGACCAGGTCCTGACCGCCGCAGACGGTGGAGCGGCAACCCTCCCCGTGACCGGCGCCACCACGACCGGTGGCGCACTCGCGATCACCGGCTCGAACGCGACCACCCTGGCGCTCGGCGCCGGCGTGCTCGTCGCCGCCGGTGGCGCAGCAGTCGTCGTCGCGCGTCGTCGCAAGGCGTCGCAGTCCGCCTGAGCGCCCCTCGCGCCTGTGGCTTGAGTGAGACAGAAGGGCCCGAACTCCACTGGAGTTCGGGCCCTTCTGCGTGCTCCCGGGTCCGGCGCGTCTCCGCCGAGCTCGTGAACCCTCCGCCGAGCTCGTGAGCCAGCGCCGGTCACGAGCGGAGTCCGGCGGTGGCTCACGAGGTCGGCGAGCCGCTCACGAGGTCGGCGAGCGGTAGACCTAGTGCCCCATCGGGGCGCCCGGCCAGGTGCGAGGCGACTCGGCCTCGTCCTGCAGCACGCTCGCGAGGGACGCGACCTCCTGTCCGTCCGGCATGCGCCGGGAGCGCTGCGTCGCGCTGACGCGCTCCGGGCCGGCCGATGCCGCCTGAGGAGCCGGGCTCTTCCGGGCACCGGACTGCTCCTTGGCTCGCGTCGTGGATGCGGGCCTCTTAGAACCCTTGTCACTCTTGGTGCCCTTGGACTTCTTGGTGGGCTTCGCCGGTTCCAGGGGGGCGTAGTCGTAGTACGAGTAGCCCTCGTTCTTCTTGTGGGTCAGGCGGTTGACGACCAGGCCGAGGACCCGGGCACCGACGGTCTCCAGAGACCGCATCGACTCACCGAGCTGCTGGCGGTTGACGGTGTTGGCACCCACCACGACCAGCGCACCGCCGGTGATCCGGGAGAGCACGGCCGCGTCGGTGACGGGCAGCAGCGGCGGGGTGTCGATGAGCACGATGTCGTAGGTGTTGCTCAGCGTCTCCAGCAGGTTCGCCATCGAGGTCGACCCGAGCAGCTCGCTCGGGTTCGGCGGAATCTGCCCGGAGGCGAGCACGTGGAGGTTGCCGTTGCCCCACGGCTGGACCACGTCCTCGATGCTCGCCTGGCCGATGAGCACCGTGGTGAGGCCGACGCTTCCCTCGATCTCCATGTACGGGGCGATGGACGGGCGGCGCAGGTCGGCATCGACCAAGATGACCTTCGCTCCGGAGTCGGCCAGCGTGATTGCCAGGTTGACCGACGTGGTCGACTTCCCTTCACCCGGAAGGGTGGAGGTGATGACGATCGTGCGTGGGCGGCCGGCGACGTCGAGGAACTGCAGGTTGGTCCGCAGCCGGCGGAAGGCCTCCGCGCGCGGGCTCTGCGGGTGGGTCTGCACGATGAGCGGGTGCTTGGGCGCGTCCTCGTCGAAGTCGATCTTGCCGATGATCGAGGACTCGGTGACCTGGCGGATGTGCGCCTCGGTCCGGATGCCCGTGTCGAGAACCTCCCGCAGCACCGCGATGCCGACGCCGAGCGCGAGCCCGACGAGCATGCCGAGCGCGATGTTCAGCTTGGTGTTGGGAGCCGCGGGGAAGACCGGTGCCGTCGCGAGACGCACCGGGCTGATCTTGACCGGGGAAGCATCGTCGTCGGGCTTCTCGAGCTCGGTGACCTGCGTCGCGAGGGAGTCGGCCGTCGCGTTGGCGATGTCGCTGGCGATCTGGGGATCGATATCGGTCGCGGTGATGTTGATGAGCACCGTGTCGAGGGGAGAGTCCGCACTGATCATCTTGGCGAGCTCGTCCGGCGTGGTCGCCAGGTCCAGGTGCTCGATGACCGGGGTGAGGACCCGGGGGCTGGTCACCAGGTCGGTGTAGGACTTGACCTGCTTCTGGGTGAAGCTGCTGCCCTGGAGCAGGTCGTTGGTCGTCCCACCGGTCCGGACTGAGACGAAGACCTGTGCGCGGGCCTCGAACGTCGGTGTGGTGAGCATCGAGACCAGGAGACCTGCTGCTGCCGCGAGGACCGTGATGACCGTGATGGAGACCCATCGCGCCCGGAGAATCTTGATGTAGTCCTGAAGTTCCACGCGCAACTACTCCCGTTGTGGTTCGGCTCTTCGGCCGAGGCCGCGACGAACCACAATTCTCTCATGATGGGCATGCCGATCCGGGTGCCACTCGCAGGGCATAGAGTCTCAGAAGTGCTGATGACGAAGGAGAATCCCGATGCCTGACGGCCAGGCGCGCCGAAAGCGAGCAACACTGCTGGTAGGCGGCGTGGTGGTGGCTTCCCTGGTGGCGACCGGCGTCGTGTGGACGCTGCGTGACGACCCGGTCCCCGTCGTCGCAGCACCGGAATTCACCCCGTCCGAGCAGGTCGCACCCCCGGTCCAGGTGCCCCCTCCGGTCACTCCCGCACCGACCCCCGCCGGTTTCCCGGTCGACGCCGCGGGCTACGAGCTCTCGGCGTTGCCCGCGGTGGGAGCGCGCGAAGTGGTGCGGGCACTCGAGGTGGACGCGACGCCCGGTGACCCGGCGCTGCCCCTCTCAGCGACGCCGACCGGCACAGCGATCCCCGTGTTCCGGACCCCGGGGGAGGTGCCGGTCGCCCAGATGCTGCGTGAGCAGGACCACGACGGCACCCTGGTGCCCGTGATCGAGCAGCAGGACCACTGGCTCAAGGTGCTGCTGCCGTCGCGGTCGGGCCTGCCGTCCGAGGGCGTCGTCGGCCAGCAGGCGGGGTGGGTGCGGGCCGCCGACGTCACCGTGACCACGAACACCTACGCCGTCTCGCTGAGCCTGTCGAGCGGCGAGCTCGTCGTGACCAGCGCGGGGGAACCGATCGCCACCCTCCAGGGATTCGGCTACGGCGTGCCCAACACACCGACTCCGATCGGGCGGACCTACATCATGACGATGTTCACCGACCCGGGGCTGCGGTACACCCGCGGTCTGCCCGTCGTCGCGCTGGCCGTGCAGTCACCGACGCTCGACGGGTTCTCCGGGCAGGACGTGGCCGTCACGGCCTTCCACTACCACGACGCACGCGCCGGGGCGATCTCCAACGGGTGTGTGCGGGTCGATGAAGCGACGATGCTCGTGCTGGCTGGGCTGCCGCTGGGGACACCGGTGATGGTCACCGCATGAGCAGAGTGGTGACTGCGGCGGTCGCGGCCGTGCTGCTGTGCGGGCTCGCGGCGTGCGGGCCGGACAGCGCTGAGCAGCCGGCGCCTCAAGCGACGCAGGGCGCCGACATGAGCTCGCCCGAGGATTATGCAGCGGCGCTCTTCGACGGGACGAACGGTGCTCGGACCGCCGAGGGGCAACCGGCGCTGGCCTGGTCGGATTGTGCCCAGGACCAGGGCGCGGTCCGCGCGCAGGCCCTCCGCGACGCCGGCGAGGAGCTCGTCCACGCCCCGCTCGGTCCGGTGATCGAGGCTTGCCCACCGGCGTCGACCGCGGGGGAGAACCTCAGCCGCGCGAGCCTGGGCCCGGACGCCGTCGTCGACGCCTGGATGCAGTCGCCAGGGCACCGCGAGAACATCGTCACCCCGGACTTCACCGAGCTGGGCATCGCGTGTGTGGTCAGCGGCGAGCCCGGGGATGAGCAGATGCTCTGCGCGCAGATCTTCCTGGGATAGATCAGGCGGTCAGGCCAGGTTGAGCTGGCGCACCGTCTCCAGGGCCCACGGCAGGGCCGTGAGGTAGGCCCGCGCCACCTGGTCCGGGGTCCACGCCGTCGCGGTGATGGCGGCGGCGTCGCCCTGCTCGTGCGCGATGACCGCTGCCAGCGTCGCACCGAGGGGCCCCGCGAAGCTCTCGAGCGCGGCTGCGACCTCGGAGGAGACGAGAGACTTCTCCACGAGCACGCTCGCCGGGATGCCCGTCTCCTCGGAGAACGCGGAGAGCAGGCCCACGGTGTACCCGGTGTCGTCGCCGTAGAGCTCGCGACAGGCCGCGGCGCGGGCGAGCAGGAACCACAGCGCGTCCATCTGCTGCACTCGGGAGCTGATCAGCGACGCCATGACGAGGGTGGTCAGGCTGGTGGGGCCGAGCATGATGATCGCGCGGTGCAGCGAGTCCACCCGTTGGGGCAGACCGACGGCCACGGAGTTCACCATGTGCAGCACCCGGACGGTCATCTCGGGGTCGCTCGAGAGCACCTCGGCGATCCGGGCGGTGTCGACCTCGGGGGCGGCGAGCAGACGGACCGTCTCGAGGCACTGGATCTCTCCGGCGTCGAGGGCGCGGTGCTGCAGCCGGGGCTTCTCGTGCTGGTAGATCGAACCCATGATGTAGTCGACGCCGTACTCCCAGGCCTTGGCCGGGCCGAGCTTGCCCTGGACGTTCTCCGCGATGACGGACACGCCGGAGTTGTGAGCGATCGTGACGAGGTCGGCGACCTGCGCCTCGGGGACAGACGCGTCGACCATGACGTGGGAGACGAAGGGCAGCAGAGCGCGCTGGCCGGGCTCATCGGTGAAGTCGACGAGGATCGTGCGGATCGACCGCTCGGACAGGGCGATGATGTGCTCGGCACCGTCCGCGCGCAGAGCCGCGTCGGGGTGGATGAGCAGACCGACCCCGCCGGTGCTCGGAGGGATCGAGGCGTCGCCGGTCAGCATCTCGTCGGTGGCCCAGATGAAGGCCGGGCGGTCGGCGACGTACTTCCCCAGATCGACCGTGCGGTAGGCGAGGTGCAGGGCCTCGGTGAGCTCTGCCGCGGTGGGCTCGGGGTCGCTGATGATGGGCAGGGCGTAGGCGAGGACCTGACGGCGCCGGTCGACGATCGCCAACCGTCCGAGGACCGGGGGCACGGTGGGCTGGGCGGTACGGGTCGCCCGGGTGTGGATTTGGGACAGCGAACTCGTGTGGTCCATGGAGTACCTCGGGTGTGGGGCGCCGGGCGGGCGGGGAAACGGGACGTTCAGGCAGCGACGAGCGGGGCGCGCAGGGGCCAGGGAGCCCCTTCGAGGATCACCTGGAGCGCCTCCCCGGTCTCGGTGTTCACGACGACGGGAGCGAGGAGGTTCGCGCTGGCCGGCGCCGTGTCGGTGCGGGGGGTGACGATGACGAGCACCGCGCAGCGTGCGTCGGTGCCACCGTCGAGATGGATCGGCGCGAGTGTCGAGCCGTCGAGCGTGGGCTCGTACTCCGAGAAGTAGGGACCGGGCTGGATGAGGAACAACCGGGTCGAGTCGTCCCCGGTGCCGCGCAGGCTGAACAGCAGACCGTTGTCGTCGAGCGGGGCGAGGGTGAACCGGGTCCCAGAGGACAGCCCGGGCAGCGGCTCGACGAACTGGACCTCGGTGATCACCGCAGGTAGTCCAGGAGGCTGGGCTGCAGCACCCGGGCGGTCGCGCCGAGGGCCGCCTTGTAGGCGACCTCCTGCATCTGCAGCTCCATGAGGGACTGGGGCAGGTCGATGTCCTCGACCCCGGAGATGTCGCCTTTGAGGTTCATGATCTTGTTCGTGAGGTTCTCCTGGGCTCCGGTGAGCTGGTTGGTGCGTGCGCCGACGCTCGCGGCCTGGCTGAGCATCGACGACATCCTGGAGTCGATCTTCTCGAGGTCGGCTGAGATGTTCCCGCCGGCCCGCAGCGTGTTCGTGATGTCGGTGAGCACCGCGAAGATCATGGGGTCCGCGCCGTCGGGGTCTGCGTCGGTGCCGAACACCGCACCGCCGGGTGTGTCGACCCGCACGGTCGTGCCGGCACCCACCCGGCGCTCGACGGTGCCCTGGGTGTTGGCGAAGGTGTAGGCGCCCGTCGCTGTCTTGGTGAACGCCGGTCCGTCGGCGGTGCCGGCAAAGACCGACCGGCCGAGGAACGTCGCGTTCGCCTGGGCAGCGAGGGCCTCGGTGATGCTCTCGAGCTCGGCAGCGATGCCCTCACGGCCCACGGAGCCAAGCGTTCCGGTGTTGGCTCCTTGGACGACAAGGTCGCGGGCGCGCTGCAGGTAGGCCACTGACGTGGTGAGCGCGGTGTCGGTGCTGGTCAACCAGCTCACGCCGTCCTGGGCGTTGCGCGCGTACTGGGTCGAGGCGCGCTCCTCCTTGCGCAGGGCCATCGCGTCGGCGGCCTTGGCCGGGTCGTCGGAGGCCTTGGTGATGAGCTTCCCGCTCGAGGCCTGAGCCTGCAGGGTCGACATCTTGGCGAGGTTGGCCTGCAGGTTCGCCAGCGAGGTGCGCTGGGTGGACTGGTGCGTGACACGGGTGATCATCGGCCAACGACTCCTGTTCGGTTGATGAGCTGGTCGAGCATCTCGTCGATCGCGGTCATGACCCGGGCCGCACCCTGGTAGGCGCGCTGGAAGGAGAGCATGTTGACGCTCTCCTCGTCCTGGTCGACGGCCGTCTGGGAGAGCTGGATACCTTCTGCGGTAGCCCGCGCCACCTCCGAGACGGTCGCGCTCTGCAGGGCGGCCTTCGCCTTGACCCCGGTGCCGACCACGAAGGCCGACCACACGGTGTCCGGGCTGTCCTTGGCCTCGCCGATCTGGGAGATCTTGTCGGCGACAGAGCTGTCGTTGGCGCCCATGCCCGGGGCGCCGGTCGCGATCTGGAGCGTGTCGGTGATGGCGACTCTGAGGCCGAGCGCGGGTGGGGAGTTCGCATCGAGCGTGAAAAAGTCGACGCCCGGGACCTCGGCGCCGGCGACGTGCGTGACACCGGCGGTGTGGATCGCGTTCACGGTCTCGGCCAGCTTGGTGGCCAGGTCGTTGTAGGACTGGGCGGCCTGAGCCAGCAGCCCTCCGGTGCCCTGGGCATCAGCTGGAGCCAGCACGCTGAGCACTCCGGCGAGCTCGCCGCCCTCGAGAGCGGCCTTGGTACCTGCGGGCACCCGGTCCCACTCGACGCGGACGGTCTCGGTGCCGGTGGCACCGGCCATCTCCGGGCTGCCGACGAGCTTGAGCTTGTTTGCGCTCACCCCGGTCACCAGGGGGTTGCCAGCGAGGTTGACGTCCACCGTCCCGTCCTCGCGGTGGCGCACGGTGGCGCCAGCGAGCGCGGACAGCGACGTGGTGAAGACGTTGCGCCGGTCGATCAGCTCGTTGGCGTTGCCGCCCGAGACCGAGATTGATCGGATCTTGTCGTTCAGCTCGGCGACGGCGGAGGCGGTGGCGTTGATGTTTGAGACGAGCGCAGCGGCCTTGGACTGGGTCTGGTCCCACTGGGTGACGACCGCCGAGTAGCCGGTGGCGATGGCACGCTGGGCGGAGTTGGCGCCCTCGAGCAGGACCTGGCCGACGGCGGCGCTGCCGGGAGAGGCAGCCATGTCCTGCCAGGTCGCCCAGAAGTCGTCGAGCTGCTTGGCGATGCCGTTGTCCCCGGGTTCAGCGATCGTCGACTCGAGGCGCTTGTACGCGTCGGTGCGGGTGGCGAGATAGGACGCTGAGGAGGTCGTGGTCCGCACCCGGGCGTCCATGAACAGGTCACCGAGGCGAGAGACTCCGGTGCCCTGGACGCCGTTGCCGATCAGGCTGCCCTGGGAGAAGAGCGTGGCACCCTGCCCGGCGCTGACCGATGCCATGTCCAGCCGCTGCCGCGTGTAGCCCACGGTGTTGACGTTGGCGATGTTCTGGCCGGCGATCTCCAGGGCCTGACGCTGGGTGGTCAGGGAGGAGAGTGCCGTGGACAGGCCGGAAAAGGTGCTCATAGGGTTCTCAGAGTTTCTGGTCTAGGAGACGAGCCGCGACCTCGCGCTGGGCGGTCGAGCCGGTGGCGTCATAGGTCTGGGAATCGTGGTGGAGGTTGGCGAGGGCCTCTTGGGTGGCTCGGTGCGACGTCGAGATCAGCTCGCGGTTGCCCGCCGCGAGGGTGTCGATCTGCGTGGTCAGCTCGAGGAAAGCCTGGCGGTGGGCGCGCAGCAGCTCGTCCCACGGGGACGGGGCCGCGTCGGCGAGCTCGTGGAGGGAACGGCCGGCGTCCAGACCCAGGCTGCGGGCGACGGCGTCAGACTCCACGGAGCGGCCGAGCTCGACCTCACGGATCTGGTCGAGGACGTTCTCGACCTCGCGGGTCGCGTGGCTGAGCCAGCGAGTCTTGCCGTTGGTCAGCAGCAGCTGTTCTTCTTCGAGCTTGAACAGCAGGAGTTCAAGGAGCTGGCGTTCGCGCCAAAGGACACTGGTCAGCGCTTGCAGGGTCATGCGGGCTTCGCTCCTTGTCGACGGTCGGCGGCATGGGGTTTCTCTCTTGGTTAACATCGGGTGACGAAACGCATCCATGAGAGTTCCTGACCGGCGACCTCACCTCCACCCCGTCACGTGGGTGGCCTCGGGGGTGAGGCGGCCGGTTCGGAGATCGCGATCCAGGTCAGGATAGGCCTTGACGGGGCTGAGCGCTCGCGACGGACAGTGTTTGTGCAGGTCGGAGGGAGATCCCGTGAAAGCGCTGTCCGCAGCGCGGGACGAGATGGGTACTACTCCCCATTGCCATACGGTCACGGTTCTGCATCCGAGCGGGTGAAAACGATCGTCAATGGTTGAACAAATCCGATTCACCCTCGATATTGGTCACATGCAGCCCATGGACGCCGACCAGACCCAACTGGTCACGAGAAACCTCCCGCTGATCGGGTATCACGTCAGCGAGATGCTCATGCGCGTCCCTAGTCACGTGTCCCGGGACGACCTGGCCTCGGCCGGAGCGCTGGCGCTGGTGCAGGCTGCCCGCGCCTATGACGTCACTACCGGCGTCCCCTTCAACCGCTATGCCTCGATCCGGATCAAGGGCGCCATGGTCGACGAGCTCCGCTCGATGGACTGGGTCACCCGCGGTGCCCGGCAGCGTGCCCGCCGCCTCACCACAGTGGCCGACGAGCTCACCGCAGACCTCGGCCGCGCGCCGACCCGTGACGAGCTCGCCGCCGCGCTCGGCGTGGCCGTGAGCGAGGTGGACTCCGCCCGCGAGCACGCCGCGACCCGGGTGCTGAGCCTCGAAGGCTACGACGGCGCGCTCGCCGAGGTGCTCCCGGCCCGCGAGATCGGTCCAGAAGAGTCGGTGCTGGTCGACGAACGGCTGCGCTACCTCAGTGCGGCGGTCGAGGCGCTGCCCGAGCGGTTACGCGTCGTCGTCGAGCAGGTGTTCTTCCACGACCGGTCGGTCACCGACATCGCGGTGGACCTCGGGGTGACCCAGTCCCGGGTGAGCCAGCTGCGCGCCGAGGCCATGGTGCTCCTGCGGGACGGGCTCAACACCCACCTCGACCCAGCGATGATCGCAGCACCCGCCCAGCCCGACGGCGTGGCGCAGCGACGGCGCGAGGCGTACTTCACGGCGATCGCCGAGCGGGCTACGCGCAGCGTCTCGAGCGTCGCCATCGCCGGGATGGCCGTCGCCGAAGCGATGCAGGCGAGCTCGCTGGCGTCAGCGAGGCCTCTCGGGTCGGACGACCAGCCGGGCCTCGTGGCTGTGGGCTGACACTCACGCCCAGCGCTCGACGGCCCCGTCCGCACGGTCTTCAAGACCGGCGCAGGCGAGGCCGTCGGCGTTGCGGACCCCGCTGCAACTGAGCCTCTGGCGCGACGTCCTCATTCCTGCCGCCCAGTGGCCGATGGGCTGAGCGTCACGACAGAGGGAGCACAGCATGTCCAGCTCGTCCACGAGACCTACGATCTCGGCCGTCTACATCGTCAAGGACGAGGAGGACGTGCTCGACGCATCGCTCGCCGCAGTCGCCTGGGTCGACGAGATCATCGTCTACGACACCGGGTCGAGCGATGCGACGCGCGATATCGCTGCCCGGCACACGCCGCACGTCATCGAGGGCTACTGGGACGACGACTTCGGTGCAGCGCGCAACCGGGCGATCGCGCACGCGACCTCCGAGTGGATCCTCGTCATCGATGCTGACGAGATCTTCGAGGGAGACACGGCGCACCTGCGCCGCCAGCTGGCCTTGGGCGCGACGAATCTCTTCCTCGTGTCTGTCGAGGAGACCGGTGAAGCAGGCAAGCTCGACGGGACGATCGTCACGGGCCGCATCTTCCGACGCCCGGACTACACGTACGCCGGGCGGCTCCACGAGCAGCTCAGGCTCATCGATCCTCGAACACCCGCGGTGCTCGAGACCATGCTCCATGTCCGCATCAAGCACTCCGGGTACTCAAAGGAAGCGATCGCCAAGCACGACAAGGGAAGGCGCAACGTCGACATCGCCCAGCGCGACCTCGACGAGGCCCTCGAGGCTGGAGCCGCTCCGCGGGTCCTCGACGTCCTGCGGATCAACCTCGCACGCGCGCTCGGGATGGCCGGAGAGCACGAGGAGGCGCTGGTGATCGCCGATCTCGTCCGGGGGAACGGGATCGCCAGCCGGCCCGACATGACCCAGCTGGCGACGTCGGCCGTCGGCTGCGCCGCAGCACTCGGTCGCGAGGATGCGGTCGACGACTGGTTGACCGTCTGGGAAGAGGCGGACCACTCGCCCGTCTGGTCCCGCGCGGTGCGGGTGCGGGCCCTCTCGGCACGCGGACGACCTCAGGAGGCGCTCGACGTCCTCGACCAGCTGCCAACGACGACCGTCGACGCCGCCTGCCGTCGCTTCCACAAGCACTCGCTCGCAGCATTCGAGGTGTCGGCGCTCCTTGCGACCGGCCGTCGACGGGCTGCTGCCCGCAGAGCGGCCGAGACCGTCCGGTCCGGACACATGAGCGTGGGCCCGACCGACCTCGCACAGATCTTCGCGGACGACACCCAGCTCGAGGCCTACATCGTCGCGATCCCGGACGTGCTGTGGCGCGAGCACGCCGTCTGGTGCGTGCGCGAGGCGTCTGCCGAGTCGATCCGCTTCTTGTTCACCATGGCCGACATGCGCGGGGGCGACGTGACGGCGCTCCTCTGCCTGGCGCGACTCGCACCCGCACTCGGGATCGAGGAGCTCGCCGTGTGCGCGACGGCGGTCCGGCGAGCGGGACTCGCCGAGCACTGCCCGCTCGTCGCCGTGAGCACGGACGCGGACGCGGCACCGGGTCGACGGGCTGTCGCTTCGGCGATCGCCCTGTCCATCCACCAGGACGAGCGAGCACTCCCGGGACTCGAGGCGGCACTCGCCGACGTGGCTCCCGAAGACGAGGCGGACGTGCTGAAACAGCTCGAGATCCTCGCTCCCGGCCTCGTCGGCCCAACCTGAGAAAAAACTCCTTCTCAGAAAACCTCATGACTGTCGGCTGGTGCCGATAGGCAGAGTGGCAGCCCACGGACGGGCACCGCACTTCGGCCTCACTCACGGAAGAAGAACATCATGGGTCTCTCGATCAACCAGAACATTGCGGCAGTCAACTCCTACCGCAACCTCTCCAACACCCAGAACGACCTGAGCAAGTCGCTCGAGAAGCTCTCCTCTGGTTTCCGCATCAACCGTGCCGCTGACGACGCTGCCGGTCTTGCGATCTCCGAGGGCCTGCGCTCGCAGGTCGGTGGCCTCAAGGTTGCCGCGCGCAACGCCCAGGACGGCATCTCCGTGGTGCAGACCGCTGAAGGCGCACTGACCGAGGTTCACGCCATCCTCCAGCGTCAGCGTGACCTCGGTGTTCAGGCCGGTAACGACTCGAACAACGCAGCTGCCCGCACGAACATCAAGGCCGAGTCGGACAGCCTGTCCGAGGAGCTGACCCGGATCGCCGACTCCACGAACTTCAACGGCGCCGACCTGCTCAAGGGTGGCACCATGGCGTTCCAGGTCGGCGCGGGCAGCGCGACCGCGACCAACCAGATCGTGGTCGACCTCGCCGACATCTCCACGCTGGGCACCAGCATGGCGGCCCTCGCGTTCACCGATTCAACTTCGGCCGCCGCCTCGATCGGCCTGATCGACGCCGCGATCGAGGAGGTCTCGACCGCTCGTGCCGGCCTCGGTTCGGTCCAGAACCGGTTCGAGCACACCATCAAGAACATCAACGTCTCCGTGGAGAACCTCTCGGCTTCCGAGAGCCGGATCCGCGACACCGACATGGCGTCCGAGATGGTCAGCTTCACCCGTGCGCAGATCCTCTCCCAGGCCGGCACGTCGATGCTCGCGCAGGCCAACCAGATCCCCCAGGGCGTGCTCTCGCTCCTGCGTTGATCCGGTCAGCTCTGACTGAGTAGCAGCACCGCACGACAGCACCACTGAACGGCAGCAACCGCAGCACACACTGGCGGTGGGGGGACCTCGTCCCACCACCGCCAGTCGTGTTTGCCGGCCCGAACCACCACGCGCGACCGCGCGGACAGCAGCGACCGTGGCACCCGGCACCCAGCATGCGTGAGGCAGGGCCACACTTCGAGAAGGAGCACCTCATGGCAGGGATGGGCATCGACGGACTGGTCAGCGGCCTGGACACCACGGCACTGATCTCCCAGCTCATGCAGGTCGAGGCGATGCCGCAGACACTGCTGAAGTCGAAGGTGACCAGCTCGCAGGCGTACATCAGCGCCCTGCAGGGCCTCAATACGAGGATGGCCTCCCTCGGAGACGTGGCGAAGCTCGCCGCGAAGCCCGACTCCTGGAACGCCACCACGGCTGCGAGCTCCGCGACATCGGTGACGGCGACGACGTCGACCGGGTCGCAGGCGTCCTCGCTGAGCTTCACGGTCGACAAGCTTGCCACCGCCCAGACATCCGTAACCGGCAGCCTGTCGTCCCTCAACAGCCTCTTCGGCCCCACGATCCCCGCCACGGTCACGCTCGCCTCGGGCGAGGGCGCAACCGCCAAATCGACCGTGGTCGACCTCACCGGCGTCACCGACCTCGCCGGGTTCGCGCAGAAGCTCAACGCCTCCGGCGCCGGCGTGACCGCGAGCGTCGTCAGGATCTCCGACACCGAGTCCCGTCTGCAGCTCACCAGCAAGGGGACCGGTGGTGTCTCGGCCTTCGACCTGCACGCGGGAACCGTCGCCGAGGCGGACATCCAGGCGGGCACCGCCCCGGCCCCGCTCATCGCCCGGGGGGATGCGAAGACCCAGGCAGGTGACGCGGAAATCCTCGTCTGGGGCACCGAGCGGGTCACGTCCTCGACCAACACCTTCTCCGAGGTGCTCACCGGCGTGAGCTTCACGGTCTCGGCCGTCGAGGCGGACCCGGTCACGGTGACCGTCGACCGCGACGACGCCGCGCTGAAGAAGCTCGCCTCCGACGTCGTCGGCTCTCTCACTGTGGTCCTCTCCGAGATCAAGTCACGGACAGCGCCGACGACCACGACGGTCGACGGACGGACCGTGGTCACCGCAGGCGTCCTCGGCGGCGACAGCGCGACGCGGTCCCTGAACCAGAACGTCCTCACGGCAGCCTCCTACCCGATCGACGGGACCTCTCCCTCCGAGGTCGGGATCGTCATCGGCAGGGACGGCACCATCACCTTCGACGAGGCGAAGTTCACCGCCGCCATGGCGGCCGACCCGGCGAAGGTCCAGAAGGTCGTCTCTGGCGTCGCCGAACGGATCGCGGAGGTCGCGACCCAGACCTCGGACAAGTACGAGGGCAGCCTCACCCTGAAGATCAAGAACCAGGAGGGCTTCACCAGGGACCTCTCCGCGCAGGTCGAGGACTGGGACCGTCGTCTCGCAGTGCGCAAGGAAGGCCTGCAGAGGACCTACTCGGCTCTTGAGGTCACCCTCAGCGGGCTCAACGCGCAGTCCTCGTGGCTCGCGGGTCAGCTCTCGTCGCTGCCCTCATGGAGCTGACCTGGCAGGACTGACTCACCAGCACGTCCCACACGTCAACCGGAGGGGCGGTAGGAGGAGCACGACTCCTCATACCGCCCCTCTGGGCGTCGATATGGAAGTTATGAGTTTCTCGACGAGTGCGACCCAACGCGAGCGGTTCCTCAACGACACCGTGCTGAGCGCGAGCCCCGCGCGCCTGCTGACGATGCTCTACGACCGCCTCGTCCTCGACCTCGACCGGGCCGGCAGGGCGCAGGTGGCGGGCAACCACAACGAGGCGAACACCCACCTGACCCACGCCCAGGACATCATCAGCGAGCTCATGGTGACCCTCGACGTCACGGCGTGGGAGGGCGGTCCGGGGCTCCGGGCCCTCTACACGCACCTCCTCACCGAGCTGGTCCGAGCCAACATCACCCACGACGTGGACCGGACCGCTGCCTGCCGGGAGATGGTGGAACCCCTGCGGGACGCCTGGCACGAGGCCGCAGCCAGCCTGAACGCGTCGGCGCGTCCGCCTGCTCGCGCGACGTTGGTCGCCGCTGGTGGTGTTCTCGGTGTCGGCTGACACTGCCACGGAGACTGACACCGTCACCGCCAGATGGTCCCAGCTCCTCGATGAGCTCGAGGCGGACATCCGCCTCGCGCAGGACGTCCTCGTGGGTGCTCCCGGCGGCACTGGCGTCAGTCAGTGGACCCCGCCCTCGGACCTGGGGACGATGCCAGAGAGCCTGCGCGCGCGCGCCCAGGCCGTCGTCAACCTCCAGCAGGCCCTCACCCGGTCGCTGGCCGACGCGCGGGACTCCACCCGTGCCCACCTGCGCATGGTCGAGACCTTGAGCCAGCGCAACGCCCCCCAGGCCGTCTACCTCGACACCCTCGGGTGAAGTAGACGCACGTCGTTCGGGCGCCGGTGAAGAAGTCCTCATAGCTCCCGTCAGGCAACCGATGAGTTGAGGTGAGCCAGGACGGCTCATGCAGCAGGCCAAGGATCGGCCGTTCAACCCATGAACCCAGGGGACAGCCGTGTTCGATTCAGTGACCTATGTGGCGCTCAACAGCGCCCTCGACGGCCTCGCGCTCCGCCAGCGCGTGATCGCGAACAACGTCGCCAACATCAACACCCCGAACTACCTCGCCGGCCGGGTGTCCTTCGAGAAGGAGCTCGCCTCGGCGGTGCGACGCGGCGACGGAGCCGTGAGCGCCCGCGAGGCCAGGTCCCTCGAACCGACCCGGCTCGACGGCAACAACGTCAACCTCGACGCCGAGACGCTGCTTAACGTCGACACCAACCTGCGCTACCAGCTGGCCACCCAAGCGGTCGACGGCACCTACTCCTCCCTACGCGTGGCCATGAGGAGCAACTGATGACGACCTTCGGCGCGATCGGTATCGCGAGCACCGGCATGACGGTGAACCGCAAGTGGCTCGACGCGGTGAGCGACAACCTCGCGAACATGAACACCGTGGCCGCCACCGACGGTGCCGCCTTCCAGGCGAAGTACGTCGTGGCCACCGCCGTGGGCTACCCCGAGAACGGCCAGGGCGTCCAGGTCGCCGGGATCGAGCTGGGCAGCGCCGAGGGGCGCATGGTCTACGAGCCCGAGCACCCCCTGGCCGACGCCGAGGGGTATGTGAAGTACCCCGACATCGACATGGGCAGCCAGATGTCCCAGATGATCATGGCGCAGCGTGGCTACCAGGCCAACGCCGCCGTCGTCGACCGCGCCAAGGCCACCTATGAGGCCGCACTCCAGATCGGACGCAACTGATGCCCATCCCCGCCCTCGAGGCCGTCTCGGCCCTGACCAGCGGCGCCTCCGTCGCCCCGACCGGATACCTGACCGGAGGCGACGTGATCGACCCGAGCCGGGTCGCGGCCTCCTCCGGTGCCTTCGGCAGCGTGCTCACCGGCGCGGTCGACAACCTCCAGGGGCTGCAGGCCACGTCCAACGCCCTCGCGGTCCGCGCCGTGACCGGTGACCTGGACGACATCCACGACTACACGATCGCCTCGACCGAGGCGAAGATCACCCTCGAGCTGACCGCCGCGATCCGCAACAAGGCCGTCGACGCGTTCACCGAGATCATGAGGATGCAGGCCTGATGCCACCGCAGATCACCTCGGCCGTCGGCCGGATCACCTCCTCCGTCCGCGAGTTCACCGTCGCCCAGCGCACCCTGGCGCTGATCGGTGTGGCCGTCTTCGCCGTCGCAGTGATCGCGCTGACCGCCTGGTTCTCCCGCCCCCAGTTCTCCCCGCTCTACACCGGCCTGGCCCCCGCCGACGCGAGCGCGATCGTCGACCAGCTCACCACCCAGGGCGTGCCCTACGAGCTCACCAACGGCGGGACCACAGTCCTGGTGCCCTCGGACCAGGTCTACGACATGCGGCTCAAGGTGGCCGCGAGCGGCATATCCCCGACCAGCGACGGCGGGTACGCCCTGCTGGACTCGATGGGAATGAGCTCCTCGGAGTTCCAGCAGGACGTCACCTACAAGCGCGCCCTCGAGGGCGAGATCGCCAAGACCGTCTCCTCGATGACCGGCGTCGAGCTGGCCACGGTGAAGCTGGCGATGCCGGAGGAGAGCGTCTTCGTCTCCACCAAGGCCGACCCCACCGCGTCCGTCTTCATCCAGACGAAGTCCGGGGCCACGCTCAACGACGACCAGGTCCAGTCGATCGTCCACCTCGTCTCGGCCAGCGTCGAGGGGATGAAGACCACCGACGTCGCGGTCATCGACTCGACCGGCACCGTGCTCTCCGCAGTCGGCACGGGAACTGCCGCCACCGGTGCCAACAAGCAGACCGTCGCCTACGAGGAGCGCGTCGCAGCCTCCATCCAGTCGATGCTCGACCCGATCGTGGGGGCCGGCAAGGCCGTGGTGACCGTCACCGCGGACCTCGACTACGACGCGACCGAGCGCACCCAGGAGACGTTCACCGCGACCGAAGGGGTGCCCGCGCTCACCGAGCGCAACACCCTCGAGGAGTTCACCGGCACCAACTCTGCCGCAACCGGCGTGCTCGGCCCGGACAACATCGCCGTGCCCGCCGGCGAGACCGGGGACGGTGCCTACCGCAACGAGTCCACCGAGGCGAACAACGCCGTCGACAAGCTCACCGAGCACACCGTCGCCGCTCCCGGGACGGTGCGCCGCCAGTCCGTGTCCGTCGCGGTCGACCAGGAGGCCGCCGCCGCGATCGACATGGCCGAGCTGCAGGCCATGGTCGCCGCCGCGGCCGGGATCGACCCCGCCCGTGGTGACGTGGTGACGGTCTCCCGGATGGCCTTCGACACGGCCCCGGCCGCTGCCGCGCAGGAGGCGCTGGCCGCGGCCGCCGCCGCCGACGAAGCCGCCGCGAAGGCCAAGAACCAGCAGACCCTCATCATCGCCGGCGGAGTGCTGCTCGCCCTGGTGATCCTCGGCGTCGTGCTCGCCCGCCGCCGCCGCCCCAAGGAGGACCCGCGCGAGTCCCTCGACCTCGGTGAGCTCTCCCTCGTCGACGACGCCCTGGCGCTGAGCGCCGTGGCGCTGGCGAAGGCGGAGATCCTCGAGCTGCCGGAGAGCCCGAGCGGGCCCACCCCCGAGCAGCTGCAGGTCGAGCGCAAGCGCTCCGACGTGGCCAACCTCGTCGACGAGGAGCCCGAGCAGGTCGCCGAGCTCCTCCGCGAGTGGATGGGTTCGAGGTCCAAGGCATGATGACGGCGACGCTCACCGGGACCCAGAAGGCGGCGCTGGTCCTCATGCAGATCGGCCGGGACCGTGCGGTCAAGGTGCTGGCCCAGCTCGACGACGCCACGATCGAGGAGATCACCGCCGAGATCCTGCAGATGGAACGGGTCGACCGGCAGGTCGCCGACGAGGTCATCGCGGAGTTCCACGCGATCACCCTGGGCGGCTCGTCGAACATCGCCAACGGTGGTCTCGGCTACGCCCAGCAGCTCCTCGAGGCGTCCATGGGAGCTGACCGCGCCCAGGACATGCTCGGCCGGCTCGCCGCGTCGATGGCCGGGCAGCCCTTCGAGTTCCTCCAGCAGGCCGATGCCCGCCAGGTCCTCGCCCTGCTCTCCGGGGAGCACCCGCAGACCATGGCCTTGGTCCTCGCGCACCTGCGCCCCGAGCACGCCTCGGCGATCCTGGCCGGGCTGCCCAGCCAGACCCAGGGCGACGTAGCCCACCGCATCGCGCTCATGGAACGCGCCGCACCCGACGTCGTGTCGGTCGTCGCGGAGTCGCTGCACCGCAAGGCCTCGGCCGTGCTCACCCCGCGTGAGACGTCCGCGATCGGCGGAGTCGGCCCGCTCGTGGAGATCATCAACCGCGCGGACCCCGGGACCGAGAAGCTCATCCTCGAGGGCTTGGAGACCCGCGACGTCGCGCTGGCCGAGGAGGTCCGCTCGCGGATGTTCATCTTCGCCGACATCGTGCTGCTCGAAGACCGTGCGCTGCAGCTCGTGCTGCGGGGCGTGGAGTCCGCGAACCTCGCGCTCGCGCTCAAGGGCGCCGGCGGCGGAGAGCGCGACGCCGTGCTGCGCAACCTGTCCGAGCGGGCCAGCGAGAACCTCCTCGAGGAGATCGAGATGCTCGGCGCGGTGCGCATGTCCCAGGTCGAGGAGGCGCGCTCGGCGATCGTCCAGGTCATCCGCAGGCTCGAGGAGGCCGGTCAGATCGTCATCCGCCGCGATGGCGAGGACGAATATGTCTCCTGAGAGCACCTCAACCTTTGGTTCCACCCGCCTCACCGTGGTGACCGACGACCGCGTGCGGCTCACCTCCGAACGCGCCCACGTCGCCGGGTATGCGGCCGGGTTCGCGGCCGGCAGCCGCGCCGCGGCCGAGGCCACGCAGGGCCTGCACGAGCAGCTGCGCCGTCAGGCGGCCGCGGCTGAGGCCGCCCGCGAGGACGCCCACCGCGCGGCGGTGCTCGCCCTCGCGCGGGCCACCCAGGCGGCCACCGCGCGCGTCGTCCCGGTCCTGGACGAGGCCCGGGACCTGCTCTACTCCCGCGCCCTCGAGCTGGCGGCGGCCGTCGTCGGCGCCGAGCTGTCCACCGCGGAGACCTCCGCGACGACGGCCCTGGCCCGCGCCTGCCGACTGCCCCACGACGTGCGGGTCCAGACGGTGCGCCTCCACCCGAGCGACCTCGCGGCGCTGACCGCGGCGGGCGGGGCCCTGGGCGGCGCTGCGCTGGGTGAGACGACCGGCGTCGAGCTGGTGGCCGACTCCACGCTCGCTCCCGGCGACGCGGTGAGCACCTTCGAAGGCGGGTTCTTCGACGCCCGGATCGAGACCGCCTTCGACCGGGCCCGGGCAGCCCTGCTGGCCAGCCCGGCGCTCATGCCGAGTTTCGCCGGAGGGCTGTGATGTCGACCGCGACCGCGACCGCGACCCCGACCGTGGCCGGAGACTGGGCGCGCGTGCTCGGGGCCGCCCGGCCCGAGCGGGTCGGTCGGGTCAGCGCCGCCGTCGGGCTCTCCCTCGACGTGGTCGGCCTCGACTGCGCGCTCGGCGACGTGCTCACCCTCGGCGAGAGCGACGACCCGGAGTCCTCGATGCTCGCCGAGGTGGTAGCCGTGACCGAGACGGCCGCCCGGTGCATGCCGCTCGGCGCCATGCGCGGGGTGCGCCCCGGGTTGGCGGCCCGGACAACCGGCGGCGCCCTGCAGGTACCCGTGGGATCGGGTCTGCTGGGCCGGGTCGTGGACGGCCTCGGGCGTCCCATCGACGGCCGCGGCCCGCTCACCGGGACCACGACCGTCCCGCTCGACGGCCGCTCGCCCCACCCGTTGGAGCGCCAGCGCGTGCACGCCCCGCTCACCCTCGGTGTGCGGACCCTGGATACGCTCACGACCGTGGGCCGCGGCCAGCGCATGGGGCTCTTCGCCGGATCCGGCGTGGGCAAGTCCACCCTGCTCTCGATGATCGCCCGCGGCACCGACGCCGCCATCTCGGTGATCGCCCTCGTCGGGGAGCGTGGGCGCGAGGTCCGCGAGTTCCTCGAGGACGACCTCGGCCCCGAAGGCCTGGCCCGGTCCGTCGTCGTCGTGGCGACCTCCGACGAGCCCGCCCTCGTGCGGCTGCGCTCCGCCTTCGTGGCGACCCGCATCGCGGAGCACTTCCGCGAGGAGGGCCAGGACGTGGTGCTCATGATGGACTCCCTCACCCGGGTGGCCATGGCCCAGCGGGAGATCGGCCTGTCCGTCGGGGAGCCCCCGGCCACCCGCGGGTACCCGCCCTCCACCTTCTCCCTGCTCGCCGGGCTGCTCGAGCGCGCCGGGACGTCCGCGCGCGGCTCGGTCACCGGGATCTACACCGTCCTGGTCGACGGCGACGACCACAACGAACCGATCGCCGATGCCGCCCGCTCGATCCTGGACGGCCACGTCGTCCTGGACCGCAAGCTCGCCGTCGCCGGCCACTTCCCGAGCATCGACGCGCTCGCGTCCATCTCCCGCGTCGCCACCCGGGTGACCGACGCCGGTCAGCGAGCCGACGCGACGACACTGCGCAAGGTCATGGCCGCCCGCCGGTCCGTGCAGGACCTCGTCGATGTCGGTGCCTACGTCTCGGGCAGCAACCCGCTGGTCGACGCCGCGCTCGCCAACCAGGGCGCGATCGACGCCTTCCTCCAGCAGGGCGTCGACGAGTGCGCACCGGCTGCGCAGTCCTGGGCTGCGCTGCGCGCCCTCGTCCGCGGTCCGGGGATGCCCGCATGAGCCGCCCCTACCGCCTGGCCGGGCTGCTGCGTCTGCGCAAGCTCCAGGAGGACCAGGCCGCCTCCGACCTCGCCGTCGCGAACGGCGCGCGGCGCGCCGCGCTCGCGCGCCAGGACGAGGCCGTGCAGGAGCTGGCCGGACACGGCTTCTCTCCGGTGACCGACGTCGGAGCGTGGCGGTCGGCGATCGCGAGCCGGGTCGCGCTCCGCGGGCTCATGCTCGAGGCGTCCGCGGGCGCCGAGCTGGCGGCGACCGAGGTCGACCAGCGTGAGCTGGCCTGGGCCGACGCGCGCCGGCGGGCGGTCCCCCTGGAGAAGCTCGCCGAACGCCACGACGAAGCCGAGATGGTCGAGGACCTGCGCCAGGAGCAGATCGTGCTGGACGAGATCGCCTCCCGCGGGGCGCTCCGGGACACGCTGGGAGATCCGTCATGACCCAGATCACCGGAATCTCCGCGGTCAAGGACCGGATCGGGGAGATCACGTCCCGGATCGACGCGCTGGCGTCGTCGGTCGCGGCGGGCCCGACGGCGCAGCAGGCCGGCACGGCGTCGGCCGCGTCGACGGCGTGGGCCGCGTCGACGACGTCGACTGCTGCGGCTGCCGGGTCGAGCGGGCGGGACTTCGCCTCGGTCCTGGCCGGGGCCGACCTCACGACCGCGACCGGCGTCGACGCGCTGATCGGCGCGGCCTCTGCCACGACCCCCTCGTCGGGTGCCTCGACCGCGACCTCCACCTCGACGTCCACCGCGACCGGGGACGCCCTGGTCGCCGAGGCGCGCACGTACCTGGGCGTGCCCTACGTCCTGGGCGGAACGACCGCGGCGGGTCTCGACTGCTCGGGTCTGGTCCAGCGCGCCCTCGGTGCGCTCGGCGTCGACATGCCCCGGGTGGCCCGGGCGCAGATGACCCAGGGCGCGGCCGTGGCCTCGCTGGCCGAGGCGGTGCCCGGTGACCTGCTGGTCTTCGGCGGTGGCTCGCACATCGCGATCTACACCGGCAACGGGCAGATGATCGACGCTCCGAAGCCCGGGGACGTGGTGCGCGAACGCGCCGTCTACGAGACGCCGACCGCCATCCGCCGCATCGTGGGGGCCCCCGGGGACTCCCCGGCAGGCTCGACCACACTGGCCGCTGCTGCGGCGGCCTCAACCACCAGCACGGCGGCTGCGCTGCAGGACGTCCTCGCGGCGTCGGCGGCCCAGCGATCCGCACTGTCCCTTCGACTTGGAGACGTCGCATGAGTCCCATGACACCGCCGGGCCTGCGCGCCCAGGCCCCTTCTGTGGCAGGGGTCCAGGGCGCTGCCCGGCCGGCCCGGACCGGCTCGGGTGACGACTTCGCCCGCGCGCTGCGTCAGGAGACGCACGACCGGGTCGCGCCGCGTCCGCACGACGTGGCGCGCCCCGAGCGGGCAGCCGACCGCTCGGTGAGCCGTCCGGTCACCGGAACGGTCGATCGCCGCGACCGCCCGGGTGCCGACGGGAGTGTCCGCACCGACCGGGTCGACCGGGCCGACCGGGCCGGGGGGCCTGACCGGGCCGACGCCGCACAGCAGGCTGAGCCCAGCGCTGAGATCGTGGCCGAGACGACCGAGGGACCGGTTACCCCCGCCCTCGACCCGGCGCTCGAGGCCGTCCCCCTGGTGGTGAGCGGTCTGGTGGCGAGCGGTTCCTCCTCGGCCGAGCTGCTCGTCCGGGGTGCCGTCGTCGTCCCGGCTCCCGCACCCGCCGGTGCCGGAGGCGATGTCGCCGGGTCGGTCGGCGCCGCGTCCGCCGTCACTGCTCTCCCGAGTACTCCGGTGTTCGCCGCCGCGCTGCCGGGTGGCCTGGTCGCCGGTGCGGTGCCCGGCGTCGGATCCGGTGCTGTGCCCGGCGTCGGGCCGGGTGCTGCCGGTGCGCCGGTCGCCGCCGGCCTGCCCGACGCGGCACCGTCCGGGACCCACCTACCGCCGGTCGCTGCGTCGTCGGCCACTGCGAACGCCACTGCGAACGCCGCGTCGATCGCCGCGTCGTCGGCGGGAGATGCCGGGACGGGCGCGGCCCAGGCCGGGCTCCCCGCGGCGGCGGGGCCCATCGTTCCCGTCGTCGTCTCGCCGGCGCCGACCGCCCCGGCCGAGCTCTCCGTGCTTGCGCCGGGCCTGGCCGGCACCGGCGCCGCACCCGGTGGCCAGGCGGGCGGTCCTGGCACCGGCTCCGGTGCGCCGGGGACCGAGGGCATGACGCCGGTCGCCGCACCCACCTCGGGGGTAGCCCCGGCGAGCGCGTTCGCGCAGGCACTCGCCGGGGTCGGCGCCGTCGACCGGGTGGTCGCCCCAACCACGACCGGGCCGGCGTCGCAGGTCTCGTTCGCGGAGCAGGTCCGCGGACCGGTCCTCGCGCTGCGGACCGCGGCACCGGGGGAGCACCTGCTCACGCTCAAGGTCACCCCGGACAACCTCGGCCCCGTCCAGGTGCGCGCCCACATCGGGGCGGAGGGCATCCGGATCGAGCTGGTCGGTGCCACCGACGCGGCCCGTGAGGGCCTGCGGAACCTGCTCACCGACCTGCGCCGGGACCTCGCCGGGACCGGCATGAACGCCTCGCTCAGCCTCGGGTCGGACTCCGGCCCGGGCGCGCGGACCGGCCAGGGGGCTCCGGGTGACCTCGGGGCCGGTTCCTCGCAGGGTCGCCCCGGACATCCCGGTGGCGGCGCGATCCCTGACCTCCCGGTTCCCGCGCCGGCTCCTGTCCCCACCTCCTCGGGCGCCCACGGCGTCGACGTACTCACCTAAGGACCGCACATGCCCATCGACACCACGATGACCACGCCGGTCGACACGACGGCGGTCAAGAACGCCTCCGGTCTGTACACGGGCTCGGCCGGCGTCCGCGAGCCCAAGAAGAGCCTCGACTCTGAGACGTTCCTGACCCTGCTGGTCGCCCAGCTCAAGTACCAGGACCCCAGCTCGCCGATGGACACCAACGAGATGATGGCCCAGACCACCCAGCTGGCCAGCATGGAGCAGCTCACGGCGCTCACGACGACGATGTCGGAGAGCTTCGCGCTGCAGATGCGGGACACCGCCTCAAGCCTGATCGGCAAGCAGGTGACCTACACCGGCGAGGACGGCGTGCCGGTCTCGGGGATCGCAGCGTCGGTCTCCTACAAGTACTCCGTCCCGCTGATCATGGTGGGCGGCAAGGAGATCACGCTGGACGCCGTCGCCTCGGTGCGCCCGGCGGGGGCTGCGCCCGATCCGGTCGACCCGGCGGACCCGGCGGACCTGGTTGATCCGGTCGATCCCGCTGATCCGAATGCTGCCTGACGCGGCCTGACCCGCGGGACTCCCGCAGCGTGACCCGCAGCTCGACCCAGCTCGACCTATAGACCTCTCCAGCACCGCCCACAGCCGCACCTTCCGAAGGGACACTCCTCATGCTTCGCTCACTCTTCTCCGGCATCTCCGGTCTGCGTGCCCACCAGACCATGCTCGACGTCACCGGCAACAACATCGCCAACGTCAACACGACCGGCTTCAAGGCCTCCCAGATCCAGTTCAAGGACACCCTGTCCCAGGTGCTCACCAATGCCGGTGGCGCCCAGGGTGGGGTCGGTGGCACCAACCCGGCCCAGGTGGGGCTCGGGGTCCAGGTCGCCGGCATCACCACGAACTTCCAGCAGGGCGCCGCGCAGGTGACCAACCGCAGCACCGACATGATGATCTCCGGCGACGGGTTCTTCGTCGTGAGCAAGAACGGTGAGGACTTCTTCACCCGCTCCGGCGCCTTCGACTTCGACGCCAACGGCAACCTCGTCACCGGCGAGGGAGCGCTCGTACAGGGCTGGGCCGCGGTCAACGGCGTCGTGGACCCCAACGGCCCGCTGAGCGACCTGCGCCTCCCGGTCAACGCGCTCAACGGCGCCCAGGCCACCACCACCGTGAGCTTCGACGGGAACCTGCCCTCGGACGCGGCGGTCGGCACCGTGCTCAACCGCGACGTCGAGGTCTTCGACGCGTTGGGCGCCTCCTCGGTCATCACGCTGACCTTCGACAAGGACGCGACGGGATGGAACGTGACGCCGTCCGGTGGCGGTGCCACCCAGCCCGTCACCTTCGACGCGAACGGTGTCATGACCGGAACCACCTCGGTCGCCGTCGCCGGGGTCACCGTCGACTTGTCCACGGTGACCGGCTTCGCCAAGCTCTCCACGGTCGAGGCCGCTTCCAAGGACGGCCAGTCCGCGGGGTCGCTGCAGTCCTTCACCATCAACCCGGACGGCACGATCATCGGCGCGTTCTCCAACGGCATGAAGTCCGCCGTCGGACGCATCGCACTGAGCACCTTCGCCAACCCGGTCGGCCTGGAGAAGGTCGGTGGCTCGCTCTACACGACCTCGGTCAACTCCGGCGACCCGCAGGTCGGCACCGCCGGCGCCGGCGGCCGCGGGGCGCTCGTCGGCGGGGCGCTCGAGATGTCGAACGTGGACCTGTCCTCGGAGTTCACGAACCTCATCATCGCCCAGCGCGGTTTCCAGGCGAACTCGCGCGTCATCACCACCTCCGACGAGCTCCTCCAGGAACTCGTCAACCTCAAGCGCTAGCCCGCTAGCCCGCTAGCCGCTAGCCCCTCGCCGAACTCGTGAGCGCCCCGCCGAGCTCGTGAGCCACGCCCCTCCTGAGCCCAGGACGTCCCGTGGCTCACGAGTTCGGCGAACGGTTCACGAGTTCGGCGGCGGGTTCGCGAGCTCGGCTAAGGGCTCGTGCGCCCGGTGACCTCGGCGAACCGGTCTCGAGTTCGGTGAGGGGTGGGGAAGTCCTCATATGTGCCGCTCAGCGGCCGAAGAGAGACCCGAGACGGTTCATGGATGGACCGGAGCACTTTCCACGGATGGATGTACAAGTGATAGTCGTGACGCGTCTGAACGGGCCGCCCTTCGCGGTCAACCCGGACCTCGTGCAGCGCATCGACAGCGCACCCGACACGATCCTCACGCTCGTCGACGGCACCAAGTACATCGTCCAAGAGTCCATGCACGAGATCATCGAGCTGGTCAACGAGCACCGCTCGCACATGATCGCCCGGGCCCAGGAGATCCAACGCGGGGACCTCGAGTCCGCACGCGAGGGCCGGGCGAGCCTGCGCAGCGCCCCCGACCTTCCCCGTGACGACCGTCCGCGAGACGACCAGGATCACCGATCCGGCACCTCGCCTGCGTCGCAACAACCCGAGCTGGCCTTGGTGAAGCGCATTTCCGAGGAGGACGCATAGTGGATCCGGCATCTCTGGTCGGGCTGCTGATCGCCTTCGGGGCGATCATCGCGGCCATCTACATCGAGGGCGCCACGCCCATGTCGGTGCTGCTCCCGGCGCCGATGATCCTCGTGTTCGTGGCGACCTTCGGCGCCACCCTCGCCGGCGGGACGCTGCGCGACGCGATCGGTGGGCTCAAGGCCCTGCCCGGGGCCTTCACCCGCAAGCCGACGTCGGCCGACGAGTCGATCGACACGATCGTCGGCCTCGCCGAGCGGGCCCGCCGTGAGGGTCTCCTCGCGCTCGAGGACGCCGCCCGCGAGATCGACGACGAGTTCCTCAAGTCGGGCCTGCGGTCTGCGATCGACGGGACCGACCCGGAAGACCTGCGGGTCATCCTGGAAGACCGCATCCACTCCAAGCGGCAGTCCGACAAGACGTCCTACAAGTTCTTCAACGACATGGGCGGGTATGCGCCCACCATCGGGATCGTGGGAACCGTCGTCTCCCTCGTGCACGTGCTCGAGAACCTCGCCGACCCTTCGGAGCTGGGACACATGATCGCGGCGGCCTTCGTCGCGACCCTGTGGGGCATCGCCTCCGCGAACATCATGTGGTTCCCGATCGCGAACCGGCTCAAGCGGCTCTCCGAGCTCGAGTGCGCCCAGATGGAACTGGTCGTCGAGGGACTGCTCTCCGTGCAGGCCGGTGCGAACCCGCGGCTCGTGGGAGAGCGGCTGCGCAGCCTCGTGCCTGCGAACGAGCTGCGGGCGAAGGAAGCAGCGTGAGCAGCGCGCCGCGCGGCAAGAAGCGCGCCGTCGAGGAGGAGCACGACGACAAGGAACGCTGGCTGGTGAGCTACGCGGACATGATGACCGTGCTCGTCGCGCTGTTCATCGTGCTCTACGCGATGAGCGCGGTCGACGTCGACAAGTTCAACGAGCTCCGCACCTCCCTGGCCGCCGGGTTCGGCGCCCCACAGGTCTCGATCCTCACCGACGGGGCCGGGGTCATGCCTGACACGAGCTCCCAGGTCACCGTCCCCACGATCGACTCCATCATCCCCGTGCTGAGCAAGGACGTGGCCGACCAGGCCGGGGTGGCCGGGGACGGGACCGCCTCCGGGACCGCGACCGGCGAGGACATCGCGGCGGCCGACCTGGCCGCTGCCCGCGCCGAGTACGAGAGCCTGGAAGACCTCGCCGCGCGCATCGACGTCGCGCTGGCCACCGAAGGCCTCGGCGGGGCGCTGCAGTTCCGGATCAACGAGCGCGGGCTGATCATCGGTATGGTCACCGACGAGGTGTTCTTCGCCGCCGAGAGCCCCGCGCTGACCGCGACGTCCCAGCTCGTCGTGGACACGGTGTCCCCCTTCCTGGTGCCTCTCCCCAACGAGATCTCCATCGAGGGGCACGCCAACTCCGTGCCCACGACGTCGTACACGACCAACTGGGAGCTGTCCTCGGACCGGGCGACGCAGGTGCTGCGCCGGCTCGTGGAGGTCGGCGGGCTGCCCGGCGCCCGAGCCGCCGCGGTCGGCTACGGAGACGCCCGCCCGCTGCTGCCCAACGAGACGGCGGAAGGCCTGGCGGGCAACCGGCGGGTCGACCTGGTCGTGCTGAGCGACAAACCCGAACGAATCCGGGAACTCCTCCCGTTGATTCCCAACAGCGAGGGGGAGTAAGCACGATGCCCATCGAACAGCGAGTGATGAACGCACCGCGCACGCCGATCGGCGGACGCCCGAGCGCTGCCCCGGCCGAGACGCCGGCAGCTGACGACGCACCGAAGTCCGGCAAGAAGAAGAAGATCCTGATCCTTGTCGTCGCGCTTCTGGTGGTGCTGGTCGCCGCGGCGGCCTACTTCCTCGTGCTCGCCCCGAAGGGCGAAGCGAGCGTCGAACCGCCACCTGAGCCGGGGGAGGTGCTCACCGTCGAGGCGATGAGCATCAACCTCGCGGAGGGTCACTACCTGCGCCTGGGGCTGGGGCTGCAGATGACCGCCGAGGCGCTCGAGGCAGACTCGGCGAAGGCCCGCGATGCAGCCATCGCCCTCTTCTCCGGCCGCACGGTCGAGGAGATCTCCGACCCGGTCACGCGCGAGGCGCTCAAGACCGAGCTTGCCCATGTGCTTGCCGAGCTGTACGAGGGCGAGGTGATGGGGGTCTACCTGACCGACTACGTCACTCAGTGAGTGACCAGTGACCGGCACGGACGCCGGTGATCCGGGGCGCCATGGAGGGCGCCGCACGACCTGACGACGCACGCTGACTCCCCTTCGGGGGACGGGGTGCTGCGACGTCCAGGGGTGGAGAGCACGCGAGCCGCTTTTCCTCATACCCGCACCGCGCGTGCCGATGTTGGCCTTCGTGACGGTTCAGGACAAGGCGCGCACCGCGACGCGCCGACAACGCCCAGCTCAGCCGGAGGCCTACGACTTCCGGCGCCCGATGACTCTTGCCCGTGAGCACGGTCGAGCGTTCGAGATGTCCTTCGAGACCTTCGCCCGCCAGTGGGGCACCCAGCTGACCTCCCGCCTGCGCGTCATGGTCGGGGTCTCCCTCGACGGCGTCGAGATGGTCTCCTACGACGAGTACGTCCGCCGGCTTCCCACGCACACCACCATGGTGCTGTGCTCGGTCGAGCAGACCCGCTCGACGGCGGTGCTCCAGTTCCCCAGCGACACGTCGCTGCTGTGGGTGGACTACGTGCTCGGCGGGCCGGGGCTGGTCCGCGAGGAACCCCCGCGCGAGCTCACCGAGATCGAGTCGACGCTCATCTCCGAGATGCTCGCTGGAGCGCTCGCCGATCTGCGCTATGCCTTCGCCGCCGTCGTGCCGCTCGACGTGCGGGTTCGCTCGATCCAGTACAACCCGCAGTTCGTGCAGGCCGTCCCGGCCTCCGACGCGGTCATCGTGGCGACCTTCACCCTGGTGATCGCCGAGCGGGCCACCTCGGCCACGCTCATGATCCCCGCCGACGTGCTGCTGGCGTCGCTGCGCGCGGGGGAGGGCGTGGTGCTGCGCAGCAAGGAAGAAGAGGCCGACCGCGCGACCGCGAGCCGCCGCCTGCATCAGACCATGCACACCGTGCCCGTCGACGTCGGGGTGCGCATGCGTCCGCTGACCATCCACCCGCGCGACGTCGTCCACCTCGCCATCGGTGAGGTCATCCACCTGAACCACCCCGTGTCCCGCCCGCTCGACGTGGTGGTGGGCGACCTCGTCCTGGCCCGCGGCGTGGCAGGGAACAACGGACGACAACTGGCCTGCAAGATCGTGGACGCTGAGGAGACAGACTGATGAACACCACCGACGCGGGGCTCACCCCCGAGATCGCCCAGCTCACCCAGGGCGCCGCCGACGCGCTCGCCCTCCTCGTGCCCTCCGACGTCCCGCTCACCGCGGTCGCCCAGCGCTCGGGCTACGGGCCCTCACCCGACGAGGTGTCCGTCACCGCGTCCCTCGTCGGCGCACGGAGCGCCGACCTCGTCGTCGTCGCCAAGTCCGCGATCGAGGAGGCGCTCTCCGGCGCCGGCGCCGGCGCGCTCATCTCGGTCGCCGACGCGCTGCGCCCGGCCCTCGAGGCCGCCGGTGCCACCCTCGGTGAGGGGGTGCTCGGGGAGGCGCAGATCCGCGACGCCGGCACCGCCTTCGGAGCCGACGACGTGCACGTCTTCTCCCTCGAGGCCGCCGGACAGGTCCGTGGCTGGTTCGGGCTGCGCCTGCGCGCCGATCACAACGTCGCTGCGGTGACAGCCGCCGCCCCCCGCGGAGGCATGGTCGGGGACAACCTGCGCCTGCTCTACGACGTCGAGATGACGCTGACCGCCGAGATCGGCCGGGCCAAGCTGCCGGTCCGACAGGTGCTCGAGCTCCTCCCCGGCGCCATCATCGAGCTCGACCGGGTCGCGGGCAGCCCCGCTGACCTCATGGTCAACGGCCGACTCATCGCCCGCGGCGAAGTTGTGGTCATCGACGAGGACTACGGGATCCGGATCACCGAGATCGTCGACCAGGCGGAGGCCTCTGCCTGATGGACACCGCCGTCCTCGCCGTGCGCACGATCCTCTCGTTGACAGTCGTCCTCGGCCTCATCTGGTATGCGGGCCGCCGCTTGAACGACTCGACGAGCGGACGCGACGCCCGCGGGGACGGCATGCTCGCCGGCTGGGTACGCAAGGCCGGCGGCGTCGTCGGCCGCGCCCCGGCCCGGGGAGGCCGCCGCGCCGCGCGCGCGCCGGTCGTGTCCGTCGTCGGCCGCCAGGCGATCGGCCCCAAGGCGAGCGTCGCCGTGGTCGACGTCGGTGGTCAGCGCCTCGTGCTCGGTGTCAGCGAGGCCGGGGTCACCTTGTTGACGACGATGGACACCCCGATCGAGGAGGTCGTGATCGAGGAGGTCGCCGTCGCGGCGGTCACCACCCCGGCGGTGACTACCCCGCCGGTCGACCTCCCCACCTTCGACGAGGCGCTGGCCGCGGCGACCGCCGCCCCCAAGACCGCCAACCCCAGGGCCGCCGCTCCCCAGACCGTTGACCCCCGGACCGCCGCTCCCCAGACCGCCGATCCCCAGACCGCCGCCCCCCGGACGGGCCGCGTCGCCGGCTCCGTCCTCTCCCCGGCCACCTGGCGCCAGGCCCGCGCCGCGCTGCGCCCGGGACCCACCCCATGACCCGGAACCCCCCGCTGAGTGCGGCCGAACGGCTGCCCACACCGGACATCGGCCAGCCATCTGCCCGCACTCAGCGAGGGGGAGCGGGGTGGTGGGCCCGCGGCATGCTGCTTGCGGTCGTCGCTCTCGTGACGGTGCTGGGTGGCGTGGCCACCTCCGGAGGGGACGCGTACGCGGCCGGGGCCGACAGCATCACCGTGGCTGCGGCGTCGGGCACGGTGCTGCCAGCGCTGCCAGCGCTGCCGGCCGCGCCCGGGGACCCGCTCGACCCGCTCGACCCGATCGACCCCGTCGCCCCGGTCGAGGAGGCCCCCGGCATCGTCTCGATCAACGTCAACGGCGACAACGCGAAGCCGTCCAGCTCGGTCGTCGTGCTGCTGGGCATCACCGTGCTGTCCGTGGTGCCCTCGCTGCTCCTCATGATGACAAGCTTCACGAAGATCTTCGTGGTGCTGGCCCTGACCCGCAACGCCCTCGGGCTCACCGGTGTGCCGCCCAACCAGGTGCTCGCCGGGCTCGCGCTGTTCCTCTCCCTGTTCATCATGGCTCCCGTGCTGACCAGCGTGAACGACCTCGGTGTCCAGCCCTACCTCAGCGGCGGTCTCGACTTCGCCGCCGCCCTGGACGCCGGCTCCGCGCCGCTGCGGGAGTTCATGCTCGGGCAGACCCGGGAGGAGGACATCGCCCTCATCACCCGGGCCGCCGACCAGGCCAACCCGACCGACGCCGCTTCCGTGCCGATGCTCACGCTCATCCCGGCCTTCATGCTGTCCGAGCTCCGGGCCGCGTTCATCATCGGCTTCGTCATCTTCATCCCCTTCCTCATCATCGACCTCGTGGTGTCCGCCTCGCTCATGTCCATGGGCATGATGATGCTGCCGCCGGTGATGATCTCGCTGCCGTTCAAGCTCCTGCTCTTCGTCCTCATCGACGGGTGGGGCCTGATCGTCACCGCCCTCGTCGGAAGCTACGGATAGGCCCCCCGTGGACACCTCAGCCGTTCTCGACCTCGGCGTGCAAGGCCTGATCATCGCGGCCAAGCTGTGCGCCCCCATCCTCATCACGGCCCTCGTCGTGGGCTTCGCCGTGTCCCTGCTCCAGTCGATCACCCAGGTGCAGGAGGTGACCTTGAGCTTCGTCCCCAAGGCCATCGCCGTCTCGTTCGCGCTGCTGATCACCGGTCACTGGATGATCGCGGAGATGGTGGCCTTCACCCACGAGCTCTTCGGGCGCATCCCCGGCCTGCTGGGCGGCTGACCCGCGATGACGCTGAGCCTGTCGCTCGCCACGGTGGAGTCGCTCATGCTCGTGAGCGTGCGGATGATCGCCTTCCTCGTGATCGCCCCACCGTTCGCGCACAAGGGCATCCCCGCCACGGTCCGAGTCATGTTCGCGCTCGGGCTGGCGCTCGCGGTCACCCCGCGGGTGAGCGGCCCGTCCGCGGCGGACACCGCCGCCTACATGGGCGCGCTCGTCCAGCAGGTCCTGATCGGCGCGGCGCTCGGCTTCCTCGTCGCCCTCGTCTTCTCCGCCGTGCAGTCCGCGGGTTCGCTCATCGACCTCATGGGCGGCTTCTCCCTGTCCCAGGGGTTCGACCCGATGACGCAGGTCAACGGTGCCCAGTTCGCCCGCCTCTACCAGCTCACCGCGATCGTGCTGCTCTTCGCCTCGGAGGGCTACCAGATGGTGATCCTCGGTCTGGTGCGCACCTTCGACGCGGTGCCGCTGGGCGCCACCCTCGACCTGGCCCGGATGGGCGCGGCCGTCACCGAAGGGCTCACCGGGATGTTCCTGGCCGCCCTGCAGATCTCCGGCCCGCTCGTCGTCGTGCTCTTCCTGGCCGACGTCGGGCTCGGCCTGCTCACCCGGGTCGCCCCCGCGCTCAACGCGTTCGCGCTCGGCTTCCCGCTGAAGATCTTGCTCACGCTGTCCCTGTCCGCGCTGACCTTCCTCGCGCTGCCGCGGATCATCGCGTCCCTCACCGGGACGTCCCTGTCGACCATCGTGGGGGTGACCTCATGAGCGGCGACTCCGGGGAGAAGAGCGAGAAGGCCACACCGAAGCGGATGAAGGAGGTCCGCAAGGAGGGGTCGCTGCAGAAGTCCCAGGACCTCAGCTCCTGGCTGGGGATCGGGGCCGCGGCCGTCATGCTGCCGTCGGTCCTCTCCGGTGCTGGCGCGGCCGCCGTCGAGCAGCTGACGCAGGTGCGGGACGTCATCGCCAACCCCGACCCGCTCATCCTGGTCGACCTCCTCGGCGCCGGCCTGGACACCATTCTGCGCTCGCTCACCCCGCTGCTCATCGTCGTGGTGCTGGCCGCGATCATCGCCAACGGCGCCCAGGGCGGGTTCCACGTCTCCACCAAGAAGCTCAAGCCGCGGTTCAGCCAGTTCAACATCCCCAAGGGCATCAAGAACACCTTCGGCGCCCAGTCGTGGTGGCAGGGAGCCAAGGCGCTGGCCAAGACCGCAGTCGTGGGCGGGGTCCTCTACCTCGCGATCCAGGAGCTCATGCCCGTGCTGCTCACTGCCGGTGGCCTGTCGATCTCGTCGCTGCTCACCGCGGCCGGAGGCGGGATCAGCACCCTGCTGTGGAGCGCGATCGCGGCGGGACTCGCCCTGGCCGTGGCCGACATCATCGTCATCCAGCGCCGCAACCTCAAGAAGACCCGGATGTCTCGCTATGAGATCAAGCAGGAGAACAAGGCGTCCGAGGGGGACCCCCAGCTCAAGGGGGCGATCCGGTCCAAGCAGCTGTCCATGAGCCGCAACCGGATGATCTCCGCGGTGGCCAACGCCGACGTCGTGCTCGTCAACCCCACCCACGTCGCGGTCGCGATCACGTACGAGCCGGGCACCGGCGCCCCGCGCGTGGTGGCCAAGGGCGCCGGGCACGTGGCCACCCGGATCCGGGAGAAGGCCGCCGAGGCGCGCGTCCCGATGATCGAGGACATCCCGCTGGCCCGGGCCCTGCACGGGGCCTGCGAGCTCGGCCAGGAGATCCCCGCAGAGCTGTACACCGCCGTCGCCCAGGTCCTCGCCTTCGTCATGGCGCTCAAGCGCCGTGGCGGCGGGACCGGGGGAATCCGCACGATGACCACCCCCACGACCGTCCCTCCCGCACCGTCGAAGGCCGCAGCATGACCTCCGCCCACCAGCCCCACCAGCCCCGCCCGCCCCGCCCGCTCGTCCAGCGCCCGTCCCCGAAGGAGGCCCGACCATGAAGGCTCGTGACCTTGGCAAGATGGCGGTGCCGGTCGGCGTCGTCGGCATCGTGATGCTCCTGGTGATCCCGCTGCCCGCCTGGATGCTCGACCTGCTCATCGTGGTCAACATCGTCGGCTCGCTCGTCATCCTGCTCACCACGATGTACGTCCAGCGCCCGCTGGACTTCTCGGTGTTCCCCTCGCTCATCCTCATCGCGACGCTGTTCCGGCTGGGCCTCAACGTGGCCTCGACCCGGCTCGTGCTGCGCGACGGCTACGCCGGAGAGGTGATCGGCGCCTTCGGTCACTTCGTCGTCGGGGGCTCGCTCATCATCGGGCTGGTCATCTTCCTCATCCTCGTGGTCATCCAGTTCGTCGTCATCACCAACGGCGCCGGGCGGGTCGCCGAGGTCGGTGCCCGCTTCACCCTCGACGCGATGCCGGGCAAGCAGATGGCCATCGACGCCGACCTCAACTCGGGCCTGATCACCGAGGAGCAGGCCCGCAAGCGCCGCGCCGACGTCGCAGCCGAGGCCGACTTCTACGGCGCGATGGACGGTGGGTCCAAGTTCGTCAAGGGCGACGCCATCGCGGGCATCATCATCACGATCATCAACCTCGTCGGCGGCATCGCGATCGGCCTGATGCAGCGCGGGATGGAGATCGGGGAAGCCATCGAGACGTACTCCCTGCTGACCATCGGCGACGGCCTCGTCACCCAGATCCCGGCGCTGCTGGTCTCGGTCTCGACCGGCCTCATCGTCACCCGGGCGACCGCCGAGTCCGACCTGGGCAGCTCGGCGAGCAAGCAGCTCTCCCAGTCCCGCACCTCCCTGCTCATCGCCGGCAGCGCCGCGGTCGCCCTCGCTCTGCTGCCCGGCATGCCCAAGCTGCCCTTCGTGCTGGTCGGCGCGGGCCTGCTGCTCGCAGCGCAGCGGATCAAGGCGAACGAGGCGAAGGCCGCCCAGGAGGTCCTGCTCGACGCCGCGATCGCCACGGTCGGTCCGGCAGCGGACACCCCCGAGAAGCTCATCGAGGAGATGCGCGTCTCCGCCCTGGAGATCCTCCTCGCCCCAGACCTCGTCGACCTCGTCAGCGCCGGGTCCGACGACGACCTGCTCGCCCGGATCCGCGGGCTGCGGCGCAAGATCGCCCTCGACCTCGGCATCGTCGTGCCGCCCGTGCGCACCCGCGACTCCGTCGAGCTGCCGTCGGCGACCTACGTGCTGCGGATCTCCGGGGTCGAGGCGGCCCGCGGGGAGGTCCCCCCCGGGCGGGTGCTCGCCCTCGGCGACGACCTCGGGTCGCTGCCCGGCACCGAGGTGCACGAGCCCGTGTTCGGGCTCGCGGGGAAGTGGGTCCCGGCCGAGATGCGGTTCGCCGCGGAGATGACCGGGGCGACCGTCGTCGACCGCGTCTCCGTCCTCATCACCCACCTGAGCAGCGTCATCACCGAGAACGCCGACCGGCTGCTGAGCCGGGAGGACGTGCGGGTGCTCACCGAGGGCGTCAAGCAGGTCAACCCGGCCGTCGTCGACGAGCTCGTCCCCAACCTGCTCACCCTCGGTGAGGTGCAGCGGGTGCTGCAGCGCCTGCTGGCCGAGCAGGTGCCGATCCGCGACCTCGGTCGCATCTACGAGGCGCTCACCCTGCGGGCGAAGGTCAGCACCGACCCCGAGGGGCTGGTCGAGGCCGCCCGCGCCACCCTCGCCCCGGCGCTGACCGCCCAGCACTCCCGCGACGGCGTGCTGCAGGTCATGACGCTCGACCCGGTGCTCGAGCAGGCGCTCCTGGAGGGACTGCGCCCGGGGGAGCACGGCACCCAGATCCTGCTCGACCCGAACCGCCTCGAAGGCATGCTGCAGTCCTTCACGAAGCTGCGCATCATGGTCGAGAACCAAGGCAGCACGGGGGTGCTGGTCTGCGCACCGGCGCTGCGCCCCGCGTTGCGTGCGCTCATCGCCATGCACCACGGCGAGGCGCCGGTCATGTCCTACTCCGAGGTCACCGGATCCGGTGTGAAGATCGAAGCGGTGGGGGTGGTCCGCGATGTCGAAGCGATTGCTGCTTGAGGGGACCGACCTGGAGGCCCTGATGGTCAGGGTCCGGGCCGAGCTGGGCCCGCGCGCGCGGGTCGTCAAGGCCGAACGGGTGCGCTCGGGCGGGGTCGGCGGGTTCTTCGCCAAGGAGCGGTTCGAGCTCACCGTCGACGTGCCCGACGACGCAGCTCCGGTCCAGCGCGTGCCGGCCCGTCCGGTCGGCGGGGTTGCCGGCGGGGCCTACGGCGGGGCTCACGGCGGGGCGGCCGGACGGTCGGGTAGGGCCGGGGAGGACGAGCCGGTCACCACCGCGGTCGGGATCGAGGCGCTCCTGGCCGCAGCCGACGCCGCGGACCGGCACGGCGCAGAGCTGGGCCGGGCCGCGGAGCCCGGGGACCTCTCGACCGAGCAGCACACCTTCGTCTCCGTCCTCGACGCCGTCCGCCAGCTCGCCTCGGAGACCACGGCCACAGCGGCCGACGCGGCGGCCGAGGCGGCCTGGCCGCCGGTCGCGCCGGGGCCGAGGGTCTACGGACGCACCGCGCGCGGGGGACGGGCACCCGGTCGCTGGGCGGGGGAGGCCTTGCAGGGTGAGGTCATCCCCCCGACGGTCACCTCGGCCGAGTTCGTCGTCGTGCGCCGGACCGGGGCCACCTTGCGTGAGCTGGCGGACCTGGGCCTGCCTCGGCGGATCCTCGCGAAGCTGCCGCAGACCCAGGAGCGGTACACCCTGTCCCAGGTGCTCTCCTACGTCCCGCGCGCACCCGAGCTCGTCCGCGACCCGGCCGCGGTCATCGTCGTGGCAGGTCAGGGTGAGGCGGTCGTCGCGGCGGCGTCGGTGGTCGCCCGCCGGATGGGGGTCCCCGACTCCGGGGTGGCGCTCGCGGGTCGGCTCACCCCGCAGACCGGATACGGGCCGTGGGTGCTCACGGGCGTCTCCGCGCGCCGGCTGCGCGCCGCCACGGTCGAGTCGGAGACCCCGCTCGTCGTCGCGCTCGGGGTCGGCGCGGACGCGTCCGACTGGGCGATCGCCTCCGCCCTCGTGGCGTCCTTCGACCCGGACCAGGTGTGGGCGGTCGTCGAGGCGGACCGCAACGTGCTCGACGTCCGACGCTGGATGGCCGCCACGAGCGTGAACCGCCGCTACGACGCGATCACCGCGAGCAACGTCGCCAGCACGAGCGCTCCGGCCGCGATCCTCGACTTCGACGTCCCCGTCGCCATGATCGACGCGCTGCCGGCCACCGCGGTGGTGTGGGCGGCGCTGCTCAGCGAGCACCTCGCCGACCCGCAGTGGGACTGACCACGGCCGGCGCCCCGCCGGCCTCGTGAGCCGCCCGCCGAGCTCGTGAGCCGCCCGCCGAGCTCGTGAGCCACGGGCCTTCTGGGGCCGCAGGGGCCGCTCGCTCACGAGTTCGTCGGCGGATTCACGAGTTCGGCGGAGGGGGGCGGCGGTGGGTTCGCGAGTTCAGCGGCGGGAGGTGGCGAGGGGCCGGGCCGGGCTGTGGGGATGTGCTGGGGTAGTCTCGGGGCATGTTGGTGCTGACTCGACGCGTGGGGGAACAGATCCTCATCGGTGACGACATCGTCGTGACGATCCTGGATTCCCGCGGCGACGGTGTGCGGATCGGCATCGACGCCCCGCGCTCCACCCGGGTCAACCGCGCCGAGGTGGTTGCAGCCGTGAAGGAGTCGAACGTCGCCGCGACGACGGGCGACGCGGCAGCCGAGGACGACCTCCTCCGCCTGGTCACCGGGCCCCCGCCCCCGACGGCGCCCTGACGCCCGCAGACTTCATCCGCACCGCGGTATTCCGCGGCGCAGCATTCCTCATACACGCACTCTCCTGACCGATCTGCATCGGTGACGGGTAGTTCCATCCGTCGCTAGGTGGAGGGAGTGCGTCAGTGGATGACATTGACGACATCGTTCGGGAATTCCTGATCGAGAGCTACGAGAACTTGGACCAGCTGGACCAGGACCTCGTCGCGTTGGAAGGTTCGCCCGGTTCCCGGGACCTTCTCTCGAGCGTGTTCCGCACGATTCACACCATCAAGGGCACCAGCGGGTTCCTCGCTTTCGCCGCCCTCGAACGGGTCGCGCACGTGGGGGAGAGCCTGCTCGTCGAGCTGCGTGACGGCCGTCGACAGATGGACGGGCACACGACCGACGTGCTGCTGTCCATGGTCGACACGATCCGTGACTTGCTCGGGCGGATCGAGGCGACCGGCGCCGAAGCCGGCATCGAGGTCGACGCGGTGATCGCGGTGATCCAGGCTGCGCTCGACGGTACCGACGTCGCGGCCGAGGAGATCGCGGTCGACGTCGCGGAGAGCCCGGTCCCGGAGGTGCCCGCTACCGAGGTGCCTGCTGCCGAGGCCGCAGTCTCCGACGCGCCGTCGCCCATCGCCTCTGCAGAGCCCAGCGCACCCGCAGCGACTGCCGCCCCCGCAGTGGTCACCGCGCCCGCATTGGTCACCGCCCCCGCGGCGGTCGCCGCGCCCGCGGTTCTGCTCAAGGCCCCGGCCCAGGCCCAGGCCGACCCGCCCGAGACACCGACCTCCCGCGGCACGTCCGACTCCTCGATCCGGGTTGACGTCGACCTGCTCGACGCGCTCATGCGTCAGGTCGGTGAGCTCGTGCTGGTCCGCAACCAGATCGCCCAGCTCGCCGGGTCCGACTCCGACGCGGAGCTGACCCGCTCCTCCCAGCGACTCAGCCTCATCGCCTCCGAGCTGCAGGAGGGGGTCATGAAGACCCGCATGCAGCCGATCGACCACATCTGGTCGAAGATGCCACGGATCGTGCGCGACCTGGCCTCGGCCTGCGGCCGCGAGGTCCGCCTGGACATGGTCGGTGGAGACACCGAGCTCGACCGCTCCCTGCTCGAGTCCGTCAAGGACCCGCTGACGCACCTCGTGCGCAACGCGATCGACCACGGTATCGAGTCCACGACAGACCGCGTCGCGGCGGGCAAGCCCGCCACCGGCGTGCTCACCCTGCGGGCCTACCACGCCGGTGGTCAGGTCATGGTCGAGGTGCGCGACGACGGCGCGGGCATCAACCCGGAGCGAGTCGCCGCGAAGGCTCTCGAGCGAGGGCTCAGGACGGTCGAGCAGCTGGAGGCGATGGCGACCTCGGACCTCCTCAACCTCGTGTTCCTCCCGGGCTTCTCCACGGCCGCCACGGTCACGAACGTCTCCGGCCGCGGTGTCGGGATGGACGTCGTCCGGTCCAACATCGAGTCCATCGGGGGCGCGGTCGAGGTCGACAGCGAGGTCGGCAAGGGCACCACCTGGCGCCTGCGGATCCCGTTGACCCTGGCGATCATGCCTGCGCTGACGGTCCGCAGCGGGACCGAGATCTACGCGATCCCGCAGGTGAACCTGCAAGAGCTGGTCGCGCTGGACACCCAGAAGACGCAGGAGGCCATCGAGCACATCGGATCCGCCGAGGTCTACCGGCTGCGCGGTTCGCTGCTGCCACTGGTCCGCCTCAGCGACGTGCTCGGCCAGCCGCGCGGTGAGGCGGACTCCGCGGTGATCGCGGTGCTCCAGGCTGACAGCCAGCGGTTCGGCCTCGTGGTGGACAGGGTCCTCAACAACGAGGAGATCGTCGTCAAGCCGCTCGCCGCCCAGCTCAAGTCCATCGGCGTCTTCGCGGGTGCGACACTCATGGGCGACGGTCAGGTGGCGTTGATCCTCGACGTCCAGACGATCGCCCGTCGCACCCTGACCGGTGAGATCATCGACACCGACATGCGTGCGGCGGCTGGTCGGGCGGTCTCCTCGAAGGAGGTCACCGAGCTCCTCGTGGTGGGTATCGGCTCCGGGCGCCGGGTGGCGATCCCGCTCGCCCTGGTCACCCGCCTCGAGCTCGTCGCGGCCGAGCGGATCGAGCTCGTGGGAGGCCACGAGGTCATCCAGTACCGGGACGCGATCGTCCCGATCTCCCGGCTGGGACGGTCGTTGGGTTCCTACGACGACGAACCCGGTGAGGAGGTCCCACTGGTCGTCTTCACCCGCGCCGAGCGCACCGTGGCGATGGTCGTCTCCGAGATCGTCGAGATCGTCAACGACGACGGCGCCGAGCGCAGCACGGTCGACGACATCGGCCTGCTCGGCTCGATCGTCCTGTCCGGGCGGGTCACCGAGCTCCTCGACGTCCCGGCCGCGCTCACCCAGGTGGACCCGCAGTTCTACGCCGAGGCCACCGACGAGCTGTCCGCCAAGCTCGCCGTCGACGGCATCGCCGGGATCAGTGGCATCGCCGGTCTTGATCCACGCAGCTCAGAGATGGCAGGTGTCTGATGGCGACCCAGTACGTGACGTTCCGGATCGGCGACGCGTTCTACGGCGTCGAGGTCATGCGGATCTCCGAGACGCTCGGGCACCACCCCCGCACCCCGGTGCCTCTGGCCCCGGCCGGCATCGCCGGCCTGGTCAACCTCCGCGGGCAGGTCGTCCTCACGGTCGACCTGCGCCCGCGGCTGGGTCTGCCCCCGCTCGCGGCCGACGCCGAGTCGATGATGGTCGTCGTGGAGGTCGCCGACGACTCGATCAGCCTCCTTGTCGACGAGGTCGGCGAGGTCCTCACCCTCGACGAAGACCAGTTCGAGCTGCCGCCCGACACCCTCGGTGCAGACCTGCGTGAACTCATCACGGGCGCGTTCAAGCTCGAGACCGGACTGCTGCTCACCCTGGACGTCGACGCCGCCCTCGCGGCCTGAGACGTCCAACCCCCCGCTGCACGGCGTAGTACCGCACTCACCTAAGGACCCCCCATGTCTGTCGCCACCTCCTCCCGTCCGCCAGCCCTCGCGCAATCGGGCACGAGGCCCGTTCCCTCCTCCGCCCCGGACGGCGGGAGTGAGGGACCCGGGCACCCGACCGTGCGGTTCGGGATCCGGTGGCGGATCGGTGCGCTCATCGCGACCTTCGTCCTCGTCCTCGGCGTCGTCACGGTCGTCTCCGCGTTGAGCACCAAGGACCTCGCAGCCCACGCTGCGAGCATGTCCAGTGCGCAGGTCGCCATCTCCGTGCCGCTGAACAGCGTGCACCAGAACCAGCTCAAGGGCCGGATGATCGTCGCCCAGATCGCGGCCTCTCCCACCGCCGAGGCCGCGAGCGAATGGCTGGTCAAGCAGGATGAGAACGACGCTGAGGTCGACGCCGCGATCGCCATGCTCAAGGGCGCCCTGGGAGACAAGAGCGCAAACGCGACCGACTTCTACACGAACTACGGTGCCTGGCGCGACGCTCGCGACGCGACCATCGTCCCGGCCGCCCTCGACGAGGACCCGACCGTCTACATGGAGGTCCTGGACTCGGTGTCGCAGCCGCTCGTCGACAAGTATGTGGCGAACCTGGACGCCGCGGCGATCGAGATGTCGGCGTACATGAAGTCCCTCGCCGACGAGGCCGCGTCCGCGGCAACCACGTCCCAGATCACCACGATCGTGGTGAGCGTCGTCGGCGCGATCCTCGCCCTCGTCTTCGGTCTCGTCGTCGCAGGCGGGATGCGCCGGTCGGTCGTCGAGGTCCAGTCCTCGCTGCAGGCCATGGCCCGCGGTGACCTGACGGTCCCGGCGAACGTCACCTCCAAGGACGAGCTCGGCGTGATGGCGGCAGACCTCAACGAGGCGCTGCAGCGCATCCGCACGACCCTCTCGGGTGTGGTGGAGGCAGCAGGGAAGGTCAACGACTCCGCGCAGGACATGACGGCCGGCTCGGCGCAGATGACCCAGGGGGCCGAGGAGTCCAGCGCCCAGATCGGCGTCGTGGCCGCCGCGGCCGAGCAGGTCTCGCGCAACGTGCAGACCGTCGCCGCCGGTGCGGAGGAGATGGGTGCCTCGATCCGCGAGATCGCCACGAACGCGAACGAGGCGGCCAAGGTCGCACAGACCGCGACGACCGTCGCGGAGTCGACCAACGTGACGGTGGCCAAGCTCGGCACCTCGAGCCAGGAGATCGGCAACGTCGTCAAGGTGATCACCTCGATCGCCGAGCAGACGAACCTGCTCGCTCTCAACGCGACCATCGAGGCTGCCCGTGCCGGCGAGGCCGGCAAGGGCTTCGCCGTCGTGGCCAGCGAGGTCAAGGACCTCGCCCAGGAGACGGCCAAGGCCACCGAGGACATCGCCCGCCGGGTCGCCGCGATCCAGGTCGACACGGCCTCCGCGGTCGAGGCCATCGCCGAGATCTCCGCGATCATCGCGAACATCAACGACTACCAGCTGACCATCGCCTCGGCCGTCGAGGAGCAGACCGCGACGACGAACGAGATGAGCCGGTCCGTCTCCGAGGCCGCCACCGGGTCCGGGGAGATCGCCGCGAACATCTCGGGAGTGGCCGTGGCCACCGAGTCCTCGAACGTCGTCATCGCGGAGATGGGGTCGCGGGTCCGCGACCTCGCCGGGATCGCTGACGAGCTGCGGCTCAAGGTCGCCACCTTCACCTTCTGATCCCACCGCTCCTGGTTTCCCTGCACAGGCTCGCCCGGCTCACCCGCCCGGGCGGGCCTGTGCAGTCCCGATGGTGCACGACGCACCCCTCATACCCCGCACGTCCCCACATATGCCGAGGTCAACGATGAGCTCCCAACCGTCCCAGCCCCACACCACCGACGACCGGCCCGCGCAGCAGGCCGTGCATCGACGAGTCCAGGAGTGGGGCGTCGCCCGTCTCCGAAGAGGTGTGGGGAGCCGCTGGGCCGACCGGTCGATCGCCACGAAGATCATGGTCGCGGTCTCCGTCATGGCGGTCGCTGCGGTGGTCGCCGGCGGCGTGGGTGCCGCCTCGCTCGCCCAGGTCGACCGGCAGGCCGCCCAGCTCTACGACGACGACGTCCTGCCGATGCAGACCCTGTCCACCTTCCAGCAGGGCTTCCAGGCGGACCGTGCGCGGATCATCCAGTACGGGGTGGCCGACGAGGCGACACGGGCGATCCTGCAGGAGGAGCTCAAGGTGAGCCTCGCCGCCCTGCAGGACCTCATGACCGAGTACGCCCCGGCCGCGATCGAGGCCAAGGATGCCGACACGGTGACCTTCGGCCTGCGCAACTACCACTCCACCGCCCGTGCCGGGCTGTTCCCCCTGGCCCACGGCTCCGATCTGGTCGCCTACGGAGTGTTCGTCAACGAGACGATCCAGCCGCTCAGCCGTGCTGTCGTCGATCCCGTCCAGCGGGAGATGGCGGCGCACTCGGCGCGCGTGGCCGAGCGGTCTGCGCAGATCCACACCCAGACCGTGCGCTCCACGATCCTCATCGTCATCGCCACGAGTGTGGGAGCGCTCTCAGCCTTGCTGCTCGGCGCGTTCGTGGCGCGGTCCGTCCGCGCCCGGCTGCTCTCCGTGCAGAGTACACTCACCGCGCTGGGTGACGGGGACCTCACCGTCCGGTCGCAGGTGAGCGGCGGCGACGAGGTCGGCGCCCTGGCCGGTTCGCTGAGCACGGCGCAGGCCAACCTGCGGGGTCTGATGACCAAGGTGTCGGCGGCGTCCCGCACCGTGCGGGACGCCGCCGGCGACCTGGCCCAGGCGAACGACGCGGTGACGCGGGCGTCGCTGGCGACGAGCGCCCAGGCCGGTGTGGTCGCGGCCGCAGCCGGCGAGGTCAGCTCGAGCGCCCAGAACGCCTCGGCGGGGGCCGAGGAGATGGGTGCATCCATCCGGGAGATCGCCTCCAACGCCCAGGCGTCCGCCCAGGTCGCCCGGGGGGCATCGGCGGTCGCCGAGTCGGTCCAGACCTGCATCGAGGAGCTCAGCAGCTCGAGCGAGCGGATCGGTGACGTGGTCGTGGCGATCACCAAGATCGCCGCGCAGACCAACCTGCTCGCGCTCAACGCACGGATCGAGGCCGCCCGCGCCGGAGAAGCCGGGCGGGGCTTCGCCGTCGTGGCGGGGGAGGTCAAGGACCTTGCCGGGGCGACTGGGCGGGCGACCTTGGAGATCGTCTCGCGGGTCGAGGAGATCCAGGCCGGTGCGTCCGCCGCCGCGGAGTCCGTCGCCGAGATCGCCCGGATCATCGCGGCGGTCGACGACTACCAGGTGATGATCGCGTCGGCGGTCGAGGAACAGCGGGCGACGACGGCCGAGATGGCCCGCAGCGTGAGCGAGGCTGCCGCCGGCTCGGGGGAGATCGCCGGCACGATCGCCGGCGTGGCGGAGGCGGCGACCAGCTCGAGCGAGGTCCTCACCCGGATGGGGCGGACGGTCGACCACCTGCAGCAGACGTCGGTCGAGCTCGACCACCAGGTGGCCCAGTTCGTCCACTGAGGAGACGACCTGCAGACCGTCGGCTGGCAGGCCGGCCGGGCCAGTCCGGTCAGAGGATCACTCACACCCGAGGTGATCCTGCCGATAGGGCTCTCAGCGACCGCTCACCCACGTGGGTGAGCGGTCCAAGACCCCCCAACGACGACCACGGCAGCGATGCCGAGGGTCGTCTGTCGAGAGCAGGTAAGTGCGCCATGCGGTGGTACCGGAACACAAGGCACGGTGTGAATCGACCGTCGACCCGGGGAGGCGCCCTCGCCGGGGCCGTGCTCCTCGCCGTGAGCATCGGGCTCACCAGCTGTTCCGCAGACGCGGGCTCCGACAGCGAGGTGCAGCTCGTCGGCGTCGCGATGCCGACGACGACCTCGCTGCGCTGGATCGAGGACGGCGACAACGTCAAGGCGCAGCTCGAGGCCCTGGGCTACGAGGTCGAGCTGCTCTACGCCGAGAACGATGTCGCGACCCAGGTCGCCCAGCTCGACGCGATGATCGCCCACGGGGCGGACCTGCTCATCGTCGGATCCATCGACGGAACGGCGCTCACCGCCCAGCTCGCCTCTGCCGCCTCGGCAGGTATCCCGGTCATCGCGTACGACCGACTCATCCGCGACTCCCCGGACGTCGACTACTACGCGACCTTCGACAACTACCGCGTCGGCACGCAGCAGGCGACGTCGCTGCTGCAGGGCCTCGGTGTCCTCGACGACGGCGGCGCGCCGACCGGGGCGGCCGGCCCCTTCGTCGTCGAGGTCTTCGCAGGCTCACCCGACGACAACAACGCCACGGTGTTCTACACGGGGGCCTTCGACGTCCTCCAGCCCTTCCTCGACTCCGGCGTCCTCGTCGTGCCTTCGGGCCAGACGGACTTCCAGACGATCGCCATCGAGGCCTGGGACCCGGTCGGTGGAGGTCAGCGGATGGACACGCTGCTCGCAGAGACCTACGCGGGCAGCGATGAGGTCATCGACGGGATCCTGTCGCCCTACGACGGGATATCCCTGGCCATCCTCGAGTCGCTCAAGAAGGTCGGCTACGGCACACCGGACCGGCCGCTGCCGGTCATCAGCGGCCAGGACGCCGAGCTGCCCTCGGTCAAGTCGATCATCGCCGGCGAGCAGTACTCGACCATCTACAAGGACACCCGCCAGCTCGCCGAGGTGACGGTGGCCATGGGCGACGCGCTCCTCAAGGGCGTCGAACCGGAGGCGAACGACGTGACCTCCTACGACAACGGCACCAAGATCGTCCCGACCTACCTGCTCGGCCCGCTCCTGGTGACCCAGGAGACGTACACGTCGATCCTCGTCGGTGGCGGCTACTACACGGAGGACGAGCTGCGATGACTTCCCCGCAGAAGGCAACCGAGACCGGCGAACCGGCCAGGCACTGGTTCTGGGACCGCTCCGTCGGGCTGAAGATCGCCACGTCGCTCGTGGTCATGGGTGTCATGTTCGCAGCCGTCGGTGGCATCGCGGCCGTGGCGCTCGCCCGGGCCGGTGACAACCTCCAGGAGGTCACCCGGCTCACCGGCGACCTCCAGGGGGGCATGGGCGACCTGCGTGCCGCGCAGGCCGAGAGCCACCTCCTCGTCCGCCGGGCGGTCGGTGCGGTCGATCCGTCCCAGCGCCTGCAGCTGACGACGTCCTCGGAGTGGAACGACCGGTCCGTCGAGTCGCTGATCACCGAGGTCAGCACCTTCGAGCAGTCCGACACCCAGCAGTGGCGTGACTTCGTCGACCGGTGGACGGCGTGGACGCAGTACCGCGACGCCGTCGTCATGCCCCTCGTGGCAGCGGGCGACGTCACCGGCGTCGAGCAGGCGCTCGCGGCGGACGTAGCCGGTGACCCCGCGCGTGCCGGACGGGCGCTCCTGCTCGCCCAGGGACAGATCGACTTCAGCGTCGGCCGGATCCTCTCCGGCGCCGAACAGGAGGTCGCCCGGACGATCCTCGTCCTCGGTCTCTCCTTCGTCGTCGGGGCAGGTCTCGCGGTGAGCCTCGCGATCATCGTGACCCGCCGCATCACCTCCGGGATCCGGGACGTGCAGAGCTCGCTCGAGCTGCTGGCCACCGGCGACCTCACCCGCCCGGCGCGGGTGCGCTCCCGGGACGAGCTCGGGCAGATGTCACTGTCCTTCGACGTCGCCCAGGCAAACCTGCGGGAGGTCCTGGGGGGCGTCGTCGCCACGGCAGGGATCGTGGCGGCTGCCGCCGCGGAGCTCTCGTCCTCCAACCTCCAGGTCGCCGCGGGGTCTGAGGAGACCTCCACCCAGGCCGGTGTGGTGGCCGCCGCGGCCGAGCAGGTCTCGCGCAACGTCCAGACGGTTGCCGCGGGCGCCGAGCAGATGGGCGCCTCGATCCGGGAGATCGCGACGAACGCGAACGACGCCGCGAGGGTTGCGGGCGACGCCGTGCGTCACTCCGCCGCGACCGCGGTCACGGTCGGTGCCCTCGGTGACAGCTCGCAGGAGATCAGCGACGTCATCAAGGTCATCAAGAGCATCGCGAAGCAGACGAACCTGCTCGCGCTCAACGCCACCATCGAGGCCGCCCGGGCCGGGGAAGCCGGCAAGGGGTTCGCGGTCGTCGCCTCCGAGGTCAAGGAGCTGGCTGCGGAGTCCAGTCGCGCAGCGGAGGACATCGCCCGCCGGATCGGGGACATCCAGCTGCAGACCGGGTCTGCGGTCGATGCGATCAGCGAGATCTCGACGATCATCGCGAGCATCAACGACTACCAGCTGACCATCGCCTCGGCGGTCGAGGAGCAGACGGCCACGACCAACGAGATGAGCCGCAGCGTGACCGAGGCGGCAACCGGGGTCGGTGAGATCGCGGCCAACATCACCGGGGTCGCCTCAGCCGCGACGGACTCCTCCGAGGTCGTCGCCACGATGGGCGCCTCGGTCTCCGAGCTCGCCACCACGTCCGCCGACCTGCGCCAGCGCGTCGCACAGTTCACGATCTGATGCACCGAGAAGCAGGAGAGAACTCATGACGATTCGCATCGTGGTCGTCGACGACTCGGTGGTGATCCGCCGGCTCGTCGTGCAGGCCCTGGAGAGCGACCCTGAGTTCGAGGTGGTCGGGACCGCCGCCAACGGCAAGCTCGCTCTCTCCAAGGTCGAACAGCTGGCCCCGGACGCGGTGACCATGGACATCGAGATGCCCGAGCTCAACGGTGTCGAGGCGGTGCGCGAGCTGCGCCGGCTCGGGCACCGCATGCCGATCATCATGTTCTCCACCCTCACCGAGCGGGGGGCGACCGCGACGCTGGACGCTCTCTCGGCCGGCGCCTCCGACTATGTGGCGAAGCCGTCCAACGTGGGGAGCATCAGCCAGTCGCTCGCCGCGGTGGCCGACCAGCTCATCCCCAAGATCCGGGCGCTGCTCCCGCACGCCCGGATGTCGGCCGCACGCCCCGCGCTCTCGACGGGCCCGCGGGCGCGCATCGCGGCACCTGCTCGCGCCGCAGCCGTCGCCCGCCCCGGCGTCCGCCGCCACCCCGTCCGCGCAGTGGTGCTCGGGTGCTCCACAGGTGGGCCGGAGGCGCTCTCCCGCGTCGTGGAACGGCTCACCGTCCCGCTCCCGGTCCCGATGCTCGTGGTCCAGCACATGCCGGCGGTGTTCACCCGCCAGCTCGCGCACCGGCTGGACCGGCTCGGGCCGTCCCAGGTCTACGAGGCGGAGGACGGCCAGACGCTCGTGCCGGGCAGCATCTACATCGCCCCCGGTGACACCCACCTCGAGGTCGAGGGCAAGGCAGGCCGGTTCCGGGCGCGGATCACCCACACCCCACCGGTGAACTTCTGCCGCCCCTCGGTCGACGTGCTCTTCCGGTCGGCCCTCGACGTGATCGGCCCCGATCTTCTCGCGGTGGTCCTCACCGGGATGGGAGCGGACGGCAAGGCCGGTGCCGGCGCCATCGCCGAAGCTGGTGGGACGGTCGTCGTGCAGGACGAGCAGACCTCGGTCGTGTGGGGCATGCCCGGCGCGACCGCGACCGCGGGCTATGCCCACCGCATCCTCCCGATCCTCGAGATCGGGCAGACCATCTCCGGCCTGGTGCAGGCCGGTTCACATGCCAAGGAGGTGTCACCGTGAGTCTGACCGCAGAGAGCTTCACCTTCGTCGCAGACCTGGTCCGCAAGCGGAGCGCGATCCACCTAGCTCCGGGCAAGGAGTATCTCGTCGAGAGCCGGCTCATGCCGCTGGCCCGACGCCAGGGGGTGACCGTCGACGACTACGTGCGCCGGCAGCGAGGGACTCCCAACCAGCTCGAGTTCGAGCTGATCGTCGAAGCGCTGACCACGAACGAGACCAGCTGGTTCCGTGACGCGTCCCCGTTCCAGACACTCACCGAGCACATCCTGCCCCAGGCGGTGGCTGCGCTGCCGGCCGGGGCGCCCCTGCGGATCTGGTCGGCCGCCTGCTCGACCGGGCAGGAGCCGTACTCGATCGCCATGACGATCCGCGAGCAGCTGCAAGCGTCCCGCCGGGTGGAGATCACCGCGACCGACCTGTCCGGGGAGGTCCTCGAGAAGGCAAGCCGGGGGGTCTACTCCCAGCTCGAGATCAACCGGGGGCTGCCGGCGAAGTTCCTCGTCAAGCACTTCACCAAGCGTGGAGCGGAGTGGGCGATCGCCGACGAGCTGCGGTCGATGGTGCGGTTCACCAAGCACAACCTGCTCACCGCGCCGCCGATCGGTGGGCCCTACGACATCGTCTTCCTGCGGAACGTGCTCATCTACTTCGACGTCGCCGTCAAGCGCGACATCCTGCGGCGCCTGCGCATGGTCATGCGCCCGGGCGGGTTCTTGGTGCTGGGTGCCGCGGAGACCACGGTCGGTATCGACGACGCATGGAACCGGGTCCAGGTGGGCCGCAGCTCGATCTATCAGAACTCAGGGAGCAAGGCATGAAGGCACTGGTCATCGACGATTCACGGACCATGAGACGGATCGTGTCCACCGTGCTCAAGGACTTCGGCTACGAGACGGTCGAGGCCGGAGACGGCCAGCAGGCCCTCGACGCCCTGGCGGAGGTCGGCGACGGCACAGGATTCGACCTTGCGTGCATCGACTGGAACATGCCGGTCATGGACGGGTTGACCTTCGTCACCAAGGTCCGGGAGAACCGGGCCTGGCGGGGCATCACCTTGATGATGGTCACGACGGAGAGCGAGCACGGTCAGATCGTGCGGGCGCTCGCCGCCGGCGCGCACGAATACCTGATCAAGCCGTTCACCCCGGACGCGCTCCGGGACAAGCTGGAGCTGCTCGGGCTGCTCCCCATCGAGGAGTGGGCATGAGCACTGCACTGGTAACTGTGGGCAAGGACCAGATCCTGGCCATCACGCAGGACGTCTTCGCGGCGATGATCGACGGCGGCGAGGTGCTCGTGTTCGAGAGCGACGGCGTCGTGGGCGACTTCGTCGACCCCGTCTGCGCCTGGGTCGACATGACTGTGGCCGTGCTCGGACTGGGCGCGCGCGCCGTCGTGCGCACCGAGACCGCGGCGGCGCACGAGCTCACGCGGGCGCTGCTCATGATGGACTCGGGGGAGGCCGTCGGTCTCGAAGACCTCACCGATGCCTTCGGAGAGCTGGCCAACGTGGTGGGCGGGAACGTCAAGTCGCTGCTGGCCGCGCCTGCGGTGCTCAGCATGCCGACCGTGGCACCGCACGCCCCGGAGCTCGACCCCGGGCAGTTCTTGCAGGACCTGACGCTGGACTGGCGCGGACACACACTGGTGGTCTCGCTGTGGGCACTGGTCTGAGCACCACCACCTGACGACGTTGAACTGAAGCTAGGAAGGGAACCCCATGTACGTACTTGTTGCCGATGACAGCCGAGTCATGCGACAGATCGTGATCCGCACACTGCGCCAGGCGGGCTACGACTGGAAGATCATCGAGGCCGCCGACGGCCAAGAGGTCTACGATCTTGCGCTCGCGGAGCAGCCGGATCTCATCCTCTCCGACTGGAACATGCCCAACGCCACCGGGATCGAGGCATTGAACGCCCTGCGTCAGGCTGGGTGCGACATCCCCTTCGGGTTCGTCACCTCGGAGGGATCTCCGGAGATGCGGGACACCGCCGACGCGGCCGGTGCGCTCTTCCTCGTCGCGAAGCCGTTCACCGCGGAGTCCTTCCGCGCCGTCCTCGACCCGGTCCTGGCATGAGTGCGACTCCGCTGCCCAGCGCCAAAGAGACCCGCGAGGTCCTGGAGGGGCTGCTCGGCAGGGAGGTGTCCGTGCTCACCGGCGGGCCGATGGTCGACCCGGCAGGCCCGGGCGGCGCGATCGTGGCCGAGTACATCTCCGACCAGATGAAGCTCGCCGCCATCATCGTGATGGACGTGGCGATGGCGGCGCGGGCCGGAGCGGCGATCGCGCTCATGCCCTCGGGTACCTCCGAGGCTGCGGTCGCAGACGGTGAGCTGACGGACGTGCTGCTGGAGAACGCGGGGGAGATCCTCAACGTCCTGGCGTCCCTGTTCAACGCCGAGGGTGCCCCGCACCTGCGGCTCAACGCGGTCCACGCCCCGAACGACGCCCTGCCGGGCGACGTCGCCCCCTGGGTCATGGCCTACGTGCCCCGCCTCGACATCGAGTGCGACGTCACCGGCTACGGGCCCGGCAACCTCTCCGTCCTCGTCATCTGACTCCACCTCGAGCCAGCCCTGCCGTCCGCCCCGATCCGCTGAGTGCGGCCGAACGGCTGCCTCATGTCCGGTTTGGGCAGCCGTTCGCCCGCACTCAGCGAGCTCGACCGGCCCGAGGGCGCCGCCGGGAGAGGCGTGGTCAGGCGGGGGGTGGGGGCGCGTCGTCGGGCAGGTCGTCGACGACCTCGCGGGTCTCGGCGACGGCGCGATAGCGACGGCGGTTCGCGTGCTCCCAGGCGAGGGCGAGGAGCCCGAGCCCGAGCCCGGTCGCGCACACCACGAGCTGGTCGGTGACGTCGACGTCGAACCCGGCAGCGAGCACAAGAAGGACGGCGGCACCGGCGCACCACAGCGCGATCCCCACGACGATGACGCGCCGCAGGTCCACCTGGCGGGGCTGGGGCGCGGCGCGGCGCCGCTCGGGGTGGAGGAAGAGATCAAACATCGAACGCACGCCCTCAGCGTAGTGGTCCCTCGACGGATGGCAGACCGGTCTGCGCCAGATGTGCACCTCGTGCGGCGAGACGATGGCGTCCGGGCACCCACCGATCGGGCACAATATTGCTCATGGCGAACACCCAGACCCTTGACAAGGCGCCGCCCAAAGGCGCCATCGACCGGTTCTTCAAGATCACCGACCGTGGCTCGTCCATCGGTTCGGAGATCCGCGGAGGGCTCGTAACCTTCTTCGCGATGAGCTACATCATCGTCCTCAACCCGATCATCCTCGGCAACGTCGCGGACGGCACGGGGAGCTTCCTCGGCGGAGGTGACGCCCCGAACATCGCGATGATCGCTGCCGCGACCGCGCTCATCGCCGGTGTGCTGTCGATCGTCATGGGCCTGGTGGCCAACTTCCCGCTCGCGCTCGCCGCGGGCATGGGCCTCAACGCGGTGGTCGCCTACTCGATCGCCAGCCTGCCCGGCATGACCTGGGCCGATGCCATGGGCATCGTCGTCCTCGAGGGCATCATCATCCTGCTGCTCGTGCTGACCGGGTTCCGGGAAGCGGTCTTCAAGGCCGTCCCCGTCGAGCTCAAGGCCGCGATCAGCGTCGGCATCGGTCTGTTCATCGCGTTCGTCGGCATGGTCGACGCCGGGTTCGTGCGGATCCCGGCGAGCCTGGCCACCCCGGTCGAGCTCGGCATCGCCGGCTCCGTCGCAGGCTGGCCGCTGGCGATCTTCGTCTTCGGTCTCATCACCTCGATCGTGCTCATGGTCCGCAAGGTCAAGGGCGCCATCCTCATCGCCATCATCGCCTCGACCGTGCTCGCCGTGATCATCGAGGCCGTCGCGAAGGTCGGACCGATGTTCGGCGTCGACGGCGTCAACCCCCACGGCTGGAAGCTCAACGTCCCGACCGCGCCGGACAACGTCGTCGACGTGCCCGACTTCTCCCTGCTGGGCCAGTTCTCGCTCTTCGGCTCCTTCGAGAAGATCGGCGCCGTCGCCGTCATCCTGCTCGTCTTCTCCCTGCTGCTCGCGGACTTCTTCGACACCATGGGCACCATGGTGGCCGTGGGCTCCGAGGCCGGCCTCGTCGACGAGAACGGCGACCTGCCCAAGACTCGCCAGATCCTCGTCGTCGACTCCGTCGCCGCCGTCGCCGGTGGCATGGGCGGCGTGTCCTCCAACACGAGCTACGTCGAGTCCGCCGCCGGCGTGGGCGACGGCGCGCGCACCGGCCTCGCCTCGGTCGTCACAGGTCTCGCCTTCCTGCTCGCGACGTTCTTCGCCCCGGTCGTGGACATGGTCCCCTCCGAGGCCGCCACCCCGGCGCTCGTCGTCGTCGGTTTCCTCATGTTCATGCAGATCTCCGGGATCGACTGGAAGAACTACGAGGTCGCCATCCCGGCGTTCCTGACGATCGTCATCATGCCGTTCACCTTCTCGATCTCCGCGGGCATCGGCGCGGGCTTCGTGGCCTTCGTGATCATCAAGGTGTTCGTCGGCAAGGTCAAGGTCATCCACCCGCTCATGTGGGTCGCGGCCGTGATGTTCGTGCTGTACTTCGTGCGCGGGCCGCTGGGCGACGCGCTCGGGGCTTTCTGAGCGTTCCGATCGGCCCTGACGTAGGGTCATGCCCGTGACACCGAGCCACATCTTCCGCCTGACCAACCAGCTGCAGCACTACGCCTGGGGGTCCACGACGGCCATCCCCGCGCTCCTGCGAGCGCCGGGGGACGGTCGTCCGGTCGCGGAGATGTGGCTCGGTGCGCACGCCCTCGGGCCCTCGATGGCCGACGACGCAGCCGGCTCTGCGGGCGGGCGGGGCGATCTCGCGGCCACCGGGCCGCGCTCCCTCGCGGACCTGCTCCGCGCCGAGCCCGACCGCCTGCTCGGCCGCGCCGTCGTCGAGGCCTACGGCCCGCGCCTGCCGTACCTGCTCAAGGTGCTCGCCGCGGCCCAGCCGCTCTCCCTCCAGGTCCACCCCAAGCCGCACCTGGCCCGCGCCGGCTACTCCCAGGAGAACGCGGCCGGGGTGCTCCCGGACTCACCCGAGCGCAACTTCAAGGACGACCAGCACAAGCCCGAGATGATCGTGGCACTGACGCCCTTCGAGGGCCTGTGCGGCTTCCGCCGCCCCGCCCGGACGCTCGCCCTGCTCGACGGCCTCGAGGGGGAGGTCGTGGGACGCATGCGCGCCGCGCTGATCGCTTCGCCCACGCCCGACGGCGTGCGGGCGGCCTTCGAGGTCGCGCTGGCCGCCCGCGACGCGGACTGCACCGCTGACCTCACCCGCACGATCGACTCGATCCGGGCGCGGATCGAGCGCGGGGAGTCGACCTCGCGCGGCGACCAGACCGCCCTCGACCTGGCCGAACACTTCCCCGGGGACCCCGGGGCGCTCGTCTCCCTCATGCTCAACCGCATCTCCCTCGCCCCCGGTGAGTCGGTGTTCCTCGGGGCGGGTGAGGTCCACGCGTACCTGTCCGGGCTCGGCATCGAGGTCATGGCGAGCTCGGACAACGTGCTCCGGGCTGGGCTGACGAGCAAGCGGGTCGACGTCGAGGTGCTGCTGCGCTGCGCGAACTACGCGCCCCGGCCCCCGGAACGCCCGGTGCTGCGCGCCGAGCCCGGCGGACTCACCGGGTACCGGGCCCCGGTCGCGGAGTTCGCGCTGCTCTACGGGTCTGTGGCAGGCGAGGCGTTGGTCACCCACACCGGCCCGCGGATCCTGCTCTGCCTCGAGGGCGAGGTCGAGATCGCGGGCCCGCTGGGCGCACTGGGCCCGGTCGGGCGGATCGCCCAGGGCCAGTCCGTCTTCATCGGGCACGACGCCGGCCAGGTCACCCTCGTGGGGTCCGGCGTCGTCGTCGTCGCGTACGTGCCGTACGCCTGAGGCGCGCGCCGCTCCCCGCCGCCTGCCAGGCGGTCGCCTGCCCGCCCACCCGCGGTCGGCCGCCTGCCCGGCCGCCTGCCCTGCGGCCTGCCCGCCGTCGGCCGCCCGCCCGCCGTCCGCTGAGTGCGGGCGTTCGGCTGCCCGGTGGGCGTTCTGTCCAGCCGATCGACCGCACTCGGCGGTCGGGGCGCTGACCGGGCGGCGCAATGTCCTTACCTAAGGTAATGAGTTAAGGTAAGGGCATGAGCCAGGTCGACGTGTGCACCCCAGGGACCCTCGGAGGGCAGCTACGTGTCTCCCTGACCCGCATCGCGCGCCAGCTGCGCGCACAGCGCGGGGAGGCGGACCTCTCCGAGGGCCAGTTCGCGGTCCTCACGTCGATCAACCGGCACGGTCCGATGACCCCCGGGGCGCTCGCCGAGCACGAGAACATCCGGCCGCCGTCGATGACCCGTACGGTCAACGCCCTCGTCGAGCTCGGACTCGTCGTCAAGGCGAGCGACGAGTCGGACAAGCGCCTCGTCGTCGTCGAGCTCACCGAGGCCGGGCGCAACGAGATCAAGGTGACCAGGCGGCGTCGTGACGCCTGGCTGACGAAGAAGCTGGGTCAGCTGACCCCTGAGGAACGGCAGACGCTCGCCGACGCGAGCGAGCTGCTCACGAGGATTGCCAGTCGATGAGTCCGACCTTCGCCTCCCTGAGGTACTACAACTACCGCCTGTGGTTCGGTGCCGCCCTCGTGGCGAACATCGGCACCTGGATGCAACGCGTCGCGCAGGACTGGCTCGTGCTCACGGTGCTCACCGACCACTCCGGGGTGGCCGTCGGCGTCGTGACCGCGCTCCAGTTCGCGCCGGTCCTCTTCCTCTCGGCCTGGGCCGGGCTGCTCGCCGACCGGGTCGACAACCGGAAGCTGTTGATGTTCACCCAGACGGCGCTCGGCGTGCTCGCCCTCGCGCTGGGCGTGCTCGTGGTCTCGGGGAAGGCCGAGCTGTGGCACGTCTACGTCTTCGCGACGCTGCTCGGCTGCGTCACCGCGATCGACAACCCGGTGCGCCAGACCTTCGTCGCGCAGATGGTCCCGGCCGAGAAGCTTTCCAACGCCGTCGGCCTCAACTCGGCCGGCTTCAACGCCGCGCGCCTCGTTGGCCCGGGGGCGGCCGGACTGCTCATCGCGGCCTTCGGACCGGGGTGGATGTTCATCATCAACGGGCTGACCTTCGCCGCCGTGATCGTGGCCATGACGCGGATGCGGGTGAGCGAGCTCAACCGGCTGCCGATCGCCCCGCGGGCCAAGGGACAGATCCGCGAGGGTCTGCGCTACGTCAAGAACCGCAGCGACATCGTCGTCATCATGGTGGTTGTCTGCGTGGTCTCCACCTTCGGCCTGAACTTCCAGCTGACCTCGGCGGTCATGGCCACCAAGGAGTTCGGCAAGGGGGCGGGGGAGTACGGGATCCTCGGGTCCATCCTCGCCATCGGCTCGCTCGCCGGCGCGCTGCTCGCCGCGCGCCGGGTGCAACCGCGGGTGCGGCTGGTCATCGGGTCGGCGTTCGCCTTCGGGGTGGCTGCCGGGGCGATGGCGCTCATGCCGACGTACCTCACGTACGCCCTCGCCAGCATCCCGGTCGGCTTCGCGAGCCTGACCATGATGACGGCCGCGAACAGCACGATCCAGATGACCACCACCCCGCAGATGCGAGGGCGGGTGATGGCGCTGTACATGATGGTCTTCCTCGGCGCGACGCCGATCGGATCGCCGATCGTGGGCTGGATCGCCGAAGCCTATGGCCCGCGCTGGTCCATCGGCATCGGGGCGATCACCGCCATCCTCGTGTCCCTCGGGGCCGCGGTCTGGACCCGCCGCAACTGGGAGTACACGGTGAAGTACCAGGTGTTCCACCGCCCGCACGTCGCCGTCACCTACGCCGGCCTGACCGACGACGACCCCGTCCCCCCGGACGAGGCGTCCAAGCGCCGCGAGGTGGCCGACCGCCTGGGCGTCCAGGAAGCCAAGGACCGCACGACGGCGGCGTGAGTCGCCCTCGGTCGTGGGTCGGGGCGTGGGCCCGCCGCGTCCTCGTCCCTCGCCGACCCTGTGCCCGTGCCTGTGCCCGTGCAGTGCCCGTGTCGTGCAGCCCCGGGCCGTCGTGTCCCGTCTGGCTCCGCCGAGCTCGTGAGCCCTTCGCCGAGCTCGTGAGCGAGGGCCCTTTCTCGGCTCCGGGTCGGCGTGACTCACGAGTTCGGCGGCTGATTCACGAGGTCGGCGAGGAGCGGCGTCGGGCACGGGAGAGGGAGGGGGAGGGGGCGAGGGCGCGGAGGGGACTCGCGGCGGGTTGAGTCAGGCGAAGGTTCGACGGCGCTGCTGGCGGCGGAGTGCGTCCTCCAGCCGGGACACGAGGGCGGTGGCGTCCCACAGGTCTTCCCACATGACGCGGACCACGAGCCAACCGAGCTCTTCGAGGGCGTCCTGTCGGCGCTTCTCGTCGAAGAAGGCGGCGCCTGCACCTGACGTCTCGTACTTGATTCGCCCATCGAACTCGACCGCGACCTTGAGGTCTGACCAGCCGAGATCGACGTACCGCCGGCCCAGATGGGTGTCGACGGCGATCTGGAGCTCGGGTGTCGGCAGCCCGCCGCGCACGATGAGGAGCCGGAGCAGCGATTCACCGGCGGACTCGGCGCGAGCATCGGCGAGGGGCAGGATCGCGTGCGCCTTGCGAATCCCTCGAGACCCGCTCGCTCGGACGAGGGCGGCCTCCAGGTCTTCGGCTGACAGCCCGCGTCGAAGCGCCGAGTCGGCGATGACCAGAGCCTGTCGGTCGCTGAGTGTGCGTGCGCAGTCGACCACCGTCCGGGCGAGATCAGTCACAGGAAGCCCGTCGACGACGGTGGCCTCGCCGACGCGCAGCGCGGCGGTGTGGCGTCTGACCTGGGGGTTGGCGCCCCGCTGCTGATTGTGGAGCTGGATCAGGTGGGCGAGCCCGTCGAGAAAGACGGTCTCGCATCCGTGGATCACGGCGGCGGAGACTCCACAGAACCAGTGGGCGGTTCGGAGTCCGGCATGGACGGCGGCGATCAGCGCAACCGACTGCGCAAGGGTCGCGCGAGCGGAGCCGTCGGCCGCGGTGGGCAGATGGAGCCAAGCCCAGCCTCGGTAGAGGGGCGTGACCGTGGCCGGACGATACTGCCGGCGCGGTGCGCCCGGCTTGAGGATCGTGGGGGCGAGGATCTCGAACGGTCGTGGCGGAAGCTGGATGGGTGGTCGCATGACCCGACACTGCGGCCGACGCGTCTCCGACCGTGCCCTCGGCGGCCAGAATTGTGGACGAGACGGCTCCCGCAGCGCCCTGTGCACCACGTCTTCTGTGGAAGACGTCCCACCCACCCAGCCAGGCCTCACCCGCGCGCGCCCATCCGAGCGCGCGAACTCGTGAGTGCGTCGCCGAACTCGTGAGCGACGGAGCTCCGCGGCAGAGAAACCGGCCTGGTTCACGAGTTCGGCGAACGGTTCACGAGTTCGGCGGGTGGCTCACGAGTTCGGCGAACGGTTCACGAGTTCGGCGAGCGGTTCACGAGTTCGGCGAGCGGTTCACGAGTTCGCTGACAGCTCACGAGGTTGGTGGTCGGCTCCGCGACCGACCGACCGACCGACCGACCGACCCCCGACCGACCGCGCCCAGCGGACCGCGTCCGACCAACCGCGTCCGACCACCCGACCGGCCCCCGGCGGACCGCGCCCGACCGACCGCCTGCGCCCGACAGCCCGACCGGCCCCCGGCGGACCGCGCCCGACCGACGGCCCCCGGCCCGGCCCACCCGCCCCGATCAGCCGGTGTGCTCGATGACGTAGTCGATCGAGGCGGTCAGCGCCTGGACGTCGCTCGGGTCGACCGCGGGGAACATGGCCACCCGGAGCTGGTTGCGCCCGAGCTTGCGGTACGGGTCGACGTCGACGACCCCGTTGGCGCGCAGCGTCCGCGAGATGGCCGCCGCGTCGATCGAGTCGTCGAAGTCGATGGTCCCCACAACCGTGGAGCGGGTGGCAGGGTCGGCCACGAACGGCGTCGCGAAGCTGCGGCTCTCCGCCCAGGAGTACAGGTGCGCCGCGGACTCCGCGGTGCGCGCCGCAGCCCACGCGAGCCCGCCCTGGGCGAGCATCCAGTCGATCTGCTCCGCGAGCAGGAACAGCGTGGCGATCGCCGGGGTGTTGAGCGTCTGGTGTGCGCGGGAGTTGGTGACCGCGTTCTGCAGCGACAAGAACTCCGGGATCCATCGGTCGCTCGCGTCGATCTCGGCGATCCGCTCGATGGCCGCAGGGGAGGTGACCGCGAGCCACAGCCCGCCGTCGGAGGCGAAGGACTTCTGCGGCGCGAAGTAGTAGACGTCGGTCTCGGCGACGTCGACCGCGAGGCCGCCGGCCCCCGAGGTCGCGTCGATCAACGTCAGAGCGCCAGCCGCTTCCGACCCAGGAACGCGCCGCACCGGAGCCATCGCACCGGTCGAGGTCTCGTTGTGCGCCCAGGCGTAGACGTCGGCGTCGGCTACGAGCTCGGGGAGCACCGCGGTGCCGGCCGGGCTGGACGTCACCGCCGACGGAGCCAGGAACGGGGCGTTCGTGGTGGCCTGGGCGAACTTCGCGCCGAACTCACCGAAGGTGGCGTGCGCGGCGCGCTCGCGAACCAGGCTGAACGTCGCGGCATCCCAGAACGCCGTCGACCCGCCGTTGCCGAGCAGGATCTCGTAGCCGTCGGGAAGCGAGAACAACGAGGCGAGCCCGGCCTGGACCCGCGCCACGAGGTTCTTGACCGGGGCCTGGCGGTGGGAGGTCCCCATGAGCGATCGTCCGGTCGCGGCGAGGGCGGCGAGCTGGGCGTCACGGACCTTTCCCGGACCGGCGCCGAAGCGGCCGTCGACGGGCAGGATGCTGGCGGGAATGGTGAGGTTCTCAGTCACGCAGCACACCCTACGCGCTCGACTCCGCCCCACGCGCTGGCCTGTGCACAGGAGAGATAGGGTGGGCGTAGATACGTGTGAACGGCGCTGACCTGCGTCGCTCGAGGCCATCTGACGCACTGGAGGAACGCGTGAGCGACCTGATCGACACCACCGAGATGTACCTGCGGACGATCTACGAGCTGGCGGAAGAAGGCATCGTTCCGCTGCGGGCGCGCATCGCGGAGCGGTTGGGTCACTCCGGACCGACGGTCTCCCAGACCGTGGCTCGCATGGAGCGCGACGGGCTGGTCGTCGTCAGCGGGGACCGCCACCTCGAGCTCACCGGAACCGGGCACACCAAGGCCATGCGGGTCATGCGCAAGCACCGCCTGGCCGAGCGCCTGCTCACCGACGTCATCGGCCTGGACTGGGAGTTCGTCCATGAGGAGGCCTGCCGCTGGGAGCACGTGATGAGCGACCGCGTCGAGAAGCGCCTCGTGGACCTGCTGGACCACCCGAGCTACTCCCCGTACGGAAACCCGATCCCGGGCCTCGCGGAGCTGGGCGACGCAGCCCCCGAGGTGGGCTTCCTCGACGGAGTCGTGTCCCTGTCCGCGTTCGTCGCGCGGTCCGCCATGGGCGTCCTGCCCGACGCCGCGCCGCTGGTCGCGACGGTGGCTCGCCTGGGCGAGCCGCTGCAGACCGACGTCGAGCTGCTGACCCGTCTGGCAGCGGCTGGAGTCAAGCCCGGCGGGGTTATCCACATCGAGGCTCTTGAGCGTGGCGCAGGCATCTCCGTCACCTCCGAAGGTGCCCTCGTGGTGCTTGACCTGCCCGAAGAGGTCTCGCGTCACATCTTCGTCGCGATCTGACCCGTGCGACGTCCGCCAGGACGTGAAGAAGTCGTCGTGATCAGAACGTGACATGTGGTGTTCATGTGAGGTACCTTCAACTTGCTTCATAGGAACGCACACCGACGAAGTACTTGAGCGGACGCCAAACCTTGCCACCGCTCATGGTTGCCTAGAACCCGCTGGCAAGGACGGGGGACCCAATTTCGGGTGCTGCTCGCAGCGCCCTTGGGGTGAAGCCTCGCGAACTTCGGTTCGCAGGCCGGGTGTACTCCTACCCGAACCCGACAGCTGACCTCGCAGGCGTATTGGAGCAAACATGACCTCTAGCTCGATTCGTGCTCGCCACCGCGCGGCACGTCGCCCGATCACGCCTCTCAGCCTGTTCGCCACCGCCGCTTCCGAGAACGTCGTCTCGGTCGGCAAGCGTTCGGCTATGGTCGCCGCCTCGTCCGGCCTCCTCGTCTCGCTGATGGCGGCCGCACCGGCCTCCGCAGCCCCCGTCTCCGGCGATGCCGCGGTCTCGACCGTCGACGTCTCGGCCCTCACCACCGAGGCCCGCGCCGCACTCAGCACCGCACCGACCGTCACCGTCGCAGCTGACGCGTCATGGACGATCGAGCAGACCGAGATCTCGGTCACCCCGGCGCCGGCGCCGGAGCCGGTCAAGCCCCGTGCCGCCGCTGCCGCCTCGCGGACCGCCGAGCGCACGACGACGACCACGCGCACCGCCGCAGCCGCCCCGGCCGCCGCCGCTGCATCGACGGCTACGCCCGCCGCCGCCGCCGAGGTCGCAGCTCCCGTCTCCGTGGCTCCGGCCTCGTCGGCCGGCAGCTCGATCATCGACATCGCCAGCCGGTACGTCGGTGTCCCGTACGTCTCCGGCGGGACGAGCCCGTCCGGGTTCGACTGCTCCGGGTTCACCGCGTACGTCTTCGCCCAGGCCGGCATCTCGCTCCCGCGCACCTCTGGTGCACAGGGCGGCGTCGGAACGGTCATCCCCCGCGACCAGGCTCAGCCTGGTGACCTCATCTGGAGCCCGGGCCACATCGCGATCTACGCCGGTGGCAACAGCCAGATCGACTCCCCGAAGCCGGGGTCGACCGTCCAGTTCCGTAGCATCTGGCAGTCCAACCCGACCTTCATCCGGGTCGGCTGAGCACTCCAGCACCTGTCGGAGAAACCCGAGCCGCTCTGCGGCTCGGGTTTCTTTGCGTCCAGGAGGGGCCTGATCGCCTTCCGCATAGCCGACCCCCCCGCGCTGTGTCGCGAACAGGCGAGGACTGCGTCACGAGCGGGTAATGTCTACCGCACGTAGGTCCCAGTTTCGTCCTGCAGAGGGAGATCACGATGTCGCACCCAGATGCCATCCTTGTCGGTGTCGACGGCTCGGCGTCGAGCCTGCACGCCCTGGACTGGGCGACCGCCCTCGCAGCGCGCAGCGGCCAGCCCCTGACCGTCGTCTGCTCCTACTCCCTGCCCTCCTTCGCGGCGGCCTCCCTCGACGGCGGGTACGCCGCGCTGGACGACTCCGCCATCCAGGAGGGCGCACGCGCGGTCCTCGACGACGCGAAGGAGCGCGCCCGCCGCGCCGGCGTCGAGGCGACCACCCAGCTCGCGACCGGGGACGCCGCCGGGGTCCTCGTCCAGATGTCGAAGGACTACACCCTCGCCGTGGTGGGCACCCGCGGCCACGGCGGGTTCGCCGAACGCCTGCTCGGCACGGTCTCCTCCGCGCTGCCCGCGCACGCCCACTGCCCCACGGTCGTGGTCCCCTTCCGGGACGACACCGCCGACGCCGTGGCGATCCGCCCGCTGCGCCGGATCGTCGTCGGGGTGGACGGGTCGCCGTCCGCCTACGGCGCGCTGCACCTGGCGATCCAGCAGGCCAAGATCTGGGACGCCGAGCTCGTGGCGGTAGCCGGGGTCCCGGTGGGTTCCGGGGCCGGGCTGCTCGCCTGGCTGCCGGCGGCGATCGATCACGAGCAGGTGCTCTCCGACGTGACCGACGGCCTCAACGCGATCGTCGACAAGGCCGAGGCCGCGAACCCGGGCGTGACGATCCGCCGGATCGTGCTCGACGGGACCGGCGCCGAGCTGCTCACCGAGTTCTCGAATGCGAGCGACCTGCTCGTGGTGGGGTCCCGTGGTCGTGGAGGCTTCGCCGGCCTGCTGCTCGGGTCGACGAGCCAGGCCGTGCTGCACCACTCCCAGTGCCCGGTACTCGTGGTCAACAAGCGCTGCGAGATCCCTGGCGACTGACGCCGCCTCCGGCCGCTAGAGGGCCTCCGCGACGAGCTCGGAGTCCGCGGCCCGCTGCTCCAGGACCGACCGCAGCCGGTCCAGCCCGAGGTCGAGGTCGTCAGGGGCGATGGTCAGCGGGGGAGCGAGCCGGATCGTCGCCCCGTGGGTGTCCTTGGCCAGCACCCCGGCCTCGAGCAGCGCGAGGCACAGGTCGTGCCCGGTGCCCTGGCCGGGCATGAGGTCGATCCCGGCCCACAGCCCGGCGCCGCGCACCTCGGCGAGGAGCTCGTCGGTGACGAGGTCGTCGAGCCTGGTCTGGAGATGGTCGCCGAGCACCCGTGCGCGCTCCTGCATCTCACCGGTCGCGAGCAGGTCGACGACGGCCAGCCCTACGGCGCAGGCCAGCGGGTTCCCCCCGAAGGTCGACCCGTGGGTGCCCGGGGTGAACACGTCCAGCACGTCCGCCCGCCCGACGACGGCGCTCACCGGGAGGATCCCCCCGCCCAGCGCCTTGCCCAGGGTCACCAGGTCCGGGCGGACGCCCCACAGGTCGCAGGCCAGCGTGGTCCCGGTGCGACCCAGCCCGGACTGGATCTCGTCGGCGATGAGCAGGATCCCCGCGTCGTCGCACAGCGTGCGCACGCTCGCCCAGAACCCCGGCGGTGGGACGACCACCCCGGCCTCGCCCTGGATGGGTTCCATGAGCACCGCGACGGTCGACTCGTCGATTGCCTCGGCCACCGCCTGGGCATCGCCGAAGGGGACGACCCGGAAGCCGGGGGTGTACGGCCCGTAGCCGTCGCGGGCCTCGGGGTCGGTCGAGAAGGAGACGAGCGTCGTCGTGCGGCCGTGGAAGTTGCCGGCGGCGACGATGATGACCGGCTCGAGGACGCCGCGGCGGTGGCCCCACTTGCGGGCGGCCTTGATCGCGGTCTCCACGGCTTCGGCGCCGGTGTTCATCGGCACCATCATCGCGGTGGTGCCCTCCAGCGCGAGGGAGTCGGCGACCAGGGCGCACAACGCGTCCGCGAACGGCTCCAGCAGGTCGTGGCCGAAGGCCCGGGAGGTGAGGGTGACCCGATCGAGCTGGGCCGTGACGGCCGCCACGAGCGTCGGATGACGGTGACCGAAGTTCAGCGCGGAGTAGCCGGCGAGGAAGTCGAGATGCGCCCGGCCGCGTGTGTCGGTGACCCACGCGCCTTGGGCGGTGGTGATCGTCACCGGCAGCGGGTCGTAGTTGTGCGCGAGAGTCGGGTGCTGTGTCACGTCTGCTCCAGGGGTGCGGGCCGGATCTCGAGGGTGCAGCACTTCGCGCCGCCACCGCCGAGCAGCAGCTCGGAGGTGTCTACACCGAGCGGGGTGTACCCGCGCTCGGCCAGCTGGGCGATGAGGTGGGTGGCGCGGGGGGTGAGCACGACGTGGGTGCCGTCCGAGACGCCGTTGAGCCCGAGGACGAGCGCGTCGGCCTCGGTGGCCAGGACCGCGTCGGGGTAGAGCGAGGCCAGCAGGTCGGCGCTGGCAGGGGAGAAGGCGCCGGGGTAGTAGGCGATCTGGCCCACCGTCGGGCCGGCGCTGGGCGGGGTGGCGGCGCCGTTCGGGGAACCGGCACTGCCTGCGCTGCCGTCGCCGCCCTCGCTACCTTCGAGGACGATCACGGCGGTGTCCAGGTGGTAGAACCGCGGATCGTCGAGCTCGAGGGTGACCACCTCCCGGCCCCACAGCGCGGCGGCCTCGTGGTGGGCGGCGACGTCGGTGCGGAACCCGGTCCCGGCGAGGGTGCGCCCACCGACGGTGAGCAGGTCGCCCTCGCCCTCGTTGCGCTGGGCGGCCTCGTGCACCACGAATCCGTGCCGGGCGAACCAGTCCAGGTAGGCGGCGGCCTCCCCGGCACGTTCGGCGACGGTGAACCTGGCTCCGTAGACCACACCGTCCAGGACCGTCGCACCGTTGGCCGCATAGACCATGTCCGCCAGCCCCGGCACGGGGTCGATCAGCTCGACCGTGTGCCCCAGGTCCAGGTAGACGTCACGCAGCCACTCCCACTGCTTGACGGCCAGGGCGGTGTCGGTGGGGTGGGCGCTGTTCATCCACGGGTTGATCTCGTAGCTCACCGTGAAGTGGTCCGGGCGGCACATGAGGTACCGGTGCCTGCGTGTCATGATGACCCCCTCACCAGCGGTGCTGAACTGGATGCCTGGCCACGAGACTACGCCGCAGCGCGGCGCAGCGGCGGCAGGGCCGCCCGGCCTGTCGCCCGTCCGGTCAGGCGACCGTGACCTCGCGGGCGAACCTCGCCAGGGCGAGCCGCATCATCGCCGCGAGCACCGGCCCGACGACGGCCCGCGTCACCCGGGCGGGGAGAGGTCCGGCCAGGTAGGCGTCCTCCCACCAGGTGACGCGCGCACGGGCGGCGCCAGCCGGCTCCACGGTGATGCCCGCGGTCCCGAGCAGGACCGGACCGGCCTTGCGCAGCGTGATCTGCGACGTCGTCCGCCCGGTCGGCTCCGCAGGTGACTGCTCGGGCGACTGCTCGGGCGAGGCGGCGCGGACCTCGGTGACGATCATCCGGTCGGGCATGCCTGGACCGGAGACCATGGTGAACCGGGTCCCCACGGGGAAGGGCCCGGGTGGGAGCGGGCCGGTCGCGGTCATCGGGTACCGGCCGTGGGTGAGCGGGATCCATCGTTCGTGGTTGCGCACGTCCGCGAGGAGGGCGAACGTCGATGCCGCGTCGAGGTCGACCACCCGGGTGACCTGGACGCGGCGCGGGGAGGGGTCGCGTGCCGCCAACCGCGCCACGAGCGCCACTGTGGGCACAGTCGACCCAGCCGGCACGGCCCGCGCAGCGGTGCCGGTCATCGGCGGCCGAGCTGCGGGTCGTCGGGCCCGGCGTCGATCGGGAGCGGGCCATGGGCCTTCTCGCTCACCGGCGTGAGGAAGCGCGTGGGCGCAGGCCCGAACGCCTTGCTGGTCTGGTGGACGACGGTCCGGGACAGCGCCCGCCCGCCGAGGACCCCCACGACCGCGCCGATCCCGAAGGGGATCACCCGGCCCAGGGCCAGCGAGCTCTGCTTGACCATCATCCGCTTGACGAAGCGTCCGGTGAGCACCTGGTTGACCTGGCGGATCGTGTTCTTGGGCATGGAGGTCAGCAGCACCGTCCCCCAGGCGCCCATGGGCTTGCCGGCGACGTCGGTGAGCGCCTGGGCACCCGATTCCCCGAGCACAGCGGTGAGCAGCAGGGCCCGGCGGCGCTCGACGTCGTTCACCTCGATCCCGTGGACCTCGGCGACGGCCAGGGCGTAGGCGGCGGAGGCGGCGAAGAAGGTCGCGACGTCGGCCGTGCTCAGCACGAGGCTCACGCTCGTCCCGATGCCAGGGACGACGGCGGCCGTGCCGACGGCGCCACCCGCCCCCTGCAGCAGGAGCGAGTACTCCCGCGTGAGCAGACCGATGATCCGCTGCGGCGAGGCCTCCGGGTTGCGCCTGCGCAGACTGTCCACGTGGGCGCGGACGGTCGAGGACGGGATGGTCACCGCTTGGTCGATCGCCGCGTCCAGGAGCGTGTTGCGCCGGGACAACGTCGCGATCACTCCGGGACGCGTGGCCTCGACGCCGTTCGGAGCGGCCGGCTGCACGCCTGACTGCGCGGTGTAGGAGGCCTTCTGTGCAGCGTCCTGACGCCCCCGCCTCATGCGTCCGCGCCCCGTCCTTCGACCGAGTCGATGCTCAGCTCGATCGTCGCGCCCGCCTTGAGCGTGCGGCCCACGGTGCAGGCCTGGTCGATCGCGCGGGTCACCACGGTGATGAGGCGTTCGCGGGCGGCCTCGTCGAGGCCGCTCAGGTCGACCTCAAGACGTTCGACGAGATGGGGGTAGTGGTCGTCGTCGAGGTTCTTGACGCCGGACACATGGATCGTGGCCGGGTAGTCGTCCCCGAGGCGCCGGGCGAGCGGCGCGTCGGAGGTCAGGCCGGTGCATCCGGCGAGGGCGATCTTCATGAGCTCACCCGGGGTGAAGGTCCCCTCCGCCGCTGCGCCACCGATCTGCACCAGTCCGCCGCGCTCGGAGTACCCGGTGTAGCGACGGGTGCCGGTCCGTTCGATCCACAGTGCTGGCTGCTCAGGGGCCTGCGGCTCGGCGGGGGTCGGAGCGTCGGTCTGCGGGGCGGTCGCGAGGGCGTCAGTCATAGTCGATTGTCGCACCGGATCAGTTCTGGGGTCGAGGCAGCCCGCGTGGATCCGTTGGTGCGCCCGGGCAGATTCGAACTGCCGACACCCGCTTTAGGAGAGCGGTGCTCTATCCCCTGAGCTACGGGCGCGTGAGCGTGACCAGATTACCCGACCGCGGGACCGTGCCGTGTCCGGGCGCCGCATCTGCCGGGGGTGGCACGGGCGCGCGACCTGCGGCGCCCTCGCGTTTGTGTCCCCGTGGCTCGCTCCGAGGAGGGGGCGGGTGAACGTGCACACGATCGATTGACTCCGCCGGTTGCAGCGTGCACACTTTTCTTCGACAGTGCGTGCCGCCTGCCCCCTGCGCGGCACGCACTGTCTTCATGTCCGGAACGTTCTGCCCGGCGGTCGCAGACCGTCGGCGCCCCCGCCCCTCCTGTTGGGCGCCCTACGGCGCGTCAGGGGATTTTTCCCCGCCGGGCCGGTTAGCGTGCCAGGGTGACACTTCCCGATCGCGAGCACGCGCCGGGGCACCGGGGCGCCTCCGTGGACCGGACGCGGGTGCGCTCCTTCACGCCAGACACGTCCACGGAGAGAACCCCGACATGACTCACAGCACCGCGACCGACCAGTCTGCGGCCCCCGCGTCGCCCGACCGCGGCGCGGACGCCACCAGTCAGGCAGCCCCTGCGATCGTCAAGCAGGCGACGACCGGGGAGATCGTGGGCGCGGCCGTGGACCGCTGGCGGACCACGCTCGTCGCCCTCGCCGGCGGCTCGACCCTCGCCGACGTCAACCTGCTCGGGGACGCCGTGCTCGACCTCACCGCCGCGCACCCCTCCGGGATCGCCCAGCTCTTCGCCGGCCGCAGCACCCGGCTGGCCAACGTCTTCCGTGAGGGCAGCTCGCTGCCGGTGGCCCGGCGTCGGGCACGGGCGGTGGCCCAGCGCTCCCAGGAACAAGGGGAGCGGTACGGCATCGCCCCGACGTACCTCGCGATCGGCGTCGCGACGTGGACCGAGCAGATCATCGACGAGGCGGCCGACGACGTGGCCGCGCTGGCCCGGGCGACCGGCGGCCAGCTCGCCGGTCAGGGCGTGTACGACGGCGCGAGCCCGGTCCGGGACACCGTGCGCACCGTCCGCGCCCCCGTCCTGCTCCGCCCGATCAACATCCAGGCCCGGGGCGGCGGGGAGTCCGACTACGAGCTCACCCTCGAGCCGACCGCGGAGATCAACCCCGTCCTGGCGCGGGCGCTGCGCTCCCGTGGGGCCCTGCTCGACCCGGCGGCTCTGGCCCGCGGCGCGTTCACCGGCTCCGGGTTCGACCCCTCGACCGCGCTGGACCGCATCAACTCCCTCGGCGGAGCGGTGCTGAGCGACTTCACCATGGTCGACAAGCTGCTCGTGGGGACCTTCGTGCACCCGGGACAGATGCTCGTCGACGACCTGGACGACCTCCTGGTCGGGCTCGAGCGCCACGAGATCGTCGCCGCGCTCGCCGGCGACCCGGCCGCCATCGAGTCCCTCGCCCACCCGCTCCCCGCGCTGCACACCGGCGACGCCGAGCCGAACATGGAACGCGGCGTCGGCGACCTCGACCCGTCGGCGCGACGGGTGCTCGACGCCCTGGCGACCGGCAGCCACCTCTTCATCGACGCCCCGGTCGGCGCGGACTCGACGGGTGCGATCGCCGCCGTCGTCGCCGAGGCCGCCGCGATCGGGCGCAGCGTGCTCTACGTCCCCGGGCACCGACGCGCCGCCGACGCGCTGAGCCTGCGCCTCGCCGAGCTCGGGCTCGACGACCTCGTCCTCGACGTCACCCCGCACCCGAGCTGGCGGGCCAGCGTGTCCCGGCGCCTGCTCGGCGCGATGACCCTCGAGGCCCCGCACATCGACGCGGCGGCGCTCGCCGACCTGCGCCTGCAGCTCGTGGAGACCCGGACCCGGCTGAGCCGGACGATGGACGGGCTGCACCAGCCCCGCGCGCCGTGGGCCATCTCCGCCTACGACGCGCTGCAGGCCCTCGCTCGGCTGACCTCGGAGCGCCCGTCCCCGTCCACCCAGGTGCGCCTCGAGGCGGGGCCCCTCGCCCGCATCGCGGCGACCCGCCAGGCGATCGGCGCCGACCTCGTCCGTGCCGCGAACCTCGACGCCTTCACCCTCCGGCAGGCCTCCACGCCGTGGTTCGGTGCTGACCTGGAGACCGAGGACGCCGCGAGCGACGCGACGGACCGGATCACCCGGCTGCTCGAGCGGACCCTGACCGACCTGCGGACCCAGATGACGACGGTCGTGGAGGACACCGGCATCCTCGCCCCGCGCACCGTGAGCCAGTGGGGAGAGCAGCTGGCGATGCTCTCCGGGATGCGCACCACCCTGGACGTCTTCCAGCCGATGGTCTTCGAGCGCACGGCCGACGACCTCGTCGCCGCGACGGCCTCGCGCCACTGGCGGGCCGAGCACTCGATCGAGATGAGCGGGCTGCACCGGCGACGCCTGGTCAAGCGCGCCAAGGACATGATCCGACCGGGCACCCGGATCGCGGACCTGCACGCCGGTCTGCTCGAGGTGCAGGCCCAGCGCGAGACCTGGGCCGCGCACTGCCCGAGCGGCGGCTGGCCGCGCCTGCCCGACGGGCTCGCCCGCATCGAGGCGACGTACGCCTCGGTGACGAGCGACCTCACCGCGCTCGACACGGTGCTGGCCACCACCCCCGGTGGTGCTGGGCTCGCGGACCTTCCCCTGGGCGACCTCACCGAGCGGCTGCAGAAGCTGCTCGACGACCGCTCCGCGCTGCACACCCTGCCCGAGCGCACCCGGGTGATGCGCGAGCTCGCCTTCGTGGGGCTGGGACCGCTGCTCGAGGACCTCGCCGCACGCCGGGTCGAGGTGGGCCTCGTCGAGGCCGAGCTCGACCTCGCCTGGTGGAGCTCGGTGTTCGAGCAGATCCTCGCCGCCGACCCGCACCTCGCGGAGGTCGACGGGCAGGGCATCGAGGCCCTCGCCGACCGCTTCCGGCGCCTCGACCGGGCGCACGTGGAGTCCCTGAGCGCCCCGATCCGGGCTGCCGCGATCCAGCAGATCCACGGTGCGCTGCGGGACAATCGTGACCAGGCCGAGGGCCTGTTCGCCCAGCTCGTCGAGGAGTCCCTGACGAGCGTGCGCACCGCGAGCGACGACTTCGGGGACGTGCTGCGCAAGCTGCGCCCCTGCCTCATCGCGACCCCGACCCTCGTGCCGCACCTGCTGCCCGCGCACCGCACGGTCGACCTCGTCATCCTCGACGCCGCGCAGCACCTGCCCGTCGAGTCGGTGCTCTCGGCGATCGCGCGCGGCCGGCAGGTCGTCGTCGTCGGCGACGCCCGCTGCGCTCCCGGTGAGGCGGTGCCCGCCCTGGCCGCCCTGCTGCCCACGGTCGCGCTCGCCGGCGACGCCTCCCGCCGCGACCCGCTGCTCACCGCCTTCCTCGTCGACAACGGCTACCAGGGCGTGCTGCGCCCCATGCCGCTGCCCTCCGCCGAACAGCTGGTCACCTTCGACGCGGTCGACGGCGCCGGGATGCCCGACGCCGCCTCTGGTGCCGTCGAGTCCACCCAGGTCGAGGTGGACCGGGTCGTGGAGCTGGCGATCAACCACGCTCTGGACCGGCCCGACGAGTCTCTCGCGATCATCACCGGATCACGGACGCACGCCGACCGGGTGCGTGAGGCGATCCTGTCGCAGGTGCGCCAGAACGCCGCACTGGGGCCGTTCTTCGACCCGCGGCGGCGTGAGCCGGTCGTCATCTCCGACCTCAAGAGCGTCGCCGGGCTCTCCCGCGAGGCCGTGATCTTCTCGGTCGGGTTCGGCCGCACCCCGCACGGACGCGTGCTGCACCGCTTCGGCGACATCTCCGGTCCTACCGGGCAGGCGCTGCTGCTCAACGCGGTCGGGGCGACCCGGCGCCGGCTGTCGGTGGTCAGCTGCTTCGGCGCCGCGGACCTCGACCCCGAGCGCCTGCGCGGCACCGGCGCCCAGCTCCTCGGCGGGCTGCTCGACTTCGCCGAGCACCGCACCGAGACCCAGTCCCAGCCCGTGCACGACGACGTGACTGCCGCGGCCGCCGCTCAGCCGCACCCGGACCGCCTGGTCATCGACCTCGCCGAGCGTCTGTGGCGCACCGGGCTCACGGTCGAGACCCAGCACGGCCCGGTGGGCGGGGAGCAGATCCCGCTCGTGGTGGGTCACCCCGACCTGCCCGGTGAGCTGCTCGTCGCGGTGCTGACCGACGACTCCCGCTACACCGACGAGCCGAGCGTCCGGGTCCGCGACCGTCAGCGCGCGGAGCGTCTGGAGCGTCTCGGCTGGCAGGTCATCCAGGTGTGGTCGGTGTCGTTGTTCCTCGATCCCGAGGGCCAGGCGAACCGTATCCGCGAGGCCGTCTTCGAGATCGAGGCCCGACGCCGCGCCGCCCGCCAGCCGGTGACCGGCGCACTGCCCCTGGTCGCTCTCGACGACGCGGCGCTGGTCGTCCTGGAGGAGGCTCAGGGGACCGGCGGCGAGGATCTCGTCGACCCGTCCGCTCCGGTCGCCTCGACCGGGGCTGCGGCGACCGGGGATGGCAGCAGCCCGGCGGTCGGTCGCCCGGTGATCGCACGGACCTCCCGGCCCGCCCGGCCCGACGTCGAACCGGGGCTGCCGATCTCGGCCTACGGCGACAACGAGCTCGACGAGCTCGTCGCATGGATCGCCGGCGACCAGGTCACCCGCGACGCCGAGCAGCTCGCCGGCGCGTTGCGCGCCGAGCTCGGGGTCACCCGCCGCAGCACCCGGGTCGACACCGCGGTGACCAGCGCTGTGCGCCGCCTCCTCGGGGGATGAGGCGATGACTGTGTCTTCGTCGGACTCGGTGCCCGCGGATCAGACTGCGGACAAGGCTGCGGATCAAGCTGCGGACGAGGCTGACGCTCCGGCGGCGCGGTCGTCGGACGCTTCCGGGTCGCCGGTCCGCCCGCGCCGGCACCGTCGGGTCGTGCGCACCGGGGTGGAGACCGAGGCGGTCTCGGGGCTGAGCGGGGACGAAGCAGCCACCGGATGGTCCGAGCCGCCGGTCGCCGGGGGCGACAGCAACGACGAGCAGCTCAAGAGAGACGTCCCGCCGCACTGGTGAGCGAACGACCGAGACGACACGAGCGGGTGACCCTGGGGTCACCCGCTCGTGGTGTTCGTGCAGCCCGTCAGGGCGTGCCGGCTGTGGTCAGTAGCCGACGGGAGGTGCCGGCGGGACTGGGCTGGACGGACCGGTCGTGCCGGTGCCACCGGTCTGAGCGGCGAGCAGGTCGCGGATCTGCGCGAGAAGAATCACGTCTTCGGAGGGCGCCTCGGGCTCGTCGATCAGTCCACGCTTGCGCAGGCTCTGCAGGTGGTTGATCGGCACGACGACGAAGAAGTACAGCGCCGCCGCGATGCAGAGGAAGCTGAAGACCGCGTTGAGCACGAGGCCTGGATAGAAATGTGCGTTGTTGATGGTGAACGCCCCGACCGCTGTGAGGTCGGGCTTGCCGAAGATCATCGCGACGATCGGCGTGATGATGCCGTTCACGAGGCTCTTGACGATCTCCGAGAAGGCGGCGCCGATGACGATGCCGACCGCGAGGTCGATGACGTTGCCTCGCATGATGAACTCTTTGAAGCCGTTGAGCACGTTCTTCATAGGTTTCCCTCTCTGGTGCTCGAGACTGACGCTCAAGACTGACGGTCTGCCGCGGCAGACCTCTGGCAAGGCTCTGACGAGCCTCGGACAAGACATTGTGGACGGGGGCGGGACGGCTGCCCGTCAACGGCTCGCTGGGACCCGTGCCGTGGCGGACGGGTGAAGATCGGACGCCCCGCCGTCGATCATTGCACGACCACCGCGGTGACCACACCCCAGCCAGCTACATTGGCCAGGAACGCGGCCTCCTCCGGAGTGACCGCCACGAGGATGAGGTCCGCGGAATCGTCCGCAGCCTCGGTGCCCAGGTCAAGTCCGGTCGAGGCCCCAGGTGCCACCCCGCGTGGGCGGGGCAGGACCAGGGCGCGCCGGGCCAGGTATGTGGCCGAGGCTGTCTCCTCGACCGGCTCGTCCGCGCTGCTGTCGGAGTGGTCTGACGGGGCGAGGAGGTCCACGTGCATCCCGGGGCCGACCATCCGAGCCAGCGCGGGCTCCCCGAGCCGCACAGCCGCCACCACCGTCCCGGGTGGGCCGAGCGGGCCGCCGTCGGGTGCCACGAGCACCGGCGCGCTGAGCACCGTGCCCTCCGAGACCGGGACCGCGAGGATCCGCCCGACCGCCTCGGCCGGGTCGCGCAGGGCGTCGGTGGGTCGGGCGCGCGGTGGAACCCGTTCCGTGCGGACGTCGTCGGTGGTCAACGACTCCCCGGCGAGCACGGGCCGGTCCGCCACCACGATCGCGACGAGCACCGGGGGAGGAGGCCGCAGCTGTCCTACGGTGATGGCCGCGGCGAGCCCCAGCGCAGCGGCGACCACGAGGAACCGGGCCTTCCAGACGAGGGCGCGCAGGCGGCGTCGGGCACGCGCGGTGCGCTCGCGCCGTGGCGCGCCGTGCGGGGAGGGGCGTGCGAGGCGGGACGAGGCAGCGGTCATGCCCGCACGCTAGGTGCGGGCAGGCCGGTCCCGGTGGGCGGTGAGCCCCGACCGGGTACGGTCGCGCCGAGGGACCCGGTGTGGGCGACCTCTAGCCGCCCGATGCGCGGGGTGCTACCTCGCGCCGGCCGGCGAGGAGGACGACGACGTCGTGGAGGAGGAAGGGGACGACGAGGACGAAGCCCCTGACGAGGACGACGATCCCGACGACGACGACGACGACGACGCAGCGGGCGCGGATCCGGACGTCGCCGCGCTCGTCGAGGACGCAGACTCCTTGGCCGAGCTCGTGGACTCGGCAGCCTTGGGCGTGGCAGGCACCTTCGACTTCGACGCGGCCTTGTTGTCGGTGCGGTAGAAACCCGATCCCTTGAAGACGACCCCGACGGGGGAGAAGACCTTGCGCAGCAGGCCGTCGCACTCGGGACACACGGTGAGGGAGTCGTCGGCGAAGGACTGGTGGATGTCGAAGTTGTGGCCGCACGCGGTGCAGGTGTACGCGTAGAGGGGCACGAAGCCTCCTGTGATCCTGTAGTGGGGGTGGTGCCTGACCGGCCAGCGGCGAGATGACGTCGCGCGCGACCGAGGGTTGGCACTCGAAGCAACTGAGTGCCAATCATACGCCGGGCCGCGGACCCGTTGGAAGCGCGCCGTGACAGTGCGAGCAAGTAGTGTCGCATCGTGCCTCATCGCCATGTGATCCTTCGTCGTTCCCTCGTCTCGGTTGCCGTCCTGCTCGTGCTGGCGCTCGTCGCCGCCGTCGTGACCGTAGCGGTCGTCACCCGCCGTCCGCTGCCCGCGGCGGGCGGGGAGGTCACCATCCCCGGGTTGAGCGAGAGCGTGCGCGTGGTCCGTGACGCGCAGGGGATCCCGGACATCTACGCCGCGACCGCCGAGGACCTCTTCCAGGCGCAGGGGTACGTCCAGGCGCAGGACCGCTTCTTCGAGATGGACTACCGCCGCCACGTCACCGCAGGACGCCTCGCCGAGCTCGTCGGCGACAACCCGGACGCGATCGAGGCCGACAAGGTGATCCGCACCTTCGGGTGGCGCCAGGTCGCCGAGGCGGAGTGGAAGATCCTCGACGCACCGACGAAGTCCTACCTGAGCGCCTACGCCGACGGCGTCAACGCCTACCTCGAGGGCCGCGCGCCGGGCGACATCGCCTTCGAGTACACGGTGCTGGGCCTCCAGGTCGACGTCGCGGCCCCCGAGCCGTGGAGCCCGATCGACTCCCTGGCCTGGCTCAAGGCGATGGCCTGGGACCTGCGGGGGAACTACGACGACGAGCTCGGACGGGTACAGGCCTTCGCCAGCATCCGGGACGTGGGCAGGGTCAACGAGCTCTTCCCGGACTACCCCCAGGACCTCAACGCCCCGATCCTGGATGCTGACCAGGCCGGCGCCAACCTTGCCGCCAACCCGGCCTCGGCTCCCGGCGAGGTAGAGGGCGAGGAGCTGGGCGAGGTCGACGCGTCCTCCGTCGCGACCCTCTACGACCCCGAGGACGCCGGGCTCGCGCTCGCCGTCGACTCCGCGGCCCGCGCGGTCGACGCCGTCCCGGTGCTCGTCGGGGACGGCGAGGGGATCGGCTCCAACTCGTGGGTCGTCTCTGGTGACCTGACCGACACCGGCGGGCCCCTGCTGGCCAACGACCCGCACCTGAGCCTGGGTGTCCCGAGCATCTGGTCGCAGGTCGGGCTGCACTGCGTGGAGACGAGCGCGGACTGCCCCTTCGACGTGTCCGGCTTCTCCTTCGCCGGGTTCCCCGGTGTGATCATCGGCCACAATGTGTCTCTGGCCTGGGGGATCACCAACCTCGGCGCCGACGTGACGGACTTCTTCCTCGAACGGACCGACGGCTCCACCTACGAGGTGGACGGCTCCTGGGTCGCCCTGGACACCCGCACCGAGACGATCAAGGTCAACGGCGCCGACGACATCGAGATCGAGGTGCGCTCGACCGAGCACGGGCCGATCATCTCCGACGTGCTCGACGTCGAGGACACCAGCGCCACCCCGATCGAGGGTGCCGACGGCGAGCTGCTCCGGCGGACGAGCTACGCGGTCTCCCTCGCGTGGACGGCACTCACCCCGGGGCTGACCGCCCAGGCCATCTTCGCGATGGACACCTCGACCTCGGCGCAGGACATCAAGGTCGCCGCCGAGTACTTCGAGGTGCCCTCCCAGAACATCATCTTCGCGACCGTCGACGGGCACATCGGCTACCAGGCGCCGGGGCGGATCCCGGTGCGCGAGGAGATCACCGGGCCCGTCCCCTCCGACGGCACATGGCCCCGACCCGGCTGGGACTCCCGGTACGACTGGCAGGGATGGGTCGATCCGGCAACGATGCCGTCGGTGCTCGACCCCGCCAGCGGGTTCATCGTCGCGGCCAACCAGGCCGTCGCCCCGGCTGGGGCGGGTCCCTTCCTCTCCCGGGACTGGGACTACGGCTACCGGTCCAACCGCATCCAGGATCTGCTGCAGGCCGAGATCGACGCGGCCCGCCCGATCAGCGTGGACACCATGGCGCAGATCCAGAACGACACCGTCAACCCCTACGCCGAGATGCTCGTGCCCACGCTCATGGAGCAGACCATCCCCAGCTCCTTCGACCGAGCCGGTCAGGACCTGTTCGTCGGCTGGGACTACAGCCAGGACGCCGACTCCGCTCCGGCCGCGTACTTCGCCGCGGTGTGGGTCGAGCTGCTGTCGCTGACCTTCGACGACGAGCTCTTCGACGCGTCCGCCCCGGACGGGGGGAGCCGGTGGCTCGAGGTCGTGCGCACGCACCTGGACGACCCCACGAGCCCGTGGTGGGACGACCGCAGGACGGTCAACGTCGTGGAGACCCGGGACGAGATCCTCACGCAGGCGCTGGTCAAGGCGCGGGAGCAGCTCACCAAGAAGCTCGGCCGGGAGGCCGACGAGTGGCAGTGGGGCAAGCTGCACCGCCTCGCGCTGAAGCACCCGGTGCTCGGTGGGTCGAGCGTGCCCGGAGTGGTCCGCGGCTTCGTCAACCCCAGCCCGGTCGAGATGGGTGGAGGGTCCTCGATCGTCAATGCGACCGGCTGGGATGCGTCCTCCGGCTCCTACGACGTGACCTCGGGTCCGTCGATGCGGATGGTGGTCGACCTCGCCGACCTGGACCGCTCGACCTGGGTCGTGGTGACCGGGGTGTCAGGGCACCCGGCCAGCGGCCACTACGCCGACCAGCTCGACCAGTGGGCCGCCGGGGAGACGTTCACCTGGCAGTTCAGCGAGGCGGGCGTCTCGGGCGCCGGCAAGGACATCCTCACCCTCACGCCCTGACCGGGCGTGAGGGCAGGGCGCGAGGGCGCGAGCCGGACTGGCCGCTCGGCCCGGCGCCCGGACCGGTTCAGTCGCGGATCCAGTGCCATTCCAGCGGGGTGACCACGCCGTCGACCTGACGATCGTGGACCTCTTGGGGCAGCGGCCGCTCGGCGGCGTCGTAGATCTCCTCGGGGAAGACGACCGCGATCACCTTCACACCCGGGCGCACATGGGCGAGGGCTCGGTCGTACCAGCCGCCACCCTGACCGAGGCGGTTGCCGTGGGTGTCGACCGCGAGGGCGGGGGCGATGACGACGTCGGCCGTCTCGAGCGCCTCGGGTCCGAGTGCGTCCGTCGACGGCTCGGGCGGGCGACCCGGGGCGCGCTGAAGGAGGTCGTCCTCCCCTGCGTAGAGGGCCCAGTCGCGCTGCAGCCCGATACCGAGCACAGGGAGCAGGATCTGCTTGCCGAGCGCGTCGAGTGCGGGCATGAGGGCCGAGGTGCCGGGTTCGTTGGGCCGGGCGGCGTAGAGCCCGATCCGCTGGGCGTCACGGACCTCGGGGATGGTCAGCACGATCTCGGCAAGCGCCTTCGCCGCCTCCTCGCGACGTCGTTCGCTACGGGTGTCGCGCGCCGCGCGGATCGCCCCGCGCAGGGCGTTCTTTGCGTCCTCTGCCTCGAGGGATGCATGGATTGGGTAGGGCTGCACTGGACTACTCATGGTCAAAGTATGTCAAAGAAATGGTGCGGTGGATGTCTCCTGTGGATGTTCGCGGGGGATTTGCTTTTCTGCACTAACCTGTCCCTCATGACTGCAGGAACGCCGTGCGTGCCACCGGATGCGACGTCGTGGTGATCCGGTGAGGAGCGTCCAGGACCAGCTCGCCGCAGTCCTCGCCGTCGCGCTGCCCGTCCCCGCCCTCGACGTCGTGCTCACCGATGCGGCCGGCTGCATCCTCGCCGCGGACATCGTCGTGGCAGAGGACATCCCGGCCCGGCCCGTGGCCACCAGCGACGGATACGCCGTCTTCGCCCGCGACCTCGTGGGAGCCAGCGCGCAGCATCCCGTCGTGCTCCCCGTCATCCACGACGTGTGGTCGGCGGTGGACGAACCCTTCCGCCTCGTGCCCGGGCAGAGCGTGCTGCTCAGCAGTGGCGTCCCGATGCCCATCGGGGCCGACACGCTGGTCCCGGTGTGGGCCACCGACCGCGGCGAGGCGCGGGTCCGGATCACCACCGAGTTCAGCCAGGGGGCTCACGTGCGCGCCGCCGGGGCCGACGGGCTGGCCGGCTCCGTGGCGCTGCGCGCCGGGATCCGCCTCGACGCACGCCAGCTGGCCTTCGCCGCGAGCCTGGGCTACGCCCGCATCCGCGTGCACCCGGCGCCCCGCGTGGTGATCCTGCCCGTCGGCGACGAGCTCGTCCAACCCGGTTCCTCCCGTCCCGGCGTCTTCGACGCCAACGGCCCCTCGTTGCGGACCGCAGTGCAGGACGCCGGTGCGATCGCGATCCAGGTCGCCCCGGTCAGCGACGACCAGGCCAAGCTCCGCGACGCCATCGAGGACCAGCTCGTGCGGGCCGACCTGCTGGTCACCACGGGCGGTCTGAGCGAGGGGTCGCACGACACCCTCAAGGACGTGCTCGCCCCGCTGGGCACTGTGCGTTTCGACCATGTGGCCATGGTCCCCGGCCGGAACCAGGGGCTGGGTACCCTCTACGCCGGGATCGGCGTCGACACGGGTGCGCCCGGGGACACGATCCCGGTCTTCTCGCTGCCCGGGCACCCGGTCGCGGCGCAGATCTCCTACGAGGTGTTCGTCCGTCCGGCGCTGCGCGCGATGGCCGGCTACACCGAGATCTACCGGCCGTCCGTCGCCGCGCACGCCGCAGTCGGCTGGCGCAGCCCCGCGGGCATCCGCCAGTTCGTGCCCGCCACGCTGCTCGGCTCGCCCGAGGAGGGCTACCACGTCACCCCCGTCGGCGACCCGACCCGCCTGGACGAGCTGTCCATGGCGGCCCTCGCGGGGGCCAACGCCCTCGCGGTGGTCCCCGAGGGGGACACCGAGGTCCACTTCGGTGACCGGGTGCACTGCCTGGTCCTCGAGGCGTGAGCGTGGTCTTCTGGCGACGGTCGCCGGCGTGGCCGGTGACGCTGCGTGACGACTCCCTCGACGACGTCCGCACCGGCGTCCCAGGCGGGGTGCTCCTGCTGCGACGGCTCGCCCGCCACGACCGCGACGAGTGGATGGAGCTGCGTGAGCACAACGCCTCCTGGCTCGAGCGGTGGGAGGCGACCGTGCCGCCCACGCCCCCCGGCCACCATCCCGGCACCGGGAACCGCGCGGCCCCGACCTTCGCCGAGTACGTCCGCCTGCTCGACGCCGCGGGCCGGGACGGCACGACCCTCCCGTTCGTGATCGAGCTCGACGGTGAGCTCGTGGGTCAGCTGACCGTCTCCTCGATCACCTACGGGTCGATGTGCTCGGCCAGCATCGGGTACTGGGTGAGCGAGCACGTCGCCGGCCGGGGGATCGCGCCGACCGCGGTCGCGCTCGCGGCCGACTACTGCCTGTTCGAGCGGGGCCTGCACCGGATCGAGGTGAACATCCGCCCCGAGAACACACCGAGCCTGCGGGTGGTGGACAAGCTCGGTCTGCGCGACGAGGGCCTGCGGGTCGCCTATCTGCACATCCAAGGTGGCTGGTGCGACCACCGGACGTTCGCGGTGACGGCCGAGGAGGTCCCCGGCGGGCTGCTGACCCGCTGGCGAGGCCAGCAGTAGCACCCGGCACAGGGTCACTTGTCCGGGCGACACACCGGAGCGCGTCCGCGTCGCGGTGGTGCGGCTCACTTACCGTCGTCGTGTGGACTCACTAGCCGGCGTCGCTGTTCTGGCAGTGGTCGGTCTGTGGTTGGCCTACCTGGTCCCGCATCGACTGCTCCAGCGGCAGCAGATGCTCGAATCGCGGGTCAACGACCGGTTCTCGGGAAGCCTCCGGGTGCTCGCCGTCGCAACTGCGGGCGCCCCGGCGTACCTGGGCGCGACGCGAAAGATCGGCCGGAGCTCCACAGCAGTGGCGCTCCACTCCCACGGCGACTGCACGACGTCGTCAAGCGTGACCGCACCACTCTTGACACCGCCTCACGGGATGTCCGTGCGGCCCAGGCGCCACCACCCGGAAGGAGAGCAGGACATGGAGCAACCACCCTCCCCGACATCGACGGCCGGACCTGCGCGCGCGGGGCTGCATGCCCGCCGTGCGGCGGCCGCGCGACGTCGCGCGCTGCTCACCGTGACCTTGCTCGTGCTGACCGCCGCGACGGGCACGCTCGCCGCGACGACCGCGGTCTCGGTCTGGTTCGTGCTTGCACCGGCCGTGCTGCTCGGCGCGGTCCTCGCGCTCGGGCGCAAGGCCGTACGTGCCAACGCCCATGCCGACGCCGCGTGGGAAGCACGTGAGCGCGTCCGGCGCTCCGCTGCGTCCCCCACGGACGCCCGCCTCGCCGGGCGACCGGCACCCGCGGTCCGCCTGCAGGTGACCGGCCGGGCCGTGAAGTCGTCGCAGTCCCACACGCAGATGATCGCCCGGGTGCGCCCCTCCGCCGGCTCGTCGCCGAGCTCGACAGTCGAGGCTGACCGCTCGGGCTCGGGCTCGGGCTCGGTCGCTGGGGAGACGTCCGGCGACTCCGGGACTGTGAGCGACGCCCAGGGCGGCGCCGAGGCGCCTGCCGGGGCCTCGGCCGGTGCCCGTGCCGACTCGGCCGCTGCTGCGTCGTCTGCCAGTGCCTCCAGCACGTCCGACGCCGCCGGCCGGTCCGGGGACGCGACCGAGTGGACCTCCGTCCCGGTGCCGCGTCCCGTCTACACGATGAAGTCGGCTGCTCCGCGCTGGGAGCCGGCACCGCTCACCGCCGAGATGGCGCAGATCACCCAGGCGCGCCGGGCCGAGCTCGCAGCCGGCGACAGCGCGCCCGCTGGGGTGTCGACCAGCGTGCCGGCCGGCGTGCCTGCCGGGGACGCGCCGTCGGCCACGAGCGAGCCCGAGGCGCCCAGCGACAGCCTGGGTGTCAACCTCAACTCCGTCCTCGCCCGGCGTCGCGCGGTGGGCGAGTAGCGCCTCACCTGCAGGCTGCAGGCCCGGCCCGCGGTCGTGGTGGTGCTCAGGGGGGCATGCGTGGTGCTAACCTAGATAACGCTTCGGGAGTTCGCTTCCGTGAGTGGAGGGGCTATGGCGCAGCTGGTAGCGCGCTTCGTTCGCATCGAAGAGGTCAGGAGTTCGAATCTCCTTAGCTCCACAGGCAATGACAGTGACAGACGAAGGAGCCTCACCCCGCACGGGGTCAGGCTCCTTCGTCGTCTGCCGGGGGCCGCAGGGGCTGCTCGTGTGCGACCCGGTGGTGCGTGACGTGCGGTGACGGAGGGGATAGTCTGGCGACGATCCGGCTCGCGACGGTGTCGGACGCCCCGTCTTGAAGGAGACCGCGATGGCTGCCCTGGACACCCCGCTCGACCTGGACCACGAGTTCACGGCGCCGTTGCAGAAGGACGGAGCCTTCGACGCCTATCTCACCGTGCCGGGGTCGGTCGAGCTCCTCGGAACCCGCAAGGCCGTGAAGGTCACCGGCACGATCGACGGGCACCCCTTCGCGGCGACGCTCATGCCCTCGGGCAGCGGTCCGCACTGGCTCCCGCTGCGGGCGGCCCTGCGCAAGGCGGTCGGCAAGGACACCGCGGGCGACGAGGTGCGGATCCGGCTCGTCCGACGGCTCACCTGACCCGCCCCTGGGTCGGAGTGGGGCGTCGTCGGGCACGGAGAACTTGCTGGCGGATAGGGGGGACAACCCCCTGGATCGCTAACCTACGGTTCCGTAGACTTGCGTGAAGGGCGCCTGTTCGGGCGCCCGTCTTCAGGCAACGAGCGGATAATGATGACGGCAAACAGTGCGGTGATAGGCCAAGACAACCCCCTGGCGAAGCCGGCGTCGGCTCGCGAGCGGCAGGTGAGCGACTTCTCTGCGCTGACCCGCACGGTCCAGGAAACGGGCCTCATGCGTCGCCGGTATGCCTACTACTGGGCTCGGTTCGGGCTCGTCGTCGCCCTCCTGGCGGCGTGCGGAGTGGGCATGGTCCTGCTCGGCGACTCCTGGTGGCAGCTGGCCATCGCGGGCACGCTCGGCGTGCTCTTCACCCAGATGGCGTTCCTCGGGCACGACGCCGCGCACCGCCAGATCTTCAAGTCCGGCCAGTGGAACGACTGGGCCAGCCTCGTCATCGCGAACCTCTTCGGCGGTCTCAGCTACGGCTGGTGGATGCACAAGCACTCCAAGCACCACCAGAAGCCGAACGTGCTGGGCACCGACCCGGACATGCTCAACGGCGTGCTGGTCTGGGAGACGGAGACCCTCGAGAAGCCCACGACAGGTGTCCGCGCCTGGCTCGCCTCGCACCAGGGCTACTGGTTCTTCCCGCTGCTGCTGCTCGAAGGCCTCAACCTGCACGTCAACGGCCTCAAGACGATCTTCGGCAAGGAGCCGGTCAAGCGTCGCGCGGTCGAGATCACCTTCATCATGATCCGCCTGGTCGGTTTCTTCACCGCGGTCTTCCTGCTCATGCCGGTCGGTCTCGGCTTCGCCTTCATCGGCGTCCAGCTCGGCATGTTCGGTCTGCTCATGGGTGCGTCCTTCGCCCCCAACCACAAGGGCATGCCGGTCATCGCCCCGGACGTGAAGATCGACTTCCTGCGTCGTCAGGTGCTCATGAGCCGCAACATCCGCGGTGGGCGCTGGGTCGACGTCTTCATGGGCGGCCTCAACTTCCAGATCGAGCACCACCTCTTCCCGAGCATGCCCAGCCCCGCGCTGCGCAAGGTCCGGCCGCTGGTCATCGAGTTCTGCGCCTCGCGTGGCATCAAGTACACCGAGACGACGCTGATCGACTCCTACCGGATCGTCATCGAGTACCTCAACCGGGTCGGCATCGCCTCGCGCGACCCGTTCCAGTGCCCGCTCACCGCGGAGTTCCGCTCGGCGCGCTGAGGTCCTGCTGCGCTGCACTGCCTGCTTCACTGCGCTGCCTGCGTCACTGCACTGCCCGACGGCGGTCCCTTCTGGGGGCCGCCGTCGTCGCGTTGGGGGGTGGGTTGGCCTGGTCGGGAATGTCGGAGGGTCGGGCTAGGGTCGGGGTAGTGGTTGGGAACCGGGCGATATGGGTTCTCTCGGGCAGGGTGTTTCGTCTTTCGACAGTGACGTCGGGTGGTGAGTCATGGCAGGCACCGCGGGAGGTCGCGCGGCGGGCAGCGCGGGCAAGGCGGCGGGCAGTGCGAGCACGGCGACGCGCAGCTCGGGTGGGTTGACGCTGTTCGGTGAGGTGCCGGGCGCGAGCTTCGGGCTGCCTGCTCCGGCTGCTCCGGCTGCTTCGGCTGGTGTGTCGGTGGTGGTGCAGTCGCGGGTGCGGTGTGCGCGGATCGCGGAGCTGGATCGGTCGATCGCGGTGTTGACGGCGGAGCGGGCGGGGTTGCTGGTCGCGGAGCGGGAGTGTGCGGTGTGGAAGGAGGCGGGGTTCGCCTCGTTCGAGGCGTGGCGGGGGCAGGTCTCCGGTGAAGGGCTGCGGTCCGCCCGGACGCAGGTGAGCGTGGCGGTGATGCTGGAGGAGTCCCCCGAGGCCGCCGACGCGGTGGCCACCGGTGCGGTGACCCTCGTGCATGCGCAGGTGCTGGGCAAGGTCCGCGAACGCGCCGAACGGACCGCTGGTGGGGCGTTGACCGGCGCGGACACGCGCGAGCTGGTGGATCTGGCGGCGGGGGAGGATGCGGATTCCTTCGCCAAGACCGCGCAGCGGTGGTTGGCTCGCCGGGACAGCCTCGCCCACGACGCCACGCATGAGCAGACGCGCCGGCGCCGGTTCCTCTCGATCAGCCACACCCCGACCGGGACCCACATCAAGGGGTTCTTGGACGTGGTGGCCGGGCAGAGCGTGCAGATCGCGGTGGAGGCGGCGATGACCCGCCCCGAGGCCGGGGACGACCGCGACTACGGCCAACGCTGCGCGGACGCCCTGGTGGACGTGGCCGACCGGGCCGTCAACGGAGGATCGCTCAAGGGCGGGGCGTTGGTGCGCCCGCACGTGTCGGTGATCATGACCGAGACCACCTTCGCCCAGACCCAGCGGGAGCTGACCCGCCGCGCCACCCAAGCCGCAGCCGCCGACGCTGGCGCCGCGGCCCCTGACGCCGCCGGCCCGCCTCCTCAGGTCCGCGCCGGTGCCGGTGCCGGTGCCGGTGCCGGTGCGAGCGTGGATGCGGAGGCGGGCGTCTCGGGGTTGGTGGATCCGGTGACCTTCGAGGACGGGACCCCGGTCCCGCTCAGCGAGGTCGCCCGGATCCTGTGCGACGCCGAGCTCACCCGAATCGTGGTGACCGCCGAGGGCGTCCCGGTCAACCTGGGCCGCACCGCACGGGTGTACTCCCGCGAGCAACGCCGAGCGATCATCGCCCGCGACCGCGGCTGCCAGTTCACCGGCTGCACCCACCCCGCCCGCTGGTGCGAGGTCCACCACATCAACTGGTGGACCCGCGACCACGCAGACACCTCCCTCGACAACGGCATCCTCATCTGCCGCTTCCACCACCAAGAGGTCCACCGCCTCAACCTCACCATCCACCGCGGCCCCGGGGGCATTCGCGACGTGCGGGTCACCCGCCCACCGAGCCAAGAAGCACCGAGCCGAGAAGCACCGGGCCGGGAAGCTCAGGGCCGGGAAGCGTCCCCGGCCAGAGCAGACTGCCGCGGGGGATACCAGCGCGTGCTGACAGCACCGCCGACAGCAGGAACGAAGCCCACGGCTAGACCCGAGCGTCAGGTCGGTCCGAATCGAGACACGAGAACCGACCACGCCGCGCCTTGGCACTCGTCTCGGCGGCCGGCCGCGAGTCAACCGATGGAATGTCGAGACCGGATCAGATCACCGAGGTCGTCGGTCTGGAAGGCCCCACCCCGGGACCTGGATGGGACCGACCCACCAAACCCACCCGGCCCACCAAGCCCACCAGTCAGGGGACACCCGCCGGGTCCCTCCGTCAGAGGCAGCGTGCCCACCTCACCGGTCAGAGGACCGGGAGTCGTGAACCACTCTCAGGGCAGACGGTCAGGACCGGAAGGAGCAGTCGCGCACGGGATACTCGTCGACGGTCGTGACGGAGGCTACGACTGACCAGGTGTGGTGCTCGAGGAGGGCGCGGTGCTGTCGGCTACGTGCCGAACGCGCCGATGACCAATGCCATGACCACGAGCGTGACGAGCTCGTGGGCGCAGTTGAGGACGGTTAGGCCGACCGGACGTCCCTCGAACGCGTCGTGAGTGATGAAGCGGGCTGCTGTGAAGCCGGCCCACAGGAACAGTGCGGTCACGATGGCGTTCGTGAGGTAGGTACCGCCGTAGAAGTCCTGGGCGATCGCGATTGAGCCGGCCAGGACGAGGGCCGTCACGAAGCTCACCACGAGTGTCACCACGATCGGACCGACGGCGCTCTTTCCGTCTGCGCCCGGGGTCACCTTGGCCACGCGCATCCAGTAGTTGCCGAAGACCCTCGGCGTGTACCAGATCGACCCCACGACCATGCTCGATGCAGTTGCGAGCAGCACTGCCCAGATGTTGATGTCGGGAACCATGGTCACGCCTCCGGTCTCCACGTCGCGCGACGTGTCATCCGGAGTCTAGGTCTGGCGACGTCCCAGCGCTGGTCAGTGCGCGGCTAGACCCAGCACGACCGGACGCAGCGCGCGGCTAGACCCAGCTCCCGAGCCACATGTGCAGATGCCAGAAGGTGTACCGCACCTCCATGCCCACCCAGACCGGGTAGAAGAAGACGCTGATCGCCACGATGAGACCCAGCAACGCGCCGATCGCCCAGCGCGCGCGGCGTCGCTTCACCGGGTCGTGGACCAACTCCTCCCAACCGACCACGAGGGCGTACGCCAGGGCCAGGTACATCCACGGAGCGAAGGCGATCGTGTAGAAGGTGAAGATCGTGCGCTCGGTGATGAACAGCCACGGGACCCAGCCGGCGAGAAGCCCGGCCAGCACAGCCCCGGCCCGCCAGTCACGGTGACGTACCAGCATGTAGAGCGCAAGGCCGAGCGCCAGCGTGGCGAGCCACCAGATGAGCGGGTTGCCCACTGAGGTGACCGCCTGTGCGCAGTCGTCCGCCCCGCAGGTCCCGGTCCCGTTCTCGGTCTTGTCCCAGTAGAACGACGTCGGGCGCAGCTGCAGCAGCCAGCCCCACGGGTTGGCCATGTAGGTGTGCGGGTTGGACAGGGTGGTGTGGAAGTCCCACATCGCCTCGTGGTAGGCCCACAGGGAGCGCAGCGCGTCTCCCCAGCTCACGATGACGTCGGGCAGCCAATCCGGGTAGGTGTGCGGGTTCTTCTCCCACCAGTCCCGGCCCCACGAGCTCGGGTTCGCGAACCAGGCCCACCACGAGGCGAGGTAGGTGAGCAGCACGGTGGGCACCATGACCCCAGCCGCAGGCAGGGCGTCACGGACGAACGCGGCGAGCGGCCACTGCCGGACGCCGACGGCGCGCCGCGCGGTCGCATCCCACAGGACCGACACGACAGCGAAGACGGCGAAGAAGTACAGCCCGGACCACTTGGTGCCGCAGGCCAGACCCAGGGCGATCGCGGCGGCGAAACGCCACCACCGGAAGCCGAGCGTCGGCCCGAACCGGCCCAGTCCCGCGCCGGAGTCGAGGAGCGTGGCGGACCGGACCGCGAGGCGGCGCCGTGCCCAGTCTCGGTCGGCGACGAGGCAGGTGAAGGCGACCACCACCCAGAACATGAGGAAGACGTCGAGCAGCGCGGTCCGCGAGTGGACGATCGCGACGCCGTCGATCGCGAACAGGCCACCGGCGATGACCCCGAAGATCGTCGACCCGAAGAGCCGCCGGGCGGTCCGGGCCAGCAGGAACACCGCGATGATGCCGACGATCGCCGGGGCGAGGCGCCAGGCCCAGGAGTTCTCCGGACCCCCGAGCCGCATGCCGAGCGCGAGCATCCACTTGCCTACCGGTGGGTGGACCACATAGTCGGCCTTGTCGAGGTAGACGTCCTGGTTGCCCGACTCGAAGCTCAGGTTGGCGTCGTCCGGCCAGTCGGCCTCGAAGCCGTTCATGAGCAGCGAGTAGGCACCCTTGACGTAGTACGTCTCGTCGAAGACGAGGGTGCGGGGATGGCCGAGGTTGACCAGGCGCAGCACCGCGGCGAGCACGGCCACGAGGAGCGGCCCCGCCCAGGACCAGAACCGGTCGGAGCTCGTCGATCCGAGGGCGAGGGCCCGGGCGGAGAAGAGGCGGGTGAGCAGGGACCGTTCGGTGTCCCCGGCGGGTTGCGGTGCGGTGGTGGCGTCGGAACCGGTCGGAACGTCGGATCCAGCCGAGCCGCCCGACTCACGCGAGCCGCCCGACTCAGTCGAGCCGCCTGGCTCAGGCGAGGCACTAGCTCCGGTGGAGTCCGGCCGAGCCGAACCGGCCGCCCCAGCCGCGCCCAGCACGTCTCTGGCGACCGCGTTGCCGGCCTTCTGGTTCCCCGTCACGCCAGCCATCGTAGGGGGACGTGGCAGGCTTGGCCCCATGACAGGCCGCCTCATCCTTGCAGGAACGCCCATCGGCGACGTCGAAGACGCCTCACCGCGTCTGCGTCGCCTCCTCACCGAAGCGGACGTGATCGCGGCGGAGGACACCCGACGGCTGCACGCGCTGGCCGGCCGCCTCGAGCTCAAGCCGGGCGGGCGGGTGATCAGCTACCACGAGCACAACGAGACGGCCCGTGCCGACGAGCTGCTCGACGTCGTCGCCGGCGGCGGAACGGTGCTGCTCGTGACGGACGCCGGGATGCCGAGCGTGTCCGACCCCGGCTACCGCATCGTCACGCGGGCGATCGAGCGCGGGCTGCCGGTGACGTCGGCGCCGGGGCCGAGCGCCGTGCTCACCGCGCTCGCCGTCTCCGGCCTGCCCACGGACCGGTTCTGCTTCGAGGGCTTCCCCCCGCGCAAGCCGGGGGAGCGGGCCCGGGCCTTCGAGCTGCTCGCCCAGGAGCGCCGCACGATGGTCTTCTTCGAGTCTCCGCACCGCATCGACGTGACCCTCGCCGCGATGGCCGACGGGTTCGGCGACGACCGGCCCGCAGCCATCTGCCGCGAGCTGACCAAGACGTACGAGGAGGTCATCCGGGGCGGGCTGCGCGAGCTCGCCGAACGGGCGGCCGGGGAGCAGCTGCGCGGGGAGATCTCGATCGTCGTGGCCGGTGCGCCCGAGCGGGAGTCGGCGACCACCGCCGAGCTCGTCGCCGAGGTGCTCACCCGAGCCGATGCCGGCGAACGCCTCAAGGAGGCGGTGGCCGAGGTCGCTGCGGCCGCTGGGGTGCCCAAGCGGGACCTCTACGCGGCCGCCCTCGCGGCGAAGCCGGCCAAGCCGGCAGGTGCGAAGAAGTAGAAGAAGCAGCTGCAGCGACGGGAGTGACCGAAGCGCCGAAGGAGCGCGACCTGCCAGGTGATCGAATGCATTCGATCTGTGCGCGAGAATGGTCCCCATGAGCCGTGACGACGCACCGATCGAGGACTGGTACGACGGTACCCACCCCGCGCGCACCACCGCCCGCCTGTTCTCCGACCAGCGCTGGCGCCTCGCCGGCGCGGCTGGCGCCTACGCGGTCAAGCACTCGCCCGTCTGGGTGATGCCGGTGCTCACCGCGGAGGTCATCGACATCGTCATCGAGCGGCGCCCGCTGTCCGAGCTGTGGCTGGTGGCCACGATCATGGTCGTCGTGATCGCGCAGAACCTGCCGCTGTCCGTCCTCTACGTCCGCTGGCTCAGCCAGTCGGTGCGCACGATCGAGACGAACCTGCGGATGTCCCTAGCCCGGCGGCTCCAGGAGCTGTCCATCGGCTACCACCGGCGGATGAGCGCCGGTGTGCTGCAGGCCAAGATCGTGCGCGACGTCGAGAACGTCGTCGAAGCCTCCCGCCAGACCTTCGACTCGACCATGGGCGCCGTCACCACCCTGGCCGGTGCGCTCACGCTCACGGCGATCCGCACCCCGGAGTTCCTGCCGGTCTTCCTCGTCACCGTCCCGGTCGCCGCGATCCTCGTCGTCGCGACCCGGCGTCGCATGAAAGACCGCAACGCGGCCTTCCGCAAGCAGGTGGAGGCGATGTCCGCACGCGTCTCGGAGATGACCCACCTCATCCCGATCACCCGCGCGCACGCCCTGGAGAACCGCGAGCTGGACCGTCTCGACGGCACCCTGGTCGGGGTGCGCGACGCCGGGATCCGGCTGGACACCCTCAACGGACGCTTCGGCGCCCTCGCCTGGATCACCTTCCAGCTGCTCTCGGTGGCCTGCCTCATCGGTGCCGCGTGGGCCGCCTACACCGGAACCTTCGACCTCACTCCCGGCGACATCGTCATGCTGTCGAGCTACTTCATGCAGCTCACCGCCGCGGTGACGGTTCTGATGAACCTCGCCCCGGTCATCAACAAGGGGCTCGAGTCGGTGCGGTCCATGGCCGACGTCCTGTCCGAGGAAGATGTCGAGCACAACGACGGCAAGGAGAGCGTGCCCGCCGTGGAGGGCCGGGTCACCTTCGAGCGGGTGACCTTCCAGTACGACGACGCCGCGGCGCCAGCGATCTCCCAGGTCACCCTGGACGTGCCCGGCGGGGAGACGATCGCGCTGGTGGGCCCCTCGGGATCGGGCAAGTCGACCGTGCTCAACCTGGTCATCGGGTTCCCGCGGCCCACGTCGGGGCGGATCCTCGTCGACGGCCAGGACATGGCCGAGCTGGACCTGCGCTCCTACCGCAAGCACATCGCCGTCGTGCCCCAGGAGTCGCTGCTCTTCGAGGGCTCGGTCCGGGACAACGTCACCTACGGCAGCAAGGACCTCTCCGACGAGGTCGTGCTCGCCGCGCTGCGCGACGCCAACGCGGCCGGGTTCGTGGCGGAGATGGGCGGGCTGCACGCCGTCATCGGCGAACGCGGCTCGCGCCTCTCGGGCGGCCAGCGCCAGCGGATCGCGATCGCCCGTGCGCTCATCCGCAATCCTCGGGTGCTCGTCCTGGACGAGGCGACCTCGGCGCTGGACGCGACGTCGGAACGCCTCGTCCAGCAGGCGTTGGAACGGCTGATGCAGGGGCGGACCACGTTCGTCGTCGCGCACCGGTTGTCCACGATCCGCGGCGCCGACCGCATCGCGGTCATGGAGGACGGACAGATCGTGGAGGTCGGCTCGCACGCCGAGCTCGCGGCGCGCGGCGGCGCCTACGCGGCGCTCAGCGCGAACGGCTGACCCGGTCAGGAGCGCGCGAGCACGACTCCCGCCCGGGTGAGCTCGGCTCGCGCCTGGGCACCCTGCTCCGGGGTCACCGGCACGGTGAGGTTCGTGAGCACGCGGGTGGCGAACCCCAGCGCGAGCGCGTCCAGCGCCGTCGCCTTGACGCAGTGGGACTCCGCGATGCCGACGACGTCGACCGAGGTGATCTGCTCCGCGTGCAGGATGGCGGCGAGCTCGTGCCCGTCGTCGTCGCGCCCCTCGAAACCGGAGTAGGCGGCCGCGTACTGGCCCTTCTTCACGCTCACCTCGGCCGCGAGCTCGGCGAGCGCCGGATGCAGCTCGGCCTCGGGCGTCCCGGCGATCCCGTGCGGGGGCCACGTGTCGACGAAGTCGGGAGCGGGCGAGAAGTGCTCGCCCGGGTCGATGTGCCAGTCCTGGGTGGTGACGACGAGGTCGTAGTCGGTGCGGTGGGCGCTCGCGTAGGCCGCGACGTCGCGGGCGACGCGGTTCCCGCCGTCGACGCCGAGGGCACCGCCCTCGCAGAAGGTCGGCTGGACGTCGACGACGAGCAGCGCGCGGCGGACGGGTGTCTGGTCGGTGCTCATCTGATCACTGTATCGAGACTGAATCGAGACTGTATCCAGTGTCATCGAGCGGCCGGCCGCTCTGCGGGCGTCGGGAGCGTCGCCGCCGTCGCGGTCGTAGCATGCTTGCATGCCCCGTGAGATCGAGTTCCGCCGCATCCCCGGCCTCCCGCCGTACGTCTTCACGATCATCGACTCGCTCAAGCTCGCGGCCCGCCGCGAGGGGCGAGACATCGTCGACCTCGGCTTCGGCAACCCGGACCTGCCCAGCCCGCAGATCGCGGTGGACAAGCTCGCCGAGGCCGCGCGCAACCAGCGCAACCACCGCTACTCCGCCTCACGCGGCATCCCCAAGCTGCGTCAGGCGGTCGCTGACCTCTATCAGCGACGGTTCAACGTCACCTTGGACCCGGAGACGCAGATCATCTCCACGATCGGCGCGAAGGAAGGGTTCAGCCACCTCATGTGGGTGCTGCTGCAGCCCGGGGACGCGGCCATCGTGCCGACCCCGAGCTACCCCATCCACATCTGGGGACCGTACTTCGCCGGCGCGGACGCCCGCCAGGTGCCGATCGGAGACGGCGACGACGCCGCGGGCTTCATCGACCGGGTGATGCAGGCCTGGGAGCTGGGCTGGCCCAAGCCGCGCGTCGTCGTGCTGTCCTTCCCGCACAACCCGACCACCACCATCGCCCAGCTCAGCGACCTGCAGCGGCTCGTCGACTGGGCGAAGGACCGCGACGTCGTCCTCGTGCACGACCTCGCCTACGCGGACATGACCTTCGACGGGTGGACGCCGCCGTCGATCATGCAGTGCGAGGGCGCGACCGACGTCGCCGTCGAGCTCTACTCGATGACCAAGTCGTACTCGATGGCGGGCTGGCGGGTCGCCTTCCTCGTCGGGCGCGCTGACGTCGTCGGTGCCCTCGGCAAGCTCAAGAGCTACCTCGACTACGGGACGTTCCAGCCGATCCAGATCGCGGCGACGGTGACCCTCAACGAGGCCCTCGACTTCCCGGCCGAGGTCTCCGAGGTCTACGAGTCGCGCCGGAACGCGCTCTGTGATGGCTTGAGCCGTATCGGCTGGGACATCAAGAAGCCGGAGGGCACCATGTTCGTGTGGGCCCGGATCCCCGAGCCGTACCGGGCGATGGGGTCCATCGAGTTCGCCAAGCTGGTCATCGAGGCCTGCGACGTGGCGGTGTCACCCGGTGTCGGCTTCGGCGCGGGGGGAGACGAGTTCGTGCGGTTCGCCCTGATCGAGAACGAGCACCGCATCGGCCAGGCCATCAGGGGACTGAAGAAGGGGTTGACGCTGCTGTGACCACTCCCGGACGACGCGCCGTCGCCCTCACGACGCTGCTCGCCCTCTGCACGCTCGCGGCCTGCTCGGACGACGACGGCGCGTCCCCGACCACCGCGCCCGCGCCGAGCGCCTCCCCGAGCACCTCCACCGAACCGGAGCCGACGCCGACCAGCACCACCGGCGAGGTGGTGCCGGTCGTCCCGGAGGTCACCGCGACGGTCACCGGCGTGGCCGCGACCGGCCTCGCCGCACCCTGGGGCCTGGCTCAGCTGCCCGACGGCGGGTGGCTGGTCACCCAGCGCGACGACCGCACGGTCCTCGTCATCGACCCGACCGACCCGGCCGGTTCCACCGACGCAGCCGGGTCCGCCCGGACGGTTGTCACCGGCCCGGGCGCCGACGACCTCCAGAACCAGACCGCCGGGGAGGGGGAGGGTGGACTGCTCGGCGTGGCCGTCTCCCCGACCTTCACCGAGGACCACCTGGTCTTCTTCTACCGCACGGGTGAGACTGGCAACGAGGTGCTCCGCGGCGAGCTCGACGGAACCGTCCTCGGCCCGCTCACCACGCTGCTCGACGCGATCCCGTCGGCCGGCAACCACAACGGTGGCCGGCTGGCCTTCGGGCCCGACGGCTACTTCTACGTCTCCACCGGCGACGCCGGTGACACCCGCAGCTCCCAGGACCCGGACTCCCTCGCCGGGAAGATCCTGCGGATCACCGCGGACGGTGCCGTCCCGGCCGGCAACCCCGTGCCGGGCTCGCCGCTGTGGAGCCTGGGGCACCGCAACGTCCAGGGGATGGGCTGGTCAGCAGACGGGCGGATGTTCGCCTCGGAGTTCGGGCAGTCCACCTTCGACGAGCTCAACCTCATCGTGGCGGGTGGCAACTACGGCTGGCCCGACGTCGAAGGCACCGGCGGCGAGGACGACTTCATCGACCCGCTCGTGACCTGGCCGACGTCGGACGCCTCTCCGAGCGGGTTGGCTGTCACCGAGGAGGGTGTCTACCTCGCCGGGCTGCGCGGGGAACGGCTGTGGCGGCTGCCGCTGGCCGCCCAAGGGGTGGGTGAGCCCCAGGAGCTGCTCGGTGCGTACGGCCGGCTCCGGGCCGTCGTGGCGGACCAGGACGGCTCGCTCGCGGTGCTGACGAACAACACCGACGGCCGCGGCACCCCGCGCGAAGGGGACGACCAGCTCCTGCTCGTCGCCGTCGCACCTACCTCCTGACCGTGGGGCCAGCCGAGCCGATCGTCCCCGAGCCGGGAGGTGCCGCCCGGGCCCTCGTCGAGGCCCGCCGCGGCCTCGCTCAGCGGGCACAGGCCCTGCTGGCCGACCTCGACGGCACCCGCGCCGAGGTAGTCGCGGTCATCGAGGCCGACCGCGACGAGCGGGTCGGCCGCGAGCTCGCCGCGATCACGATCGACCGGCTCAACGAGGTCACCGACAAGAACCTGCGGGTCAGGGCCCTGCTCGACGCCGGGTACACGACGGTCCTGTCGCTGCACAAGACCCGGGCGAGCGACCTCGAGGAGCTCGACGGCGTCGGCTCGCACACCGCGCGCGGGGCCGTCGCCGCCGCGCAGCAGCTCGCCGACACGATCCGGGCGAGCCTGCCGACCCGGATCGCCCTGGACCCCTCCAGCACGACGTCGACGACCCTGCTGTCGCTGCTCGCCCGGGTGCGACGGCTCGGCCCGCTGGTCGAGGCGCACCGCGAGGACCTCGCCGACTACGTCCGGTCGATGGCCCAGCTCCTGCCGCTCGCCGGCCCGGCGACCCGCCGGATCACCTTCGCCTTCCGCCGCAGGCACACCAAGGACGCCGCCACGGCGGCGCTCGCGGCGCTGGCCGGCTGGGACCACTGGCTGGCCGAGACGTCCCTGCCCGACGTCGTCGCCCGCCTGAGCGCGGTGGCCGCAGCCCCCGGTCCGGGACCGGTCGCGCTGTGGGACGACTTCGAGCTGCGCGCCGCGTCGTACTACGCCGTCCTGGGGACGATCGTGCCACTGGTCGCCGACGGCGCGGCGGCCCACGGCATGCTGCCCGACGAGCTCGCCGACCGGGTGTCTGCCTACCCGCTCGACGAGTCCCTGCTGCGCGTGGACCTGCGCGGCTACCAGGCCTTCGGTGCGCGGTTCGTGCTCAACCAGGGACGAGTCCTGCTCGGTGACGAGATGGGCCTGGGCAAGACCGTCCAGGCGATCGCCGCCATGGCCGACTGCGCGGCGAAGGGCGACACCCACTTTCTCGTCGTGTGCCCGGCGAGCGTGCTGGTCGGCTGGGTGCGCGAGGTGAGCGCACACTCGCTGCTCACCGCGCACCGGGTGCACGGCGGCGACCGGGACCAGGCGCTCGCGGCATGGACCCGGGACGGCGGGGTGGCGGTGACGACCTTCGACGGGCTCAAGCACCTCCCGCTGCCACCGGGCGGCGCGGGCACCGTCAACCACACGGACGCAGACCCCGAGACAGACCCCGGTACCGGTACCGGTACCGGTACCGGTACCGGTACCGGTACCGACACCGGTCCGGCTGGCGCCGGCCCCCGGGTGGCGCTGCTCGTCGTGGACGAGGCGCACCTGATCAAGAACCCCCGGGCCCAGCGCACCCACGACGTCCGGGCATGGGCAGACCGGTGCTGGCGGGTGCTCTACATGACCGGAACCCCGTTGGAGAACCGGCTCGAGGAGTTCCTCGCCCTGGTCTCCCACCTGCAGCCCGAGGTCGTCGACGCGCTGCCCCGGCACGTCGGGCTCGTCGGGGCGGACGCGTTCCGCGCGGCGATGTCCGGGGTGTACCTGCGCCGCAACCAGGTCGAGGTGCTCGTCGAGCTGCCCGATCTCGTCGAGATCGCGGAGTGGGAGGAGCTCACCCCTGCCGGACGGGCCGTCTATGCCGACTCCGTGGCGTCCGGGAACCTCATGGCCATGCGCAGGGCCGCCTTCGCGACCGCAGACCCGGCCGAGTCAAGCAAGCTCGGCCGGCTCCTGGAGATCCTGGCCGACGCCGCAGACAACGATCACAAGGTGGTCGTCTTCTCCTTCTTCCGCCCTGTGGTCTCCCTCGTGGCGACCTCCGCCACGACCGCCGGCCACGCCGTGTACGGCCCGATCGACGGGGACGTGCCGGCCGTCGCGCGGCAGGGGATCGTCGACGACTTCACTGCCGGGCCGGGCGGGTCGGTGCTCGTCGCCCAGATCCAGGCGGGCGGGGTGGGGCTCAACATCCAGGCCGCGAGCGTCGTCGTGCTCTGCGAGCCTGCGCTCACCCCGGCCGCGGAGGACCAGGCCGTCGCCCGGGTGCACCGGATGGGGCAGGTCCGCACCGTGCGGGTGCACCGGCTGCTCGCCGAGGACAGCGTGGACGAGCGGATCCGGGAGCTCCTCACCGAGAAGGCCCGGGTCTTCGACGCCTACGTCCGCGAGTCGAGCCTCGCCGCGGGAGCCGTGCGCGCGGTCGACGTGAGCGAATCCCACCTCGCCCGCCAGGTCGTGACGGCGGAGCAGGCCCGGCTCGGGTACGGGCCGGTGTGGGACGAGCTCGAGGCCAGCATCGGCGCCGTCCACGAGGAGGGGCGCTGATCGAGGTCAGCGCCCGGACGCCTTAACATTGGCTGCATGGCTCACGACGAGAACGCAGCGCCCGCTGGGGCGCAGTCCTTCTACCTCACCACGCCGATCTACTACGTGAACGACGCCCCGCACATCGGGCACGCGTACACCACGGTCGCCGGGGACGTCCTGACCCGCTGGCACCGTCAGCGGCAGGAGAACGTGTGGTTCCTCACCGGGACCGACGAGCACGGGCAGAAGGTCATGCGTACCGCTCAGGACAACGGCGTCACGCCGCAGGAGTGGGCGGACCGCCTCGTCGAGTCGTCCTGGAAGCCGGTCCTGGAGACCCTGGACGCCCGCAACGACGACTTCATCCGCACCACCCAGCCGCGCCACACCGAGCGGGTCCAGGCCTTCATCCAGGACCTGCACGACAAGGGCGAGATCTACGCCGGCGCGTACGAGGGCCCGTACTGCGTGGGCTGCGAGGAGTACAAGCTCCCCGGTGACCTCGTCGACGGGACGGGGGAGCAGGAGGGCGTCAAGCTGTGCCCGATCCACTCCACGCCGGTCGAGATGCTCTCCGAGCAGAACTACTTCTTCAAGATGAGCGCCTACGCCGACCGGCTGCTGGCCCTCTACGAGGAGCACCCCGAGTTCGTCCAGCCGGCCAGCGCCCGCAACGAGGTGCTCGCCTTCGTCAAGGGTGGCCTGCAGGACCTGTCGATCTCCCGCAACACCTTCGACTGGGGCATCCCCATCCCGTGGGACACCTCCCACGTGCTCTACGTGTGGTTCGACGCGCTGCTCAACTACGCGACCGCCGTCGGGCTGGACTCGACAGACACGGATGAGAAGGCCCGCTTCGCCGCGCTGTGGCCGGCGAACGTGCACCTGGTCGGCAAGGACATCCTGCGCTTCCACGCGGTCATCTGGCCGGCCATGCTCATGGCGGCCGGGCTGCCGCTGCCCACGACCGTCTTCGCCCACGGGTGGCTGCTGGTCGGCGGGGAGAAGATGAGCAAGTCCAAGCTCACCGGCATCGCTCCGAGCCAGATCATCGACGAGTTCGGCTCCGACGCCTTCCGCTACTACTTCATGCGGGCGATCCCCTTCGGTCAGGACGGGTCCTTCTCCTGGGAGGACCTCGCCGCGCGGTACAACGCCGAGCTGGCCAACGGCTTCGGCAACCTGGCCTCGCGGGTCGCGGCGATGATCGTCAAGAACTTCGCCGGTTCGCTGCCCCGGACCGGGTCGGTCTCCGACGCCGAGATCGCCCTCGCCGGTGTCGCGGCGCAGGCCGTGGCCGACGCCGAGGCCGCGATCGACAAGATCTCCCCGAACGAGGCGATCAATGCGATCTGGACGCTCGTCGACGCGACGAACATGTACCTGACCGAGACCGAGCCGTGGAAGGTCGCCAAGCTGCCCGGGGAGATCGGCGACGGCGGCCTGGGGGTCGAGGGCGGACGCCTGGCCACCATCCTCGTGACCGCCGCCGATGCGCTGCGGACCCTGGCGATCCTGCTCAACCCGGTCATCCCCAAGGCCGCCGAGGGTCTGTGGACCTCGCTCGGGGCCCAGGCCCAGCTCGGCCCGCTGGGCGCGCAGCCGGTCCAGACCGCGGCGACCTTCGGGACGCTCGCCCCGGGCACCCAGGTGACCAAGGTGCCGTCGCTGTTCCCCCGCCTGGATGACGCCAAGGCCTGAGCGACGTGGCCAAGAAGCGCGACCTGAGCTGGCCGCCTGCTCCGGAGGGCCTGCCCTGGCCGGTGGTGGACAACCACACCCACCTCGACTCCATCGCCGACGTCCTGCCTGACGGCGCGCCGGTGCCCGCGGTCGCCGAGCTCCTGGCTGCCGCGCGCGCCGTCGGCGTCACGCGGATGGTGCAGGTCGGCTGCGACCTGCCCGCCGCGCGCTGGACCGACCGGGTGGTGCGCGAGCACCCCGAGCTGGTCGGTGCGGTCGCGATCCACCCCAACGAGGCACCGCTGCACGCCGGTGTGCTCGACGTCGGACCGGACGGGCTGGCGCCCGCGCCGGCCGAGCGGCACGGCGTCGGGCTGGACGAGGCGATCGCCGAGGTCGCCGCGATCGCCCGCGGCAACGACCGGATCCGGGCGATCGGGGAGACCGGGATGGACCTGTTCCGCACCGGTGACCTGGGCCTGGCCGCCCAGCGGGAGTCCTTCCGGGCGCACATCGCGCTCGCCAAGGAGCTGGGCCTTGCCCTGCAGATCCACGACCGCGACGCCCACCAGGAGGTCCTGGACATCCTCGCGGGGGACGGCGCACCCGAGCGGACGGTCTTCCACTGCTTCTCCGGCGACGCGGAGATGGCCCGGCTGTGCGCGGGGCAGGGCTGGTTCCTGTCCTTCGCCGGGCCAGTGACCTTCGGGGCCAACCACGAGCTCCGCGCGGCGCTGCGCGCGACCCCGCTGACCCAGGTGCTCGTGGAGACCGACGCGCCCTACCTCACCCCGCACCCCTTCCGCGGCCGCCCGAACGCGCCCTACCTCACCCCCCTCACCCTGGCGACCATCGCCTCCGTCCAGGACGTGCCGCTCGAGCACGCCTGCCGCGTGATCGACGCCACGTCCGAGCAGGTGTACGGGACGTGGTGAACCTCACCGCCCGCCCGCTCGCCCACCCGCCCGTCGAGGTTGAGTTCGGGTCGGGACGTGCCGATGATGCCTGAGAGTGACGTTCACCTGACCGCTTGACCTCGGGGAGTGCGGACCCGGCGACCGCGCGTGCCAGACTGTCCGCAACGCAACGCAACGCAACGCAACGACTCGAAGCAGTGGAGAGGGAAACCCGGCGTGAGCTCCAATCACCGGCAGAGCGGCCAGCGCCGCCCCGTCCGTCGCGCGGTGCAGGGCGCCGTCCTGGTGGCCCTGGTCGCAGGAACGACCGCCTTCACGGCGATGCACAAGACGATCACCATCGAGGTCGATGGGGACGCACGGACGGTCTCCGCCTTCGGGAGCACCGTCCAGGACGTGCTCGGCGGCCAACAGGTCACCCTCGCCGACCGCGACGAGGTCTTCCCGTCCGCCGCGAGTGCTGTGGCCGACGGCGACCTCATCGTCGTGCGGACGATGAGGACGGTCGACGTCGAGATCGACGGTGCCACCCGGTCTATGCAGTCCACCGCTCTCACCGTGGGCGAGGTCCTCGACGAGATCGGACCGCGCGCCGACGGCGCGAGCGTGTCCGCCTCCCGCGCAGAGGCGCTCGGACGCTCGCAGCTGAAGATCTCCACGCTCAAGGACCTGACGATCGCCATCGACGGCCAGCTGATCCCGGTCGTGACCACCGAGGAGAGCGTGCGCGACGTGCTCGCGACCGCCGGTGTGATCCTCAACCCCGGGGACGTGGTCTCGGCCGACCTGGCCAGTCCGGCTGTCGCCGGGCAGGTCATCACGATCGGCCGCGGCGGAGAGGCGGCCACCTCGGTCGCTGAGGTGCTGCCCTTCACGGTCGAGGAGGTCCAGGATCCCAAGCTCGCCATCGGCCAGCGGGTGGTCAAGCAGGCCGGCAAGCTGGGCCAGGCGGTCACGACCTACGACCTGACCCTCGTCGACGGTGTGGAGACCGGACGCAGCGTCGTCGCCCAGCAGGTCACCGTCGCAGCGCGCAACGAGATCGTCCACATCGGCACCATGGAGCTGCCGGACCCGGCGCTGGCGAGCGTGGACCCGGGGACGGCACGGGCCTTGGGGCAGTCGATGGTGCTCGCGAAGGGCTGGGGCGAGGACCAGTACGTCTGCCTCGAGGCGTTGTGGACCAAGGAGAGCAAGTGGAGTGTCACCGCGGACAACCCCTCGAGCAGCGCCTATGGCATCCCGCAGGCCCTGCCCGGGTCGAAGATGGCCAGCGCGGGCGCTGACTGGCGCACCAACGCCGCCACCCAGATCACCTGGGGCCTGGGGTACATCGAAGGGCGCTACGGCACCCCCTGTGGTGCCTGGTCCCACTCCAAGAGCAACGGCTGGTACTGACGGATCCCGCCCCTGCCGCCTGCCCCGCTCGTGGCTGCGGCCCGTCCGACCCGTTCTGCGGCCGTCGAACACCCCGGCAGTCGCGTGCTCGCCCCGGCACGTGACCCGGCGTCCCGGAACCTCCAGAATGATGCCCTCACCTGCGGTGGAGCAGGGCGCGGAGGCATGCGCGGGGTGAGTGTCGAGAATCAGGTATGTGGCGACACGTCCATACACGGTGTGAAGATCGCGTGCACGGGTTGGTGCATGGTCACGGATCGGTTACGGTCGAACGTCGCCAAGGTATGAATCTGTGAGGTCAAACGACCTGACAGGCCCTGGCGATGCTGGCGAGTACGGACGGTCTGCCGTCCCAAGACCGCCTGCGACGGCCGGATCAGAATCGACGTGGCGCCCTCGGGCGGCGGTGCAATCCCGCAGCCACTGTTCTGTGCCCGGATGGATCCACGTCTGGACACTCATGAAAAACCCCTTCAGCGCTTCCTCTGCCCGCTCCGGCGCGCACCCGACGAAGCCTGGTGAGACTCTCAACCTCACCGACGCAGCAGCTCCCGCATGGACCCTCTCCTCAGACAGCGTCGAGACCGACGCTCCCGGCCACGCACCTGACCGGACGAGGCGCCGCACCTGGCCGATCTTCGCCGGTGGACTGGCTCTAGCCCTCGTCGCCGGCGGTTCCGCCGTCTACGCGAACGCCCACAAGACCATCACCCTGGACGTCGACGGCAAGGTCCAGACGGTCACGACCTTCGCCGGGTCCGTCGACGGCCTGCTGGCCGAGCGCGGCATCACGGTCGGTCAGGACGACGTGGTCGCCCCCTCGATGAACGCGGACCTCAGCGAGGACGCCGACGTCGTGGTGCGCTACGCCCGTGACATCACCGTCCAGCAGGACGGCGTGGCCACGACCATCACGACCACCGCGGTCGACGCCGACGAGCTGCTCGCCGCCTACGCCGGCCGTGCCGACGACATCAGCCTCGTCGCGTCCCGGTCCACCGGAGACGGACGCGTCGACCTCGGTCTGCGTCTCTCCCTCGACGGTCCCGTCCAGCTCATGGTGGACGGCGGGGTGACCGAGGTGCCTGCCGGCTCCGCGGACGTCTCCGAGGTCCTCGCCGAGCACGGCGTGGAGCTCGGTGAGCTCGACCGGGTCTCGGTCCAGCACGTCCCCACCGCCGAGGCGCTCGCCGCCCAGCAGCAGCTCGCCGAGAAGGAGGCCGCCGCTGCAGCAGCTGACGCCGCCACGGCAGCGGAGGCCGCTCCGGCCGCCGACGCGGCCGAGGTCGACCCGGCCGCACTCGCAGCCGACCCTGCGGCTGTGCCGTCCGCCGACCCCGCCGCTCCGGCCGAGTCCGCCCCGGACGTCATCACCGACCCGCGCCTGGACGACACCGAGCTCGCCATCGTCGTCAACCGCGTCGCTGTCGCCGACGTGGCTGTGGCCACCCCGATCCCCTTCGAGACGGTCAACGAGAACGACGACACCCGCTTCAAGGACCTGCCCGCCAAGACCACGGTCGAGGGCGTCGAAGGCCAGCAGAGCACCGTCTACTCCGTCACCACGGTCGACGGCGTCGAGGAGTCCCGCACGCTCGTCTCCGACGGCGTTGCCGTCGCCCCGGTGGCCAAGGTCGTCGTGCAGGGGACCAAGGAGCGCCCGAAGGCCGTCGCACCGAAGGCGACGGCTCCCCCCGCCGCTGCGGCCCCGACCACCGACGGCGCCCCGGCGCCCGCTCCCGTCGTCGCCACCGGCGACGTCTGGGGCAAGCTCGCCCAGTGCGAGTCCGGCGGGAACCCGTCGATCGTCTCCAGCAACGGCCTGTACCACGGCCTGTACCAGTTCTCGGTCGGCACGTGGCAGTCGGTCGGCGGCTCGGGACTGCCCTCCCAGGCCAGCGCAGCGGAGCAGACGCGCCTCGCCCAGGTGCTCCAGGCCCGGTCCGGGTGGGGTCAGTGGCCCCACTGCTCGTCCAAGCTCGGCCTGCGCTGACGGTCATCTGACGCAGCACGGCGGTTGAACCTCTAGGCTCATCCGTATGACAGACACCTCGAACGCCCTGCTCGGTCCGGTACAGATCCGCGACCTGGCAGGGCGTTTGGGCGTCCGGCCCACCAAGACCCTGGGCCAGAACTTCGTGCACGACGCCGGGACGGTGCGCAAGATCGTCCGGGCGGCCGGGCTCACGCCGGGCCAGCGCGTCGTCGAGGTCGGGCCCGGGCTCGGGTCGCTGACCCTCGGCCTGCTCGAGGCGGGCATGAGCGTCGTCGCGGTCGAGATCGACCCGGTGCTCGCTGCTCAGCTGCCGGACACGATCGCCGCGATGGCTCCTGACCGGGCTGGTGACCTCACCGTCGTCCTGCAGGACGCCCTCACGGTGAAGGAGCTGCCCGGCGCGCCGCCCACCGCGCTCGTGGCCAACCTCCCCTACAACGTCGCCGTCCCGGTGCTGCTGACGTTCCTCGAGCGTTTCGACACCCTCGAGCGTGTGCTCGTCATGGTGCAGGCCGAGGTCGCCGACCGGCTCGCGGCCCCGCCGGGGAACCGGACCTACGGCATCCCTTCGGTCAAGGCCGCCTGGTACGCGACCGCCCGGCGCACCGCGACGATCGGCCGGTCGGTGTTCTGGCCGGTGCCCAACGTCGACTCCGCGCTGGTGCTGCTCGAGCGCCGCGACCACCCCGAGACCACTGCTACCCGCCAGCGGGTCTTCCAGGTCGTCGACACGGCCTTCGCCCAGCGCCGCAAGACCCTGCGCGCCGCGCTGGGAGGCCTCGCCGGGTCGCCCGCGCTGGCTCAGGAGGCGCTCGAGGCTGCCGGCGTCGACCCGGGTGCGCGCGGTGAGCGGCTGACCGTCGTGGAGTTCGCCCGGATCGCCGAGGCCCTGGACGCCGCGGAGGCGACCCGCGCAGCCGCAGCCGCAGCCGCAGCCGCAGCCGCCCCCGAGTCCGAGTCCAGCTCCGGCTCCGATCCCGCACCCCGGTGACCACCCTCAAGCACCTGTCGAGCGTGGGCGAGCGCCCACGCTCGGTGGTCGTGCGGGCACCGGGCAAGGTCAACCTGTCCCTGCACGTGGGCCCCGTGGGCCAGGACGGCTACCACCCCCTCGTCACGGTCTTCCAGGCGGTCTCCCTCTACGAGGAGGTCACGGCGACGGCGTCGGACACCCTCACCCTCGCCGTCGACGGCCCCGGGGCCGAGCTGGTCCCCACCGACGACAGCAACCTCGCCCTGCGAGCGGCCCGCGCCCTGGCTGAGCACACCGGTGTACAGCTCGGAGCCCACCTGGAGATCACCAAGGGCATCCCTGTCGCGGGCGGCATGGCCGGTGGGTCCGCCGACGCCGCAGCCACGCTCGTCGCGCTCGACGCGCTGTGGGGGACGGGGCTGAGCCGCGAGGAGCTGAGCGCGGTGGCGGCCGGCCTCGGCGCGGACGTCCCCTTCGCCCTCGCCGGCCACACGGCCGTGGGGACCGGACGCGGCGACACGCTGACCCCGGCGATGGTCCACGGCCAGTTCCACTGGGCCTTCGCGCTGCGCAGCGAAGGCTTGTCCACCCCCGCCGTCTTCCGGCACTTCGACTCCATCGCCGAACCCGGCCACGACATGCCCGAGGGCGCCGACACCGAGCTCATGGCCGCCCTGCGCGCCGGGAACGCCGAGCGGCTCGGCCGCGCGCTGTCCAACGACCTCCAGGACGCGGCCCTCGACCTGGCCCCCGACCTCGCCCGGACGATGGCGGTGGCCCAGGCCTCCGGTGCGCTCGGCGTGATCGTGTCCGGCTCGGGGCCGACCGTGGCCGTGCTGGGCCGCAGCCGCCAGCACGCCCTCGCCATCGCAGCCGCCCTGACGGTGGCCGGGGTGTGCGACTCGGTCGTGTGCGCCTCCGGACCGGTGCCGGGCGCCCGCGTCGTCGGCTAGACCCGACCTGACCCGGGCCGACCCGACCCGGGCCGACCAGCCCGACCTCAGTCGGCTAGCTGCGCGAGCTCCATCCACCGCTCCTCGAGCGTGGTCACCTCGGTCTGGAGCGCCTTGAGCTGGTCGTTGAGCGCGGTGAGGCCGGTGAAGTCGTCCAGGTCGTGCGCGGCCATGGTCGCGTGCAGCGCGGTGATCTGGTCGGCCGTCTTGGTCATCTTGCGTTCGACCGCGCTGAGCTCCTTGCGCGCGGTCCGCGACTCTGCATTCGAGGACGACGACGCGGAGGACTTCCCGGACGTCGTCACCGAGGCCTTGCCGGTGGACGGCCGGGCCTTGAGGATCTCCAGGTACTGGTCCACCCCGCCGGGCACGTTCCGGAACTCCCCGTCCAGCAGGGCGTACTGCTGGTCGGTCACCCGCTCGAGCAGGTACCTGTCGTGGGAGACCACGAGGAGGGTGCCCGGCCAGGAGTCGAGGAGGTCCTCCATGGCGGCGAGCATGTCGGTGTCGAGGTCGTTGGAGGGCTCGTCGAGGATGAGCACGTTGGGCTCGTCAAGGAGGATGAGCAACAGCTGCAGACGGCGGCGCTGGCCACCGGAGAGGTCCTTGACCACGGTCGAGAGCTGCGCGCTGGTGAAGCCCAGGCGCTCGAGCAGCTGCCCGGGGGTCATCTCCTTGCCGCCGGCGACGTAGGACGTGCGGTACTGGGCGATGACCTCGCTCACCCGGTCGTTGGCGATGTCCTCGAGCTCGGCGAGCTGCTGGGTGAGCGTGGCGAACTTCACGGTCTTGCCGCGCTTGACCCGCCCGGTGGTGGGCTGGAGGTCTCCGGTGACGAGGGCGAGCAGGGTCGACTTGCCCGCGCCGTTGACACCGAGGATCCCGGTCCGCTCACCCGGGCCGATGAGCCAGGTGACGTCCTTGAGGACCTGCTTGTCCCCGTAGCTCACGGACACGTCGACGAGGTCGACGACGTCCTTGCCGAGCCGTGAGGTGGCCATCTGGGCGAGCTCGACGGAGTTGCGGGCCGGTGGCTCGTTCGCGATGAGCTGGTTGGCGGCGTCGATGCGGAACTTCGGCTTGGCGGTGCGGGCGGGCGCGCCGCGGCGCAGCCACGCGAGCTCCTTGCGCATGAGGTTCTGACGCTTGGACTCGCTCGCCGCCGACATCCGGTCCCGCTCGACCCGCTGGAGGATGTACGCGGCGTACCCACCCTCGAAGGGCTCGACGATGCCGTCGTGCACCTCCCACGTCGCGGTGCAGACCTCGTCGAGGAACCAGCGGTCGTGGGTGACCACGAGCAGCCCGCCCGCGTTCACCGACCAGCGGCGGCGCAGGTGGGCGGCGAGCCAGGTGATCGCCTCGACGTCGAGGTGGTTGGTCGGCTCGTCGAGGAAGAGCAGGTCGTCGTCGCCGACCAGGAGGGCGGCGAGCGCGACGCGGCGACGCTGGCCACCGCTGAGCTCCCCGACGAGGCCGTCCCACGGCAGGTCGGTGACGAGGCCGGTGATGACGTCGCGGATCTTGGGGTCCCCGGCCCACTCGTGCTCGGGGGTGTCCCCGACGATCGACTGCGCGACGGTGAGCGCGGAGTCGAGGGTGTCGCGCTGGTCGAGGACGCCGACGCGGGTGCCACCGCGGGTGGTCACGCGTCCGGCGGTGGGTTCGAGGTTGCCCGCGAGCATCGCGAGCAGGGAGGACTTGCCGTCGCCGTTGCGTCCGACGATGCCGATCCGGTCACCCTCGTTGACGCCGACGGTCACCGACTCGAAGACGAGCTTGGTGGGAAAGGACAGGCGCAGCGATTCGCCGCCGAGGAGGTGGGCCATGGGTCAAGCCTAGGTGGCTCCCGCGGCCCGCCGCGCCGCCGTCCGCTCGCCGTCCGACCGCCGTCCGCTCGCAGTCCGCTCGCCGCGCCGCCGTCCGTCCGCCTGCCGTCCGCCGCTGCCGTCGGGGCCAGGCCCGATCGGGCTGAGACAATGGACCGGGCGCGGCCGCGGACCTCCGCCTCATCTGATCTGACCACCCGCTCGACGGAAGAAGCACATGGCTCACCTCTTGAGCGCCCACGGACTGCGCGTCGTGGCCGGAACACGCGTGCTGCTCGACGGCGTCGGCCTCGGCCTCGACGACGGCGACCGGGTGGGTGTGGTCGGCCCCAACGGCGCCGGCAAGTCCACGCTGCTGCGTCTGCTGGCCGGCAAGCTCCTGCCCGACGACGGCCGGGTCACCCGGGTGGGTGGGCTCGACGTCGGGATGCTCGACCAGCGCGACGAGCTCGTTCCCGGGAGGAGCGTGCGCGACGTCGTGCACGGGGACGCGGCCGAGCACACCTGGGCGAAGGACGCGGCGATCCGCTCGGTCCACGCCGGGCTGCTCGCCGACCTCGACCTCGACCAGGAGGTCGACGCGCTCTCGGGCGGGCAGCGCCGCCGGGTCGCGCTCGCCGCGCTGCTCGTGGCCGACCACGACGTCATCTTCCTCGACGAGCCCACCAACCACCTCGACGTCGAGGGTGTCGACTGGCTGGCCACCCACCTGCACGAGCGCTATGCCCGCCCCGGTGCGCGCGGCGCGCTCGTCGTCGTCACCCACGACCGCTGGTTCCTCGACGCGGTCTGCACCCGGATGTGGGAGGTCACCGGCGACGGGACTGGGGCGGTGGAAGGGTACGACGGCGGCTACGCGGCCTACGTGCTGGCCCGCGCGGAGCGTGCCCGCACCGCCCAGTCGACCGCTGAGAAGCGCGACAACCTGCTCCGCAAGGAGCTCGCCTGGCTGCAGCGCGGAGCCCCGGCGCGCAGCTCGAAGCCGAAGTTCCGCCTCGACGCCGCGGCCGCCCTGATCGCTGACGAACCGCCCCCGCGCGACCCGCTCGAGCTCACCCGGATGGCGACCAAGCGCCTGGGCAAGGACGTGCTCGACCTCGAGGACGTGTCCCTGCGGGTACCGACCGCCGACGGCCACCCCAACCCCGACGGCGCGGTCCTCTTCGACGCCGTGACCTGGCGGCTCGGCCCCGGCGACCGGTACGGGGTCGTGGGCGTCAACGGCGCCGGCAAGACGACGCTGCTCAAGCTGCTCTCCGGGCGCGCCCAGCCGGACTCCGGCCGGGTCAAGCGGGGCAAGACCATCGAGATCGCCGAGCTCACCCAGGACGTCGGCGAGCTCGACGAGATCAGCGGCCTGCGGGTGGTCGAGGTGATCGAGCAGGAGAAGCGCACGGTCGCGGTCGACGGCAAGGAGCTCAGTGCCGACCAGCTCGTCGAGCGCCTCGGCTTCACCCACGACCGCTCCCTGACCCTCGTGCGTGACCTCTCCGGTGGTGAGCGGCGCCGGCTGCAGCTGCTCCGCCTGCTCGTGGGGGAGCCGAACGTGCTGCTCCTGGACGAGCCGACGAACGACCTCGACACCGACACCCTGGCCTCGCTGGAGGACCTGCTCGACGGCTGGCCCGGGACGCTCATCGTCGTCTCCCACGACCGCTACCTGCTCGAACGGGTCTGCGACCGGCAGGTCGCCCTGCTCGGGGACGGCACGATCCGAGACCTGCCCGGCGGCGTCGAGCAGTACCTCGAGCTGCGCCACGCGGCGATGGCCGCCGCGGCCGGAGGCGGGTCGGGAGGCGGGTCGGGTACCGGGTCGGCAGGCAGGGCAGGCACCACGCCGGGAGCCTCGGGAACGGCGGCCGGTGACCCCGGCGCCGCGGCGCCGAGCGGGGCGACCGTGCGCGCGGCGAAGAAGGAGATCAACCGCATCGAACGGCGCCTGACGAAGATCGCTGAGCTCGAGGCGAAGATCCACGACAAGATGGCCGCCCAGGCGACCGACCACGGTGCGGTGACCGCCCTCGGCGGCGACCTGCGGGTCCTGGCCGAGGAGAAGGAAGCCCTCGAGACGCAGTGGCTCGACCACGCCGAGAGCGCCGGCTGATGGCGCGGCGCACGCCGGCGAGCACGGCAGACGGCACCGCCGAGGCCGAGCCGCCGACCATCGGCGGGGCCGGTGACCTGCTGCTCGGCGAGCTGTCTGGCGCGCTGCCGGCGGCGGACTCCGGCTCGCGGGGTGGACGAGCCCGGTGGCGTGTGGTGGCGGCAGTCCTCGCCGTCGTCGTGGGGGCGGGGGTGCTCGTGGGCGGGGTGGTCGCGCTCGTGGTGCAGCTAAGCGTCGGGGACGCGGGGCTGGACCCTGTGCCCGGGGCCTCGGCGGGCCTGTCGTCCGCGGACGGTTCACCCCTCGACCCGGCGGTGGCAGCCGTCGTCGCCGACTTCGAGGACTTCGCCCGTGGGGTGGCGGGGGTGAGCGCGGCCGACGACGCCGTCGCGGTCGCCGTCGAGCCCGACTCGGCCGCAGGCCTTCCGCGCGGCGCGGCCGAGGTGATCCTCGCCGGCGACGGGTGGGAGCAGGCAGATGCGGTCGCCGCCGCGCTGACCGGCTGGACGAGCACCGCCGAGGCCGAGGGGCGGGTGCTCCTCGACGTCAGGCTCACCACGGCGGACGGCTCGGTCGACCTCTCCCGTGACCCGTCGTCGAACGCCGCCCGCCTCGCCGTGGCGCGGGCCGCGGCAGGGGACGACGAGGTCGACACGTTCTGGATCGGATCGAGCAGGGTCGACCTGGTCCTCGTCCCCGGTGCGGCGCAGGGCCCCGCGCTGGACGGCTGGAAGATCCTCGTGGCTGACCTCGCGCCGGCCATGGCCACCACCGTCCGCAGCGCCGACGCCGGCTGACCGGCTGACAGGCTGTCCGGCTGTCCGGCACCGGACTCGGCAGCACGGCGCACGTCGGACGGGGCTGTTCAGACGGGTGAGTCCGACGGATGGGTCAGGCGGGCGGGTCAGGCGGGCTGGTCACCGTGATCGAGGGGAACGTCGCCCGAGGAGGTGGCCGAGGAGTCCGCACCCTCGGCGGCCGAGCCGGCGAGCCCGAAGCTGGACGTCGAGAGGCCGGAGGCTGCGACGCCCGAGACGGCCAGGCCGGGGGCTGCGAAACCGGAGCCGGCGAGGCTGGTGGACGCGAGGCTGGAGGATGCGAGGCTGGGAACGGCCGAGCCGGACGCAGCCGAGCTGGCTGACGGCCTGGTCGTGGCCGGCCTGGCCGCGTCAGCCGCATCGGCCGCGGGGCTGCGGCGGGCCTGCCGGGAGGACCGCGCGTAGTGGATGAGCATCGGCACGACCGTGAGCGCGACGGCTCCGAGAATGACGACGTCGATGTACTGCTGCGCGAACCTGCTCACCCAGGTGATCCCGCCCAGCAGGTACCCGAGCATGACCAGGCCCGCTCCCCAGACCACCGCACCGATGAGGTTGTAGAGGGAGTACCGGCGGTAGTCCATGCGTGCCACCCCGGCTGCGACGGGGGCGAAGGTGCGCACCACCGCGATGAACCGGGCGATGATGACGGCGCGGCCACCGAACCTGTCGAAGAACACGTTGGTCCGCTCGACGTTCCTCATGCTGAACAGCCCGGACTCCTTGCGCTCGAACACCGTGGGACCGAACCGGTGGCCGATGAGATACCCGACCTCCCCGCCGAGGAAGGCCGAGACGGTGATGGCGAGGCAGACCCAGAAGATGTCGATGCTGATCACCCCGGTGTGCGTGAGCAGCCCCGCGAAGAACAGCAGCGTGTCGCCGGGAAGCAGGAAGCCCACGAGGAGCCCGGTCTCGGCGAAGACGATGAAGCAGATCCCGAGCAGCGCCCACGGCCCGAGCTGAGGAATGATCGTCACGGGATCGAGCCACGGGAGAACGGAGGCATGAACCATGTCGCGATTCCCTGTCTGAGTGGGTCGGGTGTGCCGGGCGGGTGGACGAGTCGACGGCTCTACTTGTCAACGCGTGGCGGTCGAGAATCATCCCCGTTCCTGTCGATTGTTTCCCCGGCAGGCCGACGACGCTCGGGGAGCGGGTGCGTTGCGGGCTCGACTGCGACCGGACGCGGCCTCACGACAGGGTGTCGAACTGGGCCACGAGCCGTCGCAAGAGGTCGGCCATCGCCGGCTGGTCGGCCGGGTCCAGGACCGCCAGGACCTCGTGCTCGACGGCGAGCAGGTCGCTGAAAGCGGCGTCGACCCGGGTCAGGCCGGTGTCGGTGAGCCGGACGAGCACGCCGCGGCGGTCGTCCGGGGACGGTGCGCGCTCGACCAGGCCGCGCGCCTCGAGCCGGTCGATCCGGTTGGTCATGGTTCCCGAGGTGACCATGGTCTGGGTGACCAGTGCCCCGGGGGACAGGACATGAGGTTCACCCGCTCGGCGCAGCGCGGCGAGCACGTCGAACTCCCACGGCTCCAGCTCGCTGCGGGCGAAGGCGCCGCGGCGGGCGTGGTCGAGGTGACGGTCCAGCCGGCTCACCCGGGACAGCACCGCCAGCGGGGAGACGTCCAGGTCAGGGCGCACCCGGGTCCAGGCCGCGACGATACGGTCGACCTCGTCCTCGGTCCCGGTGCTCATGCCATGAGATTACTTGACGTCAAGACTCTTGACGGACGCGGTGCCTGACGCGGTGCCCGACGGCCGTGCCCGAGCGGCGTCCGACGCCCCGCCTGACGGCGGCGTCCTACGCGGCGTGCAGCGCGTCCCTGAGCTTGATCCGCGCCCCGGTGCGCAGCACGGCGCCCGAGTAGACCCGGCTCGCGAACCACACGAGCACCGGGATGACCGCGATGTTGATCGCCAGTACCGCGACGACCTGCCAGCCGGGGACCGCACCCAGGGCGACCCGGATCGGCATGATGAGCGGTGACGTGAACGGCAGGTACGACAGCCAGAGCACGAGCGGGTTGTCCGGGTCCCACGGGGCGATCGACACCCCCACGATGTACGGGATCATCATGAGCACGAGGATCGGCGAGGTCACCGAGCCGACCTCCTCCTGGCGCGAGACCATGGCGCCGGCCGCGGCGAAGAGCAGCGCGTACATGGTGAAGCCGACGAGGAACCAGACGATCACCCACAGCGCCGTGGCACCGAGGTTGACGTCCATCGTGTCGGTCAGCCCGAGGGCTGTCGCGCTGCCGACTCCTGCGCCCAGCAGCACGAGCACCTGCAAGAGGCCGATCGTGCCGATGCCCAGGACCTTGCCGGCCATGAGCTGCCAGGGACGGACGGTCGAGAGCAGGAGCTCGACCACCCGGCTCGTCTTCTCCTCGACGACCCCTTGGGCGACCAGCTGCCCGCAGATCTGCAGGCTGATGAAGAGCAGAATCCCGACGATGTACCCGGAGAGGATCTGGGAGCCGTCGACCTCGGGCGGGGGCTCGAGAGAGACGACCTCGACGCTCGCCTCGGCGACTGCGGCCCCGACCGCGCTCGGATCGCCGCCGAGGTCGCGGATCTGGTCGGCGAGGGCGGCCTGCTGGGCGAGCACGGAGAACGCCGAGGCGAGGGTCGCGTCGAGCTGGGACTTGGCGACCACCTCGAAGGACTCGGAGGTCCCCACGACGAGGGCGTCGAGGGACTCGTCGGCGATCGCCGCGAGCCCGGCGTCCTCGTCGACCGTGGTGAGGTCGACCGTCGCGCCCAGGCTGGCCGCGGTCGACACGAGCGGCTCACCCAGGGACTCGGTCTGGGCCGTGACTCCCACATGCAGGACCTGGTCGGACTCGCTGATGAACTTGGCGGCGACGACTCCGACGAGGATGAGCACGACAAGAGCGACGGTGCTCCAGATGAAGGACTTCGCCAGGATGCGCTGCCGGATCTCCCGACCGGCAACGAGCCGGACTCCGCTCCACCCGGAGACGGAGCGGATGTCGGCGCTCATGAGGGTGATCCTTTGCTCGTGCGGGAGAAGCTGGGAACACGGGAGGCACGGGGCGCGCGGGGCGCGACGGGGGTCTCGTCCCGGCTGACCACGTGCCGGAACAGCTCGGCGAGGGACGCGCGTGCGGGAGAGAACTCGCGGACGGGTCCCCCGGCCAGGGCCGCGCGGAGCACCTCCTGCTCGGCGCCGGGGACGTCGGTCACCTCCAGGACGGTCCGGCTGCCGTCGCGGGAGACGACACGCACCCCGGGCAGGCCCGGGAGCCAGGCCTCGGGCGGTGCCGCGGAGTCCAGGAGCCAGCGCGGTGCGGTGGTCGAGCGCAGCTCCTCGACCGACCCGACGGCGACCATCGACCCGGCGCGGATGATCCCCACCCGGTCGCACAGCCGCTCGACGAGCTCGAGCTGGTGGGAGGAGAAGACCACCGGCGCACCCGCGTCGGCGCGCTCGCGCAGCACCCCGCTCATGACGTCGACGGCGACCGGGTCGAGCCCGGAGAACGGCTCGTCGAGGACGAGGATCTGCGGGTCGTGGACGAGGGCGGCGGCGAGCTGGACCCGCTGCTGGTTGCCCAGGGAGAGCTTCTGGACCTCGTCGCCGCGCCGGGCGTCGACGCCGAGCCTCTCGGTCCACAGCTCCATCGACTCGCGCGCCGCCTGTGCGTCGAGGCCGTGCAGGCGGGCGAGGTAGACGAGCTGCTCGCCGACCTTCATCTTCGGGTAGAGGCCCCGCTCCTCGGGCATGTAGCCCACCCGCCGTCGGCCCTCGAAGCCCAGCGGGCCACCGTCCCAGCGGACCTCGCCGGAGTCGGCCGCCAGCACCCCCAGCGCGATGCGCATCGCCGTGGACTTCCCGGCGCCGTTGGACCCGACGAAGCCGAAGATCTCCCCGGCCTCGACCGAGAAGGACAGGGCGTCCAGAGCCCGCAGGCTTCCGAAGTTCTTGGTCAGAGTGTCGAACTCGAGCGCAGGCATCTTGTCCTCAACACGGCGTCGGGCGGGAATGTGGGAATGATCCACCTAATCGCACCGGCGTGGCCACCCGCAAGCGGGCGCGCCGGTCGCCACCGGGAGGGTTTCTCAGGTGCCGGTCACGGTGGGCAGCGACGGACGGCGCTCGAGCCCGGAGAGACCGTTCCAGGCCAGGTTGACCAGGTGGGCGGCCACCTCGGACTTTCCCGGGTGGCGAGCGTCGAGCCAGTACTGCCCGGTGAGGGCGACCATGCCGACGAGCATCTGTGCGTAGATGGGCGCGATCCGCGGGTCGAGGTCGCGCCGTTTGAACTGGTCCGCGAGCAGGTGCTCGACCTGCGTGGCGACGTCGCCGATGAGGCTCGAGAAGGTCCCGGTCGCCTGGGCGACGGGGGAGTCGCGGACGAGGATCCGGAAACCGTCCTCGTTGGTCTCGATGTAGGTGAGCAGCGCGAGCGCGGTGCGTTCGAGCAAGACCTTCGGGTGGCCGCCCGCCGTCAACGCGCCGGTGAGCGCATGCGTGAGGGATTCGATCTCGCGGTCCACGACCACCGCGTAGATCCCTTCCTTGCCACCGAAGTGCTCGTACACGACCGGCTTGGACACCTCCGCACGAGCGGCGATCTCCTCCACGCTCGTGCCCTCGAAGCCCTTCTGGGCGAAAAGCGCGCGGCTCACGACGATGAGCTGCTCACGGCGTTCTTTCGCCGTCATTCGGGAGCGGGGGACGCGTTTGCTGTCGGAGGCCACGGGTCCATCATGCCGGACCCCCGGTACGGTCAGCGTTTGGCGCAGCAGAAAATCCTGGCAGAATGAGCACCGAACTCCTGCAGTCCTCTCAGCGTTCCGCGCTGCGCACCGGCCCGTCGGTTTTCATTCCGCCTTGGTGTAATCGGCAGCACAAGGGTTTTTGGTGCCCTTGGTCCAGGTTCGAGTCCTGGGGGCGGAGCGCGCGCCATGACATGTGGCGTCGCATGGCAGACGATCTCGAGCTCCTGGGAGTCCTACGTGACCACCGCTCAACCCGCGGCTGTAATCATCCTCGCTGCAGGCGGGGGTACCCGGATGCGTTCGACCCTGCCGAAGCCGCTGCACCCTCTGGCCGGTCGCAGCATGCTCGGTCACGCGATCACCGCGGCCAACGGCCTCGACCCGCGACGGGTCGCCGTCGTCGTCCGGTTCGAGCGCGACGCGGTCGCCGAGCACGCCACCTCCTTCGACTCGTCCCTGCTCATCGTCGACCAGGACGAGATTCCCGGGACCGGTCGCGCCGTCCAGTGCGCCCTGAGCGTGCTCGACGCCGCAGCGCAGGCGCAGGCGGCGATCGCCGGTGTCCCCGAGGGCAGCGAGGGCCGCGCCGGCGACGGTCTGACCGGAGCTGTGGTGGTCATGGCCGGTGACATCCCGCTGCTGGACACCGCCACCCTGGCCGACCTGCTCGCCGCGCACACCGCGGGCTCCCACGCCGTGACCGTGCTGACCAGCGAGGTCGCCGACGCGACGGGCTACGGCCGGATCGTGCGCGACTCCGCCACCGGCGACGTGCTGTCCATCGTCGAGCATGGCGACGCCACCGAGGCGCAGCGCGAGATCCGCGAGATCAACTCCTCGATCTACGTCTTCGACGCCGCCGTGCTGCGCCGCGGTCTGAGCCGGGTCGACCAGGACAACTCCCAGGGCGAGGTCTACCTCACCGACGTGCTGGCGATCGCCCGCGACGAGGGCGGGCGGGTCCGCGCGGTGCGCACCCCCGACCACTTCGTCGTGGAGGGCGTCAACAACCGCGCCCAGCTCGCGGTGCTGCGCGCCGAGCTCAACCGCCGGATCCTGCACCGCTGGATGCTCGACGGCGTGACGATCATCGACCCCGGGACCACCTGGATCGACGTCGACGTCGAGCTCGAGCAGGACGTGACCGTGCTCCCCGGGACGCAGCTGCACGGGGCGACGGTCATCCGCGAGGGTGCCACGATCGGCCCGGACACGACGCTGACCGACGTCGAGGTGGGTGTGCACGCGACCGTCACCCGCACCCAGGCCCAGCTGTCGGTGATCGGCGACGACGCCAAGGTCGGCCCGTTCAGCTACCTGCGCCCCGGCACGGTGCTGGGCACGGGGGGCAAGATCGGTGGGTTCGTCGAGACGAAGAACGCCACGATCGGGGACGGCTCGAAGATCCCGCACCTGTCCTACGTCGGCGACGCGACCATCGGTGAGCACACGAACATCGGCGCGGCCACGGTCTTCGTCAACTACGACGGGGTGCACAAGCACCACTCGACCATCGGGTCCTTCTCCCGCACCGGCGCGGACAACCTCTTCGTCGCACCGGTGCACGTCGGCGACGGCGTGTACACCGCAGCCGGTTCGGTCATCCGCAACGACGTCCCCTCCGGTGCCCTGGCGGTGTCCGCGGGAGCCCAGCGCAACATCGAGGGCTGGGTGGAACGTCGTCGGCCCGGGACCGACGCGGCCCGCGCGGCCGAACGCATGCGCGTGGAGGCCGGCGGCTCGACCACCGGGCTCGGTGCGCAGGCCCGGGCGGAACGCGCACAGGCCGACCACCAGGCAACCCTTCCTGTTCCCAGCCCCCCAACCGCAACCGAGCACCAGGACGCGCCGCGCCCTGGGACCGGCGGCACCACTGAAGGACACCGCGACTGATGACTGGCATCATCTCCTCCGACGGCGAGAAGCGCATGGTTTTTGTCTCCGGGCGTGCGCACCCGGAGCTCGCCAAGGACGTTGCCCGCGAGCTCGGCACCGGGATCGTCCCGACCTCGGCCTACGACTTCGCCAACGGCGAGATCTACGTCCGCTTCGGTGAGAGCGTGCGCGGCGCGGACGTCTTCGTCCTGCAGTCGCACACGGCCCCGATCAACCAGTGGATCATGGAGCAGCTGATCATGTGCGACGCGCTCAAGCGTGCGTCCGCCAAGACCATCACCGTGGTGCAGCCCTTCTACGGCTATGCCCGCCAGGACAAGAAGCACCGCGGCCGCGAGCCGATCTCGGCCCGCCTCATGGCGGACCTGTTCAAGACCGCCGGCGCCGACCGCATCATGAGCGTGGACCTGCACAGCTCGCAGGCACAGGGCTTCTTCGACGGCCCGGTGGACCACCTGTGGGCCATGCCGCTGCTCACCGACTACGTGCGGACCCGGGTCGACCTCACGAACGTCGCCGTCGTCTCACCTGATGCCGGTCGCATCCGGGTCGCCGAGCAGTGGGCCGACAAGCTCGGCGGGGCGCCGCTCGCCTTCGTCCACAAGACGCGGGACGTCAACGTGCCCAACCAGTCCGTGGCCAACCGCGTCGTCGGTGAGGTCGAGGGCCGCAGCTGCGTGCTCGTCGACGACCTCATCGACACCGGCGGGACGATCGCCGCGGCCGTCCGGGTGCTGCTCCAGGCGGGCGCCAAGGACGTCATCGTCGCCGCCACCCACGGCGTGCTCTCCGACCCGGCGGCCAAGCGCCTGTCCGAGTGCGGAGCGCGCGAGGTGATCGTCACCGACACCCTGCCGATCTCGGCCGACAAGCAGTTCGACAAGCTCACCGTCCTCTCGATCGCCCCGCTGCTCGCTCGCGCGATCCGCGAGGTCTTCGACGACGGCTCGGTCACCTCGCTGTTCGAGGGCAACGCCTGACCTGCCCCGAGCCGGCTTGACCGCACGTCCCGGGCCCCGGCCCGCGTCTCTCGTCGGCGCGGTCCGGGGCCCGACGTGCACCCGCGCAGCCCGCACCCCCGCGCCCCCGGTATCCCCGCTATCCCGGTGTCACTGTCGCGCGGGGTGCGACGACCGCCACGACGGGCAAGGATGTGGCCATGGGACAGCACATGCACACGAAGAGCGGCCGGCGCCCCCGTGCGCGCGGGGGCATCACCGTGACCGGGAGCGGGGTCGTCGAGGCGGTCCCCGACGTGGTCCAGGTCGAGCTGGGCGCGCAGGCCACCGCGCCCGACGTGCAGCAGGCGATCGACGCTGCGACGGCCGGTCTCGACGCCGCACGCGCGAGCCTGCTCGACTCCGGGGTCGCCCCGCGCGACCTGGGCAGCTCCCAGTCCTCCACCTGGACCGAGCGCCCCGACAACGCCGCGCCGCGCACGACCGCGCGGCTCACCCTCCGTGTCCTCGTGCGCGACGTCGCGGCGGCGGGCGAAGCGGTCCGCGGCGCCTTGGCCGCGGCCGGCCCGGTCGCGCAGCTGGAGTCCATGCATCTGCGGGTGGGGGACCCCTCCGCGAACCTGACGCAGGCCCGCGACCGGGCCTTCGCCGACGCCCGCGCCACCGCCGAACAGCTCGCCGGCCTTGCCGGGCGCCGCCTCGGCAGAGTCGTCGACATCACCGAGGGCGGCGGCGGGGGAGCCGGCGCACGGATGATGGCCATGCGTGCGGACGTCGTGGGGGCGCCGTTCGGGGTGGACCCAGGGACCCAGGAGATCTCCGCATCGGTGACCGTCAGGTGGGAGTTCGACGGCGAGGTGCCCTGACGGGTATATTGGCCGAGTTGCCTCGGCGAGGGACGTCTGACGGGCCGGATGAGATCCGGGCGGTCATGGACGGTTCAGACCTCCGTAATCGACTGGGCGGTCGCTGTTCGCGCGTCCGTCATGTGTCCCGCGCCGATGCGTACCGCCCGTTTCCTGGATGAGGCAGCTTCACTCATCATGTCCCTCCAGGTGACAGCCGACTGCTCCCCACTGGTCGTCGGCCCACTTTCCTTTCCCTGGAGTCACACGTGTCTGACAAGAACAAGCTCGTCGCCGAGGCCCGCACCGAGTTCGGTAAGGGTGCCGCACGCCGCACGCGCCGCAACAACCAGATCCCCGCCGTCCTCTACGGGCACGGCACCGCACCGGTCCACGTCGCGCTCCCCGGTCACCAGACCATGCTCGCTCTCAAGCAGCAGAACGCGCTCCTGGAGATCTCGCTCGACGGCGAGATCCAGCTGGCCCTGGCCAAGGACATCCAGCGCGACCCGGTCAAGCAGGTCATCGAGCACGTCGACCTCCTCATCGTCAAGAAGGGCGAGAAGGTCGAGGTCGAGGTGTCCGTGCACGTCAGCGGCGCTGCAGAGCCCGGAACCATCACGATCCTGGAGTCGCAGACCGTCCTCATCGAGGCGCTCGCCACCAACATCCCGACCTGGATCGAGGCGTCCATCGAAGGCCTCGTCGCCGGTTCGGTCGTCTACGCCCGCGACCTCGTCCTGCCCGAGGGCTCGGCGCTCATCACCGACCCGGACGCGGACATCGTCCTCATCACCCTGCCCGAAGACAGCTCGGCTGACGACGCCGCCGCGGCCGAGGTCGCCGCGGCGCAGTCCGCAGCCTCCGCCTCGGCTGCCGAGAAGCTGCTCTAGCCCCTGGTGGGTCGGCCCGCGGCCGGCCCGTCAGCGTCTCACGAAGCGCCCAGCACCTCGGTGCTGGGCGCTTCGTCGTCCGTCACACTCCAACCAGGCATTGAGAAGGAGCACACCGTGTCCGATGATCTGTGGCTCGTGGTCGGCCTGGGCAACCCCGGCGCCGAGTACGCCGGGAACCGGCACAACGTCGGGCAGATGGTGCTCGACGTGCTCGCCGGTCGCTCGAGGGTGACCTTCTCCTCGCACCGCTCCCGTGCGGTCGTCGCGCAGGCGCGGCTGGGTGTGCTCCCGGGCGGAGCCCCCGGCCCACGCGTCATCCTCGCCAAGCCGTCGACGTACATGAACACCTCGGGCGGGCCGGTCGCATCCCTCGCGCAGTACTTCCAGGTGGATCCTGCGCACGTGCTCGTCGTCCACGACGAGCTCGACATCCCCTTCGGTGACGTGCGGTGCAAGATCGGCGGCGGCGAGGGCGGGCACAACGGCCTCCGAGACATCACCAAGGCGCTCGGCACCAAGGACTACGTCCGGGTGCGCACCGGGGTGGGACGCCCACCCGGACGGATGGACACCGCGGACTTCGTCCTCAAGGACTTCACCCCGACCGAGCGCAAAGAGCTCCCCTTCCTGCTCGACGACGCGGCCGACGCAGCTGAGCTCGTCCTCACCGAAGGCCTCGTCAAGGCCCAGCTGAAGTTCCACACGAAGCCCTGACCCGGTCGGCGGAGCCGGGACCGGCTCCGCCGACCGCGCCCGCCACGAGCCCTCGCGGGTGAACTTCCCCGGTCGCCGGTCGTCTCCTCGTGTTCTGATTTACGATCAGAGCCAGCCACGGTGAGGCGGGATATGACGGATATCGGCGGACTGCGCGCAGGAGACGAGCCAAGGGCGATCGTCCCCGGACGGGTGGCGCTCGCTCACGACTACGCCACCCAGCGCGGGGGAGCCGAGCGGGTGGCGCTGATCATGGCGGAGGCGTTCCCGGGTGCGCCGATGTACACGACGCTCTACGACCGGGCGCGGACCTTCCCGGAGATGGCCGACCTCGACCTGCGGGTCACCCGGCTCAACCGCTTCGGTCCGTTGCGCAGGGACCACCGGCTCGCGCTGCCGCTGCTGGCCCGGGCCGTCTCGACGTCTCCGATCGACGCGGACGTCCTGCTGGCGAGCTCGACGGGGTGGGCTCACGGATTCCCCACGGACGGCCGCAAGATCGTCTACTGCCACGCCCCGGCCCGGTGGCTCTACCAGCGGGACCGGTACCTCGGAGCCGGGAAGGCGGGGGAGACCCTGACCCAGCGGGCCCGCCGGTACGCCGCGACGGGCCTGCTCGGTGTGGTCTCACCCCCGCTGCGCGGCTGGGACCTGCGCGCCGCTCGCAGCGCAGACCTCTACCTCGCGAACTCGACCGTCACCCGGGAGGCGGTCCGGACCGCCTACGGCATCGACGCCGAGATCCTCGCGCCGCCCCCGGCGCTGTCCACAGGTGGAGAGCGGCGTCGGCCGGCCGGCCTGGACGCGCTGGCGGGTGATCTCGGGTCGGCTGGGACCTTCGTGCTCTGCGTGGCCCGGTTGCTGCCCTACAAGAATGTCGACATCGTCATCGAGGCGGCGGCGGACCACCCTGACCGGGGCTTCGTGGTGGTCGGGCAGGGGCCGGACCGGTCGCGGCTGGAGAGCCTCCTCGCCGTGAGCGAGGCACACAACGTGGTGCTCCTGGGTCGCGTCGACGACGCCGAGCTGCGGTGGCTGTACCACTCGTGCGCGGCGCTGGTCGCGGCGTCTTACGAGGACTACGGACTGTCTCCGCTGGAGGCTGCGGCATTCGGGCGACCATCGGTCGTGCTGCGCGACGGCGGGTATCTCGATACCGTCGTCGAAGGAGCTACCGGAGTGTTCTTCGACCAGCCCGAAGGTCCCCGCGTCGCGCGGGCGCTGACGGAGGCGCTGGCCGTGCGATGGGATCCGGAGGCGCTGCACCACCACGCCGAACGTTTCGGGGCGCAGCAGTTCGCTGGCCGTCTGCGGGAGATCGTCGGGGAGCAAGCACTGTTGGGCACCGCACCACGCAAGGAAGGCGGAACCGAATGACGATCCGAGAGTTCGTGCGCACCCTCTGGGAGGGCAAGTACCTGCTGCTTGCTGCGGTGGTGGTGGTGGTCCTGGGAACTGTCTTGTACCTGGACCGTCAGGACCCCCAGTACTCCGCGACCTCGACGGTCCAGCTCACGACGGCGACCTCGCCCCTGGAGACGATGCAGGAGACCGTGGTCACCGTCGCGACCAGCAACGAGGACGTGACCTCCGAACCGGTCGTCACGGCAGCCGCTGCCGAGCTCGGATACCAGGGTGAGCTCGGGGCGCTCGTCGCCACGGTGAGCGCCGAGCCCGGCTCCGAGGACGGGCTCTTCGTGAACATCAGGGCGGTGTCCGGCGACACGGACGAGGCGATCGCGGTGACCAACGCCTTCGCTGCCGCGTACGCGGCGCATCTGACGAGCCTGCGCGCCGACCAGGTCGCGGTGATCGACGCCCAGAAGGCCACGTTGAGCGCCCAGCTCGACCTGGTCCGTGAGCGCCTCGAGGTGGACCCGACCGACCCGCTGGCCACCGCCGAGCAAGGAGCGATCGTCTCCGGCTACCAGACGCTCGTCACCCAGGCCAACGTGCTGAACTCGATCAACCCGCCGGGCGCGGTGGAGTCCTCGGCGGACTCGGCCTCGCTCGTCGGTCCGAGCCCCGCGGTCGTCATCGCGATCGCGGTCCTGGCCGGGCTGCTCGCCGGGATCGGGCTGGCCTTCGCCCGCCGCGGCCTCGACCTGCGGGTACGCACCGCGTCCGAGGCCACGCGGCTGACCGGGGTGGCGGTCCTGGCCGAGCTCACCGGGGTGCGCGCTACCGACCGCCGGTACCGCAGCTCGCGGACGCTCCCCGTCTCGAGCATGGTCGCGACCCCGTTCACCGAGTCGATCCGCGAGCTGCGCACCGCCGTCCAGGTGTCGCTGTCAGACGTCGACCGCGTCGTCGTGGTCGTCACCGCCACCGACCCCCGGGCCGCGCGGTCCTTCGTCGCAGCCAACCTTGCGGCCTCCTTCGCCCTGAGCGGGCGGCGCACGATCGCTGTGTCCGGTGACCTGCGCAGGCCACAGCTCGATTCCTTGCTGCCGGCCCCGGAGGGATGGACCGGGCCCGACGACGAGCTGCGCCCCACGCAGGTCCCCAACCTCAGCGTGTTCCCGCTGCGCGAGGAGGAGATGGACCCCGCGGACTACCTCGCGTCCACGCAGGCTCGGCAGATCATGGACCGGCTGCGGGCGACCGCGGAGGTCGTGGTCGTCGACGCACCGCCGGTCCTGGCTGCTGCTGACGCAACGATCCTCGGCGGCTACGCCGACGGCACTGTGCTCATCGCCTCGGCCGGCCAGACCGACCGAGCTGTCCTGACCGAGGCCGTCGCCCGGCTGAAGATCAACAACGTCACGGTCGTGGGCCTGGCGCTTGCGGGAGTCCGTGGGAACAGGCGCATGCTGTACGCGTCGACCTACGGGGAGGAACGTCAGTCGCCCACGCAGATGACGACCACCGAGACGCCGGCGACCACGGCGACGGCTGCGGCTGCGACGGCTGCCGCGGCTGCGACGGCTGCGGCGGCTGCGGCGGCGGTGGCTGCGACCACGGCGCCCGCTGACGAACCAGAACCGAAGTCCGCCACCCAGGCGTCCGGTACGGAGGCCGCCGGTTCCCTGGCCGCCCCGGCCTCCGCCGAGGTCGACGCACCGGACGCAGCAGGTGCGGCGGAGCCTGCCCCGGAGACAGCGAGCGGCTCCACCCCCACCAGCACCGGCGCCGCCTCCGCGGACCGAGACGCCGGCCCCGCGGACCGAGACGCTGGCCCCGCGGACCGAGACGCCGGCGACGCGACCGAGGTCCGCCGCGACGACCTTCTCCCGGTCGAGGCCGTGCAGGGGCCGGGCCGGGAGAGCCCACGCAGCTGATGGCGAGCTCGCCGTCCACACACGCCCCGTCCGCACACTCGCCGTCCACACAACCGGGTGGCCGACCGCGGCCGTTGCGGGTCATGATCCTCGATCACACAGGTGAGCTGGGCGGCGCGGAGCTGGCGCTCGTGCGGATGTGCGAGGCCCTCGGCACCGAGGTCGACCCCCGCGTCCTGCTCTTCGCCGACGGCCCGCTGCGTGGGCGCCTCGAATCCGCGGGCGTCCCGGTCGAGATCGTCGAGCTCGACCCGGCGGTGGGCCGGATCGACCGGGGAGCCGCAGCCCGTTCCGCGGGGCTGCGCGCCGCGTTGGCGGCTATCCCGTTCCAGCTGCGGCTGGCGAGGCGTGTGCGCGCGCTCCGGCCCGACGTCGTGCACACGACGTCCTTGAAGTCGGACCTGCTCGGGATCGTGCCCGCCTGGGCGGCGCGGCGCCCGCTCGTCTGGCACGTCCACGACCGGATCAGCGAGGACTATCTGCCGGCCCTCATGGTGGCGTTGGTCCGCGCAGCCTCCCGTATCCCCGCGCGGGTGGTCGCGAACTCCCGAGCGACTGCGCGGACCTTGCCTGCGGGTGCCACGGTCATCTATCCCGGGTTCGCCCCGGGCCAGGCCCTCGACAGCTTCGACGAACGGGTGCCCCCTACCGGGCCGAGCGACCCCGTGGTGGTCATGATCGGGCGGATCAGCCCGACGAAGGGCCAGCTCGAGCTGGTCCGCGCCGCCCCGACGATCCTGGCGCGGTACCCGGGGGCGACGCTGAGGATCGTGGGTGCGCCGATGTTCGCCGCCCAGGACTACGCGGCGCAGGTCCGCGCCGAGGCCGAGCAGCTGGCCGTCGCCGACCGCCTTACCTGGGTCGACTTCACCGACGACACGGCCACCGAGCTCGACGGCGCGAGCGTGTTCGTCCACGCCTCCCCGGTCCCCGAGCCCTTCGGCCAGGTGATCGTCGAGGCGATGATCCGCGGTGTGCCTGTCGTGGCGACCCGAGGTGGTGGGGTCACCGAGATCCTCGCTGACGCTGACGCTGACGCTGACGCTGACGCTGACGCGAGCCCCGCCCGCCCCAGCCTCGCCGGAACCCGCGGTCTGCTGGTGCCCCCCGGCGACTCCCGCGCGCTCGCGGACGCTGTGCTGGCGGTGCTCGACCACCCCGACCAGGCCGTCGCCCGTGCCGCAGTCGCCTACGACTGGGCGATCGCGCGCTTCCCGGTGGCCTCGACCGCGCAGGCGATCAGCGCCGTGTGGGCGAGTGCAGCCGGACGCGGTCGATGACAGCGGCCATCTTCTCCCCCTGACCGGCCCAGGTCGGGATGTCGTCCAGGCCCGGTGCCGTACCACCGGGGGCCGAGCCCGCCGTCGCCGCGAGGGCACGGCGCACCGCCGCTGGGTAGTCGGCCGCGGGGGCCACGCTGACCTGCGGGTCGGTGCTGTCCCGGAACCCGGCCACCGGGGTGGCGACCACGGGATGGCCCACGGCGCGGTACTCGTAGAGCTTGAGCGGGTCGAGGCTGTCGGTGAACCGATTGACGAGGTGGGGAACGAGCAGCACGTCGGCGTGCTGGAGGTAGGCGGGGACCTGGTCCCACGAGCGTCGTCCCAGCGGCAGCACCCCGGCGTCCTTGAGCGCGCGGAACTCCGCCGACGTGAGGTCCAGGACCGGCCCGACGATCACCGCGGTCGCGTCCGCGCCGAGCTCCTGCGCGGTGGCCTTCATCGCCTCGACGTCGAAGCGGTCCCGGTGGACGGTTCCCAGGTACAACGCGACCGGTCCGTGCGGCAGGTCGCGCGGGCGCGGGACCGGGCTGCGGTACCGCTCGACATCCACCCCGTTGGTCACCAGGGTCACGGGGCGGGTCGCGCCCTTGACCTGGACGAGGTACTCCGAGCAGACCGTGACCTCCGCGCAGCGCTCGAGCAGCAGGTCCTCGTCGGCCACGAGGCGGGCGCGCTCGTGCGGAGTGCGGTCGGCCGCGAGCCAGTCGTCGGTGATGTCGTACAGGGCCGGCCAGCCCGTCGCGGACGCGAGGTTCGCCGCTGCCGGATCGTTGACCCAGAGCACGGGATCGGTGAGCCCGAGCTGCCCCGCCGCTCGGCGCACGGCCGCAGTCATGCGGTCGTCGACCCGCGGGTCGATCTTGCGCGGCAGCGCCTTGGTCGGCCGAAAGAACCACAGCTGGTCCGGGTGGACACCCTCGATCGCCTCAGCCCGGCGCACCCGGCCGCCCCAGCGCGGCCGGAAGCCGCGTCGCAGCTCGTGCAGCGGGTCCGCGGCCGGCTCGACGAAGAGGACCCGCAGGCCCGGGTCTGCGCGCAGCAGGCCTGCGATGAGGTACTGGTTGCGCCGCCACACGTGGTCCCAGTTCTCAAGGGAGGAGACCACGAGGTGGCGTGGGCTCGACGCCGTTCTCGGCGCATTTCTCGGTCTCATACGACCTCCTGGTAGACGGCGTCGGTCCCGGTGACCTGCGCGCGCGGGGTGAAGCGCAACCGTTGAGCGGACTGGGCGCGGCGTCCGTAGTCGTCGCGGCGCGTGGCGTCGTCGGCCAGCTCGGCGAGGTGCGCGCCCGCGGCCTCGGCCGCGTCGCCGGTGGTGGGAACGGGGAAGAGGGCGAGCGGATCAAGACCGGCGAGGGTCTCCAGGTGGCCGCCGGCGGCCGAGGCGACGACCGGCAGACCCGCCGCCATGGCCTCCAGGACGCTCAGGCCGAGACCTTCCACCGCGCACGGCGCGAGCAGCAGCCCAGCCGTGGTCATCTGGTCGAGCACGTCGCTGCGGGCACCGAGGAACACCACGGAAGCGCCCAGACCGGTGCGGTCGGCCAGGGCAGCGAGCTCTTCGCGCCGAGATCCGTCACCGGCGATCTCGAGGCGCCAGCCCCGAGCGGCCAGCCCCGACCGGGCGAAGGCACGGATGCCGACGTCGGTGTTCTTCTCGGCCTCCAGGCGCTGGACCATGAGCACCACCCGCCGCCGCCCCGCGGCGGGCGGACCGTCCGGGCGGTCTTCGACCCCGGGGTGCACGACGGTGCTCGCCCCGTCGATGTGGTCAGCCACGTACCGGCTGATCGCGATCTGTGCCGCGACCCGGTGACGGGCGGCTGCCGCGGTGACGCGGCCGGTCGGACCGGTGCCCCGCGGGCTGGCGAAGTGCCGGGTCGCCACGACAGGAGGGAAGCCCGCGGAGCCCAGGAGGCTCGTCGCCGCGAGGGTCGCCGCGACCTCCGCGGCCGTCATGTGGACGTGCAGCACGTGCGCGGTGGGAGCCCAGGCGCGCACCCGGGCGGCGACGTCGAGCATCGTCGCCGCGGGGAGGTGGTGGACGCCTGCCGGGGCCAGGGCCGCCCGCATGGGCGCCGGGTCGCCGCCGATCACGACGACCTGGTGGCCGTCGTCGGCCTGCGCCGTCGCGAGCCGGGCGACGTGCCGTTCGACCCCGGCGAACCCGTCGGACCGGATGGCGTGCACGATCCTCATCGGGTACCGCCCCCCAGCGGCAGCGCTCGGAACAGCGTGAGGTACGCGCCGGCGACCTGGCTCCAGGAGTGCTGCAGGGCGGACGCGCGGGCGGCCCGGGTGAGCGACTCGCGGTCCGCGCCGGTCAGGGCGAGGACCGCCTCGGCGATCTGTCCGGCGTCGGCGGGGGTGGCGTAGCCGTTGACGCCGTCGACCACCACCTCGGGCACGCAGCCGGTCGGTGTGGCGACCACCGGGATCCCGCAGGCGAGTGCCTCCAGGACCACGAGGCCGTACGACTCGTACGCGCTGGGCAGCACGAACATGTCGCTGGCGTGGAAGTAGCGGACGGGGTCGGGCGCTGCGCCGACGAGGTGGAGTCGCGCGTCGAGGCCACGCGCCGCGCCGTCGCGGCGGAGCTGATCGACCATGTCCGTCGTCCCGCCCACCACGACGAGGTGGACATGGGCGGGCAGCCGGGTGAGCGCCTCGAGCACGACGGGCAACCCCTTGCGGGCGAACTCGTGCCCGACGAACAGCAGGGCGACGTCGTGGTCGGTCAGCCCGAGGTCAGCCCGCGCGGCCAGGCGCTGCCGGGTGGTCGGGGGACGGTACCGGTCGACGTCGACGCCGTTGCCGATCGTCACGGTCGCCGGGCGCAGCCGCGGGTACGTCGCGCGCAGTGCGGTCTCCTCGGCCGCCACGAGGTTGACGACCCGGCGGTGCGTCGCCCCCCGGTAGCGCAGACCGTCGCGGGCCGCGATGAACAGGTGCATCGGGTTGCGGGCCATCCGCAACCGGTACCGTCCCCGTGCGCGCATGGCGACCTGGACGATCCCGTGGTTGACGTAGACGTCCCCGGCGACGGCGTCGTTGTGGCAGACGGAGACCGCATCGGGGTGGCGGCGGAGGAACCGGCGGGCGGCTATGGTTCCCACGGTCGAGAACCAGACGACCCGGGCCGCGAGGGCGACCTTGCCACGCAGCCCCGGGCCCGGGACGGGGAGCCAGCCGCCGTGGGCGTCGGTCAGGGTGAACTGGAGGGTGCTGACCCCGGCCCGGCGCCATTCGGCCTCCAGATGGTGGGCGACGGCGCCCACACCGGTCCCCGGCGCGATGACCGGCGCGATCTGGATGATCTTCATGCCTGCCTCACTGGCCCGGGCGCGGCCTGGTCCGGGGTGCGGCCGCCGCCGGCCACCTGACGAGGCGCCGTGCCCGGGAGGTCGTCCTCGGACGCCGCCAGGGCCTGCGCCCCCAGGCACACCCCGATCAGCAGGAACGGGACGGACACCACGACCGCTGACCAGAACAGGTCGAACTGGCCCTGGACCAGGCGCATGGCCAGGATGGCGAAGGCGAGGGTCCCGTACCGGCGGTCCAGGTGCCAGAGGACGACCAAGGCACCGCCCATGAGGAGGAGGAACCCGACCAGGCCCACGGTGCCGGCCGAGGACAGCACCTCGAGCTCGGCGTTGGGAGGCTGGAAGGCGTACTCCGTCCGTCCCGCCGTCCACCAGCGCAGCCCCACGCCGAACGCCGGGTTCTCCCGCCAGATGTCCAGGGCCTGCTGGTACCAGGCGAGGCGCTGGTGGGCGGAGTTGAAGCGGTTGGTCGACTCCAGCTGTTCCTGGATCACGGAACCCACGAAGTACAGGGCCGGCACGACCGCGACCAGGATGAGCTTGGACCGCTTGCGACCCGGCTCAGGTCGCAGCGCGACGATGAGGACCCCGATGCCGAGCCCGACGAGCGCCTGGCGGGCCTGGGAGGCGACGACCGCGAGCGTGCACACCCAGAACGCCGCCAGGGCCAGGGGCGGCGACCAGCCGACCCACCGGGGCCGGGCGTACGCCACGAGCGCGGCGAAGGCGACGACGCAGCCGATGAAGTTCTTGTGCATCGGCACGGGCCAGTCCAGGTAGACCGGCCCGGATTCACCCGCAGCAAGCTGCTGCACAGCGACGATGCAGGTCAGCACCGCGATCACGAGGCAGGCGAGGAGAAACAGGGTCAGGCCCGTGCGGGCCCTCCCCCCGCGCCCGACCGCCCATCCCACCACGAGCGCCCCGGCGACCGAGAGCCAGGAGTGGAACCACTCGATGGTGTTCTGCTGGTACGGGTTGAAGAGCACGGTGAACAACGTCGCGGCCTGGTAGGCGCAGGAGAGCCACAGCAGCGTCCGCATGGGCGGTGAGAACGGGCGTCGGCACAGCAGGACCGCGCACCAGAACGCCCCGAAGAGCGCGAAGTCGCTGAAGGAGAGGTTGGCGCCCTCTCCGCCGACCCGTTCGACGATCACCATCGCCGGCATGGCCAGCACGGGGATCGCGACGGGCTCGTGGGCGGTGAGCCCGATCGCCAGGACGAGGACGGCGGCCGCGAGAGCGACAGCGGAGTAGGAGGGGACGAGCATGCCGATGAGGACGAGGATCCCCAGCACCCCGACGACGAGGAGACCGTACGCGCCGAGGCGCCCGACCCGGCGACCGGTGCCGGGGGAGGCTCGCCTCAGCTCGACCCGACCCGCCCGCACCCATTCAGCCAGCGCGGTCATGCGGGGTCTCCGGCGCGCCGGGTACCGGTGATCGCGAGCTCGGCACGCACGGGTCCGCGCAGGTAGAGACGCAGGCGCCGGCGTGCGCCGGCCCGCCCCGGTCCGCTGAGCAGGAGGGCCCGCCCGGCCGCGCCCAGGACCGCGCCGACCTGCGCGAGGCGCCAGCCGGTGGACCCGTGGTGCTTGCGCAGGTACCGCTCCTGGGAGGCATGGAAGTGGGTCTCGCGCACGCGCGGGTCCGCGCTCGTCCCGCCCCCCACGTGCACCGCCCGCGCCTGCTGCACGACGACGTGCCGCCACCCCCTGCGGTTGGCGCGCAGCGCCCAGTCGGTCTCCTCGGCATAGAGGAAGAACCGCTCGTCGAATCCGCCGACCTCGGCAAGAGCCTCGGCGCGCAGCAGCAGCAGGGAGCCGATGACGAAGGACCGGTCGTCGGGCACCGGACGCAGCCGGCCCAGCCCGACAGCCTCGATCCAGGTGCCCAGCGGGGAGGGGTAGGGCCACCGGACCCGGGCGGGCGACCCGTCCGCGCCGACCTGGGCCGGGCCCGCGCTCGCGGCGCGGACGTCGCGGCGCAGTCCCCGGTGCAGCGCGTCGACGTCGTCAGGCAGCACGACCGCGTCGGGATTGAGGAGCAGCACGTCGCGGCCCGGGAGCTGACGGTTCGCGAGGGCGTAGTTGACCCCGGCGCCGAAGCCGCCGTTGCGTCCCGGGTCGAGGTAGCGCCCGCCGGCCGCCTCGGTCACCTCGCGGATCCGGGGGAGGGAGGAGTTGTCGACGACGGTGACGGTGTACCGGCCGGTGAGCGGGGCGAGCGCGGACTGGAGCAGGTCGGGGGAGCCGTAGGCGACGACGACGACCTCGGGCGGGTCGGGCTCGCCCAGGTCGATCAGGTCGCTCGGCTGACGGTGACCCGGCGGGCGTGCCGTGACCGGCGCCCGGCTTGCCACGACCGCGGAGTACATCTCGTGGTACCGCCGGGCCACCTCGGGCCACGAACAGGCTGCTGCCCGGGCCGCGCCCGCTGCCCGCAGCCGGGCCGCCAGGTCCGGATCCGTCCCGACCCGCACCAGCGCCGCGCCGAGCGCGACCGGGTCGCCGGGCGGAACGAGCACCCCCGCCTGCCCGACGACGTCGGCCAGGGCACCGGAGTCGCTCGCCACGACCGGTGTGCCGCAGGCCATCGCCTCCACGGCGACCCGGCCGAACTGCTCGACCCATCCCGGGGTGTCCAGGGACGGGATGGCCAGCACGTCCAGGCCGCGGTAGAAGGTGGGCAGCTCGGCCTCGTCGAGGGACCCGAGGAACGTCACCCTGTCGCCCAGCGACTGCCACCTGCGGCGCAGCGCGGGTTCCAGGGGTCCGCTGCCCGCCAGCCGCAGCTCGAGGCGGTCATCGTCGGCGACGGCCTCGAGCAGCACCTCGACCCCTTTGTGCGAGGCGAGACGACCGGCGTACCCGACGACGATCCCGGTGGTCGGGGCCGTCGTCTCGCGGGTGGGCCCGGTGGTTGGCCCGGCGGCGGACTCACTGGCGGACTCACTGGCGGCCTCGCTGGCGGACTCGGCGGACACGGTGGACACGGTGGACTCAGTGGGCCTGAGCTCGGCAGCGTCGAGCGCAGCCGGGGTGAAGACCACGGGGGACGTGGAGTCGTCGGGCGTACCGACTGCGGGGGTGGTGACGGCAGGGGTGAAGACGGCGAGGTCGATCCCGAGCGGGATCACCTCGGCCCGCCCTCGCAGGCCCTTCGCCGTGCAGATCTGCCCAGCCTCCTCGTTGCACACCGAGATCGCCGCTGCACCCCTCAGGGCGCGGGCCTCGAACCAGCGGAAGGGCGGTGGGTACCGCTTGGTGAGATTCTGCGCCGAGTAGAGGATGAAGGGTGCGGGCCGCGTGCGGGTGAGCACGGCGCGCAGGGTGCGCAGCGCGAGGATCTCGGCGGTGGCCAGAGCGAACGGTTCCTCGTGGATGTCGAGGACGTCCCACTGCTCGCCCAGGGCTCGCCACAGCGGTCGGGGGTCGTAGAGGAACAGTGCGGGATGGCTGCCCACCGTCCGCACCCCCCGCACCATCTCCCCGGGTCCACGGACGAGGGGGACGGTCGTCCCGCCCTCGTCCCACACCCGGGCGCAGAGCAGGCGGACGTCCACCCCGCGGGATCGCAGCTCCCGCTCGCGTGAACGCCACGTACCCATGACGGCACTGTGGGAGACCCGGAGGACCTTCATGTCGATGATTCTTGCCCCACACTCCTCGTCTCGCCTCCCGAATCACCCCAAGATCACCCATAGGAATCACCCCAAGATCACCCTTCGCGCTGATGCACACCCCCATGGGGTGCAGGACACTTCCGAAGAGGGGGCGGAAGAGGGGCGTCGGCGGACGTGTCGAATCGCCCCTGCCGACGAAGGGTGCGCAATGCGAGTTCTGGTAGACGGTGACAGGGGATACATCGGCACGGTGCTGGTCCCGTTCCTGCAACAGGCCGGGCACGAGATCGTGGGCCTGGACGCGGGGTGGTACGACGGGTGCGACTTCGGCCCCCAGCCCGGGGGCTACGAGCAGCGCACCGGTGACATCCGAGACGTGACGGCGGCGGACCTCGAGGGTTTTGATGCCGTGATCCACCTCGCGGCGATCTCCAACGACCCGATCGGTCACCTCAACCCGGGCGCCACGTACTCGGTCAATGCCCAGGGCGCCGTGCACATGGCCCAGGCGGCCAAGGCGGCCGGGGTCGAGCGGTTCCTCTTCTCCTCCTCCTGCTCCCTCTACGGTGCGGGCGGCGACGCCCCGGTGGCCGAGGACGGCACCTTCCACCCGGTGACCCCGTACGGGGAGAGCAAGGTGATGGCCGAGGAAGGGTTGTCGGCGCTCGCTGACGCCACCTTCTCACCCAGCTATCTGCGCAACGCGACCGCGTACGGGTCCTCCCCGCGGCTGCGCGCCGACATCGTCGTCAACAACCTCACCGGGACGGCGTTCACCCGGGACGAGGTGCGGCTGCAGTCCGACGGCAGCCCCTGGCGGCCCCTCGTCCACGTCGAGGACATCTCGAGGGCCTTCCTCGCCGTGCTCGAGGCACCCCGCGACCTGGTCCACGACCAAGCGTTCAACGTGGGCCGCGACGAGGACGTGGTGCAGATCCGCACGATCGCCGAGCAGGTCAGCGCCATCACCGGGTCGGCCGTCTCCTTCGCGGAGGGCGCCGGCCCGGACTCACGCAACTACCAGGTCGACTTCACCAAGATCCGCACCTGGCTGCCGGGCTTCGAGCCGCAGTGGACGGTGCCGGACGGCGTCCGGGAGATCTACCGCGACATGACCGCTCGGGGCATGTCGCTCGTGGACTTCGAAGGCCCGCGCTACGTCCGGCTCGAGAAGATCCACGAGCTGGCTGCCGCCCGCCGCCTGGACCTCGCCACCCTGCGAACCATCGGCTAGCCCGTTCGCCGGCGCAGCTCCGGACACCCGTCCCAGCCACCCGTCCCACCCACCCGTCCCACCCATCCGAGCCCCACCACCCAGACCCCATGGCCCAGCAGGAACACAGACCAGCACGACCACCGATGAGGAGAACACCTGTGAACGAGTCCGTCGCCCCCTCCCTCTCCCGGACATCGAGCGAGCCGCCCCTCCTGCCCGACCCGGATCCGAGCTGGGTCTGCCGGTGGTCGGGCGACCCCGCGGGGCGCGTCGTCCTGGACCTCGGGCAGCAGCCACCGGCTGACCTCTTCCCGCTGCCGGGCGACCCGCTGCCGGACCCCGAGCACCCGTTGCGCATGGTCATGTCCACCACGACCGGCCTGGTCCAGCTCGAGACGGACCCCACCACACCGCAGGAGCCGCGCGGGGTCGAACCGGCCGCGCTCGTCGCGCAGGCGGAGGCAGCCGTCGCCCAGGCGGAGGCAGCAGGGTTCGTGCGGCCCGGTACGCGGGTGCTGGAATACCCGAGCCCGCACGGGGGGTCCTGGGTCGACCAGCTCGCGGCGCGTCACATGGTCGAGGTGAGCGACGGCGAGGCCGAGCTCATCGTCGACATCTTCGGCATGATGCACGCAGCCGACCAGCGGGCCGCGCTCCTGGAGCGCGTGGGGCACCTCGCCGGTGACGGCGTGCTCCTCATGCAGTACCACACGGTGGCGGCGATCGTCCGTTCAGGGATCTGGAACGCGCTGCGGCACGGGCACTTCGCCTACTACTCCACCCCAGCCCTCGTCGAGATGGGCAAGGAGGTGGGCCTGGTCGCGGTCGGTGCGTGGGAGTACCCGCTCTACGGCGGCACGGTCATGCTGGCCTTTGCCAAGGAGGGCTCACCCTTCGGGGAGCAGACCCCTGACGTCACGGCGATGGTCGAGCGCGAGCTGGCCGAGGGGATCACCGACCCCGTCCACGTCGCCTCGCTGGGAGTCGCCCTCGACGAGTCCGTCGCAGCCATCGAGGAATATCTCGCGGGCACGACGGCGGCAGGTCTGACGGTGGCCGGCTACGGTGCGGCGTCACGCACCTCGGCGCTGCTGCGCTCGGCGCACATCGAGAAGGAGCACGTGGTCGCGGTCGCCGACGCCTCGACGGGGAAGCACGGGCGGACGATGCCGGGCAACCGGATCCCAATCGTCTCCCCGGCCGACCTCGTGGCCCTGCGCCCGGACCGGGTGCTGCTCTTCGTCCCGGACCTCCTCGACGAGGTGCGGGCGGCGTTGCCGCAGATCGAGGCCCAGGGCGGGCGATGGGTCGTGCTCGACCCGATGCCCCGCGAGGTCGTGCCGGTCACCGCGACCGATCCGGTCACCGCGACCGAGCCGGTCTGACGAGAGCGACAGGGCTTCGGGAGGCAGTGGTGAGACGTCCAGGCTCAGGCCACGCCGAGCGAAGCCTTGTACGCCGCCCACGACCCGGCCTGGCGGTCCCGCTCGCTGACCACCGTGATCGGCGCCGGCCACGGCACGGCGAGGTCGGGATCGAGGTAGTTGACCGTCACGTCCTCCCCGGGACCGTAGAAGTCGTCCATCCGGTAGACGAAGTCGGTCACCGACGTCAGTGCCTGGTACCCGTGCAGGAAGCCTCGCGGGATGTAGACCTGGCGGCAGAGCTGGTCGTCGAGCAGGAACGTCTCCATCTGGCCGAAGGTCGCCGACCCCGGCCGGGCGTCGATGGCGACGTCGAGCACGGCGCCGTGGGCGCAGCGCACGAGCTTGGCCTCGCCCTTGTTCGCGCGGCCGTGCAGCCCGCGCACCACTCCCTGGAAGGACTTGGACTGGTTCTCCTGCTTGAAGCCCGCAGGGTCGATCCCGGCGTCGGCGAGGATCGCGACGTCGAAGGTACGCGAGAAGTACCCGCGCTCGTCCCTGTGGGGAGTCGGCTGGAACACGATCAGATCCGGAATCGATGTCTTGATGATCTCCATATGCCCAGCGTAGGACACGATTCGGCGGTTCGCCCTGGTAGCCGCCCCGTCCGTGCAGACCGTCCCTCCCCCGAGCACACGAGGAGCCCCCATGCCTGAGATCGGACTCGAGACCCCAGAGGTCCACCCCGTCGGTGGAAACGGCCTGGGCGCGCCTGCGCCGGCTGTCACGGCCCCCCGGCGCACCTTCACGAAGTCGGCCGAGGCGCAGAGGCGCCTCCACGACCTCATCCCGGGCGGTTCGCACACCTACGCCCGCGGATCCGACCAGTACCCCGAGAACATGGCCCCGGTCATCGCCCGAGGGGCCGGAGCGCGGGTCGAGGACCTGGACGGCAACTGGTTCGTCGAGTACGGCATGGGACTGCGGGCGGTCACCCTGGGCCACGGCTACGCCCCGGTCGTCGACGCGGTCGTCCAGGCCGCCCGCGACGGCGTGAACTTCTCCCGGCCCAGCGTGTGGGAGCTGCGGGCGGCGGAACGCTTCGTCGAGCTGGTGCCGGGGGCGGAGATGGTGAAGTTCGCCAAGAACGGCTCCGACGTCACCACCGCCGCGATCAAGCTCGCACGAGCCGCGACCGGGCGGGATCTCGTGGCGATCTGCGGAACCCAGCCCTTCTTCTCCTTCGACGACTGGTTCATCGGCTCGACGGCGATGGCGGCCGGTGTCCCGCAGGCCCACCGGGACCTCACGGTCACCTTCCGGTACAACGACCTCGACTCCGTCCGCGCCCTGCTCGCAGCCCACCCCGGGCAGATCGCAGCCCTCATCCTCGAGCAGGCGACCGCCACGGTCGAGCCCGCACCAGGTTTCCTCGAGGGCCTGCGCACCCTCGCCGACGCCCACGGATTCGTCCTCGTCTTCGACGAGATGATCACCGGTATGCGGTGGGCGCTGGGCGGTGCGCAGGCCGTGTACGGGGTCACCCCGGACCTGTCCACCTGGGGCAAGGCCCTCGCCAACGGGTTCTCGATCTCGGCTCTGGCGGGACGGCGCGAGCTCATGGACCTCGGTGGGCTCAACACCGACGCCTCCCGTCCCTTCCTGCTCTCCACCACGCACGGCGCCGAGACGACCGGCCTCGCCGCCTACCTGGCGGCGACCGACGCCTACGCCGAACGGGACGTCGTCGGGATCATGGAGAGTCAGGGCGAGGCGCTCCGCAGCGGGCTGAACGCAGCGATCGCCGAGGCGGGGCTGGCCGAGGCGGTGACGATCATGGGGCGCGGCTCGTGCCTGGTCTTCGGCACCCGGGACCACGAGGGCAACCCGTCCCAGGCGATGCGCACGCTCTTCATCCAGGAGCTGCTCGACCGTGGTGTGCTGGCCCAGTCCCTGGTGATCTCGGCCGCCCACACCGACGACGACCTGGCGCTCACCATCGATGCCGCCCGCGGTGCGCTCGCCGTCTATGCCCGCGCCGTCGACGCCGGGACGACCGACGGGTTGCTGCGCGGGCGTCCCGTGGCCCCGTCCATGCGCGATCGGGCGGCACCTCGACGGCTCCCCGACCCACCCACGGCTGCGGCCGGACTGGAGGAATGATGAAGGTCGTCCTGTTCTGCGGAGGGCTGGGGATGCGCATGCGGTCCGGCACGGACTCGCTGCCCAAGCCCATGATGCCGATCGGGTCGCGCCCGGTCCTGTGGCACATCATGAAGTACTACGCGCACTTCGGGCACACGGAGTTCGTGCTCTGCCTGGGGTACGGCGCCCGCGCCGTCAAGGACTACTTCCTCGACTACCGGGAGACGCACTCCAACGACTTCGTCCTGACCAAGGGCGGCGAGCAGGTCGAGCTGCTCTCGAGTGACATCAGCGACTGGCGCATCACCTTCGTCGACACGGGGATGGAGACCGCGATCGGGGAGCGGCTGCGCCGCGTGCGCCGCTACCTCGAGGACGACGAGGTGTTCCTCGCCAACTACGGCGACGTGCTCTCCGACGCGCCGATGGACCAGATCGTCACAGACTTCCTGGCCACCGACGCCGTCGGCACCCTGCTCGCGGTCGACCCTCAGGACTCCTTCCACGTAGTGAAGATCGACGCGGACGGGAACCTGCGGGGGATCGAGCCGGTCGCCGACATGGAGATGCGGATCAACGGCGGGTTCTTCGTGCTGCGCCAGGGCATCTTCGACTATCTCGGCGAAGGGGAGGACCTCGTCATGGACGCCTGCATCCGGGCGGCCAGGGACGGCAGGTTCCGCGCCGTGCGCTACGACGGGTTCTGGGCTCCGATGGACACGCTCAAGGAGCGCTCCCAGCTCGAGGAGCTCTACCGGACAGGGCAGTGCCCGTGGGCGGTGTGGGCGGACCCGCCGGCCGCTCCGGGGCGCCGGGTTCCGGTGCTGGAGGTGCCTGAGGTGGCGCCCGCGCGGTCGTCCGTGTCGTGGCTGGAGGCCGCGTCGTCCTCGCCGTCGTCGTCCTCACAATCGTCGTCGTCGCCGTCGGGAGACGGACGATGATCAGCCTGGGGTTGCCGGCTGGGCCGATCGAGATCGTCTGCCTGGGTGCGCACCCGGACGACATCGAGATTGCCTGCGGCGGGCTGCTGCTCGAGCTCGGCGCGCGACGCGAGGTCCGCGCGACCTTCGCCTCCCTCACCGGGTCGCCCGCCCGCCGTGACGAGGCGCGCGCGGCCGCGGCGGCGTTCGTCCCGGGAGCCGACGTCCGCTTCTGGGACCTGCCCGACGGGCGGCTGCCGGCCCACTGGGGCGAGGCCAAGGCCGGGCTTGAGCTGCTCGCCCGGCAGACCAGCCCGGACCTGGTGCTGTGCCCCAGCAGGGACGACTCCCACCAGGACCACCGGCTGGTCGCCGAGCTCGTACCGACGGTCTGGCGGGACGCGCTGGTGCTCGAGTACGAGATCCCGAAGTGGGACGGCGACCTCCGTCCGGTCACCCACTACGTCCCGATCAGCAGGGAGAACGCGCGACGCAAGGCGGAGCTGCTCACCGCCTCCTACCCCTCCCAGCGGGGGCGGGACTGGTGGGACGAGGAGACGTTCCTGGCGATCCTCCGACTGCGCGGGGTCGAGTGCCGTCACCGCTACGCCGAAGGTTTCGTGATCCGCAAGGCCGTCCTGACGTTCGGAGAGTGATGCCCAGTGCGCCGGGGTAGGGCTGGGGTGCGGGGCGTGCTCAAGGTCGGGCTGCTCGGAGGGTTCGGTGTGGGCAACACCGGCAACGACGCGACCGCCGCGGTCACGGTCCAGCGACTGCGGTCGGTCCTGCCCGGGGTGGAGGTGCGCCTGATCACCTCGGTGGTCGACACCAGGGCGACGGCCGAGGCGTTCGACGTCGACGTCGTCACCCTGCACCGGGAGCGCTCACCGTGGACAGGTGGGTGGACAGGTGGGCGGGTCGGCCGGGGGGTCGCACGTCCCTGGAACGCGGCGCGTGACCTGGCCCGGATGTGGGTCACGGCCAGGAGCGTCGACGTGGTCGTCGTGGCGGGTGGGGGAGTCTTCGAGGGTGAGGCGTCGGCGGGGTCGCAGGGGTGGGTCGCGATGGCCGGACTCTTCGTGCTGTCGGTGGCCTCGTCGCTCGGCAGGCACCATCTGGCCTTCGTCGGGGTGGGGGGAACGTACCTCCCCTCGCGCTCCGAGCGGCGGCTCCTGGCCGCATCGATGCGCAGGGCGGACTACCGGTCCTTCCGCGACGAGGGAAGCCTGGAAGCGGTGGTCCGGATGGGTGGCGCGGGACCACGGGACCACGTGACGGCGGACCTGGCGTTCGCGGTGGACCTGCCGGCCGGGACGGACACCGTTGACCACACCGACCCGATCCGACCCGGACGGGTCGCCCTGGGGGTGATGGGATTCGACTGGATCACCCGCGACGCGCAGGGGTTCAACGACCGAGATCCCTACGTCCTGGCGCTCGTGGGAGCGACGGCACAGCTCGCGGCGGAGGGGAACGAGGTCATGGTCTTCTGCGGGGACTCCGCCGACGTCGGTGTGGTCGACCGGGTGACCGAGCTGGCCCACGACCAGCTCGCCGACGGCGGGCACTCGGACCTCGTCACGGCGAGCACCTCCGTCGCGTTCACCGACCACCTGCACGCGCTGGTGGGCTCCGACGTCGTGGTCTGCTCACGCTTCCACAACGCCGTCGCGGCACTGCTGCTCGGGCGGGCGACCGTGGCGGTCGCGGACCGGATCAAGGTGCGCGACCTCATGGACCGCGTCGGCCTGCACGAGTACGTCCTGGAGGCGCGGGGGATCACCGCGGGAGACCTCGTGCGGCTCGTCCGGCGGGCGCAGGAGCGCCGCGTCGCGATTGGGTCCGAGATCGCCCCCGTCGTGGCGAGGGTCCGCGCGCAGGCGACGGCGGAGCTCGACGAGCTCGCCCATCTGATCGAGGGATGGTCGAGCCTCTCCCGCCTGCGGGGGGACCACCGGCCGCGGGCGGGCGCCCGGCGGGCCGCACCGATCAGCGCTGGCGAAGACGTTGCTTCATCCAGCTGAGAGGTGCGCCTGGGGCGAAGCGCAACGCCCAGGCGATCTCGGACGCCGCCGAGACGTACGCGCGCTCCTGGACGAGCCGCTGGGACGCCCGGGCCGCGCTCCAGGCGGCGAACCGTGCGTTGGACTCGAGGCTGGCCCGGTAGTCGGGGACCAGGTCGGTCCGGCCCTTCTCCTGGGCGTTCCACAGGTGCAGCCGGACGATCATGTCGATGCTCCGGCACAGCTCACGGTGGCGCCGGGTGTTGTTGCCCCCGTGGAAGCGGTAGTCGACGAGCGTCTCGTCGACGAAGACGAAATCACCCTCCAGTGCCACCTTGAGGATCAGATCGAGGTCCTGGGCGCGGCGGAAGGAGGGGTGGAAGCCGCCGATCCGCAGGAACGTCTCCCGCCGGACCATGACGTTGGGAAGGATGATCCCGGTCGTGCGACGCAGGACGTCGTGGACCGAGCTCACCTGGTGCTGGTCGGCTGCCACGAGCTCGTGGCCGTCGGAATCGATCGTGCGCATGCCGCAGTAGCTGAGCACGGCGTCGGGGTGGTCCTCGAGCGAGGCGACCTGGCGAGCGATGCGCTCGGGGTGCCAGCGGTCGTCGTCGTCCAGGAAGACCAGGAGGTCCCCCGCGGACTGGGACACCCCGTAGTTGCGGGCCACAGACACGCCCGCATTCGCCTGGCGCAGGACACGGACGTCCGGGTGCTGGTCGGTGATCGCGCGCAGGGCTGCAGGGGCCGCAGAGCCGTCGTCGACCAGGATCGCCTCCACCCGAGGGTAGGTCTGCGCGGCGATCGAGGCGAGCGCCTCAGCCAGGTACGGACCCCCTCGATCGGTCGCCACGATGACGGAGACGACCGCCGGTCCTGTCCCGGCTGCTGCTGCGTGATTCACCCTGAACCTCCTGGTGGTGCGCCGACGGGGCAGTCCCGGCGGCGCGGAAGTGTGCCCGCGCGTGGTGCCCGTACCCGAAATAGTGTCGTGGGACCAGCCCGACCGCCAACCGTGCACGCCTTGATGAGAGGAAGTCACCCGATGGTCACAGCAGATGAGGTTCCCGGCGCGAGCGGTTCGGAGGGGAGACCGCTCCTCACGGTCGGTGTGCCGGTGTTCAACGGGGCACGGTTCCTCGAGCAGACCCTGCAGGGCCTCGCCGACCAGGACCTGGCTGACATCGAGGTGATCATCTCCGACAACGGCTCGACCGATGCGACCGCCGAGATCGCGGAGAAGTTTGCGCGGGCGGACCCGCGGTTCACCGTCTTGCGCAGCGAGGTCAACCGCGGGGTGCCGTGGAACTGGAACCGGGTGCTCGAGCAGGCGCGCGCGCCCTTCTTCATGTGGAACGCCGCCGACGACGTGGTGCGCCCCGGCCACCTGGCCCGCTGTCGGCAGGCGCTGCTGGACCATCCGGAGGCCTCGATCGCCTTCTCCCGGGTCGTGCTCGTCGACGTCGACAACGTGGTCGTGGGCGAGATGGACGACGACGGGCTGGACTTCGTGAGCCGGTCTCCGAGCCAGCGGGTCGACCACTTCCTCGACCGGCACGTCTATCAGGTGATCGGCTTCGGTGGGGTGATGCGCACGCCGGTGATCCAGGCGATGGGTGGGCTGCCCGGCTTCTACGGCGGGGACATCGCCCTCGGGGTGGCGATGGCCATGCGCCAGCCGTGGGTCCAGGTCCCCGAGCAGCTCTTCTACTCGCGTCGCCACGACGCCCAGACGAACAAGGTCCAGGGCTGTGACGTGCTCGACCAGGTCCGCACGTACGACCCGCAGTGGACCCGACCCCTCGCCTTCCCGCAGTGGTACCTCAACCACCGCCTGCTCGTCGAGGCCGCCGGTGCGCCCGCACCGCTGCTGGAGCGTGGGCGCGCCGTCGGGCACGTGCTGCGCCGGTGGACCGTCCCGAACTGGCGGTTCTTTCCCTTCGACATCAAACGCAACGTGGTCCGGATGACCCGCGGGCAGTACACGGGGGCCTTCTCCGAGAGTCGAGCGTGAGCCTGGTGAGCTGGCCCGGGCGCCAGCACATCAGCGACCGGGCGCGCGCCGTCGCGGGGCGGACCGGGCGGGCGGGGGTGGCGGGCATGACCCGCGCGCTCGGGGCTCCGCGGCTGGTCGCCTGGACGGTGGCGGCCACCCCCGACCCGGCGACCACCGTGGAGGAGGTGACCCGTGAGCTCACCCCGCTGCTCCCGGTCCGTCCGGCGGACGTCGTGGGGCACTATCTCCGCGGCTACGTGCTGCTGGGCCGTGGCGGGCAGGAGAAGCCGGAGATGATCTTCGTGCCGGGGGGACCGCGTGCCGTCATCGACGCCGTGTCCCGGCACGTGCCGAGCCGGGTGCGGACCCACCAGCGCCGCGGCGACGTCGAACTGGTCTGGGACGCACCGATGGCCGAGGTGGTGCGTCGGTGCGGGGATCGACCGGAGACGTGGATCATGGAACCGATGCCGCAGCTCTGGGAGGAGCTGGCCGGGCTGGGGCTCGCGCGCGCGGTGGGCGCCTCCCGTGACGGGGAGCTCGTGGCCGGGCTGTGGGGGATCGAGGTGGGTGGGACCTTCGGGATCATGAGCATGTTCCACCAGGAGAGCGCGGTCGGTGCGGTCGTGCTGGCCAGTGTGGTCGACGCGCTCACGCAGCGGTGGGACCTGATCGACTGCGGAGCGATGAACGCGAACTTCGCGCGCTACGGCGCGGTCGAGATCAGCCCGCAGGACTTCCAGCACCGGGTGCTCGCCGGCCTGGGCCGACGCGTCGACGCCGGGTGAGGCCGGGCGGGGCGCCGACCGCCCCGGGACGGCGCTCCCGACTCACCGGTGCTGCGGCACGGTCTCCGGGTGTCCCTGAGGCGGAGGTCGCAGGGGGTGCAGGCGGGCCCCGGCGGCGACCCGGGCGCGCAGCGCGGCGTCGGCCGTCCAGGGCCCCAGGCTCGTGGTGAACGACGTCGTGGTCACCCGGTCCGGGTACAGCAGGGTCTGCTCGGCGTATCGGGACGGGTCCATGCAGGTGTCCAGCAGGTCCACGGACGGGTCGGCGGCAAGGTGCACCGCGCCGAGCACCCGCCCCAGCACCCCCGGCGAGAAGTTCGCGGCCGCGGGGTCGTAGGCGTCGTACCAGCAGAACACCGTCGACCCCGAGCGCAGGTAGGTCGACATGTGCAGGGTGTCCGAGCCGGCGCGCAGAGCGAGCAGATAGGCGTCCCCGCGAGCGAGGAGTCCCTCGAAGACGTCCTGGAACCACTCCGACCCACCTGGGCGCAGGGCGAAGGCCGGGCCCTGACGACGGGGGTCCCCCTTCCAGCTCTTCTGCTCGAAGTCGAGATACTCACGGCAGGGCGCCAGCCCGCCAGCGGCGGGTTGCTCGGTGGACTCGTCGGTGGGGCTGTCGGTGGGGCTGTCGACAGACCTGCCTGCGGGGCTGTCGGCGCGGCTGCCGGTGGGGTCGGTCGCGGCGGGCCGGAGGGTGGAGGGACCGGCGAGCTCGACCATCGTGACCGGTTCAGCAGGGTCCTGGTGGTAGGCCACCCCGATGAGCCGCTGGCACCGGCGCAGCTCCCGCGCCCGCGACTTCGACACCAGGTCGGACGGGCCTGTGACGGTGCGCTCCCGGTAGCGCACCGCGGCGCGGGCGTCACCACCCCACGTGTGCACGGGGGACCCAGATGCCGCGATAGCGAGGCCCAGCAGCGCGGAGACTGGACCGTCGGCCGCGGCCAGGTGGACCGTGAGGGCGAAACCCAGCCGGCGACGGCGGGCGCGCAGGGCGTCGAGGAGCATCCGGACGTTGCCCTCGGGGTCGCTCGCGGCGACGAGAGGCAGACCGGCGGAGGTGTACTCGTGCAGGAGCGGCCCGTTGGTCGAGGCGTGGCGCAGCGGCCAGCGCTGGTCGCCCGGAGCCAGCTCGAAGGGCAGCGCCGCGAGCCAGGTGCCGTCCTCCTCGACCACGAGGAGCTGGATGTCGCCGCCGAAGTGACGGTTCGTGGGGACGAGGAACTCCGGGGTATAGAAGACGTTCGGTTCGAGGGCAGTGGCAGCGAGCCGGCGCCAGGCGGCCAAGGCCGGCTCGTCGAGCTGGCTGACCGGTGCGATCCAGTGGTTGGTCGGCATGATCCTCCTCGGGTCGGGTCGGGTCGGGTCGGGTCGGGTCGGGTCGGGTCGGGTCGGGTCGGGTCGGGTCGGGTCGGGTCGGGTCGGGTAAGGACGTCTGCTGGGCAGGGCAGGGCCGGCGCGACGATCAGACGGTGAGCTGATGCAGGACGTGGGCGAGCCGGGTGCGGGCGACAGCCCAGCTGTTGAGCTCGGCGTGCTGACGGCCGAGCTGAGCGGTACGGGCCAGCAGGAGCCGGTCGTCGGCGAAGGCCTCCAGGGCGGCGGCGAGAGCGGCCGGGTCGCCGGGGGGGACGAGGACTCCCGCGCCGCCGGCGGTCTCCGGGATCCCGCCGACGTCGGAGGCGATCACCGCGGCGCCGGCGGCCATACCCTCCAGCACGGTCAGCCCGCAGGGCTCGGACCACCGCGACGGCACCACGACGACGTCGGCCGTCTCGAGCACGGACCGAACCGCGGCGCGGTCCAGGAAGGGACGGAAGGTGATCGTGCCGCCCGCGGGCCCGGCCGCCCGACGACGCAGGTCACGTTCGTAGGTCGTCAACGGAGCGTCGGCCGCGAAGCCGTTGCTCCCCACCACCACCAGCTCGACGTCGGCCCGGCCGAGCCGGACGACGGCGTCGACGAGGACGTCGGGTCCCTTGTCCGGGATCACCCGCCCGACGAAGACGACCCGCAGGGCCTCACGGTTGGGTCGTGGGTGGCATCGGAAGGAGTCGACGTCGACCCCGTTCCCGACCACGACGACCCGGTCGTGGAGGGCGGGGGGCAGCTGGGCGACGGTGGCGTCGGCGAGGGAGCCGCTCACGCACACGATCGCGGCGGCAGGGTCCAGTGCGGCGCCTGCCTCGGCGGTGGAGTACGTGCGCAGCAGGTCGTTGTGGGCGTAGAGGACGGGCACGTGCCGGGCGACGTCGACGAGCGCGACCGCCTGGGGCAGGTTGTGGGCCAGCACCACCGAGGCGTCCCAGCCGTGCTGTGCGGCGAGCGCGGGCGTGAGCACCCGGCGTGCGCCGGGTCGTCCCAGCCCGATCCGGCCCAGCGCAGGATCGACATACCGGTCGGTGCGCCGGGCCGGTCGCAACGGATACTCGATGGCCTCGGCGCTGGGGTACCGGTCAGGGTAGGTGCCGCGGGCCACGAGGACCGCCGGGACCGGGTCGGCCTCCGGGGTCGCGGCGCACAGACCGTGCACGACCGTGGGGATCGCGCTGCCGGTCCGAGCGGAGAAGTGGTCACCGGGAGTGATCAGGTGCACGTGCCTCATGCCGGACCTGGCCTACCTGGGTCGTGCCCCCTCAGGGGGGTGGAGACCCCGTCCGCCCGGTCCTGGCGTCGGGCGCGCAGCGCCGCGGGGACCCCGGCGACCAGCCCGGACAGCTCCGCGACCGCCCGGGTGAGGATGATCGGTGAGGTCAGGCGACGGGTGAGGGTCGGCAGGTGGCCGTCGGCGTCGGGGCGTCCCCGCAGCAGGCGCGCGGTGGTGCGCAGGTAGTCCTGCTGGTCCCGGACCGTCGTGACGGCGTACCGGCGGACCATCGGGTGGGACCAGCCGAAGACCCGCGCGAGCAGCATCAGGTGGTTGCGGCGGGAGTAGTACAGGTACCGCCGGTCGAAGCGTTGGCCGCCGCTCTGGTAGGGAGCAGCCACGTGCCGGACGATCGCCTGCGGGGCGAACACCAGCCGGTGCCCGGCCGCACCGAGGCGCAGCGAGATGTCGGACTCCTCGCACAGGCAGGTTCCGGGGTAGTCCCCGCGGATCCCCCCGATCGAGGCCAACGCCGAGACGCGGAAGGACATGTTCGCACCGAGCAGGTGGTCGACGTCGATCTGGCGTCCTGGGTCTGCGCCGAAGTAGCCGGTGAGGTCGCCGTTGGGGAGCAGCCGGCCGATGCACCCCAGCCCCTCGCTCTCCTCGCCGGGGATGCCGTTGACGGCCCTGCCACCGACGGCGGAGACCGACGGGTCGGTGTACGGGGACGTGAGTGCGTCGAGCCAGAGCTCGTCGACGTAGGCGTCGTCGTCGATGAAGGAGATGATCTCCCCGCTCGCGCGGGCGAGGCCGATCTGGCGCGACTCCGGCATGGTCCCCGGCCCCAGGTCGTTGCGCAGGTAGACGACGTCGGGGAACTTCTCGGCGATCAGTGTCCGGCTGCGGTCGTCGGGCGAGGCGTCGACGACGAGGATCTCGTGCGGAGGAGTGTGCAGCGCGCCGAGGTGCTCGAGGCAGGTGGTGAGGAACTGCGGCCGGGCGTAGGTGATGATCACGACGGACACGCGGGGTGGGGGAGGTCGAGTCATCGGGTCACCTGCGGCGGGAGGTCGGCCAGGACGGCGACCGGCGCCGCGGGCGCGGCGGGCGGGTCGCTGATCCGGGAGAGGCGGAACCGGTCGGTGCGACGCAGGACCGAGGTCAGCGCGGTGGTCCGCGGGTGCTCCGAGCGCCACTTCCACCGGGAGTACACGAGGGGCTGGGTGTACTCGGCTGTGTGCCCCGACCAGCCGAACTTCTTGCGCATCGCCTCGTCCGAGCGCACCCAGCTGAAGTGGACCACGGCATGGGACTCGGGGACGACCTCGTGCACCACCACGTGTCGTGACTGGTACGGGTCGGTGTTCCACGGCCGGACGTCCACCCGGTACAGCGGCGCGTCCGCCTGCCGGCAGTGCCGCAGCACCGTTCCGGCGCGCACCGCGAGGGGACCGGGGTAGCTGGCTGCGAGGCGGCCCGCACGGGTGGCTGACTCGAGGTAGGTGGTGGTCCCGACCCGGGCGTAGAGCCACCGCGAGGGGTACTCGAGGCCGCCAGCCCCGGCTGCCTCGGCGTGGCTCAGGCTCGCCAGGAAGGTCGCCGGGCGCGGCATGACCTCGTCGGTGTCGAGCTGAAGCACCCAGTCCGCCCCCTCAGAGGCGACGTCGAGGGCGCACTGGCGTTGGAAGGTGTCGTTCTCGAGCGGCTCGTAGCCCTCGCGGGCGTAGTGGCCCGGGGCCAGGACGCACTTGTGCTCGGTGTCGAGACGGGCCACCGCGCTCAGGCACTCCTCGACCGGGAGCGGTGTCCCGGTCCACGAACGGGCGTTCTCGTCGTAGGACACCACGATCCTGTCGACGTGGGGATAGTACGAGAGGAGGCTCTCGGTGAGGAAGGCCGGATCGGCGGCCAGCACGTAGGCCGTGAGTCTCATCAGACGATGTCCGCGAACTCGCGCTCGAACTGCTGAAAGGTGAAGGCGCCCGCGGCGAAGACGAGGAGGGAGACGGCGAAGGCGCCGACGATCTTCCACGGCTCCGGTGCCGGCAGCTCGAGCAGAGAGAAGCGGAACAGCTCGAGGAACCAGGTGAGGGGGTTGAGGTTGTACAGCGTCAGGAGGTTCTCGTTGATGTTCTTGGGGACGGCGTAGGCGACCGGTGAGGCGAAGAGAAGCGTCTGCAGGATCCACGGGACGATGTAGGCGATGTCGCGGTACTTGACCATCACGGCCGAGGTGGCCAACCCGATCCCGGTCGCGAAGAGGACGATCAGCGCGACCCACACCGGCAGCAGGAGCACCGGCCAGCCCGGGGTGATCCCGTAGATGAACAGCAGCACCACGCCGAGCCCGAAGGCGACGACGAAGTCGAGCAGGACCGACAGGATCCCGGACATCGGCACGAGCATCCGGGGGAAGTAGACCTTGGAGATCATGCTCTGGCTGCTCACGACAGAGCCGGTCGAGCGCGCGATGATGTTGGCGAAGAGGTTCCACGCGAGCATGCCGACGTAGCTGAACATGAAGTAGTTCACGCCATCGCTCGGGAGCTGGGCCACCTTGCCGAAGACGATGGCGAAGATCCCGGCCGAGACGAGCGGCTGCAGCAGCACCCACACGATGCCGACGGCCGTCTGGCGGTACCGCAGGACCACGTCACGCATGCCGAACCGGTAGAGCACCTCCCGGGCGTCCCACAGCTCCCGCACCGAGGGCATGGAGATGCGTCCGGGGGGCGTGATCACCGTCTTCGCCATGGCTCACCCGTTCTTGTAGAGGAAGTCGGCGAGCACGAGCCCTCGGGTGAGGGACTCGTCCCCGGCGAGCTCGGGGTAGGGGTTGTGCGGGATCACCTCGAAGCCGGCGGCACCCTCCCAGGAGTCGAGGATCCCGGTCTTGCAGACGAACACGTCCACCGTGTACCGCCCGGGCTTGAGCCACGGGGTGCGCACGGTCAACGTGATGTCCTGGGCGATCGTCGGGTCGTACCAGCCGCCCACGACGCGTGAGTCGCACTGGACCAGGGCGCTGCCGTTGAGGTCGTTGATGTGGCAGGAGACGAAGTACTTCCCGATCATCGACGGGTTGGCCTCGACGGAGATGTGGATCGTCTTCTCGCTGTCGGGCTCGAAGTGGTCCTCGCCCATCTCCACGGCTCGTGCCCGCAGCTCGCCGGTGCCTGGGCGCAGGCCCGGGTCCTTCTGCTCCAGGGAGAACTTCTCGAAGCTCTGCCGGTAGAGGTCGAAGGCCCCCGCCACCGGGCCGTGGTAGGCGAGGCGGCCCCGGTCGAGGAACACCGCGGAGGTGCACAGCGCCGACACGGTCTGTGCCTGGTGGCTGACGAAGAGGACGGTGCGTCCGTCCTTGGCGACGTCGCGCATCTTGGCCAGGGACTTGGCCTGGAACTCCGCATCGCCCACCGCGAGCACCTCGTCGATCGCGAGGATCTCCGTCTCCAGGTGCGCGGCGACCGAGAACGCCAGGCGCACGTACATCCCCGAGGAGTACCGCTTGACCGGGGTGTCGAGGAAGGTCGCCACCCCGGAGAACTCCACGATCTCGTCGAAGCGCCGCTGGATCTCCTTGCGCGTCATCCCCAGCAGCGCGCCGTTGAGGTAGATGTTCTCCCGCCCGGTCAGCTCGGGGTGGAACCCGGTGCCCACCTCCAGCAACGACCCGATCCGGCCGTTCAGCTCGATCTGGCCACGGCTGGGAGCGGTGATCCGGGTGAGGACCTTGAGCAGGGTGGACTTCCCGGCACCGTTGCGCCCGATGATCCCCATCGCCTCGCCCCACGGGACGTCGAAGGTCAGATCGTCGAGCGCGTCGAAGAGCGTGTGTGAGCCTTTGCGGACCGGGTTGCGCATCCAGCGCATGGCCGCCTCGACCGCCGTCGTGGGGCGATCACCGGAGAGGCCGATCCGGTAGGTCTTGCCGAGCCCGCTGACTCGGATGGCCGGTTCAGGAGTTTGCTGCACGCCTGAAACACAACCACGGATCCGGATGAGCCGCCGGGTGAGTCAGGGGTGATCTTTGGGATTAATCCCTCCGCCGAGCACCCTGCGCCACACCTGACCATGGCCTCGTGCGCTGGCTTCCCAGGTGAACTGCGCGGCCCGCTCGCGCGCGGCCACGACGAGACGATCGATCTCCCCCCCGCCGGTCAGTGCGTGCACGAGACCGTCGGCGATCGCCGGGCCGCTGGGTTCCACGAGGATCGCCGCGCCGCCGCACACCTCCGGCAGCGAGGACCGGTCCGCGGCCACGACCACCACGCCGGCAGCCATGGCCTCCAGCGCTGGGAGCCCGAAGCCCTCGTGCAGGGAGGGCACCACGACGGTCGCGGCCCCCGCGATCAGCCCCGGGACGTCCGCGGCCGGCACCCTGCCCACCAGCACGGTGCCGGGGAGGTGGGCGAAGAGCGCGTGGCGCCGCGTCGAGGGCGGGCCGCTGAGCACGAGGGTGACGTCGGGGTGGGCGCTGCGGACCCGTGGCCAGGCCAGTGCGAGCCCCTCGAGGTTCTTGCGCAGCGAGGACCCGCCGGCGTGCAGGACGTAGCGTCCGGAGACCCCGAGCGCGGCGAGCGCCTCGCCGGACAGGGCGGGTGCGTCGAAGAACCGCTCGTCGACCCCGTTGTGGATGACGTCGACGTGGGTGAGCCCGAACCGTTCGCCGACGTCGTCGGCCGAGAACTGCGACGGGCACACGACCGCGGCCGCGCGCCGGGTCTCACGGTCGGCGTGCGGCTCGGGCACGGACTCGTCCGGGAAGCGCCAGGACACGGTGTCGTGGATGGTGATGATGTCCAGGACACCGGCGGGGGGCAGGCTCAGACCCATCCGGTGCACGACGTCGGCCCGCGGGTAGATCATCCGGCCGACGGCCAGGCGCACCGGGGCCGGGGCGCTGCGCAGGGCCCGCTCCGGGAGCCGCGTGGTGCCCGGCAGCCGGGACCGAAGGCTGCGGCTCACGACCCGTTCGACGGTGAAGTCGTCCCCGAGCACACCCTGGGCGCGGCGCGCGATCTCTTCCTCGTAGACCTGCTGGCCCATCGGGGCGGCTGAGGCGACGGTGGCGATCGTCAGGTGGTGGGTCATCAGGCTCCGATGCTGGTCGGGCGCGGGTGAAGTTGCTCACCCGATTGTGCACGTCTGGTCTGTGCGCCGCACCCGGCGCTTATGATCGGCGCATCTGGTCCCTCCACCGGGGACCCAGGAGCACGAGGAGCCCCCTCTGACTCGCATCGCACTGGTGACCAGCTCGTTCCTCCCGCGCTTCGGCGGGGTCGAGGAGCATGTCCTCAACACTGCGCGTGAGCTGCGCGACGCCGGGCACGAGGTGGTCGTGTGGACGGTCGACCAGGGCGACGACCCGTGCGAGGTCGCAACCTGCGCGGCGCTCGCTGGGATCACCGTGCGCGCGCTGCCCTGCCCCATGCCCGCGTCGTCCGTGCCGGCTGCCGCCAGGTTCCTCGCGGCGGCCCCGGGGGCGCTCACCAGCTGGGTTCGCGCGCTGCGCACGGACCGCCCGCAGGTGCTGCACGTGCAGTGCTTCGGCCCCAACGGCGTCTGGGCGATGGCCCTCGCCCGCCTCACCCGCACCCCGTTCGTGCTCAGCAGCCACGGTGAGACCTACATGGACGCCCACGGCGTGTTCGAGGAGTCGGCGCTGCTGCGTCGGGCGCTGCGTGCCGCGTTGGGCTCGGCGCACGCGGTCACGGGGTGCTCGGCCTACACGGTCGAGGATCTGGAGCGGCGGTTCGGGCTGACCGCGGGCACGGCCGAGGTGGTCTTCAACGGCATCGACGCGGGCGAGAGCGCAGGACCGGTTCCGCCGTGGCTGCCCGAGCGGTACCTGCTCGGCGTCGGCCGACTCGTCGAGACCAAGGGATTCGACCTGCTTCTGGAGGCCTTCGCGGCCGCCGACCTGCCCGGCGACGTGCGGCTGGTGATCGGGGGAGACGGGCCCTCGCGCTGCGAGCTCGAGAGCCTCGCGCGCCGACGCGGACTGGGGGACCGTGTCCTCTTCCCGGGGCGGTTGTCGCGCCCGGACGTCGTGACGGTGATGTCCCGCGCCGCCGCGCTCGTCGTCCCCAGCCGGGTCGAGGCCTTCGGCATCACGATCATCGAGGGCTGGCGCGCCGGGATCCCCGTCGTGGCGACCTCGCGAGGTGGGGCGCCCGAGTTCGTCACCGACCACGTCGACGGCCTCCTCGTCGACCCGCTCGACCTGCTCGCCCTGCAGGGGGCGCTCGAGGCGGTGCTCGCGGACCCCGTGGAGGCTCAGGCGCTGGGTCGCGCCGGGCAGCTGCGGTCGGCCGAGCTTACCTGGAAGCGGGTGGCAGACCGCTACAGCCGGATCTACGACCGGGTGCTGTCCCGACCTGGTGCGCTGACGGCCGGCTTCGTCGACGACCGGCTTCGCTGAGGACTGGGTGCGCTGACGGCCGGCTTCACTGATCCCGCGGCCGGCGCTCGCGGGGTGCCCGCCCGAGCACCTCACCCGGGTGGCCGATGCTCGGACCCGGCCCTACGATCGGGAAATCTGACACCCCAGGAGTCATCGTGCACTCTGAGACCAGGCCCTTGTCATCTCTCGACGCCACGACCCTGACCCGGTGGCGCGAGCTCTCGCGCCGCGCGCTGGAACCGAACCCGTACTTCGACGTCGACTTTCTGCTGTCCGCTCACCGGTGGTTGCGCCCGGACATCGACCCCCAGGTCGCCATGGTCTGGTCCGAGGACGATCTGCGGGCGGTGCTGCCCTTCGTGGAACGCCGGTCCGTGGGCCGTCTGCCCGTCATCGTGCGCAGCACGGCCGCGCCGGTGGGCGCGTCGGTCACCGACCTGCACCTGCCGCTGCTGGACGGCGCGTGCGCGCGTGCGGCGCTGGAGGTCCTGCTCGACGAGCTGGGGATGTCCCGCTGGGGCCAACCGGTCATCATCGACCTCGTCGTGCACCGGCTCGAAGGACCCGTCTGGGATCTGCTGGAAGACGTCGCCGCCACCCGAGGGACCCGGCTCACGCTGCGTGAGCAGAGACTCCGGGGAGGGTTCCGGATGCCTCGCGACGCGGACCCGGCCGATCGCGGCGCCGTCACCGTCCCCGCTGAGATACCCGCCGAAATACCCGCCGACATCCCCGCTGCCATCGCCGATCCGGACCCGGACGGTGTGGGCTCCGGTCTGGCTCGGGTCGACGCCACGATGCTCAGTCACCTCTCGCGCAGCCGGCGACGTTCCCTGGCCCGCTCGCTGTCTGCGTTGGAGAAGAGCTTCGGTCCGCTCACCTGGGAAGACCGCACGGACGACCACCAGGCGATCGACGACTTCGCCGCGCTGGAGGGAGCCGGCTGGAAGGGCGACGCGGCGAGCGGTGGTGAAGGCGTCGCCGCGGTCGCCGGTGGCATCGGATGGTTCCGCGAGGTCACCGAGCAGCTGCGCCGGGATGGCCGCCTCTTTGTCGGGGAGCTCCGGGCCGACGGCCACGCGGTCTTCATGGCCGTGGACATGCGGTCCGGGCAGGAGTGGTTCGGGATCCGTGACGTCTACGACGAACGGTTCGCCACCTTCAGCCCTGGTGCGCTCGGACGCCTGACCGAGCTCGCCTGGTTCCGGACGCGGACGCTGACACTGTTCGACTCCTGCGTGAATCCCGCGGTCTACCCGCAGGTGTCCGGTCTGTATCCGGAGGCGCTGCCGGTCGGCCGCGTGCTCGTCGCCGGCAACGCCTCGGCGCGCGCGGGCCTGCTGCTCGCCGGGCTCGCACTCCAGGTGCGCGACCGGATGCGCGACCGCACCGCGCGGGCCTCCACGGTCTCGGACGAGGGAGGCGCGGCATGAGGGCGGTGGCGGGCGCGTTCCGCCTGGGCAGCGCATGCGTGGTGGCCCTGCTGCTCGCGGCCTGCGCCGGCAGCTCGGTGTCGGAGGATCCGACATCCACCGACCTGACGTCCCCGGCGACGACGGCCCCACCCGCGCTCCCCCCGGACCAGCCCGGGGAGACCCCGGCGGCTCCGGTCCCCACCACCGCCGCACCCGTCATCACCGGTGTCAGCGACAGCGGGCGCTACTTCCTCGACCAGGAGGGTCGACCGCTGCTCCTCCAGGCCGAGACCATCTGGGCGCTGCTGCAGTCCCTGACGATGGACGAGATCACCGAGCACCTCGAGCTGCGCTCCAGCCAGGGGTTCAACGGCGTGCTGCTGAGCCCCTACCCGTGGATCGGGCAACCCGAGGACACGGGGCGGACTCCTGACGGGCTGACGCCCTTCGGCGACTCGGTGACCGACCTCGACGAGGCGTACTGGTCCCGGGTCGACGACGTCCTCGAGGTGGCACGCTCCCTGGGCATCACGGTGTTCCTGGCCCCGGGGGGCGCCAACGTCGGGCTCGAGGACTACGGCTACACCTACGACCTCGACGCCTCCCGAGGGCTCGGCGAGGCGCTCGGTGCGCGCTACCGCGACACCCCCGGGATCGTCTGGCTCATGGGGGTCGACCACTACGAACCCGAGTGGGACGCCGCCGACCCGCTCATGCTCGCCTTCGTCGAGGGGCTGCGCGCCGGGGGGGACACCCACCTCGTCACCGTCCAGCTGTTCAACACCTCGACGTCCTCCGACAACCCCGCGTGGCGGGAGGTGAACCAGATCGAGGCGGCCTACACCTACCGCCCCACCTACGCCGCCGTGCTCACGGCCTACGCGCACGGCACGGCCCCGGTCGTGCTCATCGAGGCGAACTTCGAGAACGAGAACAACGAGGGCGGTCCGCCCACGACCGATGAGACCCTGCGCCGACAGACCTTCTGGACGCTGACGTCGGGCGGGGTGGGTGTCACCTACGGCGAGCTGCACCTGTGGCGGTTCTCCCCGGGATGGCGGGAGTCGCGGGAGACCACGGCGGTGGACCAGCTCGAGGTGGGCCTCGACGTCGTCGCAGGGACCCGGTGGTGGGACCTGGTCCCTGACGCAGACGGGTCCTTCCTCACCGCAGGGCGCGGCGACGACGTCACGGCCGGCACGCAGGAGGGCGGCTTCGCTGACGTGCTCGAGTCCGACCTGGCCACCGCCGCGGTCACCCCGGACGGCACCCTCGCCATGGTCTATGTCCCCACCGCGCGCACGATCGCCGTGGACGCCGGCCGCCTCGCCGCCGGCGTGGAGGCCGCGTGGGTGGACCCGGCGACCGGCGTCGCCGTACCGACCGACCTCACCGCCACCCTGACCACACCGGGCCGGAACGCGGCCGGGGACGATGACTGGCTGCTGCTCATCACGGCTGCGCAGTCTTGACGTGGCAGTCCTGACGTCGCAGTCCTGACCGCGCAGCCCTGACCGCGCCGTCAGGACCGGCGCACCTCAACGGAGCGTGGCGTCCAGCGCCCCCTCGATGTGCCGGGCGATCTCCAGCGACGCGGTGGCAGCCGGCGACGGCGCATTGATGACGTGCACCTGTCGGGGACGGGTGCGCAGCAGGAAGTCGTCGACCATCGAGCCGTCGCGCTGGAGCGCCTGTGCCCGCACCCCCGCGGGCGCGGGGACCAGGTCGTCCGGTCCGATCCCCGGCACCAGGCGGGACAGCGACTTCGCGAAGAGCGCGGCCGACATCGACCGGGCCATCTCGCGGGCGCCCGGCGCCCAGTTCCGTGCGCCCAGGCGCCACAGCCCCGGCCAGGACAGGGCGTCGGCGACGTCGGCAGGGGAGACGTCACGGCGACGGTAGCCCTCCCGGGCCAGGGCGAGCACGGCGTTGGGGCCGGCGTGCACACCGCCGTGGACCATCTTCGTCAGGTGCACCCCGAGAAAAGGGAAGCGAGGGTCCGGGACCGGGTAGATGAGCCCCTTCACCCGGGTGGCCGCGGCCGGGGTGAGCTCGAAGTACTCCCCGCGGAACGGCACGATCCGCGCCCCGGGCTCGACGCCGCAGGCTTCTGCGAGGCGGTCGGCCTGCAGCCCGCCGCAGACCACCATGGCGTCGACGACGACATCTTCGCGCTCGGTGGTGTCGACGTCGTCCAACCAGGCGCGCACCTGCGCGCCCTCGGTGCGGGCGCCGCGGAAGGCGAGACCGAAGCGGATCTCGCCGCCGGCGTCGCGCACCTGGTCGGCGAGGGTCAGGCACACCCCGCGGTAGTCGACGATCCCGGTGTTCTCGACCCGCAGTGCGGCCACGCACGCGACGCCGGGCTCGTAGTCGCGGGCCTCGGAAGGGCCGATCATGCGGGCGTCGACGCCGTTCGCGGCACCGCGCTCGGCGAGCACCCGGAGCCGGGGCACCTCGGTCGGGTCGACCGCCACGACGAGCTTCCCGCAGGTCTCGGCTGCCACGCCGTGGGCGCTGGCGAAGTCCGCCATGGACCGGGCGCCGGCTGCACCGAGACGAGCCTTGAGGCTGCCGGGGGCGTAGTACAGCCCGGAGTGGACCACCCCGGAGTTGCGACCGGTCTGGTGCTGGGCGAGGTCGGGCTCCTTCTCGACGACGAGGACCTCGTCCCCGCGCTGCGCCAGGCGTGCGGCCGTGGCCAGCCCGATGATTCCTGCTCCGACGATGAGTACCCGCATGAGTCCCCCTCTGCAACCGTCGGCATCGGCCGGAGCGGCGTCGTGGATGGTGAATGTCCATCGAGCGTGGCACACACCGGTGCAAGCGGCGCGACGAGCGGGCCGCTGAGCAGGGCCGTGGCCGGTGCGGGCGGCTATCCGGTGCCGGAGAGCGACGGCGCGGGTCGAGCCTCGGCGGGGCGACGCGGCGCACCCAGGACGGCGATCACCAGCGCCGTGACGGCGCCGACGAGCAGGACCGAGGCGGCGACGTCGCTCGGGCGGTGGGTGTGGCCGAGCAGGGAGGCGACGCAGGCGGCAGCCGCCGCGGCGAGCAGGACGAGCAGGCCCGGGGTGCTGCGGCGCCACCCCCAGGTCGGGGGTCGCAGCAGGGCTGCGGCGACGAGCAGTGCCAGCGTCGCGCTCACGTGCCCGGAGGGGAAGGTGTTCGTGGCGTAGCCGTGGTCACCCAGATAGGGACGGTCGAGGACGATGTTCTTGAGCGCCTGGGTTCCCGCGACCGACACCACGACGACGAGGACGGCCGCGGTGAGGGGCTGCCACCGTCGCGCGACCAGGGCGACGATCCCCAGGAGCGCGCAGACGACCGCCGGGGCGACGATGAGGACCGGGCGCAGGGTGGTCGCGAGCGGCCCGAACGTGGAGTTGAGCCCCTGGATCACCGCGAAGAGCCGGACGTCGGCGGCCTGGCCGTCCGAGGTGCGCACCGCCCAGAGGTACAGGACGACCACGGCGACGGTCAGCACCGCACAGACGAGGAGTGCTGCGGCACGAGCCCACGCCGCAGGTGGGTGCATCGCTGGCCTCCTGTCGCCGCGTCTCCGGTTCCCCGAGCCTAGCGTTCTGGAGCCGTCGCGGCTGGTGGACGGGGAACGGCGCCGATGCGCACCCAGCCGCCGGCGACCCCATAGGATCGGGGTTCGCTTGCCGTCGAGTGCGGGCCCGGACCAGATCGAAGGTGCCATCGTGGAGCGTGCGGTGCTGGTAGCGATCCCTACCTACAACGAGCGGGAGAACCTCGCCGAGGTGGTCGGTCGCACCCGGAGGGCGGCCCCGCAGGTGCACGTCCTGGTCGTCGACGACGGCTCACCGGACGGCACAGGCGACCTCGCCGACGCGCTCGCCGCGGCCGACGACCACGTGCACGTCCTGCACCGGGCTGCCAAGCAGGGACTCGGTGCCGCCTACATCGCGGCGTTCCGCTGGGCCCTGGACCGCGGGTACGGGGCTGTCGTGGAGATGGACGCGGACGGCTCCCACCTTCCCGAGCAGCTGCCTCGGCTGCTGGCCGCGCTGGCCGGGGCCGACGTCGTGCTGGGCTCTCGGTGGGTGCCCGGGGGATCCGTGGTCAACTGGCCGCTGCACCGCAGGCTCTTGTCCCGCGGGGGGAGCCTCTACGCCCGCCTCGCCCTGGGAATCTCCGTGCGCGACGTGACCGGGGGATACCGCGCCTACCGGTCGGAGGTCCTCGAACGGGTCCTGTCCGGAGACATCGAGAGCCAGGGGTACTGCTTCCAGATCGACATGGCCCGCCGCAGCCTGGACGAGGGCTTCCGGGTGGTCGAGGTCCCGATCCGGTTCGTCGAGCGGACCCACGGGGAGTCGAAGATGAGCCGGGGGATCGTGGTGGAGGCGATGGCCCGGGTCACCCGGTGGGGGTTCGACCACCGTGTCGACCAGGTGCGAGCACGGCTGACCCGGTCGAGGCGTCAGGCCGACACCTCGTCCTGATCCACGCCGATCCACCTCCGTGCGGCTCAGCTCTCCGCGAGGATGGCGTAGAGGTCGCGGCGGGCGGCGTCGATGATCGTGATGGCCCGCTCGATCTGAGCGGGGGTCCCGGCCGCGCCGACCTGACGGACGGCCGCGTGCAGCAGGTGCGTCTGGTCGGCGAGCTTGTGACCCTCGCTCGCCTCGACGTCCCACGGCTGGCGCCCGGTCGCGGTGGCCTCGGCCGCGACGGCCCGGCCCTGGTCGGTGAGGGAGTAGACACGCTTGCCCTCGTCGTCGGTCGAGGTGGCCAGCCCGCTCTCCTCGAGCAGCTGGAGCACCGGGTAGACCGAGCCGGGGCTGGGCTGCCAGCGGCCCTGCGTCTTCTCCGCGAGGTCCTGGATGATCTGGTAGCCGTGGGCGTCGGTCTGTGCGAGGACGGCGAGGACGGCGGCGCGGACGTCACCGCGCCGGGCCCGTCCACCGAATCCGCCGCGGCCCCCGCCGCGTGGACCGCGCTGCTCGGGGTCGAATCCGCCGCGGCCACCTCCGGACCGGCGACGTTCGCCAGGACCGGCGGGGCCGAAGGGGGAGCCGGGAGCGAAGGGGTCGGGACCGAAGCCCTGCCCGCGCGCGAAGGGCACGTTGTGGTCGAGGCGGTCGTGGTGGCTGTTGCCACCGTCGTGGTGTGCGTGGGATCGCATGAGCTTCTCTTCTCGTCATGGCTCCCGATCGGGAGCGCCTGGTTCGCGGGAGGGCCTCTGTGCTCAGCGCCTCGGTCGCCCGCGAATACGTTAACGATATATCGCGATGGCTCACGATGCAATGGTGAATGCTCTGCCGAACTCGCGCCCGCTCGCCGAGCTCGTGATCCGCTCGCCGAGCTCGTGATCCGCTCGCCGAGCTCGTGATCCGCTCGCCGAGCTCGTGATCCGCTCGCCGAGCTCGTGAGCTAGGCCAGTTCTGCCGGGGGCGTCGGCGCGGGCTCACGAGTTCGGCGGCGCGTTCACGAGTTCGGCGCGAGACTTCGGCCGTGTGGGCGCGATGTCGGCGGCCGGGCGTAGGCTGGTTTCTGCTCAGCCCGGACCGCCTCACCGTCGGTTCGGGCCTGTTGTGCTGCCGGCGTCCCGCCGGTGTGCCACTGCCGACGTGGCTCGTCCGGCAGCGCGCGCCCAGACCCGCCGGAAGGAACCCCCCGCGCATGAACCTCACCGGAATCCTGCCCGCTCTGCTCGGCGATCCCGGAGCGAGCGCCGTCGTCGACCGCGTCCGCAGCCGCGGCGCCCTCGACGTGATCGGCCCCACCGGCGTGCGGCCCCCGCTGCTCGCCGCGATGGCCGGGGCCCGGGCGAACGACGGCGTGATCCCGGAGGCGGGCGCGCCCGGCTCGCGGCCCCTCGTCGTGGTCACCGCGACCGGACGTGAAGCGGACGAGCTCGCGAGCGCGCTGCGCTGCTACCTGCCCTACGACGACGTCGCCGTGCTCCCGGCCTGGGAGACGCTCCCGCACGAGCGCCTCTCCCCGCGCTCGGACACGGTCGCCCGCCGCCTCGCCGTCTTCCGCCGCCTCGCCCACCCCGAGGCTGACGGCGGGATGACCGGGGCGATCCGGGTGCTCGTCATGCCGGTCCGTGGGCTGCTGCAGCCGGTCGTCGAGGGCCTCGGCGACCTGGAGCCGGTGCGCCTGGAGGTCCGCGACCGGGCCGACCTCTCGGCCGTCGCCGACCAGCTCTCCGCGGCCGCCTATGCCCGCGTGGACATGGTCGAGCGACGCGGGGAGTTCGCCGTGCGCGGAGGGATCCTCGACGTGTTCCCACCGACCGAGGACCACCCGCTGCGGGTGGAGTTCTGGGGCGAGGACGTGGAGGAGATCCGCTGGTTCGCCGTCGCCGACCAGCGCAGCCTCGAGGTCGCCGACCACGGCGTGTGGGCACCGCCGTGCCGGGAGATGCTGCTCACCGACGACGTCCGCGACCGCGCGGCCGCGCTCGTCGCCCAGCTCCCCGGCGCCCACGAGATGCTCGACAAGATGGCCGCCGGGATCGCCGTGGAAGGTATGGAGTCCCTCGCCCCCGCGCTCGTGGACTCCATGGTCCCGGTCCTGGACCTCCTGCCCGACGACGTGCTCGTCGTCATCAACGACCCCGAGCGGGTACGCCGCCGGGCCCACGACCTCGTCGCCACGACGCAGGAGTTCCTCGCGGCCGCCTGGACCTCCGCGGCGGCCGGCGGGTCCACCCCGATCGACCTCAGCGCGGCCTCGTTCCTCTCCGTCGAGGACGTCCGCGACCTCTCCGCCCGGCGCGGCCTGGGCTGGTGGACCATGAGCCCCTTCGGTCTCGACGACCCGGCCGCCGAGGCCGCAGCCGGTGCGACCGAACCCGACGCGCCCGTCGTCGTGGACCCCGACGCAGACACCGTCCGGGTGGCCGCCCGCGAGGTCGAGAGCTACCGCGGGGACGTCACCCGGGCCCTCGACGACCTCCGCGGGCTGCAGCACGCGGGCTGGCGGCTCGTGCTGGCGACCGAGGGCCACGGCCCGGCCAAGCGCATGGTCGAGCAGCTCAGCGGAGCCGACACGGCCGCGCGCCTCGTCGGCGAGATCACCGCAGAACCCGAGGGTGGCCTCGTCTTGGTCACCCCGGCGCCGGTCGGCCCAGGGTTTGTCGCCCCCGAACTCCGCCTCGCGGTGTTCTCCGAGTCAGACCTCACCGGCCGCGCGGGGACCTCGACCCGCGACATGCGCAAGATGCCCTCGAAGCGGCGCAACGTCGTCGACCCGCTGCAGCTGCGCCCGGGTGACTTCGTCGTCCATGAGCAGCACGGCGTCGGCAAGTTCGTCGAGCTCGTCCAGCGCACGCTGGGGGCCGGGGCGAACGCCGCGACCCGCGAGTACCTCGTCATCGAGTACGCGCCCTCGCGCAAAGGCCACCCCGGCGACCGCCTCTTCGTGCCGACCGACCAGCTCGACCAGGTGACCAAGTACACCGGCGGCGAGTCGCCCTCCCTCAACAAGATGGGCGGGTCCGACTGGGCCAAGACCAAGGGCAAGGCGAAAAAGGCGATCAAGGAGATCGCGAGCGAGCTCATCCGGCTCTACTCGGCCCGGATGGCGACCAAGGGGCACGCCTTCGGCCCCGACACGCCCTGGCAGCGCGAGCTCGAGGACGCCTTCGCCTACGTCGAGACCCCCGACCAGCTCGCCACGATCGACGAGGTCAAGGCGGACATGGAGAAGACCGTCCCGATGGACCGCCTGGTCTGCGGGGACGTTGGGTACGGCAAGACAGAGATTGCAGTCCGAGCGGCGTTCAAGGCCGTCCAGGACGGCAAGCAGGTCGCCGTCCTGGTCCCCACGACGCTGCTCGTCCAGCAGCACTACGACACGTTCTCCGAGCGGTACGCCGGGTTCCCCGTCGTCGTCAAGGGCCTGTCCCGGTTCCAGACCGACGCCGAGGCGAAAGAGGTCATCGAGGGGATGCGGGACGGGACGGTCGACGTCGTCATCGGCACCCACCGCCTGCTCTCCGGGTCCATCCGGTTCAAGGACCTCGGGCTGGTCGTCGTCGACGAGGAGCAGCGCTTCGGCGTCGAGCACAAGGAGACGCTCAAGCAGCTGCGCACCAACGTCGACGTGCTCGCCATGAGCGCCACACCCATCCCGCGCACCCTGGAGATGGCGGTCACCGGCATCCGCGAGATGTCCACCCTGGCGACCCCGCCCGAGGAGCGCCATCCTGTCCTCACCTACGTCGGCCCCTACGAGGAGAAGCAGATCACCGCGGCGATCCGTCGCGAGCTGCTGCGCGAGGGCCAGCTGTTCTACGTCCACAACAAGGTCGACTCGATCGACGCGACGGCCTCCCGGCTCCGGGAGCTCGTGCCCGAGGCTCGGATCGAGGTGGCGCACGGCAAGATGAACGAGCACCAGCTCGAGCGGGTCATCCAGGACTTCTGGGAGAAGAAGTTCGACGTGCTCGTGTGCACGACGATCATCGAGACCGGGTTGGACATCTCCAACGCCAACACCCTCATCCTCGAGCGAGCCGACATGCTCGGGCTGTCCCAGCTGCACCAGCTGCGCGGCCGGGTGGGGCGTGGGCGCGACCGTGCCTACGCGTACTTCCTCTACCCGCCCGAGCGCCCGCTCACCGAGACCGCCCACGACCGGCTCGCGACCATCGCTGCGAACACCGACCTCGGCTCGGGCATGGCGGTGGCGATGAAGGACCTCGAGATCCGCGGGGCGGGCAACCTGCTCGGCGGCGAACAGTCCGGCCACATCGCCGGGGTCGGATTCGACCTGTACATCCGGATGGTCGGTGAGGCGGTGGCGAGCTTCCGCGGCGAGGTCGAGGAGGAGGCGCCCGAGGTGACGATCGAGCTGCCGGTCGACGCGCACCTGCCGCTCGAGTACATCGGGCACGAGCGGCTGCGCCTGGAGGCGTACCGCAAGATCGCCGCCGCCCAGACGAGCGCGGACCTCGACGAGATCCGCGCCGAGCTCATCGACCGCTACGGACCTGTCCCGGAGATGGTCTCCAACCTCTTCGACGTCGCGGGCTTCCGCAACCACGCCCGGGCTGCCGGGCTGTCCGACGTCACCTCGCAGGGCAAATTCGTCCGCTTCGCCCCGGTCGACCTCGCGGAGTCGGCCGAGCTGCGGCTCAAGCGGCTCTACCCCGGCACGATGCTCAAGCCGGCGATCCGCACGATCCTCGTGCCCTACCCGACGACGGCCCGCATCGGGGGGCGCCCCCTGCGCGGCGCGGAGATCCTCGCCTGGGCGACCGAGCTCATCAACGCGGTTCTCCTCGGGCAGGTCTCGGCGGCGGCGAAGGTCGGGACGCGGTAGCGGGGTCTGGGGAGCCGTTCTGCAGCCGCACTGCGGCTATCCTGCGCAGACTATTGGAAAGCGCTTCCCGATGTGAGAGGGTGTCTCTCGCGTACACGGACGCAAACCCGCCCCGCGCCCGCGTGACGTGTGCCACACGGCCCGGGAACGGGCGGTTCGTGGGGGCTTTGGTCCTGACGGATCATCGGCCGGGTGCGCGATCATGAATCCGTACGATCGTCTCAGAGGACCTCGAGGCGATCGGGCGCAGCACTCCCATCCTGGCTGTCGGTGCCCGGGTGGACACTGGAAGAACAGCGAACGAGGAGACTCGATGAGGATCGGCATCCCCCGGGAGACCCGGGACGGGGAACGGCTCGTCGCCGCGACCCCCACCACGGTGGCCCAGCTCGTCAAGCTCGGCTACGTCGTCGTCGTCGAGGAGGGTGCGGGCGCTCGGGCGAGCTTCCCGGACACCGCCTACCGGGATGCCGGTGCGAGCGTCGCCGACGCCGCCCAGGCCTGGACCAGCGACGTCGTCACCTGCGTCAACGCCCCCGAGCCCGCGCAGATCGCCCAGCTTCAGGCGGGCGCGACCATCGTGTCCATGATGGCCCCCGCCACCCACCCTGAGCTGGTGCAGGCCTTCGCCGAACGGGGTGTCAGCGCCCTCGCGCTCGACGCCGTGCCGCGCATCTCCCGCGCACAGGCACTCGACGTGCTGAGCACCATGTCCAACGTCGCGGGCTACCGCGCGGTCGTGGAGGCTGCTGAGTCCTACGGTGGCATGTTCACCGGCCAGGTCACGGCGGCCGGCAAGACCGCCCCGGCCAAGGTCTTCGTCATCGGCGGCGGCGTCGCCGGGCTCGCGGCCATCGGTGCCGCCGGCAGCCTCGGCGCCCAGGTCCGCGCCTTCGACGTGCGTCCCGAGGCTGGCGAGCAGATCGAGTCCATGGGCGCGCAGTTCGTCCAGGCCCAGGCCGCCCAGCAGGAGGTCTCCGCCGACGGCTACGCCCAGGCGATGACCGCCGAGCAGGAACGCCTCACCTCCCTCATGTACGCGGAGGAGAGCGCCAAGGCGGACATCATCATCACGACCGCGCTCGTGCGCGGTTCCGCCCCGCGGACCATCACGGCCGCCATGGTCGCCGCCATGCGACCGGGCAGCGTCATCGTCGACCTCGCCGCCTCGGGCGGGGGCAACTGTGAGCTCACGGTCCCCGGCTCCAGGATCGTCACCGACAACGGCGTGACGATCATCGGCTACACGGACCTCACGAGCCGCCTGCCCAAGCACACGTCGCAGCTGTTCGGCACGAACATCGTCAACCTCATGAAGCTGCTCACCCCGAACGCCGACGGCCAGGTCGTCCTCGACATGGAGGACGTCGTCCAGCGCGGGATGACGGTCACGCTCGCCGGCGAGGTCCTGTGGCCGCCGCCGCCCGTGCAGGTCTCGGCCGCACCGGCCGCCGCGGTGGTCACGGCCCCCGTCGTCGACCCCGCCGTCCGGGCGGCGCAGGAGAAGGAGGCCGCGCGGCTCAAGGGGCAGCGCCAGCTCGTCGGCTACGGCCTGGGAGCAGTCCTGCTCGGGCTCGCGATCACCTTCTCGCCCGCCGCCTTCGCCGGGTACTTCACCGTCTTCGTGCTCGCCGTCTTCGTCGGGTACTACGTCATCTCCAACGTGAGCCACTCGCTGCACACACCGCTCATGGCTCAGACGAACGCCATCTCCGGGATCATCCTGGTCGGCGCGCTGCTGCAGATCGGCAGCGACAACTGGTGGGTCACCTCGCTCGCCTTCATCGCGGCAACCGTCGCGAGCATCAACATCTTCGGTGGGTTCCTCGTGGCCTACCGGATGATCTCCATGTTCCGGAAGGATGCCTGACATGAGCCTCGCCTCCCTCGCGCAGGCCGTGTACGTCATCGCGGCCATCCTGTTCGTCCTCAGCCTCGCCGGGCTCTCCAAGCAGGCCACCGCCCGCCGCGGCGCGCTCTTCGGCATGACCGGCATGATCCTGGCCCTCGGTGCCACGATCGCCCTGAGCCTGGACGGCTCCGAGCGGTCCGTCCTGGTGACCGCCCTGCTCATCGCCCTCGTCTTCGGGATCGGCGCGTCCCTGGGCACCTGGCAGGCACGCCGCGTCGAGATGACGCAGATGCCAGAGATGATCGCGATGCTGCACAGCTTCGTCGGTCTGGCCGCGGTGCTCGTCGGGTTCAACTCCTACCTGACCGAGGCGCACGCGGACAAGGTGCACCTCGTCGAGGTGTTCCTCGGCATCTTCATCGGTGCGATCACCTTCACCGGGTCGATCGTGGCCTACCTCAAGCTGTCGGCGCGCATCAAGTCCTCCCCGCTCAAGCTGCCCGGTCGCAACCTCATCAACCTCGCCGGCCTCGTCGCCACGGCCGGGCTCATGGCCTGGTTCCTCGCCAGCCCGGCGGTCCTGCCGCTGCTGCTGCTCACCGCCGTCTCGCTGGCGATCGGCTGGCACCTGGTGGCCTCGATCGGCGGCGGCGACATGCCTGTCGTCGTCTCGATGCTCAACTCCTACTCGGGGTGGGCCGCGGCTGCCGCCGGGTTCATGCTGAGCAACAACCTGCTGATCATCGTCGGCGCCCTCGTCGGCTCCTCCGGTGCGATCCTGTCCTACATCATGTGCAAGGCCATGAACCGGTCCTTCATCTCGGTGATCCTCGGCGGCTTCGGGTCCGACGACGGCGCACCCGCCGCGGGCGGCGACGCCACCGACTACGGCGAGCACCGTGAGGTCTCCGCTGCCGACGTGGCCGAGATGCTCCTGGAGGCGCGCTCGGTCGTCATCACGCCCGGCTACGGCATGGCCGTGGCGAAGGCCCAGTACCCGGTCGCCGACCTCGTCGCGCGGCTGCGGGCGCAGGGTGTCGAGGTGCGGTTCGGGGTGCACCCGGTCGCCGGGCGCCTGCCCGGTCACATGAACGTGCTGCTCGCCGAGGCCAAGGTGCCCTACGACATCGTCCTGGAGATGGACGAGATCAACGACGACCTCGCCAGCACCGATGTCGTGCTCGTCATCGGCGCCAACGACACGGTGAACCCGGCCGCCCTCGACGACCCGAGCTCGCCCATCGCCGGGATGCCGGTCCTGGAGGTGTGGAAGGCGAAGCAGGTGATCGTCTTCAAGCGTTCCATGGCCACGGGCTATGCGGGTGTGCAGAACCCCCTGTTCTTCAAGGAGAACACCGCGATGCTCTTCGGTGACGCCAAGCAGCGCATCGACGACATCGTCGGTGCGCTGGCGGCCGAGCCGGTCGGGGCCGACCGCCGCTGACCCGACCGAACACAGCCCGGCTTCCCGCAACGGAGGCCGGGCTGTGTCGTGCGCACGCGTTCTGAGAACCCGACGCCGACCGGTGCCACGGTCACCGCAGCCTTCACCAACTGCTCGGGCACGTGGGACAGCAACGGCTCCGAGGGCTGTGTCCTCTCGGGAGCCGCCGTCTGGTCAAGGACGGCGTGGTGAGCGCGGCCGACCCCTGCCCCGATTAGCCCCTCCGTCGTGCCCGGATGAGGCTGTCCTGGACGAGAATGTGACCATGACCGACGCCTCCGTCACCCCTGTCACCCCTGTCACCCCGGACGCCGCTGCGGCCCTGGCGGCCCTCGTCGACGTGATGGACCGGCTCCGGTCCCCGGGCGGGTGCCCCTGGGATGCCCGCCAGACCCACCAGACGCTCATGAAGTACACGCTGGAGGAGGCGTACGAGCTGGTCGAAGCCGTCGAGCAGGGGGACCGGGCGGGCATCCGGGAAGAGCTCGGCGACCTCCTGCTGCAGGTGGTCTTCAACGCCCGGGTCGCCCAGGAGCACCCGGACGACGCCTTCGACATCGGCGACATCGCACGGGATCTCACGCGCAAGCTGGTCCGCCGCCACCCGCACGTGTTCGCCGAGGACACCTACGTCGACGACGACCGGCTGCGGGCGAGCTGGGACGCGATCAAGCAGCAGGAGAAGCGTCGTACCTCGGTCCTCGAGGGCATCCCGCTCGAGATCGGCGCGCTCTCCCGGGCCCAGAAGGTGCTGGCCCGCGCACTGCGTGCGGGCCTCCTGCCCGCCGCCCCACGTGTCCCGGCGTCGGGCGACGGCGAGAGCCGGGCTGGAGGAGCGAGCCCGGTCGACGCCGAGCGCCGCACGGACGCGATCGGCGCCGAGCTGCTCGACGTCGTGCGCAGGGCCCATGCCGACGGAGTCGACGCCGAAGGAGCGCTGCGGACGGCGTTGCGACGCGTCGAGTCAGACGTTGTCGCGCGCGAGGAGCGGCTCAGGACAGCGCCGGATCGGCTGATCGCTGATCACCCCGGAGAGCGCTGAGTCGAACGTGGTCCTCGCAGGTCAGCAATCCGATCTGCCCCGTGGGTGAGGTGAGGGGTGAGAGGGTGGGCTAGGGGTTTCACCCGCTCTGTCCCCCCGGGGTGATCTTGGAATGAACTACGCTCCCAGCGCTGGCGGACCCCCTAGGTGCCGATCCTACGATCGCTCGTGACCGACTCCCAGAGTGCGCACGAGCGAGGTTGAGGATGACACATTCACTGTGGCCGCGACTGCCGTCGATTCCCTCTCGCAGACCGATGACGATGATCCGAGCGGCCGGTGCGATCTCTCCCGTGTCCCTCCTGTCCCAGCAGCAGGCTCAGCCCGCGCCGCCGGCCGACTCCGTCGCCGGACCGGCGTCGGGAGACTCGACGCCGCCGCCTCCTGCGCCTCCTGAATCTTCTGCGCCGCAGTCTCCAGAGCCGTCCCGGGCGCGGCACCGCGACTCCAACAGCCCGGACAGCGGCGCCATCCCGGTCCAGCGTTCCCTGCGGGCCACGACCATGCGGCACGTCGCCACGATCGACGTCGCACACTGGTCCAAGGCCCACCAGATGCGGCTCCTCGTCGTCGACGCGCTCCTCGTGGCCGTCGCGCTGACCGTCGCGTTCATCGCGCGATTCGCCCTGGGATTTCCCGGTGGCGGCATCGTCGAACCGACGATGGCCTACGTCCTCATCTCCCTCCTCCTCTTCCCCGGGTGGCTCCTGGCGCTGTCGATGGAGCGGTCGCGCGACCGGCGCATCGTGGGGATCGGTGTCACCGAGTACCGCAGGGTCTTCCAGGCCACGTGGAAGTTCTTCGCCGTGGTCGCGGGCGTCTCCTACCTCCTGCGGTTCGACCTCGCCCGCGGATACGTCGCCGTCGCGCTCCCGGTCGGGGTGGGGCTGCTGCTCGGCGGGCGGCTGCACGCCCGCCGGTGGCTCCAGTCTCAACGTCGGTCGGGGGAGTGCCTCTCGCCGCTGATCGTCGCGGGGTCACGCGCCGGCGTCTACGACCTCATCACCGAGCTGCAGGCGAACCCGCAGGCAGGATACGTCGTCGTGGGGGCCTGCATCCCCGACGGAGACCGCGAGCTCGGCGCGCTGATCGAGGGGGTCCCGCTGCTGGGTGACGTGCTCGACGTGCCCGCCGCAGTGCGCCAGACCGGGGCGCGCAGCGTCGCCGTCGGAGGGTGCGACTCGCTCACCACATCTGTCGTGCGCACCCTGGGGTGGGAGCTCGAGACGACCGGCACCGAGCTCATCGTCGTCCCAGGTCTGGTCGACGTCGCCGGACCTCGGGTGCTCATGAGCCCGGCCGAGGGGCTGTCGCTCGTGCACATCGACGCGCCCACCTTCTCCGGCGGGAAGTACCTCGCCAAGTCCGTGATCGACTGGTTGCTCGCGCTCGTGGCCGTCGTGGTGCTGGCCGTCCCGCTGGTCGTCATCGCCGTGATCGTCAAGGTCACCAGCCCGGGTACGGTCCTCTACCGTCAGGAGCGCATCGGCCGTGACGGCAGACCGTTCCAGATGCTGAAGTTCCGGTCGATGCGGACCGGAGCCGATGCCGAGCTCGCTGCGCTCGCCGACCAGAACGAGGCCGGTGGACCGCTGTTCAAGATCCGGGACGACCCACGGGTGACGAGGTTCGGCCGGTTCATGCGCCGGTACAGCATCGACGAGCTGCCGCAGTTCTTCAACGTGCTGCGTGGTGAGATGGCGCTCGTGGGTCCGCGCCCGCAGCTGCCCGGGGAGGTGGCCCAGTACGACGGCCACGCCGCCCGCCGGCTGCTCGTCAAGCCCGGCGTCACAGGGCTGTGGCAGGTGAGCGGTCGCTCCGACCTTGAGTGGAAGGTGGGCCTGCGCAAAGACGTCTTCTACACCGAGAACTGGACGGTGTTCAGCGACTTCGTCATCCTCGCCAAGACCGCCAAGGCGATCGTCGCCCACAAGGGTGCCTACTGACCTCTGCGCCCAGCGGGCGCGCCCCGTGGGCTGCTGGCGGGCGGCGAGGCGAGATGAACAGTGCCGTTCCATAGGTCAAACATCCTGTTCGCACCCAGTCGATTCCGACTACTCTTGGGTGGTAACCCCAAAGTCCCACGAAGGAGCATCTGTGGCCAGCATCGAAGTTGTTTACGCACGCGAGATCCTCGACTCCCGCGGAAACCCCACCGTTGAGGTCGAGGTCGTGCTCGACGACGGCTCGACCGCCCGCGCCGGAGTGCCCTCGGGCGCATCCACGGGTGCATTCGAAGCAGTCGAGCGCCGCGACGGAGACAAGGCCCGTTACCTGGGCAAGGGCGTGCAGGACGCCGTCGACGCCATCAACGACGAGATCGCCCCCGAGGTCATCGGCCTCGAGGCCGACGAGCAGCGCGAGCTCGACGCCACGCTGATCGACCTCGACGGAACCCCCAACAAGGGCAAGCTCGGCGCCAACGCGATCCTCGGTGTGTCCCTCGCCGTGTCCCAGGCCGCTGCAGAGTCCGCAGGCCTGGAGTACTTCCGCTACGTCGGTGGCCCCAACGCCCACGTGCTGCCCGTCCCGATGATGAACATCCTCAACGGTGGCTCCCACGCCGACTCCAACGTCGACATCCAGGAGTTCATGGTCGCCCCCATCGGCGCGACCTCCTTCCGCGAGGGCCTGCGCATCGGCGCCGAGGTCTACCACTCCCTCAAGTCCGTCCTCAAGTCCGAGGGCCTGTCCACCGGCCTGGGCGACGAGGGTGGCTTCGCCCCGAACCTCTCGAGCAACCGCGCCGCGCTCGACCTGATCCTCGTCGCGATCGAGAAGGCCGGCTTCAAGCCGGGCGTCGACGTGGGCCTCGCGCTCGACGTCGCAGCGACCGAGTTCTTCAAGGACGGCGCCTACCAGTTCGAGGGCAAGGCGACGACCCCGGCCGAGATGGTCGAGTACTACAAGCAGCTTGTTGCTGACTACCCGCTCGTCTCCATCGAGGACCCGCTGTCCGAGGACGAGTGGACCTCCTGGTCCGACCTCGTCGCCCTGGTCGGCGACAAGGTCCAGATCGTCGGCGACGACCTCTTCGTCACCAACCCCGAGCGTCTGGCCCGCGGCATCAAGGAGCGCTCGGCCAACTCGCTCCTGGTCAAGCTCAACCAGATCGGTACCCTCACCGAGACCCTCGACGCCGTGCAGCTCGCGCAGCGTGCCGGTTTCACCGCGATGATCTCGCACCGCTCCGGCGAGACCGAGGACACCTCGATCGCCGACCTCGCCGTCGCGACCAACGCTGGCCAGATCAAGACGGGTGCTCCCGCCCGTGGCGAGCGCATCAACAAGTACAACCAGCTGCTGCGCATCGAGGAGAGCCTCGGCGACTCCGCGCGCTACGCCGGTGCGTCGGCCTTCCCGCGCTGGAACGCCTGACCTCGTCGTCACGCCAGCGATGAACGGCCAGCGATACGCTGACCAGGACCGCGCTGAGTGATGCGCTGACACTCGTGCCCGGTGGACTTCGGTCCGCCGGGCACGCGTGTGTGTGGGGGGTGTGGAGGCGGCGCGTCGCTGACCGGCTCGCGACCGACGCAGGGGGAGAATCGCCAGGTGCCTCCCGCTTCACGCCCCCCCGCGCCCCGCCCCTCAGGCGGCGGCTCCGCTGCGCGTTCCACACCGCGCCGCTCGGGCGAGCGCACGGGCCGCACCGGGGACACCCCGACTGTGGCTCGGCCCACCGGGAAGACTGCGGGCACGGGGCGGTCCGGGGGACACCCGTCGACGACCAACTCCGCCAAGGCCTCGTCCTCACGCACGGCATCGCCCCGCACGCCGGCCGGCCGTCGCCCTCCGCCCGCCGTCAGGCCGACCGGATGGATGCGGATCTTCACGGTACGCTCGGCCGTCCTGCTGCTGGTCACCCTCATGGGGTTCATCCTCATCATGCCCACGGCCCTGCAGTACGGGAAGCAACGCACCGACAACCAGCTGCTCAACGCCGAGCTCGAGGACATCCGTGCGATGAACGCCGAGCTCGAGAACGAACGAAACCGCTGGCAGGACCCCAAGTACGTGATCTCGCAGGCGCGCGGCCGGCTGACCTTCGTGTTCCCGGGCGAGATCCCCTACCGGGTGATCGACCCGGACTCCGTCGTGGAGGCGCCGGCCGTCGACGCCAACGAGCCGATCACCGACGGCGCGGTGACGAGCGGGCTCACCGACTCCCAGCTGTGGTACTCGACCATCTGGGAGTCCGTGCAGATCGCCGGCAACGCCACCTGACGCAGGCGAGTGCTGGCGCCCAGTGGACTCGGGGGACAATAGGGCAGCGAACCCGCCCGCCCCATGATTGGAAGAGATCCGTGACTGACCCGGCCTCCGCCGTACCTGACCCCCGCGTCGTGACCGAACGCGACCTCGAGGTCCTCGCCGAACAGCTCGGCCGGCTCCCGCGGGGAGTGGTGGGCATCGCAGCGCGATGCGTGTGCGGGCGCCCGCTCGTGGTGCGCACGGCGCCCCGGCTCGACGACGGCACCCCCTTCCCGACGACGTTCTACCTGACCAGCCCGGGCGCGGTCGCGGCGACCAGCACGCTCGAGGCCAACGGCGTCATGCGGGAGATGTCCGAGCGCCTGGTCGAGGACGCCGAGCTGGCGGCGGCCTACCAGGTGGCGCACGAGCACTACCTTGCCCAGCGTGAGGCATTGGGACACGTCGACGAGATCGACGGGATCTCAGCCGGCGGGATGCCGACCCGGGTCAAGTGCCTGCACGTCCTGGTCGGCCACGCCCTCGCGGCCGGCCCCGGCATCAACCCCCTCGGCGACGAGGCCCTCGAGCTGATCAAGCACACCTGGCGCCCCGACCGCTGCACCTGCTGACCCCCCGCCCCCGCCCCGACCCTCGCGGGTGTACGGTTCCCGCCCTCTTTCCGTCGAGAAATGGGCGGAAGGTGTGCACTCACGGGTGGGACCGCGTTCGCAGTCAGGCGGTCGGCTGGCGGGCGCGGATCGCGGTCCGGACCCGGGCGATGAATCGAGCGGGGTGGCGCACGTCGTCGGCCGTGACCGTGATGATGCGCCAGCCGGCGTCCTCGAGGCGCTGACGACGCTCGACGTCGCGTCGCCAGGTGCGCTTGTTCGTGCGATGCACATCGCCGTCGTACTCGATCGCGATCCGCAGCTCTGGATAGCTCATGTCTGGTAGTGCCAGGAACCGTCCGTGCTGGTCATACGCAGGAACGTTCACCTGGGGGCAGGGGAGTCCGGCGTCGACGAGGATCATCCGGGTCCGTGTCTCCATGGACGAGTCCGTCCCGGGGCGCAGGAAGGCGAGCGCCGCGCGGGCCTTGACGATCCCCGGGGCCTTCGAAGCTCCCTGCACCACCACATGCAGCTGGGTCAGTGACGTCGCCGGTTCCCTCCGGCGGAGCATCGCATCTCCGAGGACGACAAGTTCGACGAGTGAGAGGGATCGCGAGCAGTGCATCCATGTCTGCGCGGGGGTAGTGACGGGGAGCCCGTCGACCCGCGTCAGGGCCATCACCTCGCTACGGTGGGCGACGACACCGGCCCGTCTCGGTCGCCGCGCCCGATCAGAGGTCGTGACATGGACCCGACGATCGGTGTCCAAGGTCCAGGGAACATCGATCCTCTGGATCCGTAGCGCACTGACGTGACTGAACGCGACGCCGTCATGCAGAACCGGTGCTACCGCACGGAACGGGTCGAGCAGCCCCGCGGGTGCATCCGCCCTGATCCGCACACCGCGGATCGGCGCCCGGAACCGGCGGCCGCGCAGCTGCTTCTCGCTCAACCCCGCGCGGAGGCCAGCCTTGATCGTGAACATCGTCATAGCCCGGCATCCTGCCCGTCCAGACCCTCGCGGACGCTTGCCTGCTTGCGCCCCTGTGGCCCAAGAGCCCTCAACCCTGCCTGTGCGCAGCCTGTCCACCCCGAGAGCCCCCGCTCGGTGCACACTTTCCGCCCCCTCTCCTGGCGGCAAAGTCAAGTAGTCAGGACAACGGGGTGGGCTATGCCGCCAGCAGCAGGTCGTTGAGGCGGTTGGCGGGGGTGTCGAGGTTGAGGGTGGGGCGGGGCCGGCGGTTGAGCTTGGCGGCGACCTGGCGGAGGTCGTCGGGGGTGTGAACGGACAGGTCTGAGCCTTTCTCGAACCAGAACCGCAGGAGCCGGTTGGTGTTCTCGTTGGTGCCCCGCTGCCAGGGCGAGTGGGGGTTGCAGAAGTACAGCTGCAGGTCCAGGGCCGTCTGGATCTGGGCGTACTGGGCCAGCTCGGTTCCGCGGTCCCAGGTGATCGAGCGGCGCAGGTGGTCAGGGAGGTCCTTCATCTCCTCGATCATCGCAGCCGCGACCGTCTCGGCGGTGTGGTCACCGGGGACTGCTGCACGAATAGGGGACAGTTCGTCTCAGGCGGCGAGTGCGACCTGAGTGGTCATGATGGCTTCGTATTCGATGGGGGTCAACCGGCCGAGACGGGCTTGCCTGCGGCGGCGGTGGTAGGTGCGTTCGATCCAGGTGATGATCGCCAGTCGCAGCTCGGTCCGGGTGGTCCAGCGGTGCCGGTCCAGGACGTTCTTCTGCAGCAAGGCGAAGAAGGATTCCATGGCTGCGTTGTCACCGGCTGAGGCAACCTGACCCATGGATCCGATGAGGTGGTGGCGGGTGAGTTCGCGCAGGAACTTCCGGGATCGGAACTGGCTACCGCGGTCGCTGTGGACCACGCAGCCGGCCACGTCACCGCCCCGACGCTGGACCGCGGAGCGCAGGGCATTGACCGCGAGAGAGGCTTCCATGCGGTCGCTGATGGAGTAACCCACGATCCGGTTCGAGTAGACGTCCTTGATCGCGCAGAGGTAGACCTTGCCCTCACCGGTGGCGTGCTCGGTGATATCAGTCAGCCACAGCTCGTTCGGGGCGTTGGCGGTGAACTTGCGCTCGACGAGGTCGTCGTGGGCTGGTGGGCCCGGCTTCTTGCCGTTCTTTCCGCGCTTCTTCCCGAACGCGCTCCACCAGCCGTTGGCTGAGCAGATCGCCCACACCGTCCGGTCGCAGGCCCTGTGGCCCACGGCGCCTGCTTCGTCGGCCAGGAGGCGGTGCCCGAACTCCGGGTCGTCGCGGTGGGCGTCGAAGAGGGCGTTCGCCAGGTGCGCTTGACGCAGTTCCAGGGTGGTCACCGGGTCAGCGAGCCAGCGGTAGTAGGGCGCTCTGGAGAGCTTGAGAACCCGGCAAGTCACCGTGACGGGGATCCCGTCAGCGGCAAGGTCACGGACCAGCGGGTAGCTCATTTTCCCGGCAGGTGCGCCTGGGCGAAGTACGCCGCTGCACGGCGCAGTACCTCGTTCTCCTGCTCGAGCAGCCGAACGCGCTTCTTGGCTTCACGCAGCTCGGCCGACTCCGACGCCGTCACGCCGGGACGTTTGCCGTCCTCGACATCCGCGGCTTGGAGCCAGTTGCGCAGGCACGAGTCGGAGATCCCGAAGTCCTTGGCGATCTGGGCAATCGGAGCCTCGCCGCGCCGGGCGATCGCCACGACGTCGTCGCGGAACTCCTTGGGGTGAGCTTTAGGCATGGTCAACATCCTCCCAGCAGTGCCCACAGGCACCACAAGTGGGGTGTCACCTATTCGTGCAGCAGTCCCCCGGGCAGGTGCAGCAGGATCGTGAACCGCGTGGCCCGCTCCACCAGGGTCCCGATCGCGGTCCCGTCGCACCCGATGATCAGGTCCCCTTCCCAGTGCCCCGGGACCGCCCGGTCCTGGACCTCGGCGGGCCGGTCGCTGATCTTCAAGGCGTCCTTGTAGGGGCTGTTGTTGGGCCGGGTGTCGATGTTGGGGACGCGTTTGCGGCGCTTCAACGAGAGGTTCTTTGCCAGGTCGGCCCGCAGGTTCCCGCGGGTCTGGACGTAGAGGGCCTGGTAGATCGTCTCGTGACTCACCTGCATAGTCTCGTCGCCGGCGAAGTGGAACTCCAGCATCGACGAGATGAGCTTCGGGCTCCAGCCGTCGTCCATCCAGACCGCGATCAAGTCGCACAACGGCGCGTTGTCGACGAGCTTGAGCGCCTTGGGACGGCGGCGCTCCTGGAACGCCGTGCGATGGGCGACCGAGGCGTAGTAGACGCCGTCGGGGCTGGTGTTGCGCTTGACCTCCCGCCAGATCACCGACTTGTTGCGACCCGCGAGCCGGGCGATCTTGGCGTAGCTCCAGCCGTCATGCAGGCCCGCCTGGATCATGCCGCGCTCGGCCAGCGTCACCTCCCGGCCCCCAGGCTCAGCAGGAGGAACCGGACCAGCCAAACCACCAGTGGCACCACGCGAGATCTCCATGCCACCAGACTGAGCCCACCACCTCGAGCCACTGGCCGGATGAGCCCCGACACGCTGAGCAGCGACCTGAACGGACACCCCCGAACACACCAGATCCACGAACTTCGTCCGAGTCCCAGCAGGGAACAACTTGACCATCACACGCTCCATTCAGACGAGCGTTGCTCTGACCATATGACTTTGCCTGGCGAAAACGGGGCGGAAACCGTGCACCGAGCGGAGGGGACGGGGTGTGAGCGAGGCTCGGGGGGAGGTGGCAGGCTATGGACCATGACTTCGGGTTCTTCTTCCTTCGTGACCGCGCCGGATCTCCTGGCTCCCAACTCCGCTCCGACGGGCGCTCCGGCGGTCGCTCCGGGGAGGGAGCGGGTCGCGGCGATCGACTGCGGCACCAACTCGATCCGCCTGCTCGTGGCTGACCTCGACCCGGTCGCCGGGACCCTGACCGACGTCGTGCGGCTGATGGAGGTCGTGCGGCTGGGCCAAGGCGTGGACAAGACCGGCCGGCTCGCACCCGAGGCCCTCGCCCGGACGCTGGAAGCGACTGCCAGGTACGCCCAGATCTGCCGGGACCTGGGCGCTGCGCGGATCCGGTTCGTGGCGACGTCGGCCTCCCGGGACGCGGAGAACCGGCAGGACTTCGTCGACGGGGTCGTCGCCGCGATCGGCGTCGAGCCCGAGGTCGTCTCGGGGGAGGAGGAGGCTGCGTTGTCCTTCCGCGGGGCGACCAGCGTGCTCGGCAGCGAGCACGTCGGGCCGTTCCTCGTCGTCGACCTCGGCGGCGGCTCGACCGAGCTCGTGCTCGGTCAGGACCTCCCCGACCAGGCCCTGTCGATGAACGTCGGCTGCGTCCGGATGACCGAGCGGCACCTGGTCACCGACCCGCCCACCCCTGAGCAGGTCACCGCCGCGCGGGCCGACGTCCGCGCCGCTCTCGACGAGGCAGCCGCGGTGGTCCAGCTCGGGCAGGCCCGGACGCTCGTCGGGCTGGCCGGGTCCGTGACGACCGTCACCGCGCACGCGCTCGGCCTGGAGAAGTATGACCGCAACCGGATCAACGGGGCGGTGCTGACCGTCGAGGCGACCCTCGCCGCCTGCGAGGATCTGCTCGCCCGCACCCGCGACGAGCGGGCCTCCCTGGGGTTCATGCACCCTGGCCGGATCGACGTCATCGGCGCCGGGGCGCTCGTCTGGTCCGAGGTGGTCGCCCGGGCGCGCGACGACGTCGCCGCGGCCGGCGGGCAGCTCACCACCGTGGTCACGAGCGAGCACGACATACTCGACGGCATCGCGTGGTCGCTCGCCTGAGACCCGCACTCCCACCGTCGAGCGCACGGACCCCGGCAACCGGGGTCCGTGCGCTCCGTTGTTCCTGGACGAGCGGCGAACGGTGACCCGCGACCCACGAACGGCGATGCCTGACGCCCGGCGAACGGCCCCGGGCGGCCCACTCCACCCCAGGTCCTGCGCATCGCAAGGTACGACACGCCGCGCACTACTTCCCTCTAGCCACTAGTGCGGTGTGCGTAGTACCGTGTGGTGCGCGGATAGGCCGCGGCGTCGGGACGTCCGGATATCTGGACGTCGGACGCCGAACCGGCCCCCGCGCTCCGGTGCGCGGACCGTGCGCCGTCTCGGCTCAGGAGGGCAGATGGACACCACTCAGCTACTCAAAGGTGTGCTCGACGCCGCGGTCCTCGCGGTCCTCGACGACGCCGACGGCTACGGCTACGACGTCGTGCGCCGGCTGCGCGGGGCGGGCCTGGAGGAGGTCGGCGACGCGTCGGTCTACGGGACGCTCCGGCGCCTGTACTCCGCGGGTGTGCTCAGCAGCTACGTCGTCCCCTCGGACGAGGGCCCGCACCGCAAGTACTACGGCATCACCCCCCAGGGCCGAGCGATGCTCGAGACCCAGCGCAAGGAATGGCACATCTTCTCGGGTGCGATGAGCGCCCTCCTCATGAAGGGAGCAGCATGATGACCGCCGCCGTCCTGTCCGACCACGTCGCCGCCTACGCGGCCCAGGTGCGTGCGCACCTCGCCGACCTCAGCTTCGAGCAGATCGAGGACCTCACCGACGGCCTCGAGGCCGACCTCACCGAGGCGCTCGAGGACCCCGAGGCACGCCCGGTCACCGGTGAGATCCCGCTCGCGGGCTCCCGCGGGGCCGCCACCGCGACCGGCGCGGCGCCGGCGCCCGTGCCGGCCCTGCCCGACGCCGCAACGTCGATCATCAACCTCACCGAGCGCTTCGGCCCGCCACAGGCGTACGCGGAGGAGCTGCGGTCCGCGGCCGGGCTGCCCGCGCCGATCCCGGCCACGGCCGAGAAGCCTGTGCGGCCGTCGTTCGTCGACCGGACGCGGACGCGGCTGGCCGCACGCCGCGCGCAGCTCGTCGCGCAGGCGTGGTGGCCGGGAGTCCGCGCGACCGGAGAGGCCCTGCGACCGGTGTGGTGGGTGGCCCGCGGGTGGGTGCTCTACAACGTTGTCGTCACGATGGTCTCCGGCACGGCGAACGTGTACTTCGTCCCGGACAACCTCTTCGGGATCCTGCTGCTGCTCGGCGTCGTCGCGGCCAGCGTCCAGCACGGCCAGGGCCGGTGGACCCTCCAGGGCAAGGGGCGTACGGTCCTGACCGCGGTGAGCGTGGTGGCTGCAGTCGGGCTGTTCCCGACGCTCATGACGGCGACCGCGCACAGCACGCAGGTCGACTACATCAACAACGGGTACTACGAGTCACCCGAACCGGTCGCCGACGGCGTCTACGTCGACGGTCAGCCGGTGACGAACCTCTTCGTCTACGACGCCGACGGCCAGCTCGTCGACCAGGCCCAGGTCGTCGACGACAAGGGCCGACCCGTCCGGGTCGACCGTGACGGGGGTCTGTGGGACGAGAGCACCGGCACGAGCAGGTACTGGAGCCCGGCCGAGGACGCCTACGGCCGCGAGATCTGGAACGCCTTCCCGCTGCGGATGTGGAGCGACCAGGACGCCGAGTGGAGTGACGAGACCCAGGGCTGGGTCCTGCCCGACGGCGTGAGTCCGCCGGTCATGCCGCCTCCCTTCGCCCAGCTCGCCCCACTCGAGCGCGACGAGGGTGAGCCCGCGACCGAACCCGAGGTCGAGGGGTCGGCTGCGCCCGCCGACCCCACCGACCCGGCCGCACCCGCCGACCCCACCGACCCGGCCGCGCCCGCCGACCCGGCAGCCCCCGCCGCACCCACCGATCCGGCCACCGGCGTCGTCCCCGGAGACGGCCTCTGACCGGCTGTGACCGACTGCGACCGCGCGTGACGGGCACTGTGCCGGGGATCACGCGGTCGCGGCTTCGACGGATCTGACAGATCGCAATATGCTTGAGCCATGCCTCAGACTGACCAGAGCTCGGATTCGCCTGCCCAGAGTGCCTCCCCGGCAGCCACCGCGCCGCGCCCGCGCAAGGTCCCGCGCATCGTCGTGCTGGGTGGGGGATCGGTCGGTCTGTACTCCGCTCGCCGCCTGCGCAAGCGTCTGGGACGCCGCGAGGCCGCGATCGTCGTCGTCGACCCACGCCCGTACATGACCTACGCGCCGTTCCTGCCCGAGGTGGCTGCAGGGTCCATCTCCGACACCGACGCCGTCGCCCCGCACCGCCGTGCGCTCAAGCACGTGGACACGCTGCAGGGCAAGGTCACCAACATCAACCACGGCGGACGCAAGATCGAGATCACCCCCGAGGTGGGCGAGATCTACGAGATCACCTACGACCACCTCATCGTCGGTCTCGGGTCTGTCGCACGCACCCTCCCGATCCCGGGGCTGGCCGAGCAGGCCATCGGCTTCAAGCACGTCGAAGAGGCCGTTGCCGTCCGCAACCAGATCCTCAACCGGATCAACCTCGCCAGCTCCACCTGGGACCCGGGCCTGCGCAAGCGGATGCTCACCTTCACCTTCATCGGTGGTGGGTTCGCCGGCATCGAGGCACTCGCCGAGACCGAGGACATGGCCCGTGCGGCCGTCAAGAACCTCACCGGCGTCGAGCAGTCCGAGGTCCGCTTCGTCATGATCGAGGGCTCGGACCGCATCCTGCCCGAGCTCACCCTCGAGATGGCGAACTACGCCCTCTCGGAGATGAAGAAGCGTGGCATCGAGTTCCACCTCTCCACCTTCCTCAGCTCCTGCACGGACGGCCACGTCGTCACTTCGACCGGCGTCGAGTTCGACTCCGACACGATCGTGTGGACCGCCGGCGTCAAGGCCAACCCCGTCCTGGGGACCTCTGACCTGCCCCTCGACCGGATGGGTCGGCTCACGGTGCTGCCGACGCTGCAGGTCGTCGACGCCGAGGGCACCGTCGTCCCGGACGCCTGGGGCGCCGGCGACTGCGCCGCGGTCCCCGACCTGTTCAACCCGGGGGAGTTCTGCCCGCCGAACGCCCAGCACGCGATCCGCGAGGCCAAGGTGCTCGCAGACAACCTCTACGCGACCCTGAACAGCGGCGAGGTCAAGGAATACAGCCACAAGAACCTCGGCACCGTGGCCTCGCTCGGCCTGCACAAGGGCGTCGCGATCCTCTTCGGCAAGGTCAAGCTGCGCGGCTTCCCGGCCTGGGTCATGCACCGCATGTACCACGTGGCCGCCATGCCGACGGCGAGCCGCAAGATCCGCATCACGACCAACTGGGTCGGCACATGGCTGCTGCGCCGCGAGGTCGTCTCCCTCGGATCGATCCACGACCCGCGAGCGGAGTTCCGCGCGGCGTCCGCGCCCGCCAAGGCCAAGGACGCCCCCGCGGCTCCGGTCGCCGAGGCGAAGAGCGCAGCCGACACGACGCCCTGATCGAGCGTCGATGACGGGGCCACACCGCACGCGGTGTGGCCCCGTTGTTGTATCGTCCAGCGTGGCGCCTGCGCGCCGCCGGCCCCCATAGCCCAATTGGCAGAGGCAGCCGACTTAAAATCGGCACAGTGTGGGTTCGAGTCCCACTGGGGGTACCAGACGCCGCTCTGACCTGCGGATACGACCTGCGGATACGACCTGCGGATACGCAGACGGCTCGACGCCGCGGTCCGGGGAGCAGGATCAGGCGGCAGCCGCGAGCTCGCGGATCGTGATCCCCGAGAAGGTCGCCGTGCCCCCGTCTGAGTAGAACGAGATCCCGGTGTCGCCGTCGGCGAAGTGCACCTGCTGAGAGAGCACGGTGTGCCCGGCGTTGACGAACACCTCGACGCTCTGGGTGTCGACGAAGATGCGCAGATGGACAGACCGCGCGTTCTCATCGATCGGCGCGGCAGCTCGCGTGAACGGCGCGAGCGAGAAGCCGGCGAGGTTCGACGGTCCGCGGTCGACGTACAGCTCGTCGCCGTACTTGCCGATGTTCGTGTGACGAGAGCCGTCGGCCGAGCGGCCGACGGAGATGCCGACGTTCGTCGCGGAGCTCCACGAGATGTCCAGCTCGAGCTCGTAGGCGCGCCCGCTCCACGGCAGCACTGTGGCGCCGGTGACCACCTGGTCGGGGAGAGTGGTGGTCGCGGTGACGTAGTTCCGCAGCGCCTCCACGGGGCTGCTGAGCAGGCTGTACCTGCCGCCCGACTGATGCTCGAGCCTCAGCTCGCGCACGATCGAGTTCTGGCCGTTGTAGCCGTCGGTCGCGTCCGTGGGAACGTCACGCGCCGCGTACTTCCAGTTGTTCATCCAGGCGATCGCCAGGCGGCGCTCCTGCGGAGCGTCGACCGACGGCCAGGTCACTGCGGCGTACCAGTCCCAGCCCCAGTCGAGCCATTGCGGGGTGAGGTCGTCGGCGATGAACTGCTCCCCGTCCCACGTGCCCATCCAGTACGCATAGGTCATCGGCAGGCCGACGCCGTAGGCGTCCATGCTCGCGGCGAGCACCCAGTGCCGTGTGCCGTCGCCGGCGGTCATCTCGAACAGGTCGGGGCACTCGATCCCGCCGAGCGCGTGGTTGGGGAAGTCGAAGTTGCGCCGCAGCTGCCAGTCGCGCAGGTTCGGTGAGGTGTAGAAGCTCGCGTACCGGGCTCTCCCGATCACGCACACCCACTCGTTGCGGGTCGCGTCCCAGTGGATCTTGGGGTCGCGGCACCACTCGGCGTTGTCGATCTGTGCCTGCGTCGTCGCCGTCCGACCGTCGGTGTTGATGATCACCGGCTCGGGGAGCGCGGTGAAGGTGAATCCGCCGTCGGTCGAGGAGTAGAGGTACTGCTCCTGGTACTTGCGGATACCGTCGGTGGGCTGCGTCGCCAGAGCGATGACGGCTCCGGCGCCGAAGCCGGCCGTGTTGGCGGTGTCCACGACGGCGGACCCCGACCACACCGGGAAGTCGGGCTGCAGCGGCATGACGGTGCCGTGGTGGGTGAAGGCCACGCCGTCGCTCGTGGAGGCGTGGTCCCAGCCGCCCGGGCCGTTGTTCTGGCCGGAGTGGAGGTAGTACAGCTGGTAGGCGCCGTTGGTGTGGACGGGACGCTGCGGGTCGCACAGCCAGCCGGTCGGCGGCGTCATGTGGTAGCGGGCGCGCAGCGAGCCCTGGGCCTGTGCGGCGGCGACGGCGGCCGGCAGGGCACCGCTCATGAACAGTGCGAGCGCTCCTACGCTGGCCCCTTGCAGGATGCTGCGTCGTGAGATGGGATACGTCATCGTTGATGTCCTCTCAGAGCCGGCGGGCGCGACGGTGCGCCCGCCGGGGTGCGGCGGTGGTGGGAAATGCGGTGGTGGGTTGGGCGGTGGTGGGACAGGCGGTGGTGGGACAGGCGGCGGGATGCAGCTCAGGGGAGCAGCTCAGCACCGACGGCGAGAAGCTGCGCGGATGGTTCGTCCGGCGCCGGCACGTCGACCACGGTGACCGTGACAGGGCCGTGGTGCTCGGTGTCCAGAGCCGCGGTGATGGTCCCCGTGCCGAGCATGACGAGGTTCGACACGGTCGTCTCCCCGTCGCCGACGAAGATCTCCAGCAGCGGGCCGTCCAGGCTCAGCAGCAGGCGTCCTCGCTCCGCGCCGGTCACTGCGCCGGTCAGCGCGACCGTGGAGGTCGACGGGAAGTCGGGATGCACGACCTGCGCCGCGAGTCCCCCGCGAGTGACACGGAGCGTGCGTGAGGCAGGGAGGTGCTCGACCTCGACGTGCGCGTCGGCGTCACCGCGCAGACGCAGTCGAAGGGTGCCGGTGGCTGCGGGATCCCATCGGAGCTCGACGAGCGAGTGGCCGCTCAGGGTGAGCTGGGCCGGTTGGGCGGCGCCGGACAGCGTGGCCGGAGTCACCCGCGCGAGGTGCGCACGGACGAAGGTGGGGGGCTCCTGCACGAGGCACGGCGCGCCGTCGATCTGGCGCAGTCCGAGCCGGCGGGGGAGCGACATCGCTCCCCGCCACGGCGCTGACGGAACCGCGGACGCGTAGCGCCAGTTGTTCATCCAGCCGATCATGATCGCCTCGCCGGAGGGCGCGCTGTCGAAGGTGACACCCGCGTAGAAGTCCCGGCCGTGGTCGAGTCGCGTCAGGCCCTGCGCCTGCGAGGTGAAGGCAACTCCGTCGAAGTGTCCGACGACGTAGCTCATGGACGAGCCGCTGGGGTCCGCGTCGTCGCCGACCGGGTTCGTGCTGAGGAGCAGCACCCAGCGGACGTCCTCCGGATGGCCGTCGACGGCCAGCGGGACGATGTCCGGGCACTCCCAGACGACACCCTCGTCGCCGAGCGGGCCGAAGTCGCTCAGGTACTCCCACGACCGCAGGTCCTGGGAGGAGTAGAACAGCACGCGCCGTTCCTCGGCCTCGACCGCGAGCAGCACCCACCGGAATCCGCCGTGCGCGTCGACGACACGGATGACCTTCGGGTCACGGAAGGACCGGGTGCCGCGGTCGAGCACCGGGTTGCCCGCGTCGATGTCCCAGGTGAAGCCGCCGTCGTCGCTGGTCGCTCTCGACTGCGCCTGGTGGTCGTCGTCGTAGGCGCTCGTGTAGAGCGCGGTCAGACGCGCGTCGTCGGGCCCTGACACCACGACCGATCCTGAGTAGATCTGCTCGCCGTCCTGATACGGCAGTGCCACCGGATGCTCGGTCCACGCGTGCAGGTCGGGGCTCGTGGCATGGCCCCAGCTCATGTTGCCCCAGTCCGAGCCCTCCGGGTTGTACTGGAAGAACAGGTGCCACAGGCCGCGGTGGTGCACGAGCCCGTTGGGGTCGTTCATCCAGTTGCGCTGCGGTGTGAAGTGGAAGGTGGGTCTGGGCACCGGGCCGCTCGTAGTTCGCACGGGGTCTCCTCTCAGACCGAGAGTCGCTGGATCGGCGGGCAGGGGATGAGGTGCGGGTGGGGGTCCGCGTGCGTCTCGAGGCCGAGCAGCACGCGCACGCCCGCCGCGCCGAGCTCGTAGTGGGGGAGGGCGACCGTCGACAGGGGCGGGCGCAGGTGGGCGGCGATGACGTCCTGGTTGTCGAAGCCGATGACCGCGACGTCGTCCGGGATGCGGAGGCCGTGCTCGCGGAGCCCGTCGTAGAGGCCCATCGCCACCCGGTCGTTGTGGCAGAAGACCCCCGTCGCCCGTGAGGCGATGATGGCGGGCGTCGCCGCGTACCCGCCCTCCTGCCCGGGAGCAGCGGGGAAGACCAGCGACTCGTCGAACGCGATGTCTGCGGCGTCCAGCGCAGCGCGGTAGCCGGCCAGGCGCCCGGACTGCGCCGGTGAGGGCGTCGTCGTGTTGATGAACGCGATCCTGCGGTGACCGGCGCGGAGCAGCACCTCGGTCGCGGTGCGCCCGCCCTGGAGCTCGTCGGGGACGACGGCGGGGAGCCCGCTGCCGTCGGCGAAGCAGTCGACGAGCACGGTGTCGGTCTGGTAGAGCATCGGCGGGACGACGATCTCCCGGTGGTACCAGGTCGAGTAGAGGATGCCGTGCACCTGGTGCTCGAGCATCATGGCGATCGCGTCGTCCTCGACTGCTGTGTTGCCGTCGGTGTTGGCGACGAGCAGGACGTACCCGTGCTTCCACGCCTCGTCCTGTGCGCCGTGGATGATCTGGCCGGCGAACGGGGTCGTGGCGATCGCGTCGGCGACGAGCCCGATGAAGCGCGAGGTCCCTTGGGAGAGCGTCTTCGCGAGCGCGTTCGGTCGGTAGCCGAGCTGCACGACGGCCTCCTGCACCCGGTGCCGGGCACCTTCTCCGATGCGGGCACCGGGTTTGTCGTTCACGACGTGCGACACCGTCGCCACGGACACTCCCGCTGCCTTGGCGACGTCCCGCATCGTGACGGCGGAGGTGTTTCTTCCGCGCTCTGGACCGCTCATCCCTTTGTCGCTCCGCTCTCGAGACCCTTGATCATCGCTTTGTTCAGCACCAAGAACACCAGCAGAAGCGGTGTGACAGTGACGCACACGGCGGCGAACGTCGCTGTCCAGTCGGTGTTACCCATTGCGCCAATGTAGTTCTGCAGGCCGAGCGGGATCGTCTTCAACCCGTCGGACAGCACAAACGTGTTGGCGAAGATGAAGTCGTTCCAGATGAAGATGGAGTTCACCAGCACGACGGTGATGATCGTGTTCACCGACAACGGGAGGGTGATCTGGGAGAAGATCCGATAGGGACCGGCCCCGTCGAGAGACGCAGCCTCATACATCTCCCGGGGGATGTATTCATAGAACGAGGAGAACAGATAGACAGCCATGGGGAGGGCAAAGGCAGCCAGCGGGATGATCATCGACAGGTGCGTGTCGAGCAGCCCCACTCTCGAATAGTCGATGAACAGCGGGACGAGGGCGATCTGGACGGGCACGATGATCCCGAGCAGGAACAGCCCCCGGACGAACCCGCTGAACCGGAAGCCGAGCACCTGCAGCGCAAAGGCCGCCATCATGCCCGCCACGACGATGAGGGCACTCGCCCCGAGGGTGATGATGAGGCTGTTGAGGATGTTCAACCCGAGGTTGCCGGTGGCGAACGCCCGCGTGTAGTTGTCGAGGGTGTACTCCGACGGAAGCGCGAACGGGTTGCCGCCGGCGAAGTCTGCTGCCGTGCGAAAGCTCGTCAGCAGCAACCACAGGAGCGGGTACACCTGGACGACGACGATCGCCACGACCGTCACGGTGAGCAGCGTGCGCTGCACGCGGAGTCGAGGAGACCGGGCGGGGGCCCGGCGCAGGGTGGGCTGCGCCGGCGGTGTGGGCTGTGCGGTCGCGGTGAGCACGGGCGCGGTCACGAGTCGTCCCTTCGACGGAAGAGCAAGAAGATGATGCCGACGGCGACAAGGCACTCGGCGACGATGAAGACGGAGATCGCGCTGGCGTAGCCGTAGTCGGTGTGGACGAACGCGGTCTTGTACATGTACGTCGTGAGGAGCTCGGAGGACTGTCCGGGACCGCCGTTGGTGAGCAGGTACGGGATGTCGAAGCCGCGCAGCGCGAACGTCGTCGCCATGACCGTGGTGGTGATCCAGACGGGACGGATGTAGGGGAAGCGGATGCTCCAGAACACCTGCCACCACGATGCGCCGTCGAGCCGCGCAGCTTCCTCGAGCTCGCTGGGCACCGCGATGAGCGCGGCATAGATGATGAGCATGTACAGGCCGGTGAAGCGCCAGCCCTCGGGGATCGAGACGGCAGCAAGCACGGTGTCCACGTTGGAGAGCCACGCGGTCTGCAGGTTCTCCAGGCCGATCCAGGCGAGGATCTGGTTGAGCAGGCCGACCGGTTCCAGCGAGTAGATGCGCTGGAACAGGAGGGCGATCGCCACCGTGGAGATCACCGCGGGCAGCAGATAGAGCGTCTTGACGAGCTCGCGTGCCCGGGGGAGGGCCGTGAGCAGCCCGGCGACGACCAGTGCCCCACCGAGCTGGAGCACCAGGCAGATCACCAGGTATCCGAGCGCGTTGACGAACGACGTCCAGAAGACGTCATCGCGGGTGAGCATCTTGACGTAGTTGTCGAGACCGACGAACGACATGTCGGTGATGCCGTCCCACTTGAAGAGGCTCAGCACGAGCGACTGCCCGATCGGCAGCAGCACGGCGAAGCCGTACACCAGCAGCGGTGGGAGGAGGAACACGAGCACCGACAGACGCGAGCGGCGAGGAAGCATCGACGTCCGCACCGGCTTGCGCGCCGGCGGGTGGGCCGGCTTGCGCGCCGGCGTGCGTGCCCCCTGCCGGGGCAGGCGCGAGGAACCCGCGCCTGCCCCGGCTTGTTCGAGCTCAGTCATCGCAGGTTCTCCGCCAGAGCCGCGTCCATGGTCGCGATGAACGTGTCGGGGGTGATGTCGCCCTGCACCAGGAGGGTCAGCTCCTGCTGGAGTCGCGTGTTCGTCGCCGGGTCGAGCTGGGTGTCCCAGGGCATCGCGATCGCGGCGCCGACTTCGTCCGCCTGGGCCACGGACCGGGAGTACAGATCCGTCGCGCCGGCGGGGATCGTCGTCTCGGCGGTCGTCGTCGGTGACAGGGCGCCGGTGGACGCGTAGAGCTCGGGGTAGCGCTCGAGGGCGAAGGCGAGGAAGTCCCGCACGAGCGGGTCGTACGTCTGGGCGTTGACGGCCATGCCGATGCCCGACGGCGTGACGAACTCGTTGTCGGCGGTGACGGCGCCGTCGATGGTCGGCAGCGTGAAGTAGTCGATCGAGTCCCGCACGTCAGGGTTGAGCGCGTCCGTGGCGAGGTTGCTCAGCTCCCACGTGCCGATGTTGTAGACGGCGGCCTGACCCGAGGTGAACAGGGCCTGGGCGTCGGCGTACCCGGTCGAGGAGAATCCTTCCGCGAAGCAGCCTGCCTGGCCGAGGTCGTACAGCCACTGTGCGGCTGCCTGGCCGGCCGGGTCGGCGAAGGACGCGTCGCCGTTCTTGAGGTCCTGGATGTAGTCGGTGCCGGTCATGCGGAACGGGTAGTACGCCATGTACCGCTCCAGCGGCCACTGGTCCTGGCCGTCGAGGGCGATGGGGGTGATCCCCTCGGCGCGCAGAGCCGTGCACATCGCCGGGAAGTCGTCGAGCGTCGCCGGGATCTCCACGCCGGCCTGGTCGAGCAGCGCGGAGTTGTACCAGAAGACCTCCAGCTGGAACTCGAACGGCAGCATGTAGAGGGAGCCGTCGTCGAAGCGCTGGTAGTTCAGGGCTGCCTCGCGGTAGTCGTCGGCGATCCCGAGGTCGTCGAGCAGGACGTCGATGTCGACCATCCGGTCCTGGCCGGCGAGCTTCTGCGCGAAGGGCGTCGCGTCCGTGTCGAAGAACTCGGGCAGCTTGTTGGCGGCGGCCAGGGTCTCGTACTTCTGGATGTAGGAGGGGCGATCGGGAGTCGTGATGAGGTTGAGCGAGAAGCCGGGGTGGTCCTTCGCGTACTCGTCGGCGATCTGTTCCATCGCTGTGATGACCCCACCGTCCGCCGGGCGGGACAGCAGCCAGGAGATCTCGCGGGGGACGATCTCCCCTTCCGGGTTGACGTCGGTGGGGTCGGCGCTGGTCGATTCGCCCGCGCACGCGGAGAGCGCGAGGGTGGTGGCTGTGATTGCGGTGATGAATGCTGCTGTGCGTGTGGTCCTGGGCATGGTCGGAATCTCCTTTGATCTGACGCCAATGGGGTGTGCTGGGGTGGGGCTGCTCACGTCGCGGCCAGAGCGGCGGGTGCAGTCTCGTTCGGTGTGGTGCCGCCGTCGTCACGGGTGGAGACGGAGAACTGGGTGAGGGTCACGACGCCCTCGCCGACGAACGCGCCGAGGCGGCCGGTCGGCCGGTCGTACAGACGCGTGCTGAGCACGGTGGCATTGTCGACGGTGGCGACGCAGATGTCGCCGTCGACGATCACCTCGAGCTCGTGCTCACCGGGGCTGAGCACGCAGGGGCGCTCGAGCTCCACGGCGAAGGGGACGTCTCCGGAGATCTGCCACTGCTCCGTGCCGGTCGCGCGACGCGGCCAGCGGTCGAGGACGAGCCGCCCGCGCTTGGGCTCGAGGCGCAGGGCATACGCCTCGTCGCCGTCGGGGCTTGCGCGCAGGAGGACTCCGCACTCGGTGGTGTGCTCGCTGATGTCGAAGCGGGCGACGAGCCGGAAGCTCGCGGCAGCATCCACCGACGTCAGCACGTCCGCGTAGCTGTCCGGGGCGTACAGCGTCGTCCCTGCGGCGATCTCGTCGACCGGACGGGCGAACGTCTTGCGAAGCTCTGCGGTCGGGTGGAAGGCGAGAGTGCCGTCCTCGCGCTGCTCTGCTTCCAGGACGGAGAGGGTGCCGGCCCACTGCCAGGCCCCGTCGTCGCAGCTTCCCTCACGGGAGGCGATCCAGCCGAAGAAGAAGCGACGGCCGTCCCGCGCGGCGGACTTGGCGGCGTAGTACGCGCGCCCGTCGAGCGAGTCGTGCTCGGGGACGATCCAGGGGCCGTCGAGGCTGCGTGCCATCCGATAGCGCGTGGTGAACGCGTCGCTGAACTCGGAGTAGACGAGGTACCACCAGTCGCCCCACTGGAACACCTCGGGGCATTCGAGCGCGAGGTAGCGGCGCGGGTCCCAGAACGGCGCGGCCGGCTCCCAGCTGGTGAGGTCGCGGGAGGTGCACTGGGCGATCACGCCGCGTCGACGCGCCGGCCCCTCAGCGTGACGTGCGGTGATGAGCATCCGCCACAGCCGTGCGTCGGCGTCCCAGAAGACGAAGGGATCACGCCAGTCGGCGGTCTCGTAGCCGCTGGTCGCGCCGAAGGTGTCCGCCGGGTGGTGGTCCCACGAACGCATCCCGTCGTGGCTCGTCGCGTGCATGACCACCTGTAGCGCCAGACCGTCACCGCCCGTCTTGACGGGGTTCTGGCCGGTGAAGAACGCGTGGTGGGTCCCGTCGCCGTCGACCACGATGCTGCCGGTGTAGACGTTGAACCCGTCGGAGGCGGGACCGCCCGAGGCGAGGGCCTCGCCGGCTTCGTGGAAGTCGACCAGGTTGTCTGTCACGATGCGGTGCCACGGCATCCCCTCCTTGGGGACCTTGCGCGTCTCGTGCAGGTAGAAGAGGTGGAACTCCCCGTCTTCCTCCCAGGGGATGACATCCCCCACCCAGGCGCCCTCTGGCCTGTAGAACCCTCGTTGGTCCGTCATCGTCACCCCGTCGTTGGTGGTTAACCGCTTACGCATGACCCTAAGGGCGTCGATCCGGATTGGTCAAGCGGTTAAGCACGGGGTTATCAAGTTGTGATCAGCGGGCGAAAGTGACGGTCGACCACCGGGCCGGCCCGGTGTCGCCAGCGCAGGACGCCAGTCTGTGTCACCGTGATCTCGCGCACCGATCGTTGACCTCCGGAGGCACCCCATGGACACCACCTACGCGGACCTGCTGCCCGTCCTCGTCGTCGCCCTCCTCAGCCCGCTGCTCGTCGGTCTGCTCCCGGTCCGTGCGCGGGTCCCGCAGGTGGTCCTGCTGCTGGTCGGCGGCGTGGTCATCGGCCCCGAGGTGCTGGACCTGTCCTCCCCGGACTCCGTGGACCTGCTCTCCGACCTCGGCATGGGCTTCCTCTTCCTGCTGGCCGGGTACGAGCTCGACCCGACCCTCACGCGCCAGCGGACCGGGCGCCTCGCGCTCGGCGCATGGAGCACCTCGCTCGTCGTCGCCGTCGCCCTGGTCTTCGTGGTCACCGCACCGGACGGCGCCCATGCGCTGGCCGCCGGGTCGATCGCGCTGACCACGACCGCACTGGGCGTGCTCATGCCGGTCCTGCGCGACGCCGGCCAGCTCGGCACCCCCTTCGGCAAGACCGTCTTCGCGGTCGGAGCGGTGGGTGAGCTCGGCCCGATCGTGGCCATGGCTCTGCTGCTCGGGACCCGGCGCAGCGGCGCCGCGGCGGTCCTGCTCATCGCCTTCGCCGTGGTGGCGGTGCTGCTGGCGCTCCTGCCCGGGACGATCCGGTCGCCCCGGATCGCCAGGGTGCTGCTCCGGTCCGAGCACGGCACCGGTCAGACGACGGTGCGACTCACGCTCGTCCTGCTGGTCGCGCTGCTCGCGGTCGCGGCGAGCCTCGGCTTCGACGCTGTGCTGGGTGCGTTCCTGGCGGGGATGATCCTGCGCCGCTGGGCCCCGGGCGACGTCGCCCGGCTCGAGGAGAAGCTGGACGTCATCGCGTGGGGGGTGTTCATCCCGGTGTTCTTCGTCAGCTCGGGGATGGGCCTGGACATCGACTCGATCGCCGCGCAGCCGTGGATGCCGTTCGTGTTCCTCGCCCTGCTGCTCGTGGTGCGCGGGGTGCCGGTGTTCGCCTGGTTCCGCCGGGACCTGGTGCGTGGAGAACGGGTCCAGGTCGCCGTCTACAGCGCGACGGCGCTGCCGCTGCTCGTCGCGATCACCGGGCTGGCGGTCGCCGACGGTGCCATGTCGAGCGCGAGCGCCGCGGCCCTCGTCGGGGCCGGAGTGCTCTCGGTCCTCGTCTTCCCGATGGCTGCGCAGCGGCTGGGCAGCCGGGAGCGCGAATCGCTGGAGGTGCCCCCGGCGTGACCGGGGTGACCGGACGGGTCAGCCTGCGGCGTCGGACCAGTGCACGGGACGGTCCAGAGCGGGTGGGATGCGCGTCGCCGCGTCGCCGCGGGCAGCGGTGAGCTGGGGCTGGGTGAGGTAGAGCGCGTCGGTGAGGGTCGCGCCCCGCAGGTCCGCGTCACGCAGGTCCGCCCCGATGAGGTCGGCCCGGCGCAGGTCCGCGCCACGCAGGGAGGCGCCGATGAGGTACGCCCCGCGCAGGTTGGCCCCCCGCAGGTCCGCTCCGCTCAGCTTGGCGCCGATGAGGTCGGCGCCGCGGTGGTTCTTCGGCCGGCCGGGCGCGCCCGCGCGGACCAGCTCGCTCGCCCGGGTGAGCACGACGTTGACCTCCTGCCGGTGGGCGTCCACGTCGAGGGCGAGCAGCGCCTCCGGCCGGGCGGCCGCCAGCTCACGGGTGGTGGTCGACGCCGCGCGCAGGGCGTCGTGGACGGGTGCGGTGGCCACGCGGGAGAGGGCGTCGGTGAGGTACCAGATCAGCTCGTGGAGGTGGCGCACGACCGGGAAGACCTCGAACATCTCGGTCATGGTCGCGGGGGCCTCACGCCAGCTGACTCCCGCGTAGATCACCTGGGCGACCTGCTGCCCGGCGCCGAAGCAGTCGTAGACGGTGCAGCCGCGAAAGCCGCTCGGGCGCAGCCGCGCGTGGATCCCGCAGCCGAAGGCCGGCTCGAGGTTGGGGCACGGGGTCCCGGCAGCCTTGGTGATCGCGAAGTCCGAGGACCGCGCGAAGGGCAGGGCGACGCAGCACAGCCCGAAGCAGCTGCCGCAGTCCCCGCGGAGCTCACGGCGTGCCGCCTCCTCGTCAGTATCGGACATCGGGCTCCTCAGTCGTGGGCCGGAGCCCGTGGACCTCCATCCTCCCAGCCGCCGGAGGCGTCCTCGTGCATGGGCGGGCAGGTCTCGCCGCGCTCGACGACCGGTTCGAAGTGCCACAGCTCGTTCGCGTACGTCCGGCACAGCCCATAGTCCTGCGACCGCGCGTCCAGCCACAGCGCGCCCTCGGTCGGGCCGACGTCGATCGCCAGGCCCGCCACGTGGGCCGAGGCCTCGGGCGGCAGCACCCAGCGTCGGGCCGCCGCGGCCGACCCGTGGTGCTCCACGGCTGCGTCGACAAGCGTCTGCTGCTCGTCCGCGCTGCGCCACCCCGAGGTGAGGGTCAGGCTGACGCCGTCCCGCGCGGCGTCGGCCGCGGCCTCCTCGAAGGTCGCCTGGAGGTCGGCGTCGAGGCGCACGGCTGGCCCGGAGCTCGTCCCGGAGGCATCGCCGGCAGCCTGCTGGCTCGTGCCGGCCCCGGTTGGGGACGCGCCCGTCACCGTGCCGGTGAACAGGAGGACGGCAACGACGACGAGACCGACGACGAGGCCGACGACGAGGCCCGACAGGATCCAGTGTGCGTGGGGCGAGGCGCGACGGGGCGAGGTACCGGTCGAGGGTCGGCCGGGTGGGACGGGGCGGGACGAGGTGGCCATGAGGTTCATCCTGGTCTGCGCGCCTTGCCCCGCACATCGACCTCAGGGCTGAACCTACCGGCGCCTGGCCGCACTCGGCGATGTTCTGGCTGGTCAGGCAGTCCACCCGTGGGTGGACGGCCCCGGTCCGCCGGTCCTCCCTCGGGACGTCGCCACAGCGGGCCCAGACCCGTACGGTGGTCACCGTGACCGACTCCCCACCTGCGGCGGCGCCCCGGCAGGCACAGCCGCCGTGGGTGCGCGACGCGCTCGTCGCGGTCGGCGCGGGGGCGGTGTGGTTCCTCACCCTCCGCCTCGCCGACCAGAGCGGCTACTGGCACCCCCGATGGATCAGCATGTACTGGTGGGCCGGTGCCTGGATGATCTTCGCGCTCGCCGGCCGTCGCACGATCCCGTGGACGGTCTTCTGGCTGACGATGCTCTGCTACCCGCTCGGCTACCGCGCCGGGCTGCAGTCCGACTTCCATCTGCTGCCCCTCCTCATCGCAGCCTTCGGCGCCACCCACGCGGCGCAGGTCAGACCGGCAGTGGCGGTCGTGGTCGCTGGAGGCGCCGGGCTCCTGCTGCGGTTGTCCGGCGGCCCGGCGCTCCCCTCCGGGCGGGGCCTGTGGGTGCTCGGCTTCGACTTCAGGGGCCGTCCGTCCACGGTCCTGGTCGGGCTCGCCCTCACCACCGGGGCGGTGGCCCTCGGAGTGGTCATGCACCGGCTGGCGCTGAGCTCGCAGTCCCTGCGGGAGCAGAACGCCGAGCTCCAGCGGTTGCACGGGGTGGTCGCCGAGCAGGCTGTCTCGGCCGAGCGGCTGCGCATCGCCCGCGAGCTGCACGACGTCGTCGCGCACCACATGAGTGCCATCGTCATCCGGGCGCAGGCCGCGACCAGGGTCGCGCCCAACCAGCCCGACGCCCCGCTGCTGGCCACCGAGTGGATCGCGGGGGCGGGCAAGGACGCTCTCAAGGCGATGCGGACGATCGTCGACATGCTGCGGGAGACTCCCGGGGAGGGCGGGATGCTGACCCCCGCGCCCCGGCTGGACGACCTGCGCGGAGCCGCCGAGCGGATGGCGCAGGCCGGGCTCGACGTGACGGTCACGATCCCGGAGGTCGCTCTCCCGCTCGGGCCGGCCGCCGAGCTCGCCCTCGTGCGGATCGCCCAGGAGTCGCTCACCAACGTGCTGCTGCACTCGACCGCGACGACGGCGACGCTCTCGCTCAGCCGGCGCCCCCGGCACGTCGTGCTCACCGTCCACGACCCCGGTCCGGCGCGACCGCCCACGGATGCCGGCGCGGCCCGGGCCGGCAACGGTCTGCGCAACATGGGGGAGCGGGCCGTGACCTGCGGCGGGAGGTTCGTCGCCGGTCCCGACACCGGCGGCGGCTGGATCGTCCGCGTCCACCTGCCCAAGGAATCGTGACGCACGCACCGAGACTCGATCTGCACCCGAGATGGACGCCCCGAGACGCACCACCCGAGAGAAGGAGCCCAGATGACCCGAGGACCCGCGCGGGCAGCACGCCCGACCATCGTCAGCGAGGTGGCCACCCGCCCCAGTGTCCGTGTCGTGGTCGTCGACGATCAGCCGACCATCCGGCTCGGCCTGACGATGATCCTCGACAACGAGCTGGACATCACGGTGGTCGGGGAGGCCAAGGACGGGCAGGAAGCCCTCGACGTGGTCCGCGCGCTGCGTCCCGACGTCGTCCTCATGGACATCCGGATGCCCCGCCTGGACGGCGTCGAGGCCACCCGCCTGCTCACCGACGACCCCACCCTCGCCGGTGTCCGGACCATCGTGCTGACGACCTTCAACGACGAGGAGTACCTCTTCGGGGCACTGCGCGCCGGGGCCAGCGCGTTCCTGCTCAAGGACGTCGACCCGGCGACCCTGATCACCGCGATCCACCGGGTGCACGCGGGGGACTCCCTGCTCGACCCGTCGGTCACCCGGTCCATCATCGAGCGGTACGTCGAGCTCGTCAGCCGCGACTCGGGCTCCCGGCCACCGGTCTCACCCTCCGCCCGCGCGCCCGCGCACCCCTCCGGCCCGACGCCGATGGACAGCATCAGCCCCCGCGAACGCGATGTGCTGCTGGCCGTCGTGGCCGGCGGCAGCAACCGCGACATCGCCGCCAGCCTCTTCCTCACCGAGGCGACCGTCAAGAGCCATGTCCGGTCGCTGCTCACCAAGCTCGGCCTGACCAGCCGCGTGCAGCTCGTGGTCGCCGCCTATGAGAGCGGGCTGGTCAACCGGTCGTCCCCGGGCTGAGGTCCTCGAGCGGCGTGCCTGGATCGGTCAGGCGCGCCAGGTCGAGGCCGCGCCCGGAGGCGATGAGGGCCTCGATCGTGGGATTGACGTCCCACACGTTGACGTTCATGCCGGCGACCACGCGGCTCCCCGCTCCCTCAGGGATGACCCAGAACGCGATGAACTCCCCACCCGCCCTGTCCCCGCGGTAGACGAGCTCGGCACCGCGCATGAGGTCGCCGTAGCCGGAGAACTCCATCCCCAGATCGAACTGGTCGGAGTAGAAGTAGGGCACCCGGTCGTAGCTGACGGGCTGGTCGAGCATCGAGCGGGCGGCTGCCGCCCCCTGGTGCTCGGCGTTGGCCCAGTGCTCGATCCGCAGGTGCTTGCCCAGGACCGGGTGGAAGGCCCGGGCCACGTCACCCGCCGCCCACACGTCCAGCCCCGCGCGCAGGCTCGCGTCGACGACGATCCCGTCGTCCTCGACCAGGCCCACCCCACGGGCGAGGTCGGTGTTGGGCACCGCACCGATGCCGACCACCACGACGTCGGCAGGGATCTCGTCGCCGTCGCGCAGGAGCACCCCGGACACCGCGCCGTGCGCGGAGTGCGGGGCGTGGTGGACCCCCAGGTGAAGACCATTGTGGGTGCCGGTGAAACCGACCACGTCGACCCCCGTCCGCAGGTCGACCCCAGCGCGGGTGTGGACCTCGGCGACGTAGGAGCCGATTTCGGCGCCCAGGACGGGCTCGAGCGGAGTGGCCTCGCGGCCCAGCACCGTCACCGCGTTGCCGTAGCCCCGCGCCGCCGCGGCCACCTCGAGCCCGATCCAGCCCGCCCCGACCACGACGACGCGTCGCCCGCCGCCGGCCAGCTCGGCGCGCAGCTGCTCCGCGGAGGCCAGGGTGCGCAGGTAGTGCACCCCGGTGAAGGCAGGGAAGGACTCCGCCGGCAGCCGGCGCGGGGAGGACCCGGTCGCAAGGAGGACCCGGCTGTACGCGAGACGTGAGTGGTCGTCCAGCTCGACCACGTGCTCGGTGACATCGATCCTGGTGGCGGAGCACCCGCGGCGAAGCTCGACGTCGTGGTCGGCGTACCAGGACTCCGGCTCGACCCAGGTGTCCTTGCGCTCGGCCGCGCCGGCGAGGAGCTCCTTGGACAGCGGCGGGCGGATGTAGGGAACCTCGTCCTCGCCGGCGAGCAGCACGAGCCGACCGTCGAAGCCCTCCGCGCGCAGGGTCCGTGCCGCGCTCGCCCCGGCCAGCCCGCCCCCGACCACGAGGAATGTGTCGGAGGTGCGTCCCTCGGTGTTCATCTCTGGCTCCTGACCGTCGGTGTCCATCGTCGCAACACCTGTCCTGACCGCAACCTGACGATCTCGCCACGGGTGTCCGGTGAGCGGGCTGTGTGCCTAGGATCGGTCCATGGGTGACACAGGGGCGGGGCCGGTCGTCGTGGTGATCGAGGACGACGCCGACATCCGGGCGCTCGTCGGCTCGGTCCTGGTCCGAGGAGGCCACCAGGTGCACGTCGCCGGGTGCGGTCTCGAGGGCCTCGCCCTCGTGGCGGCGGTGCGGCCCGCTCTCGTCACCCTCGACCTCGGGCTGCCGGACATCGACGGCTACGAGGTGCTGCGCCGGCTGCGGGGCGACCCCGACACCGCTGACCTGCCGGTCCTGCTGCTGTCCGCGGCCGGCTCGGGAGTCGACCCGGGGGAGCCCTGCGCCTATCTCCCCAAGCCCTTCCGGTCCAGCGAGCTCCGAGCGGCGGTGGCGGGCATGATCAGGCGTCGTGGCGGGGGAGCGTGACCTGGATCGTCGTGCCCTCGCCGAGGACGCTCGTCAGGTCGATCGTGCCGTCGTGACCGTCGACGATCGCCTTGGAGATGACCAGACCGAGGCCGACGCCAGGAATCGCGTTGTCCCGGGCCGAGTCGGCCCGGAAGAACTTGGTGAAGAGCATGGACACGTCGTCTGCGCTGATACCGATCCCAGAGTCGGCCACAGTGACGACGCTCGCGGAGTCGGTCGCCTCGACCCGGACCTGGACGGTCCCCCCGGGAAGGGTGTACTTGATGGCGTTGGAGAGCAGGTTGTCGAAGACCTGGGACAGCCGGCCATGGTCCCCGGACTGGACGGGGGTGGGGTTGATCTCCAGCTTGAGGGTGACGTCGGCCGCGCTCGCCCGGGGCCGGAAGGACTCCAGCGCACGGGTGGTGAGCTGGTCGATGCGCACGTCGGTCATCCGGAACCGCAGCGACCCGGACTCGGCCTGAGCCGTGGTGAGCAGGTCGGAGACGAGCAGCAGCAGCTGTTCGGCGTTGCGGGAGATCACCGCCAGGTGCCTGACCACCTCGGGCGGCAGGTCGTAGTCGCCGTCCTCCTGCCCGTCGTCGATGAGTGAGAGGTAGCCGATGATCGACGTCAGCGGGGTGCGCAGCTCGTGGGAGACGGTCGCGACGAAGCTGTCCTTGGACCGCATCGCCGCGTGCATCTCGGTGACGTCCTGGAAGGCGATGACCGCTCCGTCCGGGGCGCCGTCCTCGTCGAGGATCGGGCGTGAGGTCACCGAGACGATGCGCCGCTGCAGCGGTTCCCGGCCCATCGCCACCTGGACGTCGGTGAGCATCTCGCCCTCGATCGTGCGGCGGACCGGGCGACGGGCAGGCGGGATCGGGACCGCGGTGTCGACGTCGTAGAGGAAGTGCCCGGCCTCGGTCCGGTCGACCGCGTCGTCGGGGGAGGCGAGGTCGTGGAACTGCAGCTGGCGACGGTTGTAGAGCACGTCGTTGCCGTGGGCGTCGATGGTCAACAGGCCGATGTCCACGGTGTCGATGATGGTCTCGAGCAGCTGGGACGCCCGGCTCGCGGACTTCGCGTTGGCCCGCAGCTCGGCCTGCTGGATCCGCCAGTACTCCGCCACCACCGCGACGGCAGCTCCGAGCATCATGAGGATGAAGGGCAGCAGCAGAACCCGGAACCAGTACCTCAGATCGAAAGGGTTGTCGGTGGCCAGCTCGGGTGTGACGAGCACGGCAACCGTCGCCACGGTCCCGATCAGGACACCTTTCCAGTGGAGCTGGTAGGACAACCACACGACCGGGAAGATGCACAGGAGCCCGAGCGACCCGATGGTCTCCACGGTGGGGCTGCGGGTCAGGCCGATGGCGAGGAAGTCGAGGATCGGGATCGCCAGGATCAGCAGGGCAGTCCGCCGCGGCCACGGCACGGCGACCGCGGTGACGGTCGCGGCGAGACCGACGGCCGCGCCGACGAGGAACTCCGGGGTCTCGAAGGCGGCGGGTGAGGTGAGCCGCACGAGCACGAGCACGACGAGGAAGGTGAAGGCGAACGGGAGCTGGTGGGCGATGACGGCTGACCGGGGGGAGCCGCTGAACGCGCGGTTGACGAATCGGGAGAGCGCTGAGACGTGTGGCACGGGCCTGAGCGCTTCGCTGGTCATCGCCTGAGTCTAGGTGCAGGCGCACCGGCAGCCCGGCGGGCCATCGGGCCCGCTGGCCCGAGCCTGGAGCCCTGCTACCCGGCGGCCGCCGCGCGACCGGCCTGGCGACCGGAGAAGAGGCACCCGCCGAGGAAGGTGCCCTCGAGCGAACGGTATCCGTGCATCCCGCCCCCACCGAACCCGGCCGCCTCCCCGGCCGCGAACAACCCCGGGACAGGGCCGCCGGCGTCGGACAGGACCCGGCCGGCCAGGTCGGTCTCCAGACCGCCGAGGGTCTTACGGGTGATGACGTGCAGCCGGACGGCGATCAGCGGCCCGGCCGCCGGGTCGAGGATCGGCCCGGGCGCGGCCACCCGGACGAGCCGGTCGCCGAGGTAGCTGCGAGCCCCGCGCACCGCGGTGATCTGCGCGTCCTTCGAGAAGGGGTTGACCAGCTCACGGTCGCGCGCCTCCACCACCGCGCGCAGGCCGGCCTCGGTGATGAGGGTGTCCCCGGTGACCGCGTTCATCCCCGCGGCCAGCTCAGCCAGGGTCTGCGCGACGACGAAGTCCTCGCCGTTGCGCTTGAACGCCTCGACCGGGGCGGGGGCGCCTTTCCTCAGGCGCCCGAGCACCCCCGCGACGCTGCGCCCGGTGAGGTCGGGGTTCTGCTCCGACCCGGAGAGCGCGAACTCCTTCTCGATGATGGTCTGGTTGAGCACGAACCAGCTGTAGTCGTGACCGGTCGTGCGCAGGTGCGCGAGCGTGCCGAGGGTGTCGAAGCCGGGGAAGAGCGGCACCGGCAGCCGGGCGCCGGTCGCGTCGAGCCACAGCGAGGACGGCCCGGGCAGGATCCGGATGCCGTGCCCGGGCCACACCGGGTCCCAGTTCGTGATCCCCTCGACGTAGTGCCACATGCGGTCCCGGTTGATCACCCGCCCGCCAGCCGCCTCGGTCAGGGCGAGCATCCGCCCGTCGACGTGGGCGGGAACGCCGGTGATCATGTGCGCGGGCGGGCTGCCCAGGCGGTCCGGCCAGGCCGCCCGCACGAGCGCCTGGTCGCCGCCGATGCCGCCGGAGCACACGACGACGGCCCCCGCGCGCAGCTCGAAGTCCCCGGTGACCTCCCGGCTCGAGGACTCCCCGCGCCTGGCCGTGGTGCGCGCGAGGCGCGCGCCGTGCACGCCGGTGACCACGCCGTCGTGCACGGTCAGGCCGTCCACGCGGTGGCGGAGCTTCACGGTGATGCGGCCGGTCTTGGCGTGGTCGAGCAGCCGGGCGACGAAGGGCTCGCAGATCCCTGGGCCGGTGCCCCAGGTGATGTGGAAGCGGGGGACGGAGTTGCCGTGCCCCTGCGCGGTGTAGCCGCCGCGCTCGGCCCAGCCGACCACGGGGAAGAAGCGCACGCCCAGGGCGTGCAGCCAGGCGCGCTTCTCCCCGGCGGCGAAGTCCACGTAGGCGCGGGCCCATTCCCGTGGCCAGTGGTCCTCGGGCCGGTCGAAGCCGGCCGACCCGGTCCAGTCCTGCCAGGCGAGGTCGACGGAGTCCTTGATGCCCATCCGGCGCTGCTCGGGGGAGTCGACGAGGAACAGCCCGCCGAAGGACCAGAAGGCCTGTCCGCCCAGGGACTGCGGTCCTTCCTGGTCGACGACGGTCACCGTGCGGCCTGCGTCGGCCGCCTCCGCGGCGGCGACGAGCCCGGCGAGACCTGCTCCGACGACGATGACGTCACTGGCATCCGACATGGCGCCCAGTAGATCGCGCGCGAGCCGATGTGGCAAGCGTTCGATCTGCTGGGCGCCTGACGGGCGGTGCTGGGTGCTGGGTGCTGCGGGGTGCTGCGGGGCGGGTCAGGCGTCGCGGCGCTTGATGAGCACCGCGGCGACGACGGTGGACACGACCGTCCAGGCCACGAGGATCGAGAAACCGGTCCAGGTGGAGTGCGTGCTCAGGCCGGGGGGAGAGAACGCAGAGTCCCCGACGTTGGGCAGGTACTTGACGAGCTCCTTGAGCGGGTTCCACGGGATGAGCGGCAGGAAGGTCGGCAGGATGAGCAGCAGCCCGACGACGATCGAGATCCCGGCGGCGGTGTTGCGCACGATCGCCCCGATCGCCAGGGAGAACATCGTCATGAAGGAGATGTAGAGCGCGGCGCCGAGGAGCATCCGCAGCACGTGCGGGTCACCCAGGCTCGCACCGAGGGTGGTCGAGGACAGGATCGCCTGGACCATGACGAAGGAGATCGCGATCGAGACGAGGGACACGAGGAAGGACGCGACGCCGAGCACGACCGTCTTGGCCAGCAGCGCGGGCACCCGGGTCGGTGCTGCGCTCAGGGTCGAGCGGATCATCCCGGTGGAGTACTCCGAGCCGATGCTGATGACACCGAGGACGACGTAGACGAGCTGGGCGAAGTAGATGCCGACGATCGGGGCCATGGCACCGACCGCGACGTCAGACCCGTCGAAGACGTTCTCGCTCTTGGAAGCGAAGGCCATGATCGCCGCGAAGCCGATGACGAGGACGGCCGCGACGGACATCGACCAGATGGTCGAGCGGACCGTGACGAGCTTGATCGACTCGCTGCGCAGCAGTCGGGGGAAGGTGACGGTGAACTTCGTGGTGGGACCCGCTGCCGGGCGGGCCAGGGTGGTGGAGCTCATCACTTTCCTCCGGTGAGGGTGGTGGTCGGGCGGGGGGCGGCAGGAGATCCCGCCGGGGTGGTGGGGGCCGAGTGGTACTCGACCGAGTCGGCGGTGAGCTCCATGTACGCGGCCTCCAGCGTGGACTCGACCGGGGTGAGCTCGTGCAGCACGACTCCGGAGGACGCGGCGAGCTCGCCGATGGCGGCGGCGTCGGCCCCGTTGACGTAGAGCAGGCCCGGCTCGCTGCTGGTGACCTGCGCTCCCGTGGGAGCGATGAGCTCGGCCAGCAGGGTGGCCTGCGGGCTGCGGACCCGCACCCCGTTGCCCGACGCCGCCGCGAGGATCTGGGAGACCGGGGCGTCCGCGAGGATCTTGCCGCGGCCGATGACCACGATGTGGTCGGCGGTCAGCGCCATCTCGCTCATCAGGTGGCTGGAGAGGAAGATCGTCCGACCCTCGCTCGCGAGCTGGCGGACAAGCTGGCGGACCCACACGACGCCCTCGGGGTCGAGCCCGTTGACCGGCTCGTCCAGGAGGAGGGTGCGCGGGTTCCCGAGCAGCGCGACGGCGATGCCCAGGCGTTGGCCCATGCCGAGGGAGAAGCCGCCGACCCGCTTCTTCGCCACGGACTGCAGGCCGGTCATCTCGATGACCTCGTGCACCCGGGACAGCGGGATCCCGTGGGTCGCGGCCATCGCGCGCAGGTGGTTGTAGGCGCTGCGGCCGGTGTGCACGGCCTTCGCGTCGAGCAGCGCACCGACCTCGGTGAGCGGTGACCGGTGTGCGGCGTACGGCTTGCCGTTGACGGTGACCGACCCGTGGGTGGGTCGGTCGAGCCCGACGATCATCCGCATGGTGGTCGACTTGCCGGCACCGTTAGGGCCGAGGAAGCCGGTCACGATCCCCGGCGCGACCGTGAAAGAGACCCCGTCCACGGCGGTCTTTGTCCCGTACCTCTTCGTGAGGTTCTGTACCTCGATCATTGGATCTCTCTCCCGTGTGTGGTGCTCCGCAGACGGAGCGGGGCGACAAGACCATCCTTCAAGGCGCAGGGCGGGGCCGCCACCGCCAAGCGGCCGAGCCTGAGTCGGTCATCTGGCCAGATCCGGGCACGGGAACGTTGGCACGGCATTGTTCGTTGACTACTCTTGAAGAGCACAAACATCCGGCCAGCGAGAATCCCTCGGCTGGCGCTACGGCGTCGGACCGGAACCGCGACCAGGAGGCACGAGTGGGAAATCCAGTCTTTGCTAACAGCGACGCGTTCGGCACGAAGTCGAACGGCACGACGCTCAACGGTGCGCCGCTGAACGGTTCACCGACCGGGCAGGCGCCCCAGTACGGGCAGTACGGAGCCGGATACGCGGCCACCGACGCCGCCACGCTCGGCACCATGTACGACGCGCCCTCGGCCACGACCGCCCAGACCGGACGGCTGACCTACGACGACGTCATCATCAAGACCGGCGGGCTGCTCGCGCTGCTCGTCGCCGTCGGTGCCGTCGCGTGGGTGATGTTCCCGGAGATGTGGTGGGCCGGCGCGATCGTCGGTCTGGTCCTCGGTCTGGTCAACGCCTTCAAGCGGGAGCCCAGCCCGGTCCTCATCGTCGGCTACACGATCGCCCAGGGTGTGTTCCTCGGTGGGATCAGCGCGATGTACGAGTCGCAGTGGGACGGCATCGTCCCCCAGGCCGTGCTCGCCACGGTCTGCACCTTCGCCGCCTGCCTCATGCTGTTCCGCTCCGGGCGCGTCCGCGTCACGCCGCGGTTCACCCGGTGGCTGCTGTTCGGCCTCGTCGGCTACCTGGTCTTCTCGATGGTGAACATCGTCCTCATGTTCGCGAACGTCGGCGGCGGCGAGTTCGGCCCGCTGCGCTCCGGCCCCATGGGCATCATCGTGGGCCTCATCGCGGTCGGCCTGGCCTCGGCCTCGCTCATCGTCGACTTCGACGCCATCCAGCGCGGGGTGCGCAACGGCGTCCCGGCGAAGTTCGCCTGGTCGGCCGCCTTCGGCCTCATGGTCACGCTGATCTGGCTGTACCTGGAGTTCCTGCGCCTGCTGGCGATCTTCCGCAACTGAGCCTCGCTCGGAGCTTGACCCCCCATCAACGAGAGGTACCGACACATGTCGATCGAACTTCCCCAGGCCACCGGTGGATTCGGCGAGAAGCCGCAGATCACCTTCCCCACCGGCGGTGCCCCTGAAGGCCTGCAGGTCAAGGTCCTCGTCCAGGGCGACGGCGCGGAGGTTGCCGCCGGAGACAACATCGTCGTGCACTACCTGGGTCAGTCCTGGGACGGCGCCGTCTTCGACAACTCCTACGATCGCGGGGCCACGATCGACTTCCCGATCGGCCTCGGCGCCGTGATCGGCGGCTGGGACCAGGGCCTCGTCGGCCAGCTCGTCGGCTCCCGCCTCCTGCTCTCGATCCCGCCCGAGCTCGGCTACGGCCAGCGCGGCGTCCCCCAGGCCGGCATCGGAGCGGGCGCCACGCTCGTCTTCGTCGTCGACATCGTCGGCGTCGGCTGACCCAGTCTCACCCGGCAGGTTCCCTGCCGACCGCATGCGGCCGTCCTCCCCTCCGGGAGGGCGGCCGCACGTCGTCGTGCGCGGTCTCACCGCGCGCCCCTGTCGGCGCGGTTCTCACCGCGCGCCCCGTCGACGCGCGCGCGTGCGCCTCCGCCGCGTCACCCTCCGCCGAGCTCGTGAGCCCCTCGCCGAACTCGTGAACCAGGCCCGCTTCACGCGTCGAGACGACCGTGGCTCACGAGTTCGGCGCCTGGCTCACGAGCTCGGCGGGGGCGGTCGGCGAGCCGGGGGGGCGCGGGCTCGGCGGGGCGGTCGGCGCGCGGGGCGCGGGGTCGGGGGCGGAGGGTCGACCGAAAGGCCGACCCGGCCGGTGAGATATCAGCCTGTGGTGTGATGCGGGGAGAGCATGCGATACGTCAGGCTGGACCGGTGAACAAGGCTCTGGGGGGATTTGTACGGGTGGCGACCGCCGTCGTCGTGCTCGCGATCGGTGCGACCGTGCTGGCTGGATGCGGTGAGGCCGCGCCGCTGGTGCGGCTCGACCCGGTGGCCGGCCCGCCGCCGGTGGTGCAGGCGCAGGCGCAGGCCGACCGGCTGGTGCTCATGCTGGCGGCGCTCGAAGACCGGTACATGGCCGCGCCGACTGTGGAGACCGTCGGCCTCGCCGACGACCCGAGCGAGGTAGCGCCCTTCCTCTCCGCCCGCGCCACCGCCGACGAGGCCCCGGTCGAGCTGTCGCGACACTTCAACCTCGCGAACCAGCCCTTGGGGCTGATCGAGGCCCACGCCGCCTTCCTCGAGGACCGCGCATCGGCCGGTCCGCGCCCGGTCACGGTCGACGTCGAGGCCACCGCGGTCGAGGTGGTCGGGACGAGTCCTGCCGAGGAGCCGGTGGCGCGCGTCGTGGTCGAGACCACCTACCGCTACCTCTCCGGTCCGGACACCGTCACCTCGGTCGAGTACGCGGTCGCCTGGGCACCGGCTGTCGGCGGCGGGGTCGACGCCCACGGCACAGCGGTCCGTGGCCCCTACTTCGACGGAGTGCGCCTCACCGAGATCCTCCCGCTGTACGACGACGCAGGTGCCCCCGCGCTCGACAGCGGGGTGGGCACCACCTCACCCACCAACACCGTCCACGGCTACGTCCGGGCGCTCACGCACGGGTCTGACGCGAACATCACCGACCTGGAAGGGCCGGTGCGCTCCTCGGACGACTTCCGGGTGATGCTCCGGGAGCGCCTCTTGTCCGTGGGTCGCTACTCCGTGATCGAGGTCCCCTGCGCCCGGATGGGAGCCGCCCACGTGATGTTCGTGATCCAGGACGGGGTGCCCGGCGCGCTCCGCCTCGACGTGACCATCGGACCGGACGGTCCCGTGGTGGTCCCGCAGCTGTGAGGGTGGATACCGTGGACGTATGAGATACGCGGAGCACATCAGTGAGCTGGTCGGCAACACCCCCTTGGTGAGACTGGGCGTCGTGACCGCGGGGCTGTCCGCGACCATCCTCGCCAAGGTCGAGTACGTCAACCCCGGTGGGTCGGTCAAGGACCGCATCGCGCTGAAGATGATCGAGGCCGCCGAGGCGAGCGGTGAGCTGCGCCCGGGCGGCACGATCGTCGAGCCGACGTCGGGGAACACCGGCGTCGGGCTGGCACTGGTGGCCCAGCGCAAGGGCTACCGGTGCGTCTTCGTCTGCCCCGACAAGGTCTCGGTCGACAAGCGCGACGTGCTCAAGGCCTACGGCGCCGAGGTCGTGGTCACCCCGACCTCCGTCGCCCCCGACCACCCCGACTCCTACTACTCCGTCTCCGACCGGCTGGTCGCCGAGATCGAGGGGGCCTGGAAGCCGGACCAGTACTCCAACCCGGCCGGCCCGGCCAGCCACTACGAGACCACCGGCCCGGAGATCTGGGCCGACACCGACGGCCGGGTGACGCACTTCGTCGCCGGGGTGGGCACCGGCGGGACGATCACCGGGACCGGGCGCTACCTGCGGGAGGTGTCCGCCGACCGCGACGCCGGTGAGGTCCACGTCGTGGGGGCCGACCCGGAGGGGTCGGTGTACTCCGGCGGCACCGGGCGTCCCTACCTCGTCGAGGGCGTCGGCGAGGACTTCTGGCCGGCCGCCTACGACCCGACCGTCCCGCACGAGATCATCGCCGTCTCCGACGCGGACTCCTTCACCATGACCCGGCGCCTGGCCCGGGAGGAGGGTCTGCTCGTCGGCGGCTCCTGCGGGATGGCGGTGGTCGCCGCGCTGCGCCTGGCGCGCCGGCTCGAGGACGAGGACCCCGTCGCCGCGGCCGCGGCGGTCGTCGTCGTGCTGCTCCCGGACTCCGGGCGCGGGTACATGTCGAAGATCTTCTCCGACGCCTGGATGCGGTCCTACGGGTTCATCGGCGCCGAGCAGGGCGTCACCGCAGGGGACATCCTGCGCGGCAAGTCGGGCGCGCTGCCCGACCTCGTCCACACCCACCCGACCGAGACCGTCCGCGACGCGATCGAGATCCTGCGCGAGTTCGGGGTCTCCCAGATACCCGTCGTGCTCGCCGAGCCCCCCGTGGTCATCGGCGAGGTCGCCGGCTCGGTGAGCGAGCGCGAGCTGCTCGACGCCGTGTTCTCCGGCGGGGCCCAGCTCACCGACACGGTCGGGGCGCACATGGCGGCCCGGCTCCCGCTCATCGGGTCGGGGGAGCCGGTGGACGCCGTCCGGGCCGCCCTGCAGACCGACGACGCCGTCATGGTCATCGACGGCGGCCTCCCGGTCGGCGTCCTCACCCGCCACGACCTCCTCGGCTTCCTCGCCCACTAGGGGGGTCGGGGATAGCCTGGGGGGGTGACTACCTCTCGCGAGCATGCTGACTGGTCCACCGCTGGGTTCGCCACCCGGGCTATTCACGCCGGGCAGGATCCTGACGCCTCGACGGGGGCCGTCGTGACCCCGATCTACCAGGTCTCCACGTACAAGCAGGACGGCGTCGGCGGGCTGCGCGGGGGGTATGAGTACTCCCGCTCGGGGAACCCGACCCGCACGGCCCTCGAGGACGCCCTCGCCGCGGTCGAGCTCGGGTCGCGGGCTTTCGCCTTCTCCTCGGGGCTGGCCGCCGAGGACACCCTGCTGCGCGCCGTGCTGCGCCCCGGCGGGCACCTGGTCATCCCCGACGACGCCTACGGCGGCACCTACCGGCTCGTCGCGCGGGTGCTCAGCGACTGGGGCATCGAGCACACCCCCGTCAACACCTCCGACCCGGCCGCCGTGGCCGCCGCCATCCGCCCCGGGAGGACCGCCGCGGTGTGGGTCGAGACGCCGTCCAACCCGCTCCTGGGCGTGAGCGACATCCCCGCGCTGGCCGACGTCGCGCACGCCGCCGGCGCGCTGCTCATCGTCGACAACACCTTCGCCACCCCCGCCCTGCAGCGCCCGCTCACCCTCGGGGCCGACGCCGTGGTGCACTCCACGACGAAGTACATCGGGGGGCACTCCGACGTCGTCGGCGGTGCGGTCGTCACCGCGGCAGGCACGGTGCTGCCCGGGGGAGCGACCGGCCCGACCGGCTCCCAGACCCTCGCCGACGCGGTCGGCTTCCTCCAGAACGCCGCCGGCGCGATCGCCGGCCCCTTCGACTCCTGGCTCACGCTGCGCGGGCTGAAGACGCTGGGCCTGCGGATGGAACGACACAGCCAGAACGCCGGGGAGATCGCCCTCTTCCTCGAGGCGCACCCCCACGTGCGGTCCGTGCTCTACCCGGGCCTGCCCAGCCACCCCCAGCACGCCCTCGCGGCCCGGCAGATGTCGGCCTTCGGCGGGATGATCTCCTTCCGCACCGGCTCCCTGGAGAGCGCGCTCGACGTCGTCTCCCGCACCACGGTGTTCACCCTCGCGGAGTCGCTCGGGGGGGTCGAGTCGCTCATCGAGCACCCCGCCAGGATGACCCACGCCTCGGTCGTCGGGTCGGCGCTCGAGGTGCCCGAGGACCTCGTGCGGGTCTCGGTCGGCATCGAGGACGTGGCTGACCTGCTCGCCGACCTCGAGCAAGCGTTGAGCCGGTGACCGCCGAGGTGGACGCCGTCGCGCAGGCGATCAGCCTGACGCTCGAGGCTCCCGCACCCAAGGCGCGCGTGAAAATTACCTACTGCACGCAGTGCAGGTGGCTGCTGCGGGCGGCGTGGATGGCGCAGGAACTGCTCACCACCTTCGCCGACGACCTCGCCGAGGTGGCGCTCGTACCCACCACCGGCGGGGTGTTCCGGATCGCCGTCGGCTCCGAGACCATCTGGAACCGCAAGGTCGACGGCGGGTTCCCCGAGATCACCGTGCTCAAGCAGCTCGTCCGGGACCGCGTCGCGCCCGGGCGCAGCCTGGGGCACTCCGACGCGCATGCCGCGGCTCCCGAGACGCCCGGGACTCCCGCGACTCCCGGGCCGGAACGCACGGACGGCTAGCTCCCCAGGGGGAGCCAGCCGTCCGGTCGTGCGGGTTGTGCTGTGCGTGCTGGGGTCAGGAGCGACCGGCAGAGCTGTTGGTGGCGCGGCGCTCGGCCTTGGCCGCGAGCTTCTCGTCACGTTCGCGGACGCGCTGCTCCTCGGCCAGGACCTCGAGCTGGACCTTGCGCTCGCGGACGAGCCAGTCCGGCTCGTCGTCGCGGATCTCGTTGATCTCGTCGGTGGTCAGCGCCTCGCTGACGCCGCTGCGAGCGAGTCCGGCGATCGAGACGCCGAGGCGCGCGGCGACCGTGGGACGCGGGTGCGGTCCGTTCTGGCGGAGCTCGACGAGCCACTCGGGCGGGTTGGCCTGCAAGACGTTCAGTTCTTCGCGGGAGATCACGGTCTCCTGGAACTCCTGGGGTGTCGCAGGCAGATACACGCCCAGCTTCTTGGCCGCAGTGGCGGGCTTCATGGTCTGGGGGGTCTTCTGGGACGTCATGGTCTAAGGGTATCGATCTTTCGGCGGGTAGCCTGACTGTGTGCACAACGACTCTCAGGACGGCCCGCTCGACCCGGCTCCCGACACCCAGGACCAGGATTCCCACGACGATCCCACGAGCTCTGCAGAGCCCTCGGCGGCGGCGTTCCGGCTGGCCATCGCCCCCGGAGTGACCCCGGCGAAGTGGGTCGGCGTCTGGCGCGAGCGCCTCGCGGACGTGCCGCTGCAGCTCGTCCCGGTCGACGTGCTGGACCGCGGCGCCGTGCTGCGGGCGGGGGACGTGGAGGCTGCGCTGCTCCGCCTCCCCATCGACCAGGAGGGCTTGGGGGTCATCCCCCTGTACACCGAGGTCCCCGTCGTCGTCGTGCCCCTCGACCACGCGATCGCGGCCTTCGACGAGGTGAGCGTGATCGACCTCGCCGACGAGGTGTTCCTGCACCCCCTCGACGACCTGCTCGAATGGGACACGACGCCGGGCCGGGCCGCCGCCGAGCGGCCAGCGACGACGGCCGCGGCGATCGAGCTGGTGGCTGCCGGGATCGGCGTCGTCGTCGTGCCGCAGTCGGTCGCGCGGGCCCACCACCGCAAGGACCTCACCTACCGCCCGGTGACCGGAGCCCCGTCCTCCCGGATCGGTTTCGCCTGGGTGGAGGAGAACATGACCGACCTGGTCGAGGAGTTCATCGGGATCGTGCGCGGCCGCACCGCGAACAGCTCACGGGGCCGCAGCGCCACCGTCGTCGAGCCCGTGGGTGAGTCCGGGGGGAAGGGGTCGAAGCCCAAGGTCCGGACGAAGGCCCAGGAGAAGGCGTCCGCGGCGCGTCAGGCCGCCGACCGCAAGGCGGCCGGAGCCCGCAAGGCCGCCGCCCGCGGCGGGAAGCTCACCGGCAAGCGGCTGGGCAAGCGCGGGAACCGGTAGCAGCGACGCACCGCGTCGGGCCGGCGTCAGGCGGACCGTGCGGTGTCGGCGGTGTCAGGCGACCTCACAGCCCGTCGGGGACCGTGCAGGCCACACCCGTCGAGTGCACCGGGCAGTAGCCGTTCGGGTTCTTGGCCAGGTACTGCTGGTGGGGGCCTTCCGCGTAGTAGAACGGGCCGGCGTCCTGCGCCGCCCGCAGGTCGGTGGTGACCTGCCCGAACCCGCGCGCGGCGAGGCTCGCCCCGAAGGCCTCGGCGGTGCGCCGCGCCGCGGACTCCTGCTCCGGCGTCGTCCAGTAGATCGCCGAGCGGTACTGGGTGCCGACGTCGTTGCCCTGCCGGAAACCCTGGGTGGGGTCGTGGGACTCCCAGAAGTGGCGCAGGATCTCCGCGTCGGAGACCACCGCGGGGTCGTAGGCGACGAGGATCGCCTCGGTGTGGCCGGTCATCGCCGTGCACACCTCCTCGTAGGTGGGGTGCGGGGTGAAGCCGCCCTGGTAGCCGGCGGCGGTGGTGACCACCCCGGGCAGCTGCCAGAACTCCTTCTCCGCGCCCCAGAAGCAACCCAGGGCGAGGTAGATCACACGGGTGCCGTCCGGCCACGGTCCGGCCAGCGGCGTACCGAGCACCGCGTGGGTCGCGGGCACGGGGTACGACGGCCCGGGTCGCCCGGAGAGAGCCCGCTCGGGGGTGACCATGGTCGTCTTGAGCGACGAGCCGAACAGGTTGCCGAACATGAGACCTCCGCGATAGTGACTCTGTTGGGGAGTTGTCCCCATGATCGCCAACACCCAGAGTGTTCGGGCTGTTCCCGGGTCGGCGGGGTCGTAGCCTTGCAGGTGCGCTCGTGCACGCCGCCGCAGCGCACGGTGGTCACACCGCTCTGGCACGAAGACTCGGACGAAAGGGCACGCACCCGATGGGCGTCGATCCGCAAGGCACCACCGACCCGCACCACGCCGGCACACCGGACGAGAAGGGCGCGGCCCCCGGGCCGGACGCGTCCGGCCACGCCGTCCGCATGACCTCCCAGACGCTGGGTGCGGCGACCGGCGCCAAGCCCCGGATCGGGACCGACGCCGTCGCGGGCAGCGTCCAGTCTGCGGCTGCCTGGTCCTGGCGCTTCCTCGCGATCGCCCTCGCCCTCGCGGTGGTCTTCTGGGTCATCGCCTACCTCAAGGTCATCGTCGTCCCGGTGGCGATCGCGCTGCTGCTCACTGTCCTCTTGCAGCCGGTTGCCGCGTTCCTGCGGGTGCGCCTGCGCTTCCCCGTCGGCCTCGCCGCAGCGACGGCCGTGATCGGGCTGATCGCCGGGGTCTCCGCGCTCGTCTTCGTCGCCGGGAGCGAGATCCTTCGCGGGTTCAGCGACCTCCAGGAGAAGGCGACCGAGGGACTGCAGCAGGTCCTGGACTGGCTCTCCACGGGTCCGTTCGGGTTGGACGGCGACGCGATCGAGGGGTACCTCGACGACGCGCTGGCCGCGATCGAGGAGAACTCCGCGTCGCTGCTCTCGGGTGCGCTGTCAGTGACGACCACGGTCGGCCAGGTCCTCGCCGGAGCGGTCATCGCGCTCTTCTGCACCCTCTTCTTCCTCATCGACGGACGGCGGATCTGGAGCTGGGTGGTCGGGCTGCTGCCGCGACACACTCGCGAACGGACGCACCAGGCGGGTCGCCGTGGCCTGGTCACCCTCGCGTCCTACGCCCGCACGCAGATCCTCGTGGCCTTCATCGACGCTGTCGGCATCGGCATCGGCGCGGCCATCATCGGGGTGCCGCTCGCGGTGCCGCTCGCGGTGCTCGTCTTCATTGGGTCGTTCGTGCCGTTCGTCGGCGCGATCGTCACCGGGGCGATGGCAGTGCTGGTGGCCCTGGTCGCGAACGGATGGGTGGCCGGGCTCATCATGCTCGGTGTCGTGCTGCTGGTCCAGCAGATCGAGTCCAACGTGCTGCAGCCGTGGCTCATGGGGCACGCCGTGTCGCTGCACCCCGTCGCGGTGCTGCTCGTCGTCACCGGAGGAACCCTCGTCGCCGGGATCCTCGGAGCCCTCTTCGCGGTGCCGATCGCCGCGGTGCTCAATACTGTCGTGCTGTACTTCCACGGCCACGACAAGTTCCCCGAGCTCGGGTTCGACGACCACGTGAACATGCGACCCTCCGGTCGTCGGGCCGTGATGATCACGAGCGCCGAGCGGCTCGTGGTCGAGACCGGCGCGCGCACGCCCACGGCGGGCCTCGGCCGGGCCACGCTCGAGAAGGTCCGTGGGAAGCTCCCGCAGGTGAGGCGGGGCGAGCCCTGATGACCGGGGTCGACCCGGGCGCGGCGCACCGGCCGCCGCTGCGGGTGGGTATCGAGGCGATCCGTGAGGCGGCCACCCTGCTCGAGGGCGTCGTCACGGTGACACCGGTCGAGCGCTCCAGCGCGCTGGCCGCGGTGGTCGGCGCCCCGGTGTTCCTCAAGTGCGAGAACCTGCAGCGCTCGGGGTCGTTCAAGCTGCGCGGGGCGTACGTGCGGATGGCGCGGTTGAGCGCCCAGGAGAAGGCCCGGGGCGTGGTCGCGGCCAGCGCCGGGAACCACGCGCAAGGTGTGGCGCTCGGCGCGCGGCTGCTGGGCATCCGCGCGGTCGTCTACATGCCCACCGACGCCGCCCTGCCCAAGATCGCGGCCACCCGCGAGTACGGCGCCGAGGTGCGCCTGGTGGGCACCACGGTCGACGACGTGCTGGACGCGGCGCACGAGGAGTCCCTGCGCAGCGGCGCGGTGCTCATCCACCCCTACGACCACGAGGACGTCGTGGCCGGTCAGGGGACCATCGCCCTGGAGATCCTCGACCAGGTGCCCGACGTCCGCACCGTGGTGGTGCCCGTGGGCGGTGGCGGGCTCGCGGCCGGGATCGTCGCCGCGATGGCCGAGATCGCCCCGCACGTCAAGGTGGTCGGGGTGCAGTCCGCGCGGGCCGGTGGGTACCTCGGTTCCCTCGCCGCCGGCGTGCCCACGCGGGCCATCACGTCGTCGACGATGGCCGACGGCATCGCCGTGAGCACTCCGGGTGCGGTGCCCTTCGAGATCATCCGGGACGGCGGCGCCCAGATCCGGACCGTCACCGAGGAGGACCTCTCCCGGGCCCTGCTGTTCATCGCCGAGCGGGCCAAGCTCGTCGTCGAGCCGGCCGGCGTCGCCGGTGTCGCAGCACTGATGGCCCACCCGGGGGAGTTCGAGGGTCCGGTCGTGGCGGTGCTCTCGGGCGGCAACATCGACCCGCTCGTCCTGCTGCGGGTGGTGCGGCACGGTCTCGCCTCGGCGGGCCGCTACCTCCAGCTCCGGGTGCGCCTGGTGGACCGGCCCGGTGCGCTCGCCGGGCTGCTCCAAGATCTGGCGACCTCGGGCGGGAACATCATGCACGTCGACCATGTGCGGACCGGTGTGGACCTCGCGATCGATGAGGTCGAAGTGACGATGCAGGTGGAGACGAAGGGGCCCGAGCACTGCGCGGCACTGCTCGACCACCTGCGGGTCGAGGGCTACAACCTCAGCTGACGACGACGGCGGGGCCGCACCGGATCATCCGGTGCGGCCCCGCCGTCGTGCATGTGTGGTGCCGCGCTCAGCCCTTGTAGGGCTTGGCGTTCGTGACCTCGACGTCGACCTGCGCGCCGTTGGGTGCGCTGAAGCTCGCCTTCTCGCCGATCTTCTTGCCGAGGATCGCTGCGCCGAGCGGGGAGCGGTCGGAGTAGACATCGATGTCTGCCGTGTCGGCGATCTCCCGGGACCCGAGGAGGAAGACCATCTCGTCGCCGCCGACGAGCGCGGTGACGACCATGCCCGGCTCGACGACACCGTCGTCGACGGGCGAGCCGATCCGCACCGCACGCAGCTTGTCGGTGAGTTCCTTGATGCGGGCCTCGTTCTTGCCCTGCTCCTCGCGTGCTGCGTGGTAGCCGCCGTTCTCCTTGAGGTCGCCCTCGTCCCGCGCCCTCGCGATGCGGTCGATGATCTCGTCGCGGCCCTTCCCAGTGAGGTGCGCGAGCTCAGCCTGGAGTCGGTCGTGTGCCTCCTGGGTCAGCCAGGTGACGTTCGTCTCGGTCACAGGTCGCTCCTTCCTTACCTAAGAACCTCAGACACGGTGTGTGTGTCCGTAGTGGATCGAGTGGATGGTGTCTTCGCGCGCGAGACCCGACCGGCGCACGTCAGCAGGAATGGAGCCGATCGCGCACTGGGTACGCCACGGCTCTGCCCCCGGCCTCAGTGCTCGTGCCGGAGACGTGCTGGGATCCGGCGCACGTGCGCGCCAGAAAGCCCACCGGGTCAGCGTCTGAATAGGCCAGTGTATCAATTGCGGTGGTCCCGGGGCCAGACCTGCCTCGGGAGCGTGTCACTCGACGAGTTCGCAGCCCTCGATCACCGCGGTCACGGCGAGCTCCGTGGTGGCGATCTGCGTCGTGAACCGGGCCTCGTCGACCTCGGACGGGCCGATCGTGACCTCCTTGGTCCCGACCTGGGCGTAGTTCGTGTTGAGGGCGTTGAGGGTGCAGACCACGGTCGCGTCCTGGGGTTTGGCGATGTTGAAGGTGATGTCGACCGCCTCAGGACCTTTCACCGAGAACCCGACCTCCTGGCCGCGCACCGTGGTGGCCGTGTTGCCGAAGGACAGGTACGCGGCGCCGGCGACCCCGACCGCGAGGCCGGTCACGGCGCCGGCGATCTTGAGCCGGCGGGAACGCGGGGTCGGCGCAGGGGCGTACCGCGTCCCGAGGTCGGTGCCGAGGCCACGGGCATCGGGGCCGGGGAGGGGGCTGGGGTCGATCTGCTCGGGCACGGCGTACGCCTTTCCGGCGGGGTCCAGTCCACCAGAGTGCAGACCGGGCGGTCTTCTGGGGGATCATTGGCTGTAGTCGATTATTGCCATGATCGCTGCGTAGCTGAAATCGACGGCATCGCGGGACCTGGCGCACTCATCACCATCCCTTGGAGGACACGTGACCACCACGCCCTTGCGGCTCATGGCCGTGCACGCCCACCCGGACGACGAGTCGAGCAAGGGGGCGGCGACCACCGCGCGCTACGCCAGCGAGGGCGTCGAGGTGCTCGTCGTCAGCTGCACGGGCGGGGAGCGGGGCAGCATCCTCAACCCCAGCTACGGCCGCGACATCACCGACGGCGACGAGATGCGCCTGGTGCGCACGGTCGAGATGGCCGAGGCCGCCAAGGCCCTCGGGGTCCAGCACCGTTGGTTGGGCTTCGTTGACTCCGGGCTCCCCGAGGGGGACCCGCTGCCGCCGCTGCCACCGGGGTGCTTCGCGCTGACCCCGCTCGAGGACGCCGCCGCGCCGCTCGTGGAGATCGTCCGGGCGTTCCGCCCGCACGTGATGACCACGTACGACCCGACCGGCGGGTACCCGCACCCGGACCACATCATGACCCACCGGGTCGCCAAGGAAGCGTTCCAGGCTGCCGGGGACGGGGACCGCTACCGCGACCGCGGACGGCCCTGGGAGCCGCTCAAGCTCTACTACAACCACGACTTCTCGATGAACCGCATCCGCGCCATGCACCAGGCCATGCTCGACGCCGGCCTCGAGTCGCCCTTCGGTGACTGGGTCGAGTCACGGTCCGCCCGGGAGATCCCCGAGCGTCAGGTGACCACCCGGATCCACTGCTCGGACCACTTCGGTGCACGCGACGCCGCGCTGCGGGCGCACGCGACCCAGATCGACCCGGACGGGTTCTTCTTCGCGATCCCCCGCTCGCTCGAGAGGGACATGTGGCCGGTCGAGGAGTACGAGCTCGCCGAGTCACGGGTCGCCACGACCCTGCCCGAGGACGACCTGTTCGCGGGCATCACCGGGAACGAAGGACAGAGCGCATGACCGCAACCACCACCACGCTCGTCTTCGCCGACCCGGGGGTGGCCGCTGCGCTGCACCTGGCCGACGTCACCCCGGAACCGACGACGACTCTCGAGCCCTCCGGGGTCCCGACCATGCGCCCCGACCTCGAGGTCACGGACGTCTCGCCGGGGCTCGGCGGGTTCCTCGCGATCTTCGTGGTCGCGATCGCGGTGATCTTCCTCATGCTGTCCATGACGAAGAAGCTCCGCAAGGTCAACCACCGCGCGGGCGCCGAGACGACCGCGTCAGCGACCTTCGGGGACGGGACCGAAGCCTCGGGCGGGACTGGTGGGTCCGCAGGGACCGGCGGTCCTGAGGGCTCCGGCGGTCCCGGCGGCTCCGGCGCGCAGCGTCCGGTGGGCGACGGGATCTAGGTGCGCGTCACGATCGCCCAGCTCGAGGTGAGCGCCGACCACGGCGCGAACCTCGTCGTCGTGCGCCGGGCGTGCGCGGAGGCGGCCCGGGTCTCGGCGGACCTGCTCGTGCTCCCCGAGTACGCGAGCGGCTACGACCCGCGCGGGGTGGGCATCGAGCACGCCGAATCTCTCACCGGACCGTTCGTCCAGCTGCTCCGGGAGCAGTCAGCCAGCACCGGGGTGACGATCCTCGCGGGGCTGGTCACGTTCCCCGAGGCGGCTGACAGTCCTGACGGCGCTGACGGCGCTGACGGCGCTGACGGCGCGGCCGCGCGCCGGGGGAGCAACGTCGTCGTCGTCGTGCGGGGGGGAGAGGTCGTGGGGACCTACCGCAAGGTTCACCTCTACGACGCCTTCGGTCACCGCGAGTCCGACCGGCTCGAGGCCGGCGACCCGGGCGCGCCGCCGCTCGTGGTCACCGTCGGCGACCTCGCTGTCGGCATCATGACCTGCTACGACCTGCGCTTCCCCGAGAGCGCCAGGCGCTTGGTCGACGCCGGTGCGCAGGTCCTCGTCGTCCCGGCGGCCTGGGCTGCGGGGCCGGGCAAGGTCGAGCAGTGGCGGGTGCTGGCGCGTGCCCGGGCGATCGAGAACACTTGTGCCGTGCTCGCCGTCGGGCAGGCTGGCAAGGGGGTCAGTGGGCACTCGCTGCTCGTCGGGCCGGACGGCGCGGTCGCCATCGAGCTGGCCGACCACGCGGCGGTCACCAGCGCCGACGTCGACGCGGCCGGGATCGCGGCCGAACGCGAGCAGAACCCGTCCCTCACCAACCGCCGCTACACGGTCGTCCCGGCGGGCGGGGGCCAGCAGGTCAGAGGGTGAGGGCGGCGACCATGACGGCTGCGTAGTGGCAGCCGAAGCCGATGACCGTGAGCACGTGGAAGATCTCGTGGAAGCCGAACCAGCCCGGGACCGGGTTGGGGCGCTTGAGCGCGTAGATCACCGCGCCGACCGTGTAGGCGAGGCCACCGACGGAGATGAGCCAGACGATGGTCGGGCCGCCATAGGTCCAGAACTGGGGCATGTACCCGACCGCCACCCAGCCCAGGGCGAGGTAGACCGGGACGTAGACCCAGCGGGGTGCACCGAGCCAGATGATCCGGGCGGCGAGCCCGAGCAGCGCACCGATCCAGACGATGACCAGCAGCGTCGTCGCCATGTCCTGGGGCAGGATGAGCACGGCCAGCGGTGTGTAGGTGCCGGCGATGATGAGGAAGATGTTGGAGTGGTCGGCCCGGCGCAGCGTGGCGGCGACCTTCGGTGACCAGGTGCCCAGGTGGTACACGGCGCTCGTGCCGAACAGGAGGATCGCGCTCAGCCCGAAGATCGCCGTGGAGACCTTCCCGGCGACCGGCTCGGCGATGGTGACGAGGATGATGCTCGCCACGACCGCGATCGGGAAGGTGGCTGCGTGGACCCAGCCGCGCAGACGAGGCTTCTCGCTCCGGGGCACCAGCCCGGCGTCGACGATCTCGTCGAGCGTCCCGGGGCTGGTGGCGGGCGAGGAGTCGGGCATGTCGGCCGGTGAGGTCGTGGCCATGGAGAGCTCCTGGTCGTATGGTTCCTTGAGTCAGGAACGACACTAACCTACGCCCACGTAGGTTACTGGACAGTAGCTCTGTGGAACCGGTGAAGATCGCCATATATGGGCCTTTTACGTGAAGGGCTGCGCTCCGGTACCGTGTGACCTTCTGCACTGATCACCTCGGAGGAACGCGCGTGCGAATGCCCCACCTGCTCTACGGGCTCTACGAGAAGCGCCTCGCCGCCTCCCTGGCACACGAGTCCTTCCCGCGTCACGTCGGCGTCATCCTCGACGGCAACCGGCGCTGGGCCAAGTCCTTCGGCGAACCCGCCGCGCACGGCCACCGCCGTGGGGCGGACAAGATCGAGGACTTCCTCGGGTGGAGTGAAGACCTCGGGATCGAGGTGGTGACGTTGTGGATGTTGTCCACCGACAACCTCTCCCGCGGGGCCGAGGAGCTCGACGCGTTGCTGACCATCATCGAGGACGCCGTCTGCAGCCTCGCCGCGAGCAAGCGGTGGCGGCTGCGCGTCGTCGGGCGGCTGGACCTGCTCCCGGAGCAATTCGCGGACCGGCTGCGCGCGGCGCAGGCCGAGACCGCGGAGATCGAAGGCCTCCACGTCAATGTCGCGATCGGCTACGGCGGGCGCCACGAGATCGCCGACGCCGTGCGCGACTTCCTGCGCGAGCGCGCCCAGGCGGGCGCCACGATCGCCGAGATCGCCGAGAGCATCGACGTCGACAACATCGCCGAGCACCTTTACACCAAGGGCCAGCCCGACCCCGAGCTCGTCATCCGCACCTCGGGCGAGCAGCGCCTGGGCGGGTTCCTGCTGTGGCAGAGCGCCCACTCGGAGTTCTACTTCTGCGAGGCGTACTGGCCCGACTTCCGCCGCGTCGACTACCTGCGCGCCCTGCGCTCCTACGCCGCCCGAGAACGCCGCCTAGGCCGCTGACCCACCCACCCCTCCGCTGAGTGCTGGATCGTACGGCGACACGCCCGGCGTGTCGCCGTACGATCCCGCACTCAGCGGAGGGGGAGGGGTTAGTCGGTGACCTTCAGGAGGCCGTGGGCTCCGCGTTCGGCGTCGACCATGGTGTGGGTGACGAAGGGGTAGCTGCCCGCCTCGGGGAGCTCGAGCTCGACGAAGCCGCCCTGGGCGGTGGTCAGGCCCAGAGCCTGCGCGCCGCCGCCCGCGGCCGCGCTCTCCGTCCCCGGCCGCAGCGTGTAGGCGCCCTCGTGGAACACGGTGTCGAACTGGCCACCGACCACGTGGAAGGACGTGCCGCGGCTCGGTCCGGCAGCCAGCACCCAGATGCGCACCCGTTCGCCGACCCGCGCCGGGAGCGGGTCGTGGTCGTACTGGTTGGCGTACCCGTTGAAGGCCACGATGTCGGGCGTCTCGGCCGCGATCTTCGCCGTGTCGACCTCCCCGCCCTGGGGCCCGAGGTAGAGCTCGGACTGGACGAGCACGTACTCCCGGTCCACCGGCGCGAGCCCGACCGGGTCGATGATCACCGCGCCGAACATCCCGTTGGCGATGTGCGCGCTCATCGGCATGGTCGAGCAGTGGTACATCCAGATCCCGGCGCGGGTCGCGGTGAACCGGTACGTCAACGACTCCCCGGGCGCGATGGTCCGCATCGGCTGGTCAGGAGCCAGCGCCCCGGCATGGAAGTCGATCGAGTGCCCGATCGTCCCGTCGTTGACCAGCGTCACGTCGAAGGTGTCACCGATCGTCCCGTGCAGCGTCGGGCCGGGTGCGGTGCCGCCGAAGGTCCACAGCGTCTGGGTGACGCCGGGCGCCACCTCGGTCTCGGTCTCGGCGACCGTGAGGGTGATCGCGTGCGTCGCGGGCACGTCCGGATCGGCGCCGTCATCGCGGGCCGGGGCGAGCACGGCGTCGCGGGCCTCGAAACCGGCCGCCGGGGCGCGCATGAAGTCGAGGTCGTCGGCGGCGCTCGCGGTGGTCTCCCCGCCGGGCATCGCCGCGTGGTCCATCTCGCCGTCCGCTTCCGCGTCCGTGCCCGACGACGTGCCCGCGTCGCCGTCGCTCTCGCCGCCGGCCAGGGGCGCACCGTCCGCGCCGACGACGTTCACGGTGAAGACCATGCCCATCTGGCGGTGCCCGACGACCGTGCACCAGCCGTCGACCGACCGCCCGATGACCCCGGCCTCGATCCGGACGCTCGCCCCGGGGGAGAGCCGCCCGCTGGTCACACCGGTGTCCAGGGCGAGGTCGTGGACCTGGGAGTCGGTGTTCGTCAGCTCGATGACCAGGGTGTTGCCGGCCGGGACGTCGACCGAGTCGGGGAAGAACCGCATGTCGCGGGCCTCGACCTGGACGGTCGTGGTCTCCCCCGTCGGTGCCACGGCGCCAGCGGCGGACGTCCCGATGCCGAGGGCGGCCGGGTCGAGGCTGACCCCGGCCACGACGGCGAGCACGAGGGCGCCGACCGCCACGCCGACCAGACCCGTGCGGCGGGCGGGTGGCGGTGCGGCTACCACGGGCACGACCGTCGGGGTCGCATCCGTGGACAGGGTGGTAGGCGCGGTGGTGGAGGTGGTGCGCGCCGGCGCACCGGCGCCCGCCCGCCTGCGGTGCAGGCGCAGCGCGACGACCACGCACCCGACGAACCCGGCGAACCCGGCCAGCACGAGCATCGAGGCGAGCACCCGGACGAGGCTGGGCACCGGCAGCATGCACAGCACGAGGCCGCCGTTGATGACGATCAGCCGCAATGGCGCCGCCCGGTCCATCGCGGCCGACGTCGCGCGCACGGCCGCCGGGCCGCCGCCCAGGACGACCGGCAGCAGGTAGGACAGTGCCCCGAAGAGCACCTGCGCGGCGAAACCGGCGACCAGGGCCGCGGTGACCAGGCCGACCCGCGCTGCGGCGTCGGACCAGGTGGGGCCGATCGCGGCGACGACGACGAGGGTGAGCAGGGACCCGAGCAGCCAGGTCACGCCGGCGGCCACGGACCACGCGGCGTAGGACGCCGGCGGCTTGGCGCGGGCGGCACGGACGAGCGGGATGCTCGTGATGACGAGCCCGGCCGCGTACCCCAGGACCGCCGCTCCGGCGACGAGGTGCTGGCCGGTGAGCGTCCCGACGAGCAGGACCGCCAGGGAGGCGAGCAGCACGAGCAGGCCGCGACGGGCGGCGCGCTCGGCGCCGTCGACGATCTTGGTGCGCAGGATGGTCGGCCACAGCGTCATGAGGGTGCCGGTCACGGTCAGCCCGACGAAGCCGAGCAGGTTGAGGGTGACGTGGGCGAAGACGACGCGGTTGTGCCAGCGCTCGTCCAGGCCGGCCGAGAGCAGCGCCCCCAGGCCCGCGCCGACCGGCAGCAGCGCGCAGGCGGCGACGTAGTACGTGATCGTCGAGGTGAACCGGGAGGGCAGGGCGCGCCGGGACTGCAGCCCGAGCACCGCGCCGTGCGCGGCCACGGCCGCGCCGACCCCGGTCGCACCGACCGCGCTGACCTGCCAGGTCGCGGTGAGCACCCCGGTGATGACGACGAGGATGCTCGCGTTGAGCAGGGCGAGCCGGATCACCTGCCAGCGCCGCGACGCGACGGTGACCGGGCGGTGCAGGAGGGCGTCGGCGAAGTGCGCCGACCACACGAGGATCGCGTTGGTCACCGCTCCGAGCATGAGCATGTGCACGAGCAGCCAGCCGCCCTCGGGCACGAACCTGTGCCCGAGCGCCACGGCGAACGTCGCCAGCAGCCAGAACGCGGTCGGCAGGTTGGCGCGCAGGTGCCAGGCCGCGCGGGAGCCGGTGGGTGGCGGGCTGGTCGGGCGGAGCCCGATCGAGGCGGGGCGGGGGCCGGAGGGTGGGGGAGCGCCCTGGCTGGGCGTGGTCGGGGGTGTGGTCTGGGGCGTGGTCACGGAGCCACCGTTCGGGACGTCGGGACGGTGGGGGACGCGCTGGGGGTGGGGGACATTGTGGCGCGGGGGCGCGGGGCGCTGCGGGAGGCGAGCACGATCGAGGTCACCGTGATCACGACGAAGAGCAGCAGCGCCGTGATGTTGAGGACCCCGCCGACCTGGCGCGCCCACTCGACCTGGCGGGCGTCGCCGACCAGGACCCGCAGGGCGAGGGAGGCGTGCAGCAGGGCCGCCGGGACGATCATCACCGGGTGGTAGGGCAGCCGGACCCGGAGCACCGCGGGCAGGATGACCGGGGCGTGGGCGAAGATCATCGACAGCGTGAAGCCGAGGAACACCGAGTGGATCACCGCGTCGTAGGCGAAGCCCTCGGCCGTGCGCCCGTGCAGCAGCCACACCCCGCCGGCCACCGCGAGCCACGCGTACCCCGCGAGCAGGCAGCCGGCCATGAACTGCGGCAGCCCGGTCGCGCGGATGGTGCGCCGCGCGACGTCGTGCACGGCGAGCCAGGCGACGAGCGCGAGGAGGGTCGCGCCGAGCAGGACGTAGCCGGGGCCGGGCCATAGCAGCGTCGCGGTGACCGCGGCCATGAGGCTCGCCACGAGGGCGAGGAGCTGGGTGACGGTGCGCGGGGCGAGGCGGACCACGCGGGCCAGCTCGAGGCGTTCGCCGACGATCGTGGTGACGATGAACCCGGTCAGCCAGGGCAGGACGTCGGGCATGGGGACCCCGGCCGTCCACAGCACGGCTCCGCCGAGGGCGAGGACCGCGCCGAGCGCCTGGATCATCACCGAGTCGTCGTGGGAGCGGCGGAAGAGTGGGACGTAGACGCCGATGAGGGCGGCGCAGCCGGCGACCAGCAGGAGCTGGCCGACGCGCATCGGCGCCGGGCTGAGCAGGACGAGGGCGCCGATCCCGAGGAGTGCGGGGGCCGCGAAGCCGGCCCGCGACCGCAGTGCGACCGCGCGTTCGAGGGCGATGACGGTCCCGACGAAGCCGAGGACGAGGAGCATCCCGTGGACGGCAGGCAGGCGGTCGGTGGTCAGCGGTGCGGGCAGGCCGAGCAGCAGCAGCGCCGCGTCCAGCCCGGCGAGCATGGCCAGCCCCGCGGGCAGCAGGAACACCAAGCGGCGGATCACTCCGACACAGCCGTGAGGTGCAGCCGGCACGCTCCCCGTTCGACGAAGGGGAGCAGCGCGAGGCCCTCGGAGGCGGCGCCCAGCTCGGCCAGCGCGCCCTGGGCGACGCCGAGGTGCACGCCACAGACGACCTCCGGATACACGTGGGCCGCGGCGAGCAGCGGGCAGCGGCGCAGGCGGACGACCGAGGCGTCGTCGTCGGCCTCGGGGGAGAAGCCGAGCTCGTCGAAGAGGTCGACGACGCGGCGTCGTGCGCGGAGCGCGGCGTCGGCGGGGGTGGGGACGGGAGGGGGGGTGGTGGCGTCGGTGGCGATGGCGGAGACGATGTCGGCGTCGGCGTCGTCCTCGTCATAGTCGCCGGCCGCCACCGCGGTGCGGATGAGGTCCCGTCCCCACTCCATGCCGGCGGCGTCGGCGTCGGCCGCGGGGTCGGCGCTGGTGCGGGCGATGTGCCCGGCGAGGGCGGAGGCCAGGCTCGCGTACTCCCGGGCGTCCTCGCTGAGCCGGGACTCCGTCGTGGCCTCGTAGAGCCACGCCGGCCGGCCGCGCCCCGCCGAGGGTGCCGGGGTGCGGGTCGCGGTGCCGGCGGCCACGAGGGCGTCGAGGTGCTCGCGCACGGTGTTGGGGTGCTGGTGCATCATCCCGGCGAGCGCGGTCACGGTGCACGGCTCGGGCTGGTCGGCCAGGTGGTCGAGGATTACCGACTGGGCGGGGGTGAGACGCGGTCGTCGGCGCCGGGCGCGTGCTGGCTGGGGACCGTACTGCGCCTCGGTGCCGTTCCGAAAGATTTTCACGGTTTCCAGTGTAATAAAGTCTTGACCAGTCCCGTCTAGGGCTTTGTCCCTATCTTCGTCGCGGGTGGTTGCTCCGGAGGTCCTTGCCATGTCTGTCGCCCCGAACACCCTCGTCATCGCCTCGAGCGCCGCGGACGCGGCCGCCGTCGAAGCCGTCGTGAGCCATCACGCCGAGCTCGCCGGTGCCCTCGAGGCGCACGTCCAGAAGGTCTTCTCGGCGGTGGTGAACAACGACGTCCGCGGCGCTGAGCACCAGCGCGCCGCCCTCGTGGCCTGGTGCGGTGCCGAGCTGCTGCCGCACTCCCTGGCCGAGGAGGCGACCATGTACCCCATCGCGCACGCAGACCCGCGTGGGCGGCTGCTCATCGACGCGATGATCGCCGAGAACGTCGTGCTCACCGACCTCGTCGAGGCGATCCGCAAGGCCGTCAACCCGGTGGTCGTGGCGGCCAACGCGCACGCGCTCCGGGTCGTCTTCGCGAGCCACCTGGCCAAGGAGAACGAGCTCATCCTGCCGCTGCTCGCCGCGTCCCCCGACGTGTCGCTGGCCGTGGTGCTCGAGGAGATGCACGCCGCGTCGAGCGGCGCCGAGGCCGACGCCGGATCTGGTGCCGACTCCGCCGGCGGTGCTGTGACCGGAACGGCCGCGGGTGCCGGGGCGCCGGCCGCGGGCGGGTCCTGCGGCTGCGGCGGGCACGACGACGCGGGCTTCCCCGAGCTGGACGCGACGACCATCCCGCACGCGATCCGGCACGCGACGATCTTCGGCGCCCTCGAGGCGGTCGGCGACGGCGGCGGCCTGGTGCTCCTCGCCCCGCACGCCCCGCTCCCGCTGCTGCGTCAGATCGAGGACCGCTGGCCCGGCCGCTTCGAGGTCAGCTACCTCCAGGAAGGCCCGGAGATCTGGAAGGTCCAGTTCCTCGCGGTGTGACCCTGCCCCCTCGGCGTCCTCGCCGAACTCCTCGCCGAACTCGTGAACGGCCCGCCGAGCTCGTGAGCCACACCGGTTCGTGACCCGTCGTCTCGCCTGGTTCACGAGCTCGGCGGCCGGCTCACGAGGTCGGCGGGCTCGAGCCGGTGGCTCACGAACTCGGCGGACGCGGGCCGGCGGGGTTCAGTCGGTGATGGCGAAGGCGTCGATCTCGACGAGCATCTCCTCGCGCGGCAGGCCGGTGAAGACCGTGGTGCGGGCCGGGAGAACCCCGCGCGGTGAGTTCGCGGAGACGAACACGCCGTAGGCCTCGTTCATGACGGCGAAGTCCTCACGCTTGGTGAGGTAGACGCGGATCATGACGACGTCGTCGAAGGTCGCCCCGGCCGCCTCGACGATCGCCTTGACGTTCTCCAGGGTGCGGGTGGTCTGGGCGGCCACGTCACCGGGGAAGAGGTACTCGCCCGTGGCGGGGGCGACCGGGCCCTGACCGGAGACCTGGACGAAGGGCCCCTTGCGGATGCCCTGGTGGAAGGTGTGCGCGGGGGCCGGTGCGTGCGGGGTGGCGACAGCGATCTTGGTCATGTGAGTCCTTCGTGAGAGGTGGGGTGGAGGCGGTCAGAAGTCGGTCGTGACGATCTCGACGACCCGGTCGGCGGCGTCGACGACGACCGCCACCCGCCACTTGTCGAGGAGCGTGCACGGGTGGGAGATCCCGAAGCCGACGACGTCGCCGGGCGCCAGGCCCGACTCCTCCGTCACGCTCAGGTAGAGGTGCTGGTCGTTGAGCGCGGTGACCTGCGCCCCGGTCAGGTCGGTGACCGGCCCCGGGGTCCCGTCGGCGCGCGCGCGGCGCACGGTCCGGGCGACCGGGAGGTCGATGTCGTAGGAGACGTCACGGCGTCCGACGCCGCAGATCGCCAGCCCGGGCTCGGGCACCGACAGCACCTGCCCCCACACGGTGGCGGCGGCGCGCATCGGCTCGGCGCCGGGGAGCCGGGTCCATGGGTCCATCCGTGCACAGAACCCGTGGTCGTGGATGAGGTAGGCCCCCGAACGCACGACGACGCGCACCGGCCACTCGGCCGGCACCGCGGCTGGCCCAGCGGCTGGCCCAGCGGCTGGCCCAGCTGCCGGCCCCGCGTCACGCCCCGCGTCCGATCCGGTGCGCAGGTCTCCCGCCAGCTCCGCGAGCACGACGTCGAGGAAGGAGCTGCCACCTGCCGAGACGACGACCGCTCGCCCCGCCGGGACGAGCCCCGCGGCGCAGATCCCCGCAGCGACCGCGCGCAGGTCGCGGCAGAACGACGCCACCGTGGCCAGGTCCGCCGGGGAGGTGCCGGACGCGGCGGACCCCTCGTAGCCGGCGACGCCGACCAGGGTGAGTCCGGCGCCGGCCACGGCGCGCGCCAGCTCGACCGCAGCCGGGACCCCGCGCACCCCGGTGCGCCCACCGGGCACCCCGAGCTCGACGAGGACCCCGAGGCGCGCGCGCACCTCGGCGGCCGCCCCGGCGAACCCGCGGGAGAGGAGGTCGAGACCGGTGGCGGAGTCCACGTAGAGCCAGATCTCCGCAGCGCCGTCCATCTGCGCAGCGACTTCCCCAGCGCTCTCACCGGCGCTCTCACCGGCGACCGCCCGCGTCAGCTCGGCGCGGAGCCACGCGATCTCCCGCGGGTCGCACAGCTCGTTCGCCAGGAACACCCGCTCGACGCCCCAGTCCCGCACGGTCCGCAGCTGGGCGGCGGTGGCCACGGTCGCCCCCCACACCCCGTGCGCCTGCTGGCGGGCGAAGAGCTCGGCGGACATGGCCGTCTTCACGTGCGGCGCGTGCTCGACGCCGGCCTCTGCGCACAGCCGCGCCATGAGCGCGAGGTTGTGCTCGACGGCGTCGGCGTCGAGGGTGAGCAACGGCCAGGAGAACGCTCCGTCGGTGACGAGCGGCCGCGAGGAAGTCACCGCGTCGACGGTGGCCGGGCCGGTCAGCGCCAACCCCTTGGACCGCGGGCCCAGCGAGGCGGTCATGCCCGTGCTCCAGTCATGCCTGTGCTCCAGGGATACCGGGGCGCTGCGGCGCTCGGTCGCAGCGCCCGCCCCGGCGTCTGCCCGGTCAGTGCGCCCCCCACCAGCACCGGGACCCCGGCGACGAGCACGTCGTCGATCCCGCTCGCCAGCCGGCGCGGGGACTCGTACGTCGCCTCGTCGGTGACCCGGGCGGGGTCGACGAGCGCGACGTCGGCCATCATGCCGGGCAGCAGCCGGCCGCGGTCAGCAAAGCCGAACCGGCGCGCGGCCGCGGTGGAGAGGTGCACCTGGGCGTCGGCCCACGTCCAGTCGCCGAGCTCGCGGACGTGCTCGGCGAGGAACCGCGCGAAGGCCCCCCAGCCGCGCGGGTGCGGGCGCCCGCCCGCGTAGATCGCGTCGGACCCGCCCATCTGGGCGTCGTGGCGGAGCAGCGCCCGGACCGAGGCGGGGGAGTTGGTGGGCGGCTGGGCGAACACGCACCCGGCCCGCAGGCCCGTGCTGACCAGCAGCTCGACCGCGGCGTCCGCGGGGGACAGGCCCAGGCGAGCGGCGACGTCGGGCACGGTCATGCCCTCGGTCCAGGCCAGCCCGCCGGGCACGGCGGCCATCGTCACCCGGCCCCAGAGGTCGGTCAGGGCGGGGAAGTGCTCGGTGCGCAGGCGGGCGAGCACGGCCTCGTCGCGGAGCAGCGCCACGGTCCGGGCCGGGTCGGCGATCGGCAGCCAGGTGGGCAGGGCCACCATCGACAGGATGGAGCAGCCGCGCAGGTAGGGGTAGGAGTCGAAGGTGACGTCGAGGCCCTCGGCCAACGCCGCGTCGACGTATCCGGCCAGCTCGGCGGCGGGTCCGTGGTAGTGCGAGACGTGGGTCGCCGCCCCCGTGGTCCGGGCGAGGTCCATGAGCTCGGCCATCGCCGCCCCGGCCTTGTCCTCGTAGCCGCGCATGTGGCTCACGTGCGGGAGCCCGCGTGCGGCCAGCACGCCGGTGAGGGCGAGCAGCTCGGCGCGCCCGGCGGAGGAGGCGGGCGCGTACTCGAGGCCCGTCGACATGCCGCAGGCGCCCTCGTCGAGCCCGCGGGCCAGAGCAGCTGCCATGGCCGTGACCTCGGCCTGCGTGGCCGGACGGGCCGCGCCGCCGAGCACGCCGTAGCGCAGCGTGCCGTGCGGCACGAGGTAGGCGACGTTGAGCGGGGTGGTGCGCTCGTAGGTGGCGAGCAGCTCCGCGACGGAGCCGCCGCGGAAGGTCGGGTGCTCGCCGTTGATCGCGGAGAAGTAGCCCGTCGCCCAGGCGAAGGCGTCGGGGGAGGGCACACCGGCGTCGGGCAGGCCGGCGCTGGGGGACGGCGCGTAGGAGACCCCGTCCTGCCCGACGACGATGCTCGTCACCCCCTGGCGCAGCATGGCGTGCTGGACGTCGGGGTCCAGGACGGCTGCCTCGCCGTGGACGTGGGAGTCGATGAACCCGGGGAAGGCGATCCGGCCGTCGGCGTCGATGACGTGGCCCTCGCCGGTGGGGCGGGCCCCGGCCGGGGTGACCGCCAGGATCGTCTCGTCCAGGTGCAGGTCGACCGGGCGGCTGAGCCCGTCGGGGCTCTGGGCGTGGGGGATGCGCGCGCCGTGGATGATCGTCACGGGTGCGCTCCCTGCTCCGCGCCGTCAGTGCCGTCGGTGCCGTCGGTGTGGTCGGTGCCCTCGTGCCAGCCGCCCGCGCCGGCCCAGCCGGCCTGGGCCATCTCTGCCTCCAGGTCGCGGGTGAACCCTTCGGCGCCCGGGCGCGACTGCCAGGGCAGGGGCCCGGCCAGCGGGCGGTACTCGACCCCCGCGGCGTCCAGGCGCGGCAGGTGCGCCGAGGCCAGGCGCGCCAGGAACTCCGTCGCGGCGGGGGAACCGGGGGACCGGTCGGCCGGTGGGCTCCACACGACCTCGGCGAAGGCCGCCAGCCGGGGGAAGGTGAGGTAGTCGATGCGGCGGGCGGACTCGAGGTGCTCGGTCCACACCTGGGCCTGCGCGCCGAGGAGCGACCCGGCGGCGGAGTCGAGGTGGTGGCTCCGGTGGACCTCCGCGGGGACGGTCTCGAAGGCGAGCACGTCCTCGACGGTGCGCAGGAACCCCACCGGGGTCGGTTCCCCCGGTCCCTCACCGGACCGGTGGTCGAGGTAGACGACCTGCTCGGGGGCCATGACGACGTCGTGCCCGGCCACCATGGCCTCGGCGCCGACGGTGATGCCGCGCCAGGCGGTGACGATCGTCTGCGGGGGCAGGGCCGGCCCGAAGGCCTCGTCCCAGACGACGGGGCGGCGTCCGGCGGCCAGGACGTGCTCGCTGAGCCGGGCGACGAACCAGCCGTGCAGCTCACGGACGTGGTCGAGGCCGAGGGTCGCCGCGCGGGCCACGATCTCGGGGTGGTCCAGCCACAGCGTCGTCGGCACCTCGTCCCCGCCCAGCCCGATCCAGGGGGAGTCGAAGACGTCGAGGACCTCGTCGAGCACGCCCCGGAAGAACTCCAGCGACTCCTCGGACGGGTCGAGCACCTCAGTGCTGACCCCCCACGTGGTGCGCACGGCGTGCGGCTGCTTGCGGGTGCCGAGCTCGGGATAGGCGGCGACGGCCGCCTCGACGTGCCCGGGGACGTCGATCTCGGGGAGGACGGTCACCCCGCGCTCGCGGGCGAAGGCCACGATCTCACGGAGGTCGTCCTGGGTGTAGAAGCCGCCGTGCGGCTGGCCGTCGGTGAGCCCGGTGCGCCAGGTGCCGACGCCGGTCTCGGCCCGCCACGCCCCGACCTCGGTGAGCCGGGGGTAGCGGTGGATCTGCATCCGCCAGCCCTGGTCGTCGGTCAGGTGCAGCTGGAGCACGTTGAGCCGGTGCGCGGCGGCCAGGTCGATGAAGCGCAGCACGTCGTGCTTGGGCAGGAAGTGGCGCGCGACGTCGAGCAGCACCCCACGCCACGGGTAGCGCGGGTGGTCGGCGACGGCGATGTGGGGGAGCGGGACGGGCGTGAGGGCGCCGGACCGGCGGAAGGCGCGCGGCCCGGCGAGCTGGCGCAGGGTCTGCGCGGCGCTGTGGGCGCCGTCGGGCCCGCCCGCCTGCACGACGACGCCGGCCGCGTCGATCCGCACGCGGTAGCCGGCCGCGGGGAGGGTCGCGTCGAGGTCGAAGCACACGGCCGCGGTGGGGGTCGCGGTGGGAGCCGCGCCCTCGAGGATCTGAAGGTCGAGGTCGAGGCCGAAGGCCTCCTCGGTGACCTTCCGCCACCACCGAGCCCCTGCGCGCAGCGCGGGGTGGGCGGTGACGCGGGCGCCGTCGTCGAGCATGAAGGAGGTGCTCTCACCGCCCGCGGGGGTCTCGACGTGGACAGGGGCAGGGAGGAGACCGTGCGGCGCCGCGGAGTGAGTCACCTGATCGAGCCTAGCCGGAGAACCGAGTTTGTAAACAGTACTGACAAACGTGGCGTCGCAGGTTGCGCTGGCGAGGGGACCTTGGGCCCAGACGGGCAGGACGCCAGCAGCCTACGGTTCAGTAAGTTACGCACCCGTAGGTATCCCAGGGGGACACTCATGACAACGCTCTCGATGTTGCCCGGCCCCACCTTCGACCGATCCCTGCCACGGGTGATCCAGGGCGGGATGGGCATCGCCGTGTCGTCCTGGCGCCTCGCTTCCTCGGTCGCCCGCTCGGGCCAGCTCGGCGTCGTCTCCGGGACGGCGCTCGACCTCGTCCTGGCGCGCCGGCTGCAGGACGGTGACGCGGACGGCGCCGTGCGGCGGGCGCTCGCCGCCTTCCCCGTGCCCGCCTTCGCCCACCGGGTGCTCAAGCGATACTTCCGCGACGGAGGCCGCGCACCCCGCGAGCCCTATGCCCCGATCCCGCGGCTGGCGCTGCGCCAGACCCGGCTCGCCCAGGAGCTCATGATCCTCGGGAGCTTCGTCGAGGTGTGGCTGGCCAAGGAGGGGCACACCGGCACGGTGGGCATCAACTTCCTCGAGAAGGTCCAGATGGCCACCCCGACCGCGGCCTACGGCTCGATGCTCGCCGGCGCCGACTACGTCGTCATGGGCGCCGGGATCCCTCGGGACATCCCCCGCCTGCTCGACCGGCTGTCCGGGCACGAGGCTGTGGACCTGCCGGTCGAGGTCTCCGGCGCCCCCGCCGGCTACTCCGTCCACCTGGATCCGGCCACGCTGCTCGCCACCGACCTGCCGCCGTTGAAGCGCCCGACCTTCCTCGCGATCGTCTCCGCCCACGCGCTCGCCGCCTATCTCGCCCGGGACGAGCACATCCGCCCGGACGGCTTCGTCGTGGAGGGGTCCCCGGCGGGCGGGCACAATGCCCCACCGCGAGGCCGGCTCGTCCTCGACGACCTCGGCCAGCCGGTGTTCGGTCCACGCGACGAGGCGGACATCGACAAGGTCGCCGCGATCGGCCTGCCGTTCTGGCTGGCCGGTTCGTACGGGACTCCCGAGGCGCTCACCGCCGCCCGGGCGGCCGGGGCCGCCGGTGTCCAGGTGGGGACCGTGTTCGCCCTCTCGCAGGAGTCCGGGCTCGACCCGGACCTGCGCGCGGACCTGCTCACCCGGCTGCGGGCCGGCACCCTCGACATCCGGACCGACGCCTTCGCCTCACCGACCGGCTTCCCGTTCAAGGTCGCTCAGGTCCCCGGGACGCTCTCGGACCCCGAGGTCCTGGCGGCCCGCCCCCGGCTGTGCGACCTCGGCTACCTGCGCACGCCTTTCCTGCGGGAGACGGGCGCGGTCGGCTACCGCTGCCCCGCGGAACCGGTCCACCTCTACGAACGCAAGGGCGGTGACGTCCAGGACACCGTCGGACGGGCCTGCCTGTGCAACGCGCTCACCGCGGACGTCGGGCTGGGTCAGCAGCGCGCGGACGGGTACACCGAGCTCGGGCTGCTCACCCTCGGGGTGGACGTCGACGGCGCCAAGCGGCTCGCCGAGCTCCACCCGGACGACTGGACGGCCCGGCAGGCGCTCGACTGGCTGCTCGGCGCTGCGGCCTGAGGGCTCTCCCCTCGAGACCCTGAGGGCTGCGCCGTCACGGTGGCCGCCACGGTAGCCGTCACGGTGGCCGTCAAGATGACAGGGCGTCCGTTCAAGGTCACAACCCGCGGCGCGGGCCCGCTGTGGGACACGGGGGGAAGCGATGGGATGATGGCTGACATGGCCATCGAGACCTCTGCCGCGCCCGAACCCACCTCTGACGGGTCGCGCCCCTCCCCGCTCCCCTACGACGCACTCCTGCTGTACTCCTTCGGCGGACCGAACAAGCCGGCCGACGTCGTGCCGTTCCTGCGCAACGTCACCGCCGGCAAGGGGATCCCCGATGCCCGCCTCGAAGAGGTCGGCGAGCACTACTACGGTTTCGGCGGCAAGAGCCCGATCAACGGCCAGAACCTCGCGCTCAAGGCCGCGCTCGAGGCCGAGCTCGCCGCGCGCGGCATCGACCTGCCGGTCGTGTGGGGCAACCGCAACTGGGAGCCCTACACCCGCGACGCCGTCGCCGAGCTGGCCGAGCGGGGCGCCCAGCGCGCCGTCGCCCTCGTGACGAGCGCCTACTCCTCCTACTCGGGGTGCCGCCAGTACCGCGAGGATCTCGCACTGACCTTCGAGGCCCGCGACGAGCTGGGCCCGGACGGGCCCACGAGCATCCAGTTCGACAAGGTGCGCTCCTACTTCAACCACCCCGGCTTCGCCCAGGCGAACATCGACGCGGTCGTCGAGGCGTACCGCGAGCTGGCGGGCCGCGGTGCCGGTGAGAGCGCCGACGCCGTCGACGGTGCCGACTCCGCCGCGCTGGCCGCGGAGGCCCGCCTGGTCTTCGTCACGCACTCCATCCCTCTCACGATGGAGGCCGCCTCCGCGGTGTCCGGGGCGACCTACTCCGCCCAGCACCTCGACCTCGCGGGCGTCGTCGCCGAGCAGGTCGCCGCCGAACTTGGCCACCCGGTGAGCTGGACGCTCGCGTACTGCTCACGCTCGGGCCCGCCGAGCCAGCCGTGGCTCGAGCCGGACGTCAACGACCTGCTCGGCGAGCTCGCCGAGAGCGGGGTGCGCGCCGTCGTGCTCTCCCCGATCGGCTTCATCTCCGACCACATGGAGGTCGCCTACGACCTCGACACCGAGGCCCTCGCCACCGCGCGGGACCTCGGCCTGGCGGCGGTGCGTGCCGGCACGGTCGGCACCCGGGCCCCGTTCGTGTCCGGCCTGGTCGACCTCGTCCTGGAGCGGGCGGCCCTGGCTCGCGGTGACCAGGTGGTCGAGGCCGCCGTCGGGTCGCTCGGCGCCTACTCCTCCGTGTGCCGACCCGGTTGCTGCCGTCGCCGCGACGGCGAGGACAGCGGTGTGCCCGCGCTGTGCAGCGCAGGCCTGTACACCTGACGACGACCGTCCCGTCCGCAGTCCCACCACCCACCCGAGAGCAGGCCATCACACGTGACCCAGACCGACGCCCACCACCACCGCGACACCGGCGAGTTCGTCGACACCGAGCCTGTCAACGCGACGGTCCGCTACGCCATGTGGTCGGTGTTCTCCACCGTCCAGACCTTGCCTGCGGACGAGACCGACCGCACCGCCCTCGTCGACGACGCGCTCGCCGCGGTGGGCGGGGCGGCGTCGGGCACCGACACCGAGCTCACGGTCCGTGGCTGGTACGACATCGGTGGGCTGCGCTCGGACGCCGACCTCATGGTCTGGTGGCACGGCCCCACCATCGAGTCGGTCCAGCACGCCTATCAGCGGCTGCGGGCGAGCGAGCTGGGGCGTCACCTCGAGCCCGTGTGGTCGGTCGCCGCGCTGCACCGCCCGTCGGAGTTCAACCGCGGTCACATCCCCGCGTTCATGGCCGACGAGGCCCCCGAGAAGTACATCTGCGTGTACCCCTTTGTGCGGTCCTACGACTGGTACCTGCTGCCCGCCGACGAGCGCGCGACGATGCTCCGCGACCACGGGATGGCCGCGGCCGACTACAAGGACGTCCGGGCGAACACGGTCTCCGCCTTCGCCCTGGGCGACTACGAGTGGATCCTTGCCTTCGAGGCCGCCGAGCTCGACCGGATCGTCGACCTCATGCGCGACCTGCGCGCGACCGAGGCCCGCCGCCACGTCCGCGACGAGATCCCGTTCTTCACCGGCCCCCGCACCGACCTGCACGCCTGGGCCGCCCGCCAGCCCCTCTCCAACGACTAACCACCCACCCCCCCGCCTCGCTGAGTGCTGGGAAGTACGGCGACACGCCCGGCGTGTCGCCGCATTTCCCAGCACTCAGCGAGGGCGAGGGTGGGTCAGGGGTAGAGGCCTCGGATCTGGTGGGCTTCGGCTACGCGGCGGACGCCGATCACCAGGGCGGCGTCGCGCAGGGTGAGGCCCTGGCGGTCCGCGACCTCGGTGACGTCGTCGAAGGCCGTGTGCATCCGCTCGGCCAGCCGGCTCTCGATCTCGCTCAGCGTCCACCGGTAGGCCTGGTTGGCCTGCGCCCACTCGAAGTAGGACACGACGACGCCGCCCGCGTTCGCCAGGATGTCCGGTACCACGACGACGCCTCGGTCGGCGAGGATCGCGTCTGCCTCGGCGGTGGTCGGACCATTGGCTCCTTCGACGACGAACCGGGCCCGCACGGTCGGCGCGGTGACCGCGTCGAGCACGCCCTCGATCGCGGCCGGGACGAGGACGTCGACCTCGAGCGCGAGCAGCGCGGCGTTGTCGATCGGGTCGCCTCCGTCGAAGCCGACGATCGACCCGGTGGCGTCCACGTGCGCGAAGAGCCGTGAGACGTCGATGCCGTCGGCATTGAGCAGCCCGCCGAACTGGTCGCTCACGGCGACCACCCGGGCGCCCTCCGCCGCGAACATGTTCGCCGCGTGGGACCCCACCTTGCCAAAACCTTGCACGGCAACGGTCGCCCCGGCCAGGTCGGTGCCCGCCCGCGACAGCGCCGCACGCGTGACGTGCACGACGCCGCGCGACGTCGCCGTCGTGCGTCCCAACGACCCGCCCAACCCGATCGGCTTGCCGGTCACCACCGCGGGGATGGTGTACCCCTGGCTCGCTGAGTACGTGTCCATGACCCAGGCCATGGTCTGCTCGTTCGTCCCCATGTCGGGGGCCATGATGTCCTGCTCCGGCCCGATCACCGGCATGATCTCGCTCGTGTACCGACGGGTCACCCGTTCCAGCTCGGCCTGGCTGTAGGCGAGCGGGTCGATCCCCACTCCGCCCTTGGCCCCGCCGTAGGGGATGTCGACGACGGCGCACTTCCACGTCATGAGCATGGCCAGCGCGCGGACCTCGTCGACGTCGACGCCGGGGTGGAACCGCAGGCCGCCCTTGCCGGGGCCGCGCGAGACGTTGTGCTGGACCCGGTACCCCTTGAACAGCGCGATCCGCCCGTCGTCGCGCCGGAGAGGGACCGCGACGTTCACCTCGCGGCGCGGCGTCGCCAGCATCTCGTGCATGCCCTCGTCGTAGCCCAGGATCGCGACAGCGCCGGCGAGCTGACCGAGAGCGTTCGGCCACGGCAGGGAGGACTCGCTGCGGCTCTGGATGGAGACAGAGGTGGATGACATCGTCGTCGCTCCTGGTTGTCCTGGTGGTCGTGGTGGCGTGCTCTCGTCAACCTACGCCACCGGACGCCGGGCCAGGCTCAGGACGAGGCGCGGCGCACCAGCTCGGGGGACAGGATGATGTGACCGTCCTGCTCCACCGCGGGTGGGGTGCCGTTCACGACGACGTCGTCCTTGTCGATGAAGCCGAGGCTGGTGAGCAGCTCGTCCGTGGCGTACTTGGCCATCCCGATGACGGGGTTGCTGATCGTCGTCAGGGCCGGGATCGTCCCCTCGGCGACGCCGAGGTCGTCGTAGCCGATCACGGCGACGTCGCCGGGCACGGACAGGCCGTGCTGGGCGAGCACCCGCAGCGCACCCACGGCCATGAGGTCGGAGGCGGCGAAGACGGCATCGATGGTCGGGTCGATCGCCAGGATCGCCTCCATGGCCTGGGCGCCGGCTACGGTTGTGAAGTCCCCGCGGGCGAGGGGCCCCTCGGTCATCCCTGCCTCGGACAGCGCCTGGCGCCAGCCGGCCAGGCGGTCCTCCCCGGACATCATGTCCGAGGGGCCAGCGATGTGGGCGATGTTCTTGCGGCCCTGGGCGATGAGGTGGTTCGTGGCGAGGACGCCGCCGGCGACGTTGTCGACGTCGACGAACCGGAGGCCGGCGAAGTCGCGGAACGGACGTCCGACGAAGACGGCGGGGATCCTGGACGCCTCGATCGCGCCCTCGAGGTCGTCGCGGCGGTGGTGGGAGACGACGATCGCGCCGTCGACGTGGCCGTTGCGCAGGTAGCGGGCGATCCGCCCGGACGCCTCGCCCGGTTGAGCGATGAGCAGCACGAGCTGCAGGTCCCAGTCCCGGAGGGCGGAGTTGATACCGCGCAGGGTGGCCGCGAAGAACGGGTCAGAGAGCACACGTTCGTCGGGCTCGGGCACGACGAGCGCGATCGAGTTGGTTCGACGGGTGACGAGGGAGCGGGCCGCGCGGTTGGGGACGTACCCGAGGCGGGCGATCGCGTCGTCCACCGCCTGCTGGGCCTCGGGCGAGACACGCGAGCCACCGTTGATCGCGCGGGACGCGGTCGACCGCGACACCCCGGCCGCTTGCGCGACCTCCTCCAACGTGGGAGCTTGCTGGCTCATCATGTCTCCTCAAGGCGGCAGCTGTGCGGCCGACGACGTCTCCTGCTGGTGGGAACGCGAGCAGGTCGCGAATTGAGATGCTAGTACTCAGAACTGTGCCGCCGCACGAGGTTCGGCGAACGCCGGCGCTCGGTGCTGAGTCCGACAGGCTGACGGCTCGTCGGTTCGTCGGTTCGAGACACATCGTAGGACGATTCGCGCTGCCGGGCCCTCCGGGGGTGATACCACGTCGTCCGGGGTGCGACCTGGTCGCACCCCGGACGAGCTCCCCGCCGATCACGTCGATCAGCCGGGGTGGTGTGGAGAGGACTACCCCTTGACTGCGCCCGCCATGATGCCGGCGACCAGGTGACGCCCGGCGAAGGCGAACACGATGATCAGGGGCAGGGTGGAGAGCAGCACTCCGGCCATCACGAGCGAGAAGTCCGTGAAGTACGTCGAGTTGAGCAGCTGCATGACCATCGGCAGCGTCGGGTTCTTGCTGCCGAGGATGATGAACGGCCAGAAGAACGCCGTCCAGCTCCCGATGAAGGTGAACAGGGCGAGCATCGCCGCGGCCGGCCGTGCCGCCGGCATGGCGATGTGCCAGAACGTGCGGATCATCGAGGCACCGTCGACCCGGGCGGCCTCGATGAGCTCGTAGGGCAGCGCGCTTTCGAGGTACTGGGTCATCCAGAACACACCGAAGGCGGTGACCATGCCCGGCACGATGACGGCGATGAGCTTGCCGGACCAGCCGATCTCCGACATGACGATGAACAGCGGCACGATGCCGAGCTGGGTGGGGATGGCCATGGTCGCGATGACGAAGACGAGGAGCGGGCCGCGACCCCGGAAGCGGAGCTTGGCGAAGGAGAATCCGGCCAGGGTCGAGAAGACGACCACGGTGATGGACTGCACGACAGCGACGACGAGGGAGTTGACGAAGCCCTTCATCAGCGGGATGTTCGAGTCGAAGACGCGGCTGAAGTTCTCGAACATGTTGCCCTCGGGCAGCAGGGCCGGGATCGGGTTGCGCACGATCGTCAAGGAGGTCGAGGACGCGAGCTGGATCACGTAGTACAACGGGTAGATCGAGATGAGCAGCACAAACCCCAGGATCACGTACGTGACCCATCCTGGCCTGCGGTCTGGACCACCGAGCTTGATCTTGCGGCGCCGGGCGGCGGAACGGGCAGCGCCCTTTCCAGCGGTCTGGGCGATGACGGGGATGGAGCTCATCGCGTCCTCCGGTTGGTTGAGTTGCGGGACTTGGTCTTCTTGATCTTGACGTCACCGGAGGTGGCGATCTTCGTCGTGATGAGGAAGTTGATCAAGCCGATCAGGACGATGATGAGGAAGAGGATGAGCGCGACAGCCGAGGCCCGTCCGAAGCTCTTCTGGTTGCCCCAGCCGAGGTCGTAGAGGTACATGGTCACGGTCATCCACTGCCGGCTCGAGCCACCGTCGCCGGTCGCATTGAACATGCGCGGCTCGTCGAAGATCTGCAGTCCGCCGATCGTGGACGTGATGATGATGAAGATGAGCGTGGGGCGCAGCTGCGGGATGGTGATCGAGAAGAACTGGCGCAGGCGACCGGCGCCGTCGATGATCGCGGCCTCGTAGAGCTCGCGGGGGATGGCCTGCATCGCCGCCAGGAAGATGAGCGTGTTGTAGCCGGTCCAGCGGAAGTTCACCATGGTGGCGATCGCGAAGTGGCTGGGCAGGATGTCGACGTGCCAGCGGACCGGGTCGAGGCCGATGTTGATGAGGACGGCGTTGATCAGACCGGACTCGTCGGCGAAGAGCTTGCCGAAGATGAGGCCGACGGCGACGGGGGCCACGACGTAGGGGAGCAGCACGCCCATTCGCCAGAAGGTCTTGGCCCGCAGGTTCGCCGACAGCACCGCGGCCAGGGTGATCGACATGACGACCTGGGGCACGGAGGACAGCAGGAAGATCGAGAGGGTGTTGCGCAGGGCCTTCCAGAAGTTCGGCTGGTTGAGCACCTCGACGAAGTTCTCGAAGCCGATGAACTCCCCCTTGCCCTTGAGCAGGTGCCAGTCGAAGAGCGAGACGTAGCCGGTGTAGATCAGGGGGAAGAGCCCGGTGATCGCGAAGAGGATGAAGAACGGCGAGATGTAAAGGTATGGAGAGAGCTTCACATCCCACTTGCCACGCTTCTGGCTGAAGGCGACCCGTCGTGGGATTCGGCCTTCATCGCTTGATGGCTTTGGTGGGGACAAGACGGCCATGGGTTTCCTTCGGCGATGTGCGGGCGGCTGGCACCGGTGAGCCGGGCCTGCACGGGGTGAGCAAGGTGGTGATGCGGCCGGGCGCCGCCGGAAGGTTGTGCCTTCCGACGGCGCCCGGCGTTGTCATCCGGGCGGCGTCAGCCGACCCGTGGCGTCTCTCAGAAACCGAGCGAACCGAAGTTCGTCAGGGCTTCGTCCCAGGAGGCCGTTGCGTCGCCACCATCGATGTCGACGCGGTTGAGGGCGTCCATGACGATCGTCTGGATGGCGAAGTAGTTCACGCCCTTGAACGGCGGCACGTCGCTGATCGCGTTCGCCCGGGTGCTGAAGATCTGCCCGACCGGTGCGTCGTTGAAGAACTCGTTCGTGGCGTCGTTGACCTCAGGAAGGCCCTGTGCCGCGATCTGGCTCGGGAAGGTGCCGGCGTTGGCGAAGGCCTTGGCCTGCTGCTCCGGAGCGGTCAGCCAGGTGGCGAGCTTGATGGCCTCGGCGGTGTTCTTGCCGGTCGACGGGACGGTGAGGAAGGATCCGCCCCAGTTGCTGCCGCCCTCAGGGAAAACGTCCGCGACGTCCCAGCCAGCGACGCCCTCAGCCTTGCCGGAGACGACCGAGGTCATCCACGGCGGGCACGGCATCGTGGCGAAGGCGTTGTTCTGGAATCCAGCGTCCCAGTCGGGCTCCCACATCTTCAGGCCAGCCGACAGGTCGACGGACTCCGCGAGGATGGTGTCGTACATGCCCTTGATGACGGTGTTCGCCGCAAGGTCGGTGGGCTCGCCGGTGGAGGGGTCCTCGTACGCTGCCTCGAGCTGGCCGATCTGGGCCTGCATGATGGCGACGCCGGAGTCGAACCAGGCAGCCTCAGAGCTGTCGACGAAGGTGTGGCCCACCTCGAAGTACTTGTCCCACGTGGCGTCCTCGCCACCGAGGAGCTCGGCGACGGCTGCGCGGTCGGAGGGCAGGCCAGCAGCCTCGAAGAGGTCGGCGCGGTAGCAGATGGCCTGCGGGCCGATGTCCGTTCCGAGGCCGATGAGCTTGCCGTCGGCGGTGCCCTGGGCTTCCTTCCACGGCACGTAGCGGCCGGTGACGTCGGCGCCGGCGAGGTCTTCGAAGCTCTCGGCGATCTCAGTGAGCTCAGGCATCCAGTCGACCTCGATGGCCTCGACGTCGGCCAGGCCGTCGCCGCCGGCTGCGAGGCGCGTGGTGAGGTTCGTGCGAGCCTCGCCGGACTGAGCGGCAACGGTCTGCTCGACCTTGATGCCGGGGTTGGCGTCCTCGTACTCCTTGAGCAGCTCAGGGGTGTAGCCGAACTGGTTGAAGGTCGCGACGGTCAGCGTGATGGTGCCGTCGGCAGCCTTCGACTCTTCGGGCTTGGTCTCGTCACCCTCGCTCGAGCAGCCGGAGAGGGTCAGGGCGAAGATCGATGCGCCGGCAACGACTGCTGCCATGCGGCGGGTACGGATGATGCTGGTCATTCGAGGACTCCTTTGTCGACGGTGCGGCGTCAGCGCCGCTCGTGTCTGTCGTGAGGATCTCGAGCCACCCCGGGGGGGTGCTCGCAGTGCGTGCACGGTTTCGCTCTCCCGATGAATCTGGGAGCGCTCCCATGCGCTATGGATGATCTTGGTGGGAGCGGTTCCACCTGTCAAGCAAGCCTGGGGTGTTGTGACGGTGTCCGCGGGGGTGAAAACTGCATAATTGCAGGTCAGAGCGTTGTGGCCTTCGGGGCCGTATGCGAAATCGTTACGTTCGGAGACCCGGCGGACGGTCGATCACGACGGTCCGTGGTCGGCCAGCCAGACGGATGCGTAGGCGGCTTCCTCGGTCAGTGCGCTCCGGATCGCCTCCGTCGCGGCAGCCTCGATGCTCGCCCCGAACAGCGGGATCGGGGACTTGACCTCACCGGAGTAGGTCATCCGTGACCCGTCAGCGGTGGGGACCAGCAGGATCGATCCGGTCATCCGCACGGGGGCCCCGGTGATCTCGACCGACACCGTGCCGTGCCGCTGCCCCTGCGGGCCGTCCATCGGCTCTGCCCAAGCCTCGGTCTGGCGGATCTCGAGCTCGTTCCCCACGAACGACCGCACCTGAGGGGGGATCTGGTCGCTCGAGATGGTGCGGCGCACCGAGGACGTGAAGCTGCCGTCCGTGCCGGGGGTCACGTCCACCTGCACGACGCGGGAGCCGACGTGCTCAGCCTTGAGCCGGATGAACTCGACGTCGTTGACCAGTCGCACGGCTGCGTCCGTCGGAACGGGGAAGTGAAGGTCAATGCTCGCGCGCATCGTGGAGGTCTCCTTCGAAGGATCAGGTGCCCCGAGCCTACCGAACGCAGCACGATCGTCTCCGCGTAGGCTTCGTCTGTGTCGACCATGAGCAACCTTGTGTCCAAGTACGGCCAGCTCGAACCGGCCGACGCCGAATGGCTCCACCTCCTCATCGGGGACTGGCAGCTCATCGCCGACCTTGCTTTTGCGGACCTCGTGCTGTGGCTGCCCATGCCGGACGGCGCGTTCGTCGCGGTCGCCCAGTGCCGGCCGAGCACCGGTGCCACCGTGCACTACGACGACATCGTCGGGTCCTTCGCCCCGGAGGGGCTGCTGCCCCAGCTCGAACGGGCCCTCGTCGAGGAGCGCACGCAGCGGTCCAGGGAGCCACGCTGGTTCGGGACGTACGCGGTGCGTGAGGAGACGGTGCCGGTCGTCCACGACGGCCGGGCGATCGCCGTCGTCGCGCGGCAGACGAACCTGGGCAGCGGGCGGACCCCGAGCAGGCTCGAGCTCAACTACGTCGAGGCCGCCGACGACCTGATGAACATGGTCTCCACGGGTGAGTTCCCCTCTCCCGACGGTGCGACGGGACCGCGCCGGGGCGCTCCCCGCGTCGGTGACGGGCTCATCCGGCTCAACTCCGAGGGCGAGGTGCTCTACGCGAGCCCCAACGCACTGAGCTGCTTCCACCGCCTCGGGGTGATCGGCGCGCTCGTGGGCGAGTCCCTCATCGAGGTCGCGACCGAGCTCATCGAGCACAAGATGCCCGTCGACGAGTCCATGCCGCTGGTGGTCATGGGGCGTGCGCCGTGGCGCACCGAGATCGACTCGAGGGGCGTGTGCCTCTCGATCCGTTCGGTCCCGCTCACCGAGCAGGGGCGCCGCATCGGCGCCGTGCTCATGTGCCGGGACGTCTCCGAGCTGCGCCGGCGCGAGCGCGAGCTGATCACCAAGGACGCCACGATCCGGGAGATCCACCACCGGGTGAAGAACAACCTGCAGACGGTGGCTGCCCTGCTGCGGCTCCAGGCCCGGCGGATGACCGTGCCCGAGGCCAAGGAGGCGCTCGAAGAGGCGATGCGCCGCGTCGCCACGATCGCGCTGGTGCACGACAGCCTGTCCCAGACCCTCGACGAAGAGGTCGAGTTCGACACGATGGTGGGCCGTGCCCTGCGCCTCGCGGCGGACGTCGCCTCGGCCGGGGTCAGTGTGCGGACCGTGCAGAGCGGCTCCTTCGGCCTCGTGCCGGCCCAGGACGCCACCGCTCTCGCGCTGGTGCTCACCGAGCTGGTGACCAATGCCGTCGAGCACGGACTGTCGAAGTCCGGTGGTGGGACGGTGGAGATCCACGCCCTGCGCGACGGCAAGTCCCTGCGTGTGACCGTGGCCGACGACGGCGTGGGCATGAGCGAGGGCAAGGGGCCCTCGGGCGGGCTCGGGACCCAGATCGTGCGGACCCTGGTGACCAACGAGCTCCAGGGCGAGATCGAATGGGCAGCCCGCGAGGGCGCCGGCACGATCGTCACGGTCTCGGTCACCCTCCGAGGCGTCACCGCCCACACCTGACCCCTCCGCTGAGTGCGGTCGAACGGCTGCCCGATGTCCGGTTTGGGCAGCCAGAAGCCCGCACTCAGCGGAGGGTGGCAGGCGAAGAGCCCGGACCCTGTGGGGGCCGGGCTCTTCGGGTGCGCTGGGCGCGGGTGGTGCTGGGGTCGTCAGCTCGCGCGGCGGGCGCGGGCCGTGCGGCGCTTGAGGGCGCGACGTTCGTCCTCGGAGAGGCCGCCCCAGACGCCGGCGTCCTGACCGGACTCGATGGCCCACTTGAGGCAGGTGTCGACTACGTCGCAGCGACGGCAGACAGCCTTGGCCTCATCGATCTGAAGGATCGCCGGACCGGTGTTCCCGATCGGGAAGAACAGTTCGGGGTCTTCATCGAGGCAGGCTGCGCGGTGACGCCAATCCATGGGATCTCCTAGGCAGGGGGGAGTCAGCCCGGTGAAGGGGAACTGGCTCGGGGGGGGGCTTGTAACTGCTGGTAACTAGTTCACACCTCAATCAGCTGTGGCACAAGGGTTACGGGAAGGTTTCTATTGAGTGACGACTGAGGTCTTGGTCACATCTTTGGTCCGGGTCGACTCCGCAGTGGGTTATAAGCACGCCCACTCGGCTTCCGTCAAGGGCCGAATGGTGCCGATCGCATGAGTGTTGTGAGTTCGTCGCCGCCCTCGCGTCGCACGATCACGCGGCGGGCCCTCGCCGAGCGTCCTGCGCCGTGCCCGGCGTCAGTTATTCTCGGAGCCATCTATGGCTGACAACGACCACGACCCCGCCGCGCCGTCCGCCGCGCCACAGCCCGGGCGAGCCCGGACATGGTTCGACCGGTGGAAGCCGCTCGGCGTCTGGCTCACGCTGATCGCGCTGGCGCTCGAGGGAGTCGTGCTGGCTGTGCTGGTCGTGGTCGGGCTGGTGGATCTCCTCGTCGGTTCCGACCGGGTCGTCTCCGTCGCGGTCGCCCTCGTCGTGTGCGCCGCCCTGGGATCCTGGCTGCTGCTCGCCTGCGCCGTGGGCCTCGGCACCGGGCGTCCCTGGGTCCGCGGGCCCTCGATCACCCTCCAGCTGCTGGCCGTCCTCGTCGGGATCAGCCTCCTCCAGGGCGGCGTCCCCGTGCTCGGTGGTGTCCTGACGGCCGTGGGTGGGGTCACGCTCGTGGGTCTGCTGAGCCCGCCGGTCTCGCGCTACACCGGACGGACGACCTTCTCCTTCCACCAGGACTGACCAGCCAGGACTGCCCAGCGCTCACGCGTCGATCACCTGGACGAAGGTCGACGACGACCCGTCCACCAGCACCCCGCGTCCCGGCCGGTGCATCTCCGGCTCGACCTGCCAGCCGAGGTCGGACCCGAAGACCTCCGAGCTCCCTGGCACCCCGGGGCTGAGCACCACGCCGTAGCGTGCCGCGCGCAGGTCCGCCAGGGCGCCGCGGAAGGCTCCCGCGGCTGCCACGGTCGTCGAGGAGGCGACCAGTGCGACGCACCCCGCATCCTCGGTGCCACCCTCGGCGATCGCGCACAGACCCTCCAGCGCCCCGGGGCAGGAGAGGGCGAACGCGTCGAGGTCGTCGACGACGAGGCGCAGCGCCGGGGCCGGGTGGCGCCGGTTCAGCATCACCAGCCGGGCGTGCACGTCGTCGACGAACCGGTCGGCCGCCGCCGGGGTCAGACGGGACAGGACCGGGACCTCGCCCAGCGCGCACCCCCGTGCGGCCAGCAGCCCGTCCCGACTGACCACCCCGACGATCGCCGTACCCGTACCCGTACCTGCACCCGCACCCATGCCCGCAGCGCTCGCACGGGGCGATGCGTCCAGGAACCGGCCGAGCACGGTGGTGCGTCCTGACCCGTGCGGACCGCAGACCAGGATGCTCTGGCCTGAACGCACCCACACCGGGCCGGCGTCGTCCCCTCCGCGACCGAGCAGCACCAACCCCAGCCCCGGAGCCGCCACCTCCCCCGCGTGCACCCGGTAGGGCACCTCCTCGATCCGGGTGCGCTGCGCCGTGAGACTTGGGCCCGTGACAGCCGGCCCGGCCAGTCGAGCCGACCCCGCCGACCCAGCCGACCCAGCCGACCCAGCGGCCTCAGCCGCCCCGGCCTCCGCTCTCAAGGTCTCCCCGGTCTCCGTGACCGCGACCTGGCAGAGCACCGGCGTCGGGCCGGTGAGCAGGACCGCGCGGCCAAGCGGTCCGCCCAGGCCTGCCAGCGCCGCTGGGATGCCGAGGAAGGTGTCCTCGTGCTTGTCCCCGCCGGCGAAGACCATCCTGTGCCGGATCAACGCACCGACCCCCGACGTCGGCGCGCCGGCGCCGGACAGGGCGAAGGCGAGGCGGCGGGACGGTCCCTCCCGCAGCGCTGACAGGAACAGGTCGAGGCCCGCGCCGCGGTGCAGCGTGCTCATCGCCTGGAGCACGTCCTCGAGGCCGTCGACGACCACCACGTGCTCCACCGGGCCACGTGCCCCGGGCGCTTCCACGCCGGCGCCCGACATGAGCACCGTCAGGAGCCTGGCCACCCGGCGCGGGTCCGCCCGGGACGCGACGGTCCCCAGGCACGGATCTCCCGCGCCGAGGCCGGCGGTCAGGGCGGTCGGTCCCACCAGGTGCACGATGCACCCGGCCGCGAGCGCCGCGTGGGCGAGGGTGCGCAGCGCACTCGTGCGCCCTGATCCGGCGCGGCCCAGGACCAGCAGGTGCCCCTCGGCCGGCGCCCAGCCGAAGGGGCGTTGTTGCTGATCCTGGGGGTGATCGGCGAGCCCCAGCAGGACGATCGAGGCGGGCGTGCCAGCGGTGCCGGCGGTGTCGGTCCTGTCCAGATCGTCCCACCGGACCTGGGTGGGCAGCGCAGGGGTCCACGGCACCCGCGGACGGCCGATCCCCGACGCGGAGGCCACCTGCACCGCGCGGGCGACGAGGGCGGCGACGGGGTCGTGGGTCGCCCCTGGGTCCGGGGTCTCGCCGGGGTGACCCGCGAGCGAACGGGCACCGAGGGACAGGCCCGCGTCCTCGGGGACCACGCCCCGCGGGGAGTGCCACACCCCAGGCCCGGAGAGCGCCGCCACGCCGCCGGCGAAGTACGTCTGGAGCGCCTCGGGCGGCTCCTGCCCGCGCCGCACCACCGCCCGGCCAGGCAGGTCGGTGGGGATCCACGCCGCGTCGGGGGCGTCGATGACGTCCTGGGAGTCCGCGGTCCCGGCGACGCGCAGAGCGACCCGCACCGAGATGTTCGCGCGCATGTCGGCGCTGATCGCGCCGCTGGGACGTTGGGTCGCCAGCACGAGGTGGACGCCCAGGGACCGTCCCTGCGCGGCGATGCGGACCAGACCGGGGATGAAGCCCGGGTGGTCGTCGGCCATCGCCCGGAACTCGTCGACGACGATGAGCAGCCGGGGCAGCGGCTCCGCGCCGGCGGACCGCGCACGATACGTCGCCAGGTCGCCGGCGCCGACGCCGGCGAAGAGCCGTTCGCGCCGACGCAGCTCGGCCCTCAGCCCGGTCAGGGCGCGCTCGGCCGCCCCCGGGTCGAGGTCGGTCACCTGCCCCACGACGTGCGGCAGGCGCGCGCACTCCCCGAAGCTCGCCCCGCCCTTGTAGTCGACGAGGGCCACGGACAGCTCGTCGGGGGAGTAGGCGAGCGCGAGGGTGAGGACGAGCGTCTGGAGCAGCTCGGACTTCCCGGACCCGGTCGTCCCCGCCACGAGGGCGTGCGGTCCGTCGCGCAGCAGGTCGATCGTCACCTCCGCGCCGCCCTGCCCGACGCCGATCCTCGCCTCGAGCGTCTCGCTCGCCCGGTCGCTGTCCCCGACCGGCCGCGCCGGTCCCTGGGCGTTCTCACGCCAGCGGCGCTCGATCTCCCAGAGGGCTGGAGCCTCCGAGAGGGCGGCGCGGCGAGGGAGCAGGGTGCGACCCGCGAGGTCAGCGCCGGGTGGCGTCCCGGCGGACCCGCCCGGGCGGGGGAGGTGGGTCCACCGCCCGCGTTGGCTCAGCGCCGCGACCCGGCGCGCGTAGGCCTCCAGCCAGTCGGGCGCCACCCCGTCGAAGGTGGTGACCTCCTCGACCGTGCCGGGCGCGGACCACACCACGCGAGCGCCCTCGATCGTCGCCCGTGCCGCGCACCACGAGGGCACCGCTGCCGCGTCGTCGACCACGAGGAGCAGCGCGGCCTGCTCGGGGTGGCTCGCGTGCCAGCTGCCGAGCCGGGCGAACAGCGGGCCCGGCGTGCCGCAGTCGACGACGAGCAGGCGGCCGGTGCCCGCCTCGAGGGGTCCAGCGGTGGCCGGCGTGCGGATCTGGGTCTGGGGGAGCCAGCGCGCCCACTCCCAGGCCACGGTGCGGGAGGGGTCGCACAGGATGGTGATCGCCTGCCCTCGACCGCAGGCGTTCAGGGAGACGACCATCCGGGCGGCCAGCGCCGTCCCCAGCGCCGGGGGCCCCACGACGGCGAGGCACCCGTCCGGGAGGTCGCCGGGGAGGGAGGTCGCGGGCAGGGAGGTCCCAGGCAGGGTGGTCCCCGGCAGAGTGGTCGCGGGCAGGGGAGTGCTGTCAAGGACGGTGGCAGGCAGAGCCGCGCAGACCGCAGCCGCGGTGAGCAGGTCGGCGGGCGGGAGCCCGGCACGCAGGGCAGCCGGTCCCCACGGGGCCGCCCAGCTCCACGGACCGCCGTTCACCGGTCCCGGTGGTCGCCGTCGTCCTCGTCGCCGGGCCACGGCTGGGCCGAGGATCGCCAGGGGCGCGGTGAGCGCCATGATCGCGAAGAGCGGGTTGCGCAGGACGATCGCGAGCACGACCCCCGCGACCGCCGGGACCAGCCCGGCGACGAGGGTGCCGGCCCGCGTCTCGGGCTGCGCGTCGTGGTCAGCGGCGACCGGGGTGAGCGAGGTCAGCGTCGCCCGGTACGTGCGCTCGGCCAGGACCGGTCGGGTGCGCAGCTCGACCGTGGCTGTCGGGACCTGCCCGTCCCCCGTGCGCTCCCCTCGGACCGTGAGCAGGGACCCGCACGGCCACCGCCGCCCCCGGGACCGGAGCGGCAGCCATGACATGCGCCGGCAGCCCCCGACCGTTCGGGTGCGCCCGGCCGGGCTGGTCAGGCTCACCCGACCGCAGCGGTGCCCGGCGCACCCGTGCCCGCCCGCCCGAACGACGACGCGCACCCCGCCGCGCCGTCTCCTCCGGACCCGCAGCCGGACGCCGAGCACGGTGAGGGGCCCGGGCCCGGGCCCGGGCTCGAGCGGGAGCAGCGTGCCCGCGCGCGGCCCGGTGAGCACCGCGAGGTGGACGGGCGCTGCCAGGGCGCGCTCCGGCGTCGGGCAGGTGGTGGGCCCGGTGCGCAGGACGGCGCCGGCGACGAGCGGGGGATGGCCGACGACGTGGTGGTCGTCCAGCCGGCGGTCGTCGACGTAGAGCGGTGCCCCCAGGAGCTCGGGCCGGCCCGTGCAGGCCGCGAGCTCGGTGCGCAGGTCTCCGAGCGGGCGGGCGAGGGCGAGGTGGACGTCCTGGCCGGGGTGGATCGTCACCGGGACGCCGGCGCCGGGCGCGGGCGGGTGCCGGGGGAGGGACGAGGTGGGCGCAGTGGGGTGGGACGGAGTCGGGTGAGGCGGGGTGGGATCGGGCAGGAGTGAGCGCACCCTCCGAGCGTGCCCCGTCTGGCCGCGGGACGGCCGAGGGCCTGTGGTCCGCCGGGGACATCCCCGACGGTCCACAGGCCCTCGTCCCGCTCCTTGCGCCGACCAGCCCCCCGACCAGCCGGCGTCAGGACGGCTATTCGACGGCGAGCGCCTCGACCGGGGAGGTCCGGGCCGCGCTGCGGGCCGGGAGCACCGAGGCCAGCAGGCCCGCGACCACGGCGATCGCCAGGACCAGACCGAGGTCACGCCACGGGACGGTCAGCGTCACCTCCGCAAAGGTCTTCAGGACGATCGTCGACCCCACCCAGCCGTAGAGCAGGCCGAGCAGCACCCCCAGGACCGCGCCCACCCCGGCGATGAGCGTGCCCTCGATGGCCAGCGTCGTGCGCAGCTGGCGCCGGCTCAGCCCGATGGCGCGCAGGGTGGCCGACTCCCGTCGGCGTTCCAGGACCGACAGGGACAGCGTGTTCGCCACCCCGATCAGCGCGATGATCACGGCGATACCGAGCAGTCCGACGATGATCGCGAGGAACGTGTCGATGAGGTCCTCCATCTCGCCCCGCTCGAGCGCCTGACCGGTCAGGGCGACCGGGGTCTGGGACACGACATCCCGGATGTCGGACATCGTCGCTGCCGCGCTGGACGAGTCGGTGATCTTGAACCATGCCCCGTTGACGGTCGCGGTGGCATCCACCTGGGCGCCGACCGCAGGGGTCGCCACGATGAGTGTCGTCCCGATGTCGGACAGCGACACCTCCACCGTCACCGTGCCGCTGGGACCGCTGACCTGCAGGGTGGAGCCGGAGTCGAGGTTGTAGTCGCGGGCGGTGTAGCGGTCGACGACCACGGTGGCGTCGTCGAGACCGGCGAAGAGCCCGTCCGGGTTGACCGCGGCGGCCGCGGCGGCGGGGTCCACGGTGGTCAGCATCTGATTGTCGGTGACCGAGCTGTCCGGCCACGTGATGGTGACGGGCGCCCTGGTCACCTCCGCCATGGCGTCGACCCCCGACACGGTCGACAGCTCGTCGAGCAACGCAGGGGTCAGGCCCGCGACGGAGGCCGCGGTGTCCCCGGGCTCCGGGGTGATCCCCGCGCCGTCGATCGCCACGTCGAAGGGGTACCGCTCGTCGAGGGTCCCGTCGAGGGAGCTCCGAGCGGTGGCGGCGCCCACCGACATCATCGCCACGAGCGTGACCCCGATGAGCAGCGCCGTGCTCGTCGCGGCCGTGCGGCGCGGGTTGCGGACCGTGTTGGCGGCTGCGAGCTGGGCGCTCGCACCGAACTGGCTGAGCAGGCGGGCGATCCCCGAGACGATCTTCGGGATCCAGAACACCGACCCCAGCAGCACACCCATGAAGGACGCGGCGCCGCCGGCCATCCCCACCAGCAGCCCGAGCGAGACCGAGGTGGACGCGGCGAGCACCAGGCCGACGACCATGAGCGCGCCACCACCGAGGACGAGGAGCAGCGAGAAGGCCAGGCGGATCCTGCTCGACGACGCGGACACCCTCTCCAGGTCGGCCGGGCGCAGCGCCGCGAGCGGGGCGACCCGGGTCGCGGCGCGCGCCGGCACCAGGCTGGCCAGGATGGTGACCAGGGTCCCCACCACGAGCGGCCACACCACCGAGGCCACCGTGATCGTGATCGTCTGCGGGATCGGGACGTCGAGGTCGACCCGCTGCAGGACGAGCACCGTGATCTGCACGAGGACCGCACCGATCGCGAAGCCGATCGCCGAGGAGACCAGGCCGAGCAGGGACGCCTCGAGCAGCACCGAGGCGCGGAGCTGGCGCTTGCTGGCGCCCACGCAGCGCAGCAGGGCGAGGGTACGAGTGCGCTGGGCGACGATCACCTGGAAGGTGTTGGCGATCACGAGCGCCGCGACGAGCAGCGCGATCGCGGCGAAGGAGAGGATCGTCACGGTGAAGACGTCCTGGCCGTTGGTGACCGACGCGACGGAGGCGGCCGCGGCCTCGTCCTTGGTCACCACGCTGAAGCCGAGCGGGCCGACCACAGCCTCAAGGTCGGCGCGCACGTTCTCCGCGTCAGCCCCGTCCTCCAGGGAGAGCGTCGCCTCACGGAACGGAGCCTCGTTCCCGTAGTCGACGACCATCCGTGCCTGGAGCGAGTCGTCGGAGATCAGACCTGCGCCTCCGGTCATCGAGAACGCGCCGTCGGGGTCGTCGACCAGCCCGACCACGACGAGCGTGGCGGTCCTCGAGTCCCAGACGTCACCGTCGTCGGTGTTCGCGGAGACGAAGAAGGGCACCGTCTCGGTGATCGTCCCGCCGATCGTGGTGCCCAGGCGGTCCGCGACGTCGGACGGCAGCGCGATCTCGTCCGGCGCGTCGGGCAGCGCTCCGTCGATGAGCTCGAGCGGCTGCAGGGACGGGTCGGAGCCGACGGCGATCACGGTCTGGTAGACCGCTTGCGCGCCCATGGTGAGCGTGACGGAGGTAGAGGCCACCGGGTCGGTAGCCCGCACGCCCTCGACCGTCCGGATCGTCGTCAGGTCGGCCGGGGTGAGCGCGGAACCGAACCCGGGGGACCGCTGGTCGGTGGTGGGCACGACGATGAGCGCGGCGTCGGCGTAGGCGGCCGCGACCGAGTCGTAGCTGGACCGCTTGAGCACCTCCCCAGCGAGCAGCGTCGCCGCGACGAAGGCGGTCCCGATGACGATGGCGATGCCCGCGGCCGTCAGCCGGCCCAGGCTGCGCCGCATCTGGGCGAGAGTGAGGCTGAACATCAGACGTTCACCTGCGCGGTCGCGCCGGTGGTGGCTGTCGTCTCGAAGGTGCGCAGGGCGTCGAGGCCGGCCAGGACGGACTCGGGGGTCGGGTTGGCGATGTCCCCGGCGATCTGGCCGTCGGCGAGGAGCACCACGCGGTCGGCGTAGGCGGCGGCCGCTGGGTCGTGGGTGACCATGATGATCGTGCGGCCCAGCTCGCGGACCGAGCGGCGCAGGAAGCTCAGCACCTCGGCACCGGATCGGGAGTCCAGGTTCCCGGTGGGCTCGTCGGCGAAGACGACCTCCGGGCGGGCGATGAGCGCCCGGGCGATGGCCACCCGCTGCTGCTGCCCACCGGAGAGCTCGGCGGGGCGGTGGGAGAGCCGGTCGCTCAGGCCCAGGGTGGTCACGAGCGTGGCCAGCCACTCCTTGGTGGCGGCGTCGATCTTCACACCCGCCAGGGTGAGCGGGAGCGTGATGTTCTGCTCCGCGGTGAACATCGGCAGCAGGTTGAAGGACTGGAAGACGAAACCGACACGGTCCCGGCGCAGCGTCGTCAGCTGGTTGTCGTCGAGCGTGGTCACGTCGGTGCTGCCGATGAAGGCCTGGCCCGAGGACGCCGTGTCGAGCCCGGCGAGCAGGTGCATGAGCGTCGACTTGCCGGACCCGGAGGGGCCCATGATCGCGGTGAACTGGCCGGCGGCGAAGTCGACGTCGACGCCGTCGAGCGCACGGACGGTGCCCTCACCGCGGCCGTACAGCTTCGTCAAGGACCGCGCCCGGACGGCAGGGCTCGAGATCTCGGGTACGGGCAGGGGCTGGTACACGGTGGTGTCCACGAAGGTCTCCAAGCACGGCGGGGATCGAACAACGGATGTGGTCGCCGAGGTGCGGGTCGCCCCGCTCCTCAGCGCACCGCCCACGCTAGTGAGCGGCACCGGGGTGCGGCGTCGGGCTGGGGGAGGGTCTTGACGTGGGGTGATGTCATCCCGGAGGGGGAGAAGGGGGGCGCCGGGTCATTCCCCAGGACGGACGAGACCGGTCTCGTAGGCGGTCACCACGGCCTGCACGCGGTCCCGCGCCCCGAGCTTGGACAGGATCCGTCCCACGTGCGTCTTGACGGTCGCCTCGGCGACGAAGAGGTCGGTGGCGATCTCCTGGTTGGACCGCCCTCGGGCCATGGACAGGAGCACCTCGCGCTCGCGGTCGGTGAGCGAGTCGACCGCCGCGGCCTGTGCGGAGTCGACGAGCTGCTCCTCGGGGAGCGGGACGATGAGCCGGTCGAGCAGCCGGCGGGTGGTGGAGGGGGCGATCACCGCGTCGCCGGAGTGCACGGTGCGGATCGCGCCGAGCATCTCCTCGGGCGGGGCGTCCTTGAGCAGGAACCCGCTCGCCCCGGCGCGGATCGCCTCGAGGGCGTACTCGTCGAGGTCGAAGGTGGTCAGCACGATGATCCGGGGGACGGTCAGCGGCCGGGTGGTCGACCAGATCTCGGTGAGCTGGGCGGTGGCGGCCAGGCCGTCGAGGTTGGGCATCCGCACGTCCATGAGCACGACGTCGACCTCGTGGTCGGTCAGCAGCCGCACGGCCTGGGCCCCGTCGGCGGCCTCCAGGACGACGGACAGGTCCGGCTGGGAGTCGATCACCATCCGGAAGCCGGCGCGCAGCAGCTGCTGGTCGTCGACGATCGCGACCCGGATGGGCGGTGCGGTCTCGGTCGCGAGGTACATGGTCGCGGTGGCTCCTAGGTGCGTAGGTCTGCGTCGGCGCCTGCGTCGGCGTGGGTGTCGGAACCGGCGTCGGCGCGCGGCTCGGGCAGGGGGAGGTCAAGCATCACACGGAAGCCGCCACCGGGGCGGGGGCCGGAGACGACCGTCCCGCCAAACATCGCGGCCCGCTCGCGCATGCCGAGCATGCCCTGGCCTGCACCGTCGCTGTCGGCGGAGGCGCCGCGCCCGTCGTCGTCCACCTGGAGCTGGACGTTGCGCGGTCCCCAGGTGAGCACGACCGTCACGGTCGGCTCCGGACCGGCGTGCTTGAGGATGTTGGTGAGCGACTCCTGGCAGATCCGGTAGAGAGTCAGCCCGGTGCCCGGCGGCAGGGTGCGCGCCGTGCCCATCCGCACGAGGGAGACCCGCAGCCCCGAGGCGCGGACCTGGGCCACGAGCGACTCGATGTCCGACGCCGCCGGCTGCGGTGTGAGGTCGCCGAGCCCACGCTCCTCGGCGCCCGGGTTGCCCGGTTCGGCGCGCAGCACTCCGAGCAGGCGGCGCATGTCGGCCAGTGCCGCGCGGCCCGTCTCGGCGATCGTGCCGAGCGTCCGGGTGGCGGCCGCCGGGTCCGCCGCGGCCATGTAGCGGCCGCCGTCGGCCTGGGCGATCATCACCGAGAGGGAGTGGGCGACGATGTCGTGCATCTCCCGGGCGATGCGGGCCCGCTCGGCGGCGGTCGCGATCTGGGCCTGCTGGTCGCGCTCGATCTCCAGGCGCAGCGCTCGGTCGCGCAGCGCGTTGACCGAGTCGCGACTGGCGCGGCGCACCAGCCCGAACGCCCAGGTGGCCAGGAACATCGACCCGGTCAGCGCCGTCGTGACGACGACAGCACTGAGCATGTCGCCCTGCATGCCGATGAAGACACCCAGCAGGACGCAGCCAAGGAGTCCGGACACGATCGCCACGTGGTGCGCCCACCGGGGGCCGTAGACGGTCACCGAGAAGAGGGCGAGCAGGACGACGAGGTCGGCCGGCATGACGAACGGGACACCGACCAGCTGGTGAGCCAGCGCTGCGGCGTAGACGAGGACCACCGAGAGCACCGGGTGGGTGCGGCGCACGGCCAGCGGGGCGATGACGCAGAAGGCCATCGCGCCCAGGGCCGGGCCGTCGGTCCCGTTGAGGGTCAGGAACTCACCGGTCCCGGTCATCGCGGAGATCGGGACGATCAGGACGAGCAGCACGGCGGTCAGGGAGACGTCGACGGTGGAGCGGTGGGAGTCGGACCATCGGCCGATCGTGTCGTACCAGTTCATGGCGCCCAGCCTAGGCATCGTGACGGTCTCTGGCGTCACCCTCCAGGGGGAGGCGCAGTGCGAGCGAGGGCGCCGCGGCCCGCCCAGGAGCGAGGTTTGTGGCATTTCGACGCTCGGCGAGACCTGTGACGCGAAAGGCACTGCCTTCGATGGGTCTCACGGGTGTTTCATGACCTAGCATGGGCGAATGACCCACGTACTTCTGGCAGAAGACGACCCGGCTATTGCCGAACCTTTGGCGCGCGCGCTCTCCCGTGAGGGATACGACGTCGTTGTGCAAGGAACAGGTCAAGGCGCCATCGACAACGCGCATGCTGCCGACTTGATCGTCCTCGACCTCGGCCTTCCGGACATGGACGGCCTCGAGGTCGCCCGTGCGATCCGCGGCCTGGGCCTGACCACGCCGGTGCTCGTGCTGACTGCGCGGGCCGACGAGGTCGACCTCGTCGTCGGGCTCGACGCCGGCGCCGACGACTACGTGACCAAGCCCTTCCGGCTGGCCGAGCTGCTCGCCCGGGTCCGGGCGCTGCTGCGCCGCACCCACGGCGACCCGGCCGACGCCGAGGAGCTCCAGGCCCAGGACGTCAAGGTCGACGTCGCTGCGCACCGTGCCTTCCAGGGCGAGCGCGAGCTGCACCTGACGACCAAGGAGTTCGAGCTGCTGCGCGTCCTCGTACAGGGTGCCGGGACCGTCGTCGTGCGCGACACGCTCATGCGCGAGGTCTGGGGCTCGGAGCCGATCGGCTCGACCAAGACCCTCGACATGCACGTGTCCTGGTTGCGCCGCAAGCTGGGCGACGACGCCAACTCTCCTCGCTACATCACCACCGTCCGGGGCCTCGGGTTCCGTTTCGAGTCCGGCGAGAACTGACAAGTCCCGGGGCTGCCCTCGTTCAGGGCGCCCACGGTCGGGGGTACTGAAGCATGCGCCGTCGAGTACTGCTGGCCACCGTCTCCGCGGTGGCGGTCGCCGTGATCCTCCTAGGCCTGCCCCTGGCCATCCTGGGGGCCTCTCTCGTGCGCGACAACGAGGTCCGTGACCTGCAGGCACGCACCTCCGAGCTGGGCCGCGCGGTCGAGGGCAGGATCGCCCGCGAGGAGCCGATCGACGAGGAGTTCCTCGACCGCTACGTCGGCGGGGACAACGGCAGGATCCCGGCCTACATCTTTGTCGTGAGCCCGGACGGGACCACCGCCTCGGCCGGCGAGGAGATCGACGGGCGCGTGATCGAACGTCCGATCCGCACACAGTCCAACGCGACCATCCAGATCGCCGTGTCCTACCTGGACATCTACCTGCGCAGCGCCCAGGTCGTCGTGCTTGTGGTCGCCGCGGCCGTGGTGGCCTTCGGTGCCGGGATCGTCATGGCCGTGTGGCAGGCGAACCGACTCTCCGCGCCGCTCGTCTACCTCGCCGCCTCCGCCGAGCAGCTCGGCTCGGGCCAGGTGCGTCCCCGCATCGAGCCGTCCGGCGTCGAGGAGATCGACCTCGTCGCGGCCGAGCTCTCCCGCAGCTCCGACCGGATGGCCGGGCGCCTGGCCGCCGAGCGCCAGTTCGCCTCCGACGCCTCCCACCAGCTGCGCACCCCGCTCACCGCGCTGTCCATGCGCCTGGAGGAGATCGGGATGGCCGCCGGGGACAACGAAGAGGTTCAGGAGGAGGCGCGGATCTCCCTCGAGCAGGTCGAACGCCTCGTCCAGGTGGTCGACGACCTGCTCTCCCGCTCGCGGACCTCGGGCGGCACGACCGAGGCGGTGCACCTCATCGAGGTCGCCAGCCAGCAGGAAGAGGAGTGGGCGCCGACCTTCCTCAAGCACGGTCGCAAGCTCGTCGTCGACGTCTCACCCGACGCCCACGTGCTCGCCACCCCCGGCGCCCTCGCGCAGGTGCTCGCCACCCTCATCGAGAACTCCCTCAAGCACGGCGCGGGCACGACGACGGTGCGCTCCAAGCCGTCCGGGCCCAGCGGTGCGATGGCCATCCAGGTCTCCGACGAGGGCGCGGGCGTGCCCGACGACCTCGCCCCGCGCATCTTCGAGCGCGAGGTCACCTCGGGAAAGGGCACCGGCCTGGGCCTGGCGCTCGCCCGGGACCTGGTCGCGGCCGACGGCGGCCGCCTGGAGCTCTCCCAGCGGCGGCCACCGGTCTTCTCGGTGTTCCTGGCCGGAGTCCCGCGGACCATGGACCCCGAGCTGGTCCTGCCCCGCGGCGTCGCCATCTCCAGCCGCTCCAAGCGCCGCCGCAGCTGGTAACCCCGCCAGATTCCGGTACCCGTGTCGACCTCGGGAACCGGTCGCCGAGCTCGTGACCCCCGTCACCGACCTCGTGAACGCGTCACCGAGCTCGTGAGCCAGCCGGCTTCCCGAGGGCGGAATCGCTGTCGCTCACGAGTTCGGCGGGTAGGCCGTCGACCGCGCGGTCGCCGACCGCGGTGAAGACCCAGTGCCGGTAGGCGAGGTACCGGAACACCATGCCGAGCACGAGGCCGACGCCGTTCGCGGAGATGTTGTCCGCCAAGGGCGAGCGCAGGTCGAGCACATAGTGGGAGAAGCCCAGGCAGGCGACGGCGATGGCCATCCCCCCGATGTTGACCACCACGAAGCCGGCGAACTCCCGCAGGTGGGTCTCGGTGCGCCGGTCGGAGAAGGTCCAGAACCGGTTGCCGAGCCAGGACACCACGGTCGCCACGGCGACCGAGAGGATCTTCGCGGTGATCGGCTTCGCCTCGAGCAGCTCACCGGGGCCGAACCGCAGCAGGTTGAACAGCCCGATGTCCACGATGAAGGCGACGCCGCCGACCATGCCGAACCGCATGAGCTCATACACCCGGGTGAGCACCGCGGTGCGCCGGACGCGGGATGAGGTGGGCGCGGCGGGGGACCGGCCGGTGCGCCCTGACAACGTCATGGTCGAAGATTATCGCGGATGGACCCGGGTCTGTACGCGAGCCCGACTCGACTACGCTGGCTCACTGTGGCAGCTCCAGTGATTGCAGTAGTAGGCGGCGGGCAGCTCGCCCGGATGATGGCCCCAGCGGCGGCCGAGCTGGGCGTGCACCTGCGCGTCCTGGTCGAGGCGGTGGACTCTTCGGCGGCTCAGGTCGTCGTCGACTCCCCGGTCGGGGCGGCCGGCGACGAAGGCGCGATCCGAGGTCTGATCGTGGGCGCGGACGTGCTGACCTTTGAGCACGAGCACGTGCCGAACGACCTGCTCCACGAGCTGGTGGCCGCCGGCACCCCCGTCCGCCCCGGACCGCACGCGCTGGTCCAGGCCCAGGACAAGATCGTCATGCGCACCAGGCTCACCGAGCTCGGCGCCCCGTGCCCCCGCTGGGCCGCGCTGTCCCGCGAGGAGGGCGCCGCCCGGACAGAGCTGGCGCACTTCCTCGCCGCGGCCCCCGGCGGTGAGGCCGTCGTCAAGACCTCGCGCGGCGGCTACGACGGCAAGGGCGTGCGTGTGGTCACCTCGCCCGACGACGTCGCCGACTGGTTCGCCGGCGTGGCGGCGGGCGGCCCGGCCCTCCTCGTGGAGGACAAGGTCCCCTTCGCCCGCGAGCTCGCCGTCCTCGTGGCACGCCGCCCGAGCGGTGAGGTCCGCACCTGGCCGGTGGTCGAGTCCGTCCAGCGCGACGGCGTCTGCTCCGAGGTCGTGGCGCCCGCACCGGACATCACCCCCGCTGAGGCCGAGCGCGCGCGGGCCGTCGCCGTGGCCATCGCGGAAGGGCTGGATGTCACCGGGGTGCTCGCCGTCGAGCTCTTCGAGGTCCGCGGTCCCGGAGCAGAGCCGGTCATCATCGTCAACGAGCTGGCCATGCGCCCCCACAACTCCGGCCACTGGACCATCGACGGGTCGGTGACCAGCCAGTTCGAGCAGCACCTGCGCGCGGTTCTGGACCTGCCGCTGGGCGACACCTCGCCCACCGCGCCGTGGACGGTGATGGCGAACGTGCTGGGCAGCTCCCTCGCCCAGATGACCGACGCCCTCCCGGCGGTCCTCGAGCAGTTCCCCGACGCGCGCGTGAACCTCTACGGCAAGGACGTGCGCCCAGGCCGCAAGCTCGGCCACGTCAACGTCAGTGGCACCAACCTCGACGACGTCCGACGTCGGGCGATGGCCGCCGCCGCGCTCTTGCGCGGGGAGCAGCGCGAGCCAGCACCTCAGACACCAACCAGCCGAGCAGGGGACCAGTCATGAGCAACGCAGTCGTGGGCAACGCAGTCGTCGGGATCGTCATGGGGTCGGACTCCGACTGGCCGGTCATGCAGGCAGCGGCGGACGCCCTGACCGAGTTCGGCGTGGGGATCGAGGTCGACGTCGTCTCCGCCCACCGGATGCCCACCGAGATGATCGACTACGGTCGTGCGGCAGCCGGTCGCGGGCTGCGGGTGATCATCGCCGGAGCAGGCGGTGCGGCGCACCTGCCCGGGATGCTCGCTGCGGTGACGGCGCTGCCGGTGATCGGTGTCCCCGTCCCGCTCGCCTACCTCGACGGGATGGACTCCCTGCTCTCGATCGTCCAGATGCCGGCCGGGGTCCCCGTCGCCACGGTGTCGATCGGCGGGGCCCGTAACGCCGGCCTGCTCGCCGCACGGATCCTGGCCAGCGGGACCGACGAGGCGTCGCTCGCGCTGCGCCAGAAGATGGTCGACTTCCAGGACGACCTGAGCGCGCAGGCCAAGGCCAAGGGCGCCCGGCTGCGGGCAGGCCGTGAGCAGCGCACCGGCTTCACCGCCTGAGGAGACCGACCACCCCGCTGACCGACCGTCTCGCGGACCGGCGGCCCTACTGCCCAACAGTGCCTACTGCGGCAGCCCGCCCACCACACCCGCCGGCATCTTCCCGTCGCGGATGTCGGTCCAGAACTGCGGGCTCCGGTCGGGATCGAGCTGGACGGCGGAGCCGACGCCGCCGGGCCGGTAGTCCAGGCTGCTCAGCGGCGGGGCGCCGGTGACGCCGTCGGGACCGTTCGCGGCCCGGAAGGCCAGCGCCATCTTCCCCAGGTCGATGATGTTCGTGTCCTCGTCGACGGTGAGCACATCGAGGCCGGCGCTGATGAGCTCACGCTGGGTGCCCGGCTTGACGAGGATCGACTTGTCCTGCAGGGCCGAGCTCACCGCGCCGATCACCTGGCGCTGACGCTCGGCGCGGCCGATGTCGCCCTGCGGGTCGGCATAGCGCATCCGGGAGAAGGCGAGCGCGGTCGTGCCGTCCGACACGTGGCACCCGGCCGTCCACACGAGCCCGCTCAAAGGTTCGTTCACGTCGTAGTCGAGGCACAGCTCCACCCCGCCGACCGCATCGACGATCGTCTCGACTCCGCTGAAGCCGATCTCGATGTAGTGGTCGACGGTCATCCCGGTCAGGCCCTCGACCGTCTCGACGAGCAGCGGGGCACCGCCCCAGGAGTAGGAGGCGTTGAGCTTGTTGGCGTCGTAGCCGGGGATCTCGACGTAGGAGTCGCGCGGCAGGCTGATCAGGGACGTAGGCCCGGAGTCCGGGACGTGCAGCACCATGATCGTGTCGGTCCGGGCGCCCTCGGTCCCGTCCTCGCCGACGGCGCCGTCGGCACGGGAGTCCGAGCCGGCGAGCAGGTAGGTGGTGCCCGGTGTGTTCGCCGCTCCGGAGAGCGCATCGAGGTGGTTGATCTTGCCGTTCGCCCAGAAGAGCAGACCGACCGGCCACGCGATCGCGAGCACCAGCAGGAACGCGACGGCGAGGGCGGCGATCCGGCCCCAGCGTGGCTTGGTGCGCGGTCCGCCGAGCGGCACCGGACCGTGAGGTCCCGCTCCGCCGGGTGTCCCGGTGCCGTGCACCCGGGTGGCACCCGGACCACCGGAGCCGCCCGCCCCGACGGCGGTCCTCGACGGGGTCGCACCGGAGGTCCGTCCCGGAACCGTCCGGACCTCGCCGGGAACCCGAGGGCCGGTGGGTCGGACAGCAGGCCGCGCAGACCCGGCGGCGTCGGAGGCGCGTGCAGGCGTCCCCGCCGCGGGAGGGAGCGTGCCGGGCCGGGTCGTCCCGGACACCGGTCGGGCCGGGTGCGCTGACGGTGGCGTCGCGGCGCGCGGCGCCGGTGCCGGGATCCGCCCGGACGACCCGGGACGCGGGGCGTTGCTGCTCAGTTGGCCCGCAGTGCCCGACGACGTCCGTCGTACGACGGGGGCGCCCTTCGGGCTGGGGATCCTGCCGACGCGAGCGCCGTCGCCGGGCGGGACAGCGCGCAAGGCGCCGTCGCCGGTGTCACCGACCTCGATGGTCGGTTCCTTGGCGGTGGGTCGGGGGGGACGCCCGGACTGCGGGGTGAAGCTCGGCGGCGGGAAGGAGCCCGGCCGAGAGGGGTCGCTGGGAGCCATGGGTGTCCCGATCAGCCGCAGGAGACGGACGAGTTCGCCGCAGAGGTCAGGCCCTCTGGAGGTGCCGCGGTGGTGGCTGCCGGCTCGGGCTCGGTGGCCTCCGGGCTCGCCGGGGCGTCGGGGGTCGCGTCGTCGGGAACGTCGCCGGGAGCGACGTCCGGCGCTTCGGTCGTCGGGTCTGCGGGTGCCTCGGCCGGCGCGCTGCCGTCGATGGGCCGGTCAGCGGCGATGTTCGCCCACACCTCGTCGGCTTCGGAGGTCCACACGACACGGTTCTTGTCCGTGGGGGCGTCGGCGACCGGGATCGTGAGGAAGGTGATCTTCGTGGCGTCGATCCCGCGCAACGACATGGCCAGCCCGCTGAGCTTCTGCAGCGACGAGAACTCCTCGCTGGCCGTCAGCGACGAGGTCGCGGCGTTGAGGAACTTCAGCAACCCGGACGCGTCGGTGAGGACATTCTTGTCCAGGACAGACTGCGCGGTCGCGCCGAGCAGCTCCTGCTGGCGGGAGATCCGGGTGAGGTCCGAGCCGTTGAGACCGGTCCCCTTGCGAGCCCGGGCGAGACCGAGGGCCTGCTCGCCGTTGAGGGTCTGCTGACCGGCAGCGAGGTTGAGGTTCGCCTCGGGCGCGACGATGTCCTCCGGGATGCACATCGGCACCCCGCCGATCGCATCGATCATGGACTGGAATCCGGCGAAGTCGACGACGACGAACCCGTCGAGGTACACGTCCGTGAGGGACATGACCGTGACCATGGAACAGGTGGCAGCGGAGCCGATGTCCCCGCCGTGGTCCCAGCCCAGAGCAAAGGCGGAGTTGAACATCGCGTTCTTCTGCGGCTTGGTCGTGGACTCGTCGGTCATGGGGCAGGAGGGGATGTCGACCAGGGAGTCGCGGGGGATGGAGACGAGCTCGACCCGGGTCCGGTCGGCGGAGATGTGCATGACGATCGTCGTGTCCGAGCGCACGCCACCGGCCTCGCCCCCGATGGCTGCGTTCGCGCCGCTGCGGTCGTCGGATCCCATGAGCAGGATGTTGACCGGCAGACCGGCTTTGGGATCCTCGGGATCCTCCGTGGGAGCGCTGGGCAGCCCGTCGACCCCGTCGAGGAGCGCAGCGACGTCGACGTTGTCGATGTTGTTCTGCATCTTGTAGAGGACGGCACCGGCGCCGGTGGCCACGAAGGCGAACACCCCGGTGAGGACCAGACCGACGACGCGCATCATCGTGTGCGTGCGGGCGGACCGCGCGTGCAGCGGGTCGCGGCCTGCGACTGCGGCGTTCTGTGCGCGGTGCGCGGCCCGGGTCGAGGCAGGAGGAGTCGTCACGATTGGTAATACTAGGTCCGCCCGGCAGAGAGCCGGAGAAGTCGCAGCGGCAGGCTGGTGGAGGGATTGTGGAGATCGTCACTGGTCAGCGCTGGGAGGAGGCGGCTCGTCCGCCCTGATCCGGTCCCACAGTGCGCCGGCCTCTGACGTCCACACCACCCGGTTCCGGTCCCGGGAGTCCTCCGCGACGGGGACCTGGGTGAAGGCGATCTCTTCGATGTCCGTCTGGCGCAGGCTCAGCGCGAGCCCGGTGAGGTCGCGCACGGAGCTGATGCTGTCGCTCACCGTCAAGGACTTGGTGGCGGCGTCGACGAACTGGGTGAGGGCCGGGAGATCCGTGAGCAGGTTCTTGTCCGCGGCGGCCGCGGCCATCGCCCCGAGCAGGGCCTGCTGGCGTTCGATCCGTTTGAGGTCGGAACCGATCTCCAGGCCCCATCCGGTCCCGGTGCGTGCCCGGGAGAGCTGGGTGGCTTGCCACGGGGTGAGCACCTGGTAGCCGGGCTCCAGGGTCAGGCCTCCTGCCTTGGGGGAGGAGATCGCCTCGGGGATGGTGATGGGTACACCGCCGAGGGCGTCGACCATCGAGGAGAAGCCGTTGAAGTCTGCCACGATCGCGCCGTCGAGGTAGATCCCGGTGAGCGACTCCACCGTGGCCATCGCGCAGGCGGTCGCGGACGTGAGGTCGCCGCCGTTGAACCAGCCCCGGCTGAAGGCGTGGTTGAACATCATGTCCTCGACGGGGGGCAGGATCGTCTCGTCGGCCATCCGGCACTCGGGGATGTCGACGACGGAGTCGCGCGGGATGGAGATGATCTCAACCCGGCTCCGGTCCGCCGACAGGTGCACCACGAGCGTGGTGTCGGAGGCCACCGACTCGTCGGCGCCACCGAGGGCGAGGTTGTCGCCCGCACGCGTGTCGGAGCCGAGCAGCAGGATGTTCACCGGGACGCCGGCGTTGGGATCGTCGGGGTCGGGCTCGGGCGGTGCCGGGCGGTCGACGAGCAGCTCGGTCACGGCGATGGTCGTGACGTTCCTGTCGAAGATGTACAGCGCGGTGCCCGCGCCCACCACCGAGAAGGTCAGCGCTCCGAGGCTGACCATCCCCACGACCCGCCCTGCCCTCGACCGCGGAGTGGGGCGTATGTGGACGGGCGGCGCAGCGGAGCCGGACGACTTGGACATAAACCCTGACTATAGGGCTCGCGGCGAGCGGGGGCGCTCAGAACGTGCGGAGGATTCGTGACGGCATGGTGACGGATCCCCTAGATATGCAGGTCAGTCGCCCGTCTCGCGATCAGGTGCCGAGGGCTGGCCCTCCCCACGCGCCTCCGCGAGCGTCAGTTCGCGCGTCAGTAGAGTGATCTGCCGTGACATCCGGTTCATCCGCCGGTGGCTGGTGGAGATGTAGCTGAGGAAGGCGATGACCAGCGCGTAGAGCAGCAGGTCCGCGCCACGCCCGACGCCGACGGCGTTGGCCAGCCGGGAGAGCACCTGCGGGAAGATCACCGACGCGGCGGCCCCCGCGACGAACGCCAGGAGGAACAGCCGGCGGATGGCCTGGTGCCGGGCGCCCGCGGTCGACCGCGTGAGCATCACCGCGATGGCCGCCACCGCCACGAGCAGGATGACCTGGATCAGCAGCACGTTGCCGCCCATGAAGCTCCTTTGATGGTCCGTGGAGAGAAGGATGAGAGAGGCTACTTGAAGAGCAGGTCGACGAGGATGTTCACCGAGTTCCACATCGACTGGCCCTTGCCGCGGGAGTAGTCGGTATAAAGGACGTGGACCGGGTACTCCCGCCACGCGAGCCCGGTACGGCCCAGCTGCAGCACGATCTCGCTCGCGTGCGCCATCCGGTCCTGGGTGAGGTCGACCTTCTTGGCCGCCGGGATGGTCATCGCCCGCAACCCGTTGTGCGCGTCGGTCAGGCGCATGCCGGTGCTCTGCTTCGTGAACCACACGGCGAAGGTGAGCACCACACGCTTGACCAGGCCGGGTGTGGTGCGCCCGTCCAGGAACCGCGAGCCGAAGACGATCGCGGTCTCGCCCGAGGCGATGAGGTCGACCATGGCGCGGGCGTCGGCGACCTGGTGCTGGCCGTCGGCGTCGAAGGTGACCAGGGACCGGGCACCAGGCTGGCTGCAGACGAAGGAGATCCCGGTCTGCAGCGCCGCTCCCTGGCCGAGGTTCACGGCGTGGGTGAGGACCCTGGCCCCGGCCGCCCGGGCCACCTCGCCCGAGCCGTCGGTGCTGCCGTCGTCGACGCACACGATGTTGGGAAAGGTGGGCAGTGCTCCGGCAATCACCTCGGCGATCACGGAGGCCTCGTTGTAGAGCGGGATGACGAGCCAGTCGGCGGCATATCCCGAGGTGGGGCTCGGGGGCGGCGGCGCGGCGGGGTCAACCATGGCGCCATTCTTGCATCGAGTTCCGTTAGGCTCGCGAAAGCGCGCGAACGTCGTGTCCCCGCGCCGGACCGGTCTGGAGTGGTGAATGGCTGTCAAGATCGCGGCGTCTGCTGACATCGACGCAGACGCGCAGATCGGTGAAGGATCGCAGATCTGGCACCTCGCGCAGGTACGAGGCGGGGCAGTGCTCGGTGAGCGCTGCGTCGTCGGGCGCGGGGCCTACATCGGGTCTGGTGTGCGCGCCGGGTCGGACTGCAAGATCCAGAACTACGCCCTCGTCTACGAGCCGGCCACCCTGGGCGACGGCGTGTTCATCGGCCCGGCCGCTGTGCTCACCAACGACCAGTACCCGCGCGCGATCAACCCCGACGGCTCCCTCAAGAGCGCCGACGACTGGCACGCCGTCGGCGTCGACATCGGCACCGGTGCCTCGATCGGTGCCCGCGCCGTGTGCGTCGCACCGGTGCGCATCGGCGCCTGGGCCACCGTCGCCGCCGGCGCCGTGGTGACCAAGGACGTGCCGGACTTCGCGATCGTCGCGGGCGTGCCCGCCCGCCAGCGCGGCTGGGTCGGCAAGGCCGGGCACCCCCTGGTCGACGACGGCGACGGACGTTGGTCCTGTCCCGTCACCGCGACCGTGTACGAGGCTGTTGACGCCACCCTGAGAGAGGTCGTTCGACCATGAGTCTTCCACTCATCCCCGCAGCAAAGCCCATCATCGGAGACGACGAGAGGGCCGCGGTCGACCGCGTGCTGCGCTCGGGCATGATCGCCCAGGGGCCCGAGGTCAAGGCCTTCGAGGCCGAGTTCGCCGACCAGCTCGTGGCCGGTCGCCAGTGCGTCGCGGTCAACTCCGGCACCTCTGGGCTGCACCTCGGCCTGCTGGCCGCGGGCATCGGCCCCGGCGACGAGGTCATCGTGCCGTCCTTCACCTTCGCCGCGACCGGGAACTCGGTCGCGCTGACCGGGGCCACGCCGGTCAGCGCCGACATCGAACCCGACTACTTCGGTCTGGACCCGGCCTCCGTGCGCGCCTCGATCACCGAGCGCACCAAGGCGATCATGCCTGTGCACCTCTACGGCCACCCGGCTGCGATGGTCGAGCTGCGCGCGATCGCCGACGAGTTCGGGCTCCAGCTCTTCGAAGACGCCGCCCAGGCGCACGGCGCCCAGCTGAACGGTGCACCCGTGGGCTCCTTCGGCGACTTCGCGATGTTCAGCCTGTACCCCACGAAGAACATGACGAGCGGCGAGGGCGGCATGGTGGCCTGTGCGAACGACACCATCGCCCGCAACGTCCGGCTGCTGCGCAACCAGGGCATGGAGGTGCAGTACGCCAACGAGCTCGTCGGCTTCAACGCCCGGATGACCGACGTGCACGCAGCCATCGGCCGGGTACAGCTGACCAAGCTGACCTGCTGGACCGAGCAGCGCCAGACCAACGCCGGCCTGCTCGACGCCGGCCTCGGCGGCCTGCCCGGCGTCACCATCCCACCCGTGCACGACGACGCGGTGCACGTCTACCACCAGTACACGATCCGCGTCACCGCGGACCGGGACCGGATCGTCAAGGCGCTCCGCGAGGAGCACGGCGTCGGATCCGGGGTCTACTACCCGATCCCCAACCACCGCCTGCCCTCCCTGGCGAAGTACGCCCCTGATCTGCACCTGCCGCGCACCGAGGAGGCCGCCCAGCAGGTCATCTCCCTGCCGGTGCACCCCTCGCTCACCACGGGTGACCTCGAGCGGATCGTCGCCGGCGTCGTCGCGACCGTCAAGGCCGGTTCCTGATGGCGACGCAGAACCTGCGCGCCGGGCTCATCGGCCTGGGCGCGATGGGCCGTCACCACGCCCGCGTGCTCCGTGAGGTCCCTGGCGTCGACCTCGTGGCTGTCGCCGACCCGGGCGGTGACCCGCACGGCGTCGCCGGTGGTCTGCCGGTGCTCCGGGACGTCCAGGCGCTCATCGCCGCCGGGCTCGACACGGCCGTCGTCGCCGTCCCCACGATCTACCACGAGGCGATCGCGCTGGCCCTGGCCGAGGCCGGGGTGCACGCGCTCATCGAGAAGCCGGTCGCCGACTCGAGCGCGGCGGGTCAGCGGATCGTCGACGCCTTCGCCGCGGCCGGACTGGTCGGCGCCGTCGGGCACATCGAACGGTTCAACCCCGCCCTGCAGGAGCTGCGTCGCCGGCTCGCGGACGGCGAGCTCGGAGCGATCTACCAGATCATCACCCGCATGCAGGGGCCCTTCCCGGCCCGAATCGCCGACGTCGGCGTGGTCAAGGATCTCGCCTCCCACGACATCGACCTCACCGCGTGGGTCGCGCAGAGCCCCTACGCGACCATCTCCGCCCAGGTCGCGCACCGCAGCGGGCGCCAGTTCGAGGACATGGTCCTGGCTACCGGCACCCTCGCCAACGGCGTGATTGTCAACCACACGGTCAACTGGCTCTCCCCCATGAAGGAGCGGGTCACGGTCGTCACCGGCGAGCGCGGTGCCTTCGTCGCGGACACCGCGAGCGCCGACCTCACCTTCTACGCCAACGGCACCGTGGCCACCGAGTGGGACTCGATCGCGGCCTTCCGCGGTGTCTCCGAGGGGGACGTCGTCCGCTTCGCCCTCGCCAAGCGCGAGCCCCTGCGCGTCGAGCACGAGGCTTTCCGGGACGCCGTCCTGGGGATCAGCAACGACATCGTCACCCTGGAGGAAGGCCTGGCGACACTGCGGGTCGCCGAGGCGATGGTCACCTCCGCCCAGAGTGGGCAGAGCGTCCGTCTTGGGTGAGGCGACCCCGGCGACGGTTGCTCGGCCGACGGCGCACGTCGTCGTCGCCAGCCGCATCTTCGTCCCCGAGGCCGCCGCGGCGTCCTTCCGGCTCGCCGCGCTGACCCGCGCGCTGGCCCGCCGGGCCGGGCGGGTCACGGTCCTCACCGTGCGCCCGACGCCGGAAGCCGCCGCTGCCGACGCCGCGCCCGCGCTGCCCGCCAACGTCGCCGCCAAGCGGTGGCCCGTGCTGCGTGACGCCTCCGGCGTGGTCCGCGGGTACGTGCAGTATCTGAGCTTCGACGCCCCCCTCGCCCTGCGGCTGCTGCTCGTGGCCCGGCCCACGGTCGTGGTGAGCGAACCGCCGCCGACCACCGGCGTCGTCGTCCGCGTGATCAGCGCGCTGCGCCGGGTGCCGTACGTCTACTACGCGGCGGACATCTGGTCCGACGCCGCGGCGAGCACCGGCGCGCCCGCCCCGCTCGTGCGGGTGGTCGCGGCGATGGAGCGCTGGGCCCTGCGCGGGGCGCGTGCCGTGATCGCTGTCTCCGACGGCGTCGCCGACCGCCTGGGCGAGCTCGGCGTCGACCCGGCCGTCGTGACGGTCGTGCGCAACGGGATCGACACGACCGTGTTCACCCCGACCGGGCCGCCGGCGCCCGATGCGCCGGAGGCGCCCTACCTCGTCTACGCGGGGACCGCGTCGGAGTGGCAGGGTGCGGAGATCTTCGTCGAGGCCCTGGCCCGGGTGCGAGAGACCGTCCCGGACGCCCGGGTGGTCTTCCTCGGCCAGGGCAGCGCGTGGTCGACGATCGCCTCCCACGCCGAGGCGCTGCCGGCCGGTGCCGTCGAGTTGCGCGGAGCCGTGCCCCCCGAGGTCGCCGCGCAGTGGCTGCGCGGTGCCCACGGCGCGCTGGTGAGCCTGCGCCCCGGCCTGGGCTACGACTTCGCCTTCCCGACCAAGGTCTTCGCCGCAGTCGCATGCGGCACCCCGGTCGTCTACGCCGGGCCAGGCCCGGCCCGCGCGGTGATCAGCGACAACGCCCTGGGAACGGTGATCGACTTCGATGTCGAGGCCGTCGCCCAGGCGATGATCGGCGCCCTGACCAGGCCCGCCACCGCCCCCGAGCGTGAGCGCCTGGCCGCCTGGGTCCAGGACAACGCCTCTGCGACCCGCGCGGGCGCGCAGGCCGCCGCCGTCGTCGCCGGCTGCCTCAGCTCCGTGAAGGACGACCGATGACGAGCCTGATCCACACCGTGCGGACGCTGCTGGCGCTGCTGCCCGCGGGCAGCCGACGCTTCGTCATGCTCTTCGCGGCGATGTCCGGCGGCCTGGCGATCCTCGACGTCGCCGCGCTCGGGCTGCTCGCCCTGACCCTGGCCCCCATGCTCGCGTCCTCCGACGCCTCGGTGACCCTCCCGGTGCTGGGCACCTTCGACGAGACGAGCGAGTTCGTCCGGCTGCTCATCGTGGTCGGGGTGCTCATCATCACCAAGAGTGTGTGCGCGGTCATCCTGCAGTGGTTCGCCACCCGCCGGTTCGCGCGCTTCGAGCAGGAGCTCGGCCGTCAGCTTCTCGATGCCTTCTTCGTCTCCCCGTGGACCGACCGGCTCGGGCGCAACTCGACCGACCTCGTCCGCTCGACCGACGTCGGGGTGGCCACGACCGTTTCGGGGGTGCTCATCCCGTTCACCATGCTCTCGGGCGAGGCCTTCACCTTCGTCGCGGTGCTCGCCGTGCTCGTCATCGCCGCGCCGCTCATGGCCGTGGTCACGGTCGTCTACTTCGGCATCGTGGGTGCCTTCCTCTATGGCTGGGTGCTGCGCAAAGCGGTGGCCGCCGGCCACGACAACCGCAACTACTCCACCCGCGCGGTGCGCCTGGTCAGCGAGATGGTCGCCTCGCTCAAGGAGATCACCCTGCGGGACAAGGGCGGGGAGGTCTCCGCCCTGGTCCAGGGCGTCCGCCTGCGCAGCTCCCACGCCCGGGCGAACATGTCCTTCCTCGGCGTGGTCCCGCGCTACGTCCTGGAGGCCGCCCTCGTCGGCGGCTTCGCCCTCGCCGCGCTCGTCGGTTCCGCCGAGGGCAGCGGGTCCGGCGGTGCACTCGGGGCGATCGCGCTGTTCGGCGTCGCCGGCTTCCGCATCGTCCCCTCGATCACCCGCTTCCAGTCGATCATGGCCTCCACCGCCGCCTCGATCCCCTTCGCCCAGAAGGTCATCGACGAGATCGAACGGGGCAAGCGCAACTCCGCGCAGCGCCTGGAGGCCGGCCCCGGGGAAGCGCTGCCCGACGACGCCCGCGCGATGATCCTCGAGGACGTCACCTTTACGTACCCTGGCAGCGACCGCGCGGCCGTGCGCGGGGTGGACCTCACGATCCCCTTCGGCTCCTCGATGGCCCTGGTCGGGGCGTCCGGGTCGGGCAAGTCCACGCTCGTGGACCTCATCCTCGGGCTGCTCGAGCCGACCGGCGGGCAGATCTTCGTCGACGACCTGCCCCTGGCCGGGGTGCTCGCCTCCTGGCGGTCCCGGGTCGGCTACGTGCCCCAGGAGGTGTCCCTCTTCGACGCGAGCGTCGCCCAGAACGTCGCCCTGTCCTGGACCGAGGAAGGCATCGACCGGGCCAAGGTCCGCCGGTCCCTGCAGCGGGCGCAGGTGCTCGACATCATCGACGCCCGCGAGGGCGGCATCGACGCCCCGATCGGTGAGCGCGGGATGAACCTCTCGGGCGGCCAGCGTCAACGCCTGGGCATCGCCCGCGCGCTCTACGCCGACCCGATGGTGCTCATCATGGACGAGGCCACGAGCTCCCTGGACACCGGGACCGAGGCGCTGGTCACCCAGGCGATCCAGGAGCTGCGCGGGGACGTGACGGTCATCGTCGTGGCGCACCGCCTCGCCACCATCCGCCACTCCGACGCGGTGTGCTTCATGCGCGACGGCGAGCTCGTGATCTCCGGGACCTTCGCTGAGGTGGTCTCCGCCGAACCGGACTTCGCCCACCAGGCAGCCCTCGCGGGCCTCGCCGAGGAACCGACCCCACCTTCCCCGACCCCGCCCGCCGAGGACCCCGCATGAGCACCCAGGACCAGCCCGCCGCCGCACCCGCCGCACCGGCCGCGCTCCCGACGGTCGACGGCCGCCCGCTGCGGATCGGCGTTCTCGTCTACAACGACTGCCACGCCGACGCCCGCGTCCTCAAGACCGCCGCCACCCTGCACGACGCCGGCGCGGACGTCCGCATCATCGCCGTCGCCCGTGCGCGCGCCGGCTTCCCCGAAGGCTTCGAGACCCTCCCCTCGGGCGTCGAGCTCGTCCGCGTGCCCGAGTTCGAGCTCGCCGCGTCAGCGCCGCGGCTCGCGGCGTTCACGAAGAAGGTGCTCCGGATCGGGACCGGCGCACCGGCCTCGATGAGCACGTCGATGGTCGACACCCCGGGGCCGCCCCGCACCCGGCAGGCCGCTCCCGTCCCGAGCGCGGTCGCCGTCTCGTCGTCCCCGACAGCAGCAGCCCCCACTCCGCCCCGGACGCTCACCACCCGCGCGAAGAAGACCTTCGACGGCCTGTGGATGAAGACCTACCAGGTCGTCAGCCTCGCGATCTACCACCGGGGTGCCCGCAAGGCGCTCGCCGAGTGGCGCCCCGACGTCGTGCACGCCAACGACGCGAACACCCTCGCGCCGGCCTCCCGCGCCGGGGTGCCGGTCGTCTACGACTCCCACGAGCTGTGGACGCACCGCAACGTCTCCGGCGCCCGCCCGGTCGCCAAGGTCGTGGAGAGGATCAGCGAGCGACGCCACGCCCGCCGGGCCGCCGGCGTCATCACCGTGTCACCCTCGATCGCGACCTGGCTCCAGGACACCTACCGGCTCCCGGTGCGGCCCACCCTCGTGCGCAACATCCCGGCCCGACCGACCACGCCGATGGACCCCGCGCAGGGACGCCTGCGCACCCTCGCCGGTCTGGACCCCCAGGACCAGGTGATCGCCTACGGCGGGCGGATCACCACCTCGCGGGGCATCGAGGAGACCCTGCGCGCCATGGTCGAGCTGCCGGCCGCCGTGCACTTCGTCCTCCTCGGCTACGGGGAACCGACGTACATCGCCCCGCTCAAGGTGATGGCCGCGGACCTCGGCGTCGCCGACCGGGTGCACTTCGTCGGGCGGGTCGGCCCGACCGAGGTCGCCGCGGCCCTCGCCGACGCCGACCTGTCCGTCGTCTACGTCCGCCCGACTTGCCTGAGCTACCGCTACTCCCTGCCCAACAAGCTCTTCGAGGCCATCCACGCCGGGCTGCCCGTTGCGGCCGCGGACCTGCCCGACACCGCGCAGATCGTCCGGGACTACGGCGTCGGTGAGGTGTTCAGCTCGGACTCCCCGCACGACCTCGCCCGCGTCGTCTCCGAGGTGCTGGCGGCCCCCGAGCAGTTCCGCGCGGCCGCCCGCGCCGCGGCGCAGCAGCTCACCTGGGAGGGGGAGGCCGCCCAGCTGCTCGGCCTCTACCACCGGGTGCTCGACGCCGACGGCCCCGCATGAGCGCCCGACCGTCGCTGCTCATCGTGTCCTTCTCCCGCATCGCCGACGACGCGCGGGTGCTCAAGCAGGTCAACCTCTTCTCCGGCACCTACGACGTGACCACCGCTGGCTACGGCCCCGCGCCTGCGGGTGTCGTCAACCACCACGAGGTCCCCGCCGACCTGCCAGCGTGGCGCAAGGACCCGAAGTGGCTGCTGACCCGCCAGTACCAGCGCGTCTACTGGGGCAACGCGGCCGTCGCCCACGCACGCGGCGTGCTGCCGGTCGGCGCCTTCGACGTGATCCTGGCCGACGACGTCGACACGGTCCCGCTCGCGCTGTCCCTCGCCCCCCGCCGCGGTGTGCACGCCGACCTGCACGAGTACGCCCCCGGTCAGAACAGCGAGCTGGCCCGGTGGCGGTGGTTCGTGGCGCCCTACATCCGGTGGATCTGCCGGCGGTTCGTCACCCAGGCGGCGTCGGTCACCACGGTCGGGCAGGGGATCGCCGACCGGTACACCCGCGAGCTGGGCGTCCCGGTATCTGTCGTGACCAACGCCGCGCCCTACGCCGAGCTCGACGCCCACCCTGTCGGTTCCCCGATCCGGCTCGTGCACAGCGGCAACGCCCAGCGCAACCGCACCCTGGAGGTGATGATCGACGGCGTCGAGCAGTCCAGCGCCGAGGTCACCCTCGACCTGCTGCTCATGCCCAACGACCCCGTCTACCTCGCCGAGCTGCGCGCGAAGTGCGCGGCATCCTCGCGGGTGCGGGTCCTCGACCCGGTCCCGTACGCGGACCTGGTGCGGACCCTCAACGGCTATGACGCCGGCGTGTTCGTGCTGCCGCCGGTGAACTACAACTACGAATGGACGCTGCCGAACAAGCTCTTCGACTATGTCCAGGCGCGGTTGGGCGTCATCGTCGGGCCCAGCCCGGAGATGGCCCACGAGGTGAGGGCGCGCGGCCTGGGCGCCGTGGCGGAGGACTTCACCGCCACCGGGTTCGCGGCGGTCCTCGACGCGCTCGACCCGGTCGAGGTCAACGCCTGGAAGGCGGCCTCAGACGGCAGCGCCCGCGAGCTCTCCGCCGAGGTGCAGTCGGCAGGCTGGGCGAGTGCCGTCGCGGAGATCCTCGCCGGGGGTCAGGACAGGCCGAGCAGGGACCGCCACGCGCGGTAGTGCTCAACGGCGACGCCCCCGAACAACGGGTCACCGGCCAGCGCCTCGCCCACCAGATCGGCCTCACGCACCAGCGCGTCGGCGCCGTCGTCGTAGAACGTGAAGGGCGCGCCGCCGGCGATGGCCGGCGTGTCCGTCTCCAGGCCCACCATGTACGGGACGCCTGCGGCCCCGGCGGCCGCGCGGGCCGGCGCGGACAGGGCGATGATCCCGTCGAACTCTGCTGCGTGGTCGACGAAGGTCACGATGGAGAGTGCGTCGGCCCGCTCCAGGACGGCGTCGAAGAGCGTGCCGCCGTCCGGAGCGGGGGTCGTGGCCAGCCAATAGGGAGCGTCCAGAGAGAGTGCGACACCTGCAGGGAGGGCGGCCTTGACGGCGTCCATGGTGGCTTCCCACCGTGCGACGGTCCCGGCCCGGTCGGTGGTCCAGGACGGCAGCGTCCACGGCTCGAGGGAGAGCTGGACGTAGTCGACGGGCCGTGTGCTGATCGCGTCCAGGGCCCACGTCACAGCCAGGGACGGGTCGTCGAGCCAGCCGGGGTCGCCGCCGAGCACCCCGACCTCGAACCCGGCGTCGTGCAGGGCCGTGGTCGTCGCGTCCATCCACGCCCCGACGGGCCCCTCGTCGGACACCCACGGTGCGGCGATGTGCACCTGGCGCAGGGAGTGCTGGCGAGCGAACTCCACGAGGATCTGCGGGTCAGCGGCGGCGTAGCCGGTGCCGCGGTTGTCTTGGTCGGTGGTGAGGGAGTTGTCCCAGACCCACATGGACCCGAACGTCGACCTGGCCGTCACCGGCTGGCCGGGCGGAGCCTGCGTCTCGCCGGCAGGCGCCTGCGAGGGGTTCGCCGGGGTGTCGGCGGGGGTCTCGGCTGCGCTCAGCGGTGTCCACGTGGTGGCGGCCGCCGGATCGTTGATCTGCATTCCGCGCGGCTCCTCGAAGGAAGAGGTGATCAGGGCACCATCTCCTGGCGCGCTGTCTGCTGGTGCCGTCGCCGGGACCGGCTGTGCGGGCAGGTGCGGCTGGGTCGGTGCGGGGGACGTCGTGGCGGGGTGGGCCACCTGGGTGTACCCGACGGCCGCGCTCACGCCGAGGAAGCCCAAGGTCACGACGACGCCAACACCGACCACGATGGACCGGCGAGTGGGCCGTACGGCGCCGGGACGGGTGCCCGCTCGGGTGCTGGGGCGGGAGAGTGTCGGGGTGGGCATCAGAGCATCTCCCCGCCGTTGGCTGTCCGTTGACCGTGCAGACGCTCACACGTGCCACGCCGCGAACCGAACCTCTGTGGCGCGTGTCACAGAACCCTAGCCCATCCGGCCTCCCAGCTCCTGGATCACCCGCTCCGCCGCGTGTCCGTCCCCGTACGGCGCCGCCTCGGTCGGCTCCGGCGCTGCCCGCCGGACCCCGGCCAGGATCTCCGCGGCCGAGAACGCCAGCACGTTCCACCCCAGCTGGACCGTCTCGACCCACTCCGTCTCCGTCCGCACCGTCGTGCACGGCACCCGCAGCAGGAACGCCTCCTTCTGCAGGCCCCCGGAGTCGGTCACCACGCCCGCGCTCGCCATGGTCGCGGCGATCAGGTCCGGGTAGGCCAGCGGGGGGTGCAGCACCACCGCCCCACCGGACCAGTCGATCCCGGCCGACTCGGACCGGGCGAGCAAGCGCGGGTGGGCGAGCAGCACGACCGGACGGTCCAAGGCCTTGAGGCTCGCCGCGATCTCGGCGAGGCGGGCAGGGTCGTCGGTGTTCTCCGCGCGGTGGATGGTCGCCACATAGAAGTCCCCGGTGGTCACTCCCGCGCTCGCGAGCACGGCCGCCGGTGCGCCGGTGAGGGAGTCGCGCACGGTGAGCAGCACGTCGGTCATGACGTCACCCACCACGACGGTCCGCGTGCCCAGCCCTTCGGCGCGCAGGTGCTCGGCGGCCACCGTGGTCGGTGCGAGGAGGAGGTCGGCGGCGTGGTCGGTGAGCACCCGGTTGTGCTCCTCGGGCATGGCCCGGTTGAAGGAGCGCAGCCCGGCCTCCAGGTGCGCGACCGGCAGGTGCAGCTTGACCGCGGACAGCGCCGCGGCGAGGGTGGAGTTGGTGTCCCCGTAGACGAGCACCCAGTCCGGGCGTTCGGCCTCGAGAACCGCGTCGAGCGCGGCGAGGATCGCCCCGGTCTGGCGCCCATGGCTCCCGGACCCGACACCGAGGTGCACATCCGGGGCGGGGATGGACAGGTCGGTGAAGAACACGTCGGAGAGCATCGGGTCGTAGTGCTGCCCGGTGTGGACGATCACGTGCTCAACCCCCGCTGCGGCCGCCGCGTGGGCGATCGGGGCGAGCTTGACGAACTGCGGGCGGGCGCCGACGACCGAGAGGAGCTTCACGCTCGGTGAGTCTACGCACCGGCGTCGGCCCCTCGCGTCAGGCCCGCCCGCCGACCGGCGCTGATAGCGTCGGGGCCGTGAAGATCATCGCCGTGACCGCGTGGTTCCCCAGCCCCAAGGCGCCCACGATGGGCACCTTCGTCGAGAAGGACGTCCGCGTGCTGGCCCGCGACCACGACGTCGAGGTGGTCCACCTCATCGCTCCCCACCTGGCGGACCGCCGCGAGGCCGACGTCGACACCATCGACCACGACGGCCTGGTGGTGCACCGCATCGTCATGTCCCCCCAGCGCCCCGACCAGATCCTGCGTGCCCGCCGCCTGCTCGAGCCGCTGCTCGCCGGCGCGGACCTCGTGCACACCATGGCCTTCCCCTCGTTGCTGCCCTTCGCCCGCACCCGGCCCGCTGCGCCGTGGGTGCACACCGAGCACTGGTCGGGCCTGACCACCCCGGCCACGCTCCCGGCCGCCTGGCGGCTCGCCCTGCCGGCGCTGCGCCCGCTCCTCAAGCGGCCCGACGTCGTCACCGCGGTCTGCGAGTACCTTGCCCGCCCGATCCGCGCCGAGCGCCCCGGGCGGTCCACCGTCATCGTGCCGTGCATCGTCCCCGCCCCGTCCGCGCTCGCGCCGCGCACCCCGGGGCAGGGGCGCCCGCTCGAGCTCGTCGGGGTCGGCGGGCTCATCGACCGCAAGGACCCGCTGCTCGCCGTGCGCGCCCTCGCCGTGCTCCGTGCCCGCGGCCACGACGTCCACCTCACCTGGGCGGGCAGCGGCCCCCTGCACGACGCCGTGCTCGCGCTCGCGGCCGACCTCGCCGTCTCCGACCGCCTCACCCTGCTCGGCACGGTCGACGCCGCCGGGGTGGGCGCCGCTCTCGACGCCGCCGACCTGTTCTTCCTGCCGACCAAGGCGGACAACTTCTGCGTCTCGGCCGCCGAGGCGCTCGTGCACGGGCGCCCGGTCGTCGTGGGGGCCACCGGCGGTCAGGGGGAGTACATCGAGGCGGACGCCGGGGAGCTCGTCGACGTCCAGGACGCGGGGGCCTACGCGGACGCGATCGAGCGGGTGCGGCGCTCGACCTCCGGGCGCAGCGCCGAGGAGATCGCCGCGACCATCGGGGACCGGTTCAGCCCGGAGACCGTCCGGCGCGGCTACCTCGACGCCTACGCGGTGGCCCGTGCGGAGCGTGGCGAGTGACGGTGGTGTCTCCCGCAGCCGATGTCGTGGTCGACGTCGTGATCGCGGTGCACACCGCACAGCGCCCGATCGCGCGCGCGGTCGCCTCGGTGTTCGACGGTCCCGATGCTCGCGTCCCGGTCCGGGTGACCGTCGTGGCGCACAACGTCGACCCCGCGCTCATGGAGGCCAACCTCGCCGGCGTGGCCGTCCCTGCGGGCTCGAGCGTCCGTGTCCTCGCCTTCACCGACGCCACCCGCAGCCCAGCCGGCCCGTTCAACCACGGCCTCGACGCGGCGCGAGCACCCTACGTGGCGGTCATGGGCTCTGACGACATGCTCGCACCCGGCGCGATCGTCTCCTGGGTCGCCCTGGCCCGCCGCACCGGCGCTGCAGCGGTGATCGCGCGGCTGGCCACGGCCCACTCCGACGGCTCGGTCGCCGCCGTCGTCCCCACCCCACCAGCCCGGCCCCTGCGCTCGACCGGGCTCGACGGCGTGCGGGACCGGTTGTCCTACCGCTCCGCGCCGTTGGGCCTGCTCGACCGTGCCATGCTCGACCGCCTCGGCCTGCGGTTCACCCTGGGCCACGAGGTCGGTGAGGACGTCGCCTTCGTGACCCGGTTGTGGTTCTCCGGGGAGCCGATCGCCTTCGACCGCCGCGGCCCGGCCTACCTCGTCCAGGACGACGCCGGGGACCGGGTGACCGGGATCGCCCGACCGGTCGCGACCGAGCTGGCCTTCCTGCTGGACCTCGTGCGCGAGGAGTGGTTCACCGCGCTGCCGTTGAACGCTCGGCGCGCCGCCGCGGTGAAGTTCCTGCGCATCCACGTCTTCGGGCTGCTGCTCAACCGGACGGCGCCGTTCTGGACGCCCGTCGAGCGGGCGTCGCTGGCCCGCCTCGCGGGCGCCGTCCTGCACGCGGCGCCCGGGTGCGAGCGGGTGCTCTCCCGAGCCGACTGCGCGGTGCTGCGCGCGGTCGCGGACCCGGCGAGCGACCTCGGGCAGCTCATCGAGCTGGCTCACACCCGACGCCGCCACGGCCGCCCGGCGACGGTGGTCACCGCGGACCTGACCCGGCTGTTCGCCCGGGAGGCGCCGCTGCGGCTGATGGCCGCCTCCGTCCTCGCCAGGCGCTGAGGGCAGTATCCTGCAGGGAGATTTGTGCCCACTCAGTCGGACCAGGTGAAGGTGTACATGCGCATCGCAGTCGTTGCTCTTGGAAAGATCGGCCTCCCGCTGGCCGTCCAGTTCGCCGACCAGGGTCACGACGTGGTGGGAGTGGACGTCAACGCCGCCGCCGTCGACCTCATCAACGCGGCAGTCGAACCCTTCCCCGGTGAGGCTCACCTCGCTGAGAAGCTCGCCGAGGTGGTCGGTGCCGGGCGCCTGCGCGCCACGACCGACTACGCCGATGCGATCCCCGGCGCCGACGCCGTCGTGCTCGTCGTGCCGCTCTTCGTCGACGAGGCGACCGCCGCCCCGGACTTCGGCTGGATGGACGCCGCGACCCGCTCGCTCGCCGAGCACCTGACCCCGGGCACTCTCGTCTCCTACGAGACGACCCTGCCCGTGGGGGTGACCCGCGGGAGGTGGAAGCCGCTGCTGGAGGAGGTCTCCGGCCTCACCGAGGGCACCGACTTCCACCTCGTCTTCTCCCCCGAGCGGGTGCTCACCGGCCGCGTCTTCGCTGACCTGCGCAAGTACCCCAAGCTCGTCGGGGGGCTGAGCGAGGAAGGCGCACGCAAGGCCAAGGAGTTCTACGAGGCGGTGCTCACCTTCGACGAGCGCCCCGACCTGGCCCGCCCGAACGGTGTCTGGGACCTGGGCTCCGCCGAGGCCGCCGAGATGGCCAAGCTCGCCGAGACCACGTACCGCGACGTGAACATCGGCCTCGCCAACCAGTTCGGCGCCTTCGCCGAGAAGGTCGGCATCGACGTGTACTCCGTCATCGAGGCGTGCAACTCCCAGCCCTACAGCCACATTCACCGTCCCGGTATCGCCGTCGGCGGTCACTGCATCCCGGTGTACCCGCGGCTGTACCTGTCGGTCGACCCGGACGCCTCGATCGTGCGGGAGGCCCGGGCGGTCAACGCGGCGGTGCCCGAGCGGGTGGTGGCGCGCGCCGAGGAGATCCTGGGTTCGCTCGACGGACTGGGGGTCGTGGTGCTCGGCGCGACGTATCGCGGTGGAGTGAAGGAGACGGCACTGTCGGGCGTCTTCCCGCTCGTCGAGGCCCTGCGGTCGCGGGGGGCCCGCATCACGGTCCACGACCCGCTCTACACCGACGCCGAGCTTGAGGCGCTGGGCTTCGACGCCTACCACTATGGCCAGGCGACCGACGTGGCGATCGTGCAGGCCGACCACGGCGAGTACCGCACCATCACCCCGGTCCAGGTCCCCGGCCTTCGGCTGCTGGTGGACGGTCGCCGGGTGACCGACCCGGCGGCGTGGGCCGGGGTGCCGCGGATCGTCGTCGGGAACGGCCAGGTCGCGTAGCCTGCCGGTGAACGCAGAAGAGGCCCCGGGACGACTGTCGTCCCGGGGCCTCTGGTGTCAGGTCAGTGACCCGCTGCGGAGTACTTCGCCTCGGTGGCGGCCTTCGCGGGACGCCACCACGCCTCGTTGGCCTTGTACCAGTCGACCGTGGCCTGCAGCCCGGTCTGGAAGTCGGTGTACTTGGGCTCCCACCCGAGCTCAGACCTGAGCTTGGAGGAGTCGATCGCATACCGCAGGTCGTGCCCGGCGCGGTCCTTGACGTGGTCGAAGTCGTCCTTCGCGAGGCCGAACGCCTCGAGCAGGGCCTCGACGACCTCGAGGTTGTTCTTCTCCCCGTCCGCACCGATGAGGTAGGTCTCCCCGATCTGGCCGTGGTCGATGATGGCCCAGACGGCCGAGTTGTGGTCCTCGACATGGATCCAGTCGCGAACGTTCTCGCCCTTGCCGTAGAGGCGCGGCTTGATGCCGTCGATGAGGTTGGTCACCTGGCGCGGGATGAACTTCTCGATGTGCTGGTAGGGCCCGTAGTTGTTCGAGCAGTTCGAGATGGTCGCCTGGATGCCGAAGGAGCGCGCCCAGGCGCGCACGAGCATGTCGCTGCCGGCCTTGGTCGAGGAGTACGGGCTCGACGGGTTGTACGGGGTGTCGGCGGTGAACTTGGCCGGGTCGTCGAGCTCGAGGTCGCCGTAGACCTCGTCGGTCGAGATGTGGTGGTAGCGGACGCCGTGCTTGCGGACGGCCTCGAGCAGCGTGTAGGTGCCGATGAGGTTCGTGTGCACGAAGGGCCACGGGTTCGTCAACGAGTTGTCGTTGTGGGACTCGGCCGCGAAGTGGACCACGAGGTCGCTCTCCCCGACGAGGCGGTCGACAAGCTCCGCGTCGGTGATGTCACCTTCCACGAAGGCGATCTGGTCGGCGACAGGTGCGAGGGACGCCTTGTCGCCGGCGTACGTCAGCGCATCGAGCACGGTGATCTTCACGTCGGGTCGTTCGCGAACGGTCAGGTGGACGAAGTTCGAGCCGATGAAGCCGGCTCCTCCGGTGACGAGCAGACGCATGTGTTTCCTCCAGGACGGGGTGGTCGGCTGCCAGCCTACCCAACCCGCCAGGGTGCGGTGCCGGATGGGCACGGTGGATGGCCCGGTACGGGTAGGGTGTGGTCGATCCAGTGTGCGTGACGCCATGACTGGAGAGCCTTGAAGCGGGAGCCCTACGTGAGCCAGTACGAAGCGACAGTGAACCTGGCGGACTCGAACCTGAGCCACACCTTGATTCTTGAGCAGGTCGGCGAGAACAAGACCGTCCTGGACCTGGGGTGTGCGTCCGGCTACCTTGCCGAGGCGTTGGTCGCTCGCGGCTGCACGGTGAGCGGGGTCGAGTACGACGCGGTCGAGGCGGAGAAGGCGCGCCCGCACCTGGACCGCCTGATCGTCGGTGACCTGAACCACCTGGACCTCGCAGCGGAGTTCGCCGAGCAGACGTTCGACGTCGTGGTGTGCGGCGACATCCTCGAGCATCTCCTCTTCCCGGCCGACGTGCTGGCGGCCGCCGTGTCGCTGCTCGCTCCTGGGGGGAGTGTCATCATCTCGATCCCCAACGTCGGGCACGGGAGCCTGCGGCTCGCGTTGCTGGCCGGAGAGTGGAACTACACCTCCCTCGGCCTGCTCGACGAGACCCACATCAAGTTCTTCACGTACAAGACGCTCATGAGCCTCGTCGCCGGAGCGGGACTGGTCATCGAGGACGCTCAGTACACCGTTGCCGACGCGCTGGCCACCGAGGTGAAGATCCCCACCGACGACCTGTCGGCGGAGGTGATCGACTGGGTCCGCGGGCGTCCGTTCGCCGATGCCTACCAGTACGTCGTCCGGGCCGTCCCGGCGCCCGCAGTCGATCTCCCCTCGAGCGACCGTGGACACGCAGAGCCCCGTCCTGCGGTGGCACGGAACAGCGTCGTGGACGAGTTCTCGCAGGCCGCGGAGAAGCTGCGCGCCGATCGGGCCGCCGTCGAGACGAGGGCGCAGGAGCTCCACGGTCGCGTTGTCGAGCTCGAACGGGAGCGGGACGAGCTGGAACGCGAGCGGGACCACCTGCGCGGCATCGTGGTCGACGTCACCCGCGATCGTGACGACATGCTGCGGTCACGGACCTGGCGTGCGGGTCGTGTCGTCGTCGCCCCGGTCGCCGGCCTGCGCCGACTCCTCGGTCGCTGAGCACCCGCCCGGCTGGCGGGGCTGGTGGGGGCTACCCGACCCCGAACCGGTAGACGTCCCTGCGCAGGCGAGAACCGCGCCACACCTTGCGCCGCGTTCGCAGGTCCTCCGGGAGTCCCCGCAGCGCCCCGACCAGGGCCCTGCGCCGGGCACTGAGGAGCTCGGCAGGCTCGTCGCGCGTGAGCGCGTGACGCAGCAGCCCCGCGGCCTGGCGCGCGTAGCTCGCCAACACGACGGCGGCCGGTGCGTGCCGGGTATAGACCCGGAGCGAGTTGCGGGTGTTGAAGAACCGGAAGCGCGCACTCGTCGCGTCGCTGCTCGCGGCGTGCAGGTGATGCGCCACCGCAGCCGGCACGTAGTGCACGGCCCAGCCGCCGGCACGCATGCGCCAGGACAGGTCGGTGTCCTCGTAGTAGAGGAAGAGGTCGCCGTCGAAGACTCCGACGTCGTCCAGGGTGGCCCGGCGCAGGGCCGCGGCACCGCCGCAGAAGCCGAAGACGTCCTGAGTCGCGAGGGAAGGGTCGTCCGCCCCACTGCCGACCGTCGTGCGCCATCCACGGTCGGTGGCACCGCCGCTGCGGGTGAGGACGTTCCCGGTGGAGTTCACGATCGCGCTGCCGTCGCCGGCACGTTCCACGAGAAGGATCTGTGCGGTCGCCGCGCCCACCTGGGCGTGGCGCGGGTCCTGCAGGTGCTCGACGAGACGCCGCACGGCGTCAGGGGCGAAGGTCGCGTCGTTGTTGAGCAGGATGGCGAAGTCCGCGTCGAGGCCGGACAAGCCGGCGTTGACACCCCCGGCAAAGCCCAAGTTCTCGGACGTGACGATGACACGAACCCCGGGGTAGTGCTCGGCCAGCAGTTCGATCGAGGAGTCCGTCGAGGCGTTGTCGACCACGACGATGTCGAGGGCACCGGGTGCCAGGTCCTGGGCGAGCAGGGAATCCAGGCACGCGGGGAGCAGGTGAGCCCCGTTCCAGTTCACCACGATGGCCCGGGCGACCGCGGTCACGGTCGCCCGACCCGTGATGCTCGCTCGATCGCGGTGCGATACGTCTCCAGGTGCAGGTCGGCGCTGCGCGCCCAGGAGTACCGGGTGCTGTTGGACAGCGCAGCCTCGCTCAGCCGGGCATGGTCCGGCCCGGCGGCCCGCGCGATGGCCGCAGCGATCTCGTCCGGTGACGACGGGTCGATCAGCAGCGCACCGTCCCCGCTCACCTCGGACATCGAGGTGTCTCGCGAGGTGACGACGGGCGTCCCGTGCGCCATCGCCTCGAGCACCGGCATGCCGAACCCTTCCCAGAGGGAGGGAAAGCAAAAGACTCGTGCCGCGGCGTATGCGCGTTGGAGGTCTGCGTGGCTGAGTGATCCCAGAACATGGATGCGCCCTGTCGGCAGTGCGGAGAGGGCTGCCTCGACCTCCGCGGACGCACCGCCCCAGCCGTGCGGCCCGACGAGCACGAGGTCGAGGTCCGTGTCCTGGTCGAGGAGCAGGGCGTACGCCCGCAGCAGCGCGCCGACGTTCTTGCGGGGTTCGAGCGTCCCGCACCAGAGGACGAAGTCACGAGCGAGTCCGTGCTGCGTACGGAAGGTCCGCATCTCCTCCGTGGTCGCCGACTCGGAGGACGTACCGTGGTGGATCACCGAGATGAGCTCGTCGTCGATCCCCGCCGCCACGCAGTCGTCGCGAGTGGCCAGTGACGGGACGATCACGGCGTCGGCCTCCCGAGCGGTCGTGGCGAGCGCACGCTCGAAGAAGGCGACACCACGCCTGGTGAAGTGCTCGGGGCTGCGCAGGAACGCGACGTCGTGCACCGTGACCACTAGGGGGGCGCTGCGCGGTGGGACTGCCCACGTCGTCGCGTGAATGACGTCGTACGTCGCGCCGGCCTCCCGCATGGCTACGGTGCGGGGGACGCATGGCCGGCGCAGCCGTCCCCACGTCTCGTAGAGGGCCTGTCGGGGAAGACGCGACGCCACGAGAGGAAGTCCGGCAGGGAGCTGGTGAGAGCTGACGGGACCGCGCGCCCTCACACCCGTGACCGAGACGTCGGCTCTGGGCGCCAGCTCGCCGGCCAGGGCGCGGATGTAGGTGCCGGAACCACCGGGGACGGGCTGCCACAGCTGCTCGACCGTCATGGCGACCTCAAGCGCGCCAGTAGTTGCCATCATGGTGTCTCCTGCCCTGTGGTCGAGCACGTGGGCTTCAGGAGCCCACCCGGAGCGTGCTGAACTGGGCGTTGACCCGGACGACCCCGCGGGAGGTGCCGTCGCCGCCGACGATGAACTGCCCGGCCTCGGGGATCCGGTGGAGCTCCGTCCCGTCGCCTGCGGTGAGATCGAGGGAGATGGCGTACTCGCCCTCCCCGAGGTGCAGCTCAGGGAGGAACACCTCGTACTTGTTGATCGCGCGCAGCGGGGAGGTGGGGACGCCGAGGAGCTTGGTGTCCGTCGAGAAGACCCCGCTTCCCATCGACGTTGCGATGCCGACGCCGATGACATAGTCATCGATCGGAGCGGTCGTCGTGATGTCGAAGTTGACGTAGAGACCCTCCGATGCGTTGAGCGTCGGGCGACCCAGGCGACCGGACTCGGCACGCAGCGTGACACCGGAGATCTGCGCGCGGGGAGCGGTCGATGCGGACCCGAGCCCGACCAGCGCGCGTTCGATCTCCTCCTGCCGCGCTTCCTCGAAGTCGGCGCGCAGCGTCCGCAAGGCATCCCGAGGGGTCCCGTCCAGGATGATGTTCCCGTGCTCGAGGACCACCGCGCGGTCGCAGAACTCGGCGACCTGGTCCAGCCCGTGGGTCACGAGCACGATCGTGCGTCCCTCGGACTGGAACTGCCGGATGCGTTCGAGACACTTGCGCTGGAACGGCTCGTCCCCGACCGCGAGGACCTCGTCCACGAGCAGGATGTCAGGATCGACGTGGACGGCGACCGCGAACGCGAGCCGGACGTACATTCCGGAGGAGTAGAACTTCACCTGGGTGTCGATGAACCTCTCGATCCCCGAGAACTCCACGATGCCGTCGAAGTGCTGGTCGATCTGCTTGCGCGAGAGTCCCAGGATCGAGGCGTTGAGGTAGACGTTCTCCCGGCCAGTCAGGTCGGGGTGGAAACCGGCCCCCAGCTCCAGGAGGGCTGCGAGCCTGCCGCGGATCTGGACGCTCCCGCTGTCCGGCTGCAGGATGCCCCCGATCATCTTCAGCAAGGTGCTCTTGCCGGAGCCGTTCGGTCCGATCAGCCCGATCGTCGACCCTGAGCTGATCTCCAGGTTGATGTTCTTGAGAGCCCAGAAGTCTTCCTTGTGAAGCTTCGAGCGGCCGAAGTTCACCACGCGTTCCTTGAGCGATTTCTCTTTGCGGATGACGAAGTGCTTGGAGAGGTCTTCGATCTGTACGACGGTGGTCATCACAGCTCCTGAGCGAAGTTGGCCTGAAGCTTGGCGAAGACGCGCTGGCACAGCCACAGCAGCACCACGCCGACGATGACGGCGACGGCCAGCCGGGTGAACAGGTGGTCCGGCACGGGCTCGGAGTAGCCGGCAACCCAGAACGTCTGCTGGAACCCGATGACGGCGAGGGTTGCCGGGTTGGCGAGATAGAGCTCGTGCAGCCAGCCACTGGGCACGTTCGTCGTGAACAGCTTCCAGGAGTAGACGATGGGCGAGACCCAGAAGAAGATCATGATGAAGATCTCCACCAGGTACTGGATGTCCCGCAGGTAGACGTTGAGGGCGCTCAGCAGGAGGGCCAGCGCCGTGGCGTAGATCACGAGGACGACGAGGGAGATGAGGAAGTAACCCCACCGAGGGCCGGTGGGGAACTTCCCGACGGCGATGGTCGCGGCGACGAGGATCACGAGCTGGACGCCGAAGTTGAAGAGCGCTGAGCCGATCGCGCTGAACGGGAAGACCTCGCGGGGGAGGTAGACCTTCTTCACCAGCCCGGAGTTGTTGACCACCGATGCCGTGCCGGCCGTGATCGCCTCGGAGAAGAAGCCCCACGCCGTCAGTCCGGTGTAGACGAAGATCGCGAAGTCCGGGACGTTGCGCGCGGCGCCGAGGAACTTGCCGAGGGCGATGTAGTAGATGAGCAGCATTGCGATCGGCCGGATCAGGGTCCAGATGAAACCGAGGGTGCTGTCCTTGTACCGGGCCTTGAGCTCTCGGCGCACGAGCATGTTCATCAGCTCGCGCTGGCCGAGGATGTCCTTGATCGACGACCAAGTACCGGAGGCGAAACCGAGCCGTGGGCCCGACGGACGAAGTGGGAGCTCCGCCAGCTGTGCGGCGCGCTCCTGCTGCTGAATCGTCATGGTGTCCTTTGGTAGCGGTGCTGGCATCGGGATGTCAGCGAAGATCACAATACCCAACCTCGCACTGACCCAGATCCACCACCGTAGGATGGGGTGGCTTGAGCCAACCGCACGGCCGGTGGTCTCGTGAGATGCGAAACGTGGAGGATTTGTGAGTTCGAAGTCAGCGTTCCAGGAAGCGCCCGAGAGCGGGGAAGTGCCCGGGCTCGTCTCGGTCATCCTCGTGAACTACAAGGGTGCTGAGGACACGATCACCTGTCTGCAGTACTTCGACGAGATCGACTGGCCACGGGAGCGCTTTGAGCTCATCGTCATCGACAACGACTCCCAGGACGGCAGCGTCGAGCAGATTCAGGCTGCGGTACCGCACGCCAGGGTGATCCCGGCGGGGCGGAACTCGGGATTCGCTGCGGGCTGCAACCTCGGTGTGTCCCACTCGCGCGGGGAGTACGTGGCGTTCATCAACAACGACGCACGCCCTGACGCGGGTTGGATCCGTGCCGCTGTCGAGGTGTTCGAGGCCGATCGCTCGGTCGGTGCGGTCGCCAGCAAGGTTCTCGACTGGAGCGGTGAGCTCGTCGACTTCGCTGATGGCTCTTTGACCTGGTACGGGATGGGCTACAAGCGCGAGGCTGAGAAGCCCGACTCCGAGGACTACAACGTGGCCAAGGACGTGCTCTTCGGCACGGGTGCCGCAATGTTCGTGCGGACCGAGCTCTACCGTTCCGTCGGGGGCTTCGACGACCGGTTCTTCATGTTCTACGAGGACGTCGACCTCGGCTGGCGGCTCAACATCCTGGGACACCGTGTTCGGTACGTCCCGACGTCGCTCGCCTTCCACAAGCACCACGTGACGATGAAGAAGTTCGGCAACTTCCGTGAGACGTACCTGCTGGAACGCAACGCTCTCATGTCGATGTACAAGAACCTCGACGACGAGTCGTTGGCGAAGGCGCTCCCCGCAGCCATGGCTCTTGCTGTGCGGCGCTCGATCGCACGCACAGAGACGGACGCGACGACCCTCGACCTCGAGCGCTCTCCCGGTGGCGATGACATCGGGACGCTCGAGATCCAGAAGATGGCCCTCACCGGCGCCTACGCGATCGACTACTTCACCGACAACCTGGACACCTTGATGGGGAGCCGGGACCTGATCCAGGGCGCCCGCCGCCGCTCGGACCGCGAGGTGTTCCCGCTCTTCCGGCATGCGATCGAGGCCGCCTACGCGATCGAGGGCTACAACAGCGCCCACGACGTGCTGGTCAAGGCTTTCGGGATCGACCAGCATTTCAGCTCCAAGAGCAGGATCCTCGTCGTGACCGGGGAGCCGCTCCTGGAGCGGATGGCCGGTCCCGCGATCCGCGCGTGGGAGATCGCCTCGGCGCTTTCGACCGAGCACGACGTCCGCCTGCTCTCCACCGCCGGTGCGCGCGTGTCGAGCGACGACTTCGAGGTGGTCTACCAGGTCGGACCCAAGCTCCAGCAGCACACGGACTGGGCAGACATCATCATCTTCCAGGGCTTCCTCCTCGAAGGTGCGCCGTGGCTAAAGGACTCGAACAAGATCCTCGTCGCCGACGTGTACGACCCGATGCACCTCGAGCAGCTCGAGCAGGCCCGCGACCTCGGCGAGGCAGGTCGGGCACGATCCATCCGCGAGACGAGCCGGGTGCTCAACGAGCAGCTCAAGCGCGCGGACTTCGTGCTCTGCGCCTCGGACAAGCAGCGCGACTTCTGGCTCGGGCAGATGGCTGGCCAGGGCCGCGTCAACGCGTTGGTCTACGACGAGGACGAGAGCCTCGACTCCCTCATCTCCGTGGTTCCCTTCGGGATCTCCGACAAGGACCCCGTCCAGGCCAAGCGCGCGATCAAGGGCGTCGTGCCCGGCATCAGCGAAGACGACAAGGTCATCATCTGGGGCGGTGGTGTCTACAACTGGTTCGACCCGCTGACTCTCATCCGTGCCGTCGACCGCCTGCGTGTCAAGCACCCCGAGGTGAGGCTCTACTTCATGGGGCTGAAGCACCCCAACCCCGGCGTGCCCGACATGAAGATCGCCTGGGAGACTCAGCAGCTCGCAGCCGAGCTAGGGCTCACGGACAAGCACGTGTTCTTCAACACCGGCTGGGTGCCCTACAACGAGCGGGCGAACTACCTGCTCGATGCCGACCTTGGGGTGTCCACGCACTTCCACCACATCGAGACGGCGTTCAGCTTCCGCACCCGGATCTTGGACTACCTGTGGTCTGGTCTGCCGATCGTCGCCACGGGCGGGGACACCTTCGACCCGTTGATCGTCGCCAACAACCTCGGCCGAGTCGTCAAGCCTGAGGACGTCGACAGCCTCGAGAGCGCCCTCGAGGAGATGCTCTTCGACGAGGCAGCGATCGCGGAGGTCAAGGCTGGCGTCAAGGCCTTCGCCGAGGGATACCGCTGGACCAGCGTCCTCGCCCCGCTCGTCGAGTTCTGCCGGTTCCCGCGCAGGGCACCAGACCTGGTCGCTGTGCTCGGCGACAGTGCGCGCGTGGCACATGCGTACGTCAAGCCCCGATGGAGCGTGCGGTCTGACCTCGCGCTGGTCAAGGGCTACCTCTTTGCGGGCGGACCGCGAGAGCTGTCCCGTCGGGTTTCCGGCCGGGTCAGGCGTCTGGTGAAGGGTTCGCCCAACTGACTGTGCGATGCTGCCGGCGCGTCCCCCTATGCTCTGGGGGATGCGCCGGCATTCCGCGCGTCTGCGTACAACTCGTGATGGTGACAAGAAGATGGTTGGTCTAGGTGTGAGCATGAGTGGTCCGCGCCGTCTCCGAGCGCGCTACCAGTCCCTGGTCCAACCGCGTGCCGATGGGCTGCCCAACCGCACAGTCCTCATGGTTCCGCTCCTCGGCGCACTGGTTCTGCTAGCACTCTTCGTCGGCCTCGGCATCACCGGTTCGTCCACGGGAGTCCTCAACAACTACCTCGAGGCCACCCCCGACGAGGACCTGCTGGTCAACGAACCGCAGATGATCCGTTCGGACGAGTGGTTCGTGCAGACGTCGTGGACGATCTCGCAGGTGGAGCAGGGGCTACCAGCAGTCAACGAGACGTTCCCGGGTGGCATGGATGCCACGGTCCAGCACGACCTGCCCTCCCGAGACTGGTCGGTCGCCTTCCGGCCCCACCTCTGGGGCTTCTTCGTCTTCCCCCTCGACAACGCCATGGCTCTGAAGTGGTGGCTGCCAGGCCTGGCGCTCGTGGCCGCCGTCTATGCCTTCGCCGTGACGTTGCTGCCGCGCAACCCCGGTGCGTCGATGCTCATCGCGTGCGGGTTCTTCTACGCGCCGTTCTTCCAGTGGTGGTACCTGTCGATCACGTTCTGGCCGGCGGTCTGGACCTTCCTGGTCATGACAGCGGCGGTCTGGCTGCTGCGAAGTCGTAGTCGCCTCACGAAGATCGTCTGGCCGGCGCTGTGCGGGTACGTCACCGTCACCATGGGGATGGGCATCTACGTTCCGTTCATCCTCCCTGCGGTCTACGTCGTCCTCGCCTTCGCCGTCGGACTGGTCCTGACGAAGTCCTCGAGCCCGGTCCTGGTGACCTTCCGGACGCGCCTGCGAGCGATGGTCCCGCTGCTGGTGGCAGGAGCCGCCGCAGGCGCAGTCCTCGTCGTCTGGCTGCTGACCAGGTGGTCGACGATCGAGACGTTCATGGGGACGGTGTACCCGGGTCAGCGGCTCTGGCCCGTGGGCGGGGTGGGTCCGATGGAGACTCGCTCCCTGCTCGGTGCGCCGTTGACGAGCGAGCTGACCAGCACCAACGGCGCTCCCTTCGGCGGGAACCAGTCCGAGGCGTCGAGCGTGTTCCTGGTGGGCCTCTTCCTCCTGGGGGTCGTGCTCTGGCTCGTCATCGACCGGTTCCGCAAGACCCGTGAGATCGACTGGCTGCTGGTGTCTCTCCTGGCTGTGGCTGGGCTGTTCGCTGCCTACATGTGGATCCCCGGCTGGGACCCGCTGGCGCACCTGCTCCTGCTCGACCGGACGACGTCTGGCCGGCTCAGGCTCGGTCTCGGCACGCTGAGCGTGGTCGTGATGATCGTCGTGGCGGCGCGTCTGCGGGCACCCGACCACGGGATCGAAGCACCACGGATACCCTGGTGGGTCTCCGGTGTGACGGTGGCGGTCGCGATCGCGGTCAATCTCAAGGTGATCCACTCCCTGGCGATCGAGAATGCGCCCATCCTGGACAGCCCGGGCCACTGGAAGCTCATCATGGCGCTCTACGTCGTCGTGATCTTCCTCAGTTCCCGGGGGTGGATCACCCTCGCGGGGATCGGATTCTTGTACCTCTCGTTCCTCGGCTCGTCGCGGGTGAACCCGATGTACGAGGGCGTGTTCGACATCAACGACACACCGCTGGGTGCGGACATCCGCGAGTTCGCGGACGAGCGCCCGGGCACCTGGGTCGGTGTCGGGGACACCTTCCTCCCGACGATCGTGCTCGTCCAGACGGGGGTCCCCGCCTACAACGGCTTCCAGAGCTCGCCGTCTGAGCTGATGTGGGACCAGATCGACCCGGACGGGACACAGGAGGAGAAGTGGAACCGCCTCGCCAACGTCAGCTGGGAGGTCGGGACGGGGGAACCATCACCGGAGAACCCGTACCCCGACCAGATCAAGCTGACCTTCGACTCGTGCGCCTCCTTCGCTCAGGAGAACGTCACGTGGGTCCTCGCTGACGCGCCCCTCGACCAGGCGTGCCTGGCTGAGGGGGAGGAGATCCGGCAGGGGGGTTCCACCTTCTGGGTGTATCAGCTCGCCGAGCGGTAGGCCTTCCGGTCACGGGACCATTCTCCAGACTTGGCTACTATGGGCAGCGGTGCGCTCAGTGCGCCGCTCACACAACGATCATCGAGGTCTTCAGTTGTCAGAAACCATTGCTCTAGGACAGCCCACCGTCGGGGACGAGGAACTGCAGGCGATCGCTGAGGTCTTCGCCTCTGGGTGGCTCTCCGGGGCGGGTCCGACCTGCCAGACGTTCGAGGAGCGATTCGCGGCCGTGGCGGGGGTCAGCGACGCGCTCGCGACAAACAACTGCGGCGCCGCGCTCCACCTCGGTCTCAAGGTCCTGGGGACCAACCCCGGTGACGAGGTCATCGTCGGTGACTACACCTTCCCGGCCACCGGGCACGCCGTCGCCTGGACGGGAGCGACACCCGTGTTCGCGGACGTCCGGCCCGACATCTGGAGCATCGACCCCGCGGTCGTCGAGGCGTCGATCACCCCGCGTACCGTCGGCATCCTCGCCGTGGACGTCTTCGGTCAGCCCGCCGACTACGACGAGCTGCGTGCCATCGCCGACAAGCACGGCCTCTGGCTCATGGAAGATGCGGCCTGCTCGGCAGGAGCCACCTACAAGGGTCGTCCCGCGGGTAGCCTCGCGGACGTGGCGGCATTCAGCTTTCACGGTCGCAAGGGAATCACCGCAGGCGAGGGTGGGGCGCTCACGACGAACCGCCCTGAGCTGGCTGCCCACGCGCGCAAGCTGCACACCTACGGCATCGCGCCCGCGCTCAGCCGCGAGGGTGACACCGACCTGCCCGTCCCCAGCTTCGACGAGCTCGGCTACAACTACCGGCTCTCCGACGTCGCTGCGGGGATCATGCTCGCCCAGCTAGACCGCCTGGAGACGCTCGTCCTGAACCGCCGGAGCGTCGCTGCGCGGTATGAGGCGGGCATGGGCTCGCTCGAGGGCGTGACCACCCCGGTCGCCCTCACCGACCGCGAGCACCCGTGGCAGTCCTACGTCCTCACGCTCGACCCCGCGATCGATCGCGGGGCCGTGGCCAGGTACCTCAAGAGCCACGGGGTCCAGTGCAACTTCGGCACGTATGCCTCGCACGTCCAGCCCCTCTACAGCTTCGACAAGCACCTTCCGGTCTCGGCATCCCTCTTCGCCCAGCACCTCGCGATCCCGATGCACGCGAACCTCACCGATGACGAGGTCGACCGCGTCATCGAGACCGTTCACGCCGCGATCGCCTAGTCACACCGTCACAGCGTCGGATATCTACTCCTAAGAGAATTGAGATCTTGGTGTCTTCCCAGAACACAGCCTTCATCACCGGTGGCGCAGGCTTCATCGGTCTCCACGTCGTCAACCAGCTGCTCGACAAGGACTACAAGGTCCGCATCTTCGACAACATGTTCCGTGGGGACCGCGCCGAGGTGGCCAAGCTCGCCGAGAGTGGCGACGTCGAGCTCATCGACCAGGACATCCGCTACGGCGGAGCGGTCCACGCCGCGATGAAGGGCGCGACCCACGTCGTGCACCTCGCCGCCGTCTCGATCAACAAGAGCCAGTCGGACCCCTACGAGTCCATGGAGATCAACACCATCGGTGAGCACAACGTGTTCGCCGCAGCGGCAGACCACGGTGTCAAGCGCCTGGTCTTCGCCTCGAGCGCGTCCGTCTACGGCGACCCCGAGAAGCTCCCGATGCACGAGGACGACAAGCTCTCCCCACTCACCCCGTACTGCATCTCCAAGCGCACCGGCGAAGACCTCCTCGGCTACTACCAGCGCCGCGCCGGCCTGTCCTGGATCGCGCTGCGCTTCTTCAACGTCTACGGTCCCGGACAGAAGACGACGGCCTACTACACATCGGTCATCAACCACTTCGTCAACCGCATCAAGAACGGCGAGGCGCCTGTCATCGACGGCAAGGGCGAGCAGTCCATGGACTTCATCCACGTCCACGACATCGCGCGGTCTGTCGTCCTGGCCATGGAGTCCGAGGAAGCCAACGTCCCGGTGAACATCGGCACCGGGATCGACACGTCGATCGCGGACCTCGCGCGGATCCTCATCGACGCCGTCGGCGCCGACGTGGAGCCCATCTTCAACCCCCGCGAGGTGCTCGTGAGCCGTCGGGCTGCCGACACGACGCGCGCCAAGGAGATTCTCGGCTTCGAGCCCACCATCAACGTGCTCGACGGGATGACCGAGCTCATCCGGATCGGCGGCTGATGGCCCCCCGCACACCGGGAACGCTGCCCGCCAACCAGTTCCACGAGCTTGCGTGGATCGTTGGCGAACCGACGGTCGGTGAAGGCACCTGGATCGGTGCCTTCACCGTCGTCGACGGCTCCGGCGGACTCGTGATCGGACGAGGATGCGACATCTCGGCCGGCGTCCAGATCTACACCCACTCGTCGGCCAAGCGGTGCGTCTCTGCGCGCGTCTTCCCCGAGGTCGAGCGGCAGCCGGTGACGATCGGGAACCACGTCTTCATCGGTGCCGGTGCGATCGTCAACATGGGTGTGACCATCGGAGACCAGGCTGTGATCGGCGCTGGGGCAGTGGTGACGTCCGACGTCGCCGCCAGGACGATCGTCGCGGGCGTCCCTGCTCGCGTGATCGGCACGGTCGCGCTCGACGAGGCGGGAATGCCGACGTTCGACGTCGCCTCCGCCACCCACCACTGAAGGACATCATGCGGATTGTTGTAGTCAATAACTTCTTCCCCCCGCGGGTGGGCGGAAGCTCCCACCTCTCCGAGTCGTTGGCGAAGGGGTACGCGGCCCTGGGGCACGAGGTCCTCGTCCTGACGGCTGCGTACGCGGACGCCCCCGCCCGCGAGGAGCGGGACGGCCTGACGATCATCCGGATGCCCTCGGTCGCGCTGCCCAAGACCCGCTTCGCCGTGAGCTTCGACATCTCCTTCGCGACCCGCCCGGGGCTCGCTCGGTCGATCGCGCGGATTCTCGACGACTTCAAGCCGGACGTCATCCACCAGCACGGTCAGTTCTTCGACCTCACCTGGGCGACGGGCGAGTACGCGCGCAAGCGAGGTGTCCCGTCGCTCCTGAGCGTCCACACCCGCCTGGAGAACCCCACCGCCCTGTACTCCGGGATCTTCCGCATGCTTGATGCCACCATGGTGGCCCCGGTCCTGCGCAGGTACCGCCCGCGCATCGTGGTGATGGACGTCCTCATGGACGAGTACATCAAGGACCGGTACCGCAAGCGGTACTCCGGGCTGGACTACATCCCTGTCGGTGTGGACCCCACGTGGACGCTGGGCGGGGACGCGAACGTCGCCAGAGCCGCGATCGGCGTTGCTGACGACGTGCCCCTCATCCTGTCGATCGGGCACATCATCCCGCTCCGCGACCGGGTCAAGATCGTCGAGGCACTGCCTGCGGTTCTCGCGGAGTTCCCCAGCGCGAAGCTCGTGGTCGTCGGACAGGTCTACTACGACGAGTTCCTCAAGCGCGCCGACGAGCTCGGTGTCGCAGGGTCGATCATCTCGACCGGTGCGGTCCCCAAGGCGCAGGTGCCGAACTTCCTCGCGGCGGCAAACGTGGAGGCCCACGAGCAGGGCATCGGTCTGGGGACGGCGACGCTGGAAGCCATGGCTGCAGGCGTGCCTGTCGTCGCCCCGGCCCGGGCAGACAACTTCCCCACGATCGCGCTGAAGGACCGCAAGCACCTGTACCTGACCCCGATCGGGGACGTGCAGGCTGTGAGCGAGGCCATCCTCGAGGTGCTGCGCGACCCAGAGGGCGCGCGCGACATCGGGCTCGCGGGTCAGGAGATCGCTCGGGCGAACTTCGCACTCGACGTCGTGGTGGGGCAGCACCTCACCGTGCTGGCAGAGATGGTCGAGCCAGCCAAGTAGCCACGGTGGGGGCAGTGCTTCGGGTGGGAAGGAAGCCCCATTGGTCGATCGTGTGTGGGTATCGTGTTCGCGACCTGGGCTATGATTGCCGGAATCTCGGTGCGAAGACTCTTGTCGCCCGTCCCGCCGAGTCGCTGACTACTGACGAGGGGGCCCTTCCTGTGGCCGAGGATAGACCAGCAGGAGCTGGGTACTCCGTATGCACGATCGTCGCGAGAAACTACGTAGCGCAGGCCAGGGTGCTCGCGGGCTCTTTCCACACCCACCACCCGACGAGCCCGTTCTTCACTCTGGTGATCGATGGCGATGAAGCTGACCGGGATCTCGAGGGACTTGGAGTTGTCCTTCTCCCGGCCGACATCGGGCTCGAGCCCCGGGTCGTTCACCAGATGCAGGTCATATATGACGTCATGGAGTATGCGACGGCCCTGAAGCCCGCGCTCCTCATGCACCTGATCCGGTCTGGTGCGTCGACGGCTACGTATCTCGATCCGGATATCAGGGTATACGCCAACCTCGACGACGTCTTCTCGAAGGCCAGAGAAGCCGGCATGTTCCTGACACCGCACACGCTGGACCCAATACCCCGCGACGGGGCCGCCCTTGACGAGCAAGCGATCATGCACTCAGGCATGTACAACCTCGGCTTCATCTCGGTCGGAGCGCAGTCGTACAAGTTCCTCTCGTGGTGGCACGAGCGGCTGTCGATAGACGCCGTGGTCGATCTGGAACGTGCGCTGTTCACAGACCAGCGGTGGATCGACTGGACACCATCGCTCTTCACCCCCTTCATTTCGCGCGACCGCGGCTTGAACGCCGCGTACTGGAACCTCCATGACCGCCGGGTTCGTCAGGACGCTCAGGGTGTCTTCTGGGCGGGCGATGCGCCGCTCCGTTTCTTCCACTTCAGCGGGTACGACCCAGCGAAGCCGTGGCTGCTCTCTAAGCACATGGGAGCCAATCCGAGGACCCTGTTGAGCGAGAACTCGGATCTTCATCTTCTGTGCGGCGGCTACGGTGCGGAACTTGTCGGCGCAGGGCATGTCGAGATGCGAAAGAACCCCTATCGGAACGGGAATCTCTCGAACGGTCTGCGACTCACTCCGCTCGTGCGATCCCTTTATCGGAGGGTGTTGAAGGATTCGACCGCGAAGGGTGTAGTTCCCAAAGACCCACTGGCGGCGCCTGACGAGTTTACCGAGTGGCTCCTGGAGCAGACGATCCGCGCGGGCAGGGTGACGTTCAGTCGCCTGGAGATGGGCATTTGGGAGTCACGTCAGGATCTTCGAATCGCTTTTGCTGACCCGCTAGGAAAGCACGCCGGAGACTATCGGCACTGGCTCGACGTGGATCAGGGATCGTCGTACATCTACGATGAGATCCAGATCGTCAAGCCGGAGGCACGCCGGCCGATGGCTCCGTTGCGTATGCAGTCGGATTCGCGCAGTGCTGTCGGCTGGAGTGTGCTCGGATATGCGCGGGCAGAGCTGGGTGTCGGCGAAGCTGGACGGCGCGTGTCCCAGGCGATGGCGCTCACAGGGCTCCCGTGGGAGATGGTCGGTGTGTCGGTGGGACCACAGTCCCGCCAGGACCACGCATACGCAGGAGTGCTCACCGAGGTGCCTACCTACGACAACGCCCTGATCTGTGTGAATGCCGATCAGACGGAACGCCTTGTGAGGATGCTTGACCTGGACCGGCTTCCCGGAAAGAGGATCGGCTACTGGTTCTGGGAGCTCGAGGCCTTCCCGGAGCACCACCTGAGTGCCCTTGACTACGTCGACGAGGTATGGGTCGCCAGCGAGTTCACCCGCGCATCAGTGGCGGCGGTGACGAGGAAGCCAGTCAAGGTCGTCCCGCTTCCCGTCGTCACCGAGAACAGGCACAGGACACCCTTCACTCGGGCGCAACTAGGCATACCGGAGGACAAGACGGTCTTCTTGGTCAACTTTGACTACCTTTCGACGATGGAGCGCAAGAATCCGATCGCCGCGATCGATGCATATTGCGAGGCGTTCGCGGACAACGGAAAGACATGCCTCCTCGTGAAGTCGATCAACGGGCACCACAGGCCGTTGGAGCGCGAGCGCGTTCGTCTCGCTCTGCGCGGCCGGTCGGACATCATCCTGCGCGACGGGTATGTCACCTCGTCGCAGATGCAAGGGATCATCGAGCTGTCCGACTGCGTTGTCTCCCTTCACCGTTCCGAGGGGTACGGGCTGAATCTGGTCGACGCCATGGCGTCAGGAACCCCTGTCATTGCCACTGGGTATTCGGGGAACCTTGGCTTCATGGACGACGAGTCTGCGCTCATCGTCCCGTACACGATGACCGCCGTCGGGCCGAACGCCGCGCCCTACGACCCGTCTGCTAGCTGGGCCGACCCAGACCTCGAGGCCGCAGCACGGGCGATGCGGAGAGTCGTGGAAGACCGAGTGGGCATCGATCAGATGATACGCAACGGGCTTCGCCAGCTGGAGCGGTTCTCGCCGGCACGAGTCGCGGACATCTTGAAGGCGAGCACGCTCCCTTCTGAATTGTGGCAGGAACTTTCGAAAGAGGGCGTACGGTGAGACTACTCATTCTCGGAGATATCGGCAGCAGTGTGGACTTCCACGCGGGCGACGAAGCAATGGCCGAGGCTTTCGCGGCAGAGATGGCGAAGCGGGGAGATGTCTCAGTCACGGCGATCAGTGGTTGCGTCGACGACACACGCACGCGTTATGGATGGAATGCGGTCCCGAGGTTCGGCTTCGGGCCGATCGCCGATAGCAGGGTGGCTTGCGAGGAGCGCTTGATCGCACTCGAGTCCGCGGCCCGGGGAAGGGCAGACTCGCTTCCCTGGGACGACACCGCTTGGGAAGTGATCGACGCGGTCTCAGGCGCCGACGCAATCGCTGTCACCGGTGGCGGGAACTTGAGCTCGACGTGGCCAGAGCACATCTATGAGCGCGCCGCACTTGCGATTGTCGCTGGGGTCTTCGGAAAGCCGTTTGTCGTCAGCGGCCAGACGCTCGGCCCGCACCTGCTTGGTCGCGATGGCGAACTCATCGCGCGACTGCTGCACACTGCGCGTCTTGTCGGCGTGCGCGAGGAGGCGTCGCTCGACCTGCTGGGGCGCCTGGGGGCTCCGATCGACCGATCAACACTGACGATCGACGACGCCACATACCTGCCAGGCTCGTCGCCTGCATGGATCGCACCTCGCCACTACATCGCGGCAACGTTCGCTCCGTACGCAGGCATCCTCGGCCCGGAGATCTACCGGGACCTGATCGTCGATCTTCTCGACCGTTCCATCGACATGACTGACTACGACGTGGTGCTGATCCCGCACCAAGGGGGCTCCATCGACGGGAATCCCACGGACGATCTGGCATTCCATGCCGAGATCGCGGAGGCGGTAGCCGGCGACAGGGTCCATCAGGCTCCCATGATGACTGCCGCAGAGGTGGCCGAACTGACCCGGGGCGCCAGCCTGGTAATCAGCTCGCGGTACCACCCGATCGTCTTTGGTCTCTCCGGATCGGTGCCCAGCGTGGGCATCGGCGTCGATGCCTACACGAGCACAAAGATCAAGGGAGCGATGGCGAACTTCGGCGTGAGCTCTCTGCACGTCAGTCCTGGCGCGTTCGCACACGGCGACGCCGTCGACGCTGTTGCCGGCGCATGGGCGCGCACCGAGGACATCTCCAGCTTCCTGGACGCCGCGAATACACAGCGGAAGAGTGATTCTGAGGCGTGGTGGAACGGCGTCCATTCTGCCTTGTCGTTCGATTCGTCGTCCCCGCCCCAGTCACTGTCCCGCCTTGCAGCTCTTGGAGGTAACGGGGCGACACAACAGGCCGCGACGGTTGACCGTTGGAGTGCCCAACTGGGAAGTCGGCTCGCCAGCCAAGACCTCGGACACTCCGAGACCTTGAGCTCTCTCGCATCGACCGAGGCGCGGGTTGCTGATCTCGAGATGACGTTGGCCGCGGCGCAGGCTGACTTGCACGATGCGCAGGCTGAGTGCGCTCAGCTCCGCGATTCTGCCGCTGCGGCGCAGAAGCTTGCGGGAGACCTGCTGGCACCGACCATCAAGGCGTTTGCCGAAGCGCCAGCCCGGGCGGCTGCCCACGAGAACGCGTCCGACCTCACTCACAAGCTGGCAGCCGCCGAACAGGAACTACGTCGCCTGCTCGAGACTCGGCTCTTCAGGTATTCCCGCCGACCGCGCGCATTCTACTCGCGACTCCGAAAGGCATAGCTGACAGTCGTCGGTCTTGACGCCTGGGGCGATGGCAGCGGTGTGAGAGCGCGCTGGTTCTGAAACGCGGGCTGCCGCCCGCATGGATGTCGTGTTTCGACGGTCTTCGATTGTTGCTCGTCGGGTTGAGAGTTGGAGGAAATATGCGTCGCGCCTTGATCACCGGCATCACCGGTCAGGACGGTCTCTACCTGGCAGAACTGCTGCTCTCGAAAGGCTATGAAGTTTTCGGGCTGATTCGAGGACAGAACAATCCGAAGATCGAACTCGTGCGCGAGACCGTCCCAGGAGTGAAGCTCTTGACGGGTGACCTCACGGATCTGTCGAGTCTGCTTCGCGCCCTTGAGGCGTCCACGCCGGACGAGGTGTACAACCTAGGTGCGATCTCATTCGTGGCATATTCGTGGGAGAACGCCATGCTGACAACAGATGTCACCGGCAAGGGTGTGCTCAACCTGCTGGAGGCCATTCGTCTCTATTCGCGAGATGACATGTCACGTGTCCGGTACTACCAGGCGTCGAGCTCCGAGATGTTCGGCAAGGTGCAAGAGGTGCCGCAACGAGAGACGACTCTCCTCTGGCCGCGATCCCCCTATGGCGTGTCGAAGGTCTTCGGCCACTACATGACAATCAACTACCGGGAGTCCTACGGAATGCACGCTTCCTCGGGCATCCTGTTCAACCACGAGTCCCCTCGTCGGGGACCGGAGTTCGTGACCAGGAAGGTCACCCGGGCCGTCGCGCGAATCCAGCTCGGGCTCCAGAACGAGATCGTCATGGGGAATCTGGATGCCAAACGAGACTGGGGCTTCGCCGGCGACTATGTCGATGCGATGTGGCGCATGCTCCAGCAGGACGAGGCGGACGACTACGTGATCGCCACCGGAGTAACATACTCGATCCGAGATCTGCTCGACGTTGCTTTCGGTGCGGTGGGAATCTCCGACTGGGAGGGACTCATCAAGCAGGACCCGAAGTTCATGCGACCAGCGGAGGTCGAGCTGCTGATCGGCGATCCCTCCAAGGCAAAGGCCGTCCTCGGGTGGGAGCCGAAGGTGGGCTTCCACGAACTCATCGGGATGATGGTCGACAACGATCTGCGTGAGCAGAAGATACTGTCCGACATGCTGAAGGTCTGAGGTATGAAGCGCGCATTGATCACGGGGATCACAGGTCAGGACGGACGATACCTCGCGGCCGAACTGACTGCTCGCGGCGTCGAGGTCCACGGGGTCGTGAGGCGTGAGATCGCAGATAGCGACGCTCGTTTTAGAGATCTCCCCATGCTCCCGACTTTTCACGTGGCGGACCTTGCAGACGGAGCAGCTCTGTCCGGAATTGTCGCCGCGGTCAGACCTGACTACATCTACAATCTTGGCGGCATGAGTTCGGTAGCGAAGTCGTGGTCTGATCCACTGACGACGGCTCGCGTGACTGGCGAGGCCGTGGCCACGCTCCTTGAGGCAGCGTGGCGTCTTGGTCAGCAAGGTGAGGCAAAGGTGTCGTTCCTCCAAGCCTCGAGCTCGGAGATATTTGGTGTATCGGGCCCAGACCTGCTCTCTGAGTCTTCTCCGGTCCGTCCGTCCAATCCCTACGGCGCCGCCAAGGCCTATGCGCACCACCTGGCAGCTGTGTATCGCGATCGTGGGCTTGGCGTATCGACATGTATCCTCTTCAACCATGAGTCACCGATCAGGCCAACCACTTTCGTGACTCGAAAGATCACGTCCGGTGCCGCGCGAATCGGACGGGATGGATCTGGAGTCATTGAACTTGGCAATTTGGATGCGCGCCGCGATTGGGGCTGGGCTCCTGACTATGTGAAGGCGATGATGAGCGCGTGCGAGGGCGAGTACTCAGACGATTTCGTCGTGGCAACGGGCGTGTCGCACTCAGTATCAGACTTTGTGGAGGTCGCGTTGCGGCGTGCTGGAGTCGGAGACTCATGGCGAGAGCACGTCGTCATCAATCCGCAGTTCATGCGCCCGGGCGATGCGCCAGTCCAGGTCGGCGACGCAAGCAAGGCCAAATCAGTGCTCGGATGGTCTCCGTCTGTATCCTTCGCCGAGATCGTGGATCGGATGGTCGATGAGGATTCTCTGCTGCTGAGCGGGACCGCGCCAGAGGCCTGGCCTACGCTGAGTGATCCTCCAGGGAGGCTCGCGTGAGCTCGGCTGCATCGATCGCGACCTTTGGCGGTCGTGGAACGAATCGTTCTGCCATCTCGCACAAGACGATGTCTGCTCCGGACTCCGCCACATAGTTCGAATCCCATCCAAACGGGGACCAGATGAAGTGAACGCTGCGAAAATACTGCGCAAAGAACCAGGCGATCCCCTGGTAGCCTTCGACGCCAAAACTGTAGGAGTCGCCGAAGATCAGGGCTGTGCGGCGGTCGATGGCCTCTGGATTGTGGTAGACCCTTCGAATTCCCACATGTCGACCGGCCGCACGCATCGAATCATGATTGTCCTCCGCTATCTGGGCTGCGCCGAGTGAATTGAAGGTCGCCATGATTTCGACCACCGGCGGAGACATGTTTTGCCCAAGATCCCCACTGCTGGCATACATGGCGACGGGCAGTGCGTCAATTGCAGCAGTTTGCCGCGAGATTCCTAGCGAAGATAGCGCAGATGAGGCGAGCGCCTGGTTCCCAGGCAGAGACAGATGAGTGTCTGTTCTGAGGAAAGCGCCCCCTTCTACCGCTTTGAGCTCGGTGAGAGGGTACGTGACCCGCAGAGTCGTAGCCAGGGTCGCTGCTGGCGGGAGCGCGTCGAGTGAATATGATGCCGGTAGATACTCGTGCATCGCTGAGAGCTTGTCTGGCACGATCAACAGACTGATCTGGACCCCGAGCCGGGCCGCCTCGCGGCGGCGGTAGTTCACGATCTCTGACCAGTCGCTGGCCCAGGTCTCTCCGGGGTCAAACGTTGCTTGATGCTGGTCAAGGACAGAGTTGGAACCCGCGATGAGAAACAACCATCCGTCGAGGCCCATGAGGGTGCTCATGTCGTCGGAGAGGCTACCCGCCGCGTGAGTGTAGGCGGCAAGCTCCGGATGCCAGATGTTGACCGTGGGATTCGCCGGTGACGATGGGAATCCTTTTTGCGCCCCATATTCGTCGCTCGCGGCTATCGCAGTCAGAAGCACCTGCCAGTCAGTCGTAGCGGCAAGTTGCCCCTCGACCTCTGCTGGTGAAGGCGTGCGGCGAAGCAGGGCCTCATAGAGATGCACGACGTCGGCGTAGGTGAGGCCGGGTTCGCGACGTGTCCCAGCTGTGGCTTGGCTGCTCATCCGCCGATCGTACCCGCGCGTGGAGGCTGCCTGCCAGTGGCTCCGCGCGGTGCGCCGATCATTGGGGCGCGGTTGGTGGGCGTCTTGAGGAAGGTGGCGTCGTGTGCTCGTCCCACGTCGCGGGAGGGGCGGCACGCGCTGGCTGCACTGGCAAGACGGTCTCGGGGGGCACCACGTTGAAGCCCACCGGGAGACATGCTGTTGCGCCATCACATGGCAGAGTAGAGCGGCGTGGAGTCAAGCGCACCGGGGGCGGTCGGTGTTCGGGCTCCCGCAGCAACCGCGGGAGCGGCATCCGTGTCGCAGAAGAAAGGCAACAGGAATTGTTGACGGAAGAGTCCGATAGGCCCGACGGAGCGATCGTGGGAGGGTGGACAGCGCATGCGGTGGCATACGGTCCTGCGGTGGTGATCATTCTGGTGGTCCTGGCACTGGCGTACGAGGTCCTCGGTTTGGCCGGCGCCATAGTGCTGCTCTCGACGTGGACCCTCGCTGCGGGCCTCGGGCGGACTTTTGAAGGACTGCGGGGTTCTGCCGCGTGGGCCGGAGGAATTGTAGGAACATTTGGTATTGTGCTCGCATCCAGTACTCTCATGCGAATCGTGTCACCGCGCCTTCATGGTTCGACTGTGAATGTCGCGATGGCAGTCGCTCCGGCCGTGCTCGGACTGTGTCTCTTAGTGTACTCACGTCGCTCCAGCGAAGAAGGTACGCAGTACTCACGTACTTACATGGCGGTTCCCGCAGCAATTTCTGGATCCTTCCTTGCCGTGGCCGGGATAGTCGGTTCGCTCGGAAAGTACAATGATATCGCGTGGGCAATGAGCGGTGATGCGCGAAATCACGTTGCGATCATTCGTGGAATCATGACTGATGGTGGAGTCGGAATCTCGACGTTTGCCGAATATCCTGCGGGTGTGAGCGCATTCACCGCGATGCTCGCCGGTGTGGGTGATCGGTCAGGCAGTGTTGGTGAAGTCATGCGCAATGACATTGAAGCGATGGCGTCTACATACATTCTCTCAGCGATCGCTATCGGCGTTCTCACCGCGGCCGCACTTCTTGAGGTTCGACGGTCAGATCTACGGAACGGCGGTCGAATCTCGTGGCCGCTGTTCGTGACACTCTTTGTCGCATCGATGAGCGCGGGTACCGGGTTCATGCTCGGCATGGCGCTCGATGACGGATTTCTCTCGGCCTACGGCGCACTGCCTCTTTCGATAGCCGGCGTGGTGTTTGGGCTCCGGTATTTCTCCAGCCGCTTGAGCGGTTTGGTGCCATTCTTCATGTTGGTTGCGACCGTCCCGCTGGCGTTTGTCAGTTGGACGATGATTGCTATCGTGCCAGCGGCAACCCTGGTGGCTGCAATAGTGGTCGCGGCCAGAGATTTGCGCAGGGTTACTTCCCGTGGCGCCGACATGCGCATCAGAATGCGGAGTGGATCGTTCCGGGTCGTCTGGTGGTTGGCTATCTGGACTGGCGCTCTAGGACTTGTCGGGATTGCGTGTGTGGTTGCGCGCTTCTTGCCAAGACTTGAGGCGAGCTTCATTCTCACGGGATCCTCCAAGTCGCCCTACAGTCTCATGATTGTTGTTTTGTTGCTGGTCACCACCGGTATCGCGGTAGCAGCGAAAGGCAAGACGATCTCTCGGCAGATGATTGTTCCGCTGGCGGCCGGTGTCGCTGGTGGGCTCGTCGTCGTATGGCTCACCGGACTTCCGGGCCCGGGGGTGACGTGGACCTACTACGCCTTGAAGACGAACTGGCTCGTGAGCAGCAGTCTCCTCTGGGTGCTCTTTGTGCCCATCGCGCTGTGGACTGAGAGCGGATCTAGCCCAGGCCTCGCGCGTGACCGCCTCGGGATCAGTTCACTCTCAGTTTCCCTTGCGGTGTTGATGCTGAGTGGGTCCGCGACCACCTCCCAGGCGCCTATCCTCCCGGCGGCCCGAGGGTGGGTGCAACCCTCCGCTGAGGTGGTCGAGCAGGCAGTGGACGGTGCGGGCGACGGCAGTCCGTTCGTCTTCTGGGACTGGTCTGATCCCGGGAATGACCGCCTTGGGAACTTCTGGGGTGCCCTTGCATGGGGCAGTGATGCATCAGGCGAGTACCTAGAGTTGCCAGGCGTCCCAGGAGGCGTGCGGCTGTGGGCATACTTCGAGGCTGGCGAGATCCACGAACTCTGTGAACTCATCTTGGGAGCGCCGGGCATCGAGGTATACACGCGCAACGACAGCCTCGAGGGCGAGCTCAGCAGTGCCTGTCCGTCCGGTGAGGCGATCGTGTCCGTCGGGGACTGACGTGCAGGTCAGCGTCTCCTGAGAGGTGTTTTGCTAGGGTTGATGGAGTAATGCTTCTCTGAGCGAACAGATGGTGAGGTCTTGGGGTGAGATTGGTCTGCCGGACCGTGCCCTAGACTCTTCAACGGTGTGTCAGCTGACATGTGTCGAACAGGATGGGTGCGGCGTGTGATTGACGACGATGGTGCTGGTGCGGAGGTGGCTGTTCTGAGAGCCGGCACTGCGGACGTTGTCGACCCGGTGGTACCCGCTCGCTCGAAGCGCGCAGCTTTGATCAACATCGTCCGGTACCTCCTCGTGGTGCTCGTCGTCGGCGCGGCCGTCTACTACATCTGGCGCAACTGGGACGAGGTGGGCCCGTACTTCGGTCGGATATCAGTCTTGTCCCTCGTCGGTTCATTCGTCGCCGTCTCGGCAGGCATCGCCTCGGCCACGATGAGTTGGCAGGTACTGGTCGACGATCTCGGACGGCCGATCGGCGCTGGCCGAGGCGCACCGATCTTCTTGGTGGGTCAGCTCGGCAAGTACCTTCCAGGCACGGTCTGGGCCTACGTCCTCCAGGTCGAGTTGGGACGCAAGGCGGGGTTGGCTCGCGCACGCGTGTTCGCCGCGACCATCTTCTCTGTCGCGGTCGCGATGGTCGCTGCTCTGATCGCAGCACTCACCGCACTGCCGGAGATCGTGAGCGACAGACCGGATCTGAAGCCCGTCTATCTCTTGTACGTCCTGCTGCCGGTCGCCCTCGTCCTTCTGCATCCGAAGATCCTCAACGCGATGGCGCGTTTCGGGTTCAAGATCCTCCGGCGCCCCGCACCCGACCACCCCGTCCTGGGCCGGACCGTCGTCAAGTCGTTGCTCTGGGCATTCGGCTCGTACACCTGCTACGGCATCCACCTGTGGATCTTGGCCCGCACCGCCACCGATCTGGGTGTGTCTGCGCTGTTCCTCTGCATCGGGATCATGGCGACGGGGATGATGGCCGGTCTGTTCGCCTTCTTCCTGCCGTCCGGGGCAGGTGTCCGGGAGATCGTCATCATCACCGCGCTCACACCGCTGATCGGGATGGCGCCGGCCACCGCGTTCGCGGCGATGTCTCGGGTGATCTTCACCGTCGCTGACCTGGTCACGGCAGGCGGTGCTGCGGTGATCGGAGCGGTCACGCTCAAGAGGCGAGGGCACTACAGCGGTGACCCCGGGATCACCTGAGCGGGTGTTCCGCCTAGGACGTCTGTCCGTCAGACGCTCCCGTCACTGCGATAGCCTGTGGCGCGGAGCGATATTGCCGCCGAAGTCACGTTGACCTCCATAGGGAGCAGTTTGATGTCAGTTCGCATTGCCGAAGGCGCAGATGTATCCGCCCAGGCGCACATCGGAGACGGAACCCAGATATGGCACCTCGCCCAGGTCCGCGAGGACGCTGTTCTGGGTGAGCAGTGCATCGTCGGCCGTGGCGCCTACATCGGGACAGGAGTGACGGTCGGGGCCCGAACCAAGATCCAGAACTACGCGCTCGTCTACGAGCCTGCGTCCCTGGGTGAGGGTGTCTTCATCGGGCCCTCGGTCGTCCTGACCAACGACCAGTACCCGCGGGCCATCAACGAAGACGGATCGCAGAAGAGCGCACACGACTGGGACGCCGTCGGAGTGGTCGTGGGGCGAGGAGCCTCGATCGGGGCTCGCGCGGTCTGCGTTGCACCACTGACGGTCGGTGCCTGGGCGACCGTCGCGGCCGGTGCTGTGGTCACCCGAGACGTTCCGGCCCACGCGATCGTCGTGGGTGTGCCCGCTCGCCAGGTCGGCTGGGTCGGGTTCGCGGGGGTACCGCTGGTCGCCGAGGGTGACCAGTTCCGGTGCCCGCAGACGCAGCGGCTGTACCAAGTCAGTGAAGGACAACTCGAAGAGGTGACTGCGCAGTGAACCTGGAACTTATCCCCGCGGCCAAACCGATCGTCGGTGACGACGAGCGTGCCGCCGTCGACCGCGTCATGCGCAGCGGAATGATCGCCCAAGGGCCTGAGGTTGCCGCCTTCGAGCGCGAGTTCGCCGACGTGCTCGTGGCCGGACGGCAGTGCGTCGCGGTCAACTCCGGCACGGCCGGCCTGCACCTCGGCCTCTTGGCCGCTGGCGTCGGTCCCGGCGACGAGGTCATCGTGCCGTCGTTCACGTTCGCGGCCACAGGCAATTCCGTCGCCCTCACCGGCGCCTCCCCGGTCTTCGCCGACATCGAGCCGGACTACTTCTCTCTCTCCGTCGAGAGCGTCCGAGCGTCGATCACCGAGAAGACCAAGGCCATCATGCCGGTGCACCTGTACGGTCACCCGGCGGACATGGACGGCCTGCGGGGCCTTGCCGACGAGTTCGGCCTCCTGCTGTTCGAGGACGCAGCACAGGCGCACGGTGCGCAGCTCGGAGGCGCGCCGGTGGGATCCTTCGGAGACTTCGCGATGTTCAGCCTCTACCCGACGAAGAACATGACCTCGGGTGAGGGCGGCATGGTGTCCTGCGGTTCCGACGAGATCGCACGCAACATCCGCCTGCTGCGCAACCAGGGCATGGAGAAGCAGTACGCCAACGAGGTCATCGGCTTCAACGCGCGTATGACGGACATCCACGCGGCGATCGGACGGGTCCAGCTCACCAAGGTCCAGGGTTGGACGAAGATCCGGCAGGAGAACGCCGCATTCCTCGACGCGCACCTCGAAGGGGTTTCCACTCCTCAGGTCGCCGAAGACGCTGTGCACGTCTACCACCAGTACACGATCCGGGTCCCGGAGGACCGCGACGCGATCGTGGCGGCGCTCCGCAGCGAGTACCAGGTCGGCAGCGGCGTCTACTACCCGATCCCGAACCACCGGTTGGCCAGCCTGGAGGCGTTCGCCCCCGGGCTCGATCTGCCTGAGACCGAGCGCGCGGCGCAGCAGGTCATCTCGCTGCCGGTCCACCCCTCTTTGAGTGAGGGCGACCTCGAGCGCATCGTCACCGCAGTCAACACCCTCGTGAAGGCAGGATCCTGATGGCCAACCTCCGTGCTGGACTGATCGGACTCGGCGCGATGGGGCGTCACCACGGTCGAGTCCTACGTGAGATCGACGGTGTGGATCTCGTCGCGGTGGCCGACCCCGGAGGAGACCCGTACGGCGTGGCGGGCTCGCTCGACCTGCTTCCCGACGTCGACGCCCTCATCGCAGCAGGTATCGACATCGCCGTCGTCGCGGTTCCGACGGCATTCCACGAGTCGACGGCGCTTGCCCTCGCCGAAGCGGGGATCCACGCGCTGATCGAGAAGCCAGTGGCTGAGAACTCCGCCGCCGGACAGCGCATGGTCGACGCCTTCGACAGTCGCGGACTCGTCGGTGCGGTGGGCCACATTGAGCGGTTCAACCCGGCGCTGCAGGACCTGCGTCGGCGGCTGGAGCGCGGGGAGCTCGGTGAGATATACCAGATCCAGACGCGCCGACAGGGTCCGTTCCCCGCACGTATCGGAGACGTCGGTGTGGTCAAGGACCTCGCGACGCACGACATCGATCTGACCGCCTGGGTGGCGCAGAGCCCCCACGCGTCGATCTCGGCACAGACGGCACATCGCAGCGGCCGCACACACGAAGACATGCTCTTCGCCACCGGGCGACTCGCCAACGGTGTTGTCGTCAACCACGTGGTGAACTGGCTCTCTCCGATGAAGGAGCGTGTCACCGTCGTCACCGGCGAGCGCGGCGCCTTCGTCGCCGACACAGGCAGCGCCGACCTCACGTTCTTCGCCAACGGAACCTTCGACACCGAGTGGGAGTCGATCGCGACGTTCCGGGGCGTCTCCGAGGGAGATGTGGTCCGCTACGCCCTCGCGAAGCGCGAACCCTTGCGTGTGGAGCACGAAGGGTTCCGTGACGCTGTACTCGGAACGGGCTCGCAGATCGTGACCCTCGCCGAAGGGCTGCACACGCTGCGGGTCGCCGAGGCGATGCTCGAGTCCGCTGCGACAGGGACCGTCGTGACGATCTGACGTCGCACTCTCCCGCAGGCCCGCTCCCCTGACCATCGGTCTGCGGGGGCGGGCCTTCTGCATCTGCCAGCAAGCGCGTGGCGCTGCCTCGGGAGGCATCGGGGCGGGCTAGTGTTCGTTGGAACTGCCCGTGCGGGCATTGAACAACCAGGAGAGTGTCGTCATGCGTGGGAAAGTACTCTGGACCATCGGCATCCTGTTGGCGATCGGGATTGCTGCGCTGCTCTACGCCGTCACACGCGGAGCCGGCTCGGACGATCCTGAGACCACGGCTACCTCACCCTCGGCGACAGCCGACCCCACTGCGACCAGCACGACAGCCCCCACCACGACGGACCCTACTACCGAGTCGCCTGTCGTCGATGGGGACCTGGTGAAGCCGATCCCTGCACCTGACCCGATCACACCTGACCCGGGTCAGGACGACAACCCCCCTGTCGAAGAGCAGCCCACCGGCGGTGCGGCTGACGTCGTGATCACCTTCGGACTCTACGACCCCGAGTCCTCGACGGTGATGGTCTCCGGCTACGTCGGGAATGCGGTCGAGGACGGTGGCGTGTGCATGCTCACGCTGACGAGCGCAGGCGCCGCGGTCACGGCGGAGGCGCCGGGTGTGGCAGACGCCAAGACAACGTCGTGCGGAGGACTCTCGATCGAGCGTTCACTCCTGTCCGCGGGGACGTGGTCCGCCACACTCGGCTATGCATCTTCGACGACGACCGGCACTTCGGCTCCTACGACGATCGAGGTCCAGTGATGTTTGGAACGGCACGAGAATGGTTCGACCGGACAGTCCGCCTCGGACTGGTCGTGGTGGCAACCGCAGCGACCGCGGTCGCAGGAGTCCTCCTGGCCACGCCGAGCCTGGCGGCCGACACCTTTGACCCAGGGCTGATCATCAGCGACACCGCCTTCTACAAGAGCACGTCCATGACAGTCGGCGAGATCGAGGCCTTCATCGCGGGCAAGGGCGCCAACTGCGTCCCGGGCAAGGATGGAAGCCTCTGTCTCAAGACCTTCCGTCAGGACACGACGTCACGGGCGGCTACCGCCAAGTGCACCTCGCCCTACGTCGGTACCGGGAACGAATCTGCGGCCCAGATCATCGCCAAGGTGAGCAGCGCGTGCGGCATCAACCCTCAGGTGCTCCTCGTCATGCTGCAGAAGGAGCAAGGTCTCGTCACGGCATCCGGCACCGGACTGACCGTGACCCGCTACCAGAAGGCCATGGGGTACGCGTGCCCCGACACCGCGCCGTGCGACGTCCAGTACTACGGGTTCCAGAACCAGGTGTACTCCGCCGCGGCTCAGCTCAAGAGCTACGCGCTGACACCGAAGAACTGGAACCACCGGGCGGGCACGATCAACAACGTGCGGTTCCACCCGAACGCCGCGTGCGGGACATCACCCGTCTACATCCAGAACCAGGCCACGGCCAGCCTGTACAACTACACCCCGTACCAGCCCAACGCTGCTGCGCTGGCGGCCGGGTCCGGCACCGGAGACGCTTGCTCGAGCTACGGCAACCGCAATTTCTACAACTACTTCAAGCTGTGGTTCGGCGAACCGCTCAACCAGTCTCCGGTCGGCAGCGTCGAGGTTGTTCGAGTGGAAGGTACGACGCTCACGGTGTCTGGGTGGACCCTAGACCCGGACACCTCGGACTCCATCGAGACCCACATCTACATCGACGGCGGGGGAGTCGGCCTGCTGGCAGACAGGTCTCGCTCCGATCTGGTGCCTGCGTACGACCGGGGTGCCAATCATGGGTTCTCCTATTCGGTCACCCTCACCCCAGGAACCCACAGCGTCTGCGTCTTCGGGATCAACGCGACGCCCGGTGCCAACACGCTCCTTGACTGCCGCAACGTGACAGTCGCGGACGCCGCGCCGATCGGGGTCATCGATGCGGTGACGACGACCGCGACATCCTTGACCGTGTCCGGGTGGACTCTCGATCCCGACACGTCTGCCCCGATCGAGGCGCACATCTACGTCGACGGCGTGGGAGTCAGCATCATGGCCAACGGATCTCGGCCTGACCTGATCCCCTACTACAACCGCGGCGGCGATCACGGCTATAGCCACACGTTCACTGCTGGGCCGGGTGTGCACAGCATCTGCGCCTATGGGATCAACTCGACGCCGGGTCCGAACACGCTCCTCTCCTGCCGCACGGTCACGATTGCCGACGCGGCACCGTTCGGGACTGTCGATGGTGTGACGACGACTCCGACATCGCTGAGAGTCTGGGGCTGGACGATCGACCCGGACACGACGGCGCCGATCGAGGCGCACATCTACGTCGATGGCGTGGGAGTCAGCATCATGGCCAAGGAACCTCGGCCTGACCTGGTCGGCCCCTTCGCGTACGGTGCGGATCACGGTTACAGCTACACGTTCCCGGTCGGTCCAGGAATGCACAACGTGTGCGTCTACGGCATCAATTCGACCCCGGGCCCGAACACTCTCATCGGGTGCCGGACCGTGTCCATCGCCGCGACGAAAGACACCCCCCCGATCGGGGTGCTCGACTCGGTGGTGGCCTCGCCGGGATCCGTCCTGTTCTCCGGATGGGCACTCGACCAGGACACGACTGCCTCGATCGAGACCCACATCTATGTCGACGGCGTCGGGGTCAGCATCCTGGCCAACGGGTCACGCCCTGACCTGATCCCGTACTACAACCGGGGAGCCGAGCACGGCTTCTCCTACGCGTGGGCGCTCGCGCCGGGCAGGCACTCCTACTGCCTCTACGCGATCAGCGGCAATCGCGGGGCCAACTCGACGATCGCCTGCGGGACCGTTGATGTTCCTTGACGACCACGCGCGGCGGGCGTGGGAGCGCCCGAGTCCCGCCGCGGACGACGGGCCATTCCGAGGACGGCGCGGGTGAGGTGACGCCGACCGGACGTGGCCACGCGGTCCGGGCAGCGGCACCCGTAGTCGTGCTCGCTGTGGTCCTCGTGGTTCTGGGCGTCTCGCTCGTCCGTGCCGCGCTGGCGGGTGCCCCGTTGGCGATCACGGACGAGCATGCGCACTACGACTACACGGTGTCGCTGGGGCACGACGTGCTGCCCTACCGGGGCCAGACCTACAGCGAGGAGGTGGTCTGGGAGTGGATCTGCGGGATCGGTCACGACGCCGGCCAGCCGGTGAGCTGCGGTGACACGATGGACGCGTCGATGCTGCCGTCGGGTGAGTACGCGACGGGCTATATCCATTACCCGACGTACTACCTCGGTGCATCGGCTACCCGGGCTGTCCTCGAGGACGTCTTCGGTGAGCGTCGACCGATCGACTACCTGCGGGCGTTCAGCGCCCTCGTGATGACGCTGGGTGCCGTCTCCTGCGCGTGGTTCGCCAGGGGGCTAGGACTGAGACGGTGGGCGCTCGTCACTGCAGCGTGCGCTCCGCTCGCGTCGTCGATGATGCTGTTCATGGGGACGACGGTCAACCCCTCGTCCTTGGCGATCCTCGCCGGCGCGCTGGTTGCGGGTACCGGGCTGCTGTGGGTGCGTCAGGGGCGAAGCTTCTGGTGGCTGGCTGCGGCCTCGACGTTCGCGGCACTCAGCGCGGCTACGATCTCGCTGGCGATCGGACCGTTCCTCGTCGCGATCCTGGCTGTGGTGGTCGGACGGTGGTTCGGGTGGCGCCCAGCGCTGGGCGCCTGGAATCCTCGGTGGTGGCACGGCCTGGTCCTCGGCCTCGTCGTCCTCGTCCCAGTGAAGCTGTGGTCGTGGGTGATCGAGAGCCGTGCCACGGTCGGGAACGACGTCCTGTTCGAGTTCGCGGAGCCCGCATCGTTCAGTCAGGTCCTGACCGGGATCGCGGGAGAGCTGACGAGTCTCCACTCTCCGTGGGTCGAGGCATATGTCCTGCCGTCCACGCTCAGCTCGCTCGACCCGGTCCGTGCGGGCGCTGCGGGGCTCACAGTCTGGGTGGGGATGCTGCTCGTCGCCGGTCTCTTCCTGGCTGTCGTCGGGGTCCGCCTGCCCGGGGGCGACGAGCTCACCGGTCGAGTCCAGGAGAGGTACCGGTGGCGCGACGGCGCCTTCGGCCCCACCGAGCTCGTCGGGCTCGGCGCGCTGGTGACCTTCGTGCTCTATGCGCCGGTCCTCCGGCTCAGCAACTACCTCACGTTCGGGTTCGACTTCGGGATCGTCGCGCGCTACTCCATGGGTCTCACACCCGTCATCGTCCTGGTCGCACTGGTGCTGGTGCGGGACCGCCGGTTCGCCGGAATCACGGCGGGGGTCTCGGCCTTCGTCGTGGTCGGTATTATCGGCACTGCAGCCGTGTCAGCCATGTGACAAGAACTCAATTCGCTTCCAGACATCGGAGACCACGGATGAACCGCAGAGCTGGGACGGCCCTCGCCTCCTCCCTCGGGTTGGCACTCATAGCGGCGACGCTCCCCGGTGTCGCCCTCGCACACAGTGCGACGCAGGGCCTGGCGGCGATGGTGTCTGCACAGACGCAGGCACAGACGCCGGTACAGACGCTGGCGACGGTGCCCGGGGACGGTGGACTCGCGCATCCGGACGTTGACCCCGTCGATGCTCCCGAGACGTTGCTCCTCGAGATCCCGCTGGAGTCGGCCGTGACGGTCCAGGCAGAGGACCCCACGGCTCCGGACCCGGTCGTCGATCTCGCCTCCGCGGCGACACAGTCGGTCGACACCGAGCTGGCAGCTGTGGCAGCACGGGGAATCGACCTCGCGGAGGTCCCCATGCTCGCAGTGACCTGGACCGGACCTCAGCCGGACCGTGTCGAGATCCGAGCCCAGGACCTGGCAGGCACCTGGAGCGAGTGGTCGGTCCTCGACGGGGACCAGGACGCTGACGGGACCCGCGGTGGTTCTGACCCCTGGTGGACAGGAGGCGCCGTGCGCGCGGAGGTCCGTTCTTGGCGTGACGGAGCACCGGCGGACGATCAGCTGACCCTCGTCGCGATCACGCCCCAGGCCAGCTCGACCGATGCCGAGCTCCCTGCTGCCCAGGGCATCGACCCAGATGCGGTCCTCGATCCGTCGGTGACGGCTGCTCCTCCTGTGCCCGTCGATCCTCCAGTCGCAGTGGATCCTCTGCCCGCGCCGTCCCTGGGTCCGGCCCCTGCGCCCTCGATCGCCCCCTCCTCGCCCCCGCCCACGCAGACCGTTCCCGCACCTCCCAGCATTCCCGCACCACCGAGCACAGACGCACCGGCCACGGATGAACCCGCAGAGGACATGGTCGTCGAGCCCACGTCGTTCCGGAAGAGTGCGCCAGGCGCGACAGCTGAGACGGAATTGAGGGCCTCGGTACTGTCCACCGCTCTTGCCGCGCCCCTGCCGAGCGCGGGAGCGGCGCCGGTCATGCCCGTGGTGATCACCCGCGGGCAGTGGGGTGCTGACCCGGCGATCATGACGTGGACACCGCAGTACACCAACACGACGATGTTCACGGTGCTGCACCACACCGCCAGCTCCAACGGGTACACAGCTGGCGAGTCCGCGCAGATCGTCCGTGGTATCTACCAGTACCACGCCATCGCTCGAGGATGGGGTGACATCGGCTACAACGTCCTTGTCGACGCCTATGGTCAGATCTTCGAAGGTCGCTCCGGCGGACTCACACGGTCGGCGATCGGTGCCCATGCCGGCGGATTCAACTCCGGTGGCTTCGGGGTCTCGATGATGGGGACCTTCGATACTGTCCAGCCGTCGGAGGCTATGAAGGCATCCGTTGCGTCGATCGTCGCCTGGAAGATGGGCGGCAACTACCACTTCAACGCGTGGGAGGTCGTCAACGTCGTGGCCGCCGGACACCCGACGTCACCGTGGCCGGCAGGTCAGACCATCCAGATGTACCGGATTGTCGGTCACCGGGACCTCGCGATGACGGCATGCCCTGGGAACGGAGGCTATTCCTTCCTTCCCGAGCTCCGCAACCGCGTCAACACGCTCACCTCGGGGCACCAGACACCCATCTGGAGCGCGTGGCTCGCCAGCGGTGGCTGGTCGAGCCAGTGGGGCGCACCTCGCCAGGCTGAGACGAACTACTGGGACGGGTCCGCGACGTACTTTTCCAAGGGGCACGTGGCCACGTACACCTCGAACCGTGGGGTGCTTGTCATCCCGCCGAACATCCGACCGGGGTGGACTGCGGGTGGGGAGTTCGTCGGGCTGGGATACCCGCTGGCACCGATGTTCAACGTCGGCGACGGTCGCGGGACCGCGCAGGAGTTCCCTGAAGGATCGGTGATCTACTCGCCGAGCTCAGGGAGCCACTCGATCAAGGCGGACATGCGGGCCGCCTGGTGGTCCACCGGCGGCGCGACCGGATCGCTCGGCTACCCCACCCGGTCCCAAGGGCCGGTAGGCGACGGCCGAGGGGTGTTCATCGAGTTCGAGAACTACGCCTCGATGCTCTGGTCGCCGCAGACAGGAGTGAACCGGATCTCCGGCGACCTGCGCGGGAAGTGGTGGAGCACCGGGGGGACCGTGGGTCCGCTCGGCTACCCGATCCGCAACCAGGGACCGGTGGGCGACGGCCGGGGGCAGTTCGTCGAGTTCGAGAATGCCGCTTCGATCGTCTGGAGCCCCACCACCGGGGCCCACACCCTGGCCGACGCCGCTGGTGTGCGGCTCAAGTGGTGGGAGACGGGCGGCACCGTGGGGAGCCTCGGGTATCCGACGCGCAGCCAAGGGCCGGTCGGAGACGGCCGCGGTACCTTCGCCGAGTTCGAGAACGCCGGGTCCATCCTCTCCACCCCGGCCACCGGAACTCACACGATACGGGCGGCGGTCAGAGATCTCTGGTGGCAGCACGGCGGGGCGAACGGTCTCGGGTACCCGGTGACGGACACGCTGGCAACCGGTGACGGTACCGGCCTCTACAACGATTTCGAGCGGTACGGCGTGTCCATCGTCTGGGGGCCTCAGACCGGCGCACACACCATCTGGGGACCGCTTCGGGATGCCTGGCGTGCGGCCGGGGGAGTGCAGTCTGTGGGCTACCCGACGGCCGAGCCGGTGAACTTCGGGTCTCGACCCGGGGGATACAGCCCATTCTCCTCCGGAGCGTGGGTCGTGTGGAGTGAGCCGACAGGTGCGCACGTCGTGTCCGCGAAGATGCGTTCCGCGTGGCAGGCGAAGGGTGGGGCCGCGGGGGTCTATGGCGTGCCGACGGGTCCAGCCACCGTCGTCAACGGACGAGAGTCCCAGGCATTCCAGGGTGGAACCATTACGCTCCAGTAGGAGCGTGGTGACCTGTCACCAGCGTCTCGACGCGGTCCGTCGAGACTCACACGATGAAGGGCAGAAGGACATGGCGAAGGTAGTAGTGGTGGGGTCCGGAATTGTCGGGCTGGCGGTGGCCGACAACCTGGCGCGCCGCGGTGACGAGGTCATCGTCCTGGAGAAGGACTCCACGATCGCCCAACACCAGACCGGACGCAATTCTGGTGTGGTTCACTCCGGGCTCTACTATGCTCCCGGCAGCCAGAAAGCCCTGATGTGCGCGGCGGGTGTGCGTTCGATCCGTGAGTTTGCAGAAGAGAACGGGGTTGAATATCGCAACACCGGCAAGCTGGTCGTGGCGACGCAGTCCTCTCAGGAGTCACAGCTCCAGAAGCTGGTGGACCGAGCCAACGCGAACGGCGTGCCGTCGCGGGTCGTCTCTGGCGCAGAGGCGCGCGAGTACGAGCCGTATGTGCGTGCCACCAAGGCGATGCGGGTGGAAACCACCGGAATCATCGACTATCCGGGAATCTGCGCGGCGATGAAGCGCCGAATCGAGGACGCCGGCGGCGAGATCCGCTTCAACACCGCGTTCGTGTCAGCCACGACAACGGGATCCGGTGTCGTCGTCCAGACCTCGGGCGAGGAGATCGCGGCGGACGCTCTCGTCACGTGCGCCGGGCTCTACAGCGACCACGTCGCCAAGGCGTCGGGGTTGGTGCCTGAGGCGAGGATCGTGCCGTTCCGTGGGGAGTACTTCGAGCTCGCGGACGATCGGGAGTACCTTGTCAACGGACTCGTCTACCCCGTACCGGACCCGAGGTTCCCGTTCCTGGGAGTGCACTTGACGAAGATGATCAAGGGAGGGGTCCATGCCGGACCCAACGCTGTCTTCGCGCTCGCCCGGGAGGGATACCGGTGGCGCGACATCAACGTCTCCGAGCTCGCTGAGTCGCTGGCGTGGCCAGGCCTGTGGCGTCTCGCGGTCAAGAACATGGTGCCCGGCGTCAAGGAAGGCGTGCGGTCTGCGTCCCGAGCCGTCTTCGCAAAAAGCCTGTCCGAGCTCGTCCCGGGCATCCGCCCCGAGGACCTCGTGCCGGTCGACTCGGGCGTTCGTGCGCAGGCGCTCAAGCGTGACGGGTCCATGGTGGACGACTTCCTGATCCAGGAGGCTCCGCGCCAGGTCCATGTCCTCAACGCGCCGTCTCCCGCGGCGACCTGCTCGATCGAGATCGCCAAGCACATCGTTGCTAGAGTTGACGCGCTGACGGCGCTGACGCGCTGACGAGTATGTGAGATGAGAGGAAGCGTTCTGTCTCCACCGTCGATCGCCTCTGTCGCTCGGACAGCCTTTGCGCACTCCTCCGTGCGCTATCTCATCGTCGGCGTTCTCTCGCTGCTGCTGGACCTCGGGATTCTCACACTCTTCTATCGAGGTCTTGGGGTTCCGCTCGGCATCTCCACAGGGATCGGCTTCTGGGGAAGTGTGCTCTTCAACTTCACGCTGCAGAGAAGATTCGCCTTCGGGGGGTCGGGGGCCACGGGCAGGAGTCTCTGGCGCTACGGAGTGCTTCTCGCAGCGAACTCCATCATCAATATCGTCGTCGTCTCGCTCTTCCACAGTCTCGGATGGGGATTCGTCCTCGGCAAGATCTTCGTCACCGCGGCGCAGACGGTGTGGAACTATTTCGCCTATCGATACTGGGTCTTCGTGCGAAGCGCATCTGAGGCTCCCCGGACCTCCTGAGATGCTCTGTGGTGAGGCAGGGGAGAGCGGACGGGCGTGAACCCCACGGGGCTCTCAGCGAATCAGGTCTGGGGCGTCTGGTGCCCGTCCGGTTGGTCCGGGGCCTGCTTGTTGGCGCACCCGTCGAGGGTGAGCTCGTCGGTGGGCGGCGTGAGTGACACGGTGGTCGCCGACTGGAGGAGATCGAGATCGAACCGGAGGAGCGCAAGTTCTTCCGCGAGGGTGCGGGTCTCCTCCTCGAGTTCGGTGAGCTCCACGCTCAGCTGGACGCAGACTCCCAGGAGGACCATGAGAGCCAGGGCGAAGATGAGGTTGCTGGGGGTCTCCACTCCGACCAGGTCGGTGACGGACTCGATGAAGTGCGGGAACGCCCCGAGTATGCAGACGCCGAGCGCTACGACGATCCAGATGGTGGCGTACTTCTCTCTGAGGCGCCGCTTGCGCAAGAGTGCGGCGAGGAAGATCACCAGGGCCACGCAGCTCGCGAGGGCGAAGTAGTAACCGCTCATGACTCGTCTCCAGTTGGCTGTCGGGTGGGCCGTGAGAGGGCGATCACCAGCGCCAGGACGGCGCGCCCGAGAAAGAGGGCAGCTTTGGCGGGGTTGTGTGAGGGGGTGCCGCCCGCGCGCGGTCGCATCTCCACGCCGATCTGGCGGATCGTCAATCCCGCCCTCGATGCAATGACGAGCGACTCGATCGTGTCGCCCAGGTATTCGGCCGGGTAGTCGACCGCGAAGAGCGCGATCGCAGTTCTGTTCGATGCCTTGAACCCTGACGTGGTGTCGGTCAACCGGGTGCGGGCGACCCTGGACAGCGCCAACGAGAGCAGTCTCATGGCCCAGCGACGCGGCCCGCGGGCTTCATAGGTGCCACGTTCGGCGAACCGGGCACCGATGACGACGTCAGCTTCCTGCGAGGTGAGGGCACCAACGACGCGCATGACATCGGCGGGGTCGTGCTGTCCGTCGCCGTCCACCTGGACGACGACGTCATAGCCCTTGCGGACGGCGAACTTGTAGCCGGCCCGCATCGCTCCACCGACCCCGAGGTTGAGCGGAAGGTCCAGGACCATCGTCCGACCACGGCGAGCCACTTCAGACGTCCGGTCCGTCGAACCGTCGTTCACCACGAGGAAGTCCGCGTGCGGGAGGGCGGTGTGGAGCTCGTCGAGAACGCCAGGCAGTGCTTCCTCTTCGTTCCAGGCAGGGAGGACGATGAGCAGCTTTGAGCCGCGTTCACTGGTCACCGGGCAAGCCTAGCCTGGCCCCGCACTGGGTCTGCAGCGTTGGGGTCTGCTGCACGTGATCTCGGCTTATGGGTGTAGCACGGGCTGGCAGGGTTGCAGGCCGCCCTCCCTGATCAGCTGCGTGACGATCCAACTGACTAGACCATTGGCAACAACGCCGACATGGACTCTGGCAGTGGGTGATCGAAGTCCACCTGGCCGCGCGGTCTTGACGCCCAGCCTTCGTTGGCGAGAAGTGACCTGAATCACCAACCAGTCGCTACATGTGTCCGGTCAACCTTCAAGCCGCGAGGCGAACTAACCACTTCCGCGATGGGTTCGGCGGGTGGGGCGAGGCAGCCATGCCGACGACACAACCCGGCACCAAGCGCATCTCGATGTTGACTGCCGTGCCTATCGACACCGACGAGATGGTTAAGGAGTCCTCTCTTGTAGCCCTGAGCGATACCATGGTCGCCATGGGAGTAGTACGAGTCAGCAACTGCACGTTCGATGGATTCACCGCACGGGCTACAGTCACGGTCGGGGGAGAGGCGTCTCAGTTGTCCATTCACTCCCGGAGCCGACTCCCGTCGCCGACGCACCTGGGCGATGTATGGCTTCCGTTGGCGCTGTTTCCCGCGATGCGCACCGGCCAGCCACTCGTGTTGGACAGCCCGGTCTCGGATTCTATGCTCCGGGGCGTCGACACTCTTCAGAGGATCTTCAGCACCTGGTTTCATGATCTGAAGGTCATTCAGGTCACCGCGCCGCGACGGCGGGGACACAAGCGGCGCAGGCCAGCCGTGGCGCAGTTCTTCACCGGCGGCGTAGATTCGTTCTTCACGCTCAGCCAGCACGAAGACGTCAGTGGCCTCTTGTACGTGCACGACCTCGTCCACGACACTCCAGGTGTGGTTGCGCGTATCCACGAGCTCCTCGCGTCGGTGGCGCGGGAGAAGGGGGTGATTCTTCATGAGTTCGACAGCGATGTCAGGACCATGCTGGACCGATATGGTGAGTGGGGATCGCAAACCCACGGTGCCGCGTTGGCATCCTTATCAGCACTCGCCTCGGGCACATACGGCACAGTGCTCGTCCCAGCTTCGCACACGTATCGCGACCTTTATCCATGGGGTTCTCATGCATTGACCGACCGGCTCTGGAGCGGTGACCGCCAGGAGTTGACCCACGATGGTGCCGATGCGACGCGATTCAGGAAGATCGAGACTGTTTCTCGGGACACTATTGCCCTCGAGCATCTACGGGTATGCTGGATGACAAACTCTGAGATCAACTGCTCGCGCTGCGAAAAGTGTCTTCGCACAATGACCAGTCTTGATATCGCGGGGACCCTGGACCATGCGGTCACTTTTCGCGGTCCCCTGGATCTGGAAGCGCTCCGGGCGGTGGAGCTTAAGAATGCGAGCGACTTGTCGTTCGCAGTTGAGAACCGTGACGCTGCGCAATCAGCCGGTCGCCTCGAGATAGAAGCTTCGCTTACGTACATGATCCGAGCATTTGAAAGGGCCTAGCGGTTCTCAGCCGAGCGGCACGGACGAGACCTTGAGGTGCCGTGCCCGCCCGGGTCATCGTCAAGAGAACCCCAAACGGAGGACAACTGTGGACGCAATCCGCCGTGCGCCAAACAGACTGCTCGACGCCCTAACTGGTCTGCGCCACGCCTACGTACAGTTCATCACCGGTCGTTCGCTCAAGACGCTCCTGCTGGCAGGAGCTGTCGCTCACCTCGCAGTCTTCGCCTTCCTCGTCGCCACGGCGGTGACGGGCACGTCGATCACTCTCGTGCATGCGCCACTCTTCGCCGGGGCCGACGCCGACCTGATCGCAGGAAATCCGCAACCTATCCGTTCGGACGAGTGGTACGTCGCGACACCGTTGATCTTGTCGCAGGTTCAGCAGAACCTGCCCGCGATCAACGACGCATTCCCGGGTGGGATGGACGTCTCGGTCGTGTGGGACGCCCCTTATCGCGAGTGGTCGACGCTGATCAGACCGCACATGTGGGGCTTCTTCGCACTGCCTCTCGACAACGCCTTCGCCTTCAAGTGGTGGCTTCCTCTCATCACCCTCAGCATGAGCGTGTACACGTTGGCCGTGAGCCTCTGGCGACGACCGGGCGCGTCCCTCGTGCTTGCGGCAGGATTCTGTTTCTCTCCGTTCATCCAGTGGTGGTTCCAGTCGACGACGATCTGGTCGCTGACGTTCGGCACCGCACTCGCTGCGCTGACAGTCCTGGCAACCAAGGCGACGGCCCGGCGGCACACGTGGACCGTTGCCGCTCTCATCGCCTATACGACGGCGGTCGCCGCGGCAACTCTGTACCCAGCCTTCCTGATTCCGTGCGGCTATGCCGGGGTTGCTTTCGCTGTGGGCTGGCTGATCTGGAACGGCCACGGCAAGAACCGGGCGGACAGGCTCAAGGAGCTGCTGCCGATCGTCGCTGGTGCGCTCGTCGGGGGTCTGCTCACCGCAGTCTTCCTGTTCACGCGGATCGACGTCGTCCGTGCGGTCCTGGGGACTGCCTATCCCGGCGAACGTCTGTGGAACACCGGCGAATCAGCGAACTTCGGGCTGCAATGGGTCTTCTCCGGTGTGTTCCAGACGTCTCTCGAGCGCACCGAGATCGCCGGCTTCGCGCCCAACCCCAGCGAAGGCTCCAGCTTCCTGCTCGTCGGGCTCTTCCTCATCCCGGCGACCCTCTGGATGATCTGGGCGCACCGCCGCCGGCGCGGGTACAACGACTCGCTGCTGATCGCACTGCTGCTCTGCGTCGGGCTGTTCCTCGCCCACGTCTACATCCCGGGGTGGAACTGGCTCTCGCACCTTCTCCTCCTGGACCGTTCGACGGAGTCCAGGATCGTCATCGGCCTCGGCCTGCTCTCCCTCATGCTGGTGATCGCTGTGGCGCACCGGGTGATCGCGCTCAACCTGCGCCCGCCGTGGTGGATCACGGTGCTGAGCGTCGCGTCGTACGCTCTGACGCAGGGCGCCGTGTTCAGAGAACTCAGGGTGGTCGCCCCGCAGATCATCACGGCCACCCCGAGGTGGCTGCTGCTCAGCGTGCTGCTCGCCGGGTGCATCGCGCTCTACTCACGGGGCAACGTCGTAGTCGCCGGGATCGGGCTGCTGGCCCTGTCCCTGGTCGTCGCAGGCCGCGTGAACCCGCTCTACCACGGGGTCCTCGACCTGAGCGGCTCTCCCCTCGCACAGGAGATCCTTCGCATCGACGAGGCCGACCGCGGCAACTGGATCGGGGTCGGCGAAGCGCCGGTCACCAGCACGCTGAGGTCCACCGGCGTCGTCAGCTACAGCGGGGTCCAGGCATGGCCGTCGCTGGAGATGTGGGAGCAGATCGACCCGACCGGTGCCAACACGGATGCGTGGAACCGCTATGCCCACGTCAACTGGACCCCGGATCCTGCCGCGGCGGACTTCGCCCTGGTGGCGGCAGACAGCATCATCCTCCGTTTGGACTCCTGCAACGACTTCGCGCAGCATAACGTCGACCACGTCGTCAGCGATACGCCGATCAGCCAAGCCTGCTTGATGGAGACGGACCGGGTGCTGGACGACGACGGCGACGGGTTCTGGATCTACGACGTCGTTTCCCGGTAACGGCCCGATCGATGCGGTGGACAGCGCATGACTGCAGCACGAGGGCAAGCGCGTAACCTTGGCGGCGAACTGGTGAGTGACCAATGTCGTCGAACGGAAGGCACGAGATGCGTGTGATGCTGGATGCGACTGCAGTGCCGCAGGATCGCGGCGGGGTGGGTCGCTACGTGGACGAGCTGGCTCCTGAACTCCTCGCCTGCGGGATTCAGCTCATCATTGTCGTCCAGGCCCGCGACGTCGATCACTACGCACGTCTGCTCCCGGGTGCGGAGGTTGTGGGTGCACCTCCGCGCATCGCGCGTCGACTCGTCCGCATGCTCTGGGAGCAGGTCGGGCTCCCCGCCCTGATCCGCCGGTTCAAGCCGGACGTGCTCCACAGCCCGCACTACACGCTCCCGCTGTTCGCTGGAGTCCCCGTCGTCGTCACTCTGCACGACGCCACGTTCTTCACGACCCCCGAGCTGCACCTGCGCTCCAAGGCCGTGTACTTCCGCACCGCGATCCGGGTGGCCAGCCGCCGCGCAGCTGGTCTGGTGACCCCGTCCAAGGCGACGCGTGATGAGGTCATCCGGCTGGTCGGCGCCAAGCCGGAGAAGTTCGCCGTGGCATATCACGGCGTCGACCACACGATGTTCCACCCGACGACCCAGGCAGAGCAGGACAGGGTCCGGGCCACGCTCGACATCACCGAGCAGACCTACGTCGGGTTCCTCGGCACCCTCGAGCCTCGCAAGAACGTCCCGGCTCTCATCCGTGCCTGGGCGCGTACGTGCGCCGGACGCAGCGAACCGCCGGCCCTCGTGCTGGCCGGCGGGAAAGGGTGGGATACGGCGATCGATGACGCCGTCGCGGAGGTCGCACCCGGCCTCACCGTCCGGCGCGCCGGCTACCTGCTGCTGGAGGATCTCCCCGCCTTCCTCGGCGGATCTGTCGTCCTGGCCTACCCGAGCCTGGGCGAGGGATTCGGTCTGCCGGTGCTGGAAGCCATGGCCTGTCGCACGGCGGTGCTGACCACCCGGGAGCTCTCGCTGCCCGAAGTGGGAGGCTACGCCGTCGCCTACTGCGGGACGGACGAGCTGTCGATCGCCTCTGAGCTGGCGGCGTTGCTCGATGATCCGGACCGCCGCAGGCGTCTGGCAGACGCGGCCGTCGAACGCGCCGCTACGTTCACCTGGGGACAGGCTGCCCGCGACCACGTCGCGGCCTATGAGGCCGCCCTGCGGGCGGGCTGACCGCCTGCCCGCAGGTGCAGCGCTCACAGGGTGATCAGCGACCTGCCCGCAGCGCGTCGAGGTGCGCGGTGACCTGGTCGGCCGTGGGGAGCAGACCCGTGGCGACCGCCTCGCTCAGGCTGGGCGCCACGAGGTCCTTCTCGGAGAGCAGCGGGGTGAGCGGGGAGCCGTCGCGGGCCGTCGTCGGCCACTCGATGCCGACCTCAGGGTCGAGCGGGTGGATGCCGTGCTCGCGCCCGGGGGAGTAGCCCGTCGAGCACAGGTACATCACTGTCGAGTCGTCTTCGAGCGCCATGAACGCGTGACCGAGTCCTTCGCCGAGGTAGATCGCCCGGCGGTCGGTGTCGTCGAGGAGGACGGAGTCCCACTGGCCGAAGGTCGGTGAGCCGACCCGGATGTCGACGACGACGTCGAGCACGGCGCCCTTGGGGCAGGTGACGTACTTGGCCTGGCCAGGAGGCGTGTCAGCGAAGTGGATTCCACGCAGGACCCCGGCTGCCGACACGGACATGTTCGCCTGCTGGAGGTCGAGCGGGTGCCCGAGCGACTCCTCGAACTCTCCCGCCTTGAACCACTCGAGGAACACGCCGCGGGGGTCCCCGAACTGCTTCGGTGTGATCTCCCAGGCTCCGGGCACAGATAGTTCGCGATACTCCACAGGATGTCTCCTTCGATGGGACAGGTGACGAACCGACGTCCGCCGTGACCAAGGACCGAGTCTAGTGGCGTCCACTACGATCTACCGTGGCGCGGGCGAACACCCGCGCTCCCGGTCGATAGGTTTCGGTAGAAGGAGTCTCGTGCGCTGGTTGGTCGTTGGTGCGAACGGAATGCTCGGTCAGGATCTTGTGACCATGCTCAAGGAGCGAGGTCACGACGTCGGTGCGGCAGATCGCGAGGAGTTGGACATCACGGATCCAGCGAGCGCCGCAGCCGGTGTTGCAGGATATGACGTCGTGGTGAACTGCGCCGCGTGGACAGCGGTCGACGAGGCGGAGACGCAGGAAGGTGCCGCCTTCTCCGTGAACGCCGTCGGGCCTGCGAACCTCGCCGCTGCTGCCCGTGCCGTGGGCGCTCGCCTGGTACAGATCTCCACGGACTACGTCTTCGCCGGCAGTGCGTCGTCGCCCTACGCGGAGGACGCCCCGCTCGACCCGAAGTCTGCCTACGGCCGGACCAAGGGTGCCGGTGAGTGGGCGGTGCGCGCCACCACCGACGACTACCTCATCGTCCGGACCGCGTGGCTGTACGGCGCTCAGGGCAACTGCTTCCCGAAGACGATGGTCAAGCTCCTCGCCGACCGTGACTCCCTCACCGTCGTCGACGACCAGGTCGGCCAGCCCACCTGGACGGTCGACCTGGCGGACCTGGTGGTCCGCCTGGTCGAGGCCAAGGCGCCATCGGGGACCTACCACGGAACGTCCTCGGGTCAGACGTCGTGGTACGGGTTCGCCCGCGCCGCAGTGGTGGCAGCTGGGCATGACGCAGAGGCGATCCAGCCGACGACGAGCGCGGCCTTCGTCAGGCCGGCCCCACGGCCCGCCTACTCCGTCCTGGGGCACGACGCTCTCGTGGCGGCCGGGGTCGCTCCCATCGGCGACTGGGACGAGCGTTGGGTGACGGCGTCGTCCAGCGTCCTCGCGGCCCTCTAGGTTCCGTGGACGGCCGAGGGGCTCCCATCCACTGGATGGGAGCCCCTCGGCCGTCAGGTGGTCAGCCGTTCTCGAGCAGCCCGAGCAAGTACGTCCCGTACCCAGACTTAAGCAGCTTGCTTGCCCGCTCGCGCAGCTCGTCGTCGCTCAAGAATCCCTGGCGCCACGCCAGCTCCTCAGGCGCGCCGACCTTGAGCCCCTGGCGGTGCTCGATCGTCTTGACGTAGTCGGAGGCCTCGACGAGGGAGTCGAACGTCCCTGTGTCGAGCCAGGCCGTCCCGCGGGGGAGGACCTCGACCTGCAGGCGTCCCTGCTCGAGGTAGATCCGGTTGACGTCGGTGATCTCGTACTCCCCGCGCGCCGAGGGCTTCAGATCGCGGGCGATCTGGACGACGTCGTTGTCGTAGAAGTACAGGCCGGGAACCGCGTAGTTGCTCTTGGGCACGGCCGGCTTCTCCTCGAGGGAGAGCGCGATGCCGTTCTCGTCGAACTCCACGACGCCGTAGGAGGTGGGGTCCGCCACGCGGTAGGCGAAGACGGCTCCGCCCTCGATGTCGTGGAAGCGGGAGAGCTGTGAGCCGAGGCCGGGACCGTAGAAGATGTTGTCGCCCAGCACGAGCGCGACCTTCTCGTCACCGATGAAGTCGGCGCCGAGCACAAACGCCTGCGCGAGCCCGTTGGGCTCGGCCTGGACGGTGTACTGGATCGAGATGCCGAACTGGCTGCCGTCGCCGAGGAGGCGGTGGAACTGGTCGGCGTCGTGCGGGGTCGTGATGATGAGGACTTCACGGATGCCTGCGGCGATGAGGGTCGACAAGGGGTAGTAGATCATCGGCTTGTCGTAGACCGGGACGAGCTGCTTGCTCACGCCGAGTGTGATCGGGTGGAGTCGTGTGCCGGATCCGCCGGCCAGGATTATTCCGCGCATGGGTCAACAGTGTGCCCTATGCCCCGGACCGGGACCTAAGTGGGGGTGGTGCGTGGCCGCACGGGAAGGGCTAGTGCCGCGCCCCGCGCACCTCGAGCGTCTCGCGCGCCCAGAGCCCCACGCTGATCGCCGCGCGCAGCGGCGCCTGGTACCAGCGCGCATATCGCCGATGGAGATACTGCTTGGCGCTCGCGTGGTGGGCCCGGATCATCAGCTCGGGCTTGGACTTCCAGGACACCCCTTGCACGTGCGTGACCCGGGCCGCGGGCACGTAGAGGTTGAGCCAGCCCGCGTCCCGCAGCCGCTCACCCAGGTCGAGGTCCTCGAAGAACATGAAGTACGACTCGTCGAAGCCGCCGATCTCCTCGAGCGCCGCGCGGCGCAGCACGAGGCACGCTCCGGACAGCCACCCGGCCGGGCGTGTCTGGTCGCCGGCCGCCTCGTGCTCGCGGCGGTAGTCCCGCGACCACGGGTTGCCCGGCCAGATGCGCCCGAACAGCGCGTGACCGATCCCTTGCCTCAGCGAGGGGACCGCGCGGGCGGAGGGGTAGACGGTGCCGTCGGTGTTGAGCAGGGCCGGGCCGATCGACCCGGCACCGATCTCAGCCTCCCCGGCCGCGAGCAGGACGTCGAGCGACCCGGGCTCCCACACGAGGTCGGGGTTCGCGACGACGGCCCACTCGGACGCGCTCGTCGCGAGCCCGAGGTTCGCGCCGCCGCCGTACCCGAGGTTCCCGCCGCTCGCGAGCACACGGCCGCCGAGGGACGCGGCCACCTCCTCGGCCACCGCGGACGGGGCGCCGTTGTTGATGAAGACCAGGTCGACGGGTCGCAGCGACGCGGTGGCGAGCGATCGACCGAAGTCGCGGAGCTCGTCGCCGGGGTTGAAGACCACGCAGACGACGAGGACGGGCGGGACGGACGGAGCGTCGTGTGGGAGGGCAGTCATGGTGAGACAAGGTTAGCGACCGCTGGGGCAGGGCAGCGCCGGGTGGTCACGACCTGACGGACCGGCCTCTACCCCACGCTCACCCGTTCCGTCCCCACCAGCCGTGCGAGCCGCTCAGGGTCGGCGTCCAGCGCCGCGGTCGTCTCCGGCCCGAGCACCACGACCGACCCGCCGGACGCCCACACGCTCAGCGCGCGGGCGAGCAGCCCGGCGACTGCGCCCGCAGCGTCCGAGGTCCGCACCAGCACCCGTTCGCCGGTCCCGGTCCCGGTGCCCGCGTGCTCCGCGGCCCAGCCGAGCAACGCCGCATGGTCCACCTCGAGGGCGACCCCGGCCCCGGACAGCGCTGTCGCCCCAGGGTCAGCCGGCGGGACGTACCCGAGCTGGTCCCCGTACGTCATCACGGCCGACGCCGCGTCGACGGCCCCGCTCGGCAGGTCACCGCCGAAGCGGCGCGCCAGGGCGGGCAGGGACACCGCGACGAGCTCGGTGCGTGACCGTACGCCCGCCGGCGGCGCCCACACGTCCGGGCGGGCGGTGAGGACGACGTCGGGTGCGCCGGTGACGGCCGGGGTGGGCGCGGCGGAGTCGCTGGCGTCGACCAGCCGCAGCTGCGCCCCCGCACGCCACACGGCGAGCGCCCACACGAGCGTGCGCCAGTGCGGGGGCAGGTCCATCGCCACGGAGGTGCCCGGCTCGGCGTCGAACTCCTCCACGAGCAGGTTCGTCGTCTTGTTCACCCAGTTCGCCAGGACCGCGCCGGACAGCTCGATGCGCTCGCCGTCGGCTCCGTACCAGGTCAGACGTGGTTGTCCGCCGTCGCGGGCGAGGGCGGACAGCAGGGCGGGGATCGTGGATGACATACCCAGATCGTAGCCATCGGCCGCAGGCGCGCGGGCGTGTCGCAGATTTCACCCGACGGATGTCGCCAAATAGCACAACTCGGCTTGACTCCTGGAGATGACACGCGTGTAATTTCACATAACGGTTTGGCACCGAGCGTGCGGCGGACCCGCGCAGAGCTGCGTCGGTGTGCTTGCGAGCCGGGTGATTCGTCGGACCGTTCGAGACTGTTGACTGTTTTTGAGGGGGCGCGGCATGTGGAACCTGCTGGATGGGGACGGGGCATTCCCCACGGATGCCCTGAGCGGCCCCGAGACGATCGAGCTGCTCGCCCCGGTCCTCCCGCTCTTCGGGACGCCTGACGACGACTCTGTGATGGGCTGGCAGGAACGTGCGCTGTGCGCCCAGACGGACCCCGAGGCGTTCTTCCCTGAGAAGGGCGGTTCCACGCGCGAGGCCAAGAAGGTGTGCGTGAGCTGCGAGGTCCGGGTCGAGTGCCTCGACTACGCCCTCGAGAACGACGAGCGGTTCGGCATCTGGGGCGGCCTCTCCGAGCGCGAGCGCCGCAAGCTCAAGCGCCGCGCGATCTGATCGCGAGGGCGCAGCGCCCAGGCCCTGCGCCCGGGCGCCCGCGCACGCCACGCCCGCCACACCCCGCAGAGTCACGGCTTTCCCTCGCCGGTGGGGCACTATGGACGACGGTATGACTTCTCCGGCTCCCACTCAGACGGCTCCCGCCGCCGCGGCCCGCACCCTCGAGGGTGCCGTGACCGCTGTTCTTGTCACCCGCGGCGCAACGCCCTATCTCGACGAATCTCTGGCGTCGGTGCTGGCCAGCGCCCCGCGCCCGTCTCGGGTGGTCGTCGTGGACGTCTCGGCGGACTCCTCCGCACAGATCACCGTCGCCGATCCCGACCTCGCCGGCCTCGTCACCCTCGTGCCCGCCCCGGGGGCCCGGTCCTTCGGTGCGGCGGTCACGACCGCTCTGGCCGTGGTGTCCCCGGCCGTCGCCACCGAGTGGCTGTGGCTCTTCCACGACGACAGCGCCCCTGCCCCGGACGCCCTGAGCCACCTGCTCCGCGGGCTCGAGCACACCGCCTCCGTCGCGATCGCCGGCGCCAAGCAGGTCGGCTGGCACAACCCCGACGAGCTCATCGAGGTCGGCTTCACCGTCTCGCGGAGCGGCCGGCGGATGACCGGCGTCGAGCAGGGTGAGCTCGACCAGGGCCAGCACGACTCCCGCGAGGACGTCCTCGCCGTCGGGCTGACCGGGGCGCTCGTGCGGCTGGACGTGTGGACCGAGCTGGGCGGCACCGACCCCACCTACGGGGTGTTCGGCGACGGCCTCGACCTCTGCCGGCGGGCCCGCCTCTCGGGCCACCGCGTGATCGTCGTCCCCGACGCCGTCGTGCGCCACGCCCAGGCGACGCTCAGCGCCGGCGCGGGGGACGAGACCTTCGGCGCGCGGCTGCGCTCGCAGCTGTACTTCCTGGCGACCGGGGTGAACGCCTGGCTGCTGCCCTTCTTCTTCGCGGCGACCGTGCTCGCCGCGCCCGTGCGCGCGCTGTACCGCATCACCATGAAGGCCCCGCGGCACGCCCTCGCGGAGCTGTGGGCGCCGTTCTGGCTGATCGCCCGACTGCCCCGGGTGCTCGCCGCACGCCGCGCCGCCGCGCAGACCGCGGCGGCCGGGCGCGGCCTGCTCCTGCCCCTCATGGCCACGACCCGTGAGGTCGTCGACGCCCACCAGGACCGGCGCCTGGCCCACGCAGCCCGGCGCAGGGCTGCCAACGCCCCGCACGAGCTGGACCTCGCCGAGATCCGCAGCACCGCGCAGCGGCGCCGGCTGACCGCCCTGGGGGTCCTGATCGTGGCCGCGGCGGCCACGATCACCGCCCTGCGCCCGCTGCTGGCCACGTTGACCGACGGGTCCCGGATCGTCGGCGGCGCGATGCTGCCCACGGGAGGCGGATGGTCCGACGTGTGGCAGGCGGTCTCGGGAGGCTGGGTCCGCGACGGCCTCGGCGCCTCCGCCCCCGCCGATCCCCTCCTCACCGTTCTCCTGCCGGCCGCCGCCCTGGCCCGCGGTGACGTCCAGCTCGCGGTCAACGCGGTGGTCGTGGGCGCGCTGGTGCTCTCCGCGCTCGGTGCGTGGTTCGCGGTCGGCGCGGCCACCCGGTCGGTGACCCTGCGGTTCTGGGCGGCGCTCATGTGGTTCGCCGCGCCACCGCTGCTGCTCGCCGTCGGGCAGGGGCGCCTCGGTGCGATCGTCGCGCACGCCGCGCTGCCCTGGCTCGCGCTCGCCCTGGCTCGTACGCTCGGTGTGCAGCGCGGGGACACCTGGGGGCGGCTGCGCCTGCGCTCCGCGGAGCGCGCCGACCAGCGCCTGCGCGAGCGCACCGCGCTGAGGGCCGACGCCGCCGCACCGACCTCGCGCGCACCGGAAGCCGCGAAGCTCGCGGCAACCCCGGCCGGGGACACCATCTCCTCCTCACCCGCCACCCCCGCTCCCACCACCACCCCCTCGATCGCGGCCCTCGGTGCCGCGGCGCTCACCTTCGCCGTCGTCGTGGCCGGTGCGCCGGTGCTGCTGCTGCCGGGCATGGCCGTCCTCCTCGTGGTGGCGATCGGTGCCCCCGCCCACCGCCGCTACCTCACCCTCATCCCGCTGCCCGCGCTCGCGATCGCCGGGCCGCTGCTGCTCCGCGCGGGCGTGACCTGGTCCACGGGTGGCTGGCGGATCCTGCTCGGCGACCCGGGCCTGCCGCTCGCCTCGACCGGTGCCCCGGCCTGGCGCCAGCTGCTCGCGATGCCCGTCGACCCGGTCGCCTGGTTCACCGCCGACGGCGCCTGGGGGCTCGTGGGCACGTACGGTCCCTACCTCTTCGGCGTGACCCTCGTGGCCTCGGCGCTCGTCGGGCTGGTCCGTGACGGAGGCCGGGGCCGGGCCGCGTGCGTCGCCTGGGCGGTCGCCGCGATCGGCCTGGCCACCGCGCTGGTCTCGGCGTCCACCGTGGTCGCCGCGGGAGCCCTCGCCCCCGTCACCGGGTGGGCCGGCGCGGGCCTCTCGCTGCTCGTCCTCGGCCTGGGGACCTCCGCGGTCCTGGGCCTGGACGGCCTCGCGACCAAGACGCTCATGCACACCTTCGGCTGGCGCCAGGTGGTCATCGCCGTGGCTGCCGTCCTGGTCACCGCGGTGCCGCTGACCGGCCTGGTCACCTGGTCCGTGCAGGCCACCGGCGACGACTCCCCGGTCGCCCTGCGCGCCCTCGACCGGGCGATCGTGCCGGCGGTCGGCCAGCAGATGCAGGCCTCGGGCCGCCAGGCCCGGGTGCTGGTCCTCGAAGCCGGCCCGGACGGCTCGATCGCCTACCAGCTCCTGCACGACGACGGCCCCCAGCTCACCGACTCCTCGATCGTCGTCAACGTGGCCCGCCTGTCCGGGCGGTCCGACGACGTCGCCGAGCTCGTCTCCCGCGTCTCGACGGGCATGGACTCCGGCCAGGCGCTGGCCCTGGCCGAGCTCGGCGTCGGTGCGGTCCTCGTGCCGCCCTCGCCCGACCTCACCCGCGCCCAGCTGGTCAGCCGCATCGACACCATCCCCGGGGTCGCGCGGATCACCGAGAACGAGTCGGGGACCATCTGGCGGGTCACCCCCGACGACTCCCTCGAGCCCCTCGACCAGCCGGCCTGGGCGCGGATCTACGCCCCCGGTGCTGCCGCCGGCACGCGGGAGGTCGAGGCCTCGATCGAGGCCGGCCACCTCTCCATCGACACCGTCATCGCCCCCGGCGCGCTCGACCGGGTGCTGGTCCTCGCGGAGAACTCCGCACCCGGGTGGCGCGCCGAGCTCGACGGCACCCCGCTGCGTGCCGTCTCCGGCGATGCGCGCCAGACCTTCTCCCTCGGGTCCGACGGCGGTCACCTGACCGTCAGCTACGAACGTGCCAGCCGGACCCCGTGGCTCGTCCTCCAAGGAGTGGTGGTCGTCGTGTTCTTCCTGCTCGCCCTGCCGGTGCGTCGCCGCCGAGGCCTGCGATGAACGCGCGCCGGATGCTCTCCGCGGTGACCGTCGTCGCGGTCATGGGTGCGCTGGTCGGCTACGGGACGGACCTCTTCGGCGTCGGCGCCCACCCCGGGGTCCCCGGCGAGGCCGTCGCCCTCACCTCGCAGGGAACCACCCTGGTGTGCCCCGCCCCGGTGGCGCTCGCCGGGGAGATCCTCGCCTCGGCGGCGGACGACGCCGAGGCTGGCGGAGACGCGGAGTTCGGCTCCTCGCCGGTGGCGCCGAGCACCAGTCTGCAGGTCTCCCTCTTCGGCGCGGACACCTCGAGCACGCTCGAACCCTTCACCGTCGACGCCTCCGCGGCGTCGGGCATCAGCGCGGTGCAGGGTGGTGACCCGAGCGCCCAGCTGACCGTGACCGGCGTCGGGTCCGCGATGATCCTGCGCAGCCTGGCCTCGGCCACCCGCGACGCCGACGCCTACGCGAGCCTGGCCTCGGTGACCTCCGCCGGCGACCTGCGCGGCCTGGCCGCGGCCGCCTGCCAGGACCCGGGCGTCACCCAGTGGCTGGTGGGCGGGGCGACCGAGCTCGGCACGACCACCGAGCTCGTGCTGTCGAACCCGAGCCGGACGCCGGCCACGGTGACCGTCGACCTGTGGGGCGCCGGCGGCGAGCTGGTGCTCGCCGGTCCCTCGACCTACCTGGTGCCCCCGGGCGGGCAGGTGACCACGCTCCTGGGCGGGCTCGCCGCCGAGCAGAACCGGCTGGTCGCGCGCGTGAGCACGAGTGGCGCGCTCGTGACGGCATACCTGCAGCACACGGTGCTGGACGGGCTGACCCCGGTCGGGGTCGACTACGTCGTCGCCGGGGACGCCCCGGCGACCGCGCAGGTGCTCACCGGCGTCACCGTGGAGGCCTCCGAGGTGACCGACACCGACGTCGCGACCCTGCGCGTGCTGGCCCCCGAGGCGGACGGGACCGCATCTATCCGGGTGCTGGGCGCCGACGGTCAGCAGGTGCTGCGCGGCGCCGAGACGATCGACCTGGTGGCCGGCGCGGTCAGCGACGTGAGCCTGTCAGGGCTGCCCGCCGGGACGTACACCGTCCTCGTGCAGGCGGACACGGCCGTCGTGGCCGGCGCGCAGATGACCCGGACCGGTGAGGGTGACACCGCGTCCGGAACCCCCAAGGACCGCGCCTGGGTGGCCGCACGGCACGACCGCTCCGGCGGCGGGGTCGCCGCGGTCCCGGCCGGGACCCAGCCGCTCGTGGTGCTCACGGCACTGCCGACCGATCTGGTGGCCGACGAGTCGGCCGGTGACGCTGCCGGTGACAGCTCCGGTGATGCGGATGGCGGCCCGGTGGGCGACCTCGTCGCGGACGTGCCGATCGTCTACGCCGCGGTGGACGGCCAGGCCAGCACCGACCCCCGCGCCGCGGACTGGACGACGGCGCCGCGCGGTGAGCTGCGGGCCTATGGCACCGACGGCGCGCTCGTGGGCACGAAAGAGATCATCCTCGCGCTGGGGCAGACGGTCGTGATCGACCCGGCGAGCTTCAGCGGGGGAGCGGCGGTCAGCTCGATCGCTGTGGTGACCGGGTCCGGAGCAGACGACGGTACGGGCGAGGCGACGGGGGAGGCGGGCGCGCTCACGCTGGACTGGTCGGTGCTGCTGTCCGCGCCCGAGGTTCCCGGCTCGATCGCGGTCGTCCTGCCGACGTCACCGACGGTGACCAGCGGGTCGCTGACCGTGCGCCGGTCCGCGGCCGTCGGCCTGCCCACCGACTGACCTCCCTTCGCCCTGACCTCCCCTCGCCCAACTCGTGAGCGCGTCGCCCAACTCGTGAGCGAGGGCCGGTTCTCCGGGAGGTCGGCCCGTGATTCACGAGCTCGGCGACTGGTTCACGAGCTCGGCGACGGCGGTGGGACGGTCGGCTCAGTCCAGGTCGCGGAAGTGCGGGTCGATCTCCTCCGGTGAGCGCGCCAGGAGGTGCGCCACCTGCTCGACGACGACGTCGCGCACGAGGTCGACGAGGTCACCGGGGTCGACCGCGCGGCTCTCGACCGGGCGACGGTAGATGAGCACCCGGCCCGGCTGCCCCGCCTCGGCGGGGAAGTAGCGGCCCATCGGCACGCCGCCGCTCTCCCACGGCGCGGGGTCGGAGGGCGGGACGTCCTCGACCGCGAACTCCGTCCCGTTGAGTTCGGCCCCCCACGTCGCCTCCAGGCGCTGCACGGTGACCAGCACGCACTCGTCGAACTTCTCGCCCCGGGTGCGGTGCGCCGGAACCGTGTCGGGGAAGACGGGGCCACGTAGGCCCCGTCCACGGCGGTCGCGGCGGCTGCGCCGTGCGGGGAGGGAAGACTGGCTCATTCCCGTCACTCTAGTCGCCCGGCCCGGCCCCTCGGCCTCTCTCGAGCGTGGCCGGGACCGGGTGATATCGGACCGGTCCGGCGTGGGATTGCCTCCGGTGGCGGCCCGGGCAGTACCGTGTCTGCTGTGATCCCCGTTCGCCATTGCTCCCGAACCGCCTGCGCGCGTGCTGCCGTGGCGACCCTGACCTATGTGTACTCGGACTCGACCGCGGTGCTCGGTCCGCTGGCCGTCAATGCCGAACCCCACAGCTACGACCTGTGCGACGTGCACGCCGAGCGCACCACGGCCCCCCGCGGCTGGGAGATCGTCCGGTTGGCACCGGCCTACGTCGACCTGGGCCCGACCCCCGACGACATCTCCGCGCTGGCCGACGCCGTCCGGGAAGCCGGGCGCCCCAAGCACCTGGCCGCCCCGGAGCCGGTTCAGACCGGCGAGGTCGGGCGGCGCGGTCACCTGCGGGTCCTCCGAGGAGAAGGCTGACGCGACATGGCCGAGCCCGTCGCGCGTCCCTGCCCTGATGAGCCGTCCGCAACCGCAGGTCAGGCGGCGCCCGTACGGTCTGCCGTGCCACCGATCAAGGTGGTCCGACGTCGTCGCATGGCGGTAGTCCCCGACCTCCCGCTGGGCTCGTTGAGCCAGCCCCAAGGGACCGTCCCGGGCCCGGTGCGCTGCACAGACTGCGCCTCGACGTCGCTGACTCGGCTCCTGCTGGCGAACCCGGCCGGGGTACCCGCCGTGTTCGTCTCGTGCCACGACTGCGAGCGGTCCGGCTGGTACGCCGTGGACGGCGGCCACGAGGTGACCCGGGACGCGGTCGTCACCGTGCCGGACAGCATGCCGGGCACCGCGGCGATCACTGAGCCGGTTGTCACACCAGAGACGTAGGCTTTCACCCATGTCGACCATGGAACCGGCGGGCGCCCAGAGCCCCGCAGACCTGACGGGGCTGTTCGCGGGCAACGACGTCCGTGGCGCGGTCCCCGACCCGCTCAGCCCGGAGGTCGCCGAGGCGGTCGGCGCGGCTTTCGCGACCGTCGTCGTCATCCCGGAGTCGGGCGAGGACGCCCCCCCTGCCTCCCTCGACGCACCCGTGACCTGGACGCTCACCCGGCCCGTCGTCGTCGTCGGGCGGGACATGCGCGAGTCCGGGACCGATCTTCTCGCGGCCTTCGTCCGTGGCCTCACCGCGGCGGGCGTCGACGTCGTGGACATCGGACTCTGCTCGACCGACGTGCTGGGCTACGGCTCGGGAGCGCTCGAGGCGCCCGCCGTCATGGTCACGGCGAGCCACGCGCCCGCCGGGATCAACGGCATCAAGCTCTACCGCGCGGGAGCCCGTCCGGTCGGGGCGGACACGGGCCTTCCGCGGGTGCGCGTGCTCGCCGAGCAGTACCTCACCCACGGGCTGCCCGGACCGGCCACCCAGCTGGGCCAGGTCACCCGGCGCGACCTTCTCGACGACTTCGCCGCGCACGTGCGCGCCCTGGTCGACCTGTCGGGCATCCGCCCGCTCACGGTGGTCGTCGACGCCGGGAACGGCATGGCCGGGCTCACCGTACCGGCGGTGCTGGCTGCTGCTGCCGGTCAGGCACCGCTGCCCCTCGACGTCGTCCCCCTGTACTTCGAGCTCGACGGCTCCTTCCCCCACCACGATGCGAACCCCGCCGACGCGACCACCCTGGTGGACCTGCAGGCCGCGGTCGTCGCCCACGGGGCGGACATCGGTCTGGCCTTCGACGGCGACGCCGACCGCTGCATCGTCGTCGACGAACGGGGCACCGTGGTCAGCCCGTCGGTGATCACCGCGCTGGTCGGGCTGCGGGAGGTCGTCCGTGAGCAGGGCGCGGGTCGCCGGCCCACGATCGTCCACAACCTCATCACCTCCGCCGGGGTCCCGGACCTCATGACCGCGGCCGACGCCGACGTCGTGCGCACCCGGGTGGGGCACTCCTCCATGACCGAGCAGATGGCCGCCCACGACGCGGTGTTCGGTGGTGAGCACAGCGCCCACTACTACTTCCGCGACCTCTACCTCGTCGACTCCGGCATGCTCGCCGCGCTGCACGTCCTGGCCACCCTCGGAGGCCAGCCGCACCCGCTCTCGGTGCTCGCCGAGGTGTACGAGCCGTACGCCGCGAGCGGTGAGATCAGCTCCCCGCTCGCCGACGTCGCCGCAGCCCGTGACCGGGTCGTCGACGCGTACGTGACCCGTCAGGGAGCCGGCCGGGTCACCGTCGACGAGCTCGACGGCCTCACCGTCTCCCACTGGGACGAGCACCCGCGGTGGTGGTTCAACCTCCGGGTCTCGAGCACCGAGCCGGTGCTCAGGCTCAACGTCGAGGCGGCCGACGAAGACATCATGATCAAGGTGCGCGACGACGTGCTCGCCCTGGTCCGCGGCGTCGGGCCGGTGACCCCGTAGGTCCCGCACATCCCCTCTGCACCACCCACCCGAACCACAGAAGGCGAGAGACCCCCATGAGCCAGCGCGCGCCGTCGGGCAGCACCACCGACAGCACCACCGAGAGCACCACCGAGAGCACCACCGGCAGCAGCTCGGAGATGTTCCCCCTGGACCCGTGGGTCCGGGAGATCCTGCGGTGCCCGGTGAGCGGGGCGCCCCTGGTGGACGGCGTCGGGCCGGACGGGCAGGCCGAGCTGCACTCGACCGCCGAGGTCGACCCGCTGGCGTACCCGGTGCGGGACGGCATCCCGGTGCTGCTCGTGGACGACGCGCGCCCGCTCTAGCCGTCTGCCGGGAGGGCGCCGACGACGCTCCGCATGTAGTCTGTCGCGGCGGCACCACCGCCCTCACCTCATCCTCATCTGGGAGCTCCATGTCCACGCACGGCGGATCCAAAGCGATCATCGCGGCACTCATCGCGAACCTCGGCATCGCCGTCACGAAGTTCGTGGCGTACCTGCTCACCCACTCCTCCTCGATGCTCGCCGAGTCCGTGCACTCCCTGGCAGACTCCGGCAACCAGGCACTGCTGCTGCTCGGCGGGAAGCGCGCCCGCCGGGAGGCCGACGAGAAGCACCCCTTCGGCTACGGACGCGAGCGCTACATCTACGCCTTCATCGTCTCGATCGTGCTGTTCAGCGTCGGTGGCCTGTTCGCGCTGTACGAGGCGTTCCACAAGTTCCAGGACCCGCACGCGATCGACTCGTGGAAGTGGGTCCCCGTCGTCGTGCTCGTCGCCGCGATCGGCATGGAGTCCTACTCCTTCCGGACCGCGATCCACGAGTCCAACCTGGTGCGCGGCAAGCAGACCTGGGTGCAGTTCGTCCGCACGGCCAAGGCCCCCGAGCTGCCCGTGGTGCTCCTCGAGGACCTCGGTGCGCTCGTCGGCCTGGTCCTGGCGCTGTTCGGGGTGGGGCTCACGCTCATCACCGGCGACGGACGGTGGGACGCCGCGGGCACCGCGTGCATCGGCGTGCTGCTCGTGCTCATCGCGGTCGTCCTGGCGCTGGAGACCAAGTCGCTGCTGCTGGGGGAGTCGGCCACGAAGGCTGACGTCGCGGCGATCGAGGCCGCGCTGGTCGGCCCCGGCGTGCCGTCCGTCATCCACATCAAGACGCTGCACCTGGGACCGGAAGAGCTCCTGGTGGCCGCGAAGATCGAGGTCGACGTGCGCGACAGCGCCGAGGAGATCGCCGACGCGATCGACGCGGCCGAGGGCCGCGTCCGTGCGGCCGTGCCCATCGCTGCGCGGATCTACCTCGAGCCCGACCTGCGCGACTGACGGTACGAGCCGAGATCGCAGAAGGCCCCGCGACCGTCCTGCTCGAGTGTGCAGCAGGTCGATCACGGGGCCTTCGGTGCTCCGGGGCGGACTACTCCGAGGCGGTGGCGGCCTTGAGGTCCTCGACGAACGTCGGGTTCGCCTCGAGCCACGTGCGCGCGGAGGCGTCGTTGTCGGAGCCACCGTTCTCGTTGAACATGATGTTCTCGAGGGAGAACAGCTGCTCGTCGTCGAGGGTGAAGGTCGAGATCCACGACGCGAGGGTCGGGAAGTCCTCAGTGAAGCCGACACGGCCGACCGAGTTGATCTCCTCGGCGTCGCCCAGGGCGTTCTTGGGGTCTTCGAGGTCGCGGACGGGGAACTCGTCGTAGGCCCAGTGCGGGCGCCACAACGTCACGGCGATGTTCTCGCCGGCGTCGGTCGCACCCTTGAGCTCGGCGAGCATCGCCGGGGTCGAGGAGATGACGTAGTCCATGTCCTCGAGGCCGTAGTCCGGGATGACCTTGTCCTGGGTGATGGTCGTCAGGCCGGCTCCGGCCTCGATGCCGACGAGGCGGTTGCCGAAGTCGTCTGCACTGGCAGCGAGCTCGTCGAGTGAGGTGATCGGGGAGTCCTCGTTGACGGCGATGGTGAGCTTCGCGTCCTTGTACCAGGCGCCGAGCTGTTCCATCTGGTCGCCGTACTTCGTGAGGTAGTCCGCGTGGGTCGTGGGCAGCCACATGTCGAAGTTCACGTCGAAGTCGCCGCCGGTCAGGCCGGTGTAGACGATGCCGGCGTCGGCCTCGGTCGTCTCGACCGTGTAGCCCTCGTCCTCGAGGATGACCTTGAAGAGGTGGGAGACCGCGATGCCCTCGTCCCAGCCGGAGTGGACTCCGATCGAGACCGTGGCCAGGTCGCCGTTCTCGACGGTGTCGCCGCCGGAGGACGCTGCCGAGCCGTCGGCGGAGTCCGTGCTGGAGCAGCCTGCGACCCCGAGCGCCAAGGCGATGGAGGCGGCGACGATGCTGGTACGGGCGGTGGTGCGGTTGAACATGGGTTCCTTCCTGAAGGCGGCTGGTCCGGATGACCTGCCGCCGCGGGATCGGGGAGTGGTGCGAGGAGCCGGGCCGCCCTGCGCCGGTGAATCACCGGGCAGGACCGACCGGTCAGACCGAGGCGGCTGAGAGCGCCTTGGAGACGGGGGCGCGTGCTGCCAGGGCAGAGGTCACGCGGTCGAGGAACATCGCCAGGACGACGACGGAGAGGCCGGCTTCGAAGCCGAGCGAGATGTTGACGCGCTGCAGGGAGGCGACGACGTCGCCACCGAGGCCGCGTGCGCCGACCAGACCCGCCATGACCACCATGGACAGCGAGAGCATGATGACCTGGTTGACGCCGGCCATGATGGTCGGCATCGCGAGCGGGAGCTGGATCTGGCGGGTGATGCGCCCGTCCGTGGCGCCGAAGGCGTGGCCGGCTTCGACGACCTCCTTGTCGACGCCGCGGATGCCGAGCTCGGTGAAGCGCACACCGGGGGCGAGGGCGAAGATCACGGTCGCGACGATCCCCGGGACCACCCCGGTGAGGAAGATGACCACCATGGGGATGAGGTAGACGAAGGCCGGCATCGTCTGCATGAAGTCGAGGATGGGTCGCAGGATGCTGGAGACCACATCGTTGCGCGCGGCCCAGATGCCCAGCGGGATCCCGATGACCAGCGCGATGACACTGGCGAGGATGACGAGGGCGAGGGTGTCCATCGCGTTGGACCACTGCCCGACGACGTCGATGATGACGAAGCCGATGAGCGTGCCCAACCCGAGCTTCCATCCCTTGGCCCAGAAGGCCAGGGCTGCCAGCACGAGTGCGACGGCCCAGAACGGCGGCCCGGACAGGACCAGGTCGATCTGGTCGTAGCACCAGACGAGGATGATCTTGAGCTGGTCGAAGAACCACCCGAAGGTCGCTGTCGCCCAGCTGATGACGGACTCGACCCAGTCGCCGAGGGCGATGCGGGGCAGGCCTGAGGTGGTGTCTGCGGTGGTGATCACGGGCGTGCTCCTGTCGTCTGCTCGATCGGGGTGGCGGGTGCGAGCGGACCGGGGTCGTCGGGCCCGACGTCGTCCGCGAGGCCGTCAGCGTTCTCACTGGTGCCTGTGGTCTCGTGAGAGGTCTCCTCGAGCTGCGGGGGCACCATGGCCTCGAGCAGGACGACCCGCGGGATCACTCCGACGAGCCGGCCCTCGGAGTCGGTGACCGGCACGGGGAGGGGGGACTCCGCCGCGGGGGCGAAGATCTCCGAGAGCGAGGTGTCCTCGGTGACCGCGGTGACGTCGTCGCGCACGAGGGACTCGATCGACGTCATGCCGGCGCGCAGGGCGTCGACGACCTCGGAGTCGTAGACGACGCCGACCAGACGGCGCGAGCGGTCGACGACGTAGGCCGCCTGGACCTGGGCGTCGCGGATGGTGCGCGAGGCGCCACGCGGGCCGGCCGAGAGCGGGACGACGGCGGCAGGACGGTTCATGAGGGAGGCCGCGGTGAGCACCCGGGTGCGGTCGACGTCGGCGACGAACTGCGCGACGTAGTCGTTGGCCGGGTTGGAGAGGATCTCTTCGCTCGAGCCGATCTGGACGATCTTGCCGTCGCGCATGACCGCGATGCGGTCGCCGAGGAACATGGCCTCGTTGAGGTCGTGCGTGATGAAGATGATGGTCTTGCCGAGCTTGTGCTGGATCTCGACGAGCTGCTCCTGCATCTCGCGCCGGATGAGCGGGTCGAGGGCAGAGAAGGCCTCGTCCATGAGCAGCACCTCGGTGTCGGCTGCCAGTGCCCGGGCCAGGCCCACGCGCTGACGCATGCCACCGGAGAGTTGGGAGGGCAGGTGGTCCTCCCAGTCGGTGAGCCCGACGAGGTCGAGGGCGGTCTGCGCCCGGGCGAGCCGCTCGGCCTTGCCCACGCCCTGGATCTCCAGGGGGTAGGCGGCGTTGTCGCGCACCGTGCGGTGCGGGAGCAGGGCGAAGTGCTGGAACACCATGCTGACGCTGTGCTGGCGGATCGAGCGCAGCTCCTTCGTCGACACCTGGGCGAGGTCGGCGCCACCGATGCGGACGTGACCCGAGGTCGGCTTCCAGAGCCCGTTGAGCATCCGGATGAGCGTCGACTTGCCCGAGCCGGAGAGCCCCATGACGACGAAGATCTCGCCTCGGGCGACCTCGAAGCTCGCATCGATGACTGCCGCGGTGCCGAGGTGCTTGACCTCGTCGCGGGTGGCGCCCCGGGTGAGCTGGCGGACCGCCTCGTTGGGGCGGCGGCCGAAGACCTTGTAGACGTTCTCGACCTGGACGGCCATCTCGGGCGCTGCGCTCGGTGCGGACCGGTCAGCCGCGGAGGACTGGTCGGTCGCGGCTGGCGCGGCTGCTGCTGAGTCTGTGGATCGTGCTGAGTCGCTGAGTTCTGCGGAGTTGCCTTGCACTACGGTCACTGTCTCCCCGTTCGGGTGTCCTTGCCTCCGCTCGTGCGGTGGCAAGGTGCGGCCTGCGAAGCATTGAGACCCACACCCGAGGTGCAGTGGTCGCCTCCTGAGGCGACGCGCTGGCAGCTGATCGCTGCCGCGCCGCTGAGCTTCGGTTCTCCGGGTGACCGGGGTCGTCCGGCGGGGATCCCCACACATGACACGACTGTTCGAAGCTCTCGCAGGCCGATCTTTTCCTTGATCGGTCGTCACTACCATGCCTCATCGTTGGTCAGTTATCTACCAGCGGAGGGTGCTAGATGGGGGTCTGGAGGGGAAGTCTTTACCTAATTCCACCCCGCTAGCCGTTGCAAATGCTCGGTTCTTGATCGTTACCGTTTCGTGACCGACGCTTTTCGGGGGCTGTGCCATATGTCGGTTAATATCCCCGAAATGTGGCCTGGCTCACCGCCGCGGTTGCACGGCGGTGGCGCTGGTTCCGGCGCTGCGCACGAGGCTGACGCCGCCGGCCCGCCCCGAGTAGTCTGTAGGGGATCCCACCCTGCGACCACGGAGCACCATGTCGACGTCCAGCTTCAGCGAGTCCCCCGGTAACTACAAGGTCCGCGACCTCTCCCTCGCGGAGGCGGGTCGCCACCAGATCCGTCTCGCCGAGCACGAGATGCCCGGGCTCATGGCGCTGCGCGCCGAGTACGGCGAGGCCCAGCCGCTGGCCGGCGCCCGCATCGCGGGCTCGATCCACATGACCGTGCAGACCGCGGTGCTCATCGAGACGCTGACCGCCCTCGGCGCGCAGGTGCGCTGGGCGTCCTGCAACATCTTCTCGACCCAGGACGAGGCCGCTGCGGCGACCGTCGTCGGGCCGGACGGGACCCCGGACGCACCCGCCGGCGTCCCGGTCTTCGCCTGGAAGGGCGAGAGCCTCGAGGAGTACTGGGAGTGCACCGAGCAGATCCTCGTCTGGCCCGCGGGGGCCGACGGCGAGTACGTCGGCCCGAACATGATCCTCGACGACGGCGGCGACGCGACCCTCCTCGTCCACAACGGCCTGGCCTACGAGCGCATCGGCGCGGTCCCCCCAGACACCATCCCCGGCGAGCCGGACCACTCCGACGAGGCCAACGTCGTGCACGCGCTGCTGCGCCGCGTCCTCCAGGAGGACCCGCTGCGCTGGACCACGATCGGGGAGAACATCCTCGGCGTGACCGAGGAGACCACGACCGGGGTGCACCGCCTCTACCAGCTCGCCGAGTCCGGCCAGCTGCTCTTCCCGGCGATCAACGTCAACGACTCGGTCACGAAGAGCAAGTTCGACAACAAGTACGGCATCCGCCACTCCCTGCCCGACGGCATCAACCGCGCGACCGACGTCCTCATGGGCGGCAAGGTGGCGTTCGTGGCCGGCTACGGCGACGTCGGCAAGGGCGCGGCGGAGGCGTTCCGCGGCCAGGGCACGCGCGTCATCGTCTCCGAGATCGACCCGATCTGCGCGCTGCAGGCGGCGATGGACGGCTACCAGGTCGCCCGCATCGAGGACGTGCTCGGTGAGGCGGACTTCTTCATCACCACGACCGGCAACAAGGACGTCATCACCGCCGAGCACCTGTCGGCGATGAAGAACAAGGCGATCGTCGGCAACATCGGCCACTTCGACAACGAGATCGACATGGCCGGCCTCGCCCGCGTCCCGGGGGTCACGCGCACCGAGATCAAGGCCCAGGTGCACGAGTGGACCTTCACCGAGGGGGAGAACCCCGGGCGCTCGATCATCGTGCTGTCCGAGGGGCGCCTGCTCAACCTCGGCAACGCGACCGGTCACCCGTCCTTCGTCATGAGCAACTCCTTCGCCAACCAGGTGATCGGCCAGATCGAGGTCTTCACCAAGGCCGGCACGGACGAGGAGTACCCGGTCGCGGTGCACCGCCTGCCGAAGATCCTCGACGAGAAGGTCGCCCGCCTGCACCTCGACGCCCTCGGTGTGCGGATGACCACGCTCACCCCGGCGCAGGCCGACTACCTCGGGATCGACCCGGCCGGCCCGTACAAGGCCGAGCACTACCGCTACTGAGCGGTCCGGCGGCGGGCGGTCACGTCCCGCCGCCGGCGCATCAGAGCAGGTCAGGGGGGATGTCCTCCGTGCACGACGGTGGGTGGCCCCGTCGCGCAGACGGCCACGCACCCAGGAGGATGAGTCCATGTCGACGAGCTCTGACCCCACGGCCATCGCGCACGTCCCACCGCTGGAGCGGGTGGGGTTCTGGCACGGCCCGTTCGCCACGCGCACGTGGCGCGAGCTCGGCTACCTCGTCCTCGCCATGCCCTGGTCGATCGTCGGCTTCGTCTACGTCGTGGTGATGATCTCGCTCACCGCGTCCCTGCTGATCACCGTCGTCGGCGGGACCGGGATCCTCGCCGTCATGGTCGTCGGTGCGCGCGGGATGACCGGGATCGACCGCGGGCTGGCCCGCGGCCTGCTGCGCACCCCGATCGCCAGCCCCACCCCGTTCCGGCGCCGGTCAGGCTTCTGGGGCGCGGTGTGGTCGATGATCTCCGATGGCGCCGGGTGGCGCGCGATCGCGTACATGGTGCTCCAGTTCCCGCTCGCCCTGATGACCTTCGTCGTCGCGGTGACCTTCATCGTGGCCCCGCTCGGGGCGATGACCCACTGGATCTGGGGGCGCTACCTGCCCGCTCAGCCCGACGCCGACGGGCTCATGCACTCCGGCTCTCAGATCATCGAGGGTTTCTTCATCGACACCCCGTGGCGGAACCTCGGCTTCGCCCTGTTCGGGGTGTTCCTGCTGTTCATCGGCACCGCCGTGACCCGCGGTGTCGCGCACCTGCACCGCATGCTGGCCAGCTCGCTGCTCGGCCCGACGGCGGCGAGCCTGCGGGTGGCGCGCCTGGAGCAGTCCCGCGGGCGCGCCGTCGAGGACGCGGACTCGACGCTGCGCCGGATCGAGCGGAACCTGCACGACGGCACCCAGGCCCGGCTCGTCGCCATCGCGATGCAGCTCGGCGAGGCGAAGGAGCAGGCGGTCGCGAGCGGCGCCGCGCCCGAGCTCACCCAGCTCATCGCCGCCGCGCACACCGCGACCAAGGAGACGCTCGTCGAGCTGCGCGAGCTGGCCCGCGGCATCCACCCGCCGGCCCTCGACAACGGTCTCGCGGTCGCGCTGGAGACCCTCGCGGCCCGCAGCCCGCTGCCGGTCACCGTCGACATCGACATCCCGGGCCCGCCCGCGCGGCGCCCGGCCGAGGCGATCGAGACGATCGCCTACTTCTGCGTCACCGAGCTGCTCACCAACACCATCAAGCACGCGAACGCCACCGGCCTGTACGTCCTCGTCGAGGCGCGCGAGGACACGCTGCACATGCGCGTGCGCGACGACGGCACCGGCGGCGCCGTGATCCTCGTGCCCGACGTCGACGGTCACCACAGCGGGCTGGCGGGGCTCGCCGAGCGGGTCGGGTCGGTCGACGGCGAGTTCGTCATCTCGAGCCCCGTCGGGGGACCCACACTGGTGACCATCACCCTGCCGATGCAGGTCTAGCCGCGCCCGCTCACCTCTGTCCCTCCCGCCCTGCCCCCTGTTCCCGCCCGCCCGCTCGCCCAGCACCGGACCCGACCGATCGACGAGAGAGACCCATGCGACTGCTCATTGCCGAGGACTCGGTCATCCTGCGCGACGGACTCGTCGCGCTGCTCACCCGGCGCGGCCACGACGTCGTCGGCGCGGTGGGCGACGGAGTGGCGCTGTGCGCCGCGCTCGCCGCGCTGCCCCCCGAGCGCCGGCCTGACGTCGCGATCATCGACATCCGGATGCCGCCGACGTACACCGACGAGGGACTGCACGCGGCGCTGGCGATCCGGGCCGAGAACCCCGCCCAGGGCGTGCTGCTGTTCTCCCAGTACGTGGAGACCCGTTTCGCGGCGCAGCTGCTCACCGGTGACGCGCGCGGCGTCGGGTACCTGCTCAAGGACCGGGTGGCCGACGTCTCGGACTTCCTCGACGCCCTCGAGCGCATCGCCGCCGGTCACACCGTGCTCGACCCCGAGGTCGTCACCCAGCTCATGGGCGCCGCGCACAACGACGGCGGGCTCGCCCGGCTGAGCCCCCGCGAACGGCAGGTCCTCGAGCTCATGGCGCAGGGCCGGTCGAACTCCGCGATCGCCGAGCTCCTCGTGCTGTCCTACGGCGCGGTCGAGAAGAACGTCTCGTCCATCTTCGCCAAGCTCGACCTGCCGCTGGACGCCGGAGACCACCGCCGGGTCCTCGCGGTGCTGCGCCTGCTCAACGCCTGACCCGGGTGGGGGTCAGTTGACCGGGTCGGGGATGGCGTAGGGGAGGCGGCGGACCATCTCCGACTGCTCGGCGGCCACCGCGCGGGACCGCTGGGCGGCGATCCACTCGCGGTTGCGACGCTCGGCGAGCACGGCCATGAGGAACGCCTCGGTCGGCGTGCCGGGCGGAGGACCGGGGGCCGTGTACTGCTCGATCCGCGCCGCGAGCTCGCGACCCATCCGCAGCCGTGAGGCGGCGTGCATCGTGGAGCCGCGGGCGAGGAACTGCCGGGTCGACAGCGCCAGGCCGTCGGGCAGGCGCCGCATGTCGGCGGTCGCGGCCCACGCGGCCAGCGGGGGAGGCATGGTCACCCGGGCGGACGCGGTGCCCCCTCCCCGGACCCGGATCGCGTACGTCCCGGCGAGCATGTCCCCGACCCGCTTGCCCTTGGTGTTGGAGAGCGAGGCGAACAGCGCGACGGTCCCGGCCGTCAGCCACAGCTCCCCGACACCCACCAGGGCGCGGATGAAGGAGTGGCGCAGGCGCACCGGGCCGGCGTCGTCGCGCACGATGCGGATGCCGGTCGCGAGCTTGCCCAGCGAGCGGCCCCGGGTGAGGGTCTCCACCGTGGTGGGGACGATGACCATGACCGTCACCACGATCGCGATGAGGAAGGCGGGGGCGACGTTCTCCCCGCCGAGGTCGAAGTTGCCGGTGGCCACCAGCAGCAGGGCCAGCAGCACCACGAGCTGGACGGTGACGTCGAGGGCGGACCCGAGCATGCGGGTCGCGAACGATGCTGGGCGCGCGTCCAGGACCACGCCTTCTCCGATGACGACGCCGTCGTCCATCCGACCCTCCGAGCTTGCGATGTGCACGCCGCGGCCCGGCGTTCTATGGCAGGGTATCGTCCGTGGACCTCGACGCCTTCTCAGATGTGCATTCCGGTGAGTGGGCGCGCCTGAAGATGCTCAGCACCCGGCGCCGGATCAGCGGCGCGGAGGCGGACGAGCTCGTCCGCCTCTACCAGGCGGTGGCCACCCATCTGTCGATGATCCGCTCCTCGGCCCCCGACCCGGTCCTCATCTCCGAGCTCTCTCAGACCCTCAACCGTGCCCGCACCACGATCGCCGGGGCGCACGAGCCGGCCTGGCGCGACGTCCAGCGCTACCTCCTGGTGTCCCTGCCCGCGGCGCTGTTCCGGCTGCGGTGGTGGATCCACGTCGTGACGGCCAGCTGCGTGGTCCTCGCGGTGATCGCCGGGATCTGGGTCGCCACGACACCCCAGGGGCTCGCCGCGGTCGGCCCACCGAGCTTCCGCGAGGAGTACGTCGACAACGCCTTCGCGTCCTACTACGAGCCCGGCGCGGGTTTTGCGGCCGTCGTGTGGACGAACAACGCGTGGATCGCCGCGCAGTGCATCGCCTTCGGCATCTCCGGCATCTGGCCGGTGTTCATGCTCGTCCAGAACGCGGTGGGCGTCGGTGCGATCGGCGGGATGATGGCCCACTACGGCGAGCTCGGGATGTTCCTCAAGCTCATCGCCCCGCACGGGCTGCTCGAGCTCACATCGATCTTCGTGGCCGGCGCGGCCGGACTGAAGATCTTCTGGACGCTCGTCGACCCCGGGCCGCGGCCCCGCTCGCGCGCCCTCGCCGAGGAGGGGCGCGCGCTGTTCACGGTCGCCGGCGGCCTGGTCATGACCCTCGCGGTGTCCGGCCTCATCGAGGGCTTCGTCACCGGCTCGACCCTGGCCTGGTGGCTCAAGATCGTCATCGGCGCCCTGGCGCTCGCCGCCTTCTGGGTCTACATCCTCGTGCTGGGTCGCCGGGCCGCGGCCGACGGCGCCACCGGCGACCTGGACGCCGACCTCGCCGGAAGCGTCCAGCCCGTAGCGGCCTGACCCACCCCGCGCGCTCTCGCGAGCTCGTGAGAGCGCCGTCGAGCTCGTGAGCGAGGGCCGGTCCTGGGGCCTGGACGCCCGTGGCTCACGAGGTCGACGGGCCAGTCACGAGCTCGGCGACCGGGTCACGAGCTCGGTGGGCCGGCGCGGGCGCCGGTCACGAGCGGGCGGGGGCGCCGGGCGCGACCCGGGTGGGTCAGGAGAGGACGAAGAAGATGACCGGCGCGGCGACCATGAGGACCATGGCGGCGATCACGGCGATCGCGATCTGGCGGGTGCGGCGTTCACGGGACGGGGTTCGCTTGATCGTGGGGCGCATCTAGAGCCTTCCTGCGGCCTTGAGGGAGAGGTACATGTCCGCCAGCCGCGGCGCGAGGTCCTCGGGCAGCGCCGAGACGACCTCCACCCCACGGCGGTTCAGAACCATTGTCGCCGCAATCCGCTCGAGCTCGGTACGCGCCGCCGCCGCCGCGTCGAAGACGTCCGACGCCGTCTCGCGCCGGGCGGACATCTGGGCCTCGTCCGGGTCGGCCACCGAGGCGAGCACCACCTGGTGCACGGAGCTCAGCTGGTCGACGACGGGCAGCAGCCCGGTCTCGATCGCGGCGGGCTCGACCGAGGAGAGCAGCACCACGAGGGCGCGCTGGGAGAGCCGCTCACGGACCAGGGCCACCAGTCCCGGCCAGTCGGTCTCGAGCAGCGCCGGCTCGAGCGGGGCCATCGCGTTCGCCAGTGCCGGCAGCAGCCGCGGCCCGGCGGCCCCGGCGACCCGGGCGCGCACGGTCCGGTCGTAGGCGATGAGCTCGACCCGGTCGCCGGCCTTGGCGGCCAGCGCCCCCAGCAGCAGTCCGGCCTCGATGCTCGCGTCGAGACGCGGCTGGTCCCCGATCCGCGCCGCCGACGTGCGGGCGGTGTCGATGACGATGAGCACCCGTCGGTCACGCTCGGGACGCCAGGTCCGCACGACCATCTCGGTGCGCCGGGCCGAGGCTCGCCAGTCGATCGACCGGACGTCGTCGCCGATGACGTACTCGCGCAGGGAGTCGAACTCCGTGCCTTCCCCGCGGATCTGCACCGCGGCCTGCCCGTCCATCTCCCGCAGCCGGGCGAGCCGGCTGGGCAGGTGCTTGCGGGAGGCGAACTCGGGCAGCACCCGCAGCACGCCGGGCACCGGGATGGAGGCCTGGCGTCCGGCGACCCCGAGCGGCCCGAGCGCACGCAGCGTGACCCGGTCCGCCGGGCGGTCCCCGCGGCGGGTGGGCACGAGCACGGTGGTCAGGCGCCGGGACTCACCGACCGGGACGGTCACCGGATGGCGGTTGGCCTGCGCCCCGGCGGACGGTGCCCACGCGTCGCGGACGACCCCGGTGAAGGTGCGACGCGACTCGTTGGTCACCACGAGCACGGACCGGGCGTGCTCGGTCAGCCGGACGCTGCGCGGGACCGTCCGCTGGATCGAGACGAGCCGCGGTGAGGCGGCCAGGAGCGCGTCACCGCAGGCGACGACGGCGACCACGGCCGCCCACACGACGACCATCCCCACGTCCCCGGAGAGCAGGACGGGGACGATGCCGAACGCGGTGAGAGCGACCGCGCGCCAGGTGAGGACCATGGGGGCCGGGCCGGTCAGCGGGGTACGGGGACGGAGGCGAGGACGGTGTTCAGCACGCCCTCGGCGCTCACCCCCTCGAGCTCGGCCTCGGGGCGCAGCTGCACCCGGTGCCGCAGGGTCGGGTGGGCCAGGGCCTTGACGTCGTCGGGCGTGACGAAGGGGCGGCCGGAGAGCCAGGCCCAGGCGCGCGACGTCGCCAGCAGCGCCGTCGCGCCACGCGGGGACACGCCGAGGGACAGCGAGGGGGAGTGCCGGGTGGCCCGGCACACGTCGACGATGTAGCCGAGCACCTCGGGTGAGACCTGCACGGTGGCGACCTCTGCGCGGGCCTGTTCGAGCTCGGCGACGGTCGCGACGGGGCGCACGCCGGCCGCCGCGAGGTCGCGGGGGTTGAAGCCGGCCGCGTGCCGGGCGATCACCTCGATCTCCTGGTCGCGCTCGGGCAGCGGGAGCAGCACCTTGAGCAGGAAGCGGTCGAGCTGGGCCTCGGGCAGCGGGTAGGTGCCCTCGTACTCGACCGGGTTCTGGGTCGCGATGACGAGGAAGGGGTCGGGCAGCGGGCGGGGGGTGCCGTCCACGCTCACCTGGCGTTCCTCCATGGCCTCCAGCAGCGAGGCCTGGGTCTTGGGCGGGGTGCGGTTGATCTCGTCGGCGAGCAGCAGGTTCGTGAACACCGGCCCCTCGCGGAAGCTGAACTCCGAGGTCCGCGCGTCGTAGACGAGCGAGCCGGTGATGTCGCCGGGCATGAGGTCGGGGGTGAACTGCACCCGCTTGGTGTCCAGCGCCAGGCTCGCGGCGAGGGTGCGCACGAGCAGCGTCTTGGCGACCCCGGGGACGCCCTCGAGCAGCACGTGCCCGCGGCACAGCAGCGCGATGAGCAGGCTCGTGACGGCGGCGTCCTGCCCGACGACGCCTTTGGCGACCTCGGCGCGCACGCCCGCCAGCGTCGAGCGCAGGGCGGCGCCGGAGACGGCCGCCGGCGCGCTCGTGGCGGTGGTGGATTCAGATGTGCTCACGCGCGGTGAACCTCGCTCTCCAGCTGGTCGAGATCGGTGGCCAGACGCGTCAGCTCGACGTCATCGGCCGGTGGTGGTCCGTACAGCAGCGCTTCGACCTGCTGGGCAGGCCGTCCGCTGGCCCGGGAGACGGCGTCGACGACGGCGTGCAGCCCGGCTGATCGTGGCACACCGAGGCGCACGGCCATGCGGTCGGTGGTCTGGGCGCGCAGGGCGGCGCCGGCGTGGCCGTGGGCGCGTGAGCGCCGGTACAGCCGCCCGCGGCCCCGCGTGGTCTCGGAGGCCTGCACGACGACGGGGAGGTCCTCGGTCGCGAGCGGCCCGAGCCTGCGCCCCCGCCACACCGCGGTGACCAGCACCAGCAGCAGGAGCTGGGCTCCCACGGCTGCCGTCCACGGGGGGAGCATGCCCGCCAGGCCGGTGGGTCCGGACGCGGTGACGGGCCGCTCGGGCAGCAGCCAGACCAGGCGCGGTTCGTGGCCGAGCATGCGCAGCCCCAGCGCGGCGTTGCCGGCGTCGGTGATGAAGGCGTTGGTCAGGCCGGTGTCGTCGTCGAGAGCGCGGACCGGAGCGCCGGAGGTCTGCTCGACGACGGCGTAGTGGCCGGCCGGGGTGCTGCCGGCGTCGGCATCCGTGCCGGCATCGAGGAAGCACACCGTGGCGGACGCCGTCGCGTCGGCCGTCAGCGTGAACCCTGCTCCCCAGCTGGTGATCTCCTCGGCCGCCGCGGCGTCTGGGTCGGCGCACTGCGCGGTGGTCGTCGCCCCGTCCGGGGCCACCCCGGCGTGGCTCACCTGCGAGGTCGCCGCCGCCAGCAGGTCAGGGCCGGGGGCGACGAGCACGACGGCCGCGCCGGTGTCCAGGAGCGAGCGGGCGACGTCGTCGGGCATGCCGTAGTCGTTGGCCACGAGCAGCGTCGACCCCGGCCCGGCCGCCCCGATCGCCTCGGCGACCGAGGCTGCGTAGACGACCTCGACCCCCTGCCGCTCCAGGACCTGGGCGAGGGCCATGGCGCCGGCGTCGGAGGGGTTGTCCGGGGCGAAGCGGACGGTGGACTGCTCGGTGGCGAGGGAGACCAGGACCGCCCCGGCGAGCAGGATGGCGCCCAGTCCGGCCGCCGGCCAGCGCCAGGACCGCAGGCGCGCCGCGATCCGGGAGGTACCGGTGGTCCCGTCGCCCCGGACCGAGGTCGGAGGAGAGAACGCGGGCGAGGTCGTGGCGACGGTGGCCGGGGACGTGGGACTGCTCAGGGCGGAGAGGCTCACAGCGCGACCGCCCGGGTGGCTCGGGGAGCGGGGGCGGACGGCCGGGTCGCGGCGGCGGTCGCCTCGAGGGCTCGCATCTGCTCGTAGCTGCTCGCGTCGGCCGGCACCTTGCCGTAGTAGATCGCGTCGAAGTTCGTGGCGCCGGCCGCCAGCGCCGGGGCGAGCTGGGGGAGCCGGGCGCCGATCATCTCCGCGGCCTCGTGAGCGGTGCGGCCCGGGGCGGGGTCGAGGATGGCGCGTTCCTCGCAGCGCCGGGCGAGCGCACGGTAGGCGTCCAGGGTCGCGGCGGTGAAGTCGCCGAGCGAGGCGGCGTGGGCGGCGGCGGCCAGCAGGTCGCCGGCGGTGCGGGTGTCGTCGACACCCAGCACGGGGGCGTGGCGGGCATGGCGGGTCCGGCGCACCGGCCCCGAGACGTACAGCGCGATCGCGGCGATCACCGCGATCACCCCGACGAGCACGAGGGCCGCCCACCCACCGGAGAGACCGACGGCCGACACCCCGTCGAAGAGGTCGCGCAGCCAGGTCAGGAAGCGGTCGAGCAGGGACGGCCCCTGGTGGTAGATCGGGTTGGTGAGCTCGTCGTGGAGCCACTGGCGCGCCGTCGGGGCGTCCGGGGTGACCGGGATCTGCGTCCCGGCGACGGCGTGCATCACGGCGCTGATCACACCGCGTCTGCTGCCGCTGCGAGCTCGACGTCGAGGCCTTCACGACGCATCCGGACGTCGATGTAGAGCAGGGCGATGACGCTGGAGAGGAAGGTGGTCGAGATCGTCGAGGCGAGGATCTGCGAGACGACGATGATCGCGACGCCCCCCACGTGGGAGGAGTAGTCACCGGGATAGATGATCTCGGCGATGAACTGCCCGGGCAGCGCCACCAGGCTGGAGACGATCGAGGTGATGACCGAGGAGAGCAGGTAGATGCCGAGCAGCCGCCAGAAGCTGCCGCGGCTGAGCAACCAGCCGCGACGGATCGCTGTGCCCAGGCCCTGACCCTCCAGGACGTAGGCGGCGGTGGTGAGCAGGAACCGGACGGTCAGCCATATCGCGAGGACCACGACGGCCACGACGAGGCCGAGGATCAAGAACCCGGCCAGCGCGGTGGATCCGGCCTCCGCAGCCGCGTAGGCGAGCAGGCCGAGCAGCGCGCTCAGCACGAGGACGGCGAGCGAGGGCAGCAACGAGATCGCGATCAGCCCGAAGACCTTGCCGCGGACTTGCTGCCACAGGTCGGAGACGGTGAACGGCTTGTTGATGACGGCGCGGGAGATCGCGACGATGAGCAGCCCCGTGGTGACGATCGAGGCCAGGTACACACCGATCCCGATGAAGACCGACTGCGAGAGCTGGCCGCCCAGGCCCGTGAGGCCCAGCTCCCCTGACAGCCCCAGGTCCCCGGACGGGTCGAGGCTCAGGAGGGAGTCGTCCAGCCAGCGGTTGGCGGCGGGGGAGACGAGGTAGCTGAGGATCGCCGGGATGATCGTCGCGACGGAGATCACCAGGCCGACGACGCCGAGCATGACCTTGGGGTTGGTGCGGATGGCGGCGAAAGCGCCGTCGTAGAGCTCGCCGAGGCTCAGCGGTCGCAGCGGGACGATCCCCGGCTTGGCCGCGAGCGGACGCCACCCCGGTCCGCCGAAGCCCGCGGGGCCGCCGTACTGGGGCTGGCCGTACTGGGGTCCGCCGTACTGCGGCTGACCGTACTGCGGCTGACCGGGGTACTGGGGCTGGCCCGGGTACTGCTGGCCCGGGTACTGCTGCCCTGGGTAGGGCTGCCCGTACTGCGGCGGACCACCCGGACCACCCGGACCACCCTGACCACCCGGTGCGGCCTGTCCGTCCTGCGGCTTGGTCAACTGCGGGCCGGCCGGTGCCGGTGGGACGCCCCCCGGTGCGTACTGCCCGTACTTCGGCTGCCCGTAGCCGATGGCCGAGGTGGGCTGGCCCCAGGCCCCGGTGGACCCGGGCGGTCCGCCCGGCGCGGGCGCGCCGGAGCCCGGCGTCGGCTCGGTAGATCCGGGTCGGGTCGCAGGTGGGGGTTCTGGGTGCGCAGCGCCCCCGGGCGGGACGAACGGCGCAGGACCGGGCTCGGGAGCGTCGTCGGGCGTCGTCATCTCTGCTGACCTCTTACCTAGGGGGCACGCTGACCTGCGCCGGAAGATCATCCGGCGTGCCCATCGTGCCACGACACACCGACAGATGGGGAGGTGGCAAGATGACGTCATGAAGTCACGTGTGCTGGTGGTTGACGACGACACTGCGCTCGCAGAGATGATCGGGCTGGTTCTCAAGACTGAGGGCTTCGACCCGGTGTTCTGCGCGGACGGCGATTCCGCGATCGGGATCTTCCGGAGCACGGCTCCCGACGTCGTCCTGCTCGACCTGATGCTCCCCGGCAAGGACGGCACAGAGGTGTGCCGTCAGATCCGCGCCGAGTCCGGCGTGCCGATCATCATGCTCACGGCCAAGAGCGACACGGTCGACATCGTGCTCGGGCTGGAGTCGGGCGCGGACGACTACATCTCCAAGCCGTTCAAACCCAAGGAGCTCGTCGCGCGGATCCGTGCCCGGCTGCGCCGCACCGACGAGCCGGCCCCCGAGCGGCTCTCGATCGGCGACCTCGAGATCGACGTCACCGGCCACCGGGTCACCCGCGCGGGTGCGGCGATCTCGCTCACCCCGCTCGAGTTCGACCTCCTCGTCGCGCTGGCCCGCAAGCCGTGGCAGGTGTTCTCCCGCGAGGTGCTCCTGGAGAAGGTCTGGGGCTACCGCCACGCCGCGGACACCCGCCTGGTCAACGTCCACGTGCAGCGCCTGAGGTCCAAGATCGAGCACGACCCGGAGATCCCGGAGATCGTGCTCACCGTGCGCGGCGTCGGGTACAAGGCGGGCGCAGCACAGTCATGAGGCGGCGTGCGCGTCGGGTGGCGCTCGCCGTCCGACGCGGTCTTCGGCGCGGGAAGGGCTGGGCCCTGCAGGGCGTGGGCGCCTGGCGCTCGTCTATCCAGCTGCGGGTGACCTCGACCGCGCTGACCATCGGCATCCTCGCCGTCGTGGTGCTCAGCGCCTACCTGTCCGGGACCATCCGCGACGGGTTGTTCGACCAGCGCATCGACCAGGTGCTCACCGAGAGCAGCCGCTCCGCCGCCCAGGCCCAGGCCACCCTCACGACCACGACCGCGTCCACCGCGCCCCAGGTCCAGCAGCTGCTCAACGACATGCTGCCGGCCCTGCAGGCCGGCGGGTCGGGGGGACGGGAGGTGTTCCTGTGGCGCAGCGAGAGCAACGACACGCCGTCCACGGTCCTCGACATCTCGACCGCACCCCAGCTGAGCTCCCTCGTCACCGACAGCCTGCGCGAGACCAACGCCGAGGGTGAGGGCCTGCGCTGGCAGTCCGTCGCGATCCCGGAGGGTGAGTCGACCGTCCCCGGGGTCATGGTCGGTACCACCGTCGAGGTCCCGGTCGCCGGGACCTTCGAGATGTACTTCCTCTACTCCTTCGGGCCCGAGCAGCAGACCCTGAGCTTCATGCAGCGCGTCCTGGCGATCGCCGGCGGAGTGCTCATCACGTTCCTCGCGGTGAGCACGTGGACCCTCGCCCGCCAGGTGGTCCGTCCGGTCCAGCGCGCCGCGCAGGTCGCCGAGCGGCTGGCCGACGGCCACCTGGACGAACGGCTCGTGGTCAGGGGCCAGGACGAGATGGCCACCCTCGCCCGGTCGTTCAACGAGATGGCGGTCAGCCTGCAGGACCAGATCCAGCGCCTCGACGCGCTCTCGACCGTGCAGCGCAGGTTCGTCTCCGACGTCTCCCACGAGCTGCGCACCCCGCTCACCACCGTGCGGATGGCCAGCGAGATGATCTACGACAGCCGGGAGGACTTCGACCCCGTCGTCAAGCGCTCGGCCGAGCTGCTGGTCACCCAGCTGGACCGGTTCGAGGACCTGCTCTCCGACCTGCTCGAGATCAGCCGGTTCGACGCGGGCGCGGCCGTCCTGGACGCCCAGTCCCTCGACCTGCGCGACGTCGTGAGCTCCGCGGTCGACCAGGCGACGTCGCTGGCCAGCCGCAAGGGCGTCTGGCTCTCGGTGATGTTCGACGACGAGCGCGCCACCGCGGACATCGACCGTCGCCGGGTCGAGCGGGTCGTGCGCAACCTCCTCGTCAACGCGATCGAGTACGCCGAGAACGGCCCGGTCGAGGTCCGCGTCGCCACGAGCGAGACCGCGGTCGCAGTGCACGTCCGCGACTACGGCATCGGGATGGCGAAGGACCAGGTGGCGCACGTCTTCGACAGGTTCTGGCGGGCGGACCCGGCCCGCGCCCGGACCTCGGGCGGGACCGGCCTGGGGTTGGCGATCTCCCAGGAGGATGCGCTGCTGCACGGGGGATGGCTCGACGTCTGGGGCCGACCCGGCCTCGGCGCGGTCTTCCGCCTCACCCTGCCGCGGCGCGCGGGCATCGTCCTGTCCAGCTCCCCGATCGAGTTGGAACCCGAGCGTCCCTCTGATGTCATTGATGTCGAGGCACGCAGTCCCCAGGCGTCCGGGCCCTCGAGCCTGCCCGACATCGACGAGCTCGACGCCCGGCGCTTCACCACCTGGCGAGACCCGAAGGAGGGGAGCTGGTGAGCTCACTCGCACGCACGACCCACCGGGCCAGGGCGATGATCCGGGTTCTCGCCGTCGGGCTCCTCGTCGGTGCGCTGACCGGATGCGCGACCATCCCCAGCGACGGACCGGTCGAGCGCCGGGACGTGACCATCAGCGAGCTCGGACCGATCTTCCCGCAGTCCTACGGTCCGGCACCCGGGGCGAGCCCCCAGGAGATCGTGCAGGGCTTCCTCAGCGCCCAGGCGGTCGGGGTCAACGACGACTGGGCGACGGCGCGGGAGTTCCTCACCCCGCGCAGCGCGAGCGCGTGGGCGCCCGCGGCCCGCGCCTTCGTCTACTCCGGCGAGCCGGCCTTCACCGAGTCCGCGAGCAGCCTCCCACCGACCGACCCCGGGACGGACCCCGGTTCCGCCGCGGACTCGACGACCGACCCGACCGACCCGGCCGACGACTCCGAGCCGGCCGAGCCTGCCGAGCCGACCACGGTGTCGATCGTCGGGAAGGTCTCGGTGGTGGCGACGCTCGAGACCGACGGGCAGTTCACCGAAGCCGCCCAGGGCAACACCCAAGACCTCACCTTCACCCTCGAGAAGTCCTCGGCGGGTGAGTGGCGGATCACCGCGACCGAGGACGGGATCTTCGTCTCGGAGCCCAACTTCGCGCTCGTCTACCGCGCCACGACGCTCTACTTCCCGTCCCACGACGGCTCCTTCCTCGTGCCCGAGGTGCGGTGGTACTCCAAGAGCAACACCGCCAGCCACGCGGTCAACGGGCTGCTGGCCGGCCCCTCGCCGTGGCTGCGCGACTCCGTCTCGGTGGTGGCGCCGGCAGGCACCCGGCTCGTGCTCGACTCCGTGACCATCGACGAGTCCGGGGTGGCCCGGGTCGACCTCACCAAGGAGGTCCTCTCGGCCTCCGACACCGACCGCGCCATGCTCGAGGCGCAGATCACGGCCGTCCTGCTCAAGGTCCCGCGGGTGCGCACGGTCGAGCTCCTCGCGAACTCGCTCCCGCTCTCGATCCCGACGAAGGTCAACCCCCTGCGCGACCCGGTCCCCGCCCGGACCTCACCCCTGGTCCTCGCGGGGGACGTGATCAGCGAGGTGCGCAACGCGGGCCTCGCACCGCTGGACGAGTTCCTGCCGCTGACCGGCCTGCGAGCGTCCGCCCTGGCCACCGACGACGCGAACCGCCTGGTCGTGCTGCGCTCGGGGACCGAGGCGATCATGACGGCGCCGACGCCGACCGCGCCGGCCACGACCCTGGTCACCGGGACCGACCTGCTCGCCCCCTCGATCGACCGCTTCGGGTGGGTCTGGACGGGGGACCGCGCCGCGGACGACGGCCTGCGCGCGGTGACCGCTACCGGTTCCCCGGTCCCGATCGGTGCCGACTGGCTGGACGGACGCACCCTCGAGTCCGTCCGGGTCTCCCACGACGGTGCCCGCATGGTCATCGTCTCCAGCCTGAGCGACGTCAGCCGGATCGACGTGGCCGCGATCGTCCGGGACACCTCCGACGTCCCGGTCAGCCTGTCCGAGGAGGTGCTCGCCATCGGCGCCCCCGTCCCGTCCGCCGGCCAGGTCGTCTGGGTCGACGAGTCGACCGTCGGGGTGCTGGCACGGGGGCAGTCCTCCGGGATTCCGACGTTCTACGAGGTGCCGCTCTCGGGTCGCTCGGCTGCGCTCTCCGGCGTGGAGGACACGGTGTGGATCTCGGCCGGGAAGGGGTTGCGGTCGGTTCACGTCGCCAGCTCCGACGGCGACCTGTTCAGCCGCGCGGCCACCGGGAACACCTGGTCCCCGGTCGTGGGCGGCATCCAGTTCCCGGCCTTCCCCGGGTGAGTCGCACTCTCAGGCGCTGAGCCGAGACGGCGCAGGAACTGGTCGCCCACAGCACCGCGCGGTGCGCCTCGGTCCGCCCGGCTGCGCCTGCGCGGCCGGGGTGCGGGCCGGCGTCGGGCAGGGTCGTGGCATGGACGGGCCGGGGCGAGGAGCAGCGCGGGTGCTCGGCGCGCTCAGCGCGCTCGGGGCAGCAGGCGGCGAGCTCGCCCGCCTCGTCGTGCCGCTGGAGTGCGGGGGGTGCGGGGCGCCGGACGAGCGCCTGTGCCCCGGGTGCGCCTCGCACCTGGCGGGCGTGCTCCGGGTGGACGACGGCGCCCCCCGCCTGGACCGGCTGGGCGAGGGACCGAGATGGCCGGTCTGGGCGGCGGGCGACTACGCCGGGCCGGTGCGGGAGTCGGTCGTGGCGTGGAAGGACCGCGGGCGCGCCGACCTCACCGCAGCGTTCGCCCCGGCGCTGGTGCGGCTGGCCCGGACGCTCTCGACCGAGATGCTCGCGCGGGTACCCGGCCGCCAGGTGTGGATCGTGCCGGTGCCTTCGACCCCGTCCGCCCGGCGCCGCCGGGGCCGGGAGCCGGTCACCGAGCTCGCCCGGATCGTGGCCGCGCACTCCACCGGCGCGAGTCACCCGGTGCAGCTGGTGCGTGCGCTGGTGCCCCTCTCCCGGGTCCGGACCCGGGTCCGGGACCAGGTGGGTCTGGGGGTCCGGGCCCGTAGCGGGAACCTTGCCGGGACCCTCGACGTGCGCGCCCGCTCTCGCCCCGGTCTCCTCGCGGGCGAGCGACGTCCCGGAGCCGTCTGCGTGCTGGTCGACGACGTGCTCACCACCGGTGCGACGCTCGCCGAGTGCGCCCGGGCCATCACCGGCCGGGGCGGGGTGGTGGTGGCCGGAATCGTGCTCGCGGCGACCCCTCCACCGGGCTCCGGGAGAGGTCGAACGGGCGCGTCGGCGCAAGCACCCCCCGAAGCGCGATAACCTGTATCAAGATCTCGTCAGCGTTGGGAGGTGGTTCGTCACGGTGCCCGGAAAAGGCACCGAGCTGGTCACCGTCGGGCGTGAAAACGCCCCCACTCCCTTGGAGGCTCTCATGGAGATTGTTGTCGTCGGTAGGCACACTGAAGTAGCCGAACGTTTTCGCCGACACGCTGAGGACAAGCTCGCCAAGATCGAGCAGCTCGCACCGACCGCGCAGCGCGTCGACGTCGAGGTCACTCACGAAAACAACCCCCGCCAGTCCGGCAACCGCGAACGGGTCGAGCTGACCGTCCGGGACAAGGGCCCTGTGGTCCGCGCCGAGGCTGCGGCAGACGATCGCTTCGGAGCCCTCGACCTCGCGCTCGACAAGCTCATCGAGCGTCTGCGCCGTGCGAACGACCGTCGCAAGAACCGCTTCCGCAACCCCACGCCGATGGACACCGTCGACGTTCGACCCTTCGTGCCGGCTCCCGCCCCGGAGCCGGTCGTCCCCACCTCGCCGCGTGAGCCGGGCGAGACCGTCGAGACCCAGCTGGGCGACTCGCCCGTCGTCATCCGGCAGAAGCTCCACAGTGCGTCCGCCATGAGCATCGACGACGCGCTCGACGAGATGGAGCTGGTCGGGCACGACTTCTTCCTCTTCATCGACGCCGACACCTCACGCCCGTCCGTGGCCTACCGTCGCCGAGGATGGACCTACGGTGTGATCGCGCTCGACACGGCCTGCAGCCTGGAAGCCGCCGCCGTGGCCGTCGAGGCCGCACGTTCGGTGTAGCACGTCCCACGACGACCGGTGACGGCGTGGAACCCTCGGTTCCACGCCGTCACCGCGTGTCGGGGGACCGGTGCACAATGGCGCCATGACAGCCCCGCCCGCCCTGCCCACCATGACGCTCGCCCAGGCCCGTCGGACCGCGCTCGCCGCCTCGGGCCTGCACCGGCCCCGGCCTCGGGGCCCGGCGACCATGGCCGGCCTGCAGCGGGTCGTGGACCGCCTGGGGCTCCTGCAGATCGACTCCGTCAACGTCCTGGCCCGGGCCCACCTCATGCCGTTGTACGCACGGTTGGGACCCTACGACACAGGGCTGCTCACCCGGGCGGCGCAGCGCGAACCGCGCAGGCTCGTGGAGTACTGGGCCCACGAGGCCTCCTTCATCCCGCCTGAGACCTACCGGCTGCTCGAGTGGCGCCAGCGCAGGTACCGCACGGAGGCGTGGGGGCAGATCAGCGCCGCCGAGCTGGACCACAGCGCCGAGATCGCCGAGATCCGCGCGATCGTCCGTGAGCACGGCCCGCTCACCGCGGGCCAGGTCGAGGCGCTGCTGGTGGAGACCCACCCGCGGGACCGGTCCGCGTGGGGGTGGAGCTGGAGCACCGCCAAACGCGCGCTGGAGTTCTTGTTCTTCACCGGTGAGGTCACCGCGGCGGGGCGCACCAACTCCTTCGAACGTCTCTACGACCTCACCTCCCGGGTGCTGCCGCCGAGTGTGCTCGCCGCTGACCCGATCTCCGACGCCGACGCCGTCCGCGCGCTCGTGGAGATCGGCGCGCGGGCCCACGGGGTGGGCACCGCACGCTGCTTCGGTGACTACTTCCGGCTCAGGGGACCGGCGCCCCGGGCGGCGATCGCCGAGCTCGTGGAGGACGGTGCCCTCGTCCCGGTCCGGGTCGAGGGGTGGGACCGGTCGACCTTCGTGCACAGGGATGCGGTGACGCCGCGGACCGCGACCGCCCGGACCCTGCTCAGCCCCTTCGATCCGCTGATCTTCGAGCGGCGCCGGCTGATCGAGCTCTTCGGCACGCACTACCGGATCGAGATCTACGTCCCGGCCCGGGATCGGGTGCACGGCTACTACGTGCTGCCTTTCCTGGAGGGAGACCGGATCACCGCCCGGGTCGACCTCAAGGCCGATCGGCGCGAGGGTGCGCTCCTCGTGCAGGCGGCGCACCGGGACTCGTTCGCGACCGAGCGCACGGCAGGCCTGCTCGCTGACGAGCTCAGGGTGCTGGCCGGGTGGCTGGGGCTCTCTGACATCGTCGTGGCTGACCGCGGCGACCTGGCGGCGGACCTGGCGGCGACCTGGCGGCGGACCTGGCGGCGGGCCTGGCCGCGGAGCCGCGCGGGCGATCGCCGGTTGCCCCTCGTCTCGATGACGGGCCAGGTCAGAGCCACAGTCAGGGTGCGGATGCGTCATGATGTGACGAGGAGCACCGCTCCTCGCATACGATGGGGAGTTGTATGCCGTCTGGGCCGTTCGGCGCAGGCGAGAGCGTGAAGAAACTCGAACCGGGAGTACTGCGTGGCTGCGATCCTCGAGAAGGTCCTACGCTTCGGCGAGGGTCGGATTCTCAAGAAGTTGTCCGGGCTGGCCAAGCAGGTCAACGCGCTCGAGGACAGCTTTGAAGTCCTCTCCGACGAGGAGCTCCGCGAGGAGACCGATCGGTTCCGGGAGCGCCTCGCGACCGGCGCGACCCTGGATGAGTTGCTCCCGGAGGCCTTCGCCGCTGTCCGGGAGGCCGCCCGGCGCACCCTGGGCCAGCGTCACTTCGACGTCCAGCTCATGGGCGGTGCCGCGCTCCACCTGGGCAACATCGCCGAGATGAAGACCGGTGAGGGCAAGACCCTCGTGGCGACGCTGCCGGCCTACCTCAACGCGTTGTCCGGCGACGGCGTGCACGTGGTCACGGTCAACGACTACCTCGCGCAGTACCAGAGCGAGCTCATGGGGCGTGTCTTCCGCTTCCTCGGGCTGACCACCGGCTGCATCCTGTCCGGTCAGACTCCTGCCGAGCGCCGCGAGCAGTACGCCAAGGACATCACCTACGGCACGAACAACGAGTTCGGCTTCGACTACCTGCGCGACAACATGGCGTGGTCCACCGACGACCTCGTCCAGCGTGGGCACAACTTCGCCGTCGTCGACGAGGTCGACTCGATCCTCATCGACGAGGCTCGCACCCCGCTCATCATCTCCGGCCCCTCCTCGGGCGACGCCGACAAGTGGTACGGCGAGTTCGCCCGGGTGGCCCGCCGCCTGGTTGCCGACGAGGACTACGAGGTCGACGAGAAGAAGCGCACGATCGGCGTCCTGGAACCCGGGATCGCCAAGGTCGAGGACTACCTCGGCATCGACAACCTCTACGAGTCCCTCAACACCCCGCTGATCGGGTTCCTCAACAACGCCATCAAGGCCAAGGAGCTCTTCGCGCGCGACAAGGACTACGTCGTCATCAAGGGCGAGGTGCTCATCGTCGACGAGCACACCGGCCGCATCCTGGCCGGACGCCGCTACAACGAGGGCATGCACCAGGCGATCGAGGCCAAGGAGGGCGTGGCCATCAAGGCCGAGAACCAGACCCTGGCCACGATCACGCTGCAGAACTACTTCCGCCTCTACGGCAAGCTCGCCGGGATGACCGGGACCGCCGACACCGAGGCTGCGGAGTTCCACGGCACCTACAAGCTCGGTGTCGTGCCCATCCCGACGAACCGGTCGATGCAGCGCCTGGACCAGCCCGACCTCGTCTACAAGAACGAGGACGGCAAGTTCAACGCCGTCGTCGACGACATCGTCGAGCGGCACGCGGCAGGTCAGCCCGTCCTCGTCGGCACCACGAGCGTCGCGAAGTCCGAGCTGCTCGCCTCCAAGCTCAAGAAGCAGGGTGTCCCGCACGAGGTCCTCAACGCCAAGCAGCACGCCCGTGAGGCGACCATCGTCGCCCAGGCCGGGCGCAAGGGCGCGGTCACGGTGGCCACGAACATGGCCGGTCGAGGGACCGACATCATGCTCGGCGGGAACGCCGAGTTCCTGGCCATCGCCGACCTCGCGTCGCGTGGCCTCGACGTGACCGAGACCCCCGAGGACTACGAGGCCGCCTGGCCCGCCGCGATCGAGGCTGCGAAGAAGGCTGTCCAGGACGAGCACGACGAGGTCGCCGGGCTCGGTGGCCTCTACGTCCTGGGGACCGAGCGCCACGAGTCCCGTCGCATCGACAACCAGCTGCGCGGTCGTTCCGGCCGGCAGGGGGACCCGGGCGAGTCCCGGTTCTACCTCTCGATGCAGGACGACCTCATGCGGTTGTTCGGCAACGGCCTCGCCGAGTCGATGATGCAGCGGGTCGGCTTCCCCGACGACATGCCGCTCGAGTCCAAGATCGTCACCCGTGGCATCGCGTCCGCGCAGGGACAGGTCGAGGGCCGCAACTTCGAGATCCGCAAGAACGTCCTCAAGTACGACGACGTGCTCTCCCGCCAGCGCACGGTCATCTACGACGAGCGCCGCCGCGTGCTCGACGGCGAGGACATGGAGGAGCAGGTCAAGCACTTCATCACCGACGTGCTCACCGCCTACGTCGAGGGCGCGACCGCCTCAGGACACCCCGACAGCTGGGACCTCGAGGCGCTGTGGACCGCGCTCAAGGCCGTCTACCCGGTCTCGATCACCGTCGAGGAGGTCATGGAGCAGGCCGGCGACACCGACGCCCTCACCCACGACCTCATCCTCGCCGAGGTGCTCTCCGACGCCCGCCACGCCTACGGGGCCCGCGAGAGCGAGCTGGGCGAGAAGAACATGCGTCAGCTCGAGCGTCGTGTCGTGCTCTCGGTCCTGGACCGCAAGTGGCGCGAGCACCTCTACGAGATGGACTACCTCAAGGAGGGCATCGGCCTGCGCGCCATGGCCCAGCGCGACCCGCTCGTGGAGTACCAGCGTGAAGGCTTCCTGCTGTTCCAGGCGATGACCGAGGCGATCAAGGAAGAGTCCGTCGGCTTCCTGTTCAACCTCGAGGTCAAGGTCGAGCCGGCAGCCCCGGCGGTGACCGCTGCAGCTGCCGCGGCCGCCGCGGGCAGCTCTGCCGCGCAGGCGCTGGGCGTCGCGGGCAGCTCTGCCGCGCAGGCCCCGGCCGAGCCGGTGCTCGTGGCGAAGGGCCTCGACGGCCCCGAGCGCAAGGTCCCGCTCAGCTACACGGCGCCGAGCGAGGACGGCGACGCCGAGGTGGTCACCGAGGGTGCCGGCGGCGCGACGAGCGTCCGCGCGGTCGACGGCGACGGCGACGAGGCGGGTAACCGCGAGGCCCGTCGCAAGGCCGCGAAGAAGAAGCAGCGCTGACCCTCCGCTGACCGGGTCTGATCACCGCACGCCAGAGGGCGCCTTCCCGGTCGGGAGGCGCCCTCTGGCGCGCGGTGCGGTCAACCGATCTCCAGGACGACGACCCACCACCTCCCGCGGTGCTCCTCCACGCGCAGGGCTGCGGCACGGACCCGGTCGACGTCGTCGACGATCACCGTCGCCTCGGCCACGCTCGGACCGATGCGGATCACCCGTGCGTGGCGCACCCGCGCCCGGGACTGGGCCACCGGCGGGGCGCCGCGTCGGGTGCGGGCCAGCTCGCGGACCTGGCAGCGGGCGTGCAGTGCGTCGAAGACCTCGGGGGAGACCGACCGGACGAGCTGGGCCAGCGGACGGATGCCTCGCAGGGACTCCATCGCCGCGTGCGCCACTGCGCAGCACAGCGCCGTCGGGTCTCCGAGCGGGGTGCCGGGGTCGACCGTGGGAGGTGCGGGCGGTCGAGGTGGGTTGGTCGGGCCGTCCGGGTGGTGGTTGAACTCCTGGAGCCCGCCCCGGCGCCGATGGATCGCGGCCGGTCGGCGGGCCGGGAGGAAGTCGGTGCGGTGCAGCGCCCGTAGCGGCTCGGCGATCGGCTCACCGCGTGGTGGTACCGCTCTCGTGGGCGCCAGGGCGAGGGGAGTGCGTGGTGCGGAGGGAAGCGGGGGTGGGCTCATGACGGTCTCCTTTGGGTGGACGGGGTGGACGGGGTGGACGGGGTGGACGGGGTGGGCGGTGTGGCGGCTGAGGGGCTCGCGGGCTGAGGGCGTCAGCTCGTAGGGCCGGGGATCTGGAGAGTCTGGCCGGGATGGAGAAGGTCGGGATCGTCGCCGATGACGGCAGCGTTCACCGCGTACCAGGCGTGCCAGGAGGACGCGATCTGGGCATTCGTCGCGCCGGCCGGGAGCGTGGCCGCGGCGAGACGCCACAGGGAGTCGCCCTCGGCGACCACGACCTGCCCTGGCGTTGAGGTCGGTGGGTCGGACTCGGTGGGGGTCGGGGCTGTCGACAGGCCGGTCGGTGCCGCGGTCGCCGCGGGCGCGGGCGCAGGGGCGGGCGCGGGAGCCGGAGGGCCGGGGCGCTCGGCCAGTGCGGCAGGTGCGCCGAGGCCGGTCGGGTCGGTGAGCTCGGGCGCGACGTCGGTCGGTGGCGTCGTCGAGCCGGCGTGCTGCGCGAGGCTGAGCTGGTCGGACTGGGCGGGCTGAGTGGTCGTCCAGCCGAGGTCGGGCGGTTCGTCGGTGGCCTGGGCGCCGGCGGCGGTGAGGGAGAGGCCGGCACCGATCCCGGCCACCGCGAGCCTGCGGAGCGTCTGGGGGGCGACGGCCTGGACGCAGCGCAGGAGCCTCGCGCTCCGCACTCCGGCGAGCTCGGCGAGCAGGCTGGTCGCGATGAGCGCGAGGCTCAGGGACCACCAGGCAGCCAGACCCGTGCCGAGCGCCAGGAACGGCGCGGCGGCAATGGTGTCGATCGCGAGTGAGCTCGGTGCATTCCAGCTGAGGGTGGTTGCCCTGATCTCCGGCCAGATCGCGACCAGCCGGGCCCCCAGGAGCCCGGCCGTGCCGGCCAGGCCGACCGAGGCCAGGGCGACGGCGGTGAGGCGTTCGCCGAGCCCGAGGACGGACCGACGGGGATACGAGGTGAAGGCCGAAGATGACATGTGATCTCCGTAGATAATTGTTGATGTCGTTTGATGCTGTTTGATGTCACTCGATACTCCACGACGAGATGGTGACTGTCCACCGATAGCCGGCAGGTGTGGATGACGGAGCGCAGCGCGGTGAGACACCGGCCCGACGCCGCCCACGGGCGCCGGCGGCTCCTCTGCGGCACAGTGGTCGCATGCGGTGGGAGATGCTGTTCGCGGACCTCGAGGCTCAGCTCGAGGCGGCGCGCGCCCTCGACCTGCACGCGGCCGCCGCGGACCTGACCCGCGCCGAGGCCGCGACGATCCCCCTGACCGATCGGCTCCGCGGGCTACGGGGCACGCCTGTGCGGGCCGCCCTGGTCAACGGGCAGGACGTCGACGGTGAGGTCCGCGAGGTCTTCCCTGAGTGGGTCCTGCTGGCGACCTCCCGGCGAGAGGTGATCCTGCCCCTGCGGGCGGTGGAGTCGTGGACCGGCCTCGGTGGGGACGCGACCCCGCCGACGGCCGGCGAGGTGGTCGCCTGGCTGCGGCCACCCGGTGACGGCTCAGCCCAGCTGCCGACCGGCGGCTCAGCGGCATCCGGCCCCCGGTTCGCGCCGAGCATGCTCGGGCTGGGACAGGCCCTGCGCCGGCTGTCCCGGGACCGAGCGGTCGTCGTCGTGCAGACGGCGTCGCGGGAGCACCACGGCCGGATCGACCGGGTGGGTCGCGACCACCTCGACCTTCAGCCTGACCAGGGGCTCGACTGGGGGGCGCGCAGGCGCGCCGTGGACCAGCGGATCGTCATCGGGACGACGAGCATCGTGCTCATCGGGTCGTCGGCGCTCTGAGGCGCCCCTCCCACAGGGCGATCGCCGGTCAGTCCTCGAACCCGTTGGCGTCGACCTTGGCCCGGGTCTGGGCGTACAGGCGCTGGATGTACGCCTCGAGCTCGGTCGTCTCCACCCGCCACTGTCCACGCCCGCCCACCTGGATGGCCGGCAGGTCACCGGAGCGCACCAGGGCGTACGCCTGCGCCGCGGAGATGTTCAGCGCCTCGGTGACGTCGGCAAGGGTGAGGAAGCGGTTCGCCATGGCTCCAGTCTGGCACGCGCGCACCGCAGGGTCGGGTTGTGCACACCGGTGCTCGTCCACAGGCACCGCGCGGAGTTGGCGATGAACAGGCAGGATATGAGGCCAACAGGTGGATCAGGACGGAGATCTCCGATGCGCGCACCACCCGAGGAGGCCATCATGACGGCTGAGCTGCCCACGCCGGTGGCCCCGCGCCTGCGCCGCCCGACCTGGCGGGACCCGCGCCTGGCCTTCGGCATCCTGCTCGTCACCGGGTCGGTGGCGCTGGGGACGTGGGCGGTGGCCGACGCCGGACACACGGTCGCGGTCTACGCCGTCACCACCACCCTCACCCCGGGCGACGCGATCGGCCCGGAAGACCTGGTGGCGGTCGAGGTGCGGCTCGGCGGCGACCTGGACCTCTACTACCCCGTGTCCGGTGGCCCGCCCCAGGGGCTCGTGGCGCTGCGCGCCGTCGGTGACCGTGAGCTCCTCGCCCGCAGCGCCGCCGGCTCCTCGGATGCCCTGGACTACCGGTCCGTGGCGATCCCGGTCACCGAGACGCTCTCCTCCAAGGTCACTGCCGGATCCACGGTGGACCTCTGGCTCGTGCCACCGGGGCAGGACGACGCGGCCGGCTCGGCGGCGGCGCAGCCGCAGATCCTGGCCGAGGGACTGGTCGTGGCTGAGCTGAGTGAGCGGGGCAGCGGCCTCATGGCGGGCGGGACGCCGACCGTCCACGTGCTGGCACCGACCGAGGTGCTGCCACAGATCCTCGCCGCCCTCGCCGGAGGTGGCACGGTCGCGATCATGGCCGTCCCGGGACCGGACCTGTGAGTCCCGGGGCGGGTGCGGACCAGGGGAGCGGGCCGCTCACTGTGCTGTGCGCCGTGGTCGGCCCGGTCGAGGCGACCGCGGTCGCCGTCCTGGCGGGCGCGCCGAGCCAGGTGGACCTCACGCGACGCTGCGCCGACATCGCGGAGTTGCTCGCAGCGTCCGCGTCCGGGCTCTGCCGGGTGGCGGTGGTCTCCGCGGACCTGGTCGGTCTGGACCGCCTCGTCGTGGCGTCCCTGCACTCCGACGGCACCGGGGTGGTCGCTCTCTGCCCCGACGATCCCCGGCAGCACGAGCGGATGCGTGCCATCGGAGCCGACGCCGTGGTCATCGACACGGAGGTCGCGACGCACCTGCTCGACCTGGTGAGGTCCGTGGCCGTCACCCGAGGAACGGACGCACGTGGGCTCGACGACGCGGCTGGCTGGGCCGGCGCCCCCGGCGCCGACCGCGTCATGCTCGGGTCGTCGGCGTTCACGCACACCTCCGTCCACGACGCCGGCCACGACACCGGCCGCGTCGCCGGCCCCGACGGCGTCGTCGTCGCCGTGTGGGGGCCGACCGGCGCACCGGGACGCTCGACGATCGCGCTCAACCTCGCCGCCGAGCTCGTCGCCCCACCCGGGCCACGACGCCGCCGAGCACCGTCACCGGCCGGTGAGACCGGACTCCTCGTGGACGCCGACACCTACTCCGGGGCGCTGGCGCAGATGACCGGGCTGCTGGACGAGTCTTCCGGGATCGCCGCTGCGTGCCGGGCAGCCGGGCAGGGAGCGCTGAGCCTGCACCAGCTGGCCATGATCACGCCGTCGATCGCCCCGCGGCTGCGGATCCTCACCGGCATCGCGCGGGCCGGTCGGTGGCCCGAGGTGTCTGCCGCGAGTCTGGACGTGGTTTGGCGCGAGTGCCGCCGGCTGGCCCGGTGGACCGTGATCGACTGCGGCTTCGCGCTCGAGCACGACGAGATGCTCACCTACGACACCCGGGCCCCGCAGCGCAACGCGGCGACGTTGAGTGCACTGGCCGCGGCCGACGTCGCGGTGGTGGTCGGGGGCGCGGACCCGGTGAGCATGCAGCGACTCGTGCGCGCCCTGGACGACCTGCGCAGCACCGAACCGGGGGCGGACCCGGTCGTGGTGGTCAACCGGGTCCGCGCCTCGGCCGTGGGGCGCACTCCCGGCCCGGTGCTGCGTGAGGCGCTCCTGCGGTACGCGAACGTCGCCGATGTCCAGCTCGTTCCCGAGGACCAGTCGGCGTGCGACGCCGCGCTGCTGGCCGGCCGGACGCTCGCGGAGTCCGCGCCGTCGTCGAGCGTGCGCCGGGCGATCGCCGGGCTCGCGGTCACCGTGCGTGAGCGGGCTCCGTCACCCGCCCCGCCGAGCGCGGGATCATCCTCGGCGGGGCGGGTGTCCGCTGCGGCCGCGTGGTCTCCGACGGTGGCACACTAAGGCCATGCGCCTCTACGTCCCCTCGACGCTTGCCGAGCTCGATGCCCTGACCACCGCGACGATCACGCTCTCCCCGCGCCGCGCGCACGCCGCGACGTCGGCGCTCGCGGCCGAGCTCGCCGCGGAGGAGATCGTCGACCTCGAAGAGGTCGAGTACGTCGCCCAGCTCGCGGCGGCCGACGACTCCCTGGTCATGATCGCCTCCGCACCCTCGGTCCCGTGGGTGCGCGTGGTCATCTCCGTCGACGTGCCCGACTCCGCCGTGCGGCCGGTCCCGGCCGGTGGTGCCGGTGAGGACGAGGGCCTCGCACCGAGCGCCGTCGAGATCACCGAGCAGCTCGCCGACGTGACGATCGTCTGCGTGCACGTCGACGAGCCCGAGGCAGCGGCCGACATCGAGGCCGTCATGGGCGGTGACGACGACGCGATCGAGCGTCTCGCCGACCGTGACCTGCTCTGGTACGACGCGACCGAGATCGCCGCGATCCCGCGCTGACTCAGACCGGCTCAGCCCTGCGGCCGGTCCGCCAGCGCTGCCAGGATGTGGTCGTGCAGCGGCCCGTTCGTCACGAGCGCGTTCCCGCCGTACGGCCCGTCGACGCCGTCGAGAGACGTGAACCGCCCACCCGCCTCGGTGACGATCGGCACGAGCGCAGCCATGTCGTAGAGCTCGAGCTCCGGCTCCATCGCGGCGTCCACCGCCCCCTCGGCCACGAGCATGTAGGACCAGAAGTCGCCGTAGGCGCGCGTGCGCCAGGCCTGCCTGGTGAGGTCGACGAACTGGTCGAGCTTGCCGCGCTCGTCCCAGCCGCTCAGGCTCGAGTAGGACAGCGACGCGTCGGCGATGTCCGTCACGCCGGAGACCCGCAACCGGGACGCCGCGGCGAGGGACCGGCCGGTCCACGCCCCGGTGCCCTTGGCCGCCCACCAGCGCCGCCCGATCGCGGGCGCGCTCACCACCCCGACGACGATGTCGTCGCCCTCGGCCAGTGCGATGAGCGTGGCCCACACGGGCACGCCGCGGACGAAGTTCTTGGTCCCGTCGATCGGGTCGATGATCCAGCGCCGCGAGCCGTGCCCGGTCGCCCCGAACTCCTCACCCAGGATCGCGTCGCGCCCGCGGGCCCGGCCGAGCTGACCACGGATGATCTCCTCGGCGGAGCGGTCGGCGTCCGAGACGGGCGTGTGGTCCGGCTTGGACTCCACATGCAGGTCGAGGGCTTTGAACCGGGACATCGTCAGGGAGTCGACCTGGTCGGCGATGACAAGGGCGAGGCGGAGGTCGTCGTCGTAGTGAGGGCGAGCAGTCATGGTCCTCACCGTAGCCGTGCGCGGCGGTGACCAGCGACTAGGCGCGCGCTGTGAGGAGCCTGCGGAAGGAGTCCAGGCGCGCCGCCCGGGCCAGCTGGACGGTCTCCTCGGGGGCGGCGGCGACCCAGTCGTCGAGCATGCAGTCGGGGGAGCCCTCGAGGTGGGTGCACCCGCGCGGGCACTCCTCGGCCACCTCGGCGAGGTCGTCGAAGGCCGTGAGCAGGTTCTCGATCTGCACGTGCGCGAGCCCGAAGGAGCGCACACCGGGGGTGTCGATCACCCAGCCGCGCTGCCCGTCGTGCTCGGGCAGCCGCAGGGCGACGGCCGAGGTCGACGTCTGCCGTCCGCGCCCGGTGACGTCGTTGACCACGCCGACGGTGCGCCGCGCCCCCGGGACGAGCGCATTGACGAGGGTCGACTTGCCGACCCCGGAGTGCCCCACGAACACCGAGGTGCGCCCGGCGAGGGCCGCCCGGACCACGTCGAGGGGGGTGATGATCCCGTCCGCGTCGCGGAAGGTGGTCACCACAGACACCCCGATCGGCTCATACAGGGCGCGCAGCGCGTCAGGGGAGGCCAGGTCGCTCTTGGTCAGACAGAGCAGCACCTCCATGCCCGCGTCGTAGGCGGCCACGACGCAGCGGTCGATCATCCGGGTGCGGGGCTCGGGCTCGGCGAGCGCGGTGACGATGACCAGCTGGTCGGCGTTGGCGACGATGATCCGCTCGTAGGGGTCGGTGTCGTCGGCCGTGCGGCGCAGCACGGTCGCACGCTCGGTGATCCGCACGATCCGGGCGAGGGTGCCGTCCTCGCCGGTGGTGTCCCCGACGACGTCGACCCGGTCACCGCAGACCACCCGGTTGCGGCTGAGCTCGCGGGCCTTCATCGCGGAGATGGAGTGCTCGCCGGGGAGGTTCTCGTCGATGAGGAGGGTGTACCGTCCCCGGTCGACGGCGACGACCAGGCCGGTCAGGGCGTCGTCGTGGTCGGGGCGGGTCTTCGTCCGCGGACGGCTCCCACGCTTGCTGGGACGGGAGTGGAAGTCCGACTCGTCGGTGGGGCGGCGGGACATCAGGTCAGATCGCCGGCCCGTCGGTCGAGGTCGCGTCCGCGCCGAGCATGGCGTTACCGAGCATGGCGTTCCACAGGCCGGTGAAGCCGGGCAGGGTCTTGGCGGTCGTCTCGACGTTCTCGATCTGGACACCGGGCACCCGCAGCCCGATGATCGCGCCCGCGGTCGCCATCCGGTGGTCGTGGTAGGTGTGGAAGACGCCGGCGTGCAGCGGGCGCGGGGTGATCACGAGGCCGTCGCTAGTCTGCTCTGCCTGCCCGCCGAGCCGCGTGATCTCGGTGGCGAGCGCCGCCAACCGGTCGGTCTCGTGCCCGCGCAGGTGCGCGATGCCGCGCAGGCGGCTGGGGGAGTCACCGAGCGCGGCCAGCGCGGCGATCGTCGGGGCGAGCTCGCCGCCGGCGTGCAGGTCGATGTCGATGCCGTGTATGGTCCCGGTCCCGGTGACCGTGAGCACGTCGCCGTCGAGGCTGGTGATGGCGCCCATGGCCGCGAAGATGTCGGGGACCATCGCACCGGGCTGGGTGGTGTGCACCGGCCACCCCGGGACCCGGACGGTCCCGCCGGCCACGAGGGCGGCGGCCAGGAACGGGCTCGCGTTGGACAGGTCGGGCTCGACCCGGACCTCGCGGCCGGCGATCGGGCCGGGGCGCACCTGCCAGATGGCGGGACGGGAGTCGTCGACCTCGACCCCGGCCTCGCGCATGAGCGCAACGGTCATGTCGATGTGGGGCAGGCTCGGCAGGGTGGTCCCGGTGTGGCGCAGCGTGAGGCCCTGGCCGAAGCGGGCCGCGGCGAGCAGCAGACCGGAGACGAACTGGCTCGAGGCGGAGGCGTCGACGTCGATCGAGCCGCCGCGCACGGCCCCCGACCCGGTGATGGTGAACGGCAGGAGACCACGACCGCCGTCGTCCACCCGCACGCCCAGCCCGCGCAGCCCTTCGAGGATGGGCCCCATGGGACGGACCCGGGCCCCGGCGTCCCCGTCGAGGGTGATCCGCCCGCTGGCCAGGGCGGCCACGGCGGGGATGAAGCGCATGACGGTCCCGGCGAGGCCGCAGTCGATGGTCACGTCGCCCGCGTGGCTGCCCGGGGTGACGAGCCACTCGCTAGGGCTCGCACCCTCGGTGATGGTCGCGCCGAGGGCACGCAGCGCCCCGACCATGAGGTCGGTGTCGCGGCTGCGCAGCGCCCCGCGGAGCACTCCGGGTGCATCGGCCAAAGCCGCCAGCACCAGGTAGCGGTTGGTCAGGGACTTCGACCCCGGTACCTCGACCGTCGCGTCGAGCTGCCCGGGCGCCGGCGCGAGGGTCGGTGCTGTCCACAGGTCAAGGCCGGGAGAGGTCGTCGTCATGCCCCTAGGTTATGGCACCTGCTGCGGCCACGGCGCCGACCGGGCGAGGCGTGGTCACACCTTCGCGACGGCCTTCTTGACCGCGGACTTCGTCGCCGCGCGTTCGGCGCGGGCGTGCTCGAAGCGCCAGGACATCCCTGGGCGGCCTTCGAAGTCGACGCCGGCGAGCAGTGCCGCCCCGATCGCGCCGAGACGACGCACGAAGGGCTCGGTGCGCTCCTCGCGGGTGCGCGGACCCGAGGTGAAGGGCTGCTCGGCGAGCGCGAGGGGGAGGGAGAGCGCAGCGAGGGTCAGTGCGGCCAGGCGAGGGGTGCGGCCGACGGCCAGGGCGAACCCGGCAGCTGCGGTGATCCCACCGTGCACCTGGACGACCGTGCGCAGCTGGCGGTCGGTGAGCGGTGCGCGTCCGAGCAGGTTCGTCGCCTGGTCGGCCGGACGGCGTGCGGTGACGACGTGTCCCGCCGGGTGACGCGCGGCGTCGACCCCGTCACGGATGAACCAGGTGGCGAGGAGTGGACGGGCAATCTTGCGGAGCAGCATCAGTGGTCTCCCTACAGGCGTGTGTCCAGGTCACTGTATCCTCGTCGGCCCGCTCGCGGCGCGTTCAAGCGGTGCACGCGGCCGGCGTGACCAGCCGGTGCGCCCGGCCCGCCGAGGCGGGGCCGGGCGGGATCGGTCGGGTCAGAGCACGCCGCCGGCGGCGGACGGCGCGTCGGAGGACTTGCCGGAGTCACCGACCTGCTCGCGGGCGACATAGTTCTCGATGTCGAAGAGGTTGTCCCCGGCGCGGCGGGCGATCGTCAGCAGCGTGTTGGCCGAGGCGACCTCCTCGACCTGCTCCTTGAGGAACCACAGCAGGAACTGCTCACCGAGCGCGTCGCCCTCGGTGCGGGCCGCCCGGAAGATCGCCTCGATCTGGTCGGTGACCTGCTTCTCCTGGTCGAGGGCGAGCTGGATCGGCTCGGTCACCGAGGAGAAGTCGTTGCGGACGGCGCTCCCGGACGGGATGGTCACGCGGATGTCGCGGTCGAGCATGTACTGCACGATCATCATCGCGTGGTTGCGCTCTTCGACGGCCTGGGCGTAGTAGTGCTTGGCGAGCTGGGGCAGGTCCTCGCTGTCGAACCACACGGCGATCGCGATGTACTGCTGGTGGGCGTCGAGCTCGTGGCCCACCTGGGCGCGCAGGAGGGAGAGGAACTGGGAGTCGGTGGCTGTAGTCGTCATGAGGTCCACCGTAGTGCCCGACGCCGCGTCCTGGCCTGGTGAGCCGGGTCACCCCGGCAGGGCTCACCTGGGCGGGGAATGGCGGGGGGCGGCGACGTGTTGAAGCAGAGTGACTTGTGTACTTGAGGAGAGCGGCCCCCGGGTGGGTACGCGTGCAGGCAGGGAGACCCACGTGGCACTAGGCTCGGCGGTGATGACTGAGGACACCAACCGCGCGCCCGAGACCGAGGGCGACAACGAGCGGACCCAGCGGTTCGAACGCGATGCGCTCGTCCACCTCGACCAGCTGTACTCGGCCGCGCTGCGCATGACGCGCAACCCCAGCGACGCCGAGGACCTGGTCCAGGAGACCTTCGCGAAGGCGTTCGCGGCATTCCACCAGTACCGCCCGGACACGAACCTCAAGGCCTGGCTCTACCGGATCCTCACCAACACCTTCATCAACACCTACCGCAAGAAGCAGCGGGAGCCGTTGCAGTCCGCGGCGGAGGACGTCGAGGACTGGCAGATCGCCCGCGCCGCCTCGCACACCTCGACCGGGCTGCGCTCGGCCGAGGCCGAGGCGCTGGACCGGCTGCCCGACTCCGACGTCAAGCGCGCGCTGCAGGAGATCCCTGAGGACCGGCGGATCGCGGTGTACCTGGCCGACGTCGAGGGGTTCCCCTACAAGGAGATCGCCGAGATCATGGGCACGCCGATCGGGACGGTCATGTCGCGCCTGCACCGGGGACGTGCGCAGCTGCGCGAGCTGCTCAACGACTATGCGGTCGATCGTGGATTCACCGTCGCGGACCACAAGGGTCCGGTCGGGACAGGACAAGACGGCAAGGAGGATGCGCGATGAGCACCAACGACGACTGCGACGAAGTCTTCGCCCATCTCTTCGAGTACCTGGACTCGGAGATGACCGACACCGACGCCGATCGGATGCGGGCCCACGTCGCGGAGTGCTCTCCGTGCCTGGCCGAGCTGAGCATCGACGAGCTGGTCAAGCGGCTGCTGCGGCGCTCCTGCACCGAGCAGGCCCCCGAGCACCTGCGGCTGAAGATCCACCTGCAGATCACCCGGCTGTCCGCCGGGGGCTGAGCGCGGCCCGCGCATGACCCGAGCATGACAAAGGGCCCCGTCACTGGTGTGACGGGGCCCTTCTGCATGCTCACAACGCGAATCAGGCGTTGGGACGCTTGCCGTGGTTCGCTGCGTTGCCCTTACGGCTACGACGCTTGCGTCCGCGCTTGCTCATAGTGATCTCCTCGAATCGAAGGACTGGTAGCCGCGCGTGTGGCCGCACGTGCCTGGCTACTATGGTCCCACAATTCCCGAGGCGTCGAGCACGCGGTGCGGCGCGGGTGCTCGGTATGAACGATGCGGAGGCCCTCAAGTGGCGCCCGCGAGGTGCCGATAACGGGTGCGTGAGCCAACAGAGCCAGTCCATCATCCCGCTCCTGCACGCCCTCGTTGGCACGGGCGGCTCCGACCTGCACTGCAAGGTCGGGTCCTCGCCCCGGGTCCGGGTGGACGGTCGTCTGCGGCGTCTGCAGATCCCCGAGCTCACCCCCGAAGACACGGTCCACATGCTCTCCGAGGTGCTCCCGGACTCGTTCCTGGACGACTTCGAACGCACCCATGAGGCGGACTTCGCCTACCAGCTGGACAGCGTCGGGCGGTTTCGCGTCAACGCCTACCTGGCTCGTGGGCACGTCGCGCTGGTCTTCCGTCAGGTGACGGAGGGCGTGCTGTCGATCTCCGAGCTCGGGCTGCCCGAGGTGGTCGGCGAGCTCGCCCTGGAGCCGCGCGGCCTCGTCCTGGTGACCGGTCCGACCGGCTCCGGCAAGACGACGACCCTGGCGTCCATGGTCGACCTCATCAACACCCTGCGTGAGGTCAACATCATCTCGATCGAAGACCCGATCGAGGTGCTGCACACCGACAAGAAGTCGATCATCTCCCAGCGCGAGGTGCGTCACGACACCCTCGACTTCCACTCCGCTCTGCGGGCCGCCCTGCGCCAGGACCCGGACGTGATCCTCGTCGGCGAGATCCGCGACGCGGAGACCGTCCGCGCCGCGCTGCAGGCGGCCGAGACCGGCCACCTGGTCCTGTCCACCCTGCACACCATCGACGCGCAGGAGACGATCAACCGCATCGTCGACTTCTTCCCCCCGCACGAGCAGATCCAGGCACGAACGGCACTGTCCCAGGCGCTGCGCGGCGTCGTCTCCCAGCGACTCGTGCGCCGGGCCGACGGCGGCGGCCGTCGGGTGGTCTCGGAGGTCATGGTCAACACCGGGCGCACGGCCGAGGCGATCGTCAACCCCGCCGACAACCCGCCGCTCTTCGACCTCATCAAGGAGGGCGAGTACTACAAGATGCAGACCTTCGACCAGCACCTCTTCGATCTGGTCCGGGACGGCGTCATCACCTACGAGGAGGCGTGCGGGGCCTCGACGAACCCGCAGGACCTCACGGTCGAGCTGCGCGGAGCCGGTCTGCTCGCCTGACCCCGCCTGCGGCACGCAGTGGTTGCTGCGCTCCCGTCGCTCCGCTCGCTTCCGTTGTCCGGTCTCCAGGTCCGGTCTACGGTGGGTGGACACTCACGACGAAGGAGCACGCATGAGGAACGAGACCTGGGTCATCGCCCAACCCCGATCGCTGCGCACGACGATCGCCGCCAACGCGAGCGACGGCGCGGACGAGGCGTTCCTCGCCGGCGGCGGACCTGTCACCTCGATCGTCGTGGCGATCAACGCCGGGTCGGTGCGGGTCGAGGCCCACGACCGCCTCGACGTCGAGCTCGACGTCGTGAAGGTCTCGGAACGACCGCTCGCCGCGACCCTGACCGAGGACACCTTCAAGGTGTCCTACGACTTCACCGGCATCGAGGGAATCGTGGACCGGGTCAAGGGTCTGCGGGACAAGGACTCCGCCGAGATCCTCGTGCGGGTGCCCCGGTCGGCCGCCGTCAAGGTGTCGACCGTGCACGGGGACGTGAGCGTCCAGGACGTCACCGCGCCGGTCACGGTCAGCACCGTGGACGGCAGCGTGGAGACGATCGACGTGACCGGTCCGGTCTCGGTCTCGACCGCCGCAGGGCGGGTGTCCTGCACCGGTCAGGTCGGACCGGTGAACATCAGGACCGCGACCGGGCCCATCCACCTCGCCGGCCAGCTGAGCCGCGCCGACATCTCTACGGTCTCAGGAGAGGTGAGCATCCAGACGGCGCCCGGCGCGGGCGTGATCACCACGAAGACGGTGTCCTCCCGGGTCGCGCTGCGGGTCCCGGCCGAGGCCGGGGTCGACCTGCGGGTGCGCAGCGTCACCGGCAAGATCGCCCTCGATGGCGCGGACCTGCGCAAGACCACCGGTCAGGGCGGGCGCACCGCCCTCGTTGAGCGCGCTGAGCCGGGGGCGACGGTCTTCCTCACGGCCAACTCGGTCTCGGGCGACGTCGCAGTCTCCCGCGAGGTCTAGGCGCCCTAGGCGCCAGAGGCCTCGTCGTCGGGCAGGCCCAGCCAGCGGTACCAGCCGGTGTGCAGGACGAGCCAGGCCATCAGGCCGTAGCCGGCCTGGCCCGGGTACACGGTCCCGTTGGCGGCGAGGTCGCCGAGCCACTGCTCGTGGTTGACCAGCGGGGTGAAGGTGTCTACGTAGGGCACGCGGCGGCGGTTGGCGACGTCGGCGAAGGCCGTGGACAGCTCGGCGAGCCGGTCCCGGTCGGCGGCCAGGCCGGGCGGCGGTCCGACGACGAAGGCGGAGATCCGCCGGTCGTCGGCGACGTCGAGGATGTTCGCCAGGTTGAGGCGGCTCCGGGCCAGGGTCAGGCCGGCGGCCAGGTCGGATCGGCCCAGGGCGACGACGATGCGCAGGTCGACCGAGGGGTCGCTGGTGGCCCGGCGGTTGAACTCGTCCTCCCAGCGGGCGCTCAGTGCCGTCGTCGTCTCGCCGGGGACGGCGAGCGGGAAGACCATGGTGAGCGACGGTGCGTGGGTGCGGGCGGTGACGCGGCCCAGCCAGCCCAGGCCCTTGGGGTCCCCGACCCCGGCCGCAAGCTCGTCGCCGACGACGCAGATGCGCAGCTGGTCTGGGGGTGGCGTGGTCACTGTGGACTCCCATTCAGGTCGGGCGGGTGCGAGCGGGTGCCCGTCCGCCGTGCCGGGTGACGAGCATCGTGCCTGTCCGAGCGCACTGTGCCGGTGAGCGGCCGGTGAGCGGCCGGTGAGCGCCGGTGAGCGCCGGTGAGCGCACAGTGCCATTGTCGGGGTGAAAGGCGACGGCGGGGTGCGCCAACACGCCGAAGCGTGCGGTGCACCCCGCCGTCTGCGTGGGATCCCGTCAGCGGGCGAAGGCCGTCTCGATGAGCCCGGTCTGCTCCTCGAGGTGCTTCTTCGCGGAGCCGGTCGCCGGAGAGGCCGAGGCGCTGCGTGAGACGACCCGGATCGGGCGGCCGACCTCGGCCGGTGCGTTGAGCGCGATGAACGGCCACGCGCCCTGGTTCTCGGGCTCGTCCTGGACCCAGACGATCTCAGCCTGGCCGAACGGCGCGAGAGCCTCGCGCAGTGCAGCGCCCTCGAGCGGGTAGAGCTGCTCGAGCCGGATGATCGCGGTGGCCGTGTCGCCGGTCTTGTCGCGGTGGGCGATCAGGTCGTAGTACACCTTGCCCGCGCACAGCAGCACCCGGTCGAAGGACTGGCCCGAGGCGGCCCGTGCGACCGCCGCGTCGTCCCCGATGACCTCGCGGAAGGTCCCGGTGGTGAAGTCCTCCGGGGCTGAGGCCGCCGCCTTGAGGCGGAGCATCGACTTGGGGGTCATCACCACGAGCGGGCGGCGCGGGCGGGCGTAGGCCTGGCGGCGCAGCAGGTGGAAGTGGGAGGCCGGGGTGCTCGGGAAGGCCACCGTGAGGTTGTCCTCCGCACACATCTGCAGGAACCGCTCCAGGCGAGCCGAGGAGTGGTCCGGACCCTGACCCTCGTAGCCGTGCGGCAGCAGCAGCACGACCGAGGAGTTCTGGCCCCACTTCTGCTCGGCGGAGGAGATGAACTCGTCGATGATCGTCTGACCACCGTTGACGAAGTCGCCGAACTGGGCCTCCCAGAGCACGAGGGCGTCCGGACGCTCGACGGAGTAGCCGTACTCGAAGCCGAGGACCGCGTACTCGCTCAGCGAGGAGTCGTAGACCCAGAACTTCCCCTGGTCCCCGGACAGGTACAGCAGCGGGGTCCACTCGGCACCGGTCTCGCGGTCGTGCATGACCGCGTGCCGCTGCACGAAGGTGCCACGACGTGAGTCCTGGCCGGAGAGGCGGACGGGTGTGCCCTCCATGAGCAGGGAGCCGAAGGCGAGGATCTCGCCGTAGCCCCAGTCGATGCTGCCCTCGCTCGACATCTTGGCGCGCTTGTCGAGCAGCTGGCTGAGCTTGGGGTGGACCGTGAAGCCCTCCGGCGGGGTGACGTGCGCGCTGGCGATGCGGTCGAGCACGGACTGGCTGGTCGCGGTCTTCCACCCGACCATCGTCCCGGCGTCGGCGCGCTGGGACTCGGGGCGCTCCAGACCGGAGATCGGCTCGGACTCGGCGGGCGGGGTGTAGCCGCCCTGACGCGTCTCGGTGAAGACCCTCTCGAGCTGGGACTGGTAGTCGGCGAGGACCTGCTCGGCCTCGGCGACGCTGATGTCGCCGCGGGCCACGAGGTTCTCGGTGTAGAGGTTGCGGACCGAGCGCTTGGCCTCGATGAGGTTGTACATGAGCGGCTGGGTCATCGAGGGGTCGTCGCCCTCGTTGTGACCGCGTCGGCGGTAGCACACCATGTCGATGATGACGTCGGAGTCGAACTCCTCACGGAACTCGAAGGCGAGCTGGGCGACGCGGACCACGGCCTCGGGGTCGTCCCCGTTGACGTGGAAGATGGGCACCTGCAGGCCCTTGGCCACGTCCGTGCAGTACAGCGTGGACCGGGAGGACGCGGGGCCGGTCGTGAAGCCCACCTGGTTGTTGATGATGACGTGGATCGTCCCGCCGGTGCGGTAGCCACGCAGCTGGGAGAGGTTGAGCACCTCGGTCACCACGCCCTGGCCCGCGAAGGCGGCGTCGCCGTGGATGAGGATCGGCAGCACGGAGAAGCCGTCCCCGCCCAGGTCGATCCGGTCCTGCTTGGCGCGGACGATGCCTTCCAGGACGGGGTCGACGGCCTCGAGGTGGGAGGGGTTCGCCGCGAGGTACACCTTGGTCTTGGCGCCCGACTCGGAGGTGAAGGTGCCCTCCGTGCCGAGGTGGTACTTGACGTCGCCGGACCCCTGCACGGTGCGCGGGTCCTGGTTGCCCTCGAACTCGGAGAAGATCTGCGCGTAGCTCTTTCCGGCGATGTTGGAGAGCACGTTGAGCCGGCCGCGGTGGGCCATGCCGATGCAGACCTCGTCGAGACCGGCCTCGGCCGCCCCGGACAGCACCGCGTCGAGCAGGGCGATGACCGATTCCCCGCCCTCGAGGGAGAAGCGCTTCTGACCGACGAACTTCGTCTGCAGGAAGGTCTCGAAGGCCTCCGCGGCGTTGAGCCGGCGCAGGATGCGCAGCTGCTCCTCGCGCGGGGTGCGCTCGTAGCCGGCCTCCAGGCGGGCCTGGAGCCACTTGCGCTGGGTGCGGTCGGCCAGGTGCATGTACTCCGCGCCGACGGTGCGGCAGTAGGAGTCGCGCAGCAGCCCGAGGATGTCGCGCAGGGTGGCCTTCTTCGTGCCGCCGAAGCCGTTCGTGGGGAAGGTCCGGTCGAGGTCCCACAGCGTCAGGTCGTGCGTCTGCACGTCCAGGTCCGGGTGCTTGCGCTGGCGGTAGGCCAGCGGGTCGGTGTCGGCCATGAGGTGACCGCGCGAGCGGTAGGAGTGGATGAGCTCGGCGATCCGGGCGGGCTTGGCAGCCTCCGCGTCGGCGTCGATCGTGTTGTCGCGGACCCAGCGCACCGGCTCGTAGGGGACCCGCAGCGAGGCGAAGATGCGGTCGTAGAAGCCGTCCTGGCCGAGCAGCTTCACACCGAGGATGCGCAGGAAGTCCCCGGACTGCGCGCCCTGGATGATGCGGTGGTCGTAGGTCGACGTGATCGTCAGCACCTTCGAGATCGCCATCCGGGAGAGCTGCTCGAGGGAGGCGCCGGCGAACTCCGCCGGGTAGTCCATCGCGCCCACGCCGACGATCGTGCCCTGCCCGGCCATGAGGCGCGGCACGGAGTGCACGGTGCCGATGGTCCCGGGGTTGGTCAGCGAGATCGTCGTGCCCTGGAAGTCCTCGACGGTGAGCTTGTTGCCGCGCGCGCGGCGCACCACGTCCTCGTAGGCGGCCCAGAACTGGGAGAAGTCCATCGACTCCGCGCCCTTGATGCTCGGCACGAGGAGCTGGCGGGTGCCGTCCGGCTTGGCCAGGTCGATCGCGAGGCCGAGGTTGATGTGCCCCGGGCGCACGACGGCGGGCTTGCCGTCGAGCAGCGTGTAGCCGGAGTTCATCGCGGGCATCTCGGCGAGGGCCTCGATGAGGGCAAATCCGATGATGTGGGTGAAGGAGATCTTCCCGCCACGCCCGCGGATGAGGTGGTTGTTGATGACGATGCGGTTGTCGACCATGAGCTTGGCCGGGATGGCGCGGACCGACGTCGCGGTGGGCACCTCCAGGCTCGACTCCATGTTGACCACGACGCGCGCGGCGGGGCCGCGCAGCTTCTGCACGTCGTCGGCCTGGTCGGAGGTCTCCTGCTTGTGCTTGGTCTTGGCGACCTCCGCGTAGGGGGCGGTCGCGGGCTGCGCGGTCGCCACGGGAGGGGACGTGGGGAAGTCGGCCACGATGGGCGCGGCCTGTGTCACAGCCGCGATCTGCACCTTCTGCGCCTGGCGGGCGGCCTGCTCGCCGTGCGAACCGCTCGCGGCCGGCGTGGCTGACGGAGCAGCGGCGGCCGGTGCGGGTGAGGCGGTCAGGGCCGGCCGAGCGGCGGCCGGCGGGGTGGGCGCGACGGCGGGGGCCGCCGACGGGGCGGGTGCCGCTGCCGCGGGCGTGGCCGGCTCAGCGGCGCCCTCGGACCCACCGGGCTGGTAGCTCGCGAAGAAGTCCCACCAGGCAGGGTCGACCTCGTTCTTGTCCTTGAGGTACTGCTCGTACAACTCGTCGACAAGCCATTCGTTGGCGCCGAAGATGGCGCTCACCGCGCTGATCGACTCTGACTCAGCATTCGAGGACACGCTCGGATCGCCCACTTTCACCACAGATCGCTACCGCATGGAGCGGTAATAGACGTCCCCAGCCTAGGGCCTAAAGACCTACCCCACGGACTGGAGTGGGGCTTATCACCTGCCCACTTCCGCGTAATCACCTCGCCCTTCAGGTGCAGGCAAACGGGGGGCAACGAGAGTCTGGTGATCGTCCAAAGAGGGTGTCGGGAACGTCTGGACCCGGTATATCCGGCGACGGATCCCGCGACACCGGGATCAGGCGACGTCCCGTCGCCATGTCGTCATCGCGCCGAAGAGGGCGCCCACGAGGGCGTAGCCCGCCAGCACCGCGACGCCCGCGCCCCACGGCAGGAGCTCGCCGATCCCGATCGAGGTGTAGATGCTGCCGCCGGCGATGGCCTCGCTGGCCGCGCCGGGCAGATAGGTCGAGAGCGTCGCCCCCGCGTCGCCGACGCTCGTCAGGCCCAGGCGCAGGACCGCCTCGAGGAACTGGGTGTAGACGAGCACGACGACGATCGCGACGACCTGGTTGGTGATGAGGGCCCCCAGGGCCACGCCCACCGGTGCCCAGAGCGTCAGTGCCAGGACCGACCGGCCCAGGGTGACCCACAGCTCACCGTCTCCGAGCAGGGTGGGGTGCCCGGTGGCGGCGAGGACGGCAGCCCCGGCGACGGCTGTGCTCAGTGTCCCGGCCACGCCGTAGAACGCGCCGATCGGCACCGATGCGCCCAGCTTGGCCCACAGCACGCGCAGCCGGTTCGGCTCGGCGAGGAAGGTGGGGGTGATGGTCTTGTGCCGGAACTCCCCGGTCACCGACAGTGCGCCGATGATCACCGGGAAGACGTAGCCGAAGGTCGTGGCTGTGGAGTACACGGAGCTGAGGATGAGCTCGGGGGTCACGGGTGGCATCGGTGCAGACGGGTCGCCCGGGGCGACCGTGATGGACCACGCCATGACGGCGCCGAGGAAAGCCATGTACCCGGCCATGGCGAGCAGCAGGATCCACCACATGCGGGTGGTGACGAGCTTGCGGTACTCGCTGACGAGCGCGGCCCTCATCGCTGGGCTCCCTCGGGGTCGGTGGTGGAGTCGGAGGCGATCATGCGCAGGAAGATGTCTTCGAGCCCTTCTGACTTGTCCATGAGGGTGTGGATCTCCAGCCCGGCGGCGAAGGCCGCAGACCCGAACTCGGCCGTGGTGACGTCGTCCAGCTCGACCGTGGTGGCCTTCTTGACGGCGTCGACGGCGCTGACGGCGTTGACGGCGCGGCCCTCGGCGGGCGCGACGGCCGGCTGACGCGCGGTCCAGCCCTGGGTCGCGATCAGCGTCGCCAGCCCGGTGGCGTCCGGGGAGACCACCTGGATGGTGGTCGAGGCGAGGGTGCTCAGCTCGTCCATGGACGAGGCGTGGATGAGCCGGCCGGCGGCGATGATCACCACGTCGTCCACCGACTGCTGGACCTCGGAGAGCTGGTGGCTGGAGACCAGGACGGTCTTGCCCTGTCCGGCGAGGTGGCGCAGGAATCCGCGCAGCCAGCGGATGCCCTCCGGGTCGAGACCGTTGGACGGCTCGTCGAGGAGCAGCACCTGCGGGTCCCCGAGCAGGGTCGTGGCGAGGGCGAGGCGCTGGCGCATGCCGAGGGAGTAGCCGGCGACGCGGCGTCGGGCGGCCTGGCCGAGACCGACCTGCTTGAGCAGCGCGAGGCAGCGTGCGTCGTCGGACCCGGTGTAGGGCGCGTAGGTGCGGAGGTGGTCCAGGCCGGTGCGGCCGGGGTGGAAGCTCGTGGCCTCGAGAGCGGCGCCCACCTCGCGCAGCGGCTTCTCGATCCGGGCGTAGGGACGCCCGGAGATCGTCGCGGTGCCGCTCGTGGGGCTGGCCAGGCCGAGCAGCAGCCGCAGGGTGGTCGTCTTGCCCGAGCCGTTGGGGCCGAGGAAGCCGGTGACCCGCCCAGGCCGTACGTCGAAGCTCAGGTCCTGGACGGCGCGGACGGCGCCGAAATGCTTGGTGAGGTTGCGGACACTGACGGTGCCCTGCCCCGAGTCGGGAAGTTCCATGCGCCGATGCTACTTGTTCTACCCACGCTATAACAAGCCCAGAGGGCTGGACAGTTGACCAAACCTGCAGGTCAGGCCGGAGGCTCGGGGGTGGTGTCGGGCTTGCCGGGCTCGTCGGGGGTGTCGGGCATGTCGGCATCGAGGGGAGGCGCCGCGACCTGGGGGAGGGTGACGCGCATCGTCGCGCCCTCGCTCGTGTCGGCCACCTCGACCGTCCCGCCGTGCAGGTCCACCGCCCAGCGCACGATCGCCAGGCCGATCCCCGTCCCGCCCGACGACGTCAGCGCCACCTGGGCGTTGCCCGCCCCGCGGGCGAAGCGCTCGAAGATCCGCTGGCGGTCCGCGACCGCGATCCCCGGACCATTGTCGGTCACGTCGAAGACGATCGACGTGGCGGTGCCCCGGGCGTGGACGGAGACCTCCCCGGTGAAGGGGGAGTGCCGGATCGCGTTCTGGAGCAGGTTGACGAGGATCTGTCGCAGCCGCTCCGGGTCCGCCACGAAGGTCAGGCCCTCGGGGACGACGTCGACCAGGAAGGTGAGCTGCTTGCCGGCCTCCAGGGTGGACACCGAGTTGACGGTGTCCTCGAGGAAGTCCGCCGCGTCCAGCCGGGTGAGGTTGAGGTCGGCCGCCCCGGCCTCGATCCGGGACAGGTCGAGCAGGTACGTGATGAGGCGGGTCAGCCGCTCGGTCTGGGTGAGCGCCGTCTGCATCGTGGCCGGGGTCGGTTCGACCACGCCGTCGACGAGGTTCTCCAGCTGGGCGTGCAGGGCCGCGACCGGGGTGCGCAGCTCGTGGGAGACGTTCGCGATGAGCTCACGTCGCACCTGGTCGGAGGACTCCAGGTCCTCGGCCATGATGTTGAACGCCGTCGCCAGCTGGCCCACCTCGTCCCGGCTCGTGGCCTGGACCCGCCGGGAGTAGTCGCCCTCGGACATCGCCTGGGCGGCCGCGGTCATCTCCCGCAGCGGGGACGTCATGCCTTTGGCGAGCAGCATCGTGAACCCCATGGACATGAGGATCGCGAGCGGGAAGGTGCGGGTGGGTCCGAGGGCGTTGCGCAGGCCCCACCAGGTGATGAATGCCGCCAGGGTGACCGAGGCGACCACGACGATCACCATCTTGATCTTCAGGGTGCGGAAGCGGTCCAGCGGGCGGACGTCGGGCAGGTGGGGTCGCAGGGCGCGGGGGCGTCGCGGGGTCGACATGGTCGGTTCGCGGATCAGGGGGCGACCGGCGGCTCGAAGGCGTACCCGACGCCGTGCACGGTCCGGATGAGGTCCGCCCCGAGCTTGCGGCGCAGGGCCTTGATGTGGGAGTCCACGGTGCGGGTGCCGCTCGCGTCCGCCCAGTCCCACACCTCGGCGAGCAGGCGCTCGCGGGTCTGCACCGTCTTGGGTGAGCTGGCCAGCATGACGAGGAGCTCGAACTCGGTCGGGGTGAGGTGGACCTCGTTGCCCGCCCGGTGCACCCGACGCTGGGCCTGGTCGATGACGACGTCGCCGATCGTCATCGGCGGCTCGGCCTCGTTCGACGGCGCGGCCGAGGCCTGCACGGCACGGTCCACCCGGCGCAGCAGGGCCTTGAGCCGGGCGACCAGCTCGCGCATGGAGAACGGTTTGGTCATGTAGTCGTCGGCGCCGACGCCGAGCCCGATGAGCATGTCCGTCTCGTCGTCGCGGGCGGTGAGCATGAGGATCGGCACCGGGCGCTCGGCCTGGATCCGCCGGCACACCTCGAGGCCGTCGATCCCGGGCAGCATGACGTCGAGCACGACGGCGGCGGGGCGCAGTCGCGAGGCTGCCTCGACTCCGCTGAGCCCGTCCCGGGCGACCTCGGTGCGCCACCCCTCGGCGGTCAGGCGCTGCGCGATCGCCGTGGCGATGGCGGGCTCGTCCTCGACGATGAGGATCGTCGCGCCGACTGAAGGGGCCCCGTCGGGGCGAGATGCGATGGCTGACATGTTCACACAATCCCACATCCGAGGGGTTGACGCCGTCAGAAAGGGTGGGCGGCGATGCGAGTGTTGTGCGGTGATGGTGTGTGGGTCAGAATGCGCGCGCGCCGGGTCGACTATTATTCTCAACCTGATGACAGATGACGATTCGTCACGACGCACGTCCCCCTCGCGCCGCTCGCGCTCCTCTCGCTCGATGGCCGATCCGCTCTCCCCGGGGTGGGCCCTGAGGTGACCGAATGGCTCATGGTCGGTCTCGGGGTGCTCCTGACCTTCGGCACCGCGGTGTTCGTCGCGAGCGAGTTCGCCCTCGTGACGCTCGATCCCGCGGTGGTCGGCGCCGACGGCGAGAGCGGTGGCGGGTCTGACGGGTCTGCCGGGTCTGCCGCTGCGGGGGGTGACCGCCGCACCCGCAGCGTGCGGCACGCGCTCAAGCACCTGTCCACCGAGCTGTCCTCCGCGCAGGTGGGCATCACCATCACCACGATCCTGCTGGGCTACACCGCCCAGCCTGCGGTCAGGACCCTCGTCGAGGGCGCGCTCGGTGGGGGGTCGGTCATCACCGCGACGACCGCAGGGGTGCTCGCGGTGGCTGCCTCCGTCATCGTGGTGAACTTCTTCTCCATGCTCTTCGGTGAGCTCATCCCGAAGAACTACGCGCTCAGCCGCCCGCTCGCCACCGCCCGCGTCGTGGTCCCGGTGCAGCGGGTGTTCAGCCGCGCGCTGCGCCCGCTCATCGCGGCCCTCAACGGCTCGGCCAACGCGATCCTGCGGGGGATGGGCGTCGAACCCAAGGAGGAGCTCTCGGGAGCCCGGTCGGGCCCCGAGCTCGCAGCGCTGGTCCGCCGGTCCGCGCAGGTCGGCACCCTCGACTCCTCGATGGCGCGCCTGCTGACCAATGCCGTCGAGCTCGACGAGCTGACCGCCGTGGACGTGATGACGGACCGGATGCGCCTCGCGGTCGTGACCCGTGGCGACACGGCCGGCGCGGTGATCGAGCTCGCCCGGCACACCGGCCACTCCCGGTTCCCGGTCATCGGCGACTCCCACGACGACATCGTCGGGCTGGTCCACCTGCGCCGGGCGATCGCCGTCCCCCGGGAGCGTCGCGACCAGGTGCCCGCCGTCGCGCTGATGGACGAGGCGCCCCGGGTGCCCGAGACCGTGCGGCTCGGGCCGCTGCTCGTGGAGCTGCGCTCCTTCGGCATGCAGATGGCGGTGGTCGTCGACGAGTACGGCGGCACCTCCGGCGTGGTGACCCTGGAGGACGTCGTCGAGGAGCTGGTCGGTGACGTCGCCGACGAGCACGACGCCCGACGCGTGGGCGCGCTGCGGGCGACGGACGGGTCCTGGGTCGTCCCGGGCCTGCTCCGCCCCGACGAGCTCGAGGAGCGGACCGGCATGAGGATCCCGGAAGACCCCGACTACGAGACGGTCGGTGGGCTCGTGATGGCCCGCCTCGGCCGGATCCCTGTGGTCGGTGACTGCGTGCGGGTGGACTCCGACCCCGACGGCACACCGATCACCGCGACCGTCGAGGCGATGGACGGGCGGCGCGTGGAGCGTCTGCGCCTGCGGACGGACGGTCTCTCATGAGCTCGACCCTCGCCCTGTGCATCGGCGTCGTGCTGCTGGCCGGGAACGCCTTCTTCGTCGGGGCGGAGTTCGCCATCATCTCGGCGCGCCGCAGCGCGATCGAGCCGCTGGCGCTCGCCGGCAACAAGCGGGCTACGACCGTGCTGTGGGCGATGGAGAACCTCTCGCTCATGCTCGCCTGCGCCCAGCTGGGGGTGACGGTCTGCTCGGTGACCCTCGGCGTGATCGCGGAACCCGCGCTCGCCCACCTCATCGAGGCGCCGCTCACCTCGCTCGGGGTGACCAGCGCTCTCATCCACCCGATCGCCTTCGTGGTGGCCCTCGCGATCGTCGTCTACCTGCACGTGGTCTTCGGTGAGATGGTCCCCAAGAACCTCTCGGTCGCGGGTCCGGACAAGGCCGTGATGTGGTTCGGCCCGCCGTTGGTCCACATCGGCCGCGCGGTGCGACCGGTGATCGTCGCGCTCAACTGGATGGCCAACCACGCGGTCCGGCTGACCGGCGTCGAGCCCAAGGACGAGGTCGCCTCGGCCTTCACCGCCGAGGAGGTCCAGTCGATCCTCGAGCACTCGCGGGCGCAGGGGTCCCTCGACGACTCCCAGGGGCTGATGGCCGGTGCGATCGAGTTCTCCGAACGGACGGCGGCCGAGGTCATGGTCCCGGTCGCCGACCTCGTCACGCTCGCAGAAGGCTGCACTCCCGACGACGTGGAGCGGCTGGTCGCCAAGACCGGCTTCAGCCGGTTCCCGGTCGTGGGACCCGACGCCGACCTCCTCGGGTATCTGCACCTCAAGGACGTGCTGTTCGCCGACGAGGAGCAACGGGACTCTCCGTTGCAGATGTGGCGTACCCGTGCCCTGGCCGAGGCGTCACCGGACGACGAGGTCGAGACGGTCCTGCGGGCGATCCAGCGATCCGGCGCACACCTCGCCCGGGTGTGGGACGGGACGAGCGTGCTGGGCGTCGTGTTCCTCGAAGACATCCTCGAGGAGCTGGTGGGTGAGGTTCGGGATGCCATGCAGCGGGAGAATCGCTAGTTCTCTGGGGCTGATCTGGGACTTTGCACGTGCTCCACGTGCGGGACACCGAACCTTGTCCACGGAAGGGACCAAGGGGCTTGGAATGTGAGCGATCCTTCGTTACTCTTTCGTAACAGTACTTGCGGTCTTGTTCCCCGCGCCTGTCGTCGATAGACAGAGCACGAGAAGAACAGGACCGCTTCGTCTGCCCGGCCGTTCTCGGCCGGGCCCGCCAGAGCAGCATGGAGGTGTAGTGGAGCAGCATGCAGGCCTGACATCAGGCGACGCTCCCCTCTCCCGTCGGGCTCTTCGCGAAGCAGCCGAGCGGGAATCCGCGCGTCCGAACCGGACACGACGGACCGACGCACCATCATCCCGGGCAGCGGTGCCTCCCACGCACCGCTGGATCCCGCGGGCGGCGATCCTGACCAGCCTTGCCATGGCGACCATCGCCATCCCGCTGACGGCCGGAGCGGGGTCCCCAGCGGGCTCCGAGCTCGCGGCCGAGTCAGCCGCACCGGTTGAGGTGGACGCCGCGCCGGTCGGCCCGAGCACCTTCTCCATCGTTGCCGCGGCCGGTGTCGAGCAGGCCCCGCCGGCCAGCCTGGCCCAGGCCGTCTCCGCCGAGCAGCGCACCATGCTGGCTGCCAGCCGGAGCGAGGAGCGGTCCTCCCCGCTCCCGGGCTGCGACACCTCCACCCTGCCCAAGGGGACGAACGGCAACCTGTCCAAGGACGGCCTGTGCGAGCTGTGGGGCACCGGGACGTACGCACGTGCCGACGCAGCCGTGGCCCTCGCGGCGCTCAACGAGTCCTATGTCCAGACGTTCGGCGTCAACATGGGTGTCACCGACGGGTACCGCACGCTGTCCTCGCAGTACTCTCTCAAGAGCACCAAGGGTGGCCTCGCGGCGACTCCCGGCAAGTCCGAGCACGGCTGGGGACTCGCTGTCGACCTGCGACCGGAGACCTACCAGTCGGCCGCGAAGACCAAGTGGCTGCGGGCCAACGCTCCGCTCTTCGGCTGGGACAACCCCGCCTGGGCGCGACCCGGCGGATCGGGTGCGACCGAGCCCTGGCACTGGGAGTACACCGAGGGTGTCGAAGCCCACGGCTACTGAGCCGATGGACAGCAGCTCGATCTGAGAAGTGGCCCCGCACCTGATGGTGCGGGGCCACTTCTGTCTGTGCCGGCCGGTCCTCGCCCTGTGCCGGCCGGTCCTCGCCGGACAGCAGTCAGCCCCGACCGGACCACCCGGTCGGGGCTGACGTGTGTGAGTCCGGCATCTTCAGATGCTGGCCGGAGCTGGCCTACCTACCCGACTTGCGGAACCCCTTCTTCGCCGGGGCTGCTGCCTCAGCGGGCGCGTCGTCAGCAGGTGCGTCAGCAGGTGCTGCAGCGGCGTCGACGGCTGCCGGCTCGGCGCCGGTCTCCTTCGCCGCCTCGACGACCGCGGCGCGTCCGGTGCGGACCTCGCCGAAGGAGGTGCCGTAGTACGCGGCCTCCATGATCGTCTTCATGTCGTCGAGCATCGGCATGCGGGGGTTGGCCGGTGCGCACTGGTCCTCGTAGGCAGCCATCGCGAGATCGTCGAGGCTCCCGATGAAGTCCTCCTCCACGACGCCCTGCGCCTGGAAGGAGCGGGGGATGCCCACCTTGTCGCGGAGCTCCTCGACGGCCTTGGCGTAGGACTCGACGCCCTCGGCCGGGGTGGAGGCTGCCAGTCCCAGGTGCTTGGCGATCTCCTGGAAGCGCTCGGGAGCGACGTAGTGCTCGTACTTGGGCCAGCTCGTGAGCTTGGTCGGGACGGTGCCGTTGTAGCGGATGACGTGCGGCAGGTACGTGGCGTTGGTGCGGCCGTGGATGAGGTGGAAGGCCGAGCCGGTCACGTGCGCCATCGCGTGCACGATTCCCAGGAACGCGTTACCGAAGGCCATACCGGCGATCGTGGCGGCGTTGTGCATCTTCTCGCGGGCCTTGACGACCTCGTTCTCGGTGCTGCCCGGGCCGCCCACGACCGACTTCTCGATGTTCTCGAAGATGAGCTTGATCGCGTGCAGGCACAGGCCGTCGGTGAAGTCGTTCGCGTAGACCGACACGTACGCCTCGGTCGCGTGGGTCAGGGCGTCGAAGCCGGAGTCCGCGGCGAGGAAGCCGGGCATCATGGCGGTCAGCGCCGGGTCGACGATCGCGACGGTCGGGGTGAGCGCGTAGTCGGCGAGAGGGTACTTCTTGCCGGAGACGGGGTCGGTGATGACCGCGAAGGGGGTCATCTCCGAGCCGGTGCCCGAGGTGGTCGGGATGCAGACCAGGCTGGCCTTCTCGCCGAGGTCGGGGAACTTGAAGGCGCGCTTGCGGACGTCGAAGAACTTCTCCTTCATGTCCGCGAACTCGATCTCGGGGTGCTCGTAGAGCAGCCACATGACCTTCGCGGCGTCCATCGGCGAGCCACCACCGAGGGCGATGATCGTGTCCGGGTTGAAGGCCCGCATGAGCTCGGCGCCGGCCTGGACCGAGTCCACCGTGGGCTCGGGCAGGATGTCGTCGATGATCTGCAGGGCCACGCGCTCGCCGCGGCGGTTGAGCACGTCGAGGATCTTGTCGACGAAACCGAGGCGGGTCATGGTGGCGTCGGTGACGATCGTGACCCGGCTGATGCCGCGCATGTCGGCCAGGTACCGGATCGCGTTCGGCTCGAAGTACGTCTTGGCGGGAACCTTGAACCACTGCAAGTTGTTGTTCCTCCGGCCGATGCGCTTGATGTTGACGAGGTTGACTGCCGACACGTTGTTCGAGACCGAGTTGTGCCCGTAGGAGCCACAGCCCAGGGTCAGCGAGGGGATGAACGCGTTGTAGATGTCGCCGATGCCACCGAGCGAGCTGGGGGCGTTGGTGATGATGCGGACAGCCTTGACGCGTGAGCCGAACTCCTCGATGAGGGCCTGGTTCTCGCTGTGGATCGAGCCGGAGTGGCCCAGTCCGTCGAACTCGACCATCTGCTCGGAGAGCGAGATGCCCTCTTCGGCGTCCGCTGCGCGCAGCACGGCGAGCACGGGGCACAGCTTCTCGCGGGTGAGCGGCTCGTGCGGTCCGACTCCGGAGACCTCGGCGAGGATGATCGACGTGTCCTCGGGGACGGTGAAGCCGGCCTGGGCGGCGATCCATGCGGGGGACTGGCCCACGACCTTGGCGTTGAGCTTGGCGTCACCGCAGTTGGTGCCGTTGGCCTGGACCCCGAAGATGAACTCTTCGAGCAGGGCCTTCTCGGCGGGGGTGGCGCGGTAGGCGTGCAGCACGGCGAACTCGGCCATGGCCTCGTCGTAGATCGGGGCGTCGAGGATGACGGCCTGCTCCGAGGCGCAGATCATGCCGTTGTCGAAGGCCTTGGAGAGGACGACGTCGTTCACGGCCCGCTTGAGCTTGGCGCTGCGCTCGATGAAGGCGGGCACGTTGCCGGCGCCGACGCCGAGGGCGGGCTTGCCGCAGGAGTAGGCCGCGCGGACCATGGCGTTGCCGCCGGTGGCCAGGATGAGCGCGATGCCGGGGTGGTTCATGAGGAGGTTCGTGGCCTCGAGCGAGGGGTGCTCGACCCACTGGATGCAGTTCTTGGGGGCACCGGCGGCCACGGCGGCGTCGCGCACGACGCGGGCGGCGGCGACGGACGACTGCTGGGCCGAGGGGTGGAAGCCGAAGACGATCGGGTTGCGGGTCTTCAGTGCGACGAGGGCCTTGAAGATGGCGGTCGAGGTCGGGTTGGTCACCGGGGTGACGCCGCAGATGACACCGACCGGCTCGGCGATCTCGGTGATGCCGGTGAGCTCGTCGCGGCTGATGATGCCGACGGTCTTGAGCTTGAGCATGGAGTTCGTCACGTGCTCGCACGCGAAGATGTTCTTCACGGCCTTGTCCTCGAAGACCCCGCGGCCGGTCTCCTTGACCGCGTGCAGGGCCAGCTCGCCGTGCTGGTTGAGGGCGGCGACGGAGGCCTTCTTGACGATGTGGTCGATCTGTTCCTGCGTGAAGCTCGCGTATTCCTTGAGAGCGACGTTGCCGGCGATGACGAGCGTGTCGATCTCTTGGGCGACGGTGCCGGTGGTCGGGGCGTCGGTGAGAGTCATCATGTCCTCTTCTGTGCTGCCTGCGGTGGGGGTCTGTCGTGTTGATCACAACGCTATTGGGTCGTTCCGACGCGGGCATGCGTCAAAGGTCCCATGTTTTCTCTGGGATGTACGGGCGTTTTGTCGGAAGACGTGGCCCGTCTGTGCGAATGATAGCCGTCCTGCCCTCACATCTGGGGTGGCTGCGGCGTCTACCTGGTGACTGGAAGAATGGAGAACCATGACGACGCATACGGTGATCGACTCTCCGCTCGGACTGCTCACTGCGGTCGCGACCGGGGCGGTCCTGAGCGGGCTGTACCTTCCCGACTCCGCGCACCCGCCCGGCTCCTTCGGCGATCCGGTTGCCGGCACCCCGCTCGACGGCCACTTCGACCAGCTCCGCGAAGAGCTCACCGAGTACTTCGCCGGGGAGCGTAGGGAGTTCACCGTCGTCACGGCTGCGACCGGCACGCCGTTCCAAACCCGGGTGTGGCAGGCCCTGGCGACCATCCCGTACGGGCAGACCCGCACGTACGGCCAGCTGGCCGTCGAGGTCGGTGCTCCGCGGGCGGTGCGGGCGGTCGGTGCGGCCAACGGACGCAACCCGCTCTGCGTCGTCGTGCCCTGCCACCGGGTGGTCGGGGCGAGTGGGGCGCTCACCGGATACTCGGGCGGACTCGAGCTCAAGGAGCTGCTGCTCGCCCTCGAGGATCCCACCCGAGCCCGCACCACCTCGTTGTTCTGATGCGGGCACAATTCTGATGCGGACACGGTCCTGATGCGCACGTCACGGGTGATGCAGGCGCCGTTCGACGACGTCGTCACCCGGCACGGACCCGCGATCCTGCGGGTCTGCCGGGCGGTCGTGGGCTGGTCCGACGCCGAGGACGTGTGGTCGGAGACGTTCCTGGCAGCCCTGCGCGCCTACCCCGACCTGCCGGACGGGGCCAACGTCGAGGCCTGGCTCGTGACGATCGCCCAGCGGAAAGGGATCGACGCGCTGCGCGCCGGTGCGCGCCGAGCGGTCCCGGTCGAGGTGGTTCCTGACCGGGGAGTCCGCGATCCGGAACCCGATGCGGAGCTCCATGCGGCGCTCGCCGAGCTCACGCCGCGACAACGTGAGGTGATCGTCTACCACGTGCTCGCCGGGCTGCCCTATGCGGAGGTCGCGCAGATCGTCGGCGGGACGGCCGCAGCAGCCAGGCGCGCCGCCGCAGACGGGCTCGCCCGGCTGCGGCGCATCTACGCCGAGGCCGCTGCTCAACGAGCCGCAGCCGAACCACAGGAGGAGCACCATGGTTGATGCACCGATCGACCCCGTCGAGTCCGCCTTCGCCTCGCTCCTGGCGCCCGACGACGCGACGCTCGACCGCCTGCGATCTCGCCTGGGGCGCGCGGCGGCCGCCGACGGGCTGCTCGACGTCGCCTATCGCATCGTCGACTCGCCGATCGGGGGACTGCTGCTCGCCGCGACCGAGGAGGGGCTCGTCCGGGTCGCCTTCGAGCGCGAAGGCTTCGAGTCCGTCCTGGAGCAGCTCGGGCGCCGGCTCGGGTCCCGGGTGCTGCGCGCACCCGCCCGGCTCGACGCCGCCGCGAGCGAGGTCGAGGAGTATCTGTCCGGCCGACGCCACACCTTCGACCTGCCCCTGGATCTCGCACTGACGTCGGGCTTCCGGCGCGAGGTCGTGGAGCACCTGCCCGACATCGCGTACGGCAGCACCGCCAGCTATGCGGCAGTGGCCGCGCTCGCCGGGAGCCCGCGGGCGACCCGCGCGGTCGGCACGGCGTGTGCGCGCAACCCGTTGCCGCTCGTCATGCCGTGCCACCGGGTGGTCCGCTCGGACGGGGGCTTGGGACAGTACCTCGGGGGAGAGGCGACGAAGCGGTGGCTGCTCGACCTCGAGCGGGGACGCTGAGCGGGGTCGGGCGCCTCAGGTGACCCGGTCAGTCCTTAGTCAGTCCTTCACGACGACCGCGTGTACGGAGACAGGTCGCTCGCGCTCTCCGGCGGTCGGCCGATCTCGGCTGGATCGATCTCGCTGGCCTCGATCGTAGTCAGGGATGCGCTCTCGATGCGGTCCAGGCGGAACCAGCGCACGCCGTCACGCAGCCGGCACCACGCGATGAGGTACCAGCTCCCGCGAGTGCGGGCCAGCAGCTGCGGGTCGACCTGCCGCCGGGTGGTGCTCCCGGTCTCGTCGCGGTAGCTGAGCAGGAGAACCCGTCGTTGCAGGAGCGCCGCCTCGACAGCTGCCTGCACGTGCCGGGAGCCGTCCAGGGAGTCCGCGGCGTCGACCCAGATGCGTCGCGCGAGCTGATCGGCTCGGCTGCGGGCGCCGGCATCCATGACGGCGAGGACCTTGGCGAGGGCGGCGTGGCCGTCGGAGTGGAAGGGCTGCCCGCGGTGCGACGCGAGGGCGGCAGCAAGGGCGGCCGCCTCCGTCGCGGTGATGTTCACGGGAGGCAGCGTGGCGTTCGCGTCGACCACATAGCCCCCGGACCGGCCCAGGCGCGCCCACACGGGGAATCCGCCCTGCTGCAGCGCCGAGATGTCCCGCTTGATGGTGCGCACGCTCACCTCGAACGTGGCGCTCAGCTGGTCTGCGGTCCGCCCGAGGTCGCCCGACCGGCGGAGCTCTTCGCGGATGGCGTACAGACGATCGGTCCTGTTCACCGGTAAATGGTGACATAGGGATGTCACGGGCGCCGCGAAAGATGGGGGGATGAACACTCACCGCGTCGAAAACCTCCCGATCGTCCTCGTTCCCGGCTACTGGTTGGGCGGGTGGGCCTGGGATGCCGTCGTCGAGCGTCTTCGCGCCGACGGCTGCCATGCCGTCCCCGTCACCCTGCCGGGACTCGAGTCGCCGGCGGCGCCCCGCGCCGGCATCCGCCTGGGCGACCATGTCGACGCGGTCCGTGCCGCGCTCGACGCAGCGCACGGCCCCGTCGTGCTGGTCGCGCACAGCGGCGCCGGTGCCATCGCGTCAGCGGTCCTCGACGTCGCTGCGCACCAGGTCGCCCGGGTCGTCTACGTCGACAGCGGCCCGGTGGCTGACGGAAACGTACCCCGACCGGATCTCCCGTCGGAGGCGGCGGAGCTGCCGATGCCCTCCTTCCCCGACCTGGAGGCGGACGGAGGGAGCCTGGAGGGGCTGGACGATGCCGTCCGGCGCCGGTTCCGCGAACGCGCGGTGGCCCACCCCGCAGGCCCGTTGCGCGAGCCGATCGCCCTGCCGCACGGGCTGGGCGTCGCCGTTCCCACGACGGTCGTCTGCTGCTCGTTCCCGTCGCAGGCGGTGCGCTCGCTGGTCGCCTCCGGCGAACCGATGTTCTCCGCGCTCGCAGATCTGAGCGACGTCACCTATGTCGACCTCCCGACCGGGCACTGGCCCATGTGGTCGAGGCCAGATGCGCTCGCGGACCTCCTCGCCGGGCTCGCCCGCGGATGACCCGGGGACGCGGCCGGTCGGGCGGGTGATGGCCTAGATCGAGGTCCAGAGGAAGAGCCCGTCCCCGCGCCCGTGGGCGATGACGGCGAGCTCGACGATCCGGCGCAGGAGCGCCGGCGTGACGGCGGGGTCGAGCTCCATGTCCTCCGCCGTCGCCCACCTGACCGCGATGTCGTCGACGTCGGCGCTCTCGGCCGGGTCGGCGTCGTGCACGGAGAGCTCGACGCAGGCGGCGACGACGTCGGCGGGGATCTCGAGGAGGTCCGGGACGTCGATGTCGACAAGGTCGGGCTCGCACTCGATGCCCTCGGCGTGCACGGCGCGGGCGATGAGCTCACCGAGGACCTCGATCTCGAGGTCGGTGATCCCGGTCGTGGAGAGGAGGTCGGTGAGGGGCGCTGGGGTCGCACCTTCCTCGGCGGCGCGGGCGCGGGCGAGCGCGGTCGGGCGAGGGGCGGTGAAGATCTCAGTGAGGATGGCCATGCTCGTAGGGTACCGACGTCCAGCCTGCGCAACAGCACGGCAGGTGGGCGGCCCGGCGTGCCGGGTGAACGCGGGTGTGGCAGCGTGGGGCGCACAGGGGAGAGGAGGGATCTGATGAAGGTTCTGATCTGGCTGACGGCGGGTGCGTGGGAGGCCTGCGTCGATGCCGCTCGGTCCTTCGTCCCCGCGGCCGTGAGCGAGCCCGGCGGTGAGCTGATCCTGCTGCACGTGCTCGACGACGGGGTGTTCGCCGGTCGACCGGGCCCGGACGCGAGGCTGTTCGGGTCGGGCCGGTCGTCCACGAACATCATCCCGGTGCTCGACGCCGAGGCGGCGCTTCTTGATGCGGCCGCCCACCGGCTGGGTGCACCCGCCCGGCGGGAGACTCGACGCGGGCGCCTTGAGCGCAAGGTGGTCGCCGCAGCCGCCGACGCCGATCTGCTGGTCTGCGCGCGAGACGGCGATCTGCGTCACCCCGGTCCGCGCAGCCTCAGCCCGGCCACCCGGTTCGTCGTCGACCACGTGCTCTGCCCGGTGCTGCTGGTGTGGCCGAGCGCCCCACCGACCGGGGCGACGCCGCTCGAGCTCGCTGCGGAGACGTAGTTCCCACGCGACCCGTCGTCGGTGCGCTAGCCGATGCGCTTGATGTGCACGACGACGGACGCGGTGGCCGTGGCCCCGGCCGAGTCGGTCGCGGTGGCGGTGAGGAGATGTGTCCCCTCGGTGAGCTCGTCGGCTCGGGAGTAGAGCTCTTGGCCCGTCGTCAGGGGGCCGTCGAGGTCGGACGACCACGAGACGGCGTCGTAGTCGAGCTCGCCGTCCTCGGTGTCGTAGGCGTTGGCGTCGAGGACAAAGGTCTGCGACCCGCTGAACGTCGCACCGTCGCGCGCGTTGTCGATGTCCACCGTCGGCGCGAGGTTGGCCAGCGAGAAGTCTGGGGACATCGCCTCGGTCGAGGTCTGGCCGTCGCTGACGATCACCTTGAGCCGTGCGTGGTCGCCGCCGGGCAGGCTCCAGCGGGGGAAGTCCGTCGAGGTGCCGGTCAGCTCCACGCCAATGAGCTCCCAGGTGGCGCCTGAGTCGGCCGAGTAGAGCAGGGTGTGCATGAGGGGGGAGCCGTCCCCGCCGGCGGACGACCAAGTGATGGTGACGTCCTCGCCGGTCCCAGGGGCGAGCGCGTCGATCGAGGCGGTCAGGGTGGTCGGCGCGGACCCGGATGGCGTGGGCGGCGCCGGGGCGGTCGCATCCGGTGTGGGAGCGCCGGGTGCAGACGTGGTGGAGGGGCCTGGGCGGGCGGGGTCAGCCGAGGCTCGCTCGGCCCGTCCAGCGGGTCCAGGGTCCGGCGTCGACGTGACGATGAACGGTACGGCTACGGCCGCGACGAGTGCTGTGCCGACCAGGGTCCGCTTCTGCGCCATGGTGTTCACGCCGCGCTCCTCTTCATCAGTGACTGACGATGAGCCGACGTGCGGCGAGGACACCCGCTCACCTCGCATTCGGCGAGGACTCTCGGCGTAGTCGGGCACCGTGTCAATGTGAGGCTAAGCGTCGGCTTTTCTACGGGTTGCACAAGCAAGTCGACCGGTTCTGGCCTGGCCGACGTGTGCATGCGCGCACATCGACCAGACCTGTGGTCCTACATGGATCTACACCGGCGCTTGAGCGCAGGTCGCCGCGTGGCTGCTGTACTGCCATGCAGAGACAGCCCAGTTGCCAGACCGGGCAAAACCACTGCTAGCTACAGAGATGGAACTCGGGACTGCTGCACGAATAGGTGACACCCCACTTGTGGTGCCTGTGGGCACTGCTGGGAGGATGTTGACCATGCCTAAAGCTCACCCCAAGGAGTTCCGCGACGACGTCGTGGCGATCGCCCGGCGCGGCGAGGCTCCGATTGCCCAGATCGCCAAGGACTTCGGGATCTCCGACTCGTGCCTGCGCAACTGGCTCCAAGCCGCGGATGTCGAGGACGGCAAACGTCCCGGCGTGACGGCGTCGGAGTCGGCCGAGCTGCGTGAAGCCAAGAAGCGCGTTCGGCTGCTCGAGCAGGAGAACGAGGTACTGCGCCGTGCAGCGGCGTACTTCGCCCAGGCGCACCTGCCGGGAAAATGAGCTACCCGCTGGTCCGTGACCTTGCCGCTGACGGGATCCCCGTCACGGTGACTTGCCGGGTTCTCAAGCTCTCCAGAGCGCCCTACTACCGCTGGCTCGCTGACCCGGTGACCACCCTGGAACTGCGTCAAGCGCACCTGGCGAACGCCCTCTTCGACGCCCACCGCGACGACCCGGAGTTCGGGCACCGCCTCCTGGCCGACGAAGCAGGCGCCGTGGGCCACAGGGCCTGCGACCGGACGGTGTGGGCGATCTGCTCAGCCAACGGCTGGTGGAGCGCGTTCGGGAAGAAGCGCGGAAAGAACGGCAAGAAGCCGGGCCCACCAGCCCACGACGACCTCGTCGAGCGCAAGTTCACCGCCAACGCCCCGAACGAGCTGTGGCTGACTGATATCACCGAGCACGCCACCGGTGAGGGCAAGGTCTACCTCTGCGCGATCAAGGACGTCTACTCGAACCGGATCGTGGGTTACTCCATCAGCGACCGCATGGAAGCCTCTCTCGCGGTCAATGCCCTGCGCTCCGCGGTCCAGCGTCGGGGCGGTGACGTGGCCGGCTGCGTGGTCCACAGCGACCGCGGTAGCCAGTTCCGATCCCGGAAGTTCCTGCGCGAACTCACCCGCCACCACCTCATCGGATCCATGGGTCAGGTTGCCTCAGCCGGTGACAACGCAGCCATGGAATCCTTCTTCGCCTTGCTGCAGAAGAACGTCCTGGACCGGCACCGCTGGACCACCCGGACCGAGCTGCGACTGGCGATCATCACCTGGATCGAACGCACCTACCACCGCCGCCGCAGGCAAGCCCGTCTCGGCCGGTTGACCCCCATCGAATACGAAGCCATCATGACCACTCAGGTCGCACTCGCCGCCTGAGACGAACTGTCCCCTATTCGTGCAGCAGTCCCCTCCACCCAGTACTCGTCTTCGAATTCATGTTCGTGCCTGCAGTAGCGCTGACCGAGTCCCATCCAGTCACCCAGACCCCAAACCACTGACTTGGCGCACAAGTTTTGGTGCCGGTCTTGTAGATGTCCGCGGTGGCGCCTGCCGCCGGAAGCAACACAAGGCTTGCCGTCATCACTGATCCGATGACCGATCCGATCAACGCTCTGTGCTTGGTCTTCATCGCATTTCCCCTTTGCGTCGCGCTTGTAGAGATTCGCGATCTGGGTGATTTGCTGCGTTCCCCCCCGCCGTAAACCCTCTTGACCGTGGAATCTATTGTCCCGTATGGTGCATGTCAAGGGGTTCGTGCCGTCGAACCTTTTCCGAGTTCGTCTGCGTGATGAGCACAACTGGGGGGCTTGTGGCGCGGCTGAAAATGGTGAGCTTGGGAGTTGTGTTGCTGGTCGCACTCTCGTCGTGCAGCGAGGCGACCGAAAGTCGAACTCTTGCGGGCCCGCAACCCAGTATTGACCAGTGGATCGAACCTGCCTGGATGACGGAGGTGAGGAAAGCCGATGAGGAACTCAACTCCAAGATCACATCGTGCATGGGTGAGAAGGGTTGGGTTGAGGAGCGTACGAGCAGCGGTTCTTACAGCGTCAAATTGTCAACTGAAGAAGAAGGTCTTAGGTATAGGGAAGATCGAACGCTCTGCGAGTCGGTCGTGCGCGAGGACTTAGGAATCCCTCCCAGGACTCACGACGACGCCTTCTTCAGGACCATGTACGCGCGAACCCTCGACACCCGTGACTGTCTAGTCGCGCACGGCGTTGTCGTGTCCGAGCCGCCGAGCGAAGATGCCTGGATCGAGGCAATCAAGACGGGGAGCGCCGACGTCTGGGCACCGTTTAGTGACGTGACGGGGTCGGACGAGGAGTTCTACGAGCTGTTCGACGTCTGCGTCCAAGCTGGGGTCGAGATCACGCGATGAGCGGACGTCGGCTGCTGACCACGGTCTCTTGGGTCAGTTTCTGCGCAGTCATGGTGACCGGGGCCTTCTGGGCAGGGCGCGCGGCCACCGAGGTACCAACCATCACCGCTGCGCCGGACGTGACCGAGACAGTTGTCGTCCAAGACGGTCGACTCGGGCGGAGCGTCGACGTGACTGTGCAGGCGCAGTGGAACCTCCGTGACGTGGCCCGCGCGTCGGCCGGCGGGACGGTCACCACGGTGTCGGACGTGTCAGGAGTCGCTGTCGAGGCCGGCACGATCCTCATGACGATCGATCTGCGCCCAGTGATCCTCGCCCAGGGTGCCGTCCCGGCCTTCCGCGACATGTCTGAGGGGGATGCGGGGCAGGACGTGGGGCAGCTACAGGACTTCCTGCGCTCCTCAGGGTTCCTGTCCGGTGAGGCGACAGGCTCCTACGGTGCGTCGACGACCAGGGCCGTCACGGCCTGGCAGAAGAGCCTGGGGCTCGAGCGGACCGGGATGGTGACGCAGGGGGATCTTCTGTTCATTGAGACTCTCCCGGCCCGCTTCATCCTCGACGCCTCGATCGTGGCCGGCGCCGTGGTCGCCCCGGGCGACGTCCTCCTCAAGGCAGTGTCTCTGGCGCCTGAGATGTGGATCGAGAACGACGCCAGCCAGGCCAGTCCCTACCGGGCCGACGTTGGCATGGTCGTCGAGTCAGGAGATTTCTCGTGGGACGCCGTCGTGTCACGGGTGGAGACCGACCCTGAGACGGGTTCTGAGCGGCTCGTGCTGTCGAGCCCGGACGGGGCGCCGGTCTGCGGGGCAGACTGCGGCGATGCCATCCCGGTCCTGCCGCAGGGCGGCTCGACCGTTCTTCCCGCTCGAGCGGTGATCACACCCGAGGTCAGCGGAGCCATGGTGCCGCAGTCCGCGCTGGGGTCCACGGCGTCAGCAGAGAACATCGTCCTGGACGCTCACGGTCGGCGGGTCCCCGTCGTCGTCCTCGTGCTCGCCGACGGCCAGGCGATCGTCACCGGAGTGGACGTCGGGGAGACGGTCCGGCTGCACGGTTCCGATGAGTGAGCCGGCAGCCGGCGTCACCGCTGAGGACCTAGGGTTCGGCTACCGCCGGACGAACGAGCCCGTCATCGACGGGTTCAGCCACCGGTTCGCGGCGGGAACACTCACCTCCCTCGTGGGAGCATCCGGCTCGGGAAAATCGACTCTGCTGTACCTCCTCGCGCTCATGCTGAAGCCGACCGCCGGGCGAATCGAGTGGCGCGGGCAGTCGACCGAGAACATGCGAGACGATCGCCGTGCCCAGCTCCGTGCCGCACACTCCGGCTTCGTCTTCCAGGACGCTGTCCTGGACCCGTCCCGAAGCGTCCTGGACAACGTTCGCGAAGGCGGGTTGTTCGCTGGTCTCGACCGTGCGACGTCCACCAGCCGGGCCCATGAGCTGCTGGAGCACCTCGGGCTCGAGGGCAGAGCCAAGCATCGCCCCGGGCAGGTCTCCGGAGGCCAGGCGCAACGCGTCGCGCTGTGCCGAGCCCTAGTTTCCCGACCATCGGTGATCTTCGGTGACGAGCCGACCGGCAACCTTGACACCGACAGTGCAGACGTCGTCTGGGAGGAACTTCGCCGACAGGCCGACCGCGGGGCGACTGTCATCGTGGCTACACACGACCTGGCTCGAGCTCGTGGTGGGGACCACACAGTGGACCTCGACCGATGATGAGCAGAGACGCATCACGCGAGCTGCGCTCCGATGGTGCTGACGACCGCTGCAATTCCGGACGACCACGCGTGGGCGCACTGTTCAGGGCGGCGTTGACGTCTGCACGGTCACAAGTCGTCACCACCGTGGTAGCCGCCGTCGTGGTGGCGGTCGTCTGCGGTGTCGTCTTCGCCACGACCGGACGCTCCGCTGCCACCGAACAGACTGTCCTGGCGAGCGTCGACCTTGCAGGCACCCGGCTGATCACGGTCTCGGACAACGACGGCGCCTCTCTGCTCAGCCCCCAGTCGATCGGGGCTATTGCGTCTCTGCACGGGGTGGAGTGGGTGATCGGGCTCGGTCCCGTGACTGACATGTACTCGGTGAGCCTTCCGATCTCAGGGACCGGAACGTCGACCCGCAACGTCTACGGTGATCTCCTCTCGGCTGTTGACCTCGTGGACGGACGTGCACCGGGGCGCGGAGCTGCGGTGATGGGCGTCGAGGCCGAAGGTGAGCTCGGTCTTGTCGACGGGGTAGGTGGAATCCGCCCATCTGGGTCGGCGGCCGAGTCCGTCGGAGTACTGGGTACCTTCCGCTCTCCGGTCGTGGCATCACTGGACACGAACGTCCTGGTCCTCAGCGACCCCACGGACGGCGCGGAGCTCAGGTACATCTACGTCCAGTCCACGACCGTCGAGGGTGTTGAGCGTCTGCAGGCCGCTGTCAGCGACGTCCTGGTAGCCGGCAACCCGTCCTCGATCACCGTGTCGGCCCCGCAGGGACTCATCGAACTGAGGAACAGCATCGCGTCCGGTCTCGGTGTCCAGTCGCGACTTCAGATGCTCCTCGTCCTCGGCGTCGGACTCTTGCTCGTCTCGATCACCATGCTCGGCGGCGTCGCGTCACGTCGAAGGGACTTCGGCCGCCGCCGAGCGCTCGGTGCTTCACGATCAGCGATCGTCTTCTTAGTCATCGTTCAAGCGGCAGTCGCGGGGTGCGTAGGTGTGGTCCTGGGGTCTGCGGCTGGTCTCACAGCAACCCGCACACTGGCAGGAAGCCTCCCGAGCCTCGAGTTCGTCTCGGGTGTGATCCTGCTGACCCTGACCAGCGTCATCGTCGCCGCCCTTCCTCCCGCTCTGGCCGCCGCATACAGCGACCCCGTGCTGATCCTCAGAGTCCCGTGACTGTCTCTCTCCTAGCCTTGGGCTCTCATTGGCGGGGTGGTCTGGCGCGTGTGTCGTGACGCAAGAAAATGCCCCCTGAACTGGGAGAATAGGGCTTTGTCTGGAGACCCACTTCTACCAGTTGGAGGAGCACCTTCTTTGGTGTTGACGACCGTCGTCTATCCCGGCTCCACATCGGCCCGTCGAACACCGCTGCAGCCGGTCAAGCTGGTGGGGTGCTGCTGACCGAGACGATCCGCGCGACAGGTCTGGATCGGGCCTGGGCGAGGGGCTGGCGCGGTGGCGTAGGCCGAACGCGGTGCACGATACGGGCAAGGTGCTCCTGGATCCGGGGGGTCGTGGTGGCGGTGGCCGCTGATGCCCCGCGGTACTGCGCGATCAACAGCGCCCGAGCTGCGGCCTGGAAGCTCGTCGGCGCCCACGCCCCTGATCGCGCCGTCGATGTGAGGTCCCCGGTGGTCATCGCCCTGGACGCCACGCTGGTCACGGTGCCCGGCCAGGCCGCGGGAAACCGTCTGTGACCTGGGACGGCGCCGGATACGCAAGAGGCCCAGACCCCTGCTGGGGGTCCGAGCCTTGGTGGTGCCCTCGATTGGAATCGAACCAACGACCTTCTGCTCCGGAGGCAGACGCTCTATCCCCTGAGCTACGAGGGCGGGGACCAGATCTGGTGGGCGCAGGCGCTCACCGAACGGGCATGGAGCACATTACCAGCCCCAGGCACCTTCGCTCACCTCCACCCACTCCCAACCTCGCCCACCCTCCGCTGAGTGCGGGCGAACGGCTGCCCAAACCGGACATGAGGCAGCCGTTCGGCCGCACTCAGCGGGGGTGGGCGCGGGCGCGGGCGCGCTCGGGTGCGGGGGGAGGGGGTGCGGGGCAGGGGGGTCAGGCGAGGGTGTCGTCGATGTAGGCGTCGAGGTAGGAGGTGATCTCCTCCATGGCCAGGTAGGAGTCGCCCAGGGCGATGGCCTCGACGAGGGAGTCGTGGTCGTCCTCGGACCGGGTGTGCACCAGGCCGATGACGTTGGTGCGGATGTTCGCACCGATCGCATCGATGAGGTTCTCGTAGAGGGACAGCAGCACGGGGTTGCGGGCCGTGGCCGCGATCGCACGGTGCAGAGCGAGGTCGGCCGCGACGATCTCGTCGACGTCACCAGCGGCGAAGGCCGCCTGACGGGCTGTGTTGAGCTCGCGCAGCGCGGCGATGTCGTCCTCGGTGCGTCGCCGAGCAGCGAGTCGGGCCGACTCGACCTCGAGGCTGCGTCGCACCTCGAGCACGTGCTGGTGGTTGGCGTCGGCGATCTGGCGGCCCATGGCGACCGTGAGCTCGGAGTCGGAGAGCACATACGTGCCCGAGCCCTGGCGACGCATGAGCAGTCCCGCGTGCACGAGGGACTGCACGGCCTCCCGGACGGTGTTGCGCCCGACGCCGAGCATCTCGGTGAGTGCGGGCTCCGTGGGGATCTTGGACCCCACGGCCCAGTCGCCGGAGACGATGTGCTTGCGCAGCTGCTCCACGGCCCGGTCGATCAGTCCTGCTCTGTCGTTCATCCGATGATTCTCCCACCACCGTCGTCCGTCGGCCCCATCGCCACCCGGATCCCACGCCGCACTCTACCCACTGGACACCGGATCGTTGTCGGGTCTGTCCGGGTCGGTGAGCAAGCGCTCGCGGGCCGGGCGGTGGATCAGGACGGTGGGTCAGGACGGTGGAGGAGGCGCCGGGCTGGCTTCGCTAGGATTGCACGGTGACCCCTAACGAGCTCTCCGCCGCACTCCGCGCTGCCCTCGCCGACGCCATCGCCGACGGCACCCTGGCCCTCGACCCGGAGGCGCTGCCCGCGCAGATCCTCGTCGAGCGACCCCGCCAGCGCGAGCACGGCGACTGGGCGACGAACATCGCCCTGCAGCTCGCGAAGAAGGCCGGCATCGCCCCGCGCACCCTCGCCGAGGACCTCGCCGCCCGACTGGGCTCGACCCCCGGCGTGAAGAGCGTCGACGTCGCCGGGCCCGGCTTCCTCAACATCACCCTCGACGCCGCGACCGCCGGCGAGCTCGCGCGCACCATCCTCACGCAGGGGGCCGTGTACGGGCACGGCGACGCCGAGGCCGGGCACATCGTCAACCTCGAGTTCGTCTCGGCGAACCCGACCGGCCCCATCCACATCGGCGGTGTGCGCTGGGCCGCGGTCGGTGACTCCCTCGCCCGGATCCTGCAGGCCGCCGGCGCGGAGGTCACCCGCGAGTACTACTTCAACGACCACGGGGCGCAGATCGACCGCTTCGCGCGCTCGCTGCTCGCCCGCGCCAAGGGCGAGGACGCCCCCGAGGACGGCTACGGCGGCCAGTACATCCAGGACATCGCCGACGCCGTGCTCGCCGAGGTCGCCGCGGCCGGCGGCCCGGACCCGCTCACGCTGCCCGACGCCGAGGCCCAGGAGGTCTTCCGGTCCATCGGCGTCGAGCAGATGTTCACCGAGATCAAGGCCGCCCTGCACGGCTTCGGCGTCGACTTCGACGTGTACTTCCACGAGGACTCCCTGCACGAGTCCGGAGCCGTGGACCGCGCCCTGACCCGGCTGCGCGCAGGTGGGCACATCTTCGAGAAGGACGGCGCGGTGTGGCTGCGCACGACCGACTTCGGTGACGACAAGGACCGCGTCATCATCAAGTCCGACGGCGAGGCCGCCTACATCGCCGGCGACATCGCCTACTACCTCGACAAGCGCGAGCGTGGGGCGACCGACGTCATCATGATGCTCGGCGCCGACCACCACGGCTACGTGGCCCGGCTCATGGCCGTGTGCGCGGCATTCGGTGACGTGCCGGGGGAGAACCTGCAGATCCTCATCGGCCAGATGGTCAACCTGCTCAAGGACGGCACGCCGCTGCGCATGTCCAAGCGGGCCGGGACCGTGGTGACCCTCGAAGACCTCGTCGAGGCTGTCGGCGTCGACGCCGCGCGGTACTCCCTCGTGCGGTCCTCGACCGACTCGTCCCTGGACATCGACCTCGACCTGCTGTCCCGGGCGACGAACGAGAACCCCGTCTTCTACGTCCAGTACGCCCACGCCCGCACCGCCAACGTCGCCCGCAACGCGGCCGACCACGGTGTCTCGCGGACGGCGCCCGACGGTTCCGACGCCTTCGACCCGTCCCTGCTCGTGGCGGACACCGAGTCCGGGCTGCTCGGCTCGCTCACCGAGTTCCCCCGGGTCATCGCCCAGGCGGCCGAGCTGCGCGAGCCCCACCGGGTGGCGCGCTACCTCGAGGCGCTCGCCGGCGACTACCACAAGTGGTACGCCGAGTGCCGGGTCACCCCGATCGGCGAGGAAGCGGTCAGCGACCTGCACCGCACCCGCCTGTGGCTCAACGACGCCACCCGTCAGGTGCTCGCCAACGGCCTGGACCTGCTCGGCGTCGGCGCCCCGGAGCGGATGTGACCGCCGCGCTCGAGGCGCACGTCTGGCCCCAGGGTGCCACCGTGTCCGACGCCGGCGCGCTCGCCCTGGCCGGGATCGACGCGGTTGCCCTCGCGCGCGACTTCGGGACGCCGTCGTACATCCTGGACGAGGGGCACTTCCGGGCCCGCGCGCGGCTGTTCGTCGACTCGTTCACCGACGCCTTCGCCCCGCTGGGCACGAGCGTCGACGTCTACTACGCGGGCAAGTCCTTCCTCTCCGTGGCGGTGGCCCGGTGGGCCCGCGAGGAGGGCCTGCGGGTGGACACCTGCACCGGCGGGGAGCTGGCGGTCGCGCTGCGCGCCGAGGTGCCTGGCGCCGAGATCGGCCTGCACGGGAACAACAAGTCCGACTCCGAGATCTCCCGGGCGATCGAGGCCCGGGTGGGGCGGATCGTCGTCGACTCCTTCGCCGAGATCGACCGGGTCGCCGCGGCGGCCCGCGCGGCAGGGCGCACGAGCGCCGACCCGGTGCCGGTCATGGTCCGGGTGACCACCGGCATCCACGCCGGCGGGCACGAGTTCATCTCGACCGCTCACGAGGACCAGAAGTTCGGCGTCTCCCTCGCCGGCGGGCAGGCACTGGCCGCACTGTCTGCGGTCCTGGCTCATTCCGAGCTCGAGCTGCTCGGGGCGCACACGCACATCGGTTCCCAGATCCAGGACGCTGAGGCCTTCGAGATCAACGCCCGCAAGATGCTCGGCCTGCGCGAGGACCTGCGCGGGGCCACCGGCTACCTCATGCCCGAGCTCGACCTCGGTGGTGGCTACGGCATCGCGTACACGGCGGACGAGACCCCGATCGACGTGCCGTCCCTCGCGCTCGACCTGGCCGGTGTCGTCGGGCAGGTGTGCACGGAGCTGGGCACCACGGTCCCGCGGATCTCGATCGAGCCGGGACGCTCGATCGTGGGATCCACGACGGTGACGCTGTACACGGTCGGCGTGGTCAAGCCGGTGACCCTCGAGGACGGCTCGGTGCGGGTGTACGTCTCGGTCGACGGCGGGATGAGCGACAACATCCGCCCCGCCCTCTACGACGCCCGGTACACCGCGCGCCTGGCCAACCGCACCGGCTCGACGCAGACGATGCGCGCCCGGGTGGTCGGCAAGCACTGCGAGAGCGGGGACATCGTCATCTCCGACATCACCCTGCCGGCCGACATCACCCCCGGTGACCTGCTCGCGGTCCCCGCCACCGGTGCCTACGGGCGGTCCATGGCGAGCAACTACAACCACGTGCTGCGCCCCCCGGTGGTAGCCGTGTCCGACGGCGAGGCGCGCGTCATCGTGCGCCGGGAGACCGAGGATGACCTGCTCGCCCTCGACCTCGGCTAGCGTGAGCCGTGACCTTCGTCACGGAACGACTCAGGAGACGGGGGACTTAGGTTAGGGTATCCATACCTCCCTGTCCGGGGCGGTCTTCACTCCCAGCAGCGCTCGTGGCAGCGCCGCATGCACACCTGGATGGTCCCGGCACGATGACAGAACCGCGTCGACACCGCGCGTGGGGTGGGATCCGTCAGGTGGCCGGCGTGCTCGCGCTGTCCCTCCTGCTGGCCGCCTGCCACGGCGCGACCGGTGCGACCGGGGCCGGCGGCTCCGACCGCCCGATCGACGGCGGTGTCCAGCTGGCCGACGTCACGCCGGTCGCAGACCCGAAGGCCCACGTGGGCGGCTCGACCGCGCTGCTGGTCGACTCGAGCGTCCCCGCCCCGGCGACGCCGCCCGAGCCCACCCTCCCGCTCACCCTGACCGACATGCAGGGCACCGAGGTCACGGTCACCGACACGTCCCGGATCCTCGCCCTCGACGTCTACGGCACCACCACCCGCATCGTCTACGAGCTCGGCCTGGGCGCCAACCTCGTGGGCCGGGACGCGTCGTCGTCCTTCCCTGAGGTCGCCGCGCTGCCGCTGGTCACCCAGAGCGGGCACGACCTCAACGCCGAGGCGATCCTCGAGCTCGCACCGACCCTCATCATCACCGACACGAGCCTGGGCCCGTGGGACGTCGTGCTGCAGATGCGCGACGCCGGGATCCCGGTCGTCATCGTCGACTCCGACCGCTCTCTCGACAACGTCGCCTCCCTCATCACCGAGGTGGCGACCGCCGTCGGGCTGCCCGCCGAGGGCGCGGCCCTGGCCGAGCGGGTGACCGCCCAGATCGACGCCAAGGTCGCCCAGATCGCCGCGGTCGCCCCCACCGCACCCGCCGACAAGCTCCGGATCGTCTTCCTCTACGTGCGCGGCCAGGCCGGGGTCTACTACATGTTCGGCACCGACTCCGGGGCGGACACCCTGGTCACCGCCCTCGGCGGGATCGACGTGGCCACCGAGATCGGGTGGTCCGGGATGCGCCCGGTCAGCGACGAGGGCCTCATCGCGGCCCAGCCCGACGTGGTGCTCGTCATGTCCGCCGGCCTCGACTCCGCCGGCGGGGTGGACGGGCTGATCGAGTCGATCCCGGCGCTCGCCCAGACACCGGCGGGGGAGAAACGTCGGATCATCGACATGGACGACTCCGAGATCCTCAGCTTCGGGCCGGGGACTGCGAGCGTGCTCGACGCCCTCGCGGTCGCCCTCTACGCCCCGCAGGACCCGTCGTGACCGGCCCGGTCGCGACTCCCGTCGCGGCGCCCGGTCGCGCGGCGACGACGGCACCGGCCGTGTCCGGCGCGCGCCGCACGGTCCGGGTCGGCCTGCTCTTCACCGTCCTCGCCGTCGCGCTCGTCGCCCTGGCCGTCCTGTCCGCCGGGATCGGGCAGCTGCACATCCCGGCCTCGGAGGTGCTCGGCTCGGTCCTGCACCGCGCCGGTCTCGACGTCGGACCGATGCCCACCCACCCCAACGGCGACGCCGCGCTGTGGACCATCCGCTTCCCCCGGGTCACCCTCGCGATCCTCGTCGGCGCGGCCCTCGCCTCGGCCGGGGCGCTCATGCAGGGAGTGTTCGGCAACCCCCTGGCCGACCCCGGCGTCGTCGGCGTCTCCTCCGGCGCGGCCGTGGCCGCCTGCCTGGTCATCGTGTTCGGCTGGACGTTCCTCGGCTCGTGGACCGTGGCGGCCTTCGCCTTCGTCGGCGGTCTGCTGACCACCCTGCTCGTGTACTTCATGTCCCGGTCCGGCGGGCGCACCGAGGTGGTCACCCTCGTGCTCACCGGCGTCGCGGTCAACGCCATGTGCGGGGCCGGGATCGCGTTCCTCACCTTCCTCGGCGACACCCAGGCCCGCGAGCAGATCGTCTTCTGGCAGCTGGGCAGCCTCAACGGCACCCGCTGGCAGTACGTCGGCGTCGTCGCCCCTCTCGTGGCGTTCGGCCTGGTCGGTGTGTTCCTGCTCTCGCGGCGCCTCGACCTGCTCTCGCTCGGGGAGCGTCCGGCCCGCCACCTCGGGGTGGACGTCGAGCGGTTGCGCATCGTCAGCGTCGTGCTGGTGGCGCTGCTCACCGCTGCCGCCGTGGCCTTCTGCGGCATCATCGCCTTCGTCGGCCTCGTTGTGCCGCACCTCGTCCGGATGCTCGTCGGCCCCGGGCACCGGGTGCTGCTGCCGGCCAGCGCGCTCGGCGGCGCGGTGCTGCTGCTCGCTGCGGACCTCGTCGCCCGGACCGCGGTGCCCTACGCCGACCTGCCGATCGGCATGCTCACCGCCCTCGTCGGCGGGCCCTTCTTCTTCTGGCTCATCCGCCGTACCCGTCGCACCTCAGGAGGATGGGCATGAGGCCCGACGCCGCTCCCGCCCCCGTGCTCCGGGCGCGGGGGGTGAGCGTCGTCTTCGACGGCACGCCCATCGTCACCGAGGTCGACTTCGAGCTCTACGCGGGCCAGGTGCTCGCGCTCGTCGGGCCGAACGGCGCCGGGAAGTCGACCCTGCTCTCGGTCCTCGCCGGGGACATCGAGCCGGCGGCGGGTGAGGTGCTGCTGCACGGTCAGGACCTGCACGCTCTCAAGCTGTCCGAGCTGGCCCGGCACCGCGCGGTGCTGCTGCAGGAGCAGCGGCTCGCCTTCCCGTTCACCGTGCACGAGGTGGTCGAGATGGGACGTGCGCCGTGGCGGGGGCGCCCCGAGGCCGACGACGACCTCGTCGTGGCGCGGTCCCTGGAGACCGCGGACGTCACCCATCTCTCCCACCGGCTCTATCCGACGCTGTCGGGCGGGGAGAAGGGGCGCGCCTCCTTCGCCAGGGTGCTCGCGCAGCGGACGAGGGTGCTCATGCTCGACGAACCCACCGCCGCCCTCGACATCCACCACCAGGAGGCGGTCTTGGCCCAGGCCCGGGCGCAGGCCGCGGCGGGGGACGCCGTCGTCGTCGTGCTGCACGACCTCTCCCTGGCAGCGGCCTACGCGGACGAGGTCGCCGTGCTCGAGGCGGGGCGGGTGCGCGGCCACGGCGCGCCCCGGGAGATCTTCACCAGTGCGCTGCTCAGCGACGTCTACCGCCACCCGATCGAGGTGTTCGACCACCCGGTCACCGGCGACCTCATCATCCTTCCGGTGCGCGGCCCGGCCGCGCACACCACCCCGGCGAGCCCGCTCGACCGGTCCGCCCGACCTGGAGGAACCACCCGTGCCACTGTGTGACACCATCCGTCGCAGCACCGCTCCCGCCCGCGCTGGGCACCTCGCCTCCGGCCTGCTCGCGGTCCTCGTCGTGGCCGGCGCCTCCGTGGCGCTGGCCGGACCGGCCGCCGCCGAGTCCCGCGTGACCATCACCGACGCGACCGGCACGAGCGTGACCGAGGTCGTCGCGGGCTCTGTGGTGCACGTGGGCGGCTCCGGGTTCCAATCGGTGCAGGGTGGCACGGGTGGCATCTACCTGACCTTCGGCTGGGTCGACGACGCCGAGGGCGGCACCTGGCGCCCGAGCGCGGGAGGGGCGACCGGGGCCAACTACCTCTACGCGCCCGACGTCGAGGGGGCGGAGAACAAGGGGTTCCAGCGGTACGTGGCCTTCCCCGGCTCGAGCACCGAGGCGGCCGCCAACGGAGGGGTGATCGCACCGGACGGCACCTGGACGACGGACCTGGCCATCCCGGCCGTGCAGTTCCAGGCGATGGACCGGGAGGGCGACGCGGCCCCGGTCGACTGCGCCGTGGTGCAGTGCGGGTTCATCACCGTCGGCGCGCACGGGGTCAAGAACGCCAACAACGAGACGTTCACCCCGGTGACCTTCGTGGCGACCGCGGCCGAGGTGGCTCCGACCGGCGCGGCGACCGACGCGGCGACCGACGACATGAGCACCGACGCCCCGACCGAGGCGATCACCCCGATCTCTGCGGACCCGGCCGAGCCGGCCGACCCTGCCGACGACGCCTCCGCCCAGCGGACCTTCATCCTCTCGATGGTCGGCGGATTCCTCACCCTCGCCCTGCTCGGCTACCTCGGTGTGCGCCGCGCCCGCGCCCGCGGCGCGGCCGACCCGACCCGTACCGACCCGACCCGTACCGACCCGACCAGCACCGACCCGACCAGCACCGACCCGACGGACGACGACGCGACCCGCTGATCGCCGTCGGGAATGAACTCCCGGCCCGCGAGGGCAGAACTACCGCGTATCCTGTGGGCGTCACCCGACTGTCTGCGCGCGCCGCCCTGCGCGTGCGTGCGGGCCGGACGCACGTGATCTCACAACGACCTGAAGGGTGGCCTCCTGTGCCCGCACCATCGGCGCTCCGCGTCGCACTGCTCGGATGTGGCGTCGTCGGGACGCAGGTCGCGCGGCTGCTCATCGAGCAGTCCGACGACCTCACCTCCCGTGTCGGCGCCAGGCTCGACCTCGTCGGGATCGCGGTCCGCGACCTCTCCGCCCCGCGCGACGCGATCATCGATCCCGCGCTGCTGACCGAGGACGCCAGCTCCCTCGTCGAGCGTGCGGACATCGTCATCGAGGTCATGGGCGGGATCGAGCCGGCCCGCACGCTGCTGCTGCGCGCGATCGCCGCGGGCGCCTCCGTGGTCACCGCGAACAAGGCGCTGCTCGCCGAGGACGGTCCCACGCTCTACCGCGCAGCCGACGAGGCCGGCGTCGACGTGTACTACGAGGCCGCCGTCGCCGGTGCGATCCCGATCGTCCGCCCGATCCGCGAGTCGCTCACCGGCGACCGGATCCAGCGGGTCCTGGGCATCGTCAACGGCACGACCAACTACGTCCTCGACCAGATGACCACGCACGGGCTGGCCTTCGACGAGGCCGTGTCCCAGGCCCAGGAGCTCGGCTACGCCGAGGCCGACCCGACCGCCGACGTCGAGGGCTTCGACGCCGCGGCCAAGGCCGCGATCCTCGCCTCCCTCGCCTTCCACACCCGCGTGACCATCTCCGACGTCTACCGCGAGGGCATCACCGCGGTCACGGCCGACGACGTCGCCTGGGCCAAGCAGACCGGTCACGTCATCAAGCTGCTCGCGATCTGCGAGGCCACCGAGGCCGGCGTGTCGGCCCGGGTGCACCCCGCCCTCGTGCCGGTCGACCACCCCCTCGCCGGGGTCCGCGGCGCCTTCAACGCCGTCTTCATCGAGGCCGAGGCCGCCGGTGAGCTCATGTTCTACGGCCGCGGCGCAGGCGGGGCGCCGACCGCGTCGGCGGTCCTCGGCGACGTCGTCTCCGTGGCGCGCCACCGGGTGCTCGGCGGCAAGGGCCCCGAGGAGTCGCACTACGCGGGTCTGCCCATCGCGCCGCCGGCGACGTCGCGCACCCGCTACCAGGTGCGCCTCGCCGTCGCCGACCGCCCGGGCGTGCTCGCCCAGGTGGCCCAGGTCGTCGCCGCCGCCGGGGTCTCGATCGAGGCCGTGCGCCAGGTCGCGCTGCCCGGGGACCAGCCGGCCGGCGAGGGTGCGCCCGCGGCCCTGCTCGTCATCACCACCCACCACGCGGCCGAGTCCGCACTGGCCCAGACCGTGGCCGCGATCGCAGACCTGGACTCCGTCCAGGACGTCATGTCCGTTCTCCGAGTTGAAGGATCCTGATGGCTCACCTGTGGCAAGGAATCATCCGCGAGTACGCCGACCTGCTGCCCGAGCACCTCAAGACGCACATCGTCACCCTCGGTGAAGGTGGCACGCCGCTGGTCCACGCGCCCGCCCTGTCCGCGCTCACCGGTGCCGAGGTGTTCCTCAAGGTCGAAGGGATGAACCCGACCGGGTCCTTCAAGGACCGCGGCATGACGACGGCGATCTCGGCCGCCAAGCACAAGGGCGCCAAGGTCGTCGTGTGCGCCTCGACCGGCAACACCTCCGCCTCGGCCGCGGCCTATGCGGTCGCCGCGGGCATGCGCTGCGCCGTGCTCGTCCCGGACGGCAAGATCGCGATGGGCAAGCTCAGCCAGGCGATCGCGCACGGCGCGACGCTGCTGCAGGTCGACGGCAACTTCGACGACTGCCTCGTGGCCGCCCGCAAGCTCGCCGAGGCCTACCCGGTCGAGCTCGTGAACTCGGTCAACCCAGACCGGATCCAGGGCCAGAAGACCGCATCCTTCGAGGTCGTCGACGTCCTGGGCGACGCCCCCGACATCCACGCGCTGCCCGTCGGCAACGCCGGCAACATCACCGCGTACTGGAAGGGCTACACCGAGTACGCCGCGGCCGGGGTCTCCACCCGTCTGCCGCAGATGTGGGGCTTCCAGGCTGCCGGTGCCGCGCCGATCGTCGCCGGTCACCCGATCACCGAGCCCGAGACGATCGCCACGGCGATCCGGATCGGCAACCCCGCGTCCTGGGAGCAGGCCATCGAGGCCCGTGACACCTCGGGCGGCGTGATCGAGTCGGTCACCGACGACGAGATCCTCGCCGCGCACCGCATCCTGTCCGCCGAGGCCGGCGTGTTCGTCGAGCCCGCCTCCGCCGCCGGCGTCGCCGGGATCCTCTCCCGCGCCCGTCGCGGCCTCGTGCCCGCCGGGGCGCGCATCGTCGTGACCGTCACCGGTCACGGGCTCAAGGACCCCCAGTGGGCCCTGCGCACCCTGGACGGCTCCGACGTCGTCCCGGAGCGCGTCACGGCCGACGTCATGTCGATCGCTGCCGCGCTCGAGCTGGCCTGAACCGGCCGCCATGCAGCTGGGAGCAGATCACGTCCGCGTCACGGTCCCGGCCACGAGCGCGAACCTCGGGCCGGGATTCGACGCGCTCGGGCTCGCCCTGGGCCACCACGACATCCTCGAGGTGCGCGCCCTGGCCAGCTCGCAGGTCCGCGTGGACGTCACCGGGGAGGGTGCCGGCGAGGTGCCCGACGACGAGCGTCACCTCGTGGTGCGCGCGCTGCGTGTCGCCCTCGACCACGTGGGTGCACCGCAGACCGGATTGCACCTGACCTGCACGAACACCATCCCGCACGGGCGGGGGATGGGGTCGTCGGCCGCCGCTGTGGTGGCCGGGCTGCTGGCCGCGCGGATGCTCGTGGCTGACCCGTCCGGGCTCGACGACGCGACGATCCTCGCCCTGGCGACCGAGCTGGAAGGGCACCCGGACAACGCCGCGCCGGCGATCTTCGGCGGTGCGACGGTGGCCTGGTCGCGCGACGGTGGTGGCCCGCAGGTCGCGCGGCTGCAGATCCACCCCGGCATCGAGCCGACGCTCGTCGTGCCGGTCACCCGCCTGGCCACCCGCGCGGCGCGCGGGGTGCTGCCGGCCACGGTGCCGCACGGGGACGCCGCGTTCAACGCGGGCCGGTCGGCGCTGCTCGTCCACGCCCTCGCCCAGGAGCCCGCGTTGCTCTTCGACGCGACCGAGGACCGCCTGCACCAGGAGTACCGCTCGGGCGTCATGACGAGCACCTGGGAGCTGGTCCGCGGGCTGCGCGAGCAGGGAATCGCTGCGACGGTCTCCGGTGCGGGTCCCACCGTCCTGGTGCTGCACCCGGTGGCCGACCGGGAGCAGGTGGCCCGCGCGGTCGACGAGCTCGTCGGCGGGTCGCCGCGCTGGACGGCGCTGCAGCCGGGCATCGACTCGGTGGGGGCGGTCGCGGAACGCGTGTGATCTCGGACCTGGTCACGCGCTGGATCTTGCACCAGATCTCGCGCCGCAGAGCGGGTGAAAGTGCGCGTGGGAGCGGTCCACCGGGTGTTATAGTGGGCTCAGTTTCCCACAGGTCCCGGCAGTCACCGGGAGAGTGCGCCACTGACATCACCGAGTCTCGCTCCGCAGGTCATCTCCGTCGATGCATCTCGTATCTCGTTGATCACCTGAGGTCGTCGATAGCTACGACCTCCGCGGACAGTCATGGTGGATCCCCAGCCGGCGCCGCACGGGAAGCAATCCGAACACGTGTCATCTCTCGTTGCGTCGTCTCGACGTGACGTGTGTTCGTACTACGTACCGGCCGCCTCAGTGCCGGACGTCGACCGCACACAGCCCGGCAGCGCTTGACGCGCGGGCTGTGAACGAGGGGAAGGGTCCTTCGTGACTGAAACCATCGACGCCACTTCGAGCAGCACCGCTGCTGGTGGCTCTGCCCGAACCGGCGCGATCTCTGCGCTGCGTCTCCCCGAGCTGCAGGCCCTGGCCGCCCAGCTCGGTGTGAAGGGCACGTCCAAGATGCGCAAGAGCGATCTTGTCGACGTCATCAAGGCGACTCAGGGTGGCTCCGGCCGTCCCGCCAGGGCCACCAAGGCCGCTGGGCCTGTCGTTGCCTCGGTGTCCGCACCTGAGACCTCCGGCAGGGCGTCGGCTGCGACGACGGATCCGACTTCTGCGCCGGCTTCTGCGCCGGCCTCTGCGCCGGCCTCTGCGCCGGCATCGACACGCTCGTCGGCTGACTCGGCCGCGGCTCGGGATGACGCCGCTGCGGCGCGCGCTGCCCGTTCGGTCGCCTCCCTCGACGCACCCGTGCGGACCGAGCGGGTCCGTGCCGATCGCAGCGACGTCCGCCTCGCGGCCGGGGAGACCGCCGACGACCGTGCGGCTCGCGCCGCAGCCGCCGTCGTCGACGTGACGCTGCCCGACCGTCCGCTCCGTGAGCGTGGCTCGCGCCGTGCGGCGCGTGGCGCCGGTGCTCCGGTCGACGGGATGCCCACCACCGCACGCTCCACGTCCGACGACGCACTGCGCGCGACCGGTGACGGCCAGCGCGCGGACGCGCAGGGCGACGGCAGCCGTGAGTCTCACCGCGGCTCGAACGACGCGGCGCGGGGCGACGCCCAGCGCGGTGGCCAGAACGACGGCCAGCGGCAGAACCAGAACGACGGTCAGCGGAACGACGGCCAGGGTCGGGGCAACCGCCAGCGCGGCGGCCAGAACGACGGCCAGCGTCAGAACCAGAACCAGAACCAGGCCGACGGTCAGCGTGGCGCTCAGGCCGACAGCCAGCGGGGTGGCCAGCCCGACGCTCAGCGTCAGAACGACCGCGGCACCGGCCCGGACCGCAGCAGCGGCTTCGACGACGACGAGGGCACCGGCCGTCGTCGGCGTGGACGCGACCGGTTCCGTGACCGGGACCGCGATCGCGACCGCAACAAGCGCGGCGCGCGCACCCGTGGCGGACCCGACGACCTCGCCTTCGACGAGATCGAGGTCAACGAGGACGACGTCCTGCTGCCGGTGGCCGGGATCCTCGACATCCTCGAGAGCTACGCCTTCGTGCGGACGTCGGGCTACCTGCCCGGTCTGAACGACGTGTACGTCTCGCTCAGCCAGGTCAAGAAGTCCGGCCTGCGCCGCGGTGACGCCGTCACCGGAGCCGTGCGTCAGCCCCGTGAGGGCGACACCAGCGGACAGGCGACGGCCGGCCGGTCGAAGTACAACGCGCTGATCCGCCTCGACACGATCAACGGCATGCCTCCCGAGGCTGCTCGCGACCGTCCCGACTTCGCCAAGCTCACGCCCCTGTACCCGCAGGAGCGGTTGCGCCTGGAGACCGGCGACCCGACACGCCTGACGCCTCGCGTCATCGACATCGTCGCCCCCATCGGCAAGGGGCAGCGTGGTCTCATCGTCTCTCCGCCCAAGGCCGGCAAGACGATCATCATGCAGCAGATCGCCAACGCGATCACGGCGAACAACCCTGAGGTCCACCTCATGGTGGTGCTCGTGGACGAGCGGCCTGAAGAGGTCACCGACATGGAGCGCACCGTGAAGGGCGAGGTCATCGCCTCGACCTTCGACCGTCCGGCCTCCGACCACACGATCGTCGCCGAGCTCGCGATCGAGCGCGCGAAGCGTCTGGTCGAGCTGGGCCAGGACGTCGTCGTGCTGCTCGACTCCCTGACGAGGCTGTCGCGTGCCTACAACCTTGCGGCTCCGGCGTCGGGCAGGATCCTCTCCGGTGGTGTGGACGCCTCGGCGCTCTACCCGCCGAAGCGGTTCTTCGGTGCAGCCCGCAACATCGAGAACGGTGGGTCGCTCACGATCCTCGCCTCGGCGCTGGTGGAGACCGGGTCCAAGATGGACGAGGTCATCTTCGAGGAGTTCAAGGGCACCGGCAACATGGAGCTGCGCCTCGCTCGTTCGCTCGCGGACAAGCGGATCTTCCCGGCGGTGGACGTCAACGCCTCGGGTACCCGCCGCGAGGAGATCCTCATGGGTCAGGACGAGCTGCGGGTCATCTACAAGCTGCGCCGCGTGATGGGTGCGCTCGACCACCAGCAGGCCATCGAGCTGTTGCTCGGCAAGCTCAAGGACACCAAGTCCAACGCCGAGTTCCTCATGCAGGTGCAGAAGACCACGCCGGCCGGTCCCATGGACGAGCACGCGGGTCGCACGCTCTGATTCGCTGAGCCGGCAGTTCCGGCACGTACTGGACGCGCGACCCTGGGCATCACTGCCCGGGGTCGCGCGTCCTTGTCGTGTCAGGGCCGGGCGGGTCGAGTCAGGGAGCGGATGCGCCGCGGAACGTCCCCGCCAGTCGCCGCGTTCATTGCCGGGATGTTCCTAGACTGCGGGGTGTTCGCTGAATGACGGCGTACCCCTCGGGTAAGGACCCCACATGCTGATCGTCGTCGGTGCCTTCCTCACCGCTGGGTGGGCCGCGTGATGGCGGCAGTCCGCGAGGTGATCTTCTTCGCTGGATTCTGCGCAGCGTTCCTGGGCTCCTGCGCAGCTCCTGCGTTCGCCTTCCCGTGGCTCGGCCCAGTGCCGCAGCGGAAGTCAGTGTGGCCTGCGCTGCAAGCCCGATCGGGCATCCCGACCTCGGTGGCTGCAGCGGGCTTCATCACGGTCGCTGCTACCGGGGAGCCCCTGATCCTCTCCGCGTCGAGCGCACTTGCCGGAGCGCTCCTCGTGCTTGGCCTCCGCATGCCGCGGACTGAGCGCCCCCCTGCCAGGCGAGACCGAGGAGAGCGCCCACTCACAGGTCGACATGGTGTCCCTTGGCGGTCGCCATGGCCTGGCATCACCCCTCGCATCGCGGTCTTGGGATGTGGCTACGCGGCCGGATTGATCGGGTTCTTCGCCACGGTCGTCATCGCGGTTCCGAACGCGCCGACCTGACCGGTAGCCGCTCACCCGTCTGAGGGGATGGGTGCGCTGGACCACCAGGAGGCCATCGAGCTGTGGTAGCAAGCTCAAGGGCACCATTCAATGGTCCGCTCGTCGACACCGCTTCCGCGGTGTCGCTGGTCACGGCCGGATGAGTCGGTTCTGCCCTGGAATGTCAGTGGTGATCCGTAGGGTCGGGGCATGAGCTGGAACGGGATGGTCGACGGTGATCACGGGCCCCGCTGGGCGGGTCCGGCGGACGGGACGTCGTGCTCGACGGCGGGTGCCGCGCCCTGTGCTGCGGCGACCGGTATCGGGGGTCTCGCCCGGGAATGTCAGTGGCTGGAGGTAGGTTCGGAGCATGCTTGAGAACCCGATCATCATCGACACCGAGACCCCTGCCGGGGCCCCCGGTGAGACCCCGGCGGATGCTCCCGGCGAGTCCCCGGCGGGCGCTCCGGCGCAGGACACCGCAGCGCAGCTGCTCGCGGCTGTGGTGACTGCGGACCGGATGCTCAACGCGATGTCGGCGGTGCGGGCCGGGCTCATCGAGGCGCTGCGCGCAGCGGCGGTGGACCCCGACCCTGACGACCCTGCGGCGTGTGAGGGCTCCGCCCCGGGCGCGCACGCCCTGCGGGGGTTCTGGCAGGACATGGATCTGGCGAGCGTGACCGCAGAGCTGGCCTGCGCGTTGCACCTGCCCCAGTCCACCGCGGGGCACCTCATCGACGACGCCCAGGCCCTGACCGCCCTGCCCGCTACCGCAGCGGCGTTGGGTGAGGGGCTGATCAGCTACCGCCACGCCCGCACGATGATCGCCGCCATCGCCGACCTGGATCCCGACGCCCGGGCCCGGGCCGAGACCACTTTGGTCCCGAAGGCGAAGAGGCTCACCGTCGCGGCGTTCACCCAGCACGCCCACCGCGAACGTGACCGCCTCGACCCCGTCCCGGTGACCGTGCGCCACGAGCGCGCCGCGACGGGGCGCACGGTGCTGCTGGAAGGGGACCTGGACGGGATGGCGTGGCTGCACGCCCACCTGCCCGCCACCACCGCGACCGCGATCTTCAACCGTCTCACCGACACCGCAGTGTCCCTGCAGCACCCCGACGACGGGCGGACCCTGCCCCAGCTGCGCGCCGACGTCCTGGGCGCCATCATGATCGACAACGACGCCCGCGAAGCCTTCACCCACGCCCTCGGGAACCCCGCTCCAGCCGGGCACGAGGCTCGCGCGGAGGACACCGACGAACCAGACGACGACGGTGACGGTGATGGTCCCGGCTCCGCCGAGGACAGCCGGCGTCTGCGCACCACGATGCGCGGCATCCGCCCCACCGTCGCTGTCACCGTCCCGGTCCTGACCCTCCTCGGCGGTGACACCCCCGGCGAGCTGGAAGGCTACGGGCCCATCGACCCCGAGACCGCCCGGGACCTGTGCGGGAGAGCACCCACCTTCCTGCGGATCCTCACCCACCCCCACACCGGCGCCGTCCTGGGTGTGGACCGCGACCGCTACACCGTCCCAGGCGACCTCACCGCCTGGCTGCGCCTGCGCGATGAAACCTGCCGGTTCCCCGGCTGCGCACGCCGCGCCCGACGCTGCGACCTCGACCACGTCACCGACTGGGCCACCGGCGGGGCCACCGACCAGAAGAACCTCATCCACCTCTGCCGCGCCCACCACCGCATGCGCCATCACACCCCCTGGACCGCACAGATCACCACCCACCCACCCGATGAACCCAGAACAGGCGACCCTGAACCCGGCGAACCCGGCGAACCAGCACGACCCACCGGACCCCTCGGCGCGAGCGTGCACTGGACCGCGCCGTCAGGGCGGACCTACACCACCACCGACGCCCTCCACGGACGCCACACCCCCGACGACCACACCCCCGACGACCACGACCACGACGGACACGACCACGGTCACGGCACCGACCCGCCACCGGACCCCGACCCACGCGAACCGCCCAAGCCCCGGAGCCGGTTCCCCGACGACCCACCCTTCTGAGGTGCGTCGCAGTGCCAGCGCTCTCCGGGCGCGCCCGCGCCCACCACTACGTCCGGCCCGGTCAGCAGGATGATTTTCGTCCCGGCCATTGTTCTGAGAGAATATCCCGTTGGCTCCTGGTTCACGTGGACGGTTGGCGTTCACGACCCAGGTGCATATCTCAAGGAGAAACCCTGTGAAGGCTGGAATCCACCCCGAGTACGTCGAGACCACGGTCACCTGCACCTGTGGCAACTCGTTCGTCACGCGTAGCACCCAGGTCTCGGGCACCATCTCGTCCGACGTCTGCAGCGCCTGCCACCCGTTCTACACGGGCAAGCAGAAGATCCTCGACACCGGTGGCCGCGTGGCCCGCTTCGAGGCGCGCTACGGCAAGAAGTAGCGACTTCACAGCGCCGGTGGATCCGGCGTCGGCAACCTCTCCAGGGGCACCCGACGCCGGCTCCACCGGCGCTGTTGTCTTACCCGGGTGGCGCCTGCGCCGCTCACTGCACAGCCCCGAGCGCCGCACACTGCACAGCCCCGAGCGCCCCCCACGCTCCACCACCGCGCGGTCACCCGCACGACTGACACATGCACTCAGCGAGGAACCGATCCGATGAACGAGTCTTTTGCAGCGGCGGAGCCGCTCCTCGCCGAGCATGCCGAGATCGAGCAGCAGCTCTCCGAGCCGTCCGTGCACGCCGACGCGGCCCGTGCCCGCACCCTGGGCCGCCGGTATGCCGAGCTCGGCCAGGTCGTTGCGGCGTACCGCAGCTGGCACGCTGCGAGCGAAGACGCCGAGGCCGCCGCCGAGCTTGCCGCGGAGGACGCCTCCTTCGCCCAGGAGCTGCCGGCCCTCAACGAGGTCGCCGCCGCCGCCGCCGAGAAGCTACGCCGGGTCCTCGTTCCTCGCGACCCCGACGACGGTCGCGACGTCATCCTCGAGATCAAGGCGGGGGAGGGCGGCGAGGAGTCCGCTCTCTTCGCAGGTGACCTCTTGCGGATGTACCTGCGCTACGCCGAGCGGCGCGGCTGGAAGACCGAGATCCTCGGCTCCACCGAGTCCGACCTCGGCGGATACAAGGACGTCCAGGTCGCGATCAAGGCACGTGGCACCGTCGCCCCTGAGGACGGGGCCTGGGCCAACCTCAAGTACGAGGGCGGCGTGCACCGCGTCCAGCGGGTGCCGGTGACCGAGTCGCAGGGCCGCATCCACACCTCCGCCGCGGGGGTGCTCGTCTTCCTCGAGGTCGAGGACGTCGGTGAGCTCGAGATCGACCAGAACGACCTGCGCATCGATGTCTACCGCTCCTCCGGTCCGGGCGGTCAGTCCGTCAACACGACCGACTCCGCGGTGCGCATCACCCACGTCCCCACCGGGATCGTCGTGTCGATGCAGAACGAGAAGTCCCAGCTGCAGAACCGGGAGCAGGCCATGCGCGTGCTGCGGGCCCGCCTGCTGGCCGCACGCCAGGAGGAGGAGGCCGCTGCGGCGAACGACATCCGCCGCTCGCAGGTCCGCACGGTCGACCGCTCCGAGCGGATCCGCACGTACAACTACCCCGAGAACCGCATCGCCGACCACCGCACCGGCTACAAGTCCTACAACCTCGACCAGGTGCTCGACGGCGACCTCGAACCCGTCGTCCGCTCGGCGATCGAGGCGGACGAGGCAGCCCGGCTGGCTGCCGCCGGAAGCTGATCGGCATGTCCCCGGACGCTCCGCTGAACCCGGTCGACGTCGGCAGCGATCTCGCTGACACCGTCCCAGCCCTCGCCACGGCACAGAACGCGGCACAGAACGCGGACGCCGCGCCGCAGGACGCCGCGCCGCAGGACGCCGCGCCGCAGGACGCCGCGCCGCAGGACGCCGGCCGGATCCTCCGGGCGGCGGCCGCCCGGCTCGCCGCGGCAGGCATCGACTCGGCGCGGGTGGATGCCGAGCTGCTGCTCGCGCACGTCTGCGGACTGAGCCGCGCCGACCTCACCCACGCCGTGCTGCTCGGCCGTGACGTCTTCGGAGCCACGCGGACCGGGGAGGCCGTCAGCCCTACCAACTCGGCCAGCGCCCCCAGCCCCGCCGACTCGGCCGCGAGTCGCTTCCTCGAGCTCGTCGCTCGTCGCGCGGACCGCGAGCCGCTCCAGCACCTCACCGGCTCGGCCGCCTTCAGGCACACCGAGCTCGCCGTCGGTCCTGGCGTCTTCGTGCCGCGTCCCGAGACCGAGTCAGTCGCCCAGGTCGCCGTCGACGAGGCGCGCCGGGTCGTCGCCGAGCGCGGAGACGCCCTCGTGGTCGACCTGTGCACCGGGTCGGGTGCGATCGCGATCGCCGTGCACACCGAGGTCGCCGGCACCCGGGTGCACGCGGTCGAGCTCGACGCCGACGCCTTCGCCTGGGCCCAGCGCAACGTCGCGGCCCACCCGTCGGCGTCCGGCGCGCACGTGGTGCTGGTCCGCGGGGACGCCCGACGCGCGTTCGCCGAGCTCGACGGGACGTGCGACGTCGTCGTCTCCAACCCTCCGTACGTGCCCCCGGACGCGGTGCCCAAGGATCCAGAGGTGGCCCGCCACGACCCCGCGGTCGCGCTCTACGGCCTGGGACCGGACGGGCTCGAGGTCCCCCGCGGGGTGACCCGCGCGGCCGCGCGACTGCTCGCACCAGGGGGGCTCTACGTCATGGAGCACGCCGAGGTGCAGGACGACGCGGCCCGCGCGATGGTCGCCGAGACCGGCCTGTTCGACCCGGCCACGACCCGCCTCGACCTCACCGGTCGCCCACGGATGGTGGTGGCTCGTCGAAACGGCTCCCCGGTCGTGGAAGACTCTCACCCGTGAGTACGTCCGCGATCCGCCCTGCCCACGACCCGTCCGTGTGGGGTCCCTCCATCGATGAGGCTGTCCACGTCGTGCAGCGGGGCGGTCTGGTGGTCCTGCCCACCGACACCGTGTACGGCATCGGCGCCGACGCCTTCGACCCCGACGCCGTGGCCGCCCTGCTCGCGGCCAAGGGACGCGGCCGGCAGATGCCGCCTCCCGTCCTGGTGGGATCCCTCGCCACTCTCGACGGCCTCGCGACCGACGTGCCCGACGCCGCCCGCTCCCTCGCCACCCGCTTCTGGCCCGGCGCGCTCACCCTCATCCTCACCGCCCAGCCCTCCCTCGCCTGGGACCTCGGGGACACCTTCGGCACCGTCGCGCTGCGCATGCCCGACCATCCCACCGCCCTCGCGCTGCTGGCCCGGACCGGGCCCATGGCCGTCTCGAGCGCGAACCGGACGGGATCACCTGCGGCGCTCACCGCGCAGGACGCCCATGCCCAGCTGGGCGCCTCGGTGATGGTCTACCTCGACGCGGGCGACGCCCCCGGGGGAGTGGCCTCCACGATCGTCGACGCGACCGGACCGGTGCTGCGCATGGTGCGGGCCGGGGCCATCTCGCTCGCCGAGCTCAACGCCGTCGCGCCGGTCGAAGAGATCGCCCCGGTCGAAGACCTGCCGGTGGAGGGCGCGCTGGCGGACGCACCCACAGATGCGCCCACAGATGCACCCACAGCCGCACCGCCCGAGGAGAGCGCGGCAGCCGAGACCCCTCGCGCCGCGTCGGCCACCGACCGTCAGGACACCCCCGGGTGAGGGTCTATCTCCTGGTCATGCTCGTCGCGGCGGCAGTGACGTTCCTGCTCACTCCCTTCGCCCGGTGGCTCGCCATCCGCACCGGGGCCGTCACCGCGGTCCGCGCGCGTGACGTGCACACCATCCCGACGCCGCGTCTGGGCGGGGTGGCGATGCTGCTCGGTATCGCTGCGGCCCTGCTCTTCGCGTCGAAGATGCCCTTCCTGGAGGGGGTCTTCGCGGCCTCCGACACCGCCTGGGTGATCCTCGGGGCCGGTGCGATGGTCTGCCTGCTCGGCGTGGCTGACGACATCTGGGACCTCGACTGGATGACCAAGCTCGTCGGGCAGGTCCTCGCGGCCGGGTTCATGGCCTGGCAGGGGGTCCAGCTCATCACCATCCCGATCGGTGGGCTGACCATCGGGTCGAGCAGGCTCTCCCTCGTCGTGACCGTCCTCGTGGTGGTCGTGGCGATGAACGCGGTGAACTTCGTCGACGGGCTCGACGGCCTTGCCGCAGGCATGATCGCGATCGGTGGCACCGGCTTCTTCGCCTACACCTACCTGCTCACCATCGACGCGAGCCCGACCGACTACTCCAACCTCGCCACGGTCGTGATCTCGGCGCTCGTCGGGGCCTGCCTGGGCTTCCTGCCGCACAACTTCCACCCCTCGAAGATCTTCATGGGGGACTCCGGCTCGATGCTCCTCGGGCTGACCATCGCCGCCGCCGCGATCGTGGTCACCGGACAGATCGACCCCTCGCAGACCTCCGGCGGCAAGTCGATCCCGGCCTTCATCCCGATCCTGCTGCCGATGGCGGTGATCCTGCTGCCGCTGCTGGACATGGGCCTGGCGGTGGTGCGCCGACTGCTCGCCGGGAAGTCCCCGTTCCACCCCGACCGGATGCACCTGCACCACCGGCTGCTCCAGCTGGGCCACTCCCATCCCCGCGCGGTGATCATCATGTACCTGTGGAGCGCAGTGTTCTCCTTCGGGGCCGCGGCACTGGTCATCGCGCCCTGGCGCACGGTCGCCGTCGGGCTCGGGCTCGCCGTCGTCATCTCGATCGCCCTCACCCTCGGCCCGCTGCGCGGGCGCAGCGCCCGCATCGGCGCCACCCCAGAAGGAAAGACCTCATGAGCACCCATGACTCTCACACGCCGCCGAACTCACCGGACGAGCCACCGGCCTCGGGCGACTCCACCGAACCCACCGACACCCCAGCGATCCCGGTCGTCCCGGCTCACGTCACCAAGGAGATCTTCACCTCCGCGCTGCGCGCGACCCTGATCATGCTCGTCGTGCTCACGGTCCTCGGGGTCGGGATCGGCGCGCTCGTCGCCGGGGCGTCGGGTGTCTGGGCCGCGCTCCTCGGGGTCGGGGTGACGCTGATCTTCTCCGGGACGACCATCGCCTCGATGCTCTACACCGCTGACAAGGGACCGAACATCACCATGGCGGTGCTGCTCGGTGGGTGGATCGCGAAGATGGCAGTCCTCATCGTCATCCTTGCGGTCCTGGGCCAGATGGACTTCTACCACCACCTCATCTTCGCGGTGATCGTCCTGGTCGGAGTGGTCGGCTCGGCCGCCCTCGACATGCTCTCGGTCATCCGCGGACGACAGCCCTACGTGACTCCCGGCGCGACTACGAACCAGCCCCCGCGCTGACCGGGTCCGCGGCCGGGCAGCCGGCCGATCGTCGGCCATGCAGGTGCCCGAACGCGAAGATCTCGAGGGTCTGCTCCGCGAGATGCCGTCACCGACACGGCCGGCTGTGGGTTACGATTCTTACAATCCATGACGGACAGGTTTGCCTTGTGCGCGCACGCGAAGCCGCCAGCGCCACGCAGACCACGACGACCGGGAGCTTCCTCTGTCCACCTTAGCGACGATTACGCAGTTCGCCGCCTCCGGTGAGGACGGCGGATTCCATCCCCCGTCAATCACGGAGTTCTTCCCGACGGCCATCTTCTTCGAGGACTCGATCTTCGAGTTCAACCGCATCATGCTGGTGCGAGTCATCGCCGCGGTCGTTCTCATCTGGTTGTTCGTCCTCGCCGCCCGCCGAGCCAAGCTCGTCCCCGGTCGCAGCCAGAACGTGGCCGAGATGGCCCTGGACTTCGTCCGGGTCCAGATCGCCGACGAGATCCTCGGTCACAACGCGCGACGGTACCTGCCGATGCTGACGACGATCTTCTTCGCGATCCTCGCCTTCAACATCACCGGCATCATCCCGCTCCTCAACATCGCCGGGACGTCCCTCTTCGGGCTGCCGGCGCTGCTCGCGCTCTGGGTGTACGTCGTGTACCTGAGCTCGGGCATGAAGAAGTTCGGGATCGGAGGCTTCCTCAAGATCAGCCTCTTCCCGCCGGGCGTGCCGTGGTTCCTCTACATCCTCATCACCCCGATCGAGATCCTCCAGGTCTTCGTCTTCCGGCCGGTGACCCTCGCCCTGCGACTCACGGCCAACATGATCGCCGGTCACCTCCTGCTGGTCCTGTGCTTCTCGGCGACGAACTTCTTCTTTGTCGAGGCCACCGGCGCGCTCAAGGCGATGGGTGTCGTCACCCTCGCCGCAGGCCTGGGCTTCACTCTCTTCGAGCTGCTCGTCGCGGCGCTGCAGGCCTACGTCTTCACGCTGCTCGCCGCGGTCTACATCTCGATGTCGATCGAAGAGGAGCACTGACGCCCGCCGTCCGTGCCACCTGGTAGCACAGCAGCACCGCTCCACCGCAGTACCCCACACTTTTCTCCGCGTAGCACGTCCCACATGACGCCCCGACGGGGCGCCCAACGGAAGGAACACCCCAGTGGACACCACCACCACTCTCGCCGAGCTCACCGGAAACATCGCCACGGTCGGTTACGGTCTGGCGACGCTTGGCCCGGGTATCGGCCTGGGTATCCTCATCGGCAAGACCGTCGAGGGCATGGCACGCCAGCCTGAGGTCGCCGGCCAGCTCCGCACCACCATGTTCATCGGTGTCGCGTTCGTCGAGCTCCTCGCTCTGCTGGGCATCGTCGCAGGCTTCCTGTTCTGATGACTGCCTTGACGGCAGCCGGGACCCTCCTGGCCGCGACCGGGAGCGAAGAGGTTGAGGGAATCGACCTGTTCCTGCCCGCCGCGTACGACATCATCTGGTCTGCGGTCGTCCTGATCCCGATCGCCTGGATGTTCTACAAGCTCGTCCTCCCCAAGTTCACCGAGATCCTCGATGAGCGCACGGCGAAGATCGAGGGCGGGCTGAGCAAGGCCGCCACGATGCAGGCCGAGGCCGACGCTCTGCTCGCCGAGTACAAGGCGCAGCTGACTGAGGCACGCACCGAAGCTGCTCGGATCCGCGAGGATGCGCGCTCCGAGGGCGTCGCGATCGTGGCAGAGGCCCGGAGCAAGGCGAGCGACGAGTCAGCACGGATCTTCGAGACGGCTCAGCGTCAGATCGAGGCCGAGCGTCAGGCAGCAGCGATCTCGCTGCGCAACGACGTCGGCGTGCTCGCGACCGAGCTCGCCTCCAAGATCGTCGGGGAGTCCCTCGAGGACACCGCCCGTCAGTCGCGTGTCGTGGACCGCTTCCTCGATGAGCTCGAGGCTTCGGCTCTGACCACCGCACCAAAGGGGAAGTGATGCGAGGGACCAGCCTGGCGTCTCTCCACGCAGCTCAGGACCGGCTCGAGCCGGTCCTGGCAGCGGCAGGGGAGCAGGCCCACACCATCGGCGATCAGATGTTCGCCGTGGTCGACGCTCTCGACGCCTCAGGGGCGCTGCGCCGGTCTCTTGCAGACCCGTCACGTCCGGCTCAGGACAAGGCAGACCTTGCCCGATCCCTCCTGAAGGACTTCGACCCGCGCACGGTCGACATCATCGAGGGCCTCGCCCGTTCGCGGTGGTTCTCCGAGCGCGACCTCACCGACGCCGTCGACACGCTCGGCATCGACGCCTACCTGGCGTCGGCGCAGGCGCGCGGGGTGCTCGAGAAGGTCGAGTCGCAGCTGTTCCGGATCACCCGGGGGCTCGTGGGGCAGCGTGAGGTCCGTCAGGCCCTCTCGGACAGCTCGACGGACCCGGCCCGGCGCATCAAGCTCGTCGACGACATCCTCGTCGGCAAGGCCGACCCGGTGACCATCGCCATCTGCCGCCGGGCGACCGGCGTCCCGCGCGGGGAACGTTTCGTTCCCGCACTCGTGCGGGTGGGCGGGATGGCCGCAGCGCGCCGGAACCGCATCGTGGCCTCGGTCACCTCCGGCGGCGAGCTCAGCCAGTCCCAGCTGGACCGCCTCGCGGGCCTGCTGGAGTCGGCCTACGGCTCGGCGGTCCAGATCGACCTGACCGTCGACCCAGCAGTTGTCGGCGGTCTGCGCATCCAGATCGGGTCGGACGTCGTGGACTCCACGGTGCTGGCCCGCCTCGCCGATGCTCGGCGACGCCTTGCAGGGTGAGCGCCTTCCGCTCCGCACCGCCGGCACCGTCCGGTTCCACAGACATGAAAGTTCGACCGCACATGCGGCCACGACAGGAGACAAGCAATGGCTGAGCTGACGATCCGGCCCGAGGAAATTCGGGCCGCGCTGGACAGCTTCGTGAAGTCCTACAAGCCTGAGACCGTCGTCACCGAAGAGGTTGGCCGGGTAGTTCAGGCTGGTGACGGCATCGCGCAGGTGGAAGGTCTTCCGGGCGCAATGGCCAACGAGCTGTTGCGATTCGAAGATGGCACGCTCGGCCTCGCGCTGAACCTTGACGTGCGCCTCATCGGCGTCGTCATCCTCGGTGAGTTCACCGGGATCGAAGAGGGTCAGCTCGTGCGCCGCACCGGAGAGGTCCTCTCCGTCGGCATCGGCGACGCCTACCTCGGTCGCGTCGTCGACCCGCTGGGCGCACCGATCGACGGTCTCGGCGAGATCGTCACGACGGGCCGCCGCGCCCTCGAGCTGCAGGCTCCGGGCGTCATGGCCCGCAAGTCCGTGCACGAGCCGCTGCAGACCGGCCTCAAGGCGATCGACGCGATGATCCCGATCGGGCGTGGACAGCGTCAGCTCATCATCGGCGACCGCCAGACCGGCAAGACGGCGATCGCGATCGACACGATCATCAACCAGAAGGCGAACTGGGAGACCGGCGACCCGACCAAGCAGGTGCGCTGCATCTACGTGGCGATCGGTCAGAAGGGTTCGACCATCGCCGGCGTGCGCGGCGCCCTGGAAGAGGCAGGCGCGCTCGAGTACACGACGATCGTCGCGGCTCCGGCCTCCGACCCCGCCGGGTTCAAGTACATCGCTCCGTACACCGGCTCGGCCATCGGCCAGCACTGGATGTACGAGGGCAAGCACGTCCTCATCATCTTCGACGACCTGTCCAAGCAGGCCGAGGCCTACCGCTCGGTCTCGCTGCTGCTGCGTCGCCCGCCGGGCCGTGAGGCTTACCCCGGTGACGTCTTCTACCTGCACTCCCGTCTCCTCGAGCGTTGTGCCAAGCTCTCCGACGAGCTGGGTGCCGGCTCGATGACCGGCCTGCCGATCATCGAGACGAAGGCCAACGACGTCTCGGCGTACATCCCGACCAACGTCATCTCGATCACCGACGGTCAGATCTTCCTCCAGTCCGACCTGTTCAACGCCGACCAGCGTCCCGCGGTCGACGTGGGCATCTCGGTCTCGCGCGTCGGAGGTTCCGCGCAGATCAAGGCGATGAAGAAGGTCTCGGGAACGCTCAAGCTCGACCTCGCGCAGTTCCGTTCGCTCGAGGCCTTCGCGATGTTCGCCTCGGACCTCGACGCCGCGTCCCGCGCCCAGCTCAACCGTGGTGCGCGTCTGCTCGAGCTGCTCAAGCAGGCGCAGTACAACCCGTACCCGGTCGAGGACCAGGTCGCCTCGATCTGGGCCGGCACCAAGGGCAAGCTCGACGACGTGCCCCTCGAGGACGTGCGCCGCTTCGAGACCGAGCTCATCGACCACCTGCGACGCAACACCGACGTGCTCACCACGATCGCCACGACCGGCAAGCTTGAGGACGCCACCGAGGCGGCTCTGTCCGCCGGCGTCGACGAGTTCCGCAACGGCTTCCTCAAGGGCGACGGTTCTCCGCTCGTCGGTGGCGATGACGAGACGGTTGACGAGTCCGCGCCTGTCGAGCAGGAGCAGATCGTCCGTCAGAAGAAGGCGTGACCTGTGGCCGGTAACCAGCGCGTCTTCAAAGAGCGCATCAAGTCGACGCAGTCGCTGAAGAAGATGTTCCGTGCTCAGGAACTCATCGCAGCGTCTCGCATCGGCAAAGCCCGCGCCCGCGTCACTGCGTCTCTGCCGTACGCGGTCGCGATCACCCGTGCTGTCTCGGCGGTCGCCACGCACTCGAACGTCAAGCACCCGCTGACGTCCGATCGCGAGGGCAACAACCGGGTCGCGGTCCTCGTCATCGCCTCGGACCGCGGCATGGCGGGGGCATACGCCGCCAGCGCCATCCGGGAGGCCGAAGCGCTGATCGGGCGCCTCACGGACGAGGGCAAGGAGATCGCTCTCTACGTCAGCGGACGTCGTGCGCTCGCCTACTACCAGTTCCGCGGTCGCGAGATCACCGGATCCTGGACGGGAGACTCCGACCGTCCCGACGCCGTAGAGGCCGAGGCGATGGCGGACACGCTGTTGGCTGCGTTCCTGGCCGAGGACGACGCCGAGGGTGTCAGCGAGCTGCACATCGTGTTCACGCAGTTCGTCAACATGGTGACCCAGCGTCCCCGGGTCATCCGCATGCTGCCTCTCGAGATCGTCGACGGGGTCGCACCGGTCGGTGAGTCGCACACGCAGACACTGCCGCTGTACGACTTCGAGCCCTCGGCCGAGGACGTGCTCGACGCGTTGCTGCCACGGTACGTGCGCAGCCGAATCTTCAGCTGCCTGCTCCAGGCCGCTGCCTCCGAGCTCGCCTCGCGTCAGCGGGCGATGCACACAGCCACCGAGAACGCAGAGGACCTCATCCGCATGTACACGCGTCTGGCCAACCAGGCGCGTCAGGGTGAGATCACCCAGGAGATCAGCGAGATCGTCTCGGGCGCTGACGCGCTTGCGGCCTCCTGACCGGCGCATGATGACCAAGAGCAGCAGCGCCATCGTCACAGCTTCATCACTCAGCACAGTCCCTGCCGGAGTCACCTCCGGCCCAGCGAAGCGAGGCCAGAAATGACCGCCACGTCCGTCGAAGCCACGGCCGGCTCACAGGCCGGACCCGGCGTGGGCCGTGTGGCCCGCGTCATCGGTCCCGTCGTCGACATCGAGTTCCCAGCCGATGCCATCCCCGAGATGTACAACGCGCTCACGGTGGAGATCGACCTCTCCGCCCAGGGCGAGGGCGAGGGTGACGCCAACTTCGTGCTGACCCTCGAGGTGGCTCAGCACCTGGGAGACTCGCTCATCCGCGCGATCGCCCTCAAGCCGACCGACGGTCTGGTCCGCGGCGCGGTCGTCACCGACACCGGTGCGCCCATCAGCGTGCCCGTCGGTGACGTGACCAAGGGTCACGTCTTCGACGTGACCGGCAACGTGCTCAACGCCAAGCCCGGCGAGAAGATCGAGATCACCGAGCGCTGGCCGATCCACCGCAAGCCGCCGGCCTTCGACCAGCTCGAGTCGAAGACGACGATGTTCGAGACCGGCATCAAGGTCATCGACCTTCTCACCCCGTACGTCATGGGTGGAAAGATCGGCCTGTTCGGTGGCGCCGGCGTCGGGAAGACCGTCCTCATCCAGGAGATGATCTACCGCGTGGCGAACAACCACAACGGTGTGTCCGTCTTCGCCGGTGTGGGGGAGCGGACCCGTGAGGGCAACGACCTCATCGAGGAGATGACAGAGTCGGGCGTCATCAAGCAGACCGCCCTGGTGTTCGGCCAGATGGACGAGCCGCCAGGCACGCGTCTGCGCGTCGCGCTCTCCGCGCTCACCATGGCGGAGTACTTCCGCGACGTGCAGAAGCAGGACGTGCTGTTGTTCATCGACAACATCTTCCGCTTCACACAGGCCGGTTCCGAGGTCTCGACGCTGCTGGGACGCATGCCGTCCGCGGTCGGCTACCAGCCGAACCTCGCCGACGAGATGGGTCTCCTCCAGGAGCGCATCACGTCCACGCGTGGTCACTCGATCACCTCGCTGCAGGCGATCTACGTCCCGGCCGACGACTACACCGACCCGGCACCGGCGACGACCTTCGCCCACCTGGACGCCACCACCGAGCTGTCCCGTGAGATCGCCTCGCGTGGGCTCTACCCGGCCGTCGACCCGCTCGCCTCGTCGTCGCGCATCCTCGACCCGCGCTACGTGGGCCAGAAGCACTACGACACCGCGACGCGCGTCAAGCAGATCCTCCAGCGCAACAAGGAGCTGCAGGACATCATCGCCATCCTCGGCGTCGACGAGCTCTCCGAGGAGGACAAGACGGTCGTCTCACGCGCCCGTCGTATCCAGCAGTTCCTCTCGCAGAACACGTACATGGCCGAGCAGTTCACCTCCGTCCCGGGCTCCACGGTGCCCATGTCGGAGACCATCGAGGCCTTCTCGATGATCGCGGACGGCGACTTCGACCACATGTCGGAGCAGGCTTTCTTCAACATCGGTGGCCTCGAGGACCTCGAGCGGAACTGGGCACGGATCCAGAAGGAGTACGGCGTCTGACGCTGTCCTTCCCCGCTGGCGGCATCCCAACGATCACAGGAGTAGCACGTGGCACAGCTTGAAGTTGACCTCGTCGCGGCCGACCGGAAGGTCTGGTCGGGCACCGCGAGGCTGGTCACCGCACCGGCCGCCGACGGTGACATCGGCATCCTCGTCGGTCACTCGCCGCTGCTGGCGGTCCTGCGCAGGGGGCACGTGAAGATCCACGGAACGGGCGGGGCGGACGTCAACGTCTCCGTCTCGGGTGGATTCATCTCGGTGGACGACGACGTGATCACGATCGTGGTCGACTCAGCCGAGCTCGATGTAGCCATCGCGACCGCGGCACGCTGAGACCAGCTGCGGAGCACTGACGAAGTCGTGGGGATCCTGGTCTGGACACTGGTAGGACTGCTTCTGGCAGCCCTGCTCGTGGCTGGGCTGGGGTTCTCACGACTTCGTGCGTTGTCCCACCACGTGGGTTCCTTCGAGTCGCGGCTGCGGTTCACGACCGAGGCGGCCTCCGGGTCGGCGTCGGGCAGGCTGTGGCGCTCCGGGTTCGGTGTCTACCGGGCGGACCGGCTCGTGTGGTGGCAGTCCCGGTCCCTCGCTGTCCGCCCGACCTACGAGTGGTTGCGCGGGTCCTTCTCCGTGTCCGGGCGGGTCCCGCTGGTGTGTCCAGGACGACCCGATCTCTTCCTCGTCCACTGCCGGCACGGATCGGAGGGCTTCGACCTCACGATGTCCCCGGAAGCCTATTCTGGGCTCGCCTCCTGGCTCGAGTCCGCCCCACCCAGCTCCCGCCACTTCGTGGTGTGATGGGTGGCCCGGCGTCCCACGACGCCGGTGAACGACCTTCTCTAGGAGTCTGCTGTGCGTCTTGTCGTTGCCCTGTGCTCGGCCCACTACACGGGACGGCTCGCCGCTCACCTCCCGCTCGCCACGAGGCTCCTCGTGGTCAAGGCGGACGGCAGCGTCCTGCTGCACTCCGACGGAGGCTCCTACAAACCGCTGAACTGGATGAGCCCACCGTGCTCGATGGCTGTCACGGTGCCTGACTCCGAAGCGGTCGCCCGCGGTGTCAGCGAGGTCTGGGCAGTCCAGCACGCCAAGAGCGACGACCGCCTGGAGATCGAGCTGCACGAGATCATCCACGACTCCTCCCACGCCCTGGGGATCGACCCGGGCCTGATCAAGGAGGGCGTCGAGGCGCACCTGCAGGCGATGCTCGCCGACCAGATCGAGCTGGTCGGCGCCGGCCACACGCTCATCCGGCGCGAGTACCCGACGGCGATCGGCCCCGTCGACATCCTCGCCCGGGACGCCTCGGGGGCCAGCGTGGCGATCGAGATCAAGCGCCGCGGTGACATCGACGGTGTCGAGCAGCTCACCCGCTACCTCGAGCTGCTCAACCGGGACCCGATGCTCGCGCCGGTCCGGGGCGTGTATGCGGCCCAGGAGATCAAGCCCCAGGCCCGCGTCCTCGCGACCGACCGCGGCATCACCTGCCTCGTGCTCGACTACGACGCCATGCGTGGGGTCGACGACGTAGACGCGCGCCTGTTCTGAGCGGTCTGAAACCGTCCCGGACGAGCAGGTCGGCTACCTGAACGTCACGGTCGACAACCGGGCGGCTCCGGTCAGCAGGACTCGCAGGGGCCCCGGTCCCCGGTCGCCCGACGCCACCGGCACGCTCGCGTCCTGCCAGTCGTAGCGGCCGTTCCCGGACGGCACCTCGTGCCGCACCGGGCGCAGGCCCGGTCCGCCGTCCAGGGCCACGGTCGCCACACCGGGGCGCAGGCGGGCGGAGCGCAGCACGATCTCCTGGACACCGTGCAGATCCAGGTCGGCGAACTCGACCCACCCGGTGTGGCAGCCCGAGGCGAGCTGGACGGCGTCGCCCAGCAGCGGCGTCTCCTCGGCGATCACGGTGTGCGCGGAGGAGTCGAAGTCGGCCGCGCGCAGCGTGGCCCCCAGGGCCGGGAAGGGGGCCGGGGCAGGTCCCGTCACCTCGAGAACGGCGTGCAGGGGCAGGTCCACGCTCGAGGAGCCGACGCCGAGGGTGTGCCGGCCCGGTTCGACACGCAGGTGGCCGGAGCGGACGTCCCAGGTGGCCAGCGCCGCCGGGTCGACGCCGATCGTGACCCGCGCGCTCTCGCCCGGCGCGAGGGCCACCCGGGTGTGCCCGGCGAGCCGGCGCACAGGCGTGTCCGCCCGGCCGGTGCCGCTGTCGTCGAGGACATAGACCTGGGCGACCTCGTGCGCGGTCCGGGCCCCGGTGTTGGTCACCGTCACCGTGAGCTCGACCGCTCGCGGCACGTCGGTCCTGGTGGTGTGCGCGGCGGCATCGATGACAGCGGCGTCGACCACGGCGGTGGACAGTGCGACGTCGGAGTAGCCGATCGAGGAGTAGGTGAGCCCGTGGCCGAAGGCGTAGAGCGGTGCGTGCGGGCTGTACCAGTACGTCGAGCGCGCGGCGATGATGTCGTAGTCGAGGACGTCGCCGGCGTGTGAGAGCTCGGCGACCCAGGCCTGTGCGAGCCGCCCGGTGGGTTCGACGTCGCCGACGAGCACGTCGGTGACCCCAGGGCCGAGCTCCTGACCGGCGTGGCAGGTCCAGACGACGGCCGCCGCCTGGTCGGCGATCGACCCGAGGGTGTACGGGTAGCTCGAGACGACGAGGAGCGCGGCCCGTGGGTTCGCCTCGTAGGCCGCGCGCCACACCGCCTGAGCGGCGGCCGGCAGGTCCAGCCCGGGACGGTCCTCGGTCTCCCGACCGTGGATGTGCGGGTCGTTCCCGACCGCCACGACGACGACGTCGGCTGCGGCGGCCGCGCGGGCCACCTCCACCTCGCCCGAGACGATGGTGCGCAGGTCGAAGCGCTCGGCTTCGGCGAGGGAGGTGGCTTCCGCGACGGCCAGGCCGGACTCGGTCTGCACCCGCAGCCACTTCCCGGAGGCGATGTGCTTGAGGGACCAGCTGGCGTCGTCGTGACGGTGGAGCCGGAAGGTCTCCTGGGCGACCCAGCCGCCCACCCGCGTGGCATCGGCACGCAGGATCCACGAGCTCCCGGTGACCAGCGCCCCGGTGGCCACCGACCGCAGCGTGACGACGCCGTCGCCCCAGTCGGTCACGTCGAACTGGGCGGCCGCCGGGCAGCCGGGGGAGTCGGCGAGCAGAACCGCGGGCGCACCCTCACCCGCAGCGGCGCTCTGGCCCGCGGCTGTGGCGGCGGCGGCGACGGCCTCAGCCGGCACCGCGAGGTAGCGCCCGGTGCTGCGTGCGCGCAGGGCCACCCGGTCGGACCCGTCGACCACCTCGACGACGGAGGCTGCCAGCCGGGCGGTGAGCGCGCCACCGAGTCCCGCACGGTAGGGAGGGGTCCCGGAGTACCAGTCGTGCAGGACCCGGTCGGCGAGCGGTCCGACGACCGCGACCCGGGACGGGGCGGCGCCGTCGGGGGCGAGGAGCGGGAGCACACCCTCGTTGGACAGGACGACGACGCCGCGCGCGGTGGCCTCCCGCGCGAGAGCTCGGTGGGCGGGCAGGTCGATCGCGTCTGCCCCGATGTGGGCGTACGGGTCCGCGGCGGCGTCGAACTCGCCGGTCAGGTGGCGCAGCTCGAGGAGGCGGGTGACCGCCGTGTCGATGTCCGACTCGGCGATCAGCCCCGCCTCGAGCGCGGCGGTGAGGCGCTGCGTCGTCGGGCCCGCGTTCGCGTCGTTGTCGGTGAAGGAGTCCACGCCGGCGAGCAGCGAGGCGGCGTGGGAGGCGGTATGGGTGGAGAAGTACCGCTCCGACTCGACAAGATTGGTGGGTGCGGCGGCGTCGGAGACGACGAGCAGGGACTGCTCGGTCCAGCTGCGCAGCTCGTCGAGGAGCTCCTTGGCCACGTGGTTCGGGCGGCCGTTGACGAGGTTGTAGGACGGCATGACCGCCCCGATCACCCCGGCCTCGACGGGGCCGCGGTAGGCGGGGAGCTCGTACTCGTGCAGCACCCGGGGGCGCATCTGCGAGGACGTCACCGAGCGGTCGGCCTCGTTGTTGTAGGCGAGGAAGTGCTTGAGGGTGGGCACCGTCTTCCAGAAGACCGGGTGCTCCCCGCGCAGGCCACGGGCGTAGGCGGTGGCGATCTGCGCGGTCAGGCACGGGTCCTCGGAGAACCCTTCTTCGTTGCGTCCCCACAAAGGGTTGCGCAGGGGGTTGACGACGGGGGCCCACACGTTGAGGCTCACCGACGCGTCCGCGGCGTGCTTGGCCCGGATCTCGGTGGCCACGGCGTCGCCGACCCGCTGGACGAGCTCGGTGTCCCACGTGGCGGCGAGGCCCACGGGCTGCGGGAAGACGGTTGCTGTGCCGAGCCAGGAAACCCCGTGCAGGGCCTCGGTCCCGGTGCGGAAGGGGGCCACGCCCAGCCGGTCGATGCCCGGGCTCACCTGGTGCACGAGGGCGAGCTTCTCGGTGAGGCTCATCTGCGCGACGAGGGCTCGGGCGCGCTGGGTGACGGTCGGAGCGGTCTGGGGCTGGACTTCGTCGTCTGCCTGGGGTCCCACGGTAGGTTCCTTCGTTCGGGTGATGGACAGGCTAGCGCTCGAAACGGTTCGATGACCAGTCGATTGAAGAAGTTCTACAACAATCGGCCTTCCATCAGCCTAAATCGTGATGGACGCGTTCCCGTGAACCTCTTGTCAGCCGTAATGATCTGACGTAGAGTCCGTTTCGTCGAATCGCTTCGACGGTGAAATTGCGACTCAGATCGAGCACACCGACGTGCTGCGTAACCCACAAGGGAGTGAAGGACGCCTCATGAACACCAGCCCAGATCGTCACCGGCTCATGCAAGCCCCGATCAATCGACGCTCGTTCCTCGGTATGCTCGCCGCTGGCGCCGCCGTCATCGGCGTGCCGTCGCTGCTCAGCGCCTGCGGTGACGCCGCGTCCACGAGCCCGACCGGGCCGGCCGGGCCGATCGGCGACGTCATCCCCAGCTTCATCCCCAAGGACTACGTCACCCCGGACTTCCCGAGCGTCAACGGGTCGACGCCCGGCTTCACGAGCCTGCCCGACTCCCTCGTCCAGTCGGTCGCCAAGGCACCGGGCACGGGTCAGACGTACACCGCGATGACGCCGTTGTGGGGAACGATCCCGCCAAAGAGCGGGAACCAGTACTACGCGGCCGTCAACGAGATGCTCGGCTCGAGCATCGACTTCCAGATCACCGACGGGAACACCTACGGCGACAAGCTCGCCACGGTGCTCGCCTCGGCCAAGGACGTGCCGGACTGGGTCTGCGTGCCCTCGTGGAACCTGCCCCCGCGCTTCGGCAGCGAGATCGTCGGGAACGTGTTCCAGGACCTCACGCCGTTCCTCGCCGGCGACAAGGTCAAGGACTACCCGAACCTGGCCAACATCCCCTCCGACGCCTGGAAGTACTGCGTCTTCAACGGCAAGCTCTACGGGCTTCCCTTCCCCGGTGAGGTCATCACCGACGCGATCTTCTACCGCAAGGACGTGCTCGACGGGCTGGGGATCACCCCCTCCATCAAGAACGGCGACGACCTCCTCGCTCTCGCGCTCGAGCTGACCGACGCCGACGCGGGCCGGTGGGGCGCCGAGGACCTGTGGAACACGGCAGCGATCATCCACTCCGTGCCGCCGAAGTGGAAGATCGACGACGCGGGCAAGCTCATCCACCGTGTCGAGACCGAGGAGTACCGCGCCGCGCTGGAGTGGAACGCCAAGCTCTTCGCCTCCGGCGCAGTCCACCCCGACGCCGTGGCCGACCAGAGCGGCGAGGCGAAGGCGCGCTTCCAGGCCGGGAAGTCGCTCATCATGAACGACGGGCTCGGCTCCTGGCACGAGGCGCTGCGCGACAACCTCGCGAGCAACCCGGCCTACTGGCAGCAGCCGCTGCCCGCCTTCGCGGCCGACGGCACCACGCCGGTCCTGTACAAGGGCAACCCCGCGAACATCTTCTCCTTCCTCAAGAAGTCCGACGACGAGGCCAGGATCAAGGAGCTGCTGGGGCTCGCCAACGTCCTCGCGGCACCCTTCGGGACCACCGAGTTCGACCTCGTGGCCAACGGGGTCGAGGGTGTCCACTACACCAAGGGCTCCGACGGCCTGCCGGTGCCGACCGAGCTCGCCGCGACCGAGCTCCAGCCGACCTACATCTTCCTCGTCGACGGACCCATCGCGAACACCCGGGTGCAGTTCCCCGGCTTCGTCGAGGCCTCCTCGACCTGGCAGACCGAGGCCTCGAAGTACCTCGCCGACCCGGCGTTCTACGGTCAGCAGATCTCCGAGCCCCAGCAGTACGCCTCGATCGGTCAGCCCTTCGTCGACCTGGAGAAGGACATCTCCCGCGGCCGCAAGGCGATCACGGACCTCGACGCGGCCGTGAGCACGTGGAAGTCCTCAGGCGGTGACGAGCTCCGCGCGTTCTACCAGGACATCCTGGACGCCCAGTGACGCTCCCCGCACTCCGGCGGCGTACGCCGCCTGCTCCCGACGCCGGTGGGGAGACGAAGCCCGTCTCCCCGCCGGTGGCGGTCCGCAAGATCTCGTGGCGGCTGCGGCTGCGCCGTGACCGTTCCTTGCTCATCATGACCCTGCCTGCGGTCCTCCTGCTCGTCGTCTTCGCCTATGTCCCGATGCTCGGGAACATCATCGCCTGGGAGGCATACTCTCCCTACACCGGGTTCATCAACAGCGTGTGGGTGGGCTGGGAGAACTTCGAACGGGTCTTCAGCAACCCGCTGTTCCTCAACGCGGTCGGGAACACCCTGACGATCACGGCGTTCCAGCTGGTGTTCTTCTTCCCGATCCCGATCGTCATGGCGCTCCTGCTCAACTCGGTCGTCACGCCCCGGATCCGCACGACGATCCAGTCGATCGTGTACCTGCCCCACTTCTTCTCCTGGGTGCTGGTCGTGACGCTGTTCCAGCAGATCTTCGGCGGTGCGGGCCTCGTCAACCAGACGCTGCGCTCGCACGGGTATGAGGGCTTCGACCTCATGACGAACCCGGACACCTTCCTGGTGCTCATCACGATGCAGTCGGTCTGGAAGGACGCCGGATGGGGAATCATCATCTTCCTCGCCGCGCTGAGCACCGTCTCACCCGAGCTCTACGAAGCGTCTGCGGTCGACGGCGCGAACCGGTGGCGGCGGATGTGGCACATCACGCTCCCCGCGCTCAAGCCCGTCATCATCCTGCTGCTCATCCTGCGCCTGGGCGACTCGCTCACGGTCGGGTTCGAGCAGCTCATCCTCCAGCGCGGGGCGGTGGGCTCGGAGGTCTCCGAGGTCATCGACACCTTCGTCTACTACCAAGGTGTCGTCTACGGGGACTGGAGCTTCGCGGCCGCCGCAGGCTTGGTCAAGGGTGTGGTCAGCCTGGGCCTCGTGCTCGGCGCGAACAAGCTGGCCCACGTCTTCGGTGAATCAGGAGTGTACAAACGAGCATGAGCGGACAGACGCCAGTGCTGTCAGCCGACGCGGCTGTCATGCCAGAAGATGCCCTGGACGGGCGACGCGGATCCGGGGCACCCCAGGCCCCCCGTCGCAAGCGCCGGTTCTACGACTCACCCGACCGCCCGATCTGGGAGGAGCCGCCCAGCGCGGTCGGTGCGGCCGCCAAGTTCCTCACGCTCGCGATCATGGTCCTCGTGGTCGTCTTCCCGCTCTACACGGTCGTGCTCACGAGCCTGTCGACCCAGGCGGAGACCATCCGGGCGGGTGGGCTGGTCATCGTCCCGGGGGACATGACGATCAACGCCTACAAGCAGATCCTCAGCGGGGGGATCGTCACCCGAGCCACCCTCGTGAGCGTCGGGATCACGGCGGTGGGAACCACCATCTCGACGATCGTGTCGATCCTGGCCGCCTACGGGCTCTCCAGGTCGAACTCGATCGGTCACCGCCCGATCCTCTTCGTCTTCCTCATCACGATGTTCTTCGGGGCGGGTCTCATCCCGACCTACCTGCTGGTGAGCGAGCTCGGTCTGATCGACTCCTACTGGGCGCTCATCCTGCCCGGTGCGGTCTCGGCCTTCAACGTCCTCATCCTGAGGAACTTCTTCATGGGGATCGAGCCCGCGATCCTCGACGCGGCCCGGATCGACGGCGCGGGGGACTGGCGGGTGCTCGGCGCGATCGTCCTGCCCATGTCCAAGGCGGCGACCGCCGTGGTCGCCCTCTTCTACGGCGTCGGCTACTGGAACGCGTTCTTCAACGCGATCCTGTACATCAACGACAACGAGAAGTGGCCGCTCCAGCTCGTGCTGCGCTCCTACGTGCTGCAGGGCGTGACCCTGCCCGGGAGCGGGACCGGACAGGTCGACGTCGCCTCCGGTGCGGTGACCGGGCTGCCGATCCAGATGGCCGTCATGGTCCTGGCCATCGTCCCGATCCTCCTCGTCTACCCCTTCGTCCAGCGCCACTTCACCAAGGGCGTCATCTTCGGGGCGATCAAGGGCTGAGGCCGCGCCTCCCGCCGTGGGCTCAAGCCCGCGGCGGGAGGGTGGTACCCCGTTCGACGACGTGCGGGGTGAGCAGGCGGGTCTCGGCCGGCTGGTCGTGGTCGAGACGGGCCATCGTCATCTCGACCGCGACCCGGCCGATCGCCGACGCCGGCAGGTCGATCGAGGTCAGCGGGACCGGCTGGGCGTCGGCGACGTCGGCCGGGCACACAGCCAGGACCGAGATGTTCTCGGGGGTGCTGCATCCACGCTCACGCAGAGCAGAGACGACATAGGGGAGGGCCACCTCGTTATGGACGACGACGGCAGTGACATCAGGCATCTCGGAGAGCAGCGCGTCGACCGCGTCGACCGCTCCGGTCTGGGACGACTCGCACGAGATCTCCACGGCACGCACGCCGAGCTCGGCGGCCTCCGTCCGGAAGCCGCGCAGCAGCCTCTCGGCGTAGCTCGTGTGGCGTTCCAGGACGGCGTGCGGGGAGCCGATCAGGCCGATCCGGGTGTGTCCGAGCGCAGCCAGGTGGCTCACCGCGAGGTGCCCGGCGCCGTCGAAGTCCAGGTCTACGCAGCTCAGCCCCTGCGGCTGGCGCGGCAGGCCGATGAGGACGGTCGGCTGGCGCAGCCCGGCGAGCACCGGGATCCGCGGGTCGTCGGCCTCGATGTCCATGACCACGAGCGCGTCGACCATCGACCCGCTCGCCACCCGGTCCAGGCCGGCGGCGTCGTCCTGGGTGAGCAGCAGCACGTCGTAGTCGAAGGTCCGTGCGCTGGTCACCACCCCGGTGACGAACTGCATGATGACGTTGACGTTGACGTCGACCCGCAGCGGCGCCATGAGGGCGATGACGTTCGTGCGGTTCGACGCCAGGGCCCGGGCGCCGGCGTGCGGGCGGTACCCGAGATCACGGATCGCCTTCTCGACGCGGTGACGGGTCGGGGCGGAGATCGGTCGCTTGCCGCTCAGCACGTAGGAGACGGTCGAGGTGGAGACACCCGCGGTCCGGGCTACGTCGTCGATCGTGGCCACTGGGAACTCCCTGTTCGATCATCGGTGGGACGAGCAGGCGGCCCGAGCCGCCAGGGTGGCCGGGGACGTCTGAGCGTGCGGAACGTGCAGGTCACCAGCCTAGGGTGTCGAGCACCCCGTGCGGAAGCGATTCGACTCAGACCGCCCGGTGTGTCGACGACGACGGGCGACACGACGCGCGGTGGGGGGCTGGTGGACACTCCCGGGGGCCCGGCATACGCTGTTGAAGCGCTTCGACGACAGATGAAGCACGCAGATTCGGTACATCGAGACGACAGAGGGCGCAGGTGCACGTTCCCATGATCGACCAGACGGTTCCTGGTGGCCCCGAGCCGCTGCCCGGCGCGCACGGAGCGCAGCACAGTCCTCCGCACGGTGCACCGCGCGGGCTCGGCGACCTCACCGGCGACCTCGGGGTCCTCTACGGCGGGGACTACAACCCCGAGCAGTGGCCGCGGGAGACCTGGCTCGAGGACATGGCACTCATGCAGGCGGCCGGCGTCAACCTCGTCACGGTCGGTGTCTTCAGCTGGGCCCAGCTCGAGCCGAGCCCGGGGGAGCGCACCTTCGGCTGGCTCGACGAGGTGCTCGACCTCGCCCACGCCCACGGGATCGCCGTCGACCTCGCGACCCCGACCGCCTCTCCTCCGCCCTGGATGGGGCACCGCTTCCCCGAGACCCTGCCCGTCGACGCCGACGGCGTGCGGCTGTCCTACGGCTCCCGCAACCAGTTCAGCCCCTCCTCGCCCGTGTACCGCGCCTTCGCCCGGGACATCACCCGCGACCTGGTGGCCCGGTACGCGACGCACCCGGCCGTGCGGATGTGGCACGTGGGCAACGAGTTCGGCCAGGTCTGCCGCTCCGAGGACTCCGCCCGCGCCTTCCAGGACTGGCTGCGCACCCGCTACCAGACCGTGGACGGACTCAACGAGGCATGGGGGACGACCTTCTGGAGCCAGCGGTACGACACCTGGGACGAGGTGATCCCCCCGCGCCGCGCCCCGTACCTGATCAACCCCACCGAGAAGCTGGACTTCGCACGGTTCACCTCCGACGCCCTGCTCACCCTGTTCCGTGAGCAGCGGGACATCATCCGCGAGATCGACCCGGTCCGGCCGGTGACCACGAACTTCATGGGCTTCTTCCCGCTCGTCGACTACTGGTCCTGGGCCGGTGACCTCGACGTCGTGGCCGACGACGCCTACCCCGACCCCGAGGACCCCCACGCCGCGTCCACCGCGGCCCTGACCCAGGACCTCATGCGGTCCCTGGGCGGGGGAGCGCCGTGGATGCTCATGGAGCAGGCCGCCAGCGCGGTCAACTGGCGGGCGCACAACGTCCCCAAGTCCCCCCGGCGCATGCGCCTGGAGTCCCTGCAGGCGGTCGCGCACGGCGCGGACGCCGTCTGCTTCTTCCAGTGGCGGGCCTCCCGGGCCGGGGCCGAGCGCTTCCACTCCGCGATGCTGCCCCACGCCGGGGCGGACACCGCGGTGCACCGCGGCGTGGTCGGGTTGGGCGGGGACCTGCGCGCGCTCGCGGGCGTCGTCGGGCAGCGCAGCGAGGCGCGGGTCGCGCTGCTCTTCGACTGGTCGAGCTGGTGGGCCGCGGAGGAGGACGCCCGCCCCACCGACCGGCTCTCGGTGCTCGCCCAGCTGCAGGCCTGGCACCGTCCGCTCTGGGACCGCGGCGTGGCCGTGGACCTGGCCCGCCCGGGCGAGGACCTCTCCGGCTACGACCTCGTGCTCGCCCCCAACCTCTACCTGCTCACCGACGACGACGCTGCCAACCTGCGCGGCTACGTCGCTGCCGGGGGCGCCCTCGCCCTCGGCCCGTTCAGCGCCGTCGCGACGCAGGACGCCCACGTGCGCCCGGGCCGGTTCCCGGTCCAGCTCTGCGACGTGCTGGGCACCTCGGGGGAGGAGTGGGTGCCGTTGCCCGCCACCGGCGCGGAGCTCGAGATCGACCTGGGGGACGGGGCGGCACCGGTCTCTGCCCGGGCGCGCGACTTCGCCGAACGGCTCCGCCTCGACGGCGGGCACGCGCTGGCCCGCTTCGCCGCGGGAGCCCCGGCCGACCTGGCCGGGCTGCCCGCCGTCGTCGGGCACACCTACGGGGGCGGGCAGACCTGGTACGTGGGGACCCTCCTGCCCGACACCGCGACCGACACCCTGATCACCCGCATGCTCCGCGAACGGTCCATCCCCAGCGCGCTCGGGACCCCCGTCACCGCGGCGCCGATCGGCGTCGAGGTCGTGCGGCGGGGACCGATCACCTTCCTCCTCAACCACACCGACTCACCCGTGACGGTCGCCCTCGGCGCCGCCACCTCCACAGATCTGCTCACCCAGCTCGTCCACACCGGCGCCGTCATGGTGCCGGCCGGGGACGCCCTAGCCCTCACCGAGAGGCCCGCATGAAGTTCACCGACGGTTATTGGCAGGTACTCCCGGGCATCTCGATCCTGCGCCCGCAGTCCGTGGACGACGTCGTCGTCGACGACGGCGCAGCCGGTGACGGCCCGCAGCTCACGGTCTACGCCCCGACCGCCCCGATCACCACCCGGGGCGACACCCTCAACCGGCCCCAGATCACGATCACCTTCGACGCGCCCATGGACGACGTCGTCGGGGTGCGGATCGAGCACTTCCTGGGTGGGGTGGACCACGGGCCCGCCTTCGAGATCCACCGCCGCACCGGTGACGCCAAGGCCGTGGCGGCCCCCGGCAGCGATCCGCACGCGGCGATCACCTCCGGCGGGCTCACCGCCAAGGTCCGCACGGAGGGCGCCTGGGGGGTCGACTTCCTCGCCGGCGACACGCTGCTGACCTCCTCGACCCCGCGCAGCGTGGGTGTGGTCTCCCGCGACGACGGGACGGAGTTCGTCTACGAGCAGCTGGCCCTGGGCGTGGGCGAGCACATCTACGGTCTCGGTGAGCGGTTCGGTGCCTTCGTCAAGAACGGTCAGTCGATCGACATCTGGAACGAGGACGGCGGCACCGCGAGCGACCAGGCGTACAAGAACATCCCGTTCTACCTCTCCGACGCCGGCTACGGGGTGTTCGTCGCCCACCCCGAGCGGGTCTCCTTCGAGGTCGGCACGGAGGTGGTGTCCCGGACCCAGTTCTCGGTCGAGGGCCAGCACCTGCAGTACTACGTCATCTACGGGCCCACGCCCAAGGAGATCCTCACCAAGTTCACCGCCCTCACCGGCCGCCCGGCACGGGTGCCGGCGTGGTCCTACGGGCTGTGGCTGTCGACGTCGTTCACGACCGACTACGACGAGGCGACCGTGACCGGCTTCATCGACGGGATGGCCGAGCGGGACATCCCGCTGAGCGTCTTCCACTTCGACTGCTTCTGGATGCGCCAGTTCCACTGGTGCGACTTCGTCTGGGACCCGGCGACCTTCCCCGACCCCGAGGGCATGCTCGCGCGCCTGCACGCGAAGGAGCTGAGGATCTCCGCGTGGATCAACCCCTACATCGCCCAGCGGTCCTACCTCTTCGCCGAGGGACGCGACCTCGGCTACCTCGTGCTCACCCCGGCCGGGGACGTGTGGCAGTGGGACATGTGGCAGGCCGGGATGGCGCTGGTGGACTTCACCAACCCGGCGGCGACTGCGTGGTACCAGAGCAAGCTCAAGGCGCTCATGGACATGGGGGTCGACTGCTTCAAGACGGACTTCGGGGAGCGGATCCCCACCGACGTCGTCTGGCACGACGGCTCCGACCCGGAGCGGATGCACAACTACTACACGCACCTGTACAACAAGGCGGTATTCGACCTGCTGCGCGACGAGCGCGGGGAGGGCGAGGCGGTCCTGTTCGCCCGCTCGGCCACGGCCGGCGGCCAGCAGTTCCCGGTGCACTGGGGCGGGGACTGCGAGTCGACCTTCGTCTCGATGGCGGAGTCGCTGCGCGGGGGACTGTCCCTGGCGCTGTCCGGCTTCGGCTACTGGAGCCACGACATCGGCGGCTTCGAGGGCACCCCCGACCCGGCCGTCTTCAAGCGGTGGGCCGCGTTCGGCCTGCTGTCCTCGCACAGCCGGCTGCACGGCTCGGACTCCTACCGGGTGCCGTGGGCCTTCGACGACGAGGCAGTCGAGATCACCCGGGCGTTCACCAAGCTCAAGATGTCGCTCATGCCGTACCTGGGGCGGCTCGGGGAGGACGCGCACGCTGAGGGCACGCCGGTCATGCGCCCGATGATGCTCGAGTTCCCCGCGGACAAGGCGGCCGCCACGGTGGACACCCAGTACATGCTCGGGGACTCCCTCCTCGTCGCGCCGGTCTTCACCGCGGTCGGTGACGTGTCGTTCTACGTGCCCGAGGGCACCTGGACCCATCTGCTCAGCGGGGAGACGTTCACCGGTCCGCGGTGGTTCGAGGCCCGGCACGGCTTCGACTCGCTGCCGCTGCTCGTGCGTCCCGGCACGGTGCTGCCGGTCGGTGCGCGCACCGACCGTCCCGACTACGACTGGGCCGACGGCGTGACCCTGCGCCTCTTCCAGGTCGGCGAGGGGCACTCCTCCCTCGTGCGGGTCCCCGACCCGGCCGACCCCGCCGCCCGCGGCGTGAGCTTCGCGGTGACCTGCACCGACGGCGTCGTGCACGTCACCCGCACGGCCGACGACGCTGCACCGGCCACGAGCTGGAACGTCCAGATCGGCGACGTCGTCCACCCGGCGGCCTCCGGCACCACCACCCTCGAGGTCCCGATCACCCGCCCCTGACCGCACACCTGACCCCCACCCCCACCCACCTCCGCTGAGTGCGGGGAGATGGCTGCCCACACCGGACATCAGGCAGCCGTTTCGCCGCACTCAGCGGATCGTGGGGCGGGGTGGGGCGGGGTGGGGCCGGTGGCTCAGGGGAGGAGGTTGTTGCGGAGGGCGACCGACAGGCTCGGGGACAGCGGGGCACGGGGGATGAGCGTGGCCTGGAAGGCGTGGTAGAGGTCCGGCTTGCCGGGCCACACCGCGCGCGACGGCGTGTTGGTCGCGTCGAGCTCGTGGTGCCAGGACCCGTGCTCGGGATCGAGGAAGGCCTGCGCCGCGTGGTCCCACCACCGCTGGTAGTCGGCCGCGTACTGCTCCTCCCCGGTGGCCAGCAGCAGAGCCGCCGCCGCACCGATCGCCTCGGCCGCGACCCAGTGCATCCGGGTGGCGACCACCGGCTCCCCGTCCCAGTCGGTCGTGTAGACGAAGCCCCAGGCCCCCGGGGTGGACTCCCGCCAGCCGTCGGCGATCGCCCGGGCGTAGAGCTCACGGGCCCCGGTGAGCAGCCAGTCCGGGGCGTGGGCACCGAGGCCGGCGCGCAGGTGCAGCAGCAGCCGCGACCACTCGATGCCGTGACCGACCGTCGCACCGAACGGCTTGAACGGGTCGTCGGGGGAGTCCTCGTTGAGCAGCAGCAGGGGTGTCCACTCCTCGTCGAAGTGCTCCGGGATGCGCCAGGAGTGCGCCGGTGCCCACTCGCAGACGACGTGCTGGGCGACGCCGAGCGCGCGCTCGCGCCAGCGCGCGTCACCGGTCACGTCCGCGGCCGCCAGCAGCGCCTCGACCGCGTGCATGTTCGCGTTGACCCCGCGGTAGGGGTCCAGCACGGTCCAGTCCGCGTTCCACTCGTCGCGGTGCAGGCCGGACGCCGGGTCGAAGAATCGTTCGTCGAGCACCGCGAGGGCGTCCGCGAGCAGTGCGTCCGCCCCGTCCAGGCCGGCCGCGACCCCGGTGCTGGCAGCCAGCACGACGAAGGCGTGGGCGTAGGCGCTCTTCGTGGCGTCGGGAACCCCGTCGGCGTCGATCGAGGAGTACCAGCCGCCGGACTCGTCGTCGTGCAGGCGCCCGCGAAGGGCGTCCAGCGCCGCCTGGGCGCGAGGGGCGGAGCCGGGGACGCCGAGCAGCGACCCGAGACCGTAGACGTGGGCCATCCGGCAGGTGATCCACGTGAAGACCGGCTGGGTGGCGTCGAGCGTCCCGTCGTCGGCGAGCCAGCCGGCGCCGCCGGCCGGGGAGGGGAAGCCCTCGCCGAAGGCGAGCAGGTCGCGGGAGTGCTCGTCCAGCCAGCGTCGGTGAGTGGGGCTGGCGAGCCAGCCCGGGGAGGTGAGGGTCATGAGAGGGCTCCGACGGTCGTGGACGCGGGCACGGATCCGACGGCGTCGGGTCCGGTGAGGCCGGCGAGCGCTCGCAGCCAGTGCAGCTGCTTGACGAGCTGGTGGCCCTGGCCGCCTTCGTGCTCGTTGAAGGGGTAGACGTCGATGGTGACCGGCCCGGCTGTGGAGGAGGTGCTGCCGTAGACGTTGTGTGCGGCGAACACGGTCGAGGGCGGGCAGATCGGGTCCATGAGGGCGACCGAGAACATCGCCGGGGCGCTGGCTCGGCGGGCGAAGTTCACGCCGTCGATGTAGGACAAGGTCGTGAACACCTGCTCGACGTGGCTGCGGTGGACCGCGAGGTACCGGGCGACCTCCGCGTAGGGATCGGTCCCGGTGATCTCGACCGCGCGGCGCAGGTGGCACAGGAACGGGACGTCGATCGCCGCGCCGAGCAGGCCGGGGACCAGGCCGGCCACCGCGAGGGCGAGCCCTCCGCCCTGGCTTCCGCCGGAGACCGCGACCCGGGTCGGGTCCACCCGGGGCAGGGAGCGCATGAGGTCGACCGCGCGCACGGCGTCGGTGATCACCCTGCGGTAGAAGTAGTCCTCGGGGTCGAGCACGCCGCGGGTCATGAACCCGGAGCCGGCCGGTGTGCTGCCGACCGGGTCGGGGGTGTCGCCTCCGGTGCCCCAGCCGCTGCCCTGCCCACGGGTGTCCATGACGAGGTGGGCGAATCCGGCTGCGGCCCAGCCGAGGTGCTCGGCCGCGATGCCGCGCCCACCGCCGTAGCCGACGTAGCTGACCACACCGGGAAGGTCGTGCCCGCCGCGGGGGAGCACGAGCCAGGCCTTGATCGGGTGGCCACCGAACCCGGCGAAGGTCACGTCGAAGGTCTCGACGAGGTCGAGGCCGACGTCGACCGGCTCGATCGAGATCTCCACGGCCGCGGTCCGTGCCTGGGCGAGGGTCCTCTCCCAGAAGGCGTCGAAGTCGTGGGGCTCGTGGACGGCAGGCTGGTAGCTGCGCAAGGCCTCGGCGTCGAGGTCGTAGAACGGCATGGGGTTCCTCTCCCTGGTGGGTGAGACTAGTGGGTGGCGGTGCGGACCGGCGTCGTCGCCGGTTCGGGGTGGGCGAGCGAGCTCAGCTCGTTGACCTGGGCGAAGGATGCGTCCGTCCCGGGCGGTTGGGCCTCCCGGCGCTGCGGGACGAGCTCGGACTGGAGGATCATCGCCGCCCCGCCGATCGCCCCCGCCGTCTCGGCCGCCCGGGACAGCCGGACGTCGACGGGATGGCTCGACCGGGCGAAGGCGGCGGAGGCGAGCAGGTCCCGGATGACCGGGACGTAGATGTGGCTGGCGGCTGCGAAGCCGGATCCGGTGAGCACGAGCATGCGGACGTCGAGCAGGTTGGTGATCGCGTGCGCAGCCACGGCCACGTACCGGGCTGACTGCTCGAGGATCTCGCGGGCGCCGACGACGCCGCTGCGGGAGGCCCTGGCCACGGCGGCGAACTCCGAGGCGATCGATGCCCCCGGCCCGAGCGCGTCCAGCCCCGCCGCGTGGCGCACCTGGGCGTCCGCGCGAGCGGCCGCCACGACGGCGGCCGGCCCGGCGAGGACCTCGGCGCAGCCGTGCATGCCGCACCAGCACGTCGGGCCGTCCAGTTCCAGGCACATGTGCCCGATCTCGCCCGCGTTCCCGCTGGCGCCATGGTAGGCGTTGCCGTCCAGGACGATCCCGGCGCCGATCCCGGTACCCATGTACAGGGCCGCGAAGGTGCGCTCGGAGTCGGTTCCCCCGGACCAGTACTCACCGATCGCCGAGGCGGTCGCGTCGTTCTCGAGCAGCACCGGGAGCCCGGTGAGGGTCTCGAGCTCGGCCGCGAGCGGGTAGTCCAGCCACGGCCGCATGAACGGCGGCGTGCGGTGCATCGCCTGGGCGGAGGTGAGCGGGCCCGGGGTGGCGAGGCCGAGGCCGAGCACCTTGGACCGGTCGATGCCGATCCCGGTGATGAGCAGGTCGATCTCGTGGGCCATCCGGGCGAGCACGACGGCGGGGGGTGCGTCTCCGGGGCCGGGCCGTGACATCCGGGCGACCGGGGCGCCGGCGAGGTTGGTGACCGCGTAGGTGATGCCGGAGTGGTCGAGGTGGGCCCCGACCGCGAACCGCGCGGACTGGTTGAGCTCGAGCAGCACGCGTGGCTTGCCGCCGGTGGACTCGGCGCGACCGATCTCCACGACCAGCTCGTCGTCGAGCAGCTTGCGGACGACGGTGGAGACCGTGGCCCCGGTGAGGCCGGTGGCCCGGGTCAGTCCCACCCGGGAGATGGTGCCGGCGTCACGGATGGCGTCGAGGACGGTGGACGCGCTCGGTCCGTGGGGGCGGGCCTGGGGTGCTCGGGCCACCTGGACCGCCTCTCGTCGCTGCCTGAGGCCGCCGCGCAGGTGCGGGCAGGTGCTCTCAGGCGGGGTGAACTGGGCCCACGGCGAAGGCCGCGGGTACCCCCCCACTTTATTCACGTGCCGAAGATTGGGGCAAGGCCGGGGGCGCACGGTGGCCGCGAGTGTCGTTCAGTGCCTGGATCTCGACCCGTATGTCGGGAGTACTCGCCGGCTCACGACCCTTGACTTACTTTGTTCATCTGTTTAAGAATGTTCCCACGGGGCGATGACGCCCGTTGGCCCCCCTGGGCCACACCCTTCCGGCACGCAGACGTACCGGATCCAGAGAGGATCACAGATGTTCCCTCACGCTCGACGCTCGCGCATCGTCGCGGCCACCGCGATCGCCTCCCTCATCGGACTCACCGCAGCCTGCTCGTCCAGCGGTGAGACCGACGACTCCACCGACCCCAATGCCATCTCCGGTGACATCACCGTCCTCACCTGGCGCACCGACCTCGTCGAGGACGGCACCTTCGACGAGTACAAGGCGGCCTTCGAGAAGGCCTACCCCGACGTCACCGTCGAGTTCGAGGGCATCACGGACTACGAGGGCGAGGTCCGGACCCGGATGAACACCAAGGAGTACGGCGACGTGCTCGGCATCCCCAACACCGTGACCCCCGCCCAGCTGCCGGACTTCTTCGAGCCGCTCGGCGCGATCGACGAGCTCGAGAAGACCTACCGCTTCCTGCGGGACAAGACCTTCGAGGGTGTCGCCTACGGCATCCCGGTGGTCGGCAACACCCAGGGCATCGTCTACAACAAGACCGTCTGGGAGGAGGCCGGCATCACCGAGGTCCCGACCACCCCGGAGGAGTTCCTCGCCGACCTCGCCCTGGTCAAGGCGACCGGCTCGATCCCGCTGTACACGAACTACAAGGACGGCTGGCCGCTCACCCAGTGGGAGAGCCACCGAGGCTCGATCGCTGCCGACCCCGAGTACCAGAACCAGATGACCGTCTCCGACGAGCCGTGGGCCGCCGGGTCCGACCACTTCATCATCGACTCTCTGCTCTGGGACTCCGTCAACCAGGGCTACACCGAGGACGACCCGACGTCGACCAGCTGGGAGGAGTCCAAGGCGATGCTCGCCAACGGCGACATCTCCGCCATGGCGCTCGGCTCCTGGGCCATCTCCCAGATGCAGCAGGCCGCGACCGACGCCGGCCAGGACCCCGCGATCATCGGCTACATGCCCTTCCCGCACCAGAAGGACGGGCAGTTCTACGCCACGGTCGGCGGGGACTACAACCAGGCGATCAACATCAACTCCGAGCACAAGGCCGCCGCGCGGGCCTGGATCGACTGGTTCAACACCGAGTCCGGCTTCACCGAGGCGCAGGGTGGGCTCTCCCCGCTCAAGGACGGCCCCACCCCGTCCACGCTCGTCGACTTCGAGGCCCTCGGCGTGGAGTACGTGGCCCAGAACCCCGGCGTGCCGGGTGAGGAGTCGCTGCTCACCGACATCGACAACGCGGCCGAGATCGGTCTGTTCGCCCCGGAGTACCGCCAGCGCCTCGTCGACTCCGCGCGTGGTGCGACGGACGAGACCAAGGAGCAGATCTTCGACGACCTCAACTCCCGTTGGGCAGCTGCTCGAGCCTCGATCGGCTGACGAGAGCGACCGACGTCCTGCGCGGCGGCCCGCAGCCGCCGCGCAGGACGCCCGGGACCCTTCTCGCAGCCGTGGCACAACCTCAGTGGGAGACTCGCATGACTGATACATCCAAGGGCCCGCGGCCGGTGGCCGCCGGTCACGCACCGGTCCCGACGACGCGCCCCGCACCGGTCCCGGCGACGCGGCGCCCGTCCCCGCCCGTGTCCGTACGCGCTCGCCGCCGCCGCGGCACATGGGGCTGGGCCGGTACCCCGTACCTCTTCCTCGCCGTCCCCGTCCTGCTGCTCGTGCTCTTCACCTACATCCCGGTGGGGAACATGTTCTGGTACTCCCTGACGAGCTGGGACGGGCTGGACAAGACGAAGGAGTTCGTCGGGGTCGACAACTACGTCGCGGTGTTCACCCGGCCCGAGCTGTTCAAGGTGTTCTTCGTCAGCGCGTACTACCTCGGCGGGTCCGTCGTCCAGATGGTCCTGGCCCTGTACTTCGCCACCATCCTCAGCTTCAGCACGAAGTTCCGGAGCCTGTTCAAGGGCATCCTGTTCTTCCCGTACCTCATCAACGGCGTCGCGATCGGCCTGATCTTCACGTACTTCTTCAAGGCCGACGGAACCCTCGACACGATCCTGACCCTGCTCAACGCGGACGGCCTGATCCAGCAGTGGACCGGCAACCCGGACGTGGTGAACTTCTCCCTCGCCGGGGCGTCGGTCTGGCGCTACATGGGCCTGAACTTCGTGCTGTTCCTCGGTGCCATCCAGTCCATCCCGGGCCAGATCTACGAGGCGGCCGAGCTCGACGGCGCCAACCGCTGGCACCAGTTCCGCTACATCATCGCCCCGAGCATCAAGCCGATCATCGGCCTGTCCTTCATCCTCGCGATCTCGGGCAGCCTCGCGGTCTTCGAGATCCCGTTCATCATGACCGGCGGCGCCAACGGGTCGATGACCTTCGTCATCAAGACCGTGGACATGGCCTTCCAGTTCTCCAAGGTGGGCCTGGCCTCGGCGATGGCCGTGGTGCTGCTCGTGATCGTGCTGGTGCTGACCTGGCTCCAACGAACCATCGTCCCGGACGAGAAGGTGAACCTCACATGAGTGCCCTGGTCGCAAAGACTGCCACGACGTCGAAGTACGTCTCCCTCGTCGTGGCCTCCCTGGTGACGATCGTGCCGGTCCTGGTGATCGTCGTCGCCTCGCTCAAGGGCCACCAGGAGTTCCTCACCACGGGACCCTTCGACGCCCCCGCGAACTGGATGAACTTCGACAACTACGTCACGGCCTTCACCAAGGGCAAGATGGTCCAGGGCTTCGTCAACACCACGATCCTGCTGGTGATCTCGGTGACCGGGACGATCCTCATCGGCACGATGGCGGCGTACGCGATCGACCGGTTCGACTTCCGGCTGAAGAAGACGGTGGTCGCGGCGTTCCTGCTGGCCACCCTCGTCCCGGGGGTGACCACCCAGGTCGCCACCTTCCAGGTGATCAACAACCTGGGTCTGTACAACACCCGGGGAGCGGCGATCGCCCTGTTCCTGGGCACGGACATCATCTCGATCTACATCTTCATCCAGTTCATGCGCTCCATCCCGCGCGAGCTCGACGAGGCTGCCGTGCTCGACGGCGCCAACCACCTGACGATCTACCGACGGATCATCCTGCCGCTGCTCAAGCCGGCGATCGCGACCGTCGTCATCATCAAGGGCATCGGGATCTACAACGAGTTCTACATCCCGTTCCTGTACATGAAGGACAAGGACCTCGGTGTGATCTCGACGTCGTTGTTCCGCTTCAAAGGGCCCTTCGGGGCCCAGTGGGAGGTGATCTCGGCGGGGGTGGTCATCGTCATCATCCCGACGCTCATCGTGTTCCTGCTGCTGCAGCGCTTCATCTACAACGGCTTCACCTCCGGGGCCACCAAGTAGACCCCACCGGGGTGCCCTGCCGACCCGCCGCGCGCCGGTCGGCAGGGTGCCGCCCCCGCCGGGACGCCTCGCGCCCGCCCGGCGGGCCCGCTCCGGTGGCGGCGACTAGGCTCGCCACGATGGACGGACCGCTCTCAGCACTCTCCCTTGACTTTGTTAGTTGTCTTGCTTAAGAATCGTCCCAGGTGCCGGATCAAATCGATTCGACACGTCAGTTGCTGCCGCTCGGCAGAGGCCCGAACCAGGAGTGATCAAGGATGATCAGCGACACGCTGCACACCGGCTGGACCCTTCGAGCCACCGGCGGCCCCGTCCCGGCGGAGCTGGCCGAGCCGCTCGCCGGCGGCGTCCAGGCCCAGGTGCCGGGCACCGTCCACACCGACCTGCTGACCGCGGGACTCATCCCCGACCCGTACCTCGACCTCAACGAGACCGCGCTGGCGTGGATGCACCACACCGACTGGCGCTACGAGACCACCTTCACCGCTGCGGCCGCCCAGCCGGGGGAGCACCTCGACCTCGTCTTCGAAGGCCTGGACACGGTGGCCACGATCACCCTCAATGGGACCACGATCGGGCGGACCGCGAACCAGCACCGCAGCTACCGCTTCGACGTCGCAGCCCTGGCACGCGACGGCGAGAACCACCTCGCGGTCGACTTCCGCTCCGCGCTGGCCTACGCGAACGAGGTCGCCGACGCGCTCGTGCTGCGCCCACGCGCCTACGACCACCCCTTCAACATGGTCCGCAAGATGGCCTGCAGCTTCGGCTGGGACTGGGGACCGGACCTGCAGACGGCAGGCCTCTGGAAGCCGGTGCGCCTCGAGCGCTGGACGACGGCGCGGATGACCCAGGTGCGCCCGCTCGTCACGGTCGACGCCGAGGGCGCCGGGCACGTCGACGTCCATGTCGACCTCGACCTGTCCCCCCACGCCACCGACCGCCACGGCGACCTCGTCCTCACCGCGGCGCTGGACGCCGCCCACGGGGTGGGCGACCACGTCGCGACCGTCGCGGTCTCGCCCGACGCGCGCACCGCCGTCGTGCACCTGGAGTTCGCGCAGGCGCCGCTGTGGTGGCCGGCCGGCTACGGCGAGCACCCGCTCTTCGACCTCACCGTCAGCCTGGGCACGACCGACGGCGACGCCTACGACAGCTACACGCGCCGGATCGGGTTCCGCACCGTCGAGCTCGACACCACCCCCGACGAGCTCGGCACCCCGTTCACCCTCAAGGTCAACGGCCAGGCCGTCTTCGTCAAGGGCGCCAACTGGATCCCCGACGACCACCTGCTCACCCGGATCACCCGGGACAAGCTCGCCCGGCGGGTGGACCAGGCCCTCGACGCGAACATGAACCTGCTCCGCATCTGGGGCGGGGGCATCTACGAGTCCGAGGACTTCTACGACGTCTGCGACGAGCGCGGCATCATGGTGTGGCAGGACTTCCTGCTCGCCTGCGCGGCCTACGCGGAGGAGGAGCCGCTGCGGAGCGAGCTCGAGGCCGAGGCCCGCGAGAACGTCGCCCGGCTCACCCCGCACGCCTCGCTCGTGCTGTGGAACGGCGGCAACGAGAACCTCTGGGGCTTCCTCGACTGGAAGTGGCAGGCCGAGCTCGACGGACGCACCTGGGGATACACCTACTACACGGAGATGTTCCCGGCGATCGTCGCCGAGCTCGACCCGACCCGGCCGTACTGCGAGGGCAGCCCGTACAGCCCCGGCTTCACCGGGGAGATCACTGCCGGCGCGCTCCCCACGGTCCACCCCAACGACCCCGACCACGGCACCCACCACGAGTGGGAGGTGTGGAACCGCGTCGACTACACGAGGTACCGCAACGACATCCCGCGCTTCTGCTCCGAGTTCGGGTTCCAGGGACCCCCGGCCTGGACCACGCTCACCCGCTCGATCCCCGAGGCGGCGCTGACCAAGGAGTCCCCGGAGTTCCTGCTCCACCAGAAGGCCGACCAGGGCAACCTCAAGCTCGACCGCGGGCTCGCCCCGCACCTGCCCGAGCCGGCGACCTTCGAGGACTGGCACTGGACCACCCAGCTCAACCAGGCGCACGCCGTGTCCTACGCGATCGAGCACTACCGCTCCTGGTGGCCACGCACCGCCGGGTCGATCGTCTGGCAGCTCAACGACTGCTGGCCGGTGACGTCGTGGGCCGCGATCGACGGCGACGAGCGGCCCAAGCCGCTCTTCTACGCCCTGCGCCACGCCTACGCCGACCGCCTGCTCACCGTCCAGCCGCGGGGCGGCGAGACCGCGATCGTCGCGGTCAACGACCACGCCGAGACCTGGCAGGGTGACCTCGTGCTGCTCCGGATCGACGTGACCGGCGCCGAGCTCGCCCGCGCGGAGGCCACGCTGTCGATCCCGCCACGGTCGGCCTCGACCCTGACCGTCCCGGACGAGATCCTCGCGGCCGGCGACCCGACCCGCGAGATCCTCGTGGCCGAGATCGACGGGGTGCGCACGGTGCACCGCTTCGTCGAGCCCAAGGACCTCGACCTCGACCTCGACCCGGTGACCGTGGACGTGCGCCGGGTCGAGGGGGGCGTGGCCTTCACCGTCACGGCGCAGTCCCTCGCCCTCGACCTGTCGGTCCTCGCGGACCGGGTGGCGCCCGACGGAGTGGTCGACGACATGCTCGTCACCGTGCTGCCCGGGGAGACCCACACCTTCACGGTGACCACGGCCGAGGCGGTCTCGGACGAGAGGGTCGCCGAGCTGGGCGACCCGGCGACGCTGGAGACGGTCCTGCGCTCGGTCAACAGCTGCCTGCGGTCATGATCGCCCGCGCCGGGGGAGGTGCTCGTGGCTCCGGCGCGGTCGGGATGGTGCGCACCGCCTCCCGCCGCGTCGTCGGCGTGGAGCCCTTCTTCATGGAGTTCATCGCGGGCGCCGAGGAGGTGCTCAGCGAGGACGGCCTCTCGGTCCTGCTCGCGGTGGTCGCCGACGAGGCTGCCGAGGACGCGATGTACGCGCGCTGGGCGGCGTCGGGCATCGTCGACGCGGTGCTGGTCGTCAACGTGCGCGTCGACGACCAGCGGGCGGCGCTGCTCGCCGAGCTCGGCGTGCCCGCGGTGGCGGTCGGCGCGTGGGACGGTCCGCCTCCGCTGCCCTCGGTCCGGGCGGACGACGTCGCCGCCATGCAGGTGGTCGCCGACTACCTGCTGGGGTTGGGGCACCGCTCGATCGCCCACGTCACGGGCCCGGCCGCGTTCCTGCACACCCGGGCGCGGGTGGTGACCCTGGACGCGGCCTGCGCGGCCCGCGACGCCCACGTGGTGACGGTCGAGGGAGACTACTCCGACCTGGCCGGCGCGCGGATCACCCGGGCGCTGCTCACCGCCCCCGAGCCGCCGACCGTCATCGTCTACGACAACGACGTGATGGCGGTGGCCGGGCTGCACGCCGCGCACGAGCTGGGGATCAAGGTCCCCGACGACCTCTCCCTCGTGGGCTGGGACGACTCGGCCCTGTGCCAGCTCACCCTCCCCCCGCTCACCACGATGAGCCTGGACGTGCACCTGCTCGGCCGGCTCGCCGGGACGGCCGTGCTCGACGCGATCGCCGGGTCCCCGCCGCTGGACCACCCCGTCGTGCCCGCCCGGCTGAGTGTCCGCGGGTCGACCGCGGAGCCGGCCGGGGGTCGGTAGGCTCGACGGTCTGTGCCGGGCGCACGTGCCCCTGCTCGTCCGTCGCCCGTCGCCCGTCGTCCTCGTCTCGACCTCGTCTCTCGTCCTCGCCCGGTTCCGCGCGGGGTCATGTCCTCAAGGAGTGTCTGTGCCTGAAGCAGCTGTCCCGTCCGCCGTTCCCGTCTCCGTGCCCGGTTCCGGGCGCCGGTTCCCCGCGGACTTCGTCTGGGGCTCGGCGACCGCCGCGTACCAGATCGAGGGCGCGGTCGGTGAGGGCGGACGCGGCACGTCCATCTGGGACACGTTCTCCCGCACCCCCGGCAAGACGCTCAACGGCGACACCGGAGACGTGGCGGACGACCACTACCACCGGTGGGCCGAGGATGTCGGGCACATCGCGGACCTGGGCCTGGACGCCTACCGGTTCTCGATCTCCTGGCCCCGGGTGCAGCCGGGCGGGTCGGGGGAGTTCAACGCCGAGGGCATCGCCTTCTACTCGACCCTGGTCGACGCGCTGCTCGCCGCGGGCATCAAGCCCGTGGTGACGCTCTACCACTGGGACCTCCCGCAGGAGCTCGAGGACGAGGGCGGCTGGACCAACCGCGCGACCGCCTACGCCTTCGCCGCCTACGCCCGGCGGATGGCCCTCGAGCTGGGCGACCGGATCGACGTCTGGACCACGATCAACGAGCCGTGGTGCGCGGCCTACCTCGGCTACGCCAACGGCGAGCACGCCCCCGGACGCACCGACCCGGTCGAGGCCCTCACCGCGGCGCACCACCTCAACCTCGGGCACGGCCTGGCCGGTCGCGCGATCCGGGAGGTGCTCGGGGAGGACGCAAACATCTCGATCACCCTGAACCTGCACGTCAACCGTCCCGCCGACCCTGCCTCCGCGCTCGACCGCGAGGCCGTGCGCCGGGCCGACGCCGTGGGCAACCGGATCTTCCTCGGCCCGCTGCTCGAGGGTGCCTACCCGGCCGACCTGCTGGCCGACCTCGCCCACGTGACCGACTGGTCGTTCATCCAGCCCGGCGACGGCGAGCTGTGCCGGGTGCCGATGGACGTCCTCGGCATCAACTACTACTCCACGGGCAAGGTCCGCTTCGTCGAGGGCGCCGGCCGGGTGCCCGAGGGAGAGGTCGCCGCGTCGGTCCTCGTCGGGGTGCTCGACGTCGAAGGGGTGGCCGTACCGGGCCCGTACACGGCGATGGGCTGGAACATCGACCCCTCAGGCATGACCGAGCAGCTCCTCGCGCTGCACGCGACGTACCCCGGTCAGGCGCTCATGGTCACCGAGAACGGCGCGGCCTTCCCCGACGAGGTCTCCGCCGACGACCGGGTGCACGACGTCGACCGGGTGTCCTACCTGCACGACCACATCGACGCGGTCGGTGCCGCGATCGACGCCGGCGCGGACGTCCGGGGGTACTTCGCCTGGTCCTTGCTCGACAACTTCGAGTGGTCCTTCGGCTACGAGCGCCGCTTCGGCATCATCCGGGTCGACTACGACACCCAGGTGCGCACCTGGAAGGACTCCGCGTTCTGGTACCGCTCCCTCGCGACCACCGGGGTGCTGCCGGCGACGGGCGACATCCGGTACTGAGGTCTGCTCGTCGGTCGCACGCGTCAGGCACGCGTCAGGCACGTCAGGCACCGACGGCGCCTGTGACGCTCTTCACCCGGTCTCTCGTGGACCGGGGGACACCCCGATGAGAGGGGCTGTCCACCGCTCGTGGACGACGGTCGTCCACAGGCGGTGGACAGCCCCTTCCTCGTGCCCGCGCGACGCCTCGCGAGGGTGCCGGGCGGTGATCGCCACGGAATGTCAGGGGTGCCGGGCAGACTTGACGAAAGAGCCCCGATGGGCATCCCGACACACGGACGGTGGAGCCATGAGAGCCGGTCGAGTTGTCCACAGTGCGGTCCACAGCCTGCCGGTCGCGACTGTGTCTCTGGCGACACGCCCTACCAGGTCTAGGGGTAGCGCCCGGGTCGAACCCCTAGGTATAGTGGTTACATGCTTCGCGCCCCGCAGTGACCGACTCACCTCGGCCTCACCGCAGCGCAAACATCATGAACGTAGTTCCAGCCGTGTAGTTCGAGGTCACCCGCCGCTACGGTCGACGGAGACCGAACGGCGCAGTGCCCGAGATGAGTGGTTGGAACGTAGTGCGCTCGACCCCCACAGCATGTATCGACGGGCTGAAGAAGCCCCACACCCCGAGGAGACGCCAGGATGAGCATCACGGTCTACAGCAAGCCGGCATGTGTCCAGTGCGACGCGACCTACCGAGCTCTCGACAAGCGCGGCATCGAGTACACGATCGTGGACATCAGCCAGGACGCTGAGGCCCTGGAGATGGTGCGTGGCCTCGGCTACCTCCAGGCTCCGGTCGTCGTGGCCGGCAGCGAGCACTGGTCCGGCTTCCGCCCCGACCAGATCAGCGCCCTGGCCGCCAAGGTGGCCCAGGTCGCCTGACCCGACGTCGCCCGACCCGCGTCGCCTGACACCCGGGCGCACTGACCTACGGAGGTGAGGTGGCATGGCAGATCTTGTCTACTTCTCGTCCACATCCGAGAACACCCACCGATTCGTGCTCAAGCTCGGTCGTGATGCCCTGCGCATCCCCGTGCGACCTGCGGACGGATTCCTCCGGGTCGACGAGCCCTACGTCCTCATGGTCCCCACCTACGGCGGGGGCAACGAGGGCGGGGCCGTCCCCCGTCAGGTCGTGAAGTTTCTCAACGACGAGCGCAACCGCTCGCTCATCCGCGGAGTGATCGCCGCCGGCAACACGAACTTCGGTTCGGCCTACTGCATCGCCGGTGGGATCGTCGCCGCCAAGTGCGACGTGCCGTACCTGTACGGCTTCGAACTTCTTGGAACTGCTGAGGACGTACTACGCGTCCGCGAAGGATTGGATCAGTTTTGGCAACGACAGTCACGGATTCCGGCGTAGAGGCCGAGCTCGACTACCACTCGCTCAACGCGATGCTCAACCTCTACGGGCCCGACGGTGAGATCCAGTTCGACAAGGATCGACAGGCGGCGCGGCAGTACTTCCTGCAGCACGTCAACCAGAACACGGTGTTCTTCCACAGCCTCGACGAGAAGCTTGAGTACCTCGTCGAGAACAAGTACTACGAGCCTGAGATCCTCGCCAAGTACAACGCCGCGTTCATCAAGAGCCTCTTCGCCTTCACGTACTCGAAGAAGTTCCGTTTCGAGACCTTCCTCGGCGCCTTCAAGTACTACACCTCGTACACGCTCAAGACCTTCGACGGCAAGCGCTACCTCGAGCGCTTCGAGGACCGCGTGGCGATGGTCGCCCTGACCCTGGCCGACGGCGTCGAGCAGACCGCCCTCGACATCGTCGAGGAGATCATCTCGGGCCGCTTCCAGCCGGCGACCCCCACCTTCCTCAACTCGGGCAAGGCCCAGCGCGGGGAGGCAGTCTCCTGCTTCCTGCTGCGCATCGAGGACAACATGGAGTCGATCGCCCGCGGCATCAACTCCGCCCTGCAGCTGTCCAAGCGCGGCGGCGGCGTGGCCCTGCTGCTCTCCAACATCCGCGAGCACGGCGCACCGATCAAGCACATCGAGAACCAGTCCTCCGGCGTCATCCCGGTGATGAAGCTGCTCGAAGACTCCTTCTCCTACGCCAACCAGCTCGGCGCACGTCAGGGTGCGGGCGCGGTGTACCTGCACGCCCACCACCCCGACATCATGCGGTTCCTCGACACCAAGCGGGAGAACGCCGACGAGAAGATCCGGATCAAGACCCTGTCCCTGGGCGTCGTCATCCCGGACATCACCTTCGAGCTGGCCCAGAAGAACGAGGACATGTACCTCTTCTCCCCGTACGACGTCGAGCGCGTCTACGGCAAGCCGTTCGCCGACGTGGCGATCTCGGAGAAGTACCGCGAGATGGTCGACGACGGCCGGATCCGCAAGACGAAGATCAAGGCGCGCGAGTTCTTCCAGACCCTCGCCGAGCTGCAGTTCGAGTCCGGCTACCCCTACGTCATGTTCGAGGACACGGTCAACGCCGCGAACCCGATCAAGGGCCGCATCACGCACTCCAACCTGTGCTCGGAGATCCTCCAGGTCTCCACGCCCTCGACCTACAACGCCGACCTGTCCTACGACCACGTCGGTCGTGACATCTCGTGCAACCTCGGCTCCCTCAACATCGCCAAGGCGATGGACTCCCCGGACTTCGCCAAGACGATCGACACCGCGATCCGTGCGCTGACGGCGGTCTCGGACCAGACGAGCATCGAGTCGGTCCCCTCCATCAAGCGCGCGAACGAGTCCGGTCACGCGATCGGCCTGGGCCAGATGAACCTGCACGGGTACCTCGCCCGGGAGCGCGTCTTCTACGGCTCCGAAGAGGGCATCGACTTCACGAACATCTACTTCTACACGGTCGCCTTCCACGCGATCGCGGCGTCCAACCGTCTCGCGATCGAGCGGTCCCGCTTCTTCGGGGGCTTCGAGGACTCCAAGTACGCCACGGGGGAGTACTTCGACAAGTACACCGAGCAGGAGTGGGCACCGGCCACCGCCCGCGTCGCCGAGCTGTTCGCGACCGCCGGCGTGCACATCCCCACCCAGGACGACTGGCGCGAGCTCAAGGCCTCGGTCATGGAGCACGGCATCTACAACCAGAACCTCCAGGCCGTGCCGCCCACCGGGTCGATCAGCTACATCAACAACTCGACCTCCTCGATCCACCCGATCGCCTCGAAGATCGAGATCCGCAAGGAGGGCAAGCTCGGGCGCGTGTACTACCCGGCGCCCTACCTGACCAACGACAACCTGGAGTACTACCAGGACGCGTACGAGATCGGCTACGAGAAGATCATCGACACGTACGCCGCGGCGACGCAGCACGTGGACCAGGGGCTGTCCCTGACGCTGTTCTTCAAGGACACCACGACGACGCGTGACGTGAACCGGGCGCAGATCTACGCGTGGCGCAAGGGGATCAAGACGCTGTACTACATCCGGTTGCGGCAGATGGCGCTTGAAGGGACCGAGGTCGAGGGCTGCGTGTCCTGCATGCTGTAGTTGTTGTTGGCTGGGCCGCACCTTCCGCGATCCGGGTCTGTGATCGCCGGGCCGCTGCGCGGCCTGCCAGGCCCACCACGATCACAGACCCGGATCGCTCCAGGTGCTCGGGTCCCGTCGCACCTTTGGTGGGGCGGGGGGCCGGGTGGGCTGGGTCGGCTGTGTCGGAGGCGGGTTGCGGGTTGCTCGTGGGTAGTGCACTTATTGTCGGGATGCCTGCCTTCGGGTGGGAGAGGGAGTAGAGATGTCCACCGGAAAGCTCAAGCTGGTCAGCCGCGTTCAGGCGATCAACTGGAACCGCATCGAGGACGACAAGGACCTTGAGGTCTGGGACCGCCTCGTCGGGAACTTCTGGTTGCCCGAGAAGGTTCCGGTGTCCAACGACATCCAGTCCTGGGCGACGTTGACGCCGGCCGAGAAGGAGCTGACGACCCGGGTGTTCACCGGTCTGACGCTGCTCGACACGATCCAGGGGACGGTGGGCGCGGTCAGCCTCATTCCCGACGCGATCACCCCGCACGAGGAGGCCGTCTACACGAACATCGCGTTCATGGAGTCGGTCCACGCCAAGAGCTACTCCTCGATCTTCTCCACGCTCATCTCCACGTCGGAGATCGACGAGGCCTTCCGCTGGTCGGAGGAGAACGTCAACCTGCAGCGCAAGGCCGAGATCGTGCTGAAGTACTACCACGGTGATTCCCCGCTCAAGCGCAAGGTCGCCTCGACGCTGCTCGAGTCCTTCCTCTTCTACTCCGGCTTCTACCTGCCGATGTACTGGTCCAGCCGCGCCAAGCTGACGAACACGGCCGACCTCATCCGCCTCATCATCCGCGACGAGGCCGTGCACGGGTACTACATCGGCTACAAGTACCAGAAGGGCCTGGAGAAGCTCACCCCGGCCGAGCGCGACGAGATGAAGGCGTACACCTTCGAGCTGCTCTTCGAGCTCTACGAGAACGAGGTCCAGTACACCGCTGACCTCTACGACGGCGTCGGGCTCACCGAGGACGTCAAGAAGTTCCTGCGCTACAACGCCAACAAGGCGCTCATGAACCTCGGCTACGAGGCGCTCTTCCCCAAGGACGAGACGGACGTCAACCCGGCGATCCTCTCGGCGCTGAGCCCCAACGCCGACGAGAACCACGACTTCTTCTCCGGGTCCGGCTCGTCGTACGTCATCGGCAAGGCCGTCAACACCGAGGACGCGGACTGGGACTTCTAGGTCCCGATCTCACCGGCTGTCCCGCCCTCATCACCTGTCCCGCCCTGGTCCCCGCGACCAGGGCGGGTTCGTGCTCTCTCGGGGTGATGTAGGCCCTGACTCGTTCACCGGGGCCGGCGGGACCACAGGACGACGGGGATGAGCAGGAGGGACAGGACGCCTCCGGCCAGGGAGAGCGTCGCGTAGCTGGTGCCGGCCATGACCATGCCCGACATCGCGCCCCCGCCCGCGCCGGCCAGTGCGACGAGGACGTCGATGGACCCCTGAGTCTTGGCCCGCGTCTGGACAGGCGTGGCGTCGACGACGAGCGCCGTGCCGCTGATGAGCCCGAAGTTCCACCCGAGGCCGAGCAGCGACAACGCGACCATGAGCTGGGTCATGGAGTCCGCCGGGGCGGTCGCTGCGACGATCCCGGCGGCCAGCAGCGTCACTCCCGACGCCACCGACATGACCATGCGCCCGAGCCTGTCCACGAGGATCCCGGTGACGAGCGACGGCAGGTACATCGAGCCGATGTGGATGCCGATCACGACGCCCACCTCGGTGAGGCTGTGGCCGTGGGCGTACATGTGGACGGGCGTCATGGTCATGATCGCCACCATCGCAATCTGGGTCAGGACCATGACGGTGGTGCCCACAACCACCCCACGGTTGAGCCCAGTCGGTCCGGGGCTGGTGGGCGACACCTCCTGCGACGAGTGGGTGTGCGCGGCGATCGCCCTGGCCATGAGGAAGGGGTCGGGCCGGAGCCAGATCAACAGGACCGTCCCGGCGACCAGGTAGGCGGCCGCCGCGAGCAGGAACGGCCCGGCCAGCGCCGGGACGCCGATCGACGTCGCGAGACTGCCCATCGGAGTGACCAGGTTCGGACCCGCGACCGCCCCCAGCGTCGTGGACACCATGGCCAGGCTGACCGACGTGGCCCGCCGACGCGGTGTGGCCAGGTCGGTGCCGGCATAGCGGGCCTGCAGATTCGTGGCGGTCCCGGCGCCGTAGACGAGCAGCGAGACGAAGAGCAGCGGCACGCTGGTGGTGACGGCCGCTGCGACGACGCCGAGGGCACCCAGCCCACCGGTGAGGAATCCTGCGGTGAGTCCCACCCGTCGCCCGCGGCGCTGGGAGATGCGCCCCACGAGGAAGGCGGCCCCGGCAGAACCCAGGGTGAACAGCGCAGCAGGGAGCCCGGCCAGCCCGTCGCTGTCGAGCATGTCTTGAGCAAGCAGCGCCCCGACGGTGACCCCGGCGGCCAGGCCCGCTCCTCCGAAGACCTGCGAGAGGATCACCACCCGCAGGGTGCGCTGGTACAGCGCGTGCTGGCGCTGCGGAGAGGCCGCGTACTCCGCGACGACGTCGGGCGTGACCTGCGCCCTGGTCGTCGCGCTCATGCCGTGGCCGTCAGGTGCACGCGGTGACCGGCGCGCCACTCGAGCACACCCTCGTCCATCGCGGAGGCGTCCACCCCTCGCCCACGCAGCAGCGCCGCCGCATCACGGGCCAGCATGCAGAACTCACCGCGGCAGTACACGATGACTCGTCGCCCTGCCGGTACTTCACCAGCTCGCTCGGTGAGCTCGGCGAGCGGTATGGACGTCGCGCCGGGGAAATGGCCGGCGTCGAACTCTCGCCGCGGGCGCACGTCCAGCATGAACGCCTCGCGTGTCTGCTCCAGACCGTGCGTGAGCGGCACGACGTCGATGGCGCCGGCCCGGGACGCCGCCGACCGGGGCAGCACCTGCGCAGCGACAGCCTTCAGCGCCACGACCACCCCGGCGACCTCGTCCGCGGCGAGCCGGTAGTAGATCCTCGTTCCTTCGCGGCGGGTCGCGACCAGGCCAACACCCTTGAGAACCTGCAGATGAGCCGACACCGACGTCACGCCTGTGCCACTGATGCGCGCTAGATCGTCAACGCTCTGCTCAGCCTGCGCCACGAGCTCAAGGAGCTCGAGCCGCGTGCCGTGGCCGATGGCCTTGCCGAGCTGGGCAACCTGCTCGTACGTCTGCGGTGTCATGGGTGCTCCAGTATTCCAGCGATTTCTGGAATACTATCGCGCGATCCACGATGTGCACGTCCCTGAGCTGTCGCGTGCTCGCGCGGTCACTGCTGGAGGTTGACCGGATGGTGCTCGATCTCGGCGATGTCCTCGGAGGTCGCCTGCAGCAGATGGTCCGCCAGGTCACGCAGCGCCCGGGCGGTGGCGAGCTCTTCTCCGATCTCCCTGACAGCGGTGTCGTGCGGGTTGCGCCGGGCGACCCCGTGCCCTTCGAGCGACGTGCCGGCGGTCGTGGTGAGGACGGCGTGGGCGGTGGTCAGGACACCTCCGGGCTCGATGTCGTCGGCGTCGAACAGGTGGACGGACACGGTCCAGGTGTGGCTCATGGCGATGCTCCCCTCGATCTGCACTCTGTCTCTGCGTGCTCTTCGTCTCTGCGTGCTCGCGGAGCCTGATGTCAGCGTCTCACTCGGGGCAGCCGGGCGGTCAGTGCCGAAAGCCCCCTCGGGCGCGCCGCACAGCGTGGCAGGGATCGGGCACTTGGTCGCGTACAGGAGGGGCCAACCTCACCTGGGATGGAGGTCGCGGTCGTGGTGGGCTGGGTGAGGGAGCGGACGGGACGGGGAGGCGCGGGACATGAAGGCGTGGGTGACCGGGGACCAGGCGGGCAGCCTCGCACTGGCGGAACTTCCCGTGCCGGCGCCGGGTCCCGACGAGGTGCTCGTCCGGGTCGAGGCCTGCGGGGTGTGTCGCACCGATCTGCACGTCATCGACCGCGAGCTGGCCGTCCACCTGCCCCACGTCGTTCCCGGTCACCAGATCGTCGGCGTCGTGGTCGACGTCGGCCCCGCCGTCCGGCAGGCCCGCCGCGGTGACCGCGTCGGGATCGCCTGGCTGCGCCGCACCTGCGGTGCGTGTCGGTGGTGCCGTGAGGGTCGAGAGAACCTGTGCCCACACTCCCGATACACCGGGTGGGACGATCATGGGGGCTTCGCTGAGTACGCGGTCGCGCCGGAGACCTACACCTACGTCCTACCCTCCGACACCGACCCTGCCACGACTGCACCCCTGCTGTGCGCGGGGATCATCGGCTACCGGGCGCTGACGCGGGCCAACCTCCCCCCGGGTGGACGGCTCGGCATCTACGGGTTCGGATCGAGCGCGCACATCACCGCCCAGCTGGCTGCAGCGGCCGGTGCGCAGCTGTACGTCATGACACGCGGCGAGGAGAGCCAGGATCTTGCTCGACGGATCGGTGCGGCCTTCGTCGGTGACGCCACCGACGCCCCGCCGGTGAAGGTCGATGCGGCGATCGTGTTCGCCCCCGCCGGAGCGCTGGTCCCGCGAGCGCTGGAGGCCACCGAGCGGGGTGGCACGGTGGTGCTCGCCGGGATCCACATGAGCGACATCCCCGCGATGGACTACACGCGGCACCTCTTCGACGAACGGGACCTGCGCACGGTGACCGCCAACACCCGCGCGGACGGCAGCGCGCTGCTCCGGCTCGCCCACGCACTCCACGTCTCCCCGACGGTCACCCCGTACCCCGCCGACCAGACGCGCACCGCGCTCGACGCCCTCCGCTCAGGTCACGTCTCGGGGTCGCTCGTCGTGACGGGCTCGTCGTGACTGCCTTGTCCTGCCCTGTCGTGACGGCCTCGTCGCAGCGGTGCTAGGTGCTGGTACCGAGCTGCTACGTGCTGGTACCGAGCTGTGCGAGCACCTCGTCGGCCCACTCCGCTGCGCGGTCGAGCTCACCGTCGGCGAGGGGGCCCTCGTAGCCGTGGACGTGGAAGGTCTGCTGCTTGACCGACGTCTCGAAACCGAGCGAGCGCAGCTCGTGCCTCGCCGCCTTCGCGGCGGAACCGGGAAGGCGCGGCTTGGCGACCCGGGTGTCGAAGGCGACCGCCGGGATCTGCGTCGCGGGCCGGTCGAGCTCGTTGAGCCACTCCCGGATTCCACGGGTCGGCTCGTGCGGGGCGGACCGGGTCGTGACCGCGTCGGATCGAGTCGAGGCGCGGGTCATCGAGAAGGCGTGCGTGGGGCCACCGACCACGAGCAGGTCGTATCCCTCGACCGATCGTGGGGCGGCATCGGAGTCGAGGATCTCGACGTCCGCCTGGGCGCTGAGCCTGGTGCCGATGGCCCGCGCCACCTGCGCGGTGTTGCCCCACAAGGATTCGTAGACCACAAGAGCGCGCATCAGATCTCCTCGGTGAGGGCCGGCAGGCAGGGCGGTCCGGGTGTGGATCGCACCACGACAAATCTATGCCTCTCGGTGGTTTCCCGCGCTTCTCGCGCGGTGGCCGCCGGCGCGGCGCCCACCTAGGCTGGCGGCATGCGGTCAGCGACGGGGCGGCTTGCGGCGGTCGACGAGGCGAACCTGGTGATCGACCATCCCGGCCAGGTCAACGTGTTCCTCATCGCCGGACTCCTCGCGCCGGGCGGGTGTGTCGGTCGTGACGGCAGTCCGGACATGGCTGCCCTGCGTGCCGCGCTCCGCCCGCGGATCGCTGCGCTGCCGGCGCTGCGCCGCATCCCGGTCGCGAGCGGTCGCCGGCATCGCTGGGTCGAGGTGCCACCCGACCTCGACACCCACATCCGGCTCATCGACCCCGTCGAGGGGCTCGGGGGTCTCGAGCGGACCTGCGGGGAGCTGATGACCGTGCCACTGGCACTGGACCGCCCTCCGTGGGAGCTCCTCGTCGTGCCGGGAGCGGGCCCCGGACAGGTGGGGATCGTGCTGCGGATCCATCACGTGATCGCCGACGGGATTGCAGCGCTCGCGATCGTGGACCAGCTCTTCGAGCGTTCGGGAGCGGCGGCCCGGCACGCGGCCGCAGACCCGAACCCGATCCAGACCCCGGCACTGACACCGGCGGCCTCGACCCGCCGAGGGTCGCTTCGGCTCCCCAGCCTCCGGCGGCTCGGTGTCGGTCTGCATCGTGTGGTGTCGATGGTCGGCGGCCAGGGGATCGGGCCCACGATGCTGCTCGGGGACCGCGGCCCGCATCGCGGAGTCCTCTTCGTGGACGCGGACCTCGCGGCGCTCCAGGCGCGGACGCGACCGCTCGGGGCGACGGTGAACGACGCTCTGCTCGCGTCTGTCGCGGCGGGCTACGCCTCAGCCCTGTCTTGGGCCGGGGAACAGGTGCCCGCCGAGCTGCCGGTCTCGGTCCCGGTCGCCCTGCGCCGGCGGGGCACGTCGAGCAACCAGGTCGGTGTCATGCTCGTGCGGCTGCCACTCGGTGTTCCGGCGCCTGACGCGCGCCTTCGACTCATCGCTGCCCGCACCCGGGAGGAGAAGGTGCGCGCCCGCGAGCAGGGGACGCTGGAGTTCATGCGCGGCCCCTGGGGTGCGCGTGTCATGGACCACGTCGCTCACCGCCAGCACGTCGTGGCTGGCTTCGTCACCAACGTGCCTGGCACCGCTGACCAGCTGCATCTTGCGGGGGCGCCGACGGTCGCGATCTGGCCGGTCGGTGGGTTGGCCGGCAACGTTCGGCTCGGCGTCGCGGCGGTGTCCTACGCCGGCAGGTTGAGGTGCAGCATCCACTTCGACGAAGCCAGGGTTCCCGGAGCCGTGTTCGTGCAGGCGATGCGGGAGGAGCTAGCCCGCCTGGCGGGATGAGGGATCGTCCTCGCGGCCTGTCCCGGTCCGGTGTCCAGCCGGTGTCCACACCACGACGAGCGATCCGGTCACGAGGAAGATCAGCTGCAGCACATGGAAGGCGCGGATCGACGCGACCTCGCCGACGATCCAGAACACCATGATCGCTCCCGCGACGATGCTGGTCAGCTGCCAGCCGTCGCTGCGTTTGACCAGGGCGGTGGCGGCGATGAGCGAGCTGCCGCCGACGATCGCCAGAAGGATCACGCCCGGGAAGTAGTTGCTGGGGAAGTCGGTGTGCCGGACCCAGGAGGCCTGCTCGGGAATCCAGTCGGTCATCAGGGCGAGGCCTCCGGCCACGGCGCTCACGCCGTTGAACAGCAGCAGTCCGAGCAGGATCATGTCCTTGCGGGTCATCGCGCCTCCCTCAGCCGGTGTCGGCGGGTGCCAAGCGCAACACTAGGCGTGGTTCCGAGACCAAGGTAGTGCCAAAGGTCATCATTCGCGCGTTCTGGCCCGGGCACCACGCCCCGCCTGCCTGCCGACGCCATGATGTGGGCCGGGCGGCGGGTCGGAAGACCCTACCGAGCATCGAACGGGGCGAGGATCGTGGTGAGCAGCCGCCGGAGCACATCGGGGGTCAGGGGAGGACGCCATGACCAGACTCCGCGGCAGCATCGAGATCCACCGGCCGGTCGACGAGGTCTTCGACTTCGTCGCGGACCAGCGCAACGAGCCCAGCTACAACGAGAAGATGGTGGAGTCGGTGAAGCTCACCGAGGGGCCGATCGGGGTGGGGACGCAGTTCCGCTCGACGGTCGAGAGCCGGGGCGGACCGGTGCAGGTGACGATCGAGTGCACCGGATTCGATCGCCCCCATCGGCTGGCGAGCCGCTCCACCATGACCGGTGCTGTCGTCGAGGGTGAGGTGCAGTGCCGCTCCGTCCCGGGCGGGACCCTGTTCTCGTGGGACTGGGACGTCGCGGTCGCTGGCCCGGCCCGGCTCGCGGGTCCGCTGGTCGGCTGGATCGGGCGACGCCAGGAGCGATCCATCTGGACCGGCCTCAAAGGGCTCCTCGAGGGCAGCCGGAGCGCGCCATGACCGCCGTCGTGCGCTTCGTCGTCGGGGTGCTGGTGGCGCTGAGCGTGTGGGGGGCGCCCGGCCTGTCTGGTGCGTGGCCGGTCCTGACGATCGTCGCCGCGGGAGTCTCCGCGGTGCTGCTCCTTCTCTACTGGGACAAGCAGCTCGTCGTGGGGCTCGCGATCGACGCCGCCCTCATCGCCCTTGCGCTGTGGCAACCGAGCTGGCTCGAGCCGCTCGTCCCCATCCCCTGACCGCGACCCTGTCCCTGACCCAGCTCGACCGTGGAGGTGTGACGATGACCAGCGAATCCGCAACGACAGGGCTGATCGGCCCGGAATGGCGAGGTCTGATCCGGCTCGGTGCCGCCGCCGCGGTCCTGGTGGTGGTGATGATCCCGATCCAGGCGGCAGTCTTCCTCCTCCACCGGCCCCCGGACACGGTCGAGGAGTTCTTCGCGTTGTTCCAGGACAGCCCGCTGCTCGGGCTCCTCGACCTCGACATCCTCCTGACCCTCGACTACCTCGCGCTGATTCCCTTCTACCTGACGCTGTACGTGGTGCTCCGGCACGCGGCACCTGCCTGGGCACTGCTGGCCCTGGTGGTGGGTCTGTTCAGCCTGGTGCTGTTCGTCGTCTCGCGGGAGGCGACCTTCTCGATGTGGATGCTCAGCGACCAGTACGCCGCAGCGACATCACCGGCGGACCAGGCCGCGCTGCAGGCAGCGGGCCGGAGCCTGCTGACCCTCTACGACGGCGGGACGTTCGCCACCAGCTACGTCCTGGGCGGGATCAGCACCCTCGTCTTCTCGGCGACGATGGTGCGGCACCGCATCTTCGGTCGGCTGCCTGGTGCTGTCGGCCTGGTCACCGGAGCGACCATGCTCGTCCCGGCGAACGTCGGGTCGGTCGGGCTGGCTCTGGCGATGGTGTCACTGATCCCCACCGCGGTCTGGCTCATCCTCCTGGTCCCGCACCTGCTCCGGGTCGCCCGGGGAGCGCCGGCCGACACCGGCGTGGGCCCGGTGCAGCCACCGGTCAGCCCGGCCGAGATCTGACCCGGGTGTCGCTACTCGCGGGCGGCCGGCAGCGCGCCGTCGACCGGGGGGTGGGCCGACCACGGGAAGGTGATCCAGCGGTCGGTGGTCTGCCAGGAGTAGTCGGGCACGACGATCGAGGCGGGCTTGGTGTACAGGACTGCGGAGCGGGCCAGCACACCTTTGTCCGCGAGCATGCCCATGACCAGGGCGAGGGTTCTGCCCGAGTCGGCTACGTCGTCGACCACGAGGACGCGGGCACCCGGGAGCTCGGAGGTGTCCATGAGCGGGGGGAGGACCCGCGGGTCCTGCAGGGTCGTGCCGATGTCGGTGTAGAACTCGACGTTGAGCGTGCCCACACCCTTGGTGCCCAGCGCGTACGCGACGGCGCCGCCGGGCAGCAGCCCGCCGCGCGCGACGGCGACGACGACCTCGGGCAGGAACCCGCTGGCCACCACCTGCTCGGCGAGTTCGCGGGAGGCGCGGCCGAAGGTCTCCCAGGTGAGGACTTCACGGTCGGTGGGCGTGGAGTGCACAGTCGCGGTCACCCGCTCACCCTACGCGGAACCCCGGTGCCCCGGAACGACGAAAGGCCCGCTCACCGGTGGGGTGAGCGGGCCTCGGATCAGGTCGGTGAGCTACGTCGCGGAGACGATCTCCACGACGAAGACGAGCGACGCGCCACCGGGGATGCTGGCGTTGCCCTGCGGGCCGTACGCCAGGTCCGACGGGATGACCAGCATGACCGTGCTGCCCACCTGCTGACCGACCAGACCCTGGTCCCAGCCCGCGATGACGGCGCCGGATCCGATCGGGGCGACGTCAAAGGTCTCGCCGCGGTCCCAGGAGGAGTCGAACTTCTCACCGGTCGACTGCAGCCAGCCGCTGTAGTTCACGGTGACCGTCTGGCCATCTTCCACGACCGCGCCATCGCCCTCGACGAGGACCTGGGTGAGGAGTTCCGTCGGCCCGGCGAACCCGGGCTGGACGGTGATCGACGGGACGCCAGACTCGTCGAAGGTCGCCGTCGGCATGCCCTCCTCGAGGGTGGTGGTCGGGGGCGCCGCGACGATCTCGAGCGCGGTCAGGGCGGTGACGGAGGTCCCGTCCTCCTTCTCGACCGGCGCCGCGTACAGAGCCTGCGTGCCGAGGGTCTTGCCCAGCAGGATCGCCGCCAACGGGTGGCCCTCGGGGGCAGTGCTGAGGTCGAGCATCTGCGGGGCGTCCCACGAGCTCGCGGACCCCACCAGCTCCGCCGCGGTGCTCCCGTCATAGGTGACCGCTCGGACCCAGACCACGCCGCCCTCTCCGGGGGCCTCACCGGTGCCCTCGGTGACCACGCGGGACACGGCAGTGGTCACCGTCAGGGGCGCGGTGAAGGCGAGCGTGGGCTTGGTGCCGGCGTCGCCGGTCCACGTCACCGACTCGAGGGCGGTGACGTCCTCGGCGGTCGGGGTCGCGAAGGTCTCCTCGGGGGCGGCGCCCGGCGTCGTGGCGGAGGCGCCCGGTGTCGAGGTGGCGTCCTCCGTGTCGTCCCCGCAGGCAGACAGGAGGAGCACTGCTCCGAGGGTGAGTGCGGCGATTCCGCGCACGGTGCGGTTCTTCACGACGAGTCAGTCCTTCGGTGGTCGGTTGTGCGCGGTCAGCGCGACGAGCAGAGCGGGTGCGATCGGCCCGCGGATCACTTGACGCGCAGGATGTCCACGACGAAGACGAGGTCCTCGGTGGCCAGGTCGTTCGCCGAGCCCTCGTAGGCGAGCGCCTTCGGGATGACGAGCAGCACCTGGCTGCCGACGGTCTGGCCGACCAGTCCCTGGTCCCAGCCGGCGATGACGGCGCCGGTCCCGATCGCGGACGTGAACGGTGTGGCTGAGTCCCAGGAGGCCTCGAACTTCGTGCCGTCGGAGAGCTTGTATCCGGCGTAGTGGAACTCGACCGTCTGGCCTGCCTCGACGACGGGTCCGGTGCCGGTGATGAGGGGCTGGACGACAAGCTCGGTGGGCGCGGGGTAGGCGTCGGGGATCGTGACGGTCGGCGCGCCGGACTCGTCGAGCGTGACCGTCGGCAGGCCGGCGGGAGGCGTGACGGCCTCGCCCTCGGCGCGGGTGGGGACGGGGCGGGTGGAGGTGACGTCGACCGCGTAGATGACCGACTCGGCGGCCGCTTCAGTCGCGCCCTCTACGGGGGCCTGCGGCTGGGCGTACAGGACGCGGACGCCGACCTTCTGCCCGGCGAGCGCCTCGGTGAGGGCGGGCGGCAGCTCCGTGCCGTCGAGGGCGACCTCGAAGGCGGGGACGTCCCAGCTCGACTGCACCTCCGCGCCGTCGGACCCGGTGTACGCCACGAGCTGGAGGCCGACGAGGTTGCCCTCGAGGATCTCGTCGCCGGTGCCCTCGGAGGCCACACGGGTCACCTCGGCGCTCGTCGTGAACGGGGCCGCGATGGTCAGCGTCGGCTTGGCGCCGGGGTCGCCGGCCACGGTCACGGCCTCGAGGGCTGCGATGTCCGCTGCGGTCGGCTCTGCGGCGGCGACGGTGGCGGAGTCGCTCGGCGACGGCGTCGTCTCGTCGGAGGTCCCGCAGGCGGACAGGAGGAGCGCTGCTCCGAGGGTGAGCGCGGCGATCCCGCGCACAGTGCGGTTCTTCAAGACGAGTCAGTCCTTCGATGGTCGAGAGGCGTGCGGCCGAAGCCGCGGGCCTCGCAACTGTAGCGTCGAATGCTGGAAGGTCCCTGAGACGAGCGACCCACCAGGCCCTTCTCGCCGGCGCGGGACGTGGGTGCGCGCCGGCCGATTGCTGGGAGGATGGACCCATGCCGTCTTCACGTCGTTCCTCGCGTCGCCCCTACACCGAGGAGTATCGACCGCTCGACCTGGACCGGGTCACCGGGGGCCGGCGGACCGAGGAGCGCCGCGGTGAGGAGTGGACGGTCCAGAGCGTCCGCGGGAACGACAAGGCCTACCGGTGCCCCGGCTGCAACCAGGAGATTGCCGCCGGCACCGCGCACGTCGTGGCCTGGGCCAACGACTCCCTGTTCGGCGTGCAGGCGGCGCTCGCCGACCGCCGCCACTGGCACTCACGCTGCTGGGGCACCCGATGAGAGGCACCCGATGAGAGAGGTACCGCGATGACCGATCCCCGCGTCTCCCTGTTCACCTACCGCGACGCCGGACCCGGCGCGCCGGCGCTGCTCCTGCTGCACGGGTTTCCGCTCGACCACCGCATGTGGGACGACGTCGCGCGGGCGCTCCCGGACGACGTCACCGTCGTCGCGGTCGACCTGCCCGGGCTGGGGGAGACCCCGCTCGCAGAGTTTCCCGTCCCCTCCGTCGAGATCGCGGCCGACGCGGTCGCAGCCTCCCTGCGCGACGCCGGGATCACCTCTGCGGTCGTCGCGGGTCTGTCGATGGGCGGGTATGTCGCCCTCGCCCTCGCCGAACGCCACCCCGACCTGGTCGCTGGTCTCGCCCTGGTGGACACCAAGTCCACCGCGGACGACGACGCCGCGCGCGCGAACCGGCTGCGGGTCGCCGACGAGGTGGAGCAGTCCGGGACCGTCGAGGCGGTGCGGGGGATGAGGTCGAGCACCCTCGGGGCGACCAGCCGAACTCGGCGTCCCGGCCTGGTCGACGTGCTCGACGGATGGATCGGTGCGCAGTCCCCGGCCGGGGTCGCCTGGTCGCAACGGGCCATGGCCGCGCGCGCGGACCGGACTGGCGTGCTGGCGGGGTTCGCCGGACCGGCCACGGTCGTGGTGGGGGCGCAGGACACGCTCACCCCCGTGGCAGCAGCCGAGCACATGGTGGCGGCGCTCAGCGAGCCGGTCTTCGTCGTGGTCCCCGACGCCGGGCACATGAGCGCGATCGAGGCGCCGGACGACGTCGCGCAGGCGCTGGCCGAGCTGGTCCACCGGGTGCCGCCGACGTACTGACCGGCGGCCCGAGCCGGAGGGGCTGAGGTCGCAGGGCCGAGGTCAGACCGGTCGCTCGGGGTGGAGGGCTCGATCCAGCGCCTCGCTGAGGTCGATGGACTCGCCGTCCCGCGCTCCCTGGCCGAGCACCAGCGGCGGGTCGCTCGGGGTGAGCTCGGCCCCGCGCAGGCGTGCCATGAGCGAGCCCTGGACGGTGAGCACGTAGAACTCCCCGTCGATGCCGACCCCCACGCTCTCGTTCTTGCGCAGGTACCAGCCGTCGACCGAGGTCCGGTAGTTCGACCCGCCGCCGTAGCTGCGGGCGACGAACCTGCGGGTCGGGACCTCGGCGGCCACGGCCGCACGGACGAACTCCGCGATCATCGCCCGCGCCTGGTCGGACTGCACCCGACGCTTGCGCTCGAGCTCGGACCGCTGGTGGGCGGCGTTGAGCGAGGCCTTCTCACGCCATGAGCTCTCGGGGCTGCCGGACACGTCGATCAACGTGCCTCGGACGCCTCGATGCGCTCCTCGCCGTCGTCGGAAGGCGTGGTGCCGGACACGGCGTCACCCTGGTCCGGGGTCGCGTCGACGACCGGGCTGACCGGGTTGACCGGGACGACCGGGCTGACCTCAGCGCCGGGTGTGTCGCTGGTGTCGCCGGCGTGATCGGTGTCGTGGGCGTCACTGGTCGCGGGGGACGCGGACAGCGGAGCCGGACGGGCCTTCCCGGCCGCGGCCTTGCGCGCCTGCTGGGCGGGGGTGCCCTGGGTGGGGGTTCCCTGCGCCGAGAGCGGAGCGCGGCGGGCCGGCTTCTTCGGCTTCTGCTGCGTGGCGGTCGCGGCGGCGAAGGACTCCTCGACCGCCGCGGCCTTCTCGAGCGTGGACGCGCTCGGGATGGCCTCGCTGCCCAGCAGGTTCCGCAGCTCGTCGAGGTAGGTGGTGATGGACTCGCGCTGACGGTTGAGGTCGTCGACCTGACGCTGGGCGGCGCTGCGCTCCCGCTCGGCCTCGATCAGGGAGTCGCTGAGGGTCTGCTCGGCCTGCTCGCGGGAGGAGGCGGTGATGGCCTCCGCAGCCAGACGGGCCGACTCGGCCGACTCCTTGGTGTAGGCGTCGCTGTCCTTGCGGATCTGCTCGAAGGTCGCCAGGGCCTCCGCGGCCCGCTGCTCGGCCTCGGCGGCGTGCCGCTCGGCGTCGCTGAGCAGGCGGTCGGTCTCGGCCTTGCTCTGGGCGTGGAGCTCGGTGTCGGCGAGCTGGGCCGCCTCGTGCTTGGCGGCGATGTCCAGCTCGGCGCGAGCGAGCCCCTCACGAGCGGCGTCGAGCATCGCCGCGGACTCGGTCCGGCTCGTGGAGAGTGTCTCCTCGGCCTGGCGCAGGGCGTCCGAGACGACCTTGGCGGCGTCCACGGCCGTCTGCTCCCGCAGCTCGGTCGTCTCGCGCGCGGCGCTCTCGCGCTGCTCGGCGGTCTCGCGCTGGGCGCTCTCGCGCAGCTCCGCGGCCTCCCGGGTCGCGGTCTCCACCAGGTGCGTCGCCTCGAGGCTGGCGCGGGTAGCGAGCTCGGTCGTCGTGCGCTCGGTCGTGGTGCGCAGGTCCGAGAGGTCGTGCTCTGCCTGCAGGCGCACGGCATCGAGCTCCTGGTCGACGCCGAACCGCAAGGCGGCGATCTCGGCCTCGGTCGCCTGACGGAGCGAGGCGAGCTCGCGGCTGAGCTCGGCGCGGCGGGCGTCGACCTCCTGCTGGGCCGCCGCGCGCATGGAGGCGGCGTCGGTCTCGGTGCGCTGGCGCAGCTCGTCGGTGTCGCGGGTGGCGGACGCTCGCAGATGAGAGGTGTAGTCGTCGGCGTCCTTGCGGGCCGCCGCGGTCTCGGAGTCCGTCCGGTGGCGCAGCTCGGTGGTCTCGGCGTCGGTCGCCTGACGCAGCTCACGTGCGTAGCGAGCCGCCTCCTCGCGCTCGTTCGCCGCCCATTCCTCGGTGCTGGTGCGCAGCGCCTGGGCGTCGCGCTCGGTGGTCACGCGCAGCTCGGTGGTCTCGCGCTCGGTGGTCGCGCGCAGGGTCCCGAGCTCGCGCTCGAGGGACGTGCGACGCTCGGTCCCCTCGGTGATGATGGCCGTCTGGATCCGGGCGGCCTCCCGCTCTGCCGACCCCACCAGCTCCTCTGCGCGACGCTCGGCCGAGACGGTGGCGGTCTCGGCCTCGTTGTGGGCGGCGGCCTTGACCTCGTCCGCCTCGCGGCGGGCCGCAGCCAAGATCTCGGCGGCCTCGTTCTCGGCACGCGACCTGATCTGCCCGGAGGTCGTCTTCGCTCGGTTCACGACGTCCTCGGCGTGCGTGTTCGCCTGAGACATGACGTCGGTCGACTGCTCCTCGGCGGTGCGCATGAGCTGTTCGATGCGTGAGCCCAGCCCGGCGTAGGAGGGGCGGTCGGTCTCACGGATCTTCTCGTGGGCCGCGTCGAGGTCGGTGGTGACCTGTCGCGTGTGTGCTTCGAGTGCCTCGATCTGCGCGAGCGACTTCGCCAGGTTCGACTCGAGGGACTGGATGCGTCCGTCGACCTGTGATCGGTCGTAGCCGCGCATGACGACGGGGAAGATCGGGCGATCGTCGGACACAACAGACCTCCGAGGTCAGGGTTGAACATGCTCCACTGAACATTCACATGGTGGCCTGGACAGCCTGCAGGAGCATGGATACGTCGCTGTGACAAAGGGTTCCGCCACTGTGAGGCCCAGCCTAACGGGTCCGGACGTGGTGGACGACGACCGTCCGCTCGCGTCGGGTATGCACTGTTTACGGGGCAAGGGCTCGATCTGCGCGAGCGGTGGGGCGATAGGCTGGAAGACCGCAGTCGAAGGGAACAATCGGTGCTCCACAAATTCGTGACGATCAGCCTGGTGCTCGTGGGCCTGGTGCTCGCCGGGCTCTCGGTCGCGTCAGGGACCCTCTGGCGCCCCAGTGACACGGCGGTCATGACGACCGGCACCCAGAGCGGTGCAACCCTCCTGACCACCGCCCCCGGCGTCCTTGGCCTCGTGGACGACTCCGTGACGATCACCGCGACGTCCTCCGCCGACGCGAAGGTGGTCCTGGCGATAGGTCGAGCCGTCGATGTCGAAGGCTGGATCGGTGAGGACCCGGTCCTTGAGGTGACCGGCGCCTCCGACTGGGAGACGCTGAGCGTCACGGAGCCTGCGAGCCCCGACGAACCGACCGAACCACCGGCCGAAGAACCACCGGCCGAAGAGGCACCGGCTGAGGAAGCTCCGGCTGAGGCAGCTCCCGTGGAGGACCTCCCGGCCGAAGAAGCTCCCGCGGTCGGCCCTGATCCCGAGGTCTCGGACATGTGGCTGACCAGCGCGATCGGGACCGAGTCCGCCTCCCTCACCTGGGACGCGTCCTCGAGCGACGAGGTCCTGCTGGTGGCCGCGGTCGGTGAGGACGCCGCGACGCCGCAGCTCACCCTGAGCTGGCCCCGCGAGGTCACCACCCCGCTGATGTGGCCAGGAGTCTTGCTCGGTACGCTGCTCGTCCTCGCCGGGTGCGTCTACGGGTTCTTCTTCCTCCGCTCCCGCGACCCGGTGGCTTCCGCCCCCACCAACAGCTCGGCGATGCGCGCCGCGGCTCGTCAGCGTGCCGCGGCGATCGGGCGACCGGTCACCGATGGCACCGATGGCGCCGCAGGAACCGCCGGCTCCTCGTTCCGACAGACGATCTCCGCCGGCTCCGGGGCGATGGTCGGGGCGTCCTCGGCCACCGACGGCACCGAGACCCGCACCGGTCTCACCCGCCGCGAGCTGCGAGAGCAGGCCGCACTGGAGGAGCAGACACGACTCGAAGAGGTCAACGCCGCAGCCCGCCGCACGAAGCGGGCGTGGCCGTGGACCGGCGCGATCCCCATGGTCAAGAAGACCGAGACCGCACCACCTGCCCCAGCGGCGCCGCCCGTGGTCGACCTGGCTCGCCCGGTGTGGCTGCCCGCGGAATCCAGCTCCGCGTCCGGGTCCAGCTGGCGTCAGGCCTGGGGCGTGCGCCCGGAGGGGGCGACGTCCCCCACGGACGGGTCGGCCCCGCAGAGCACGGCGCCCCGCAACAACACCACGACGGAAGGATCCTGATGCGACGCACCACGCCCGCACTCGTTCTGACAACCGCCGGGTTCCTCCTGCTGACGGCCTGCACCCCGGATCTGCCCGAGGTCCAGGTCGACCCTGCACCCTCGGCGCCTCCCGTGGTGCTCACGGTCGATCAGGACGAGGTGATCCTCACCGCGATCGGCGAGACGCTCACAGCGGCCTCGGCCTCCCTCGACCCGGCGGCGCTCGACAGCCGGGTGACCGGCCCGGCCCTGACGTTCCGCACGGCGGAGTTCACGGTCGCCACGGCGACCGGCAGCCCCGACGCGATCTCCGAGATCCCCACCACGGTCCAGTCCGAAGTGCTGCCCACCACCCAGACCTGGCCCAGGACGACCTTCGCGGTGAGCGAGCGCCCGCAGAACCTGCAGACCGAACGCCTGCTGGTCACCGAGCAGGCCACCGCCCGCGACCCCTACAAGCTGTGGGGCTGGATCCGGCTGTTCCCGGGGGTCACGCTGCCCGCCTTCCCGGCGGCAGCGATCGGCACCGAGGCCGTCGCCCCGGACGACCCCACGCTGCTGCTCACCCCGGCGGACGCCGTGGCGCACTACGCCGACCTCCTCACCAACGGTGACGCCTCGCCCTACCTCGCGGAGTTCCCGACCGACCCGCTGCGTGAGCAGATGTCGGCGCTGCGGGAGAAGCGGGCAGCGTCGGCTGCCGAGATCACCGGCACGTACACGCTGCAGTTCACCCCGACCGCTGGTGCGCTGCGGACGCTGCGCACCGCCGACGGCGGAGCGCTCGTGGTCGGGGAGATCACCTCCCTCGAGACGCTCAAGGGGGAGGAGAGTGCCAAGATCTCACCGTCACCGACCGAACAGGCCTTCATCGGCGCCACGGAGCCGAGCAACTCGCTCACCGTGGGACGCACGAGCCTCGTCGGCATCTACATCCCACCGGCGTCCGCGGGCACGCCCGTGTCCGTGATCGGGAGCGAGCTGATCACCACGTCGGCCTCCATCCCCTGACCTCCCCGGCCGAATGACGGACCTCCTGATCGCCGGGCTGCTCGCTCTTCGGTCACGGTTTCCCGCTTCGTCGCCTCAGATGGAAGGATGGGACCCATGAGTCAACCTGGTGCACCTGGTTCACAGTTCGAGGTCCGCGGCGCCGTGGACCTGTCCGCCTTCGGGCGCCCGACCGCTCCACCGCCAGGAGCGCCCGGCGGCGCTCCTGCCGCAGGCGGGTTCGTGGTGGACATCACCGACGAGATGTTCCCCTCGGTGGTCCAGCAGTCGGCCAAGGTGCCGGTCATCGCGCTGCTCTGGCTGCCGACCGACCCGGAGAGCATCCGCCTCGCCGCGACCCTCGGTGCGCTCACCCAGGAGTACGCCGGACGGTTCCTGCTGGCCCGGATCAGCGTCACCGACTATCCCCAGATCGCGCAGGCCTTCCAGGTCGAGGCGTTCCCCACGGTCGTGGCGATCCTCGCCCAGCAGCCGGTCCCGCTCTTCCAGGGCGTCGCCGAGGCCGAGCAGATCCGCGGGATCCTCGAGGAGATCCTCGAGGCCGCTGCGGCGAACGGGGTGACCGGGGTGCTGGAGTCCTACGACGGCTCGATGGCGACCGGAGCCGACCTCCCCGAGCCGGAGCCGGAGCTGCCCCCGCTGCACCAGAAGGCCTTCGACGCGATCGAGGCTGACGACCTGCCCACCGCGGTCGCCGCGTACGAGCAGGCCCTGCGCGAGGACCCCCGAGACCAGCTGGCCACGGCCGGGCTGGCTCAGGTCAAGCTCCTGCTGCGCACCCACGACGCCGACCTCGCCGCCGTGCGCCGGCGGGCCGCCGACGCCCCGGGAGACATCGACGCCCAGCTCGCCGTGGCCGACATCGACCTGCTCGGCGGGAAGGTCGAGGACGCCCTCAACCGGCTCATCGAGCTGGTCCCGGACGCCCCCGACCGCGAGGTGCTGCGCAAGCGGCTCGTCGAGTACTTCGATCTCCTGGGATCTCAGGACCCTCGGGTGGCTCCCGCCCGGCGCGCGCTCATGACGGCGCTGTACTAGCAGGACCGGCACAAGCGCGTTCCGACCCAGACGACAGATGGTCGGCCCCATCGGGGCCGACCATCTGTCGTCTGTCTCTTGTGGGCGCCAGCTCCGGGACTGGGCTACAGCTCCGGGACGAGGAACACCGCGCCGAGCGGGGGCACCTGGAGGGCGACCGAGTACGGGCGTCCCGACCACGGCACCTCCTCGGTCTGGACCGACCCGAGGTTCCCCACGCCCGAGCCGCCGTAGACAGCCGCGTCGGTGTTGAGCACCTCGCGCCACACCCCGCCCGAGGGCAGCGGCAGCCGGTAGCCCTCGTGCGGGCTGCCGGAGAAGTTGATGAGCACGGCCATGACGTTGCCCTCGCGGTCCCGGCGCAGGAACGAGAGCACGTTGTGGTCGGCGTCGGAGGCGTCGAGCCACTCGAAGCCTGCGGGGTCGTGGTCGAGGGCCCACAGCTCGGGGTGGTCGAGGTAGAGGGCATTGAGGTCCCGGACCAGGCTCTGCACGCCGACGTGGCCGGAGTGGTCGAGCAGGTACCAGTCGAGGCTGGACGACTCGGCCCACTCGGTGCCCTGGGCGAACTCGTTGCCCATGAAGGTCAGCTGCTTGCCCGGGTGCGCCCACTGGTAGGCGAAGAGCAGCCGCACGCCGGCCAGCTGCTGCCAGTCGTCCCCGGGCATCTTGCGCATGAGGGAGCCCTTGCCGTGCACGACCTCGTCGTGGCTGATCGGCAGGACGAACTGCTCGGAGTAGGCGTACACCAGCGAGAACGTGGCCTCGTGGTGGTGGTACCGGCGGTTGATCGGTGCCTCGGCGAGGTAGCGCAAGGTGTCGTTCATCCAGCCCATGTTCCACTTGAGCCCGAACCCGAGGCCGCCTGCGCTCGTCGGCTGGGTGACCCCGGCCCACGCCGTCGACTCCTCGGCGATCATCATGACGCCGGGGCTGCGCCGGTAGGCCGTGGCGTTCGCCTCCTGGAGGAAGCTGATGGCCTCGAGGTTCTCACGGCCCCCGTGGATGTTCGGGGCCCACGCTCCGTGCTCGCGGGAGTAGTCGAGATAGAGCATGGACGCGACGGCGTCGACGCGCAGCGCGTCGATATGGAACTCCTCGAGCCAGTAGGTCGCGTTGGCGACGAGGAAGTTGCGCACCTCCGACCGTCCGAAGTTGAAGACGTAGGTGCCCCAGTCCATCTGCTCCCCGCGCATCGGGTCCGGGTGCTCGTACAGGGCGGTCCCGTCGAAGCGCGCCAGCGCCCAGGCGTCCTTGGGGAAGTGGGCGGGCACCCAGTCGAGGATGACGCCGATCCCGGCCTGGTGCAGGCTGTCGACGAGGAAGCGGAAGTCGTCGGGGTGACCGAACCGCGAGGTCGGTGCGTAGTAGGAGGTGACCTGGTAGCCCCAGGACCCACCGAAGGGGTGCTCGGCCACCGGCATGAGCTCGACGTGCGTGAAGCCCATGTCCACGACGTACTCGGTCAGCTGCACGGCCAGGTCTCGGTAGGACAGCGTCTGGCGCCAGGAGCCCAGGTGGACCTCGTAGATGCTCAGGGGAGCGTTGTGCGGGTCCCTCCCGGCGCGCCGGGTGATCCACTCCTGGTCGTCCCACGTGTACGCGGACTGCACGACGACAGAGGCGGTGGCCGGCGGGATCTCGGTCCCCTTGGCGACCGGGTCGGCCTTCTGGTGCCACGCGCCGTCGGGCCCGAGGATCTCGAACTTGTAGCGGCTGCCGGCGCCGACGCCGGGGACGAACAGCTCCCAGATGCCTGTGGATCCGAGCGAGCGCATGGGGTGGGACGAACCGTCCCAGAAGTTGAGGTCACCGACCAGCCGCACGGCGCGGGCGTTGGGTGCCCAGACGGCGAAGGCGGTCCCGTGGACCTCACCGAGCGTGCTCGGGTAGGTCTTGAGGTTCGCGCCGAGCGCGGTCCACAGCTCCTCGTGACGGCCTTCGCCGATGAGGTACTGGTCCAGCTCGCCGACCGTGGGCAGGAACCGGTAGGGATCGTCCGCGACCACGGTCTCGTCGCCGTAGCGCGAGGCGATGCGGTAGTCCGGGACCGTGGCGTCCGTCGTGGGCAGCACCGCCACCCAGATGCCGTCGAGCTCGTGGACGGCCGTGTGCTCACTCGTGCCGGTGATGATGACGACCTCGTCGGCGAGCGGGCGCCGGGTGCGGATCGTCACGGTCGTTCCCGTGGGGTCGACGTGCCCACCCAGCACGGCGTGGGGGTTGTAGAAGACCCCGCGTGCAACCGCGGCGAGGTCCTCGGTCGAGACGGGCAGCGGATCGAGCGGACCAGCGGATGGCAGTGTCGAGTCGGTCATGGCCCTACCATTCCACGCCTGCGAAGCCGGTGCTGCCAGACGCCGCGGCGCGCCCTGGACTTCTTGGGGCACAACGGCGTCGGGCACGCGGGCGTCGAGGATCCGGTCGACCGCCGCGAGCGGGATGGTGATCCAGTCCGGCCGGTTGCGCTCCTCGTAGACGACCTCGTAGAGCGCCTTGTCGAGCTCGAACGCGTCCAGGACCACCGTCCGGTCGGTGAGCAGGGGGTCGGTGAGGGGGTGGGACACGTCCTGCGGCCTGTCCGGGTCGACCCCGTCGTACCCCTGGCCGTAGTACCCCTCGAGGAAGCCGCGGCGTGCGCTGCGGGCCCACTGCGGCGACGTCGCGCCGCCCAGTGCGGAGGCGTAGTCGAAGGACCGCAGCATCCCTGCGACGTCGCGTTCGCCGAGGTCAGGGCGGGTGCGCTCGAGGAGCGGGCGCAGCGGCTCACCCTCGAAGTCGAGGACCCGCCAGCCGGACGCGGCGTTGTGCAGGACCTGTCCCAGGTGCAGGTCCCCGTGGATGCGCTGGACCGGGGGGAGCGGGCGGCCCTGGCGCACGGCGTCGTTGGCGACGGTGCCCAGGTGCACGAGGAACGCCTCGATCCGGGCGGCGCGGGAGCTCACGGCGGTGCTCGACGCCGCCGCGGTGAGCACCCGTCGGCGCAGCGCGCCGAGCAGCCAGGTGACGTCGGCCGGGCTGAGCTCGTCGGCGAAGGCGGTGCGCAGCGCCTGGTGCATCTGGGCGACCCGCTCGCCGAGGTCGCGTGCCAGGTCGTCGAAGGGGAGCCCGTTGCGTGCGTGGGTGCAGGCGAGCTCAAATCCGTCGTCCGCGTCGGGGATCAGCTCGGCGAGCACGCCCGCGTGGGCGGTCCAGCCGTGGGCGTCGTGCCCACCCGCCACCGGGGCGGCGTCGGCCACCGAGATCTCGTTCCACGCGTAGGGCGCGGGCACACCGGACCAGCCGACCCGGGTGAGTGCGAGGGGGACCACGAGGTCAGGGTTCTGCCCCGGGGCGAGCGAGCGGAGCACCTTGAGCATGGCGCCGCCGGCGACGTTGGGCAGCAGGACGGAGGTGTTCGACTGCTCGCCCGTGAGCACCCGCATCCCGGTCAGGTCGAAGGGCGCCGAGGCAGCCGGGGCGGTCTCGGACCAGGTGGCAGCCGCGAGCCAGGCACCGATGAACGCAGGGTGGTAGGCGCCGTCGTAGAGCCGGGCCGCCCCGGACTCGGCGATCAGGCCGGCCGGGGAGGCAGGACCGTCAGTCCCCGGTCCGTCGCTCTCCAGGACCAACGGCACCTGGAGCGTGACGTCGGCCCCGTCCGGGCCGGCACCGAGCGCGCGCAGCACCTCGACGAACACCTGCGGCGCCGGCTCCGGTGAGCCGGCCAGGGGGATCCTGGCGACCTGCTCGAAGACCGCGTCGGTTCCCTTGGCGGGGAACCATCGCCGCCCCGGCAGCCAGGCACCCAGCGCCGCGGCCACGTCGATCGGACCGGTCGCGCCGTCGGGTGCCTCGTGCCGTGCCGTGTGTGCCGTGCCTGCCGTGTCGTGCGTCGTGCGTCCTGCGTCCTGTGCCATGCCGTTTCTTACCCGCCCGTCGTCACCCCGTTCAGGGGGGTGCTGGTGATGTGGATCAGCCGAGGGGGAACTACCCCGCAGTCGGGCTGAGCGAGAGCCAGAAGAACTCTCGCGACCCCAAGGTCATCACGACATCACCGTTCGTGCCCACCGAGCCGATCTGGGAGCCGCCGAACACGTCGGTCAGGTCGGCGCCCGCCCACCCAGGAACCGTGACGGTCGCCGCCCGGGCCGTGGCCGCGAGGTTGGTCACGCAGAGGATCGTCTCCTCCGGGGTGACCCGCAAGAAGGCCAGGACCGACTCGTTGTCGGCGACCAGCGGCACGAAGGTGCCCGTGCCGAAGGCCGGGTGCGCGCGGCGGACCTTGAGCATGCCGTGCACCCAGTGCAGCAGCGACGTCGGCTGCGCCCACTGCGCCTCGACGTTCGCGTGCTGGTAGTTGTGCACGAGGGACTGGATCAGGGGCAGGTAGAGCTTGCCCGGATCGGCGGTCGAGAACCCGGCGTTGCGGTCCGGGGTCCACTGCATCGGGGTGCGCACGGCGTCGCGGTCGGGCAACCAGATGTTGTCGCCCATGCCGATCTCGTCGCCGTAGTACAGGCAGGGGCTGCCTGGCAGAGACAGCAGCAGCGCGTGAGCGAGCTCGATCTCCTTGCGGGAGTTGTCCAGCAACGGCGCGAGCCGGCGCCGGATCCCGATGTTGGCGCGCATGCGCGGGTCGGGGGCGTACCACCCGTACATCGAGGCGCGCTCCTCGGTGGAGACCATCTCGAGGGTGAGCTCGTCATGGTTGCGCAGGAAGGTGCCCCACTGGGCCCCGGCCGGGATGGCGGGGGTGTCGGCGAGGATGTCGAGGATCTGGTTGGCGCGCTGATCCTTGATCGCGTAGTAGATCCGCGGCATGACCGGGAAGTGGAAGCACATGTGGCACTCGGGCTCCTCGTCGGTACCGAAGTACTCGACCACCTCTTCAGGCCACTGGTTCGCCTCGGCGAGCATGATCCGGCCGGGGAACTCCTCCTCGATCACGGCCCGCACGGTGCGCAGGAACTTGTGCGTCTCGGGCAGGTTCTCGCAGTTGGTGCCCTCGGCCTCGAAGAGGTAGGGAACCGCGTCGAGCCGGAACCCGTCCACGCCCACCTGGCACCAGAACCGCGCGACGTCGATCATCGCGGCGATGACCTTCGGGTTCTCGAAGTTGAGGTCCGGCTGGTGGGAGAAGAACCGGTGCCAGAAGTACTGGCGCCGGACCGGGTCGAAGGTCCAGTTCGAGGTCTCGGTGTCGACGAAGATGATCCGCGCGTCGGGGTACTTCGTGTTCTCGTCGTTCCACACGTAGAAGTCCCCGTACGGGCCCTCCGGGTCCGAGCGGGAGGCCTGGAACCAGGGGTGGTCGTCGCTCGTGTGGTTCATCACGAGGTCGATGACGATGCGGATCCCCCGCTTGTGCGCCTCGTCGATGAGCTCGGTGAAGTCGGCCATCGACCCGTACTGGGGCGCGATGGCTGTGTAGTCGGCGACGTCGTAGCCGCCGTCGCGCAGCGGCGAGGGGTAGAACGGCGGCAGCCACAGGCAGTCGATGCCTAACCACTGCAGGTAGTCCAGGCGCTGGATGAGTCCGCGCAGGTCACCCGAGCCGGCCCCGGTCGAGTCGGAGAAGGCCCGGACGATGACCTCGTAGAAGACCGCGGTCTTGAACCAGTCCGGGTCGTCGCTCAGACCCGGGTAGATGAGTCCGGGGTCGGTGAGCTGTTCGCTCGTGCCCCCGCCGGGGACGGCAGGCTGGGTGCGCGGAGGCAGCGCCGTCACAGGGATCGGCATGGTCGCCGGACGGCGGTCAGGCCCGTTCATCGCTGACCCACCGTGATGATGTGCGCGCAGTTGGCGAAGGGGTCGAGCTGGACGAAGGCCTGGGCCCCCCAGGCATAGGTGGCTCCGGTGAGGAGGTCGTGGGCGTCGAAGGTCGCGTCGTGGCCTGCGTCGTGGATGCCGAGGGCGGCGAGGTCGAAGGACACGTGCGCCGAATGGGTGGCGTGCGGGTCGATGTTGACGATGGAGATCACGGTGTCAGCCGATCCGGTGGGAGAGTGCTCGGCGGCCAGGTGCGAGGAGAACGCGATGATCGAGTCGTCGTCGGTGGGGTGCACGGTGAGGTTGCGGAGCTGGCGCAGAGCGGGGTGGGCACGGCGGATCTGGTTGAGCCGGGCGAGCAGGGTGGAGATCCCCAGGTCGTCGGCACGGGCCCAGTGGCGCGGTTTGAACTCGTACTTCTCGTTGTCGATCTGCTCGTCGACGCCGGGGCGCGGGACCCGCTCGGCGAGCTCGTAGCCGGAGTAGATGCCCCACGTGGGGGAGGCCGTGGCGGCCAGGATGGCGCGGATCGCGAACCCTGCGACGTCGCCGTGCTGCAGGTACGGCGGCAGGATGTCGTGCGTCGTCGGCCAGAAGCTGGGTCGCATGTACGCCCCGTCCGGCCCGCTGACCTCCTGGAAGTACTCCTCGAGCTCGACCTTGGTGTTGCGCCACGTGAAGTACGTGTACGACTGGTGGAAACCGATCTTGGCCAGGGTGTGCATCATCGCTGGCTTGGTGAAGGCCTCGGAGAGGAAGATGACCTCCGGGTTCGTCGAGCGGATCTCACCGAGCAGACGCTCCCAGAACGGCAACGGCTTGGTGTGCGGGTTGTCGACCCGGAACGCGGTGACACCGTGCGCGATCCATACCCCCAGCACACGCAGGATCTCCTGGTAGATGCCCTCGGGGTCGTTGTCGAAGTTCAGCGGGTAGATGTCCTGGTACTTCTTGGGAGGGTTCTCCGCGTAGGCGATCGAGCCGTCCACGCGGGTGTTGAACCACTCCGGGTGCTCGGTGACCCACGGGTGGTCGGGGGAGCACTGCAGTGCGAGGTCGAGCGCGATCTCCATGCCCAGCCCGCGAGCGTGGGTGACGAACTCGTCGAAGTCGTCGAAGGTGCCCAGCTCGGGGTGGATGGAGTCGTGCCCACCGTCGGCCGAGCCGATGCCGTAGGGCGACCCAGGGTCGCCGTCGACGGTCTCGAGGGAGTTGTTGCGGCCCTTGCGGTTCGTCGTCCCGATCGGGTGCACGGGGGTGAGGTAGATGACGTCGAAGCCCATCGTGGCGATGCCGGGAAGGCGCACGGCGGCCGTGGCGAAGGTGCCCGAGGTCCAGCGGCCGGTCTCGGCGTCCTGGGTGGCGCCCTCGCTGCGCGGGAAGAACTCGTACCAGGCTCCTGCGAGGGCGAGCGGGCGGTCGACGACGAGCGGGTAGGTCGCGGAGGCCGAGACCATGTCGCGCAGCGGCGCGGCGGCCAGCACGGTGTGCACAGCGGGCGACGTCGCGGTGGCCAGGCGGGTCAACGGGTCCTGGCTCAGGTCCGCGAGCGCGACGGCGACGCCGCGCAGCGCGGCCGCGTCGTCGGCTCCGAGCTCTGCGCGCGCCGCAGCGCGCGTGAACAGCGCTGCGCCCTCGGCGAGCATGAGCTCGACATCGATGCCGGCCTCGATCTTGATCCTGGCGTCGTGCTCCCACGTGCCGTAGGGGTCAGACCAGCCTTCGACGAGCAGGCCCCACTGCCCGGGGGCGTCGGGAACGAGCTCGGCGCGGAACCGGTCGAGGCCGGGGGCGATGTCGACCATCGCAGCGGTGAGGCGCTCACCGGTGGGGGAGAGCAGGACTGCGGTCGCGGCGACGGCGTCGTGCCCCTCGCGGAAGACGGTCGCCTCGATCGGGACCACCTCGCCGACGACGGCCTTGGTGGGCCACCTGCCCTCGTTGATCACCGGCGCGACGTCCATCACGGGGATCCGGCCGATCGGTTGGTGCGCGACCGCCACAAGGGAGGCGGTGGCGGCGGTGTCGGCGGTGGCGGCAGGGACGGCGTGGGCAGCTGGCCTCACGGTGCTGCGGGAGTCACCGGTGACCGAGGTGAGCGGAGAGGTCTGACGAGAGACGACAGTGGGCTGTGCGCCAGAGGTCTTGGTCACGGGTGGCTTCGGGGAGCGCTTGGAGGTCACCTGACGAACCTACCGACTCCGGAGCGCCGATGACACCTGAATCGCTGGGCAATCCTCGGCCGAGTGCGTCACGTTGACGGGTTGCCTCCGGCGTCATGGCCGGGGGCGTTCAGGTCGTGCCGATCATCCTGACAGCCATGGATCGCCTGTCAGGATCTTGAATCACCTCGTACAGGGCCAGGACCGGTGCAAACACGCTGATCCCGGGGGTGGAGTGTGACGCAGGATACATCGAGGCTGAGTCCTAGGTCCCCTCTGTGTCAGTTCCCTCGCGCATAGCGTGGGGTCATCGCACCACACCAAGTCCGAGACACAGAAAGCTCGGCATACTGAGGGGTATCAAAATGTCTGCAGCTGTTGTCAAGACCCACAAGCCGGTCGCCATCATCGGCATCCTGTCGATGATCGCCGGACTTGTCCTCATCATCGCCGGCGGGGTCGTCTGGGGAGTCATCACCAGCCAGCTCAAGGCCGAGGAGATCACGGTCTCGGCAGTGACCGACGAGGAGCCGGGCGCGCTGGCCGGCAAGCCTGTCGCTGGTCCGTTCACGGCCTTCGCTCAGGCCAACGCGATCAACCACCACGCGCTCGCCGGCAGCGACGGCCTCACCTACGCCCAGATCGGCTCCAAGGTCGCCGAGCTCAAGGCTGCGGACGCCGACGGCAACGCTGAGGAGATCGAGGCTCTCACCACCCAGCGCGCCTCGGTCATGAACGGCTCGTTCCTGCGGGCTTCGCTGTTCACCTCGGTCGTCTCCTACGGTGTCTCGGCTCTCGTCATGGGCCTGGGCGTCATGTTCATCCTCATCGGCTGGAGCCTGCGCGAGCTGGCCGCGGCGAAGACCGCGGTCGTCGTCGCCGAGGAGAAGGTCGCTCTGAAGGTCTGAGCGTCAGCCCGTCACCGTTGACGGGACCGCTTCGCAGGAAGGCCCCCACCGCACGCGGTGGGGGCCTTCCTGCGTTCGGGGGGCGCCAGGTCAGCCCAGCAGCTCCCGGTACCGCACCCGGGCCGCCACCACGGTGCGCAGCTGGCGTTCGATGCCCTCGCTGAACTCCGTGCGGTACGCCGAGTCGGTCTGGATCGAGATGGCGAAGTACAGGCCGGTGAAGGTCGCGATCGCGACCGAGACCCGCAGCAGGGACTGGTTGACGACCAGCTCGGTGCCCTGGAGGGTGATCGGCAGCGACCACCCGCCGCCCACCGCCCACACCTCCTGCACCTCGGGGGTCACGGTGAGGGTGCCGATGCCGACGAAGAAGGCGAAGACCCCGGCGCACACGACCACCACCTGCAGCAGCTGGCTGGCCCCGACCATGATCATGACGTTGATCCGCTGACCTCGCCCGAGCGGCGCCAGCCCCTGGGCCCCGGGAACGTCGGCGGAGGCCTGGGAGAGCGCCGACCCGGCCTCGGAGGGCAGCCGCAGGCCCACCAGGACGAGGATGAGCGCGGCGAAGAGCACGCCGAGGACGAAGGACGACACGGTGGGTATCCGGTCGAAGACCTGCCACACCTCGGCGTTGTAGAACAGCACGAGAGAGAAGATGAGCAGCGGCGGCAGCAGCCGCACGAGCCGCAGCAACGACGCGCCGAGCTCGTCCACGCCGCGCGCCATGCCCCACCACAGGGTGGAGAGCAGCCCGTACTGGACGGTGAACCACGTGAGGGCGAGGATCGCGACGTTCATGGTCGCCGTCGCGAGGGCAGCGGCCCACTGCCCGCCGAAGAGCAGGGGCAGCAGGGCAGGTGCGAGCACGAAGAACGTCAGCTCCGGACCGGCGATCTCCTGGGGCAGGGTGGACCACGCCCGCCCGCGCACGCGGTTGAGCGCGATGTACCCACCGGTGGTCACCGCGACCGCGGCGACCACCGCGCCGATGTTCGCCGTCGCCGTCCATGACTGGTTGACCGCCCCCGAGAGCTGCGCGAGCAGGACCAGGAGCAGGAACGGGGCGGCCCGGCCGAAGACGTCCCGGCGCAGGGTGTGCCCCTGCACGAGCATCGGCAGGCCGTTGCGGCGGAAGACACGCTCGCAGTCGGCGACAGCTTCGGCCTCGGTCCGGCCCGGGGCCGTCACAGGTCGTCGTCGTCGTAGGCGAGGTAGACCTGGATGGTCAGCGGCTCGAGCTGAACCTCCACCCCGGCCGCGAGGCTCGTCCCGTGCCCGTCCGGCCCGATCTCGCGCTCGGCGGGGTTCTCCCACGAGCTGTCCCAGGCGAGCGTCCAGCTCCGGCTGCTGTTCCCGCGCCCGGCGAGCACGACGTCGACCGGGTCGAGGGTGCCGTTGAGGATGACCAGCACGTGGGAGTCGTCGATCTCGTCGGTCGTGCGCCCGGCGCGTTCCCGGCGCAGCATCTGCACGATCCGCGTGCCGGAGTCGTGCCACTGGGTGTGCGAGACCGGCTGCCCGGCGTAGTCGTACCAGGCCAGGTCCGGCTGGGTGGGCTGGTCGTGCGGCTGGGGGTGGCCGAGGAAGAACTCGTCGACCCGCAGCGCGAGGTGGTCGCGGCGCAGCGCCAGCAGGAACCGCGTGGTGGCGAGCAGGTTCTCCCGCCACGGCGAGAGGTTCCAGCTGACCCACGACATGGCGTTGTCCTGGCAGTAGGCGTTGTTGTTGCCGCGCTGGGTCCGCCCCATCTCGTCCCCGGCGGTGATCATCGGCGTGCCCGCCGACAGCAGCAGCATGCCCATGAGGTTGCGGATCGACCGCCGGCGCAGCGGGGCGATCTCCATCGCCGGTGAGTCCGCCGGTACCGGGCCTTCGACGCCGTGGTTCCACGACCGGTTGTCGTTGCTGCCGTCCTGGCCGTTCTCGCCGTTGGCCTGGTTGTGCTTGTGCTCGTAGGCCACGAGGTCGGCCAGGGTGAAGCCGTCGTGAGCGGTGACGTAGTTGACCGAGGCGATGGGCCCGCGGACCAGCGGCGGGTCGCTGTGGCCGAAGAGGTCGGCCGACCCGGCGAGCCGGGTCGCGAGCTCGCGGACGCCATGACCGGGCAGCCCGTGCGCGGCCGCTGCCGGGTCGGTCAGCCAGAACGAGCGGATGGCGTTGCGGAACCGGTCGTTCCACTCGGCCATCGGCGCCGGGAAGTGCCCGGTCTGCCAGCCGCCCATCCCCACGTCCCACGGCTCGGCGATGAGCTTGAGCTGGTTGATCACCGGGTCGGTCTGCAGAGCGACGAGGAAGGGGTGGTTCGTCGTGAAGCCGGCGCCGTCGCGGCCCAGCGTCACCGCGAGGTCGAAGCGGAAGCCGTCCACCCCGACCTCCTGCGCCCAGTACCGCAGGGAGTCCAGCGCGAGCTGGACCACCCGCGGGCGGCGGAAGTCGAGGGAGTTCCCGCACCCGGTGACGTCGACCAGCCGCGCCGGTGCGCCGCCGTCGTGCAGGTAGTAGGCGGAGTTGTCCAGGCCGCGCCAGCTGACCTGCTGCCCGGGCTCCCCGCCCTCGCAGGTGTGGTTGTAGACGACGTCGAGGACGACCTCCAGGCCCGCCTCGTGGAGCAGGTGGACCATGCCCTTGACCTCGTCGAGCACCGCGCCGGGGCCTGCCGCCTGCGCGGCCGCCGTCGCGTACGGGGCGTGCGGGGCGAAGAAGCCCAGGGTGTTGTAGCCCCAGTAGTTGCTCAGGCCCTTGGTGATCAGGTGCGGCTCGGAGACGAAGGCGTGGATCGGGAGCAGCTCGATCGTGGTCACGCCGAGGTCGAGCAGGTGCGCGATCGTGGCCGGGTGGGCCAGGCCGGCGTACGTCCCGCGCAGGTCCTCCGGGACGGCCGTGAGGTTCTGGGTCAGGCCGCGCACGTGCGCCTCGTAGATGACGGTGTCCCGCCAGGCCACGTTCGGGCGGTGCACCGGGGGGTGGTGGTGGCGCGGACCGACGACGACGGAGAGCGGCACGTGGCCGAGGGAGTCGCGGTCGTCGGGCGCGCCGTAGGGGTCACCGGTGATCGCGGCGGTCTCCGGGTCGAGCGTGGCGACGTGACCGTAGCTGACCGGTCCGTAGTCGAGCTCGCCGACCAGCCCGCGTGCGTAGGGGTCGACGAGCAGCTTGGCCGGGTTGTGCCGCAGCCCGGCGTGGGGGTCCCAGGGGCCGTGAGCGCGGAACCCGTACCGCTGCCCCTCGTGCACGCCGGGGACGTACCCGTGCCAGACGCCGTAGCTCTGCTCGACGAGAGGGATGCGGCGCTCGGTGAAGCGTTGGGGGGTGCCCGGGACCGGGTCGACGAGGCACAGGTCGACACCTGTGGCGTGCGAGGCCAGGACGGAGACCCGGACCCCGCCGCCGTGCAGGTGGACACCGAACGGGGGGACTGGTCCGTGGACGGAAGCAGTGGTCGTGTCCTTCATACCGGCTATTCTGACGCGCCGGTCGCCAAACCTTTGCACGCCTGGACCGGATGCCGTTCGCGTGAGCGCGCGTTGTAGGCTGCACACCACCTGTCGCGATGGAAAGAGAGCCGCCTGCCATGAGGATCGTCGTCCCCGTGAAGCACGTCCCTGATATCCACTCCGATCGGCAGTTCACCGATGCGGGACGGGTGGCCCGAGGATCCGACGACGGCACGCTCAACGAGCTCGACGAGAACGCCATCGAGGCAGCGCTGCAGCTCCTCGAGGCGCTCGACGAGGCCGACCGGGCCACGAGCGAGGTCGTGGTGATCACCGTGGGACCGGCCGAAGCCGACGCGGCGCTGCGCAAGGCGTATCAGCTCGGGGTGGACCGCGCCGTCCGCCTGACCGACGACGCGCTCGCCGGGTCGGACGTCTTCGGGACCGCGACGGCCATCGCCGCGATCATCCGCCGGCTCGAGGCCGACAGCACCGACGGCACTGTCGACCTCGTCATCACCGGGATGGCGGCCCTCGACGGGCTCGCCTCGGTCATCCCCGCGCTGGTCTCGGCCGAGCTCGGCCTGCCGCAGCTGACCCTGGCCACCAAGCTGACCCTCGAGCACGGCCAGGTCGAGATCGTCCGTGACCTCGACGGCGTCACCGAGGTGCTCACCGCGCCGGCACCCGCGGTGGTCTCGGTGACCGACCACGTCAACACCCCGCGGTACCCGAACTTCAAGCTCATCATGGCGGCACGGACCAAGGAGATCACCGTCTGGGGCCTCTCCGACGTGGGCCTCGACGCCGCCTCGGTGGGCGACGCCGGAGCGCGCACCCGAGTGGTCTCGAGCGCCCCGCGCCCGCCGCGCCCTGCCGTGCAGCTGGTGACCGACAAGGGCGAGGGCGGGCTGGCGCTCGCCGACTTCCTCATCCGCAACGACCTCGTCTGACTCGCGAACGGACTGATCATGGCTGACACCGACCTCACCCCTGCAGGACGCACCGTCCTCGTCGTCCTCGACCACCCCGACCGTGGCCTGCGCTCACCGGCCCGCGAGCTCCTGACGATCGCGCGCGATCTCGGCGAGGTCACGGCCGTCGCGCTGGCCGAACCGTCCCAGGACACCCTCGACGAGGTCGGCGTCTACGGCGTCGGGCACCTTCTGGTGGCCGATGTCGTCGATGACGGCGCCACCGGCGCCGCCCACCTCACCCATCTTGCTCACCTCACTCCGGTCGCCGCCGAGGCGCTCGTCGCGGCCGTGACCGCGACCGGGGCAGACCTCGTGCTGCTGTCCTCGTCTTTCGTCAACCGTGAGATCGGCGCCCGCCTCGCCCACAGCCTCGGCGCCGGGATCGTCTTCGATGCCTCCTCGGTCACCGTCGACTCCCGCGGGGTGATCGGCGACAAGCGCGTCTTCGCCGGGTCCTGGGACGTCTCCTGCGCGGTGACCACACCGGTGGCCGTCGTCACCGTCCGCGCGAACGCCGTCGTGGCCGCCCCGGCCCCTTCGCCGACTCTCACGCGGGTCGACCGCATGGAGGTGCTTCCGAGCGCCGCCGCGACCGCCGCGGTCCTCGTCTCCCGCACCGAGCACCCCCCGCCCGAGGGAGGCGCGGGGCGCCCCGCGCTCGCCGAGGCGGCCTACGTCGTGGCCGGTGGGCGGGGGACCCTCGGGGACTTCACCCCGGTCGAGGAGCTGGCCGACGCCCTGGGCGCTGCGGTCGGCGCGACCCGCGACGCCGTCGACGAGGGCTGGGTGACCCACGACGCGCAGATCGGTCAGACCGGTGTGACGATCGCCCCCCGGGTGTACATCGGGGCGGGCATCTCCGGCGCCCCGCACCACCGCGGTGGCATGCAGGCCTCCGGCGTGATCATCGCGGTCAACAACGACCCGGACTCCCCGATCTTCGAGATCGCAGACTTCGGCGTCGTCGGGGATCTCGCCGACGTCCTCCCGCAGGCGGCGCAGGCGATCCGCGCGCACAGGGGCTGACCGCGCCCCGAGACAGGCCCCGCGACGTGCCCCGCGACGTGCCGGGCACCGTCCGGGGCGCTGCGGGCGGCTCGTAGACTGGTGCCCGTGACCCCATCTCCTACCGCCTATCTCGACCACGCGGCGACAACACCCATGTCGCCGGCCGCGATCGAGGCCTTCACCGACCAGCTCGCGGTGGCCGGCAACCCGTCCTCGCTGCACGCCGCCGGACGCGCGGCGCGGCGCGTGGTCGAGGAGTCCCGCGAGCAGGTGGCCGCCGCGCTCGGCGCCCGCCCCAGCGAGGTCATCTTCACCGGCGGCGGTACGGAAGCCGACAACCTCGCCATCAAGGGCCTGTTCTGGTGCCGTCGGGTGGCCAACCCCGAGCGCCGGCGGATCCTCGTCTCCGCCGTCGAGCACCACGCTGTCCTCGACCCGGCCTTCTGGATGACCGAGCACGCCGGCGCCGAGATCGTCCTGCTCGCGGTGGACTCCCGTGGAGTGCTCGACGTCGCGGCGCTGCGCGCCGAGCTCGCCGAGCACGGCCCTGAGATCGCCCTCATCTCCGTCATGTGGGCCAACAACGAGATCGGCGCGATCCAGCCGATCGCCGACGTCGTCGCCGCGGCCCGGCCCTACGGCGTGCCGGTGCACTCCGACGCCGTGCAGGCCGCCGGGCAGATCCCCGTCGACTTCACCGCGAGCGGCCTGGACGCGCTGACCCTCACCGCCCACAAGCTCGGCGGCCCGGTGGGCGTCGGCGCCCTGCTGGCCCGCCGCGACCTCGGCCTCACGCCCGTGCTGCACGGGGGCGGGCAGGAGCGCGGGGTCCGGTCCGGGACCCTCGACGCCGCCGGGATCCGGTCCTTCGCCGTCGCGCTGACCGAGGCGGTGCACGCCATGGAGGCCACGACCGCGCGCGTGGTGGCGCTGCGGGACCGGCTCATCGCGGGCGTCCGGGAGCTGATCCCCACCGCCACGCTGCGCGGCCCGGACCCGGCCACGGACACCGACCCGGCCGGCGCCGGGCTCCGCCTGCCCGGCAACGCCCACTTCACCTTCGCCGGCTGCGAGGGCGACTCCCTGCTGTACCTGCTCGACGCCGCCGGTGTGCAGTCCTCGACCGGGTCCGCCTGCCAGGCGGGGGTTCCCCAGCCCTCCCACGTGCTGCTCGCGACGGGGGTGGGGGAACGGGACGCGCGCGGCGCTCTGCGCTTCTCCCTCGGCTCCACCTCGACCGACGCCGACGTCGACCTGCTGCTCAGCGTCCTGCCCGGCGTCGTCGCCCGGGCCACCTCCGCAGGCCTGGCCTCGGCGGGGATCGGCACGAACCGCAGCCGTGACACGCGGGCGCAGGGCTCTGACGGCACACAGGAGACACACGGCACGCAGGAGGTGCGCTGATGCGGGTTCTCGCCGCGATGTCCGGCGGAGTCGACTCCGCGGTGGCCGCCGCACGCGCGGTCGACGCCGGCCACGAGGTGGTCGGTGTGCACATGGCTCTCTCGCGCAACCGCAACCAGTTCCGCACCGGGTCGCGGGGCTGCTGCTCGATCGAGGACGCCGGCGACGCCCGCCGCGCCGCCGACATCCTCGGCATCCCGTACTACGTGTGGGACCTGTCGGAGAAGTTCGAAGACACCGTCGTGGCCGACTTCCTCTCCGAGTACGCCGCCGGGCGCACGCCCAACCCGTGCGTGCGGTGCAACGAGCACATCAAGTTCGAGGCCCTGCTGGACAAGGCGACCGCCCTCGGCTTCGACGCCGTCGCGACCGGCCACTACGCCCAGGTGATCACCCGCACCGGGGCCGACGGCGCCGACGTCCGCGAGCTGCACCGCTCGCCCAACACCGCCAAGGACCAGTCCTACGTGCTGGCCGTCATGGGCCCGGAGCGCCTCGCGCGCGCCATGTTCCCGCTCGGGGCATACGAGACCAAGGACGAGGTGCGCGCCGAGGCCGCCGCCCGCGGGCTGAGCGTGTCGAACAAGCCGGACTCCTACGACATCTGCTTCGTGGCCGACGGCGACACCCAGGGCTTCCTGCGCGACCACCTCGGCTCCAAGCCGGGGGACATCGTCGACACCGACGGCGCCATCATCGGCGCGCACGACGGCGCGTACTCCTACACCGTCGGCCAGCGCAAGGGCCTCTCGATCGGGCGCCCGGCGGCCGACGGCAAACCGCGCTACGTCCTGGACGTCCAGCCGGTGTCCAACCGGATCGTCGTCGGCCCGGCCGAGATGCTCACGGTCGACCGGATCGCCGGTGACCAGAGCGTGTGGCTCGCGGACGACGTGCTCGCCGCGGCGGGACTCGACGAGCACGGGTCGGACTTCTTCGACGCCGAGGTCCAGGTGCGCGCGCACGGCGAGCCGGTGCCCGCCCGGGTCCGCGCCGTCGCCGACGCCACCGGACCTGCGGGCCGGATGGAGGTCGAGCTCACCGGGGAGACCCTGCGCGGCGTCGCCGCCGGGCAGTCCCTCGTGGCCTACCTCGGGACCCGGGTGCTGGGGCAGTCGACCGTGGTGAGCTCGGGGTGGAGCGCGGCGTCCCCAGTCGCGCAGTCCGCGTGACCGGGGCCACCGGGCCCGGCGTCTGGCCGGGCGTCGACTCCCTCGAGGCCTACCTGACGATCTTCGGTGACCTCGCCGAGACCGGTGAGGGCGTCACCGGCCTGCCCTTCCTCGCCCAGCTGCCCGCCCGCGGCGCCGGTGCGCTGCCCGTGGCCCGCACGGCGGCGCTGCTCGCAGACATGCCGGTCGAGCTCGGGACGCACGGCTGGAAGCTCAGCGACCACCCGGGGATGGACCTTGAGCGCGCCCAGTCCTTCCTCCGTGAGGACCTCGACGCCCTGGCCGTCGCCGGGCACGGCTACTCCGGCCCGATCACCGTCCAGGTCGTGGGCCCGTGGACGCTCGCGGCCACCCTCTACCTCGCGCGCGGTGACCGGGTGCTCGCCGACCGGGGAGCCGTCGCCGAGCTCGCCGGCTCGTTGGCCCTCGGGGTGGGCGAGCACGTCGCGGCCGTCCGCGCCCAGGTGCCCGGCGCCCAGGTGACCGTCCAGGTGGACGAGTCCCTGCTCGGACAGGTCGCGGCCGGTGTCATCCCCACCTTCTCCGGCTACTCCCGGCTGCGCGCCGTCCGCGGCCCCGACCTCCTCGACGCCCTGCGTCCCGTGCTCGACGCCGCCCGCGACGCCCAGGCCCGCAGCGTGGTCCACGTCGGTGCCGCCTGGGTCGGCATCGCCCCGGTCGTCCTCGCCGGGGCCGACGCCGTCGGGGTTGAGCTCGGCGCCGTCACCGACGGTCCCGCGTGGAACGAGCGCGGCTGGGAGCTTGTCGCCCGCGCCGTCGAACGTGGCACCCAGCTGTGGGCGGGCCTGCCGCCGGCGACCGTCTCGCAGTGCGCCGGGACGGACGTGCGCGGCCTCGCCGACCTGGTCAGCGTCCCGTGGCGACGGATGGGCCTGCCGCTGGCCGGCCTCGCCGACGTCGTGCTCACCTCAGCCGGGTCCGCGGCGACCCTTGCTGCCTCCAGCACGCCCGACGCCGCACGCGGTGCCCTGGGCTCGGTCGTCCGCGCGGCTGCGATCCTCGCGGAGCGGGCGGCGGACTGACCTGAGCCGACGGGTCTTCACGACGCGGCCCGCTGGGGTTCGGCAACCTTGACCTTGTCGGGGTTCTCCTACCGTATCGATATGCCTGAAACGGATGGATCGACCGCGATGTTCTCCCGGAGACGGGTCCTTCTCGCGCTCTCCGCTGTACTCACTGCTCTGGGCATCCTGCTGCTCACTCCCATCGGACCGGTTGGCCCGTATGACTCGTACCTGCTGTTCATGGTGGCCCTGCTCCTGTTCGTGGTGGGGCTCCTGAGCAGATCTGCCCCACGGGCAACGGACCCCCGCGTCTCGGGTGTGCGCGGGGCCTGACTCGTCTCCCTACCGGATCCGGCATCCAGGCGGCTGGGCTTGACGTCCGCCGACGGCGAGGGACGCCGCTACGGTCCGAGCACCGCGTAGGTGATGATCGGTGCGGCCACGGCCGCGCCGATCGTGAGCATCCGGACGACCTGGGCGACCGGCTTCATCTCGAGGTTGCGGACCAGGTCGATGACGTTGGCCACCAGGACCGTCAGGCTCGCGATGGGCAACAGGAAGAGGTACACGACGCTGACTGTCCCAAGCCCTGCCAGCACGTGGTCGACCGGTTCGCCCCACACGTCCAGGCGGCTGCCCGCAGCAGCGCGCTCGACGGCGATCACGAGCGAGAACCCGATCACCGTGATCAGCCACGTCAAGGAGACGACGCCTACCCATCGCGCACCGTTGGTCTGCGCTGACCGCAGCGAAGTGCGCTGAGTTGCGACGTCGGCGGTGGTCTCGCCCAGCTCAGGTGACGTATCCATGCCGATTCCTCGCAGCTGACTTGATCCTGCCGATCGACCGGGTGGCCCAGGGATAGGATCCCTCAAGTGCCCAGACTCCTCGCCGACACCACGCCGCTGCGTGTGTCCCCGGCCTTCCGCCGGCTGTGGTGGGGCCTGGGGATCTCCAACCTCGGCGCCCAGCTGACCGTCGTCGCGGTCGGCCTGCAGGTCTACTCCCTTACGTCCTCGACGCTGGCCGTCGGGGTGCTCGGCATCTGCGCGCTCGTCCCGCTCGTGCTCCTGGGGCTGTACGGCGGTGCGCTCGTGGACGCCTACGACCGCCGCAAGGTCGCCCTCATCGCGTCGTCGGTGCTGTGGCTCGTGACGATGGCGCTGGCCGCCCAGGCGTGGCTCGGCGCCGACTCGGTCAACCTGCTCTATGCCCTCGTCGCGCTGCAGTCGGCCGCCTTCGCGGTGAACAACCCGGCGCGCTCGGCGATCATCCCGCGCCTGCTCGACCCCAGGCTGCTGCCCGCCGCCAACACGCTCATGACCATGACGTGGAACGTCGCACTGACGATCGGTCCGCTCGCCGCCGCGCTCATCGTCAGCCGGTGGGGCTACGGCATCGTCTACACGGTCGACGTGCTCTGCTTCACGGCCGCGCTGTGGGCCCTCGTCCAGCTGCCCGGCATGCCTCCGGAGCCTTCGCACGCCGGGGAACCGGGGGACGATGGCGTCGGCGCGACCGCGGGCGCCCCCAAGCGTGTCGGTCTCTCCTCCGTCCTGGAGGGTCTGCGCTACCTCGCCACCCGGCCCAACGTGCGCATGACCTTCCTCGTCGACCTCGCCGCGATGGTCTTCGCCATGCCGCGGGTGCTCTTCCCGGCGATCGGCGTCGTCATCATCGGTGGTGGGGCGACGACGACGGGCGCGCTCACCGCTGCCCTCGCCGTCGGCGGGCTGCTCGCCGGGCTGTTCTCGGGCGGCCTGACCCGGGTCAACCGCCAGGGCGTGGTCATCATGTGGGCGATCATCGCGTGGGGCCTGTCGGTCGCAGGGTTCGGCGTGGTGCTCGTGCTCGCCGGGCGCTCCCGCCCCGACGAGGTCCTCGTCGTCGCGCTCGTCGGGGCGCTCATCATGCTCGTGGCGTGCGGGGCCTCCGACGCGATCAGCTCGGTGTTCCGCCAGACGATCCTGCAGTCTGCGACCCCTGACGACATGCGAGGGCGCCTCCAGGGCGTCTTCATCGTCGTCGTCGCGGGCGGACCGCGCCTGGGCGACCTCGTCCTCGGTGCGCAGTCGTCCTGGTGGGGCGAGGGCTGGGCGGCCATCGCCGGCGGCCTGACCTGCGTCGTCGTGCTCCTGGTCCTGCTGCGCTGGCAGCCGCGGCTGCTCTCCTACGACGCACGCCACCCCGAGCCGTAGCCCGGGGTGGCGTGGATCCTGCGCTGACGACGTCTCAGGCGAGCCGCTCCCACAGGAAGCGGTAGGCGAGGGCCTGCATGTGGGCGGCCTGGGAGTTGTTGGCCGCGCCGCCGTGACCACCTTCGATGTTCTCGTAGTACGTCACGTCCTTGCCCGCCGCGAGCATCGCCGCGGCGAGCTTGCGGGCGTGCCCGGGGTGCACCCGGTCGTCCTTGGTCGACGTCGTGAACAGCACCGGCGGGTACTCGCGGCCGGAGTCGAAAAGGTGGTACGGGGAGAACGTGCGGATGTACTCCCACTGCTCGGGCACGTCGGGGTCGCCGTACTCGGCCATCCAGGACGCCCCGGCCAGCAGGTGGGAGTACCGCTTCATGTCCAGCAGCGGCACCTGGATGACGACAGCCCCGAAGAGCTCGGGGTACTGGGTGAGCATGTTGCCGGTGAGCAGCCCGCCGTTCGATCCGCCCTGCACGCCCAGGTGCGCGGGGGAGGTGATCCCGCGCCCCACAAGGTCCTTCGCGACCGAGGAGAAGTCCTCGTAGGCGCGGTGCCGGTTCTCCTTGAGCGCCAGCTGGTGCCAGCGCGGCCCGTACTCACCGCCGCCGCGGATGTTCGCGACGACATACACCCCGCCGCGGGCCAGCCACGCCCGCCCCAGTCCGCCGGAGTATCCGGGGGTGAGGGAGATCTCGAAGCCGCCGTAGCCGTAGAGCAGAGTCGGGGCGGTCCCGTCGAGGGCGAGGTCCGCCCGACGCACGACGAAGTACGGGACGCGCGTCCCGTCGTCGGACGTGGCGAAGTGCTGGTCGATGGTCAGGCCGTCGGCGTCGAAGAACGTCGGCATGGACTTCAGCAGCGCCGGGACCGCCGCCTCGTCACCGACCGTCGTGATCGACAGCGTCGTGGGGGTGAGGTAGTCGGTGGCCACGAGCCACACGTCGTCGCTGTCGTCGGAGTCGACGGCCGAGACCTCGACCGTGCCGATCTCCGGGGCTCCGGTGAAGGGGCTGCGCGGCCAGGTCCCGGTCCCACCGGTGGGTGGGGTGAGGACGTGCAACCGGTTCTTGACGTCGTCGAGCACGTTGATCACGAGGTGGCCGCGTGTCCAGGTGGCCCCGGCCAGGGAGGTCGTGGCGCCCGGGGCGAAGAGCACGGTGAGCTCACGCTCCCCAGCCAGGAACGCGTCGAAGTTCGCCGCGAGCAGGGAACCCGCGGTGTAGGTGGTCCCGCCCACGGTCCAGTCGTCGCGGAGCTCGACGAGCAGCCACTCGCGCTTGACGCCCACCTCGGCCGAGCGCGGCACGTCGATCTTCGTCAGCGCGTCGCCCGCGCCCAGGACAAAGAGCTCGGAGGAGTAGAAGGCCAGCGACCGGGCGACGAAGTCGCGGACGAACCCAGGGGTGTGGCTGCGGAAGGCCGAGATGTACATGTCGTCGGCCTCGCCCTCAAAGAGGGGGGTGGCGGAGGCGAGCGGGGTGCCGCGGGTCCACCGCTTGACGATGCGGGGATAGCCCGAGGGAGTGAGCGAGCCCTCGCCGAAGTCGGTGAAGACGTAGACGGTGTCGTCGTCGATCCAGGCCAGGTCGCCCTTGGCCTCGGGGCGGAAGAAGCCGCCGTCGCCCGGGGCCACGAAGGCCTTGGTGACGAGGTCGAACTCGCGGGTGACGTCGGCGTCGGAGCCGCCGGGGGACAGGCTGACCAGGGCCTTGCGATAGTCCGGGCGCAGCACCTGCGCGCCGTGCCAGACCCAGCTCGTATCCTCGGCCGCGCCGAGAGCGTCGACGTCGAGGACCGTCTCCCACTCCGGGTCGGAGGTCCGGTAGGACTCGAGCGTGGTGCGCCGCCACAGGCCCTGGGGGTGGTCCGCGTCCTTCCAGAAGTTGTAGAAGAGGTCGCCGACCTTGCTCACGCCGGGGATCTTCGCGTCGGAGTCGAGGACCGCGCGGATCTGTGCCTCGGTGGTCGCGAACTCGTCGGTCGCCTCCAGGGTTGCCGCGGTCGCGGCGTTGCGCTCGCGGACCCAGGCCAGCGGCTCGTCTCCTTCGACCTCCTCGAGCCAGAGGAACGGGTCGGTCGCGGTGGTGGTCGGGGTGGTGGTCGCGGGGGATCCTGACACGGCGGTGGCCTCAGAGTTCATGGGACAACTCTGACACGCGCCTGTCGCGGCGAGGGTTCCCCGCAGATGTCGGAGGTTCGCGCGATGATGGACCGGTGAGTGAACCCATGCCTGCCACGAGTGCGACCGACGTGAGCCCAGCCTCGAGCGAGGCGCACCGCGCCTGGGCCGAGCTGGCCGAGCAGATCGAGGCGCACCAGTTCGCCTACTACGTGCGCGACGCCCCCACCGTGTCCGACGCCGAGTACGACGCCCTGCTGCGGTCGCTCGACGCGCTCGAGACTGCCCACCCCGACCTGCGCACCCCAGACTCCCCGACCCAGCGCGTCGGCGGCAGCTTCTCGACCGACTTCGCCGCGGTCGACCACGTCGAGCAGATGCTCAGCCTCGACAACGCCTTCAATGCCGAGGACCTCGAGGCGTGGGCCGAACGGGTGCACCGCGAGATCGGCTCGACGCAGGTGCACTACCTGTGCGAGGTGAAGATCGACGGCCTGGCCATCGCGCTGCTCTACGAGAAGGGCCGGCTCGTGCGGGCGGCGACCCGCGGCGACGGGCGGACCGGGGAGGACGTGACGCTCAACGTCCGCACCATCGAGAGCGTGCCCAAGACCCTCGGCGGGGATCCCGCCACGCACCCGGACCTCATCGAGGTCCGCGGCGAGGTGTTCATGCTCACCGACCAGTTCGCCGCCCTCAACGAGGCTCAGGTGGCCGCCGGCAAGGCGCCGTTCGCCAACCCGCGCAACGCCGCGGCAGGGTCGCTGCGCCAGAAGAATCCGAAGATCACCGCGAGCCGCCCGCTGCGGATGTACGCCCACGGCATCGGCGCGCTGCACTGGGAGGCGGGCAGGCCGTCCACGCTGCAGCGGCAGTCTGACGCCTACGCCCTGCTGGAGTCCTGGGGGGTGCCGGTCTCCGCCCACAACAGGGTGGTCTCCGGGCTCGCCGGGGTGCAGGAGATGATCGACCACTACGGCGTGCACCGCCACGACATCGAGCACGAGCTCGACGGGATCGTCATCAAGGTCGACGAGCTGGCCCTGCAGCGCCAGCTCGGGGCGACCAGCCGCGCGCCGCGGTGGGCCATCGCGTACAAGTACCCGCCCGAAGAGGTCAACACCAAGCTCCTCGACATCCGGGTCAACGTCGGCCGGACCGGGCGGGTCACCCCCTACGGCGTCATGGAGCCGGTGCTGGTCGCCGGGTCCACGGTCGAGATGGCCACCCTGCACAACGGCAGCGAGGTCAAGCGCAAGGGCGTGCTCATCGGGGACACCGTCGTGCTGCGCAAGGCGGGGGACGTCATCCCCGAGATCGTCGGCCCGGTCACGGAGCTGCGCGACGGCACCGAGCGTGAGTTCGAGATGCCCACGCACTGCCCGTCCTGCGGCACGCTCCTGGCCCCGGCGAAGGACGGCGACGTCGACATCCGCTGCCCCAACCAGCGCTCCTGCCCGTCCCAGCTACGCGAACGGGTGGCGCACCTGTCCGGGCGGGGTGCCTTCGACATCGAGGCGATGGGCTGGGAGGCCGCGATCGCGCTCGTCGACCCCGAGCTCAACCGCCCCCCCGGCGCCGACGACGCCGGGATCGAGCGTCAGATCCCGGTCCTGGCCACCGAGGCCGGGTTCTTCGACCTCACCGTCGACGAGCTCGCCGACGTCAAGGTCTGGCGCCAGAAGAAGGTCAAGGGCGTCGTCACCGACGTCTGGGAACAGGTGCTCTTCTTCTGGACGAAGCCCACGGCGAAGACGCCGTCGAAGCCGACGGCGACGACGGTCACCTTCTTCACCGAGCGCGAGAAGGCGAAGTCGCAGCCACTGTGGCGGGTCCTCGTCGCACTCTCCATCCGCCACGTGGGCCCGACGGCGGCCCGTGCGCTGGCGACCCACCTCGGCTCGATGGACGCGATCATCGCCGCGACCGAGGAGGAGCTTGCTGCGACGGAAGGCGTCGGGCCCACCATCGCGGGCGCCGTGCGGGAGTGGTTCGGGGACCCGCTCGACGCGGAGAACTGGCACCGGGAGATCGTCGAGCGGTGGCGCGCGGCGGGCGTGCGCATGCACGACGAGCGGGACTCCTCGATCGAGCGGACGCTCGAAGGACTGACGATCGTGGTGACCGGCAGCCTCGAAGGCTTCAACCGGGACCAGGTCAAGGAGGCGATCATCGTGCGCGGGGGCAAGGCGTCGGGGTCGGTGTCGAAGAAGACCGACTTCGTCGTGGTCGGGGAGAACGCCGGCTCCAAGGAAGCCAAGGCGCGCGAGCTGGGCCTGACCATCCTCGACGAGGCGGGGTTCGTGCGCCTGCTCGCCGAGGGGGCGCCGGCCGCGCCGGAGCTGGCGGAGTCGGACCTCGTGGAGGCGGCTCTGGTGGAGGACGAACTGGTGGAGAACGAGCCCACGCCGGCGACGGCCGACTGACGGCCAGCCACCTGCGACGCTGGATGTGGTCGCAGTCACGTCGCTCGGGTTTGACGGTCTCGGTCCGGTGGCCGTACTGTTCTGGAAGTCAGCCCGACTGGGAGGCACAGACACCACTGCGAAGCTCGTGAGAGCCGCCGCGAAGTGGCTGGTCCCGGGGTTGGTTTCCTACGCTGCAGGTGCTTGGTGAGCTGGTCTCGCCGGGTGGAGTAGTGTGGGGCTTCTGGTTCAGACCGGGGTGCGGATTGCTTGGAAGAGCGGTTCGGACGCGAGGGTGGATCGGGTAGGCTTGAACGGCCCGCTGATGGCGGTTGACTGGCTCGGAAACGGGGTGGTTGACGGGCTAGGCGTGATCGGATAGGCTAGAGAGGTTGCCCCAAGAGAAGGACCGAAGGGTCTGGAAGTGGTGCGCGTCCGCTCCTTGAGAACTCAACAGTGTGCTTAATAGTCAATGCCAAGACCCCTTGTCTGGTGTTGGTTGCCGGGTCTTCGATCTGGTGGCTGATTCGCAGCAAGGTTTATTTGGTATGAATTGAAAACGCAAGTTTTCGGTTTGTAGCCTTGATTAATCAGGTGCCTCTTTGCAGGGGTGCTTGCTTCGTATGGTTGTTAACTTCTCTTCGGAGGGGTTGATATCAAACATTTACGGAGAGTTTGATCCTGGCTCAGGACGAACGCTGGCGGCGTGCTTAACACATGCAAGTCGAACGGTGATGGGGGAGCTTGCTCTTCTTGATCAGTGGCGAACGGGTGAGTAACACGTGAGTAACCTGCCCTTGACTCTGGGATAAGCGTTGGAAACGACGTCTAATACCGGATATGAGATGCGACCGCATGGTCTGTGTCTGGAAAGTTTTTCGGTCAAGGATGGACTCGCGGCCTATCAGCTTGTTGGTGAGGTAATGGCTCACCAAGGCGTCGACGGGTAGCCGGCCTGAGAGGGCGACCGGCCACACTGGGACTGAGACACGGCCCAGACTCCTACGGGAGGCAGCAGTGGGGAATATTGCACAATGGGCGAAAGCCTGATGCAGCGACGCCGCGTGAGGGATGAAGGCCTTCGGGTTGTAAACCTCTTTCAGTAGGGAAGAAGCGAAAGTGACGGTACCTGCAGAAGAAGCACCGGCTAACTACGTGCCAGCAGCCGCGGTAATACGTAGGGTGCAAGCGTTGTCCGGAATTATTGGGCGTAAAGAGCTCGTAGGCGGTTTGTCGCGTCTGGTGTGAAAACTCAAGGCTCAACCTTGAGCTTGCATCGGGTACGGGCAGACTAGAGTGTGGTAGGGGTGACTGGAATTCCTGGTGTAGCGGTGGAATGCGCAGATATCAGGAGGAACACCGATGGCGAAGGCAGGTCACTGGGCCACTACTGACGCTGAGGAGCGAAAGCATGGGGAGCGAACAGGATTAGATACCCTGGTAGTCCATGCCGTAAACGTTGGGCACTAGGTGTGGGGCTCATTCCACGAGTTCCGCGCCGCAGCTAACGCATTAAGTGCCCCGCCTGGGGAGTACGGCCGCAAGGCTAAAACTCAAAGGAATTGACGGGGGCCCGCACAAGCGGCGGAGCATGCGGATTAATTCGATGCAACGCGAAGAACCTTACCAAGGCTTGACATACACCGGAATCATGCAGAGATGTGTGCGTCTTCGGACTGGTGTACAGGTGGTGCATGGTTGTCGTCAGCTCGTGTCGTGAGATGTTGGGTTAAGTCCCGCAACGAGCGCAACCCTCGTCCTATGTTGCCAGCACGTTATGGTGGGGACTCATAGGAGACTGCCGGGGTCAACTCGGAGGAAGGTGGGGATGACGTCAAATCATCATGCCCCTTATGTCTTGGGCTTCACGCATGCTACAATGGCCGGTACAAAGGGCTGCGATACCGCGAGGTGGAGCGAATCCCAAAAAGCCGGTCTCAGTTCGGATTGGGGTCTGCAACTCGACCCCATGAAGTCGGAGTCGCTAGTAATCGCAGATCAGCAACGCTGCGGTGAATACGTTCCCGGGCCTTGTACACACCGCCCGTCAAGTCACGAAAGTCGGTAACACCCGAAGCCGGTGGCCTAACCCCTTGTGGGATGGAGCCGTCGAAGGTGGGATTGGCGATTGGGACTAAGTCGTAACAAGGTAGCCGTACCGGAAGGTGCGGCTGGATCACCTCCTTTCTAAGGAGCTACATGCTGGCGCTGTTCGGGGACTACCCCGGAAGTGGTCAGGTGGCCACGTCCACTCTCCGAATGAGGGGGTGGGTGGTTGCTCACGGGTGGAACATTGACTATGGATGCCGGCAGCGCCGGTCATGGAAGTACGTCGCCCCCTTCGGGGAGCGGGTGGAACCTGTGGCCAGTGAGGTGGGTGGACGCAAGCACACTGTTGGGTCCTGAAGGTACGGGCGCCGAAAGGCGAACGAACTTCAGGCAGCCCTGGTCTCATCGACCGGGGTTGCTGCACGCGGGTCACCGTGATCCATCCGAACCGCATGCCCCTGGGGTGTGTAGGCGGTGGTGTTCGGTGGGATCGTCCGTAGCTTGAGAACTGCACAGTGGACGCGAGCATCTTTGCGATCAAGGACTTACGAGTCTTTGTTCTGCAATTTAGTGATATTAAGTTTTTAAGGGCACAGGGTGGATGCCTTGGCACTAGGAGCCGATGAAGGACGTAGTAGCCTGCGATAAGCCTCGGGGAGTTGGCAAACGAACCGTGATCCGAGGATTTCCGAATGGGGAAACCCAGCTGGAGTTATGTCCAGTTACCCGCATCTGAATATATAGGGTGTGTGGAGGGAACGTCGGGAAGTGAAACATCTCAGTACCGACAGGAAGAGATATTCCGTGAGTAGTGGCGAGCGAAAGCGGATGAGGCCAAACCGTTCATGTGTGATACCCGGCAGGGGTTGCATGGGCGGGGTTGTGGGACCTTTCAGATTGTTCTGCCGAACTTTCAGGGAGTCAGAAAGCCGCGTTATAGTCGAAGGGCATTGAAAGGCCCGGCGTAGAGGGTGTGACCCCCGTAGACGAAATGACGTGGCCTCCCGAAGGGGATCCCAAGTAGCACGGGGCCCGAGAAATCCCGTGTGAATCCGTGAAGACCACTTCATAAGCCTAAATACTACCTAGTGACCGATAGCGGACAAGTACCGTGAGGGAAAGGTGAAAAGTACCCCGGGAGGGGAGTGAAATAGTACCTGAAACCGTGTGCCTACAATCCGTTGGAGCCTCCCTAGCAGGGGTGACAGCGTGCCTTTTGAAGAATGAGCCTGCGAGTTAGTGCTCAGTGGCGAGGTTAACCCGTGTGGGGAAGCCGTAGCGAAAGCGAGTCTTAATAGGGCGAATGAGTCGCTGGGTCTAGACCCGAAGCGAAGTGATCTACCCATGGGCAGGTTGAAGCGCGGGTAAGACCGCGTGGAGGACCGAACCCACCTAGGTTGAAAACTGGGGGGATGACCTGTGGGTAGGGGTGAAAGGCCAATCAAACTTCGTGATAGCTGGTTCTCCCCGAAATGCATTTAGGTGCAGCGTCACGTGTTTCTTGCCGGAGGTAGAGCTACTGGATGGCCGATGGGCCCCAAAAGGTTACTGACGCCAGCCAAACTCCGAATGCCGGTAAGTGAGAGCGTGGCAGTGAGACTGTGGGGGATAAGCTCCATAGTCGAGAGGGAAACAGCCCAGACCACCAGCTAAGGCCCCTAAGCGTATGCTAAGTGGGAAAGGATGTGGAGTTGCACAGACAACCAGGAGGTTGGCTTAGAAGCAGCCACCCTTGAAAGAGTGCGTAATAGCTCACTGGTCAAGTGATTCCGCGCCGACAATGTAGCGGGGCTCAAGTATACCGCCGAAGCTGTGGCATTCACATAATAACCAGGCCTTCGTGGTCCAGGTGTGTGGATGGGTAGGGGAGCGTCGTGTGGCCAGTGAAGTCGCGGGGGAACCCAGCGGTGGAGGCTACACGAGTGAGAATGCAGGCATGAGTAGCGAATGACGGGTGAGAAACCCGTCCGCCGAATGATCAAGGGTTCCAGGGCCAGGCTAATCCGCCCTGGGTAAGTCGGGACCTAAGGCGAGGCCGACAGGCGTAGTCGATGGACAAGGAGTTGATATTCTCCTACCGGCGAAGAACCGCCCATACCGAATCTGGTGATGCTAAGTGCCCAAGCCTGGTCCGCACGCCCTTCGGGGCCGAGGACTCAGGGGAGCGCACGACCCGAGCTGGTAGTAGGTAAGCGCATTAACAGGGGTGACGCAGGAAGGTAGCCCAGCGTGGCGATGGTTGTCCACGTCCAAGGTTGTAGGGAGAACAGTAGGCAAATCCGCTGTTCACATATCCTGAGAACTGATGGTGAGTCCGTATGGACGATGATTGGGTGATCCTATGCTGCCAAGAAAAGCCTCGGCGCGAGGTTCTAGCCGCCCGTACCCTAAACCGACTCAGGTGATCAGGTAGAGAATACTAAGGCGATCGAGAGAATCATGGTTAAGGAACTCGGCAAAATGCCCCCGTAACTTCGGGAGAAGGGGGGCCCGGAGCGTGTACCCACTTGCTGGGGAAGCGTGCAAGGGCCGCAGAGACCAGGGAGAAGCGACTGTTTACTAAAAACACAGGTCCGTGCGAAGTCGCAAGACGATGTATACGGACTGACGCCTGCCCGGTGCTGGAAGGTTAAGAGGACGGGTTAGCACTTGTGCGAAGCTCAGAATTTAAGCCCCAGTAAACGGCGGTGGTAACTATAACCATCCTAAGGTAGCGAAATTCCTTGTCGGGTAAGTTCCGACCTGCACGAATGGCGTAACGACTTCTCCGCTGTCTCAACCGTGAACTCGGCGAAATTGCACTACGAGTAAAGATGCTCGTTACGCGCAGCAGGACGGAAAGACCCCGGGACCTTTACTATAGTTTGGTATTGGTGTTCGGTGCGGCTTGTGTAGGATAGGTGGGAGACTATGAAGCATGCACGCCAGTGTGTGTGGAGTCAACGTTGAAATACCACTCTGGTCGCTCTGGATATCTAACCTCGGTCCGTAATCCGGATCAGGGACAGTGCCTGATGGGTAGTTTAACTGGGGCGGTTGCCTCCTAAAATGTAACGGAGGCGCTCAAAGGTTCCCTCAGCCTGGTTGGCAATCAGGTGTCGAGTGCAAGTGCACAAGGGAGCTTGACTGTGAGACTGACAAGTCGAGCAGGGACGAAAGTCGGAACTAGTGATCCGGCGGTGGCTTGTGGAAGCGCCGTCGCTCAACGGATAAAAGGTACCCCGGGGATAACAGGCTGATCTTGCCCAAGAGTCCATATCGACGGCATGGTTTGGCACCTCGATGTCGGCTCGTCGCATCCTGGGGCTGGAGTAGGTCCCAAGGGTTGGGCTGTTCGCCCATTAAAGCGGTACGCGAGCTGGGTTTAGAACGTCGTGAGACAGTTCGGTCCCTATCCGCTGCGCGCGCAGGAAACTTGAGAAGGGCTGTCCCTAGTACGAGAGGACCGGGACGGACGAACCTCTGGTGTGCCAGTTGTTCCGCCAGGAGCACGGCTGGTTGGCTACGTTCGGAAGAGATAACCGCTGAAAGCATCTAAGCGGGAAGCTTGCTTCAAGATGAGGTTTCCACGGGATTCGTCCCGAGAGGCTCCCAGAAGACCACTGGGTAGATAGGCCGGATGTGGAAGAAGGGACGAAAGACCTTCGGAGCTGACCGGTACTAATAAGCCGATAACTTGATAACACTCAAATTTTGTGTGCTACGCGTCCACTGTGCAGTTCTTAGGGTACGGCCGTGAGTTCCCGGTCGAAAAACCTAATAGAGTTACGGCAGTCATAGCGTGAGGGAAACGCCCGGTCCCATTCCGAACCCGGAAGCTAAGCCTCACTGCGCCGATGGTACTGCACGGGTGACTGTGTGGGAGAGTAGGTCGCTGCCGGACAACCTTTCAACGAAAGCCCACCCCTTCGGGGGTGGGCTTTCGTCGTCCCCGGACACAAACCGCCGACCCCACCGCCCCTCTCCGGCTGCCGTCCGGCCCCAGCCCGCCCCAACACCGTTGAGTGCGGGATCCTCCGCAGACACGCCGGGGCAAAGTCAAGTAGTCAGGACAACGGGGTGGGCTATGCCGCCAGCAGCAGGTCGTTGAGGCGGTTGGCGGGGGTGTCGAGGTTGAGGGTGGGGCGGGGCCGGCGGTTGAGCTTGGCGGCGACCTGGCGGAGGTCGTCGGGGGTGTGAACGGACAGGTCTGAGCCTTTCTCGAACCAGAACCGCAGGAGCCGGTTGGTGTTCTCGTTGGTGCCCCGCTGCCAGGGCGAGTGGGGGTTGCAGAAGTACAGCTGCAGGTCCAGGGCCGTCTGGATCTGGGCGTACTGGGCCAGCTCGGTTCCGCGGTCCCAGGTGATCGAGCGGCGCAGGTGGTCAGGGAGGTCCTTCATCTCCTCGATCATCGCAGCCGCGACCGTCTCGGCGGTGTGGTCACCGGGCAGGTGCAGCAGGATCGTGAACCGCGTGGCCCGCTCCACCAGGGTCCCGATCGCGGTCCCGTCGCACCCGATGATCAGGTCCCCTTCCCAGTGCCCCGGGACCGCCCGGTCCTGGACCTCGGCGGGCCGGTCACTGATCTTCAACGCGTCCTTGTAGGGGCTGTTGTTGGGCCGGGTGTCGATGTTGGGGACGCGTCTGCGGCGCTTCAACGACAGGTTCTGGGCCAGGTCCGCCCGCAGACCCCCGCGGGTCTGGACGTAGAGGGCCTGGTAGATCGTCTCGTGACTCACCTGCATAGTCTCGTCGCCGGCGAAGTAGAACTCCAGCATCGACGAGATGAGCTTCGGGCTCCAGCCGTCGTCCATCCAGACCGCGATCAAGTCGCACAACGGCGCGTTGTCGACGAGCTTGAGCGCCTTGGGGCGCCGGCGCTCCTGGAACGCCGTGCGATGGGCGACCGAGGCGTAGTAGACGCCGTCGGGGCTGGTGTTGCGCTTGACCTCCCGCCAGATCACCGACTTGTTGCGACCCGCGAGCCGGGCGATCTTGGCGTAGCTCCAGCCGTCATGCAGGCCCGCCTGGATCATGCCGCGCTCGGCCAGCGTCACCTCCCGGCCCCCAGGCTCAGCAGGAGGAACCGGACCAGCCAAACCACCAGTGGCACCACGCGAGATCTCCATGCCACCAGACTGAGCCCACCACCTCGAGCCACTGGCCGGATGAGCCCCTACACGCTGAGCAGCGACCTGAACGGACACCCCCGAACACACCAGATCCACGAACTTCGTACGAGTCCCAGCAGGGAACAACTTGACCATCACACGCTCCATTCAGACGAGCGTTGCTCTGACCATATGACTTTGCCCCGGCGTTTCCCCGGACAACCCAGCACTCAGCGGGTGGGGGGAGGGTGGGGGTGGGGTGGGTTGGCTCTAGACTGGGGGGCATGTCCACACTCTCCCGTGACGAAGTCGCGCGCGTCGCTGCGCTTGCGCGAATCGACCTAAGCCCCGAAGAACTCGACCGCCTCGCCGGTGAGCTCGTCGTGATCGTCGACGCCATCGCTGAGGTCAGCGCCGTGGCTACCCCCGACATCCCGGCCACGAGCCACCCGCTCCCGCTGTCGAACGTGTTCCGCGACGACGTGCCTGTCGCCCCGCTCGACGTCGACGCCGTCATGGCGAGCGCGCCGGCCAGTGAAGACGGCCGGTTCCTCGTCCCGCAGATCCTCGGGGAGGACTCATGAGCGACCTGATCCGCATGTCCGCAGCCCAGCTGGCTGCCCACCTCACCTCCGGTGACGTCTCCAGCGTGGAGGCCACCCAGGCCCACCTCGACCGCATCGGTGACGTCGACGGAGCCATCCACGCGTTCCTGCACGTCTCCTCCGAGGAAGCCCTCGCCACCGCCCGTGACATCGACACCCGACGCGCAGCGGGGGAGGACCTCCACCCGCTGGCCGGCGTCCCGATCGCGATCAAGGACGTCGTCGTCACGAAGGGGCTGCCCACTACGGCCGGCTCGAAGATCCTCGAGGGCTGGATCCCGCCCTACGACGCGACCCTCATCGAGAAGATCAAGGCGGCCGGCCTCCCGATCCTCGGCAAGACGAACATGGACGAGTTCGCGATGGGCTCGAGCACCGAGCACTCCGCTTACGGCAACACCCACAACCCCTGGGACCTCGACCGGATCCCCGGCGGGTCCGGCGGTGGCTCGGCCGCCGCGGTCGCAGCCTTCGAGGCGCCCCTGGCGATCGGTACCGACACGGGTGGCTCGATCCGTCAGCCCGGCGCCGTCACCGGGACCGTCGGCGTCAAGCCGACCTACGGCGGGGTGTCCCGCTACGGTCTCATCGCCATGGCGTCCTCCCTGGACCAGGCCGGCCCCGTCACCCGCACCGTCCTGGACTCCGCACTGCTGCACGAGCTCATCGGCGGGCACGACCCGCGCGACTCCACCTCGCTCAACGAGTCGGTCCCCAACCTCGTCGACGCCGCCCGCCAGGGTGCCCTCGGTGACCTGACCGGCGTCCGCGTCGGCGTGGTGACCGAGCTCAGCGGCGAGGGCTACCAGGAGGGCGTCTCGGCGCGCTTCGCGGAATCCCTCGCGCTGCTGGCCGCCGCCGGCGCCGAGATCGTCGAGGTGTCCTGCCCCAACTTCCGGTACGCGCTGTCCGCGTACTACCTCATCATGCCCTCGGAGGCGTCGAGCAACCTCGCGAAGTTCGACGGCATGCGCTTCGGCCTGCGCGTCGTGCCTGAGGTCGGCCCCGTCACCGCTGAGCGCGTGATGGCCGCGACCCGCGGCGCCGGCTTCGGCGACGAGGTCAAACGCCGGATCATCCTTGGCACCTATGCGCTTTCCGCGGGGTACTACGACGCCTACTACGGGAGCGCGCAGAAGGTCCGCACGCTCATCCAGCGCGACTTCGACGCCGCGTTCACCCAGGCCGACGTCCTCGTCTCACCGACCGCACCGACCACGGCGTTCAAGTTCGGCGAGAAGCTGGACGACCCGCTGGCCATGTACCTCAACGACGTCGCCACGATCCCGGCGAACCTCGCCGGCGTCCCCGGGATGTCCCTGCCCAACGGACTCTCCGACGACGGCCTGCCCGTCGGGTTCCAGATCCTGGCGCCCGCCCGCGGCGACGCCCGCCTGTACCGCGTGGGCGCCGCGCTCGAAGCAGCCCTCGAGAACTCTTGGGGCGGACCGCTCCTCGCCCAGGCCCCTGAACTGGAGATTGCCCGATGAGTCACGCAGCAGACGTCGACCTGGTCGACTACGACGAGGCCATTGCCCGTTTCGACCCGGTCATCGGTATCGAGGTGCACGTCGAGCTCGGGACCCTGACCAAGATGTTCTGCGCCGCCGAGGTCGACTTCGGCGGGGCGCCCAACACCCAGGTCACGCCGGTCTCCCTCGGCCTGCCCGGCGCCCTCCCGGTCGTCAACGGCAAGGCCGTCGAGTTCGCGATCAAGATCGGGCTCGCGCTCAACTGCCAGATCGCGACGTCCTGCCGCTTCGCGCGGAAGAACTACTTCTACCCCGACGTCCCCAAGAACTTCCAGACGTCCCAGTACGACGAGCCGATCGCCTTCGACGGGTACCTCGACGTCGAGCTCGACGACGGCGCGATCTTCCGGGTGGAGATCGAGCGCGCGCACATGGAGGAGGACGCCGGCAAGAACACCCACGTCGGCGGCAGCACCGGCCGCATCCACGGCGCCGAGTACTCCCTCGTCGACTACAACCGCGCCGGGATCCCCCTCGTCGAGGTCGTCACCCGCCCGATCGAAGGGGCCGGCACCCGCGCCCCCGAGGTCGCCCGCGCCTACGTCCAGACGCTGCGGGACATCTTCCGCGCGCTCGAGGTCTCCGAGGCACGGATGGAGCGCGGCAACGTGCGCGCCGACGTCAACCTGTCCCTGCGCGCGACCCCCGAGTCGCCGCTGGGCACCCGCACCGAGACGAAGAACGTCAACTCGTTCCGCTCGATCGAACGTGCCGTGCGCTACGAGGTCTCCCGCCAGGCCGCAGTGCTCGACGCCGGTGGCACGATCATCCAGGAGACCCGCCACTGGCACGAAGACACTTCGACCACGACGTCGGGCCGTGTGAAGTCCGACGCCGAGGACTACCGGTACTTCCCCGAGCCCGACCTCGTCCCGGTCGAGCCGAGCCGTGCCTGGGTCGAGCAGATCCGGGCGACCCTGCCGGAGATGCCGGTCCAGCGTCGCCGGCGCCTGCAGGGCGACTGGGGCTTCGCCGACCCGGAGATGCGCGACGTCGTCAACGCCGGTGCGGTCGAGCTCATCGAGACGACCATCGCCGCCGGGTCCAGCCCTGCCGCCGCCCGCAAGTGGTGGATGGGCGAGCTCGCCCGGGCGGCGAAGACCAGTGAGGTCGAGCTCGCCGACCTGCCCGTCACCCCCGAGCAGATCGGCCAGCTGCAGAGCCTCGTCGACTCCGGGCGGATCAACGACAAGATGGCCCGCAAGGTCCTCGAGGGTGTCCTCGCCGGTGAGGGGTCGCCCGAGGAGATCGTCGTGGCCCGCGGGCTCGAAGTCGTCTCCGACGACGCCCCGCTGCTCGAGGCCATCGACACCGTCCTGGCCGCGCAGCCCGACATCGCCGCGAAGATCCGCTCCGGGAACCTCGGCCCGATCGGTGCGGTCATCGGTGCGGTCATGAAGGCCACCCGCGGCCAGGCCGACGCCGGCCGGGTGCGCGAGCTCGTCATCGAGCGCATCGGATGACCCGAGGACCGCAGGTGCGCGGGGAGCTCGTGCGGCTGCGACCGATCGTGGCGAGCGACGCCGACCGCATGTGGGAGTCCCTCCAGGACCCTGAGGCCATGCGCCTCACCGGGACCACCGCGGACTTCACCCGGGAGCAGATCGGGGAGTGGGCGGCAACCGTCGGTGACGCCCCCGGACGCTACGACTGGGCGATCACCTCGGCCGCGGAGCGTGACGGCCACCTGGTCAGCGACGACATGATCGGCGAGATCGTCCTCAACGAGATCGACGAGCATGCCCGGTCGGCGAACATCCGGCTCGTGCTGCTGCCCAACTACCGGGGCCGCGGCTACGGCCGGGACGCGATCTTCGCGGTGCTGCGCTGGGCGTTCACGCAGGGTGAGGGTGGCCTCGACCTGCACCGGGTCTCCCTCGACGTGCTGAGCATCAACCCGCGGGCGCAGATGCTCTACGAGTCGCTCGGGTTCCAGGTCGAGGGACGTCTGCGCGACGTCTACCTCGACGGCGACCACTACTCCGACGCGACCGTCATGGGGATCCTCGAAGACGAGTTCCGGGCGATGATCGCCCAGGACTGACCGCAGCACCGCATGACCACACCCGCCCGAGGGAGGGACCTACCGGTCCTTCCCTCGGGCGTAGTCGTCCAGGGTGGTCGCACGCTCGTGGGCGTGGTCGACCATCCGGTCGGGGTAGCCCGCCGGCGCTACCGCGAGCTTCCACGGCTCGTGCGCGGCGCGGCCGGGCACCCCCCGCAGCTCGGGCACCCAGCGCCGGACGTACGTGCCGTCCGGGTCGAACCGCAGGCCCTGCGCGACGGGGTTGAAGATCCGGAAGTACGGCGCCGCGTCGAGGCCGGTCCCGGCCACCCACTGCCAGTTGAGCTGGTTCTGGGCCACGTCGGCGTCGAGCAGGTGGTCCATGAAGTGCTGGGCGCCGCGCTGCCACGGGATGTGCAGGTCCTTGACCAGGAAGGACGCGACGACCATGCGGGTGCGCCCGTGCATCCACCCCTCGGCCAGGAGCTGACGCATCCCGGCGTCGACCATCGGGTAGCCCGTACGTCCTTGAGCCCACCGGGTGAACCACTCCTGCGCCGTCGGCTCAGGCGTCCAGGAGTCCGCGGGCAGCACCGGGCGCAGCGAGGCCTGCGCCGCGGACGGGGTGTGGAAGAGCACGTCCGCGTGGAACTCGCGCCAGGCCAGCTCCGACCGGAAGGAGGCCGCCCCCGGTGCAGTCCGCCCGGCGAGGTCGTCCAGGAGGGTCCGGGGATGGATCTCCCCCCACTTCAGCGCGGTGGACAACCGCGACGTGAGGTCGAGATCTGGGCGGTCCCGGTCGGTGTCGTAGGTGTCCACCTGGTCGAGGAACTCGTGCCAGCGGGCCAGGGCCGCGTCCTCCCCGGCCTCGATCGAGGCGGTGGGGTGGTCGTCGAGGGCGGGGAGCGGGTCGGAGCCGACGTCGAGCCACCGGGGGTGCTCGATGCGGGGGGCCGGGCGCCGCCACCCGTGGGCCAGCCACGCCGCCCGGAACGGGGTGAACACCCGGTAGGGGTTGCCGACCTGGGTCATGATGCGGCCGGGGGACACCGCGTAGGGCGAGCCGACGGGCACGAGCCGCGCACCGGCGTCGGCCAAGGCGGCGGCGGTGCGCGCGTCGCGGCGCCGGCCGTAGGGCTCGAAGGACTCGGTGACGTGCACGTCACCGGCCTCGATCTCCCGGGCCACCTGTGGCACGACGACGGCCGGGTCTCCCGTGCGGACGACGAGCTGTCCGTCCATGCTCGCCGCGAGGGAGCCGAGGGTGGCGAGCAGGTGGCTGCGACGTGGCGGGCCGGCGGACTCCCAGAGGGCCGGGTCGAGCACGAAGAGCCCGACGACGTCGCTGCCGCCGCCGTCGTCACCGCCGGAGGAGGCCGCCGCCGCGGCGAGGGCGGGGTTGTCCGCGAGGCGGAGGTCACGGCGGAACCAGTGCAGCGCGGTCATCCGATCACCCTAGCCGCCACCGGGCCACGTCCGAGGAATGACCCGGTGGACCACCTGGCACCAGGGCAGTCATACACTCAGTGGCATGACCGCAACGACCCAGAATGTCAACGAGACCCCCGCCGGAGACGAGTCCTCCGGCGTCGACATCAAGCCCCGCTCCCGCAAGGTCACCGACGGCATCGAGGCCACGGCCTCGCGCGGAATGCTCCGCGGCGTCGGGCTCGGCGACGACGACTTCGCCAAGCCCCAGATCGGTGTCGCCAGCTCGTGGAACGAGATCACCCCCTGCAACCTCTCGCTGGACCGCCTGGCCAAGGCCGTCAAGCAGGGTGTGCACGCCGCCGGCGGGTATCCGCTCGAGTTCGGCACCATCTCCGTCTCGGACGGGATCTCGATGGGTCACGAGGGGATGCACTTCTCCCTCGTCTCCCGTGACATCATCGCCGACTCCGTCGAGACCGTCATGGAAGCCGAGCGCCTCGACGGCTCCGTGCTGCTGGCCGGCTGCGACAAGTCCCTGCCCGGCATGCTCATGGCTGCCGCGCGCCTGGACCTGTCCTCCGTCTTCCTCTACGCCGGCACGATCATGCCGGGCTGGGTCAAGCTCGAGGACGGCACCGAGAAGGACGTCACCCTCATCGACGCCTTCGAGGCCGTGGGCGCGTGCGCCAAGGGGCTCATGAGCGAGAAGGACCGCGACACCATCGAGCGCGCCGTCTGCCCGGGCGAGGGTGCCTGCGGTGGCATGTACACGGCCAACACGATGGCCTCTGTCGCCGAGGCGATGGGCATGTCCCTCCCCGGTTCAGCCGCGCCGCCCTCGGCCGACCGCCGCCGTGACGCCTTCGCGCACAAGTCAGGCGAGGCCGTCGTCGAGCTGCTCCGCCAGGGCATCACCGCCCGTCAGATCATGACGAAGAAGGCCTTCGAGAACGCCATCGCCGTCGTCATGGCCTTCGGTGGCTCGACCAACGCCGTGCTGCACCTGCTGGCGATCGCCTACGAGGCCGAGGTCGAGCTCACGCTGGCCGACTTCACGCGGATCGCGGAGAAGGTCCCGCACCTGGGCGACCTCAAGCCGTTCGGCCGCTACGTCATGGCCGACATCGACAAGACCGGCGGCGTCCCCGTCGTCATGAAGGCGCTGCTCGACGCCGGGTTGCTGCACGGGGACTGCCTCACCGTGACCGGCAAGACCGTCGCGGAGAACCTCGCCGACATCAACCCGCCCGACCCCGACGGGAAGATCCTGCGGGCCCTGGCCAACCCGATCCACAAGACCGGTGGCATCACGATCCTGCACGGGTCGCTGGCCCCCGAGGGTGCGGTCGTGAAGTCCGCGGGCTTCGACTCCGACGTGTTCGAGGGCACTGCGCGCGTGTTCGAGCGCGAGCGGGCAGCACTCGACGCGCTCGAGGACGGCACGATCGTCGCCGGCGACGTCGTCGTCATCCGCTACGAGGGCCCCAAGGGTGGGCCGGGCATGCGTGAGATGCTCGCCATCACCGGAGCCATCAAGGGCGCCGGTCTGGGCAAGGACGTGCTGCTGCTCACCGACGGCCGCTTCTCCGGCGGGACGACCGGGCTCTGCGTGGGGCACGTCGCCCCCGAGGCCGTCGACGCCGGGCCGATCGCCTTCGTCAAGGACGGCGACCGGATCCGCCTCGACGTGTCCAACGCGACGCTCGAGCTGCTCGTCGACGCAGCGGAGCTCGAGACCCGCAAGGTCGGCTGGGAGCCCGTCCCGCACAAGTACACCCGCGGTGTGCTGGCCAAGTACGCCAAGCTCGTGCACTCCGCCTCGCAGGGCGCCGTCCTGTACTGAGCGGGCACGCTGAGCCCGGACACGTTGAGCCCGGACACCTCACGACACGTCCACCGACGACGCAGGGCCACCGATCCACGCGGATCGGTGGCCCTGCGTCGTCGTCGGGGGGGGGAGGGGAGCGCCTACTCCAGGCCGAGCGGGACGACGAACAGCTCGACCGGGAGCATCTCCTCGTTCTCGTCGGTGATGTTGTCCGGGCGGGTCATGACGAGCTCGGCGCCGACCACCGTGTCCCACGTGACCGGGTAGGCGACCCACCCGCGCTGGGCGCTGCCGGAGGTGATCTCCCCGAGCGGCCACAACGTCGCCCCGGTCAGCGCCGACTCGATCGTGGTGACCGGTTCGACGACGTCCCCGGCCGCGGAGCGCAGGTGGAAGTCCGAGGGCTGGGCGACCGAGGGGTACTTGTCCCCGGCCACGACACCGAGGTCGACCACGACGAAGACGTCCGGGGTCGTCTCGTCGTCCGCAGGCTCGTAGTCCGCAGGGACCGGGAAGTTCGTGACGACGGCATGGACCGTCGCGGTGCGCCCGATGGTCTCGTCGCGGGCCGTGGCACCGACCTCGCGGTGGCGCAGCGCGCTCGCCTCGGTCGAGTCCGCGGGCACCAGGTCGGCCGGTCCGCAGCCGGTCAGGGTGATCGACGCGGCCAGCGCCAGCCCGAGGAGGGCGGCGCGTCCGCGACCTGGGTGTGCCGTCACCACGCCGGATCGACCTCGTCTCTGCCGCTCAGGGCTCTGGTGGGGCTCGTCGGCTGCCTCGTGGACAGCCGGTGGTGCCCTCATACTCTAGGTGCCACCATGGGTTCATGGGCGAACTGGGAAATGCTGAGATCAAGCAGAGGCTGACGGGGACCGGGTGGCACCTCTTCGTGGGGAGCCTGCACGCGCACTTCGCCACCGCCGACTTCACGCAAGGGGTCGAGCTCGTGCGCCGGATCGGCGCAGCGGCCGACGCCGCGGGCCACCATCCCGACGTCGACCTGCGGTACGGCTACGTCGCCGTGGTCCTGGTCAGCCATGACGTGTCCGCCGTGACCGAGCGTGACCTGGCCATGGCCGAGCAGATCTCCGCGATCGCCGCGGACCTGGGGGTGGCGGCGGCGCCCGGGTCACCGCAGGTCCTCGAGATCGCCGTCGACGCGATGGACATCCCCCTGGTGCGCCCGTTCTGGCAGGCGGCGCTCGGGTACACCGACACCTCCGGGGACGACCTCGACGGCGATGCCCGGCTCAGCGACCCGCGCGGGCGCGGACCGATGGTCTGGTTCCAGCAGATGGACGAGCCCCGCACCGACCGCAACCGGATCCACTTCGATATCACGGTGGCCTACGCCGACGCCGCAGGGCGGATCGAGGAGATCGTCGCGGCGGGCGGGCGTCTGCTCTCCGACCACGCGGCGCCCCGGTTCTGGGTGCTGGCCGACCCCGAGGGCAACGAGGTGTGCATCTGCACCCCGCAGGGCCGGGACTGACCCGGGCCCCGGCGGGCCCCGGTCAGCTGCGTGGCGGGTCAGCCGCGCGGCGCCACCCGGGAGACGACGAGCGTCTCGTACCCGGGGACGAGCACCTTGCGCTGCGCCGAGCGCTCCTCGATCCGCAGCGGCCCGTCGGCCCACAGGGTCCGCAGCAGCGTCGCGATCTCCGCGCGGGCCAGGGCTGCGCCCAGGCACAGGTGCCGCCCGGCCCCGAACCACAGCTGGCGGGTGTGCGGGTTGTAGGGGCGGTCCACCGCGAAGGACCCGGCCGCGGTGTTCGCGCTCCAGGTGAGAATCATCACCCGCTCACCCGCGCGCAGCTGCCGGCCGGCGACGACGACGTCGGCCCGCACCCCGCGCCCGATCACCGATGCCGGGCTCGTCATGCGCAGCCCCTCCCGGACGGTGTGGTCGATGAGGTCCGTCCCCGCGGCGCGGGCGGCCAGCAGGCGGTGCTGCTCGCCGGTGTCGACGAGCAGCGCCGTGGTGCGGGACATGGCGCTCGCGGACGTCTCGGTGCCGGCGACCATGAGCAGGCTCGCCAGGCCCGTCGTCTCCTGGAGCCCCAGGCCCAGCTCGCGGCACCGGCCCAGCAGCGTGTGGGAGGGGGAGGACTCCCACCCGTGCGGCACGCCCTGGGTGAGGTCGGCGACGAGCGCCTGCGCGGAGTCGATCTGCGCGGGCGACAGGACCGTGCTGCCGGCGCTGCCGAGCGCGACGGCAGCCAGCCGCTCTCCCGTGCGGAAGGCGCCGAGCGCGTCGTCGTCGGTGGGCCACGTGTCGGTGCTCCCCGGGATCCCGAGCAGCGAGATCATCATCCTGCCCACCAGCACCCGGGCGAGGCGCGCGACGTCGAGCCGTCCGCCGGCGGCGAGCGTCGCCTCGGCGCGGGCCAGCGGCTCGTCCCAGGCGGTGTGCACCAGCTCGGCCGAGCTCGCCTCGGTGAACAGCTCGCGGGAGCGGGACCGCAGGTCGTGGTGGCCCGGCCCGTCGAAGAGGTCGTAGACCCAGTCGCCGAGGATCTGGGCCCACAGGTGCCCCACCCCGCCCTCGCCGACGATGGTGAAGGACGTGTGGTCGCCGAGGATGGCGCGGGCGACCACGGGGTCCGCCGTCACCCAGCCGATGCCGGGCATCCGCACCAGGGGTCGCTTGGCGCGCGCCAGGCCCCTGCCGGTGATCAGGATCCCGGCCATCGCGGGGCGGGCCCGGGCCAGCAGGGTGATCTCGTGTCGGGTGGTCAGCACTGCAGCAGTCTGCACCACGGTGCGACGTCCCCGGCGCCGGGCGGGCCTTGATGGGGAGTTCTCCACATCTGGTCCCGCCCGGCGCCGGGGGTCACTACTCTTGCGAGCATGCCCTCCCCTGACGTGGTCCCCGCGCGCAGACCTGTGCCACCCGTGCCCGCGGCGATGATCACCGGCGTGGGTGTCTTCCTCCCCGACCACGTCGTCGACGTGGCCGAGGCGGAGCGCGAGCTCGGGCGGCGCAGTCCGGGTGCGGCGCCGCGGGTGCCGATGGTCTCGCGGCTGACCGGCGTGCGTCAGGTGCACGTGCTCCCGGCCGACTGGAACGCCTCCGACCTGGCCGTCGCCGCCGCCGAGAAGCTGCTCGCCGCCCAGGGCATGCACGCCGCCGACGTCGATCTGCTGGTCTTCGCCGCCGCGAGCCAGGACATGGTCGAGCCCGCGACGTCGCACATCGTGGCCGCCAAGATGGGGATCCGCGCGCCGGTCATGGACGTGAAGAACGCCTGCAACTCCGTGCTCAACGCGATCGAGGTGGCCGACGCGCTCATCGCCGCCGGCCGGTACGCGACCATCCTCATCGTCTCGGGGGAGGCGCCCTCCCGCGCCGTCCGCTGGGACGTCCCGGACCGCCGCACCTACGCGCTGTCCGCCCCCGGCTACACGATGTCTGACGCCGGAGCCGCCCTCCTCGTCCAGCGCTCGCAGGCGCCGTCCCCCGGCCAGGCCCCGCGCGGGATCCTGGCGAGCGCCTTCGCGGCGGAGTCGGTCCACTGGGACGTGGGCATGCTCCCGGGAGGGGGGACCGCGTTTCCGCGCGACCTCGAGCGGACGTACTTCGAGATCGACGGGACCCGCCTGCGGGAGGCCTTCGCCGCCCTCGGCCCCGGGGTCATCGTCGACGCGCTCGCCCAGGCCGGGCTGACCATGGACGACGTCGCGCTCGTCGCGGTCCACCAGGTCGCCGTCGCCTACCTCGCCGAGCTGCACGAGGCCTTCGGTCTGCCCCAGGACCGCACGGTGGTCACCGTCGCCGAGCACGGCAACGTCGCGTCGGTGTCCCTGCCGCTGCAGGTCGCCACGGCCCTCGAGCTCGGCCGGGTGCATCCCGGCGACGTCGTGCTGCTCGTGGGCCTGGCCGGCGGGATCAGCATCGGCGCCATGGTGGTGCGGCTGTGACGGGTGCCCAGCGTCTCGCGGTGGTCGTCCCGGCCCTCGACGAGGCGCGCGGGATCACCGCGACCCTGGAGGCGCTGCGCGCCCAGCAGGACCCGGACTTCGATGTCGTCGTCGTGGACAACGGCTCGACCGACGGGACCGTGACGGTCGTACGGGAGTTCATCGACCGCTGGGCGCTGACCCGGTGGCGGGTGGTCGCCGAGGGGCAGAAGGGCACCGGCGCGGCCGCCGACACCGGCATGCGCGCCGCGATCGCCGGCGGTGCCACGCACCTGGCCCGCACCGACGCGGACTGTGTCCCGGCGCCGGACTGGACCCGGACGGTGCGCGCGGCCTTCGCGACCGGCCACGACCTCGTCGCCGGGCAGCTCAAGGCCCGCCGCGACGACCTGCCCGTCTCCCGGCTGCACCAGGGCGTGCTGGCCGCGGCCGTCGTCCTCTCGAGCACCTTCGGCCGGTTCCGACCGGGCAACCGTGACACGGCCTACCTCGGGCCGTACGTCATGACGGCCGGCTGCAACATGGCGATCACCGCCGACCTCTACGAGCGCTCCGGGGGCTTCCCACGGACCGCGATCGAGGACGTCCACGAGGACCGTGCCCTGGTCAACGCGGTCCGACGGCTGACGACCCGCTACGGCGCGCACCCCGAGGTGGTGGTGCACGCCTCGACCCGGCGGGTGCACGCCTGGGGCCTCGTGCGCACCCTCGGCTGGTACGCCGACCACCGATACCGCCCGGCGATCGTGGACATCCGATGACCCAGACGACCGACCGGCAGGGCCCGGGCCGGGCCGAGCGACAGGACCAGGACTGGCGCCGCGCGCTGGCCTGGGAGGAGCGCGTGCAGCGAGCCGCCCACCCGCTCGTCTACCCGGCGATCCGGTCGCTGCGGCGCCTCGGTCCGGCCGTGCGGGTGCCCGGGCTGGGGGTCGTGGTGAGCGACGCCGCGGTGGCCCGTGAGGTGCTGCTGGACACCGACGTGTTCTCCAAGGTCGGTCCTGGCGCGCCGTCGGATCTGTGGACCCCGATCCTGGGACCGTCGGTGCTGCTCAACATGGAGGGAGCCGACCACGGCGCCCTGCGCCGCGCGCTGTCGGGCATCTTCACCCCGCGCTCGGTCGCCGCGCTCACCCGCCTCGAGGCCGGGGCGGCGCTCGACCGGCTGGGGGAGCGTCTGGCCGCCGGTGAGCGCGTCGACATCGTCGACGAGGTCTCGGTCCTGGCCGGCACCGTGGTGTGCCGCCTCACCGGCATCCCCACGCACGACGACGCCGTCCGCGACACCTTCCGCCGCGCGCAGTCCATCGTCGGGATGGTCCGCCTGCACCGTCGGAAGTTCTCCCCCGCCCAGGTGCGCCAGGCCCGAGCGGTCCTGGCGGAGCTGAGCGAACCCGCCCGCGCCGCGTACCGCACCGGTGACCCAGCCACGGTCCCGGGGCGCATGCGCGAACTCGGCCTGAGCGAGCACGAGGCGATGGGCGCGGTGGGCGCCTTCGTGCTCACCGGGACCGAGACCATCCAGTCCTTCGTGCCCCGGCTGCTCACCCTCACCCACGACACCGGTTGGCTGCCGCGGCTGCTCGCCAGCGAGCCGGGCGATACGCTCCGCGCCCGGATCGTGGAGGAGGCGCTGCGGGTCACCGCGCCGACCCCGGTCATGCTGCGGGCCGTGCGGACGGCCGGCGAGGTCGCCGGGATCCGGGTGAACGCGGGGGACAGAGTGGTCATCGCGACGATCTCCTGCTGCCGCGCGGGCGGTCCCTTCGCCCCCGAGCAGCCCGCCGACCCGGCCGTGCGGAACCTGTGGTTCGGCGCCGGGCCGCACTTCTGCCTCGGCATGCCGCTCGCCATGGCCCAGATCGACGCGGTCGTGGAGGCCCTGCGCCCGGCGCTCGCAGGTCCCGGCGCGACGGGCGAAGCCGGGGAGCGCCAGCTCCGGGTGGTCGACCGGACGGTGGCTCGCGGCGTCCTCATCCCCAGCTATCGCAGCGTCCACCTGGAGGTCCGGTGAGCGGCGCGCCGCACGTCGTCGACCTCGTCCTGGCCCAGTGCGCGCGCACGCCCGACGCCGTGGCGCTCAGCTGGTCGCCGCGGGCGTCCAGCCGCCGGACCGGGCGCGGGCGGGTGCGCCTGACCTACCGGGACCTCGCCGCGCAGGTCGAGGCGACCGCCGCCCGGCTGGCCGCGGCAGGCCTGGGCCCGGGGGAGCGGGTGCTCTTCTCGATCCGGCCGTGCCCGGAGGGGATCGTCCTCGTGCTCGGGATCCTGCGGGCCGGAGGCGTCGTCGTCTTCGTCGACCCCGGGTCCACCCCCGAGCTCTTCGCCGCCCGGCTCGGCGCCGCCGCTCCGACGTGGGCCGCGACCGAGTCGCTGCTCTACGCGATCTCGCAGGGACCGCTCCGCCGGCTCGCCCGGTCCCGCGGGCTGCTGCTGCCGAGCTACTCCCGGCTCGACGTCGAGCACGTGTACTCGGGCCGGTGGCTGCCCGGGGTCCCGCGCGGGGCACGCTCGGCCCGCAGCCTCTCTCGCCCGGTGACAGGAATTCCGGATGTTCCGGTCACCCTGGACGGCGACGCCCACGCGCTCACCGTCTTCACCTCCGGCACCACGAGCGCCCCCAAGGCCGTGGTGCACACCGGGGCGAGCCTGGCTGCGGCCAGCGAGCTGCTGGCCGGGGTCAACGCCCTCGACCCCGGCCAGGACGTCTTCACCGACCAGATGCTGCTCGGTGTGCCCGCGCTGCTCGCGGGGGCCACCTGGACCCTCCCGGCGGTCTCACCCGCCAAGGACATCGTCGCCTTTGCCCGGGGTGCCGCCGCGGCGTCGTGCGCCTTCCTCGTCCCGGCTGACGTGAGCGCCCTGCTCGACGCGGTCGAGACCGCCCAGGTGCCCGCCTCCTGCGCCGCCGTGGTGCTGGTCGGCGGGGCACCGGTCACTGCGGCGCTGCTGACCCGGGCGCTGCGGCTGCTGCCCGGCACCCGCTGGCTCGCGGTCTACGGCATGACCGAGATCCTGCCGGTCGCGGTGATCGAGGCGAGCGACAAGCTGGCCTTCGACGGCGGCGGCGACCTGGTCGGCGCGCCGCTGGCGGGGATCACCGCCCGGGTCCGGGCCACCGCGGCAGGGGACCGGCGCGCGGGGGAGCTCACGCTCGCGGGCCCCTCGCTCATGGCCGGCTACCTCGACGACCTCGCCGGTCACGGTCACCACGTGGCGACCGAGCACCGCACCGGCGACCTCGGCTACCTCGACGACCAGGGCCGGATCGTGCTGGTCGGGCGGTCCCGCGACATGATCATCCGCGGGACGGTGAACATCTACCCCGCCCTGCACGAGCCGCGCATCGCGGCGCTCGACGGCGTCGCCGCTGCGGTGCTCGTCGGGGTGGCGCAGGAGGACGGGGACGAGCGGGTGGTCCTCGTGGTCACCGCGGACCTGCCGCCCGTCGCCCCCGGGGCGCCGGGGTCGTCGGCGTCGTCGGCGTCGTCGGCCCAGCACTCGACCGGCCGGCTCACCGCCGAGCACCCGGTGCTCGACCACGTCCGGGCGCAGCTCGCGGCGGTCCTCGACCACGGCGCGCTGCCCGACGTCGTGCTGCTGGCCGAGCGGATCCCGCTCGCCGGGCGGTCGCGGAAACCGGACCGGACGTCGCTCGCGCTGGCCGTGGCGGCCTATGTCGGCGATCCCACCCACTGAGACGAGGTGGACGGCAAGTGACATTGTCAACGTCGGCGCGTACTGTGCTTGATGTGCAGACACTCATTCTCGTAGTACTTCCTGGGCGCGCCGGCTGAGGCCAAGCACTTAGGTCTCGTCAGCGCGCTTACCCCTCGAAGAGCCGACCCGGCTGCGAGGGGTTTTTTCATGTCACCACCAGTGGACACCGGACAGCAGCCCACAAGGCTCCGCGCCGGAGTGCACGCCAGGTCGGGCGCCCCGTGCGCCCGGTCCGCACGACCCGACGAGCTCGACCAGCCTGACCGGTAGCACCTCCCATATCTGTTTTTCAGCACTTAGGAGAACCCGATGGTCCAGGGCCCCACCCCAGCGCCGCCCCGCGGCGCGACGCCAGCCGGCACCGCGGCGACGCCGGAAGCCAGGCGACCCGCACCCCGTGCACACGTCACCTCTGAGGAGATGACGGGCGCGCAGTCGATCGTCCGCTCGCTCGAGGAGGCCGGGGTCGAGGTGGTCTTCGGCATCCCGGGCGGGGCGATCCTGCCCACGTACGACCCGTTGATGGACTCCAAGAAGGTCCGCCACATCCTCGTCCGCCACGAGCAGGGCGGGGGGCACGCCGCATCCGGCTACGCCCACGCGACCGGCCGGGTCGGCGTGACGATGGCGACCTCGGGTCCCGGGGCGACCAACCTCGTCACCCCGATCGCCGACGCGAACATGGACTCGATCCCCATGGTTGCCATCACCGGCCAGGTCGGCGCGTCCCTGATCGGGACCGACGCCTTCCAGGAGGCCGACATCGTCGGCATCACCCTGCCGGTGACCAAGCACAACTTCCTCGTCACCGACCCCGACGAGATCCCCCGCGTCATCGCCGAGGCGTTCCACATCGCCTCGAGCGGACGCCCGGGCCCGGTCCTGGTCGACATCGCCAAGTCCGCGATGCAGTCCCGGACGACGTTCGCCTGGCCCACCGAGCTCAACCTCCTCGGGTACCACCCGGTCACCAAGCCGCACAGCAAGCAGATCCGCGAGGCGGCCCGTCTGCTGGCCACCGCTCGCCGCCCGGTCCTCTACATCGGTGGCGGCGCGATCCGGTCCGGCGCGGCCGCCGAGCTGCGCAAGCTCGTCGACCTGTCCGGGGCCGCCGCGGTCACCACCCTCATGGCGCGCGGGGCGCTGCCCGACTCCCACCCCCAGAACCTCGGCATGCCCGGCATGCACGGGACGGTCCCGGCCGTCTCCGCACTGCAGAAGGCAGACCTCGTCTTCGCCCTCGGCGCACGCTTCGACGACCGGGTGACGGGTAAGCTCTCCAGCTTCGCCCCGCACGCCACGATCATCCACGCGGACATCGACCCGGCCGAGATCGGCAAGAACCGGGTGGCCGACGTCCCGATCGTCGGTGACCTCAAAGAGGTCATCGCCGACCTGCTGCCCGAGCTCGCCCGCGAGCAGAGCGTGCACGGCAAGCCGGACCTCGAGGCCTGGTGGCGCCAGATCGACAGCTGGCGCGAGACCTACCCGCTGGGCTTCTCCGAGCCCGACGACGGCCACCTCGCTCCCCAGCACGTGATCCGGCGCCTCGGGGAGATCTCCGGACCGGACACGATCTACGTGGCCGGCGTCGGGCAGCACCAGATGTGGGCCGCGCAGTTCATCAAGTACGAGCGCCCCAACACCTGGCTGAACTCCGGTGGTCTGGGCACGATGGGCTACTCGATCCCGGCCGCCATGGGCGCCAAGGTCGGCCAGCCCGACCGCACCGTGTGGGCGATCGACGGCGACGGGTGCTTCCAGATGACCAACCAGGAGCTCGCGACCTGCACGATCAACGACATCCCGATCAAGGTCGCGCTCATCAACAACTCCTCGTTGGGCATGGTCCGTCAGTGGCAGACCTTGTTCTACGAGTCCCGGTACTCCAACACCGACCTCAACACCGGGCACGGCACGATCCGGATCCCGGACTTCGTCAAGCTCGCCGACGCCTACGGCTGCGTGGGGATCCGGGTGGAGCACGCCAACGAGGTCGACGCCGCGATCAAGCGCGCCGAGCAGATCAACGACCAGCCGGTCGTCATCGACTTCAACGTCTCCCGTGACGCCATGGTCTGGCCGATGGTCGCCACCGGCGTGAGCAACGACGACATCCAGTACGCACGCGGCATCTCGCCGGCGTGGGACCGCGAAGACTGACAGGGAAGGCAGCACAGGACATGACTCGTCACACCCTCTCGGTGCTCGTGGAGAACAAGCCCGCCGTGCTCGCACGGATCGCCGGGCTGTTCGCCAGGAGATCGTTCAACATCCACTCCCTCGCGGTCGGACCGACCGAGCACGAGGAGCTCTCGCGGGTCACGGTCGTCGTCGACGTCGACGGCCTCCCGCTGGAACAGGTGACCAAGCAGCTGAACAAGCTCATCAACGTCATCAAGATCGTCGAGCTGGACCCGGCAGCGGCCGTCCAGCGCGAGCTCATGCTCGTCAAGGTCCGGGCCGATCTCACGAGCCGCACCCACGTGCTCGAGGTCGTCCAGCTCTTCCGCGCCCACGTGGTCGACGTCGTCACCGACGCCGTCACCATCGAGGCGACCGGCAACCCCGAGAAGCTGGCGGCGCTCCTCGGGGCGCTCGAGCCCTTCGGCATCCGGGAGATCGTCAAGTCCGGCACGGTCGGGATCGGGCGAGGAGCCCGGTCGATCACTGATCGGGCGCTCGAACGCACGACACGTTCTGCCTGAGACACTTAACTCGAATGCACCACACCAAAGAAACCAAGGAGACCCACGGTGGCTGAGCTGTTCTACGACGACGATGCTGATCTGTCCATCATTGCCGGCCGCAAGGTTGCGGTCATCGGCTACGGCAGCCAGGGGCACGCGCACGCGCTGAACCTGCGCGACTCCGGCGTCGACGTCCGCGTCGGCCTGCGCGAGGGCTCCGCCTCCCGCGCCAAGGCGGAGAACGAGGGCCTGCGCGTCGTGACCGTCGCCGAGGCCGTCAAGGAAGCCGACGTCGTCGTCATCCTCGCGCCCGACCAGGTGCAGCGGCACGTCTACACCCAGGAGATCGCCCCGAACCTCAACGAGGGCGCTGCGCTCGTCTTCGGCCACGGGTTCAACATCCGCTTCGGCTACATCAAGCCCGAGCCCGGCCACGACGTCGTCATGGTCGCCCCCAAGGGACCGGGGCACCTCGTGCGCCGCGAGTTCCTCGACGGCCGCGGCGTGCCCGTGATCGTCGCGGTCGAGCAGGACGCGTCCGGTTCCGCCTGGGAGCTCGCCCTGTCCTACGCCAAGGCGATCGGTGGCCTGCGCGCCGCCGGCATCAAGACGACCTTCACCGAAGAGACCGAGACCGACCTGTTCGGCGAGCAGGCCGTGCTCTGCGGCGGCGCCTCGCAGCTCGTCATGTACGGCTTCGAGGTCCTCACCGAGGCCGGCTACCAGCCTGAGGTCGCCTACTTCGAGGTCCTCCACGAGCTCAAGCTCATCGTGGACCTCATGTGGGAGGGCGGCATCGCCAAGCAGCGCTGGTCCGTCTCCGACACCGCGGAGTACGGCGACTACGTCTCCGGCCCGCGCGTCATCACCCCCGACGTGAAGGAGAACATGAAGGCTGTCCTCGCGGACATCCAGAACGGCGCCTTCGCGGAGCGGTTCATCAACGACCAGGACAACGGCGCCCCCGAGTTCCTCGAGCTCCGCACCAAGGGCGAGACGCACCCGATCGAGGCCACCGGCCGCGAGCTGCGCAAGCTCTTCGCGTGGGTCAAGCCGACCGACTCCGACTACGTCGAGGGTTCTGCCGGGCGTTGATCGCCTAGCTCTACCCCACGAGCCGCGCCCCGCACGACCGACCGGTCGTGCGGGGCGCGGCTCGTCTGGTCTACTGGTGTGATGCCACTCGAGGGAATCTACGAACCCAGCCCGGACGACCGCTCACGCGCGCAGGTGGAGCTCTACGAGAGCTCCGGTGGCACGAAGGGCACGACGTTGGAGGGGCGACCCGTCATCATCCTCACCACGGTGGGCGCCCGCTCCGGCAAGCTGCGCAAGACCCCGCTCATGCGCGTCGAGCACGCGGGGGAGTACGCGGCCATCGCCTCGCTCGGCGGGTCGCCCAAGCACCCGGTCTGGTACTTCAACGTGGTCGCCGACCCTCGCGTCGAGCTGCAGGACGCCGAGCAGCGCTGGGACATGGTGGCCCGTGAGGTCACCGGCGTCGAGCGAGATCTGTGGTGGGAGCGAGCGGTCGCGGCCTACCCGCGCTACGCCGACTACGAGCGTGCGACCGACCGGCACATCCCGGTGTTCGTGCTCACTGCGGTCGATGGGCAATGATCTACCCATGACCAGCGCCGGCGAGACCCACGTCCCCTCCTCCGCAGCCGAGCTCGACGACGAGATCGCGAGCTTCTGGGAGGTCGCGCGGGTGCACGCCGGTCTCGGGAAGATCGCGGTGGTGGGCGGGCTCACCGTCACAGCCGGGATCCCCCCGGTCGCCTGGGCCTTCGGGGACAACCCGGTGATCGCCGACGAGCTGCTCGCCCTCGTGCTCTCCGGGACCAAGACCGCCACCTCCTCCGCGCTGTCGGACTTCGCCGCGGAGGACTCGCCGCAGCCGGTCGTCGGGGAGCTCTCGATCATCCTCGACGGGGAGGGCCGCCCGGCTGCGCTCATCCGGACCACCGAGGTCGAGGTCGTGGCCTTCGACGCGGTCGGCGCCGACTTTGCCGACGCCGAGGGCGAGGACGACCGGTCCCTGGAGTCCTGGCGCGCCGAGCACACGACGTACTTCCTGCGGACTCTGGGCCTCGACACGCTGCCGGCGGACTTCCAGATCGTCACCGAGCGGTTCGAGGTGCTCTACCCCGGTCGCTGAGCGATCCTCTCGCTCAGCCCGCTGCTCGCGGGATGTAGGGGACGCCCAAGGCTGCCGCGGCGTCCTCGAGCTCACTCTCGAAGTACGGCGTGACGTCGTCGAACATGAACGTCAGCTGCCCGAACACCTCCATGCTGATGACCCCGTAGAGCCGGACCCAGGTCCGGGCGAAGACGAGGAGCGCCCCGGGGGGCAGATCGGTCCCGTCCACGCCTGACTGGCCGGACGGCGTTCCCGCGGGCGTGAGGACCTGTGCGGCGAAGGCGGCCATCTGGGCGCAGGTCGCTGCAGACACATCCGTGAGCGCGGGCACCGTGAAGGTCTGCGCGTGCCACATCCGGACGTAGAGGCCGAAGAACACGGCGGCGAACTGCTGGCTGCCCGCGCACGGATCTGCGGCCCCCGTGGTCTGGGCGGCCCCCTCCCGGAACATCAGCGTGAACTCGCCCTTGTGGCCGGTCGCCCAGTCCCGGAACGTGCGGATCGCGGCGTGCATGCCCTGCCCGGGGCTGTCCGGCGCCTGCGCGATCGCCACCGAGATGGCTTCGGTGACCTCGTTGAAGAAGTCGTCGCACATGGAGGAGACGAGGTCGTCCAGGCTGGGGAAGTAGCGGTAGAGGGCGGGCGCCGTCATCCCCATGTCGCGCGCGATCCCGCGGAGGGTGACGTGCTGCGCGCCCTCGACGGAGAGCTGCGTGCGGGCGACGGCCTTGATCTCCAGCTCGGTCGCCATGCGCTGCATCTCGCGCCGACGTGTCTGGACGGTCATTGGAGGCTCCCGGGACGCGGGCCCGTCCGAGTCGTCCACAGAGTGGACAGATGCGTGACAGGCGTTGACAAAAGTAAACGGTAGATGCTCTAGTAAACACTGTTAGCAAACGGTGTTCACCCAAGTGATCATCGATTACATCGTACGCCAAGGAGACTCCGATGTTCCCAGCACTCGGGCGGTTCACCCACCGGCGCGCAGGCGTGATCCTCGCGGTCGCCGCACTCCTCCTCGTCCTCGCCGCGCTCTACGGACCCGGGGTCTCCGGCGCGGTCAAGAGCGGCGGCTTCGATGACCCGGGCTCGGACGCCGCGCGGGCCGACGCCCTCCTGGAGAAGACCTTCGGGCGCAGCGCCGCCGACGTCGTCGTCGTGGCCTCCCACGACTCGCTGAACGCCGGGTCGCCGGCCTTCGAGGCAGGTCTGGTGGACCTCGTCGCCGGCCTTCCGGCAGACGCGGTGACGGGGGTGGTGACGGCCTGGACGCCCGGCCTCCCGGCCGCGACCGCCCAGGCGCTGCTCGGCTCGGACGGACGCTCCGCGCTGGTGCTCGTCACTCTCGCCGGGCAGACCCACGACGAACGAGAAGCCGCCTTCGACGAGATCGAGCCCGCGCTCCACCCCGACGCGCCGTGGACCACCTACGTCGGCGGTGTCGTCGCGGTCAACGCCGAGATGCAGGCCCTGGCCGAGGAGGACATCGCCCGCGCGGAGATGCTCGCCATGCCGATCCTCGTCCTCCTCATGCTCGTGATCTTCGGGGGGCTGGTGGCCGCGCTGCTGCCGGTGACCATCGGCGTCGTCGCGATCCTCGGCGCCATGGGGCTGCTGCGGCTGCTCACCCAGGTCACCGACATCTCCTCCTTCGCGGTGAATGTCACGACGATCCTCGGCCTGGGCCTGGCGATCGACTACTCCCTCTTCATGGTCTCCCGGTTCCGCGAGGAGCTGGGCGAGGGGAACAGTCGCGACGACGTCGGCCGCGCCGTGCGCCGGACCGTGGCGACCGCGGGGCGCACCGTCGTCTTCTCCGGCGTGACCGTCCTCATCGCCTTCGCCGGGCTGCTGTTCTTCCCGCAGATGTTCCTGCGGTCGATGGGCGTGGGCGGGATGGCGGTGGTCCTGCTGGACATGGTGCTCGCGGTGACGCTGCTCCCGGCGATCCTGTCCCTGCTCGGGCGGCGCGTGGACGCCGGACGGCTGCCGAGCGGGGTCACCGGATGGCTCTCCCGCCGGCGTGGTGGGGCCCCGGTGCCGCGCGGCGCCTCCCCGGTGCCCGACGCCGCCGCCGCACCGGACCGCGGGTGGGCCCGGTGGGCGCGGGTGGTCATGCGCCGACCCGGGCTCGTGGCCTCCGCCGCGGTCGCCCTCCTCGTGGTCATCGCCCTCCCCGTCCTCGACCTGCAGGTCGCCGACGCCGACGCACGTGAGCTGCCGGAGTCGGCCACCTCCCGCCAGGCCGCCGAGCGGATCGGCGCGCTCTTCCCGGCCGAGTCCGGAGCCGCCTTCCACCTCGTCGTCGACGGGCCGGTCGACGGGTCAGTCACCGATGGCTCGCTCGAGGACTATGTCCGTGAGGTTGCCGCGGCCGACGGCGTCACCGCGGTCCGCGAGGTCGCCCGGTCCGGGGACGTCATCCACCTCGTCGCCACGACGGCCGAGCGCCCGGACTCGCCGCAGGCCCGTGCCGTGCTCGCCGACATCCGGGAGGTGCCCGACCCGACGGGCGCGCAGGTCCTGGTCGGTGGTACCGCGGCGCAGAGTGCTGACTCGATCGCTGCCATCACCGCGACCGCGCCGTGGACCGCGCTGTTCATCGCGGGGGTGACCATGGTGCTGCTCTTCCTCGCGCTCGGGTCGGTCGTCGCCCCGGTCAAGGCCGTGCTGCTCAACCTGCTCTCGATCGCCGCGACCTTCGGCGCGATCTCCTGGGCGTTCTCCCAGGGGCACCTGGCGCCGGTGATCGGGTTCACCGACTCCGGGGCGGTGGCGCCCGGGAACCTCGTCCTCGTCGCCGTCATCGCCTTCGGCCTCGCGATGGACTACGAGCTGTTCCTGCTCAGCCGGATCCGGGAGGCGCACCTCGCCGGGCAGGACGCGGCCCAGGCGATCACGACCGGGCTGGTGCGCTCGGGCTCGACGATCACGAGCGCGGCGCTCCTCCTCGTGGTGGTCCTGGCGGCGATGGCTACGAGCGGGGTGACGTTCCTCAAGCTCGTGGGGCTCGGGCTGGCCTTCGCAGTCGCCCTCGATGCAACGGTGGTGCGGGCCATGCTCGTGCCGGCCGTCCTGCGCCTGCTCGGCCCGGTCACGTGGTGGCTGCCGGCCCCGCTGCGCCGGTTCCACGACCGCTTCGGGATCAGCGAGGGGGATGCTGACGGAGATGTGAAGGGAGACGGCGCTGGTGAGGGCAGCGACGCCGTCGATGCGCAGGTTGCTGTGCGGGATAGTGTCTCCTCCACAGCATGACGGACAAGAGGAGTGAACGTGACGGTGCGGACATGGGCGGACATCGTCCGAGGAGACGAGATGGACGAGTCCCGCCGTCAGCTCACGAACGGGGGATGGCGGTGGGTCTGGGTTCTCACGAGCGTGTTCATGGGGACGGTGGCCGGGCTCTATGCCTACAGCCGGTGGGCTGCCTGGCAGGTCGGCGAGCTCGGACCGAGGGCAGAGCACTTCGTGGGGTCGTGGTTCGGGTACCACATGATGCTGTGGCTGGTCTGCCTCGTCGTCGTGGTGCCGCTCGGTGGCGCGGTCGTCGTCTCCAGCGCGGTCGAGCTGGCGTCGAACCGAGACTGTCGGCCAGCTGTCCGCATCGCGCGGGTCGCCGGCATCGTGCTCGCGCTGGTGGTTCCGGTCCCGTTGGTGGGGATCCTCGCCCGGTAGGGCGTGATCGCCGGGTCGGTCAGGACCCGACGCTGAGCGCGACCTCGAACTCGAGCAGGTTCGCGCCGGTGGCCACCGGCGCGGGACGGTCGCCGGCGTGCGCGGCGCGGGCCGATCCGTTTGCCCAGGCCTGGTAGTCCTCCTCGGTCTCCCACCTCGTGTAGACGAAGTAGCGGGTCTCGCCGGCGACCGGGCGCAGCAGCTCGAAGCCGAGGAAGCCGGGGGAGTTCTCGACGGCGCCCGCGCGAGCGGCGAACCGCTTCTCGAGCTCGGCTCCGGCGCCGGCGGGGACGTCGATGGCATTGATCTTCACGATGGTCATCGCCCCAGCGTGGCCCGCACCGACAGACATTCCAAATCCGCGCTTCCCGCGCGTGTCGGGCTGCTACAACGTTGGGTCGAGGGGTGAGATGCGCGTCCCGACCCCTGGGACCGAGGGGTAGCATGCCGCTCATGACGAGGAACATCGAACTGGCAGTGGTGGCAGGCGACGGCATCGGGATCGAGGTCGTCGAGCAGGGGCTCGCGGTGCTCGACGCGGCCCTGGCGACGACGGACGTCACGGTGACGACGACGCCCTTCAACCTGGGCGCCCAGCGCTGGCACGCGACCGGTGAGACCCTCACCGACGAGGACCTCGCGGCGATCCGCACCCACGACGCGATCCTCCTCGGAGCGATCGGCGACCCGTCCGTCCCCTCGGGAGTGCTCGAGCGCGGGCTGCTGCTCAAGCTCCGCTTCGCCCTCGACCACTACGTCAACCTCCGCCCGGGCAAGCTGTACCCCGGCGTGAAGTCACCGCTGGCCGAGCCCGGCGAGATCGACTTCGTCGTCGTGCGTGAAGGCACCGAGGGGCCCTACGTCGGCAACGGCGGCGCGATCCGCGTCGGCACCCCGTACGAGGTCGCCAACGAGGTGTCCGTGAACACGGCCTTCGGCGTCGAGCGCGTCGTCCGTGACGCCTTCGCCCGCGCCCAGGCCCGCCCGCGCAAGCACCTCACCCTCGTGCACAAGCACAACGTGCTCGTGCACGCCGGTCACCTGTGGCGCCGCACGGTCGAGGCCGTCAACGCCGACTTCCCGGACGTCACGACCGACTACCTGCACGTCGACGCGGCCACGATCTTCCTCACGACGAACCCGTCGCGGTTCGACGTCATCGTCACCGACAACCTCTTCGGCGACATCCTCACCGACCAGGCTGCCGCGATCACCGGTGGCATCGGCCTCGCAGCCTCGGCGAACATCAACCCCGACCGCACGGCACCGTCGATGTTCGAGCCGGTGCACGGGTCCGCCCCCGACATCGCCGGACAGGGCAAGGCCGACCCCACCGCGACCGTCCTCTCGGTCGCGATGATGCTCGACCACCTGGGTCTGCCCGTCGAAGCAGCCCGGGTCGAGGCAGCGGTCGCCGCCGACCTCGTCGAGCGGGCCGGCCGAGTACGGTCGACGGCCGAGGTTGGCACCGCGCTCGCTGACCGCGTGCGCGGCTGACCCAGCCCGTCCGTCTTCACCGGTACCTCGTCCGCAGACCGTTCCCCGCGCCGCACCCGAACATCGGGTGCGGCGTGGGAAACTGAATGGTCGCCAGGTGAAAGGCCTTGATCATGAGCTCCACTCTCGAAAACTCCGCACAGACCGTCGATGACGCGGCGAACCTCTTCGAGGTCACGCGCTCGGACACCCCGCTCCCCGTGGCCGACCGGGAGGTCGAGCTCGCCGACCCCAAGTTCGGCACCGTCTTCACCGACCACATGGCCCGGGTGACCTGGACCTCCGGCGGAGGATGGGTGAACCGCCGGGTCGAGAAGTACGGACCGCTGCTGCTCGACCCCGCCAGCGCGGTGCTGCACTACGGCCAGGAGGTCTTCGAAGGCCTCAAGGCGTACCGGCACGCCGACGGGTCGATCTGGACGTTCCGGCCCGAGGCCAACGCACAACGGTTCCAGAAGTCGGCGCACCGCCTGGCCTTGCCCGAGCTCTCGGTGGACGACTTCCTCGGCGCGATCACGGCGCTCGTGCGCACCGACGTCGAGTGGGTGCCCTCCGGTGAGGAGGCGAGCCTGTACCTGCGCCCGTTCATGTACGCCTCCGAGGCGTTCCTCGGTGTGCGTCCCACGCTCGAGGCGGAGTTCATCGTCATCGCCTCACCGGTCGGCCCGTACTTCTCCGGGGGCGTCAAACCGGTCTCCATCTGGGTCGCCCAGGACTTCCACCGGGCGGGCGCCGGGGGCACCGGTGCCGCCAAGTGCGGTGGCAACTACGCCGCGAGCCTGCTCCCGCAGACGCACGCGTACGAGATGGGGTGCGAGCAGGTCTGCTTCCTCGACGCCTCGACGAACACCGCCATCGAGGAGCTCGGCGGGATGAACGTCTTCTTCGTCCGGGCCGACGGCACGGTCGAGACGCCGGAGCTGTCCGGCTCGATCCTCGAAGGGGTCACCCGGTCCTCGATCCTGCAGCTGCTCAGCGACCGCGGGCACACGATCGTCGAGCGCCGGATCCTGCTCACCGAGGTCCAGGAGGGCCTGCGCGACGGGTCCATCACCGAGGTCTTCGCGTGCGGCACCGCCGCCGTGGTCACCCCGATCGGCCGCCTGGCCGGTGAGGGCTTCGACCTGACCATCGCCGACGGCGACGCCGGCGAGGTCACCATGTCCGTGCGGGCCGAGCTCACCGACATCCAGAACGGCCGCACCCCCGACCGCCACGGCTGGCTCACCCGCCTCGTCTGAGCCCGCCCCGGCTCTCTGGCCGCCCGCGCCCGCCGTCTTCGGCTCGCGCCCGCCATCCCGCCGAACTCGTGAGCGCCCCGCCGAGCTCGTGAGCCAGCGCCGATTCCTCCGGGAGTCTCCCGCTGGCTCACGAGCTCGACGAACGGTTCACGAGTTCGGCGCAGGGCGGGGCGTGTGCAATGATGTGTGACATGACACACACCGTCGTCTCAGCGCTCATCATCGTGTAGCGCGTCCGGTCAGCTCTCCGGACGCGCAAACCTCCCGTACCCGGGGGGTTTTTTTGTTGCCCGGCACACCCCCGCCAGGGCAGCAGCGCACACGGTGAGGCTGGCCGCTTCCACCCATCGCCTCAGGTGTTTCTTGTGCTGGACGCCCACGCCGCAACCCGGCGGCGTCGAGGACAATACTCAGGGGAGCTGCACGGCCTACCCAGGTCACGCCGCCCTTCGCACCCAGATCTCCCGAGAGAAGAGCAGTCGAGTGACTTTCCACGTCTACGACACCACCCTGCGCGACGGTGCACAGCAAGAGGGCATGAACCTCTCCGTCTCGGACAAGCTCGCGATCGCTCCGCTGCTCGACGAGCTCGGTGTCGGCTTCATCGAGGGCGGCTGGCCGGGCGCGGTGCCCAAGGACACCGACTTCTTCTCCCGTGCGGCCAAGGAGCTGACGTTCAAGAACGCGGTCCTGGCGGCGTTCGGGGCGACCCGCAAGGTCGGGCTGCGCGCGAGCGAGGACCCCCAGGTGCTGGCCCTGCTCCACTCCGGTGCGCCGGTCATCACCCTCGTCGCCAAGTCCGACATCCGCCACGTCGAACGTGCCCTGCGCACCACCGCGGCCGAGAACCTCGCGATGATCACCGACACGGTCGCCTTCCTCACCGGGGAGGGACGCCGGGTGATCATCGACGCCGAGCACTTCTTCGACGGCTTCCGCTTCGACCCCGTGTACTCCCGCGCCGCCGTGCTGGCCGCCTTCGAGGCCGGCGCCGAGGTCGTGGCGCTGTGCGACACGAACGGCGGCATGCTGCCCGACTGGGTCGGTGAGATCGTCACCCAGGTGCGGGCCGACGTCGGGCCGGAGGCGATCCTGGGGATGCACGCGCACAACGACACCGGGTGCGCCGTGGCGAACTCCCTCGCCGCCGTCGAGGCCGGCTGCACGCACGTGCAGGGGACGGTCAACGGCTACGGCGAGCGGACCGGCAACGCCGACCTCATCACGGTCGTGGCGAACCTCGAGCTCAAGGGCGGTCGCACCCTCCTGGCCGGGAACGGGCTCGAGGAGTCGAGCCGGATCGCGCACGCGATCAGCGAGATCACGAACATCTCCCCGTACGCCCGCCAGCCCTACGTCGGCGCGAGCGCCTTCGCCCACAAGGCGGGCCTGCACGCGAGCGCCATCAAGGTCGACCCCGACCTCTACCAGCACATCGACCCCACCCGGGTGGGCAACGACATGCGCATGCTCATCTCCGACATGGCCGGTCGCGCCACGATCGAGCTCAAGGGCAAGGAGCTCGGCTTCGACCTCGCGGGCCAGGGCGAGATCCTCACCCGGATCACCAACCGGGTCAAGGAGTCCGAGGCCAACGGGTACACCTTCGACGCCGCGGACGCCTCCTTCGAGCTGCTGCTCATCGAGGAGGTGCACGGCGAGCGACCGCCGTACTTCACCGTCGAGAGCTGGCGGACGATCGTCGAACGCACCGGGCACCGGGGGACCGAGGCGACGGCCGAGGCGACCGTCAAGCTCGTGGCGGGCGGAGAGCGGGTCGTGGTGACCGGTGAGGGCAACGGGCCGGTCAACGCGCTCGACCACGCGCTGCGGATCGCCCTGACGACCGTCTACCCCGAGATCACCGCCTTCGAGCTGATCGACTTCAAGGTCCGCATCCTCGACCAGATGCACGGGACCGACGCGATCACCCGCGTGCTCATCGAGACCACGGACGGGCACACGAGCTGGTCGACGGTCGGCGTCGGGCCGAACCTGCTCGAGGCCTCCTGGGAGGCGCTCACCGACTCGGCGATCTACGGGCTCATCCACGCCGGGGTCGACCCGCGCTGACCCCGGTCGGCGGTGGGCGGGTTAAGTACCGACGGGCACTTGGTCGACCGTTCTTGGCCATACCGGGACACAGTGTCGTCGCGGTGGATGCGCAGGTGCGCCCTGTAGAGCCCGTTGGCTGATACTCGTTCGGCAGGGGGGGGCGGGCTGGGTCGGGCTGTGGTTTCGCCGAGGTATGTCGGTGGCCACGGGTAGGTTCAGATCATGGTTGTGAACCTGATGTGCGGCGACGACGACGCGCCTGGTCGGGAAGGTCCGGCAGGTGGCGTGCCGGTTGGTGGCGGCCTGCTCTGGGACGAGTGGGTCCGCGACGTGCTCTCGATCATGACGTCGTTCTCTGGCCGGTTGTGCGGCCGGTGGTCGGCTCTGGTCACGGGGGTGCGCGCAGCCGTGGTCCAGGAGCAACGCGGGGGTGGCCACATTGGGTGAGGTGCTGCGCGAATGGCGCGGAGTGAAGGTCGTCGCAGCTCCTGGCAGTATCGCGACGACAACCCGCCTGCGCACGACACTGGCCGATGAGGAGGTGTTGACGGCTGTGGCTGAGCGCGTCTCCCGGACCCGTCGTCGCGACCTGGCCGAACGGTCCCGTGCGCCCGGTGATGCGGCGTCGAAGGCTCGCCGCAAGCGGGAGATGACCGCGGGGACGTCGTCGCGGTGGGCGGGGACGATCATGCGCGGCAACGACACCCAGTACCAGCTGGCCCGGTGCGCCCAACGAGCGGACATGAGGTCCCTGCGGGCGGGCATCACCGCGATCACCGCCCGGCTCGCTCAACCGATCATGACTGCCGGTTCTGGTGCGTCGCCGCCGGCCGGTCGGCGACGGGTAAAGGGCTACCGGTCGGCGGCCGAGCGATACGCGAAGCAGCAACGACTGCAGGTCCTGCAAGGCCGCCTGGTCCGGGTTGAGGCAGACTACGCCGCCGGGCGAACCCGCGTCGTGGCGGGCGGGAAGCGACTGCTCAAGATCCGCGCCAACCTCGCCCTGGCCGGCCTGAGCGAGGAGCAGTGGCGTGAGCAGTGGAACGCGGCCCGGGACCGGATCGAGGCGAACGGGTCCCGCGACGAACCGTTCGGGAACCTCACGCTCACGGTGACGCCCGCCGGGGTGGTCAGTATCCGGCTGCCGCGCCCGCTGGAGCACCTGGCCAACGCCCCGCGCGGACGCTACACACTCACGGGCACTGCATCGTTCGCCCACCGCGGGCCCGAGTGGGCAGCCCAGATCACCACGCCCGGCGCCGTCGCGTACGCCCTCGCACGCCAAGCCGGTCGGGCCGGGTGGTACCTGACTGCGTCCTGGACCACCACGGTGCCCGAGCCGCCCGCGAGTGACATCCTGGCCGGTGCCACGTTGGGTGTGGACTTGAACGCCGACCACCTGGCCGTGCGCCGGGTGGACGCTCACGGGAACCCGGTCGGCGCGCCCTTCCGGATCGACATCGACGTCACCGGAACCTCGGCGCGCAGGGATGCCCAAGTCCGGCACACGATCATTCGGCTCCTGCATCTGGCCGCCCGGTTCGCGGTGCCCGCGATCGCGGTCGAGGACCTGAACTTCGCTGACGCCCGCGAGACCGGGCGGGAGACGATGGGCCGCGGCGCGCGCGGGAAGCAGTTCCGGCGCACTGTCGCGGGGATCCCCACGGCGGTCTTCCGGGACCGGCTCGCGGCGATGGCCGCGACCGCGGGCATGTGCGTTTTTGCGGTGAATCCTGCGTACACGTCCCTGTGGGGCGGGCAGCACTGGCGCAAGCCTTACGACATCACTCGGCACGAGGCTGCGGCCACTGTGATCGGGAGACGTGCCCAGGGGCACAAGGCGCGGCGACGGGGAGGTGTGACGCGCGTTGGACCAGAGGATCGGACCGCGAGAGCTACCACCCAGGCCGCGCCCCAACCCTTGGGCGCTACGGACGGTCACCACCGGGACGGGACGGGCACCACCAAGGCACCCGGACCCCACCGGCCACGTACGCGACCGCCCAGCCGGGCAACCGTTATCCCGGCACAGTTGACCAACAACGGCCAACTCCTTCAGTAACGGTGAGCAACCGCACACCGCCGCCGGGCCCGCGGGCCTCTAGGCTGTAGCCGTGAGAGGCGAATATAAAGTTCCTGGCGGCAAGCTCGTGGCGATCGACCTGGAGGTCGACGGCGACCAGTTGGCGGAGGTGGCCGTCAGCGGCGACTTCTTCCTCGAGCCCGACGACGCCCTGCTCGACATCAACGCGGCCCTGACCGGCATGCCCGCGACGGCCCCGGTGGCGGTGCTCGCCGAGGCGATCACCCGGGCGCTCGACCCCGCGGCGACGCTCATCGGCTTCAGCCCCGAGGCCGTCGCGATCGCGGCGCGCCGGGCGCTCGGGCACGCGACCGGCTGGCACGACCACACCTTCGAGATCATCCACGACGGTCCCCAGGACCCCGCCATGCAGATGGCGCTCGACCAGGCGATCTCCGAGGCTGTCGACGCCGGTACCCGGGCGCCCACGCTGCGGATCTGGGAGTGGGGCGCCCCGGCCGTGGTCATCGGGTCCTTCCAGTCCCTGAAGAACGAGGTGGACCCCGCCGGCGCCGCCAAGCACGGCATCACCGTGGTGCGCCGGATCTCCGGCGGCGGCGCGATGTTCATCGAGCCGGGCAACACGATCACGTACTCCCTCACCGTCCCCAGCTCCCTCGTCGAGGGCCTGAGCTTCGAGAGGTCCTACGCCTTCCTCGACGACTGGGTGCTCGGAGCGCTGGCCGACCTCGGCGTGCACGCGACCTACCAGCCGCTCAACGACATCGCCTCCCCGGCCGGCAAGATCGCCGGCGCCGCGCAGAAGCGGTTCGTCGGTGGCGCGGTGCTGCACCACGTGACGATGGCCTACGACATCGACGCCGACAAGATGCTCGAGGTGCTGCGCATCGGGCGGGAGAAGATGAGCGACAAGGGCACCAAGAGCGCCAACAAGCGTGTCGACCCGGTCCGGTCCCAGACCGGCATGTCCCGGTCCGACGTCATCGAGGCCTTCAAGTCCCACTTCCGCAGCCGCTACGCCACCGTCGAGGGCACCATCACCGACGCCGAGTGGACCCGCGCCCGCACCCTCGCCGAGACGAAGTTCGCCACCCCCGAGTGGACCGCCCGAGTCCCCTGACGCCCTCAGGTGCGGCGGGAGACGGTGATGAAGCTCGCCACGGCGATGGCTAGCAGCGTGTAGAGCATGATCGCGAGGGTGGGCGTCGCGGGGGCTCCCATGGCGACGGCCGCCGACGCGATCCCGGCGATCGGCAGGGACGCGACCCCGAGGACGGCGGCCGCCTTCGTGGCGACGAGCCGGTCGCGCTCGTCCGCGGAGCCGGTGACCGACCGCTCGAAGGTCGTGGTGCTCTCCGGACGACGGACCGTGCGCCACGCCGCGACGGTGAAGGCGATGAGCACGAGGCCGCCGCCGACGGCAGCCCCGGCTCCCATGCTGCCGGGCGCCTTCTGGACCAGGAGCACGACGAGGGGGACCAGGACGGCGATCCCGGCGACGAGCCCGATGCCCGCCCTGACGATGGGGCGACGGTCAGTCGACATGGAAGATCTCCTCGACGGTGGTGGTGAAGTAGCGGGCGATGGCGATGGCGAGCGGCAGGGACGGGTCGTACTTGCCGGTCTCGATCGAGTTGATGGTCTGGCGGGAGACCCCGAGCAGGGTGCCGAGCGCCCCCTGGGAGAGTCCGGCCTGCTCGCGCAGCGCGCGGACGTCGTTGAGCACGTGTCACGCTCCCGGGAGCGCGTCGCGGGAGGCTTCTGCTCCCGTCTCCGTGCCCGACGCCGCGGCGCCCTCCGCGGCCACCCCCGGTTCCAGAGGGCTCGCCCGGACGGGAATGAGCAGAGCGCGCAGGTCCATGAGCGTGTGCAGGATCATCGGGATGAGGAGACTGCCGGTCCCGATGTAGAGCATCATCATGCCCGCTCCCACGACGCCGGTCGCGAGCATCCCGGCGCGCCCCTGGTACCAGTGCGCCGCACCGAACAGGGCGGCCGCGACGACGACGAACACGGCGGTCGGCGTCTGGGCGGGCAGCGCCACGGCCAGAGCAAGGAGCAGCAGACCGCGGAAGGTGATCTCCTCGGTGACCCCAGCGCTGAGGGACAACGCCGCCCAGCCCCACCGCCCGCGCCGGGTGCGCGGGAGCATCGGCTGGATGGCGGCCATCTGTCCGGACGGCGTCGTCGAGCTGGGCGTCGCCCCACGACGCGCGCTCCACACGAGGAGGCCGGCCCCGAGACCTGCCCCGACGATCATGCCGGCGATCAGGCCGGCCCAGACGTTCCCCCCCGAGAGGCCGATCCGGTCCAGTGCGTCGGCGTCCGGGGCCTGCAGGCCGATGTCGGCCAGTCCGACGCCGGGTAGCGCCAGGACGAGAGCGACCGCGAGGGCCGCGGTCAGGCATCCCTGGAGGAGCCACGAGCGGTAGAACCGCAGCCGGGCAGGCTCGCCGTAGACGGCCTCGGCGCGCAGGAACGCCGCGAAGCTCCGCTTGCCGGAGACCGGCTCGTGGATGACGAGCACGATGACGGCGGCGACCAGCGCGGCGATCACGAGCGGTGCGAGGTCGAGGTGCTGCAGGTGGGCCAGCTGGGACAGGTGGTAGGGCATGAGGTCTCCCGAGGCTCCGGCTGTCAAGGCTCCTTGACTTGTGTCAAGGATGCTTGACTCGGAGGGCGCTGTCAAGACTGCTTGACACTTGGCGTGTCGGTCTCGTGCGCAAGGGAGAGCGCTCGGCGCGCCGGAGGGCTAGCGTCCCGCGAGCATCCCCACGACGACCTCACGCGGCTCGGTCACGACGGCGAAGTCGACGCGGGTGTCCTCGAACTGGTCCTCGCCGTCCTCGAACATCTTCTCGGTGAGCGGCCCGACCGCGTCCTCGTTGACGACCACTGTGAGCCACACCGGGTGGCTGGCGGGCGCGTCGTCGGGGATCTGGGCGCGGGTGGCGGGGGCGGCCAGGGCGGCGATGGTGAGCTCGACGAGGGTGCGCACGTCGACCTGGGTCTGTGCATCCGCACCGGCGCCGCCGAGATAGACGATCTCCGCGCGCAGGCGCTCGTTCTCGGCGTCCCAGACGTAGTCGGCGGGCAGCAGGCCGTACCGGGCCGGGGGCTCGACGACGGCGGGCGGCGCCACGACGGCGTCGGCCTCGGCCAGCTCGTCGTCCATGTCGTCCAGCTCGTCGACCTCGTCCTCGTCGGGATCCGCAGGGTCGGTCTTGTCGAGGGAGACTGCGGCGGTGGGACCGGCCCCCAGTGAGGAACCAGTCGTCGTGGAACCGATCGCCGCCGTGGCTCCGCCTGCGCCAGCCCCCGCCTTCTTCCGCTTGCCCTTGTTGACCTTCGGGGCCCTGGCCGCCGGCACAGGCTTGGTGGTGACGACCGAGAGCGGGATCGACTGCCCGAGGTGCTCGCGCAGGATCTCGACGCTGTGCTCGGCCAGCGCAGGGAGCGGGTCCGTCCCGGTGTCCACCTGGATCCGCACACCGGCGCCCTGTGCGCCGTCGGGGATGCAGTGGCCGAACAGCCCGGCCTGGACCGCACCGACCGAGGCGATGACCAGCTCGGAGATCCGGTCGGCGATGACGCTCGCGTCAGGGGTGGAGGCGTTGATCGGGACGTGCACCACGACGCAGTTCTCCTCGGCGGACCACGTCTCCGTGACACCTTCAGGGATGTACGCGGCACGTGCCTTGCGGGAGAACGGCATCTTCATGACACTGACAATATCCGATACGCGCGAGCGTCTTCGGGCCCCACCCGCTAGGTTGCTCTGCAGACACCCCCCCGAACGAGAGCGAGCCGATGGACGACTACTCCCTGACCGTGAAGGTCCTGTGCGAGTTCATCGGGACCGCGATCCTGCTCATCATCGGCAACGGGACCGTCGCCAACGTCCACCTCAAGGGCAGCAAGGGCTACCAAGGAGGCTGGAGCCTCATCGCGATGGGCTACGGCTTCGGTGTGATGATCCCGGTGATGATGTTCGCCGGGATCTCCGGCGCCCAGATCAACCCCGCCATGACCATCGGGCTCGCGGTCAACGGGCACCAGGGCTGGGACGTCGTCCCGTGGTACATCCTCGCGCAGATGCTCGGGGCGATGGCCGGGCAGATGGCGATCGTCATCACGCACAAGCCCTACTACGACCGCACCGAGAACCCCGAGGACATCCTCGCGACATTCTCGACGATCAACGCGGCCCAGAGCCGCCTCAACGGCTTCGCCAACGAGTTCCTCGGCACGATGATCCTCACCTCGTGCGCGCTGGGCATCCTCGACTCCCCGACCTTCGCCGAGGAGTCCGGGGCGGCCGCGATCGGTGTCGGGTTCCTCGTGTGGGCGCTCGTCGCCGGGCTCGGCGGTCCGACCGGCCCCGCGCTCAACCCTGCGCGCGACCTCGGTCCGCGCATCCTGCACGCGGTGCTGCCGCTCAAGCACAAGGGCACCTCGGACTGGCGGTACTCCTGGGTCCCGGTCGCCGCGCCGATCACCGGCGCGATCGTCGGGGTGGGCGGCTACACGGCGCTGCTCGGCTAGCCCGGAGCGCCAGCGGTCGCCCTTGAGGTGCACCTCGTCGGACCCCGTCGTACTTTAGAAAATGTGACCTACGCCACAGATGTGAGACGACACCAGTCCGGACCCGACCCGGTCATCCAGGCGCGCGGCCTCACCAAGCGCTACGGGAAGGTCGTCGCGCTCGACGGCGTGGACCTCGACGTCCGCGCCGGGACCGTCCTCGGGCTGCTCGGCCCCAACGGGGCCGGCAAGACGACGATCGTGCGGATCCTGGCCACCCTGCTCGAGGCCGACGAGGGGACCGCCACCGTCGCCGGGATCGACGTCCGCGCCGACCCGCGGGAGGTGCGCCGCCACATCGGCCTGTCCGGACAGTACGCAGCCGTCGACGAGTACCTCACCGGCTTCGAGAACCTCGACATGATCGGGCGCCTCTACCACCTCGGCAAGCAGCGCAGCCGCACCCGGGCGCGCGAGCTGCTCGCGCAGTTCGACCTCGAAGACGCCGGGGACCGCCCCACGCGCACGTACTCCGGCGGGATGCGTCGCCGCCTCGACCTCGCCGGCGCGCTCGTCGCCCACCCTCCGGTGCTCTTCCTCGACGAACCGACGACCGGGCTCGACCCCCGTGGGCGGATCCAGATGTGGGACGTCATCCGCACCCTCGTCTCAGAGGGCACGACGCTCCTGCTGACCACCCAGTACCTCGAGGAGGCGGACGTGCTCGCGGACGAGATCGTCGTGATCGACCACGGCAGGACGATCGCCCAGGGCACCGCCGACGAGCTCAAGCTCCAGGTGGGCGGGGAGCGCCTCGAGGTGACGATCCGCGACCGGGGCCGGCTCGCGGACGCCGAGCGGCTGATGGCCAGCCTGGGCACGAGCCCCCAGAACGACCTGGAGCGGCGGACCTTCGCCGTCTCCGCGGTCGGGGTGGCCACCCTCTCCGCGGCGCTGCACGCCTTCGAGGACGCCGGGATCGAGCTGGACGACGTCGGGCTGCGTCGGCCCACGCTCGACGACGCGTTCCTGTCCCTCACCGGGCGCACGACCGAGGAGGTCGACGCCACCACGGACGCACCGGGAAAGGCAGAACGATGAAGGTTCCCTACGTCCTGGCCGACGCCTCGACCGTCGCCAAGCGCAACATCATCAAGATCAAGCGGGTCCCCGACCTCCTCGTCTTCACCACGCTGTCCCCGATCATGTTCGTCCTGCTCTTCGCGTACGTGTTCGGCGGGGCGATCGACGTCGGTGGCTCGGAGGCGACGAGCCAGGCCTACCGCGAGTTCCTCATCGCGGGGATCTTCGCCCAGACGGTGATCTTCGGCGCGACGATCACCGGCGCCGGCCTCGCCGAGGACGTGAAGAAGGGGGTGATCGACCGCTTCCGGTCCCTGCCCATGGCGCCCTCGGCGGTGCTCAGCGGTCGCACGTTCTCCGACGTCGTGAACAACGTCCTTGTGCTCGTCGTCATGTCGCTCACCGGGCTGCTCGTGGGGTGGCGCATCAACACCTCGTTCTGGGAGGCCGCGGTGGGTTATGGGCTGCTGCTCGTCTTCGCCTACGCGATCTCATGGATCATGGCGTGGATCGGCATGCTCGTGCCCAGCCCCGAGGTGGTCAACAACGCGTCGTTCATCGTCATCTTCCCCCTCACCTTCGTCGCCAACACCTTCGTGCCCATCGAGACGCTGCCGGCGGCCCTGCAGACCTTCGCCGAGTGGAACCCGGTCTCCGCGGTGACGCAGGCTGCCCGCGAGCTCTTCGGCAACATCCCGCCCGGGACCCCGCCGCCGACCGCCTGGCCGTTGCAGAACCCGGAGATCTACACCCTCATCTGGACGGTTGTGACGCTCGCGGTGTTCATCCCGATCGCCAACGCGCAGTACCGCGTCTCGACGAGCCGCTGACCCCGCTGACCCCGCAGCCCGGTCTCCGGCTACGCCTTCCGGGCGCCGAACACCGCCGAGCCGACCCGCACGATCGTCGCCCCCTCGGCGACCGCCCACTCGAGGTCACGGCTCATCCCCATCGACAGCTCCCGGGCGTGCGCGGTCCCGGCCGCCCCCGACCCGGTGACACGGTCGCGGATGCCGCGCAGCAGCTCGAACTCCGCGCGGGCCACGCGTTCCTGGCGGGTCGGTGAGGCGATCGTCATAAACCCGCGCAGGGTCAGCCCGGGCAGACCCGCGACCTGCTGGGCGAGCTCGACCGCGTGGCCGGGGTCCACCCCGGCCTTGGAGGCCTCGCCCGAGACGTTCACCTGGATCATGACGTCCAGCGGGCTGAGCGGACCGTCCCCGTCGACCCGGGCCGACAGCTTTGTCGCCAGGTCGAGGGTGTCGATCGTCTCCACGCACGCGTGACCGTGCAGCGCGAGCGCCCGCAGCGTGAGGTTGATCTTGTTGGACTGCAACGGTCCGATGAGGTGCGCCTCGACGTGGAGGTCGGCCAGCGCTGGGGCCTTCGCGACGAGCTCCTGCACGCGGTTCTCCCCGATGAGCACCGCCCCGCCAGGTGCGCTGCGCAGCGCCTCCCGCACGACGTCGGCCGGTTGGGTCTTGGTGGCGAGCAGCAGCCGGACGCCGGCGCGGTCCCGGCCCACCGCGTGGCAGGTGTCGTCGATGCGAACCTGGACGCGGGCGAGGGCGTGAGCGACGGTGTCAGGCATGGACAGCATCGTAGTTGCCCCCTCGATGCGCCAGACTGTGGGCGTGAGACACCTCCGTACCCACTGGCCGGTGGCACTGCTCACCCTCGTGGCGTTCCTCGCCTACCTCGCGTTGTCGCTGGCCCGGTGGCACCGGTGGGCCAACCCCTCCTGGGACCTGGCGATCTTCGAGCAGGCGATCAAGGGCTACGCGCACCTGGGCGCCCCGGTCGTGAGCATCAAGGGACCCGACTTCAACCAGCTCGGCGACCACTTCTCACCGCTCCTGGTGGTCCTCGCGCCGTTCTACCGGGCCTTCCCCTCGCCGGTCACCCTGCTCGTGGCCCAGTGCGTCCTCATCGCCGTCTCGATCGTCCCGATCACCGTGACCGCCCGCCGGATCCTCGGACCGTGGCAGGGAGTGGCCCTCGGGTTCGCCTATGCCTTCGCCTGGGGGATCCAGTCGGCGATCGACGTCCAGTTCCACGAGTACGCCCTCGCCGTCCCGCTGCTGGCCTTCGGGATGGCGGCGTTCCTCGCCGAACGATGGCGGGCCAGCGCCGTCTGGATCGTGCTGCTGCTCGGGGTGAAGGAAGACCTCGGGCTGACCGTCGCGGCTTTCGGTGCGGTCCTCTGGCTGCGCGGGCAGCGCCGGCTGGGGGCGGTCGTGGCCGCGGCGGGGGTGATCGGCATGGCGCTCGTCGTCGGTGTCATCGTCCCGGCGTTCAACCCGCACGGTCGCTATGACTACTGGGGCAAGCTCGGCGAGGAGTCCGGGGAGCCCGGGGGACAGGTCGGCCTGCTCACCAGCCTGGGACGCCTGGTCACGGAGTTCCTCAGCCCGTCGATCAAGGTCGAGACCCTCCTGCTGCTCCTGATCATCACGGCCTTCGTCGCGCTGCGCTCCCCGCTCATGCTCGTCATCGTCCCGACGATCATCTGGCGGTTCGCCGGGTCGACGGAGTTCTACTGGGGCACGACCTGGCACTACTCGGTCATCCTCATGCCCGTCGTCTTCGCCGCCGCGATCGACGGCCTGCGGCTGCTGCGCGAGTCCCGGGCGCCCCTGCTGCGCGGCTACGCGATGGCCGCGCCCACGCTCATGGCGGTCATCGCCGTCGTGCTGACCTTCCAGTACCCGGTGAGCGACCTCTGGGACCCGGCGACCTACGAGCGCAGCGACCGGATCGCCGTCGCCCAGCGCGCGGTCGACGCCGTCCCGGACGGGGCCAGCGTGGCCAGCGACCGCGGGCTGATCGTGCAGCTGGCCAACGACCACGAGGTGTTCTGGATCTCGACCGATCCCTCGGTCCGCCCGGACTACGTGGTCCTCGACCTGCAGACCTGGGGCTCCAACCCGCCCGCGGACGTCGTCGCCTATGCCGAGGGGCTGTTCCCGGGGACCGAGTACCGCGTGGTCTTCGACGAGTGGGACTACGTCGTCGTGGCGCGGGAGGACACGGAGGCCTCTAGGGTCGAGAGATGAAGACATTGCTGAACATCATCTGGCTGGTGCTGTCGGGGTTCTGGCTGGCGATCGGGTACGCCGTCGCCGGAATCATCTGCTGCATCCTCATCATCACGATCCCCTTCGGGATCGCGTCCTTCCGGATGGCCAACTACGTGCTGTGGCCCTTCGGGCGCACGGTCGTGGACCACCCGCAGGCCGGAGCGTGGTCGACGATCGGCAACATCGTGTGGCTCATCGTCGCGGGCTGGTGGCTCGCGATCGGCCACCTCGTCACCGGGATCGCCATGTGCGTGACCATCATCGGCATCCCGCTGGGCATCGCCAGCTTCAAGATGATCCCGATCTCGCTGCTGCCCCTCGGCAAGCAGATCGTGCCCAGCGACCGCCCGTTCGTCGGGTACGAGCAGACCAGCTAGCTCAGCTCAGACCCGCGCGATCGGCGCGGTCGTCGCCCCGGTGGCGGCGACGAGGTCCGCCGGGGCGAGCCCGACGTCGAGCCCGCGTCGGCCGCCCGAGACGTACACCGCGTCGAAGCCGAGCGCGGACTCGTCGATGATCGTCGTGTGCGGGGTGCGCTGGCCGAGCGGGGAGATGCCGCCCACGACGTACCCGGTGGCGCGCTCGGCGTCGGCCTGCTCGGCCATGACCGCCTTCTTGGCGCCGACGGCGTGCGCGAACGCCTTGAGGTCGAGCTCGCGGTCCACCGGCACGACGGCGACCACGAGGTGCCCGTCGACCGAGGTCATGAGGGTCTTGAACACCTGCGCGGCGTCGACACCGATCGCTTGGGCGGCCTCGAGGCCGTAGCCGAGGTCGCTCAGCGGGTCGTGCTCGTAGGGGTGCACCGTGTGCTCGATCTCCGCCTTCTCGAGGGCGACGATCGCCGGAGTTGCGCCGTGCAGGGTCTTCGCTGACTTCTTCACATGCTTCGACATGCCTCCCACGGTAGCCCTTCGCCCCCGATCGCACGCCGCCGGCCGAGATATCGTCGGGGCCATGACTCGCAGCCGCACCTTCGCCCAGGTAGACGTGTTCACCGCTGTGCCCTACCAGGGCAACCCCGTCGCCGTCGTCCTCGACGCGGACGGGATGACCGAGGAGGAGATGGGCGCCTTCGCGCGATGGACGAACCTCTCCGAGACGACCTTTGTCCTCCCTCCCCACGACGCACGTGCCGACTACCGTCTGCGGATCTTCACCCCGAGCGGCGAGCTGCCCTTCGCCGGGCATCCCACCCTCGGCAGCGCGCACGCCTGGCTCGAGGCCGGTGGCCGTCAGCGCGGCGGCGACGTCGTCCAGGAGTGCGCGGTCGGCCTGGTCCGCCTGCGCCGCGACGCGGGCCGGCTCGCCTTCGCGGCGCCGCCGCTGCGCCGCTCGGGTCCCGTCGACGCCGCGACCCGCGGCCAGGTCGCCCTGGCTCTCGGGCTCGAACCTGAGGCGCTGGTCGACCTCGCGTGGACCGACAACGGACCGGGCTGGATCAGCGTGCTGCTCGCCGACGCCGACGCCGTCCGCGCGGTCCGGCCCCACCACACGGTCATGGTCGAGCACGGCCTGAAGATCGGGATCGCCGGTCTGTGGGCTGCGGGGTCGGAGGGCGCCCGGTCGGGTCTGGCGGTCGAGGTGCGCGCCTTCGTCCCGGACGAGGGCGTCGCCGAGGACCCGGTCACCGGCAGCCTCAATGCCGGCCTGGCGCAGTGGCTCGTGCCGCGTGGCGTGCTGCCCACCTCCTACGTCGCCGGCCAGGGGTGGGCCGTCCGGCGCGACGGGCGGGTGCACGTGGAGCACCGCGACGGCGACATCTGGGTCGGTGGAGACGCGGTGACCTGCATCCGCGGGACCGTCGAGGCCTGAGCGCTGCTCGGAGGACCTACATCGGCGCGACCCCGGTCACCCGCAGCACCGCCGCCCCGGCCTCGTCGCTCGCGTCGAGGTCGACGACCACGGTGATCGCCCAGTCGTGGTCGCCGTCGGGGTCGTCGAGGACCTGACGGACGGTCCACAGCCGCGGGTTGCCGTCCACGCCCTCGGTGATCGTCACGAGCTTGGGGGATCGGGCCGCGGGGTCGATCCCGATCGCGTCGTCGCCGTAGTGCTCGAACATCGGGTCGAGGGCGTCGGCCCAGGCGTCGGCGTCCCAGCCGTCCTTGCCGTCGAGGGAACCGAGCGTGGAGTACGCCTCGCGCGCGGCGAGCTCGACCCGCTTGAACAGGGCGTTGCGCAGCAGCACCCGGAAGGAGCGCAGGTTCCCGGTGACCGGGCGGACCGGGGCCTCGGCACCGGTCCCGGCGAGCGGGGAGTCACCGGTGAGGGTGTCGGCGTCGTCGTCGACCGGGTTGGCCAGGCGCTCCCACTCGTCGAGCAGGCTCGAGTCGACCCCGCGCACGAGCTCACCGAGCCACTCGATGATCTCCTCGACCTCCTCGGTGCGGTGCTCGGCCGAGACCGTCTGGCGCAGCGTCCGGTAGGCGTCGGCGAGGTAGCGCAGCACGACCCCCTCAGTACGGTCGAGCTGGTACTTGGAGACGAACTCGTTGAAGGTCTGCGCCCGCTCGACCATGTCCCGGACCACGGACTTGGGGGAGAGCTCCTGGTCGGCGATCCACGGGTTCGCCTTCTTGTACATGGCGAAGGCCGCCTGCAGCATCTCCTCGAGCGGCTTGGGCCACAGCACGTCCTCGAGGGCAGCCATCCGCTCGTCGTAGTCGTAGCCCTCGGCCTTCATCGCCCCGATCGCCTCGCCGCGGGCCGCGCGCTGCTGGCCGTAGAGCACCTGGCGCGGGTCGTCGAGGGTCGCCTCGATGACCGAGACGACGTCGAGGGCGTGGGTGGGAGAGGTCAGCTCGAGCAGGTCCAGGGCCGCGAGGGCGAAGGGCGAGAGCGGCTGGTTGAGCGCGAAGTCGCGGGGCAGGTCGACCATGAGCCGCACGGTGTACCCGCCGCCGGGGTTGCGGACCTTCTCCACGATGCCCGCCAGGCGCAGGGAGCGGTAGATCCGGAACACCTGGCGCACGTGGGCGGCCTTCTGCGGCTCGGTGTCGTGGTTGGCGGTGAGCAGGTGACGCATCGCACTGATCGGGTCACCGCTGGTCGCGGTGCTGCGCGCCAGGACATTGAGGACCATGGCGTGGCTGACCGCGAAGTGGCTGGTGAGGGGCTCCGGCTCGGCGTCGCGCAGGCGTTCGAAGGTCTTGTCGGTCCAGTTGACGGCCCCGGCCGGGGCCTTCTTGCGGACGATCTTCTTGAGCTTCTTCGGGTCGTCGCCGGCCCGCTCGAGGAGCTTGCGGTTCTCGATGACGTGCTCGGGGGCCATGACCAGCACGTCGCCGACAGTGTCGTAGCCGGCCCGCCCGGCCCGCCCGGAGATCTGGTGGAACTCGCGCGCGGAGAGGTGGCGCATGCGCTCGCCGTCGAACTTCACCAGGGAGGTGAGCAGCACCGTGCGGATGGGGACGTTGATGCCGACGCCGAGGGTGTCGGTCCCGCAGACGACCTTGAGCAGGCCCTTCTGGGTGAGGCGCTCGACGACGCGGCGGTACTTGGGCAGCATCCCGGCGTGGTGCACACCGATGCCCTGGCGCAGGAACTTGCTCAGCGACTTCCCGAAGCCGGAGGTAAACCGAAAATCACCGAGCTCGGTGACGATGGCGTCCTTCTCGGCGCGGCTGGCCACGTTCATGCTCATGAGCGACTGCGCGCGGTCGACGGCGTCCTTCTGGGTGAAGTGCACGACGTAGACGGGGGAGCGGTGGGTGTGCACGAGGTCCTCGATGACCTCGACGAGCGGTTCGATGACGTAGTTGAAGTTCAGCGGCACGGGACGCTCGGCGCTGGTGACCTCCGCGACCGGGCGACCGGTGCGCCCTTCGAGGTCCTTCTGGAACATCTCGGTGTCGCCCAGGGTCGCGGACATGAGCAGGAACTGCGCCTGCGGGAGCTCCAGGAGGGGGACCTGCCAGGCCCAGCCGCGCTGGGGGTCGGCGTAGAAGTGGAACTCGTCCATGACCACCTGGTCGACCCCGGGGTTCTCCGCCTCGACGCCGCCGGCCCGCAGCGCGATGTTGGCGAGGATCTCGGAGGTGCAGCAGATGATCGGGGCCGTCGGGTTGACCGAGGAGTCCCCGGTCATCATGCCGACGTTCTCCGACCCGAAGGCCTCGACGAGGGCGAAGAACTTCTCGCTCACCAGGGCCTTGAGCGGGGCGGTGTAGAAGGACCGCTTCCCCTCGGCGAGGGCGACGTAGTGCGCCCCGATCGCCACGAGGGACTTCCCCGACCCGGTCGGGGTGCTGAGGATGACGTGCGAGCCGGAGACCAGCTCGATGAGCGCCTCGGACTGCGCGGGGTAGAGGTCCAGCCCGCGGTCGGTGGCCCAGGAGGTGAAGCCTTCGTAGAGCTCGTCAGGGTCCGGTGCCTTGCCGTCGATCGCGGGTGGGATGTGGCTGAGGAGGCTGATCGAGGCAGGCGCGGGGATGGTCACCCGGACCATTCTCCCAGAGGGTGCGCGCTCAGGCGCCCCACTCCCCGGGAGGGCCGAGGATCAGCAGCACGGACATGATCACCACGGACCCGACGAGGAACACCCCGACGAAGGTCGCCGGACGTGCCAGCATCCAGCGCAGCAGCGTGTCCAGGCGGCCGGAGTCGCGGGCGTCGTCGGACGCGGTGGTGCGCCACCCGCCGTCGAGGCGGCCCCGACGGTCGACGGAGAGATCGAAGGGGATGGTCGCGTAGGGCACGACGGCGGTGATCACCGCGAGCGCGGTGAGCCGCGCCGGCCAGCGCTGGTTGAGCCCGACGACGACCGCGGTGAGCACGTAGACGATGAAGACGAAGCCGTGCACCCCGCCGCCGATCCGCACCGGCGCCGGCCCGGCGTCGAACCCGTACTTGGCGACCATCCCGGCGATGAGCAGGGTCCACGTCACCGCCTCGGCGATCGCGACGGCGCGGAAGAACAGGCGGGGGGTGAAGGACACGCGGGAGCTCCTGGGCTGAGTGACGGGGCTGAGTGATGGGGCGCAGTGACGGGTGGATCGAGGGACACCACCATTGTCTCTGGTGATCGACCTGCGGCGATCAACCGAAAGGTTGAGCGATGCGAGCGGCGGCGCGTCGACGGACCTGTGGTCCGCGAGTGGGACCGGTGCACCTACTCTGTCCGGAACCACAAGCGCTGGAGGGCACCATGGACGCACTCAGGACCGCACTCATCGACCCGGTGAGCAGCTTCCTCTACACCTACGTGCTCATCTACCTGCTCGTGGGGGCGGGCATCTACTTCACGGTGCGCACCCGCGCGGTCCAGGTCCGCCTGGCCCGGCAGATGTGGCGGGTGGTCGTGGGGTCCCGCGGGCACTCCGACGGCGGGATCTCCTCCTTCCAGGCCTTCTGCGTCGGCCTCGCCTCGCGGGTGGGGACCGGGAACATCGTCGGCGTCGCGATCGCCCTCACCCTGGGCGGCCCGGGCGCGATCTTCTGGATGTGGGTGGTGGCGTTCCTCGGGATGGCGACGGCCTTCATCGAGTCGACGCTGGGGCAGATGTTCAAGGTCCGCGCCGAGGACGGCAGCTTCCGCGGCGGGCCGGCCTACTACATCCAGCGCGGCCTGGGCTCGCGTCCCGTCGCGGTGCTCTTCGCCCTGCTGCTCATCTTCGCCTTCGGATTCGCCTTCAACATGGTCCAGTCCAACACCATCTCCGACGCGCTCGCCGGGCACGGGGTGAGCACCGAGTGGACCGCGGTGGGCCTGATGATCCTCGCCGCCCCGGTGCTCTTCGGGGGCGTGCGCCGAGTCGCCTCGGTCGCCGGTGTGCTGCTGCCGATCATGGCCGGCGTGTACGTGCTGCTCGCCCTCGTGGTGGTCGGGCTCAACCTCGGCGAGATCCCCCGCGTGGTCACGATGATCGTCGAAGGTGCCTTCGGCCTGGACCAGGCGGCCGCCGGGACGGCAGGTGGGATCCTCGCGGCGCTGCTCAACGGCGTCAAGCGCGGCCTGTTCTCCAACGAGGCCGGCATGGGCAGCGTGCCGAACACCGCAGCGACCGCCACCGTGAGCCACCCCGCGAAGCAGGGGCTCATCCAGTCTCTCGGGGTGTTCGTGGACACCATGGTCGTGTGCTCGGCGACCGCGTTCATGATCCTCGTGGCCGGACCCAGCATCTACGACCCGGGGTCCACGACCGAGGCGGTCGGTGCCTCCCTGACGACGTCCGCCGTCGCCGAGACGCTGGGCACCTGGACGACTCCGCTGATGACGGCCCTGCTCTTCGTCTTCGCCTTCTCCTCGGTGCTGGGCAACTACTCCTACGCCGAGGTCAACCTGGCCTTCCTCGGGGTGCGCGGCAGAGGGCTCACTGTCCTGCGGACCCTCGTCCTGGCAGCCATCGGGTCCGGGGCCCTGCTCAGCCTGGACGCGGTGTGGGCGCTCGCCGACATCGCCATGGCGCTCATGGCGATCGTCAACCTCGTCGCCATCTCGCTGCTGGGGAAGTGGGCGCTCGGCGCACTGCGCGACTACGAGGGCAAGGTCCGCGCGGGGCGCGGGGAGGAGCTGTTCGTCGGGGTGGGCAACCCGCTGCTGCCCGGCGACCTGCCCGGAGACATCTGGGCGCCGGAGCCGCGCGGCGCCCGGGCTTTCGAGGCCGTGGACGTGTGAGAGGGCCCGCGGCCCCTGGCCGCGGCGCCGTGCTAGACACGAGGTATGCCTGAGCTCTTCACCCTCGGCCACGGCCGCCTCGACCGTGACGGTCTCACCGCGCAGCTGCACGCCGGTGGCGTGACCCGCCTGGTCGATGTCCGCCGCTACCCCGGGAGCCGTGCCAACCCGGACGTGGGCGGTCCAGCGCTCGCGGAGTGGCTGCCCGGTGCGGGCGTGACCTACCGCTGGGATGAGCGCCTGGGCGGACGGCGCCGGCTGCCGGCGGGGGAGCGTAGCCTGGACGGGTGGTGGACGGTCGAGGCATTCCGGGCCTACGCCGCCCACACCCGGACGCCGGAGTTCGCGGCGGGATTCGCCGAGCTGACCGGCGACGTCGCCGGCGTCGGCGCCACGGCTGTGCTGTGCAGCGAGAGCGTGTGGTGGCGCTGCCACCGCCGCCTCATCGCCGAGGTCGCGGTGCTCGGCCACGGCTGGAAGGTGCGCCACCTCATGCCGGGAGGTCGCGTCGTCGGGCATCGCGTGGCGGAGGGCGCGCGGCGGCGCACCGACGGGCTGCTGGTGTGGGACGGGCCGGAGAGATGAAACGGGCCGGCGAGCTGAGTCGCCACCCCATGCCGGGGCCTCAGACGGAGCCGTCCTCCAGCGCCCGGTCGCACGCCTGGACGATCCGGTCCCGCAGCGGGGCGGCCCGGTCGGCGAAGTCGCGCTGGCGGTGGGAGTACTCCGCCTTGCCCTCGGGGGTCTCGATCATCACGGCGTCCTGGCCGAACCGGGAGACGTCGTAGGGGGAGGCCTGCATGTCCAGCAGGCGGATGTCGCGGGCCAGCTCGAAGCAGTCCAGGACCAGCTCGCTGGGCAGCAGCGGGACGAGCTTGTTCGTCCACTTGAACAGGTCCATCCCGGCGTGCAGGCAGCCGGGCTGCTCGAGCGCGGGCTGGTCGTCGCGGGTGGGCTGGAGCCGGTTGAGCGGGACGGCCTCGGGGGTGAAGAAGCGGAAGGCGTCGAAGTGCGAGCAGCGGATCTGGTGCGCCTCGACCACCTCGTCGGTCCCGGCGGCGCCCAGCCGCAGCGGCAGCATGTGCCGGGTGCCGGCACCCTGCTTGTAGACCATCGCCCACTCGTGCAGCCCGAAGCACCCCACGTTCGCGGGGCGCCCGGCGGTCGCCGCGACGAGGTCGCGGACATAGGTGACGGTGCCTCCGCGCTCGGCGAGGAAGGCGGCGGTGTCGACCGTGACGCCGCCCTCGGCCGGGATGTGCCAGCGCCAGGTGAGACGGTCGGCGATCTGCCCGGGGGAGGCCGCGTCGTCGAGCAGCGTGACCCCGGCACCGGGGTGCCAGCGGCGCAGCGGGCCCGGGCGGGTCTTGTAGTACGTGAAGAGGAAGTCGTCGATCTCGTGCTTGGCACCGCTGAGGCGGCGCTCGCGCCAGCCGGCCGTCGCGGCGTCGGCGCGCTCGGCGTGCGCGGCCTCGCGCGCGGACCACTGCGGGAAGTCCATCGGCGCGGCAGCGCGCGCGAAGGTGGCGGTGGTCGCGGGGACGGGGGAGCTGGGCACCGGTTCAGCCTACGTCGTGGGCGTCCAGGTACTCCCGTGCCAGCCGCACGGGTGCCCGGACCAGCCAGGACTCGACCACGAGCTCGGTGAGGCGGTCGACGTCGATCTGGCTCAGGCGTCCCAGGACGATCGGATGCCCGTCCAGATGGGTGATGGTGAAGAACACCTCCGGGTCCTCGGCGATCAGCGCGGCCTTCTCGCCGGCGTCGGCGACGTAGAACCCGACGATCGGACCGTCAGGGGCTGTGGGACCCAGCTCGGCGAGGTCCGTGGGGCGCAGCGGGCGGTCCCAGACGAACAGCCGCTCCTTGATACGCCAGGCGGGCGTCCCCCAGGCGGGACGCTCCGTCGCCAGAGGAAGCGCGAGCGCGCATCGACGGACCTCGTCCCAGGTGGCCATGGCTTCACGCTAGGCGGTGCGCGCCGGGGAGGCGCGGGGAGGCGCGGGGACCCCGCCGGCTCAGAACAGCGCGATCTTCCCCGGAGCGGGGAAGATCGCGTCGAGCTCGGCGAGGTCGGCGGGTGTCAGGGGGTGGACGGCCGCGGCGTTCTGCACGACCTGCTCGGGACGGGTCGCCCCGGCGATCACCGACGCCACGACCGGCTGCGCGGCCAGCCAGGAGAACGCGACCTCCACCTCGGTCAGGTCGCGCTCGCGCGCAAACGCGGAGTAGCGGCCCAGCGCCTCCCACGGCGCGGACTCGAGCAGGGCCGGCTTGGAGTGGGTGATCCGCCCGTCTGCCGGGCCCCCGGACGCCGCGTACTTGCCGGTGAGCAGCCCGTTGGCGAGCGGGAAGTAGGGGAGCAGGCCGAGACCGTAGGCGCTCGCGGCCGGCACCACCTCGAGCTCGGCGCGGCGGTCGAGCAAGTTGTAGTGGTTCTGGGCGGAGACGAACCGCTCGGTGCCCAGCTGCCGGGCGACCAGCTCAGCCTCGGCGATCTGCCACCCGGCCCGGTTGGAGTGCCCGATGTAGCGGACCTTGCCGCTGGTGACCAGGGCGTCGAGGGCGCTGAGCGTCTCCTCGATGGGCGTCCCGGCGTCCGGGGTGTGGAACTGGTAGAGGTCGATCCAGTCCGTGCCGAGGCGGCGCAGGGACGCCTCGACGGAGGTGAGGATGTAGCGCCGCGACCCGCGGGCGCCGAGGTCGGCGCCGTTGCCGCCGTCCATGTCCATGCCGAACTTCGTCGCGACGACCACGTCCGCGCGCCGGGTGCCCAGGGTCCGCCCGAGGATCTCCTCCGACAGCCCCGGGACGGCCCCGTAGACGTCGGCGACGTCGAAGAACGTGATGCCCGCCTCGAGGGCGGCGTCCACGACGAGCTGGCTGCCCTCCAGCGTCTGCGTCGCGCAGCGGGGCCGGCCGAGGTTGTTGCAGCCGAGGCCGACGACGGAGACGGTCAGGCCGGAGGAGCCGAGGTGGCGGAGCTCAGGGGAGGTGCGCATACCGACGAACGTACGTCGAGCGGGAGCCGGAAAGGAAACCTCGTCTCACCCCGATGCCCACGATCTGAGAACGAGGTCTCATTTATGTCACGACCCGCATACGGTCATACCTATGAACCCGACCACCCCGGAGCGCACCGTCGCACCGACCGACACGCACCGCGAGGCCCCCACAGGAGCCCACGGCAGCGAACAGTCCCGCGAGTCCGAGTCCTACACCCACGGCCACCACGAGTCCGTGCTGCGCTCGCACAAGTCGCGCACCGCAGCGAACTCCGCGGCGCACCTCGTCCCGCTGCTGCGTGAAGGCATGTCCGTCCTCGACGTCGGCTGCGGCCCGGGCACCGTCACCGTCGACCTCGCCCGCCTCGTCGGCCCCGGGAAGGTCGTCGGCGTCGATGCCGCGACCACGATCCTCGACTCCGCGCGCGAGCTGGCCGCCTCCTCCGGCGTGGACAACGTGAGCTTCGAGTACGCCAACGCCTACAAGCTCCCCTTCGAGGACAACACCTTCGACGTGGTGCACGCCCACCAGCTGCTCCAACACCTCTCCGACCCGATCGCCGCGATCACCGAGATGCGCCGGGTCGCGAAGCCGGGTGGCATCGTCGCTGCCCGCGACGCCGACTACGGCGCCATGACCTGGTACCCGGAGTCTCCCGGGCTCACCGAGTGGAACACGCTGTACCACGAGGTCACCGCCGCCTACGGCTACCAGGCCGACGCCGGGCGCCGTCTGCTCAGCTGGTTCCAGGAAGCGGGCTTCGCCCCGGACGACCTCACCGCCTCGGCCGGCGTGTGGTGCTACGCCTCACCCGAGTCCCGCGCCTGGTGGGGTGGGCTGTGGGCGGAGCGGTGCATCGCCTCGAACTTCGCGGTCCAGGCCCAGGAGTCCCACCTGGCCGACGACGTGGCGCTCGAGGAGCTCGCGCACGAGTGGCAGCGGTGGGCCGAGCAGCCCGACGGGTGGTTCTCCGTGCTCAACGGCGAGATCCTCGCTCGAGCCTGAGCCTGAGCGACGTAGGCTTGCCCCGTGCGTATCGCGAGATTCACCACCGGAAATGACCCGCGTTTTGGCATTGTGCAGACCGAGCACGGCAAGGACTTCCTCGCCGTGCTGAGCGGGGACCCGCTGTACATGCCCGTCACGCCCACGGGCGAACGGATCGAGATCGGTGACGGGGTGCGACTCCTCGCACCCGTCATCCCGCGGTCCAAGATCATCGGGGTGGGGCGCAACTACGCCGACCACGCCGCGGAGATGGGCAACGAGGTCCCCGGCAGCCCGATGCTCTTCTTCAAGCCGAACACCTCGGTGATCGGCCCGGACGACCCCATCGTGCTGCCCGAGTTCTCCAGCGAGGTCAGCTACGAGGCCGAGCTCGCGATCGTCATCGGCAAGGTCACCAAGAACGTCACCCCCGAGAGCGCCCTCAAGCACGTGCTTGGCTACACCGTGGCCAACGACGTCACGGCCCGCGACGTCCAGCGCACCGACGGGCAGTGGGCCCGGGCGAAGGGCTTCGACTCCTCCTGCCCGATCGGCCCGTGGATCGTCACCAACCTGGAGACGGACGAGCTGGGTGTCTCCTCGCGAGTCAACGGCGAGGCCCGCCAGGACGGCAACACCCGGGACATGGTCTTCGACGTGGCCTTCCTCGTCTCCTACGTCTCCGAGGCGTTCACGCTGCTGCCCGGGGACCTCATCCTCACCGGCACACCGGCCGGGGTCGGGCCGATCGTCGCGGGTGACCGGGTCGAGTGCGAGGTCGAGGGCATCGGTGTGCTGAGCAACCCGGTCGTGCGCCGCAGCTACGGCGAGGACTGAGCCCGGGAGGGACTGGGTACTCTAAGGGGGGCCCTCACCGGCCCCCCTTCGTCGTTCCCCGATCCGAAACCCAGGTGTGTTCGTGTCTGCAGAGACCACCCCCGCTGTGCTCAGCTCCACCCCCGTGACCGGCAGCGACATCCGTGTCCGCTTCTGTCCCTCACCGACCGGGACCCCGCACGTCGGGCTGATCCGCACCGCCCTGTTCAACTGGGCCTACGCCCGGCACGTGGGCGGGACCTTCGTGTTCCGGATCGAGGACACCGACGCCGAGCGCGACTCCGAGGAGAGCTACCAGCAGCTGCTCCAGGCGCTGCGCTGGCTCGGGCTGGACTGGGACGAGGGCATCGAGGTCGGCGGGCCGCACGAGCCGTACCGCCAGTCGCAGCGCGCCGACATCTACTCCGACGTCATCGCCAAGCTCGTCGCGGGCGGCTACGCCTACGAGTCCTTCACGACGCCGGAGGAGACCGAGGCGCGCAACGTCGCCGCCGGGCGCCCCAAGGTCATGGGCTACGACGGCTTCGACCGCACCCTCACCGACGAGCAGAAGGCCGCCTTCCGGGCCGCCGGCCGCGAGCCGGTGCTGCGCATGCGGATGCCCGACGAGGACGTGACCTTCACCGACCTCGTGCGCGGCGACGTCACCTTCAAGGTGGGCACCGTCCCCGACTACGTCATCGTCCGCGCCAACGGTCAGCCGCTGTACACGCTGGTCAACCCGGTCGACGACGCGCTCATGGAGATCACCCACGTGCTGCGCGGGGAGGACCTGCTCTCCTCCACCCCGCGCCAGGTGGTCCTCTACCGTGCGCTGCTCGAGCTCGGCGTCGCGAAGGTCATGCCGGCCTTCGGGCACCTGCCCTACGTCATGGGTGAGGGCAACAAGAAGCTCTCCAAGCGCGACCCGGAGTCGAACCTCTTCCTGCACAAGGACCGCGGGTTCATCCCCGAGGGGCTGCTCAACTACCTCGCGCTGCTCGGCTGGTCCATCGCGTCCGACAACGACATCTTCTCCCTCGCGGAGATGGTGGCCGCCTTCGACGTCGCCGACGTGCTGCCCAACCCGGCCCGCTTCGACCTGAAGAAGGCTGAGGCCATCAACGCCACGCACCTGCGCCTGCTGGCCCCGGAGGACTTCCGGAACCGTCTCGTGCCGTACCTGCACGCGGCCGGCCTGGTCCCGAGCGGTTCCTACGCCGACCTCGACGGCGCCCACCAGCGCCTGCTCGACGCCGGCTCGCCCCTGGTCCAGGAGCGCATGACGCTGCTCGGTGAGGCACCGGGCATGCTCGGCTTCCTCTTCGCGGCCGACGACGCGGTGGCGGTCGAGGACGAGGCCCGCGCGGCACTGCGGGAGGAGGCCGCCACGGTCCTCGACCACGCGATCGACACCCTCGCCGCCCTCGAGGACTTCAGCCCCGCCGCCCAGCAGGAGGCGCTCAAGGCCGTCCTGGTCGAGCAGCTGGAGATCAAGCCGAAGTTCGCCTTCGCGCCGCTGCGGGTGGCGATCACCGGACGCCGGGTCTCCCCGCCGCTGTTCGAGTCGATGGAGATCCTCGGCAAGGACGCGACCCTGACCCGGCTGCGCGCGCTCCGGGCCAGCCTGTGAGCGGGGTCGTCTTCGCGGGCCGTGGCCCCATCGACGGGGTGCTGTTCGACATCGACGACACCCTTGTCAACACGAGGTCGGCCTTCGGCGCGGCGATGACCGCCGTCGCCGGCGTCTACCTCGCCGACCTGCCGCGTGAGCGCTATGACGAGGTGCTCACCACCTGGCGCTCCGACTCCGACGGCAACTACCGCCGGTACACCCGGGGCGAGCTGACCCTGGGCGAGCAGCGCCTCATCCGGGCGAACCAGCTGCAGGCCGAGTTCGGCGGCGCCCCGCTGGACGCCGACGACTTCCAGGCCTGGGACGCCGTCTTCGAGGCCGGCTTCCAGCAGGGCTGGGCGGCGCACGACGACGCGGCCCCGGCCGTGGCCGCTGCGCTCGCCCGGGGCCTCGCGGTCGGTGCGCTGTCCAATGCGATCTCCGACTACCAGGCGCTCAAGCTCGCCCGCACGGGCCTGGGGCACGTGCCCATGCTCGTGGGTCTGGACACCCTCGGGTTCGGCAAGCCGGACCCCCGGGTCTTCCTCGAGGCGTGCTCCCGGCTGGGGACCGACCCGGCCCGCACCCTCTACGTGGGCGACGAGCTCGACCTGGACGCCCGTGCGGCCATCAACGCCGGGCTCTACGGCGCCTGGATCGACCGCCCGGGCAGCCGGCGCGGCGGAGTGCACGAGGAGGACCCGGGCGCGGCCGGCGCGAGCGGCGTCGTCGTGATCTCGGCGCTGGCCGAGCTGGACACGTTGCTCGGCTGAGGCGCGGACCCGCCCGCGTGCGGGCGGGTCAGCCGGCCTGGGGTGCGGTGACGAGCGCGGCGATCTCGCGCACCGGCGCGCTGAGCTCCGCGCCGTCCTTCCAGACCAGGCGCAGCCGCCGGTCCAGGGTGAGCCCGGGCACCTCGATCCGGACGAGCGACCCGCGGTCCAGGTCCTCGGCGACGGCGAGCTCGGAGAGCACCGTCACGGCGTCGGAGTACTGCACAGCGGTCTTCAGGGCCGCCGAGGACCCCAGGTGGGGCAGGTGCCCGGGGAGCTCGGCCCCGGCGGCGGCGAGAGCGTGCTCGAGGATGTCGCGCGTGCCCGACCCCTCCTCGCGGATGACCAGCCGCGCCGCGACGAGCTCGGCGAGGGAGGCGCGCGCGGCGCGCCGGCGGGCCCACGGGTGCTGGGAGCCGACGACGACGACGAGGGTGTCGCGCATGATCGTCCGGCTGCGCAGCCCGCGCCGCACGGAGGTGCCCTCGACGAAGCCGAGGTCGGCGGCGTCGGCCAGGACGAGGTCCATCACGTCGTGGGAGTTGCGCACGATGAGCTCGACGTCCGCGCCGATCTGCATGAGCCACCGCGGCACGAGGTGCTCGGCGATGGTCATGGACGCCGCGAGGCGCACGCGCGGGGTGGGTGCTTCGCGCAACGCGGTGACGCCCTGCTCGAAGCGGTCGGAGGCGGCCAGCACGGTCTGGGCCCAGGCGGCGACGGCGCGCCCCGCGTCGGTGAGGGTGGCCCCCCGAGAGGTGCGGGCGAGGAGCTCGAGCCCGAGGTCGCGCTCCAGGCGTCGCAGGGTGGCCGAGGCGCTCGGCTGGGACAGGCCGATGGCCCGCGCCCCGGCGCTGATGGAGCCGTGGGTGTCGCTCGCGACGAGGACCTCGAGCGCGGCCAGCGACGTGCGTGGCGCCCGGGTGTCGCTGCGGTCGCCACCCCTCCTGTCAGCCATAGCCTGAGACTATAGCAGCGGGGGTGGTTGGGGGGTCAGGGCGGTCCCGGGGTGCACCAGGCTGGAGGGGTGAACAGAACCGGTTGGACTGCCGCCCCGGCGCGTGGCACAGCTCCCAGCATCGCACCCGGCATCGCGCCCGGACTCGCGCCCGGACTCGCGCCCGGACTCGCACCCGGCATCGCGCCCGGACTCGTGCTCGCCCTCGTGGCGACGGCAGTCAGCTCAGCGCTCTCCTGGGTGGTCGCCGCAGCCTTCGGCGCCGCAGTGTCCCCGCTCGTCGTGGCGCTCGTCCTGGGTGCTGTCCTCGGCTCGGTCCGGCGCACGCCCGCCGCAGCCACCACCGGCCTGGGATGGACCACCAAGCACGTCCTGCGCGCCGGGGTGGTGCTGCTCGGCCTCAGGCTCTCCCTGGGCCAGGTGGCCGACCTGGGCTGGCGCGGAGCTGGCGTCATCGGTGCGACGGTGACCTGTACCTTCCTCGGCACGCTCATGGTCGGCAAGGCCATGGGGGTGGCCCGGCTGACCCGGCTCTACGTCGCCACCGGGTTCTCCATCTGCGGGGCCGTGGCCATCGCCGCGATGGCCGGGACCGTCGGACCCCGCGAGCGCGCCACGTCGCCCGGGGACACCGACGCCTCCGACGCGCTGGGCACCGCACTCGCCCTCGTGACGATCTACGGGTCGCTCGCGATCGTCGTGCTGCCGTGGTTGGTCGCGGTCATCGGGCTCGACGACGCCCAGGCCGGGCTGTGGATCGGGGCGAGCGTGCAGGAGGTCGGCCAGGTCGTCGCCGCGGCCGGGATGGTCTCGACCACCGCGCTGGCCGCGGCCACGGTCACCAAGCTCGCGCGGGTGGTCCTGCTCGCCCCGCTCACCGCCGGCGTCGCCCTGGTCTGCCGCACGCGCGAGGCGCGCCGCCTCGGCGCTGACGACGCCGGTCAGCCCCGCCGCGCCGCGGTGGCGCCGGTCCCGCTGTTCGTCCTCGGGTTCCTGCTCGCAGTCCTGGTCCGGTCCACGGGGGTGCTCCCGCAGGGGCTGCTCGACGGGGCCGCGACTGTGAGCAATCTCATGCTCGCGGCCGCGATGTTCGCCCTCGGCACCGGCGTCGACCTGCGCAGGCTGGTCGCCACGGGTGGGCGCCCGCTGGCGCTCGGTGCGATCTCGGCCACCATCGCCGTCGGCGTCAGCCTCGGGGGAGTCCTCCTCCTGGGCTGAGGCGCGCGGGTCTGACGGGTCACCGGACCGCGGAGTCCCACGTCCATCGGGTCCGCCGGGGGGTCCCGGGCAGCGGGATGCGACCGGTGCACCACAGCAGCGCCGCCGCCGGGCGAGCCCCGGGTGGATGGGCGAACAGCCGGTGGACGGCCCGCAGGGCGGGCCCTTCGGGGATCGGCAGCCGGCTCGCGGGGGTGACGTCCACCCCCAGCCCTTGCGCGACGTCGTACCCGTGGACGAGGAGCTCGACGACGCCCATCGCGGCGAAGCCGGGACCGTCGGAGATCCCGTAGGGGTGATAGGCGCGCGCGTCGGGCGCGGCGCTCGCCACCTGGGTCGCGAGCAGCTCCGCGCTCGCCACGAGCGTGTCGCTGAGCCCGCCGACGCCGCTGGCGCGATCCACCCGGGCGAGGTCGTCTCCGCCGTCCGCGGCCACCATCGGCAGGTAGCCGACCTTCGGCAGGCCGGCGAGCTGGAGCGCGTAGGCGAGCATGTCGTCGACCACGTGCTCGCCGGTGCGCCAGCAGGACCAGGCGAGCGCGCCCGCCGGGGCGTCGAGGTCTCCGTGCTTGCCGGCCGCCAGCACCTGGGCGAACCATCGTGCGCTCTCCCGCACGTCGTCGGCGGTCACCGGGCCGGCCTCGGCCGGGTCTCCCACGAGGCGGTCAGCCACGGCCGGATCCCTGAGGTGCTGGCGCCGGCAGGCGGTCCGCGCGCCAGCACTGTGCGTCGTAGGGGAGGTCGATGAGGTCCTTGCCGCGCAGGTCCGGATGTGTCCGCGTGAGGTGCTCGACGGCGTCGAGCAGGGCCTCGCGGCTGGTGGCGTCGAGGGTGAGCAGGTAGCTGCGCGAGGCGGCGAGGGCCCGCAGGTCCGCGGGCGTGACGGCGTCGTGCCAGCGGACGGTCGTGTGCTCGAGCGGCCCGAAGAGGGTGCCGGGCACTGCCATGTCACCGGGCTCTGCCGTGTCACCGGACCCCGCCGAGTCGCCCAGCACGGTCGCGCCGAGCGTCGGCGGCTGGTAGCTCGCGGTCAGGGTGTCGCCGCGGTGGATGATCTCGGTGAAGGCGCTGACCCAGTCCGTGGAGTTGTCGCGGACGTTCCACACGATGCCCAGCCGCCCGCCCGGTCGGAGCACCCGGGCGATCTCGGCCGCGGCGGGTTCGGGGGAGAACCAGTGCCACGCCTGCCCGACGACGACGGCGTCGACGCTCCCGGTCTCCATCGGGATGGACTCGGCGGTCCCCGACAGCACCGTCGCCGACGCCGTGACCTGGGAGAGTGCTCGCTCAAGCTCGGCTCGCATGGCGGGGGACGGCTCGATCGCGGTGACCTGCAGCCCGCGCGCGAGCAGGCTCCGGGTGAGCTTGCCCGTCCCGGCGGCCAGATCGAGCACGTGCGTGCCGGGCCCGGCGCCGGCAGGCAGCAACCACTCCACGGCCTCGGGCGGGTACTCGGGGCGGACCTGGGCGTAGACCTGTGCCCCGTGCTCGAAGGACTGTGCGCGGTCCGCGCGGGAGGCGGGGTTCGCCCCGCCATGAGCCTGCGGCGGGGGCGCGGCGTCGGAACCCGTCGTCATCGGTGCTGGGTCGTCGCCCGTGAGGTTCGAGGTCATGAACTGACCGTGCCATGTCGGCGCGCTCAGGTCTACTGGTGTTCCGCTCGTTGCGCTGCTCGCGCCCTGCTCGTGCCCTGCCGGCGCGCTGCGGGAGCGCTGCTGGTGGGGTGACCGGAGGCGGTGCCTGGAGCGGCGACCGGAGGCCCTGAAGCGGCCGACAGGGGAGGCGGGTTTGGTAGATCGGGCGACCGTCCGGTAATGTTTCCGTTCGGTGCGGCCCACGGAAAAGCCCCGCGAAAGCGGGACGATTCAGCGGAAGCCGTGACTCATTGGGGTATGGTGTAATCGGCAACACATCGGTTTCTGGTACCGACATTCTAGGTTCGAGTCCTGGTACCCCAGCGGAGAATTTCTACAGATCGCACGGTGTCAGAACCGCTGAGATTCATGATGTAGAGTTCTCAATCGGAAGTTGATCTGCTGGCCGCAACGCCGCTGATCAGGTTCTTAGGCCCCCATCGTCTAGCGGCCTAGGACGCCGCCCTCTCACGGCGGTAACACGGGTTCAAATCCCGTTGGGGGTACAACGCAAGGCCCGACCGGTCCGCCGGTCGGGCCTTTGTTCTTTCCCGGTGGCGAGCGCCTGCAGTCGGCCACCTCGCCGTCGCCTGCACTCCGCCGGCTCCGCCGCTCCCCAACGCGCGACCCCGGCTGTGCTCCTCGCCACACCCCCACGCGCCGACCCCCCCGCGCGCCCCCGCCCCGCCGAGCTCGTGAATGGCTCGCCGAACTCGTGAGCCACGGCCGTCTCGCGACGCTGGACCCGCGTGGCTCACGAGTTCGGCGAGCCGCTCACGAGCTCGGCGACGGGGAGTCGGGCGGGCTCGGCCCAAGGCGCGGGCCTGGGGACGGCTCGGGCGCGGCACCCTGGGGGTGCCGCGCCCGGAGGAGCGAGGAGCAGGACGTGGAGGGGCTACTCGCCCGAACGGCGCAGGACCTCCGTGAGGCGGTTGGCGGCGGCGACGACGGAGCCGGCGTGCAGGCGTCCGGGCTGGCGGCTGAGGCGCTCGACCGGGCCGGAGATGGACACGGCGGCCACGATGCGCCCTGACGGCCCGCGGACAGGCGCCGAGACGGAGGCGACCCCCACCTCGCGCTCGGAGACGGACTGGGCCCAGCCGCGGCGTCGGACACCGGAGAGGATGGTGGCGGTGAACTTCGCTCCCTGGAGTCCGCGGTGCAGGCGGTCCGGCTCCTCCCAGGCGAGGAGGATCTGCGCGGCCGAGCCGGCGTGCATCGTCAGGGTCGCTCCGACCGGGATCGAGTCGCGCAGGCCGACCGGTCGCTCGGCGGCCGCGACGCAGATGCGTTGGTCGCCCTGGCGACGGTAGAGCTGGGCGCTCTCCCCGGTGTGGTCTCGCAATGCGGTCAGAACCGGGTTCGCTGCGGCGAGCAGGCGGTCCTCTCCGGCGGCTGTGGCGAGCTCGTTGAGCCGCGGTCCGAGCACGAATCGTCCCTGCATGTCTCGCGTGACAAGACGGTGGTGCTCCAGCGCCACGGCTAGGCGATGGGCCGTTGGGCGGGCCAGTTGCGTGGCTGCGACGAGCTGTGCGAGGGTGGCCGGTCCTGCCTCAAGAGCACCCAAAACGGATGCTGCCTTGTCGAGCACTCCGACTCCGCTAGAATTGTCCATAGGTCGATATTGCAGTCTCGAAGGCTGAGACGCAAATGGACTTCCCCGAAAGCCCCCCAAAACCGCACATGTCACCCGCACAGGCCACCGAGGGCCGCGAGGGACGGTGTACGAGAGGAACAGTGATGGCCGGCACGCTGGCAGAGAAGGTCTGGGATGCGCACCTGGTGCGCCGAGGTAGTGATGGTGCTCCTGACCTTCTCTACATCGACCTCCACCTCGTCCATGAGGTCACCAGTCCCCAGGCGTTCGAGGGACTGCGGCTCGCTGGTCGCCCGGTCCGACGCCCGGACCTGACGATCGCGACCGAGGACCACAACACCCCGACGCTGAACATCGACCTGCCGATCGCGGACCTCACGAGCCGCACGCAGATCCAGACCCTGCGCAACAACGCGAAGGAGTTCGGTGTCCGCATCCACTCCCTCGGTGACGCGGACCAGGGCATCGTGCACGTCGTCGGCCCTCAGCTCGGCCTGACCATGCCCGGGCTGACAGTCGTCTGCGGCGACTCCCACACCTCCACCCACGGCGCCTTCGGAGCCCTCGCCTTCGGCATCGGCACCTCCGAGGTCGAGCACGTGCTCGCCACGCAGACGCTGCCCCTGGCACCGTTCAAGACGATGGCGATCACCGTCAACGGCGCTCTGCCCGAGGGCAGCACGGCCAAGGACATCATCCTGGCCGTCATCGCGAAGATCGGCACCGGCGGGGGCCAGGGCTACGTCCTGGAGTACCGCGGCGAGGCCATCCGCGCGCTGTCGATGGAAGGTCGCATGACGATCTGCAACATGTCCATCGAGGCCGGCGCCCGCGCCGGCATGATCGCCCCGGACGAGATCACCTTCGAGTACCTCAAGGGACGCCCGCACGCGCCCGAGAGTGCCGACTGGGACGCTGCGGTGGAGTACTGGAAGACGCTCAAGACGGACGACGACGCGACCTTCGACACCGAGGTCTTCCTCGAGGCCACCGACCTGGAGCCGTTCGTCACCTGGGGCACCAACCCGGGCCAGGGCCTGCCGCTGTCCGCCAACGTCCCGATCCCCTCCGAGATCGCCGACGAGAACGACCGCGTCACGGCCGAGCGCGCCATCGAGTACATGGGCCTCAACCCGGGTACCCCGCTGCGCGACATCGCGATCGACACCGTCTTCATCGGATCCTGCACGAACGGCCGGATCGAGGACCTGCGGGCCGTCGCCGAGATCGTCGAGGGCAAGAAGAAGGCCGACACGCTCCGCGTCCTGGTGGTCCCCGGCTCGGCTCGGGTGCGCCTGCAGGCCGAGGCCGAGGGACTGGACAAGGTCTTCCTCGACTTCGGTGCCGAGTGGCGCAACGCCGGGTGCTCGATGTGCCTGGGCATGAACCCGGACCAGCTGGCACCGGGGGAGCGCAGCGCCTCCACGTCGAACCGCAACTTCGAGGGCCGTCAGGGCAAGGGTGGGCGTACCCACCTGGTCTCACCGCTCGTGGCTGCCGCTACCGCGATCCGCGGAACCCTGTCCTCGCCGTCCGACCTCGCCCAGGACGCAGCAGACGCCCTCGCGTCGGTCTGATCGCGCCCCGACCACAGAAGTCTCAGGAGTCATCATGGAGAAGTTCACCACGCACACCGGAGTGGGCGTCCCGCTGCGTCGCGGCAACGTCGACACCGACCAGATCATCCCGGCGGTCTACCTCAAGCGCGTGACCCGCACGGGCTTCGAGGACGCGCTCTTCGCCGCCTGGCGCAGCGACGAGTCCTTCGTCCTCAACCAGCCCGCGTACGCGACCGGCACCGTGCTCGTGGCCGGCCCCGACTTCGGGACCGGGTCCTCGCGTGAGCACGCCGTGTGGGCGCTCAAGGACTACGGCTTCAAGGTCGTCCTCTCGACGCGCTTCGCGGACATCTTCCGCGGCAACTCCGGCAAGCAGGGTCTCCTCGCCGGCCAGGTCGCCCAGGAGGACATCGAGATGCTGTGGAAGGTCCTGGAGACCAAGCCCGGCACCGAGGTGACGGTCAGCCTCATCGACCGCACCGCGACCGCGGACGACGTCGTCGTGCCCTTCCAGGTCGACGACTACACCCGCTGGCGCCTGATGGAGGGCCTGGACGACATCGGTCTGACCCTCCAGCACGCCGACGAGATCACCGAGTTCGAGACGACGCGGGCCGCCTGGCGCCCCACGACGCTTCCCGCCAAGCACCTCCCGCCGGTCGAGATCGTGGCAGCCCGCCCCGTGTCCTGACCGCGTCACCTGCACCGACGCCGCGAGGCCACCGAGGAATAGGTGGCCTCGCGGTTGCGTTCGACGGGTGAAGACCCGGTGTACGCCTGCGCCCGGAGTAGGACGCAGCCCGATCGATAGGCGACGATAGCGTCATGACAGATCTGCTGTATGTCAACGGGGGCAACCCGTTGAACGGAACCATCACCGTCCGTGGCGCGAAGAACTTCGTCTCCAAGGCCATGGTCGCCTCCCTCCTGGGGGACGGCCCCAGCGAGCTGCGCAACGTCCCCGAGATCCGCGACGTCAACGTCGTCTCCGGTCTCCTGGAGCTGCACGGCGTCGCGGTCGACTACGACGCGCCGGCCGGGGTGCTCAAGCTCGATCCCAGCAACGTCGAGTCCGCCCACGTGGCAGACATCGACACCCACGCGGGTTCCAGCCGGATCCCCATCCTCTTCTGCGGCCCCCTCCTGCACCGCCTCGGCGAGGCGTTCATCCCGGACCTGGGCGGCTGCCGGATCGGCGACCGGCCGATCAACTTCCATCTCGACATCCTGCGCCAGTTCGGCGCCCAGGTGGACAAGCGCGAGCAGGGCATCCACCTGACGGCCCCCAACGGGCTGCACGGCACGAAGATCTCCCTCCCGTACCCGAGCGTCGGCGCGACCGAGCAGCTGCTGCTCACGGCCGTGCGCGCCGAGGGGATCACCGAGCTGTCCAACGCCGCGATCGAGCCCGAGATCATGGATCTCATCAACGTCCTGCAGAAGATGGGCGCGATCATCTCGGTCGACACCGACCGCGTGATCCGCATCGAGGGTGTCGCACGGCTCTCCGGCTACCGCCACACCGCGCTCGGCGACCGGATCGAGGCGTCCTCGTGGGCCTCTGCCGCGCTGGCCACCCAGGGAGACATCTTCGTCAAGGGCGCCACCCAGCCCGAGATGACCGCCTTCCTCAACACCTTCCGCAAGGTGGGCGGCCAGTTCGAGGTCGAGGACGACGGCATCCGGTTCTTCCACCCGGGCGGCGAGCTCAACTCGATCGTCCTGGAGACCGACGTCCACCCCGGTTTCATGACCGACTGGCAGCAGCCGCTCGTCGTCGCGCTGACCCAGGCCAAGGGGCTCTCGATCGTCCACGAGACGGTCTACGAGAACCGCTTCGGCTTCACCGAGGCGCTCGTGGGCATGGGTGCCAACATCCAGGTCTACAAGGAGTGCCTGGGCGGGCGGCCGTGCCGCTTCGGCCAGCGCAACTTCTACCACTCCGCTGTCATCTCCGGCCCGACGCCGTTGGCCGCCGCCGAGATCGAGGTCCCGGACCTGCGGGGCGGGTTCAGCCACCTCATCGCGGCCCTGGCCGCCAAGGGTGTCTCCACCGTCCGCGGCATCCAGCTCATCGACCGCGGCTACGAGCGATTCACCGAGAAGCTCGAGGCCCTCGGGGCTGAGTTCTCCCGCGACTGACCACCTCTGGTCCCGGTTCCACCTCGGAACCGGGACCGTCGGCGGTCCAGGGGCGGTAATCTTGCCCGGTGACAGTTGAGACAAGCGCGTCCGGCCGCAAGAAGAAGGACCTGACCTACCGCATCGTCGCGGGGATCTTGAAGCCGTTCCTGCGGGCGGTGTCCAAGCGGGACTGGCAGGGGATCGAGCACCTGCCCCGCACCGGCGGGTACATCGCCGCCGCGAACCACATGACGAACTTCGACCCGCTGACGTTCGCGTACTTCCTCTACGACTCCTCCCGCCCCCCACGCATCCTGGCCAAGTCCTCGCTGTGGAAGGTCCCCGTGCTGCGCACGGTGCTCAACAACACCGGCATGATCCCCGTGCACCGCAACTCCGCCGGCGCGGCCTCCTCGCTGGCCGACGCCGTCGCGCAGCTCAAGGACGGCGAGTGTGTCGCGGTCTTCCCCGAGGGCACGCTCACCCGCGACCCGGACCTGTGGCCGATGGTCGGCAAGACCGGAGCCGCGCGCCTCGCGCTGAGCAGCCGCGTCCCCGTCATCCCGGTGGCCCAGTGGGGCCCGCAGAACATCATGGCGCAGTACTCCAACAGGCTGCGGCCCTTCCCGCGCAAGAAGGTCTCGGTCCACGCCGGCCCTCCGGTCGACCTGTCCGACCTCTACGACCGCCCCGCGGACTCCGCAGTGCTCAGGGAGGCCACGGAGCGGATCATGGCGGCGATCACAGGCCTCCTCGAGGAGATCCGCGGCGAGGCCGCCCCGGCGGTCCGCTTCGACATGCGCAAGTCCGGCAAGGCCACGCCGTCCGACGACGCACCCGCCGACGACACGACCCCCGACGGCGGAACCCCCGCATGATCGCCGCAGTCCTCGGGTCCGGTGCCTGGGGCACCACCTTCGCCCAGGTGCTCGCCGACGCCGGGTGCACCGTGCGCCTGTGGGGGCGCAGCGCCGAGACCGCCGAGCAGGTCAACTCCGGCCACGTGAACAGCCGCTACCTGCCCGGGGTGGTGCTCCCGGACGCGATCACCGCGACGACCGACGCCGCGCAGGCACTCGCCGGCGCCGACCTCGTGGTCATCGCCATCCCGTCCCAGAGCGCGCGCGCGACCCTCGAGCCGCTGCGCCCGCTGGTGCCCGCCCACGCGGTCGCGGTGTCCCTCATGAAGGGTGTCGAACTGAGCACCGACCAGCGGATGAGCCAGGTGGTCGCCGAGGCCCTCGGTATCGACGCCAGCCGCGTCGCGGTGGTCTCCGGTCCCAACCTCGCCGGCGAGATCGCCCAGCGCCAGCCGACCGCGACCGTGGTCTCCTCGACCGACCCCGAGACCGCCGCGCTCGTGGCGAAGGCCTGCTCCTCGGGGTACTTCCGCCCCTACACCAACTCCGACGTCGTGGGCGTCGAGCTGTGCGGCGCGGTCAAGAACGTCATCGCCCTCGCGGTCGGGATGGCCCAGGGGCGCGGCTTCGGCTACAACACCACCGCGACGGTGATCACCCGCGGCCTCGCCGAGATCACCCGGCTCGGCCTCGCCCTGGGGGCTGACAGCGAGACCTTCCCGGGGCTGGCCGGGATGGGGGACCTCATGGCCACGTGCGCCTCGCCGTCCTCCCGCAACCACACCCTGGGCCGCCACATGGGTCAGGGCATGACCCTCGAGGACGCGACGCGCGCGACCGGGGGGACCGCGGAAGGTGTCAAGTCCTGCCGCTCCGTGCTCGAGCTCGCGCGCTCGGTCGGGGTGGAGATGCCGATCACCGAGGCCGTCGTCGCGGTGCTGCACGCCGGCCTCCCGGTCGAGGACATGGCCCGCGGGCTGCTGGCACGCCCTCAGCGCGCCGAGGGCACGGACCGCGCGGACGGGGCAGACGACACCGACCTCGCGGCGTCCGTCTGAGGGCTCAGCCGACCGCCTCGGAGATGTCGACGACGACACGCACGGGGTCCTGGAGGAGGTATGCCCGGAACGGGTGACCGGCCTCGGTCAGCCCGATGAAGGACCCGGTGATCCCCTCGAAGACGCTCCATCCCTGGACCTCGGTCACCGTGGTCGTGCCCGGCCCGACCACACCCGTGGCATGCTCGAACGGAGTCGCGCCGGAGTCCATCGGGTACGCGCTCCCCGAGATCGCGACCGAGAGCGTGCCCTCTCCGGGGAGGTCGAGCACGAACCCGCTGCCGTCCTGGATCGCCTCGGAGACGTAGGAGACCGTCCAGCCGGGCGTCCCGGTCCCGTCCATCTCGTAGACCACGCGGTCGAAGCCGGGGTGGTGGGCCACCCGCACGTCGGTGACGGTGAGCATCGCCCCGGCTGACGGCTCGGCGGTGTCCGCCGACGTGTCGGCCGGGAACGGCGGCGGAGCCGGGACCTCGTCGGCGGGCGGCGCCGTGGTCGCGTCGTCCGGTGTCGCGCCGTCGTCCGGTGCCGTCGAGCTCGTCGACGGCTCCGGCTCGGAGGTCGCGGACGTGGTCGGCTCCGGTTGGACCGTCGAGGGGCTGGGGGTCCCGGGGTTGACGTCGTCGTCGCAGCCGGCCAGGGCCAGGGCTCCGACGAGTGCGACCACGACCGCGGCGGCGCGGATCGCGGGGTGGGCATGCATCGTGTGCCTCCGGGACTTTCAGGGTGGACCCAGGGAGCTGGGTCCAGGACGGTCTCCCTCACACGATAGGCGCGTGGGCACCCCCGCCGGTGAAGGGAACGTCACAGCTTGGCCGCGATCACGACTCGATGCGGGGCTCAGACCTGGTGGAGCGCCTGGTGGAGCGCCTGGTGGAGCGCCTGGTTGAGTGCCTGGTCGAGGTCGGCCCACAGGTCGTCGACGTCCTCGATGCCCACACTCATCCGGAGCAGGTCCTCCGGCACGGTCACGGACTCGGTCGGGAAGCGGCGTCGGCGTTCGAGGGTCGACTCCACGCCGCCCAGGCTCGTGGCCGGCGTCCACAGCGCGAGCGCGGCGACGACGGCGTCGGCTCCCGCGGCGCCCCCGCGGGGGCGCAGGCCGATGATCGCGCCGAAGCCGTCCATGATCCGGGAGGCGACCGCGTGCCCCGGGTCTTCCGGGAGACTCGGGTGGCGCACCTGCTCGACGCCGGGGTGGGTGGACAGGCGACGGGCGAGCTCGGTGGCGTTGGACTGGGCGCGCTCGACCCGCAGGGACAGCGTGCGCAGACCGCGCAGCGCGAGCCACACCTCCCACGGCCCGGCGATCGCCCCGTGCAGGGTCCGGTAGGCGCGGATCGTGGCGTTGAGGTGCGCGGAGCTCGTCACCGTGATGCCGAGCACGACGTCGGAGTGCCCGGCCAGGTACTTCGTCGCGGAGTGCACGACGATGTCGGCCCCCATCTCGAGGGGACGCTGGACGAGGGGCGTGGCGAAGGTGTTGTCGACCGCCACGAGGGCGCCCGCGCGGTGCGCGGCATCGATGAGCACGGGCAGGTCGGCGACCTCGAGCATGGGGTTGGTCGGCGACTCGATCCACACCAGGTCCGCGCCGTCGAGCTCGGCGACGGTGGCCGCGGTGTCGGCGACGTCGACCCGCACGACCGTGACGCGGTGGCGCAGCGCCATGTCGTCGACGAAGCCCAGAGTCACCTGGTAGGCGTGCCGGGGCACGACGACCTTGCCGCCGTCGGGCACCATCGACAGGACGGAGGCGATCGCGGCCATCCCGGAACCGAAGACCACGCCGGGCTGCGACGCACCTTCCAGGGCCGCCACGGCGTCCTCGAACGGCCCCCAGGTCTCGGTGTCCATGCGGGTGTAGAGCTTCTCACCGGGCCCGGGGACGCCCGCGGAGACGTAGGTCGAGGAGAGCACCACGGGCGGGTTGACCGGGGCTCCCTGCACGCGGGGGGGCCTGCCGGCCGTGACGGCCACGGTGGCCCGGGCCAGAGAGGTGGGATGGGGACGGGGTTCGGAGTCTGCAGGGCTGTGCTGCACGTCGGTCATGGGACCGAGACTATGCGGTCGACTCCGGTAAGGTCGCACACGATGTCTACCGCGCCCGAACCCCAGCTGCCCTCCGCCTCCGACGCCTCGCGTGCCGCCACGGCGGCCGAGGGCTCCGCGCCCCCACGCGCCCGCGTCGTGCTGCTCTTCGGGGGCCGCTCCGGCGAGCACGTCATCTCCTGCGCGACGGCGGCCGGCGTCATGCGCGCGATCGACCGCGACCGCTTCGACGTCATCCCGGTGGGGATCACCCGATCGGGCCAGTGGGTGCTGGCCGCTGACGACCCCGACCTGTGGGCGATCACGGCGGGGCACCTGCCCGAGGTGGTGGCCACCGACCGCGAGGTGCTGCTGCCCATGGCCACCGGCCAGCACGCGCTGCGCGAGCTCGTCCCCGGTGAGCTGCCGGCGATCCTCGGCGACGTGGACGTCGTCTTCCCGCTGCTGCACGGCCCCTTCGGTGAGGACGGCACGCTCCAGGGCATGCTCGAGCTCGCCGACGTCCGGTACGTGGGAGCCGGGGTGCTGGCCTCCGCGGTGGGCATGGACAAGCACTTCATGAAGCTCGTGCTGGCCGGTCAGGGACTGCCGATCGCCCCGTTCACCGTCATCCGGCCGGGGGAGTGGGACGTCAACCCCAAGGCGTGGACCGAGTCCATCGCCCACCTCGGCCTGCCCGTGTTCGTCAAGCCCGCCCGGGCCGGGTCGAGCCTGGGCATCTCCAAGGTCTCCGACCTGGCCGACCTCCCGGCGGCCGTCGCCGAGGCCCGCAAGCACGACCCCAAGGTGATCGTCGAGGCGGGCGTCGTCGGCCGCGAGATCGAGTGCGCCGTGCTCGGCGGCCGCACCGGCCAGCGCCCTCGTGCCTCCCTGCCCGGGGAGATCGTCGTCACCGATGAGGGCCACGACTTCTACACCTTCGAGGCGAAGTACCTCGACGAGACGAGCGTGGTGCTCTCCTGCCCCGCGGACCTGTCGCCCGAGCTCATCACGGAGGTGCAGGACATCGCGGTGCGCACCTTCGAGGCGGTCGCCGCCGAGGGGCTCTCCCGGGTCGACATGTTCGTCACCGCGACCGGGACCGTCATCGTCAACGAGATCAACACGATGCCCGGCTTCACGCCGTTCTCGATGTACCCGCGGATGTGGGAGATGAGCGGGCTGGACTACGCCGACCTCATCACCGAGCTCCTCGAGCTGGCTCTCGAACGGCCCACCGGGCTGCGCTGAGCGGTGCGCGTGGCCCCTCTCACACGCAGCGCTTGGTGACCGGGATCTCGTTCACCGCTGCGGCCAGGTCGACGAGGGGGGCGGTGGGCTGCCCGGCGATCGCGGCAGGGACCTGGACGGAGACTGCGGGCTCGCGTCCGTAGGTGGTGAACGTCCACCCGTTCTCGTCCGATGAGGTGATCCAGTCGAAGGACGTCTCGACCCCGCCGACCGGTACGAGGATCTCCTGGCAGTTGCCGACCCCGATCGTGGGCTGGGCGACGCCGCAGCGCAACGTGATCGCCGCGCCCGGCTCGCCCCAGGCGGCAGTCGCCTGGCTCGAGGCCTTCACCTTGGGCAGGCCACCCACCTCGGACGGGACCATGAGCACGGTCCGCGCGCACAGAGGGTCTCCCGCCTGCTCACCGGCCGGCACGTTGATCGTCGGGGTGCAGCCGGCGACGGCCACGGTGACGGTGGTGACCAGCAGCGTGAGGGTGCCGCGGCGGGACCCGGCGCGACGGCGTCGGGCACGGCTGGTTGCGGCAGGGGCGGTGGCGGCGGGGCTGTCGAGCACGCCTTCACTGTAGCGGGACCTGGCGCTGGTCCCGGTGGCCGCAGCGGCTGGGTAAGGTTGCCGCGTGACCGACCTCGAACTCGTCCGGGACCTCTCGGAGGAGCAGCTCCTCGCCCGCTTCGTCCCCCTCCTGCCGACCGCAGCCTCGACCCTCCTCGGCCCCGGCGACGACGCCGCCGTGGTGGCCGCGCCCGACGGACGGTTCGTCGTCTCGACCGACGTCCTCGTCGAGGACCGCCACTTCGTGCGAGCGTGGTCGACGGGCTACGACGTCGGATGGCGTGCAGCCATGCAGAACCTCGCCGACTGCGCCGCGATGGGCGCCGATGCCACCTCGCTCGTGGTGTCCCTGGTCATCCCCGGTGACCTCGAGGTGGCCTGGGTGCTGGACCTCGCTCGCGGCCTGGCCGATGCCTGCGGGGCGCACAGCGCGGCGGTCGTCGGCGGGGACCTGTCCGGGGGGCCGGTCATCGTCGTGGCCGTCACCGTGCACGGCGACCTGGCCGGACGTCCACCGGTCCGGCGATCCGGGGCCAGGCCCGGTGACACGGTGGTCTGCGCGGGCCCGCTCGGCCGGTCGGCCGCCGGTCTCGCGCTGCTCTCCGCCGCGGTCACCGACCCCGACCCTGCCCTGGTCGCCGCGTACCTGCGACCCGATCCTCCGCTCGCCGCCGGGGTACAGGCGGGGGTGGCGGGTGCGAGCGCCATGCTCGACGTCTCGGACGGCCTGCTGCGCGACGCCGGCAGGGTCGCCCGGGCGAGCGGGGTCACCCTCGACCTCCTCGACCCGGCCGAGTCCTTCGCCGAGGACCTCGCTGCCCTGGCGGAGGCCGCCAGGCTGCTCGGGATCGATCCGCTGACGTGGGTGCTCACCGGCGGTGAGGACCACGCCATGCTCGCCACCTTCCCGGCCGGCCTCGCCCTGCCGCCCGGGTTCCGCGTGATCGGGTCCGTGCGGGCGCTGGGCGCGGGCGAGACCGCGCGGGTGACCGTCGCCGGGGCGGAGCCTCCGGTCACGGGACCGGGCTGGGACCACTTCGCGGGGTGAGAGCAGCCGGGTCAGGACCGGCGGTAGCGCACCTCGGTGAGGCGCTTGTCGCTGTAGTCCTCGATCTTCTCCACGCCGTCCGGGACGAACCCGTGCCGGCGGTAGAAGTGGCGGGCCCGCGCGTTGTCGGCGAGGACCCACAGGGTCATGGGAGTCGCGGGCGGCACCTCGGCCAGCAGGGTGCGCATGAGGTTGCGGGCGACCCCCCGGCCCCAGGCCTCGGGGTCGAGGTAGATCGCGTAGAGCTCGAGGTCGCCGTCCTCGGCGTCCTCGTCGCGGCACGGCCCGATGCTGGCGAAGCCGACGGTCCGTCGAGCGATCTCGGCGAGCCACGTGGTCGAGGCCCCCGTGGTGATGACGTCGAGCCACCGCTTCTCGCGTGCGTCGACGTCGAGGGAGGAGAGGTAGTCGTCAGGCACGATCCCGGAGTAGGCCTCGCGCCAGGATGCGATGTGCACGCGGGCGATGGCTCGCGCGTCGTCGGGGGTCGCCGGCCGGATCGTCACGTCGTCGAGTTGGTCCACCATGGAGTCAGCCTGCCACGAGAAGCGCCCTCGGCCAACAGGTGAAGGGGGGCGAACTGTAGAAGGTGGACATGCTCAGACGGCCCGTGCAGCACAGAAGCCCGCCGGACCGAGGTCCGACGGGCTTCTGTGCTGCGCTCTCCGTGAGGAGGGCTCAGATGTGACGGGTGACCTTGCCTGCCTTGAGGCAGGAGGTGCACACGTAAAGGCGCTTGGGCGCACCGTTGACGATTGCGCGAACGCGCTGGATGTTCGGGTTCCAGCGGCGCTTCGTGCGCACGTGCGAGTGCGAGATGCTGTGCCCGAAGCTCGGGCTCTTGGCGCAGACTTCGCAGTTGGCAGCCACGGTCTCTCCTGATCGTCGTGCACGCCGCTAGGGCGCGAATTCAATGGTCTGTGGATGCGGAGCCACTGCGGTCCGGCAGAATGACCTGACAGCCTGCGGTGTGGTTCGCGCATGCCCTGGTGAATGCGGGCAACCTCGATAGAGTAGCCGATTCTTGGCCCGGTTCTCAACTACCGCTCGAGACCGGGGTGCCGACGAGGCCCCGGGAGGGGCATCCGGGCCCGGTCCGGGAGTGCCCGCGCAGGCCGCTGAGGTCCCACGCTGGGACACGTGCGTCATCATATGAGGTTGAAGGCCGGCGATGGGAGAGGTGTGACGACGAGCGACGACGTGTCATCAGACCGCAGGGACGACCTCCTCACGGTCGCGGTCGTGCGGACGTGGGTGGTCCTCGCGATGCGCCTGCTCACGGCGGCGCGCCCGGTCATCAACGAGGCCAACGTGTTCCCGGTCGCCGACTCCGACACCGGCACGAACCTGTGCCTGACGCTGGGCGACGGCCGCGACGCGCTGGACGCTCTCGGCGCGACGGCCGGGCTCGACGACGCGCTGCGCGCCCTCGCCCACGGCGCGCTGATGGGTGCGCGCGGCAACTCCGGGATCATCCTCAGCGAGTACCTGCGGGGCTTCGCCCTCGGCGTGGCGGGCCAGGGCGGTGCGGGCAACGGTGGGACCGATGCTGTCGTGGCGGGCCTCCGAGAGGCTTCGCGCTGTGCCTATGACGCCGTCGGCCACCCCCGGGAGGGCACCATCCTCACCGCGGCGGCCGGTGCCGCCCGCGCGGCCGGCCGGGCGCTCGAGGCGCCAGCGGCGCCGGCGCAGGCGACGGGGCTGCGCGACGTCGTGGACCTGGCCCGGGCAGGGGCCCAGGACGCGCTCGAGCGCAGCGTCCAGGAGCTCGACGTGCTGCGCACCGCCGGGATGCTCGATGCCGGCGCCTACGGCCTCGTGCTCATCCTCGACGCCCTGGGGCTCGCCCTCACCGACGCCGCGGACCCGGCACCGGTCCGGCGCGGTTCCCGCGCGGCAGCCGAGGCGATGTCAGAGGCAGTGGGCATGATCACGATCATGGACTCGCTCGCCGTGGCCGACGCCGGCACGCACCCTTCGCGCACCGAAGGTGACCGTGCTCTCGACCATGACCACGCACACCACACCGCGACTGACGGTGAGTTCGAGGTGATGTTCGTCGTCGGGCACACCGGAGCCGACCGGGACGAGATCGACGCGATCGCCCTCACCCTGCGCGAGCGGCTGCTCGTTCTCGGGGACTCCGTCGTGGTCGTCGGCGGGGCGGACGAGGCGAGCGCCCGCGCGGTGACCGGGACGTGGCAGGTGCACGTGCACACCGACCGTCCGCTCGACGCCTTGTGCGTCGCCGAGGGCTGGACCCAGCGCCAGATCATCGTCCGCAGCCTCCCGCACCAGGTCGCCGCACGCGCCCACGGCGCCCAGCCACCGCACGGCGTGGTGGCCTGCACCGCCGCACCCGGCCTCGTGGCCGACCTCGCACGCAGCGGCGCGGTCGTGGTGCTGCGCGGGACGGCCCCGATCGGCCGCGACGACCTCCGCCGCGGTGCCCTGGAGACGACGGCGACCCGGGTCACGCTGCTGCCGTCGGATGTGAGCACCGCCCGGTGGGCCCACGCCCTTGCCGCGCAGGCCGCGCAAGCTGACGCGGGCGCCGGACCGCTGCCGGTGCTGGACGTCGTGGACACCGTGAGCGACCTGCACGTGGTCGCGGCGATGTCGGCATGGGCGAGCGCAGCGGAGCCCGACGCCGCGCCGGATCCGGACGCCGCCGTGCGGCGGCTGGCCGCCGTGCGCGCGGCCGTCGCGGTCATGGCTGCCGTGACGATCGACGGCTCGGACCCGGTGGGGGTCCGGGACGGGCTCGCCGAGCTGCTCGGCGCCGTGCGCAGCGGTCCTGACGCGGTGCTCACCGTGCTGGCCGGTGACCTGGTCACCGGCCACGTCACCGCCGAGATCGCTGCTGAGGCGGTGCGTCGGTGCCCGGGGATCGAGGTCGTCGTGCTGGCTTCGGGACGTCGGTCGGTGACCCTCGTGATGGGGGTGGACGAGCCGTGACGGCACCCCGCGAGGCCCCTCGCGACATCCCCCGCCCCGAGGTGATCGTCATCACGAACGGTCGCACGGAGACCGGGACCGACGTCGCGCCCTGGCACGGGACCGGTCTGGAGCGCCTGCAGGAGCCGCTGTCCAAGGTGCTCGGGACGGCCAAGAAGAAGGAGCAGTTCGCCAAGCTGGGGCTGGGGACCGTGGGCGACCTGCTGCGGTACTACCCGCGTCGGTACGGCGAACCCGGGACGATGACCGACCTGTCCAGCCTCGTGGTCGGGGAGCACGTGACGGTCATGGCTCAGGTGGTGAGCGCCACGACCCGCACGATGCGCTCCCGCGGGGGTGCGATGCTGCACGCGGTCGTGACCGACGGGACCCACCAGCTGTCGTTGACGTTCTTCGGCAAGAACGCCGGCGCGCTGCGCGGGCACGAGTTCAAGCTGCGCCCGGGACTGACCGGGCTCTTCACCGGCGTCGTCTCGCAGTACCGCGACACGCGTCAGCTGACCCACCCGGACTACTTCTTCGTCGGGGTGGACACCGAGAACGAGGAGACGGCCCGGGCCAAGGCCAGCCGGATCATCCCCATCTACCCCGCGAACGCCTCGATCGCCTCGTGGAAGATCGCCCAGTGCGTGTCGGTCGTCCTGGACCCGCTGACCGCCCAGGACGTCCCGGACCCCATCCCGGAGCAGGTCCAGCAGCGGCGCGGCCTCGTCGACCTGCACCAGGCTCTTCGGGACATCCACCAGCCCCAAGACCGGACGCAGGTCGCGCGCGGGACCAAGAGGCTGCGCTACGAGGAAGCCTTCGTGCTGCAGGTCGCCCTCGCCCAGCGACGGTCCCGGGCCGCGCAGCTCGAGGCCGTCTCGCGGCCCCTGCTGCTCGCGGACGGTGACCTGCCGAGCCTGCTGCACGACTTCGACGCCTCGCTGCCCTTCACCCTCACCGCCGGCCAGCGCGCCGTCGGGCAGGAGATCGCGCAGGACCTCGCCACGACCCACCCGATGCAGCGCCTGCTGCAGGGCGAGGTCGGCTCGGGCAAGACGGTCGTGGCGCTGCGGGCGATGCTCCAGGTGGTCGACGCCGGGGGCCAGGCCGCGCTGCTGGCACCGACCGAGGTGCTCGCGGCCCAGCACGCTCGCACGCTCACGACGCTGCTCGGGGACCTGGCAGCAGGCGGGCTGCTCGGCGGGTCCTCGCACGGCACGCGGGTGGCCCTGCTCACCGGGTCGCAGAACGCGAGGTCCCGCAAGCAGAACCTGCTCGACGCCGCGAGCGGCGCCGCCGGGATCGTCGTCGGCACGCACGCGCTGCTCAGCGCCGGGGTCCAGTTCGCCGAGCTGGGGCTCGTGGTCGTCGACGAGCAGCACCGGTTCGGCGTCGAGCAGCGCGACGCGCTGCGGGCGAAGGCCGCCAAGGTCCCGCACATGCTCGTCATGACCGCCACCCCGATCCCGCGTACCGTCGCCATGACCGTCTTCGGCGACCTGGAGACGTCGGTCCTGCGCGAGATCCCCGCCGGCCGGGCCGGCGTGGTCACCCACGTGGTGCCCGCCGAGATCCCCTCCTGGATGGCGCGCACCTGGTCCCGGGTGCGCGACGAGATCGCCTCCGGGCGCCAGGCCTACGTCGTGTGCGCCCGGATCTCCGCCGACGAGCCCGGTGCCGGGCCCGACGACGCCGACCTCGACGGGTCGGAGCTCGAGGGTGAGGACGGCGAGGACGGCGGAGCCGACCCGCAGGAGCGCCCTCGGCGCCCTCTGCGGGCCGTGTACGAGGTGGCCGAGGAGCTGCGCGGGCTGCCTGCGCTCGCCGGTGTCCGGATCGGCGTGCTGCACGGCCAGCTGCCCCCGGCGGAGAAGGAGGCGACGATGGCGGCGTTCACGGCCGGTGAGATCGACCTGCTCGTCTCCACGACGGTGATCGAGGTGGGAGTCGACGTCCCACAGGCCACGGCGATGGTCGTGCTGGACGCCGAGCGGTTCGGCCTGTCCCAGCTGCACCAGCTGCGCGGTCGGGTCGGGCGCGGCACGCATGCGGGGATCTGCCTGCTGGTCTCCTCGATCCCGGCCGAGGAGTTGCTCCCGGTGACCGCGACGAAGGAGGCGTTCGCCCGCGCCGCGCCCGCGAGCCAGCGCCTGGCCACACTGGCCGGCACGTCGGACGGGTTCGAGCTCGCGGCCGCGGACATCTCGCTGCGCCGGGAGGGCGACGTGCTCGGGGTGGCGCAGTCTGGGACGGCGAGCTCGCTGCGGCTGCTGCGGGTGGTGCACGACGCGAAGGTGATCGGGCAGGCCCGCGAGGACGCGACCGAGATCGTCGCGGTCGATCCGGAGCTGGACACCTATCCCGTGCTCCGTGAGGCGATCGCCGAACGCCTACCCGGGGAGCGGGCCGACTTCCTCGAGCGCACGTGAGCGTCGTGGCCGTGGGTAGGCTGGCCCCGTGACGAGGATCGTGGCTGGCAGCGTAGGTGGCAGAACTCTCGAGGTGCCCGCGAGCGGCACCCGACCGACCAGCGACAAGGTCCGGGAGGCGATGTTCTCCCGGCTCGAGCACTACGGCGTGATCGACGGCGCGCGGGTCCTCGACCTGTACGCCGGCTCCGGGGCCCTCGGCCTCGAGGCGGCCAGCCGCGGAGCGGTCGAGGTGGTTCTCGTCGAGGCCGCCGCGGAGGCCGCGCAGGTCTGCGCGCGCAACACCGCAGCGCTGGGCCTGCCCGGGGTGCGGGTGGTCACGAGCACAGTCGAGCGGTTCGTCCAGAGCGCCGGGACCGGGGCGTGGGATCTTGTGCTCCTCGACCCGCCCTACGACGTGCGAGACGCCGAGGTCGCCGAGGTCCTCAGCCGTCTCGAGGCGCAGATCTCCCCTGACGCGGTGGTCGTCGTCGAGCGGTCCTCGCGCTCACCCGAACCTGTGTGGCCGACGACGTGGCGTCTCATCACGGTCAAGAAGCACGGCGACACGAAGGTCTACTACGCCGAGCCAGACCGTGAGCCGGAGGCCGGCGCGGACGCCGGCACGTAGATCTCAGGGGTGGCGAGTCCGCCTACAGGGCGGCCTTCTCCTCGTCGGTGAAGAGCGCGACCCAGCCCTCGTAGTCGCCCTGGTGGGCATCGGCGAGAGAGCGGCAGAGGTCCACGCGCTCGCGCAGGAAGTCGGGGACGAGCGGCTGGTTCCTCGCCACGAGCATGATGGTCCAGTCGGGGATGTCATGACTGGGTTGGACGAGCTCATGACGCACGCGGTCCGCGCGGAGGGCGGCCGACGCCGCATCGGCGCGGTCCTGGGTCGCGAAGCAGACGGCGAACTCGATCTCGCGGGGCGCGGTGATGTCACACCCCCGCGACTCCAGCCGCGCCACGTGCTCGGCATCGGGTTTGAGCAGGCCATACGGTCCGACACGCTTCTTTGCGGAAGAGAACAATCCCATGCGCTCACGCTAGCCCGCTTTTCAGCGGTGCCCGACCGTATCCCTTGAGGAGAGTCCCGCAGCGGGGGGAGCGAGGACGGTGGTGACCGGCCCCGCCAGCCCACCCACCGGAGCCGGATGCCTCGATCAGGCGACGCTGGACGCTGCGGTCGCTGAGGCGTCCGTACGGTGGCGGTTCGGCGGTGAGCCGGGTCGTCAGTCGGTTGGCTCAAACTCTTGCCCGCCGGACGTTTGTTCGATAGACTTATCGGAGTATTCCCGATAGATCCGACCAGGGCAGGGGGCATCGTGAAGCTTGCACGTCACCTCTGCGAGTACCCCGAGTATCCCGAGTACGCATCGATGATGACCGAGCTGTTCGAAGCGGCGTTCAACGCCTTGCTCCAGCCGGCGTCGGAGAGGCCCGTCGAGCCCTCTCTGGAGGTGCCCGCGGCCACCGGGGGCGTGGCCGTGGGCGATGTCCCTGGCGACGGCGTCGATCCGGGTGTCCCGGTGAATGTGTTGGCGTTGCTGGATCAGATGGAGTCGTTGGTGGAGGTGATCACGTCGGTCGACCCGGCGTCGTTGCCGGGTGCGGTGGCGGCGGAGGTGTCCCAGCGGATCCACGTCGTGGTGGGGCGCCTTGAGGCTCAGCGGTTGGGGTGCATCGCCCGCACCGAGTCCGAGGGGTCGTGGCACCAGGAGACGATGCATTCCTTCACGACGTGGTTGGAGAAGGCGGAGAACCTCTCGAAAGGACTGGCCCAGCGCACCGTCGCGGCGGCGCGGGCGGTGAGTGAGCACCTGCCGGCCACGGGGGCGGCGGCTCGGGCGGGGTCGATCACCGGGGAGCACGTGGGCATCATGGTGCACGCGGCCAAGACCCCGACGTTGCGGCAGTCGTTGGCCGACCCGGCGCCGGGGGCGGTCCCGGTGTGCACCGGTGAGGAAGCGTTGTTGGTGCATACGGCGGCGTGGTCGGTGACGGAGTTCAACCGGTTGGTCAAAGGGTTCACCCTCTCTGCTGACCCGGTGGCGCAGGAGAAGGCGTTCAAGGACGCCGCCGAGCGGGAGTTCCTCCAGGTGTCCCCGACCTTGGGTGGGATGCAGATCAGCGGGTTCGTCACCACCGAGCACGGTCAGCTCATCGGTGCGGCGCTGCGCGCGGTGGCCGGGGTCCCCTCCGCCACCGACACGCTCGTCCCGGCGGATCTGCGCAAGGTGGACGCCCTGGTCGAGCTGTGTCAGGCGTTCCTGGACGCCGGGACCGCCGGCAAGGGCGCCAACGTGCGCCCCCACCTGTCGGTGCACGTGTCCTGGGAGGAGTTCACCCGGGTCTTCGAAGCCACCCACAGTGACGGTGATGACGACGCTGACAGCACTGACGGTGAGTCAGATGGCACCGGCGCGGCTGGTGAACTGGCCGGCGGAGCGAGCAGCACTGCCTCAGACGGCACCGGTTCCCGATCCTGGTCCCCGAGAACCTTCGAGGCTCGCCTCAAGGCCGGGTACGCGACCTGGGAGGACGGCACCGGCCCCATCCCCGACGCGGTCCTGAGACGGATCGCGTGCGACGGGGAGATGACCCGGATCATCTTCGGACCCGACTCCCAGATCCTCAACATCTCCCGCACCAGACGCACCTTCACCAGAGAGCATCGCCGCGCCATCATCGCCCGCGACACCACCTGCGTCTGGCCGGGCTGCGACGCGCCACCGCGCATCTGCGAGATCCACCACGCCCTACGCCACTGGGCCGATGGCGGAGACACCACACCCTCCAACGGGGCCCTGCTCTGCCGACACCACCACCACCGCGTCGACGGAGAGAACATCGCCATGACCCGCGCCTTCGGCACCTGGCACATCGACGTCCCCGGCACCTACCCAGCAGGCGACGCCGCAGCCTGACCACGCCCCGGTCGAGCAGCCACCGGTTCGGCACGGTGATCAGTCCGGTTCAGGGATTCGTTCCACACCGCGATCATCGCGCCACCCAGCTACTCCTCAGGCAGCAGCCCGACAGGGACGTCAGAGAGGTCTTCGGGGGAGACGAGATCCACCCACTGTCCGCTGACCGAGTCGAGCAGCGCGTGGGTTGCGTCGTCGTCGGACACCGTTCCCTCCGAGCTCAGCAGCTGGGCCTCCAGGAAGTCCCGCAGCGGGGGAGCGCTCACGCGTGCGGCAGGCGCCCCGCCCACACCCGCATCGCCCACACCCGCCTCTACCACATACAAGGTGACCAGCAACAACGCGGGGACCCGCTGACCGCCCGGACCCATCCTGGGCTGGAAGTACGGTACCGAGAGCACCCGGGCCCCGTGCCGGGCGTAGAACCGCAGCCGAGCGGCGGGGTCACCGTGCTCGATGCTCGCCGCGTGGTGGTCTGGGTGCTCGACCTCGGCCACAACCAGCGCGGGGGAGAACTGCTCCGCCCAGCGGGCCACCGCGCCGTCGAGCAGCGCGCCGCCGATCCCGCCCCCGCGCCCGCCGGGCGCGATCGCGAGATACATCAGCAGCACGACCCCGCCAGGGGCGGACGGGCTGCCCACCGCACCGGCGACCACCTGCCCGTCGCGCACCACGCCCAGTGCGTGCAGCTCCCCGGTCGCGCACCCGGACAGGAGCCCATCGAGGTCGATGAGCTCGGCAGGCGGGAAGGACGGGGCCAGGACCCGCTCGTGCAGCGCAGCCAGGTCCGCGGGGTCGACGAGATCGACGAGATCGACGGAGGCTGGTGCAGAAGCATCTGGTTCGGAAACGTCACCCATGTCACCATCATGGCCGCCCACGGCCGCGTCGGCCATGTCCGCCCGCGCCGGACTGCACTACCGTGAAGGCGTGACCATCGCCGTGAGCCCCGGATCGTACGACCCGATCACCCTGGGGCACCTCGACATCATCCGCCGGGCCAGTGCCCTCTTCGACGAGGTCGTCGTCGGCGTGGCGAGGAACTCCGCCAAGTCCACGCTCCTGGACGCCGACCAGCGCCTCGCGCTGGCCGAGGCCGCCTGCGCGGACCTCCCCGGGGTCCGCGTCGCCCTCGTGCCCGGGTTGCTCGTCGACTTCTGCCGCGACGTCGGCGCGACGGTGATCGTCAAGGGGCTGCGCGGGGGAGCGGACTTCGACTCCGAGCTGCCGATGGCGCTCATGAACCGCCACCTCGTGGGCGTGGAGACGGTGTTCGTCCCGGGCGACCCGGCCCTCGCCCACATCGCCTCGTCGTTGGTCAAGGATGTTGCCAGGTTCGGGGGCACAATCGACGATTGTGTGCCCGACGGCGTTTCTTCCATCCTCCGGGCGGCTCTGGATGGCACCGTGGACGGCAGTCGCAACCCCCCGAAACAAGGAGTGTCATGAGCAGCCACGACGAGACTGAGACGTTTGTCGAGGGTGAACGCCTCGGCGTCCCTGCCCTGATGGATGCGCTGACCGACGTCATCGAGCGCGCGCGCGCGATGCCCATGTCCTCATCGGTCCTGGTCAACCGCAACGAGGCCCTCGACCTGCTGGACGAGCTGCGCGATGCGCTGCCCTCCCAGCTGAGCCGCGCGGACGAGGTGCTCTCCGACGCCGACCAGGTCCTCGACGACGCCCATGTCGAGGCGGAGAACCTCATCGCGACCGCCCGGGCGCGCGCCGCCGAGCTGGTCAGCTCCGAACAGGTCGTGCTGCAGGCCGAGGTGCACGCACGCGAGCTCATCGCCCACGCCGAGGCGACCGTGGCGACCCTGCGCCACGAGGCCGACGACTACTGCGACCGCCGCCTCGCGGAGTTCGAGATCGACCTGGGCAAGGTCCTCGCCCAGGTGCACGCCGGCCGCGACAAGCTCGCCGACCGCCTCGGTGAACCGAGCGGGACAGACACCGCCAAGCCGTGACCTCAAGCGAGTTGGGCGCTGGTCCCTCGATGACGTAGCATTACCTGTTGGTCCTGCCAGTCGCGGCATGTACCGAGATCACTACGTTCGGAAAACTGTGCAGCGTCCCATCACACTCGATCCTCGTTCGCCTCTTGTCCTCGATACCCATGAGCTCAGTCGGCGTCCCGGTTCGATGCGTACGGTCACGCGCACAGTCTCCGCACCAGCCGATCTCGGAACTGTGGTGATCGGCATCCCCGAAGGTAGCGATCTTGACCTTGATCTCAGGGTCGAGGCCGTGATGGAGGGGGTTCTTGTCTCCGGATCCGTAGTCGGTCAGGCGATCGGTGAGTGCGGGCGGTGCTTGGATGAGGTTGTCGAGGATCTCGACATCCAGATCCAGGAGCTGTTCGTCTACCCCGAGCGTGCACAGGCCGCCGAGGACGACGGCGACGAGGAGGAAGACGTACGTGAGCTCGAGGACGATATGATCAACCTCGAGCCCGTGCTTAGGGATTCGGTGGTCACTGCACTACCATTCCAACCGTTGTGTTCGCCGGACTGCCCGGGCCTGTGCTCCATCTGTGGAGTGCACCTGGCAGATGAGGTTGAGCACAGTCATGACGTAGTCGATCCCCGGTGGTCGGCCTTGCAGAGCATTATCGACGAGACGAAAGAGAGCTAGCCGTGGCTGTTCCGAAGCGCAAGATGTCGCGCAGCAATACCCGTGCGCGCCGTTCGCAGTGGAAGGCTACCGCTGCAAACCTCACCACGTGCCCGCAGTGCAAGGGCGACAAGCTGTCGCACGCTGCCTGCCCGACGTGCGGCACCTACAAGGGTCGCCAGTACGCCGAAGCAGTGCGCACCGAGCACGCAAACTGATCTTCCCGACTCCCTAGCGTCACGGAGTCAGCAGTAAGGAGTACGACCGGTGGGAACACGAGCACAGCGCAAGGTCTCCCCGGCATCGGAACTCCTCGAGAAGCTCGGGGTCCATCTGGACCCCGAGCTTCTCGTGCAATCCCTGACCCACCGCTCCTTCGCGCACGAGGCCGGTGGGATCCCCACGAACGAACGCCTCGAGTTCCTCGGCGACGCCGTCCTCGGCCTCGTCTCGGCCGAGGCGCTGTACCGCAGGCACCCGGACCGCCCCGAGGGTGACCTCGCGAAGATGCGCGCAGCCTCGGTCTCCCAGCGCGCGCTGGCCGCCGTCGCCCGGGAGCTCGACCTCGGGCAGTACATCCTCCTCGGCAAGGGCGAGTCGGGCACCCGCGGTTTCGACAAGGACTCGATCCTCTCCGACACCGTGGAGTCCCTCATCGGCGCGGTGTACCTCAGCCACGGCCTCGAGGTCGCCCGGGACTTCGTGCACAGGCTGCTCGACGAGACTCTGAGCACGGCCGCCGGCCTGGGCGCCGGCCTCGACTGGAAGACCTCGTTGCAGGAGACCGCCGCCGAGTTCGGGGCGGGCAGCCCGGAGTACTCGAGCGAGGCCACCGGACCTGACCACGCGCGCCACTTCGTCTCGCAGGTGAGGATCGACGACGAGGTCCTGGGTACCGGTGAGGGATCGGCGAAGAAGCATGCCGAGCAGATCGCCGCCCAGGGTGCGTACGAGGCGCTCATCGCCCGCGGGCCGGCGCGTCCGGCCCACCGCCAGCTCACCTGACCTGCGCGTGCCCGAGCTGCCCGAGGTCGAGACCGTCCGCGACGGCCTGGCCCGCCACGTCCTGGACGCCGTCGTCACATCGGTCGAGGTGCGCCGCGACTACAGCGTGCGCCGCCATGCCGGTGGGCCGGCGGACTTCGCGGCCCAGCTCACCGGGCAGCGGCTGGCCGAGGCCGCCCGCCGCGGAAAGTACCTCTGGCTCACCCTCGACGGGACCGACGACGCACTGCTGGGCCACCTGGGCATGTCCGGTCAGCTCCTCGTGCGCACCGGCGCCGGCCTCGACGTCATCTCCCCGCACCTGCGGGTCCGGATCGGGCTGCGGGGCGCGAGCGGGGAGGCGATGGCCCTCGACTTCGTCGACCAGCGGACCTTCGGGCACCTGAGCGTCTGCGAGCTCGTGCCCACCCCGGACGGGTTGCCGGGCGGTGCGGGGTCGCGGCGGCCGGCCGTGCCCGACGCCGCGGCGCACATCGCGCGCGACCTCCTCGATCCCGCGCTCGCCCCGGGCACGCCCGGTCGCGCGGCCCTCGTGGACGCGGTGCGTCAGCGTCGGACGGGGGTCAAGCGGGTGCTGCTGGACCAGAGCGTGGTCTCCGGCGTGGGGAACATCTACGCCGACGAGGCGCTGTGGCGTGCCCGGATGCACTACGCGCGGCCCACGGCAGGCCTCACGCGCGCCCAGGTCGCCCAGGTGCTCGACGCCGCCGAGCAGGTGATGCGCGAGGCGCTCGCCCAGGGCGGCACGAGCTTCGACGCGCTCTACGTCAATGTCAACGGTGCCTCGGGGTACTTCGACCGCTCTCTCAACGCCTACGGCCAGGAGGGACGGCCGTGCCCCCGGTGCGCCACCCCGATCCGGCGCGACGAGTTCATGAACCGGTCCGCCTTCAGCTGCCCGACCTGCCAGCGGCGGCCGCGCCTCGTCAGCGCTCGACGAGGTTGAGCAGCGGCGCTCCGGCGAGGTAGGCGGTGAGGTTGGTCTGGATGAGAGCCTCCGACCCCTGGGGACGTCCGCCGGCCGCGTGCGGGGTGATGACGAGGTTCGGGGTGCTCCACAGCGGCGAGTCCGCCGGGAGGGGCTCGTGGTCGAAGACGTCGAGGGCGGCGCCGGCCAGCGTGCCCGCTCGCAGCGCGAGGTCCAGGGCCTCCTCGTCCAGGGTCGCGCCGCGCCCGACGTTGATCACCCAGGCGTGGGCGGGGAGCTGGTCCAGCACGTCGGGGCCGATGATGTGAGCGGTGGCCGGGGTGGCCGGCAGGATCCCGATGAGGATGTCGGTCTCGGCCAGCCGGGCGGGGAGGTCCTCGCCCGTGATGACGCTCGCACCGGCCCGCGTCCCGGGTGAGGTGGCGACGCCGACGACATTCGCCCCCAGGGCGGTGAGCAGCGGGGCGAGGCGCTGCCCGATCGAGCCGAAGCCCCACACCGTGATCTCGGCCCCGTCGAGGGTGCCCAGACCGGGGAAGGTCGACGGGTGCGCGGACTGCACGCCGCCGAGCTCGCGGGCCCACCGACCGGCGCGCTGCGCGTCGTGCATGAGGTCGAGGCGGCGGACGGCCGTCAGGGCCAGGGCGAGCGTGTGCTCGGCGACCGGTCCGTCGTGCAACGATCGGCCGGAGGTCACGCGGACCTCGGGAGGGAATCCTGCCGCGAGGATCACGTCGGGTCCGGCGGCGAGCGCCTGGATCCAGCGCAGCCCGGTGAGTCGTGAGGCGCTGTCCGCGAGCTGGTGCCGGGTGTTGCCCCAGACGACGAGGATCTCGGCGTCGGTGTGCTCGCTCGGGACGGGGGAGGTGACGTCGTAGGGAACAAACGTGACGCCTGAGGGCGCAGCGGTCATATCGAGGGGCAATGACGTGGGCAAGAGGACCTTCATCCCCTTACGATGCCAAACTTTCTGGCAAATCGTTCGCACCTGGGCGGTTCCGAGATCCAGGCTTGTCTAAGATGACAGGGTGGACAGCCTAGAGGGACAGACAGCCGACGGACAGATCAGCGTGATGATCGTGGACGACCACGAGGTCGTCCGTCGAGGGATCGCCGAGGTGATCGACCGGTCGGAAGGCATGACGATCGTCGCCGAGGCGGGGAGCGTCGCTGAAGGAGTGCGCCGCGCCGAGCTGGTGCACCCGCAGGTCATGCTCGTGGACCTGCAACTGCCGGACGGCACCGGCATCGACCTCATGCGCGCCGTGCGCCGCACCCAGCCGAACACCCGAGCCATCGTCCTGACCTCCTTCGACGACGACTCCGCGCTGGCCGCGGCGCTCGAGGTCGGCGCGGCGGCCTTCGTGCTCAAGAGCGTCCGCGGCGCCGAGATCGCCGATGTCGTGCGCGCCGTGGCGGCCGGGCGGGTGCTCCTCGACGAGCGGACCGTCACCCGTCGCCGCAAGGAGCACGACGACCCGACCGAGGACCTCACCCCGAGCGAGATGCGGGTGGTGGACCTCATCGGTGAAGGGCTGTCCAACCGTGAGATCGCCGAGCGACTGAGCATCGCGGAGAAGACCGTCAAGAACCACATCACGTCCCTGCTGGCCAAGATGGGCCTGCAGCGCCGCACCCAGGTCGCCGCCTGGGTCGCCGCGCGTCGTCACCACGCCTGGGCCCAGGACACCCCCCGCTGAGTCGGGCCGGTCAGCTGGTCCAGTTGGACCAGCTGGGACCGGACCGGACCGGAGGGGCCGGGAGCGAGTCCGTCGCTGCGGCGGCTGAGGGCTGAGAGGTCACCGGAGCCGTCCAGGTCAGGAGGGTGCCGCGACCCGAGGGCGCGTTCTCGATCGACGCGCTGCCCCCGTGCTGACGGGCCCTGGCCATGACGTTCCACGTCCCGGAGTTGCGCCCGCTCGGCGCGCCGATCCCCACACCGTCGTCCTCGACCTCGACCGTGACGTTCCCCGGGGAGCTGTCGAGACCGTCCGTGGCGACCATGACACGCACGGAGACCGAGGACGCCTGGGCGTGCCGGGCCGCGTTGGCCAGACCTTCGCGGACCACCGCGAGGATGTCGTCGGCGAGGGTCTGCGAGACGAGGATGTCGATCGTCTCCTCGTCGTCGTCGATCGCTCCCAGGCTGCGGTCGTCGAGCGAGATCACCAGGGAGGGGGCGAAGCCGAGGCCGGTGCGGGCCAGCGACGACTCGCGGCGCAGCCGCTCGATCACCCCGGTCGCGGCGTCCGGGTCGCGCAGGGAGTGCACGATCGAGCGGATCTCGCGCACGGAGTTGTCGACGTTGTCGAGGGCCTCGTCGAGGATGGCGATCAACCCCGCCTTGTCCAGCCCACGAGCCGCCCGCCTCCGGACCGTCTCGAGCTGCATACCGGTCGCGAACAGCTGCTGGATCGCCAGGTCGTGCAGGTCGCGGGCGATCCGTTCGCGTTCCTCGACGAGCTTGGTCAGGCCCTGCGCCTGGCGTGCCTCGGACAGCACGAGTGCGAGCGCGGCCTGGTCGGCGAAGGTCGACGCACGCTCCAGGTCCTTGCCGATGAAGGACTCCTCACCGACCTTGCGCAGCAGCACGAGCACGCCGACGGGTTTGTCGGAGGTCCCCATCGGCGCGTAGAGGGCAGGTCCGTAGCGGCGCATGGGTGGGAGCTCGAGGTTGCGTTCGCTCTGCAGCGACGGGACCAGGCGCCCGCGCCCGGTCTCCAACGCCGTCCAGGACAAGCCTGTGCGCGGCATGGTCAGCCCCAGCAGCTGGTCGGCGCCCCAGCCACGGACGATCTCCATGACCAGCTCGCCCCGCAGGCCCGGCAGGACCAGGGCTGCGGCGTCGGCGTCGGAGATCTCCCGCGCGACGGACACGATGTGCTCGAGGACGTCCTCCTCGGGTGCCCCCGAGAGCAGCATGGTGGTGATGTGCGCTCCCGCACTGAGCCAGCGTTCCCGTTCGACGGCGTCGGCTTCCCGTGGTCTCACTGCGTCTTCAGCTCCTCGATGTCGTTTCGTCCTGATGCGCTCGTGCACGGCTCCATCATCGCTCAGCGAGGTCGTTCTCCGCAGCGACGGCATCCCGGTACCCCTGATCGGTGGCAAGGAGCTCGGCGTGGGTGCCTCGCACGCGGACCGCGCCGGAGTCGATGACGACCACCTCGTCGGCCGCGCCGAGCGCGCTCAACCGGTGCGTCGCCACGACGACGCCGCGCACAGACCCGGCGCCGACCGTGAGCAGGTCCGTGAGCAGCGCGTCCGCGGTGGCCGGGTCGAGGTGTTCGGCGGGTTCGTCGACGAGCAGGATCGGCGCGGGGGAGCACAACGCCCGGGCGAGCAGGAGGCGGCGTCGTTCACCGCCGGAGATCGAGGAGGCGTCCGATCCCAGCCGGGTGTGCACGCCGTCGGGCAGCTGGCTGAGCCACCTGCCCAGCCCGGCCCGCTCCAGCACGGCGACGGCCTCGGTCTCGGTGACGCTGCCCCGGGCCACCCGGAGGTTCTCCAGGATGCTCGTGTCGAAGACGTGCGCGTCCTCGGCGGTGAACACGACCGAACGGGCGGCCAGATCGTGGCTGAGACAGTCCACCGGGTGACCGTCGAGGAGCAGGCTGCCCCCACGCGGTGGGACGAGACCGGCGAGGGTGAGCAGCGCGGTCGTCTTGCCGGTGCCGCTCGGGCCGACGAGGGCGACCGACCGGCCGGGGGTGAGGGTGAGGTCGAGGCCGCTCAGGGTGGGCGGCTGACCGGGCCACCCGCACACCAGGCTCGCGGCGACGAGGGAGGGGGCGGAGGAGGGGGCGTCCGGCGCAGCCGCGGCGTCCGGGACGGCAGCGGACGGTGCCGCCGCGTCGAGCACCGCCATGATGCGCGTGGCCGCCTCGCGGGAGCGGTGCACCTGGATGGCCGCGGCCGGCAGCACCTGGGTGATCTCGAAGACCGCGAGCGGGGTGAGGACCACGACGGCGAGGGCGACCGGGGAGAGTGAGCCGTCGGTGACGGAGGGGATCGCCAGCACGAGCGCGGCCAGCACGGCGAGCCCGGTGGACAGGGTGCCGACGGCCGAGGCGAGCCCGGAGGTCCGGGCGCCGGAGTCGGTGGCCGCGGCGAGCCGCGCATCGGCCTCACGCAACGCGGCGCGGCGCGCGGAGAGCGTGCCCGAGACGGTCAGCGCGGCGGCGTTGTCGACGATGTCCAGGGAGATGGCGGCCATGTCCGAGCGGGCTTGAGCCGAGTGACGCTCGGTCCTGGCGGCCCCGCGAGCCGCAAGCCACGGGCCGACGACGCCCGAGAGGACCAGGCACAGTGCGAGGGAGGCCCCCGCGCCGACGTGCACCGCGGCGATGAGGGCGACGGACCCGGCGCCGAGCACGACCGCCACCGCGGCGGGCAGCAGCCCGCGCACGACGACGTCGCCGACCGTGTCGACGTCGGCACCCACCCGGGCCAGCAGGTCCCCGCGGCGCAGCGTGGCCACCGACTCGATGCGCCCCGCGGCGAGGTCGGCATACATCCGGGTGCGCAGGCTGGCCATGCCGCGCAGCGCGACGGCGTGGGAGGCCAGGCGTTCGAGGTAGCGGAACACCCCACGGGAGATGCCGAAGGCGCGCACGGCGACCGTGGCCATGGACAGGGTCAGCACGGGCGGCATCTGCGAGGCGCGGGCGATGAGCCAGGCCGAGACGGCGGCGAGGGCGATCGCGCTGCCCAGGGCGAGCGCGCCCAGGGCGACCGCTCCCGCCGCGCGCCGGTGGTCGATCTCGAGCAGGGCGATCGCGCGCCGCAAGGGATCCCGCCTCCAGCGGCTCATGAGGTGACCGTGCTCTCTGTGCGCAGAGTCGACTCCGGCGTCAGCGACGCCGAACCGACCTCGAAGACGTCGTCGGCGAGGGCCACGAGCGCTGGGCGGTGCGCGACGACGAGGACCGTGCGCCCCGCGCCGCGCAGCGCGGAGATGGCCGCCAGGACCTGGTCCTCCGCGAGGGTGTCCAGGTGTGCGGTCGGCTCGTCGAGCACGACGAGGGGGCGGTCCCCGAGCAGGGCGGAGGTGAGGGCTACCCGCTGACGCTGCCCCACGCTCAGGCCGAGACCTCCGTGGCCCAGGACGGTGTCCAGGCCGTGGGGGAGGTGGGCGACGACGTCGTCCAGGCCGGTCAGGCGCATCGCCCGGGCGAGGTCGGCCTCGCTCGGGGGTACCAGCGCGTCCGCGGTGAGCGACTCGCGGACGGTGCCCGGGGCCAGCACGCTGCGCTGGGGGAGCCAGGCGATCTGGGACCACCACGTCGAGGGGTCGATCGTGGTCAGGTCCACCTCGCCTGCGCGGACCGTGCCTGCGTCCGCGGCGACCAGGCCGAGCAGGGCGAGGACCGCGGTGGTCTTGCCGGACCCGGACGGGCCCACCAGGGCGACGACCCGGCCGGGGCGGATCTGCGCCGTGAGGTTCGAGGGGGCCACCGCGAGGCGGCCGGGGGCGACGACGCTCAGCCCGTCGAGCGTGATCGTCGTGCGTGCCAGGTCCGGCGCCGGGACGGACCCGGTCGGGGGATGGGCTTCGTCGAGCACGTCGAAGGCGCGCTGAGCGGCGGTGATGCCGTCGGTGGAGGCGTGGAACTGCACACCGATCTGGCGGATCGGCAGGTAGACCTCGGGAGCGAGGACCAGCACCACCAGGCCGGTCTCGAGGCCGATGTCACCGTGCACGAGGCGCAGCCCGATGCCCACCGCGACGAGCGCCACGGACAAGGTGGTGAGCAGCTCGAGCACCATCCCGGAGAGGAAGGCGACCCGCAGGGTGCTCATGGTCGAGCGGGTGTACGCCTCCCCGAGCGCCCGGACTCGGGCCACCGGGCCCTGCTCCCGACCGAAGGCCCGCAGCGTCGCGAGGCCGGCGAGCAGGTCGAGGACCTGTGCGCCGAGCCGCGTCATGACGAGCAGCCGGCGCTGGGAGTAGGTCTGGGTGAGCTGCCCGACGAGGATCATGAACAGCGGGACCAGCGGGATCGTCGCGGCGATGATGAGGGCCGAGATCCAGTCCTGGCCGAGGACCACGAGGAGGGTCGCGGGGGTGACGGTCACCGCGAGCAGCAGCTGGGGCAGGTAGCGGACGAGGTACGGCTCGAGGTCGTCCAGGCCCCGCGTGGCCAGCGTCACCACGTCGGTGCCGCGCCCGGTGAGCCACCGCGGGCCGAGCTCCGCGGCCCGCAGGACCACCTGCTCGCGCAGGTCCGCGACCACCCGGGTGGCGGCGCGGTGCGCGTACCGCTCCTGGAGACCGTTGACCACCGCGCGGGCCGCCACGACCGCCGCGAGCCACCACAGGTGGCTCGCGACGTCGGGCAGGGTGGCGCCCTCGGAGATGACCGGGGCCAGCGCGCCCGCAACCAGCAGCGCCTGCGCGATCACCAGGCCCGCGGTGGTGATGCCGAAGGCCGTGGTGAGGAGCACGTAGCCGCGCGCAGGCGCCGCGTACCGCAGCAGCTTCGGGTCGAGGGGCTTCACGCTACGGCTTGCCTGCGGTCTCGCGGGGAGGGGAGAGCGAGGGCAGGCCGATCGCCTCCGGGATGTGGTGGGTGGCCAGGCGCCTGCGGAAGACCCAGAACGTCCACCCCTGGTAGACCAGCACGAGCGGGACGAGGAACAGCGCGACCCAGGACATGACCGTCAACGTGTACTGCGTCGAGGACGCGTTGCGGATGTTCAGCGAGTTCGCCGGGTCGAAGGCGGGCATCACGTCGGGGTACATCGACCCGAAGATCAGCACGACGGCGGCGACGATCGCCACGGCGGACAGGGTGAAGGCCCTGCCCTCACGGCCCTTGGCGTTGGCGGCGACCACGCCGACGAGGGCGAGCGCGGCCACCACCACGGCGGCCCACGTCCACGTGACCGAGTAGGCGATCTGGGCCCACACGGCCCAGGCGCCCGCGGCCACGACGGCCGCGACGGAGAAGTAGCCGGCGAGCCGGTTCGCCCGGGCGCGCATGTCACCCTGGGTCTTGAGCGCGAGGAACACCGATCCGTGCAGCAGGAAGAGCAGCAGCGTCACGACGCCGCCGAGCAGAGCGAAGGGGTTGAGCAGCGCCCAGAAGCCGCCGACGTACTCGAAGTCCGCGTCCAGCTCGACACCGCGGACGAGGTTCGCGAAGGCCACACCCCACAGGATCGAGGGCAGCCAGGAGCCGATGATGATGCCCTGGTCGCAGCGGCGCTGCCAGGTCGGGTTGTTGATCTTGGAGCGGTACTCGAAGGAGATGCCACGCAGGATCAGGGAGATGAGGATGATGAACAGCGGGATGTAGAAGCCCGAGAACAGCGTCGCGTACCACTCCGGGAACGCCGCGAACGTGGCCCCGCCCGCGGTGAGCAGCCACACCTCGTTGCCGTCCCAGACCGGACCGATGGTGTTGATCATCAGGCGGCGGTCCTTGTCGGTGCGTCCCAGCACCGGGAGCAGCATGCCGACGCCGAAGTCGAAGCCCTCCAGGACCAGGTAACCCGTCCACAGGACGGCGATCAGTACGAACCACAGGATCTGCAGATCCATCTCTGTTGCCTTTCTCGCGCGTTCGGTGGCAGGTCAGTAGGCGAAGGACAGCGGGCGGCTGTCGTCGTCCGCCTCGTCGCCGCGGGCCTCGGGGGAGTCGTCGTGCACCGTCTCGGGTGCACCCTCGATCATGTACCGCCAGATCAGGCGGCCCCACACGATGGTCAGCACGGTGTAGACGAGGGTGAAGATGAGCATCGAGGCGAGGACCACCCCCGGGCCCTGAGCCGTGGAGACCCCACGCTCGGTGAGCATCCGGATCGAGTCGATCCCGCTCGGGTTCGGGGCCACGATCCACGGCTGGCGCCCGGTCTCGGTGAAGATCCAGCCGAAGGAGGAGGCCAGGAACGGGGTGGGGATGGCGAGCAGGCCACCGATCGCAAGCCACTTGTTGTCGCTGATCCGTCCCTTGCGGGTGAGCCACAGGGCGACGACCGCGAGGGCCGCCGAGCCGACGCCGAGCCCGATCATCAGCCGGAAGCTCCAGTACGTCAGGGCGAGGTTCGGGGAGTAGTCGATCGGGTTGCCGGCCGCGTCCACGTCGCCGTACCGCTCGGTCATCTGCTCCTGGAGCTCGGGGATGCCCTTGACGGTGGAGTCGAAGGTGCCGTCAGCGAGGAAGCTGGTGAGCTTGGGGACCTCAAGGATCCGGATGACGCCGTCGCAGTCGTTGGAGAGGTCCCCGAGGGTGAGGATCGAGAAGGACGCGCCGGTCTCCGTCTCGCACAGGCCCTCGGCGGCGGCCATCTTCATGGGCTGCTGCTCGAACATGAGCTTGGCCTGGAAGTCGCCCGAGACGGCGATGCCGATCCCGGAGACGATCATGACGATGACACCGAAGATCACTGCGGGGCGGTAGACGTCGCGGGCCACGTCCTGGCGGCCCCGGCGGATCTCACGGACCATCCACCAGGCGCCGATGCCGGCGACGAAGGTCCCTGCGGTCAGCCACGCCGCCGTGATGGTGTGCGGGAACGCGGCCATGAGCGTGGAGTTGGAGAGCACGGCGCCGATGTCGTCCATCTCCGCGCGACCGGTCTCGGGGTTGTAGATCGCCCCGACCGGGTGCTGCATCCAGGAGTTGGCCGCGAGAATGAAGAACGCGGACAGGTTGGTGGCGATCGCGACCGCCCAGATGCACGCGAGGTGGACCTTCTTGTTGAGCTTGTCCCAGCCGAAGATCCACAGACCCAGGAAGGTCGACTCGACGAAGAACGCGGCGAGGGCCTCCATGGCGAGCGGGGCCCCGAAGACGTCACCGACGAAGCGCGAGTAGTCGCTCCAGTTCATGCCGAACTGGAACTCCTGGACGATCCCGGTGACGACACCGATCGCGAAGTTGATGAGGAGCAGCTTGCCGAAGAACTTGGTCAGCTTGAGCCAGCGCTCGTTGCCGGTGCGCACCCACGCGGTCTGCATGATGGCGACCATGGGGGCGAGCCCGATCGTCAGCGGTACGTAGAAGAAGTGATAGACGGTCGTGATGGCGAACTGCCACCGTGCCAGGTCCAGGACGTCCACGGTGCTCCTGAGTGCTCGTGTGTGGAGGAGAGGGGGAGATGCGGTGAGACGGTCGATGCATATGCTGGATCTGACGCTATGACGCGAACATTTCTCACGGTAGGACCTACGTCCCACGGGGGCGTATCGCGGGTCGCGCGCTGTGTGACCTAAGTCTCCGCCCGCGCGTGCTGGCCCGCGACACGCCCTGTCCGCAGCGGCGCCGCCGTCGCCGCGGGGCCCTGTGCGATACTTGACAAGGCTCAAGGACCCCACACGCCTTCGATGCCGAGATTCAGCTCGTTGCAGTCGCGAATCGCGGATTGTGGCGCGCCGCAGTCGGGAGAATGGCCCGACCGCCTGGCGCACACCGTCGCTCGCCGTTGCCTCGAGCCGAAACCGACGACTTCCGTCGCAGCGCATCAGGCGCTGACGACGACTGAACCGCCCTTGGGGCGCCGCACGTGTGGGGCGGAGCCCTCGGAGGGCACATGGAGCACACCCCGTGACGCTCGACAGCTCGAACACACCCGACTCATCCATCGACACCACCGCATCAGAGTCCGCCGCGGCTCCCGCCACCAAGGCCCCGCGACGCCGCGTGACCCGCCAGGCGGCCCCCGCCCAGGCCGACGCCGCGCAGACAGACTCCGCGCAGACAGACTCCGCACAGCCCGACGCCGCAGCTGCGGCGCCCGCGAAGAAGACTGGCGCGCGACGGTCCAGGGGCGCCGCGACCGTGTCGCCGGCCACCGCACCGACGCCCCCCGCAGCGACGCCCACGCCGACCCTCGACGTGCTCTCCGAGTTCGCCGACGCAGCACCCAAGACTGCACCGCGCCGTCGCCGGGCCACGTCCGCCGGCACGGTCCGCACCGCCGCTGCTGAGACCACGGCCCCTGAGACCACGGCCCCTGAGACCACGGTCGCCGAGGCCGCAGCACCCGCAGCTCCCGCCGCCGAGGCTGTACCGGCCCGGACCCCTCGTCGCTCGCGCTCACGCAGCGCCGCCGAGCAGGTAGCCACGGCGCACGAGGCCGAGGTGGCCACCCTCGACGTCGTCGCCTCGATCGAGGCGCTGACGTCGGCGGGGGAGACCGCCGCCCGTCCCGCCGCCAAGAGCCGCCGCAGCCGCAGCGCCTCCAAGCCCGCCGGCCCGCCGGCCGCACCCGAGCAGGTGGACCTCGTGGAGGCCCCTGCCGCGCCCGTCGACGCAGCCCCCGAGGTGACCCCCGAGCCGGAGGCCACCAAGGTTCCCCGCACGCGTGCCGCCGGCCGGACCCGCGCCTCTCGCGCGTCCCGGCCCGCGCAGGACGAGGTTGCCCAGCCTGAGCTTGATGTCGCCCCTGTGGAGGCCGTGCCGGACGCCGCGCCCGCCGACGACGAGCCCCGCAAGACCCGCAGCCGCAGCACCCGTGGCAGCCGGACCCGATCGTCCGAGGACACAGCCGCCACGGTGGCCGAGCCCGCCGTGACCGAGTCCGCCGCGACCGAGCCTGTCGCTGAGCCGGTCGCGCAGGCCCGTCCGATGACGGCGCTCCTCTTCCAGGCACCGGAGTCCGAGGCCCGCGCCCCGCGTCGGCGTCGTGCAGTGTCTCCTGCCGGACCGCCGAAGGTCGTCTTCGAGACGACCGAGGGTGCGCCCGGCGACGACCAGCTCGACGAGGACGCGGCCGAGGCGCTCGTGACCGACGCCGTGCCCGCAGCCGACGCGATCATCGACGAGGACTCAGCCGACGAGGACACCTTCGAGGACGAGTCGGACGACGAGTCCGACGAGGACACCGACGCCAACGGCGCACCGCGTCGTCGTCGTCGCCGCGGTGGTCGTGGGCGTCGCAACCGCGGCGGCTCGGACAACCAGCGCGACGAGTACTACGACACCGACGACTCCGAGCGGTCCGCGGATGCCGCAGACGCCGGCCCGGAGGCCGAGGACGAGGCCGCCGAGGCCCCCGCTCCGTCCAGGAACCGTCGCCGCGCCCGCGGTGCCGGTGGTTCAGCGCCGGCTGCAGCAGCCGAGGAGAACGCCGGGGACGAGTCCGAGGACTCCGACGACTCAGACTCCGACGACTCCGACGACTCCAGCTCGAGCCGTCGCCGTCGCCGTCGTCGCCGCGGGACCCGCGGGAACGAGAGCGAGCCGGCCGCGGCGTCGGCTCCGCAGCAGTCCTCCTCCCGGACTCGTGCACCGCGGCCTGTCTCGGACGAGGTGACCGCACTCAAGGGGTCGACCCGCCTGGAGGCCAAGCGCCAGCGCCGCCGTGAGGGACGCGACGCCGGTCGTCGTCGCTCGACGATCACCGAGGCCGAGTTCCTCGCCCGCCGCGAGTCCGTCGAACGCTCGATGATCGTCCGTGAGCGTGGCGGTCGCACGCAGATCGCCGTCCTCGAGGACGGTGTGCTCGTCGAGCACTACGTCTCTCAGCAGGAGCAGGCGTCGATGGCCGGGAACGTCTACCTCGGCCGGGTGCAGAACGTGCTGCCGAGCATGGAGGCCGCCTTCATCGATGTCGGCAAGGGCCGCAACGCGGTCCTCTACGCCGGTGAGGTCAACTGGGACGCGGCCGGTCTCGAGGGGCAGCCGCGCCGGATCGAGCAGGCGCTCAAGTCCGGTGACTCCGTCCTGGTGCAGGTCACCAAGGACCCGATCGGTCAGAAGGGTGCTCGCCTGACGTCTCAGGTGACCCTCGCCGGCCGCTACCTCGTCTACGTGCCCGGTGGTGGCATGACGGGGATCTCCCGCAAGCTCCCCGACAACGAGCGCGCCCGCCTGAAGAAGATCCTCCGCGAGGTCGTCCCCGAGACCGCAGGCGTCATCGTGCGCACCGCGGCCGAGGGTGCCAGCGAGGCCGAGCTCCGGGCCGACATCGCCCGGCTGCAGGCCCAGTGGGACGCGATCGAGAAGAAGGCGAAGACCGCCTCGGCTCCCGCGCTGCTGCAGGGTGAGCCGGACCTCGCGATCCGCGTCGTCCGCGACATCTTCAACGACGACTTCGCTTCCCTCACGGTGGCTGGCAACGACGCGTGGACGGAGATCTCGCAGTACGTCAACGCGCTCGCCCCGGACCTCGCCGAGCGTGTGACGCACTGGGTGAGCGAGAAGGACGTCTTCGCCGAGGCGCGGATCGACGAGCAGCTCGCCAAGGGCCTGGACCGCAAGGTCTGGCTGCCCTCGGGTGGGTCGCTGGTCATCGACCGGACCGAGGCGATGACCGTCGTCGACGTCAACACCGGGAAGTTCACCGGCTCCGGCGGCACCCTCGAGGAGACCGTCACCCGCAACAACCTCGAGGCCGCCGAGGAGATCGTGCGTCAGCTGCGGCTGCGCGACATCGGCGGGATCATCGTCATCGACTTCATCGACATGGTCCTCGAGCTCAACCGCGACCTCGTGCTGCGCCGGCTCGTGGAGTGCCTGGGCCGGGACCGGACCAAGCACCAGGTGGCCGAGGTCACCTCGCTCGGGCTCGTGCAGATGACCCGCAAGCGCGTGGGACAGGGCCTCGTCGAGGCGTTCAGCGAGACCTGCGACCACTGTAACGGGCGCGGGTTCATCGTCCACGACGAGCCGAACGAGAAGCACTTCCAGGGTGGCTCCACGCCGTCGACCGCTCAGATGTCGGCGCACGCCCCGGCGGAGAGCGACGACAGCGCTGCGGCCTCGCGGTCGCGTCGCAAGCGTGGCGGTACCAAGGAGGTCGAGGCTCCCTCGATCACCGTCCCGGTGCTGCCGCAGGCGCGTGAGGCGGTCAAGGCCACGCTCGCGACCATCGCTGCGGCCGCGGCACACGCCCACGACCACGACCACGATGCCCAGCCTGTGGTCGTCGAGGAGGCGGCTGAGGCTGAGGTCGAGGTCGAGACTGCAGTCGAGGTGGTCCCGGAGGTCACCGTCCCGGTCGTCGTCGAGGCGGAGCCCGAGGCGGCGCCTGTCGCGACCAAGCGGCCGGCGCGGACCAGCCGCCGGGCCATCCGCACGGCTCCGTCGAGCACCGCGCCCTCGCGCGCGGTCCTGGACGTCTTCGCCGAGGTCGAGGCATCCCAGCGGGCGGTCGAGGCCGCTGAGCCGCCGGTGGCCGCGTCGTTTCCCGCCCCGGACGCCTCCGACCAAGGTGAGTCTGTGGCAGCGCCTGACGCGCAGGGGTAGCCAGCGGTGACGGACACGGCACCGGCCCATCGAGGGTCGGTGCCGTGTCTGCTCTCCCTTCAGACGCCGCAGGGGCGGACGACCACGTCGTCCGCCCCTGCGGCGTCCGGGGGCCCCGTCAGGGGCTCGCACGTCGTGCCAGGTGAGATCCACGGCTCGGTTGTCGACGACAGCGTCACAGCCCTGCCCGCGGGGAGGTGGTCGCCGGATGGCTCGAAGTAGGGCATGATTAGCACCGGAGCCCTTGAGGTTTCACTCTGTCCTCAGTTCGCAAGTGGTTCGTCCGCGGTCGTAGGGTTTCACCTGGAACCTGAGGCGTGATCGGCCCTGCAAGCAGGATGCCCTCGTTGGCATTTGACCCTGAGCGCAAGATTCCGTAATCTTGATCGTCGGCGCGTGAGTGTTCGCGCGCTGGTCCCCGTGTGCTCCCGAGGTTTTCCTCGGTGATGAGCACGCCGCAGAGACTAAGAGAGATGAGCAGCAACGTGGTGTACGCGATCGTCAAGGCCGGTGGCCGCCAGGAGAAGGTTTCCGTTGGCGACGTCGTCGTCGTCGACCGACTTTCCGGCGACGCTGGCGAGTCCATCGAACTTCCCGCGCTGCTTCTGGTTGACGGGGAGAAGGTGACCACCGATGCGGCAGCGCTCGCCAAGGTGAAGGTCACCGCAGAGATCGTTCGGGACGAAAAGGGTCCGAAGATCATCATCCTGAAGTTCAAGAACAAGACCGGTTACCGCAAGCGTCAGGGTCACCGTCAGCAGCTGACCCGCCTGAAGGTCACCAGCATCAAGTGATTTCTCGTCGCGGCGGGCGATGCCTGCTGTGAACGACTCCTCAATTACTTCTCAGCAGGAAAGCAGGTTCCGCCATGGCACACAAAAAGGGTGCGAGTTCCTCGCGCAACGGTCGCGACTCGAACGCACAGCGCCTCGGTGTCAAGCGTTTCGGTGGTCAGGTTGTCAGCGCGGGTGAGATTCTTGTCCGCCAGCGCGGCACGCACTTCCACCCCGGCAACAACGTGGGCCGTGGCGGAGACGACACGCTCTTCGCGCTGACCGCAGGTGCTGTCCAGTTCGGTACGCGTCGTGGCCGCAAGGTCATCGACATCGTCGAGGCAGCAGTCTGAGCCACTCAGGCACCGTAGTTCTTGGGAGAGGGGCGCACCGCAGGGTGCGCCCCTCTTCTTTCATTCACGTTTGACAGATGATTGGTAGATCGATGGCTTCGTTCGTAGACCGTGTAGTGCTCCACGCCTCTGGCGGGAACGGTGGCAACGGATGCGCCTCGATCCGTCGAGAGAAGTTCAAGCCGCTGGCCGGACCTGACGGTGGCAACGGTGGCAACGGTGGCAGCGTCATCCTGCGCGTCGACGGCCAGGTGACCACCCTGCTCGACTTCCACCACCTGCCGCACCGGCACGCGACCTCGGGCACCCAGGGTGCCGGAGACCACCGCGAGGGTCACAACGGCGAAGACCTCATCCTGGGAGTCCCGGACGGCACGGTCGTCAAGGACCCCGAAGGCACCATCATCGCCGACCTCGTCGGCCTGGGCGCCGAGTACGTCGTGGCTGCCGGCGGGCACGGAGGCCTCGGCAACGCTGCCCTCGCCTCCAAGCGCCGCAAGGCCCCCGGCTTCGCGCTGCTCGGTGAGCCGGGCTTCGAGGTGGACATCGTCCTCGAGCTCAAGACCATCGCCGACGTCGCGCTGGTGGGCTACCCGAGCGCCGGCAAGTCGAGCCTCATCGCCGCGATCTCGGCCGCGCGCCCCAAGATCGCCGACTACCCGTTCACGACCCTCATCCCCAACCTCGGCGTCGTCCAGGCCGGCGGCTCGCGCTACACGGTCGCCGACGTGCCCGGACTGATCGCCGGCGCGAGCGAGGGCAAGGGCCTGGGCCTGGAGTTCCTGCGTCACATCGAGAGGTGTGCGGTGCTCGTCCACGTCATCGACTGCGCCACCCTCGAGCCCGGCCGGGACCCGATGAGCGACCTGGACATCATCGAGGCGGAGCTGGCGGCCTACGCCCCCGACCTCAACGCCGAGGGTGTGCGAATTCCGCTGACCGAGCGTCCGCGCCTCATCGTGCTGAACAAGATCGACGTGCCCGAGGCCCGCGAGCTGGCCGAGCTGGTCCGCCCCGACCTCGAGGCACGCGGCGTCAAGGTGTTCGAGGTCTCCGCGGCGAGCCACGAGGGCCTGAAGAAGCTCACCTACGAGCTCGCCGAGTACGTCGAGCGCGCACGCAAGTTCGCGCCCAAGCCGGGCGCAGCGCGCACGATCATCCGCCCCAAGGCGGTCGATGACGCAGGCTTCACCGTCCAGCGCAAGGAGTCGGGCGGAGTCCCCTTCTACGAGGTGCGTGGCGTCAAGCCCGAGCGCTGGGTCCGCCAGACCGACTTCTCGATCGACGAGGCCGTCGGGTACCTGGCTGACCGTCTGGGGACGCTCGGCGTCGAGCGAGAGCTGTTCAAGGCGGGCGCGGTGGCCGGCGACGAGGTCCGGATCGGACCCGAGCACAACTCCGTCATCTTCGACTGGGAGCCCACCCTCATCACCGGTGCCGAGCTGCTCGGCGGGCCCCGTGGGACCGACGCGCGCATCTCGGAGTCGCTGCGCCCCACCCGCGAGGAGAAGCGCCGGGACTACACCACCCGGATGGACGCCAAGGCCGAGGCCCGCGCGGAGCTGTGGACCGAGCGCGAAGCCGGCATCTGGACAGAGCCCGATCTGGACACGAAGTAGGCGCGTGCCCTGGGTGCGCGAGAATGGGTTGATGAGCTCTCTTGAGAAAGCCCACGTTCAGTCTCGCGACCACATGCGCTCTGCGCACCGCATCATCATCAAGGTCGGGTCGTCTTCCCTGACTGCTCCAGACGGACGTCTGGACGTCGAGGCCCTGAGGGCGCTCGTCGACGTCATCGCGGCTCGTCACTCCGCCGGCTACCAGGTCGTGCTCGTCACCTCTGGTGCCATCGCGGCGGGCCTCGCCCCCCTGGGGCTCACGGACCGGCCCAAGGACCTGGCCACGGCGCAGGCGACGGCCTCCGTCGGCCAGGGGCTCCTCGTCGCCCGCTACACCGAGGCCTTCGCCAGCCATGGAATCCCGGTGGGGCAGATCCTGCTCACAGCCGAGGACACGGTGCGTCGTGGCCACTACCGCAACGCTCAGCGTTCCCTCGAGCGACTCCTCAACCTCGGTGTGGTGCCGGTGGTCAACGAGAACGACGCCGTCGCGACGAACGAGATCCGATTCGGTGACAACGACCGCCTCGCTGCGCTGATCTCCCACCTCGTGCGCGCTGACGCCATGGTGCTGCTCACCGACGTCGACGGGCTGTACGACGGCCCGCCCTCGCGCGCGGGCACAGAGCGTATCTCCGAGGTGCACAGTCTGAGTGACATCGAGGACGTCGAGGTCACCAGTCGCGGCAGCGCCATGGGAACCGGTGGCATGGTCACGAAGCTCGAGTCCGTCTCGATCGCGACCGCCTCGGGGATCCCCGTTGTCCTCACCTGCGCGGCGAATGCCGCGGGCGCTCTCGACGGGGAGGACGTGGGGACGTGGTTCCCCGCCACCGGCAGACGGACGAGCCGGCGTCGACTCTGGCTCGCCTACGCGGCCAAGGTGCGCGGGCGCCTGGTGCTCGACGAGGGCGCCGTGCGTGCTGTGCTCGGCGGCTCTGCCTCGCTGCTGCCCGCCGGGATCGTCGGGTTCGAGGGCAACTTCGAGTCGGGGGACCCGGTGGAGCTCGTGGACAACCGCGGCCGGGTCATGGCTCGGGGGCTGTCCTCCTACGAGGCTGGGGAGATCCCGGAGCTCATGGGACGCTCGACCACGTTCTTGCGCGACATGCTCGGAGAGGGCTACGACCGCGCTGTCGTGCACCGCGACGACCTCGTCCTCGTGCGCCGACCGCGCAAGAGCTGACGTCCTCGGGCCCAACCATCGGGACGTGGGTGACGCCCGCGCCGATGGTCGCTAGCCTGGAGGGATGACTGATGGTGCAGAACGGTCCACAACCATGTCTCCCACGGCGCACGACGGCGGTGTCGACGGCGGGGCGGGCGACGTGCAGGAACAGGTCCTCGATATCGCCCGCCGCGCCAAGATCGCTGCACGGGCTCTGGCCACGGCGACGCGCGCCTCGAAGGACGGTGCTCTGCACGCCCTCGCCGACGCCCTCGTCGCCTCGAGCGAGGAGATCGTCGCCGCCAACGCCCTCGACGTCGAGCGAGGACGTGCCGCGGGTACTTCCCCAGGGCTGCTCGACCGTCTGACCCTGACTCCCGAGCGCACCGTCGCGATCGCCGACGCCCTGCGTGAGCTCGCCTCTCTCCCCGACCCGGTCGGTGAGGTGGTGCGCGGGTCCACGCTGCCCAACGGTCTGCGGCTGCGCCAGGTCCGGGTGCCGATGGGCGTCGTCGGGATGATCTACGAGGCTCGCCCCAACGTCACGGTCGACGCGGCCGGGCTCGCGCTCAAGAGCGGCAACGCGGTGGTGCTGCGCGGGGGGAGCGCGGCGGCCAGCTCGAACGAGGTGATCGTCCGAGTCCTGGGCGAGGCCCTCGTCGGCTGCGGACTACCGGCCGACCTCGTGCAGTCCATCGACGCCTACGGGCGCCCCGGCGCCGTCGCGCTCATGCACGCCCGCGGGCTCGTCGACGTGCTCGTCCCGCGCGGGGGAGCGGACCTCATCCAGACCGTCGTGCGGGAGTCCACGGTCCCGGTGATCGAGACGGGTGTGGGCAACTGCCACGTCTACCTCGACGCCTCTGCGGGGCTCGAGACGTCGATCGACATCGTGCTCAACTCCAAGACGCACCGGGTGGGCGTGTGCAACGCCGCCGAGACGCTGCTCGTGCACGCGGCCGCCGCACCGACCGTGCTGCCGGGCGTGCTGGCCGCGCTCGGTGCGGCGGGCGTCGTCGTGCACGCGGACGAGGAGACGACCGCGCTGGCCGTGGCCGGCGGGCTCGTGCCCGACCTCGTGACCGTCGTTCCTGCGACCGACGAGGACTGGGCGAAGGAGTACCTCTCCCTCGATCTCGCCGTCCGGGTGGTTCCCGACCTGGACGAGGCGATCGAGCACATCCGGACGTGGACGTCGGGGCACACCGAGGCGATCGTCACGGCGGACCTGCGGTCCTCCGAGCGGTTCGTGGCCGAGCTGGATTCCGCCGCGATCATGGTCAACGCCTCGACCCGGTTCACCGACGGCGGCCAGTTCGGGCTCGGCGCGGAGATCGGGATCTCGACGCAGAAGCTGCACGCCCGCGGGCCGATGGGGCTGAGCGAGCTGACGACGACGAAGTGGGTCGTCAACGGCGACGGTCAGATCCGGTCCTGAGGCGCCCGGTCATCAAGTTCGAGGGTCGAAGTGCCGACAGAGAACATGAGAGACTGGGCGCCAAGATCTGCTCACCCGCACGGGGGCAGCGATGTGCGACACCCGCTCGTTCGACGAGCGACTTCTGGAGGATGACGTGATCACAGCAGTCCTGGCCGCCGCCGAAGAGTCCGAGGTCGTGAACCACCTCCCGATGCACCCCATCGCGTTCGGGGTGACGACGTTCGTCGTCCTCGCCGCCCTGCTCGCGGTCACCTACGCGTTCCGCAGCGTATGGACGCGTCACTGACGGCAACGACCGCCGACCCCCTTGATCCTGTGCACCTGACCGTGCAGCGACGACGGGTGGGGGTGATGGGCGGGACGTTCGACCCCATCCACCACGGTCACCTCGTCGCCGCGAGCGAGGTCGCCGCGCAGTTCGACCTCGACGAGGTCGTCTTCGTGCCGACCGGCCAGCCCTCGTTCAAGCAGGACCAGGACGTGAGCCCGGCCGAGCACCGGTACCTCATGACGGTCATCGCGACGGCGTCGAACCCGGACTTCACGACCAGCCGGGTGGACATCGACCGCGCAGGACTGACGTTCACCGTCGACACGCTGCGCGACCTGCGCAGCGAGCGTCCGGACGTCGACCTCTTCTTCATCACCGGGGCCGATGCGATCGAGCAGATCGCGTCGTGGAAGGATGCAGAGGAGCTGTGGGGAATGGCACACTTCGTCGCAGTGACCCGGCCTGGGCACACCATCTCCGTCGCGGCGCTGCCGCCGTCGGTGGTCAGTGTTCTGGAGATCCCGGCGCTCGCGATCTCCTCGACGGACTGCCGTGCGAGGGCCAGGGCGGGTGACCCCGTCTGGTACCTCGTGCCGGACGGCGTCGTGCAATACATCGCGAAGTATGGACTGTATCGGGAGTCAGCTGTGAAGGTCGCGTCATGACGAATCCGAACGACGGGGTCCCCCTCACCCGGCGCCAGCTCCGCGAGCTCGCGGCGCAGGCGACCGGAGAGAGCGCCGCGCCGGCCGGGCAGGTCCCGCCGGCGCAGAGCGTGCAGGCTCCGCCCGCTCCTTCCGCTCCTTCCGCTCCGCCGGCGGCTGCCCAGCGCACGCCGCAGCCCATGCGGACGCGGACCGCCCCGCACGGATTCTCCCAGGCGGGTGCGGCCCTGCCGCAGCGCCCAGGAACCACAGGCCAGCCGGTGGGTCGGGTCAGCGCGCCCCCGAGCGCCGCGCCCGCTCAGGTGCCGCCCGCACAGCCGTCGACGCCGGCGCCCTCCCGTCGGTCGCTGCGGGAGCAGACCTCCTCGCACCGCGTCGTCATCGTCCCACCGACCCAGACGAGCGGGATCCGGACGATCGACGAGACCGGTGCGCTCTCCGCGATCCGGGATCTCGGATCGGGTCGGCCGCAGATGACCGCGCGACCCGAACCTGTCCGGCCCCCCTCCGTCACGGCCCCGCAGACCAGCCAACGCACGCCCGCGCCGACGGTCCAGCGCCTGCCCACCCAGCCCCAGCAGCCGACGCAGAGGCCCGTCTCACCGCAGGCCTTCTCGCCGGCCCCGCCAGCCAGTCCCACCGCCCAGTCCGCCCCGCTGCTGCGCGAGCAGGCGGCTCGCGAGCAGGCCGCTCGGGAGCAGGCCGCTCGGGAGCAGGCCGCCCGGCCGGAGAGCCTGCAGCCCGCGTGGGCGCCCGTCCCGACGTCGGCCAGGCCTGTGTCCGCTCCAGGACACCCGGGCGCAGCCAACGACCCACCTGAGCTGTTCCGCCAGCGCGTGACCGCACCCGGTTTCGAGCCGGTGGCGGCGCTCCCTGGCACTGGCGGTCCCGGCGGCCCCGGCGAGCTGCCCGCGTGGGCCGCGATCACGACGTCGCCACCTGTGGCCGAACCGCTCCCCGCGGACGACGACGCCGACGACGACGACGACTTCGACGACGACGAGCCGGACCACAGGTACACCTGGTTGCACTATCTGATACTGGTCGCGGTAGCGTTCGTGCTGGGCCTGATCATCTGGAAGGTCGGCCTGGAGAATCGTGGCGCGGCCTCGCCTGCCGAATCGGCGGCGAGCTACGGCATCGTCAGCGATGCCCCGTACGACCTCACCCCGCACGACCATGACTTCTAAGGAGAGCTGTGCCGGCAACTGAACGAGCCATCGAACTGGCGATCATCGCGGCCCGGGCCGCCTCGGACCGCAAGGCTGCCGAGATCATCGCCCTGGACGTCAGTGAGCAGCTCGTCCTCACCGACGTCTTCCTCATCGCCTCCGGCAACAACGAGCGTCAGGTGTCGGCCATCGTCGACGCCGTCGAGGAGGCCCTGCACAAGGAAGGCGTCAAGCCGATCCGCCGCGAGGGCAAGGGCGAGTCCCGCTGGGTCCTCATCGACTTTGGCGACATCGTCGTCCACGTGCAGCACTCCGAGGACCGCGTGTACTACGCCCTCGAGCGCCTGTGGAAGGACTGCCCGGTCATCGAGCTGCCCGAGGACGCCCGTGGCGGCGACGGCACCGCCCCTGAGTACGAGCCGGACGACTACGGATACCCGCTCCCCGGGACGGACGTGGACGACGCCGTATGAGCGTCGGCTCTGTCATCTTCCTGCGGCACGGCCGGACCGCGTACAACGCGATCGGCCGGCTGCAGGGGCAGGTGGACATCCCGCTCGACGAGGTGGGCCTGTGGCAGGCCCAGCACGGCGCCGAGGCGCTCGCCCGCCTGCACGCGCCGTCGCGGGTGGTCTCCTCCGATCTCGTTCGGGCCTGGGTGACCGCAGAGCACTACGCCGACGCCGCAGGCGCCGGTGTGGTGGCCGACCCGCGGTTCCGCGAGCGGAGCTTCGGCATCTGGGAGGGCCTGACCCGCGAGGAGATCGCCACCGGGTGGCCGCAGGAGTTCGAGCAGTGGCGCGGCGGCGCTGACCCGACAGGTATCGAGGTCGAGCCGCGGGCCGCTGTCGCGGCGCGCGTCGCCGCTGCCGTGAGAGAGCACGGGGCGGACCTGACCGGTGCCGACACGCTCGTCGTCGTCGCGCACGGCGCCGCGATCACTCTCGGCATCACCGCGCTGCTCGGGCTCGACCCGGACACCTGGCGGGGGATCAGCGGGCTGAACAACGTCCACTGGAGCCACCTGGAGCGTTCGCACGCCGGGTCGGTCACCGACTGGCGGCTCGTCGCCCACAACGTCGGGGCTGGTTTCCCGCTGGATCACTGGAATGCGGGACCCGATTGGAATTTGGAGCCGACTTCGTTCTAAGATGACGACGCTCCGCGATGCGGAGTGCAGGGCCGATGTCTGGTTCTGGGGCTGTGGCGCAGCTGGTAGCGCACCTGCATGGCATGCAGGGGGTCAGGGGTTCGAGTCCCCTCAGCTCCACCGAAGTAGCAGGGCGAGGGCCGTGTCTGAGTCTCCACGTGGAGGCCAGGGCACGGCCCGTCGTCGTTCATGTCACTCCGTTCATGTCGCTCCCGGGGGCGCGAGCCCGGTCCGCCGCCTCGAGCTCACGGCGGAGCCCGGTGAAGTCGCGCAGCAGGATCCGCGCCAGCACGGGCTTCGGCAGGAGTGCCACCAGCCGGAGCCAGGAGGCGACGTCGCCTCCGTAGTCGGCATGGATGCGCGTGCCCTCGGCGTCGCGTGTGCACACGTACTCGACGCGGGAGTTCCACGGTGACGTCGAGTGCCACACGACCCGACGGTCAGGCTCGACGACCTCGAGCACGTCGGTGAACCGGACGCGGAACGGCCCGATGCGGTCGACGGCGGCCCACCGGTTCCCCACCTGCAGCGGACCGCTGTCCAACGGGCGGCGAGAGTCGACCGCAGGCGCGAACTCGGGCCACCGACCCGGATCGGCGAGGTAGGGGTAGACGCGCGACGGCGGGTGATCGAGGTGGACGTCGAGCGTCACGCGTCGCCACATGGTTTCCTCCGCCTCGCCGGTCGCCGCATCACACCATGGTGGGTACGGGACGGTCGGGGTAGAGCTCCCGCATCGCGCTGTCGTATCTCCGCTTCATGAGGAGGAGGTACAGGACCCGGATCGGGGCCGGCACGTTGGCGCGGAACCAGTCCTCCCGCTCGTCCTCGGGGACGCTCGCGAGGAGCAGACCGAGCTGCAGCGACATGACGTCTTTCCCGAGCTCCTTACGGTGCGCCATGAGGGTGGCGCGTGTGTGCTCCTCCATGAAGTCCCACTCCTGCTGTGACATCACCTCCCCGGCGACGGGGAGGATGTCGTCCTCCTCCTGCCCGAGGTGCGCCAGCAGCAGGTCGCGGAGACTCTCGATGTCGGTGGCGAAGGCATCGCGCAGCCGGGGATCTGCGGTGGCCACCCAGGGCTCCAGCTGCGGCTCGATCCGCGCGAGCCGCACCGCGACCTCGGCGTGCTGCGCTTGCATCTGACCGACGTGCAGGGTGCAGGCGGGGTCACGCGCGACCAGCCTGTCCCACAGCACCATGTCCTCGGTCTCGTGGTGCATGTGCAGGGCGAAGAAGTCGAGGTGGGCGTAGCGGCCTACGACCGCGGAGCGTGCGGTGTCGCCGGGCTCGACCTCGCGCACCAGCACGGGGAGCTCCCGATACAGCCAGCGGAAGATGCGATGAACGAGGATCATCCCCGACGTGTCACAACCGGGGTGCTGCCCCGCGGGCATCGGCCCGGGAGGAGGAAGTGTCTTGGCCATCCGTCCACCACCCGATCCTCGACATCGGCGTCCTCGCTGCGACAAACGCTACTCCCACCCGTTGCGTGCCACATCCGCTCCGCGCCGGAGGACCTAGCTGGCCCGCGATTGGGACCTGCGCCAAGTTCGTTCTAGGATGACGACGCTTCGCGATGCGGAGTGCAGGGCCGATGTCTGGCTCTGGGGCTGTGGCGCAGCTGGTAGCGCACCTGCATGGCATGCAGGGGGTCAGGGGTTCGAGTCCCCTCAGCTCCACCGAACAAGCGTGGCCCGGGCCGTCGCCGCTCATGGGGCGAGGGTACCGGCGAACACCTGCCAGGCCAGGGCGGACTTCGCCACGAAGCTCAGCACGATGTAGGCGCGCTCGCCCCTCAGGTAGTCCGCGAACCGGCCGACCGGGCGGTACTGCAGCCACTGCACGACGGCGAAGACGTTGAAGAACACGAACAGCGACACGATGATCGCGTAGACGAACGCCGGTGGCTGCGCGGCCGAGGTGGACCCGGGGGCGGCGACGTAGACGACGATCGCCAACCATGGGACTGCTCCGGCGATGCAGCCGAAGGTGAACGGCAGCCAGCCGCCGTCCCCGGGCTCGTGGTAGGTCTCCTGCAGCCAGCCGAAGAGGATCATCGACGCGTTGACGCCGAAGATCGCCAGCAGCGCCGCGATGTCCGTGATCCCGCACAGCTGGGCGATCACCACGATCATCAGCGAGCTCGACAGGGAGTACTCGACCCACCGGAAGACGTTGCGCCGCCGCGCCAGACCATCGAGGTAGCGCCCGAAGAACCATGGGGAGCTCACCAGCAGGTGAAAGAGAGCCGAGAGCAGCAGGAACCCGGCGACGGCTCCTGCCACGGACAGGTCAAACACCGTGACGCTCTCACCGGCCGAGCCGGGCGGCCCCACGAGGTAGGTCCCGGTGACGGGAAGCGTGAACCCGTTCGCCAGCGCCAGCACCGCGGCGGCGCTCACAGCGTGCACCAACGACGCGAGCAGGTTGGCCCGGCGCAGCGAACGGGCGCGGTCGGCGGGGACGGGGACGATGGGCATCGCAGTGGTCACGGTGGGTGAGGACATCGGCATCTCCTTCAGAGGGACACAACAAGTCAACTGGATCTCGCCCGTTCTGTCGCATCAGACCACGCGGGAGGGCCAGACCAGATCTTCCGTGTCAACCTGACACGCCCGAGGCGGGGCTCAGGGGCCCTGGGCGCCCACCACCGCGGCGTCCAGGTCCTCACCGCGCAAGGTCGTGACCACGACAGTCATCCCGTCCGGAACCTGACCTTGAAGGTTGGTCATCAGGTGGTCCAGGTCCGGGAGATCCTCCGGCGTGCGGACCCGCACGTAGAAGGAGCCAGATACGAGCTCGACGCCGTCCACGAGCCCGCCGGGAACCGTGGAGATCCATTCATCTGCGGTGACCTGCACGCGGTGGGTCCACAGGGCCACGAAATAGGTGAACGCAGTGTTGGCCACCAGCGGCACGAGCACCAGGACGAGCAGGACGCCGATGGCGGCATAGGCCCGCTGCTGCGACAGGACCTTGGCCGTCGATCCCTCGGCCGCGTAGCCGGCAGCGGTGAAGACCAGCATCCCGACGAGCACCAGTGCGACGAAGTTCGACAGGAACAGCACGAGAGCACCGATCGCCAGCACGATCGACCCCTGACCGAGGCAGACACCCACGACGACGAGGGGCGGCACCAGGGAGATGGCGATGGCGACCCCCGGCAGAACGACCGCAACGTCGCGCCGGGAGAGCGCCACGGCACCGGCAACACCGGTGGCGACGGCCGCCACGAGGTCGAGCAGCCCGGGGGACGTGCGCCCGGTGATCTGGGTGTTGGTGAAGAGGTTCTCGTCGCCCGGCACCACGAACGTGAAGACCACACCCATCAGCACCACGAGGCCCGCGCCGAGCACGACGTAGCGCACCGCGCGACCGGTCAGGTGGGAGTCGCGGAGCACCACCCCGAGGGCGATGCCCATGATCGGGGTGGACAGCGGCGCGATGATCATGGCGCCGATGACGGTCGCGGTTGAGTCCGACAACACTCCTGCTGCCGCTACGACAGCCGAGACCACGAGCATCGTCCAGAAGGCCGATCGCTTCGACTCGTGATCACCCGCCGTCAGGTCGAGGTCGGCGGTGAGCTCGTCGAGCGTGCGTCGTTGCACCTCGGGGAGCAGCTGCTGGCTGAGGCGACCACGCATGTCGGCGGCCTTTCGCGGGGGAGACAGGTCTGTGCCGGTGAAGTCGGGGAGCGGTACCGCGGGTGGCGCACCGGGATCGATGTCTGTGGGCGCCGAGACTCATCTCACCACCTCCGGGATGATCGGCAACCCGAACGTCGGGTGGACCAGCCTGCGGGTGTGCGTGACCGGGGCGGAGACCGCCGCGATGGGCGCCGAGGAGGTCGCGTTGCTCACTCACCAGCGCCGAGGCTAGTCGGCGACGTCCTGCGACCAGACGGCTTCTGCACCGCTGTGCCCGATGCGGATCGCCTGCACCGTCGTTCCGGTGCTGGTGAGAAGGGCCGCGACCGCGAGCGCGACGGCGACCCAGCGCGGTGCCCGTCGAGTGGGCGCTGAGCGCTCGCCCCGGTACCACCACACGAGCAGGGCCGCGACGACGACGAGGCCAACCACCCAGGGCAGGAGCCCCTCGGCGAGCTCCGCATGGGCCTCGACCAGGGCCGACTCGCCGACACGTTCCTCGAGGGCTTCTCCGGACTGCTCCGAGATGGGAATGAGCACGAGCGCCGCGAGCGCAAGGCCTGCGGGCAGGAGACCCGCCCAGCGGCGAAAGCGCGGCCAGAGCGCCGCGAACGTGGCGGCGAGGGCTGCCGCCGGCACGATGACTTCGGTGGCGTGGATGACGAGAGGGTGCAGCGGCAGGCCGGCGATGGTGTCGAACATGGGACTCCCGACGGGTGAGGTGCGCGGGTCAGCCGCCGAGCCCGGTGACTCCGATGAGGCTGCCGACCCCGTAGGTGACGATCATCGCGGCGGCCCCGCCGAGCACGAGGCGTGCGACGGCGCGCACGTGGCCGGAGCTGCCGAGTGCTGCGCTCACGCTCCCCGCGACGGCGAGGGCGAGAATCACCGCGAGAAAGGTGACCGGAATGCGGATGGAGGCCGGGGTGAGTGCGATCGCGAGAATGGGCAGGATCGCCCCGACCGTGAACGAGGCGCCTGACGAGATGGCGGCGTGGCCGGGATTGGTCAGGTCGTCCGGGTCGAGGCGCAGCTGGGCGTCGAGGTGCGCCGCGATCGGGTCGTGCGCCGTGAGCTCGGCCGCGACGGTGTTCGCGGTGGCCGGCGACACGCCCTTGGAGCGGTAGATCGCAGCGAGCTGCACAAGCTCGGCCTCGGGGTCCTGGGCGAGCCTGGCCCGTTCGCGGGCGATCAGAGAGCGCTCGGCGTCGCGCTGGCTGCTGACCGAGACGTACTCGCCCAGCGCCATCGACACGGCGCCGGCGACGAGTCCGGCGATGCCGGCCGTGAGGATCGGTGCGAGGGCGGTCGTCGCACCCGCGACGCCGACGACGAGGCCCGCCGTCGAGATGATCCCGTCGTTCGCGCCGAGCACCCCGGCGCGCAGCCAGTTGAGCTTCGCCGCGTGGCTCCGTCCCGGCTTCGCGACGGCAGTGCGCTGCGGCACCGTTCCCTCGGGCCGCGGGGAGGTGCCGGGGCTACGGAATGCGGCGGTCGTCATACAAAGAATCGTAGGCAACAATGCAATTCAATACCAGCAAGGAAAGGCTGCGCTGACCGAAGCTTCCTAAGGATTCCCTCACCTTTGTTGACGAAGGAAACAACTGCGAGTCGGTGTTGTCACGGTGGGTGAGGGCATCGGCATCTCCTTCAGAGGGACACGACACGTCAACTGGAACTCACCCGTTCTGTCGCATCAGACCGCGCCGGCCTGCCTCTACCCAGTCATGACGATGATCGGCGGCTGGAGCTTCAGCGTCGACGCAGCTGCTGCGAGCCCCGACGCAGGCGCCGCACGGAACGGCTCCTGAGGACGGGGGGCGCGCTGGCGGCCGCGACCACCCCGACGGTGCACAGAGCGACCGACACCGCGCCCGCAAGAGCCATCACCACGACGAACCAGGCGACGCACCCGAGGACGATCGTGGTCATCACCACCGTGGGCCATCCCGTGGTCTCACCGGGAACGGCTCCACGCAGCACTTTCGCCGGCGTCCGCAGGCCGGGCCGGGACCAGAATTCCGTGCGGTGCTCGATGATGAGGTAGGGCGGGACCAGGCGCACGAGGTCGGCCAGCACTGCCGCACGAGCCTCGACGGTCTCGAGCCTCGTCCGGCCGGGGGCGTGCACTGCCACGTTGCCGCCGGCGACAACGATGCTCAGACCAGCGACGTCGGGCCGCATCAACCGCTCCATGACGCGGGGGTGGCAGAAACCGTGCCCGAACTGCGCATCCGCGCACTGCACCTGCCAGCCGGCGTCGAACTCCGCCCACTCGAACCGCAGGCGCGTGCCGTCGTCCGGCCCGGCGGGCGGGCGCCGCACACCTCCCGTCGGAACCATCGTCAGCACCGGGAGGTTGGCGTGGACCGGGCTCATGAGGAGGTGCCTGTACCGGGTCGTATCGATCCCTCGGCGCCAGTCGGGGTCGTACTCCGTGGTGGACGAGGTCACCGGGATGCCGTCGACCGCTCCGTGCAGAACCTCCGTTCCGCGGGTGACCGTCCACGCTTGCGCCGGCTCAACGTTCCACCCGTGCTTACGTGCCCACCGGTGGACCTCCCGGGACCGCCGGCGGTCACGCCGGATCGGTAGCACGATCCACGCCGTGAGCGTGGCGAGAATCCCGCCCACCACCACCGCGAACACCACCATGTCGTGGGCGGCGAGCCACCCGCACGCCGGTCCCGGGTATGGCGCGGATCCGTGCGGGTAGGTCACGACAGGGGCATCGGCACGGATCTTTCACGTCTTGAGGGCCGAGTCGGTTCGCTCCCACTGCGGCGTCATCCTGCGACGGCCGTGGCCTCGCTATGCTCAGCTCATGCCGTGGGCTTGTCTCGCGGGCCTGCACGCCCATCGCTCACCCGGAGGAATCGTGGCCAATCTCAGCGTCCTTGCCCCCTCGCACCTCGACGCAGCTCGTGCCTCGGACCACGGCCGCAGCGCCGAGCTGCTGCTGCACGACGGACCTCTGCGGCAGACCCTGATCGCGCTCGTGGCGGGCACCGAGCTCGCGGAGCACAACTCGCCCCACGCAGCGAGCCTGCAGGTCCTGGTGGGTCGGGTGCGCGTGACCGGGGCGGAGGCCGCCGCCGTGGTCGCCGGAGAGGTCGTGCTGCTCACGCACCAGCGTCACGCGGTGCTGGCGGAGGAGGACTCGGTCTTCCTGCTGACGACCGTCACGGGCGTGGCACCCACGACGGAACCCGCCAGGGCGCGGTAGCCAGGACGGTCGGTGACGACCGATGCTGCGCCCCGGCCACCACCCCTCGGGACCTCGGACCCAGTCGCTGCCGTGAGCCTCAGGATACCTTGTTCCGCATAGCGGAACGAGGTGCCGCAGTGCGGCCTGCCTGGCCTCCCCGAGGATCACCCGTGGCACGCCAGCTCCCACGGAAACGGTGCACTGTGACTGAGATCCTGACTACCTCCCGCGAGGGGGCGGACGCCGTCCTTCCCCCGGCGGACGCGCAGAACCTTCGCCGCGCGGCCTGGGCCGGTGGGATCGGTACAGCCCTGGAGAACTTCGACTTCACGATCTACGGGACTGCGTCGGCGATCATCTTCGGCAAGATCTTCTTCCCGAACCTGGACCCCACGGTCGGAACCATCGCGTCCTTCGGCACGCTGTTCGTCGGCTTCGGTGCCCGCCCGCTCGGAGGGCTGTTCTTCTCCAAGTACGGTGACCGCCTCGGACGCAAGTTCGTCATGGTTGCCACGCTCTTCCTCATGGGCACGGCCACGTTCGCGGTCGGCCTGCTGCCCAGCTATGCCGCCGTCGGGCTCTGGGCCCCGGTCCTGCTGCTCATGGTCCGGTTCCTCCAGGGGTTCGGCGCAGGCGCTGAGCAGGCCAGCGGGATCGTCCTGCTGACGGAGACCGCACCCAAGGGGCAGCGCGGCAAGTATGCGTCGCTCGTGTTCGTCGGGGCCGCAGCGGGTGCTGCGATGGCCGCCGTCGTGTGGATCCTCGTCCAGCGCATGTCCGACGAGGCGCTGATGTCCTACGGCTGGCGTCTGGTCTTCTTCAGCTCGATCTTCGTCACCATCGCCGCCTGGGTCATCCGTCGCAAGGTGAAGGAGTCCCCGGTCTTCGAAGAGCTCAAGACCGTGGGCAGCATCGAGAAGGAGAAGTCCCCGGTCGCGGACGTCTGGAAGAACGGCAAGAAGCACCTCGCCCGGATCTTCTTCATGAACATCGGCGCCAATGCGCACTCGTACATCTTCCAGGTCTTCGCCGGCGCCTACCTCATCAACGAGATCGACGTGGACCCCAAGTGGATCCCGAAGTTCCTCCTCATCGGAGCGGTGTGCGCGTGCTTCTCCGCCGTGGGCTTCGGCATCCTGAGCGACACGTTCGGCCGCCGCCGGACATACCTGTTCACCACCGGGTTCCTCTTCCTCTTCAGCGCCCCCGCGTTCCTGCTTATGACCACCGGCAACCTGGTGATCATCTGCATCGTCATCGTGATCGGCTTCATGGTCGCCTCACAGGGCACCGTCGGGGTGCAGGCGGCCTACTTCCCGGAGCTGTTCGGCTCCCGCTACCGCTACGCCGGTGTGGCCATCGGGCGCGAGTTCTCCTCCGTCTTCGGTGGCGGCCTCGCACCGCTGATCTGCTCCGCGCTCGTGCAGTGGGCGACCGGTTCGTGGTGGCCGGTGGCCATCTACATGATGGTGATCATGGCGATCACGTTCGGCACCACGCTCTTCGCACCGGAGACAGTCGACCGCGACCTGCTCAGTGAAGACGACGCCGTCTAGCGCGAGGACTCCGACCGTTCCGGGTGGTGCTCTCACGATCCCTACGGGGTCAGCCGCCGAGCCCGGTGACTCCGATGAGGCTGCCGACCCCGTAGGTGACGATCATCGCGGCGGCCCCGCCGAGCACGAGGCGTGCGACGGCGCGCACGTGGCCGGAGCTGCCGAGTGCTGCGCTCACGCTCCCCGCGACGGCGAGGGCGAGAATCACCGCGAGAAAGGTGACCGGAATGCGGATGGAGGCCGGGGTGAGTGCGATCGCGAGAATGGGCAGGATCGCCCCGACCGTGAACGAGGCGCCTGACGAGATGGCGGCGTGGCCGGGATTGGTCAGGTCGTCCGGGTCGAGGCGCAGCTGGGCGTCGAGGTGCGCCGCGATCGGGTCGTGCGCCGTGAGCTCGGCCGCGACGGTGTTCGCGGTGGCCGGCGACACGCCCTTGGAGCGGCGGTCGTCGCACCCGCGACGCCGACGACGAGGCCCGCCGTCGAGATGATCCCGTCGTTCGCGCCGAGCACCCCGGCGCGCAGCCAGTTGAGCTTCGCCGCGTGGCTCCGTCCCGGCTTCGCGACGGCAGTGCGCTGCGGCACGGTTTCCTCGGGCCGCGGGGAGGTGCCGGGGCTACGGAATGCGGCGGTCGTCATACAAAGAATCGTAGGCAGCAATGCAATTCAATACCAGCAAGGAAAGGCTGCGCTGACCGAAGCTTCCTAAGGATTCCCTCACCTTTGTTGATAGGAAGGGAGTGGGTGTCGGCGAGGAAATCATCGCCGCGATCGTGACGGCTCGTGAGCTGTCAGGATCCGAGAAAATGGTCCAGCAGCGGGACAGCGAGCGCCATCCACAGCGCGACCGCTATCGTCGTCGCGACCACCGGGTACGCGTGCACCCACGAGAATGCCTCGGGCCAGCATCGCCGGAGATCCTTCGGGCGGCTCAAGAGGTCGGAGCGCCGCGTGACTGGGACGTCGAGCGGCGTCCACATACGGGCCAGCCGGCGCTGCTTCCTCGCCCCTGACAGTGTGTGTCCTCCGCCTGCAGCGACTCTGAGCAGGGCTGCGCCGTCGACGTCGAGGACCAGCGCGTAGGCGGCGACGGCAGAATATGGTCTCGTGTCGGACGCGACCTCTGCCAGGCGCACCTCGGACACCAGTGCGGCAGGGATGGATCCGTTGCGCCCAGCGAGGGTGCGCCACGACACGCCCTCCGGTGCGACCTGGACCCGGCGAACACCCACTCGGAGCGCGCGGCGAGCACGCGGGTGAGTGGCGCTTGGCGGGGGAACCGCACCGACCATCTGCTCACAGGCAAATCCCCACCAGGTGACGGGGGAGACGCCGGTCTCACCGGTGCTCATCCGCCGACCTGCCACGCTCCTCCGACCCATACCCAGCCATCGGCACGCAGAGCCGCTCGATCAAGGTGCTTGTCACCGCGCGGTTCGGGGCTGGGGTCGAATCGTGATGGCGACCTTCCCGCGCGCCTTCCCGGCGGCCAGGTACCGCAGCGCCTCCGGGGCCTGGTCCAGAGGGAACGTCCGGTCCAGCGGCGGCGTCACGATGCCCGCCTCGAGGAACTCGGTGAGCTGGACGAGGTCGCTGGCGCGCACGATGCCCACGAATGCCGCCAGCCGCTGGCGCACGAACGGGGAGAGGACCAGAGCGCCGAGCTGTCGGTGCAGGCCGCCCCCGAGGTCGCTGCCCTCCTCGCCGCCCGTGATGACCGCGGTCCCGGACGGGGTGAGGGCGCGGCGGAGCCGGGACAGCGGGGGATTCCCGGCGACGTCGAGAATGAGGTCGTAGTAGTGGGCGCCGTCCGCGAAGTCCTCGCGGGTGTAGTCGAGGACGTGGTCGGCGCCGAGGGACCGCACGAAGTCGACCTTCGCGGTGCTGCACACCCCCGTGACCTCCGCGCCGAAGGCCTTGGCCAGCTGGACCGCATAGCTGCCCACGCCCCCTGAGGCGCCCGTGATGAGGACCGTCTGGCCTCGCTCGAGGCGGCCGACGTCGCGCAGGCCCTGCAGCGCGGTGACTCCGGAGACCGGGACCACGGCGGCCTGCTCGAAGGTGAGCCCGGCCGGCTTGCGGACGAGCCGGTCCGCGCGCGCCACGGCGTACTCGGCGAAGGTCGACCTCCCCTCGCCGAACACCTCGTCGCCGGCGGAGAGCTCGCTCACTCCCGCACCGACCGCCACGACGGTCCCGGCGACGTCGGACCCGGGCACCGAGGTCCGCGGGCGGCGCAGACCCAGGGCGAGGCGAGCCACATAGGGCCGACCGGTCATCAGGTGCCACACCCCCCGGTCGAGGCCCGCCGCGTGCACACGCAGGAGCACCTGGTTCTTGCCGGGCTCGGGGCGGGGGATCCGCGCGAGCCGCAGGACGTCGGCGGAGCCGTAGGTGTCCTGGGTGATCGCCCGCATCGTGGTGTCGGGGGTGGGCTGCGCGGCGGATGCCATGACCGTTCTCCTCCGGGTGGGCGAGTTGCGGCTTCTTCATCACGATACGGGGGATGAGGGGTGCTGTCGTGCGGGTTGGGTATCGTGTTGCTGCCCTGCTGCCGCGACCTGGAGTCCTCCGTGAACCACCTGGTCCTGCCTGACCACCTCACCGTCCTCATGTCCACGCGTCCCCACCTGGACATCGTGGGCGACCAGGCGCCGTGGGAGATCCCCGACGGATGGTGGGACCGCACGCACGCCCGGGTGCGTGCTCTCGCCGAGGACCCGCGTGGCGGGCGCCTGGCCGAGGCGATCGGCGACTGGCCGGCGGGGACCCCCCACATCGCCCTGTTCCTCTGCACGCTCGGTGAGCGGCTGGGCGGGTGGAGCGCGCTGCTCGCGGGGTCCGCGACCTTCCCGCACACGATCCTGGGGGACGTCCTCCCGGCGTCGATCACCCTGGGGCCGAGCCCGGTGTACCGCTACATCGGGACCCAGACGGACTGGCCGCTGCGTATGGTGGACCGCGCCGGCACAGACCCTGAGGCCCGCCTGGACGCCCTGGACCTCACCCTCGAGGCCCTCGCGGTGTTCAACGACGTCGCTCCCTTCGCGCGGCGTCGTACAGCCCTGCAGGGCGTCCTCCAGCGCGTGCTGGACACCCGCGAGCTGCGGATGACCCACCTGTTCGGTGACTACGCCGAGATCACGCGGATGTGGCGCAAGGATCTGCTGACGAGCGACGAGCGCGCCCAGCTTCCCGAGCTCGGGGGGTGGACGGACACCTTCGCCTGGTCCTTCGCCGGCCTGGAGGCCGTCCACGAGCACCTCGCCGCGCGCCTGGGGCGCTCGGAGCCGGTCGAGGACCTCATCGCCTCCGTCGCGCTCTCGGACGGACTCGCTTCGCTCCCAGCCGCGGCCGCCCACGCCCTGGGCGCCGCGCGCTGGACCCGGATCGACTCCCTGCTCACCGATCGGCGCTCCTCCTTCGACAAGGGGGAGTGGACCGTCAGGACCCGCGACTGGGTCGCGCGCGGCCTGGCGGCGGGCGAGATCGACGCGTGCCGAGCCTGGATGCAGGCGATGAGCCAGACTGCGGTCTCCCTGGCGGGACTGCCGGGAACGCCGCGGACCTCGTGGGCGCCCAACACCCTGGGGTTCCTCCAGGACGTCGAGGACACCTACACCGTCCGGACTGTCCGCAACCCGCTCGCCGCTGACTTCGCCCTCAAGAGCGCCGCCGCGGCGAGCGCGGGTGACGCCGGTCTCAGCGTCGGGCTGCGCGCCGAGGGCGAGGACGACGCGGTCGACGTCGACCCTGACGAGGTGGAGATCGGCGACCCGCAGGCCGAGCTCGCCCAGCTGATCGGCCTGGGGCCGGTCAAGGAGCAGGTGCGCCGCCTGGAGTCCGAGGCCAAGGCCGACCAGCTCCGCGCGAAGGCGGGCATGCCCGACTCGGGCCGCTCCCGGCACCTCGTCTTCACCGGGAACCCCGGCACGGCCAAGACGACGGTCGCCCGGCTGCTCGCCCGCACCTACGCCCAGCTCGGCCTGCTGACCCGCGGCCACCTCGTCGAGGTGAGCCGGATGGACCTCGTGGGGGAGTACATCGGCCAGACCGCCCCGAAGGTCCGCAAGGTCTTCGAGAGAGCCTCCGGCGGTGTCCTGTTCATCGACGAGGCCTACGCCCTCATCCCGGCGGACTCCTCCCGCGACTTCGGGGCCGAGGCGATCGCGACGCTCATCAAGCTCATGGAGGACCGGCGCGACGAGGTGGTCGTGGTCGTCGCCGGGTACCCGGCCGAGATGGGGCGGTTCCTCACCTCCAACCCTGGCGTCGCCTCGCGCTTCCCCAAGACGCTGACCTTCGCCGACTACGACGACGCCGAGCTCGTGCGGATCTTCCACCTCATCACCGGCGAGCAGGGCTTCGTCCTGGGCGACGGCGTCGAGGAGCGGGTGCGTGCACTCTTCCCGGCGCCGCGCCCCGCGGGCTTCGGCAACGGCCGGTTCGTCCGCAACGTCTTCGAAGAGACCGTCTCGATCCAGGCTGAGCGGATCGTGGCGTTGGAGGACCCATCGCCCGAGCAGATCAGGACCATCCTTGCCCGCGACGTGCCGGCCGTTCTCGCCGAGCGTCCGTCCCGGCCGTCGCCGGGGATGTACCTCTGAGGCGTCGGCCCGGGGAGGCAGCCGGCCGCGATTGGGACCTGAGCGAACTTGGGCCTAGGATTGCGACGCTCCGGGAACGGGGCGCGGGAGCTCTTCGGAGATCCTGGGGCTGTGGCGCAGCTGGTAGCGCACCTGCATGGCATGCAGGGGGTCAGGGGTTCGAGTCCCCTCAGCTCCACGAGAAACACCTGGTCAGAGGCCATCTTGGGGCCCGCGGGCGGCGCAGGACGCTGTGCGGAGTCCGACGCCCGACCGACCGGCCACGACCGGCACGGTCCGGCACGGCGCGCTGCGCTGCAGTCGCGGCGGGGGATGCGCGAGAAGGAGGAGCCGTGGCACGACCGCACCAACGCCGGCCCAGTGGCACGCGCACTGATCCCGGCGCACAGCGCCGTCGCGCCCCGCGTTCCACCGAGCAGGGGCTCGTCCCAGTGCTCGCCGAGGTCGCCCGCGAGGTCGACAGTGCTGTGAAGCGCCCCCCGACGCCCCCGTCGGTGCGCACCAAGTTCCAGGTCGTGGCGCTGCTCGTGCGCGAGGAGCGGGCCCGGGTGATGGCCGACGCCGGCCCGACCGCGGGGCGCGCCAAACAGCTCAAGCGGCTCGACGAGGTGGCGACACAGCTGGCCAAGACCGCTGCCCGGGACACCTCCCTGCTCGACCTGCTCGCCGAGGATGCGCGAGTCTCCAGCGCGGCGCGCGCCCTCAAGGTGACCTTGATGCGCGCCGGCGGGCTGGAGCCGCCCGAGGAGCCCGCACCCGCCGCGCCGACGGCGCCGACCGCGCCCACCGCCCCGACAGTGCCGGTGCGCGGCGCCGTGAACCAGGTCGTGCCCCGGTCGGTGATCTCGCGACAGCTCGCAAACCCGTTCCTGGCCCCGGACTTCGAGGCCGCGGCCGCGCGGACCGCTCCACGGGCCCGCAGACTGGCCGGCTGGGAGCTGCTCGAACCCCTCTTCCGGTCCTTCGAGAAGGCCGCGACCGGTGCGCCCGCCTGCATGCCCCTGCCCGCGGCGCGCCCGGTGCCCGTTCCCCCCGGCCTGGAGCTCATGCCGCACCAGTCCCAGGTCGTCGCGGCGACGGCCAGCGGCCATCGCACGTTCCTGCTCGCCGACGAGCCCGGGCTCGGCAAGACCGCTCAGGCGCTGCTCGCCGCCCGGACGGCCGACGCCTACCCTCTGCTGGTCGTGGTGCCCAACGTGGTGAAGACGAACTGGGCGCACGAGGTCGACCTGTGGACGCCGTCGCGCCGGTCCACGGTGATCCATGGCGACGGCGACCGGGTCGACGGATTCGCCGACATCGTCATCGTCAACTACGAGCTCCTGGACCGGCACGTCGGGTGGCTCGGCGACCTCGGCTTCCGCGGCATGATCGTCGATGAGGCGCACTTCATCAAGAACAAGACCTCCCAGCGCTCCCAGCACGTCCTGGCGCTCTCCGAGCGGATCCGTGCCCGTACCGCCCGGCCGCTGCTCATGGCGCTCACCGGGACCCCGCTGATCAACGACATCGAAGACTTCCGTGCGATCTGGCAGTTCCTCGGCTGGATCGACGACACGGTGCCGCTCGGCAAGCTGCAGGCCGCGCTCGAGGACACCGGGCTCACCCCGGCCGACCCGGGGTTCTACGCCGCCGCGCGGACCAGCGTGATCAACATGGGCATCGTGCGTCGCCGCAAGGTCGACGTGGTCGCCGACATCCCCGCCCGCCGGGTGGCAGACCTGCCGGTCGAGCTCGACGGCGCGGCCGGCCGCTCGATCCGCGCCGCCGAGGCCGCCCTCGCCGGGCGGATGGTCGCGCGCTACCGTTCGGCTGTCGAGGCCCGTACCCCCGGTGCAGCCGTCGTCAACCGGATCGACCACGAGCTCGCCCGCCGGGTGGCAGCGGCCGAGCTCAAGGACTCGAGCTCGAAGACCACCGGCGAGAACGTCTTCACGATGGTCCGCCGGATCGGCCAGGCCAAGGCAGGGCTGGCCGCCGACTACGCCGCGCAGCTCGCCCGCAACGTCGGCAAGGTGGTGTTCTTCGCCAAGCACGTCGACGTGATGGACCAGGCTGAGCAGACCTTTGCCCAGCGTGGCATCCGCTACGCCTCGATCCGAGGTGACCAGACGCCCAAGGTGCGCGAGAAGAACATCGCCGCGTTCGTCCACGACCCGGACGTACAGATCGTGGTGTGCTCCCTGACGGCCGCAGGCGTGGGGCTCAACCTCCAGGTCGCCTCCAACCTCGTGCTGGCCGAGCTGTCCTGGACCTATGCCGAGCAGACCCAGGCCATCGACCGGATCCACCGGATCGGCCAGGCCGAGCCCGTCACCGCCTGGCGAATCATCGCCGCGCAGACCATCGACCCCAGGATCGCCACGCTCATCGACAGCAAGTCGGGGCTGGCAGCCCGGGCGCTGGACGGAGCGTCGGAGGAGGACGTCACCTCCTCGACGAGTGTGCAGCTCGAAGCCCTGGTCGGGTTGCTCACGGACGCGCTCGCCGCCGAGGGCATGGGCGTCGATACCCCCTAGGGTATGCTGGGCATGTCCCACGCGTCTCGAGGAGCCACCCATGTGCAGTCCCACCACCGCCCTGGAGAGCGTTCTCGAGTCCCTCCGGATGCGTGAGAGTGCCGCGCTCGAGCGTCTCGCCGCCGCCCTGGACGGTCAGTCCTCGTGCGCCATCTCCCGCGCTGGGACGTCAGTGCCTGCGGCGAAATACCACGAGGGAGCAGCGTCTGCGCTCGCCGAGGTCCGGCGGGCCGTGCGGCGCGCAGGGGGCGGTCCCGACGACGAGATCGCCGCCGTGCTGCGCGACATCCGTGCCCGCTGGCTGGCGCAGGTCGGTTCTGCGGGCCGGGCCGGTCGCGACTGGGCGAGCTACCAGTCCGGTGGGCTGGACGCGCTCACCCAGCTGGAGCAGCTGATGGATCCCGACCACAGCTGAACCGGGCCGATGGCTCCGCCGCGGGCGAAGGCCCCAATCTGCCCGAAACGGAATATGGCGGTAGCGTTGGAGTCGTCGCAGACCCACTCCGGATGGACGAGGTGCGACGGCGTTCGGGGGTGAGCAGTGGCACGTCAATTCTCGGTGAGACGTGGGACGGTACGCCACGACGCCGTCGCCGGCCTGGTCCTCGGCGTCCAGAGCGTCCCTGACGGCCTGGCCACCGGACTGCTGGCCGGGGTCAACCCGTTGTACGGGCTGAACGCGTACCTGGTCGGCACCATCACCGGAGCCCTGGTCACCAGCTCGTCCTTCATGGCCATCCAGGGAACCGGCGCCATGGCGATGGTGGTCGCGGACGTGCCAGCGGTGCAGAACGCGAGCGACCCCGCGGGTGCGCTGTTCACGCTGTCGATGCTCACCGGGGTCGTCATGCTGATCGCCGGGCTGCTGCATCTGGGATCGGTCCTGCGGTTCGTGTCGAATGCCGTCATGGTCGGGTTCATCAACGCGGTCGGGGTGAACATCATCCTCGGGCAGCTGGCCAACTTCACCGGGTACGACGCAGACGGCTCGAACCGGGTCGTGCGGGCCGTCGACACGCTCCTGCACCCGGGGCTGCTGCAGCTGGCGACCGTCGTGGTGGGCGCCCTCACGATCGTGCTGATCGTCGCGCTCGAGCGCACGAGGCTGGGTTCGCTGGGGCTGGTGGTCGCGGTCGTGCTCACCTCGGCCGGGGTGGCAGCAGCGGGACTGACCGACGTCGCGACCCTGAAAGATCTCGGGGTGGTCCCCGAGTCCCTCCCGCACCCTGTCGCTCCGTCGCTCGCACTGATCCCTGCCCTGCTGGTCCCGGCACTGTCGCTCGCCTTCGTGGGGCTGGTGCAGGGGGCGAGCATCTCGGCGAACTTCCCCAACCCCGACGGGACCTACTCCGACGCGTCGCGCGACTTCGTCGGGCAAGGGGCCGCGAACGTGGCGGCCGGGGCTCTGCAGGGGATGCCCGTGGGCGGGTCCCTCTCGGCGACGTCCCTGAACAAGGCGGCCGGGGCCCGCTCACGCCTGGCCCTCGTGATCGCCGGGGGAGTCATGGCCGTGGTGATTCTCGCCTTCGGGACGCTGGTCGGGAGCGTCGCGATGCCCGCTCTGGCCGGGCTGCTGATGCTCATCGGCTACCGCACCATCAAACCGTTGGACCTGCAATCGGTGTGGAAGACCGGCACCGTGCAGAAGGCTGTGCTGCTGGTGACGTTCGCGCTGACGATGGTCGTCCCGCTGCAGTACGCGGTGCTGGTCGGCGTCGGGGTGTCGGTGATCCTGCACGTGGTGCGACAGTCCAACCAGATCACGATCAGGCGCCGTCAGTACGACCCCGAGGGGCACCTGATCGAGTCGGATCCTCCTGCCGAGCTGCCCGGCGATGAGGTCGTCGTCCTGCAGCCCTACGGGAGCCTGTTCTTCGCCGCGGCGCCGGTCTTCGAGGATCACCTGCCCGCGGTCACGGCCGCGTCGGGCAACTCGGTGGTGATCGTGCGACTGCGCGGCCGCAGCGACCTCGGGACCACGTTCATGGACGTGCTGCACCGGTATGCCGCGTCCCTGGCCGAGGTCGGGAGCAAGCTCGTCCTGGTGTCCACCACCAGCACGATCGACGCCCAGATCGCCGTCGCCGGCATCACCGACGTGATCGGCCCGGAGAACGTGTACCGGGGGACCGAGCGGGTCGGCGCGGCCACCGACCGTGCCCGTGGCGATGCCCAGGAGTGGGTTGAGGCGCACCGCCGGAGCCGGTCTGACGGCGCCTGAGATCAGGGAGCCCTGCCCTTCGACCCTGCACTCTGGAACGCGGGAGGCAGAGTCTTCGTTGTACGGTTCGACTCCGACAACAATGAGAGAGACATGGACATACTCAGTACGAGCCCCCTCGCCCCGACGAATGACGCCGTGACGATGGGGGGCAGGTTCTGATGTGGGTGTTGACCTTGCTGCTCGGCATCGTCGTGATCGCGGCGATCACGGCTGTCACGGGCTACTTCGTCGCCCAGGAGTTCGCATACATGGCCGTGGACCGGTCCCGGCTGAGCGCACGCGCGAAAGCAGGAGACGCGGGGGCCAAACGCGCCCTGGCAGTGACCAAGCGCACATCCTTCATGCTCTCGGGAGCCCAGCTGGGCATCACCGTGACCGGGCTGCTGGTGGGCTACGTCGCGGAGCCCCTGGTGGGCGAGTCCCTGGGAACGGCCCTGGGCGGAGTGGGAGTTCCGACCGGTGTGGGGATCGCGGTGGGCACCGTCCTGGCATTGGTGTTCTCCACCTTCGTCCAGATGATCTTCGGTGAGCTGTTCCCCAAGAACCTTGCGATCGCCCGACCCGAGCCGGTCGCGCTGTGGCTGGCCCGGTCGACGACGCTGTACCTGGCGGTGTTCGGGTGGCTCATCCGGATCTTCGACCAGGCGTCGAACCTCTTGCTACGGGCTCTCAAGATCGAGCCGGTCCACGACGTCGAGCATTCGGCAACGGCGAGGGACCTCGAGCACATCGTGGCGGACTCGCGACAGAGCGGTGACCTTCCCGCCGAGCTCTCCGTCCTCCTGGACCGCATCCTGGACTTCCCCGACCGTGATGTCGAGCACGCGATGATCCCGCGGGCCCGCGTGGACGTCGTGCATGTGGACGACACCCTCGCCCAGGTGCGGGCTCTCATGGCGGTGGGTCACTCCCGGTACCCGGTGCTCGACGCCGACGACCAGGTGGCCGGAGTCGTCCACATCGTCGACGTGCTGACCATCGCCCTCGGCGACGAGGTCCCGGCCCGCGCCTTCATGCGGCCGGTCGTCGTCGTCCCGACCGCGATGAGCCTGCCCGATGCCCTGCGTGAGCTGGCCGACACCCGCAACCAGCTGGTGTGCGTGATCGACGAGTACGGCGGGTTCGCCGGTGTGCTGACCGCCGAGGACCTGGCCGAGGAGCTCGTCGGGGAGATCACCGACGAGCACGACCCCGCCACGCCGACCGTCGCCCCACGCAGCGACGACGGCATCTGGGTGATGGCCGGTGACACCCACGTCGACGAGGTCGAGCGCGCGATCGGCCGTGACCTGCCACGCGGGGACTACGAGACGATCGCCGGCCTCGTCATCGACCACCACGGGTCGCTGCTCGACCCCGGGGAGCACATCGACGTCGAGCTGCCCCTCGACCCCGCCGACCTCGCACTGGCGATGGACCCCGCGGCAGCCTGGATGCGGGTCGACGTGATCGAGATCGAGCGCCATGTCCCGTCCCTGGTTCGCGTCACCTACCCGGCCCCGCTGCGACACCTGACGGACCAGAGCGCGGACCAGAGCGCCGCCCAGACCACCGAGGAGAACTGATGAGCAACCCCTGGGTCATCGTCGCCATCACCGTCGCCCTCATCGCACTGAGCGCGTTCTTCGTCGCGATCGAGTTCGCACTCCTCGCCGCCAAGCGGCACCGGCTGGAGGATGCCGCCCCCAACAGCCGCTCGGCGCGCGCCGCGCTGCGCAGCTCGACCGAGCTGACCGTGCTGCTGGCAGGATCTCAGCTCGGCATCACCGCGTGCACCCTCGCACTCGGTGCCATCACCAAGCCTGCGGTCCACCACTGGCTCACCCCCGCCTTCGAGTCGTGGGGAGTGCCCGCGCTCGCCGCGGACATCACCGGATTTGCTCTCGCCCTCATCATCGTGACCTTCCTGCACCTCGTCGTGGGCGAGATGGCACCCAAGTCCTGGGCCATCGCCCACCCCGAGACGTCGGCCACCCTGCTCGCCATCCCGATGCGGGCCTTCATGTGGGCGACCCGCCCGCTGCTGACCGCGCTCAACAACATGGCGAACTGGTGCCTGATCAAGGTCGGGGTCGAACCCACCGGGCAGATCAACTCTGGGCAGAGCGCCGATGACCTGCGCCACCTGGTCGAGCACTCGGCCAACGTCGGCGCCCTCGACCCGTCCTACTACGCACAGCTCTCCGGTGCCCTGGACCTGCAGACGCTGACCGTGGGCGACCTGATCACGGTGAGTGCGACGCCGACCAAGGTGCCCCTGGATGCCAGCGTCGAGGACGTCCAGAACGCCACCCGCGCATCGGGGCACCTGCGGATCCTCGTCGGTGACCACGACGCCGTCGCCGGCGTCGTGCACGTGCGGGACACGCTCAACGTGGACAAGGACCGGCCGGCGGCCGACCTCATGCGAGAACCGTTCACGCTTGAGCCCTCTGTTCCCGTCTTCGCGGCTCTCGCCCAGATGCGTGAGACGCGCAACCACCTCGCGGTGATCATCAGCGGCGGCACCATCACCGGTGTCGTCACACTCGCCGACGTCATGGCCCGGCTCTTCCCGCCGGCGATGGCGCCGACCTGACACGTGGTGAGGGGCAGGCCTGATGCTGCCCCTCATCACCCGTTCGACAGCGGAGGGGGTGCATCGTGGACTCAGGTACCTGGTTCAACGTCGTGCTCGTGCTCGTGTTCGTCATGATCGGGGGAGTGTTCGCCGGGACGGAGTTCGCCCTGGTCTCGTTGCGCGAGTCCCAGATCAACCAGCTCGCCGAGCGCGGGCGCCGGGGGGCGAGGGTCGCGGGCGTGGCCCGCGACCCGAACCGGTTCCTCGCCGCGGTCCAGATCGGGGTCACGGTGGCAGGGTTCCTGTCGGCGGCGTACGGCGCCTCGACGCTGGCGCCCGACTTCGTCCCGACGCTCGAGTCCCTCGGCCTGCCGTCCGGCCTGGCGCCGACGACCTCGCTCGTCCTCATGACCCTGGTCATCTCGTACCTGTCGCTGGTGCTGGGCGAGCTGGTGCCCAAGCGCATCGCGCTCCAGCGGTCCGCGCAGGTCGCCTTCGTCGTGGGGCTGCCGCTCGACCGGTTCGCGACCGCGATGCGGCCCGTGATCTGGCTGCTCTCGCGGTCCACCGACGTCGTGGTGCGCCTGCTGGGCGGCAACCCGACCGCGCGCGGCCAGGAGATGACCGAAGAAGAGCTGCTCGATCTCATCATCATGCACGAGGCACTGCCCCAGGACGAGCGCGAGATCCTCACCGACGTGTTCTCCGCGGCGAAGCGGACGGTCGTGGAGACCATGCGCCCCCGCGGCGAGGTCGTCTTTCTGGCCGCCGACCTCCCCCTCACCGAGGCGGCAGCGATCGTGCGCGCCCAGCCCTACTCCCGCTACCCGGTCACCGGCGAGGACTTCGACGACGTCATCGGGTTCCTGCACGTGCGTGACCTGCTCGACGCCGCAGCAGGCGGGCACCGCACGGTGCGCGACGTGACCCGGACCGTGCTCGAGCTCCCCGGCTCCAACCAGCTCCTGCCGTCGCTCTCGCTCATGCGCCGTGAGGGAGTCCACCTCGCGATCGTCGTCGACGAGTACGGGGGAACGGACGGCATCATCACGCTCGAGGATCTCATCGAGGAACTCGTCGGAGACATCCGCGACGAGTACGACCTGGACGGTGAACCACTGACCGGTGGGGACTATGACGCAGGCCTGACGATCGAGGCCTTCGAGGTCCAGAGCGGTATCCGCCTCGACGACGGACCGTACGAGACCGTGGCGGGGTATGTCATCTCGCGGCTCAAGCGCCTCGCCGTGGTCGGTGACACGATCGACGTCCCCGGGTACCGGCTGAGGGTGAGCGCTGTGGAGGGGCGGCGGGTCCGGCGCGTCTCCCTCGCCCAGCTCCCGGGCGAGGCGACCAACCCCTGAGCGGTCCGTCTGTGGAGGGTTGTGGTCTACTCAGGCGATGAAAACCTCCTGTCGCGCTGCCCTGTCCGTCGCTGTGCTCGGCATGGTCGTCACCGGATGCTCGTCCGACTCGGACGCCCCAGCCGGCGCAACCCTCCCATCGACCACCACGCCGGAGGTGCCCGCGGAACAACCCGACTCAGAGCCTCCGACCGACACCCCCACTGAGGGGGGATCGCTCCTCGATGGTGGCCAGGAGGTGGAGATCCGCACGTACATGGACACGTTCCTCGCTCCGTCGGTCGAGGGGGGCGTCGTGACCGTGGAGGACCCAGCCGCGTCCGATGTCCCCGCTCTGTGGATGTTCTCCCCGGTCGCGCCGGGCGGTGAGACCTATCAACTGGTCACCGTGGCGCTCACGGACGGAGTCCCGTCCTGCCTGGCTCTTGCGGCCGAAGCGGACGTCTCGCTGGCCGTCTGTGACGGTGCCGACCCTGCTCAGGAGTTCGAGGTGACGTCGCTGGACAACGCCGATCAGGTTGCGCTGAGCACGAGCGGCGGGCACCTCGGCGTCGACCCTGACAGTGGCCTGCCCCGGGTCTTCGCGACCGGGGACCAGCTGAGCAGCACCTTCACGCTTGTCGTGCCCTGAGATGCAGTGACTGAGGCCCGGTTCCCGTGTCGTCGCGCGTGCTGCGCGGCGGTGGCCGCAGTCGTCTCATCCGTGGTGGGTGAGGACCGGTGGAAGCTGGCGGACGACCATGGAGGTGGTCGACAGAGCGGGAGCGGCCGTCCGCGCGGGAGAGGTGTGCAGCCATGACTGACGAGATCACCGAGCGGACACCGCTCGCTTTCGAGGTGGGCGGCGAGCCGCTGACCACCACGCCCGTCGTCGGTGCGCCGAGCCGGCCCTACCCGGCTCGATTCGTGCCGGGGACCGAAGACCTCGAGGCGGATGAGATCCGGGTCACGATCCTGGGCAGCGGGGACCCGTTCGTGCGGCCGTCCCAGGCCGCGGCATCGGTCCTCGTCGAGGTAGGCAACGAGGAGAGAGACTTCTTCTTCTTCGACCTTGGTTCGGGGGCGCTGAAGAACTTCACCGGGCTGGGTCTGCCCGTGACGGCCACCACCAAGGTGTTCCTCACGCACCTGCACGCCGACCACGTCGGCGACATGCCGACCCTGCTGTACTCCATGGCCAAGGCTGGCCGTCGTGACCCGGTCGAGGTGTGGGGACCGAGCGGGGCCGTCGAGTCCCTCGGTACAGGCGCCTATCTTGAGCATCTCCAGGCCGCCCACAAGTGGGACATGGAGTCGCTCTGCGGCCATCCGGGGCAGTCAGGCGCCCGAGCGATCGCGACCGAGGTCCCCCACGACGCCACCTCGATGATCTACCAACGCCATGGGGTCACGATCGGCTCCTTCCCCGTGATCCACATGCAGAGTGGATCGGTCGGGTACCGCCTTGACTACGCGGGACTCAGTGTCGTGTTCTCGGGAGACACGCGCCCGTGCCGCACGCTGGTCGACGCCAGCGCCGGTGCGGACCTGCTCATCCACGAGACGTTCCCGTCAGCCCCGGTGTTCGCGAAGAAGGCCGGAGTCCCGTTGGCCTTCGCCGAGCAGGTCGTCAACGGCGTGCACACCAGCCCGACGATGGCCGGGAGAGTGTTCTCCCTCGTGGGCGCCAGGATGTCGGTCATGTGGCACCTCGCCGTCGATCATGACACCGTCGGGGCGGCCTACCGCGAGATGCGGGCCCAGTACGAGGGGCCGGTCACGATCGCCCAGGACCTGACGGTCTTCAACCTCACCGAGCACGCGCTCGTGGTTCGTCAGGCTGTCGTCCACCCTGCACCGTGGCCGGTCCTGGGACCGACGGAGATATCCGGACCGCCCATGTCCGCACCGCATGCACCGCCGGACTGGTGGGCGGACGCGCTGCTCCACTGAATCGATCATGCCCTGGTTGAGGAGTCACGATGAGAGTCACACCCAGAGCGTCGATAGCTGTCGTCGTCATCGTCGTCTATGCCGCGATCATGGCTGTGTTCTGGACGCTCACCGGAGCCGACTACGAGACTGTCGGGACGACGACAGAGACCGTCGTGCGCGGAATCGTCGTCCCCGTCGGTGCTGCAGCGGTCTTTGTCGCAGCGACGACGACCTACCTCAGATGGTGGCACCCGGTACTCCGCGACACCCCGACCGGTCCGCGATGGCTGCTCATCCTCCCGATCGCAGTCTTCCTCACGTCACTCGGCACGCTCCTGAGCAGAGGGTTCGACGGCATCGAGGCGCAGTTCTTGCTCACACTGGCACTCGGCACGCTGTTCGTCGGCTTCGGCGAAGAGATCGCCGCCCGCGGTATCGGTGTCGTCGCGCTGCGTGGCAGCACAGGCGAGGTCGGAGTGTGGTTCTTCACCTCGTTGCTCTTCGGAGCTCTGCACTCGATCAATGTGCTCTACGGTCAGTCGCTCACCGACACGGCCCTGCAGATGGTGTTCGCGTTCCTGATCGGGAGCGTGCTCTACGTGATCCGCCGAGTCACCGGGACGCTTGTCGTCTGCATCCTCCTCCATGCGTTCTGGGACTTCGCGACATTCACCGCCGATGCATCGACCGGAGACACGAGCACATTCGCGGCCCTCGCGCTCTTCCAGTATGTCGCGATCGTCGTCGGCGTCGTGGGACTCGTCATCGTCCTGCGCAGGGGCGCGGTCAAGGTCGAGGGCTGAGCTGCTATCGGCGTGCCCCGAGGACCGCGTAGCGATGCATCGTCACGCCGCGCTCGAAGGACCGCTGCTCGATGAGGTCGAGCTCGACCGGGTCGATCGGGTCGTCGAAGAGCGGCCGACCGGATCCCAGGACGACGGGATGGGTGAAGAGGAGGAGCTCGTCGAGCAGCCCCGCTCGCAGCAGCTGCGTCGCCAGGGTGGCGCCGCCGACCCCGATGTCGCCGTCCCCCTCGGCCCGGACCTTCGCGAGCTCGTCGATCGCGTCGTCGCCGCCGATGATCCGGACGGCGTGCTCGGCGGTTGTGCGGGTGCGGGACACGAGGATCTTCGGCGTCGACATCCAGATCTCGCCATACTCCCGCATGTAGTCGGGCTGGCTCTCGTCGGTGCGGGCCGCCGGCCAGTACTCCTCCATCGTCTCGTAGATCTTGCGACCCGAGACGTCGAGCGTCATGGCGCGGGCTCTCGCGTTGAACTCGCGGTGGAGCTGCTCACCGATGCGCATCCAGCTCCCGCCGCCCTGCTCGTCGACGGCGTGCTCAATCTTCAGGTCGAGGGAGACGTTCATCCAGTAGACAAAACGACCTGACATGGGCATCTCCCGGGTGATCGCGACGGGTGCGTACCTTGTCGATCGTAGGCTCACCGCGGGTAGGGCACATCTCCCGCTGCGAGCATCGCGACGAGCGTGGCCAGGCGGCGCTGCCGGGTTGCGTCGTTGGGTGCCGTGACGATGCGGTGCAGGACCGTATACCGGTTGGTCGCGTCGAGCCCGGCGAAGGCTGCGGCCGCGGCCGGGGAGCCAGCCAGCGCCTGGATGAGGTCGTCGGGGACCTGGATGGTCGCCGACCCGGCATAAGCGCGTTCCCACCGGCCGTCGGCCTGCGCCGCGGCCACCTCGGCGCGCCCGCGTGCCCGCATGCGTCCGTCGGCCTCGAGCCGGGCCACGTGCGCGACGTTGCGCGCCGACCAGATCGACCGCGGGCGCCGGGGCGTGAAGCGTTGCAGGAACGTGGCGTCGTCGTGCGCCCGCTTCTGCCCGTCGATCCACCCTGAGCACAGGGCCTCGTCGAGAGCTTGGGCGTAGGTGAGCGTCGTCGGCGCGTGCGCGCCCTTCTTGGCGAGCACGAGCCACACACCGGCCGGGTCCTGCTCGTGCGCGTCGAGCCACGCCCGCCATGCAGCCGCGTCTGCGACGACGAAGGGCTCGGGCGGGACCCCGGGTGTGGTCATGGGATCGAGCATAGGGCGCGAGCCGCGCGATCGGTCAGGGACGCCCGATGCGGACGCGCCACTCCACGGGTCCCTCGGCCTGGTAGTCCCAGGTGAACTGGTCGGGGTACTCCGCCGCGAACTGGTAGTACAGCGGCTTCGGGTCGTGATCGTTGACGAGGATGTAGCCCGCGCCGGCAGCGAGGGAGTGGTAGGTGGACAGGATGAGCTCGTGGCGGCGGGCGGGCACCTCGGAGCGGACGTCGAGGATTGGGTCGGTCATGGTGTGGCCTCTCGGAGAAGGGTCGATGATCTGTCGACAATAACCACGGGGAAACCCGTGAAAATGGGACCTTGATCCCTGCCCCCGCGCCCGCCAGCGGGCAGAATGGGGGCCATGAAGACCCGACTCCTCGCCCTCGCCGTCGCCGTGATCCTCCCGCTCGCGGCGTGCTCCACGCCCGACGGCGCGTCCCCGGCGCCTGAGTCCTCGACGACCGTCCAGGACGACACCGCTCTGCTCGCAGACTTCGGTCTCGACGGCATGGACGCGCGTGAGGCGATCGAGCACCTGGACCGCGGGACCGAGCGTCCTGCTGCTCTCATGGCCTCGATCCGCACCCACGAGCTCGTGCTGACCGCCGACGGGCACGAGACGACGCTCGCCATGCCGACCGACAGCTTCTACGTCTCGATCGCGCCGTACATCGACCAGACTCACGACTGCTTCTTCCACTCCCTGACGACCTGCCAGGGTGAGCTGGTCGAGGCGGACGTGCACATCACGGTGACCGACGACGCGACCGGAGAGACGATCCTCGATGAGCAGACGGTCACCTACGCCAACGGCTTCGTCGGTCTGTGGCTGCCGCGGGACATCACCGGGAGCCTCACGGTCACCCACGACGGCCGGTCGGTCGAGGCCCCGATCAGCACGGATGCCGACAGTGCCACCTGCCTGACGACGCTCCAGCTCGTCTGAGAGCCTACGATCTCGGGGTGGACGCGCTGACGCAGCAGGGAACGGAGAAGGCCCGCCCGGGGGGACGATCCGTTCGGGCGGTCATCCGCCGGTGGTGGGTCCTCGCACTGGCACTCGTCGTGGTCGTGGTGGCCTGGCGGATGAGCATGACCGCGGTGTATCTCGCCGGCCTGGTGCTGACCGTGGTGGGTGTCCTGGTCGCGCTGCGCGGCCACCGGTACTGGGCTGCGGCCGCTGCGGTGGTCGTGGTGGTGCTCGGGATCGGCGGTCCTTGGCTCGGAGTGCGCCTCGCGTACCGCGACGTGGGGGTCCCGGTCTCCGCCCACGTCGAGTCGTACCCGGACTACGTGGCGTCCGTCGGCGACGTCGCCTTGCTGGCGCAGCACGACACCGTCCTGGCGGTCGACGACACCGGCACGCTGGTCTGGCAGGCCGACCTCCCCGACCTCGCTGCGCTCTGGCCCCTCACGGATGGGCGGCTGCTCGCGCGGCTCGACGGCGAGCTCGTCGCCATCGACGGCGGCACGGACGGTGAACGAGCCTGGTCCAGGCCGCTGGTCTCGGAAGGTCGGCTGGTCGCGGCGACCGAGGACGTCGTCGTGCAACGGCTCTGCGTCGAGACGGAGGTGCCGGCGACCTGCACCTGGACCGGGATCGACCTCGCGGACGGTGCTGACCTCTGGGACGTCACGGGGGTCTGGGCGCCGGGATGGACCGTGAGGAACGGTGAGCAGACCTCCATCGCGAGGCGCATCGAGACCTCGCTGTTCACGGTGCAGGGCGAGGACGACCAGGTCGAGGTCTACGACGCGGACACCGGGCAGGCCCTGCAGGTCCTGCGGGGCCCGGACCTCTACCCGGTGCTGCTGGGTGATGCGGTGCTGGTGTTCCGCCTGGGTGACGAGTGCTCGGTCGAGCTCGTACGGGCGGCCGGCTCGCAGTGGACGAGCGGGTACCCGTGCGCACTGTGGAACGCACCAGACTCCGACCTCTCGCCGGTCGGATCCCGGGCGGGCGACGCGTACTGGGGTGTGACCGCCGACGACGGAGGCACCCTCGTCCTCGACCTGCGGGACGGCACGGTGCGCGAGGAGCCGACCACCTTCGGCCCGGTGATCTTCCCGTACGGGTTTGAGGACCCTGCCCCGGTCGAGGTCCTCGGCGCCGCGATCGACGTGCAGCTGAGCCGCGATGGGCTGGTCGGGCGCGACCCGGTCGACGAGACGCACTGGTGGGAAGCCGGCGTCCCGGGTACCGACATCAGGGCGGTGCAGGTGAGCAGCGGGGTGGTCGTGGTGAGCCGCTATCACCGACCGCTGCTGCTCCACGAGTGGTTCGCCCCGGAGGACCCCCGTACGGTCGTCGTCGAGGTGCTCGACGCCGTGAGCGGTGAGCGTCGCGCGGTGGTGCGGACAGAAGGCTGGTCCTCGGAACCCACGCTCGTGGGCGACCGTGTCCTGCTCGAGGTCGCCGACCTCGGCGGTGAGCCGACCCTTCGGCTTGTCGGCTGAGGACGTCCTCTCACGCGTTCGGCGACGTCGCCCCGGACGCCGCCGTGAGCAGCTCCCGGGTGAACGGGTCCTGCGGGTCGGCGAACACGTCCTCGACCGGCCCGCGCTCGACGACCCGACCGTCCCGCATGACCAGCACCGTGTCGCAGACCCGTCGCACGACCGCGAGGTCGTGGGAGACGAAGACCATCGACAGTCCTCGGTCCCGCTGCAGCCCGGTGAGCAGGTCGAGGATCTCGCTCTGCACCGTGACGTCGAGGGCGGAGACCGGTTCGTCGCACACGAGCACGTCGGGTTCCAGGGCCAGCGCCCGCGCGATCGCGAGCCGTTGTCGCTGACCACCGGACAGGGAGCGGGGACGGCGGCCGAGCGTCGCGCGCGGCAGGTGCACGGCGTCGAGCAGATCGTCTGGGCTCGCGGCCGACCGGCCGCGGGCCAGCGCCTCGCGCAGGATCTGTCCGGCGCTGTACCGGGGGTCGAAGGACCCGAGAGGGTCCTGCGGGACGAGCTGAACCCGGTGGCGGCGGCCCGCGCGGCCCCGCGCACCGCCGCCGCTCCACGGCTCCCCGTCGAGGGTGACAGCTCCGGCGTCGGGCAGGTCGGCGGCGAGCAGCAGGCGGGCGAGCGTCGTCTTGCCCGAGCCGGACTCCCCGACCAGGCCGAGCGCCTCCCCGCGGCGCAGGTCGAGGTCGACGCCGTCGACCGCCCGGACGTGGCCGCCGCCCGGGGTGGGGAAGGTGCGCGAGAGCCCGCTCGCGGACAGCACCACGGGACCGAAGGTCGGAGCGGGTCCGGACTTGGACCCACGCGGCACGGCCGCGGCGAGGCGCCGGGTGGTGGGGTGGGTGGGCGCGGTGAGCACCTGCGCGGTGGGTCCGTGCTCGATGATCACCCCGGCCTCGAGCACGACCACGCGGTCGGCGATCCGGGCGACGGCCGCGAGGTCGTGGCTGATCAGCAGCAACGCCGTACCGCCGTCGCGCAGCGTGGCCAAGGTGTCCAGGACGCGCGCGGAGACGGTCGCGTCGAGGGCCGTCGTCGGCTCGTCCAGGACGAGCAGGGGCGGCGCGGCGACGAGCGCGGAGGCGAGGAGGGCGCGCTGGCGCATGCCGCCGGAGAGCTGGCCCGGGCGCTGGGCGTAGCGCAGCTCGGGGGAGTCCAGGCCCGCGGCCACCAGGGCACCCAGCACACGTTCGCGGCGCTGCGCGCGTGGCACCTTGCGGAGCGCGAGGGTCTCCCCGACCTCGGCGCCCACCGTGCGCAGCGGGTCGAGTGAGGCGAGCGCGTCCTGCAGCACGAGGCCGGCGCCCGCACCCCGCAGCGCCCGCCAGCCACGATCGGAGAGCCGGCGCACGTCCGTGCCCCCCACGGTGAAGCGGTCGGCGCTCACCCGAGCGGTCGCCCCGCCCTCGGAGGCGAGACCGAGCACGGACCGCACGAGGACCGACTTCCCCGAGCCGGACTCACCGACGACGGCGACGCACTCCCCGGGCGCGACGGTCAGGTCGAGGCCGCGCAGCACCTCCCCGACCCCGGCGAAGGACACCCGCAGGCCGCGGATCTCGAGTGACGGCGTGGGCGCGGTCATGCGGGGGCCAGCCGTCCGAGCCGCCGGCCGAGGACGGTGAGCGCCGCGGCCGTGAGGGTGATCGCCAGGCCCGGGGCGAGAGTCAGCCACCAGGCCCGGACCAGGTAGACGCGGCCGCCGTTGACCATCGCGCCCCACTCCGGTGACGGGGGGAGCGCGCCGAGGCCGAGGAAGCTCAGCGCCGAGACCCACACGATCGCCTGCCCGACGCCGAGGGTCGCCACCGCGACCAGCGGCCACAGCGTGTTCGGGGCGATGTGCCGAAGGAAGACGCCGGCTGCGGGCTGGCCCTCGAGGCGTGCGGCCTCGACGTAGGCGCTGCCCGCCACCGCGCGGACCTGCGAGCGCAGGATCCGCGCGTACCCCGGAGCGGTCGCCAGGCCGACCGCGAGGAGGGTGGGCGTCACGCCCTTGCCCATGACCGCCACGAGCAGCAGGGCGAGCACGAGCGAGGGCAGGGCGAAGAGCACCTCGACGACGCGGCTCAGCGCGGCGTCGAGAGGGCGCGGCCCGAGGCCCGCCAGCAGCCCGATGACCAGGCCGAGCCCGACACCGATGGCCGTCGCCGCCGCGCCGATCCCGAGGGACTGGCGCGTGCCGTGGACCACGCGGGTGAGCACGTCGCGGCCGGACTCGTCGGTCCCGAACCAGTGCCCGGGGCCGGGGGCCGCGAACGCGGCACGGGGGTCGATCGCGTCCGGGTCACCGGGGGCGAGCAGGCCCGGCCACACGGCCGCGGCGACCATGAGGCCGACCGCCACGAGGGCGAGGGCCCCGGCGACGCCGAGCGACCGCAGGCGTGCGCGGCGGGCGGAGGTCGTGGACGTGGTCATACGATCACCGCCTCTCCGCGCGTCGATCGCCCGCGCGGGCGCGGGTCGACGAGGCGTTCCACGCCGTCGGCGATCGTCATGACGAGGGTATAGGCGAGGGCGACGACGAGGACGACGGCGACGACGACCGGCACGTCGCGGGCGTTGGTCGCGTCGAGCAGCAGCCGGCCCAGTCCTGGGCGCCCGAACAGCGACTCCACGACGACCGCGCCGCTGAGCAGGGACCCGAAGGCCCACCCGGACAGGGAGATCGCCGGCAGGGCGGCGTGCCGCAGGGAGTGCCGCCACAGGATGCGCGTCTCGGAGGCGCCCCGGGCGCGGGCCGTCGTCGCGAAGGGTGCGGCCGCGGCCTCGTCCAGGCCGTCGCGCAGGACCTGACCGAGGAACCCCGCGGTGGGGACGGCGAGGGTGACGACGGGCAGCACGAGAGAGGCCGGCGCGGCGCCGACGCTGGTGGCCGGGAACCAGCCGAGCGTGGCGGAGAAGACGAGGATGAGCACCGCGCCGAGCCAGAAGTGCGGCACGACGGTGGCGACCACCTCACCGGCCTGCACCACGGCGCCCGCGGCGCGGCCCAGGGCGCCGCGGCGGCGGGTCGCGAGGGTCGCAGCGGTCAGGGCGATGGCCCAGGCGAGGGCGAGGGCGCACACCGCCAGGAGCGTGGTCGAGGCGAGCTGGGCTCCGACGAGGTCGGCGACCGGTGCCTTGCGGGCATAGGAGTCGCCGAGCTGGAACGTGACGATCCGTCGCATCTGGACGAGGTACTGCACGATCAGCGGTGCGTCCAGGCCGTAGTCGGCCCGGGCCTGGGCGACGGCGTCGGGCCCGGCCTGGGAGCCGGGCCCGCCGAGGATCGCCTCGGTCGGGTCGCCGCCGGAGGCGCGCAGGGCGAAGAAGACGACGGTCGTGACGACCCAGGCGACCAGGGCTGCGGCCCCGACCCGTCCCAGCGCCCAGCGCAGCACGCTCAGCTCAGACGGGTGTCGAGGAAGGTCGGCGTCGAGACCGTGTGCAGGGTCCGGATCCCGCTCGCGCCGCGGACCAGGAAGTGGTTCTGCTGGTCGTAGAGCGGCAGCACGTAGAAACCGTCCAGGACGCTCTGCTGGGCGCTCGCGTAGAGCGCGGCGCGCTCGGTCTGGTCGGTCGTGGCGGCTGCGCGGTCGAGGACGTCGTCCAGGGCCGGGTCGGCGAGCTGGGCGTGGTTGGCGAAGTACCCGCTCGGGGCGGGCGTGATGCCGCTGGAGTGGTAGAGGATGCGCAGCACGTCCGGGCCGACCTTGGTGTAGGGGGCGCTGACGATCTCGTACTCGTTCGCGGCGAGGGCGCCGTACCAGCCGCTCAGGTCGAGCGGGGTGATGACCACCTCGAAGCCGACGCCGCGCGCGTTCGCCTGGATCTGCTCGAAGAGCGACTGCTCCGCGGCGACGGACTGGTTGGTGCTCACCGGGAAGCGCAGCATGAGGCGCGCCCCGTCCTTGGTGCGGTAGCCCTCGTCGTCGCGCCCGGTCCAGCCGGCCGCGTCGAGGAGGGTGTTCGCTGCGTCGGCGTCCGCGGCGAAGAGGGAGTCGTCGGAGGTGGCGAGCGGCTCGCTGCTGGAGAGCGGGGAGTAGGAGCGGGTCACCGTGCCGGCGTAGAGGGTCTCGATGCCGGGGTCGACGTCGGCTGCGCGGATGAAGGCCTCGCGGACCCGGGCGTCGTCGAAGGGCGCCTGGCCGGAGTTGAGCTCGATCCGGTTGACCGAGCCGGGGCGCGGCGCGTCGATGTCGGTGACGTCGCCGCCGGCCTGCGCGGCCGCGACGGCGTCGGGCTGGGGGTTGTCGATGACGTGCACCTCACCGGACTGGAGCGCGGCGGAGCGCGTCGCGGCGTCGGGGACAAAACGCCAGACGATCCGGTCCAGGTGGGCGGGGCCGGTGTGCTCGGCGCCGGGCGCCGCGGTCGTGTAGCTGTCGTTGCGGACGAGGTCCACCTGCTGCTGAGGGGTCCAGCTCTCCACGACGAACGGTCCGGTGCCCACCGGAGCGGCGCAGTTGGCATCCGTGCCCCGAGCGATGCCCGCCGGCGACTGGATCGCTGTCCACTGCTGGCTGAGCGACTCGAGCAGGGCCGAGTCCGGCGCGCTCAGGTGGAAGCGCGCGTGGGTCGCGTCGACCACCTCGACGTCGGCGACCTTCGCGAGCGCGAGGAAGCCGGTCGAGGAGCCGGTCGCCGGATCCTGCAGGTGGGCGACGTTCGCCTTCACGGCCTCGGCGTCGAAGGGGGTCCCGTCGGTGAAGGTGATGCCCTCGGCGAGGGTGAAGTCCCAGGTGAGAGCATCCTCGCTGACCGTCCAGCCGGTCGCGAGCCACGGCAGGATCTCACCGTCCGCGTCGCGTCCCACGAGGGGCTCGAGCACGTGGGTGCTGAGCAGAGCCTGCGGGTAGTTGCCGCCGACGTGCGGGTCGAGGCAGCTGGGTTCGGCGTCCCCGGTCGCGTAGACGAGCGTGCCACCGTCCTGGGGTGTGCCTGACGCCGCGGTGGTGTCGCTCGCGCAGGAGGCAAGGACGAGGGCGACGGGGATGAGCAGCGCGACAGCGGCTCGGCGCCGGGTGGTGGCGCGTCGGACGGCAAGCATGATGCTCCAGGTTCGTGTGAGGGTTGTTGGACTGGGTCTCACAATAGGTCGAACACGTGAGGTGCTGTCTACGATCAGGTCATGAGCCACCAGCCCCCGTCACGTCGCTCCGTGGGGCGCCCACCCGCCTCGTCCCGCGCCATGCTTGAAGAAGCGGCGGGTGAGCTCTTCCTCGAACGCGGATACTCCGCCACGTCGGTGGCAGACATCACAGCCCGGGCGGGTGTGAGTCGTGCCACCTTCTTCAACTATGTCGGCGCGAAGAGCGATCTGCTGTGGTCGGGCTTCGACGCGGGCGTGGCCGGGCTCGAGGAGCTGCTCGCTGATCACGAGGGCGACGATCCAGACGTCGGAGCCACCGTCCGCGGCGCCCTGCGGGCGGTCGCGACTGCGCTCGCGCCCGGCAACGTCGCGCTCGCCTTCCTCCACGCCGAGCCGATGGGGCTCACCGACGAGCTCCGGCGCGCGGCCGCCCTCCGCGTGAGCGACGTCGCGGTGGTCCTGGCGCGCTTCGCGGTCGCCCGCGGGGTGGATCCGCTGCGGGCCGACGTCGCGGGGACCGCCTACGCCGGGGCGCTCGTCGCCGCGGTCGCGGCGTGGTCGCGCGCGGGAGCGACGAGGACGTCGTTGCCCGAGATGCTCGACGCCGCGCTCGTCCCGGTCCACGACGCGCTGGACTGACGCGCGATGATGGTCCGGTGAGCACTCACGAGACCCGCCCCGACCGCCCCGCCGGGGATTCCCTCGCCCGGGTCCAGGCCACGCTCGACCGGGCGGCCCGCACCCTGGCCGCAGCGGGCGCCCGGGACGAGGCGCTCGCGGAGTACGTCGAACCGCGCAAGGTCTGGGGGCTGACCCGCCCCGCGGTGCTGCGACCGGTGGCCCGGGCCTGGCGGCTCGGGGCGCTCCTGCTCGGACGAGACGGGACCCTCTACGCGACCGGGGCGATCGTGCGGGCCGGTGAGGCGGGGGTGCGCAACCACCAGTCCCGGTCGGCCGAGGACCGCCGCGACCTGCGCGCGGCTGCGCTGCGGGGGAAGTTCGCGCCGGGGGAGACGGTCAACCACGGGTGGAAGGTCATCGACCTGTCCGCCCTCGTGCCACCCGGGCCGGTGCACGGGCACGGGCTGGTTCTCCTCGGACCGGACGGGTCCGTCCGGGTGCGGTGGAACGCCGCCCTGGGCGACGGTGCGTCCCGCGAGCTCGGTGCCTACGTCGAGGAGCGGGTCGGTCTGCTCCTCGAGCCTCCCGGCTAGGAGGTCGCCTTCTTCACCTGGGCGACAGCGTCAGAGACGGCGTCCGCCCCGGTGACGGCCTCGATCGCGTCGCGGACGTCGCCCGCACCACCCTCGCCGCCGCAGGTCCCCGCCGAGGAGCTGATCCTCTCCTCGTCGACCTCGATGTCGATGTCCGCGGTGCTCCCACCCACACAGTCGCCGGTGTCGTCGTCGCCGGCGAGCAGCCCCGCCTCGTCGAGGATCGCCACGGCGCCGGGCACGTCGATCGGGACGCCGGTGGCACTCCCCACCTCGTCGTCATAGCCGGACCAGGTCAGCGTGTACGTCTCCGCGGTGAGCTCGAGCTCGAGCTCGTAGTGCCCGGGGGGTGGGAGGGACCCGTTGGAGAAGGTGAGCGTCCCCGTCATCGCCGACGCGGCCTCGCTCTCCTCCGGGGACGGGGTGGCCGGCGCGCAGGCGGTCGCGAGCACCAGGCAGGCGGCAGCGACGACCGCGAAGGGGAGGCGGGGTGTGGTCACGAGGGTGTCCTTCCGAGGGTGCCCATCGGCCGAGGGACGTCGTCACGATAGCCCCGCTCGCGGTGCGCCGACCATGGGGTGAACAACCCAGGTGCTGGCGCCGGTGGTCCCACCTGAGCCGGTGCGCCCTCGACTAGCATGTCCGGGGTGACTGACGCCCAGACCTCGTTGCCCCCGTGCCCGCAGTGCTCGAGTGAGTACACCTACGAGATGGGCGCCCTCCTCGTGTGCCCCGAGTGCGCGCACGAGTGGGCCGCCGGTGCGGTCGAGGACACCGACGAGGGGTCTACCGGGCGGGTGATCAAGGACGCGGTCGGCAACGTCCTCGCCGACGGTGACACCGTCACCGTGATCAAGGACCTCAAGATCAAGGGCAGCTCGACCGTCATCAAGGTGGGCATGAAGGTCCGCAACATCCGCCTGGTCGACGGCGTGGGCGACCACGACATCGACTGCAAGGTCGACGGCGTGGGACCGATGCAGCTCAAGTCCTCCGTGGTGAAGAAGGTCTAGCAGGCCTGTCCCGTCCAGTGGCTATTGCCCGGGTGAGGTCTAGTATCGGAGACATGGTGCTCTTTCTCATCCGGGCAGTGATCTTCCTCGTCTCAGCGGCCCTCGGGCTGCTTGTCGCCTCATGGGTGCTGGACGACGTCACGGTGAACGCAACCGGGTTCACGGTCGCCGTGCTGGTCTTCGCCGTCGCGCAGAGCGTGCTGTCCCCGTTCATCGCGAAGATGACGGCACGCAACGCCCCAGCGTTCCTGGGCGGCATCGGCCTGCTCTCGACGTACGTCGCACTCCTCATCGCCTCGCTGGTCAGCGACGGGCTGGAGATCTCCGGGGTGCAGACCTGGATCCTCGCGACGCTCATCGTCTGGCTCGTGACCGCACTGGCGACCTTCCTCCTGCCGATGGTCTTCCTCCGCAACAAGGTCGACGAGCGGCGCACCACCCCGCGGGTCCCACCGGTCTAGCCGCCGGTGCTCGCCCGCACGAGGATCGTGTGCGCGATGGTCGCGCGGCGCACTGGCGCGTCGGGATCGTTCATCCGCTCGACGAGCATCTGCAGCGCCCGCTCGGCGAAGGCGCGCTTGTCGAAGGAGACCGTGGTCAGCGGCGGAACCGTGTGCCGGCCGTCGGCGATGTCGTCGAACCCGGCCACGACCGCGTCGTGGGGCACGGCATACCCCAAGGACCACAGCACGCCGAGCGTCGCGACCGCCATCGAGTCCGTGAAGCAGAAGAAGGCGTCCGGGAGCGGGTGGGAGTCGAGGTAGCTGCGCACCACGACGGCGGCGCCGTCGGGAGACCAGTTGTCGCAGCCGATCTCGAGGTCGGGGTCGGGCTCGATGCCGGCGTCGGCAAGCCCCGCGTGATACCCCGCCAGGCGCAGCCGGGCGGTGGCTCGGCCCAGGGTGTCCGGGGAGCCGACCACCGCGATCCGGCGGTGACCGAGGCTGAGCAGGTGCGCCGTCATGTCGCGGGCGGCGGCGACCGAGTCGACCCACACCTGGTCCACCCGGTCCTGCTCGACCTCACCGATGAGCACGACCGGGGGAAGCGGGCCGGAGTCGGCGATCGCGCTGTCGGCCAGGACCACCGGGTTGAGGATGAGACCGTCGACCAGGTGCGCGCGGGCCCGCGAGAGCAGGTTCCACTCGCGGTTGCTCTCCGAGCCGGTCTCCTCGATCTGCACCGCCCAGCCCTGCTCATGAGCGACCTCGACGAAGTGGTGGGCGATCTCGGCGGAGTACGCCGTCGCCAGGTCGGGCAGGGCCAGGGCGATGACCCCGGAACGCCCGTTGCGCAGGGCTCGGGCGCTGAGGTTGGGCACGTAGGCAAGCTCTGCGAGGGCCGTCTCGACCCGCGCGCGGGTCTCCGGGCGCACGAAGATGCCACCGTTGATGACGTTCGAGACCGTCTTGGGTGAGACCCCAGCGCGCAGGGCGACATCCTTCACCGTGGCGCGCATGGTCCTGCCTCTCGCTGGGAGGTGTCCATTATCCACGGCTCTTGGCGCAGAATGAGGAGGTGACGACGCGCTCTGCTCCGACAGCTCTGCCAGCTCCCGACTGCCCCTGTGGATCCGGGCTGCCCTACGCCGCCTGCTGCGGCGTCGTCCACGAGGGGCATGGGCGCTCGGGCCCGTCAGCCCCGACCGCTGAGGCGCTCATGCGCTCGCGGTTCAGTGCCTTCGCGCTCGGGCTCATCGACTACCTCTCGGCGACCTGGCACCCCTCGACCCGACCGGTGGACCTCGAGCTCGACCCGGGCACCACCTGGACCCGCCTGCGGATCCTGTCCCGCACCCTCGGCGGGCCCGACGACGCGACCGGCACCGTGGCCTTCCGCGCCCACTTCGTCCACGACGGCGAGCGCGGCTCCCAGAGCGAGACCAGCCGCTTCGTGCGGGACGAGGGTCGCTGGAGCTACCTCGACGGCGAGGTCGGGTAGGGGCACGTCAGGTCGGTCCCCGGGCTAGATTGGAGCCTCCCGACCGAAAGGTGTCTGACCGTGGCACTGCCTTCCTCGCCCACCCGCGAGTTCATCACCGGCCTCCCCAAGGCCGAGCTCCACCTGCACCTCGAGGGCACCCTCGAGCCCGACCTCAAGCTTGCGCTCGCCCAGCGCAACGGGATCACCATCGCGCAGTCGAGCCTCGGCGAGGTCGAGGCGAGCCACCAGTTCGACTCTCTCGCGAGCTTCCTCGCCGTGTACTACCCGGCGATGGACGTCCTGGTCACCGAGCAGGACTTCTACGACCTCGCCCACGCCTACCTGCTGCGCGCCGCGGCCGACGGTGTCCGGCACGTCGAGATGTTCTTCGACCCGCAGGCGCACACCGTGCGCGGGGTCCCTTTCGCCGACGTCGTGGGCGGGTACCACCGGGCGGCCGTCGAGGCGGCGGACTTCGGAGTCGACGCCGACCTCATCCTGTGCTTCCTGCGTGACCATTCCGCCGAGAGCGCCGCGGCCACGCTCGAGGCCTCGGTGCCGTTCCAGGACCTCATCCTCGGGGTGGGGCTCGACTCCGACGAGCGCGACAACCCGCCGGCGAAGTTCGCCGCGGTGTTCGCCCGCGCCCGTGAGCTCGGCTACCTCCTGACGATGCACTGCGACATCGACCAGGTGGGCAGCATCGAGAACATCCGCCAGGTGATCGAGGACATCGGCGTGGACCGGATCGACCACGGGACGAACATCGTGGAGAACCCCGCGCTCGTCGAGCTGGTCCGCGCCCGCGGGCTCGGACTGACCTGCTGCCCGCTCTCCAACGGCGTCATCACCTCCGACACGAAGTCGGCCGAGATCGCGGCGCTGCTGCGCGCCGGGGTCAAGGTCACGGTCAACTCCGACGACCCGGCGTACTTCGGCGGCTACGTCGCGGCGAACTACGTGGTGCTCGCGGAGCACGCGGGACTGTCCAGCGCAGAGGTCGTCGCGCTGGCGAAGAACTCCTTCGAGGCCTCCTGGATCTCGGACGAGGACAAGGCCGCCTACCTCGAGGAGATCGACGCGTACGTCGCCGACTTCGTCTGACGCCCGTCCACCCTGCTTGCCCACCCTGCTTGCCCACCCTGCTTGCCCACCCTGCACGTCCACCCTGCTTGTCCACCCTGCTTGTCCACCCTGAGAGGCACCCCATGGTCGAGACCGTCCCCGTCGTCGCCGCCGTCCTCGCGATCCTCGCGGGCCTGATCCACGTCTACATCTTCGTCATGGAGAGCGTGACCTGGACGTCGGAGCGCACCCGGGCGACCTTCGGCGTCGGGTCCGAGGCTGAGGCCCTGGCCACCCGGGAGCTGGCCTACAACCAGGGCTGGTACAACCTCTTCCTGGCGGCCGGAGCGATCGGCGGGGCGGTCGTCGGTCTCGCCGCGAGCGGCACGGCGCAGACCTGGGGAGCCGCCATCATGGTGTTTGCGACGGCATGCATGGCCGCCGCGGCCCTCGTGCTCATCACCAGGAACGTGGCGATGGTGCGGGCCGCGGCGGTCCAGGGCGTGCTGCCCCTGCTCGCGGTGGTGACGGTGGTGCTGCTCGGCTGAGTCGCGCCACGCCACGCCACCAGCGGTCTCAGGCCGGCAGGTTCGCCCGCAGGAACGCGGCCACGTCCTCGAGCTCCTCACCGGTGATGCCGTGGGCCAGGCCCGGGTAGACGACCTCCGTCGTCGTGGTGTGCCGGGGGAGCCAGGCGCTCGTGCGGGCGAAGGCGGAGTCCGCGATGACCGGGTCGCGGTCCCCGCGGCCGAAGAACACCGGCGGTGCCAGCGCCGCGAGCGTCTCGTCGCCGGCCAGGACGGTGTCCGCGATGAAGCCGGAGAGCACGACGCCGGCGAAGAAGCGCCCGGGCCGGCTGCGCAGCAGGTGGGTGACCATGAGGCCGCCCTGGGAGAACCCGAGCAGGGCGACCGGGGTCTCGGCGGGAACGGCGTCGTCGAGCCAGGCCAGGACGGCGTCGGCGGCGTCCTGGGTGGCGGCCGGGTCGGGGCGGCCGGGGTCGGCGATCGGCACCCAGGCGTAGCCCATGCCGGCCGGCAGCGGGGCCCGGACCGAGACGGTGGCCAGCTCGGTGGGCAGGTGCGGGACGAGGCCCAGGAGGTCCGCCTCGTGCGAGCCGTAGCCGTGCATGAGCAGGAGCAGGGGCTGGTCGGAGCGAGGGTCGCCGGACCAGATGGCGGCGTCGGCAGAGAGAGTGGTCATCCCCGAACCCTACGACGCCCCCGGGTCCGGTGGGGTCGGGCTGCTCAGACCTCGGCGGATGCGGTGATGAGTGCCAGCAGGGCCCGGGCATAGGCGTTCGTGGGCTCGGTGTCGGTGAACTCCAGGACCTGGTCGCCGAGGAGGATCACGACGGTGTGCTGGGCGCCCCCGTGCTCCCGGCCGTCGGTCGCACCGCCGGGATGGACCGTGCTCAGCGAGCGGAAGGTGCGCCCGAGGAGGGAGCGCAGCTGCTCCTCGGACGGCAGCCACAGCGTCTGGTCGATGCTCACCGAGTCGAGCGCCCACTCGGTCGTGCCGTTGAACCGCAGGATCGTCTCGTCGGTGTACTGGTGCACCTCGATCGTCAGGTCGCTGACGGTGAAGACCACGGTCTCGAGCTCCTCGGCCTGGATGGAGAACTGGTCCCCGGCAGCGGGGTGCCAGTGGAGCCCGGAGAGGGCGAGTGAACGGGCGAGGTCGTGGGAGATCATCACACCAGTGTCGGGGGGAGAGGGCGTGTGCGCACGTGGGCGCGGTTTCTGAGCTCCAGTAGGTAGACAGTCTGTCTAGTTAGCCGTACTGTCTAGCTATGGGTCAACGGGACATGAGCGAACAGGTCTGGCCGGGTGAGTGGCTGCGCGGGGTGCTGGGGGTGTGCGTGCTCGGCATCCTCGAGGCGGGGCCCACCTACGGGTACGCGATCGCCGCGGCGCTCGCCGACGGCGGGCTCGGCACCATCAAGGGCGGGACGCTCTACCCCCTGCTCGGCCGGTTCGAGGAAGCCGGGCTGGTAACCGTCGAATGGCGGGCCGGTGACGGGGGACCGGGACGGAAGTACTTCGCGCTGACCCCGGCCGGGACCGCCGAGCTCGCCCGACAGTCCGCCCAGTGGTCCGCCTTCACGACCGTGACCCGGTCCTTCATCACCTCCCACGCCGCCCCACCCCACACCGACCCGGAAGAGAGCCCCTCATGACCACATCCAGCACCACGAAGAAGTGGCGGGACGCCTTCATCATCGAGCTGCGCCTGCGGGGTGCGGACGGCAGGCAGATCGGCGACGAGCTGGCCCTGGTGGAGTCGCACTGCCAGGATGCGGGCGCGGGAGTCGAGGAGGCGTTCGGCGATCCGGTCGCCTACGCGCGGTCGGTCGTGGTCGCGGATGACGGAGCGCAGGCTCTCAGCGGGAAGGAGAGTCGTCGGCTCGTCCTGCGGACGCTCGCACAGGCGATCGGCCTCATGCTCCTGCTCGAGTCCACCCTCGCGCTGCGCGACGGCCGGCAGGTGACGTTCACCGGGGTCGAAGTGGTCATGGTGCTCGTGCTCACCGTGCTCCTCGTCCTGCTGGTCACCCATGCCGACAGGGTGATGCGCTTCGTCGCCCAGCGCTCGATCGTGATCGTGGGCCTGCTCGGCGCAGTGCTCTTCGCGGCCTTCATGGGCGTCGCCCTTGCGGCCGGCCCGGCAGCCTCGGTCGTCGCCCTGACCCTGCCCGCCGGGGTAGCCGCCGCAGCCGGTGCCGTGATGCTCGTGCTGCCGTCGGTCATCACCTCGACCTCGGACGACGACGCCATCGTCGTGCCGCTGACCGCCGCGCCGGTCCGGCCTGCACCGGGCTGGTCAACTATCGCGCTGCGCTGGTGGGTGCCGGTCGCCGGGCTCACCCTGTGCGCACTCATGTGGGTCATGCTGTGACCAGCAGCGCGCCGGTCCACAGCCCTTGCGCCCACCGTCGCAACCGCGGAAAATGGTAGGTTGCAGGCAGCAGCGACCGGCGACCCGAAGGGACGATGGACAGTGAGTGACTGCGGGTACGGTGACTTCGAGTTCGAGCGTCGCTTCTTCGTCGACGACCTCCCCCCGGCGGCGCTCACCGAGCCCGACCCGATGCTCATCATCCAGAGCTACTACCTCGCGGCCCAGGGGTACGCCATGCGCCTGCGGGTGCAGTCGAGCTCGGTCCTGCTGCCCCTCGACGGGACCGAGGACGAGCTGACGATCATGTCCGACTATGCCTCGGAGTTCGAGTTCTGCGCGGTGACGATCAAGGGCCCCATGAACGGTGGCACCCGCTACGAGGCGGAGCGGGAGATCGACGTGAGTGTCGGCCTCGACATGATCCGCCTCGGTGGTCAGCGCATCATCAAGAACCGCTACGCGATGTGGCTCGACGGCGACGGCTGGGTCGTCGACGTCTTCGGTGGGAGCAACCGGCCGCTGGTCATCGCCGAGTGTGAGCGGGGCGGTCCGGTGACCGACCTGACCATCCCGAGCTTCTGCGTCACCGAGGTGACCGAGGACCGCCGGTTCTCCAACGAGTCGCTCTCGCAGAACCCCTACAGCACCTGGGCCGCGGACTACGCCGTCGAGCTGGCCGGCCAGGGACCGCGGTTCCTCCAGGGGTTCGGTCACAACACGATGGGCACCGGTCCGGTCTAGGATCGCGGCGTCAGCGCATTGATGCCCTCGGAGTCGAGGTGCTCCGACATCCGGACGAGGAAGTCGGCGACGTCCTGGCGTGAGCTCGCGGGGACCGCCGCGGCGATCTCCCGCATGGCGGCGTGCATGCGCTCGAGCCGGTCCCGGATCTCGTCGTGGGCATGGGGCGTCGCGGTGATCACGAGCGCCCGCCGATCGGTGGGGTGTGGGTGGCGTTCCAGGTGGCCTGAGGCGGTGAGCCGGTCGAGCAGCTTGGTCGTCGAAGCGGTCGAGATGCCGAGCCCGGCGCTGAGGTCGCGAGGGGTTACCAGCCGGTGGCGCGGCTCAGCGGCGATGACGATCTGCAGCGCCTGCATGTCGGACTCGTTCATGTCCATGTCGGCGCTCATCCGCCGCCGCATGTCCTGGTCGCTGCGGCGGAATCGTCTGAGCGCGTGCAAGATGGCGACTACTGAGTCATTGTCGGCGTACCAGTAGTTCTCGTGCTCGTTGCTTCGAGAGGGGGTGTCCACACCCATATGCTACCTTGACTAGTAACTAGCCAAACTAGCAATATCAAGCTCTGGCCACGACACCCACCGATCCAGCAGACAGGAGGTCACCCGATGCCACCCACGAGCGGCCCGCTCCTGACCCCGCACCCGACCGTCCCCGTGGTCGGTGGCCACCCCGACCACGTCGTGCTCCTCGACGAGGCCGGCACCCCGATCGGCACCGCACCGCGGGCGACCGTGCACTCGACGACCACACCCCTGCACCTCGCCTTCTCCTGCTACCTCATCCGCGGGGGCGGGGAGGTCCTCGTCACCCGTCGGGCGCTCGCCAAGCGCACCTGGCCCGGCGTGTGGACCAACTCCTTCTGCGGGCACCCCCGCAGCGGGGAGTCCTTGCCCGACGCCGTCGCGCGGCACGCCCAGCACGAGCTCGGCCTCACGGTCGACGGCGTCGAGATGGCCCTCCCGGACTTCCGCTACCGCGCCGTCGACGCCTCCGGCATCGTCGAGAACGAGATCTGCCCCGTGCTCCTGGCCACGACCGACCAGGACCCCGTGCCCAACCCTGACGAGGTCATGGACATGGCCTGGGTCTCGATGGAAGACCTCGGGCGGTCCATCACCGCGACCCCGTGGGCCTTCAGTCCGTGGATGGTGCTCCAGCTCGGGCAGCTCAGCCGGATCGACCTCACGGGAGGCGTGTCATGAGCAGCCAGACCCGACCGATGCACACGCTCGACCACCTCCTGGGCCGCGGGCGTCTGGACCTGCCCGAGCACACCGACCGACCAGCCGCGCAGGTCCCCGCGCCCGCTGTCCCCGCGCCCACCACGGTCGACGCCGTGCTCGACGACTTCTTCCGCGCCTCGCTCGAGCGGTCAGCCGCCTACGGCGAGGACTACGCCGAGCTCTGGCAGAGCCTGCACCGGGCCTCCCAGGGAGGCAAGCGGTTCCGTCCCGCGCTGCTCACCGGGATCTACCGCCACCTCGGCGGCGCCGACGAGCGCCTGGCCTGCACCCTGGCGGCGGCGGTCGAGCTCCTGCACACCGCCTTCGTCGTGCACGACGACGTGATCGACCACGACGACGTGCGCCGGGGGCGGCTCAACGTCTCAGGAACCTTCGCCCAGAGCGTCCGCTCGGCTGACGGGGGCGAGACCCAGGCGGCGACCCTCGGCGCGGCCGCCGGGATCCTCGCCGGTGACCTCGCGCTCACCGGGGCCCTCCGCCTGGTCGCCTCCAGCACCGCCGGCCCGAGCGTGCGTGAGGACCTGCTGGCCCTCTTCGACCACGCGATCTACGCGACCGCTGCCGGTGAGCTCTCTGACGTCCGGTACTCCCTCGGCCCGGCCGCAGCGACCCTGACCGAGGTGGTCACCATGGCGGCGAACAAGACCGCCGTGTACTCCTTCGAGCTCCCCCTCCAGGCGGGTGCCCTGCTGGCCGGGGCGGACCGTCGCACGATCGCGGGACTGGGCCACCTCGGGCGTCTCGTCGGTGTCGCCTTCCAGCTGCACGACGACCTGGACGGCATCTTCGGGGACGAGGACGTCACCGGGAAGAGCGTGCTCACCGACCTCCGGGAGGGCAAGGTCACCCCGCTGGTCGCCCACGCCCGCGGAACCGAGCAGTGGCCGCTCGTCGAGCGCCACCTCGGCACAACCGGCCTCACCCACGACCAGCTGCACGAGGTCGGGGCGGCGCTCGAGGCCTCCGGGTCACGGGCGTTCATCGAAGATCTCGCGGAGGAGCAGCTCGCCTCGGCGCGCCGTCTCGCCGCCGACCTGTCCCTGCCACCGGGCGCCGTCGGATGGCTCGAGTCGATGACCCGTTCGCTCCCCTGGAGGTCCGCATGAGTGCCCTGATCAGCGACGCCCGCTACGACGCGGTCTCCCAGGCGAGCGCTGCCGCGGTGATCCGCGGCTACTCGACGTCCTTCGGGTGGTCGTGCCGCATGCTCGGGCGACCGGTCCGCGCCCACGTGCGCAACATCTACGCCCTCGTCCGGCTCGCGGACGAGATCGTCGACGGCCCGGTGAGCGCCCACGACCCCGCCCGCGGCCTCGTGCTGCTCGACGAGCTCGAGCGGGAGACCGTCCAGGCGGTGGCCGAGGGGTACAGCACCAACCTCGTGGTGCACGCCTACGCGCTCACCGCACGACGTTTCCAGCTGCGACCGGAGCTCCTGACGGCCTTCTTCACCTCGATGCGGATGGACCTGACGACTGTGACCCACACACCCGCCTCCCTCGCCACCTACATCTACGGCTCGGCCGAGGTCGTGGGGCTGGCCTGCCTGCAGGTCTTCCTCGGGGCCGCCGGGCGCACCGACTACGACGCGCTCGCCCCCGGCGCCCGTCGCCTGGGCGCGGCCTTCCAGAAGATCAACTTCCTGCGCGACCTCGGCGCCGACCACGATGGCCTGGGGCGCAGCTACTTCCCCGGGATCGACCCGACCCGCCTCACCGACGGCGACCGTGACCTGCTCGTCGCCGACATCCGCGCGGACCTCGTCGCGGCCGGGGACGCGCTCGCCGCGCTGCCCTCGAACAGCAGGGCCGCCGTCGCTGCCGCCCACGGGCTCTTCACCGAGCTCACCCGGCGGATCGCCGACACCCCCGCGGAGCAGCTGCGCCGGACCCGGGTGCGTGTCCCCGGCCCGGTCAAGGTGCGCGTGCTGGCCCGCTCCCTCGCCACCGGAGGACGGCCGTGAGCCGGGTCGTGGTCATCGGAGGAGGCATCGCCGGTCTCGCGACGGCCGCGCTGCTGGGGCGGGAAGGTCACCAGGTCGACCTCATCGAGAAGAACTCCGCCCTCGGTGGGCGGGCGGGGTCCTGGGAGCGCGACGGCTTCCGCTTCGACACCGGCCCCTCGTGGTACCTCATGCCGGAGGTCTTCGACCACTTCTTCCGCCTCCTGGGCACGAGCGCCGACGCCGAGCTCGACCTCACCCTCCTCGACCCCGGATACCGGGTGTTCGTCGAGGGCGGTGGCGACCCGCTCGACATCGCCGCGGACCTCGAGAGAAACATCGCGATCTTCGACGGCGTCGAGCCGGGCGCGGGGGAGCGGCTGCGCACCTATCTCGCCTCCGCCCGGACCACCTACGACCTCGCCACCGAACGCTTCCTGTACTCCTCCTTCCAGTCGATGACCACCCTGCTGCGGGCGGACGTGCTGCGCAACGCCGGGAAGCTCGTCTCGTTCCTGGTGCGCCCGCTCGACCGCTTCGTCGCCCGGTCCTTCACCCACCCCACGCTGCGCCAGGTGCTCGGCTACCCGGCGGTGTTCCTCGGGTCCTCCCCGGACCGCGCACCGAGCATGTACCACCTCATGAGCCACCTCGACCTGGCCGACGGCGTGCTCTACCCCCAGGGCGGCTTCACCACGATCATCGCCGCGATCGAGCGTCTCGCCCGGGCCGAAGGGGTGAGGATCCACACCGACACCACCGTCACCCAGATCCGGACAGGACCCGCTGCCGGGCCGCGCCGGGGGCGCCGCCCGCGCGCCGCAGTGCGCGGCGTCGTCGCGCGGACCGGGGACGGGCCGGACCGGGTGATCGAGGCAGACGTCGTCGTCTCCGCGGCCGACCTGCACCACACCGAGACCACGCTGCTGCCCGAGGCGCTCCAGACCTACCCGCAGCGCTGGTGGGACACCCGCAACCCCGGCCCTGGCGCGGTCCTGGTCGAGCTGGGGGTCGAGGGGACCCTGCCCGAGCTCGCTCACCACTCGCTCTTCTTCACGACCGACTGGCAGACGAACTTCGACGCGATCTTCGGCGACGCCCCCCACGTACCCGATCCAGCGTCGATCTACGTCTGCAAGCCGTCCCAGACCGACCCGAGCGTCGCGCCCGCCGGGTCGGAGAACCTCTTCGTCCTCGTCCCGGTGCCCGCGGACCCCTCGATCGGGCGCGGGGGCACCGACCGCTCAGGTGACCCCACGGTCGAGAAGGTCGCCGACGCCGCGATCGCGCAGATCGCCGACTGGGCCGGGATCCCCGACCTCGCCGACCGCATCCTCGTGCGCCGCACCGTGGGCCCGGGCGACTTCGTCGCCGACGTCAACGCCTGGTCCGGGGGAGCGCTCGGTCCCGCGCACACCTGGCGCCAGAGCGCCTTCCTGCGCGGGCGCAACGCCTCGAAGCGGGTGAGCGGGCTGCTCTACGCCGGCAGCAGCACGATCCCGGGGATCGGCCTGCCCATGTGCCTGATCAGCGCCGAGCTCGTGGTCAAGCGGCTGCGCTCGGACACGACGACCACTCCGCTGGCGGAGCCGCTGTGACGGGATGGGCATACCTCGGTGCGCTGCTGGCGTCCTTCGCCGCGATGCTCGCCGTCGACCACCGGTGGCGGGTGTTCTGGTGGGCTGACCGCCGGCGCGCGGCGATCGTCATGGCCGCCGGTATCGGGCTCTTCCTCGTGTGGGACGCCGCCGGCATCCTCACCGGGTCCTTCGAGCGCGGGGAGAGCGCGGGGATGACCGGGATCGAGCTGGCCCCGGACTTCCCGCTCGAGGAGCTCGTGTTCATCACCTTCCTGTGCCACCTGACGATGGTGCTCGTCGGCCTGGCCGGCCGCGTGCTCGACGCCGTGCGCCCCGCAGACCGGGAGACGGTCTCATGAGCTACGGCCAGCTCAACCTCATCATGCTGGGCGTCGTCGCGATCATCGCGGGGATCCTCGCCGTCCGCGCCCGGGCGGGCGCGCGGTGGTGGCTCCAGGTCGCCCTCGCGTGGGTCGTGCTCACGGTGCTGACGATCGTCTTCGACTCGATCATGATCGCCGCCGACCTCTTCCGCTTCGACGAGGAGAAGCTCACCGGGGTGACGGTGTGGCTCGCGCCGGTCGAAGACCTCGCCTGGCCGCTCGCCGCCGCGCTCCTGCTGCCCGCGGTGTGGGCGTGGCTGGGCGCGCGCCAGCAGGGCCGTCCGCAGGACGGAAGAATGCAGCCATGACTCAGACCCTCCCGTCCAGCGCCGTCCGCTCGGTCATCGCCTCGTCGCGGCCGATCAGCTGGATCAACACCGCCTATCCTTTCGCAGCCGCCTACCTCATGAGCGGCGGGCAGATCGGGGTGACCTTCGTCGTCCTGACGGTGTTCTTCCTCGTGCCCTACAACCTCCTCATGTACGGCATCAACGACGTCTTCGACTACGAGTCGGACCTGCGCAACCCGCGCAAGGGCGGGGTCGAGGGGATCGTGCTCGACCGAGGCCTGCACCGGCTGACCCTGTGGTCGGCCGTCCTGAGCACCGTGCCCTTCCTCGTCTTCGCCGTCGTCGTCGCGCTCGCCTCGACCGACGTCAACCCGGTCGCGTGCCTGGTGTCGCTGGCCGTGAGCATCGCCGCGGTGGTCGCGTACTCGGCGCCCGGGCTGCGGTTCAAGGAGCGCCCGGTCCTCGACTCCCTCACGTCGAGCACCCACTTCGTCAGCCCGGCCGTCGTCGGGCTGGCCTACGCGGGGGCGAGCCCGAGTGCGACGGTCTGGTTCACCCTGGCGGCGTTCTTCCTGTGGGGAGTGGCCTCCCAGGCCTTCGGCGCCGTCCAGGACATCGTCGCCGACCGCGCGGGCGGGATCGCCTCGATCGCCACGGTGTTCGGTGCGGCCCGGACCGTGCGGTTCGCGATGGCCTGCTACCTCGCGGCCGCGCTGCTCATGCTCGGCGCAGGCTGGCCGGGCGCGCTCGCGGGGGTGGTCCCGCTCGCCTACCTGGTGAACATCGCCGGCTACCGCTCCCTCGCCGACGCTGACTGCGAGAGCTCCAACGCCGGCTGGCGCCGGTTCCTCTGGCTCAACATCGTCAGCGGCTTCCTCATCACCCAGTTGCTCATCTGGATCGCACTCCGGTAGACCTAGGCCATGCCGCCCGCCACGACCGTGCTCCTCGCCCTCGAGCTCACCGGTGTCCTGGCCTTCGCGATCAACGGGGCGATGACCGCCATCCGCACCGCCCACCTCGACATCGTGGGCATCATCACCCTCGGCATGCTCACCGCCCTGGGCGGCGGCTTCCTCCGCGACATCCTGCTCGACGACCTGCCCCCGGTGACCTTCCTCGACTGGCGCTACCTCGGCACCGCCGCGCTCGGCGGGCTCATCGCTTTCGCGCTGAGCAAGCGCCTGGACCGCCTCGCCCGCCCGATCAACGTGCTCGACGCCGCTGGCCTGGGCCTCTTCGCCGTCACCGGGACGCTCAAGGGCTTCGAGTTCGGGCTCGGAGTGACGCAGTCGATCATCATCGGCGGGGTGACCGCCGTGGGCGGTGGCACGCTGCGCGACGTGCTGCTGCGGGAGATCCCGGCGATCTTGCACAGCGGGCTCTACCTCGTGCCCGCCCTCGTGGCGTCCGCCCTCACCGCGATCGTCGTCTCCGCCGACCTGCGGCTGCTGCCGTGGACGGTGGTCGCCGCCGGGGTCTGCTTCGGGATCCGGATGGTCGGGGTGCGCTACGACCTCAACGCGCCACGTCCGCGGTTGTGACGGGCCCACCCTCTCGGTCAAGGACAATGGACCCATGGCAAAGCTGTATTTCCGGTACGGGGCGATGAACAGCGGCAAGAGCACGGCTCTGCTGCAGGCCGCCCACAACTACGAGGAGCGTGGGCACCAGGTGCTCCTCGCGAAGCCTGGGATCGACACGAAGGCGGGACGGGCGATCCACTCCCGGCTCGGCGTCGACCGCGGGGTCGACGTCGTCATCGGCGGGCAGGACGACGTCTACCTGCTCATCCAGGGGCAGCGCGACGCGATCCAGACCCGGACCGGCCGCGACGTGAGCTGTGTGCTCATCGACGAGTCGCAGTTCCTGTCCGCGCAGCAGGTCAACGACCTGCTGCGGGTGGCGACCCTCGATGCGATCCCGGTGATCTGCTACGGCATCCGGACCGACTTCCTCACGGCCGCCTTCCCCGGAAGCCGGCGCCTGCTCGAGATCGCCCACAGCCTCGAAGAGCTCAAGACGATCTGCCGCTGCGGACGCAAGGCGGTGTTCAACGCCCGCTCGGTGGACGGGGTGTTCGTCTTCGACGGCGCCCAGGTCGCGATCGACGGCGCGCAGGTGAGCTATGAGTCGCTGTGCGCGGCCTGCTACCTGCGCGAGAGCGGCGGGGTCCTCGCGCGCTAGGGAACCATCACGGGCATCGTCGCGCCCGGGCCTTTGGTCCCGGTTCGTGGACGTTGCGACGGTCGATCCTGGGAGGAGCGACTCACCGGAGTGTCGCCCCAGGAGGAGGAACCATGAAGGTCAGCGTGGCGGTCGCGAGCAAGCACGGCTCGACGCAGGAGATCGGCGAGATGATCGCTGCCGAGCTCACGTCCCAGGGGCACGAGCCCCGGCTCCATGACATGGCGACAGCGAGCATCCTCGACCTCGACGACTCCGAGGCGATCGTCATGGGCAGTGCCGTGTACTTCGGCAAGTGGATGATGGCTGCCTCGGTCTTCGCCCAGGACATCAGCACCCGCATCGAGGGTCGACCGGTGTGGCTCTTCTCGACCGGACCCGTCGGCGAGCCGCTCAAGCCCGCCGACAACGAGATCGACGTCGACGAGCAGATCCGGTTGACCGGGGCGAGCGAGCACAAGGTGTTCGCCGGTCGGGTCGACAAGAGCCAGCTCCGGCTGGGAGAACGCTCGGTCGTGCTCGCCCTGCGCGTCCAGGAAGGCGACTACCGGGACTGGGACGAGGTCCGCGGGTGGGCCAGGTCCATCGGCGAGGAGCTCACCGCGCAGGCGTAGACCTGCGCGGGAGCCGATGCCGTCACCAGCGGGCGTGCACGTGCGGGCGCACGGACTCGTCGTAGATCTCGGCGAACCGTGCGCTCTGCTCCGCGGTGAGCGGCGCAAGCTCGGCCGCAGCAGCGTTGGACCGGGCCTGGGCGGCGTTGCGGGCACCGGGGATGACCGTGGTGACGCCCTGGTCGAGGACCCAGCGCAACGCGATCTGAGAGGTGGTCACCGGCGACCCGTCGCGGTCGAGCGCACCCTCAGGCACGAGAGCGGAGATCTGACGGGCCGCGGCCACGCCGACGTCGAAGGGCACCCCCGCGAACGTCTCGCCGATGTCGAAGGCCTCACCCTTGCGGTTGAAGGTCCGGTGGTCGTCCGCGGCGAAGGTGGTGTGCTCGTCGTAGCGGCCCGAGAGCAGCCCGCTCGCCAGCGGCACACGCGCGATGATCGCGACGCCTGCCTCGGTCGCGGCCGGCAGCACCTCTTCGAGCGGCTTGCGGCGGAAGGCGTTGAAGACGATCTGCACGCTGGCCACACCGGGTCGCGCGATCGCCGTCAGGGCCTCCTCGCACGTCTCCACCGAGACGCCGTAGGAACCGATCCGTCCCTCGGCGACGAGGGTGTCCAGGGCGTCGTAGGTCGCGTCGTCGGCGAAGACCGCAGTGGGCGGGCAGTGCAGCTGGACGAGGTCGAGGGTGTCCACGCCGAGGTTCTCCCGGGACCGGTCGGTCCAGGCACGGAAGGCGTCGAGGGTGTACTCGGCGGCCTCGTGCGGGTCGGCGCGCCGGCCCATCTTGGTGGCGACGCGGACGGCGCCGGGCAGGTCGGTGCGGGCGGCGAGGAAGGCGCCGATGAGGCGCTCGCTGCGGCCGTCGCCGTAGACGTCGGCGGTGTCGAGGAAGGTGACACCGGCGTCGAGGGCGGCGGCGAGAACGCCGTATGCGGCGTCGTCGGTGACGTCGCCCCAGCTACCCCCGATCTGCCAGCAGCCGAGGCTGACGGGGGAGAGAGGGAAGGGGAGACGGGCTGCGCTGCGGGTTTCCATAGACCTACCCTAGGCCGTCCCCGCCCCGGTCAGGTGCTTGTCAGGCATAGGTCAGGCGCTGTGGACCTCTGCGCCGTCCGCCTGGAGCTGGGCGAGCTCGGCGTCGGTGTCCCAGTCGCCGCTGCCCAGGCTCGGCATCATCGTCACGAGCTCGGGGCGCCAGGTGTCGAAACGCTCGGGGAAGCAGCGCTCGAGCAGGTCGACCATGGCCGAGCACGCCGTCGAGGCGCCCGGGGAGGCGCCCAGCAGACCGGCGATGGTCCCGTCGGCGGAGGTCACGAGCTCGGTCCCGAACTCCAGGACACCGCGCTTGACCGGGTGGCTCTTCATCACCTGGACGCGCTGTCCGGCGGTGATGAACTCCCAGTCCTTGGGGTCCGCGGTCGGCATGAACTCGCGCAGGGTGCGGAACTTCGTCCACCGCGACTTCGTGACCTCGCTGATGAGGTAGCGCGTGAGGCCCCAGTTGTCCTTGGCCACGGTGAGCATCGTGAGGATGTTCGTGGGTCGGATGGACAGGAAGAGGTCGAGCAGGGACCCCTGCTTGAGGAACTTCGTGGTGAAGCCCGCGTACGGGCCGAAGAGCAGCGAGGTCTCGCCGTCGACCACGCGGGTGTCCAGGTGCGGGACGGACATGGGCGGGGAGCCGACGTCGGCCTTGCCGTAGACCTTGGCCTGGTGCTGGGCGACGATCTCGGGGTTGGAGGTCTTGAGGAACTGACCGCTGATCGGGAAGCCGCCGTAGCCCTTGACCTCGGGGACGCGGGCCTTCTGCAGCAGCGTCAGCGCACCGCCGCCGGCGCCGATGAAGACGAAGCGCGCGTCGACGACGTGGCTGCGCTCGGTCGCGTTCCAGCTCGTGTCGGCGACCTTGAGGCGCCACGTGCCGTCCTTGCGCTGCTTGAGCGCACGGACCTCGTGCTGCAGGAACAGCTCGGCGCCGGAGGAGGTGAGGTAGTCAGTGAGCTTGCGGGTCAGCGAACCGAAGTCGACGTCGGTGCCGGTGGTCGCACGGGTCGCGGCGATCGGCTCGTCACTGGAGCGCTCGGAGAGCAGCAGCGGTGCCCACTGACCGATGACGGCCGGGTCGGCGGAGAACTCGAGGTCGCTGAACAGCGGGTGCGCGACGAGCGCGGCGTGCCGGCGGCGCAGGAAGTCGACGTTGTCGGCGCCGCGCACGAAGGTCATGTGCGGGGTCGAGGAGATGAAGCCCTCCGGCTCGGGCAGCAGGTCCGCGGTGACCAGGTGCTGCCAGAACTCGCGGGACACCTGGAACTGCTCGTTGATCGTGACAGCCTTGGTGATGTCGACGGTGCCGTCGGGCCGCTGCGGGGTGTAGTTGAGCTCGCACAGCGCGGCGTGACCGGTCCCGGCGTTGTTCCAGGCGTTCGAGCTCTCCTGCGCGACGGCGTCGAGGCGCTCGTAGATCCGCACGGTCCAGGTGGGCTCCAGCAACCGGATCATCGACCCGAGGGTCGCGCTCATGATGCCGCCCCCTACGAGGACGACATCGACTGGCTTGCTGAGGTGAGATTCGCGGTCTGCCACGCTTTCGATGGTAGGACTATTCATCCCTCGACTTGCCCCGGAGTGACTAATATCACGAGCCATCCCGGGGCGGAAGGACCGAAGGTCCTAGGACGTGAGAGCGGCCCGTACGGAGGCTGCCTCGCTCGCGGTCGTGGCGGCGTCGACGAGGTCGCCGGCCTGCTCGGTCAGCACGTCCTCCCAGGTGGAGAGGATCTCCTCGGCCGCTCCGCTGGCGTAGAGGGAGGTGGTGAGGTCGGTGACGGCCTGGTCGTAGAGAGCTGTGAAGCCCGCGTCGGCGAGGAAGCGGGTGGCGAGGATGTTGCCGCCGCCCATCGTGCCGCCGGCGCCTGCACCGTCAGGGCGCTCGCCGGTGGGAGGGGCCATGCCCTCGGGCAGCTCGCCGCCGGGGAACCCGTCGCCGGGCTCGAAGCCTTCGGGGGGCTCCATGCCTTCGGGGAGCTCCGCGCCGTCGGGCATTGAAGGGCGCTCGCCCATCCCGCCCCCTCCCGTCCCGCCGCCGGTCGGCATCTCCCCGAACGCCATGTTGAGGTCCCAGCTGACGACGGTGAAGGCGCCGGTCGTGGTGTCGTAGCGGAGGTAGGAGTTGTTGCCGGGGCCGTCGATGTCGTCGGCGTTGTTGACCAGGTCCTGCATCGCGAGGTAGGTCGCGAAGGCGTCGACGTCGAGGTGGTCGGAGAGGTCGGCGGCGAAGGTCTCGTCGTCGGACTCGTTGATGAACTGGAGGAACGCGATCAGCGGCTCGAAGTTGTCCTCGCCGCTCTCCTGGTCGAAGACGTCGGTGTAGGACTCGGGGTCGTCGCCGCGGTAGCTGTAGTCGCCGCCGGCCTCGGCCTTGTAGAGGATCCCTTCCGTCGCGAACTCCGCCGCGTCCCAGGCGTCGTCGGGGTTCTCGATCGTCAGGCGCAGGGTCTCGGCGCTGCCGTTGACGGAGAACCGTGTCGCGATCGCCTCCTGGGTGGCCAGGCCGGCGTGGTCGAGCAGCTCGAGGGCGACGGCCTCGTTGAGCGAGGTCTGCGTGCTCGAGGAGCGCACGACGAAGTCGGTCGAGCCGTCGAGCTGCTGGCCGTCGGTGAACTTGTCGAGGCGGATGAGCCAGGGCAGGTCCTGCGGCTCGGTCTCGGTGGTGCTGACCGACCGGAGCGAGGAGTTGCCCTTGAGGCGGAGCCCGACGTCGGAGAACGTCTGCCCGTCGATCGTCACGGTCGCGCTGAGCCACTCCTTGTCGTCGCTGCTGACGAAGGTCTCGAGCATGGTCGCGTACTCGTCCTCGTCGACCTCGACGGAGAGGGTGTGGACCGTGGAGGAGTCCCACACGGTGCCCGCGGTGTCGGCTGCGGCCTCCGTCGGTTCCGGGGAGCAGGCGGTGAGCGGCCCGAGGGCCAGGGCGAGCCCGAGGGTGGTGGCCGTGAGACGGGACCAGCGGTGGCCGGCGTCGGGGTGGCGTGGGGGAGTCATGGTGATCCTTCACAGGTGGGTGATGGGCAGCCTCCAGAACACCCTGGGCGCCTTGAGGTGGCGTGTGCCCACCCTGTGCGTGCGCTGTGACCTGCCCGGACCTGCGCGTCCACCCGGTGTTCGCCTGCCGTTCCCCAGCGGTTCCTACCCCGTTCACAGCGCAGGCATAGCCGGGCGCTCTAGACATGGGTCATCTGAACCAGCCGTACTGAGGAGCTCTCCATGCCGAACCTGTGGATCGTCGCGTTCGATCTTGTCGCCATCCTGACCCTGACCTACGCAGTGTACTTCCGGCGGCACCGCCGCCGAGAGATGCTGCTCGCCTACATCGGCCTCAACATCGGCGTGCTCGCCGTCACGACCGTGCTGGCCACCTCGACCGTCGGCGCAGGGCTGGGCCTGGGGCTGTTCGGGGTCCTCTCGATCATCCGCCTGCGGTCCTCCGAGCTCGCCCAGGAAGAGGTCGCCTACTACTTCGCCGCACTCGCCCTCGGTCTCATCGCCGGGCTGCAGCCCGACCCCGTCTGGGTCGCCCCGGCCTTCAGCGCCGCACTCGTCCTCGTGATGTTCCTCGTCGACGCGAATCCGCTGCACTCGCGCTACCGCCGCCAGGTGGTCACGCTGGACGCGGTCTACGCGGACGAGACAGCGCTGACCGCGCGCCTCGAGGACCTCCTCGGCGGGCGGGTGCGGACCGTCATCGTCCAGGAGATCGATCTGGTGCGGGACATGCAGCGGGTGGACGTGCGGTACGAGATCGACGTGGCCGGGCCATCGGTCGCCTCCCACCAGGTGGTGGCGGCTCCGTACCGTGTCGCGCAGCCGGTCGCTCCGCGGCGCGAGATGTCGTCCGCGGCGCGGTCATGACGGTCATGACGGACGCCCTGGTGGCGAGCCTCACCCCGGTGACGCTGGACGAGATCCAGTCGCACGCCGACCTGCAGACCCGCGTGGACCGCAAGTACGTCGTCCCCGAGCGCCTCGTCGCCGAGCTGCTCGAGGCGCACCCCGACCTGGGTGTGCTCGAGATCGCCGGGCTCCGGCGGTTCGGCTACGAGTCGGTGTACTTCGACACCCCGGACCTCCTCTCCTACCGCGGTGCGGCGCACAGCCGACGCCGCCGGTTCAAGGTCCGCACCCGCACCTACACCGACGCAGGAGACTGCGTCTTCGAGGTCAAGGTCAAGGGCGGGCGCGGTGAGACGGTCAAGGCACGGCTGCCCTACGGGCTCGGCGACGCCGAGACGATCACCCCCGACGCGCGAGCCTTCGTCGCCGGCATCCTCCACGAGTCCCTGCCCGACGCCGCCGGCCTGGTCCGCTCGCTCAGCCCGACCCTGGTCACCACGTACGACCGGACGACCTTCGTCGACGTGGCCGCCGGCACCCGGCTCACCTGCGACACGACGCTCCGGTGTGCCGTGCCCGACGACGTCGCGCGCGTCGCGCTGGACGGCCAGGTGCTCATCGAGTCGAAGTCCCCGGGCACGGCGACGGCCGTCGACCGGTGGCTCTGGGCCCATGGACACCGCCCCGACCGGATCAGCAAGTACTGCGTCGGGCTCGCAGCTCTCGACACCGACCTGCCGTCCAACAAGTGGCGTCGCACGCTCGTGCGGCACTTCGGGTCACCGGGGATCGTCGACGCGATCGGGAGCGAGGTCGGGAGCGGGGTCGAAGAAGAGTGAGCGAGCGACCGGGGCGGTGAGGGCACCGCGGTCCACAGGACCGCCACCGACCAGGCCGCCATGTTCGTGGGCACCCAGCGGAACGCGCGGGGGCGCCGCATCGCGAGCCACTGCGCGCAGGGGATGGACGCCAGCAGCACGACCGCCCCCAGGACGACCAGCGCGACGGCGCCGGGGGAGTCGACCTCGAGCTCCAGCGTGCTCGGCAGCAGGCCCAGCAGCCAGGCGACCGACGCTGTACTGGCCGGTCGCGAGCGCGGCGCCCTCGACCGCCCCGCCGACGACGAGGAGCGCGAGCCGCCACGGGTCGTCGAGCGAGAGCGCGACGGTGAGGACGGCGAACCCGGAGGCGATCGCGAACCCGGTCGCCTCGGCGATCGTGACGGTGGTGATCCATCGACGGACGAACGCCCCGCGCGCGGCGGTCAGGTCGTCGGTGCTCGGTTCGGCGATCTCCATGGAGGGCTGCTTGGTCGAGGGGGGATCCTCAGATCGCGGACCAACCCCCGTCGCTCGCCAGGATCACCCCCGTCACGTTGAGGGAGTCGTCGCTGAGCAGCCAGCAGATCGCTGCCGCCAGCTGTTCCGGGGTCGCGATCGGGGGCACGTTGACCTGCATGAAGGGCCCGAGACGTTCACCGGCGAACGCCGACCGGAACGGGGCCTCGATGTGTGTGGCGACGGCGCCGGGGGCGACGGCGTTGCAGCGGATCCCGTGAGGTGAGTAGAAGAATGCCGTGCTCATGGTGAATCCGTTCACCGCGTGCTTCGACGTCGTGTAGGTGGTTCCCGCGGCCGATCCGCGCAGGCCCGCCTCGGAGCTGACGTTGACGATGGCGCCGGCGCCGGCGTCGAGCATGAGGGGGAGGACGGCGCGGGTGAGCCGCATGACCGCGGTGAGGTTGACGTTCATCACCCGGTCCCACGTCGCGTCGTCGATCTCGGCGGTCGGCAGGAATCCGTCCATGATCCCGGCGACGTTCGCCAGGGCGTCGACCTTCCCGGCGGCTGCGGCGACAACCGCCTGGACGGTCTCCTCCGAGCTGATGTCCCCGGCGACGGTGACGAGCAGGTGGCTGGAGACGGCGTCGCGGAGCTCCTCCAGCCGAGCGGGGACGACATCGGTGGCGATGACCTGCGCACCCTCGTGCACGAGCCGGACGGCGGTCGCGTATCCGATGCCGGAACCGGCACCGGTGACGATCGTTGTCTTCCCCGCGAACCTGTCGGGTACATGAGATGTGGTCATGGTCCTCTCACCCCTTCGTGAGTGGTGTCCGAGGAGTCGGACGGGTCAACGAGACCATTCGACTCCCCGGGGCGGAACGGGGCACAGAGTCGAAAGTCCCGTGGGCGCGGGGCCATCTGCTGCGGCCGAGTCTCAGCGTCCACCGTCTCTCAGCGTCCACCGTCCCACCAGTCCAGCACCCGCAGCGCGCGGAGCGTGGCCCATCGGCTGGGACCGCGCGACTCGAGAGGGAACCAGTAGCGACCGGGATGCGGCTGGTGGACGGGCCACCGCCCGTCACTGCGGCGCGCCGCGCGCAGGACGTGAACGGCGTCGGCCAGGCGCGGGTCGGGTGGTGCCCCGCTGGAGCGGAAGTGCTCGAGGCCGCGAAGGACGTCGAAGTGCCACTGGGGCGGGAACGGGAAGCGGGTGAAGGCAGGATCGACGACCTGGCCCGTGCGGTGGGAGCGGTACAGCCGGTGATCCAGGAAGAACTCGCGCCCGGCCTCCATCGCGCCGTCGACTGGCACGGTGCCCCCTGCGGATCGGTAGGTGAGGAGCCCGTCGAGGACGCTGATCGAGGTGTGGAACGAACCGTGGACGGAGCCGGACCGGATGGACTCGCAGTTCCAGCCGCCATCGTGAAGCTGCTGGCTGAGGAGCCACCCGACGGTGGGGTCGATCCGCTCGTCCCGGTAGCCGAGGGAGGAGGAGAGGAGGACAAGCATGCCGGTGATGCAGGTCTCGGGTTCGCGCACGGTCTTGGCGAAGGTCACCCCGTCGCCATAGAACCTGGCCCCCGCCCACAGCGTGCGGCACCCCGCCAGCGCCTGCGGGTTCCCCGGGGGAAGGCCCAGCCACTGCAGCAGCAGGAGCGTGTACGTGGTGGAGGTCCACTTGGGGCTGTACAGCGCGCCGGCCCACGTCCCGTCCGGCTCCTGCAGCGCAAGGAGGCGCGCTCCCCACCCGGACGCTGCGATCCGCTGTCTCTCCGTGTCCACCTCGGCCGGTGGCGTGCGCGTGAGGTCGCGCTGTGTCTGCCACCGGATCGAGGCGTCGCCCTCGAGCAACCAGTCGAGGAGGGCGGAGCGGGCCTCGGGATCGAAAGGGTGGACCATGCCGTTGTGGACCATACCTTCGGACAGTATCCGGAGTGGGTGGTGCCCACTCCCGGAGTGGTGATGGGCTGCCGGGTATCAGGACTGGTAGGTGCCGGGGACGTCGATGTGCCAGGCTCCGCCGGTGTGGGTCATGGCGATGTTCTCGCCGTCGACGCGGTGGTGGTGGTGTCGGCAGAGCAGGGCCCCGTTGGAGGGTGTGGTGTCTCCGCCATCGGCCCAGTGGCGTAGGGCGTGGTGGATCTCGCAGACCCGGGGTGGCGCGTCGCAGCCCGGCCAGACGCAGGTGCGGTCGCGGGCGATGATGGCGCGGCGATGCTCTCTGGTGAAGGTGCGTCTGGTCCGGGAGATGTTGAGGATATGGGAGTCGGGTCCGAAGATGATCCGGGTCATCTCCCCGTCGCACGCGATCCGTCTCAGGACCGCGTCGGGGATGGGGCCGGTGCCGTCCTCCCAGGTCGCGTACCCGGCCTTGAGGCGAGCCTCGAAGGTTCTCGGGGACCAGGATCGGGAACCGGTGCCGTCTGAGGCAGTGCTGCTCGCTCCGCCGGCCAGTTCACCAGCCGCGCCGGTGCCATCTGACTCACCGTCAGTGCTGTCAGCGTCGTCATCACCGTCACTGTGGGTGGCTTCGAAGACCCGGGTGAACTCCTCCCAGGACACGTGCACCGACAGGTGGGGGCGCACGTTCGCGCCCTTGCCGGCGGTCCCGGCGTCCAGGAACGCCTGACACAGCTCGACCAGGGCGTCCACCTTGCGCAGATCCGCCGGGACGAGCGTGTCGGTGGCGGAGGGGACCCCGGCCACCGCCCGCAACGCCGCCCCGATGAGCTGGCCGTGCTCGGTGGTCACGAACCCGCTGATCTGCATCCCACCCAAGGTCGGGGACACCTGCAAGAACTCCCGCTCGGCGGCGTCCTTGAACGCCTTCTCCTGCGCCACCGGGTCAGCAGACACCGTGAACCCTTTGACCAACCGGTTGAACTCCGTCACCGACCACGCCGCCGTATGCACCAGGAGAGCCTCCTCACCCGTGCACACCGGGACCGCCCCCGGCGCCGGGTCGGCCAACGACTGACGCAACGTCGGGGTCTTGGCCGCGTGCACCATGATCCCCACATGCTCCCCGGTGATCGACCCCGCCCGAGCCGCCGCCCCCGTGGCCGGCAGGTGCTCACTCACCGCCCGCGCCGCCGCGACGGTGCGCTGAGCCAGTCCTTTCGAGAGGTTCTCCGCCTTCTCCAACCACGTCGTGAAGGAATGCATCGTCTCCGCATGCCACGACCCCTCGGACTCGGTCCGGGCGATGCACCCCAACCGCTGAGCCTCAAGGCGCCCCACCGCGACGTGGATCCGCTGGGAGACCTCCGCCGCCACCGCACCCGGCAACGACGCCGGGTCGACCGACGTGATCACCTCGACCAACGACTCCATCTGATCCAGCAACGCCAACACACTCACTGGCACGTCAGCCGGCACGTCCGCCGGTGCCGTGAGCAGACCGTCACCGGCGGAGACCGCCTGTCCGCAGACCATCCCGCGCGGCGCCCGCCCGCTCGGGGCAGGCTCCACTGAGTCCGGCGCAGACTCCGCCTCGTCGCCCACCGTCGGCCAGCCCGCGCGGACCAAGTCCTCGAACACTGCCTCGATGCAGTCCTCGACCAGCGATCTCGCTGGACCGGGCACCACATCGGCCCACACACCAGGAGCACGTTCGAGACGTTCCGGGGAAGGGCGATCAAAGGCGCGCGCGGGACCGTGAGAGATTGATTTTTCCGATCCCATGAAACGCCTCCCGTCTTCGCGAGAACAACCAGATGATCTATGCTCTATTCTACCAACGGATGACGCCTTCGGCAAGAATTCGAGATCGTGAGATGGGATCTCTTCGTGACACGGTGAGCCCACGGAATTACTGACGGTTCTCCCCTTCAATCTGGACATCGGCCAGGGACTTGTCGGGACGCCAGCCCAGCCAGACCGGATGCCGCAGCCTGCCCGAGCTGGTCCACCCTGCGAAGCTCACCTCACCCACGCGATCAGGGCGAACCCAGTGGGCGTCGACCCTGTCGTCCTCGGGAACGTCGTCGACGGAAGCGCTTTCTTGCGCGAGCAGATCGAGGTCGGCCCGGAGTCGAGCCAGAGTCTTGTCGGTGAATCCCGTGCCCACCCGCCCGGCATATCGAAGTCTCCCTGAATGGCTGGATGGGGCGGCGTCGGACAATGGAACGACATGAAGTGGGGCGGCTGCGGGCGCTTGATCTACGCTCCGCCCGCGGGTATTTGTGGACAGAGAATCTGTGGAGGTGGAATCCCCAGATCGCGGCGCACCATTCCCGCCCGGAATTGCCACCAGGAGCGACCCGAGCGTGGAGGCCCGAGACCCCTTCCCGGTGCGCCACCCCACGACCAGGACCTCCTGGGTGCGCACGTGCTTGACCTTGATCCAGGCGGGGGAGCGGCGCCCCGGCCGGTACGTGCTCGACCGCCGTTTCGCGACCACCCCCTCGAGCCCGAGGGTGAGGCTCGCCTCGATCGCCGACTGCGGCCCGGAGGTGAAGGCCGGGGGCAGGTGCACCCGGCCGCGCTCGCCGAGCACTTCCTCGAGCGCGCGACGTCGGGCGTCGTAGCCCAGTGTCGTCATCCGCCGGGAGCCGCGGTGCAGCAGGTCGAAGACCATGAAGTCGACGGGCTGCTGGGCCCGGGCTGCGGCGACCTCGGCGTCCCGCGAGAGGTTCATCCGGGCCTGCAGCAGGCCGAAGTCGGGCCGGCCGGATCGGTTGAGCGCGACGATCTCGCCGTCGAGCAGGACGTCCTCGCGCACGCACCCGGCGAGCTCGGCGAGCTCGGGATACGTGGCGGTGAGGTCGATGCCGTTGCGGCTCGTGAGCCGCACCACCCCCGCGGTCACGCTCGCCAGGGCCCGGATGCCGTCCCACTTCATCTCGAAGGCCCAGGCGTCGGGGTCCTCGATCCGGTCGAGGTCGGCCAGTGTCCCCGGGGTGGCGAGCATCGGTTCGAGCGCCCGTGCCGGGAGGGTAGCCGCCTCCCCAGTGCCTGGCTCGTGAGTACCTGGCTCGTGGGTGGGCGCCGGGACGGGAGCCTCACCGGTCTTCACCCGCAGCCCACCGCGGTGACCGGCCCCGCGCCCCTCCATCCGGTGGATCAGCCACGACGTGTCCGACCCACCCGACCCACCCCGCCCGGCGTGCCCGGTGTGGATGAGCGCGAGCTTCCGGGTCCCGCGGTCCACCCCGCCGATCCCCGAGCTGTGCAGCACGACGATGATCTCCTCGCCCTCACGCCACTTCTCCACCTCGTAGGTCCCCGCGTCCCAGATGCTCACCGTGCCCGCCCCGTACTCTCCGCGCGGGATGGTCCCGGCGAAGTTCGCATACTCCAGGGGGTGGTCCTCGGTCTGGACCGCCAGGTGGTTCGTCGCCGACGAGGTCGGTTCACCCTTCGGCAGCGCCCAGCTCACCAGGACGTCGTCCCGCTCGAGCCGGAAGTCGTAGTGGTGCCCGCGCGCGTGGTGGTCCTGGATGACGAAGATCGGCGCGCCCGCCGAGACGGACCCACCCGCCGGGCCCGCCGCCGGCACCGGCTCCGGCGTGCGGTCCGGGTCCCGCCGCGACCGGTACACCGCCAGCCGGTCCGGCCCCTGCTCGAACGTCGCCAGCCGCGGCGGCGTCGGCTCGAGGCCACCGCGACCGCCGGCCAGCAGCCCGGCCAGCAGATCGCCGTCGCGCACGAGGCGCTCGACGACGTCGGTCGCCTCGAGGTGCGCGAGACCCGGGTCGTCGAGCTCGGCCCACGTGCGCGGGGCCGCGACCGTGGGCCGCGCCCGCCCGCGCAGGGAGTACGGCGTGATCGTTGTCTTGTTCCGGTTGTTCTGGGACCAGTCGACGAGCACCTTCCCGGTCCGCAGCGACTTCTTCATGTCCGAGACCACGAGGTCCTTGTGGTCGGCCTCCAGCGCCCGGGCCAGCTCGTGCGCGACGGCGCTCGCCGCGTCCCAGTCGTGGGTGCCGTCGAGCGTGGCGTAGAGGTGGATCCCCTTGGACCCGCTCGTGACGGGGAAGAGGTCCATGCCCATGTCGGTGAGGATGGCGCGGGCCCACCGGGCGACCTCCGCGCACTCGGCGAGGCCGGTCCCCGGCCCCGGGTCGAGGTCGAGCACCAGCCGGTCCGGGAAGTGCTGCGCCCCCGTCCGCCCGAACCGCCACTGCGGCACGTGGATCTCCAGCGCGCCGATCTGCCCGAGCCACGTCAGCGTGGCCAGGTCGTCGACGAGGGGATACGTGTTCACGTGGTCGGAGTGCTGGATCTGGCGGCGGTGCACCCAGGCTGGGGCGGAGTCCTCGAGGTTCTTCTGGAAGAACGCCGGCCCCCCGGTGCCGTGCACCCACCGCTTCCGGGTCGCCGGGCGGTGCGCGGCGTGGGCGACCAGCGGCGCGGCGACGGCAGCGAAGTAGCCGAGCACCTCGGCCTTCGTGGTCCCGGTCTCCGGGTAGACGACCTTGGCGAGGTTGGTGAGGGTGACCGGGTGACCGTCGATGGTCACGACCTCGCGGGCGCCGCCGGTGGGCATCGGGTACCTCCTCAGACACGTCACGCAGGTCACGCAGGGACCTCCATCATCCGGGCAGGTGCGCGGCACGGCATCCGCGGCGATGATGGACGCATGCGTGCCATCTGGAAAGGTGCAGTGACCTTCGGCCTCGTCAACGTGCCGGTCAAGCTCTACAGCGCCACCGAAGACCACGACGTCGGCCTGCACCAGGTGCACGACGGCGACGGCGGCCGGATCCGCTACCAGCGCCGCTGCGAGGTGTGCGGGAAGGTCGTCGACTACTCCAACATCGCCAAGGCCTACGACGACGGTGAACGCACCGTCGTGCTGACCGCGGAGGACCTCGCCGCCCTGCCCGTCGAGCGCAGCCGGGAGATCGACGTCGTCGAGTTCGTGCCCCGGGAGCAGATCGACCCGATCATGTTCGAGAGCGCCTACTACCTCGAGCCGGACTCGTCCTCGACGAAGTCCTACGAGCTGCTCGTGCGCACCCTCGAGGCCAGCGACCGGGTCGCGGTCGTCAACTTCTCCCTGCGCCAGCGCTCACGGCTCGGGGTGCTGCGGGTGCGCGGCGACGTGCTGACCCTGCAGGGTCTGCGCTGGGACGACGAGGTGCGCCAGCCGGCGTTCCCGTCCCTGGAGGAGAAGGTCACGATCAGCACACGGGAGCTGGAGATGGCGGCCGCGCTCGTGAAGAGCTTCGAGAGCGACTTCCAGCCGGAGAAGTTCACCGACGAGTACCAGGCCCAGCTGACGGTGCTCATCGAGGCGAAGCTCAAGGAGGGTGACGCGCTGGACACGGCGGCCACCTTCGGTGAGCAGCCCACCGACACCCGGGGCGGGGACGCTGAGGTGGTCGACCTCATGGAGGTGCTGCGGCGCAGCGTCGAGAACTCACGGCGACGCGCGTAGGATCGTGGCGCTGACAACTCACCGGAGTTGTGACTGTCTCTGGGGGATCCATTCGTGGCGGTGCTGATGAGCGCGTTCGGCGACCGGCTGCGCGGGCTGTGGGCCCGCCTGCGCGGGCTGCCGATCCCACCGCGGTGGGTCAGGTACACCCTGGTCAGCCTTGTCGTGCTGATCGCCTGCGGTGTCTACGGCGTCACCTCCGCCTCGGTCCAGGCCAGCCTCGGCCCGCACGCCGCACGCTACGACGTGACCACCAACTCGGTCGTCACGGTCGACCTCGGCCCGCTCGGCACGATCCAGCTCGAGTCACCGCTCCCGGCGAACCTGGGCGTCACGGTCCGGATCGAGGAGATCCCCAACGACCTGACGTCCGTCGACACCTCGACCCTCGACGCCCTGGCCAACGACGTCCAGAGCTACCTGCAGTTCTTCTCCGGACCCGACGAGACCGTCTCCTACATCTCCAAGGCCCTCCTCCAGGACGCCGGACGCCGGGCCGGAACCGCGCTCGCGGTGGTGGTGCTGGTCGGCGCTGCGGTCTACCTGGCCCTCGGGTCTGCCCGACGGCGCGAGCTCGGCGAGCCGACCGCGCGCGGCACCTGGGCGATCACCGCCGGGGTCGCGATCGTGGCACTCGTCGGCGGCACCGTGGTGGCCAACCGGGCCACGACCAGCCTCGACGAGGTCGGCGCGCAGGCCTCCTCGGTCTTCGACGGGACCGCGCTCGAGGGCGCGCGGATCACCGGCCGGCTCTCGGGGGTCATCGACACCTACGGTGGGCACCTCGTCGGCGTCTACCGTGACAACGAGACCTTCTACGCCGGGGCGAACGGCAACCTCACTAGGGCGTGGCAGCTGCGCGCCGACGCCGACCTCGCTGCCGGCGACCTGCTCGCGGGGAACGCGGCGTCGGGAACGGCCGGTCGGGTCGGGACCGCGTCGGAGGGCGACCCGGTCGCGACGGAGGAGCCCAGCACCGGCCCCCCTGCCGACGCGACGACTGAGCCCACCTCCCCGACCACGGACCCGACAGACGACCCGACAGACGACCCGACCGAGGAGGACCCCGAGACCGACGAGCAGGACATCGTGACCCTGCTGATGGTCTCCGACCTGCACTGCAACACCGGCATGAGCCCGCTGATCAAGAACCTCGCGACGCTCTCCGGGGCAGAGGTGGTGATCAACGGCGGGGACTCCACGATCAACGGGACCGCCGTCGAACGCTTCTGCATCGACTCCTTCGCGGGGGCGGTGCCCAAGGGCGCCACGATGGTCCAGGCGGACGGCAACCACGACAGCGCGATCACGTCGGCGCAGGCCCGGGACGCCGGGGTGACCGTCCTGGACGGCAAGGTCGTCGAGGTCGAGGGCATCCGGATCCTCGGCGACTCCGACCCCCACGAGACCCGCATCGGCCAGGGGTCGACATCCGTGACGGGGGAGACCTACGCCCAGGCCGGGGACCGCCTGCGGGACGTCGCCTGCGAGGCGAAGGATCCCGTGGACCTGCTGCTCATCCACACCCCCACGGTCGGTGACGCGGTGATGGAGTCGGGCTGCGTCCCGGTCCAGCTCTCCGGGCACAAGCACGTGCGGAGCGGTCCGCAGGTCGTGGGCAGAGGTATCCGCTATGTGAGCTCGACCACCGCGGGTGCGGTCGAGGGGGCGGCGACGATCGGCCCGCTCAAGGGCACCGCCCAGATGACGGTGTTCCGCTTCGACCGGGAGAGCCGGGTCATGGTCGACTACCGGATCGTGGCAGTAGGCCCCGACGGCAGCGTCGAGGTGGGCGCCCCGCTGGCGTTCCCGCGGATCCCCCCGGTCAGCGACCTGCTGCGTGGCCTGGATCCAGACCCCGCGGTCGACCTGGACGCTCCCGCAGAACCCGCTGAGCCCGCTGAACCGGACGGGACCTCGGGCAGCTGACCGCCCGGGCCGGTGACCTAGGCTTGAGCCGTGACCGACGAACTCGAGCTGACCTCCGTGGCCCAGGACTATCTCAAGGTGGTCTGGAGCCTGCAGGAGTGGTCGCTCGAACCCGTCACCACCAAGCTGCTCGCCGAGCGGCTGGGTGTGGGCGCCTCGACCGTCTCGGAGACCGTGCGCCGGCTGACCGGTCAGGGGCTGCTCTCCCACCCGCGGTACGGCGCGATCGAGCTGACCGAGCTGGGTCGCGGCCACGCCTTGAAGGTCGTGCGCCGCCACCGACTCATCGAGACCTTCCTCGTCTCCGAGCTCGGCTACACCTGGGACGAGGTGCACGACGAGGCCGAGGTGCTCGAGCACGCGGTCTCCGACCTCATGATCGACCGGATCGACGCCCGCCTCGGGCACCCTCATCGGGACCCGCACGGGGACCCGATCCCCAGTCCCGACGGAACCGTCCCCGCGCCGCAGGCGGTCACCCTCGCGGTGCTCGACGCCGGCGCACGCGGCACGGTCGCCCGGATCTCCGACGCCGACGCAGAGGTCCTGCGGTACTTCGCCGACCTCGGCTTCGGTCTGGACGCCGAGCTGCAGGTCGTCGAACGCCGCGACTTCGCCGGCGTGATCTGCGTGGAGTGGAGCCCCGCGGAGGACCCCGACGCGAGCACCCGCATCGACTTCGGCCTGCGCGCGGCCGACGCGGTGTGGGTGGTCACCCGGTGACGAGCCGCACGCATCCCGGCGCGGCCCTCCTCGCCCTCGCCCTCGGCGGGTTCACGATCGGCACGACCGAGTTCGCCACGATGGGGCTGCTCACCAACATCGCCACCGACCTCGACGCGAGCATCCCCGCGGCCGGGCACACCATCACCACCTACGCCCTCGGCGTCGTCATCGGCGCGCCACTGATCACCGTCCTGGCGGCGAAGATCGAGCGCAAGGTGCTCATCGTCTGGCTCATGGCCGCGTACGCGCTCGGCAACCTGCTCTCCGCCGCGGCTCCCACCCTCGAGATGCTCATGCTCGGGAGGTTCATCACCGGTCTGCCGCACGGAGTGTTCTTCGGCGTGGGGGCGGTGGTGGGGACCGCCGTCGTCGGCGCCTCCCGCCGCGGCTACGCGGTGGCGATGATGATGGCCGGGCTCACCGTCGCCAACATCATCGGCGTCCCGCTGTCGTCCTGGGCCGGGCAGGCCCTGGGCTGGCGGGTGGCCTTCGTCATCATCGGCGCCCTCGGGCTGGTGACCGTGGTCAGCCTGCTGCTGCTCCTGCCGCGCACCCCGGCGCCGCGGAACGCGAGCGTGCGTGGGGAGATCGGCGCCCTGCGCAACGCTCCGCTGTGGATCGCCTTCGGAGTGAGCGCGGTCGGGTTCGGCGGGATGTTCGCGGTCTACTCCTACATCAAGCCCACCCTCATGGAGGTGACCGGGATGTCCGAGGCCTCCGTGCCGGTCGTCCTCGCGCTCTTCGGGGTGGGGATGACGATCGGGGTGCTGATCGGCGGGCGCCTCGTCGACCTCAACGTCATGCTCACCCTGTACCTCGGCTTCGGCGGGACCGCGGCCGCGCTCGCGGTCTTCGCGCTCGTGGGGGAGAGCCCTGTCCCGGCGGTGCTGGCCGTCGTCGGCATCGGGATCACCTCCCAGGTGCTGGGCATCGCGCTGCAGGCCCGGCTGATGGACCTGTCCCCGGCCGCGCCCTCCCTCGGGGCGTCCCTGTGCCACTCCTCGCTCAACGCCGCCAACGCCAACGGAGCCTTCCTCGGCGGGCTCGTCATCGCAGCAGGCTGGGGCTACCTGTCCCTCGCATGGACCGGCGCCGCGCTCACCCTCGTCGGGCTCGTCGGGCTGGTCGCCTTCGGGCGGCAGACGATCACCCGCGTGCCCGACGACGTGCTCACCCCGCTGCCGTAGCCGCGGGAGCGTCGAGATGACAGCTTGTCAGGCAACGTCCAGAGACGGCGGCTACCGTATGGCAGCCGTGGACCGCACCGCGGGACCTAGCCGGACGTGGAGATCACCGTGAACACCGTGAACGACGAGACGCCCGAGAGTCCGGACGACCTCGACGACCTCGACCTTCCCGCCATCAGCCACGACATGTCCGCGCGGGCCATGGGCTGGCTGCTCATCACCTTCGGCCTGGTCGGCTTCATCGCCTCGCTCGCCCTGGCCATCGAGAAGTTCCTCAAGCTGAGCGACCCGGACCGGGTGGCGAGCTGTTCGCTCAACATCTTCCTCGACTGCGCCGACGCCATGGCGTCCTGGCAGGGTGCCCTGCTCGGTTTCCCCAACCCGTTCCTCGGGGTGGCGGCCTTCCCGGTCGTGGTGACCACCGGCGTCGTGCTGGCCCTCGGCGTGACGCTGCCCCGCTGGTACTGGCTGTGCCTGCTCGCCGGGACCGTGGCCGCCCTGGGCCTGGTGGTCTTCCTCGTGTACACGTCCGTCTCCGTGCTCGGCAGGCTCTGCCCCTACTGCATGGTCGTGTGGGTGGCGGTGATCCCGCTGTTCTGGTTCACCCTCGTCTACGCGATCCAGGAACGTGCCCTCCCGGTCTCGGCCGGTCTGCGCTCGGCGCTCGTACGCAACCGCGCGGTGCTGCTGGTGGGGTTGTACGCCGTCGTCGTGGCCTGGGTGCTCATCGTCATGGGACCGGCGATCGCCGACCACATCCGCCGGTCCTGAGCGGGCGCTGACCGGGCGTTGACCTGACGCACGACCTCGCTCGCGCACCAGGTGAGGGGGCCGATGCCGGTAAAGTGGGGCGGGTGACCGACGCCTCTTCCCCCCACGCCCCCGCCGCCGCTCCCTCCGGACCGGCGGACCCGTCGCTGCGCTACACGGCCGCCCTCGCGACCGAGATCGAGCTCAAGTGGCAGCAGCGCTGGGCCGAGCTCGGCACCTTCTACGCGGCCAACCCCACCGGGGAGCTGACGGACGGCGCGGGACGCCACGCGGACCCCGCGAGCCCGAGCTTCTTCGTCATGGACATGTTCCCCTTCCCCTCCGGCGCCGGTCTGCACGTGGGGCACCCGCTCGGCTACATCGCGACCGACGTCGTCGGGCGCTTCCGGCGCATGTGCGGGGACAACGTGCTGCACGCGCTCGGCTTCGACGCCTTCGGCCTGCCGGCCGAGCAGTACGCGGTGCAGACCGGGCAGCACCCGCGCGCCACGACCGAGGCGAACATTGCCAACATGCGCCGCCAGCTGCGCCGGCTGGGCCTGGCCCACGACGAGCGCCGCACCTTCGCCACGACGGACTCGGAGTACGTGCGCTGGACGCAGTGGATCTTCCTGCAGGTCTTCAACTCCTGGTACGACGCCGACGCCGCGCGCGCCGACGGCGGCACCGGGCGGGCCCGCCTCATCGCCGAGCTCGAGGCCGCCTACGCGGAGGGCACCCGGACCACCCCGGACGGACGCCCCTGGGCCGACCTGTCGGTCTCGGAGCAGCGCACCGTGATCAACGACCAGCGCCTGGCCTACGTCTCCAACTCCCCGGTCAACTGGTGCCCGGGGCTGGGCACCGTGCTCGCGAACGAGGAGGTCACCTCCGAGGGACGCTCTGAGCGTGGCAACTTCCCGGTCTTCCAGCGCAACCTGCGCCAGTGGAACATGCGGATCACCGCCTACGCCGACCGCCTCGGCGACGACCTCGAGCTCATCGACTGGCCGGACAAGGTCAAGGCGATGCAGCGGAACTGGATCGGCCGCTCCGAGGGCGCGCACGTCGTCTTCGACGTCGTCGGCGCCACGCCGGTCACGGTGTTCACCACCCGCCCGGACACGCTGTTCGGGGCGACCTTCATGGTCGTCGCACCCGAGCACCCGCTGCTCGACGAGGTTCCCGCGGCCTGGCCCGACGGTACTCGCGCGGCGTGGACCGGGGGGCACGCGAGCCCGATCGAGGCCGTCGCGGCCTACCGCGCCGGCGCTGCCGCGAAGACCGCCGTCGAGCGCCAGGCCGACACCAAGAAGACCGGGGTGTTCACCGGTCACCTGGCCACCAACCCGGTCAACGGCACCCCCGTCCCGGTGTTCACCGCGGACTACGTCCTCATGGGATACGGCACCGGCGCGATCATGGCCGTCCCGGGCGGTGACGCCCGTGACTTCGCCTTCGCGGAAGCCTTCGAGCTGCCCGTGATCTACACGGTCGCCGTTCCCGAGGGCTTCGAGGGTGGGGCCTACACCGGCGACGGTGCGATCGTGGCCTCCGCCAACGACGAGGTCAGCCTGGACGGGCTGAGCGTCGCCGAGGCCAAGGCCGTCATCACCGCCTGGCTCGAGGAGAACGGCCACGGGTCAGCGACCGTCACCTACCGCTTGCGCGACTGGCTGTTCAGCCGGCAGCGGTACTGGGGCGAGCCGTTCCCGGTCGTCTACGGCGACGACGACCAGCCGATCGCGCTGCCGACCGAGATGCTGCCGGTCGACCTGCCCGACGTCCCCGACTACTCCCCGCGCACCTTCGCCTCCGACGACGCCCAGTCGTCCCCGGAGCCGCCGCTGGGCCGCAACGAGGACTGGGTGAACGTCACCCTCGACCTCGGCGACGGTCCGCGCACCTACCGCCGCGACACCAACACGATGCCCAACTGGGCCGGGTCGTGCTGGTACTACCTGCGCTACCTCGACCCGTTCAACAACGGTCCCGAGGCCCTCGTGCCGGTCTCGCCCGAGCTCGACACGTACTGGATGGGTCCCGGCCACAACGAGACAACCGGGGCCGCGGGCGGCGTGGACCTGTACGTGGGCGGCGTCGAGCACGCGGTGCTGCACCTGCTCTATGCGCGGTTCTGGCACAAGGTGCTCTTCGACCTGGGCTACGTCTCCAGCGTCGAGCCGTTCCACAAGCTCTTCAACCAGGGCTACGTCCAGGCCTACGCCTACACCGACGCCCGCGGGCAGTACGTCCCCGCGGAGGACGTCGAGGAGATCCTCACCGGCGACGGCTCGGCGATGTACCTGTGGAAGGGCGAGGTCGTCAACCGCGAGTACGGCAAGATGGGCAAGTCGCTCAAGAACGTCGTGACCCCGGACGAGATGTACGAGGCCTACGGCGCGGACACCTTCCGGGTGTACGAGATGTCGATGGGCCCCCTCGACGTGTCCCGCCCGTGGGACACCCGGGCCGTCGTCGGCTCCCAGCGGTTCTTGCAGCGGCTGTGGCGCAACGTGCTCGACGAGGACAGCGGCGAGCTCACCGTCACCGACGCCCCGGCCTCCGTCGAGACCCTGCGTGCGGTGCACCGGGCGATCGTCGACGTGCGGGTGGAGATGGAGAACATGCGCGCCAACACGGCGATCGCCAAGCTCATCACCTTGAACAACCACCTCACCGGGCTGCCCGTGGTTCCCCGCGAGGCGGCCGAGGCGATCGTGCTGATGACCGCGCCGGTGGCCCCGCACATCGCCGAGGAGCTGTGGTCCAGGCTCGGTCACCCCGAGTCCCTGGCCTACGCCCCGTTCCCGGTCGCCGACGAGCAGTACCTCGTCGAGGACACCGTGACCTGCATCATCCAGGTGCAGGGCAAGGTCCGGTCCCGGCTGGAGGTGGCCCCCGACATCACCGCCGCCGACCTCGAGGCCGCCGCCCTGGCCGACCCCGCCCTGCTCCGTTTCCTCGACGGCGCCCCCATCCGCAAGCTCATCGTCAAGCCCCCCAAGCTCGTCAACGTCGTCATCTGACCCCGCCCCACATCCCCCACCCCCGCCCACCTCCCCCCCCTTCCGCTGAGTGCTGGATCTTACGGCGACACGCCCGGCGTGTCGCCGTAAGATCCAGCACTCAGCGGGTTGTCCACAGGGCGGGTGCCGGGGGGCTGGGCGCGGGGCAGGATCTGGGGATGGATCTCTCAGAGACCGGCCCTTTCCTGCGCCGGGAGGCTTTGGCGGGCGGCATGGGTCGCCAAGATGTCGACGGGTGGGCCTTTCAGCGTCCCTTTCGTGGGGTGCGCACGTTGGCCGGCCTTGATCTGAACCTGGCCGACCGGTGTCTCGCCGCACAGCAGCTCCTGCCCGACGCCGCGTGCTTCAGCCACGTCACCGCACTGCGTCTGCACGACGTCGAGGTTCCGTGGCGGCTCGCAGGAGACGAGCGGCTGCACGTCGTGACTCCCACTCGTGGGCGACGGACCCAGAGCGGCAGCTTTGTTGCACACTTGTGCTCCCAGCCGTCGCTCGACGTGGTGCGGATCGGCCCGTTGCGAGTCACCTCAGCCGCCCAGGCCTGGTTGCACCTGGCCCACGGGATGCTTCTGCACGATGTGGTCGTCCTCGGCGACGCCATGCTGCGACGCCGGTCGCCAGTGACGACGGTCGCTTGTCTCGCACGGCTGACCGAAGCGACTCACAAGATGCGCGGGCTCGCCCTCTGCCGGGATGCGCTCGTGCTGTTGCGCCCGGGAACCGACTCCACCATGGAGACCCGAACCAGGCTGGTGCTCGTGTCAGCGGGGTTGCCGTGCCCGGAGGTCAACCAGCCGGTCTACTCGAGCACCGGCGAGTTCCTCGCACTTGCGGACATGCAGTACCGCGACCTCAAGATCGCCATCGAGTACGACGGCGACGTCCACCGCACCGATCCGGCCACGTGGCGCCGGGATGTGGAACGCCGCCAGCGCCTCGAAGACAACGGCTGGCTGATCATCACGGCAACCGCCGACGACGTCCTACGCTACCCAGACCGCTTCATCACCCGAGTACGCGCCGCCCGAGCCCTCGGCCGCCCCCGTAACCCCCGCTGAGTGCTGGAAAGTACGGCGACACACCCGGCGTGTCGCCGTACTTTCCAGCACTCAGCGGGAGGGGAACGGGGGGTCAGCGGCGGCGGGTGCCGAAGATGGTTCGGGTGATCTCTCGGCCCAGGGCTGAGCCGGCGGACTTGAGGAGAGAGTCGAGGCCGTCCTGGACGCCGCCGGTGGACCGGCGGGTGGGGCTCGTGCGGGGTCGGGCTGCGTCACGGTCGAGCGTGGCCTGCATGTCGGCGAGCTCGTCGGCGAGCTTGGCCGCCTCCTTGGCCGCAGCGGCGGCGGCCTGGTCCGCGCTGGCCTGGGCGGCCGACGCCGCGACCCGGGCCGCGAGCAGCTCGTAGGCGCTCTCGCCGTCGACCGGGGTGCCGTACCGGGCCAGCGACGGCGACGCCGCGACGACCTGGTGCATCGTCGCCGCGGGAGCGGGGTCCATCGACGACTGCGGCGCCCGCACCCGGGTCCAGGCGACCGGCGTCGGCGCGCCCTTCTCGGTGAGGACGGTGACCACGGCCTCCCCGGTGCTCAATGACTGCAGCAGCTGCTCGAGGTCGTAGGGCGAGGTCGGGAAGGTGCGCACCGCGGCCTTGAGGGCCGTGGCGTCGTCGGGGGTGTAGGCGCGCAGCGCGTGCTGGACCCGGTTGCCGAGCTGGGCGAGCACATCCGCGGGCACGTCCTTGGGGCTCTGGGTGACGAAGAAGATCCCCACACCCTTGGACCGGATGAGCCGCACGGTCTGCACCACCTGGTTGATGAAGTCCTTCGAGGCGCCGCGGAAGAGCAGGTGCGCCTCGTCGAAGAAGAACACGAGCTTCGGCTTGTCGAGGTCGCCCACCTCGGGCAGATCCTGGAACAGGTCCGCGAGCAGCCACATGAGGAAGGTCGAGAACAGCGCGGGCCGGTCGGCCACCGCGGGCAGCTCGAGCGCCGAGACCATGCCGCGCCCGTCCGCCGCGACCCGCAGCAGGTCCGACGACGCGAACGCCGGCTCCCCGAAGAACACGTCCGCCCCCTGCGCCTGCAACGTGATGATCTCCCGCAGGATGACCCCGGCCGTCGCGGCCGAGAGCCCACCGATCCCCTTGAGCTGGGCCTTGCCCTCGTCGGAGACGAGGTGGGCGATGACCGACTGCAGGTCCTTGAGATCCAGCAGGGCCAGCCCCTGCGTGTCCGCCCAGTGGAAGACGAGCCCGAGGCTGGACTCCTGCGTGGGGTTGAGCTCGAGCACCTTGGCCAGCAGCAGCGGCCCGAAGTCGGAGATGGTGGTGCGGATCGGCACGCCCGCGCCCAGCCCGCCGAGGGAGTAGAACTCGACCGGGTAGACCCTCGGATGCCAGTCCTGGCCGATGCTGCGCGAGCGCTCGAGGACCTTCTCGCCCGCAGCCCCCGGCACCACGAGCCCGGACAGGTCGCCCTTGACGTCGGCGAGGAACACCGGCACCCCCGCGTCGGACAGCCCTTCGGCCATGACCTGCAGCGTCTTCGTCTTCCCGGTCCCGGTCGCCCCGGCCACCAGCCCGTGCCGGTTGAGCATGGCCAGCGCGAACCCCACCTGCGCGCCCGACGCCGCGACGGGCTCCCCGCCGATCTCGCCCTCGAGCAGCGCACCCAGGGCGAGGAGCCCACCGGGCGCTGCGTAGGCGGCGCTGACCTTCGCGGCATAGTCGGAGAGGGGGTCGGGTGCGGTGGGTGCGGTGGGTGGGGTGGCGGGGGTGATGGGCGCGGTGACCTGCCCCGCGGCGGACAAGGCTGCGTCGAGAGCGGCCTGGGCGGCCACCGCCCGAGCCTGCGCAGCCTCGGCCGCCGCCTGGGTCGCCGCGGCGCGCAGGGCGGCGAGGTCGGGTGCGGGACTGGTGGGAGCGTCGTCGGCCATGATCGGATCCTAGGGGGCGTGCGTCGCGCGCGCGTGCGCGGCGCGTGCCGCACGCGTCTGCCCCCTCGCGCCGCCTAGGGTGGTCCGGTGAGTCCCGCCCAGAGCACCCGTCCCCCGATCCGGGACGTCCATGTCGTCACGGACTCCACCGCCTCGCTGCCACCCGACCTCGTCGAACGCTGGGGGATCGGGGTCGTGGCGCTCCAGGTCGTCATCGACGGGACCGCCTTCCAGGAGGGGGTGGACCTGTCCACCGGCGACCTCGTGGCCGCCCTGGACCGCCGCGCCGTGCTCACCACCTCCCAACCCACCGCGCACGCCTTCGCCGAGGCGTACCGCCAGGCCGCCGCGGCCGGCGCGCGGCACATCGTCTCGGTCCACCTGTCCGGGGACCTGTCCGGGACGGTGCACGCCGCTGCGCTCGCAGCCCGGACGAGCCCGGTCCCGGTCCAGGTGGTGGACTCGCGCACGGTCGCGATGGGGCTCGGCTTCGCGGTGCTCGCCGCGGCGCGCACCGCTGCCCAAGGGGCCTCGAGCGCCGCGGTGGCGCGGGCGGCCATGCAGACCGCGACGTCGTCGGAGGCCGTCTTCGTGGTGGACTCCCTCGAGTACCTGCGCCGCGGGGGCCGGCTCAGCGCGGCCGCTGCGGCGGTCGGCACCGCCTTGGGCCTGCGGCCGGTCCTCGGGGTGCGGGGCGGTCGGGTCGAGGTGGTGCACAAGATCCGCACACGCGCGGCGATGGCAGCCCGGCTCGTGGAGTCCGGGATCGCCGCCGCCCGGCGCAGCGACGACGTCCGTTTCGCCATGCACTACCTGGGCGACGACGCCGCGGTCCGGGCGTGCGCGGCGCAGATCACCGAGGCGACCGGGCGCGAGGTGCTCATCACCCCGGTCAGCGCGGTCCTCGGCGCGCACGTGGGTCCGGGGCTGCTCGCGCTCATCACGACGGAAGACGTCGCCCACAGCCCAGACGCCGGGTAGTCCCGTCCCCGCTGGGCCTGCCCGGGGCGACGGCGCGCGAGGGGGTGGTGCCAGGGTCGCAGGGTGAGCAGAACCGGACCAGAACCCCGTCCCCGTCACCAGGCGGACCACGAGAGCGAGCCCGCCGAGCCAGAACCGCCCGGCGCTCCCCCAGACCGTCTGACATCGGTGTCGGGGCTCATGGCGTCGGTGTCGACGGCGTACACGGCCGCGCACGGCCACCCCCTCGAGCACGACGGCCTGGTCGCCCGGCAGGTGCGACGGCGCCGATGGTCGGTGGGCGTGGGGACGGCCGTCATCGCCTCCCTCGCGGTCGCCCTCGTCACGGGCGCGGTCGTGGTCAGGGACCTCGCGCGCGCCTCAGGCACGCCGGTGCCGCTGTCCCAGGTCGATCCTGGGACCGCAGCCAGCGGGAGAGCCACCGCGACGGAGGAGCGAGATACCGGGGGCCTCGGCCCTGAGGGTGCGCAGGACGCCGCCGCGCCGCCCGTCCCTGATCCCTCACCCCCAGCCCCGGTCGGGGTGACGGTCCACGTCGTCGGCCAGGTCAACAGCCCCGGTGTGGTCGCGGTCGCCGCCGGGGCGCGGGTCATCGACGCGATCGCCGCGGCGGGCGGGATGACGACGGAGGCCGACGCCGGGGCGGTCAACCTGGCCCGGCCGGTGGTCGACGGCGAGCAGGTCTACGTGCCCACCCCGGGGGAGCAGATCCCGGTGGTGGCGGGACCACCGGCCGCCCAGCCGCCCCAGTCCGCCCCCAGCACCGCGCCCGGCACCGGCACCGCGGTGACGGACCTCAACACCGCCGACGCCGGTGCCCTCGACGCGCTGCCGGGGATCGGTCCCGCGCTCGCCGGCCGGATCATCACCTGGCGGGAGGAGAACGGCGGCTTCGGTGCGGTCGAGGACCTGCTCGAGGTGTCCGGGATCGGCCCGGCGGTCCTGGCCAAGATCCGTGACCTGGTCACGGTCTGACCGTGCGGGTCTTCGACCTGCGCCTGGTCCCGGTCGCGGTGAGCGGATGGGTCGCGGCGATCGTCCTGGTGGGCCAGCCCGCGGCGACCGCCCGGTGGGCCGTGCTCGTCGCGGTCGCGCTGGCGTTGGGGTGCTGCGCGGTCCTGGTCACGCTCACCCGGCGCGGGCACCCGGCACCGGTTCGCGGGGCCGGTCAGGTGGCCCTCACGATCGGGGTGCTCACCTGCGTCCTGGTGGCCGTCGCCGGCCAGCTCACCGCGCGGGAGTCGGGGATCCTCACCCCGCTGCTCGCCCGCGGCGCGCACGTCGAGCTCGTGGGCACCGTGGTCTCCGAACCCCGCCCGATCGCGGCCGGGACGGGAGGCCAGCAGCGCTTCCGCCTGACGGTCCAGGCAGCGACCGTGACCGCGACGGTCGACGCCGCACCCACCCGCGGACCCGTGCACGGCGACGTGCTGGTCATCGGGGGAGCGGAGCTGCTCGACGTGCCCTACGGGTCGACGGTCGTGGTCGACGGCCGGGTGCGCCCGGTCGACCCCGGTTCGGCCACGGCAGCCATGCTGCTCCTCGACGACGCTGGGATCGCCGTGACCAGCCCTCCGGGCCCGGCGCTCCGCGGGGTGAACACGATCCGGGCGGCCTTCATGGAGGTGTGCGCGCGGCTGCCGGACCAGGCCCGGGGGCTGGTCCCCGGGGTCGCGATCGGTGACACGTCGATGCTCGACCCCGAGCTCGACGAGGCCCTGGTGACCACCAGCCTCACGCACATGACCGCCGTCTCCGGATCCCATTTCGCGATCATCGCGGCCGCGACGTTCTGGCTCTGCGCGCTGGTCCGCCTGCCCCGGTGGGGCCGGGCCGCGGGCGCAGCCCTCGTCCTGACCGGGTTCGTGCTCCTGGTCCACCCCGAGCCCAGCGTCCTGCGCGCGGGCGGGATGGGCGCCCTCACCCTGCTCGCCGTCCTGCTCGGGCGGACCGCCCAGGCCATCCCCGCGCTCTGCGCCACAGTCGTCGTGCTCCTGGTGACCGACCCGTTCCTGGCACGATCCTTCGCCTTCACGCTCTCCGTGCTGGCCACCGCGGGGCTGGTGATCGGGACGGCACCGCTCACCCGCGCCCTGGAACGGTGGCTGCCGTCCTGGCTCGCCCTGGCCCTGGCCGTGCCGATCGCCGCCCAGCTCGCCTGCGCGCCGGTGATCGTCCTGCTCGACCCGTCCGTCGCGATCTACTCCGTCCCCGCCAACCTGCTCGCCGCCCCCGCGCTCGTCAGCGCGACCGTCCTGGGCGTGCTCGGTGCGCTGTGCGCGCCGTGGTGGCCGGCGGCGGCCTGGCTGCTCGCCCAGGTCGCCGGGTGGTCGACCTGGTGGATCGCGGAGGTGGCCACGACCTTCGCGGCGGCCCCCGCCGCGCGGCTGCCGTGGCCGGGTGGGGGACCCGGGGCGCTGCTCCTCGCCGTCCTCACCCTCGCCGCACTTGCCGCGGCCGCCGGCTGGCCGGCGATCGTCTGGGGGCTGCGGACGTGGCTCTTCGTCCTCGGGCTGGCCCGCTCGCCGACGGTCCCACGCCCCGGACGGACGCCGCGGGACGTGCTGGGGCGCGCGGACTCCGCGGTCCTGCGTGCGGCGTGGGCACCGGTGCGGACCGGGGTCGTCGTCCTGACGGTCGTGGTCGCGGCGGCCGTCGTCGTGTGGTTCGCGCGCCCGCCGTGGCTCGCCGAGCTGGCCGGTGGGACCCCGGCCGGACCCGCGGGCTGGCCCGCCGACTGGGAGGTGGCGATGTGCGACGTCGGGCAGGGAGACGCGATGGTGGTGCGGACCGGCTCCGGTCGGGCGGTCATGGTCGACGTCGGCCCGGCCGGCGGCGGGGTGGGACGCTGCCTGGCCGAGATGGGGATCACCGGTCTTGACCTCCTGGTCCTCACCCACTTCCACGCCGACCACGTCGGCGCGCTCGAGGAGGTCCTGGCCGCCGCCCGGGTGGAGTCGGTACTGGTCAGCCCGGTGCTGGACCCTGGCGACCAGGCCACGGCGGTCACCGCGACCCTCGAGGACGCCGGGGTCGTCTGGGCGACGGCGCAGGCCGGCGATGCGGGGACGGTCCCGGCCGACGGGTTCGACGTGGGGTGGCAGGTGGTCGCCGCAGGCGGGGGGAGCGGCGGTGCGAACGACAGCAGCGTCGTCCTGGCGATCACGACCGAGCACCTCTCGGTCATGGCCCTGGGCGACCTGGAGAGCGCGGGGCAGGCGGACCTCCTGGCGACCCTCGAGGCCGGAGGCACGGGGCCGGTCGACGTCGTCAAGATGGCCCACCACGGATCGAGCACCCAGGACCCGGCCCTGGCCCGGTACCTCTCACCCGAGGTGACGCTGGTCAGCTCGGGGTCCGAGAACACCTACGGTCACCCCACCCGCTCCGCCCTGGACCTCTACCGCGGTGTCGGCTCGGCGATCGTGCGGACCGACACCTGTGCAACCTTCGCCCTGCTGGTCCGCGACGAGGAGACGTTGGTCGCGGGGACCTGCTCGTGACACCCTGGGACCATGGCAGCCCCCCGTTCCTCGACCAAGCGCGCGACCATCCCCGGACTGTCCTGGGAGGAGGCGCGGCTCGCGCCCGTCGTGCTGGTCCAGGGCGCCGAAGGGCTGCTCGTCGACCGCGCGATCGACCGCCTCACCCAGCTCGCCCGCACCGAGGACCCGGCCATGGAGAAGACCGAGATCCAGGCCGCGGGCTACCAGTCGGGCATGCTGTCGGTGCTCACCAGCCCGTCATTGTTCGCCGAGCCGCGTCTCGTCGTCATCGACGGGGCCGAGGCCACCACCGAGGCGCTCATCACCGACGTCCTCGAGTACCTGCGGTCACCGGCCGAAGACGTCTGGCTCGTCCTGGCGCACCGCGGCGGGGTCCGCGGCAAGAAGATGCTCGACGCCGTCCGGGCCAGCGGCGCCCCCGCGGTGGCCTGCGAACCGATCAAGAAGGACACGGACAAGGTGGCCTTCGCCGCGGCCGAGTTCAAACGGGGCGGCCGACGGGCCAGCGTGGGTGCCGTGCGCGCTCTCGTCGAGGCCGTCGGCAGCGACCTGCGCGAGCTCGCCGCGGCGTGCTCCCAGCTCATGGCCGACTCCGAGCGGGCCATCGACGAGCCCGCGGTGACCAAGTACTACGGCGGGCGGGTGGAGGCGACCGGGTTCCGGGTGGCCGACGCCGCGATCGCCGGCGACGCCGGACAGGCCGTCTCGCTGCTGCGGCACGCCCTGGCCACCGGCGCGGACCCGGTCCCGGTCGTGGCGGCGCTCGCGATGAAGCTGCGCACGCTGGCGAAGGTGGCGGCGCTGCGCGGGCGTGGGCTGACCCCGGCCGACCTGGGCCTCGCGCCGTGGCAGGTGGACCGTGCGCGCAAGGACCTGGCGAACTGGACGCCGGAGGGCCTGGCGACGGCGATCACCGCGACGGCCGCCGCCGACGCCGAGGTCAAGGGCGCCGGCCGTGACCCCGTCTTCGCGGTCGAGCGCGCCGTCCTCCTCGTCGCCGCCAGCGCCGGCCGCTGACCTGACGCCCACTCCTGCTGAGTGCGGCCAGATGGCTGCCTCGTGTCCGGTTTGGGCAGCCATCTGGCCGCACTCAGCGAGTGGGTCCGGTCGCAGCGAGGGGGTCCGGGGACGACAAAGGCGCCACCCCGACACGGGAAGTAGCGCCTTTGTTGCGAACGGTCACACCGAGGTGTGGCCGATCAGGAGACTCACAGGCCGTTGACGGCCTTTGCCAGAGCCGACTTACGGTTCGCGCCCTGGTTGGAGTGGATGACTCCCTTGGACACGGCCTTGTCGAGCTTCTTGGACGCGTTGACCAGTGCAGCGAGAGCGGCATCCTTGTCGCCGGAGGCGACAGCGTCGCGCACACGACGAACGTGCGTGCGAAGCTCGGACTTGACGGCCTTGTTGCGAAGGCGCGCCTTTTCGTTGGTGCCGATACGCTTGATCTGAGACTTGATGTTAGCCACGTGAGGACTCTCTTGTAATTTCGCCGGAGCGAGTGAACAGGTCGTAGAAGGCGTTTCCAGCACCGGGACTGGGGTGGGGAACCCGTGGAGAGGTACTGGAATGGTGCCCGCCGACCCTGACGGAGCACGCAATCGGTAAGGCTACCAGGAGAACTGTCCTCCTGCCGGCGTCGTGACCGCGGACTCACCCCATGGCGCGAGTGACCTTCTGGAACAGTGCCTCACCCATGATCGCGCCCTCGCGGCGCACCGCGGCGGGGTCCACCCGCAGCACCCGGTCCAGGCGCACCTCGGAGTCGCGGCCCTGGGCGTCCCACGGCCCGGAGCCGATGTCGAGCCACTGCGGACGGGTGTCACCCCCGCCGCCGGCGCCGTTGCGGGAGCGGTCCTTGCTCGTGAGCATGAGCCCGAGCAGCCAGGCGCCGTCGCGGCCGACGAGCAGCACCGGGCGGTCCTTGCCCTGGGTGAAGTCCTCTTCGTAGGGGACCCACGTCCACACGATCTCCCCGGGGTCGGGGTTCCCGTCGAGGGAGGGGGAGTACTGGGGTCGCACGACGCCGGTGAAGTCACCCGGGTAGCCCGCGCCTCGGGGCGCGGCGGGAGGCGACGGCGCGGGCGCCGGACGGGGCCCGGGCGCCGTCCGCCGCGTGGTCCGCGCCCGCTCACGCGAGACGGTCGACAAGGCCGAGCGTGCGGCGTCGGCCAGGGCTGAGATCCATCGGTTCATTGCCACACCGGCAATCTACCGGGGCACGCGACTGAAACGCCCATGACACATCGGCGTGACATCGCACCGGTACGTTCCGGGAATGACGGATCTTTTCGAGGGGTACCCACCAGCCGCGGCCTGGGACGAGATGATCGACTCTGACGCCCTGGTCAGAGCGGCCTACCGTCCCGTGCACGCGACCTTGACCAGCCTGAGCGCCACCGAGGTCGCGGCCCGCGCCGACACCCTCGCCCGCTCCTACCTCGCCCAGGGCGTGACCTTCGACTTCGCGGGCGAGGAGCGGCCCTTCCCGCTCGACGTCGTCCCGCGGGTCATCGAGGCGCAGGACTGGACGGTGATCTCCGCCGGCGTCGCCCAACGGGTCCGCGCCCTCGAGGCGTTCCTCGCCGACGTCTACGGTCCCCAGCGGGCGGTGACCGACGGCGTCGTGCCGCAGTCGCTCATCGTGTCGTCCTCCCACTTCCACCGCGAGGCCGCCGGCATCGAGCCGCCCAACGGGGTGCGCGTGCACGTCTCGGGGATCGACCTGGTCCGCGACGAACGCGGGGCCTTCCGGGTCCTGGAGGACAACGTCCGGGTGCCCAGCGGGGTCAGCTACGTCATCTCCAACCGGCGGGCGATGGCCCAGACCTTCCCCGAGCTGTTCTCCCAGATGCGGATCAGCCCGGTCGGGGACTACCCCCGCCGGCTGCTCGACGCCCTCATCGCCGCCGCACCGGAAGGGGCCGCCGACCCGACCGTGGTCGTGCTCACCCCCGGGGTCTACAACTCCGCCTACTTCGAGCACTCCCTGCTGGCCCGGCTCATGGGCGTCGAGCTGGTCGAGGGCCGGGACCTGTTCTGCGCGGGCGGGCACGTGTGGATGCGCACCACCCGCGGGCGGCGCCGGGTGGACGTCATCTACCGCAGGGTCGACGACGAGTTCCTCGACCCGGTCCAGTTCCGCGCCGACTCGATCCTGGGCACCCCCGGCCTGCTCACCAGCGCCCGGCTGGGCAAGGTGACCCTGGCCAACGCGGTCGGCAACGGGGTCGCCGACGACAAGCTCGTCTACACCTACGTCCCTGATCTCATCCGCTACTACCTCGGCGAGGACCCGCTCATCGCCAACGTCGACACGTGGCGGCTGCAGGAGCCGGAAGCGCTCGAGGAGGTGCTGGACCGCCTCGACGAGCTCGTGGTCAAACCTGTCGACGGCTCGGGCGGCAAAGGCATCCTCATGGGTCCCCAGGCCACGGCCGCCGAGCTCGAGACCATGCGCAAGCGGCTGCTGAGCCACCCACGCGGCTGGATCGCCCAGCCGGTGGTCCAGCTCTCCACCACGCCGACCTTCGTCGACGGCCGGTTCCGGCCCCGGCACGTGGACCTGCGGCCCTTCGCCGTCAACGACGGCTCCGACGTGTGGGTGCTGCCCGGGGGCCTCACCCGGGTCGCGCTGCCCGAGGGGCAGCTCATCGTCAACAGCTCCCAGGGCGGGGGGTCGAAGGACACGTGGGTCATGGGGGAACGCCCGCGTTGCGCGGACCCGGTGCCCTCACCGCTCGAGGTGGCTGCGGCGTCGGGCGCGGCGGTGGGCGGGGTGTCGGTGCCGATCGACACCAACCCGGCCGACGACTGGGCCGAGGCAGCCACCCGACAACAGCAGCAGCAGCAACAACAACAGCAGCTCGCCGACCGCACGGAAGGGGAACCACCATGCTCTCTCGGATAGCGGAGTCTCTGTTCTGGATCGGGCGCTACGTCGAGCGCGCCGACGACACCGCCCGGATGCTCGACGTCTACGTCCAGCTGCTCTCGGAGGACCCCTGGGTCGAGGAGGACCAGGCCTGCCGCTCCCTGCTCGACGTCATGGACAGCTCCCGGGCCCAGGACGGGCCGCCCGTGGACCGGGCGCAGATGCTCGCGATCCTCGCCTACGACCAGCACAACTCCTCCTCGATCGCCGGGGCGCTGGTGGCCGCGCGGGAGAACGCCCGCCGTGCCCGCGAGATCATCTCCACCGAGCTGTGGGAGTGCCTGAACACCACGCACAACCAGGCGACCGGTCTCATGCGCCTGGCCGGTCCGCACGAGTACTTCTCCTGGGTGCGCGAGCGGGCGGCCACCGTCGCCGGGCTCGTGGACTCCGCCACCAGCCGCGATGCCACGTGGCAGTTCATGATGCTCGGGCGGTCCCTCGAGCGCGCGGACATGACCGCCCGCCTCATCACCACCCAGACCCGGCTCGGGCAGTCCGGCCCGGGGTGGACCGCGCTGCTGCGGGCCTGCGGAGCGTACGAGTCCTACCTGCGGACCTATCGGGGGCTCGCCTCGGACGAGCGGGCGGCGGGGTTCCTGCTCCTCGATCGCCTCTTCCCGCGGTCGGTCGTGGCGGCCCTGGAGAACGCCGAGCGCCACCTGCGTGAGCTCGAGCCGATCGCCGACCGCTACGGGGTGGACGACGACGCCCGCCGGCACCTGGGCATCGTGCGCACCCGCCTGGAGTACAGCCCGATCGAGGAGACCCTGATGGCCCTGCCCGAGGCGATGGAGAGCGTGCAACGAGCCTGCTCGGCCGCGAGCGACTCGATCCGGTCCCGGTACTTCCCGTCCGTCGCCCTGACGACGTGGGTCGGGGGTGCGCTGTGAGCCAGCTGCACGTGGTCCACACGACCCTCTTCGACTACGCCTCCCCGGTCACCGCCTCCTACAACGAGGTCCGGATGACCCCCGTGCACGGGGGCGACCAGCAGGTCCGGTCGGCGTCCGTGATCGTCTCCCCGAGCACGTGGTCGACCGACCACGTGGACTACTGGGGCACCGCGGTCACCTCCTTCGAGGTGCTCGCCCCGCACAGCCGGCTGACGATCGTGGCCGAGTCGGTCGTCGACGTCCTCGACCACCCCAGCCCGCGAGCGGCGTCGGCCGGCTGGGAGACGCTGGGGAGCGCGTGGGTCCAGGACGCCTTCAGCGCCTACCTCACCACCTCACCCACGACCGCGGTCCCCGAGGAGGTCACCCAGCTCGCCGCACGCACCGCCGCAGGCCTCGACCCGCACGCCGCGGCCGAGCGGATCTGCCTGGACCTGCGCGGGGAGCTCGAGTACGTGCCCGGAGTCACGACCGTCCACACCCCGGCCGCGGAGGCCTGGGTGACCCGCAAGGGCGTGTGCCAGGACATGGCGCACCTGAGCATCGGGGCGCTGCGCAGCGTGGGCATCCCGGCCCGGTACGTCTCGGGGTACCTCTACCCCCTCGAGGGCGGGGGCGCCGGGGAGACGGTCCTGGGCGAGTCGCACGCCTGGATCGAGTGGTGGGTGGGTGAGTGGTTCGGCTTCGACCCGACCAACCGCAAGTTCACCGGTGGCGACCACGTGAGCGTGGGCCGGGGACGCGAGTACGCCGACGTCGCCCCGCTCAAGGGAGTGTTCGCCGGCGCGGGGTCCAGCGCCCTCGAGGTGAGCGTGGCGATGACCCGTCGCTGAGGCGCCCGGTCTCCGCTCGGTCCCTGCCCGGTCTCCGCCCGGTCCTCACCCGGCCACGGTCGTGGGAGAATCGACTCCGTGACTCCTATCCCTTCAGCGGCCAATCTCGCCCGCATTCAGCCCGCGGCCACTGCTCCGGAGCTCCTCCGCAACTTCTGCATCATCGCCCACATCGACCACGGCAAGTCCACCCTGGCCGACCGCATGCTCCAGCTGACCGGCGTCGTCGACCCGCGCGTCATGCGCGCGCAGTACCTCGACCGCATGGACATCGAGCGCGAGCGCGGCATCACGATCAAGTCCCAGGCCGTGCGCATGCCCTGGGAGGTCGACAACGCCGACGGCGTGCCCACCGGCTACGCGCTGAACATGATCGACACCCCCGGGCACGTCGACTTCACGTACGAGGTCTCCCGGTCCCTCGCGGCCTGCGAGGCCGCGGTGCTCCTGGTCGACGCCGCGCAGGGCATCGAGGCCCAGACGCTGGCCAACCTGTACCTCGCCATGGAGAACGACATGGCGATCGTCCCGGTGCTCAACAAGATCGACCTGCCGGCCGCCCAGCCCGAGAAGTACGCCGAAGAGCTGGCGAACCTCGTGGGCTGCGAGCCCGAGGAGATCCTCAAGATCTCCGGCAAGACCGGGATGGGCGTCCCCGAGCTGCTCGACCGCATCGTGCTCAAGACGCCGCCGCCGACCGGGGACCCCGACGCCCCCGCCCGGGCGATGATCTTCGACTCCGTCTACGACACCTACCGCGGCGTGGTCACCTACGTCCGCGTGGTCGACGGTCACCTCAGCCCGCGCGAGCGCATCGTCATGATGTCCACGCGGGCGACCCACGACCTCCTGGAGATCGGGGTGTCCTCTCCCGAGGCGAGCCCGACCAAGGGGCTGGGTGTCGGCGAGGTCGGGTACCTCATCACCGGGGTCAAGGACGTCCGCCAGTCCAAGGTCGGTGACACCGTCACCAACGCGCACAAGCCGGCCGAGGACGCCCTCGGTGGCTACTCCGACCCCAAGCCGATGGTCTTCTCGGGCCTGTACCCGGTGGACGGCTCGGACTACCCGATCCTGCGCGACGCCCTCGACCGGCTCAAGCTCAACGACGCGGCCCTCATCTACGAGCCCGAGACGTCCGTCGCCCTGGGCTTCGGCTTCCGGGTCGGATACCTGGGTCTGCTGCACCTGGAGATCGTGCGCGAGCGCCTCGAGCGCGAGTTCACCCTCGACCTCATCTCGACCGCACCCAACGTCATCTACGAGGTGACGATGGAGGACAAGACGGTCATCACGGTGACCAACCCGAGCGAGTTCCCCGGCGGCAAGATCGCCGAGGTGCGCGAGCCGATCGTCAAGGCGACGATCATCGCCCCGGCCGAGTTCATCGGCGCCGTCATGGAGCTGTGCCAGGGTCGGCGCGGCGAGCTGCAGGGCATGGACTACCTCTCCGCCGACCGCGTGGAGATGCGCTACATCCTGCCCCTGGCAGAGATCGTCTTCGACTTCTTCGACCAGCTCAAGTCGAAGACCCGCGGCTACGCCTCCCTCGACTACGACGTCATCGGCGAGCAGGCGGCCGCGCTCGTCAAGGTCGACATCCTGCTCCAGGGCGAACAGGTCGACGCGTTCAGCGCGATCGTGCACAAGGACAACGCCTACGCCTACGGCCTGTCCATGGTCGGCAAGCTCAAGAACCTCATCAACCGCCAGCAGTTCGAGGTGCCCATCCAGGCCGCCATCGGCGCCCGCGTCATCGCCCGTGAGACGATCCGCGCGATCCGCAAGGACGTCCTGGCCAAGTGCTACGGCGGTGACATCTCCCGCAAGCGCAAGCTGCTCGAGAAGCAGAAGGAGGGCAAGAAGCGCATGAAGACCATCGGTTCCGTCGAGGTCCCCAAGGAAGCCTTCATCGCCGCCCTGACGTCGGAGCAGACGGAGTCCAAAGACAAGAAGAAGTGACGTGAGCCCGGCACTCCCTGACGGCGACCCCGCCCCCGACGACGGCGCCCTCCCCGAGTGGGTGGCCGCCGGGGCCGGCGACCGCGGCTTCGGCGTCTACCTGCACGTCCCGTTCTGCACGGTGCGCTGCGGCTACTGCGACTTCAACACCTACACCGCGAGCGAGCTCGGGGGCGGTGCGAGCCAGTCCGCCTACGCCACGACCGCGCTCTCCGAGATCGCCTTCGCGGCGCGCGTCATGGACCGCGCGGGCCTGCCGGCCCGCGAGGTCGCGACCGTCTTCGTCGGCGGTGGGACACCCACCCTCCTCCCCGCCGGGGACCTCGCCCGGATGCTCGACGGCGTCCGCGACACCTGGGGACTGGCCCCCGGTGCCGAGGTGACCACCGAGGCGAACCCGGACTCGGTCACCCCCGCCTCCCTGCGGGTGCTGGCCGACGCCGGGTTCACCCGGGTGTCCTTCGGTATGCAGTCAGCGGTGCCGTCCGTGCTCGCGACCCTCGAGCGCACCCACGACCCCCGTCGGATCCCCGACGTCGTGCGGTGGGCCCGGGAGGTGGGCCTCGAGGTGTCCCTCGACCTCATCTACGGGACGCCGGGGGAGACCCTGGACGACTGGCGGGTGAGCGTGGAGACCGCGCTGGCCACCGGCGTCGACCACGTCTCGGCCTACGCGCTCGTCGTGGAGCAGGGCACGAAGATGGCCGCCCAGGTGCGCCGGGGGGAGCTGGCCCTGCCGAGCGAGGACGACCAGGCGACCAAGTACGAGCTCGCCGACGACCTGCTCACCGCGGCCGGCCTCGAGTGGTACGAGGTGTCCAACTGGGCCCGCTCGGTGGACGGTGCGCCGCGTGCCTGCCGTCACAACCTCGCCTACTGGCGCGGGGACGACTGGTGGGGCATCGGCCCGGGGGCGCACTCCTACATGGGCTCCGACACGCCCGGTGCCAGGGGCATCAGGTGGTGGAACGTCAAGCACCCGCTGCGCTACGCGAAGCTGCTCGGCGACGGGCTCAGCCCGGCCGCCGGACGTGAGGTCCTCGACGACGCCTCGGCCCACCTCGAGCGGGTTATGCTCGGTCTTCGCCTGCGGGAGGGGCTGGACCTGAGCGTCCTGTCACCCCACGCGCGGCAGCGGGTCGCGGTGCACGTGGCCAACCAGCTCCTGGACGGACGGGCCGCGCTGCGCGGGCGGGCGGTGCTGACCCGCAAGGGCCGGCTCCTGGCAGACACAGTGGTACGCGACCTCACAGATTGACCATGACTTCAGCTTCCTCCCACCCCACGACAGGTTCCACCGGTTCCGTCGGCACCGTCCGCAAGCCGGCGGTGCCCCGAGCGGCGGGCACCCGACCTCCGCGGATCCACGGGCTGGACAGCCTGCGGGCTGTCGCCGTCCTGGCGGTCATGACCTTCCATCTCGCCCCGGACCTGCTGCCGGGCGGGTTCATCGGGGTGGACGTCTTCTTCGTGCTCAGCGGGTTCCTCATCACGACCCTGCTGGTCCGCGAGCGGGTGCAGACCGGACGGGTGTCCCTGCGCCGGTTCTGGACTCGGCGCGCCCGCCGTCTGCTGCCGGCGATGGTCACGGTCGTCCTCACCTGCACCGCGGTGGCCGGGATCCTCGGCGGCGACGTGCTCGTGGGGATCCGGTCGCAGGTCCTGGGCGCGCTGACGTTCGCCAGCAACTGGGTGTACATCGTTCAGGGTGCCTCCTACTCCAGCGACCTCAGTCCCCAGCTCTTCGCGAACTTCTGGTCCCTGGCGGTCGAGGAGCAGTTCTACCTGTTCTGGCCGCTGGTCCTGGTCGCCGTGTTCACCGTCCGCCGATCGCGCACCGCGGGCCTCGTGGTCACCGGCGCCGTCGCGGTGGGGTCCGCGACCTGGATGGCCCTCCACTTCGACCCGGCGGCGGACCCGTCCCGGGTGTACTTCGGCACCGACACGCACCTGTTCGGGCTCATGGCGGGGGCATTCTTCGCGCTGTGGTTCGCCCCGCGCAGCGTGCAGGCGGCTGACGGGGCTGGCACCAACGCGGCTGCCGCCGGCGGGCCTGCCGCCGACGGCGGCTCCGCCCGGCGCCTGGCGCGGCTCGCGCTCGGCGCGGGCAGCGCCGCCGGGCTGGTGGCGGCCGCGGTCACGCTCACCGTCGACGGGGTGTTCACCTATCGCGGGGGCCTGGTCCTGGCGTCTGTGCTCACGGTGGGGCTGATCGCCTTCGTCGTGCGCAGCCAGCACCTCGCCCAGCGGTGCGAGATCGCGCCGCTGCGCTGGATCGGTGTGCGGTCCTACGGGCTCTACCTCTGGCACTGGCCGGTGCTCGTGCTCGTCTCGGAGGTGCTGGGGGCGGACCACCCCGGGCGCGCGACGCCGTGGACGGTCGTGGTGGTCACGCTGGGGCTCACGGTCGCGGCCGCGTGGGCGTCCTACCGGTTCATCGAGCAGCCCGTGATGGCCCGCGGGCTCGGTACACTCGCGCGGACGCTGTGGGGCTGGATGCGCCGGGTGGCGCTCGTGGCCTGGGCGGAGCGACGGTCCCCGGCGCGCACCGCGCGCGGCAGGGTGCGCCTGGTGGCTGCCGCGGCCGGGTCGATCGTCCTGGTCGGTGCGGTGACGGCGGCCTTCATCCGCGCGCCGGCCGTCTCCGAGCTGGAGGCGGAGATCCTGCGCGGGGCGGCGGCCGCCGCGGCGGGTCAGGTGCCAGGCGCCGGGCCGACCACGCCCGCGCCGCTGCCCGTCCCCACCCAGCAGGCACCTGCCCCCGACCCGGCGCCGGATCCGTCCATGGCCCCGGCCCCGTCCGAGGCCGCACCGCCGCCCGAGGTGGCACCCCCGGCGCCGGTCGTCGCGCCGCTGACCGGGGACCAGGTCACCGTGATCGGCGACTCGGTGGCGCTCATCAGCGCCCCCTCGCTCCAGGCAGCGCTGCCCGGGATCCACATCGACGCCGAGGTGTCACGGCAGATGAGCTCGGCACCTGAGACCGCAGCGGCCCTGAGCGCCGGTGGGGCGCTGCGCCCCTTCGTCGTCCTCGCGCTCGGGACCAACAGCACCGTCAACGAGCGGGTGATGGACGACGCGATCGCCGCAATCGGCCCGGATCACATGATCGTGCTGGTCACCGGCTACGGCGACCGGCCGTGGATGGGTCCCACCAACGACCAGATGCGTTCGGCAGCCGCGCGGTTCCCGCACGTCGTCGTGGCGGACTGGCAGGCCACGGCAGCCGCTCACCCGGAGAGCGTCGGCAAGGACGGCGTGCACCCGCAGGCCTCGGGGCAGGATCTCTACGCCCAGATGCTCGTGGCTGCCCTCGCCCAGGCGCAGGCCCAGGCGCTCGCGCTGCGCACCGGGTAGCCCGCCCGGGGGGCGCCCGAGTGTCTGAGGTGGAACGATTGTCCTGAGCGCGACTGCGCGGATCCGTCGAACGACTTGGAGACGCCATGAGTGAGAACCGACCCGAGGAACCAGACCGACCGGTCCCACCGGATCCCCGGGACCCTGCCCAGCCATCCCAGGCGCCGCAGCAGCCACCGCCGCAGCAGCAGCAGCCCGGTGGGTACCCACCGCCCAACGCCTACCCGCCGCCGGGCAGCTTCCCGCCACCCAGCGGCTACGCCCCACCGGGTGGGTACCCGCCGCCTGGCCCCTATCCACCGCAGGGCGCCTACCCACCGCCGGGCGCCTACCCGCCGCCCCCGCAGGCCGTCTACGGACCCGGGGCCACGGACGAGGTGCAGATCGGGGAGGCGTTCACCTACGGCTGGAACAAGTTCACCCAGAACGTCGGTGTCATCCTGCTCGCGGCCTTGACCTACCTCGGCATCTTCGTCGCGGTCGCGGTCGTCTTCTTCATGATCCTCGTCGGCACGGCGGCGGCGACCACGGACGACTCCGGAAACATCAGCAGCGGCGGGGCCGTCGGCTTCGGCTTCGGCATGGTGGTGTTCATCGTCGTCGCCGTCATCCTCGGGTCCTTCGTCCAGGCCGGGATCATCCGGGGCTCGCTGATCGCCACCCAGGGTCGCCCCCTGGCCTACCAGGACTTCTTCAGGTTCACGAACCTGGGCACCGTCATCCTCACCGCCCTGCTCGTGGGCCTGGCGACCGCGATCCTGTCCATCACCATCATCGGCGGGGTCATCTTCGCGTTCTTCGCGCAGTTCGCCCTGTTCTTCGTGATCGACAAGCAACTCGGTGCCATCGACTCGATCACGGCGAGCTTCCGCCTGGTCTCCGCGAACGTTGCTCCCGTGCTGCTGCTGTTCATCGGCGTGTACATCGCGGAGCTCGTCGGCAGCCTGCTGCTCGGCGTCGGCCTGCTCATCACCATGCCGGTCGCCATGATCGCCTCGGCCTACGTCTACCGCCGACTCATCGGCGAGCACCCCCTCTAGGCACGATCATGTGCGGGCCCAGCGCTGGTTCGCCGCGCCCGTGCACGTCCACAGCTGGATCTTCGTGCCGTTCGCGGTGCCCCACCCGGACACATCGAGGCAGAGCCCGGACTGGACGCCGCGGATCGATCCGTCGGCCTGGCTGACCCACTGCTGGTTCGCCCCACCGGAGCAGCCGTAGATGATCACCGCAGTACCGGGCGAGGTGCCGCGCCCGCTCGCGTCGAGGCACTGCGACCCGAAGACGCGCAGCTCGTTCGAGGCCGTCCGCGTCCACTTCTGGTTGTCCAGGCCGTTGCACGACCACACTGTCGCAGCCGTGCCGGCCGTCGACGCGGCGACGTCGAGGCACGTGCCCGCGTGAGCGTTGCGCAGGATGCTCGTGCTGCTGGTGGTCCCACCGAGCGTCGGCCAGCCGTCGACCCAGGTCATCTTCTCGATCGCGAGGGTCGGCACGCCGTTGTTCGATGCGTCGTAGTAGTGGAACGCGAGGTTGTCGCCGTACACCGACTGCCCACCCGGGCCCACGCGGTTCCCCGAGGAAGCCAGCAGGATCGTGCCGCCGCCGTTGAGCATCGACTTCCCGGACTTGTCGAGGTACGGCCCGGTGACGGACGTCGAGCGGCCGACGGTGATCTTGTACGTGGAGCTCGTGCCCTTGCAGCAGGAGTCGAAGGACGTGAAGAGGTAGAAGAATCCGCCGCGCTGCGTGATGTACGGGGCCTCGATGGCGTTGGTCGTGGTGCGCCGGTCGGCGAGCTGCACGGTCTTCGGGGCCCAGTCCGCGGTGGCCACCTTTCCGCTCGGCCACTGGAGCGGCACGAGGAAGATGCCGTCGAAGAACGATCCGATGGACATGTAGGGCTTGCCACCCGACTCGACGATGCCGGCGTCGATCGCGTTGAAGTTGTTGCCGCCCGGCAGCCCCGTCGCCGGGGAGGCGACCACGAGACCGGCGTCGACCCACCGGTATGCGGGGTTGGCGGGGTCGAGCGTCGTGTTCGTCGCGAGCGCCGTCACCGAGGTGTTCGTGCCGAACCGGGACGCCGAGTAGTAGAGGTAGAACGTCCCGTCCTTCTTGTAGATCTCCGGCGCCCAGAGGTTCTCGGGGAGGGTGCCGCCCGCGAAGTGCTGGTCGATCCACGTCGGGATCGAGTTCCACACGGTGCCGCGGTAGCGCCACGTGGTGCCCGCGTTCGTCGAGGACCACATCTGGATGGTCCCGCCGTTCTCGCGGTTGAGGCGGCCGGTCCCGTAGACCCACCACGTGCTGCCGTCGACGATGAGGGCCGGGTCGTGGATCGGGGTGGTGTCCCCGTCGACGGCCTGGGCGGCGATGCGTTGTGCCATCTGCCCGGCCAGCTGGGCGGACGCCTGTCCGCTTGCCTGCCCGCCTGCCGGTGCGGCAGCAGGGAGCGGGGCGGCGATCGCTGCGAGCGAGGTCGCCGGGCGGTCGGTGCCCGGACCTGCGCTCGCAGTCGCGGCCCCGCCGAGGGCGAGGCACGCGGCGAGCAGGGCGGTCGCGGCGGTGCGCATCCGGGTGGAGCGGCGGGTGGAGGTCTGTCTCATGAGCTGGTTCCGTTCTCTCGTACGCCGAGGAGGCGACGCGCACCGGTCGGTCGTCCGCGATCGGTGGGTGCGCGTGGCCAGTCACCGTTGACTGGGCTGTACATCGATGTAGATTCTCGCACGCTGACCGTACCGACCCCGAGGAAGATGGTCAAGACATGACGTGCGCCCGGCGAGGGACCGCCGGCGGAACTCAGCCGGCGGTGGTGAAGTCGATGAGCTCCTCCACCCGGGCCAGCAGGGACGGCTCGAGGTCGGCGTAGGAGCGCACCGTCCCGAGGATCTTCTTCCACCCCATCGCCACGTCCGTCTGGTTCTGCGCCGGCCACCCCAGCTCGCGCAGGATCCCGTACTTCCACTCCGTGCCACGCTCGATCACGGGCCACCGCTCCAGCCCGATCCTCCCCGGGCGGACCGCCTGCCACACGTCGACGTAGGGGTGGCCCAGGATGAGCACGTTCCCGCCGGGGAACTGGCGCAGCGCGTCGTCGGCGATCCGCTGCTCCTTGCTGCCACGGACGAGGTGGTCGACGAGCACCCCCACCCGCCGCCCCGGTGAGGGCTTGAAGTCGGCGAGGGCGGCGGCGAGATTGTCCACCCCCTCGAGCAGCTCGACGACGACGCCCTCGACCCGCAGGTCGTCGCCCCACACCCGCTCGACGAGCTCGGCGTCGTGGCGCCCCTCGACCCAGATCCGGCTGCCGCGGGCCACCCGGGCGCGCGCTCCGGCGACCTGCCGCGACCCGCTCGCGGTGCGGGCAGGTGCCTGCGGCGCCCGGGCGGCCACCGGCGGGGTGAGCTCGACCGGGGCGCCGTCGATCCAGAACCCGGGGCCGAGCGGGAAGGTGCGGGTGCGCCCCGCCCGGTCCTCGAGCACGACGACGTACATCCCCCCCGACTTCTCGGTGCGCACGACCGCGCCGACCCAGCCGGAGGTGACCTCCTCGACCACGAGCCCGCGGTCGGCGGCCACCGGCGTGGAGACGGGCCGGCGGGAGGCAGGGTGGGGCCCGGAGGACAGGACGTCGGAGGAGTAACGATCAGCGCTCACCGCGCAACGCTAGCCCGCCGGTCTTCCAGCCCGTGGAAGCGCCCGCGGGGTGTCGCGTAGAATTAGCACTCACCTACTTCGAGTGCTACGTCTGGCAGGAGGAACGCACATGGCGTCGAGCGACGACCGCAGGCTCGATGTGCTCCGTGCCATCGTCGAGGACTACGTCCACACGCGCGAGCCGGTGGGCTCGAAGGTGCTCGCCGAACGGCACGGCCTCGGTGTGTCACCGGCCACCATCCGCAACGACATGGCGGTCCTGGAAGAGGGCGGGTACATCGCCCAGCCGCACACCTCGGCCGGCCGCGTGCCCACCGACAAGGGCTACCGGATGTTCGTCGACCGCCTCGCCCAGGTCAAGGCGGTGTCCGCGGCGGAGAAGAACGCGATCGAGACCTTCCTCGCCGGCGCGGTCGACCTCGACGACGTCGTCTCGCGTGCCGGTCGGCTGCTCGCCCAGCTCACCGGTCAGGTCGCCGTCGTGCAGTACCCGTCGCTGCGCCGGTCCGGTCTGCGTCATCTCGAGCTCGTCGTGCTCGGCGACCACCGCCTGCTCGTGGTCATCATCACCGACACCGGCCGGGTCGAGCAGCGGACCATCGAGGTGGACTCCCCGCCCGACGAGCAGACCCTGCTCGAGCTGCGGACCCGGTTCAACGTGGCCGCCGCGGGCCGGCGCCTGCCCCAGCTGCGCCTGGCCCTCGAGGACCTCGCAGAGGCCTTCCACCCCCGCGACCGGCCGATGGTGACGCGGATCACGGAGGTGGTCACGGACACCCTCTCCCAGGAGAGCGAGGAGCGGATCGTGCTCGCCGGGACGGCGAACCTCGCCCAGGCGAACATGCGGTTCGAGCACGCGCTGAGCCCCGTCCTGGAGGCGCTCGAGGAGCAGGTCGTGCTGCTCAACCTGCTCACCGAGATGGTCGACGACTCCGCCGGCGTCACGGTGCGGATCGGGCACGAGACCCAGCTCAGCGGGCTCTTCGAGACGTCCGTGGTGACCACCGGCTACGGTGGCGTCGGTGACGCGGTCGCCACGATCGGGTCGATCGGTCCCACCAGGATGGACTACCCGGCCACGATGGCGGCCGTCCGGGCCGTGGCGCGGTACCTCTCCAGGATCCTCAGCACATGAGATGTCAGCGGATGGAATCACCACCGGCCCCGGAGGCGTTGTCTCACCAGAGGCGACCTGACCCGAGCTCGACCTGACCGCGGGTGACGACCCCATCTCGTCGCACCCGAGAATCGCCCAACCCCCGATCGGTAGAGAGTATTCAGTGAGCGACTACTACGACGTGCTTGGTGTGGCCAAGGACGCAAGCCAGGAACAGATCAAGAAGGCCTACCGCAAGCTTGCGCGTGAGTTCCACCCCGACGTGGCCGGCCCCGGCGCGGAGGACCAGTTCAAGGACGTGGGCCGCGCCTACGAGGTGCTCTCCAACCCCGAGAAGCGCCGCTCCTACGACATGGGCACCGACCCCTCCGCCCCGGGCGGCGGGATGGGTGGTGGCTTCGGCTTCCAGGACATCTTCGAGACCTTCTTCGGCGGCGGGCAGGCCCAGCGCGGCCCCATCCCGCGCGCGCGACGCGGCCAGGACGCGCTGATCCGCCTCGACATCGACCTCGCCGACGCCGCCTTCGGGGTGCGCCGGGAGATCCAGGTCGACACCGCGGTCGTCTGCGGTACCTGTTCGGGCTCGTGCTGCCGCCCCGGCACCTCCCCGCGCACCTGCGACGTCTGCAACGGTCGCGGGACGGTGCAGCGGGTCGCGCGCTCCTTCCTCGGTCAGGTCATGACGACCGCGCCGTGCGCCGCCTGCCAGGGGTTCGGCACCACGATCCCCGAGCCGTGCGCCGAGTGCGCCGGCGAGGGACGCGTCCGCAGCCGCCGCACGGTCACCGTCGAGGTGCCCGCGGGCGTCGAGACCGGCAACCGGATCAAGCTCACCTCCCAGGGTGAGGTCGGCCCGGCCGGCGGCCCCGCCGGCGACCTCTACTTCGAGATCCGCGAGCGCAAGCACGAGCTGTTCCTGCGCCGCGGGGACGACCTGCACGCCACCCTCGAGGTGCCGATGACCGCGGCCGCCCTCGGCACGGTCATCGAGCTCGAGACCCTCGACGGCCTCGAGCAGGTCGACCTGCGCCCGGGCACCCAGCCGGGCCAGATCATCACCCTCAAGGGCCTGGGCATCGGCCACCTGCACGTGGGCGGACGCGGTGACCTCAACGTCCACGTCGAGATCCAGATCCCCACGAGCCTGTCCGACGAGCAGGCCGACCTGCTGCGTCAGCTGTCGGTGCTGCGCGGGGAGGAACGCCCCGAGGGCCGCGTCGCCGCGGCGCACCCCGGCGTCTTCACCCGCCTGCGCGACAAGCTCTCGGGCCGCTAGTGAGCGCGCCGGTCTTCCTCGCCGCTCCGGGCGACCTGGCCACCCTCGCGCCGGGGGACACGTACGTGCTCGACGGCGACGAGGGTCGCCACGCCGGCGTCGTGCAGCGACGCGGCACCGGTGAGCGGATCGACGTGGTCGACGGCGCGGGGCTGCGCGTGGAGACGGTGGTCGCCGCGGTCGCCGGGGGCCGCCTCGAGCTCACCGTGACCGGCGTCCGCACCGAGGAGTCCGACGGCGTGCAGCTGGTGCTCGTGCAGGCCCTCGCCAAGGGGGACCGGGACGAGCTCGCGATCGAGGCGGCGACCGAGGTCGGCGTGGACGCGGTCCTGCCGTGGCAGGCCGAACGCTCGGTCGTGGTGTGGCGCGGGGACCGCGCCGCGAAGTCCCGGGCCCGCTGGGTGACCACCGTGCGGGCCGCGACCAAGCAGGCCCGCCGCACCGTCCTGCCCGACGTCGGCCAGGTCGTGGACGGCAAGGGGCTGGCGGCCGCGGTCGCCGAGGTCCATGCCGAGGGCGGGCTCACGGTCGTGCTGCACGAGGACGCCGAGCGTCCCCTCGCCGGTCTCGACCTGCCGGCCCCGGGGGGCGAGAAGGTCGCCCGGGTGCTCATCGTCGTCGGGCCCGAGGGCGGGATCAGCGACCGGGAGGTCGCCGCGCTCACCGGCGCCGGCGCGGCGCTGGCCCGGCTCGGTCCGCACGTGCTGCGCACCTCGACGGCGGGGCCGATCGCGATCGCGCTGCTGAGCCAGCGGCTGGGCCGCTGGGGCTGAGCCGGGCGCTGAACTGGGCTAGCCTCGAGCCATGACCTCTTCGCAGACGAACGAGCCGATCCGTACCGATCCGGAGTGCCTGTTCTGCAAGATCGTCGCCGGCACGGTGCCGGCCACGATCGTGGCGCAGACGCCTGACGCGATCGCCTTCCGGGACATCAACCCGCAGGCGCCGATGCACGTCCTGGTCGTGCCGCGCGAGCACTTCGGCGACATCGCCCAGCTCGCCGCGGGGGACCCGGGCCTGCTCGCCGGGGTGGTGGCGCTGGCCGACGAGATCGCGGGGGACCAGGCCGACGGTCAGTTCCGCCTCATCTTCAACTCCGGCCCGCACGCCGGCCAGAGCGTCTTCCACGTGCACGGCCACGTCCTCGGCGGCGCCCGGCTGGGGTGGTCACCGGCCTGAGCGGCAGGTGAGCGGTGGGTCGCTCGTTAAGATGGAGACACTGTCAGTTTGTGATCGACCCACACGACCCATCCAAGGAGCAGGCGCACCGCCATATGGCAATTCCAGAGAGCACGACCGGCTCCGGCAGGGGTGACGTCGAGCACCGCATCATCGTGCCCGCCGAGGTCTCGCTCGCACGGCTGCTGGGTCCGGTGGACTCGGTCCTGCGGGCGATCGAAGAGGGGTTCGACGCCGTCGACGTGCGGGTCCGCGACAACGAGATCGTGCTGCGCGGCCCCGTCGGGGACGTGGCCCTCGCCGCTCGCCTCGTCGACGAGCTCATCGAGGTCGCCGAGTCCGGCACCGCGCTGTCCGCCGACGTCGTCAAGCGCTCCATCGTCATGCTCACCGCAGCCACCGAGACACGCCCGGCCGAGGTGTTCACGCTGAACATCCTCTCCAACAAGGGCCGCACCATCCGGGCCAAGACCGTCGGGCAGAAGCACTACGTCGACGCGATCGACGCGAACACCGTGACCTTCGGGATCGGGCCGGCCGGGACCGGCAAGACCTACCTCGCGATGGCCAAGGCCGTCCAGGCGCTCCAGGCCCGCCAGGTCAACCGGATCGTGCTCACCCGCCCGGCCGTCGAGGCGGGGGAACGGCTGGGCTTCCTGCCCGGGACGCTCTCGGAGAAGATCGACCCGTACCTGCGTCCGCTCTACGACGCCCTGCACGACATGATCGACCCGCAGTCCATCCCCAAGCTCATCGAGGCGGGGACCATCGAGGTCGCCCCGCTCGCGTACATGCGTGGACGGACCCTCAACGATGCGTTCATCATCCTCGACGAAGCCCAGAACACCTCCGTGGAGCAGATGAAGATGTTCCTCACCCGGCTGGGCTTCTCCTCGAAGATGGTCATCACCGGTGACGTCACCCAGGTCGACCTGCCCGGCGGGACGCCCTCGGGGCTGCGCGTCGTGGAGGACATCCTCACCGGTGTGGACGACGTGGAGTTCTGCCGGCTCGGCTCCTCCGACGTGGTCCGCCACCGGCTCGTCGCCGACATCATCGACGCGTACGCCCGCTGGGACATCGCGGTGACCACCCCGACCGGCGGCTACCGTCGCGACCACACCCCCGAGAAAGGCCACCGCAGGTGAGCATCGAAGTGAACAACGAGTCCGGCTACGAGGTCGACGAGGCCGAGTTCGCCGCGCTGGGCCGGTTCGTGCTCGACGAGATGCACGTGCACGCCCAGACCGAGCTGTCGATCCTCTTCGTCGACACCGAGGTGATGACCGAGCTGCACATCCAGTGGATGGACGAGCCCGGCCCCACCGACGTCCTGTCCTTCCCGATGGACGAGCTCCGCCCCGGCCGCGACGGCGACGTCACCCCCGCGGGCCTGCTCGGCGACGTCGTGCTGTGCCCCGAGGTGGCCGCCGCGCAGGCGGTCACGGCCGGGCACTCCACGGTCGAGGAGATGCTCCTGCTGACCACCCACGGGATCCTGCACCTGCTCGGCTACGACCACGCCGAGCCCGAGGAGGAGAAGGAGATGTTCGCGCTGCAGCGCACGCTGCTCCTCACCTTCCTCGCCGGTCGCCCGACCGGATGAGCGCCTCCGGACACATCCCGGTCGGCCTCCTCATCCTGCTCGCGGTCCTGGGCATCGGCCTCGCCGCAGTGCTCAGCGCGGGCGAGGCCGCCGTCATCCGGATCTCCCGCTCCGCGGTGAACGAGATCGTCGAGAGCCGCAAGACCATCGCCGGGCGGATCCAGCGCATCACGGCCGACCCGGTGCAGACCGCCGCGTCGGCGGCCTTCGTGCGGGTGTTCGCCGAGATGCTCGCCACCGCCTGCATCACCGTCTCCCTGGCCGCGGTCGTGGACCAGTGGTGGCTCGTGCTCATCCTCGCCGTCCTCATCAGCGCGGTCGTCTCGCTGGTCCTGGTGCGCATCAGCCCGCGCAGCCTGGGCCGCAACCGACCCGCACAGACCCTCGTCCTGCTCAGCCGGGTGCTCGCGGTCGTGCTGGCGGTGGCCGGTGACGTCACCCGGCTGACCAGCGCCGCTCGGGTCAACCACGAGGCCGACGACTCCCGCGAGCTGCGCGACATGGTCGACCGGGTCAACGACTCCGACGTCATCGAGGACGCGGAGCGGATGATGCTCCGGTCCGTCTTCGAGCTCGGCAGCACACTGACCCGCGAGGTCATGGTCCCGCGCACCGACATGGTCACCTGCGCGGCCCACACGCCGCTGCCCAAGGCGCTCGCGCTGTTCCTGCGTTCGGGGTTCTCCCGGGTCCCGGTGATCGGGGAGTCGGTGGACGACATGCTGGGTGTCGTGTACTTCAAGGACGTCGTACGGGTGCTCAACGACGCCGAGGGCGGGGAGGACCGCACCGTGTCCACGGTCATGCGGGCGGCGACCTTCGTCCCGGAGTCCAAGCCCGTCGACGACCTCATGCGCGAGATGCAGGTCTCCTCCTCCCACATGGCCCTCGTGGTCGACGAGTACGGCGGCATCGCCGGGCTGGTCACCATCGAGGACGCGATCGAGGAGATCGTCGGTGAGGTCACCGACGAGCACGACACCGCCGCCCCCGAGATCGAGGAGATCTCGCCGGGCCTGTTCCGGGTGCCGTCACGGATGCCCATCGACTCCCTCGGGGAGATCTTCGACCTGGAGATCGACGACGACGACGTCGACACCACCGGTGGTCTGCTCGCCAAGACGCTCGGCAAGGTGGCGCTCCCGGGAGCCACCGCCGACGTCTACGGCCTGCACCTGGTGGCCGAGCACGTCGAGGGCCGACGCCGCCAGCTCGCCACCGTCCTGGTCTCGCGCAGCGCCGCGGGCGAGCCCGAGACCACCCAGGAACGACAAGTGCTTGATGACCACCGCGCGAGCGAGGATCGCCGCGTGTCCGCAGACCAGCAGGAGACTGACTCATGACCCCCACCACCTCACCGGACGCCCAGGGCGAAGCCCGGACCTATCGGTCGGGCTTCGCCTGCCTGGTCGGGCGGCCCAACGCCGGCAAGTCGACGCTCACCAACGCGCTGGTCGGGCAGAAGGTCGCGATCACCTCCGACCGTCCCCAGACCACCCGCCACACCATCCGCGGGATCGTCAACCGCCCCGACGCCCAGCTCATCCTCGTGGACACCCCCGGGCTGCACCGCCCGCGGACGCTGCTCGGCGAGCGGCTCAACGACCTCGTGCGGGAGACCCTCACCCAGGTCGACGTCGTCGTCTTCTGCCTCCCGGCGGACCAGAAGATCGGCCCCGGGGACCGCTACATCGCCGAGCAGCTCGCCCAGCTGAGCTCCGGCCGCCACAAGACGCCGATCGTGGCCGTGGTCACCAAGGCCGACCTGGTCACCCGGGACGAGCTCACCAAGCACCTGCTCAAGGTCAACGACCTGGGGGAGTGGGCGGACATCGTGCCGGTCTCGGCCCAGGGAGAGTTCCAGGTCGACGTCCTCGAGGAGGTCCTCGTGGGGCACCTGCCCGTGGGCGTCGAGCTCTACCCGGACGGTGAGCTCACCGACGAGCCCGAGGCGATCATGGTCGCCGAGCTCGTCCGGGAGGCCGCGCTCGAGGGCGTGCGCCAGGAGCTGCCGCACTCCCTCGCCGTGGTGGTGGAGGAGATCTCCGAGCGTGAGGGCAGCTCGGGCGCGAACCCGCTGCTCGACGTGCGGGTCAACCTCTACGTCGAGCGGGACAGCCAGAAGGCGATCATCATCGGGCGGGGCGGGTCCCGCCTGCGCCACGTGGGCACCGAGGCGCGCAAGGGGATCGAGGCGCTGCTCGGCAACCGGATCTACCTCGACCTGCACGTCAAGGTCGCCAAGGACTGGCAGCGCGACCCCAACCAGCTGCGCAAGCTCGGGTTCTGACGGGGGAGGCTACCGGGTGGGACGGGCGGTGAACTGCCGCTGACCCACCCGGACGCTGCCGTCCCCGGGGACGTAGACGCGCACGCCGATGACGACGTCGAGCGGCTCCCCGTGCGGGGTGAGGACGGACGTGCCGTTGGTGGAGCCGAGGTCGCTCACCCAGAAACCCTGCTCGTCGATGCCGAACTGCAGGTGCGTCTTGGAGACGGACCGGTCCTCGTCGACGATCTCGAGCAGCTGGGCGTCGGGCGTCTCGGGCTGGGCCTGCGGGCGCCGGCCGATGAACCCGGCACCGGCGACGGTGAAGGACTGGCCGTTGTCGAAGGAGAGCCGGTGCGGGCCCGGTCCGGCCTGCGCGGCCGCGCGGGCCGCCGCACGCGTGGCCGCGGGCGGGCTCGGCGGCGGGCTCGGCGGCGGGTTGTGCGGGGTACGACCGGGAACCGCCTGGATGACCGGCATGGGCGCGAGGCTCGGCCGCTGGGTGGGCTGCGGCGGTGCCGGGAGCACCGGCAGCGCAGCGGGCGCCGGGAGCGCGGCCGGCACCGGCAGCGCAGCCGGCGCCGGTGCCACGGGGAGCACGCGTGGCGCAGGGGGCTGGGGGAGGGGCTGGGCCGGAGTCTGCTGGCCCGGCATCCCCGCCGCGCGGGGCGCCCGGGCGACGTCGATCATCATGGTGTTGGCGACGGCGTCGTGCCAGCCCTGCTTGAGCGGGCGGCGGTCCCAGGCGCCTGAGGACACGACGGCCCACTGGCCCAGCCCGGCGGCCAGGAACCCGGCCGCCACGACCAGTCCGCGCAGCGCGCTGCGCCGGATCCCTGGGGCGTAGGGCCCCTCGACACGCACCGTGCGCACCCGGCACAGGGCGTTGCCCACGGTCAGACCCGAGCGGGCCTCCCACACGCACAGGGCCACGGCCACCTGGACCAGGGCCAGGCCGGCGAGCACCGGCTCACCGGTGGCCACCCACACCCCGCCGGCCACTGCCAGCGCGAGGGCGAAGTCGATCGTGAAGGCTCCCACGCGCCGCAGGACGGGGGCGATGCGGGGCGGCGCTGGCGTGGTGGTCATACGGTTCCCTCGGCGGGTGTCTTCGATGGGTGGGGTGCGTCGTGGCCTGCACCAACAGGTCGGGCCGATGCTAGCAGGGGGCCCACGATCGGCCCGGTCCTCACGCCGTCACCGCGAGAACGCGCTGCGGATGAGCTCGATGGCGCCGATGCTCGCCAGGGCGGCCGGCAGCGCGAGCGCGACGGAGAGGCCTTCGACGGCGTCGACCAGCCGGGAGAACGCGACCGACCGGTGCCCCCGGGCCACCGGGATGGCGAGGAACCCCAGCCCCAGGCCGACGACGACAGCCGCGACGGCGAGCCCGGTGAGGTTGGCCTGCCCGTCCAACACCACCCGGACCGCGAGCGTGAGCAGCATGGCGCCGGCGGCGGCCCGCGGCACGGTCTTGGACGTCACGTTCCGGGCGCTGCGCGGGATGCACACGAGGGCGAGCGCCACGACGAGGACGAGGGCCTGCGCGGCGCCGTGCTCGAGGCCGGTCGGCGCCGCGCCGAAGAGGACCACGGGCGTGGCGATCGCGGAGACGACCGCGAGGGTGACGATCCCCGAGCCCAGCAGCCGGTCACCGCGCCGCACGCTCGCCAGCACGACGGCGTTGCGCAGCGGCGGGGTCGGCCGCGGCGGTGCCCCGCGCACCGACAGCGCGGCCCGGGTGACGTGCTCGGCGTCGACCAGGAACACGTCGGGGACCTGCAGGGACCAGGAGGGCAGCATCCGCAGCGCGGGCGGGACGGACCCCAGGGCCAGGGCGGCGAAGGTCCAGGCGGGCAGGGCCAGGAACAGCGCACCGAGGGCGAGGGCCGCGCACCAGCCGAACACCACCGCCAGGACGAGGGCGACCTGCAGCCCGTCGCCGCCGGCGCGCCGGGTCGAGACGGCGCCCACGGCGCTCACCGCGGAGGCGCACACCAGGCCGGTGGCCAGGGCGAGCTGGTGGCTCTGGGCGAGCCCGGCGTCGATCGCGCTCGCGCCGCCGGCGCACGCGAGGAAGGCTGCCACGACGAGGCACATCTCGTTGCGACCGTCCTGGAACACCCGCGGGCGCAGGGCGAGACCGGCTGCGGCGCCGAGGAAGGCCGCCGCGACGATCGTCTGCTGAGTCGAGCTGAGGGTGAGGTCCGAACCGAAGACCGAGGTGGCCATGACGGCGAGCGCGCACACCCCGGCCAGCGCCATGAGGACGACCTGGGGGAGCAGTGCGGTCGCCCGGACCGCGTCGCCGATCGCGTCGTGGGGGTCGCCGGGCCGGTCATTGGACCGGTGCGGTGCGGGGTCGCGGGTCACGCGGCGCCGGGGCGGGCGGGCGGTGATGTGCAGGACCGTCCCGTCCGTGAGCACGTCGGCGGTCACCTGGGAGGTGTCCACGGGTGTGCCGTCGGAGGCCACCACGACGACCCCGGGGTCCCCGGCATCGATGCCGACGGACCGCAGGGCGTCGCTGAGCCGCAGGTGGGCCGGGACCACGACGTCCACATGGTGCTCGGCGAACTGCAGGACCACGCGTCGAGTCGCGGCGATCGTGTCGCTCACGTCGTTCCTCCCGGTTGCCCACCGCTCGCGGCGCACGCACGGTTGCGCGTACATCCCTACTATTGTGTGGGCTGAGCCGTGCTGGTCCGTCCACCGGTCCATCATGAGACATCGCGCGCGACCTCCGCCCCGACCCAACCCCGACCCAGCCGAGACCCGGTCGCGACACACAGCCTAGGAGAGGGCACATGACGACCCCGCACTATCGGGACACCCGCGTGCCGCAACCACCGCTGCCCTCGGGCCGAGTGGTCCTGCAGGCACCTCCTGAGCTCGTCCCCTCCGACGGCATCAGCGGACTGCTCACCTCCTTGGTCCCGATGCTGGGGTCCGTGGGGTCCATCGTCTTCGTGGCGATGGCCTCACCCGGCCCCAAGGGGATGATCGCCGGTGGCATGTTCCTCGTCGCCTCCCTCGGGTTCGTCGTGGTCAACGGGTGGCGGCAACGCTCCCAGCACCAGGCGAGCGTGCTCGGCAGCCGCCGCGAGTACCTCGCCTACCTCACCGACCTGCGGTCCACGGTCCGTCAGGCGGCTCGCCAGCAGCACCGGCACGCCCTGTGGAACAACCCCGACCCCTCCTCCCTGGCCGCTCTCGCCGAGCAGGGCCAGCGGGTCTGGGAACGCTCGCCCGGGCAGAGCGACCACCTGCACGGGCGGGTGGGCGTCGCGACCCAGCCGCTGTGCCTGGCGCTCGAGGCGCCGGAGGTCCCCCCGCTCGCCCAGCTCGACACGGTCGCCTCCTCCGCGGCCCACCGCTTCCTCGTGACCCACCAGCTGCAGCCCGACCTGCCCGTCTCGGTCGACTTCACCCACTTCTCCCGGATCGAGGTGACCGGCCCGGAGAGCGAGGCCCGCGCCCAGGCCCGCGCCATGGTCGCCCAGCTCGCCACCTTCCACTCCCCGGCGAACCTGCAGATCGCGATCGTCGCCTCCGCGCAGGCCCTGCCGCAGTGGGAGTGGGCCAAGTGGCTCCCGCACACCCACTCCACCCGGGCCAAGGACAGCGTCGGCCCCGCGCGGATGATCGGGGGGTCCCTCGACGACCTCCAGGACATGCTGCCCGAGGGCATCGAGGCCCGCCCCCGCTTCTCCCCGAACGGCCAGGAGTCCGCCCCGCACCTGCTCATCGTGCTCGACGGCGGCCACATCGGCCCCGGCAGCGCCTTCGCCCCCGAGGACGGCGTCATGGGCGTCACCGTCCTGGAGCTGCCGGCCCTGTGGGACGACCTCGACGACCCGCTGCGCCTGCGCCTGGCGGTGGGTCCTACCGCCCAGGCCGGGGCGAACCGGGGCCGGGCGCAGATGCAGATCCTCAGCGTCGGCAACGACCCGATCGAGGCCTTCGCCGACTGCGCCTCGATCCCCGACGTCGAGGCCCTCGCCCGTCGCCTGACACCTCTCCTGACCGGCTCGGCCGACTCACCGGCCGACTCCGACGCCGTCTCGGCCGAGCTGGTGGACCTGCTCGGCATCGGTGACATCCGCGACCTCGACCTCGACGTCACGTGGCGTCCGCGGCTGCAGCGCGACCGGCTCCGGGTGCCCATCGGGCTGACCGAGCAGGGCCAGCCGATCTCCCTCGACATCAAGGAGTCCGCCCACCAGGGCATGGGCCCGCACGGCCTGGTCATCGGGGCGACCGGGTCGGGCAAGTCCGAGGTGCTTCGCACCCTCGTGCTCGCCCTCGCCCTCACCCACTCGCCCGAGGACCTCAACTTCGTCCTCGTCGACTTCAAGGGTGGCGCGACCTTCGCCGGCATGGCCGACATGCCGCACGTCTCGGCGATCATCACCAACCTCGGTGAGGAGCTCACCCTCGTCGACCGCATGCAGGACGCGCTGCAGGGGGAGATGACCCGGCGCCAGGAGCTGCTGCGCGCCTCCGGCAACTTCTCCAACGTCACCGACTACGAGAAGGCCCGCCTGGGCGGGCGCACCGACCTGGCTCCGCTGCCTGCGCTGCTCATCGTCGCCGACGAGTTCTCCGAGCTGCTGGCCGCCCGGCCGGACTTCGTCGACCTCTTCGTCGCGATCGGCCGGCTGGGCCGCTCGCTGCAGATGCACCTGCTGCTGTCCTCCCAGCGGCTGGAGGAGGGGCGGCTGCGGGGTCTGGAGTCGCACCTGTCCTACCGGATCGGCCTGCGCACGTTCTCGGCCGCGGAGTCCCGTTCGGTCATCGGCGTGCCCGACGCGTACACGCTGCCGCCGATCCCCGGCGTGGGCTTCCTCAAGCCCGACACCTCGACCCTGATCCAGTTCCGCGCCTCCTACGTCTCCGGCCCGCCGAAGGGACGCAGCGCCACGCGGCGCGGGATCGAGCAGGCCGGGGGCACCACCCTGGAACCGTTCACCGCCGCACCGGTGGCCCGTCGCACCCTCGCTGACGCCACGGTCGCCGAGATCGCCGAACCGGTCGAGGACGAGGGGGTGACCTTCGACATCGCGGTCCGTGCGATGGCCGGGCGCGGCCCGGCCGCGCACCGTGTCTGGTTGCCGCCGCTGATCACCCCGCAGACCTTCGACGAGCTCATGCCCGACCTCAGCGTCGACCCGGCGCTCGGCCTCGTGTCGCCGTCCTGGCGGGCCGCGGGCGACCTCGTGGTGCCGCTCGGCATCGTCGACCGCCCGCTCGAGCAGCGCCGCGAGAACATGATCGTCTCCCTCGGCGGGGCGGCCGGGCACATGGCCGTCATCGGCGGTCCGCGCACCGGCAAGAGCACGCTCGCGCGCTCGGTGGTCACCGGCCTCGCCCTCACCCGCACCCCGCTCGAGGTGCAGTTCTACGTGCTCGACTTCGGGGGTGGGACGTTCAGCCCGCTCGCTTCCCTCGCCCACGTGGCCGGGGTGGCCAGCCGCTCCGAGCCCGACGTCGTGCGGCGGATCATCGCCGAGCTGCGCGGGATCGTGGACTCCCGGGAGCAGTACTTCCGTGCGCAGGGCATCGACTCGATCGAGACGTACCGCCAGCGCCGTCGCGAAGGGCGCGCCGACGACGGCTACGGCGACGTGTTCCTCGTGGTGGACGGGTGGAGCACCATCCGCGCGGAGTTCGACGAGCTCGAGCCGCAGATCCAGGCGCTGGCCGGGCGCGGGCTGACCTTCGGCCTGCACCTGCTCGCCACCGCGACCCGCTGGATGGACTTCCGCAGCCAGGTCAAGGACGTCTTCGGGACGAAGGTCGAGCTGCGGATGGGCGACCCGATGGACTCCGACATCGACCGCAAGGTCGCCGTCAACGTGCCCAAGGACCGCCCCGGGCGTGGGATCGTCGCCTCCAAGCACCACATGCTCGGTGCGCTGCCGCGCATCGACGCCGACCCGCAGTCGTCGACCCTCGGCGCCGGGGTCGAGCACCTCATCACCACCATCAACGCCAGCTGGACCGGGCCACAGGGCCCCAAGCTCCGCCTGCTGCCCGACGACGTCACGCTCGACCAGGTGCGCGAGCTCGGGGAGAGCGTGGCCGGGCGGACCGCCCCGGGCACGGCACCGGGCCGGATGATCTGGCTCGGCGTCGACGAGTCGAACCTCGCCCCGGTGGGCCTGGACCCGATGGTCGAGCCCCACCTCTACGCCTTCGGCGACGGCGGGTCGGGCAAGTCCGGCCTGCTGCGCGGCTACGCCCGGGAGGTCATGCGGCAGTTCACCCCCGCCCAGGCGCAGTTCTTCGTCGTGGACTACCGCCGGTCGCTGCTCGGGGAGATCCCCGCGGACTACCTGGCCGGCTACCTCACCACCCACGAGGCCGCGAGCACCCAGCTGACCGACGTGGCGGCCTACCTGCGCGGGCGGCTGCCCGGGCCTGACGTGACCGCCGAGCAGCTGCGCTCCCGGACCTGGTGGACCGGCGCGGAGGTGTTCGTCCTCGTCGACGACTACGACCTGGTCGCGACGTCGATGGGGAACCCCGTCGCCGCGCTCGCCACGCTCGTGGCGCAGGCTGGTGACGTCGGTCTCCACCTCATCGTCGCGCGGCGGTCCGGTGGGGCGAGCCGGGTGCTCTTCGAGCCGGTGCTGCAGGCGCTGCGGGACACGGCCGCCCCGGGCATGCTGCTCTCGGGCAGCCCCGAGGAGGGTCAGCTCATCGGCTCGGCCCGACCGATCGTGAGCATCCCCGGGCGTGCGCAGATGGTCACCCGGGAACGGGGACGCGAGGTCATCCAGGTCGCCTCCACGGCCCCGACGCACTGACGGGACGCACTGACGGTCAGCGGGCCCGGCGCCTCTTGGTGGCGAGCTGGCCGGCCAGGACGGTGGCCAGGGTGGCGACGACGCCGCCTAGGGCCCACCACATGGCGACCCGGTGGGTGGCGTCCAGCGGGGAGATGACCTGGTCCAGGTCGAGGGCCTGCGCCTCGGTGGCCGGCGGGACCGGTCGGGGGTGGGCCGGGCTGTCCGGGCCCCTCGCCGATCCGTCGTCGACGAAGGCGAGCGCCTCAGCGGGCCGGATCACCCCCCAGCCGGTCACGTCGTCGCGGCGGTCGAGGGTGCTCCGCGAGGCGGTGACCTCGAGCCGGAAGGCCCACTGCGCGGGGGTCTCCCCGGGGTGCGCCTGCGCGATCAGCGCCGCCGCCGCGCTGGCGTAGGCCGTCGCGTAGCTCGTCGAGGGCAGTCCGGAGGAGAGCAGGCAGTCTCCGGCGGCCAGGAAGGTCGTCAGGACGTCGGTGCCGGGGGCGGCGACGTCGATGTGGGGTCCGTGGATCGCGTCGGCCGTCCCGATGCCCGCGGCGTCGACCGAGGTCACCGACAGCACCTCGGGGTAGGCCGCCGGGAACCGGGGGGAGTCGGTCTGGTCGTCGGTGGTGTTCCGGTTGCCCGCGCTGGCCACCACGAGGGCCCCGGCCGCGGTCGCGTGGGCGACCGCCTCGCGCAGCTCGGGGGTGTCCTCTGTGGTGCTCATGGAGACGTTGACGATCTGCGCGCCGCCGTCGGCCGCGGCGCGGATCCCGGCGGCCAGGCGGTCGCTGCGCGGGCCGTTCCCGGCATCGACGACCTGCTGGTCCTGGGAGTAGTACACCCGGACCGGGAGGATCATCGCGTCGGGCGCCAACCCCACGACCCCCGACCCGTCGACGGCACGCGCCGCGATCTGCCCGGCCACGGCGGTGCCGTGGGCCATGACGTCGGTCGTGGCGGAGTTGTCCGCCTCCGGGACGTCGGTCAGGGAGGCCCCGGGCAGCACGGCGGCGCTCAGGTGGGTGTTTGCGGCGGCGACGCCGGAGTCCACGACGGCGACCGTCACCCCCCGACCCGTCGCGGTCTGCCACGCGAGCTCGGCGTTGAGGCTGGTCAGGGCTGTCGGGATGGCGGGGGAGTAGCTCGGGACGTCGGGGGAGCAGGTCTCGTTCGCCGCCGGCAGCACCGGGGTGGCCGCCGCGCCCGGTGCGAGCAGCACCCCCCCGCCGAGCTGGGCGGCGGCGAGGAGGGGGACCAGCAGCCAGCCGCGCGGGCCGGTCACGAGCCGCTCGTGCCGGCCGGCGCCCGGGATGCGGCGGCGACGGTCAGCTCGGGCCCGGCGGGCAGGAACGCCAGCCACGACTGGGGGACGGGGGAGATGTCGGCCTCGGTGTAGCCGAGCTGGGCGAGCACCTCGGTCGAGGAGTCGGGAACCGCGAAGACCGTCCCGGACTGGTCGATGATCGCGACCGTCCCCTGGTCGGTGAGCTGGTTCCCGGTGGCCCGGACGAGGGCGCCCTTGCCGGCGCTCACCTCGACCTCGGCCTGGCCCGTGGTGGGCAGGGCGTCGGCCGGGGTGGCGGCCAGCGCCAGGTGGGCGACGGGCTGGGCGCCGGGGGCGCTGCCGTCAGGGACCTGCAGGACGGCGCACATGGCCTCGGAGCCGGTGACGGCGGCGGCCGGGTCCTGCGGCCAGGTCTGCGGGGCGAGCTCGGGCGCGGTCCGCACGTCCCGGATGTCGGCGCTGGTCACCTCGACCGGTGCGCCGAGCTGGGCGCCGCTGCCGAGCTGGTAGAGCTGGTAGCCGATCGCGGTGAGCGGGGCCAGCTCGCCCGCGGCGGTCACCACGTAGCGCCGGGACTCGGTCCCCGAGCCCGTCTGCTCCACGACGGAGCCCACGACCGTCCCGCTCGGCAGGGTGCTGGTGACCAGCGGGTCGCCCGCTCCGGGCAGGAACAGCGGAGCGAGCGTGTCGCCGGGGGCGAAGACGTTGAGCCAGGGACCGGTCACCGCGCGCACCGGAGCGGACTCGAGCCCGAGCGCACGGAGCACCGCGGTGACGTCCTGAGCGGGGACGAGATAGCGGTGGGAGCCGTGGACGACGTAGGTCTCGTCCGCGACGGTGACGACCGCGCTGTCGGCGGTGGCCGCCCCGGCCGTGTCCTGGGTGATCTGGATACGGCTCGCGCCGTCCTCACCCACGCAGGCCAGCCAGCCGGAGCCGACGAGGTTCGCCGGTGAGGGCAGCTCGTCGGGGGCGCCGGTGATGCCGATCTGCTTGCCGCGGGGGACGTCGGAGATCTTGGCCTCGGCGACCTCGACCACCGCGAAGCTCTCCGACGGGATGACCAGACGGGCGCTCGTGGTGTTCAGGACCGGGTAGAGCGTGCCCTTGATCGAGACGAACCGGGCGCCGCTGCCCTTGGTCAGGACGAGCTTGTTGTCGTCCCATCCGGTCGGCAGGCCCGGCTTGAGGAAGCCGTAGCCCAGGCTGGCGAGCACGAGCAGGACGGACAGCGCGATGCCGGCGATGACAGCCCGCATCGGTTTGGTCGGCTCGAGCTCACGCCCGCCGGGTGACCCGCTGACGAAGGCGGTGAGCAGGCGACGACGACCGAAGGTCTGCGCCTCGACGAGCTCCTTCTTGGATGCCATGTCCGCGCCCCGCTCAGAGGAGCCCGGCGGCGGCGACGCCGAGCGGGAGCAGCAGGGCGAGGCTGAGCAGCTCGACCGAGTCGGCGATCCGCCCGAACGTGGCACGAGGGCGGGGGGCGATGAGGCAGGCCCCGACCACGACCGCCGCGACGACCGCGACCGCGACCATGAGCGAGGAGCGCCACTGCGGGTGCGCCAGCGCTGCGGTCAGGGTGGTGAAGGTCAGCCCGAGGATCCCGGTCGCCATGACGACGAAGACGTCGGCGCGGGAGAAGGTCTGGCGGACGCTGAGCAGCATGCCGGTGTAGCACAGGACCATGAGCAGCACCCCGGTCAGACCGAGGGCGGCGACGGGGGGCGTCGCGATGAGCGCGACGACGGCGACGGCAGCACGCAGACCGAACTGCAGCCGGTAGCCGCGCTGGTAGCTGCGACCCACCGCGTCGGGGTCGATCGGGGCCGGGTCGGCGAAGACGTCCTCGTCGCTCTGCGCGGACACGACGCGCAGGTTCGTGGTCGACAGCGCCAGCCAGGGGATGCCGTTGCTCGCGGTGACAGCGACGGCGACCGTCATGGCCAGCACGTTCCCCGCAGAGAGGTCCGTGGTCGCCACGACGGTCCCGGCGGAGGCGAGGATGAATCCCGCCCCGAGCGGGACCACGCAGATCTCCTGGGCGCGGGGCAGGAGGGCGAGGCCGGCCGCGCCGGCGAGGACCGCGCCGCCGCCCGCGGCGGCGAGCGGCCAGCCCCACAGGCTCACGGCGTCGGGGGCGGTGAACAGCAGTCCGGCGACGGCCCAGAACACGGCGCCGCACAGGACCATGGCCTGCGCGCCGCTGAGGTGCACCTCGCGGCGCGCGATCACGGCGGCGCTGATGAGGACCAGAGCGCCGACGCAGGTGGAGATGACCGCAGGCACCACGGTCGCGCTTCCGGCCCCGAGCAGCATGATCGCCCCGGCGAGCAGGAACGCCGCGGCGGCTCCGACTGCGGCACGTGAGCTGTCCTGCTGCGTCCAGGGGGCGAAGTCCTTCTCGACGGCGTCCGAGACGGCCTCGACGACGTCGTCGTAGACGCGCGGTCGGGGTGCGTCCGCACCGACCTCCATGGTGAGGACCTCGCCGTCGGACACCGACTGGGCGATGAGGGACACGCTCGTGCTCAGCGCGGACCCGTCCGCGCGGAGCAGGCGGTACCCGCCGTGCACGGAGGAGGCGTCCAGCAGGCGCAGGGTGCGCGCGAACCCGGGGATGATCTCGGCGACCGGGATGCTCCCGGGCGCGCCGACGTCGAGGCGGCGATCACCGGCGACCACGGAGATCCGGAGCAGCGTGCCCAGTGTGGTGGGAGCTGATGACACCTCGACCATGACGATCCTTTGGTGCACGACGACGACGGGGGACCTCGACAGCATAGTGAACGCCACGCTGGTGGATGAGAATCTGCTGCCGATGTCGGCCTGAATGCAGGTCACAGGGGGCTCATGGGTACCTCTACCCACGCCAGAAGAGTGCGCAAACACCCTCTGTGGACATAGTGTCCAACCTGTCAGCAGGTATTCAGACCTGGTGAGACACCGGCCAGAGACCGATGTCTGAAGATCCGGCCCTTTGGGCCTGTTAAGGAGTTCATTGTGGCAGGTGAAGTTTCTGCAGTTGATGGCGCACTCAAGCAGGGCGCCAAGGCGGTCAGCCAGTCCAAGACCGAGCTTCAGGGCGAGCTCAAGGGCCTCGAGGGCAAGCTCGCCTCGATCGGCCAGGCGTGGACCGGTCAGGGCGCGGTCGCGTTCAACCAGCTCATGACCCGGTGGCGCGAGGACGCGACCAAGATGGTCGGCGCACTCGACGAGTTCGAGCGCAACCTCACCGACTCCGGCACCGCCTACGACACGTCGGACGACCAGCAGTCCGCCGGCCTGAGCGCGCTCACCGCGCGCCTCGGCTGACGTCACCCCCAACGGACCAGGAAGGACAGACACGATGAGCGATCTCAAGGTCAACTTCGGAGCACTCTCCACCGCAGCTGCAGACATCCAGTCGAGCTCGGCCAAGCTCGAGCGCATCCTCGATGACATGGACCGTGCCCTCGCCCCGTTGCGGGCGAGCTGGGACGGTGAGGCCTCCACCGCCTACACGACCGCCAAGGCCAAGTGGACCAGTGCCATCACCGACATGAAGGCGCTGCTCAACGACGTCGGACGCCGCGTCGACTCGAGCAACACCGAGTACCAGGCCGCCGAGCGCGCGAACTCCGGGCGCTGGTAGCCCTCCGACCGCCGGCAACGCTGACGGTCGTGCCGAGGAAGCCGCCAGGAGCGCGCGTCCTCGGCACGAGCCGTGAACGTTCCCGCAGCCTCCGTGCGCGCTCCCCGTCACCTGGTGGGACGGCGCGCACGGATGGCGTAGGCACGACCGGTGTGATGTGGATAGGTTGTGACCGGCATCCACGTGGCAGGACGGTGGCGTGGGACCCGGCGCGTGCTCGGGAGCCCGCAGCCACAGCAACGACGAGAGGGAGATCATGAGTTACGAAGGTCAGGCTCCGCCACCCGGCGGCTACCCGCCGAACGGCGGACCGGGGCAGTACCCCCAGCAGCCGCAGCAGCAGCAGCAGCCCGGTCAGCAGGGCGGCTACGCCCAGCCGGGACAGCAGCCGGGGCAGTACGCCCCCCAGCCCGGTCAGCAGGGCGGCTACGGCCAGCAGCCGGGTCAGGGCTACCCGCAGGCTCCTGGTCAGCAGGGACAGTACGGCTCTGGTCAGCAGGGGCAGTACGCCCCGGCGCCCGCTGCACCGCGCCCCAACCCCTTCACCGGGATCCCCGTCGCCGACTTCGTGCGGGACGGTCTCGCGGCGCTCCTGCTCCTCGTCTCGCTCGCCCTGCCGGTGACGGTCGGGAGGGGCTTCGAGGGCATCGGTGACCGCTTCCACTACGTGGTGACGCTGGCGACCGTGCTCTCGGTCCTCTCCCTCGCCCTGCCCTACCTCGCCCGCGCGAGCGTGTTCCCGCCGAGCTGGACGGTGCACACCACGCGCCTGGTCCGGCTGCTGGCCAACGCGCCCTACGTCGTCGTCGTCCTCGTGTACGTCGTCCTCGACGCCATCACTGGGGACGACACCCAGGGCGTCGGCACGATCTTCGCGCTCGGCCTCGCCGGTGCGGTCCTGGCCGCCCAGCCCCGCCAGTGCGAGATGGGTCCCGAGGACCTCGACCGCGGCGTGAGCAAGCTGTGGTGGACCATCACGGCGGGGATCGGCGGGTTCATCGCCTTCACGTACCTCGTCTCCCTCGTCCTCTTCCTCATCGACATCGGCGACTACTCCGACTTCTACGGGACGTCCGCCGTCATCGGCACGATCGTCGCGTGGCTCTTCGCCGCCGGATTCTGCCTCTGGGCGATCTACGGCACCGTCATCGGACGGTCGCCGAGCTGGCGTCTGGTGCTCATCGGGCTCGCCACGATCCTCGTGTGCGCCTTCGTCTTCGGTGCCGGCGAGGGATCGTCGCTGCTCAAGATCGAGTCCCTGCGGGGCGTCGGCGCGACGTTCCTCTTCCCGATCTCGCTGCAGGAAGGTCTCGGAGCGATCTTCCTCCCGGCGGCCGCTGCTGCTGCCGCCGCACCGGCGACGGTCCGCGCACTGACTCGCGAGCCGCGATCCAAGAGCTGGATCTTCGCTGCCGTCCACGGCCTCGACTACCTCGCCCTCGTCGCGGCGGCCACCGTGGTCAGCTCGGTCTTCTGGTTCACCATCGACCAGTTCGAGCGCCCCACGGGCGTGCTCATCACGACCATCATCCTGGGTCTGGTCATCGCGGGCGGTGCTGTCTACGCCCGTCTCGCGCTCGCCAAGGACGCAGCCTCCAACCGGACCCTCGCTCTCGGTGTCGCAGGAGGCGCCTTCGTGCTCGGCCTCGTCATCGTCATCATGGTGCCGAGCGACACGCTGGTCGACGGGAAGTACATCACCGTCGGTCACCTGCTCCTGGCCTTCGGCCTGCCGGCGCTCATCGCGATCGCGCTCACCGCGCCCAAGGAGGTCCGCGAGTACTTCGCGACGAACCGGCCCGCCCCGCGCGGGGTGAACAACGCCGCATACCAGTGGTCCGCGCCGCCGGTGCAGGCCCCGGGGTACCAGTACCCGGGCCAGCAGGGGGCTCCCGCTCCCTACGGCACCGCACCGGTCGCGCCGCAGGCCTATGGCGCCCCTGCCCAGGCGGCTCCGTGGCAGACCCAGACCGCAGCTCCCGCTCAGGCTCCGGCTCCGGCTCCGGCCTACGGTCAGCAGGCACCGCAGCAGGAGCAGGCGCCGGTCGCCCCTCAGCCGGTCGCTCCGCAGCCGGTCGCCGAACCGGAGGCCGCGGCTCCCGTGGCGGCCCCCGCACCACAGGCCGCGCCGGCTGCGTCGGCTCCAGCGGTGAGCGGCTTCACCGCCGCTCAGGCGCTCGACCCTGCAACACCGGGTGCTGTCCTGGCACAGATCGTCCAGGACGCCCCCGAGCTCCGGGCCCAGGTCGCGGCGAACCCGTCGACCTACCCGGCTCTGCTCGGGTGGCTCGGGCAGCTGGGTGACCCTGAGGTCGACGCTGCACTGCGCAACCGCCAGGGCTAGTCCAGCCACCTGCCAGGACGGGGGCAGCAGGCGCATCCGTTCGACGGACGCACCTCCTGCCCCCGTTCGCCGTCCACCGCGAACCACCACAGAAGATTGGTAGCAATGACGAACCCGAGCGAGTTCACCCCGGCCCAGGCCGCGGATCCCTCGACCCCGGCCGCGCTCCTCGGAGAGATCGCGACGCACCGCCCGGACCTGCGCCCGGCAGTCGCCTCGAACCCGACCGCCTACCCGGCGCTGCTCGACTGGCTCGGGTCCTTCCGTGACCCCGCGGTCGACGCCGCGCTCGCGTCCCGCGGCGCAGCGGCGGGGGGCCCGGCGCAGCCGGAGCAGTCCGTGCCGGTCGCGCAGGACCCCGCGCAGACCCAGCAGATCCCGACCAGCCAGGCCAGCCCGGTCTACGGGGGCTACGGGTCCGTGCCTGCGGCCACCGCACCGGCCGGCCAGTGGGGCCCGCCCGCCGCCGCGCAGGGCAGTCTTCAGCAGAGCAGTTCTCAGCAGAGCAGTTCTCAGCAGGGTGGCTTCCAGCAGGGTGGCTTCCAGCAGGGCGGTTTCCAGCAGGACGCGTACCAGCAGGGCGCGTGGGCCCAACCGCAGCCCGCGACCAAGAAGTCCCGCAAGGGCTTGTGGATCGGCATCGGTGTCGCCGGGGCCCTCGTCGTCAGCGGCGGGGCTTTCGCCGCCAACGCGCTGTGGTTCTCCAAGGTCGGCGGGGCGGCGACACCCGAGGAGGCAGCGACGCAGATGATCGAGGCGGCCGTGGCCAAGGACCTCGTCGCGCTGTACGGGGTCACCTCGCCCACGGAGTTCGACACCATGTCGACCGCCTACGCGCTGTTCTCCGACCGCATGGAGTCCTCCAGCGACCTCGAGCTGGAGTCGGTGACCGACGCCTACAAGGACTACTTCGAGGCCTTCGACCTCGAGCTCGACGGTCTTGAGGTCGAGGTCGAGGAGCTCGAGGACGGGCTCGCAAAGGTGAGCATCACCGCCGGCGACCTCACGATCGACGCGGACGCCGACAAGGTCTCCGAGGCGACCGTCGCGCTGCTCGAGGATCTCGGGGACGGTCCGTTCGGGGAGCTCGTCGACCTGAGCGGTGGCTCGATCCCCTCCGACTCCGAGATCCGCGACGATGTCACGACCGCGGTCGAGGAGACCTTCCCGGTCGACGTCTCGGTCGAGGACCTCCAGATCGACCCGGCCGAGCTCGGTTCGGAGCTCGGCCTGGACCTCGGCGACGAGCCGATCGACCCGTTCCTCATCGTCGTCGAGGAGGGGGGCGACTGGTTCGTGAGCCCCACCCTGACGTTCCTCGAGTACGGTGCCATGTCCCAGGGGATCGAGCGAGGCTCCCTGCCCTCCGCCGACCTCGCGGGCCAGTACGACACCCCGGAGGCCGCGGCCGAGGGCCTCGTCACCGGACTGATGGAGTACGCCGAGTCCGGCGACCAGGACGCCTACCTGTCCGCGCTCCCGCTGGGCGACCGTCGCGCGATGTCCCTCTACGCCGACACCGACCTGTCGAGCATGGAGGGCTACGACGAGCTGCAGGAAGCGCTCGACGCCACCGAGGTGACCGCCTCCTTCTCGGTCCGGGAGGAGGACGACGGCGTGGCCTGGCTCCAGGTCGAGTCGCTGACCATCACCACCGAGATCGAGGGGACGACGGGGTCCTTCGAGCTCGACGCCGAGTGCTTCTCCGCCGACGTGGACGGAGAGCAAGTCGACGGCTGCCTTGCCGACATCCCGGCGCTCGAGCAGCTCGGGATCGGGGATCTGTCCCTCATCGCCGTCGAGGAGGACGGCAGCTGGTACATCAGCTATGCCGGCACGGTGGGCGACGCGTCCGGCGTCCTGGCCTCCAACGCGCTGCGCCTCTACGAAGAGGGCCACCTCACCGACGAGGAGTGGTGGATGGACAACCTCGGAGTGCTCGGGGACCAGCTCTCCTGAGCGGCGACTGACAGAGACGACGGGTGAGTCCGCGACGCGGACCCACCCGTCGTCGTCGGGCAGGAGGAGTAGAGTGTTTGACGTGCAGCGCGTTCAGCAGGTCTCCCTGCTCCTTCTGTGCCGCGACGGGGCCTCGTAGGCCGGTCCCTCGTCGCGGTGGTTGGTGTGCCGGCTTGCAGGACCCCACCCACAGACGCAGCAACAGACGAAGGATCTTCCCGCCATGAATGCACACGCAGCCCCCCAGCAGCCCTCGGCGATGCCCGTGAGCAAGTACCAGCCCTACGCCCAGCAGTTCACCGTCGACCTGCCCGGGCGCACGTGGCCCGACAAGGTCATCACGAAGGCGCCGCGGTGGTGCGCGGTCGACCTGCGCGACGGGAACCAGGCGCTCATCGAGCCGATGAACCCCGAGCGCAAGCTGCGGATGTTCGAGCTGCTCGTGGGCATGGGCTACAAGGAGATCGAGGTCGGGTTCCCCTCGGCGTCCCAGACGGACTTCGACTTCGTCCGGATGCTCATCGAGAAAGACCTCATCCCCGACGACGTCATCATCCAGGTGCTGACGCAGTCCCGGGAGCACCTCATCGCCCGGACGTACGAGTCCATCCGCGGCGCCAAGCACGCGATCGTGCACCTGTACAACTCGACGTCGGTCCTCCAGCGTGAGGTGGTGTTCCGCACCGACCAGGACGGGATCGTCGACATCGCGCTCGAGGGCGCGAAGCTGTGCCGCAAGTTCGAGCAGACCATCCCCGAGACGACGGTCTACTACGAGTACTCGCCCGAGTCCTACACCGGGACCGAGCTCGAGTTCGCGGCCAGGATCTGCAACGAGGTGATCGAGGTCCTCGAGCCCACCCCGGAGCGCAAGGTCATCATCAACCTGCCCGCCACGATCGAGATGGCGACGCCGAACGTCTACGCCGACTCGATCGAGTGGATGAACCGGCACCTCAACCACCGCGAGAACGTCATCATCTCGCTGCACCCGCACAACGACCGCGGGACCGCGGTGGCCGCCGCCGAGCTGGGCTACCAGGCCGGTGCGGACCGCATCGAAGGTTGCCTGTTCGGCAACGGGGAGCGGACCGGCAACGTCGACCTGGTGACCCTCGGCATGAACATGTTCAGCCAGGGCATCGACCCGGAGATCGACTTCTCCGACATCGACCACGTCCGCCGCACCGCCGAGTACTGCAACCAGCTCTCCGTCCACGAGCGCCACCCCTATGCGGGCGACCTCGTCTTCACAGCCTTCTCCGGATCGCACCAGGACGCGATCAAGAAGGGCCTCGACGCGATGGCCGCCGAGGCCGAGGCCGCGGGCACGAGCATCGACGACCTCCTCTGGGGCGTGCCGTACCTGCCGATCGACCCGCGCGACGTCGGACGCAGCTACGAGGCAGTGATCCGGGTCAACTCCCAGTCCGGCAAGGGTGGCATCTCCTACCTGCTCAAGACGGAGCGCCACCTCGACCTGCCGCGCCGCCTGCAGATCGAGTTCTCCCGGGTGGTGCAGGCAGTAACCGACGCCGATGGGCGCGAGGTGACCGGTGAGGACATCTGGCAGATCTTCGCCGACGAGTACCTGCCGGCCCCGGCCGGTGGCGCGCTCGAGCCGTGGGGCCGGTTCTCCCTGCGCGGCACCCGGGCCTCGAGCGTCGAGGGCGGACTGGACACCCTCTCGGTGGACCTCGTCGACGACGGCACACCGATCACCCTGGAGGGATCCGGCAACGGGCCCATCGCCGCCTTCGTCGACGCCGTGGCATCGGTCGGCGTCGATGTGCAGGTCCTCGACTACGCCGAGCACGCGCTCTCCGAGGGTGGGGACGCGACGGCGGCGGCCTACGTCGAGTGCGCGGTCGGCGAGGAGGTCCTGTGGGGGGTGGGGATCGACCCGTCGATCACGACCGCCTCGCTCAAGGCGATCATCTCCGCCGTCAACCGCCAGGGACGCATGGCCCAGTAGCGTGGTCCTGTATCGAGACGAAGCGTTGGTCCTGCGCACCCACAAGCTCGGTGAGGCAGATCGCATCATCACGTTCCTGACCCGGGAGCACGGCAAGGTGCGCGGGGTGGCCAAGGGTGTGCGCCGCACCTCCTCGAAGTTCGGCGCCCGCCTCGAGCCGTTCATGTTCGTCGACGTGCAGCTGCACGTGGGGCGCAACCTGGACATCGTCACCCAGGCCGAGACCGTCGAGCCCTACGCCCGCGCGATCAGCGAGGACTACGGCCTGTACACCGCGGGCGCCGTGATGCTCGAGACCGCCGACCGGCTCGTCGACGCCGAGCGGGAACCTGCCGTGCAGCAGTTCTGGCTGCTCGCCGGTGCGCTGCGAGCACTGTCCTCACGCGCGCACGCCCCGGGCCTCGTGCTCGACTCCTACCTGCTGCGCGGGCTGGCTGTGGCCGGGTGGTCGCCGACCTTCTCCGACTGCGCGCGGTGCGGTGAACCCGGACCGCACCGCGCCTTCTCGGTCGCCCAGGGCGGGACGGTGTGCCCGCGCTGCCGCCCACCCGGGGCGACCGCCCCGGCCCCCGAGACGATCGCCCTGCTCGCAGCCCTGCTCAGCGGCGACTGGTCGGTCGCCGACCTGGCCGGGGAGCGGATCCGGCGTGAGGCCAACGGGCTCGTCGCGGCGTACAGCCAGTTCCACCTCGAGCGGTCGCTGCGGTCCTTGCGGATGGTCGATCGCAGCGAGCCCTCACCCCTCACGCCCGACGTCCCCGTCCACTGAGTCACCCACCGAGTCACCCACTGAGAGGTCCCGCCCATGGTCCGCGGCCACAGAGCTGCTCGAGGTGCCGCCCCGGTGCCCGTCGTCCCCGTGCCGCCGCCGGCGCACCCCTCCGGAGCCGTGGCGCCGTCGATCCCGCTCGAGTTCGTGCCCAAGCACGTCGCCGTCGTCATGGACGGCAACGGGCGGTGGGCGAACGCCCGGGGGCTGCCGCGCACCGCGGGCCACGAGGCCGGGGAGGCTGCCCTGCTCGACGTCGTCGCCGGGGCGATCGAGGTGGGTGTCACGCACGTGTCCGCCTACGCCTTCTCGACCGAGAACTGGAAGCGGTCACCGGAGGAGGTGCGCTTCCTCATGGGCTTCAGCCGCGACGTGCTGCGCCGCCAGCGGGACACCATGAGCTCCTGGGGGGTGCGGGTACGGTGGGCCGGGCGCCGGCCGCGGCTGTGGCGCTCGGTGATCAAGGAGCTGGAGACCGCGGAGGAGATGACGGCCGAGAACACCGTCTGCACGCTGACCATGTGCATCAACTACGGCGGCCGCGCCGAGATCGCCGACGCCGCGAAGGCCATCGCCCAGGAGGTCGCCGCGGGCAGGCTCGACCCGGACCGGATCACCGAGAAGACCGTCGCACGGTTCCTCGACGAGCCGGAGCTGCCCGACGTCGACCTGTTCCTGCGGTCCTCGGGCGAGCAGCGGATCTCGAACTTCATGATCTGGCAGTCGGCCTACGCCGAGCTCGTCTTCCTGCCCGAGCCGTGGCCGGAGGTGGACCGGCGGAGCCTGTGGCGCGCGGTCGAGGAGTACGCGAGCCGGGACCGGCGCTACGGCGGCGCGATCGACCAGGCTGCCGGTACGGCCTCCGGCAGGGCTGCCGACACGGCTGACGTCTAGGGCACCTGCAGGTCGGCGCTGAGCGGCTCGGCGCGGCTGGTGCCGCCGTTCCTGGACTCGGTGCTGCGGCGTCGTGCGCTGCGACGCCGGGCGACGGCGAGCGCTGCGGCGAGCACGAGCCCCAGGAGCACGGCGATCCCCCAGGGGGAGCCGGCGGCGGCGGCGAGCGCCGCCTCCCAGGCGGCCCAGCCCACGGTCGCGTAGATCGTCGAGTGGATGACGCAGCCGACGAGCATGGCGGGCAGGTAGCGGGCGAAGGGCATCCGGGTCAGGCCGGCGGAGGCGTTGACGACCGTCTTGAAACCCACCGTGAGGAAGCTCGCGGTGACGGCCAGGACTCCCCAGCGGTTGAGCGCCGCGATGCCGCGGGCGGCCGAGGGGCCCTGCGACCACACCTGGGCGCGCGCCAGCACCCGGTTCTTCGGCGCGGGGCGGCCCATGGTCTGGGCGACGACGAGCCGGGCGATCCAGTAGGTCGCCTGGCTGCGCAGACACACGATCGTGAAGAAGAAGCCGAAGATCGCGAAGAAGGGCGCGCCGTCGAGGTCGAGCATGTCCTACTGCCGCGAGGCGCAGTCGGAGCAGGTGCCGAAGAGCTCGATGGTGTGCTCGATGTCGATGAAGCCGTGGGTCGAGCCGACCAGCGTGGCCCAGGACTCGACCGTGGGCCCGTCGATCTCGATGGTCGCGCCGCAGGAGCGGCACACGAGGTGGTGGTGGTGCTCGGTGCGCTCACAGCGGCGGTAGAGGTTCTCCCCGTCCGCGGTGCGCAGCACGTCGACCTGACCGGCGTCGGCCATGGTCTGCAGGGTGCGGTAGACGGTGGCGAGCCCGGTGGGTTCCCCACGGGAGCGCAGGACCTCGTGCAGCTGCTGGGCGCTGCGGAAGTCCTCGGTCGCCTCCAGCAGGTCGGCGATGCTCGCGCGCTGGCGCGTCATTCGCTGCATGACTGGGCTCCTTGGTCGAGTGCGACGTCGTCCAGCATATCGGGGTGGGGGTCCTGACCGGCGCGGCGTCGGCGCATGATGAGCGGTCGCACGGCCGCCACGACGGCATAGACGACGATGGCCAGCACGACGATCGTCGCGCCGGGGGACTGCGGCTGCCAGTAGGTGATCGAGAGCCCGACGACGCACACCGTGACCCCGACCCCCACCGCCACGGCCATGGTGCGCCGGAAGGAGGTGGTGACCAGCTGGGCGACCGCGACCGGGATCACCATGAGTGCACTGACCAGCAGCAGCCCCACGACCCGCATCGAGACGGTGACGGTGAGCGCGGCGATGACCGCGATGGCGATGTTGAGGGTCCGGACCGGCAGCCCCGACGCGCGGGCGAACTCCTCGTCGTGGGAGACGGCGAACAGGGCGGCGCTGAGCCCCACCCCGACGGCCAGGATGGCCGCGCCCAGGCCGACGGTGAGGGCGAGGTCGGTCGTGGTGACGGTCGAGATCGACCCGAAGAGGTAGGACATGAGGTTGGCGTTCGTGCCGCCGGCGAAGCCGATGATGAGCACGCCGCCGGCCATCCCGCCGTAGAAGAGCAGCGCGAGGGCGACGTCGCCGCTGGTGCGGCCCCGTTCGCGGACCAGCTCGATCGTGATCGACCCGGCCACCGCCGCCACGACCGCACCGGGTACCGCCAGCGCGTCGTTCTGGACCAGGCCCATCGCGGAGCCGACCAGCCAGCCCAGCGCCACCCCGGTGAGGGCGACGTGGCCGATGCCGTCCCCGAGCAGGGAGAGCCGGCGCTGGACGAGGTAGGTCCCCATGACCGGGGCGGTGAGCCCGACGATGACCGCCGCGGCGAGGGATCGCTGCATGAACGGGTCGGTGAGCATGCCGAGGATCTCGGTGAAGACGTCCGTCATGACCCGAACCCTGCGTTGTGGATGAGCGGTGAGCCCTCTGCTGGGCTGTCGTGCGGGTGGACGTGGTCGTGCTCGGGGGAGGCGTGGTCCGCCGCGGCCGGCAGCGCACCGCCGTCGTGCACCTTGCGGCCGTGGCGCAGCACGACGGTCCGGGTGACGAGCGGGGCGATGGCGCCGAGCTCGTGGAGCACGACGAGGATCGTGGTGCCGAGCTCGACGAGGCCGGTGAGCGTCGTCGCGAACGACGCCTGGCTCTGCTGGTCGACGCCGGCCACGGGCTCGTCGAGGACGAGCAGGTCGGGGTCGCGCACGAGCGCTCGGGCGATGAGCACCCGCTGCTGCTGCCCGCCGGAGAGCTCGCTCACCGCGCGGCCGGCGCGGTCGGCGAGACCCACCCGGTCCAGGGCGTCCATCGCGCTCGCCCACGCCCCCCGGGGCATCCGGATCCGGCGGCCGTAGAGCAGACCCGAGGAGACCACCTCGAGAGCGGTCGAGGGGACTCCGGTCGTCGCGCTGACCCGCTGCGGCACGTACCCCACCCGCTGCCAGGGCGCGGACCGCCCGAGCGGCTGGCCGTAGAGGGCGACGGACCCCGACGCCACGGGCAGGATCCCGACGAGGGTGCGCACGAGGGTCGACTTCCCCGAGCCGTTCGCCCCCAGCAGCGCGACGACCTCGCCGGTGGTGACCGACAGGTCGATCCCGCGCAGGATCCGGGAGCCGTCGAGGGTGACGTGCAGGTCACGCGCCTCGATCACCTGCTCGGGGGCGGTGGGGTGGCCGCTCATGCGCAGCCGAGCCCGGTGCGCAGCGCCTCGAGGTTGGCGTTCATGACGGAGACGTAGTCACCGTCGGGGTCGTTGAGGCTCTCCAGCGGGTCGAGGACGGTCGCGGTGATCGCGAGGTCGCTCGCGAGGGTCTCGGCGACCTTCGGGCTGATCAGCGTCTCGAAGTAGATCGTGGTGACCCCGCGGTCGCGGATGATCGTCGAGACGTCCTTGATCCGCGCCGGTGACGGCTCAGCCTCGGGGTCGATCCCGGAGATCCCGACCTGCTCGAGGCCGTAGCTGTCGGCCAGGTAGCCGAAGGCCTCGTGGGTGGTGACGAGGAGGCTGCTCGAGCACTGGGACAGGCCGGTGGTGAACTGCTCGTCGAGGTCGGTGAGGGAGGCGACGAGCTCGGCACCGCGGGCGGCGTACGTCTCGGCGTTGGCGGGGTCGATCGCCGAGAGCTCGGCGACGACGTCCTCGCTCACCGCGGCCAGCCGGGTGGGGTCGAGCCAGAAGTGCGGGTCGAGGGCGCCGTGGTCGTGGCCGTCGTCGGCGGAGTGGGTCTCTTCCTCGGCCTCGTCGGCGTGCTCGTCCTCGGTGCCCTGCAGCTCGTGCGACTGGAGGTCCGCGGAGGCGGCCGCGTCGACGACGTGCGCGGGCTCGCGGGCGGTGATCGCCGTGTCGACGGCCGGCTGGAAGTCGGAGAGGAAGACGACGAGGTCGGCCTCGCCGATCTCGCGGGCCATGGCCGGGGACAGCTCGAGGTCGTGCGGCTCCGCCCCGGGCGGGGTGAGCGAGGAGACGTCGACGAGGTCGCCGCCGATCTCCTCGGTGATGAACTGCAGCGGGTAGAACGAGGTGAGGACCTCGACCTTCCCGTCGTCCGCGGTGTCGGCTCCTGAGCAGCCGGAGAGGGCGAGCGCGGCGCAGAGGGCGCCGCCCGCGAGGGTCACCAAGGGACGAGGGAGAGCGATGTACATGAACATCATTATCAATTGCCGGTCTCGGTGGTGTCAAACGAGCCGTCCGGCGCCGGTGAGAGCGCCCACGCCGAGTAGCCTGGGTGACTGGCGCACGACGTGCGCCAGTCACCTCTGCCCCACGAGCCACGTGCGGGCACCGAGTCCTCTGGAGTGTTCATCGTGGCCAAAGCGCCCTCTCACCTCGAATCCGTCATCTCCCTCGCGAAGCGTCGTGGCTTCGTGTTCCAGTCCGGCGAGATCTACGGAGGTTCGCGGTCCGCCTGGGACTACGGACCCCTCGGCGTCGAGCTCAAGGAGAACATCAAGCGCCAGTGGTGGCGCACGATGGTCACGAGCCGCGAGGACGTCGTCGGCCTCGACTCCGCGGTCATCCTGCCGCGCAAGGTCTGGGAGGCCTCGGGCCACGTCGGGGTGTTCACCGACCCGCTGACCGAGTGCCTGTCCTGCCACAAGCGGTTCCGCGAGGACCAGATGATCGAGGAGTTCCTGGAGAAGAAGGAGCGCGAGCCCGTCGGCGGCCTGGCCGAGATCGCCTGCCCCAACTGTGGCAACCGTGGGCAGTGGACCGAGCCGCGCGACTTCAACATGATGCTCAAGACCTACCTCGGCCCGGTCGAGGACGAGTCCGGGCTGCACTACCTGCGCCCCGAGACCGCCCAGGGCATCTTCGTGAACTTCGCCAACGTGGTTACCACGAGCCGCAAGAAGCCGCCGTTCGGCATCGGCCAGATCGGCAAGTCCTTCCGCAACGAGATCACCCCGGGGAACTTCATCTTCCGCACCCGTGAGTTCGAGCAGATGGAGATGGAGTTCTTCGTCGAGCCCGGCACGGACGCGGACTGGCACCAGTACTGGATCGACCTGCGCACCAACTGGTATGTCGACCTCGGCATCGACCGCGACAACCTGCGCCTGTTCGAGCACCCGCAGGAGAAGCTCTCCCACTACTCCACCCGCACCGTGGACATCGAGTACCGCTTCGGCTTCACCGGGAGCGAGTGGGGCGAGCTCGAGGGCATCGCGAACCGCACCGACTTCGACCTCAAGACGCACGCGGAGCACTCCGGCAAGGACCTCAGCTACTTCGACCAGGGCAAGAACGAGCGCTGGGTGCCCTACGTCATCGAGCCCGCGGCCGGCCTGACCCGCTCGGTCATGGCGTTCCTCGCCGACGCCTATACCGAGGACGAGGCCCCCAACGCCAAGGGCGGCGTCGACGTGCGCACCGTGCTCAAGCTCGACCCGCGCCTGGCCCCGGTCAAGGCCGCGGTTTTGCCGCTGAGCCGCAACGAGCAGCTCTCCCCGAAGGCCCGCGACCTGGCCGTCGAGCTGCGCAAGAACTGGAACGTCGACTTCGACGACGCCGGGGCGATCGGACGCCGGTACCGCCGCCAGGACGAGGTGGGCACCCCGTTCTGCATCACCGTCGACTTCGACACCCTCGAGGACCAGGCCGTCACGATCCGTCACCGCGATGACATGTCCCAGGAGCGCGTCTCCCTGGACCAGGTCACCGCCTACCTGGCGGCCCGCCTCATCGGGTCCTGACCGCCTCGGAGCCGCCCGTGCCTGCCTGCGCCCGCCCGTGCCTGCCCGTGCAGGCACGGGCGGCTCCGGGTGTGGGCGATGGGATACTGGGGGGATGAGTTCCCCCTCCACCTTGAGCGCGCCCGCAGCACGTTCCGTCGGCGGCCCCGTCGCCGCCCCGCTGCTGCCCCCGCTGCGCATCGGTCAGTTCACCGTGGCCTCCCCGGTCGTCCTGGCCCCCATGGCGGGTGTGACGAACACCGCCTTCCGCAAGCTGTGCCGTGAGCACGGCCCGGGCGGGCTCTACGTCGCCGAGATGGTGACCTCGCGCGCGATCGTCGAGCGCAACGACCAGGCGCTGCGCATCGTCACCTTCGAGGAGGGCGAGTCCCCGCGCTCGGCGCAGGTCTACGGCGTCGACCCCGCGACGGTCGGCGCAGCCGTGGAGATCATCGCGGGGGAGGGGCGCGCCGACCACATCGACCTCAACTTCGGCTGCCCGGTGCCCAAGGTCACCCGCAAGGGAGGCGGTGCGGTGCTGCCGTGGAAGCGCGAGCTGTTCACCCGCATCGTCCACGCGGCCGTCGATGCCGGCGCCCGGCACGACGTGCCGGTGACCATCAAGATGCGCAAGGGCATCGACGCCGACCACCTCACCTACCTCGAGGCGGGTCTCATCGCCGAACAGGCTGGCGTCGCGGCCGTCGCGCTGCACGCACGCACCGCGGCCGACTACTACTCGGGCACGGCCGACTGGTCGGCCATCCGCCAGCTCAAGGAGACCGTCACCTCCATCCCGGTGCTCGGCAACGGGGACATCTGGTCGGCCGAGGACGCCCTGGAGATGGTGCGCCAGACGGGGTGCGACGGCGTCGTCGTCGGGCGCGGGTGCCAGGGGCGCCCCTGGCTCTTCGCGGACCTCATGGCCGCCTTCAACGGGTCCGACGAGCGCGTGACGCCCGGTCTGGGGTACGTCGCGGAGACCATCTACCGGCACGGCGAGCTCATGGCGGAGTTCTTCGAGGACGAGGACAAGGGCACCCGCGACCTGCGCAAGCACATGGCGTGGTACCTCAAGGGCTACGCGGTGGGCGGCGACGCGCGCCGGGCCCTGGCGATGGTGTCCTCCCTCGCCGAGCTGCGCACCCACCTCGACGCCCTCGACCACGACCAGCCCTACCCGGGCAAGGACGCGGAGGGCCAGCGCGGCCGTCAGGGCACCCCGAAGAAGCCCCACGTGCCCGACGGCTGGCTCGACTCCCGCGAGCTGAGCGACGAGCACCGAGCCAAGCTCCTCGACGCCGAGCTCAGCGTCTCCGGCGGCTGACCCCGCCCCACCACCCACCACCCACCACCCACCACCCAGCACCCAGCACAGACGCTGAGAGCACCGCTTCCGCCCCTGTGTGTCCAGACGATGGGGCGGAGAGACGGTGCTCTCAGCGGCGGGGGTGGGGGTGGGGTCAGGCGGCTAGCCAGACTGTGGTGTCCTGGGGGACTCCGGCTGGGGTCAGCGGGCCACTGGTGATGAGGACCTGGGCGCCGGTCGGCAGGGCGAGCGGCGCCTCGCCGAAGTTCGTCAGGATCAGCACGCCGTTGTTGACGAAGGCGAGCACCGACTCGGCGTCGGCCAGCTCGTCGACCCAGGCGAGGGAGCCCAGCCCGAGGTCGTGGGCCTTGCGCAGGGCGAGCGCGTCGCGGTACATCACGAAGGTCGACCCCTCGGTCGAGCGCTGCACGTCGGCCGCGCACTCGCGGTAGGAGTCAGGCTGGGGCAGCCACGGCGTGCCGGCCGGGCCGAAGCCGTAGCCGGGCTTGTCGGCCTCCCAGGGCAGCGGCACGCGGCAGCCGTCGCGGCCTGCCTCGGTGTAGCCCGAGCGCCACCACGCCGGGTCCTGGCGCAGGTCGTCGTCGAGGTCGGTGTGCTCGGGCAGGCCGAGCTCCTCACCCTGGTAGACGTAGGCGGAGCCGGGCAGGCCGAGCATCTGCAGGGTCGCGGCGCGGGCGCGGCGCAGGCCGAGCTCGGCGTCGGGCTGGGGGTCGTTCTTGCCGATCCCGTTGGGGCGCACCGCCGCGCCGGACAGGCCCATCCGGGAGGCGTGGCGGACGACGTCGTGGTTGGAGAGCACCCACGTGGTGGGTGCGCCGACCTCGTCCGAGGCGTGCAGCGACGCGGTGACGACCCCGCGCAGGGCGGGTGCGTCCCAGGCGGTGGTGAGGTAGGAGAAGTTGAAGGCCTGGTGCATCTCGTCGCTGCGGACGTAGCGGGCGAGCCGGGTCAGCGGCTCCACCCAGGCCTCGGCGACGAGGGCGCGGTCGCCGGTGTACTCGGCGAGGACCTTGTGCCAGGCGCGGTAGATGTCGTGCACGCCCTCCTGGTCGAACATCGGACCGGAGTTGCCGGCGCCGGTCGAGCCGTCCTCGGCCGCCTCGGTCGTCCCTTCGACCATGGCGACGTCGCCGTCCCAGTCGGGCAGGCCGGCGGCCTTGACCATGCCGTGCGCGACGTCGATGCGGAAGCCGTCGACCCCACGGTCCAGCCAGAACCGCAGCACGTCCTCGAACTCGGCGCGCACCTGCGGGTGCTCCCAGTCGAGGTCGGGCTGGCGGGTGTCGAACATGTGCAGGTACCACTCGCCGTCGGCCACGCCGTCGGTCGCGGAGGCGGGCGACGTGCGCTCGCTCACCCGGGTCCAGGCCGGTCCGCCGAAGATCGACTTCCAGTTGTTCGGGGGCAGCTCGCCGTTCTCGCCGGTGCCCTCACGGAAGAGGTAGCGGGCGCGCTCGGGGCTGCCGGGGCCGGCCGCGAGGGCCGCCGTGAACCACTCGTGCTCGTCGGAGGTGTGGTTGGGCACGAGGTCGGCGATGACCTTCAGGCCGCGGCTGTGGGCCTGGGCGAGGAGATCCTCGAAGTCGGCGAGGGTGCCGAAGAGCGGGTCAACGTCCCGGTAGTCGGCGACGTCGTACCCGGCGTCGGCCTGGGGGGAGCGGTAGAACGGGGAGAGCCAGACGGCGTCGACGCCGAGCGCGACGAGGTGGTCCAGGCGCGAGGTGATGCCGGGGATGTCACCGATCCCGTCGCCGTTGCCGTCGGCGAAGGACCGCGGGTAGACCTGGTAGATGACGGCGGTGCGCCACCACTCGCGAGCGGACGCGCTCGCGGGATGGACGAGAGTGGCTGCCGGGTGGGTCGAGGTCAGCTCGAGGGCAGGGGAGATCACGGTCGAGTCAAGAGTCACGGAGACAAAATCCTTGTCAGAGAGGGTGCGGCTGGTCAGTGAGGAAGGTGTGTGGGCGTCAGCCGTTGCGCTGAGCGGCGTGCAGGCGCATGTCGGGGGAGGCGCCGGTGGAGTTGCGCACGATGAGCTCGGGGTGGAACAACAGCTCCGAGCGGGGGGTCGGTGCACCGGAGATGACGCTCATGAGCGCGCTGATCGCTGCGTGGCTCATCGCTGAGACGGGCTGGCGCACGGTGGTCAGGGGCGGGTCGGTGAAGGCGATGAGCGGGGAGTCGTCGTAGCCGATGATCGACACGTCGTCGGGGACGGCGAGCTTGCGCTGGTGCGCGGCGCGGACCGCGCCCAGGGCCATGAGGTCGGAGCCGCAGACGATCGCGGTGTGACCGGAGTCGATGAGATCGCCGCCGGCTGCCTGACCGCCCTCGACGGTGAAGAGCGAGGTGACGATGTGCTCGGTGGCGTCCTCGATGCCGAGGTGGCGGGCCATCGCCTCGCGGAAGCCGTCGACCTTGCGCTTGGCGGTGATGAACCGGTCGGGACCGGTGGCCAGGCCGATCTTGTGGTGGCCGAGGGAGACGAGGTGACGGACCGCCAGCTCCATCGCGGCGATGTCGTCGGCCGAGACGAAGGGGGCGTCGATGTCGGCGGCGTAGCCGTTGATGAACACGAGCGGGACGCCGCGGCTGCGCAGCTGCTCGTAGCGGGTGCGGCTGGCCTGGGTGTCGGCGTGCCGTCCGGAGAGGAAGATGATGCCGTCGATCGAGTGGTCGAGGAGCATCTCGATGTACTCGTCCTCGGTCGTCCCACCCGGGGACTGGGTGCACAGCAGCGGGGTGTAGCCGCGCTGGGACAGCATGCTCTCGATGGTCTGCGCGAAGGCCGGGAAGACCGGGTTGGTGAGCTCGGGGACGATCAGCCCGACGAGGCCCGCGGACCGGTTGCGCAGCTTCTCGGGACGCTCGTAGCCGAGCACGTCGAGGGCGGCCAGGACGGCCTGGCGGGTCTCCGAGGCGACCCCGACCTTGCCGTTGAGCACCCGGGAGACGGTCGCGGTGCTGACGCCGGCCTGCTTGGCGAGATCAGTCAGTCGGGTCTTGGGTCCCAGCGTCTCGGCTGGGATGTGGGTCAGGGACACACCAGACCTCCTTGTCTCGTGCCGGGCGTCGTCACGCCGGTTCGCGTGTGTGGGTGAGGGGTTCTTGCAACGACTTGCAGACTACCTGCCAGCGCTCGATGCTACGGCAGATGGGAGCGAACTCCTAGGATATGGGGAAAAACCCGTCAGCCGCACTGCCCCACGATCGATCGTTGCATGAAAGTTACTGTAACGGCTTGCAAGTCGTCCGGGCTTCGGCTTAGGGTCGGTGACATCAGGGCCAACGTCGGTGGATTCACCGGCTGCGGCCGGACCACCCTCATCCTTGGAGACAGACGATGCGACGGAGCATCCTTCTTACCGGCGTGCTGGTCACCAGCTTCGCCCTCGCGGCCTGCGGGTCGAGCGACAACGGCAGCGACACCACGCCCTCGGCAGACGCGACGAACGGAGCGGCCGCCGCAGGCGAATTCACGATGTGGGTCGACGAGGTCCGCATCAATGACGTCAAGGGCGTCGCGGAAGCATTCGCCGCGGAGTCTGGCGTCAAGGTCAACCTTGTGCAGAAGGCCTCGGGTGACATCCGCGAGGAGTTCGTCCAGCAGGCCCAGACCGGGGAGGGCCCCGACGTCATCATCGGCGCGAGCGACTGGCTCGGCGAGCTCGTCAGCAACGGCCTCGTCGCTCCCGTCGAGCTCGGTGACGCGGCGTCCGGCTTCGTCCCCTCGGCCGCCACCGCCTTCGCCTACGACGGCCAGAACTACGGCACGCCCTACGCGATCGAGAACATCGCTCTCGTGCGCAACAACGCGCTCGCCACCGAGACCCCGGACACCTTCGAGGCGCTCGTCGAGCAGGGTAAGGGCCTGGGAACCTACCCGGTTCTCATCCAGCAGGGTGCCGAGGGCGACCCGTACCACATGTACCCGATCCAGTCCTCCTTCGGTGCCATCGTCTTCGAGCAGAACGCTGACGGCTCCTACACCGACACCGTCGCCATGGGTGGCGAGGCTGGCACGAACTTCGCCAACTTCCTCCAGAAGATGGGCCAGGAGAAGGTCTTCGACACCGCGATCGACGGCGAGAAGGCCAAGCAGGCCTTCATCGACGGCCAGAGCCCCTACATCATCACCGGACCGTGGAACACCACGGCCTTCACCGAGGCCGGCCTGGACATCTCCGTCCTGCCGATCCCGAGTGCCGGCGGTGAGGTCTCTCGTCCCTTCGTCGGTGTCCAAGGCGCCTACATCAGTGCCTTCGCCAAGAACCCGGTCCTGGCGAACGACTTCGTCGCCAACTACCTCACCACCGAGGCAGCTCAGGACGCGCTTTACGAGGCCGGCGGCCGCTCGCCCGCCCTCGCCGCGTCCGCAGCCAAGGTCGAGGACCCGATCCTCGTCGGCTTCGGCGAGGCCGGCGCAGACGGCATGACCCAACCCTCCATCCCCGCGATGGCCTCGGTCTGGTCGTTCTGGGGCATCGGTCAGGCAGAGATCATCTCGGGCGCCGCAACCGACCCCGCCGCGGCATGGACCACGATGATCTCCAACATCGAGGCGGCCATCGCCAGCTCGTGATCTGAGACATCGCACGTATCGCGCAGATGTGGGAGCCTTCGACGGCTCCCACATCTGCGTCCCGAGCACAGGTCCTGAGGACATCGCCGTCCCGGCCGCACCATTCCCGAGGGGAAGACCATGACTGACCAGCCGACGGCCGTCCGACCGCCTGACAACCGCCGACAGCGCACGAACGCGAGCGAGCCCACACCCAGAGCCGACCGCTCCGCGGCCCGCGACATGAAGCCCGGATTCGTCGCCAAGCTCGTGCTCATGGCGCTGGTGAACGCCTTCGGCCTGTACGGGATCCTCGCGGCCGCCGGAGTGGAGTCCTGGGGCATCGTCGTGTTCCTCGTGCTCGCGCTCATCGCCGCCAACTACGTGTATTTCTCCCGGCGCGCGATCCCGATGAAGTACCTGGTCCCAGGGCTGCTGTTCCTGCTGGTCTACCAGATCTTCACGATGTTCTACACGGGCTACATCGCCTTCACGAACTACGGCGACGGTCACATCCTCGACAAGCAGGGGGCCATCTCCTCCATCGAGCTGCAGACCGAGACGCGCGTCGAAGGCTCCGCGAGCTACCCGCTGACGATCCTGGCGAACGACGACGGACTCGCCTTCGCCATCGTCCAGGACGGTGAAGCGCTCGTCGGTGACACCGACACCGCGCTCGAGCCGGTCTCCGACGCGACCATCGAGGCGAGCAAGGTGACCGGCGTCCCCGGGTACGACGTCCTCAGCTTCGCCCAGGTTGCCCAGCGCCAGAGTGAGGTGACGACGATGCGGGTCGCCTTCTCCGACGAGCTCGGCGGTGGCAGCCTGCGTACCCAGGATGCCTCCAACGGCTACGTCTACGCACCGACGCTGAACTACGACGAGGCGACCGACACCTTCACGAACATCGAGAACGGTGTCGTCTACTCCCCGGACGACCGAGGCAACTTCGTCTCCGAGGACGGTGAGCGGCTCACCCCGGGCTGGAAGGTCTCGGTCGGCTTCGAGAACTTCACCAAGATGTTCACGGACTCGCGGATCTCGGGAGCCTTCTTCCAGATCGCGCTGTGGACCTTCGCCTTCGCCTTCCTCTCGGTGGCGACCACCTTCGTCCTCGGGCTGGCCCTCGCCCTCGTCTTCAACGACCCGCGCATCCGCGGCCGGAAGGTCTACCGGGCGCTGATGATCCTTCCGTACGCCTTCCCGGGGTTCCTCGCGGCGCTGGTCTGGAAGGGGATGCTCAACGAGCGCTTCGGCTTCATCAATGAGGTGATCTTCCGCGGCGCCGACATCGGGTGGCTCAACGACCCGTGGCTGGCCAAGCTCGCCGTGCTCGGCGTCAACCTCTGGCTCGGCTTCCCGTACATGTTCCTCATCTGCACCGGAGCCCTCCAGGCGATCCCGAACGACGTGATCGAGTCGTCCAAGCTGGACGGCGCAGGGCCGTTCCGGATCGTCTCGAAGATCATCTTCCCGCTGCTGCTCATCTCGGTCGCGCCGTTGCTCATCTCCTCGTTCGCCTTCAACTTCAACAACTTCACCCTCATCTACATGCTCACGGGTGGTGGCCCCAACTTCCCAGGGAGCCCGCTCATCATCGGATCGACTGACCTGCTCATCTCGATGGTCTACTCCGTGGCCTTCGAGAGCGGCGTGAAGCAGTACGGACTCGCCGCGGCGGTCTCGATCCTCATCTTCATCTTCGTTGGATTCATCTCCTGGCTCGGCTTCCGCCGCACCCGCTCACTCGAGGAGCTCTGACATGATCACTGCAACCACGCAGGTGTCACCGTCGACCGGCAAGCCGGTCGAGTATCGCGGCGATGCGCCCAAGGGTGCCCGCTGGTGGCGCGAGATCGGCTGGCGCCACCTCGTCGGGATCGTCACGATCATCTACTGCGCGTTGCCGCTGCTCTACGTGCTCTCCGCAGCGCTCAACCCCGGAGGCACGCTAACCGGCTCGAACGACCTCTTCAGTACGGTCAGCCTGGAGAACTTCCAGCGCCTCTTTGAGACAGACTTCGGCTACTGGGCCGTCAACTCCCTGGTCATCTGCACGGTGACGGCGATCGGCACGGTCCTCATGGGTGGTGCGGCCGCGTACGCCTTCTCCCGGTTCCGGTTCAGCGGGCGTCACTCCTCGCTCACCGCGCTGCTGCTCATCCAGATGTTCCCGCAGATGCTCGCCGTCGTCGCGATCTTCCTCGTCCTGCTCAGCCTGAAGGACGTCTTCCCGATCCTCGGTGTCAACAGCCAGATCGGCCTGATCATGGTCTACCTCGGCGGTGCGCTCGGGGTGAACACCTTCCTCATGTACGGGTTCTTCAACACCATCCCCCGGGAGATCGACGAGGCCGCCAAGATCGACGGCGCCAGCCACGCGCAGATCTTCTGGACGATCATCCTGCGCCTGGTCGCCCCGATCCTCGCGGTGGTCGGCCTGCTGTCCTTCGTCGGGACCTACGGGGAGTTCATCATCGCCAAGACGGTGCTGCAGAGCACCGACAAGCTCACCCTCGCCGTCGGCCTCTACCAGTGGGCCTCCGACGAACGCAACGCCCCCTGGGGGCAGTTCGCCGCCGGCGCGGTGCTCAGCGCGATCCCGGTGATCCTGCTGTTCCTCTTCCTGCAGAAGTACATCGTCTCGGGCCTGACGGCCGGGTCTGTCAAGGGATGACGGTGCCGTCCACCCGTGGTGCGGGTCACCTCCTCGGCGACCCGCACCACGACGGCTCCTCGCTGTACGTCTCCACCCTCGTGCCGCGCCTGGGTGAGAGCGTCACCGTCCGGGTGCGCATCCCGCTCGGCCCACCCGAGCAGGACGGGCAGGCCGACCGCACCGAGCGCGGCGTCCACCTGCGGGTGGTGCGCGACGGCGAGCCGCGCATGTCGCAGGCGCGCCTGGCCGAGGTCACCGCGACGGACCGCTGGTACGAGGCCGAGGTCCTCGTGCACAACCCGGTGACGAGCTACCGCTTCTTCATCGACGCCCCCGGCGGCTACCTGTGGCTCAACGGCCGCGGGGTGTTCGCCCGCGAGGTGCCCGACACCGCGGACTTCCGCCTCACCGTCTTCGACCCGGCACCGTCCTGGATGACCGACTCGGTCGTCTACCAGATCTTCCCCGACCGCTTCGCCCGCGCGATCGCGGACAAGCCGGTGCCCGAGTGGGCCCAGCCGGCCGAGTGGGGCGACGAGCCGGTCGGCTCCGGGCCCGGCGTCGGCTCCCAGCTCTACGGCGGTGACCTGCCCGGGGTACGCGAGCACCTGGACCACCTCACCGACCTCGGCGTCGGCACCGTGTACCTCACCCCGATCTTCCCGGGGCGGTCCAACCACCGCTACGACGCCACGAGCTTCGACCGGGTCGACCCGCTGCTCGGCGGCGACGAGGCGCTCATCGAGCTCTCCCGCGCCGTGCACGAGCGTGGCATGCACCTCATGGGCGACATCACGACGAACCACACCGGCTCCGGGCACGAGTGGTTCACCGCCGCCCAGGCGGACCGCTCGAGCGAGGAGGCGTCCTACTACTACTGGACCGACGACGCCCCCGGGTACGTCAGCTGGCTCGAGCACGACTCCCTGCCCAAGCTCAACTACGCCACCCCGGCCCTGGCCCGGGCGATGATCGAAGGCCCCGCCTCGGTGATCGGGCGCTGGATCGCCCCGCCGTTCTCCCTGGACGGCTGGCGGGTCGACGTCGCGAACATGACCGGCCGCTTCGGCGACCAGGACGACACCCACGAGGTCGCCCGGACCATCCGGGACACCATGACCGCGATCAACCCCGACGCCGTCCTCGTCGCCGAGCACTTCCACGACTCCGGCGCGGACATGATGGGCGACGGCTGGCACGCGAACATGAACTACTCGGCGTTCACCCGCCCCGTGTGGTCCTGGATCGTCGCCCCCGACAGCCCGGTCCCGGCCATCGGCCTGCCCACGACCCTGCCGCGGCGCTCGGGCACCGCCATGGTCGCCGCCATGCGCGACTTCGACGCCGTCGTGCCGTGGAAGGTGCTGGCCACGCAGTGGAACATGCTCGGCTCGCACGACACCCCGCGGCTGCGCTCGCTGGCGGGCTCGGCGGCGATGGTCGAGGTGGCCGCGACGCTGCTGTTCACCTACCCCGGCACCCCGGTGGTCTTCGCCGGGGACGAGGTGGGCGCCCTCGGCATCAACGGCGAGCACGCCCGGGTCACCATGCCCTGGGACGACCCGGAGCGCTGGGACGCCGCCACCTTCGAGGTGTACCGCCGGCTCATCGCGCTGCGCCGCTCGAGCGAGGCGCTGCGCAGCGGCGGCCTGCGCTGGGTCGTGGTGGCCGACGACGCCGTGGCGTACCTGCGTGAGTCACCCCAGGAGTCGGTCCTCGTCCTCGTCGCCCGCGCCCCCTGGGCCGGCGCGACCCTGCCCGGGACCCTCGTGGCCGACGGGACCGAGGCGAAGAACCTCTACGGCGGCGCCCCGCTCACCGCCACCGACGCCGGCCTCCACCTCCCCGGGGACGGCCCGGGCGTCCAGGTCTGGCGGCTGCGGTAGATCTGCGGCAGGACCGCGGCATGCCCGCGGCAGGGCAGCGCCGCGGTGGTCGATATGGTTGACCCGTGCCACACACCGACGCAAGCCGCACCCACAGCGCCACCGGCTACACCAAGGCCGACCGTGCGCGATGGGTCAAGGAAGCACCCAAGAGCAAGTCCCGCACCCCCTTCGAACGGGACCGGGCGCGCATCGTGCACTCCTCGGCGCTGCGCCGGCTGGGGGCCAAGACCCAGGTGCACGGTCCCGAGTCGGACGACTTCATCCGCACCCGCCTCACGCACACCCTCGAGGTCGCCCAGGTGGGCCGCGAGCTGGGCAAGGCGCTGGGCTGCGACCCGGACGTCGTGGACACCGCGTGCCTGGCCCACGACCTGGGTCACCCCCCGTTCGGACACAACGGCGAGCGGGCCCTGGCCGACCTCGCCAAGGACATCGGCGGCTTCGAGGGCAACGCCCAGACGCTGCGGCTGCTCACCCGGCTGGAGGGCAAGGTCTTCTCCGAGGACGGTCGCGGGGTCGGCCTCAACCTCACCCGCGCGAGCCTGGACGCCTCGGTCAAGTACCCCTGGGCCTACCGTCAGGGCCCGCTGCGCTTGGACGGGCGCCCCACCCACAAGTTCGGCGTCTACGCCGACGACCTGCCGGTCTTCGAGTGGCTCCGCCAGGGCGCGCCCGACGGCGTGAAGTGCCTCGAGGCCCAGGTGATGGACCTGGCGGACGACATCTCCTACTCCGTCCACGACGTCGAGGACGGGATCGTGGGGGGACGGTTCGACCTGTCGGTGCTCGCCGCGGACGAGGAGCGGGCGCGGGTGATCGACGCCGTGCAGACCTGGTACGGGCACCTCGTCTCACCCGAGGGGCTCCGCGAGGGGATCGACCGGCTCGACGCCGCCGGGCTGCTGGTGCAGGGCTTCGACGGCTCGCGCCGGGCGATGGCCACCCTCAAGGACACCACCAGCTCGCTCATCGGCCGGTTCGCCAAGGCCGCCGAGAAGGCGACCCGGGCCCAGTACGGCGACGGCCCGCTGACCCGCTACGCGGCGACCCTCGTGGTCCCCGAGCACACCCTCGCCGAGATCCTCGTGCTCAAGGGCCTCGCCGTGGCGTACATCATGGCTCCCCGCGAGGCCGAGCCGCTCTACATCCACCAGCGCGAGCTCATCGCCGACCTCGTCGAGGTGCTCACCGAGCGGGCCCCGATCGCCCTCGAGCCGTCCTTCGCGGCGGACTGGCGCGAGGCGGGCGACGACGCCCGCCGGCTGCGGATCGTCGTCGACCAGGTCGCCTCGCTCACCGACATCAGCGCCGCCCAGTGGCACGCCCGCCTCGTCCAGCCGGGACGCGTGCGCCGCTGAGCCGCGCGAGTTCCCGGCGCCTCTCAGGACGACGCCATCCACTCGAGCATGCGGCGCTCGACCTCTGCGTTGTCCACATCCTCGATGTGCTGGCTGAGGAACCAGCGGTGCCCGTAGGGGCAGCGCAGCGTGGCCGTGCGGTCTCCGTGGAACTGGTCCGCAGGCGCAGCGACGGATCGTGCGCCGGCCGCGACGGCGCGGGCGTAGGCGACGTCGACGTCGGTGACGTTGACGGTGAACGAGGCATGGGTGGGTCCCTCCGGGTCGGGGGCTGCCGAGCCGAAGTCGGGCATCGCCTCCGCGACGGTGAACGTCGAGGTTCCCAGGCGCACCAGGGAGTGCATCACCTGCCCACCCGCCTCGAGGGTGGAGACCACCTCGGCACCGAAGGCCAGGGAGTAGAAGGTCAGTGCCTCGCGGGAACCAGCGACGGAGATGTTCGTGTGGAGGGTGCTCATGTGTGCGGGGATCGGATCGACCACGGTGTGCTCCTGGGGCGGTGACGGACGAGCTGGCCCTGCCAGTCTCTGTCGGTCGTGCATGGCATTCTTGGAAGAATGCGACACCGTGCTGCGCCGACCGGCGCCTGGTCCCCGAGCGCCGGCGTCGGCGGCATCGTCGACCCGGCGGCCGCTCGACGAGCGTTCACCCTGGAACGCGTGGAGCCCGCACCCGATCTCGCACCCTTCGTCGAATGGCACTGGGTGGTGCGCTGGGACCTCGAGCCCGGGACGGCGTTCGCGCAGACGATCGTCCCGCACCCGTGCGTGAACCTCGTGGTGGAACCGCACCTCTTCGCCGCCCACGGGACGCCTGCCGGACTGTCCACCCGGCACCTGCGCGGGCGTGGGGCCGCCGTTGGGACCAAGTTCCGACCGGCGGGATTCCATGCCTTCTTCGGCCGACCCCTGACTGAGCTGCGGGCCCGGGTGGTCCCGGCGACGGTGATCTTCGACCCGGTGGCAGCGCAGACCGCCGCGCGGCTCGACATCACCGACCACCGCGGCACTGCGGCGGTGCTTGAGGCCGTGACCGCCCTGCTGCGGAGCGCCGACCCCGCCCTCGACCCCCGCGTCGCGGTGCTCAACGCCCTGGTCGCCGACGTCGTGGCAGCGCGCCTGGGGTCCCACCCCACGGTCGAGGACCTCGCCGCCCGGGCCGGGGTGTCGGTCCGCACGCTCCAGCGTGACTTCGCGACGTTCGTCGGGGTGACGCCCAAGTGGGTGCTGCAACGCCATCGGGTGCACCTGGCGGCCGAGCGCATCGCCGCCGATCCCCGCTGCGATCTCGCCGAGCTCGCCACCCAGGTCGGGTACTACGACCAGGCACACCTCACGGCCGACTTCGCCGTCGTCGTCGGCCTCGCTCCGGGAGCGTACGCGCGTCGGTGCGCAGAGCAGATGGCCGGGGCGCCCGGCGCCTCCGCAGGCACCTAGACTCAGGGACGTGGCAGGCCTGATCAAACGTGAAGATGTCGACGCCGTCCGTGACAAGGCGCGAATCGAGGAGATTGTCGGCGAGCAGGTCACCCTGCGCTCCGCCGGCGTCGGATCGATGAAAGGGCTGTGCCCCTTCCACGACGAACGCTCCCCGTCCTTCCACGTCCGCCCGCAGGTGGGCCGCTGGCACTGCTTCGGCTGCAACGAGGGCGGCGACGTCATCTCCTTCGTGCAGAAGATGGACGGGCTCGGCTTCTCCGAGGCCGTGGAGTACCTCGCCGGTCGGGTGGGCATCACCCTGCGCTACGAGGAGGGCGGCGGACCTCGGCGCACCGAGGAGCCGGGCCGGCGCCAGCGCCTGCTCGAGGCGAACCGGATCGCTGCCGCGTACTTCGCCGAGCAGCTGCTCACCCCCGAGGCGGCCGCGGGGCGCGCCTTCCTTGCCGAGCGCAGCTTCGACCGCGGCGACGCGCTGCACTTCGGTGTCGGCTACGCCCCCAACGGCTGGGACAACCTGCTGCGCCACCTGCGCGGCAAGGGGTTCACCGAACCCGAGATCGCGGCGTCGGGCCTGATGAGCGAGGGCAACCGTGGGGTGTACGACCGGTTCCGTGGCCGCCTGGTGTGGCCCATCCGCGACGTGACCGGGGAGACGATCGGTTTCGGTGCGCGCAAGCTCTACGAGGAGGACCAGGGCCCCAAGTACCTCAACACCCCCGAGACCGCCCTGTACAAGAAGTCGCAGGTGCTCTATGGGATCGACCTCGCCAAGCGGGACATCGCCAAGAACAAGCAGATCGTCGTCGTGGAGGGGTACACCGACGTCATGGCCGCGCACCTGTCCGGGGTGACCACCGCCGTGGCGACCTGCGGCACGGCCTTCGGCTCCGACCACGTGCGCTTCACGCGCCGCCTGGTGGGCGACACCAGCTCGGGCGCCGGCGTCCAGCTCGCCGGGGGAGGGTCCTCCGGCGGGGAGATCATCTTCACCTTCGACGGCGACGCGGCCGGTCAGAAGGCCGCCATGCGCGCCTTCGGGGAGGACCAGAAGTTCTACGCCCAGACCTTCGTCGCGGTCGAGCCGAGCGGCATGGACCCGTGCGAGCTGCGTCAGGCGCGCGGCCCGCAGGCCGTCCAGGCGCTCGTGGCGGGCCGTCAGCCGCTCTTCGAGTTCGTCCTCAAGACGACGCTGGCCACCTTCGACCTGGAGACGGCGGAGGGCCGGGTGGCTGCGCTGCGCTCGGCCGCTCCCGTCGTCGCCGGGATCCGCGACACGGCGCTGCGCCCCGAGTACGCGCGCATGCTCGCCGGCTGGCTGGGGATGGACGGAGAGTCCGTGCGCCGCGCCGTGCACGACGCCGGGCGGGCCACCGCGGCCACGGCCCGTCCACCGGCGGGGACCACGGCGGGGACACCGGCGGGCGGCGACCGCGGTCAGCTGCCGGCCGGCCTCGCCGGGGAGGGGTTCGCCCGGCCCGGCCACACCGACCCGATCGCCCGGCTGGAGCGCCAGACGCTCGAGGTGATCCTGCAGTACCCGCAGATGGTCCCGGCGGCCCTCGTCGACGACCTGCCCGGTGACGCGTTCACCGTGCCGGCCTGGCGGGCGGTCCACGAGGCGATCCGGGCGACCGGTGGGTTGGCGTCGGCGGCCGGACGCGGCGACTCCGAGTGGGTGGCGCTGGTCGCGGAGGAGTCGAGCGCGCCCGTGCTCGCGCTCGTCAACGAGCTCGCGGTGGCACCGCTGCCCGAGGACCGCCCGGGAGCGATCGAGGACTACGTCCGCGGGATCGTGCGGGCCTTCCTCGACCTAGGTTTCACCCGCAAGATCGGCAACGCCCGCAGCCGCCTGCAGCGCATCGACCCGGTCGGAGAAGCCGAGGCCTATACCCAGGCATTCACCGAGCTGCTCACCATCGAGCAGCAGCGGCGCGAGCTGCGCGAGCAGGGTGGCGACTAGCAGCGCTCAGCTGCTCGGTGAGTCCTCGGCGCTGATCACGCCGCGCTCGATGAGCTGGCGTCGTGCCTCGATGATCGGCGCGACCGCCTCGGCGCTCCAGATGTTGCCGCCGTTGAGCATCCCTTCCGGCTCGGGGAAGCCCTCCGGGGCGACCCGGATCCCGGCGACCCACATGCGCAGCAGGGCGGGCGTGACGCCGAAGGCGTGCGCGAGCGCCGGGCTGTCGTACACCCCGTGGAAGGGCTGCGGGGGAGTTTCACGGATGCGTTGGGGGGCTCGAGCGACATCGGTCATGGTCTAACTCTCCCAGACAAGACGACGAATGCTGTCATGCGTCCGCGGACGGCTTTCCCCGGACCGGACGTGCCGGCGGTGATCGGTGCCTCCCCGGGCGTCTTCGTGTTGAGGGTCGGCGGGGCGTGGGAGACGATGAGGTGATCGGGATCGCGAGCGGGGCGGGCCTCGTCGAGGCGCCCTCCGAGCCCGCGGAGCCTGCCGCCAGATGAGGAGCCCACCATGATCCCTGCAGCAGATGTCCGCGCGCTCGCCGACACCGTCACCGGTCACGTGGCCGTCCCGGGCGACGCCGACTACGCCGACGGCGCCCTGGCCTTCAACCTGGCCACCCGGCACGCGCCCGACGTGGTCCTGCGGGCGAGCGGCGCCGCGGACGTGGCGGCCGGCGTCCGCTGGGCGGCCGGTCGAGGGCTCCCCGTCGCGGTCCTGGCCACCGGGCACGGCGCGACCGATCCGATCGTCGGCGGGCTGCTCATCAGCACCCGCGACATGCAGGGCGTCGAGGTGGACCCCGTCGCCCGCACCGCCCAGGTGGAGGCGGGAGCGCGGTGGCGCGACCTGCTGGCCGTGAGCGTCCCGCTCGGGCTGATCGGGCTCAACGGATCGAGCACCGACGTGGGCGTCGTGGGGTACACCCTGGGCGGCGGGCTGCCGGTCCTGGGGCGAGCCTTCGGCTTCGCCGCCGACCACGTCCAGAGCTTCGAGGTCGTCACCCCCGACGGCAAGGCCCGCCACGTCGACGCCGAGACGTCCCCGGAGTTGTTCGCGGCGCTGCGCGGGGGGCGGGGCAACTTCGCGATCGTCACGTCCATGGTCTGCGGCCTGGTCCCGCTGGAGGAGTTCTACGGCGGCGGCATCATGTTCCCCGGCGCGGACGCGGCGCAGGTGCTCAGCGCCTTCGACGCGTGGTGGCCCTCCCTGCCCGAGACCGCGTCGCCGTCCCTCGCCCTGCTCCGGCTGCCCGACCTGGAGTTCGTCCCCCAGCCGCTGCGCGGACAGTTCGTGGTGCACCTGCGATTCGCCTTCGCCGGCGGCGCCGACGAGGGAGCGGCCCTGCTCGCACCGATGCGTGAGGTGTCGTCGCCGCTCATGGACATGGTCGGCCCGATGAGCTATCTCGACATCGACATGGTGCACATGGACCCGGTCGACCCGATGCCCTACGAGGAGGGCGGCCTGCTGCTGCGCAGCTTCGACGACGCGGCCCGGAGCCGGCTCCTCGAGGCGGCCGGACCCCAGGTGGAGTCTCCGCTGCTGATGGTCGAGGTGCGCCCGCTCGGCGGCCGGCTGGCCGGCCCCCCACCGTGGGAGGACTCGGTCTCCGGGCGCGACGCCGCGTTCTCGCTCCTGGCGATCGGTCTCATGGCCCCGCCGGTGGCCGACGCCGTGCCTGCGGCGATCCGGGGCCTCATGCAGGCGATGGAGCCCTACGGGACCGGGGGGACGATGGTGAACTTCCACGGCAGGCCGGGGGACGCGGCCGACCGTGCGCGGGCGTGGTCCCCGGAGGTCTACGCCCGGCTCAGCGCGGCCAAGACCAGCTACGACCCGACCAACATGCTGAGGTTCGGCCACGGGATCCCCGTCGGCCCGTAACGGGGTGGATGGCCCCACGACGAAGGCCCCGACCTGCTGACGCAGATCGGGGCCTTCGTGGAGTGCTCCCGCGACTGGACTCGAACCAGTGACAATCCGATTAACAGTCGGATGCTCTGCCAACTGAGCTACGCGGGACTGACCGAGGAAAACTTTATCAGGCTTCCGGAGGTGCTCCGGACGTGGAGCGCAACCGGTCGAGCGCCGCCCGGATGAGCTGGGCCGACCTCGCAGACCCTACGTCGGCTCCGGGGTCCGGCACAACTTGGGTGAACAGGTTGCCCTCGGGGTCGCGGCGCACCGCGACCCGCGCAGACAGCCCGTCCGGGAGGTGCACGGTCTCGGCCAGGACCACCGAGTGCTGCACGCGTTCGCGGAACACCCGGGCGAAGGTGGTGCGCTCGGGGTGGGCCAGGTGCAGCGGCGTCGGCTCCGCAGCGTCGACCCAGCGCACCGTCAGGGCGGACTCCTTCGGGTCCCAGCCGGCGCGGTCGACCCGGCACCAGGGGGCGGACTCCGCCGGCGCGGGCGGGGACTGCGGAGCGGGGACCACGACGAGCATCTGCTGGGTGGCCACCGCCCAGGCGCCGTCGCTGAGCAGCGCGGCGCCCAGCGTGGAGTCGCCGGAGGGCAGCACCAGTGCGCGTCGGACCTCGGGCGGCAGTGAGTCTTTGCGTGCGAACAGTCCCATGCGTCCACCGTAACGGCACGGGGCTGCAGGTCCGGCGCGACCCGACGCGAGAGGCCCCTGCGCCGGCGGGAGCAGAGGCCTCACGGGGTGCCCCGTGCCGGACTTGAACCGGCGACCAGTCGATTATGAGTCGATTGCTCTGACCAGCTGAGCTAACAGGGCGCGCAGCAGAGTGTATCCGGCGGGAGGCGGAAGTGGTCTGCGGGTGGAACGATCGTCCGATGCCGACTCCCTCATCACCCACCGACCACGCCCGCGACCTCCAGGAGTCCGCGGGGTTCCGGCGCGCCGCGCGCGCCGGCTACGCAGTGAGCGGGGTGCTGCACATCCTCATCGGGTGGATTGCGATCCACCTCGCCCTCACGACGGCCTCGGGGTCCTCGTCGGGGGGCGGCTCGGCCGACCAGGAGGGTGCGCTCGCCCAGCTGGGCGAGGCGCCGTGGGGTGCGGCCCTGCTGTGGTTCGCTGTGGCCGCGCTGCTCGCCCTGGCGGCGTGGCAGGCGACCGAGGCGGTCGCGGTCTCGGGTGCGGGCAGTGCAGGCGCGCGGGTCAAGGCGGTCGCCAAGGCCGTGACCTACCTCGCGCTGGCCGTCCTCGCCTGGCAGGTCGCCCGGGGCGTCGGCTCCGGATCTGAGTCGGGGACCGCGACGCTCATGTCGTCCGGGCTGGGCCGGGCGGGTGTGGCGCTGGCCGGCGCGGTCGTCGTCGGCGTGGGTGGCTATCACGTCTACAAGGGCCTGAGCCAGAAGTTCACCGAGGACCTGCAGGGTGGGACCGGGGGCACGCTGGGACGCGGGGTGATCGCCGTCGGCGTCGCCGGGTACGCCGCCAAGGGGGTGGCGCTCATCGTCATGGGGGTGCTCTTCGTCGTGGGCGCGGCCCAGTCCGACCCGGAGAAGGCCGGCGGCCTCGATGTGGCGTTGCGCACCCTGGTGGAGCTGCCCTTCGGCACGGCGGTGCTTCTCGTGGTGGCCGTGGGGTTCGTCGCCTACGGGCTCTACTCCTTCGCGCGGGCCCGGTACGCCCGGATGTGACAGCAGCAGGTCGCGTCATGGAACAATATCCCCATGGCTATCCGAGAGATCCGCGTCATCCCCGACCCCGTCCTGCGCACCCCGTGCGAGGAGATCACGGTGATCGATGACCGGGTCAGGGGTCTCGTCGAGGACCTCGTCGACACCGTCGACCACGACGGCCGCGCCGGACTGGCCGCGAACCAGATCGGCGTCAGCCTGCGCGCCTTCTCCTGGAACATCGACGACGAGGTCGGCTACGTCCTCAACCCGAAGATCGTCGAGCTCTCCGAGGACGAGTACCAGGACGGTGACGAGGGCTGCCTGTCGGTCCCGGACCTGTGGTACCCGACCAAGCGTGCCTGGTACGCGCGGGTGGAGGGGACCGACCTGGACGGCAACAAGGTCGTCGTGGAGGGCACCGAGCTCATGGCGCGCTGCCTCCAGCACGAGGTGGACCACCTCGACGGGTACCTCTACCTCGACCGTCTCGAGCGGGCCACCCGCAAGAAGGCCATGCGGGAGCTGCGCGCGTCCCTCTGAGCGGTCAGCCGGTGGATGGACACGCTGGTCATCGGGTGTGATCTACGGCATGATGTGGCACAGCAGTATCGAATCCGTGAAGCTTGTGAAGTCGCCTGGGTGCAGAGGTCGTTGGGGAAGACGAATCTCTACTCTGGGAGGGACAACATGGCTGGTGCTAGCACCCGCGGTGTATTTTTCGTGCACTCGTCTCCGCGAGCGCTCTGCCCGCACCTCGAGTGGGCAGCGAGCAACGTCCTCGGCACCGCCGTGACGCTCGACTGGATCGAGCAGCCTGCCGCGCCCGGACTCTACCGCGCGGAGTACACCTGGCAGGGGCCTCAGGGCTCAGGATCGCGCCTGGCCTCGGCCCTGCGCGGCTGGACACATCTGCGCTACGAAGTGACCGAGGAGGCCAGCTACGGCTGTGACGGCTCCCGGTGGAGCCACACCCCCGAGCTGGGGATCTTCCACGCCGCGACCGACGCGGCCGGCAACATCGTCGTCCCCGAGGACCGTGTCCGCGCCGCCCTGGACTTCGCCCACGACCCGCGCCGGATGCGCGACGAGCTCGACCTCGCCCTCGGCCAGGCCTGGGACGACGAGCTCGAGCCCTTCCGCTACGCCGGCGCCGGCGCGCCCGTGCGCTGGCTGCACCGCGTCGGCTAGGGGAGCGCCGCAGCATCGGCAGACGACGAAAGGGGTGGACCCGGCCGGGTCCACCCCTTTCCTCGCGCGTCCAGGTCAGGCGTTCGTGACCACCAGGGCCACGTTGTGCCCCCCGAAGCCGAAGGAGTTGTTGATCGCCGCGATGTCCCCGGCCGGCAGCGCGCGCGGGGTGTCCCGGACGAGGTCGAGAGCCAGCTCGGGGTCGGGGTTGGCGACGTTGATCGTCGGCGGGGCCTGGCGGTGGTGCACCGCAAGCACGGTGAACACCGTCTCCAGCGCGCCGGCGCCGCCGAGCAGGTGACCGGTCATGGACTTCGTCGCCGAGAGCGCCACGCGGTCCGCAGCGGCCCCGATGACGGCGCTCACCGAGCGGGCCTCGATGAGGTCGCCGACGACCGTGGAGGTCGCGTGGGCGTTGACGTGCACGACGTCGGCCGCGGTCACCTGGGCGTCCTCCAGAGCCGCACCCATGGCGCGGATCTGCCCGGCGCCGGTGGGCTCGGGGGAGGTGATGTGGTAGCCATCGGCGGTCAGGCCGATGCCAGCGATCTGGGCGTAGACGCGGGCGCCGCGGGCGGCGGCGTGGTCGGCGGCCTCGAGCACGACGACCGCCGCGCCCTCCCCGATGACGAAGCCGTCACGGTCGACGTCGTAGGGGCGCGAGGCGCCCGCCGGGTCGTCGTTGCGCAGGGACAGGGTGCGTGAGGCCGCGAAGGCGGAGATCGGCATGGGGTGCACGGTCGCCTCGGTGCCGCCGGCGATGACGACGTCGGCCCGGCCCGAGCGGATCATCTCGACGCCGTAGGCGATCGCCTCGGCGCCGGAGGCGCAGGCGGAGACGAGGGCGTGGGCGCCGGCGCGCGCGCCGAACTCGAGGGAGACGTACGCGGTGGGGGAGTTGGGCATGAGCATGGGGACCGTCATCGGCAGCACCCGCCGGGCGCCCTTCTCACGCAGGGTGTCCCAGGCGTCCAGGGTGGTCCAGATGCCGCCGATGCCGGAGGACACCACGGAGCCGATGCGGTCGCCGTCGAGCTCGGGGGAGCCCGCGTCGGCCCAGGCCTCGCGGGCGGCGATGATGGCGTACTGCGCCGAGGGGTCCATCCGCTTCATCTCCGGACGAGCGAGCACCTCCTCGGGCTTGACCTTGATGGTCGCCGCGAAGTTGACGGGCATGCCGTAGGTCTCGGCCCAGTCGTTGTCGAGGGTGCGGGCACCCGACTCGCCGGCCAGGGCAGCCGTCCAGGTCGATGCCACGTCGCCGCCGAGCGGCGTGGTGGCACCAAGGCCGGTGACGACGACGTCTCGAACGTTGGTCATGGGAACTCCAGGGGGTCGTGGACGGTGCCCGCGCGGGGCGGGCGGAGCCGGTGGCGTGTCAGGTGCCGCTGGGACGGGACCGGTCGTTCGGTCCCGTCCCAGCGAGGTCAGGCGTGGATCAGGCCTGGGCGCCGGTGATGAAGCTCACCGCGTCGCCGACGGTGGCGAGGTTCTTGACCTCGTCGTCGGGGATGGTGACGGAGAACTTGTCCTCGGCGTGGGTGACGATGGTCATCATCGACAGGGAGTCGATGTCGAGGTCGTCGGTGAAGGACTTCTCCGAGGTGACGGAGTCGGCCGGCAGGCCGGTCTCCTCGGCAACGATCTCGGCGAGGCCTGCGAGGACATCAGCTTCAGTGAAAGCCATGGTGTTTCTCCTTGTGTGTGGTGGTGACTGAGGGGCGGGAAAGAAGAACGTACGGGGGCAACCTACGGCAGGACGACGACCTGGGCGGCATAGACGAGCCCGGCGCCGAACCCGATCTGCAGGGCGAGGTCGCCCGACTTCGCGGTGCCCTCGCGGAGCAGGCGCTCCGCGGCGAGCGGGATCGAGGCGGCCGAGGTGTTGCCGGTGTCGGCGATGTCACGCGCCACGACCACCGTCTCGGGCAGCTTGAGCTGCTTGATGAACTGGTCGATGATGCGCATGTTCGCCTGGTGCGGGATGAACACCTGGATCTGGTCGGCGGTGACACCGGCCGCGTCGAGGGCCTGCTGGGCGATGACGGGCATCTGGAAGGCGGCCCACTTGAAGACGGGCTGGCCCTCCTGGCGCAGGGTCGGCCAGCCGAGCTCGGGGTTCTCCCGGAGGTCGGCCCAGGAGTGCGTCTGGCGGATGGTCTGGGCCTTGGACCCGTCCGAGCCCCAGATGGTCGGGCCGATGCCGGGGAACTCCGAGGGGCCCACGATCGCCGCACCCGCGCCGTCGCCGAGCAGGAACGAGATCGACCGGTCCGTCGGGTCGATGAAGTCGCTCATCTTCTCGGCGCCGATCACCAGCACGTTCCGGGCGGCTCCCGAGCGCACGAGCGCGTCCGCCTGGCCGATCCCGTAGGCGTAGCCGGCGCAGGCCGCCGAGATGTCGTAGGCCGCGGCGGGGGTGGCCCCGATGCGGTCGGCGATGATGGCCGCCGCGGAGGGGGTCTGGTGGAAGTACGTGACCGTCGAGAGGATCACGGCGTCGATGTCTGCGCCGGTCAGCCCGGCGGCGTCGAGCGCCTTGCGGGCCGCGGCCTCGGACAGGTCGAGCAGCGAGGTCTGCGCCCCGGCGCGGCGGCGGGTGATGATGCCGGTCCGCTGGCGGATCCACTCGTCGGAGGAGTCGATCGGGCCGGCGATGTCGTCGTTGGTCACGACGAGCTCGCCGCGCTCCGCGCCGATCCCCAGGATCCGGGAGAACTGCGGGCCGGTCGACTGCTTGAGCTGGATGGTCACTTCGAGTCCTCTTCAGGCGAGCGGGTGGTGGGCAGGGCAGCGGAGTGCCGGGCGACGAGGTCGCGTGCCGCGTCGAGGTCGGCGGGCGACTTGACGGCGACTGTCTCCACGCCGGGCAGGGATCGGCGGGCCAGGCCCACGAGCACCCCGCCGGGGGCGAGCTCGAGCAGCCCGGTCACCCCGAGGCTGATGAGCTGTTCCTGGCACAGGTCCCAGCGCACCGGGGCGACGATCTGGTGCGCGAGGCGGTCCAGGACGTCCCGGCGGTGCCCGTACGCCCCGCCGGCACCGCGGACGTCGATCTGGGCGTAGGTGGCGCCGTCGGCGTTGGACAGCAGCGTCAGGGACGGGTCGGCCGCGGGCCAGCCGAGCGCGACCGGGGCGAAGGAGTCCAGGGCGGGCTGCATGAACGGGGTGTGGAAGGCGCCGGCCACCTGCAGGGCGATGACCCGGGCCTTGGCCGGCGGGGCGGCGGCCAGGGCGGCGAGGCCCTCGAAGGACCCGGCGGCCACGACCTGTCCGGTCGAGTTGACGTTGGCGGGGAAGAGCCCCGCGGCCTCGATCGCGGCGAGGACCTCGGCCGGGTCGCCGCCCACGACGGCGCTCATCCCGGTCGGTTCGGCGGCCGCGGCCTGGGCCATGAACCGGGCCCGGGCGGTGACCAGGCCGACGGCGGCTGCGTCGTCGAACACGCCCGCCACGGCTGCTGCGGCGAACTCTCCGACGGAGTGGCCCGCGGTGACGTCGACCACGCCGGCCGGCGCTGCGCCGTCGAGCACGGCGCGCAGGGCGACGAGGGAGGACGACACGATGAGCGGCTGGGCCACGGCGGTGTCGCGGATCGCGTCGGCGTCGGCGGTCGTGCCGTGGGCCACGAGATCCGTGCCGGACGCCTGGGAGAAGGCGGCCAGCTGGTCGGCGACGCCGGGCAGCTCGATCCAGGGGGCGAGCATTCCGGGGGACTGGGAGCCCTGTCCAGGGCAGACGACGGCAAGCACGGTCTAACTTTGCCCGATCCGATAGGGGAGCAGGCCGTCACGACCCGCACGAAGTGTTTCTCTGGTACTTGTGCACAACCTACAAGACCCTCGTCTCAGCGGCTCGCAGCGAGGCGTCCCACGGCCAGAGCGACCTGGAGCACGAACGACTCCCGGGCGTCCAGAGGGTCCCAACCGGTGAGCTCGGCGACCTTGCGCAGACGATAACGCACGGTGTTGGGGTGCACGTAGAGGTCGCGGGCCGCGGCCTCGAGGGAACGCCCGGTGGCCAGGTAGGCCGACAGGGTCTCCAGCACCGACCCGGTCGCGTCGAAGAGCGGCTTGTACGCCTGGCGGACCAGGGTGCGACGGGCCTCGTGGTCGCCGGTGAGCACCCGTTCGGGGAGGAGCTCGTCGGCCAGCACCGGGCGTGGGGCCTGGGGCCAGGCGGGCGCGGCGCGCAGACCGGCCAGCGCGGCCGCGGCGGAGCGTGGGGCGTCCTCGAGGCTTGCCATCTCCGGGCCGATGATCACCGGTCCGGGGCCGAACCGTGGCAGCAGCGAGGTCGCCACGGCCACGAGGTCGCCCTCCCCGCCGAGCACGAGCACGATGCGGTCGCCCTGGATGCCCACGAGCACGTCCGCGGCTGCGCGCCGGGTGGCGCGGCGCAGCTCGGCCGCGCGCACGTCGTCGAGGGGGGAGGCGGTGGTGCCCACCATGACCAGGACGGAACCGCGCCCGCTCCAGCCCAGCGCCGCCACGCGCGAGCGCAGGGAGTTGTCGCTGTCGCCGCGGATGATCGCGTCGACCACGAGGGCCTCGAGCCGGGCGTCCCACGCGCCGCGGACCTCGGCCGCGCGGGCGTAGACCTCGGCCGCGGAGAAGGCGACCTCACGGGAGTAGCGCAGCACGGCCTCGCGCAGGTCGCGCTCCCCGCCGGGGGCGGCGAGCCGGTCGCTGTGGGTCTCGACCACCTCGACGACGATCCGGACCAGCTGGAGGGTGTGCTGCAAGGAGATGGACCGGGTGAGGTCGGTGGGGGCGGCTGCGAAGATGTCGCTCACCGCGTGCGGGGACGCCGCGGGGTCGGCGTACCAGGTGACGAACGCGGTGATGCCGGACTGGGCGACCAGGCCCACCCAGGACCGGTCCTCGGCCGGGAGGTCGCGGTACCAGGGGAGCTCGTCGTCGAGCCGGCGCAGCGCCGCGGCGGTGAGCAGACCGCTCCCGTCGCGGACCCGCTGCAGCGTGGTGGCGGTGGTGGGTGTCGTCGCCGCGGTGGCATTCGCGTTGTTCCCAGCGGATGGCATTCCCCGAGCATACGTGGTCGATTGTGGGGAACTCACAAAAACGAGGTGGACCTCGGCTTATGACTTTCCGCTCAATGCGGTCGCTGCTGCGGTGCAGAACGTCGCGAGCGGCTATCGTCGGCGTATGGCACTTATGCCCAGACTCCGTCAGCTCATGCGCCGCACCACGTCGGCCTCGACCATCGGCGCGCGCCGACCGACCACGGGAGACCGCCGCGGCGACACCCTCCACGAGGACGCCCTGCGCGCAATGCTGGTCGATGATCCCAACAACATCCGCGCCTTCCAGGCGCTCTCGGAGGTGGTCCGACGCCGAGCCGCGGAGGGCACCCAGGCCGATGACCCGCTCTCCGCCCCGGCGGACGAGCACGCCAAACAACGCGCCGCGGATCTCGCGGTGTGGGCGCTCGCCGAGGAGCTCGCGGGGAACCCGCGGGCCTGGTACCCCCTCATCGAGCTCGCCCGTCTCTCTCTGGTCGACGACCAGGACGCCGCGATCCGTCGCCTGGCCACGGCCGCTGACCGGGACCCGTCCGGGCAGGGGCTCGCCGACTCGATCGCCGTCCTGCGCGAGGCAGGGCTGCCCGTGGAGGCGCTCGGCCTCGGTGTCGGCCACTGGCGGGCCAAGGACCACACCCCTGAGGTCGGACGTCAGGTGGTCCTCGCTGCGCTGGAGGCGGACCGGCTCTTCGACGCCCGCCACCACCTGGCGACCCTGGAGGCCCACCCGGACGCCGAGGCGGTCGCTGCCGTGCGCGCCGAGCTCGAGACCGAGATCGCCCACGTCGAGCAGCAGATCCCCGGGACCTGACCGCGCGCCTGGGCACACCAGGCACACCACGCACACCAGCAAGCATGACGAAGGCCCGGTTCCATTCTCTGGAACCGGGCCTTCGACTGTGCTGCTAGCCGATCAGGAGTCGCCGCCGGCGTTGCCGGAGGTGCCCGCGTTGACGTCGTGCAGCTGGTACATCTCGATCGCCCGTGCCGGGGCGTCGGCGGCCACCTCGCCGCGGCGGGCCAGCTGCTGCAGGACCCGTGCGACGACGGAGGGACCGTCGATCTTGAAGTGGCGGCGTGCGGCGGCGCGGGTGTCGGAGAACCCGAACCCGTCGGCGCCCAGCACCGCGTAGTCACCCGGGATCCACTGGCGGACCTGGTCGGGGACGAGGTGGTCGAAGTCGCTGGTGGCCACGAACGGCCCCGATGCGTCCTTGAGCTTCGCCGTGAGGTAGGCCTCACGCTCGGGCTCGGACGGGTAGAGGAAGTTGTGCTGCTCGGCGGCGAGGCCGTCGCGGCGCAGCTCGTTCCAGCTCGTCACGGACCACACGTCGGCCTGCACGCCCCAGTCCTTGGCGAGCAGCTCCTTGGCCTCGATCGCCCACGGCACACCCACGCCCGAGGCGAGGATCTGCGCCCGGGGGCCCTCGCCGTCGCTCACCGCGACGCGGTGGATCCCGCGCAGGATGCCCTCGACGTCGACGTCGTCCGGCTCGGCCGGCTGAGCCATCGGCTCGTTGTAGACGGTGAGGTAGTACATGACGTTGGGGTCACGTGACTCGTTCTCGCCGTACATGCGCTGCAGGCCGTCGCGGACGATGTGGCTGATCTCGTAGCCGAACGCCGGGTCGTACTGGACGATCGCGGCGTTCGTGCCGGCGAGGATCGGGGAGTGGCCGTCGGCGTGCTGCAGGCCCTCACCGGTCAGCGTGGTGCGGCCGGCGGTCGCGCCTATGATGAACCCACGGGTGAGCTGGTCGCCCGCGGCCCAGAACTGGTCGCCGGTGCGCTGGAACCCGAACATCGAGTAGAAGATGTAGAACGGGACCGTCACCTCGCCGTGCGTGGCGTAGGACGTGCCCACGGCCTGGAACGCGGAGGCCGACCCGGCCTCGTTGATCCCCGTGTGCATGATCTGACCGGACTCGGACTCCTTGTAGGAGAGCATGAGGTCGCGGTCCACGGCGAGGTAGTTCTGGCCGAGGGTGTTGAAGATCTTGGCGCTCGGGAAGATCGAGTCCAGGCCGAAGGTGCGCGCCTCGTCCGGGATGATCGGGACGATGCGGTGACCGAAGTCCTTGTCCTTGATGAGGTCCTTGAGCAGCCGGACGAACGCCTGGGTGGTGGCGATCTCCTGAGCTCCGGAGCCCTTCTTGAGGATGTCGTACTTCGACTCGGCCGGCAGGGTCACCGGGGCGGCGACCGAGCGGCGCTCGGGCACGAACCCGCCCAGCCCGGCCCGGCGGTCCAGCATGTACCGGATCTCCGGTGCGTCGGCGCCCGGGTGGTAGTACGGCGGTGCGTACGGGTCGGCGTCGAGCTCGGCGTCGGTGATCGGGATGTGCAGGGTGTCGCGCAGCGTCTTGAGGTCGGCCGGGCCGACCTTCTTCATCTGGTGCGTGGAGTTGCGCCCGGCGAAGCCGGACCCGAGCCCGTAGCCCTTGATGGTGTGGGCGAGGATGACGGTCGGCTGGCCGGTGTGGGCCGTCGCCGACGCGTAGGCGGCGTAGATCTTGCGGTAGTCGTGCCCGCCGCGCTTGAGTGCCCAGATGTCGTCGTCGGACAGGTTCTCCACGAGCTGCTTCGTCCGCGGGTCGCGACCGAAGAAGTGCTCACGGATGAACGCGCCGTTCTCCGCACGGTAGGTCTGGTAGTCGCCGTCGGGCGTCTCGTTCATGAGGTTGACGAGCGCACGGTCCTTGTCGGCGTTGAGCAGCACGTCCCATTCGCGGCCCCAGATGACCTTGATGACGTTCCAGCCGGCGCCGCGGAACTGCGCCTCGAGCTCCTGGATGATCTTGCCGTTGCCACGGACCGGACCGTCGAGGCGCTGCAGGTTGCAGTTGACGACGAAGGTGAGGTTGTCGAGCTGCTGCTGGGCAGCGAGCTGCAGCATGCCGCGGCTCTCCGGCTCGTCCATCTCGCCGTCGCCGAGGAAGGCCCACACGTTCTGCTGGCTGGTGTCCTTGATGCCGCGGTTGTTCAGGTAGCGGTTGGTCCACGCCTGGTAGATCGCGGACGAGGGGCCGAGGCCCATCGAGACGGTCGGGAACTCCCAGAAGTCCGGCATCTGACGCGGGTGCGGGTAGGACGGCAGCCCGCCGCCGGCGTGGGAGTGCTCCTGGCGGAACCCGTCGAGGTCCTCGGCCGTGAGGCGGCCCTCGAGGAAGGCGCGCGAGTACACACCGGGGGAAGCGTGACCCTGGAAGTAGATGTGGTCGCCACCGCCCGGGTGGTCCTTGCCGCGGAAGAAGTGGTTGAGGCCCACCTCGTACAGCGTCGCCACGGAGGCGTAGGAGGAGATGTGTCCACCGACCCCGATCCCGGGGCGCTGCGCACGCGTGACCATGACGGCCGCGTTCCACCGGTTCCAGCTGCGGTAGCGGCGCTCGAGCACCTCGTCGCCGGGGAAGTACGGCTCCTCGTGCACACCGATGGTGTTCACGTAGGGGGTGGTGATCGACGTCGGGATGGCGACGTTGCGCTCCCGGGCGCGCTTGAGCAGGTTCAGCAGGACGTAGCGGGCGCGAGGGCCACCACGGTCGTCAATCAGCCCGTCGAGGGACTCGACCCATTCTCCGGTCTCGGAGGGGTCGATATCGGGGACCTGGCTCAACAGACCATTGATCAATGGTCGCGTCTCGTCATGCGTAGCCACCAGCAACCTCACATCGTGTTCAGAGCTGGGGCGGTGTGCCCCATTGCTCGCCTGGACCGGTCGTCGAGCGTCTGAGGGCAGCGGGTGTCTCTGCTGCGCGCAAAGGGTTCGTCAACTCCGGTCGTTCCGACCATTCTCAACGCTTGGCCGAGGGGAAAGCCACTCCTCGGCGTCAGGATGGGACGTGACGTTCGTGACATCGTTGGCAGGTCAACGATTCCGGCCACCAGATCCGCGTCCCCGTCCCGCTCCGCGGGCACCCTCCGGGCCCCTGGGCGAGGGGGCGGCGGCGCAGAAAACGGTCCGTGCGGACGACGCGTCGGCGTTTCGCGACCGATTCCGGACGCGACGTAGCGCACAGTGGGCTACGTTTGCCACCATTGATCCATCCGGCGCGGTCAGCGCGACCGGAACCTGCTGTGAAGGGAAGAACATCACCGTGGTAGCGACCGCTGAGCCTCAGGATGCGAACCGCCTTGGCTTCGCCTCTGGGCTCGTTGTCCAGGAGTTCGGGTGGGCCGAGGACGTCGACGACGCCCTCCGGGACGCCATCGAAGAGATCACCGGCACCGATCTGGTGGACGAGGAGTACGACGACGTCACCGACGGTGTCATCGTCTGGTGGCGCGAGGACGACGGCGACCTCACCGACGCCCTCGTCGACGTCCAGACCGTGCTCGACGACGGCGGGGTCATCTGGATCTTCACCCGCAAGCCGGGCCGCGACGGGCACGTGGGCCACAGCGACATCCAGGAAGCCGCCACGACGGCCGGGCTGCACGCGACGACCACGTTCTCGATCGCCGCGGACTGGTCGGCGACCAAGCTCGGCAACCGCGGCCGCGGCAAGTGACCTCGGTTCTTCCCGAGGTGACCCTCGCCGTCGGCGACGCGGCGCCGGACTTCACCCTGCCCGACACCCACGGCACCCCGGTCCGCCTCGCTGACCTGCGGGGCGCGACGGTGCTCGTGGTGTTCGTCCCCTTCGCCTTCTCCGGCAACTGCACGGCCGAGCTGTGCGAGCTGCGGGACAACATCGAGGAGTTCGAGACCGCGGGCGTCAAGCTCGTGGTCGTCTCCTGCGACGCGATGTACTCGCTCAAGGCGTGGGCCGAGCAGGACGGCTACAGCTTCGACCTGCTCTCCGACTTCTGGCCGCACGGCGAGGTCGCCCGCGCCTACGGCGTGTTCGACGCCGAGCGCGGCCTGGCGATCCGCGGCAGCTTCCTCATCGACGCGAGCGGGACCGTGCGGTGGGCCGTGGTCAACCCGCGCGGTCAGCGGCGTGACTTCGCCGGGTACCGGGCGGCGCTGGCCGGGTTGTGACGTCCGCTCGGGACGGCGCTGCGCTGACTGCGGCGGTGCTGACGGCGGCGGTGCTGCTCGCCGGGTGCGCGGGCGGAGCGGATCCGGTGCGGTCGGAGTTCGCCGATCGCACCCCGCTCTCGTCCTGCGGTGAGCTGAGTCTCGGCCAGGGCGAGAGCGTGCCGGCGCCGGCGTGGGACTGCCTGGAAGCGGGGGTCGCGGCCGGGGCCGAGTTCGTGGTGACGACTCCCACGACCGAGGGAGACACCCTCACGTACTACTTCCGAGTGGGCCCCTCGATCGCCGGGGTGGAGATCTTCGTCGACGCAACCCAGGACAATTTCGGGTCGGGGAAGTGGGACCGCCAGCTGTGCACGGGGGAAGACTTCCCGGTCGTCATCGCCGGGTGCGTGGCGACGTTCGTGCCGGTGGAGAGCTGATCGCGCAGCGCATGGCGTCCGGCCTGTGGGATCGTGTGGACCTCCGCTGGTGAGCGGGTAGGCTGACATCCGCTGTCCAGGGCTTGTAGCTCAGTTGGTTAGAGCGCCACGTTTACACCGTGGATGTCGGGGGTTCGAGTCCCTCCGGGCCCACCGTTGAAGAATCGTCGGGATCGCACCACGATCCGCCGCCTGTGGTGGACGCGGGCCGCCAAGTTCGCCACCGCCTAGAGTCTGCACATGCTTTCCCCCCGCCCCCTCCGACGGCCTCAGCGTCGCGACGTCGTCACGGCGGCGCTCTGCTGGGCGGTCGCGGTCGGGGCGCTGCTGGCCGTGTCGCTGGTGGCCGGCGTGGATCCGGAGCTCTCCGACGAGATCCCCGGTCGTGGCACCGGGACCTGGTGGGTGACGGTCGTCGCGCTGACCGGTCAGGCCGTCGCACTGGCCTGGGTGCGTGCGGCGCCGAGGGCGGTGCTGCCGCTCGTCGCGGGGATACCGCTCGCCGTCTCGTGGATCGGGTTGGGCGGGGCCTTCGGCCTGCTGTCGGTGGCCCTCATCGCGGCGACCTATCGTGCCTTCACCGAACGGCCTCAGCGTGTGACGCGCAGCGGCGGACTCTCCGCAGCGGCCCTGACGCTCGCCGCGTACGTCGTCACCGGGGTCCAGGACGCAGAGCTCGCCGTCGGTGTGGTCGTCGCCTGGGCGTTCGCCCAGGCCGCCTTCGTGGTCGGAGCGCCGATGCTCGTGGCGCTGCTTGTCTCCTCCCGGCGTGACATCCAGGAGGCGACGGACCGCGAGGTCCGTGCGCTCGCCCGTGAGCACGACGCCCTGGTGCGGGAGGCGCGGGCGCAGGAACGCACGGCGATGGCCCGCGAGCTCCACGACATCGCCGCGCACCACCTCTCCGGCATCGCGGTCATGGCAGCGGCGATCGAGCGGCAGATCGGCACGGATCCTGAGGTGGCCCGGGAGGGGGTGCGGCAGGTGCGGAGCCAGAGCACCGCGGTGCTGCGCGACCTCCGACGCCTCGTCGGGCTGCTGCGTGAGAGCGATGCGGGGGAGCTCTCGGTCGAGACGCTCGGCGGGATCGTCGAGCTCGTCGCGCAGGCGTCGGCGCACGGTGCACCGGTCGAGCTGGAGACTCGCGCTGGAGAGGAGGGCCGCCCGCTCGGTGCGGGCGTGGGACCGCTCGCCCAGCTCGCCGCGTACCGGCTGGTCCAGGAGTCGCTGGCCAACGCTGCCCAGCACGCGCCCGGTGCCCGGTGCCGGGTGACCGTCGACGACCGTGATCCAGGGTCGGTGCTGGTGACCGTCCACAACGAAGCGGCAGCTACGGCGCCGCTGTCGCGACCCGGCGGAGGGTTTGGTCTCGTCGGCATGCGTGAGCGCGCCGAGCTCACCGGGGCGGACCTGCGGTACGGTCCGACGATCGACGGCGGCTGGGACGTGTCCCTGCGGCTGGGACGAGACACCACGGGAAGCCCTGACGCCACGGGAAGCGAGGACCACGGATGATCCGCATCATCATCGCCGACGACCAGGCGCTCGTGCGTGCGGGGCTGTCGGCGCTGCTCGGTGCCGAGCCGGACATCGAGGTCGTCGGCGTCGCGGCCGACGGCGACGAGGCCGTGCGCCTCGCCCGCGAGCTGCGACCCGACGTGGCCTGCCTCGACATCCGGATGCCCGGGCGCGACGGGATCCGGGCCACCCGCGACCTGTGCGGCCCCGACGTGCCCGACCCGATCCCGGTGCTGGTGCTGACGACCTTCGATCTCGACGACTACGTCTTCGGAGCGCTGGAGGCCGGGGCGTCCGGCTTCCTCCTCAAGGACGCCGACCCGGTGGTCATGGTCGAGGCGGTGCGGTCGATCGCGGCGGGCAACGGGACCCTCGACCAGACGTTGACCCGCCGGGTGCTGCGGGAGTTCGTGGACCGCCGCCGCACCCAGCCGGTCACCGCGCAGCGCGGCTCCGAGCTGCTCACCGCGCGCGAGACCGAGATCCTCCTGCTGCTCGCGCAGGGGATGTCGAACGAGGAAGTGGCCCAGGAACTCGTCGTGGAGGTCTCGACCGTCAAGTCGCACCTAGCGCGGATGATGCCGAAGATCGGGGTGAGGTCACGCCTGCAGGCGGTCGTGTGGGCCTACCAGAACCGCATCGTCACGGTCCCGGACGCGGTCGACGGCCCGCTTGCATCGAAAGACGCAAGCCGTGAGGTTCCCTCGTAAGCGGCTCGATGCCGGCTGCTGCCCGCTCCTAGTGTCGAGAGCGACGGGATCCGCCCCGTCGCTCGCGACTCTCAAGGAGTGCCGTCATGGCCGCCGCAGCAGTCTTCGCCCCGTCGTCCCTCGCCCCTCCCGGCACCCACACGGCCGTCCGGCTCGTGCAGGTCCGCAAGACGTACCCGAACGGACTCGGTGAGACCGAGGCGCTGCGCTCGGTGTCGGTGGCGCTCCAGCCGGGATCGTTCACCGCGGTCATGGGGCCGTCCGGGTCGGGGAAGTCCACCTTCCTCAACTGCGCTGCCGGCCTGGACACACCCACCAGCGGCCAGGTGATCGTCGGCGACGATGACCTCACCGCGATGTCACCCGACGCTCTGACGCGCTTCCGGCGGCGACGCGTCGGCTTCGTCTTCCAGGCCTACAACCTCATCGGGCACCTCACCGTCGCGGAGAACGTGCAGCTCCCGCTGCTGCTCGACGGCCGGCGCCCGGACCCCGTCTGGCAGGACCAGCTGCTGCACGCCGTCGGGCTGCAAGGGATGGAGGACCGGCTGCCCGGTCAGCTGTCCGGAGGCCAGGCCCAGCGGGTCGCGATCGCCCGGGCCCTGGTCACCCGGCCCACGGTGGTCTTCGCCGACGAGCCGACCGGTGCACTCGACTCCCGCACCGGGGAGCAGATCCTCGACGTGCTGCGGGGCACCGCACAGAGCCTCGGGCAGACGCTGGTGCTCGTCACCCACGACGCCCGCGTGGCCGCGGTCGCCGACCAGGTGCTGTTCCTGGCCGACGGGCGCGTGGTGGGGCACCTCGAGTCACCGACCGCCGAGCAGATCACCACGCTCCTCCTGACGCTGGGGCGGTGATGACGATGTGGTCCTTCGCCCGTTCCTCCGCCCGCGCCCACCGAACCAGCATGCTGGGCAGCTTCGTCATCGTCCTGCTCGCCTCCGCGCTGCTGACCGCGACGGGGGTCCTCATGGAGTCCGGGCTGCGCACCAGCCTCGGGTCGAGCCGGCCCGGCGGAGACGGGGTGCTGCTCACCACGGTCGCGGCCTCCTTCGCGGGGACGACGATCTTCGTCGTGGTCCTCATGGTCTCCTCGACCATCGCCGCCGCGCTCCGGCAACGCCGCCGCGAGTTCGCGCTGCTGAGGGCCGTCGGTGCGACCGGCGCCCAGGTGCGAAGCTTGGTCACCGGGGAGGTGCTCCTCGTGTTCGCCGTCGCGGGGCCGCTCGGCGCCGTGCCGGGTCTAGTCGCAGCACGGCTGATGGCCCCGCTGCTCGTGTCGAACGGTATCGTCCCTGCAGGGTATGAGCTCACCCTCTCCCCGCTGCCCGTCCTCGCGACCCTCGCCCTGCTCGTGCCCACCGGGGTGCTGGCTGCGCGGCTTGCCGGCCGGGACGCCGTCCGCACGAGCCCCACCGCGGCGGTGACGCAGAGCGAGGTGGAGCCCTCGGCCCTCGGCAAGGGGCGGCGGATCACGGCGCTCTGGTTCGCCGGGGCCGGCCTCGCCGTCGCCGTGGTCCCGTTCGTCGTTCCCGGCATGATGGGCAGCGCCGCCGGTGCGAGCTCTGCGTTCCTGCTCATCACCGCGGGTGCTCTGGCGGGGCCGGTGGTCGTCTCGTGGGTGGCTGAGCAAGCGGTGCGACTCTCGCGGCCGCTGGGATGGTCGAGCGGGCACCTGGCCATGGCCAACGCCCGCGGGTTCTCCCGGCGCCTCACCACGGCGATCGTGCCGCTCGCGCTGCTGCTGGCGCTCGGGACCGTGCAGTCGGGGGTCGACAAGACCGCCGTCGCGGCGTCCGGCATGCAGCTCGAGGACGGGCTGCACGCGGACCTGGTGGTCGATGTGTCCCGCGGCACGACCCCCGACGAGGTGGCCGCGACCGCGCAGATCCCGGGCGTGGCGGCAGCCATGAGCACAGGCTTCGTGGCGGCCGAGGTGAAGATCGAGGCCGACGACGAGGACATCCCAGCCCTCAGCGCGTTCTCCTGGGAGCGCGCTGCGCTGCGCGTCCTGCCGACCGGCACCACGACCTCCGTGATCGACCCGCAGGTGCGGACCGGCTCACTGGCCGACCTCGACGGCGTCGACACGATCGCTCTCGGGAGCGACGCGACCTTCGGCACCGGCAAGGGGGTCGGCGACACCGTCGAGATGCGGTACGCCAACGGCACAGAGGCCACCGCGACGATCGTCGCCGTGTACGACCGCGCGCTCGGCTTCGGCGACCACCTCATCGGCGAGGGCACGGTGCAGGCGCACGGCGTCGCCACCGTGCCCGATGCCCTCTTCATCAGGGTTGAGCCTGGCGCGACCAGTGACGTCCAAGCCCGCATCGGCGCGATGGGCCTGAGCGTCCAGCCCACCGCGGCCTACATCGAGGAGGCGACGAGCGCTGGCGCCGCTCAGCAGAACCTCTCCGCCGTCCTCCTGCTCGCGCTGCTCGCCTTCGTCGGTCTCGCCGCGGCGAACACCTTGGCCATGCTCACCGCCCAGCGGGGCGGTGAGTTCGCGCTGCTGCGGCGCACCGGCGCCACCGGGCGCCAGCTGAACGTCATGGTCGCCGTCGAGTCGGCCTTCGTGGTGGGGGTGGCGTGGCTGATCGGCACGATCGCGGTGGTGCCAGCACTGGTCGGGGCGAGCTACGGCCTCCTCGGCACCCCGGTGCCGACCGTGGACTGGGCGATGTACGGGGGCCTCGCTGGGGCGGTCGCCGTGATCGCGGTGCTGGCGGTCGTTCCGGTCGCGGTGATCCGGGCTGCGAGTGGTCGGGCGAACCCGTAGACCGACCAGACCGACTACGCCGACGGCTCGCTCAGCCGCGCCGCGAGCGTGTCGCGGGCCTGCTGGGCGATCGGGCGGACCGACTTGTCGCGATCGCTGAAGTGCTGGGCGATGGTCGACTGGTGCTCGGCGGTGCCTTGGGCAGCGAGGGCGCGCAGGGCGGCGGAGCGGACGCGCGGGTTCTCGTCGTTTGCCAGGCGCACCAGCTGGGGTGCGGCGGGGATGTCGCGCTCGAGGACGACCCGGGCGCACATCTCGCGCACGCGCCAGGCGCGGTTGCCCAGCCCGTTGACGATGAGCGGGGCCGCAGAGTTGTCCCAGACGAACAGCAGGGCGCGGGCGCCCCAGAGCTCGGGCCAGTACAGCGGGGGTGCACCATCGAGGATGCCGAGCCCGTGGCGACCACCGGCGTAGAGGAGGAAGTCCTTGCCGGCGTTCTCTCCGCGCAGCAGCGCGATGGCCTTCTGCTCGACGACCTGCTCGCTGTAGTGCGCGATGGCGGCTTGGATGCGCTCGCCGGTGGGCAGGTCGAGGGGGATGTCGGGGTGCGGGTTCAGTTTGTTGTCCATGGCACCGTCCACTCTAGCGGGCCGGGCCCTGAGGGTCCGCCGGGACGACGGCAAAGAGGTCCGCATGCTCGGCCAGCGCAGCGACCCCGGCCTCGGTGGCGGTGTGGTGGCGCGGGGCACCCTTGGCGAACCACGAGTAGTAGTTGCGGGCCAGGATCGCGGAGGTGGTGTCGGGACCGCCGAGCGCCCGGATCTGGGTGGTGGTGAGCTCGCCGTGGGCGGCGAGGATGGCCACGATCGCCAGGCTGCGCTCCTTGTAGACGGTGAGGATGCGGCGTCGGACGACGCCTCCGGCGTTGCGGCTGCCGGTGCGCCCGGTGTGCTCGGTGAGCACCGCGAGCCGCTTCCTGACGTTGGTGCGCACCGCCCGGGCGGGGGCGGGGTGGACGGCGGCGTCCACCTGCCCGACGCCGGCCTCGGTGAACGCGACGAACAGCAGCCCGATCTCCAGGCGCCGGCACAGCCGGACGATGTCGTCGTGGCGCGGGGCCCGGTACCCGCCCTTGGGCAGCGGGATCGCCACGTACACGCCGTCCGCGACGAGCTGGCGGCGAGACGCCTGGAACAGCAGCTCGATGGTGAACCCGGTCTTCAGCTCCACGACGACGAGCTCCTCACCGCGCACGGCGGTCACGTCGCAGTCCTTGACCTCTCCCTTGACCTCGTAGCCGAGACCCTCCAGGAACGCCTTGACCGGTGGGTACAGGTCGGTCTCCTGCAGAGCGCGGACCGCCATGGTGCGCGGCCTCCTTCGACGTCGGGCTGGGTGTGGGCTTCCACGCTACCTGCCTGGCGGAGCCGGTGGACCCGGAGCCCGGTCGATGATCGTCGCGAGGCGGGAGCGGGTGAGGTTCTTCCGGGCGAGGGCCTGGACCACCGGTGACGGGTCGTCCTCGAGGCGCCGGAAGACCGGCAGGCCGGCGACGGGGTCAGCGGCCACGGCGACGCTCCAGGCGTACTCGAGGGTCGTGCGCAGCGACGCCCAGGCGTTGGTGCGGCGGGTCGCCGTGTCCGCGGCGGCGACCAGCGCAGTGGCCCGGCCGCAGGCGTCGAGGGCGACGGCGGCCGCCTCGGGGGCGCGGAGCAGTCGAGGTTCGCAGACCGTGGCGAGGGCCGCCCGCACGAGCCGGGGGTCCCCGGAACGCATCCACGTCGAGAGAGCGGCTGCGACCGGTGACGCGGGGTCCGCCAGCGCGGGGGCCTCGGCTCTGATGAGGTCTGCGGCGAGCTGCAGGCCTCGGGCGACGGCCTCGCGGACCCGCCACCGGTCGTCGCCGGCGCGCGCCGCGAGGATCGCCAGGAGCGAGGTGAAGGCCTCGGACCCGACCTCGGTGCCGGCGATCGCGCGGGCGACGCCCGCGGTGCCGCACATGGCCAGGTACTCGTCGGCGTCGTCGGCCAGCTGGCGCAGGGTGGGGAGGTCCACCTCGGCGGCGCACCGGTCGACGAGGGAGAGGTTGGCGCGCGGGCCGGGCAGCCCCGATCCGGCGAGGAGGTGGACGCGGAGGTCGGGCGGTGCGAGGGACCCGAGGTCAGGGGACGGGAGCATTGCTCGGATCCTAGGTTCGCAGCGCGCCAGACGCCAGGTCCTAGGTCCCGACCGCCGGAAACGCTGCGTGGTTAGTGTCGAGAGGGAGGTGGATCATGTCGCGACCGACGACCAAGGACGAGCTGCTCCGCGCGAACGAGGACGGTCTCCAGGCGGTGTGGGACCTGGCCGCCGAGCTCCCCGAGGGCACCTGGTGGGACGAGCCCGACGACCGCGACCACTGCGTGCGCGACGTCGTCGCGCACCTGCGCGAGTGGCAGCGGATGATGCTCACCTGGTATGCCGACGGGATGGCCGGCCGCCCGCCCGCGATGCCCGCCCCCGGGCACACCTGGCGCACGCTGCCGGCTCTCAACGCGGAGATCTGGGCGCGCTACCAGGACACCACCGAGCAGGAGGTGCGCGAGGGGCTGATCGAGACCCACGCCCGGCTCCGGGCGATCATCGGCTCCCACACCGACGACGAGCTCTTCGAGAAGAAGCACTACCCGTGGACGGGCAGCACCTCGCTCGGGTCCTACTTCGTCTCGGCGACGTCGAGCCACTACGCGTGGGCCGCGACGACGCTCCGCCGCCGGCGCCGACGCCTCACGAGCGCGGCGGCACCGGCAGAGTGAGGATCTCGGCACCGTCGTCGGTGATGGCGATCGTGTGCTCGCTGTGTGCGGTCCGGCAGCCGGTCGCGCTGCGCAGCGTCCACCCGTCGGCATCGGTGACGAGGTCGGCGGTGTCGACCATGACCCACGGCTCCAGCGCGAGGAGCAGGCCGGGGCGCAGCGTGTAGCCCCGTCCGGGCCGTCCGGTGTTGGGCACGTGCGGGTCCTGGTGCATGGTCGAGCCGATGCCGTGCCCGCCGAACTGGGTGTTGACCGGGTACCCGGCCTCACCCAGGACCGTGCCGATGGCGTGGGAGATGTCGCCGATGCGCGCCCCGGGGCGCGCGACGGCGATCCCGGCGGCGAGTGCGTGCTGGGTCGCCTCGATCATCGCGAGGCTCTCCGGGGGGCGTGAGTCGCCCACGACGAAGCTGATGGCCGAGTCTGCGGCGATGCCGCCCGAGGAGACGGCGAGGTCGAGCGTCAGCAGGTCGCCGTCGGCGAGGGTGTAGTCGTGCGGCAGGCCGTGGAGCACGCCGTCGTTGACGGACGTGCAGATGTAGTGGCCGAACGGCCCGCGCCCGAACGACGGAGCGTAGTCGACGTAGCAGGACTGCGCTCCGGCCTCGAGAATCATGGCGCGCGCCCACCGGTCGATGTCCAAGAGGTTCGTGCCCACCGCGCTGCGGGTCTTGAGCGTCTGCAGGATGTGCGCCACGAGGGCGCCGGTCTCCCGTGCTTGAGCCAGCTCGGGGGGGTTGAGGATCTCGATCATGCGGCGCCCTTCGCGTCCTTCCAATAACTATCCCGGCCATACTATCCCGGTACTAGAATTGGGGCCATGGTCAGACTCCCGCTCACTCCCGCAGAGGTCCAGCGCGGACAGCGCCTCGGCGCCCTGTTGCGCCGCGCCCGGGGAGAACGTTCGATGCTCGAGACCGCCCTCGCGGCGCACGTCTCCCCGGAGACCCTCCGCAAGATCGAGACGGGCCGCGTGGCGACCCCCGCCTTCCCGACCATCGCGGCGATCGCCGGCGTCCTCGGCCTCTCCCTCGATGCGGTGTGGGCCGAGATCCACCAGCCCGAGCTTGACGGGGACACCACCGGCTCCGACGGGAGCTCGCGCCTGGCCTCGTAGGCCCCAGCGTCGGGGGAGGAGCCGCACCACTTGCCTTTACCACTCAAACCGGCGCGTTGCAGAGGGACCTTCGGCCCTCAGGAGTGCAGGTTCGCGTGCCTAGATTGGACGGAGACGCCCGTTCTTCAGCGACGAAGCCCCCCGGAGGATTCATGCCCGACTCTGCGATCGACGCCCGCCCCACCCAGGACGGCACCCCACGCCGCTCGTTCCTGAAGTGGTCCGCCGCAGTGGGTGGTGGGGCAGCGACGATCGGGGCCGGTGCGTACTTCGGGGTGCTGCCCGGGATCGGTGAGGAGAACGCGGCGCACGCCACCGGCTCACGGGTCGACCGCACCGTGTGGTCCGCGTGCGTGGTCAACTGCGGTTCGCGCTGCCCGCTGCGATACGAGGTCAAGGACGGCACGATCGTGCGAGTCCTTCCCGACAACACCGGCGACGACGGACTGCTCACCCGCCAGATCCGCGCCTGCGTCCGTGGACGCAACATGCGCCAGCGCATCTACAACCCGGACCGCATCAAGACCCCGCTCAAGAGGGTCGGCCCCCGCGGCAGCGGGCAGTACGAGCCGATCTCCTGGGACGAGGCGCTCGACCTCTTCGCCGACAAGCTCAGGCACACCATCGACACCTTTGGCAACGAGGCGATCTACAAGAACTACGGATCAGGGGTGTGGAACGCTCACCTCGCCTACAGCGGTGGGTGGCCGCGCCTGTTCAACCTGCTCGGCGGGTTCCTCAGCTACTACGGGAACTACAGCTACGCGCAGATCCTCACCGTCACCCAGTACCACTACGGGGCACCGGACGAGCAGATCTCGAACAGCTTCGAGGACAGCGTCACCAACTCCGACATGCTCGTCCTGTGGGGCAACAACCCCCAGGAGACGCGCATGTCCGGGGGCGGCAACACGTTCACCTCGAACGCGGCGATGAAGAACAACAAGCTCAAGATCGTCGTGGTCGACCCCCGTCACTCGGACTCCGCCGCGGTCCTGGCGGACGAGTGGCTCGCCCCCCGGCCCGGCTCGGACGCCGCGCTCGTGGCCGGGATGGCCCACGTCATGATCAGCGAGAACCTGCACGACCAGGCGTTCCTGGACACGTACTGCCAGGGCTTCGACGAGGCCCACATGCCCGACGGCGTCCCGGCGGGGCACTCCTACCACTCCTACGTCATGGGCCTGGGACCGGACGGGATCGAGAAGACCCCCGCCTGGGCGGCGCAGATCACCGGGGTCACCGAACGGCAGATCGTCGGCTTCGCCCGCGACCTCGCCAACGCGAAGGCCGCGAACATCACCCAGGGGTGGGGACCCCAGCGCCACGCCAACGGCGAGAACCAGGCGCGCGCGATCTACACGCTCGCCGCGATGACCGGCAACGTCGGAATCCCCGGCGGCGGCACCGGCGGGCGTGAGGGCTACTACTGGCCGATCACCAGCTGGTTCCCCAACGGGGAGAACCCGGTCAAGACCCAGATCTCGATGTTCGGCTGGACCGACGCCATCGAGCGCGGTCCGGAGCTGACAGCGCTCAAGGACGGCGTCCGCGGCAAGGACAAGCTCGACGTCGGCATCAAGTTCATGCTCCAGTACGGCGGGAACATGCTCGCCAGCCAGCACGCCGACATCAACCGGACGCGCGCGATCCTCACCGACGAGTCCCTGTGCGAGTTCATCTGCGTCGTGGACAACCAGATGACAGCCTCCACCCAGATGGCGGACCTCATCCTGCCCGACACCACGACCGCGGAGCGCTGGGACCTCGTCCCGAGCGAGTACTCCGGGGACATGGCGTACCTGATCATGGCCGAGAAGGCGATCGAACCGCTCTTCGACTCCATGCCCGCGTACGACATGTGCGTCGGGATCGCCCAGCGGATGGGCGTCGAGGAGGAGTTCACCGAGGGGCGCACGCTCGAGGAGTGGGCGCGCTGGATGCAGGGGGAGACGGTGCGTGAGCACCCCGAGTTCCCGACCTTCGACGAGCTGCGCGAGCAGGGTGTCTACCGCTACTACGACCCCAAGGGTCTGACGGTCGCGCTCAAGGACTTCCGCGACGACCCGGAGGCGAACCCGCTCGACACGCCGTCGGGCAAGATCGAGATCTTCTCGAGCGGCCTGTGGGAGCTGGCCAAGACGTGGGAGTTCCCGGACCCGCTGCCCGGCGACGTCATCACCGCCCTGCCCGAGCACGTCGACACCTGGGAAGGGCCGGTCGAGGCCCGCACGAACAAGGAGTTCCCGCTCCAGGTGATCGGGCACCACTTCAAGGGACGGGTCCACTCGACCTACGGGAACCTCACGCTGCTCAAGGAGGCCCACCCCCAGATGGTGTGGATGAACACCATGGATGCCGACGAGCGCGGGATCGCCGAAGGTGACCTCGTCGAGGTCTTCAACAAGCGCGGCCGGATCCGCATCCCGGCGCGGGTGACCCCGCGCATCATGCCCGGGGTGCTCTCGGTCCCGCAGGGCGCGTGGTTCGAGCTCGACGAGGACGGCGTCGACGTCGGTGGCGCGGTCAACACGTTGACCAAGATCCACCCGACGCCGATCTCCAAGGGCAACCCCCAGCACACCGCCCTCGCCCAAGCAGTGAAGGCCTGACGCCGTGCACCTGTCCGCACCCGACGGCCCGGTCGAGGCCCGCGTCGCCGCGCTCGCCTCCGACACCCAGGCGCTCGCAGCGACCCTCGACGACTTCGCCGGCAGCTTCGGAGCCCTGGCCGGGCTGCTGCTGGCCGCTCCCATCCCTGACGTGCTGAGCCGGGTCCGCGCACCCGAGCTGCTGGCGCAGTGGCCGCTGGCCGACCAGCCCGCGTGCCAGCGGGGCATCAGCCTGCTCCTGGAGTCCGCCTCCAGCGCGGAGGACGCTGCGGTGATCGGTCGCGACTTCAACGAGCTGTACGTCGGCCCGCACCGGGCCAAGGTGTCCCCGTACGAGTCGGTGCACCGGTCCGAGGAGGGCCTGCTGTTCAACGAGGAGACCTTGCAGGTGCGCGACGCCTACGCGCGCTTCGGCCTGGTGGCACCGCGGCTCAACAAGGAACCGGACGACCACCTGGGGCTCGAGCTCGGCTTCGTCTCGACGCTGTGCGTCCGCGGCCTGGATGCGATCGAGGCCACGGACGAGGCGGCGCTGCTCCTGACGCTGCACGGCCTCGTCTCCTTCCTCGACGAGCACCTGCTCCTGTGGGCGCCGGCGTGCTTCGCCCGCACCGAGGAGGTCGCGACGACGGCGTTCTACCAAGGGGTGGGCGCGCTCGGCCTGGGGACCTGCGTGGCAGCCGAGGCGATCTTCTAGGCGTCGACCGGGTCCACCTCGCCGGCCTTCTCCACCGCGTCGTCGTCCTCCCCGCCCTGGAACTGGCTGAGGTACAGCGCGTGGTAGGCGCCCCGGCGGTCGAGGAGCTCGGCGTGGGACCCCTGCTCGACGATGCGTCCGGCCTCCATGACGAGGATCGTGTGCGCGTCCCTGATGGTCGAGAGGCGGTGCGCGATGACGAACGACGTGCGGTCGGTGCGCAGCGCGGCCATCGCGTGCTGGACGAGCAGCTCGGTGCGGGTGTCGACCGAGCTGGTCGCCTCGTCGAGGATGAGCAGCGACGGCTGGGCGATGAACGCCCGGGCGATCGTGATGAGCTGGCGCTCACCGGCCGAGATGGACCCACCCTCAGCGTCCACGACCGTGTCGTAGCCGGCCGGGAGCTGACGGACGAACCGGTCGACCATGGTCGCCTGTGCGGCCTCGACGACCTCGTCGTCGGTGGCGTCCAGGCGCCCGTAGCGGATGTTCTCCCGGATGGTGCCTTCGAACAGCCAGGAGTCCTGCAGGACCATCCCCACCTGGGAGCGCAGGTCGCTGCGGGTGAGGTCACGGACGTCGACGCCGTCGACGAGGATGCGCCCGCCGTCGAGCTCGTAGAACCGCATGATGAGGTTGACCAGGGTGGTCTTGCCCGCCCCGGTGTGGCCGACGATCGCGATGGTGTGGCCCGGCTGCGCGGCCAGGGACAGCCCCTCGATGAGCGGCTCGTCCGGGCTGTAGCTGAAGGACACGTTGTCCAGCTCCACGTGACCGTCGCGACGGGTCGGCAGGCTGGAGACGGCGATCTCCGGCTCCTCCTCCTCGGCGTCGAGCAGCTCGAAGGTCCGCTCGGCCGAGGCGATCCCGGACTGGAGCATGTTGGCGATCGAGGCGATCTCGGAGATGGGCTGGGTGAACTCGCGGGAGTACTGGATGAACGCGGTCGCGTCACCGAGGGTCATCTGCCCCGACGCGACGCGCAGGCCGCCGGCGACGGCGACGAGCACGTAGGAGAGGTAGGACACGAAGGTCATCGCCGGCATGATCATCCCGGAGACGAACTGGGCGCCGAACGCCGCCGAGTAGAGCTTGTCGTTGCGCTCGTCGAACTCGGCGAGCATCTCCTCGTCGCGCCCGTAGGCCCGCACGAGCTCGAGCCCGGACAACGACTCCTCGACGTGGCCGTTGAGCGACCCGGTGTACTTCCACTGCGCGGCGAAGAGCTTCTGCGACCGCACCCCGATCACCCCGGCGATGATCCCGGACAGCGGCAGGGCGACCAGGGCGATGAGAGCGAGCTGCCACGACACGACGAACATCATCACGGTGATGCCCAGCACCGTCATCACCGACTGCACGAGCTGGGAGAAGGCCTGCTGCAGGGCGCTCTGGATGTTGTCGACGTCGTTGGTCACCCGGGACATGAGGTCACCGCGCTGGTGGGAGTCGAAGTAGCGCAGCGGGAGGCGGTTGATCTTGCGCTCGATGTCCTCGCGCAGCTCGAAGACCACCCGCATGACGAGCTTGTTGAGCAGGAACCCCTGCGCCCACATGAGGAAGGACGCGACGATGTACAGCGCGAGCACGGCGAGGATGAGGTCCCGCAGCCGAAGGAAGTCGATGCCCTGACCGGGCACGACCTCGGCGGCGGTGAGCATGTCCGCCCACCGGTCGTTCCCCTCGGCGCGTGCCTGCGCGACGACCGTCTCGAGCGGGACCCCCGCCGGCAGGGACATGCCGAGGGCGCCGGTGAAGATGACGTCCATCGCCCGGCCCAGCACCCGCGGGGCGATGACGGTGAACACGACGGAGATCATCACCAGCACGATGACGAACGACATGAGCGCACGCTCAGGGCGCAGCAGCCCGATCAGGCGCTTGGCCGACGGCCAGAAGTGCTGAGCCTTGCGGGCGGGCGGACCGCCCCCGAACATGCCGCCGTCCGCCTCGGTCGGCTCGTAGAGGACCTCGGTCTCCTCGGCCGTGTCGCTCGTGTCGTTGGTGACCTTGGTGTCTTTGCTCCTGCGGCCCATCAGGCCACCCCTTCCACGCTCAGCTGAGACTCGACGATCTCGCGGTAGGTCTCGCTCGACTCGAGCAGCTCCTCGTGCGTCCCCGTCCCGGCGACCACGCCGCCGTCGAGCACGATGATGCGGTCCGCCGAGCGGATCGTGGAGATGCGCTGGGCGACGATGATGACTGTCGCGTCCCCTGTCGCGTCGGCGAGGGCCGCGCGCAGGTTCGCATCCGTGGTGACGTCCAGGGCCGAGAACGAGTCGTCGAAGAGGTAGACGAGCGGTCGGGCGGCGAGGGCGCGGGCGATGCACAGACGCTGGCGCTGACCGCCGGAGACGTTCGTGCCGCCCTGGGCGATCTTCTCCTCGAGGGCGCCAGGCTTGGCGCGGACGAAGTCCTCGGCCTGCGCCACCCGCAGGGCCTGCCACATCTCCTCCTCGGTCGCGTCGGGGCGCCCGAACGCCAGGTTGGAGGCCACCGTGCCGGAGAAGAGGTAGGGCTTCTGCGGGACCAGGCCCACGATGCCCGCGAGCTGGTGCCGGCCGAGGTCGGCGACGGGGACCCCGCCGATGGCCACGGTCCCGGACTGGGCCTCGAACAGGCGCGGGATCAGCCCGAGCAGCGTCGTCTTGCCCGCGCCCGTCGACCCGACGATCGCTGTCGTGCGCCCGCGCTCGGCGACGAAGCTCACCCCGGACAGGACCGGCAGCTCGGCCCCCGGATAGCCGAAGGTCACGTCGCGGAACTCGACCTCACCCGACGTCGGCGTCGCCGCGCTGCCCTCGGCCGGGGCCCGCATGGACGGGACGGCGTCGAAGACCTCCTCGACCCGCTCGGCCGAGACGACGGCGCGCGGCACGGCCATGACCATGAAGATCCCCATCATGACTGCCACCAGGATCTGCAGCAGGTACTGCAGGAACGCGGTGAGCGCACCGACCTGGATCTGGCCGGCGTCGACGCGGTGCCCCCCGAACCACAGCACGGCGGCGGTGGCCAGGTGCAGCACCATCATGATCACCGGGAACATGAGGACGAAGATGTTGCCCACCCGCACCGAGACGCGCGTGATCGCGAGGTTGGCCGCGGTGTAGCGCTCGGACTCGAGCGGCTCCCGGACGAAGGCGCGGATCACCCGGATCCCGGTGATCTGCTCGCGCAGCACGCCGTTGATGGTGTCGATGCGGTCCTGCATCTGGCGGAACAGCGGCAGCAGCCTCACCACGAGCACCGACACGACCACGAGCAGCAGCGGCACCGAGACCCACAGGAGCCACGACAGGCCCGGGTCCTCGCGCAGGGCCATGATGATGCCGCCGATGCACATGATCGGTGTCGAGACCATGAAGTTCAGGGCCAGCAGCACGACCATCTGCACCTGCTGGACATCGTTGGTGTTGCGGGTGATGAGCGTCGCGGTGCCGAAGCGGCTCACGTCGAGGGTGCCCAGGGAGTCGATCTTGCGGTAGACGTCGCGGCGCAGGTCCCGGCCCACGGCCATCGCGGTGCGGGCACCGAAGTAGATGGCGCCGATCGCGGCGGCGACCTGCACGAGGCAGACGCCGATCATCCGCCACCCGGTGGCCCAGATGAAGTCCGTGTCGCCCAGGGCGACGCCCTGGTCGATGATGCGCGCGTTGAGGCTGGGCAGGTACAGCGCGGCCATGGTCGCGATCAGCTGGAGGACGAGGACCGCGACGATCCACGTCCGGTACGGGCGCGCGTAGCGGAGCGAGAGGTGCAGGAGCTTCACGGGGCTGCTTTCTGACGGCGGTGAGACGGCGGTGACGAGGGCCGTGGTCGAGCGTATCCGCAGGGTGTGACACACGGGAGGGATTTACCCCCAGACGGCCATCCGCACCCCGAGCGTCACCATGACGACGGCGATGATCGCGTCGAGGACCTGCCAGGACCGCGGCCGGGCGAAGACCGGGCGTAGCACCCGGGCGCCGAAGCCGAGCGCGAAGAACCACACGAAGCTCGCGGTGATGGCGCCCCCCACCCACCACCACCGCTCGTCCGCGCCCTGCCGGTTGGCGACGGAGCCGAGGAAGACGACGGTGTCGAGGTAGACGTGCGGGTTGAGCCAGGTCAGGGCGAGCACCGTGGGCAGCGCGACGCCGAGCGGGACGCGGGAGGGTGCGGAGTCGGGGGCGAGGGCCGCCGGGCGCATCGCCGACCGCGCCGCCAGGACGCCGTAGGTGAGGAGGAAGACGGCCCCGAGCACGCGCACCACCGTCAGGGCGAGGGGGGCGGACTCGACGACGGCCCCGACCCCGATCGCGCCCGCGGTGATGAGCGCGGCGTCGGAGACCGCGCAGACGAGCACCACGGGCAGCACGGTGCGGCGCCGGTCGGCGATGCCCAGGCGCAGCACGTAGGCGTTCTGGCTGCCGATCGCGACGATGAGGGCGAGGCCGGTCGCCAGGCCGGTGAGGGCGGGGACGAGGGTGGTCGTGAGGGTCACGTGCCCACGGTAGGGGCGTCGCCGTCTGCAGTACAGTGAATGTTCCTTGCCTTGATGAAGGAATCTTCATGACCGCCTTCCAGCTCGACCACCTCCAGACCCTCGCGGCCCTCGTCGACGAGGGCTCCTTCGACGCCGCCGCGCGCCGCCTGCACCTGACCCCCTCCGCGGTCTCCCAGCGGGTGCGCGCGATGGAACAGGTGGCCGGGACGACGCTCGTGCAGCGCACCGCCCCGGTGCGCACCACCCCGGCCGGCGACGTGGTCCTGCGCTACGCCCGGCAGGTCCTGCTGCTCGCCCGGGACGCCGAGGCCGAGCTCGGGCTCCAGGCCCAGGACCGAGGACGGACGTCGATGGCGATCGCGGTCAACGCCGACAGCCTCGCGACCTGGTTCCTCGAGGCGCTCGCCGCGGTGCCCCGCGATCTGGAGGTGGTCTTCGACATCCGGCGCGAGGACCAGGACCACAGTGCAGCCCTGCTGCGCACCGGGACCGTCATGGCCGCCGTGACCGCGACCGGCGACGCCGTCCAGGGCTGCACCTCGCGGCCCCTGGGCGTCATGCGGTACCGGGCGGTGTGCAGCCCCGAGCTGCTGACCCGGGATGGCGGCGGCCCCGACCTGGCCCGGCTGGGCGAGGCGCCGATGGTCGTCTTCGACCGCCAGGACGACCTCCAGGACCGGTTCCTGCGCGAGGTCGGCGCGGTGGACGCCCGACCGCCCAGGCACTACGTGCCGACCTCGGACGGGTACGCGCGGGCCGTGGTCACCGGCCTGGGCTGGGGTCTGCTGCCCGAGCAGCAGTGCCTGGACCACCTCGCCTCCGGCGCGCTCGTCGAGCTGGCTCCGAGCGCCCCGGTGGACGTCCTGCTCTTCTGGCAGCGGTGGAGCCTGGCGTCGCCGCTGCTCGACGCGGTGACCCGGGTGGTCGAGGCCGCGGCCCGGGACCATCTGGTCGCCCCGCACGCCCCGCGCTCGGGACCTGCGCGCCGTCGGGGGTGATTCTTCCGGTTGACAGCCCCGGAGAGTGCGCGGATTCTCGAAAAGGAGGGTCCTGACCTGCCTGTCGCACCGGGGAGTCACGATGTCACGTATCGCCGGCTGGATCGCCCATCCCTTCGCCAAGTGGGTCGTCATCGCCTTCTGGGTGGTCATGGCCGCGGTCCTGAGCCCGCTCGCCGGCAAGCTCACCGCAGCGCAGGAGAACGACGCGAAGTCGTGGCTCCCGGCGAGCGCCGAGTCGACCGAGGTGCTCGAGATCGCGAGCAGCTTCACCTCCCCGAACACCATCCCCGCCGTCATCGTCTACGTGCGCGAGACCGGGCTCACCCCGCAGGACGTGGCCGAGGTGTCCGCCGACGTCGCGACCTTCAGCGCCCTCGACACCCTCGACGGTGAGGTCACCGGCCCGATCCTGTCCGAGGACGGGCTGGCTGCCCAGGTCGTCGTGCCGCTCGACCTGGGCTCGGAGGGCTGGAACCTGGCGGCCGACGCCGTCGCGGACCTGCGGGCGACGGCCGAGGAGGGCGCCGACGGCATGGAGGTCCACGTGACCGGACCGGCCGGGCAGGCCGCCGACTCCTCCAAGGCCTTCGAAGGGATCGAGTCGACGCTGCTCTACGCGGCCGCCGGGGTCGTCGTCGTCATCCTGCTGCTCACCTACCGCAGCCCCGTGCTGTGGCTGCTGCCGCTGATCACCGCGGGCGTCGCGCTGACCGTCTCCCAGGCGGTCATCTACCTCATCGCCGACAACACCACCCTCACCGTCAACGCCCAGAGCGCCGGCATCCTCACCGTGCTCGTCTTCGGCGCCGGGACGGACTACGCCCTCCTGCTCGTCGCCCGGTACCGGGAAGAGCTGCGCCGGCACGAGGACCGCCACGAGGCGATGTCCCTCGCCCTGCACCGCGCGGCACCGGCGATCATCGCGAGCGGGGCGACCGTGACGGTCGGGATGCTCTGCCTGATGTTCGCGCAGATGCGGTCCACCAGCGGGCTCGGACCGGTCGCCGCGATCGGGATCGTCGTGGCGCTGCTGGTCACCCTCACCCTGCTGCCGGCGCTCCTGGTCGCCTTCGGTCGCTGGGTGTTCTGGCCCAAGGTGCCCCACCTGGGCGACGACCAGCCCAGCGAGCACGGGATGTGGGCCCGGGTGGGTCAGCGGATCTCTCGCGCGCCGCGCCGCACCTGGGTGGTCACCTCCGTCATCCTGGGGGTCCTGAGCATCGGGATCGTCACGCTCGACGCGAACGGACTGACCAGCGCGGAGTCCTTCCGCGGCGAGCAGCCCTCCATCGTCGGCGAGCAGGCGCTCGCCGAGCACTTCCCGGCCGGCGCCGGCTCTCCGGTGGTGGTCGTGTCCGACGCCGCCCAGGCCGATGCCGTCCGCGAGGCCTTCGTCGGCGTCGAGGGGATCGAGGAGGGCTCCGTCACCGAGCCCGTGATCGTCGGCGACTACGCGTACCTGGAGGGCACGCTCACCTCTGAGCCGGACAGCCAGGAGGCCTTCGACACGATCGACCGCACCCGGGAGGCGGTCCACGCGGTCCCGGACGCCGACGCCCTCGTCGGAGGCGGCACCGCGCTCATCCTCGACGTCAAGCGGGCCTCGGCAGACGACAACCGGCTCATCATCCCGATCATCCTGGCCACCGTCTTCCTCATCCTCTGCCTGCTGCTGCGGGCGATCACCGCGCCGCTCATCCTCGTGGGGACCGTGGTGCTGTCCTTCGCCGCCGCGATGGGAGTCAGCGCGCTGGTGTTCCGGTACGTCTTCGGCTTCGACGGCGCCGACCCGTCCCTGCTGCTCTTCGTCTTCGTGTTCCTCGTCGCCCTGGGCATCGACTACAACATCTTCCTCATGACGCGTGTGCGGGAAGAGTCGTTGGCGTTCGGCACCCGGCGCGGTGCGCTCATCGGGCTCGCCGCGACCGGGGCCGTCATCACCTCGGCCGGCCTCGTCCTCGCCGGGACCTTCGCCGTCCTGGCGACGCTCCCGCTCGTCGCCTTCGCCGAGCTGGGCTTCGCGGTCGCCTTCGGGGTGCTGCTCGACACCATCGTGGTCCGTTCGGTGCTGGTGACCGCGCTCAACCTCGACGTCGGGCGGCACATGTGGTGGCCGAGCGAGCTCGGGCGCAAGGAGGACGTGCCCCAGGAGCCGGCGACCCCGGTCGCGGTGTGATCAGGTCTCCGCTCCGTGCGGGAGAATCCCGGCCGCAGCGTCCATGCTGCGTCCCACGACCGACCCGTCCTGGTCGGTGCCGGGATCGGCATTGATCATCGCCACCACGACCGACCCGGTACTCACGGTCGCGGTCGCGGCGCACTGGAATCCGACTCCCCAGCCCTGCGAGATCACCCGGCTGCCGCAGCCTGAGCCGGCCAGGAACACGCCGAGACCGGCGAACGGGTGCTCGGGCTGAGCGGAGAGCATCCGCCGTGCCGTCGCCGGTCGTAGCACCGTGACCGGCGACCCGTCCACGGCTGCGAGAAGATCGGAGAGGAGCCTGGCGAGGTCGGAAGGCGTCGACCACAGTCCTGCCGCTGCGAGGTACGGGTAGTGCGTCCGGCCGGCTGGGACCGTCACACCAGCGCTGTCGTGACCCGCCGCAGCCTCAGTCAAGGTGCGCACGCTGAGCCGGCCCGACGGCGTCTGGTCGGCCCCGGCCGCCCCGTCCGGACGATCCCAGAACAGTGTGTGCTCGAGCCCGAGGGGGCCGAGCACCCATCGGTCCAGCACAGCTGCGAAGGCCTCCCCGGTGACCGTCTCGATGATGTGCTCGATGACGCAGTACCCGGCGTCGGAGTAGGCGAATTCGCCAGGTGGGCGCATCGCCCGGACCGGTCCGGGGTGCCCCGCGGTGTCCCCGCGCAGCAGGTCGAGCACGGGCGGGGAGTCAGCGGCCGGCTCGAAGCTGCCCTCCGGGTCGACTATGCCGGAAGTGTGAGAGAGCAGATGCGCCAGGGTGACCGGCGGACCGCCGGTACCGTCCAGCTGCCAGCCGCGAAGATACGCACCGATGTCTGCGTCGAGGTCGAGCACACCGGCATCGACCAGACGGAGCACTCCGGTGGCGGTGACCATCTTCGACATCGAGCAGGCATGGAAGAGCGTCTCCTCGTGCGCGTCGGCGCCCGTGCGCGCATCGGTGATGCCGGAGGTCACGGCCCGCGACCAGGCCCCGGTCTCCACTGCGATCCCGAGCGCTGGGGTCGTGCTGGCGGCCAGGGCCGAGGCGACGACCGCCGCCAGGGCCCCATCCGGTGCAGCATCGGCGGTGACGAAGGCACGGTTCATCCCACGAGCCTAGGTGTGTCGCGCGAACCTGTCTGGGACTGAGGGCCCCGCAGCACCGCGACCGCTGCAAGACTGGCTGGGTGAACACCGCCGCACTGTCCTCAGCGGGCAGGGACACGACGCCGGCTCGGCTTGTCGTCACCTGGTCGAGCGCGGGGGCCTCCCCAGGGCATGCCGACGACCTGCTGCGCCGCGTCGTCGGCCAGTTCTGCGGCGCGGACCCGGCCGGGGTCCGCCTCACGCGGCTGTGCCCCGGCTGCGGGAGCAGCGCGCACGGACGGCCCCGAGCCACCGTGGCGGGCGGCGCCGGACCGCACGTCAGCCTGAGCCGGGCGGGCGAGCTCGTCTGTGTCGCGGTGACCGACGCCGGACCGGTCGGGGTGGACGTCGAACGCGCCGGGGCGGCCGCGTTCGGGGACTTCGCGACCGTCGGGCTGCACGCCCGTGAAGACTCGAGGGGACCCGAGGACCAGACGATCACCTGGGTGCGCAAAGAGTCCCTCGTCAAGGCCACCGGCGACGGGCTGACCGTGGACCTGCGGCGGATCCGGCTCACCGAGCCGGCGGCGCCCCCTCGACTGCTCGCCTGGGAGGCCCCGCGCCCACCCGGTGTCCCGGTGTGGATGCACGACGTCGCCGGCCCCACGGGCCACGTCCTCGCGGTGACGGTCCTGGCCGAGGTGGACCCGCAGGTCAGCGTGCTGGCGGCAGCGCAGGCAGGGCCCGGGCGTCCAGCCACGCGGTGAACAGCGGGCCCAGGCTGGCCCCCGAGACCTCCTCGGCGAGGGACACGAAGTCCTCGCTCGTCACCGACCGGTAGGCGAACCGGGCGACCCACTCGCGCAGCACCCGGAAGAAGGCCTCGTCGCCGATCGTGAGGCGCAGCGCGTGCAGGGTGAGCGCGCCCCGCTTGTAGACCCGGTCGTCGAACATGTCGTCGGGTCCGGGGTCGCCCAGCAGCAGGTCCTGGGGGAGCGCGGCCAAGCGCTCCCAGTGCTCGCTCGCCTGGAGGGCGGTCGCCGGCCCGCCGGACTCCTGGGACCACAGCCACTCCGCGTAGCAGGCGAAACCCTCGTGCAGCCAGATGTCACGCCAGTGCGTGAGGGTGAGGGAGTTGCCGAACCACTGGTGGGAGAGCTCGTGGGCGACGAGGCGCTGGGAGTCCCAGCCGGTCGTGAGGAAGTTGGCGCCGAAGATCGACAGGCCCTGGGCCTCGAGCGGGATCTCCAGGACGTCCTCGGTCACCACGACCGTGTACTCGGGGAAGGGGTAGGGCCCGAACAGCCGCGCGAAGGTCGTGAGCATCTCGCCCTGGCGGGCGAAGGTGGACTCCACGCCGGCGGCCAGCGCGGGTGGGAAGACCGTGCGCAGGCGCACTCCCGGGGCACCGGGCACCGTGCCCGACGGCGCAGGTTCGGCCACGCGCTCCACGTACCGCCCGATCTGCACGGTGGCCAGATACGTGGCCATCGGCTCGTCCTGCTCGTAGGTCCACGTCGTCGCGCTGGCCCTGCGCCGGGTCCCGGTGAGCACCCCGTTCGCCACGACGTGGTACTCCGAGGCGGTGGTCAGCGCCACCCGGTACGTCGCCTTGGTCGAGGGCCGGTCGTTGCACGGGAACCACGACGGCGCCCCGTGCGGCTGGGAGGCGACGATCACGCCGTCGGCCAGCTCTTCCCAGCCGGCCTCGCCGTCCGGGCCGGGCACCGGCCGCGGGGACCCGGTGTAGGTGACCTGCACCGTGAACTCCTGGTCGGCGACCACCGGGGTGCGGGTCTTGACCACGAGCCGGCCCGGGCGCTGGGTGTACTTGGCGGCCGGGGCGCCGTCGACGGTCAGCTTGGTGACCCGCAGACCGAAGAGGTCGAGCGTGAAGCGGCTGAGCGGGACGAGGGCGACGATGCGCAGCGTCGCCACGGCGGCCAGGGCGTTCGTCTCGACCTTGTAGTCCACGGCGAGGTCGTAGGCGAGCACGTCGAAGGTCAGGTCCCCGTGGCCGGGGAGGTAGGGGTCTCCGGCGTCCTGGGCGAGGGCAGCGCTCACCCTCGGGCACCGGGCGCGCTGGCCTTGTCCTCGTCGTCGACCCAGGGGCCGATCGGGTTCCCGATCCACCGGGTCTTGTCAGGCACGGACTCGCCTCTCATCACCAACGACACCGGACCCACAGTAGCGTGCCGCCCGAGGGTGGCCGCCGGCAGGATGACGCCGTTCGGTCCCAGGGTCGACCCTTCACGGAGCACGACCGTGTCCAGGCTCAACGTCCTGTCGTGGAAGAGGTGGGTCTGGACCACGCAGCCCTGGTTGACGGTCACCCCGTCGCGCAGCTCGACGAGGTCGGCCTCGGGCAGCCAGTACGTCTCGCACCACACCCCGCGCCCGATCCGCGCACCGAGGGACCGCAGCCACAGATTGAGCACAGGCGTCCCGACCGCGATGCGGGCGAAGAACGGGGCGGCGACCACCTCGACGAAGGTGTCGGCGAGCTCGTTGCGCCACACGAAGGAGCTCCACAGCGGGTGGTCGGTCGCCCGGACCCGGCCCACCAGGGCCCACTTCGCGGCGGTGGTGATCGCCGCGGCGACCGCCCCGACCACGAGCAGCAGCGCACCCGAGACGAGCCCGGCGACCCACCAGCCGCCGACCCACGACTCGGTGCCCGCCACGAGCAGCAGCACGGTGATCACGGCCAGGCACAGCGCGGCGTGCACCATGACCGGGACGAGCCGGCACACCTCGATGAGCGCCCGGGCGACCCGCAGCCGGGTCGGGGGGGCGTAGGTGCGGGACACGTCGGCCACGGCCGCGACCCGGCGCAGGCGGGTGGGCGGGCTGCCCAGCCACGACGTGCCCGACTTCGCCTTGGTGCGGCGCGGTGCTGCGGACAGGACGGCCACGAGCCCGCCCTTGGGCACCTTGCGCCCGGGGGCCGTCATGCCGGAGTTCCCGACGAAGGCGTGCTTGCCGATCTTCACCGTCTCGATCCGCAGCCAGCCGTTGCCCAGCTCGTACATGCCGAGCATCGTGTCGTCGGCGAGGAACGCTCCGTCGTTGACGGTGGTCAGGCACGGGATGAGCAGCACCGTCGAGGCCTCCGCGTCCCGGCCGACCTGGGCGCCGAGCGCTCGCAGCCAGGTGGGTGTGAGCGAGCTCGAGTACAGCGGGAACAACCACGTGCGGGCCTCGTCCAGGACCCGCAGGATGGACCAGGCCTGCCACGCACGCAGCCCCTGGACGGGGTGGATGCCGCTGGTCAGCCCGATCGAGAGGAGCCGCACGAGCGCCCAGATCCCGATCGCGAGGATCATCACGGCGGCGATCGTGGCGAGCGGGAGCAGGACGAGCGCGCGGCCCGCTGCGGCTCCGGTCGAGCCGGCCTGGGTCACGGTGCCCACGACGAGGGCGCCCACGGCGGCGACCGCGAGCCCGGGCAGCGCGGCGATCAGGGCGGACATGGCGGCGTAGGCCCACACCCAGCCGCGCCGGCGCGGTGGTCGCTGCGTCTGCCACGGCCCGCGGGCGGTGCCTGAGCGGCGTGCGGGCGCGCCCGACCAGAACTCGTCGTCGCCGGCGGCGGCCAGGACGGCGGAGCCGGGGGCGATCTCGGTGCGGTCACCCACCCGAGCGCCTCCCACGAGGGTGCTGCGGGCACCGACCCGGGCGCCGGCGCCGATGGTGATGGCACCGATGTGCAGCACGTCGCCGTCGAGCCAGTGCCCGCCCAGGTCGACCTCCGGTTCCACCGAGCAACCGTCGCCGAGGGTGAGCAGACCGGTGACCGGGGGGATCGTGTGCAGGTCGACGTCGGAGCCGACCGTGGCGCCCAGGGCCCGGGCGTAGTAAGGCATCCATGCGGCGCCCGAGAGGTTCGCTGCCCCGAGCTCGTCGACGAGGCGCTCCGCGAGCCACAGCCGCAGGTGCACCCGACCGCCCCGCGGGTACTCCCCGGGCCCGACGCCGGCGAGCAGCACCCGTGCGCCCAGCGCCGCGAGCGTCATCCGCCCGAGCGGGAAGATCAGGGCCAGCCAGCCCACGCCGATCGCCCACCAGGAGGCCACCGGCAGCCAGTCCGCGTCCCACACCCCGGCCACGACGGTGCTGACGGCCGCGATCCAGACGAGCCAGCGCAGCCCGCTGATCGTGCGCAGCACGAGGGAGGAGGCGACCTGACCCACCTGGGTCCGGCGCGGGACGGGGTAGACCTCGGTGTTCTGGCGCCCGGTCGGTGCGCTCATCTCGTCGAGGCCGGTGGCCAGGGCCGCGACCGTCGGGTTCTCGTAGACGTCCGCGACGGTGGCCTCGGGGAAGCGGGCCCGCAGCCGGGAGACGAGCTGGGCGGCGGTGAGGCTGCCGCCGCCGAGGGCGAAGAAGTCCTCCTGGCCGGAGGTGACCACGGCGCCGAGGATCTCCAGCCACAGCTCCTGGAGCCAGGCTGCGGTGCCGGTGAGGGCGGGTGCGGCTGCAGGCCCGCCGGTCGGGCGCACGGCGGGCAGCGGCCAGGGGAGCGCGTCGCGGTCGATCTTCCCCGACGTCCGGGTGGGCAGCGTCTCGACCTGCGCGAGACGCGGGACCAGGGCCGCCGGCATCGACGCACGCAGCAGGTCCATCGCGGCGGTCGCGGAGAACTCCGGCGTCGTGGTGATGTACCCGACGAGGATCTTGTTGCCGGAGCCGGTGCTGCGGATCGCGGCCGCGGCACCCTCGACGCCGGGCAGGGAGAGCAGCGCGCTGTCGACCTCACCGAGCTCGACGCGCCGCCCACCCAGCTTGATCTGGTCGTCCACGCGGCCCACGAACAGCAGACCGGTCCCGTCGAAGCTGACGATGTCCCCGCTGCGGTAGGCGCGGTCCCACCCGAGGGTGGGCATGGCGGCGTACTTCTCGGCGTCCTTGGCCGGGTCGAGGTAGCGGGCCAGCCCGACGCCGCCGATGATGAGCTCCCCGGGGTCCCCGGGCGGCACGGGCACCCCGGCCGGGTCGACGACGGCGAGGTCCCAGCCGTCGAGCGGGAGCCCGATCCGCACCGGCGGCTCGGTGGTCAGCCGGGCGGCGCAGGCCACGACGGTCGCCTCGGTGGGGCCGTAGGTGTTCCACAGCTCCCGGCCCGAGGTGGCCAGGCGCGCGCCGATCTCGGGCGGGCAGGCCTCTCCACCGAGGATGACCAGGCGGACGGCGTCGAGCGCGCCGGGCGGCCAGAGCGCGACGAGGGTGGGCACGGTCGAGACGACGGTGATGTCGTTGGCGATCATCCACGGACCCAGGTCCATCCCGCTCTTGACGAGGGACCGGGGTGCGGGGACCAGGCACGCGCCGTAGCGCCAGGCGAGCCACATCTCCTCGCAGCTCGCGTCGAAGGCGACCGAGAGCCCGGCCATCACCCGGTCACCCGGGCCGAGCGGGGCGTCCTGCAGGAAGATCAGGGCCTCGGCGTCGACGAAGGCCGCGGCCGAGCGGTGCGAGACGGCGACCCCCTTGGGGGTCCCGGTGGACCCGGAGGTGAAGATGATCCACGCGTCGTCGGTCAGGTCGGGGCCGGTCACATCGTCGGTGCCGTCGGTGCCGTCGGTGCCCGGGGTGGCCCCCCGGCCCGGTGCGGCCGGGCGGCGCGCGGCGATGACGAGGTCGTTGCCGATCACCGCGGCGACGTCGGCCTCCGCGAAGACGGTGCGGGCGCGCTCGTCGGGGTCGTCGGCATCGACCGGGACGTAGGCGGCGCCGACCACGAGGACGGCCATGATCGCGATGTACAGCTCGGTCGTCCCCGAGGCGATGCGGACACCGACCCGGTCACCGACGCCCACCCCGGCGGCCGCCAGCTCGCCTGCCAGTTCGTCGGCGACGTCGGCGAACTCGGCGTAGGTGAGCACCTGCGCGCCGTTGTTGAGCGCCGGGGCGTCGGGGAAGTCCTCGACGGTCTGGGTGAAGATGTCCACGAGGGTGCGCGGGGCGGGCGCGGACGCCGAGCGCAGCAGCGGGGACAGGGCGTCGGGGACAGGAGAGGGACCGCCGGCGGTATTCACGGACAGACAGTGCCCCTCGTCGATGAACCGCTCGTGAACACCCGGTGTACTCCCGGGGCGAGCGTCGCCCGCGTCGAGCGTGTGGCATCAAGGATCCCATGGGAGCACCCGCCACGTCGCCGCGCACGACGAGGCCCTGTCCAACGGCGAGAAAGATCGGTAGGCTTACTAACTAAAGATCCGCTGAGACGAGTGAGGAACCATGGCCCAGCAACAGTTCGCCACGTCCACGATCGACCGAGGTGCCGCGATCGTGCTCGCCGCCGGGGCGGACGACGCCTCGCGCCGCCTGCTCGTCAGCCCGCTCGGTGACAGCACGGTCGCCGAGCTCGCCGTCGCCACCGTCCGGAAGATGTTCAGCCCCGACGCCATCATCGTGGTCGTCGCCGCGGGGGACACCTCCCTGCGCGCCCTGCTCGGGGACGACCTCACCTACGTCGAGCAGGCTGAACCGCTGGGCACCGGGCACGCGGTCGGCGTCGCCCGGACCGCAGTCCCGGCCGGCACCGACGTCGTCCTCGTCGCCTACGCCGACACCCCGCTGCTGCGGGTGGACTCCCTGCGTGGGGTTGTCAACCGCCACCAGCTCAAGGGTGCGGACTTCTCGCTGCTCACGGCCGTCGTCGACCAGCCCCTGCCCTACGGGCGGATCGAGCGCGACGAGGACGGCCGGGTCCGCGCGATCGTCGAGGCCGAAGATCTCGCGGGTGCCGGGGCCGCCATCCACGAGATCAACGTCGGTGCCTACGTCGCCGCGCCGTCGGACCTCTTCGACCAGATCGACGCGCTCGCGGCGACCGGGGAGCACCGTCTCACCCACATCGCGCAACGCTTCCTCGACGCCGACGGCACGATCGTCTCCTACCAGATCTACGACACCGACGAGGTCCAGGGCATCAACTCCGAGGCCGAGCTCGCCCTCGCCGCGGACATCGTCCTCAAGCGCCTCTTCATCCCGACGAAGAACACCGACACGTCCATCGTCTTCGGCACCGGCGGTTGGCGCGCCGTGATCGGTGAGGGGTACACGCTGGGGAACCTGCGCCGGCTGTGCCAGGCGATCGCCAACGAGGCCACCCGCAAGGGGATCGACCACCAGGGCGTCGTCATCGGCGGCGACCGCCGGTTCCTCTCCCGCGAGTCCGCCGAGGCGGCCGCCGAGGTCTTCGCCGGCAACAACATCTCCGTCCTGCTGCTGCCCGACGACGTCCCGACGCCGCTCGTCACCTTCGCCGCGCCGTACACCGGCTCCGCCTACGGCATCATCATCACGTCCTCGCACAACCCCCCGGAGTGGAACGGCGTCAAGGTGTTCCGCGCCGACGGCTCCCTGCCCCTGGACGACGAGACCGACCGCTTCCAGGACGAGGCGAACGCGCTGCGCGTCGACGAGGTCATCACCCTCGACCTCCACCTCGCCCGCAGGGCAGGCATGGTCGTCGAGCGTGCGCTCACCGAGCCGTACATCGACGCGATCGAGAAGATCATCGACGTCGAGGCCGTCCGCGGCCGTGACCTGCGCGTCGTCGTCGATCCGATGTACGGCACGTCCCAGCTCACCCTGGGAACCATCCTCAACGACATGCGGGTGCGCGCGGAGTTCATCCACGGTGCCCACAACCCGCTCTTCGGCGGCCACGCACCAGCCCCTGACCTGCAGCGCCTGAGCAGCCTCATCGGGATGATCAGCCAGGGCAAAGGCACCTACGACCTGGGCATGGCGACCGACGGCGACTCCGACCGGATCGGGATCGTCGACGAGACCGGGGAGTACATCTCCACCAACGACCTGCTGCTGCTGCTCTTCTGGTACCTGCACGAGGTCCGCGGCGAGAAGGGCGGCGTCGTCCGCAACATCGCCACCACCCACCTGCTCGACCGCCTCGCCCGGCACTTCGGCGAGGAGTCTCGCGAGGTCAAGGTCGGCTTCAAGCACGTGACAGCGGGCATGGAGGAGATCGGCGCGGTGCTCGGCGGAGAGTCCTCGGGCGGTCTGACCATCCGAGGCTGGATCCTGGGCAAGGACGGGATCTTCGCCTGCGCCCTCGTGGTCGAGATGCTTGCCGTGACCGGCAAGCGCATCTCCGAGCTGCGCGAGATGATCTACGCGATCACCGGCCGGCTGTACACGCTGGAGGCCGGGGTCCCCTCGACCCCCGAGATGCGCCTGGCGGTGCCCCGCAGCCTCGCCGCGGACCCGCTGACCGCGGTCGGGCCGTACGCGGTGGTCGGGATCGACCACACCGACGGCACGAAGATCCTGCTCGAGAACGACAACTGGGCGCTGCTGCGCTTCTCCGGGACCGAGCCGGTGCTGCGCATGTTCGTCGAGGCCGACTCGCCCGCGAAGGCCCAGGAGCTCCTCGACTGGCTCAAGGGCTTCGTCACCGCCTGAGCCCCGACCCCACCACCCACCAACCCACCACCCACCAGCAAAGGACCGGCCACACCCATGAAATACGGCTACTTCGACACCGCCGTCGACGAGTACGTCATCACCCGACCCGACGTCCCGGTGTCGTGGACGAACTACCTCGGCACCAAGAACCTGTGCACCGTGATCTCCCACACCGGAGGCGGGTACTCCTACTACAAGAGCGCCCAGCAGGGACGCATCACCCGGTTCCGCCCCAACGGCGTCCCCCTCGACCGCCCCGGCCACTACGTCTACCTGCGCGACGACGCGGACGGCGACTACTGGTCGGTCTCCTGGCAGCCGGTCGGCAAGCCGATCGACGGCCCGGGAGCGGCGACGTACACGACCAGCCACGGCCTGGGCTACACCCGCTTCGAGTCCTCCTACAAGGGCATCGACGCGAGCCAGACCGTCTTCATCCCGCTCGACGACGACGTCGAGCTCTGGGACACCCGGGTGACCAACACCTCTGAAGAGGTCCGCCAGATCACGGTCGGGTCCTACGTGGAGTTCAGCTTCCACACGATCACCATCGACAACCAGAACCTGCAGATGTCGCTCTACTCCTCGGGGACCAGCTACGCCGACGGGGTCATCGAGTACGACTTCTTCTACGAACCGTGGACCTTCCACTTCTTCACCTCCTCCCAGGAGCCGTCCTCCTACGACACCCTGCGGGACACCTTCATCGGCCCCTACCGCAGCGAGTCCAACCCGATCGCGATCGAGCGTGGCAGAGGTTCCAACACCTCCGCGACCACGCAGAACCACTGCGGGTCGCTCCAGCACACGATCACCCTCGCGCCGGGGGAGACCAAGCGCCTCGTCTACATGCTCGGCTACGGCTCGCGGGACGCCGTCGGGCGCGCCATCCAGGCCAAGTACTCCGACCTGGCTACGGTCGACGCCGAGCGCGCCCGGCTGAGCGGATACTGGCAGGCCAAGCAGGCCAAGCTGGCGATCAAGACCCCGCACGAGGGCATGAACACGATGATCAACGCCTGGACGCTGCTCCAGGCCGAGACGTGCGTGCAATGGTCACGCTTCGCGTCCTTCGTCGAGGTGGGCGGGCGCAGCGGCCTCGGCTACCGCGACACCGCCCAGGACGTCATGAGCGTCATCCACACCAACCCGGCCAAGACCCGGCAGCGGATCGTGGAGCTGCTGCGCGCCCAGGTGTCCGCCGGCTACGGCCTGCACCTCTTCGACCCGGTCGTCTTCGACCCCGACGCACCGGCGCTCCCCGACATCCCGTCGCCGACGATCGTGCCGACCCCGTCCATGGACGACCTCATCCACGGCCTCGAGGACACGTGCTCCGACGACCACCTGTGGCTCGTCTCCTCGATCGTGGAGTTCGTCAAGGAGACCGGCGACATCGCTTTCCTGGACGAGGTCATCCCGTACGCCGACGGCAAGCCCGCCACGGTCTACGACCACCTCAAGGCCGCGCTCGACTTCTCCGCCGCCCAGATCGGCCCGAACGGCGTGGCCCTGGGCCTGCGGGCGGACTGGAACGACTGCCTCAACCTCGGTGGCGGGGAGACCTCGCTCGTGACCTTCCTGCACGCCTGGGCGATCCAGGCCTTCCTCGAGCTCGCCCGCCCGCTGGGACGCACCGAGGACGTCGCCCGCTACGAGGCCGAGCTGGCCCGGATCGCCGACGTCGCCGACACCCAGCTCTGGGACGGCGACTGGTGGATCCGCGGGTACACCCGCGACGGTGTGAAGATCGGCTCGAGCGACAACGACGAGGGCAAGATCTTCCTCGAGCACCAGGCGTGGCCCGTCATCGCGGGCATCACCAGCCAGGAGCGCGGCGAGGCGTCGATGGACTCCGTCCGCACGCTGCTCGGATCGGAGTACGGCAGCCACCTCAACTGGCCCGCCTTCACCAAGGTCGACGACACCATCGGGTTCGTCACCCGGGTGTATCCCGGGATCAAGGAGAACGCCGCGATCTTCTCCCACCCCAACGCGTGGCCGATCATCGCCGAGGCGATGCTGGGACGCGGCGACGAGGCCGTCGCGTTCTACGACTCCGTGCTGCCCTACCACCAGAACGACAACATCGAGGTCCGGGGCGCGGAACCGTACGCCTACGTGCAGTTCCTCTACGGCCGTGACCACGAGTGGTACGGCAAGGCGCAGAACCCGTGGCTGACCGGGACCGCGGGGTGGATGTACACCGCGGCCACCAAGTACATCCTCGGGGTGCGCCTGAGCCTCGACGGGCTGATCGTAGACCCGTCCATCCCCAGGGCCTGGGACGGCTTCGAGGTGCGCCGGGAATGGCGCGGCGCGGTGTACCTGATCGAGGTGCGCAACCCCGGCCACGTGTCCTCGGGGGTCGTCGCGGTGACGGTCGACGGCGTCGACCACCCCGCCGGCGAGCCGATCCCGGCCCGCCCCGCGGGGTCCGAGGTCACGGTCGTGGTGACGCTCGGCTGACGCCCGCGGGTGGTGCGCGGGCGTCGTCGGGCAGCGTGCCTGCGCGACGACGCCCTCCCGCGTGTCTACCGGTTCCCGTCGAGGGGGACGGTATGTAATGGTATGCACGACCGGCGTCGCCACCACGGTGCCCATGAGCCAGGGAGTCAGCCTGATGTCGAAGAACGTCTCGAAGAACGTCTCGAAGAACGTCTCGAAGAACGGCGACGCCGAGTCGGCCGCCCGCAAGCTCCCCAAGCTCTCCACCGAGCTCTACGAGGCCGAGCTCTTCCGGCTGCAGGCCGAGCTCGTCGAGCTCCAGGAGTGGGTCAGGGCCACCGGGACCCGGGTCGTGGTGATCTTCGAGGGGCGCGACGCCGCGGGCAAGGGCTCCGCGATCAAGCGCGTCACCCAGTACCTCAACTCCCGCCACGTGCGGGTCTCGGCGCTGCCCGCACCGACCGAGCGGGAGAAGTCCCAGTGGTACTTCCAGCGCTACATCGCCCACCTGCCGGCCGCCGGGGAGATCGTGCTCTTCGACCGCAGCTGGTACAACCGGGCCGGGGTCGAGCAGGTCATGGGGTTCTGCACGCCCGCCGAGCACAAGCGGTTCATGGCCCAGTGCCCGGTCTTCGAGCAGCTGCTCATCGACGACGGCATCCTGCTGCGCAAGTACTGGTTCTCGGTCTCGGACGAGGAGCAGCAGAAGCGCTTCGCCTCCCGCAAGGAAGACCCGATGCGCCGGTGGAAGCTGTCCCCGATGGACCTCGAGTCGATCAGCCGCTGGGAGGACTACTCCCGGGCCAAGGACGACATGTTCACCCACACCGACACCCCGAGCTCGCCGTGGTACGTCGTGGAGAGCGACGACAAGAAGCGCTCGCGGATCAACATGATCTCCCACCTGCTCTCCTCGATCCCCTACGAGAACGTCATCCACCCCCCGATCGAGCTGCCCGAGCGGCCCCCCTCGACCGGCTACCGCCGCACCGACCGCAGCCTGCAGACCTACGTGCCCGACCACGCCTCGAGCCTGGTCGGCTAGTCTGCGACCGTGACCCACGCACCCACCCACGCACCCACCCTCGCCCGCGTCGTCGCCCTGCTCGAGGCCCGCTACCCGCCCGCGACCGCGCAGGACTGGGACGCCGTCGGGCTGGTCACCGGCGACCCGGCCGCGCCGGTGCGCAAGGTGCTCTTCGCCGTCGACCCGGTGGCCGCAGTGATCGCCGAGGCGACCGCCTGGGGCGCGGACCTGCTGGTCACCCATCACCCATTGCTGCTGCGCGGGGTGCACGCGGTCGCGGCCGGCACGCTCAAGGGTCAGGCCGTGCACACCCTCATCACCTCCGGCTGCGCGCTCTTCGCCGCGCACACGAACGCCGACGCGGCCGAGCGCGGGGTGGCGCACGCCCTCGCCGACGTCCTCGGGCTCGTGGACTGCACCCCGCTCGAGCCCACGCCCGGCGCCCCTGGAACCGGGCTGGGACGGGTGGGCCGCCTCGCCGCCCCGACGACGCTGGGCGCCTTCGCCGACCAGGTCGCAGCCGCGTTGCCGCAGACCGCCCAGGGGATCCGGGTCGCGGGCGACCTCGACGCCCAGGTGTCCACGGTCGCGGTGCTCGGCGGGTCGGGGGACTCCCTCCTCGGGGCCGCCCGGGACCGCGGGGTGGACGTGTATGTGACCTCCGACCTCAAGCACCACGCCGTCTCCGACGCCCGCGAGCAGGCCGCCCTCGACGCGGTCCGGGACGGGCGACCGGCCCAGGACGGGCGCCCGTTCCTCATCGACACCGCGCACTTTGCCAGCGAATGGCCGTGGTTGGCCTACGCCGCCGCGGACCTCGTGCACGACCTGGCGTCACAGAGCACTACGGTTGAGACCCGGGTCAGTACTGTGAGGACCGATCCCTGGACCGCGCGTGTCGCGTGGTCAGCACCGCCCCCCACCGTGAAAGGACACCACCTGTGACCAAGGCACCCGTCGAGGACCAGCGTCGACTTCTGGATGTCCAAGTGCTCGACACCCGTCTCCAGCAGCTCGCACACCGGCGCAAGAACACCCCGGAGCAGGCTCGGGTCGCCGAGATCGACGCCCAGCTGGCTGACCTCAACACCGCTCTGGTCGCCTCCCGCACCGCCGCGAACGACCTGCGCCGTGAGCTGGTCAAGGCCGAGTCCGACGTCGAGCAGGTCCGCACCCGCGCGGACCGCGACCGGACCCGCCTCGACTCCGGCGCGGTCGGCGCCAAGGACGCCCAGGCGCTGGTGCACGAGCTCGAGTCGCTCGGGCGCCGCCAGGGCCTGCTCGAGGAGGTCGAGCTGGAGGTCATGGAGCGTCTCGAGGCGCACGAGGACACCCTCGCCAAGCTCGACGAGGCCAACCAGAAGTCCCTGGACACCCGGGCCGCGGCCGTCGCCGCGCTCGACGCCGTCTACGCCGAGATCGACGCCGAGGCTGCCGGGGTGGCGAGCGAGCGTGCGGCCGCCGTGGCCGGCCTCGATGCCGCCCTCGTCGCCCTCTACGAGAAGGTCCGCGCCCGCCTGGGCGGTCAGGGCGCCGCCGCGCTGCGCGCCGGGCGCTGCGACGGCTGCCGCCTGGACCTCGACCAGACGGCCATCGAGGCCATCCGCGCACAGCCGGCCGACGAGGTCGTCCGCTGCGACGACTGCGGCCGCATCCTCGTCCGCATCCCCGAGAAGCGCACCTCGGAGTAGGCCGCCGGGCGGGCCCCGACCCGGTCCTGACCCTGGTCCTGACCCGCGCGGGCCGGTTGGTCTGGCTTGGCCGATCGCCCCTGACGGGGTCGTCTATCTTGCGTGGGGTCGTCTATCCAGATGGACGACCCCACGCAGAACAGACGACCCCGTCGTCGTCTCTCCGTGGGACCGGCTCCCGGGCTGCCGTCGCGTCGACAGGGCCGGCGGTCAGGCGACGACGAGCTCCAGGGTCGACGCGCCGTTCGTGCCCTCGATGAGGGTGGCGTCCAGGAGCACCGTGCCGACGAGCTCGCGGGCGGCCCCAGCGACGTCCTCGGCCGTGCGGGGCTCGGCGCCGGCGCGGGTGAGCAGGTGCCGGGTAAGCACGCCCCGGGTGTGCTTGGCGTTGTGCGAGACGACCGAGCGCCGGCCGTCGAGCTCGCGCAGCACCCGCACGCTCACCCAGTCGGTCCCCTTCGCGGGCCTCCACGCGGCCAGGTAGGCCGCCGAGCGGCAGTCGACGACGACGTCCCCGGCCGCGCGGGGGCCGAGGACCGTCTCCAGCAGCGGTCGCCAGGTCGGGGCGAGCGGGCCGACGCCGGGCAGGGTGGTGCCCATGGACAACCGGTAGGCGGGCACGACGTCGGCGGGGCTGACCGCGCCCCACAGGGCGGAGACGGTCCGCACGCTCGCCGCGGCGAGCGCGGCCTGGGCGGGGGAGAGGTCGTCGAGGCCGGCCGCGGTGTAGAGCACCCCGGTGTAGACCTGCCCGGCGGGGGCTGCAGGCTCGGTGGCCAGCCGGGTGTTGCGCGCGACGTCGGCGGCCAGGCTGGGGCCCACCCCGAGCGTCTCGAGCGCGGTGCGGCGGGCGCTGACCCGGGCGAGGGCGCGCAGCACGGTGGTCCGGTGCCGGGTGAGGGAGGGCGCGCTCAGCGCCGCCAGGTCGACGGGGCTGCCGGAGGTCGCGGGGGTCTTGCCTTCGGACGGGGGCAGCAGGATGAGCACCGGAACAGTGTAGGTGGCGCCCTTGCAGGCATCAGCGCGCGACGGGTAGGTTCGTCCCCCATGGGCCAGTTCAAGGTGTATGCCAGGCGGTCAGAGTGGATCGACCGGCGGGAGGCGCTGAGCGACCAGCTGCACGCTGCCCTGGTCAGTGCGTGGCAGTTCCCCCAGGAGAAGCGCTTCCAGCGCTTCCTGTGGATGGACGACGACGACCTGGTCGCCCCCCAGCGTGGCCCGGGCTACCTCGTGGTGGAGCTCGTGGCCTTCAGCGGCCGGTCGCCCGAGGCCAAGCGTGAGCTCATCCGGGAGGTCTTCACCCGGGTGTGCGGAACCTTCGACCTGCCGGTCGCCGACCTCGAGCTGGTGATCCTGGAGAGCCCGCGGATGAACTGGGGGATCCGCGGCGTGAGCGGGGACGAGCTGACGCTGGGGTACACCGTCACCGTGTGAGGGTCGCCGGACGGCGAGAGAGGCCGCGGGCCCGGACTGGGATGTCCGGCCCCGCGGCCTCCGTCGCCGCTTCCGGGCGGTGCCGCCCTACGGCATGTCGTTCCCGGCCTCGCGGCGCCGACGGGCCACCAGGACCGTGCCCGCCGCCAGGAGCAGCGTCGCGGTCAGCGCGACCGCGAGCACGTTCGAGCCGGTCTCGCTGAGCCGTTCGGCCCCGCCGGTCCGGGGAAGGGCCGGTGCGGTCACACCGGTGACACCGGTCACCGTGGTGACGGGGACCGATGGTGCCTGACCAGGTACCTGACCGGGCGCCTGACCGGGCACCTGACCAGGTGCCTGACCGACCGGGGGGACCGCCGGGGGAACGGTCGGCTCTTCCGGGACGGTGGGAACCACGACCGGGATCTCGACGAGGGCCGCCAGGGCGCCGGTGACCAGCATGATCGCGGCGTCGACGTCGCCCTGGCCGGCGCGGGAGCCGGCCAGGACCACGTCGGCGGTCTCAAGAGCGAGGTCGAGGCCGGCCAACGACGCGGAGGTGTACAGCGCGCGGTCGACAGCCCGAGCGCTGGTGACGGCGGCCTGCAGCGCCGCCGTGTCGGCGGCGACACCCTCGACCCGGGTGAGCCGGAGGTCGTCGAGGTTGCCCCAGGCCCCCGCGCTCAGCGTGTAGGCCGCGTTGATCGTGACGATGCCGTCGTCGCCGACGACCACGTCACCTGTCACGGCGGTCGAGTAGACCTGCCACCCGCCGAGCGTGATGGGCGTCGAGGAGACCACGCCGCCGCTCGTGGCGCTCAGCGTCAGCTGGTCGGTCGCCCCGACCGATCCGCCCTGGCTCGTGGCGGAGAGCCGGTAGGTGCCGGCCGGCACCCCGGTGAGGGTCTGTGCCACAGCGAAGGAGTAGCCGGTCGCGGACCAGAACTTCAGCGCCCTGGCGCCGTCGGAGGCGTCGGAGTCGGCAGTCACGGCCGCGCCGGTCCCGGTGATCGTCCACATGGACAGGTCGGCGTCCTCGAAGCTGGGGTTGCGCACGGGGTTGACGGCCACGACGGTGACGGTCGCGGTGACCGGCAGGTCGCCGACGGTCGTGCCGGTGATCGTGTAGGTGCCGGGTCCGCGGATCCAGTCCACGGAGCTGCGCCACGTGACCGGGTGCGCCTCGACGGCTCCGTCGTTGTAGGTGACGCCGACGGTGCCCGGGAGGGTGACCGGCGCGCCGTCGGGCACGGTGAGGGTGACCGTCTCGATGCTCGTGACCTCGCGCGGCGCGATCGCGCCGGTCCGGGCGTAGGCGAAGACGTTGAGCGACTCGAGCGGGTTCCCGGCGAAGTCGAACATCGCCTGGTTGTCCCACGCGGATCCCCCGTACCACTGCCCGGCGTCGACCGGGTCGTACTCCGCCGCGAAGCTGGAGGCCCAGCCGGAGCCGTCCCGCTCCCACAGGAGCTTGTTCTCCTCGAGCTGGCTCGGTGTGCCGACCGGGAGCCAGGCGGGCTCCCAGTAGAAGACGCCGAGGCCGGCGGGGCCGACGTCGGCGACCGCCTCCATGACGTCACGCACCGCGGTCGCCTGCCCCTGGACCGAGGACGGGTACTGGGTGAAGCCCGACGTCGGCTTGATGACGTTCTCGTGGCCGTCACCGTCGGCGAGGGTGTAGTTCCAGGACGTCTCGGCGACCATCACCAGCTTGTCGTAGTCGGTCGCCACCTGCGTCAGGACCGTGGTGAGGTTGTCCAGCGACCCGTGCCAGAAGGGGTAGTACGAGCTCGCGAAGACGTCGTAGTCGACCCCGTAGGTCTCGAGGCTGCCCGCGATCGAGGCGTAGGAGCCGGCCCGCTCGGGGTTGGTGAAGTGGACGGCGACGAGGGCGTCGGGGTAGACCGCGCGTACGGCGCGGCTGCCGGCGTCGAAGATCTGGGCCATGTTCGCGAAGCCGGTCACCCCGGCGACGCCGTTGTTCGTCTCGTTGCCGACCTGGACCATGCCCACGTCGACTCCGGCGTCCTTGAGCTGGGTGAGGGAGTCCGCTGTGTACGCCTGCGTCGCGGTCGCCTTCTCCGCGACGGTCATCGCGGACCAGTCCTTGGGGGCCTTCTGCTTGCCCGGGTCGGCCCAGAAGTCGGAGTAGTGGAAGTCCACGAGCAGCTTCATGCCGTGGGCGGTGGCGCGCGTGCCGATCGCGACGGCCGCGGCGATGTCGTTGTCGCCCCCGCCGTAGCCGTTGCCGGCGGCGTCGACGGGGTCGTTCCAGACCCGGACCCGCACGTAGTTGACGTCGGCCGCAGCGAGGACGTCGAAGATGTCCGCGGTCTGGCCGGCGAAGTCGCGGTAGGTGACCCCGCTCTCCTCGAGGGCGAGGATCGAGGAGATGTCCATGCCGTTGATGAAGTCGGCGGGCAGGTTGTCGATCTTGTCGACGACGATCCCTGCGTCGACCGGTTCGGTGGGGTCGGCGGCCAGGGCCGGTGTGGTGAGCAGGGGAGTGAGGAGCACTGCGGCGGCAGCTGCCGCCGCCGTCAGCCTCAGGGGGAGGCGTCGTCGTGCTGGGAGCATCAGGTCGGTTCCTCTCGAGCGTCTTTGTTCGAAGGTGAGCTGGGGGTGATGGTTGTGGACTGTACACGCTCCCAGTCCTCTATGACGAGAAGAATGAGTGAGGAGAACGGCTCTGGGGGGTCGGGTGTCGGACGGCTCAGTCCGACACTGTGCACGCGCACAGTCTTGCTCGGCGAACTGCACACAGTGTCCCGGAGCGTGGAGGTGGCCGCGGGGCTGCCCGGGGCGCGACGACTGAGGCGTGCGACTCAGGTGCGTATCGTGCGGATCGCGGCTAGTGCACCCGGCCGAGGGCGATCGCCGCGTACATGAGCGCCGCCACGGTCTCGCCGTCGGTGATCGTGCCGTCCTTGACGAGGTCGAGCGCCGCGGCCCACGGCACGCGGCGCAGGCCCACGATGCCTTCCTCGGCCTGCTCGTGCGGAGCGTGGGACTCACGCAGACCGCGCGCCAGGAACACGTGCTCGGGGGCGTGGCACACGCCGTTGAGCGTGAACATGTCACCGATCCGTTCCCAGGAGTCCGCGACCAGCCCGGTCTCCTCGCGCAGCTCGCGCTGCGCCGCGAGGAGCAGGTCCTCCCCGTCCGAGCCGCCCGCCGGGACCTCGAGGGACACCGCGCCCGTCGTGTACCGCTCGACCTCGACCAGCACCACCTCGCCCGCCTCGGTGACCGGGACGATGAAGACGGCCGGGTGGCGGATCTCGACCACCCCGTAGATCCCGTCGGACCCGTCGGGGCGCACGACGGAGTCCTCGCGGACGCGGATCCAGGGGTTCTCGTACCTGGTCGTGGAGCCGAGCGTGGTCCAGGAGCTCATGGTGCCTGTCTCGTCGAAGGGAGGTGGGCCGTGCCGGGGTGGTCCCGGGACGGTGCGGCGACGGTCTCCCGGTCGGCCAGGGTGACCTCGAGCGTCACGCGCCGGGCCCCGGTGCCGGCGGTGCCGGCCGGGTCACCCGGGTCACCCGGGTCACTCGGGTCGGCCGGCTCGGCGATGAGCGCCAGCAGGATCTCGACGCTCGCTCGTGCCTTTCCTGGGACGTCCTGGTGGATCGTCGTGAGGGTGGGGGTGACGTGCCGGCACTCGGCCAGATCGTCGAAACCGATGATAGACATCGCGTCCGGGACGTGCCAGCCACGGTCACCGAGGCCCTTGAGCAGCCCGATCCCGATGATGTCGGCCGTCGTGAACACGGCGGTCGGAGGCTCGGGCATCGTCACGAGGTGTCCGGCCAGCGCGTGGCCGCCCTCGAAGGTCGTCGCGCACTCCAGGACGAGTGCGGGGTCCAGCTGGCACCCTCCGTCCCGCAGCCCGTCGAGGAATCCGTCGTACCGGTGCCGGACGACCCCGTCCTCGACGAGGGGCGGCCCGACGAAGGCGATGCGGGCGTGCCCGTCCTGCGTCAGCCGCTGCGCGGCGAGGTAGCCGCCCCGGGCGTCGTCGATCCCGACGGTGTGGACGTGGGGGGAGCGGGAGTGGCTGTCGACGAACACCATGGGGATGCCGGAGCGCGCCCGGAGCTCGTCGGCCTGGTGCCCGAGGGTTCCCAGGAAGATCGCTCCGTCGACGTTCCAGGTGCGCAGGTTCGCGGCGGTGCTCATGACGTCGATCGCGGCATGGATCATGAGGTACCTGCCCGACGCGCTCACCCGGCGTTCCACCTCGCCGATGAACACCGAGTCGTGCGGGTTGGACAGGGCCGGCGTCCCCTCGGCGGCCTCGTGGTAGACGAGGGCGACGATGCCCGAGCTCTTGGCGGACAGGGCGCGTGCCGAGGCGTTGGGCACGTAGCCCAGGCGGGTGGCGATCTCCTGGATCCGGTCGATCGTGGCGGGCGAGACCCTGCTCCGGCGGCCGTTGATGACGTTGGAGACGGTCATGATGCTGACGCCTGCCTCGGCGGCCACGTCACGCAGCGTCGTCATGGGTTCTCGTCTCTCGTGTGCTGTCCGACCGGGGTGGTGCCCCAGTCGCTGCCTGCATTGTGCCATCATAGGTTTAGCGCTAAAGCAGTCAGACCACGACGGAGGAGCGACGCATGACCCAGGAACCCGCCATGACGACCGGTGCCGCAGACGCGCGTGCGGTCGTCGAGGGCCCGAACTTCCGCATCACGGTGCTCACCAGCCGGCTCCTGCGGATCGAGCACAGCATCGACGGTGTGTTCGAGGACCGCCCGACCCAGCTCGTCCGTCGTCGACGCTTCGACGTCCCGGCGTTCACCGTGCGCGACGGCGCGGACCAGCTCGAGCTGTGGACCGACCACCTCCACGTGCGCTACGACAAGGGCCCGTTCAGCGCGTCGGGCTTGTCGATCTCCATGCGGCAGCGGGCCCAGGACGCTCACTTCACGACGTGGACCTACGGCGACTCCGCCTGGGGGAGCGGGACCTTCCCGACGAACCTCGGGGGGACCGCGCGCACCCTCGACGACGTCGACGGCGCCACCGACCTGGAGCCCGGGCTGCTCTCCAAGGACGGGTACTCCGTCGTCGACGACTCGGCCAGCCTGGCGCTGGGCGAGGACGGGCGGCCGGCACCGAGACCGCGCGCGGAAGACCTCTACTTCTTCGGCTACGGTCGCGACTTCGACGCTGCGCTTACCGACTTCTTCCGGCTGACCGGGCCGAGCCCGATGCTTCCCCGCTGGACCCTGGGGAACTGGTGGAGCAGGTTCCACTCCTACACGGCCGACGACTACCTCGACCTGATGGACCGGTTCACCGACTCCGGGATCCCGTTCTCGGTCGCCGTCGTCGACATGGACTGGCACGTCGTCGAGATCGACCCCGCCCTCGGCACGGGCTGGACCGGGTACTCCTGGAACCGCGAGCTGTTCCCGGACCCGGAGGCGTTCCTGGCCGCCCTGCACGAGCGCAACCTGCGGGTCTCCCTCAACGTGCACCCGGCGGACGGGGTCCGGCGCCACGAGGACGCCTACCCCGCCATGGCGCAGGCGCTCGGCCTCGACCCGGATGCCGGGACCGCGATCGCCTTCGACATCAGCTCGACGGCCTTCACCGACGCCTACCTGCGCCACCTGCACCACCCGCACGAGGCCCTCGGCGTGGACTTCTGGTGGCTGGACTGGCAGTCGGGCCATCACAGCCGGATGCCAGGGCTCGATCCGCTGTGGGCGCTCAACGACATCCACTACCGCGACTCGGGACGGTCGGGTGAGCGACCGCTCACCTTCTCCCGCTACGCGGGCCTGGGCAGCCACCGCACCCCGATCGGCTTCTCCGGGGACACCGTGGCGACGTGGGAGTCCCTCGCCTTCCAGCCCTACTTCACCTCCACGGCGGCCAACGTCGGCTACTTCTGGTGGAGTCACGACATCGGCGGGCACTTCGGAGGTGCCCGGGACGACGAGCTGTCGACCCGGTGGTACCAGTTCGGGGTGTTCTCCCCGATCAGCCGCCTGCACTCGTCGAAGAGCCCCTTCGGCTCCAAGGAGCCGTGGCGGTTCACCCATGACGCCGAGCAGACGATGACCAGCTTCCTCAGGCTGCGCCACCAGCTCGTGCCCTACCTCTACACGGCGATGTGGCGCTCGCACACCGACGGCGTCGGTCCGGTCCGCCCGATGTACCACGACCACCCGCGCGAGCCGCGCGCCTACCAGACGCCCGACCAGTACCTCTTCGGCGCCGACCTGCTCGTCGCACCGGTGCTCACCCCGATCGACGACCGGACCCGGCTGGCCGCGACCCCGGTCTGGTTGCCGCAGGGCTCCTGGTACGACTTCTTCACCGGACGCCGGTACGCCGGCGGCCAGGACCTCCTCGTGCACCGGAGCATCGAGGAGATGCCGGTCTTCGCGCGGGCCGGGTCGATCGTCCCCCTGGCGGCGGACACGATGGCCGACGCCGGTGCGAACCCGGCGGCGCTCGTCCTGCGGGTCTTCCCCGGGGCCGACGGCTCGTGCCGGCTCGTCGAGGACGACGGCCGCGGGGCCCCGACGGTCCAGGACGCCTGGGAGACCCTCATCAGCCAGTCCTGGGGACGTGCGGACCGTGCGGGACTCGTCGACGGCGTGCTGTCGATCACTGCACCCTCGGGGGTCGGGGGGTTGGTGCTGCGACAGGTGAGCGTCGAGATCATGGGCGCCGCGGCGGTCGGTGCGGCCGCCCTGCGTCGATCCGCTGACGGCGCCGCTGACGCCGTCACGGTGCACCCGGCGCCCGGCGACGGCCGGGTCGTCATCGACCTGGGGGCTGTCGACCTCTCCCGTGGGGTCTCGCTCGAGCTGTCCGGGGTGGGTCCGGCGTCCGAGCCGCTCGCCGAGGCCGTCCATCCGATCATCGACGCCGCGCAGATCCCCTACGACGTCAAGAACGCCGTCATGGACGTGACCGGGAGGGTGTCCGGGACTCGGCTCGTTGCCGCGCTGCACGCGCTGGACCTGCCCGGCAACCTCTTCGGGGCGCTCGTCGAGCAGGTGGCGATCCACCCGGTCGGGGACGTGGCAGGGGCCTGACGCTGTACGCTGGGGACTGCGGATGAGTTGGCTAGACGGCCGCGTCAGGGCCTCGGCCCTGCCGAGGAACGTCCGGGCTCCACAGGGCAAGGTGGTGGGTAACGCCCACCCGGGGTGACCCGCGGGACAGTGCCACAGAAAACAGACCGCCGGAGCGCTTGCGCATCCGGTAAGGGTGAAACGGTGGTGTAAGAGACCACCAGCGTGCCGGGTGACCGGCGCGGCTAGGTAAACCCCACCTGGAGCAAGGTCAGACAGAGTGTGTTCGAGGGCTGCTCGCCCGAGCACTTGGGTAGACCGCTGGAGGCGTGCGGCAACGTACGTCGTAGATGGATGGTCGTCGCCCGCGCGTGGGTAACTGCGCGCGGGAACAGAACCCGGCGTACCGGCCAGCTCATCCGCACCCACCCTCGTCGCTGGTCACGGCTGTGTCGTGACTCAGCCACGACGATTGAACAGGCAACTAAAGTATGGCCTTGGTCAAGATATTGCCAAGGATGTCGACTGCTGCCTAGACTCGGCCGGAGAGGCGCGGCGGGTCGACCCATCTCAGGGTGTGCGCTCGGGGGCGCGCCTCACAGCACGAGAGTGCGAGAGCGGAGTGGCATGGACGAGCTGAGCACAACTGCAAGTGGCATCCGGCTGCAGGAAGAGCCGACCTGTTCCGTCGTCGACGTGTGGGGTGAGGTCGACGGAGCGCTCCGGCCCGAGGCGAGCGCCGCCTTGGCCAGCGCCCTCGACCGTGACCTGCCGGTGATCATCGACACCTCGCGAGTGACCTTCATCGACTCCACCGGGATCGCCTTCCTCGTCCAGCTCTACACGATCGGCCGGGAGGAGGGTCTCGCAGTCACCCTGCGCAACCCGCCCGCCGTGGTCAGCGACGTCCTGGCGATGCTCGGTGTGGACGACTTCCCCGTCCTGCACGACGTGGTCCCTGCCTCGTAGCGCTGGACCACGTCGTCGCAGGACAAGGTCGTCTCTGGGCGGCTCGCGCTTCAGTGGGGCGGATCCGTGGGGCGGGTCAGTGCACCTGCGCCGCCAGGGCCGCTGCGCCGACGATGCCCGCCGCGTTGCGCAGCGTCGCCGGGATGATCCGTGCGTTGAGGTCCAGCAGCGGCAGGAACTTCTCGTGGTTCTTGCTCACCCCGCCGCCGACGACGATGAGGTCGGGGGAGAAGAGCAGCTCGATGGTCTCGAAGTAGCGCTGCAGGCGCTTGGCCCACTGCGCCCAGCTGAGGTCCTCCCGGGAGCGGGCACTGTCCGCGGCCTGGCTCTCGGCGTCGAACCCGTCGATCTGCAGGTGACCGAGCTCGGTGTTGGGGACCAGGTGCCCGTCGACGAGCAGCGCGCTGCCGATGCCCGTACCGAGCGTGGCGACGAACACGACCCCGTCCACGTCCTTGGCCGCGCCGTACGTCGCCTCGCCGACACCGGCTGCGTCGGCGTCGTTCACCCCGACCGCCCTGCGGCCCAGCGCAGCGGAGACCACCTTGTCGAGGTTCACCCCGGCCCAGGACTGGTCGAGGTTGGCGATCGAGGGAACCACCCCGTGCAGGATCGGGGCCGGGAAGGCCACCCCGACCGGGGTGTTGGAGGGCAGGTCGAAGGTGGCGACGAGCTCGGCGATGACCGCCGTGACCGCCTCCGGCGTCGACCCCTCGGGGGTGGGGATGCGCAGCCTGTCGGCGGCGAACTCGCCGGTGCGCAGGTCGACGGGAGCACCCTTGATCCCGCTGCCTCCGACGTCGATGCCAAAGGCGTAGTGGTTCTTCTTGCGATCGTGGTTGCTCATGGCAGGGTCAAGATCTCCGCTCCGGTTTCGGTGACGACAAGGGTGTGCTCGAACTGCGCCGTGCGGCGCCCGTCCGCGGTCACGACGGTCCAGCCGTCGTCCCACGTCGTCCAGTCATAGGTGCCCAGGGTGAGCATCGGCTCGATGGTGAACACCATGCCGGGCAGGATCACGGTGTCATAGTTCGGTGCGGCGTCGTAGTGCGGGATGACCAGGCCGGAGTGGAAGGCCTCCCCGACGCCGTGCCCGGTGTAGTCACGGACCGTCCCGTAGCCGAAACGGTCGGCGTACTTCTCGATGACCCGGCCGATGACGTTGACCTCACGGCCCGGCTTGACGGCCTTGATCGCCCGGGCCAGTGCCTCACGGGTGCGCTCGATCAGGAGGGCCGACTCCTCGTCGAGCTCGCCGACGCCGAAGGTCGCGTTGTTGTCGCCGTGCACGCCCCCGATGAAGGCGGTGATGTCGATGTTGACGATGTCGCCGTCGAGCAGGACGGTGGTGTCCGGGATGCCGTGGCAGATGACCTCGTTGATCGAGGTGCACAAGGACTTGGGGAATCCGCGGTACCCCAGCGTCGAGGGGTAGGCGCCGTGGTCGAGCAGGAACTCGTGCCCGATCCGGTCCAGCGCGTCGGTCGTCACACCCGGGGCGACCTGGCGGCCGACCTCGGCCAGTGCCTGGGCGGCGATCCTCGAGGCCACCCGGATCCGTTCGAGCACCTCGGGCTCGACGACGTCACGGCCCTCGTAGGGCGTGGGGCCCTTCTTGCCGACGTACTCGGGCCGGGGGATCGAGGCCGGGACGGGCAGGACCGGGCTGACGATCCCCGGGGTGAGGGGTGGGGCAGATGCTGAAGCCATACCCGCAGTCTACGGACTCGCCGCGGAGGTCACGGTCGCCAGGCGCCCGAGCTCACCGTGACCGTGGAACGATGGCTGGGAACGTCGCGCGGTCCGCGCCGCGGCACAGGGTCGAGGAGGAGCCACATGGCCGGGGAGTTCTACTTCAACACCAAGACCGGCGAGGTCGAGGTCGGCAAGCCGTCGAGCTGGAGCCACCGGATGGGCCCCTACCCCACCCGCGAGGCGGCCGAACGCGCCCTGCAGACGGCGCACGTGCGCACCGAGGCCTGGGACGAGGAGAGCGCCGCCGACGACGATGCCGACGACGCCTGACCCAGCGGCTGCTAGCGCTCGTACTGGTGCTCGGCGGCCGGGAAGGTCTGTGCCTGGACCTCGGTGACGTAGGCCTGCGCGGCGCCGGCGAGGGCCGCCCCGACCTGGCCGAACTGCTTGGCGAACCGCGGCGACCAGTCGCCCATCCCGGCCATGTCGGTCCAGACGAGGACCTGGCCGTCGACCTCGGCGCCGGCGCCGATGCCGATCGTGGGGATCCGCAGGATCTCCGTCGCCCGGGCCGCGACCGGGGCCGGGACCATCTCGAGCACGACAGCGACCGCTCCGGCCTCCTGCAGGGCGAGGGCGTCCTCGCAGAGCCGCTCGGCCGCCTCGTCGGTGCGGCCCTGGATGCGCTTGCCGCCGAGCATGTTCTCCGACTGCGGGGTGAAGCCGAGGTGCCCGAACACCGGGATGCCTGCCTGGGTCAGCAGCTCCACGTGCCGGGCGATCCGGGCCCCGCCCTCCATCTTGACCGCCTGGACGCCGGCCTCCTTGAACATCCGCACGGCGCTCGCGAACGCCAGCTCGGGGGAGGACTCGTAGGAGCCGAAGGGCAGGTCGGCGACGACCATCGAGTGCTTGGCGACGCGGGCCACCGAGCGGGCGGCGACCACCATCTCGTCCAGCGTGACCGGGATGGTGTTCTCGTAGCCGAGGACGTTGTCCCCCATCGAGTCGCCCACCAGGAGCATGTCCACCCCGGCGGCGTCGAAGATCCGCCCGGTGATCGTGTCGTAGGCGGTGAGCATCGTCAGCTTGCGCCCGGCCACCTTGTGCTCGATGAGGTGCTGCACCCGGAACCGCTTGCGCGGGGCCGCGCCCGGGGTGCCCGGCGTGGTGGAGGACGGCTGCGAACCGGGGATGGACTGCTGAACCATGGTGTGTGCCTCTATCGCGGGTCGGGTTCCGGGATGGTCGGTGGGTGCGACGACGGTCAGGGCCGGGGCTCGCGCCACCGGGAGGTGATCGGGATGCGTCGGTCCCGCCCGAACGCGAGGGCGGTGACCTTCGGCCCGAGCGGGTACTGGCGCCGCTTCCATTCTGCCCGGTCCACGAGGGTGACCACCTTGTCCACGACGTCGGCGTCGAACCCGCGGGCCAGCAGCTCCGCGCGGCCCTCGGCGTTCTCGATGTAGGCGTCGAGGACCTCGTCGAGCAGGTCGTAGGGCGGCAGGGAGTCCTGGTCGACCTGCCCCGGGCGGAGCTCGGCCGAGGGCGGCTTGGTGATCGAGCTCTCCGGGATGGGGGGCAGCTCACCGCGGTCGATCGCGGCGTTGTTGCGCCACCGGGACAGCGCCCACACGAGGGACTTGTCGACGTCCTTGAGCGGGGCGTATCCGCCGACGGCGTCGCCGTAGATGGTCGAGTACCCCACCGCGAGCTCGGACTTGTTGCCGGTGGCCAGCACGAGGTGACCCTCGGCGTTGGACAGCCCCATGAGGATCATCCCGCGGACCCGCGCCTGCAGGTTCTCCGCTGCCACCCCCTCCAGGTGCAGCTCGCCCTGGAAGGCGTCGACCATGGGGGCGATCGCCTGCACGCGGTAGTCCGCGCCGATCCGCTTGGCGAGGTCGGCGGCGTCGTCCTTGGAGTGGTCGGAGGAGTAGACCGAGGGCATCGAGACGCCGTAGACGTTCGCGCCGCCGATCGCGTCCGCGCTGATCGCCGCGACCAGCGCGGAGTCGATCCCGCCGGACAGGCCGAGGACGACGGAGGTGAACCCGTTCTTGCGCACGTAGCCGGCCAGCCCGGTGACGATGGCCTGGTAGACCTCCTCGTGGGGGTCCAGCGCGGGGGCGAGCTCGCCGCGGTGGGCGGGAGCGTCGTCGTCGGCCAGGTCCCACACGAGCAGGTGCTCCACGAACTGCGGGGCGCTCGCCAGGACCGACCCGTCCACCCCGACGACGAACGACCCGCCGTCGAAGACGAGGTCGTCCTGGCCGCCGACCATGTTGACGTAGGCGACCGGGGCGTCGACCTCACCCGCGCGGCGCGCGGCGAGCTCGGTGCGCAGGTGGCCCTTGCCCTGCTCGAAGGGTGAGCCGTTGAGGACGAGCAGCAGGTCGACGTCGGCGGCGTCCATCTGCGCGACCGGGCCGCCGTCCTGCCAGATGTCCTCGCAGATGACGATGCCGATGTGGCGCCCGGACACCTCGATCACGCAGGGCTGGGAGCCGGGGGCGAAGATCCGGAACTCGTCGAAGACCCCGTAGTTGGGCAGGTGGTGCTTGCCGTAGACGGCGCGGACCTCGCCGCCGCTGAGCACCACGGCGTCGTTGGTCGGGCGCAGGCCCGGGCTGCTGGGGGAGGACTGGGGGGCCCCGACCGACCCGACCACGACGGTGAGGTCGCCGAGCCCGGCGGTGACCAGCGCGGCGGCGATCCGCGTGATCGCGTCCCGGGCCGCCCGCTGGAAGGACGCCCGCAGCGCCAGGTCCTCGATCGGGTAGCCGGTGATCGTCATCTCGGGGAAGGCCACGACGTGGGCGCCCGCGGCGGCCGCGCGGGTCGACCACGCGAGGATCGCCTGGGTGTTCTGTTCGATGTCGCCGACACAGGTGTCGACCTGCGCGAGCGCGATCCGGATGTCCATGCGTCTCACCCTATTGCCTGCCATGGAGACCGACGCCCGCCGTCGCTACAGTGGGGCGTTGCAAGGATGGATTCAGCTCAGGCGGACCCGACGTGCGTGCCGCACCCTGTGAGGGTGCGGCATCAGGCAGGATGTACTCATGGACAGGCAGCAAGAGTTCGTGCTCCGCACGGTCGAGGAGCGCGACATCCGCTTCATCCGTCTCTGGTTCACCGACGTGCTCGGGATGCTCAAGTCGGTCGCGATCGCGCCGGCTGAGCTCGAGTCGGCCTTCTCCGAGGGCATCGGCTTCGACGGCAGCGCCATCGAGGGGCTCACCCGCGTCTACGAGGCGGACATGATCGCCCGCCCGGACCCGACGACGTTCCAGATCCTGCCCTGGCGCGGCGAGACGCACGGCACCGCGCGGATGTTCTGCGACATCCTCACCCCCGACGGCGAGCCGTCCATCGCCGACTCCCGCAACGTGCTCAAGCGCGCGCTGGCCAAGGCCAGCGACCAGGGCTTCACCTTCTACACCCACCCCGAGGTCGAGTTCTACCTCTTCGAGCCGCCGACCAAGGACGGCCCGCTCGTGCCGATCGACCACGGCGGGTACTTCGACCACGTCGCCCGCACACAGGGGCACGACTTCCGCCGCGCCGCGATCACCATGCTCGAGTCGATGGGCATCTCGGTCGAGTTCTCCCACCACGAGGCCGGCCCCGGGCAGAACGAGATCGACCTGCGGTACGCGGACGCGCTGACCACCGCCGACAACCTCATGACCTTCCGCACGGTGATCAAGGAGGTCGCGCTCGAGCAGGGCGTGTTCGCCTCCTTCATGCCCAAGCCGCTCGCCGACCAGCCCGGGTCCGGGATGCACACGCACCTCTCGCTCTTCGAGGGCGACCGCAACGCCTTCCACGAGCCCGGCGCGCAGTACGAGCTGTCCAAGACCGGTCGCCAGTTCATCGCCGGGCTGCTCATGCACGCCGCCGAGATCACCGCGGTGACCAACCAGTACGTCAACTCCTACAAGCGGCTCTGGGGCGGCGCCGAGGCGCCGAGCTACATCTGCTGGGGGCACAACAACCGCTCCGCGCTGGTGCGCGTGCCGATGTACAAGCCCGGCAAGGGCAACTCGAGCCGCATCGAGTACCGCGCGCTGGACACCGCCGCGAACCCGTACCTGGCCTTCGCGCTCATGCTCGCGGCCGGCCTCAAGGGCATCGAGGAGGGCTACGAGCTGCCCGACGCGACGTCCGACGACGTGTGGGAGCTCACCGACGCCGAGCGCCGGGCGATGGGCATCAAGCCGCTGCCGCAGTCCCTCGACGACGCGATCGCGCTCATGGAGAAGTCCGAGCTGCTCGCCGAGACCCTCGGTGAGCACGTCTTCGACTTCTTCCTCAAGAACAAGCGCCAGGAGTGGGACGGGTACCGCTCGCAGGTCACCCCCTTCGAGATCAAGCGGCTCCTGCAGGTCCTCTGACGGTCACCGGACCGTCCCACGTCGCACGAACCGAGCTGGAGCAGCGCAACCATGGTGAGCACGAGCCGGACCACGTCGTTGACCGGCAGGCTGACCAGGGTGGGGTTCGCCGACGCCCGGCGAGCCGCGCAGCTGTGCACCGACTCCGACCTCGTCGCGGTCGTGGGGGAGGTCACCGAGGACTCCGGCCTCGTCGTCGCGCTCGGCGACGCCGCGGACCCGGACCTGGCGCTGCTCGCCCTCGTGCGGCTGTGCTCGGCCCTGCTGTCGGAGGACTCGAGCGAGGCCGTCCGGCGCGGTGAGGTGGTCGCCCGGTGCCTGAACAGCACGATCTGGGACGGTGACGAGGCGGGGGTGCTCGCCCGGCGCCGGCTCGTGGCCGTCCTCGGCGCCTCGATCGCGCTGGGGGACGAGCTGGTGCGCCACCCCGAGCTCGTCGACGTCGTCGCCGACCCCACCTCGGCGGTGGGGGTCGACGCGCGGGCGGTGCGGGCGGAGATGCTGGCGGCTGTGGGAGCCGACGCCGACGCCGCCGTGCCGGTCGCCTCCGCCGTCGGCCCCGAGGTGACCGACGCGCTGCGCCGGGCCTACCGGCGCCGGTTGCTGCGGATCGCCGCCACCGACCTCACCTCGCCCCAGCCGTTGTCGATCCTGCCGGCCGTGGCCGCAGCCCTGGCCGACCTCGCGGCAGGCGCCCTCGAAGGCGCCCTCGCGGTGGCCCGTGCCGAGCTGGACGACCATGGCTGTGGTGTCCGCCTCGCCGTGATGGGCATGGGCAAGTGCGGGGGACGCGAGCTCAACTACGTCAGCGACGTCGACGTCATCTACGTCGCCGAACCGGTCGAGGGGTTCACCGAGGACTACTCCTCCACGGTCGGCGCGCGCCTCGCTGCGGGGCTGACCCGGGTGTGCGGGGGCCCCAGCGGGGAGCCCGCGTTGTGGCCGGTCGACGCCGCGCTGCGTCCCGAGGGCAAGAACGGCCCGCTCGTGCGGACCCTGGCCAGCCACGTCTCCTACTACGAGCGCTGGGCGAAGACCTGGGAGTTCCAGGCGCTGCTCAAGGCCCGCCTGGTGGCCGGGGACGCCGACCTGGCGCGCGCCTACGTCGAGGCCATCACACCGATGGTGTGGTCGGCGGTGACCCGGGCGAACTTCGTCGAGGACTCCCAGGCGATGCGCCGCCGCGTCGAGGAGCACGTGCCGGCCGCCGAGGCGGACCGCCAGCTCAAGCTCGGCAAGGGCGGGCTGCGCGACGTCGAGTTCACCGTCCAGCTGCTGCAGCTCGTGCACGGCCGCTCCGACCCTTCGATCCAGAGCTCGAACACCCTGACCGCCCTCGCGGCGCTGGCCAGCGCCGGGTACGTCGGCCGCGAGCACGCCGCCCAGCTGGCCGTGTGCTACCGGTTCCTGCGGGTCCTCGAGCACCGGATCCAGCTGTTCCACCTGCGCCGCACCCACCTCATGCCGACCGCCGACGACGACCTGCGCCGGCTGGCCCGGTCGGCCGGGCTGCGCCTGGACGGGCCCGAGGGCCTGCTCGCGCGCTGGCGGACGGTCCGCCGCGACGTGCGGACCCTGCACGAGGAGCTGTTCTACCGCCCGCTGCTGCCGGCGACCGCCCAGCTCTCGGCCGAGGAGGCGAGCCTGGCTCCCGCGGCAGCTCAGGCGCGCCTCGCGGCGATCGGCTACCGCGACCCGGCCGGGTCGATGCGGCACATCGCCGCGCTGACCGACGGGGTGAGCCGGCGCGCGGCGATCCAGCGCCAGCTGCTGCCGGTCATGCTCGGGTGGTTCGCCGAGGGGTCGGACCCCGACTCCGGGCTGCTGGCCTTCCGGCGGCTCTCCGACGAGCTGGGCACCACCCACTGGTACCTCAAGCTGCTGCGCGACTCCGGCTCGGCGGCCTACCGGCTCGCGTCGTTGCTCTCGACGTCGAAGTACGTCGCGGAGGCGCTGGGCCGCTCGCCCGAGTCGGTCAAGTGGCTCGCCGACGAAGCAGATCTGCGCCCGCGGGGGCTGGCCCGGCTGCTGACGGAGTCGGACGCCTTCCTCACCCGCGCGGACGACCCGCAACGGGCCATCACGGTGCTGCGCGCGCTGCGCCGCCGCGAGCTGGCCCGGATCGCCTGCGCGGAGCTGCTCGAGGTGAGCGACCCGAGCGAGTCCGCCCCGAGCATCTCCGACGCTGCGGACGCCCTGCTCATCGGCGGGCTGCGGATCGCCCGGCAGGTCGTGTGCGACGAGATGGCGATCTCCCGCGACGCGGCGCCGGCGACGATGTCCGTCATCGCCATGGGCCGGCTCGGTGGGCGCGAGGCCGGCTACGGCTCGGACGCCGACGTCATGTTCGTCTACACCCGCGCCCACGGGGCCGACGACGCGACGGCGCAGACCTACGCGAAGAACGTCGCCCAGCGCATGCGTGCACTGCTCGGGGGAGCCAACGAGGAACCTCCCCTCCAGGTGGACGCCGACCTGCGGCCCGAGGGCCGCAACGGACCGCTCGTGCGGTCCTTCGACTCTTACGCGGAGTACTACGGACGCTGGTCGGCCGCCTGGGAGAGCCAGGCTCTGCTGCGGGCGCGTCCGGCCGCCGGCGACCCGGCGCTCGGTGCCGCGTTCGTCGACCTCATCGCACCGCTGCGCTACCCGGAGGGGGGGATCGACGCCGCGACGGTGCGGGAGATCCGCCGGATCAAGGCCCGCGTGGAGGCCGAACGGCTGCCGCGCGGGGTGGACCCGACGCGGCACCTCAAGCTGGGCCGTGGGGCGATCAGCGACGTCGAGTGGACCGTCCAGCTGCTCCAGCTCCAGCACGGCTCCGCCGTCCCGGGGCTGCGCACCACGGAGACGCTCACCGGGCTGCGCGCCGCCAGCGAGGCCGAGCTCATCACCGCCGACGACGCCGAGGTCCTCAGTGCGGCCTGGCAGCTGTCCTCGAACCTGCGCGACGCCCTCGTGCTGTGGTCAGGGCGGATCGGTGGGGCGGCGGCCGACGTGCTGCCCTCCGACCACCTGGCCCTGCGTGGGCTCGCCCGCGCCCTGCACTACCCGGGCACCGGCGGAGACCTCGAGGAGGAGTACCTGCGCACCGCCCGCCGGGCACGCCTGGTCATGGAGCGCCTCTTCTACGGCGAGGACGACGCCTGACGCTCCTCCGACACCGGACGACTCCCCACACCCGTCCCAGGGTGCCCCCGTTCCGCTGAGTGCGGCTGATAGGCTGCCCAAACCGGACACCGGACAGCCTTTCGACCGCACTCAGCGGGTCGCCGGGGGCGGTTGGGGTTTCGGATTCGGTCGATGCGTCCGACGGGGGAGAACGATGAATCACGATGGGTCTGCAGGTCTGGTCAAGCCGAACTCCTTGGTGACCGTCCCGCTGGAGACTTCGGCCTCAGCGGCGGCGGCCCGGGCCGCCCGCCCGTCGCCGCTGCGCCAGGTGTGGTTCTGGTGCTACGTCCTCACCGCGCTGTGCGCGGTGGCCTTCGGGGCCTTCGCCATCCACGAGGGGTTCGCCTCCGACGCCGAGTTGCGGGGCGCGAGGTGGACCTCAGGGCTGACGGTGACGCTGGTCGCCGGGCTGGTCTTCGCCGTCGTCGGTGTGGTTGCCCAGCGCCGCGCCACCCGCGCCGCCCACCGCTGAGGCGTCCGCCGCCCCCTCCCCACCCGCTGAGTGCGGTCAAACGGCTGCCCACAACGGACATCGGGCAGCCGTTTGACCGCACTCAGCGGAGGTTGTCAGGGGGTGGTGGGCGCGGTCCTCGGCTCTGGGGGTGTGTCGTTCGCGTCCTCGCCGTCGGCGTCGTCGGGCTGCTGCGACTTGGGGTCACGCAGCATGTGGGAGTCGACGAGCTCGTGGCGGCGCATGTACGTCGTGGCGACCGCCTGGATCGTGGCGGCGATGGGCAGGGACAGGAACGCGCCGATGGCGCCGAACACCGCCCCGAAGGCGAGCACCGTGACGAAGGCGACCGCCGGGTTCATCTGCAAGGCTCTGGCCGAGACCTTGGGGGAGAACCACAGGTTCTCGACCTGCTGGTAGGCGACGATGAACGCGAGGACGAGGAGCGCCTTCTTCGGCCCGTCCGTGGTCAGCGCGAACACGATCGGCAGCGCACCGCCGATGTAGGTGCCGATGGTCGGGACGAACTGGGAGACCACGCCGGTGAACAGCGCGAGCGGCAGCGCGTAGGGGATCTGGATGATGGTGAGGAAGATCCCGGTGAACAGGCTCGCCATGGCCGCCAGGATCACCCGGGAGTTGATGTAGTCGGAGATCTTCCGCTGGGTGATCTCCCAGAGCTTGAGCACCTCGTTCTGGTTCCGCGGGCTGAGCCACCCGCAGATCGACGCACGGAACTTCGGCCCGGCCGCGGCCAGGTAGTAGGCGACGAGCAGGATCGTGGTGAAGGCGAACAGCGCCGAGATGACCGATGTACCGATCGCCAGCGCACGGCTGGCCACCTCGTTGCCCCAGTCCTGGATGAGCTGGGCCTGCAGGTCCGCCATCTCAGGGACCTCGACCGTGAACTGCTCCTCGATCAGTGTCGCCACGGACTCGTACGTCCTGGGCAGGGAGGTGATGAGCTCCCCGGCCTGCTCGACGAAGATCTGGCCGAACAGCGCGAGCACCGCGATCCCGGCGGCCAGCAGGCCGAAGAGCACGACGGCGGTCGCCCCGCCGCGCTTCCAGCCGTGCTTGACCAGCCAGACGATCATCGGCTCCATCGCCAGGGCGAGGAACAGCGCGATGATGAGGTTGACGAACAGTGCGGTGAGGGACCCCATCGCCCGCCAGACGAAGATCGCGGCGAAGACGGTGAGCACGGTCAGCAGCAGCGCGCGCGGGAACCACCGCGGCGGGCGCGCGGAGTCGAAGGTCGCGGTGCGCGACGTCGGTATCATCGCCCGAGACTATTCGAGGCCGCGCACACGCACCGACAGGCACGTCACGCAGCCCTCAAGCTTCTCGAACTCGGAGATGTCGACCGTGACGACGTCGTACCCGAGGTCGCTGAGCAGCGCGGCGGTCGCCGGCGCCGAGGCCGACATGAGCAGCGACGCCCCGCCCAGGCACACCACGGCCGTGCCGTGCGGCTCGGGGACCGGCAGGAACCGGGGGAAGACCGAGGGGTCGTCGACGAAGTCGGGGTACCCGATGACCGTGCCGTCGGGCAGCGCGGTCACGGCGGTCTTGAGGTGCAGCACGGTGGTCACCGGCACGGCCACCACCTGGGCGCCGAGCGGGCTGAGGATCGCGCGGAGCTGGCGCACACCCTCGGCGTTGGTGCGGCCACCGCGCCCCACGTAGACCGTCGAGCCGACCTTGAGGACGTCGCCGCCGTCGAGGGTCCCCGGCTCGCGGATCTCGTTGAGCGAGCACCCCAGGTCCTCCACGACCGAGCGGGTGCCGGCCGTCTCGGGGCGCCGGGAGAGCGCACCCGGGTGGGTGGACACGGCCACGTTGGCGTACATGACGACGGAGTCCTCGATGAAGACCGCGTCGGGGCAGTCGTCGGCCGGCTGCACCTCGATCGTGGTCCAGCCGTGGGCATTGAGAACGCCCACGTACGCCTCCCACTGCGCGACGGCGCGCTCGAGATCGACCGGGACGGGTTCGATGTGCTCGACGAGCCCCTCGGGCAGGCGCGGACCAGGACGACGGACGAGTGCGATGGAGGACATGGCGCAAGTCTAGGGCTGGGAACGGTGACGTGGCAGGACGATGACGGGCACCGTCGCGGCGCGCAGCAGCTTGGTGGCGGTGGACCCCAGAAACACCTTCGTCAGCGCGGACTCCGACGACGACCCCATGAGGAGCACGTCCCCGGCCAGCCACCCCAGGTCGGCGACGGCGTGGTCCCAGCTGGGTCCGCTCACCACGACGGACTCCTCGACCGGTGCGGTGTCCGGACGGCCGGCGAGCTCGGCGACGGCGCGGCGCTGGCCGGTCTCGGCCTGCTCCCGCCACGCGTCGAGCACGGAGTCCTCGATGTCGAAGCCCATCTCCGGCGGGAACATCGTCTTGCGCCGGATGGCGAAGGTCACCATCCGCAGCCTCGCCCCGGTGCGGTGCGCCATCCGGGCGCCGGCGGCCAGCACCTCGGCGCTGGACGGGCCCGAGTCCACCGCGACGGTCACCCGGGTCAGGCGGTCGAGCCCGCCGCAGGTGAACCCGCGCGGCGCGATCGCCACGGGGACGGGGGAGGAGTGCAGCACGCGGTCGGCCACCGAGCCGACCGCGATCCGCCCGCGCACCCCGGCCTCGCTCGAGCCGAGCACGAGGACGCTTGCGGCGTGCTCGGTCGCCGCCTCGTGCAGGGCGGGCGGGACCGACCGGGCCAGGCGGACGTCGTCGGCGGCCGAGACGCCGGTGGGCAGCAGGGAGCGGGCGGTGGCCAGGAAGGACGTGGCCGCCTGCCGCTGGGCGGCGGCGTGGGCCGGCGTCGGGCCGGTCCAGCGGTGCTGGAGCACCCCGCACACCACGAGGTCGGTCCCCAGGGAGCGGGCGAGCAGTCCGCCCAGGGCGAGCGCGCCACGGTCGCTGGTGTCCAGCGCCTGCCCGACGACGATGGTCATGACGTCTCCTGCGGGGTGTGGGCGGCGAGGGTCTCCAGGACGGAGTGCTTGATGGACCAGCTGAAGTAGAAGACGAGCGCGGCGCCGGTCCAGATGACGAAGGCGACGAGGGTGACCGGGTCGAGCCCCGTGATCACGTAGACGCAGGCGAGGATCGACAGGACGGGGGTGACCGGGTAACCGGGGACCTTGAAGCCGCGGGGGAGGTCGGGCGCGGTGTGGCGCAGCACCATGACACCGACCGAGACCAGCGAGAACGCGACCAGCGTGCCGATCGAGGTGAGGTCGGCGAGGATGCCGAGCGGGACGACCCCGGCGAGGATGCCCACGACCACCCCGACGATGATCGTGTTGGTCATCGGCGTCTGGGTGCGGCGGTCGATCCGGGCGAAGGTCTGGGGGACGAGGCCGTCACGGCCCATCGCGAAGAGGATGCGGGTCTGGCCGTAGAGGCAGATGAGGGTGACCGAGAAGATCGAGATGACTGCGCCGGCGGCCAGCACCAGCCCGGGCCAGGGGGAGCCGGTGAGGTTCTCCAGGATCGTGGCCAGGCCCGCCTTCTGGCCCTCGAACTCGCCCCACGGCTGTGCTCCCACCGCGGCGACGGCCACGAGCAGGTAGACGACGGTGACCACGGCGAGGGACGCCATGAGGGCGATCGGGATCGACTTCTTGGGGTTGTGCACCTCTTCGCCGGCGGTCGCGATCGCGTCGAGACCGATGAAGGAAAAGAAGATCGAGCCGGTCGCGATGGACACCCCGGCGAAGCCGAAGGGCGCGAACTGGGAGAAGTGGTCGGCCTGGAAGCCGGTCAGCCCGACCGCGACGAACAGCACGAGCACGCTGACCTTGATGATCACCATGATCGAGTTGGCGCGCGCCGACTCGCTCGCCCCGCGCAGCAGCAGCAGGACGCACAGGGCGACGAGGATCATCGCGGGCAGGTTGATCACGCCGCCGCTGTCCGGGGCGAGGGACAGTGCCTCGGGGAACTGCCACCCGAGGGTCCCTTCGAGGAGCAGGTTGAGGTACTCCGACCAGCCGACGGCCACCGCGGCCGCCGAGACCCCGTACTCCAGGACCAGGCACGCGCCGACGACGAAGGCGACGGCCTCCCCGAGGGTCGCGTAGGAGTAGGAGTAGGACGAGCCCGACGACGGGATGGTCGAGGCGAGCTCGGCGTAGCACAGCACGGTGAGCCCGGCCACGATCGCGGCGAGCAGGAAGGACGTGATGACCGCCGGGCCGGCTTCGGGGACCGCCTCGGAGAGGATGAAGAAGATCCCGGTGCCGATCGTCCCGCCGACCCCGATCATCGTCAGCTGGAAGGTCGAGATCGACCGTCGCAGGTGACCCTGGGGGGTGGGGCCGGTGCCGGGAGCGTCTGCGCCGGTGAGGGTGTCGGCGGGGAGGCTCTTGCGGAGCATCCGGTGCACGAGGGTGTCGGTCATGAGAGTCGTGGCTCCGAGGGTGGGCGGTGGCCGTAGGGATCGCCCGGGGCCAGTGGCCATCGTATCGGTGCGCGCCGGCCGGTCGACGGGACCACGGGCGGTCCTCGACGCCGCGGTTGATCCCGGACGTGCCCTACCGGGTCACGGACGGGGTCGGCCGGTCCTCGGAACCCTCCTGATGCGGCGTCGCGTACCCCGCGGAGAGTTTCGTCGTGGGTGCTGTTGCGACTTGCTGATCGTGGACGAGGGTGGGTGCGGGTCGGCGTGCGCGGTTGGCGACGGCGGCCCCGAAGGCGACGACGACCCACCCGGCGACGACGTCGATGATCCAGTGGTTGCCGGTGCCGACCACGATGACCGCGGTGATGCCCGCATAGCCGACGGCGAGGTACCCGACCCATCGAGGGGCGCAGACCCACACCGCGATCGCGACCCACAGCGCCCACCCGGCGTGCATCGAGGGGAACGCGGCGAGCTCGTTCGCGATCCCGCCCAGCCCGCCGTCGGGCCCGTGCGCGGCCCCCCACCAGCCCGCCGACGCGGTCTCGGCCAGCACGTCGTGGAACGGAGGCCCGAGCAGCCGGGGCGGGGCCGTGGGGAGCAGCAGGTACAGGACGAGCGCGACGGAGGTCGCCAGGACGAGCGCGTTGCGCAGGGCTGCGTACTGCGTCTGGCGTCGGAAGTAGATCCAGAGCAGCACACCGCCGGTGACCAGGAAGTGGAGCGAGGCGTACCAGAAGCTCATGGTGAGCGCCAGCCACCCGTTCTCCGAGACGAGATGACTGAACCCGGCCTCGATGTCGAGGTGCCAGGCCGCCTCGAGGCGCCGGAGCTGGTCGGCGACCTGAGCCGCCCCGGCGAAGGAGTCGTCGGCCAGGGACCGGGTCAGGCTGTACATCGCATAGAGGCCGGCGAGCAGCGCGACCTCACGCAGCCCACGCACGAGGCGGAGACTGAGCAACGGGCTCGCGATGGTCGAGATGACCGTATGGCCGTGCGAACCCGGGTATGTCACTGGCAGGCCTTTCGCGTGGTGGGTACCGTTCGGGCACCCGCAGAGTCCTGAACAGGCTACTCGCTCCGGGGGGCTCCGGCCCTCGGGCGGCCCGAGGCCTCCCAGGCCACCGTGGGTGCCTGGTGCGACCGTGCACAATGTCGGTCATGGATGAAGCTCCGCAGACGCCGCAGGCCCTGACCTCACCCGAGCTCGCCGTCGCCCGCGCGTCCGACGACGACTGGGCCGCCATCCGCGAGCTGCGCCTCGCTGCTCTGGCGGACTCGCCCTCAGCCTTCGGGTCGACGGTGAGCCGGGAGCGGGAGTTCGGTGAGAGCCGCTGGCGGGGCTGGGCGACCTCGGCTGCGGTGTTCGTCGCCACCGGGGACGGGGAGCCGTGCGGCATGGCCGTGGGTGTCCCGGGGGACACCGGCGAGGAGCGCATGCTCGTCGCGGTGTGGGTCCAGCCGCAGTGGCGTGGTCGGGGGGCGGCCGGGCTGCTGCTCGAGAGCGTGGAGCAGTGGGCGCGCGGTGAGGGTGCGGGGCACATCCGGCTGTGGCTCACCCGGGGCAACGGTGCTGCTCGCCGCCTCTACGAGGGTCGCGGCTACGTCGACACCGGTCAGGTCAAGGCGCTCCCGAGCGCCCCCGAGATGCTCGAGGACGAGATGGTGCTCGCCCTGTCCGCGTGACGGCGAGGCCTGACGCTGCCGCCGGCCGGTCAGCGCGTCGGGTGCGCGAGCCCAGCTTCGAAGGCGAACACCACCAGCTGGGCACGGTCGCGGGCACCCGTCTTGAGCATCGCCCGGTTGACGTGCGTCTTGGCCGTCGCCGGGCTGATGAAGAGCCGCGACCCGATCTCGATGTTGGACAGTCCGGCGGCCACGAGCGTGGTGATCTCACGCTCACGGTCGGTGAGCTCGGACATGCCGGGCACGAGGCGGGGAGGTTGGGGGGCGGGCTCCTTGACGACGCGCTCGATGAGCGACCGGGTCGCGGCCGGTGAGAGCAGCTGCTCACCCTCGGCGACGGTGCGGATCGCCTCGATCAGGGCCGCCGGGTCGACTCCCTTGCCGAGGAAGCCGCTGGCCCCGGCTCGCAGGGCCGCCACGACCAGCTCGTCGGTCTCGAAGGTGGTGAGGATGAGCACCTTGACGCCTGCGAGCGACTCGTCGGCGCAGATGCGCCGGGTCGCCTCGATGCCGTCCATCCCTGGCATGCGGATGTCCATGAGGACCAGATCGGCCTGGGTCGACCGCGCCTGGGAGACGGCTGCGGCGCCGTCCGGCGCCTCACCGACGACGGTGATGCCGGGCACTGAGTCGAGCAGCAGGCGGAAGGTCCCACGCAGCAGGGCCTGGTCGTCGGCGAGCAGGACGCGGATGGTCATGTGCGGATTCCTTCGTCGGTGATGGTGGGGAGAGCGTGAGCTCGGGGGTCGCACCAGGTGGGGAGCGTGGTGACCACTTCGAACCGTCCGTCCGAGACCGGGCCGGCGCGCAGCTGGCCACCGGCGGCGAGGGCACGTTCGCGCATCCCGATCAGTCCGTGGCCGGTGCCCGGCGGGCTCCGCCGCTCCCCGGTGGGCAGGGCGAGGTTGACCACGCGGATCCGCACTCCCGACGCCGACCACGCCAGCAAGACCTCGACCGGCATCCCCGGTGCGTGCTTCGCCGCGTTGGTCAGGGCCTCCTGCACGATGCGGTAGGCGGCGAGGTCCGCATGCTGGTCGAGGGTCCCTGGCGGGCCTGACGCGCGGACGTCGACCTGTGCGCCCGTGGACCGGTGGGACCCGACGAGCTCGTCGAGGGCCGCGATCCCGGGAACGGGGCGCATGGCTGCGTCGGGGTCGCCGTCGCCGTCGCTGTCGCCTGCGTCCGTGTCGGCGTTCCGCAGCAGCCCGATCGTCGCTCTCAGCTCGTCGATCGCTCGGCTGGTGTGCCGGGTGATGTCGCGCAGCGCCTCCGCGGCGGCCTGCGGCTGGGTCTGCAGGAGGTATTCGGCGACCCCGGCCTGAGCGTTGACGAGGGTGAGGTTGTGTGCGAGGACGTCGTGCAGCTCCCGGGCGATCCGCAGGCGCTCGCCGACGACGGCCTCCTGCATCTCCCGTTCCTGCTGACGGGCGAGCCGCTCGCGCCCGTCGCGCCGGCCGGCCACCCACGTCCCGATCGCCGCCGCGGTCACCACGAGGTAGAAGACGACAAGATCGGTCAGTGCCGTGACCTGGCCGTGCGAGAGGAACCCGGCCAGCATGAGCACGCCGCCCGCGGCGCACCCCGCGATCCAGCCGACCGGTCGGGGCGTGCGCGCGGCGACCGTGTAGGCCGCGAGCATCGTCGCCAGGGGCGCCGGCTGATAGGCGCCCATCCCCTCGGTGACCTGAGCCAGGGTGTCGGGGACGGCCAGGAAGGTGAGGATGCAGACCTCGATGACGACGACGCACGCCAGCACGAGCGTGGGCCGCAGGGTCCGGAACGCGAGAGCCGCCCACGCTGCCAGCATCAGGGCGATCAACCCCATACCCGGCGTGACGGCGGTACCCGTGCGGATCGTGGCAGTGGTCACCATCGACGCCAGCGCGAAGAACGTCACGAGCCAGGTGCGCCAGGTGGGACGGCTCCGGAGTTCCGTCGCGACGAGCGCCCGCACGCGCTCGGCCAGGTCGCGGCGACGGGCCGAGACCCAGGAGGACAGTGTCACGCAGCACCTTTCGCCAGTTCACAGAATACGCACCACTGTCGCAGGCGTCGGTGCGGGTGTCGTCCACCGCCCGCGGTCACTCGTGTACCGCACCTGCGGTATCACGGGTGGCCCCGATGCCGCGCTCACCCCACCCGTCAGGTCAGGCGCTGCAGGCCGGCACGTGTCGGAGCGAAGCCGCACGAGCGGTAGAAGGCCTCGAAGCGAGGCTCGTGGTCGACGTGCAGCCACTCGCATCCTGCCTGGCGAACCTGGTCGCGCAGCCGGCGGACGAGCTCCGCCCCGATCCCGCGGCGTTGGTGGTCGGGGCGGACGGCAGTGTCCAGCAGGAAGGCATGGCTGCCGCCGTCCCAGCACGCGTGGATGAACCCGCACAGCTCTCCGTCGGCATACGCGCACACCCAGCCGACGCTGTGGGCCTGCAGCCGAGCCGACCACGGGACGGTGTCGCCCGACGTCGACCCGGTGAAGGCGAGGTCGTGGACCCGGCTCAGTTCGTCGTCGTCGACCGGTCCGCGGTCGACGTAGCGGATGGACATGGGGGTGCTCAGCGCACCCGGAGCGCGGCGGCGTCGAGCAGGTCGGCCGTCCGGGCCGTCGTCCCGCCGGCGCTCGACCACTCGAGGTGCGCCTCGGCGGTCCCGAGATCGACGCTCAGCATCGCGCGGTGCTCTCCGTTGGCCCAGGACAGCGTCAGATGCCCCGGGTCGGTCGGAGTCTCGACGGCGAAGACCCCGTCGAAGGCGGGGTGCTGGTTGCGCAACCGCATGAGCTCGAGCAACGCGGCGACCACGGGCCGCTGGGTCGCGGAGTCGATCTCCTCCCGCGTGAAGTAGTGCCGGTTGATGTCGCGGCCCACGCCGGTCTGGGCCAGCAGGGCGGTGTCGTTGTCTCCGGCGAGCGCGCCGACGTAGTACACCTGGGGGATTCCCGGGGTGAAGAACTGGATGGCCCGGGCCGCCAGGTACCGGCGGTCGTCGCAGCCGAGGGCTGCGTAGTAGGTGCTGTTCACCTGGTAGACGTCGAGGTTCGACGCCGCGTACCCGGTTGCCTGCCGGCTCTGGCCGCCGGTGCGCTCGTGGATGCCCTCGACGAGGGCGTCGATCTGCTCCGGGGTGAGCAGTCCGGGGCGGTCGGGGGCGGTCTGGTCCGGCCCGACGTCGATCACGCCGATCCCGTCGTGGGTGTCCAGGACGGTGACGGAGTTGGCCGGCCGGATCCCGAGCCAGCGGCGCAGCGGCTCGCCGTCGCCGGTCGTCAGGGCGTGCAGCACGAGCGGGGGGAGCGCGAAGTCGTACACGCGGTCGACGCGTCGTCCGATCTCGATCTGACGCTGGTAGTAGGAGTGGACCTCGACGAGGACGTCGAGGCCGAGATTGCGGGCCTGCTGGGTGAACCCGTCGATGAAGTCGAAGGTCTCGGGGGTCATGAAGCTCGTCGTGCCCGGGGTCTTGACGGCGTAGCCGACGGCATCGAGACGCACGAGCGTCACGTCGGCCCGGGCGAGCGTCTCCAGGACGGAGGTCAGGTAGCCGCGGCCGACGGCGCTCGTGACGTCGATGTCCATCTGCTGGGAGGTGAAGGTCGTCCACGCCAGGTGCTTGCGCCCGCCGAGCACGACCGGGGTGAACGGCAGCCCCGGGCGCGGGCGGTACGTGGCGGTGAGGTCGTCCTCGGTCGCACCGCTCGGGTACACGTCGGCGAAGGTGAGGAACATCGAGGCGTAGGGCGAGCTGTCGCCGCGGCGGACCACGTCCCGGAACTGCGGGGAGTCGACGGAGACGTGGTTGACGATGACATCGACCACCGTGTCCCGGGCACGTCCGAGCGCGCGGACGTCGTCCCAGGTCCCCAGGCGCGGGTCGACGGCTGTGTGGTCCACCGGGTCGAACCCCGCGTCGGCGCCGTCGTAGGGGGTGAAGAAGGGGAGGAGGTGGACACCACCGACGGCGTCGCCGAACACCTCCTCCACAATGCGACTGGTGCCGGCGAGGTCGCGGCCGAGGCGGTCCGCGTAGGTGATCAGCTGGATCTGGTTGCGCACGGGTGGTCCTTCCGTTCGGGCGACTCCGCCACGGGGGTCACGTTCCCAGTCTCGGCCATGGCCGGCGTCTGGTCCATGCAGCCGGAGGATGGTCTGGCGCTCCTACCTGGCACAACAATGACGCACTGGTCACTACAAGGGGTAGATTCCCGGCTAAGTGCGTGTATGCCGAGAAAGGTAGACCGATGAGTGAAGTGGATGACGGCTCCCGCAAGCAGGAGCACGAGGAGAGGGTGGGCATGGGGTTCGGGGCGATGCCCGGGATGAACCAGATGCCGATCAACCCGTCCTTCCGAGACCTCGACGCTCCAGGAGGTGTGCCGACGGTCAAGCCGTGGTGGATCACGCTCACCACGGTCGTCGTGGGGATAGGTGTCGTGGCGTTCATCATCTTGAGATGAGCGGCGGAGACGACGGCGAGCGCGCCTCCCAGGGTCTCGGGTGCGGGTGCCGACGACGCGTGACCAGAGTCTCAGCACGTCAGGAAGTGGCACGAGACTTCAGTCGTCCCGCTGATCGCGGGGGGCAGGCCGCAGAGGGCGGCCTTGTGTGAAACATGCCCGAAACACTCCGTCGCCTTTCAGGTAACAGGGGCCTCCTACCATGCCGGAAGCGAACCTCGACGATAGAAAGCTGGACCATGACTGCCAACGACGTCCGAAGCCACGCGATCACCGAGGTGCTCAACCGCACCACTGTGGAGACCGCGGAGACCCGCCCGCTGAGTGAGATCTGGGCGATCGACGTCTTCAACCTGGCGAAGATGGAGGAGGCGCTGTCCAAGAACGCCTTCAAGGCCGTGAAGAAGACCGTCAAGACCGGCGAGCCTCTCGACTCGGCCACGGCCGACATCGTCGCCGCCGCGATGAAGGACTGGGCGATGGGCAAGGGGGCGAAGTTCTTCTCGCACGTGTTCTACCCGCTCACCAACATCACGGCCGAGAAGCACGACGGGTTCATCGTCACGAACCCGGACGGCCACGCGATCACCGAGTTCACCGGCAGCCTGCTGATCAAGGGCGAGCCCGACGGTTCCTCGTTCCCCAACGGCTCCCTGCGCATGACCAACGCCGCACGCGGCTACACCGCCTGGGACCCGACCAGCCCGGCGTACATCATGTGGACCGCCAACGGCGCGACCCTGATGATCCCGTCGGTGTTCATGTCGTGGACCGGTGAGTCCCTCGACAAGAAGATCCCGCTGCTCCGCTCCATCGCCGCCATGGACGCATCCGCCCGCCGCGTGCTCACCCTGATGGGCGAGACCGACATCGCGCCGCTCAACGCGAGCTGTGGCGCCGAGCAGGAGTACTTCCTGGTCGACCAGCACTTCGCCGTCGCGCGTCCCGACCTGTTGCTCTCCGGCAGGACCCTCTTCGGGGCGCCCCCGGCCAAGGGGCAGGAGTTCGACGACCACTACTTCGGGGCGATCCCCGAGCGCGTGCAGGTCTTCATGCAGGCCTTTGAGGAGAAGCTCTACCGCCTCGGGATCCCGGCCAAGACCCACCACAACGAGGTCGCCCCCGGCCAGTTCGAGATCGCGCCGTACTACGAGGCTGCCAACGTCGCCGCTGACCACCAGCAGCTGCTGATGACCGTGATGAAGGCAACTGCCGCTGAGCACGGGTTCCTCTGCCTCCTGCACGAGAAGCCGTTCGCGGGAATCAACGGCTCGGGCAAGCACGTCAACTGGTCGGTGGCGAACTCCACCCAGGGCAACCTGCTCGACCCCGGGACCTCACCGGAGCACAACCTCAACTTCCTGCTCTTCTGCGGTGCCGTCATCCGCGGCGTGCACAAGTTCGGCCCGCTGCTCCGCGCCGTCATCGCTACCGCCTCCAACGACCACCGTCTGGGTGCCAACGAGGCCCCGCCGGCAATTCTGTCGGTCTATCTCGGAGACCAGCTCGAGGGCGTCTTCAACGACATCAAGGCCGGCAAGATCTCGGTCTCCTCCGACGGCGGCATGATGGACCTCGGCCTGTCGCAGATCCTCAACTTCCAGCGCGACCCGGGTGACCGCAACCGCACCTCACCCTTCGCCTTCACCGGCAACCGGTTCGAGTTCCGCGCCGTCGGTTCCTCGCAGTCGGTCTCGGGTCCGCTGACCGCGCTGAACACCATCCTGGCCGATTCCCTCGAGTGGGTCGGCGACCAGCTCGAGGTCCAGCTCGAGGCCGGCAAGACCCGTCCGGAGGCTGTCGCGATCGTCATCAAGGAGCTCATGGAGCTCCACAGCGACGCCGTCTTCGGCGGGGACGGCTACTCCTCCGAGTGGCACGAGGCCGCCGTCACGGAGCGCGGCCTGCGCAACCTGCCGACCAGCGCTGAAGCCCTCCCGGTCTTCACCGAGCCCGACATCATCGCGCTGTTCGAGAAGACCAGGGTCTTGTCCGCCATCGAGCTCAACGCTCGCTACGAGGTGTACGCCGAGCAGTACATCAACTCGATCGCGGTCGAGGCCAGGCTCGTCATCGACCTGGCCAAGACGGTCATCTACCCGGCCGCGCTCAAGTACGCCGCAGATCTCGCGAGCACCTACGCCGTCGCCAACGAGGTGGGTGTGTCCTTCGACACGACCCAGGTCAAGGTCATCGCCGAGAACGCGAACCTGCTGCTGTCGACGGTCGCCTCGCTGAGCTCCGAGCTCGAACGCCACGACTTCGCCGACACCAAGGCTCACATGCTGCACTCGGCGACCTCCCTCCGTGGCCTCATGGACACCGCCCGCGGCTACGCGGACACTCTCGAGACCGAGGTGGACGACGCCGCCTGGCCGCTGCCGAAGTACCGCGAGATGCTCTTCATCAAGTGATGCCGTAGCGCATCGGGGCGTCGCCGAGGAGCCGCCATGGGGAGGGTTCGGTAGTCAGCCCTGATCGGTGGGCACGATCCACGGCTCGCTGATCGATGCGCGGTGGGGCCGGGTGACGGCTCGCGGACCCCCACCCAACCGGCGATTGAGGAGATGTTGACGACGTCGCCCACCTCGCGCAGGAGTCCTTGGCCGCGGCGATCAGGTGCAGTGGGGCGGCACGGGCCACGGAAAGCAGCCCCATCTAGCTGATGGCGACCATGCGCTCCATTGGCCGACCTCTCCGTCGGCAAAGGTCCCAGGTCTTTGCTCCGGCGTCGTGGGTACGCGACGCGGAGTTCTGATCACGAAACTGCGGCGATTCACGATTGTCAAGGAAAGGTACGTTCTCTCTATCCCGCTACCTAATTACGAGATCACGGACACCTGCTAACTGGGCGCACACGCGATCTCATCGGTCCCGGTCCCGGTCTCCCGATCGTAGTTCTCTGCAGAGTCGATGACGGCCGCAAACTCCTCATTGGTGACCACCCGCAACCCAAACTCCTCTGCCTTGTCTCGCAGGGCCTGGTCGCCAGTCACGACGACCCATTCCTTGGGGTCCAGGTACTGACTGTCCTGGTCCTGACCGTCCAGCGCGCAGGCGACAACCAAGGGGTCGGCATTGCCATGGTTTGCGTAAAGGTCGATGAGTCGCGTGTCGCTGGCAGGAACGGTCGCCATCACCCTCATGAGCCACACGAGGACGGGCTGCGTCGTCGGGTATATGTTGTTGCGCAGCACGTCGATGTCGGGGAAGCCCTTTGATTCGTGAAGCACCTCACCCGGGATGAGGGCGTTATCACGAAAGAACACGCTGGCCCGCCTATGTCTCCTCAGCTGACTCAGAGAGTTTGTGTCGACGACGTACTTCTGCCCGAAACCGTTCACCCAACTGCCCTCCTGAGATTGCTGATCTGGTGGGGCTTGAGATGGTTCAGGCAGACGGTGCGGCAGAACTCGCCTGGCGAGATGCCTTTCATGTCCAAGACATGAAGCATGCGCTTCGAAAACTCCCGCCCGTTGTACTTCCGAACGGCGTTCTCGGGAAGGATTTTGTTGCGGGGACCCGCTTTCGGGAATTGGCCGAACTCGATCCGTAGTTCGTCGAGGTGGGAGCGGGCGGTCTCCCCGCTGATGATTCCAAGACGCATTGCGCGCACGGTGACTGCACTGGCGGTGACCTGGAACTCGTCAGAAGCAGCCTTCATGTCGTCGAGCGACGATGGGCTGATCGCGTTGATCTGGTGCGCAGGCATGAGCATAGCGCCAGCGATGTCGAATTCGCGTCCATAGTCGGTCTCCGCTCTGCCGCCGTCCCATGTCATTGGTGCGAAGATCCTGCGTGCGATTAGCACTGTCATCAGGGCTAGCGTGAAGATCGTCCGGCCCACCGGCTCTTGGTGGTCGCCGTGGTCGCCTCCAGCGAGGAAGATGAAGGGAACCTGATTGTCCCTGACAGTCATGCCGCTGAAGCTCACGTGGGTGAGGCGCTGCGGCATGTAGTGTTGGACGCTGCGAGAGACCAGAATCTGATTCGTCTCCAGGCGCTCGACCATAAGTTCGAGCGCACCGTTCTTCTTCCGGCAGGCCCGCATTTCCTCGTGAGAGAGTCCAATGGCTTCCATGAGCCTGGCTGCGTCCGCTTCAACTGATAGGCCCGGCTTGCGCAGAATTCCGACAATCTTGTTCCTCACAAGTGAGGTGTCGTGCTTTTTGAGCAACTCCTGCTTGCGAATCAGATCCTTCACGACCAACTCCACGTCGCGCAGCTCCACCCTAGCGCGGGAGCCGATAGAGAACGTGTCCTTGCTGACCCCTGCGAGGAGTTTTTGGATCTTCGTGGCCACCTGCGCCTCCACCATAGGGAGGGGTGCGAAGAACAGAGAATAGGGGAGGTCTCCCTTGCGGCAAAGACTGACCAGGTCATCGAACTTGATTTTGCCCGATTCGAGTGCGTGCTCATATGCCTTGTAGGTGCCCGCCACGGAGTTCTCGAGGAGAGTTGTGAACACGGCCTGGTCGATCGGCATGACAGCGCCGTTGAGGATCACGTCTATCGTCATTGCGCACCAGCACGACCCGCGGCGCGGTCTATCGTCGACCAGGCCACCCACAAGTCCTCGCGACGATGCCAGGCATGGTGGGTTCCGGTGAGCCCGTAGTCAACGTGGGTGGCCTCGACCAAGCCGAGGGCCTTCAGCGCGTCGACCTTTGCGGTGAAGTCTAGCGATGCGGTCGAGACCAGCGCATTTCCGATCTTCATGGCCCAAGTGTAGTGATTGACTCCTAGAACCGACCGCCGACCCGGCCGCTCACATCGAAGATTCGGTCGGTGAGGTCGGTGAGGTCGGTGAGGTCGGGGATGACGGCGCTCAGCGGATTTCCCGGACCAGCCCTGTCGCCGAGCCCGCCGCGAATGAGGACCACATCAAGTCCAAGCCAGTCGCAGGGCTTGATGGCGGCAGGCTTTGCCGTCCTCGCCCAGGCAGACGACCGATTCGTCGTCGTGGACACCGGGCCCGGCGGCCGCACCACTTGCTCCCCGACCTCGCAGGCGCCCACCGCCGCGAAGTCGTCCGCCAACTGGGCACCGACGATGCGATCCTCACGGCCACCCACGAGCCCCTTCAAGCCCCCTGCCGACCCGAGATCCTCGTGGTCCCCCTGCCGAGGCAACCGCGGTCCGACGCGAGCGCCTTCTAGTGCGAACTTGGACGGGCACGGATCGACCCGTGGGCCTGGGCCGTCACCCAGTCGCTTAATGGAACCGACTTGACGTGCCCGCTGCTGCGCCCGGCCCCGCGGGGGAGTCGCCGCACCTGCGCCAGCCAAGTACAGCCGGGCGGTGGTGAGGCGGCGAGGCGGAACGGTGCGGAGAAGCTGGGTGCGGCTGTCGCGGTTCGTGTAGCCGGTTGCCGATGCGCAGGGCGCGAGCGAGGTGCTCGACGGTCCACGGCGGGTCGGGTGGCTTGACTGGAGGCAGGGGCCCTGCCCGTAGCTGCATGCCCGGAGTCCGCGGCAGTCGGCGCTGGGTGCCGTGGTAAGAGCGAAGCACCCCGCCCGCCACAAAGGGCGGCCGGGGTGCCATCACTGCAGATCAACTACTCACGGCGCATGCCGCGACCAGCAACGATCACATGTCGTAGTAGAGACGAAGAGGCTCCCAGGGGCTGACAAAAGGCCAGGTCAGCGCGCTGCCTCGCGAAGGAGCGGTGGGTGTTGTGCATCTGCCATGCATCTCCTCGGCGTCGTGAGGTGGACCGGTTTGGCAAGTTGGTGGCACGTGGATTCCTCTCTCGCCTCTAGTTTGCACGCTACGCCGTTCAGAACGGTCTCGATAGTGGGCGAACTGGACCTGACCTGAGGCTTCGGCGGGCGCTCCGAGGGGTGCCGATCGTCCGAGGTGGAATGTAAAGGTTCGTTTACATCCCGAAGTGCTTGGGTTCCTTTACATTGCAGGCGGGAAGTGTGCCGGTTTGGGATCCGGTCAATTGAGCAGTCGCCTCCGGCGAGGAAGATGAAGGGAACTTGGTCGTGCCGGACGGTCATGCCACTGAAATCTACGTGGGTGAGGCGCTGCGGGATGTAGTGCTGGACCCTGCGAGAGACAAGGACTTGGTTGGCCTCCAGGCGCTTGATCATCGTTCAAGTGAGTTCTCCTTCTTCCGGCACGCCCGCATTTCCTCGTGCGAGAGCCCAATGGCTGCCATGAGCCTGGCTGCGTCCACGTCCGGCGAAGTGCCCGGCTTGCGCAGAATCCCCGACAGCCGCGCCATGCATCCGCCCAGCCGGACTTTGGGGCGGCTACGCAAACGGACCCCGTGCGCGCCCACTGGTTAGTTCGGTCAGGGCGGTGGCCGCCACCGTCAACGGGATGCGCTCTTGCTCTAGACGCCGAGGTCCTACGTGCCCCTCGCTGCAGAGTTGGTGGTACATCTCCTGCTCAGGCGTGGTCAGGTGTGCCACCTCCTTGGGCGCTCGCGGCGAGATCGTGCGCCCGTCTTTGTCCAGCATGGTGCCGTACCGCACGTACCGCGTCCACGTGCTGCGGTCCATCAGCATCGACGTGACCTCAAGGCCGCGGGCGCGGAGTCGGTCGAGGATCTCGAACCCGTCAGCGTCGAGGTCACCCCAGTACACGACGAGATCGGCTGCCGCGATGAAGCTCACGTCGGCCAGGAGCACCGAAGCGCTCCCACCGCCCTCGACCGAGATCGCGCTGGGCGTCTGGGGGAAGAACAGGGCGGTGTCCTTATTCTCGGAGATGATCACCACCCGCGGTTCGTACGCCGGCGCTACCCGGTCGCCGAGAGTCACGCTGTCGTGCCGGCGCCCGCCTGCCAGGAGGTGCTGCGGGTCGAGGTAGGTGAAGTGGGCGCGGGGCGGGTGCGGCGCGGCGAGCTCTATCGCTTCCAGGCCGGCCAGGCTGGCCACGATGCGCTTGTGCCGTTGGAGCCACTTCGCGTCGGTGCCCTCGAGGGGCACCTGCCGGGGTGTCAGGGCCGAGATGTCGCCAGCTGTCGCGAACCACTGTCCGGCGTTGACTGCTACGTCGAACGCCACGTCGTTCAGGTCCCGCGCTTGCTTGAGTGCCACGGCGAGCAGCGCGGAGTCGCCCAGGTGGGGGAAGTGGGCCGTGAGCGCTGCAGCGCGTTCGCGGGTGGTCCGCACGGCTGCCGGCCACGGGGAGCCGCAGATGCGTGCAGCGGTGTCCAGGTCGGGCAGCTCAACGTGGGTGATGATCGTCGCCTGCAGGCCGCGGTCGACCTTGCGGTTCGCGAACCGCAACTGCACGTCCTGCTCGCGCGCCCACCGGCGCCACGCGTCCACGCGCAGGGGCACCGCGGCGAAGTTCACTGCTAGTGCCTCCGCCTGCCACTGCCCCAGCGCATAGCTAGTGGTCCACGCCTTGGTGCCGGCCACATACGCGGCCAGGTGCTGGGTCAGCTTCCCCGCCACCGTGGTGAGAAGGTCGGGTGGGTCCTGCTTCACGGCGTGTCCTCTCCTGCACCAGGCGGGGTGCGGTCTACGTCGGTGAGGTGCGTCAGGAACGACTCGTTGCTCACGTGGTTCTTGGTGATGGAGACCAACGCGCGCATGTGCGGCTCGAGCGCGGAGACCTTGTCGGTGGGCGCGCCGACGACTAGTTGGAAGCCGAGCCCCAACCACGCCTTCACAGCACGGCCGGAGAACTCCGCGTCGGCCTTGATGAACGCCTCGTCGAGGAACACCGGCGCGAACTGCGGACGGTCCCGGAGCTGGTCTCCCAGTCGGTACCGCAGTGCAGCGCCCACGATGAACGCGATGAGCTCCTGCGTCTCGCCGCCACTCTTGCCGCCCAGGGAGTCGAAGATGGACTCGACTCCCTCGCCGTCCAGGCATTGCGCCGTGACGTGCACGTGACGGCGCACGTCGAGGAGGTGCTCGCGATTGGCGACGTTGAGGTCCACGCGGGGGTCGTTGGGGGAGCGCACCAACGCCATGAACTGCTTCAGCTCCTCGAAGCGTTCCCGCATCTGCTCCAGGTCCAGGTCCCTCGTCGCCCCAGAAGACAGGGCGGAGAGCTGGCGGCGGAAGTCCAGGACCGTAGCGTCCGGAGTTGGTCGCAGGTCGATGTAGAGCCGGCGGTTCAGCGGCCCGAAGGGCAGCTTGTGCAGGATCCGGTTGATCGGGTCCAGGCGTGCGTTGATGTCGACGATCGCTTCGGTCATCGCCTGGGTCAGGGGCACCAGGTCCTCTCCGCTCCACCGCAGTAGGCGATCGCGCCACTCCTGGCTGCGGGCGGCGAGCCCCGTGGCCTGGATCTCGTCGTAGATCTCCAGGTAGTCCCCGACGCCGTCAACCGTGGTTCCCAGGTTCGGGTCGTAGTGCGCCCGCTGGTAGGAGACGAGGATCGCCTGGATCTCACCGGTTGCCACCTCCAGTGCCGCGCTGGCGGCGCCCTGCTCGGTCTTCAACTTCTCACGGAGCATCTTCCGGTTCACTGGCCAGTCGGAGAGGCTCTGCCGCGTCTCAGTGGTCGTTGCCTCATTCCACCAAGCCTCCAGGCGCGCCAGAGGCTTAGCGTCGATTTCACCGACTTCCTCGTGCCCAATATGTGCCTTCGTCAGCTGATCAGTGCGCGTCACGAGCTTCTTCCACTCCGTGGCCAGCAGCTCGCGCTGCGTCTCCAGTCCGCCGGCAACCTTGGTGCGCTCCTGGAGTTCCCGCTCTGCTTCGCCCAGGCGCTCCTTCAGCGCAGCCAGGGCATCATCTGCGGTCAGGAGGTTCTCGCGGTCGGTGCGCAGGGAGGTGAGTAGGGTGTCGCTGCCCCGCACGTCGACGTCCTGGAACGAGCCTTGGACGATGGCGTCGTGCGCGGAAGTGAGGTGGCGCAGGGACTGCTGTTCGCCCGTCACGGCGTCATACGCGTGCCTGGCTGCGGTTCGCTCGAGTTCGGCCGCGGCGAGGTCGGCTTCGAGTTCAGCGACGGCGCCGGTGTTGTCGAAGCCGATGATGTTGCGGTCCTTGGCGCTGCGGCCGTGGGCATAGCGGTTCCCGTTGCGGCTCTGCCCCGAGAGCGAGACGCGCATTCCCTGGCCTTGCAGGTCCTCAGCGGTCTCCACGCACAACGCGTTGAGCTTTGGCGAGCTCACACGCTGGGAGACCCACCCGGCGAACTTGCTTTCGGCGACCTCAAGCTTGCCGGCCACGGACGCAGGATTCTGTTTGGGTGCCCTCGGCAGGTCGACCGGGACGGCGTCGAATCCCATGCGGGTGGTCCAGGGCATGCGGTCCACGGTCGCCGACACCTCGCGGATGCGGTCCTGGGGCACCACCATCCGCGACGTCACTCCTCCCAGCGTGACCTCGATCGCGGTGCGCCAACGCTCCTGCGACGCGGGGATGTCCAAGAGCTCTGCGACGAACGGCAGGTCCTCCCGCGTCATTCCCGTCGCTTCGCAGACCTGCATGCGCTGACGGTCCAGCGACGCAGGCACGCGCCCCGGGCGGGCCTTGGCGTCCTTGAGCTCCTTCTCCAGGTCCTCCTGGCGGTTCCGCGCGTTGACAGCGTCTGCTGCCAGCGGGCCAAACCGCTCCTGCAGGGCGGCTTCCTTCGCCTCCGCCTGTTCCAGGAACTCCGTGCCGGCGGTGACCAGGGCGCTGTACGCGTCTGTGTCGAGCGCGGCGATGTCCGTGTTCAGCGGGGAGGTCTTCGCGATGAGCGTCGCGAGGCGTCCCTCTTGCCGGGCGCGCTCCTGTTCGGCCGCTGCGATGCTCTGGTCGAGCTGGGCGATGCGATCGCCACCGCCAGCGTTGTAGGCGGTCAGCGCGTCACGTTGGGCGACGGTGGCCTCGTCGACCTGCGCTACGGCGACGCGCAGCTCTAGGGCGGTGGCAGTGGTCCTCTGCATGGCGATGGTCTCGGCGTCGGTGACCATCGCGGCCTCTTGGGCGGTCTCCCACACGGTCAGGGGACTGAGGCCGATGGCGTCCAGACCGATGGCGGAGACTTGCTCGAGGGTGCTTTGCGCGACCAGGAGGCGTTCGTGGTGGCCGGGGAGGGGGCTCAGACGCTGTGCCTTGTCCTGCTCGGTGACCATCCGCTGGTAGGTGCCGTCGAGCTCGTCGAAGTGAGCCAACGCCTGGTCTGCTGCGACGAATGTCGAGGGCTCTTCCAGCACCATGGACTTGTAGAGGTCGTCGACGGTGCTGATCTGCCGGCCGGCTTGGATGCGCGCCAAGAGCTTCAGGGCTGTCTTGCCGTCTCCTCCGGTGCCGATGCCGAGCCGCTTGCAGAACTTCTCTGCGAACTCGCCGTAGCCCTTGTGCGCCGTCAGCGAGGGGAACGCGGACTCGAGCTCATTCGGCTGGAAGCGGTTGTTCGCGAGAGGGATAACCGCTTCCAGGTCCAGGACTCGCTCCATGGTCACCAGGCGCTTGACGATCGCCACATCTGACGTCGCAGACGCAGGGACATAGTAGAGGCGCGCGACGCTGAATCGGCGGCCGCCGTCGTCGATGAACTGGCCGACGATCCCACCCCAGGTGGGTTCCTTGTGCCCGCGGGTGACCTTCGCCTTGGACTGGCGGGACTCGTCGGTGGTGGTATCGATTTGCCCGCGCAGGTACGACAACAGCGATCGCTGTTCTTGGCCACGGGCACGTCCGCCGCCGGCGTCGTTGGAGGCGCCGTTGAACGCGGTCGTGCCGGGCATCATCAGCGCGAGGTATGCGTCGAGCAGCGTCGACTTCCCTGTCCCAGACTGCCCCGAAAGCAGCGTCGACTCTCGGTCGACGCGCAGGGTGTTGATGCTCGAAAATCCGCCCCAGTTGGCGACCTGCAACGTCTCCAGGCGCCACTGGGAAGTGCTGGCCACGTCGGTGATGTCCAGGCCTGGCAAGACGTCAAGTGCAGTCACAGCAGTTCTCCTTTGTCAGTGCCGGCCTCGTCCAGACTGGCGGGCGTGTCATCTTGGTCGGCTGGTTGCCCGTCGGTAGTCACCCACGCCAGCAGCGTGTCCAGGCGCTCCAACGGAAGGAGCGCCTCGAGCGCGCGGTCGATCTCGAAGGTGTCGTCCGTCTTGCGCCCGCGCAGCAGACCGCTGGTGTGAAGAGCGCCGATCGCGTTGCTTGCAGCGGTCTTGTCGCTGGAGCGATTGGTCGCGTTGGCGGGGCGCAGCATGTCGACGTAGGCGAGCATGTCGCTGCGCTCGACGAAGTGCCGAGTCTGCCCGTCTGCAAGACCTTGTCGCAGCCTGCGCCGCAAGTACACGAGCAGGACCGTCTCCTCCCGGCCCCATGCCCGGTCATGCAGGAGGGTGGGGAACTTGCTGGTTCCCGCGGCAGGCGCCTGGCGTTTGAACGCGACCTTGCGCTCGCTGTCGACGTGCAGTTCGAGGTAGAGCTCGTTGAGCCGCTTGGTGATATCGGTGCGGTTGGCGAGCAGTGCCTTCCACTCGGCCGGGTGCCTGGAGTCGGAGATGAACTCCCACTTGACCAACGCGATGAGCGCCCGACGGGCTGCAGGGCCAAGGTCCCCGGTATCCCCGTCGAACTGCTGGGACCCGGGCAGGTCGCTGGCTATCCCCGCGTCCCCGGGCAGGAAGCCGTCCGGGCTGTCGTCGTCGAGGTCGAGGTCGAGGTCGAGGTCGCTGTCGTCAACGAGGGGCTCATCGATGCCGGGCTGGGCAGTGAATTGGCTCATTCGCTCTCTCGTTTCATCTCGTCTTCAAGGTCTTCCAGCAAGTCGTTCAGCTTCGACGAGGGCCCAGGGGAGGCCTTGGGCGCCCCGACCGCGAACGTGGGGACTTCCCAGGTGCGCCGCGCACCGTCAGGGCGCAGGGTCTCCACGTGCTCGAAGGCGTCAACTCGACCTACGAGCGCACTGTCGGTGGCCACCTGCACCGCGCCCAGGAGGTCAGCGGGTCGCCGGGACGGGTCCGGGAGCTGAGCGAAGGCACTGGCCAACGTCGCGCCCGGGGCGGTGCGCCACAGGCCTTCCAGGTGGGCGCGCAACGCCGGCATGTCCGGTCCGCCGAGAGCGCGCAGCTGCGCGAGCGTCATCGGTTCGGGCGCTGACGACTGCGACCGCGCCATCGGCTTGAGCGCGAGGTCGTCGGCGGGGTCGTACAGCCGCTCGCGCAGGTGCTTGACCTGGGGACGCAACGGCAGCAGCTCCAGGTCAACACGCGTGCGTGACCCGGTCCGCTCCAGCCAAGGGGCGAACGACGCCTCGAGGTCACGGAGGACGTTTTCGAGGTGGTGGTCGTTCTCTGTGTTGTGCGTCTGGATGTTCTGCTGCAGGACCGCGGTCACCTGTCGGCGGTGTGTGATGACAGTGGAGATCCCAGAGGTCAGTGTCCGCGCGATGCCTGACAGTTCAGCCCGGTCGTCGTCGTTGAGGATGTCCTCGGCCGTGGGGTGCTCCAGGAGACCCTTGAGGTCCTGCGAGAGCCGCTCGAGCATGTCTTGGTCACGCAGCAGCTCCAACGCACCTTGGAACGCCCGGCCCGGGGCGGTGTCCATCAGATGGTCCGCCTGGTCCAGATAGTCGCCGACCAGTTCGCCCGCCGTGCTCCCAGCGCTGCGGAACTTCGTCAGGAGCGCGCTGCGTTGACTGACGAAGGACTCACGGACGCGTTGGAAGTCACGGGGGAGGTCAGCAATGAGCGTCAAGATCTCCATGAAGCCGTTGAGCATGTAGTCCGGGGACACCGCAGGCAGAGGCTCATCAGAATGCAGGACCGCCAGCCGCGCTTCAATCTCCGCCTTCTCTCGCTCAAGAGCTTCGATGCGCGCCGGGCGCGAAGGGTGCGCATCCGCATTGAGGGTGCGCACCGCCTGGACGATGTTGGAAATGCGATGCCCGCTCAAGGACGTTCGCTCACGCGTAAGACCATTCACCGTCCCCTGCGCCGACTGGGCAGCAGACGTAAGGGAGTAGAACTCCCCGCCGCCGTCATCGACGTCACGCACAAGCCATTGGCGTTGCCGCCAACTTGCACACAGCTCCTTGCTGCTCTTGTCAGGGACCTTTTCCGCGAACTCAGTCGCCCGCAACTCCCCGAGCATCTCTTCGACAAGTCCGTGCATCCTGTCCACCGGAACAGTGCGAACCTCACGCGGAAAGCACGCAGCGAAGATCGCAGTGGTGACCTGGGCATCGCGCTGGTGCAGCATCGTGAGAGTTGGGTCAGCAAAGGCCGTGCCCGCCCGCGCCATCGCGCCAACGATCGCGCTCACCGGCGCACCTGCACAGAATGCCGGCGCGCTCGTGGCGCCGCGGGGTGTTGCCTGATCATGCGTGCGTCTCCTCCAGCCGGCCCATGTCCGGTGTTTGTATATTCGCCAGGATGAGAATGGCACGTGGGGCTGACACAACGCCCGCCTCGGCCTGCGCTTTCGCGTTGTTGAGATCTGCGCAAACGGCCCAGAGCTGCACCTTGCGGCCCAGTCGGTGGGGGTGCTGCGTCCCTCTCGTGAACCCCGACTACGGAGCACGGTCCAGGCCGTACATCACGACCGGGCTTCGGTCTCGGCATCCGACTTACCCTTCAAGGTCTGGTGCGTACGCGTTGATGAGTGTGCGGGCGAGCTGCTCGCCTCGAACGGCCAGCGCGTCCAGGTTGTCGGCAGTCATCGCGGCGAAGTTTGTTGGGTAGGCGCGCACCCTGCTCTGTGGGACCAAGTCAGCCGGGGGTGCGGGAAGTCGGTCGTCGCGGGTCCCGAGATAGACATGAAGGAACCCCTTGAGCTCGGCATTTTGACCTGCCTGGTGGATCCGGCCACGGGCGGCGTCTTGAGACTTCGTGTGCGTGATGTCGAAACTCTGCGCGAGCCGGCCCGCCATGAAGCGAGCGGTCCTCCGGTCGCTCCGACCTCTGCCGGCGTCGACGGCGATGATGTAGTCGAGGTCGTAGACGTGCTGGCTGTACCTCGACGAGCGCCCGGGCAACACAGGAGCGAGCCCGAGATTGTCGTAGACACCACCGTCGGTCATCACGACAGCACGCCTGTACTTGGCACCGTCTGCCCCCCGGAAATCGTACTCACGGCGGAGCGCTGGAAGCAGAGCAGGGAACGCCGCCGACGCCGCCACCGCCTCTGCGACAGTCACCTCGTCGACAATCTGCCCATACGCGGAGCAGGAACTCACAGAGCTTCCGAACCTCACCGCGTTCCCCGAGGCCATGTCGGTGGCTGAGATCACCGTGTTCAGCCTCTGGTGAGTGACGTCCGAGACGTTCCTCTGGCCAAAGTCGCGAGCGCCGAGTGCCTCGACCAGCGCGTCCGTCCGTGAGTAGGAACGCCGACGCTCTGGCCCTAGCGCACGCAGAGCGCTCGTTGACGCACGCAACGCTGCTCGAGGGGACAACGCCCGACGGACGAGTTCGACCTGTAGCCCCTGACGGAGCAGGCTCACGACGGTATCGTCGAACTCGTCGAACGGCTCAGGTCCGTAGGCCCACATCGCGGTGAGGAGGCTGCCTCCGCTGATTCCGGAGACGACGTCTACGTGGCGGAGCAGGTCCCGATCATGAAGGGCCCGGAGGCACCCGAGGCCGAAGGCGGTAGCCCGAAATCCTCCGCCTGACAGTGCGAGGCCGATTTTCGGGGTCACTGGTTTCCGCCTCGGGGTGCGCGGTATGAATACCCTCCGGGAAACCATACGACCGCTGGATCGAGGTATGGCGCGGTCTTGGCGCCCTCGGGTCGCCGGGCGGCCGCGCGACTGACGACGCAGGCGTAGATGTCCGGCGGTATCCCGTCGTCGACCCATCGTCGCCATGTTGCGTTGTCACCACCGAGGATCAGCATCGTCGCCCGGCGGCCCGTCCCGTCGGGGGCGACGATGTCGGCCATGCCTGCTTCGTCGGTTGGGCTGGGCCAGGCGTGTCCGTAGGGGTGCGTGTGCCACATACCGATGAACCCGACCCGGTCGGCCGTGGACTTCCGGGTCTTCGCGACTATCTCTTGCGTCCCGTCCGTGCCGTGGTCGAAGTAGGCGGCCGAGAGGTGGCTGTCGGGGGAGGGGCCTGTGGCGGCGTCGACGTAAACGGTGTGCGTGGCATCGTCGATGCTGCCGAGAAGCATCCCTCCTGTCTCGACCCCGGCACCGCGTACCCGGTGTCCACGGCGTACTTCCGTGCGCATCTCGGCTAGCGCGCGAGCGCTGACACGGACCTCGTGCTCTCCGGTCTGGTCGGTCTGGACGAGATCTTCCTGCCAGGCCAGTGGTGCGGGCCGCACTCCCGTAGCGCCGGGTGTCAGGTCGTATCCGACGGCTACCATCCGCGGGCCTTCCGATGAGGAGACGGCCGTGATCGCAGCGGCGAATAGAGCCGACGCCAGAGCCGTAGCGTCTGTGGCCGATCCGGTGAATGTGGGGGACGAGCAGCCGGGCTCGGGGAAGAACAGTTCGGTCCTGGGCGGGTTGGGAAAGAGGTCGTCAGCGACCGTTTTCCATCCGGGTGGCGGGTTGGTCTCCGTGTCGATGGCGAGCCGGCGGAGGATGTCGTGGCCGCTCCCGGTCGCACCGCGCCTGGCGACAGTCGCGACGCCACGCTGGGCGGTGTGTCCGAACAGTGCGGTGATGGTTGTCGGCCATCGGTCGCGAACGGCGGCGCGCACAGCCTCGATGCGAGTCCGCACTCCGATGTCCGCCGTCGCGTCGACGATCAGGTCGTAGCCGAGCAGCGGGTCTGGGTCTGCAAGCGTTGCGGTGGTGACGTTCTGGCGGTCGTGGGTGACCGAAAGGTCGTGGCGGATCTTGGACAGTCGCTGCGCCAGGATCTCGGCCTTGCCATATCCGACATTCGCGTCGTCGTACGGCTGACGCACCAGGATTCCAGGCGTGATGATGCCCTTGTCGACGACGTGGAGCATCGAAACGCCGGCGCGGACGCAATGCTCGGCGATCGGCGCTCCGAGTGCTCCGGCTCCGAGGACCAGCACTTTCTTCCCCGAGAGCCACTGGGCGGGCGACCCCGAGTCGCGTCGACGGGTGACCTCAGGTCGAGCTTCGTGCACCACCATCCACCGGACCTTTGCGAATCCAAGCCAGTCGTCGGCGAGCTCTCTCACGCCAGCGGCGAGCTCGGCCTGCTCCACTGGGTCGACTCGGTCAAGAAGGCTAGTGATCTTGCTCCCCAGGTCGTCGAGGTGCCAAGCTGTGATGTGGGCGAGCGGGCGTCCGGGCTCGACCCGGCGGCCGGGGGTTCCGAGCAGCATCATCGCCGGGATGGACTCGTCACTGTCTGGGTCAGCGCCGGAGAACTTGTTGACCCGACGCGCATTGACGAGTGCGCGAAGGAGCTCCTCTCTCGAACATCCACGTTCATCCAGCGCAGCCGAGAGTTCCTCAGCAGTGTTGGGGTACTCCATGTCGAGGGTGTCGCTGATGAGCACCAACGGTGCGGCGAACAGAACCTGACCATGTTCATCGTGGGCATGCAGTTCATCGGCGAGATGCCGTTGGAGGACAGTCTCTTCGGTCAGCCACTCGAGAACATCGATGCGGCTGCCGCGCTTGGCGCACCACGCATACACGAGCCGGGTCCGCTTCGTGTGGTGTTCGGACCACGGCGCGAGGTCTCCGAGATCCGGGCGGATGACCACCCATCCGTTTTGGTAGGAGGCGTATGCGACGGGAGGGTGCAGTGGCTGGCCGTCCGGGTCGAGCTCTCCAGTGGCCGCCCGCTGGAGCCAGAGGTTGAGGCGCGAGATCAGTCCGCGCATACCGTCCGCGGGGTTCCACTCCACTGTGGGAGCTGCGTACAGGCACAGATGACCGCCCCACTGCACGTGCGGCGTCCCCGCCCAGCGACGGTGCGCAACCTCCACGCTCGGGTGTACGTACGGGAACGACGGGTCGACGAGGATCTCGAACCGCTCGCGATTGCGGACGCGAATGCCTGCGCCCGAGGTCGAGATCCCTGAGGTGTCGAGCGACACGGTGAACGTGACCCGCCCGGACTCGTCGGAGGTCTCGCTCAGCAGTTCGACGGCACCGCCGCTGACCTCCGCGAGCCCGGTGAGCTGGCGGCGTGCCAGCTCACTCAACGTCCGAACCCGACTGGGGTTGCCGGTGCGCTAGCTCCTCCACGGTCCGCCGCGACCGCCACATCGACGCGCTCCGGGCCAGTCGCCCGTGTTGACTCCGCCCGTGCAGCCGGTAGTGCTTTGGCCACCGCGACGGCGGAGGCGGTGACTGCTGCGAACCGGTGTCCGATGGCCATCAGGTTCAGCTCTGTCGCGGCCTCCTGCGCCGCATTCTTGACGAGGTCGCCGCGGAGGATGCGGGCACCGGCTGCATCGACACCGAACACGACAGGCATCGGGGCGCCCTCGTCGACCCAGGACATTGTGCAGATCACTTCGTCGACGAGTTCGGCGTACCGATCAGCGGCCATCTTGTGCGGAGGGTTGTGTCCGTCGACGTCCACGTCGGGGAACACGCCGCTGCTGCACACGACTGTGGCGCCGGGACGCGCATGTCGCTCGAAAGCGTTGAGCACGTCGTACTGGAGAACCTCCTCGCCATCGGCGTCCCTCTCGTACATCACCTTCTTGGAGCAATGGTGGGGGGCCAGCAGAACGTCCCACTGCAAGTACTGCGTTCGCTCGTAGTACTCGCTGTAGTCGAAGATCTTCATGATCGTGTCGTGCGCCAGGTCGCCGAACAGCAGCACCTTCCCGTCAACGCCGGTCTCGTCAGTAAGAGTGACCTGCATCGACAACGAAGTGTCGTTCCGTGCGGCGGCAGCGTCGTCCTTGAATGGGGCGTGGATGAATGCTTCGAACATGCCTGTGCGGTCGAAACCGTCCAGGAACGTCAACGACTGCCCTGGCCATGCCAGGTACTCGTCGGGCAGCTCGTCGTACGCGTGCGAACTGTGATCGGCGTCGTACCCGACCACGCGGATCCGGTCACCACTCTCCGGCGTGAGCCCCTTGCCCACAGCGACCATGGTCGCTTCGATGCGTCGTTCTGACTCCTCACGGAACGCGATCGCGTCCTTGCACAGCTCCGGGGCATCCTCGTCGTTGTACTCCCGCCACAGCCGCGGCGTCGACCACAACTCGCCGATCCGCACCTGGGCAAGCAGATCCGCAAAGCCGAGGCAGTGGTCCTTGTCGGCGTGCGTGAGCACGAACGTTGAAAGGTAGGGCATCCCGTCTACGACGGGAAGCGCTTCAACCAGCCGGTCCACGACCGCGACCTCCGGCTCGGCGTCGTCATCCGCCTTCGCCATATCGTGCAGATCGACCTGCAACACGACCAGGTCGTCGACGACTACCGTCGCGCTGTCACCGGTACCCACAGGCCAGAACACCACGCCACGGGCTGGGAGACCCTCAGACTCACTCATGCGACACCTTCCAGAGAGTTGGCTAGAACACGCTGAGCAGAGCCTAGATGCACCCACTGACATCCAACGTGAGGCGCGTCACCACCCGACTCGGGTCGCTAGAGTGCCTCTATGAACGAGTCGTGGGCGCGCGCGCAGTTGGCCAAGTTCCAAGAGACCTTGAGGGTTCAGTACACCCCACCCCCGGCTTACATGATGAGTACAGGCTCATGGCGTTTCGTACATCCGCTTGAGCAGGTTCAGCGAGAGGCGCAGACGGCAGAAAAGATCCTCGATCGCATTACTCCGACCTGGCGTTCCCTGCCATTTGACGACGACCTGCCGTGGAACCTCCACATGGTTGCGACCATCCGGGCACTCGCCGAGCTCGATGCGGCTGATGACGTTCGGCTGCACTTGGGTGAGGATGCGCCGGACTTGTCAGCAGCATCGTTGCACCCTTGGATTTGGGAGAGCTGCAGGTCATTGTGGGCGACCGGACACCTTCGCGAGGCGGTAACGGTAGCCGCTCGAGCCCTCAACGGCCAGGTGCAGTCCAAGGTGAATCGACGTGACGCCTCCGAGTGGAAGCTCATTGCGGATGTCTTCTCTGTCAAACCGCCGGAGGCCGGCAGGCCACGGCTTCGATTGATGGACGATGACGCGAGCGACACGTTCCGAAACCTCCACGAGGGCGCAGGCTTCTTCGCGAGGGGACTATTTCAAGCCATTCGGAATCCCGCCAACCACGACGAGCTTCCAGAACTTCCAGAGAACGAAGCGCTCGAGCAGTTGGCAGGAGGGACTGCTGCACGAATAGGTGACACCCCACTTGTGGTGCCTGTGGGCACTGCTGGGAGGATGTTGACCATGCCTAAAGCTCACCCCAAGGAGTTCCGCGACGACGTCGTGGCGATCGCCCGGCGCGGCGAGGCTCCGATCGCCCAGATCGCCAAGGACTTCGGAATCTCCGACTCGTGCCTGCGCAACTGGCTCCAAGCCGCGGACGTCGAGGCCGGCAAGCGCCCCGGCGTGACCGCGTCGGAGTCGGCCGAGCTGCGTGAAGCCAAGAAACGTGTCCGACTGCTCGAGCAGGAGAACGAGGTACTGCGCCGCGCGGCGGCGTACTTCGCCCAGGCGCATCTGCCGGGAAAATGAGCTACCCGCTCGTGACAGAGCTCGCCGGTGACGGGATCCCCGTCGCGGTGACGTGCCGGGTCCTCAAGCTCTCCAGAGCGCCGTACTACCGCTGGCTCGCGGCGCCGGTCACCGCCCTGGAACTACGTCAGGCCTACCTGGCGAACGCCCTCTTCGACGCCCACCGCGACGACCCGGAGTTCGGGCACCGCCTCCTGGCCGACGAAGCTAGCCTGGCCGGGCAGCGGGCGTGCGACCGGACCGTCTGGGCGATCTGCTCAGCCAACGGCTGGTGGAGCGCGTTCGGGAAGAAGCGCGGGAAGAACGGCAAGAAGCCGGGTCCGCCAGCCCACGACGACCTCGTCGAGCGCAAGTTCACCGCCAGCGGCCCCAACGAGCTGTGGCTGACTGATATCACCGAGCACGCCACCGGTGAGGGCAAGGTCTACCTCTGCGCGATCAAGGACGTCTACTCCAACCGGATCGTGGGTTACTCCATCAGCGACCGCATGGAAGCCTCTCTCGCGGTCGATGCCCTGCGCTCCGCGGTCCAGCGTCGGGGCGGTGACGTGGCCGGCTGCGTGGTGCACAGCGACCGCGGCAGCCAGTTCCGATCCCGGAAGTTCCTGCGCGAACTCACCCGCCACCACCTCATCGGATCCATGGGTCAGGTCGCCTCAGCCGGTGACAACGCAGCCATGGAATCCTTCTTCGCCTTGCTGCAGAAGAACGTCCCCGGCCGGCACCGCTGGACCACCCGGACCGAGCTGCGACTGGCGATCATCACCTGGATCGAACGCACCTACCACCGCCGCCGCAGGCAAGCCCGTCTCGGCCGGTTGACCCCCATCGAATACGAAGCCATCATGACCACTCAGGTCGCACTCGCCGCCTGAGACGAACTGTCACCTATTCGTGCAGCAGTCCCCTTGGTAAGGGCGCAGGCGTTTGGCGCGGAGGGAGCACGAGCCGTGACGACGCCGCGCTCGGGGTGATCGACATCGACAGGGATGACGGCCTTCCGGCCGCTGCCCGGACTGGTCGGCGACGAGCGCCAGTGACACCGAGGGGCACCCAGGCGAGCACGCACCGTTTCGCGAAGTCGACCCGGGCCTCGGTGACCAGGGGATCGGCGTCTGTCGTGGACCTGTGCCGGTGCTGGTTGCCAACAGTCCTGCAAGGTCAGGTCAGGCCGCCGCGCGCAGGGCGAGTGCGGCGGCGGCGACGTGCTCGGCGCCGGTGCGGTAGTACCTGGCCTGCACGACGCTGAGGTTCTCCCAGCCACCGATGGCCATGAGCGCGCCTTCGGGCAGGTGGAAGTGGTCGATCATGTCGCGAGCGAAGCGGTGGCGTAGGGAGTGCCACGTGCGGTGCATCTGCGTGACCTGTACTGCCTGGCGGGTGCTGGTGCCGCGGCGGGTGCGTTCCTCGGTGATGGTGACGTAGGCCCAGCCGGCGGCCTTCATAGCTGGAACGATGCACTTGGTGATCAGGCTGGACGGCCACCACATGCCGCCGGCGGGGGCGGGGAAGAGCAGCCCGTCCGGGTTGGTCCCGGCGGCCTGCTCGGCGCGGGCCTGGTCCGCGCGCTTCATCAGGGCGTCATCGAGCGGGTAGCCGTCGCGGGTGCGGGGGCTGACCGGGACGACGCGGCGTTTGCGGTGCTTGGGGTCGCAGCGGCGCCCGGGCAGGCTGGACCACTGCCAGTCCACGCGCACGTAGAGCGTGCCGTCGTCGCCGCGCTCCAGGTCGCCGTGGCTGAGCTGGAACTGTTCGCCTTCGCGCAGGCCCGTGCCCACTGCGGTGTGCACCGCGAGCTCTCCCCAGCGGAACCGGTCCTGCAGTGCACTGGCCAGGGTGAGCACCTCGGCCCGGGGGGGGCAGTCTTCCTCCCCGACGTAGTCAGCGGCCTGGCCCTGGCGCCGGGCCAGGCGCGGTCGGGCCGGGCGTGGGGTGGGCTGAGCGTAGCGGGGCGCGCGGGCGGAGGCGTTGGTGGCTGGCAGCAGGGCGACCTGCTCCGGGGTGAGTGCGCCCTGCTCCTCGCACCAGCGCAGGAAGGTGCGCACGACGGACGTCATCTGGTGGACGCCGGAGTCGGTGCCGCAGGCGGTGCGCATGTGGTCGATGACCTTCCGGTCCAGGGACCACGCCGGCAGAGCGGCGACGTCCTGGACGGCCCGGCACAGGCTCTGGCGGACCTGGGCGTGCTGGGTGGGTTGCCAGTCCTTACCGGTGAGGCGGCCCTGCGGGGTGCGCCGGCGTCGGCGCGGGGTGGAGACGTACGCGGCGGCGAGGTCGCCCAGGGTGCGGTGGCCAGCTTCGCCATGCTGGCGGGACAGGTCGGTGTCGAGGGTCTGGGCCAGCGCGAGGGCGGCGGCCGGGTCGCGGCCGGCGCTGCGCTGGCGGCGGTGGCCGTCGGGGTCGGTGAACGTGAGGCGGAAGTACGCGCGGGCGGGGGTCGGGGGGTACAAGGTGACGCGCCCGGCTCCCACCAGGCGCCCGGGAGCAGTCATCGGGCTCGCCCCCCGGTGGTGGGCAGGGCGTGGATCGCGGCCCAGGCCGCCGCAACAGGATCCGATGGAGGGGCAGGGGCCGACAGGCCGCGTGGGGTGGCGGCGGGCGGCGCGGAAGACATGGCGGCCGCGCCTGGGCGCAGCCGGGGCGGCTGTGGCGACGCCGGGGAGGCGGTTGGCGCCGCGGGCGCCTCAGCGGCGCGTGGCACGGCGGTGGGCGGCGCGGTGGCGCGGTCGGCGAAGTGGGTCAGCACGTGCTCGCGGACCCAGTACAGCCGGGCGGTGGGGGAGGCGGTGAGGCGGAACGGGGTGGGGAAGCCGGCTGCGGTGATCGCGGTGCGGGTGGCCCGCTCGCCCAGACGCAGCGCGCGGGCCAGGTGCTCGATCGTCCACAGCGGGTCGGTGAGCTCGACCGGGGGCAGGGGCGTGACGCGTGGGTGCATGCCCGGCACCGTCCGGGTGGGGCTCCCGCGGGGCAGTCGCCGCACCGTGCTGTGGCAAACCTGTGGCAAAAGCGAAGCACCCCGGCCGCCACAAGGGGCGGCCGGGGTGCCATCACTGCAGGTCAGCGGCTCACGGCTGGTGCCGTGACCGGCGACGATCACATGTCGTAGTACAGCGCGAACTCGTGCGGGTGCGGGCGCAGGCGGATCGGGTCGATCTCCTGGGTGCGCTTGTAGTCGATCCACGTCTCGATGAGGTCGGGGGTGAAGACGTCCCCGACGGTGAGGAAGTCGTGGTCGGCCTCGAGGGCGGAGAGGGCCTCCTCGAGGGAGGCCGGGACCTGCTGGATCGCGGCGTGCTCCTCGGGGGGGAGCTCGTAGAGGTCCTTGTCGACCGGCTCCGGGGGCTCGATCCGGTTCTTGATCCCGTCGATGCCGGCGAGGAGCTGGGCCGAGAACGCGAGGTAGGGGTTCGCCGTCGGGTCCGGCACGCGGAACTCGATGCGCTTGGCCTTGGGGTTGTTCCCGGTGACCGGGATACGGATGCACGCAGAACGGTTGCGGGCGGAGTAGACGAGGTTGACCGGGGCCTCGTAGCCCGGGACCAGACGGTGGTAGGAGTTCACCGACGGGTTGGTGAAGGCGAGCAGCGCGGGGGCGTGCTTGAGCAGGCCACCGATGTACCAGCGCGCCATGTCGGAGAGCCCGCCGTAGCCCTTCTCGTCGTAGAACAGCGGCACGCCGTCCTTCCACAGGGACTGGTGGGAGTGCATGCCCGAGCCGTTGTCGCCGAAGAGCGGCTTCGGCATGAAGGTGGCCGACTTGCCGGCTTCCCAGGCGACGTTCTTGATGACGTACTTGAACTTCATGAGGTCGTCCGCAGCGGCGGTCAGCGTCGAGAAGCGGTAGTTGATCTCCTGCTGGCCGGCGGTGCCCACCTCGTGGTGCGCGCGCTCGACGTCGAGGCCGACCTGACCGAGGACCGCGCACATCTCGTCGCGCAGGTCAGCCATCTGGTCGTTGGGGGAGACGGGGAAGTAGCCACCCTTGTACGGCGTCTTGTAGCCGAGGTTGCCGCCCTCTTCCTCGCGGCCGGAGTTCCAGGCCGCTTCCTTGGAGTCGAGGAAGTAGTAGCTCGAGTGCTGGTTCGTCTGGTAGCGGACGCTGTCGAAGATGTAGAACTCGGCCTCGGGGGCGAAGAACGCCGTGTCGGCGATGCCCGTGCTGCGCAGGTAGGCCTCGGCCTTGAACGCTACGTTGCGGGGGTCGCGGGAGTAGGCCTCGTCGGTGAACGGGTCGACGATCGAGAAGTTCACGATGAGCGTCTTGCGCTTGCGGAACGGGTCGATGTACGCGGTCGTGACGTCCGGGATGAGCTTCATGTCGGACTCGTGGATGGCCTGGAATCCGCGGATCGAGGATCCGTCGAACATCATGCCGTCGGTGAAGGCTGAAGCTTCGAACTGCGAGATGGGGATGTTGAAGTGCTGCATCACACCCGGCAGATCGCAGAACCGGACGTCGACGAACTCGACGCTCTCGTCCTGGGTGAAGGCGATTGCCTCCTCGGCGTTCTTGAACATCCGCTACTCCTTGGTCGGTGTCGCCCTAGTCCCGGGCACTGTCAAATCTAGAGGGGCCGGGTTTCCCACCGGTGTTCCCCATGTTTCGTCGATGTTACGAAGCACGTCCGGGTGTGACGTTCTGATGTCGGGACGCGCCATGACTAGCCTCGACCATACTGCGATGGACGCCCCCGGGGCACGTATTGTTGACGGGTGGCATCACGTGACGAGGTTGGATCCTGGCTCGAAGGCGCACCTCAGGGGGGTGGCAGCTACCGCGGGCAGCGGCTCGGGCTGCCCGCCCGCGGCCCGGGGTCGTTCGCTCCGACGGGTCGGCGGATCGCGGCGCTGGCCTTCGACTGGCTGATCGCCAGCGTGGTGAGCTTCGCGTTCTTCGACTATCACCCGATGGCCACCCTGGCCATCTTCGCGGTGGAGACCTTCGTGCTCGTCTCGAGCCTGGGGTACACGATCGGCCACCGGATCTTCGGTCTCCGCGTCCGTCCCGAGGCCGGCGGCGTCCCCGTGGTCGGCCTCCTTCGCGGGGCGATCCGCACCGTCCTGCTGTGCCTGGTCATCCCGGCCGTCATCTGGGACGGCGACGGCCGCGGCATGCACGACCGCGCGGCCAGCACGGTCATCGTCCGGCTCTGACCCCGGGCTTGCGCCACACGAGCGAGTAGCGCCAGTAGAGCCGACGTCGGATCACCGCTCCGGGCGTGATCGTCGACGCCGCACGACGCAGCTCGTCGTGGGTCTCCTCGGGCTCGGCGACGGGCGCTCCGTGCTCCCACAGCGAGGGGTGACGCCGGCTGCTGAGCAGGATGCCGAGCAGGCGCGCGAGGTCCCAGGCGGCATCCACGGGCTGGGTGGACCGGCGGGTGAGACCGACGACCAGGAGGCTCCCGCCGGGCGCGGTGAGCTCGGCGAGGCGGCTGAGGCCGGCCTCGAGACCGAGGTGGTGCAGCGCCGCGTAGCAGGTCACCAGATCGAAGCGGGCGCCCAGATCCAGGTCCATGACGTCGCCCAGCAGGTATCCCACGGTCTCGGACGGGCGCGCGGCCGTCGCCAGGTCGATCTGGTCGGCGTCCACGTCGACGCCGACGACCCTGGAGACCCCGGCCGCGTGCAGCTGGCGCGTCAGCAGCCCTTCCCCGCACCCGACGTCCAGGGCGGAGCGGGTCGTGGGCGTCACGAGCCGCAGCGCGTCGGGGTGGTAGTGGGTGTTGTGGTTCCAGAGCGGGTCGTCACGGCGCGGGGACATAGGCAGATACTAGTCGAAAACGCTATTGCCGTCGATAACGCACAAGTCCCCCCGGTCGTGAGCGACCGGAGGGACTGCGGGGGAGTCGGGTCAGCGCATGCCCTTGCGATCGGGGCGGGCACGGTTGGGGTCGACGCCCTTGGGGATCGGCATCCGCATCCGGCCCAGCGCCGTGAGGCGCTTGCCGACCTCGCCGACCTCAGCCTTGGTGAGCTTGGGCTTGAGCTTCTGCACGTGGCGGGCGAGCTTGGCGACGGGCACCTGGCCCTCCTCCTTGCCACACTGCACGACGACGACCGGGACGCCCGAGAGCACCCGGTTGAGCTTGCGCTGCTCCGCCTCGATGAGCTTCTTCACCCGGGTGGGCGGACCCTCGGTGACGAGCAGGACGCCGGCCCGGCCGAGGCCGCGGAACACGAGGTCCTGGGTCTTGGGGTCCACGGCCACGGGCTCGTCGTCGAAGGACCAGCCGCGGCGGATCGTGCCGAGCGCGGCCCGGGAGGCACCTGGCTGACCCTCGATGGTGGCGTACTGGGCCTTCTCGGCGCGGCGGGCGAGGATGAACATGGCACCGAGCAGACCGAAGGGCAGGCCGATGATTGTCATGTAGATGACCTGGCCCCAGATGAGGCCGATGCCGACCGCCACGACCATGATCGCCGCGAAGACGGCGAGCATGAACCACGGGACCTTGCGGTCCCTCTCGTAGGTCATCTTGTAGGCCTGGAAGACCTGGTGATACCAGCGGGTCTTCTTCGGCTTCTTCTGCTTGGGGGCGCCCTGAGCGCCGGTGGCAACGCCGGGGGCGGTTGCTTCACTGTTCTTGCGGGCCATGGTTCTCAGTCTACTGGGACGGATGAGGCAGGTCGGGGCAGGGCGCGCTCAGCGGGCGAGCAGCGTCTTGGCCTCCTGGCGAGAGCTCTTGGGTTCGGTGAGGTGGGCCAGCGCAGCCGGGACCTCGAGGCCGCGGCGCTTCATGGCCTGACCCCACAGGCGTCCGGCGCGGTAGGAGGAGCGGACCAGGGGACCGGCCATGACCCCGAGGAACCCGATGCGCTCGGCCTCGTCGGAGAGCTCGACGAACTCCTCGGGCCGCACCCACCGGGACACCGGGTGGTGGCGCAGCGAGGGGCGCAGGTACTGGGTGATGGTGATGAGGTCGCAGCCGGCGTCGTGCATGTCTTGCAGCGTCTCCTTGGCCTCCTCGATCGTCTCGCCCATGCCCAGGATGATGTTCGACTTGGTGACCAGGCCCGCCTCGCGGGCCCGGGTCAGCACCGAGAGCGACCGGTCGTAGCGGAAGCCCGGGCGGACCTCCTTGAAGATCCGCGGCACGGTCTCGAGGTTGTGCGCAAGGACCTCGGGGCGGGACTCGTTGACCACGTCGAGGAGCTCGGGGATCGCGTTGAAGTCCGGGATGAGGAGCTCGACGCCGGTGCCCGGGTTGAGCGCGTGGATCTGGCGGACGGTCTCGGCGTAGAGCCACGCCCCGCCGTCGGGCAGGTCGTCGCGCGCGACGCCGGTGATGGTGGAGTAGCGCAGGCCCATCGCCAGGACGGACTCCCCGACCCGGCGCGGCTCGTCCGCGTCGAAGTCGGCGGGCTTGCCGGTGTCGATCTGGCAGAAGTCGCAGCGCCGCGTGCACTGGTCGCCGCCGATGAGGAAGGTGGCCTCGCGGTCCTCCCAGCACTCGAAGATGTTGGGGCACCCTGCCTCTTCGCAGACGGTGTGCAGCCCCTCCTTCTTCACCAGGCCCTTGAGCTCGGTGTACTCCGGACCCATGGTGGCCCGGGTCTTGATCCACTCGGGCTTCTTCTCGATGGGGGTCGTACTGTTGCGGGCCTCGACCCGCAGCATGCGCCGGCCTTCGGGTGCGATCGTCACGGGAGTCTCCCAGGGGTAAAAGTTTCGGTCAGCCTACGCGAGCATGGTGGCAGGCCGGGTGATCTGACCGGTCTGTGAACGTGACGTGGGCGACAGCGCGGCGAGCCGGTCGGTGAGGTGAGCGCGCAGCATCGGTGCGGCGTCGGTGATCGTGAACGGGCGGCCGAGCTCGGCAGCGAGCGTCGTGACGTCCGCGTCGGAGATCCCGCACGGCACGATGGTCGCGTAGTGGGTGAGGTCCGGGTCGCAGTTGAGGGCCAGTCCGTGCATCGTCACCCCGCGGGCCACCCGCACCCCGATCGCGCAGACCTTGCGCTCGCGCCGGTGCGCCGTCGCGGGGAACCACACCCCGGAGCGGCCCTCGACGCGGGTGGCCCGCAGGCCGAGGTCGGCGCACAGGTCGATGACGGCCGCCTCGAGCGCCCGGACATAGACGACGACGTCGATCGGGTCGGGCAGGTGGATGATCGGGTAGGCGACGAGCTGCCCGGGGCCGTGCCAGGTGATCTTGCCGCCGCGGTCGACGTCGATGACCGGCAGCCCGTCGGTGGGGCGCTCGGCCGCGTGGGTGCGCCGGCCTGCGGTGTAGACGGAGTCGTGCTCGACGAGGAGCACGGTGTCGGGTCGGGCGCCGGCACTGACCTGCTCGTGGATCTCACGCTGCAGCGCCCACGTCTCGGCGTAGTCCGCCAGCGCCGTGCCGAGATCGAGTGACTGGAACTCCATCCGGTCAGGCTAACCCGTGCGGATCGGCCGTGTTCGCGGTGACCATCGCCAGCAGGATCTCCCGGAGCTGGGTCACCTGCTCGGGGGTGAGCCCGTTGTGGGCGATGCGGTCCCCGACCTCGGGTTGGGCTGCGGCGAGGGCCGCAGTTCGGCCGGCGGTGGTGAGGTGGACCACGCGGCGTCGGGCGTCGTCGTCGTCCGACACGCGGGTGACGTACCCCAGGCGCTCGAGGCGTTCCAGGATCCTGCTCATGGTCTGCTCGGTGACCGAGGAGGCAGCGGCGAGCTCGCGCTGGGAGTGGTTGTTGCCGAGGAGGGCGAGCAGGACGGGCAGGCTGGCGTGGTTGAGGTCCCACGCCTCGAGGTGGGTGTTCCACCCCCGCTCCAGGCCGCGGGCGACGTGGGACAGCAGGCGCCCGGTCGGCCAGGTCGCGGGATCGTCGGCCATGTCACCTCCTGGTGCCGTGCGGTCGGGGTTGCATCACGACGCGATGTCATCAACAATACTCAGCATGCTGAGCAAAAGAGCGTCGGGAGTCATTCGTGGACTGGTCATTCTTGCAGTCCTCGGGATCTGGTTGGGCATCGCCGCCGTCGGTGGACAAGCCCAGGGCAAGCTGAGCTCCGTCCAGACCAACGACGCCGCGGCGTCGCTGCCCTCGAGCGCGGAGTCGACGCGGGCCGCCGAGCTCGCGGCAGGGTTCGTCTCGAACGAGTCGCTGCCCGGCCTGGTCGTCGTCACGTCTGCGAACGGGGGAGCGCTCACCCCGGACCAGCTGGCCGCGGTGGCCGCCTTCACCGAGACGATCGCCGCGATCCCCGTACCGGGCGCCGGCGCCGGGGACCCGCAGACCATCGGGGACACCCTCACCGGGCCGTCCGTCGTCGTGCCGTCCGAGGACGGCGAAGCCGCGCTCATCACGTTCTCCCTCGACTCCGCCCTCGCCGAGGAGCCGCTGGCCGACGGCGAGAGCCTCACCCCGACCGTCGTGGAGGCACTGCGCGCGGCGCTCGCCGCAGACCTCAGCGGCGCGGACCTCAACATCTGGGTGACCGGACCCGCCGGCTTCGTCGCCGACCTCGTGGTCGCGTTCGGTGGGATCGACACCGTGCTGCTGCTCGTCGCGCTCGTCGCGGTGCTCGTCATCCTGGGATTTGTCTACCGGTCGCCGATCCTGCCCTTCGTCGTCATCCTCACCGCGGTCTTCGCGCTCAGCCTGGCCGGCCTCGTCGTCTACCAGCTCGCGGCCGCGGGCACCCTCGTGCTCAACGGCCAGTCCCAGGGGATCTTGTCGATCCTCGTCGTCGGAGCGTCGGTCGACTACTCCCTCTTCATCGTCGCCCGGTACCGCGAAGAGCTCACCCGGGTCGCCCACCCCGCGACGGCGATGCGCCGGTCCGTGCGCGCCTCGATCGAGCCTGTCCTCGCCAGCGCGGGCACCGTCATCGCCGGGCTGCTCTGCCTCCTGCTCTCCGACCTCGCCTCCAACCGCAGCCTCGGCCCGGTCGCCGCGATCGGCATCGTCGCGGCCGTCCTCGCTGCCCTCACCCTCCTGCCGGCCATGCTGCTCATCGGCGGACGCCGCTCCCGCGGGGCGTTCTGGCCGAAGGTGCCCCACCTGCAGTCGCCCGAGCAGAGGGCGGTCTCGACCGACACGATCCCGACCACCGGGCTGTGGGCACGCACCGCCGCCTTCGTGGCCCGCTACGACCGCCGGGTGTGGGTCATCACCGCCCTGGCCCTCGCGGCGTGCGCGGCGTTCGTCCCCACCCTCAACGCCTCCGGCACGAGCCAGTCCTCGGTCTTCCTCACCCAGGTCGACTCCGTGGACGGCGAGAAGGTCCTCGCGGCGCACTTCGACGCCGGGAACGTCCAGCCCGCCACCGTGATCGCCCCCGAAGCCGACCTCGACGCGGTCGTCGCCGCGGCGCTCACGGTCGACGGAGTGGTGAGCGCCGCACCGATCACCGCGGACAGCGGGCAGGGGCAGCCCGGCGCTCCCTCCCAGAGCCCGCCCACCGTCATTGATGGGTCCGTGCGCATCGACGTGTCGACGGCGGCCGCGGCCGACACCCAGGCCGGTGTGGAGACCGTCGCGGACCTGCGCGAGGTCGTCCACGCCGTCTCACCCGACGCCCTCGTGGGCGGCGCGGCGGCCGAGAGCCTGGACACCCAGCGGGCCGGTACCCGCGACCTCCAGGTGATCGTCCCGGTGGTGCTCGCGGTGATCCTCGTCATCCTCATGCTGCTGCTGCGCTCCGTGCTCTCCGCGGTGCTCCTCATGGCCGCGAACGTGCTCTCCTTCGGCGCCGCCCTGGGTGTCTCGGCGCTCGTGTTCAACCACATCTTCGGCTTCGAAGGCGCCGACCCGACCGTTCCGCTCTACGCCTTCTGCTTCCTCGTGGCCCTCGGCGTCGACTACACGATCTTCCTCATGACGAGGGTCCGGGAGGAGACGCTCACCCACGGCACCCGGGACGGGGTGACGCGGGGCCTCACCGTGACCGGGTCCGTCATCACCTCGGCCGGGGTGGTGCTCGCCGCCACCTTCGCCGCCCTGGGCATCATCCCGCTGATCTTCCTCGCCCAGCTGGCCTTCATCGTGGCCTTCGGGGTGCTCGTGGACACGATCATCGTGCGGTCGCTGCTGGTCCCGGCCCTCGTGCACGACATCGGCGGGGCGGTGTGGTGGCCGTCCAAGCTCGACCGTGGAGCCCCAGAGCCGGCCGCCCAGGTGACCGATACCGTGGGGGTATGACGACCTCACCCGTGCCACCCGCCAACCACCGGCCACCGACAGGAGCCGGCCTGCGCGTCGGACTGGTCGGCTACGGGGGAGCCGGGCGCGGCATCCACGCCCGCCTCGTCCGTGCCGCGGGGTTCGCCGTCACCGTCGTGGTCACGCGCTCGCCCGAGCGTCGGGCGCAGGCGCAGGCCGACTGGCCAGGGGTGGTCCTCGTCGACGACCTGGACGAGCTGCTCGATGCCCGCGATGCCTACGACCTCGTGGTGCTGGCCAGCCCCACCCCGCTGCACGAGGAGCACGCGGCCCTCGTGCTCGGGGCGGGCGTGCCGCTGCTCCTCGACAAGCCGATCGCACTCTCCTCGAGCGGTGCCCAACGCCTGGTCGAGGTGGCCGACGCCGGCTCCGTCCCGTTCACGGTGTTCCAGAACCGGCGGTGGGACCCCGAGCAGCTCACCCTGCGCGCCGTGCTCGCCTCCGGTGAGATCGGTGAGGTCCACCGCTTCGAGAGGCGCTGGGAACGGTTCCGCCCGGTGCCCCTGGACCGGTGGAAGGAGAACGACCCCGAGGGTGGGGGACTGCTGCTGGACCTGGGCACGCACCTGGTCGACTCCGCGGTCCAGCTCTTCGGGCCGGTGGAGTCCGTGTACGCCGAGCTGCGTGCGCTGTCCACCCCGACCGAGGACGACGTCTTCCTCTCGCTGCGCCACGCCGGACCGGGCGCGGTGGTGAGCCACCTGTGGGGCGCCTCGGTCGTGGGTGCTCCCGGGCCGCGCACCCGGGTGCTCGGGTCGAGGGGCGCCTACGTGGTGACCACCTTCGAGAACGACGCCTCGCCCTTCGAGTTGATGGACTCCGGCGCGCCCGCCGGCAGCGAGGGCTGGATCGCGCGCGGGGCCGAGAGGACCTTCGTGCCGCGCGCCGACGGGGGGCACGAGGACTTCTACCCCGCGGTCGCCCGATGGCTCCACGAGGGCGCACCGGTGCCCGTCGACCCTCGTGACACCGTGCACACCGCCCGCGTCCTGGACGCTGCCCGCGCCAGCGCGACCACCGGCGCCCGCGTCGGGGTGTAGCCCGTCCCTGTGCAGCCCCGGCCCTGTGTAACTCCGGCCCTGTGGACAACCGCACCGGCGGGCACCGGAGCGGTGTGATGGAGGCATGGACGCCGAGCTCACACCCGAACGGCAGGACCGGCTCACCGAGGCCGGGTACGTGGTCGATACCACGCCCGGACAGGACACGGTCCGGGGCCGGTTGCGGGTGCGCGACGGCGCTGGGCACCCGTTCGACCTCGAGCTGGTGGCCCTGCCCGACGGCGCGCGCGAGGCCTTCGTCGCCCACCTGTCCCGATGGTTCACGATCATCGACTCCGACGTCGAGCGGCTCGTGGACGCACTCGACCTGGACGACGTGATCGGCTACCTCACGGCCCCCGCCGCACCCTCGACCCTCGAGACCTTCGTCGAGGCCGAGGGGAAGCTGGGCGCCGGGCACACGAGCACCATCCTCGTGACCCTGGGGCGCACGCTGGCCCGGTTGCACGCCCAGGGGGTCGAGTACGGTCCGATGGGGGCTCGGGACGTGCTCGTCGTCGACGGACGGGTCGTGCTCACCGTCCCCAAGCCGGACCCGGCCCGGCCGCCGACCCTGGCCTCCTCACCGCAGGAGGACGCCTACCACCTCGCTGCCCTCGCGGACTCGGTGATCGAGGACGTGCACGGCCCGGGGGCTCCGCTGCACCCACCCCCGGGACTGCGCGGGCTGGCCCGGCTCATCATCAGTGCGATGGGGGATGCCGCCGACCGCCCCGGGGTCGGCACCCTGGCCACGCTCAGCCACGACCTGGCTCCGTGCCTCCCGCTCGTCCCGCTCGAGCAGGTGGCCGCGCTGCCGGCCGCGTCCCCGCGGACGGGTGACGGCCGTCGGAGCCTGGACCGCCCCGCACCCCGGCGCAAGGCCTTCCGCGGCGGCACGCGCACCGTGGTGGTCCTCGTGATGTGCGCGGGGGTGGTGGGCCTGGGCGCCGCCGCCGTCGTGCACCGCTCGTCCGGCGCGCCGGCCTCCGCGGTGGAGATCGAGGAACCGGCGGCGATCGAGGAACCGGCGGCCGAGGACCCCGGCTCGGCGGCCACCCGGCTCACCCGCACGCGGATGGAGCGGGTGGTGACGCTGACCAACAGGAGCGCGCCGGCCGAGGACCGCTGGGCGGACGTGCTCCTGCCCGGGTCCGCCGCGCACACCCAGGCGAGCGACCTGGTCGCGCGGCTGCGGGCCGACGGGTCGCAGATCACCGGTCTGTCCGTCGAGACCGAGCCGCCCGTCGTCCGGGCGCAGGCGCCCGCGACCGCGCAGGTCGAGGTGACCTTCGCGGTCAGCGCCTACCGTCTGGTCTCGACCGGCGGCGGTGTGCAGGAGATCCCGGCCGGTGGGTCGAGGACCGCGGTCCTCGACCTCGTCCGCACCGAGGCGGGGTGGCTCGTGGCGGCCGTCAACGAGGTGGAGCCGGGCACTTGACGCGGAGCGCCGTCGTCGGCAGTGTCAGCCGGCCAGCCAGGCCGCGGCCGCATGGATCGTGGGGTGCTGGTAGGTGAACCCCGACGCCTCGAGGACGTCCGGGTGCACCCGCTGGGATCCGAGGATCTCGCCCGCGAAGCCGCCGAGCACCAGCTTGAGGGCGAAGCCGGGCACGCGCAGGACGGTCGGACGGTGGAAGGCGGCCCCCAGGGCCCGGGTCAGGTCCTTGTTGCGGGAGGGTGCCGGCGCGGTGAGGTTCACCGGCCCGCTGACGTCGGCGTCGAGCAGGTGCACGATCGCGGCGACCTCGTCGACCAGGGTGATCCAGCTCCAGAACTGACGGCCGGAGCCCAGCGGGCCGGCCACCCCGAGGCGCAGCAACGGCAGGAGCTTGCCCAGCGCGCCGCCGCCGTGGGCGAGCACGATCCCGGAGCGGATGGTCACCACCCGCACGCCCCCCTGGCGGGCAGGCTCAGCCGCGGCCTCCCACTCCCGCACGACGTCGGCGAGGAACCCGTGCCCCGGCTCGGACGTCTCGGTGAGCACCTCGTCGCCGCGGTCGCCGTAGAACCCGGTCGCCGAGGACTGGATGAGGACGGGCTGGATGCGTGAGGCGTCGGAGGGATCGCGCGCGTCCTGGGCCGCGGCCAGCTTCCGCGCGAGCAGGTCGGTCGTGCTCACCCGCGAGCTGCGGATGAGGTCACGGTGAGTCTTCGTCCAGCGGTGGTCGCCCACCCCGGTCCCGGCGAGGTTGATGACGGCGTCGACGTCGTCGAGGGTGCCGGCCGGGAGGAACCCGGCCGCGGGGTCCCAGGTGATCTCGTCGTCGGTGCGGGAGGTGCGGCGCACCAGCTGGCGCACGACGAAGCCGTGCGCCTTGAGGGCCGGAACCAGGGCTGAGCCGACCAGGCCGCTGCCACCTGCGACGACGACCGTGCGTGGGGATGTCATGGTGTCATCGTGCCACGGCTCGGCTCGGGTGGCCCCACCGTCCGGGCCCCACGCAGAGAGCCCGCGACCGGGGGTCGCGGGCTCTCTTTGCTGCTTTGCTGCTGTGAGGTCCTACCGGGTCAGAGACCGACCTCGGACTCGAACGCACCCTCTTCGATGCGGTTCTTGATGGCCATCAGGTAGCGCGACGCGTCGGCGCCGTCCACCAGGCGGTGGTCGTAGGACAGCGACAGGTAGCAGATCGAGCGGATCGCGATGACCTCGGCGCCGTCGGCGTCCTTGACCACGGCCGGACGCTTGACGATCGTGCCGGTCGCCAGGATCGCGGACGTGCCACCGGGGACGATCGGGGTGTCGATGAGCGCCCCACCGGACCCGGTGTTCGTGATCGTGAACGTCCCGCCGCTGAGCTCGTCGGGTGAGACCTTGTTCCCCCGGGTGCGCGTCGCCAGGTCGGCGATCTTGCGGGCGATCCCGGCCAGGTTGAGGTCGCCCGCATCGCGGATGACCGGAACCAGGAGGCCACGCTCGGTGTCGACGGCGATGCCGACGTTCTCCTGCGCGTGGTAGGTGATCGTGTCGCCCTCGAGCACGCCGTTGACCTTCGGGTGTGCCTTGAGCGCCTCGATCGCGGCCAGCGTGAAGAACGGCAGGAACGTGAGGTTCACGCCTTCACGAGCCTTGAAGCCGTCCTTCGCCTGCGTGCGCAGACGCGCCACGCGAGTGACGTCGACCTCGACGACGGTCGTCAGCTGCGCCTGGGAGTGCAGGGCGTCGACCATGCGCTCGGCGATGATCTTGCGCAGGCGGCTGGCCTTCTCGGTGGTCCCGCGGAGCGGGGACACCGGCGGGACGCTCGCACGGGCCGGAGCCGCTGCGGGTGCAGCGGGTGCCGTGGGCGCAGGAGCCGCAGCGGCCTTGGCCGCCTCGGCTGCTTCAGCGGCCTTGGCGGCGGCCTCGAGGACGTCCTCCTTGCGGACGCGTCCGCCGACTCCGCTACCGACGAGGGTGGAGACGTCGATGCCCTTCTCCGAGGCGAGCTTGCGCACGAGCGGAGTCAGGTACGAGCCGCCACCAGCAGCGGTGACCGCGGGGGCAGGGGCAGCTGCGGCGGGTGCCGGAGCGGCAGCTGCGGCGGGTGCCGGAGCAGCGGGTGCTGCGGCGGGTGCCGGAGCGGCAGGTGCCGGTGCTGCGGCGGGTGCCGGCTCCGCAGCGGGTGCCGGTGCCGCGGCCGGAGCAGCGGCGGGGGCGTCCGAGCCGATGATCGCCAGGACGGTGCCGACGGTGACCGTCTCGTCCTCCTGGACGAGGATCTGCTGGACGATTCCCGCCACAGGGGAGGGGACCTCCGTGTCGACCTTGTCGGTCGAGACCTCGAGCAGCGGCTCGTCGACCTCGACGGACTCGCCGACCTGCTTGAGCCAGCGGGTGACGGTGCCCTCGGTGACGGACTCACCGAGCGCGGGCAGCTTGATCTCTTCGCCGTCGCCGGCCGGAGCGGCCGGAGCCGCCTCGGGAGCGGCGGGCGCCTCGGGAGCTGCAGGCTCCTCGGCTGCCGGTGCCTCGGCTGCAGGCTCCTCAGCAGCGGGAGCCGCCTCGGCCGGTGCCTCGGCCGCGGGTGCCGCGGGCTCCTCGGGGGCCGAGCCGGCACCCGATCCGATCACGGCGAGGGTGGCGCCGACCTCGACGGTCTCGTCCTCCTCGACCAGGATCTGCTCGAGCACGCCGGCGAACGGCGACGGGATCTCGGTGTCGACCTTGTCGGTCGAGACCTCGAGCAAGGGCTCGTCAAGCTCGACCGTCTCGCCGATGGCCTTGAGCCAGCGGGTGACGGTGCCTTCGGTGACTGATTCGCCCAGTGCGGGCATCTGCACGTTGTCTGACATGACCTGTCCGGTCTCCTTCGATCGCTTGGTCAGTTGTGGGCGTGCAGGGGCTTGCCGGCCAGAGCCAGGAAAGCCTCTCCGAGTGCCTCGTTCTGAGTGGGGTGTGCGTGGACGAGTGCGGCGACATCCTCGGGGTAGGCCTCCCAGTTCACGATGAGCTGGCCCTCTCCGATGAGCTCACCGACGCGCGCGCCGATCATGTGGACGCCGACGACGGGGCCGTCCTTCTGACGGACGAGCTTGATGAAGCCCTGGGTCGCGAGGATCTTGCTCTTGCCGTTGCCGGCGAGGTTGTACTCGAGGGTCTCGACCGAGTCGTCGCCGTACTGCTCCTTGGCCTTGGCCTCGGTCAGTCCGACCGAGGCGATCTCGGGGTCGGAGTACGTCACGCGCGGGATGCCGGACTCGACGATGGGAGCCGGGTTGAGCCCGAGGATCTGCTCGGCGACGAAGATGCCCTGGGCGAAGCCGCGGTGGGCGAGCTGGAGCCCGGGGACGATGTCGCCCACGGCCCAGATGTTGCCCACGCCGGTGTGCAGCTTGTCGTCGGTGATGACGAAGCCGCGGTCGATGGTGATGCCCTGGGCCTCGAAGCCCAGGTCAGCGGTGCGAGCTCCACGGCCGACGGCGACGAGGAGGAGGTCCGCGTCGAAGGTCTTGCCCGACTCGAGGGTGACGTGCACGCCGGAGTCGTCCTGGGTGACGCCGGAGAACCGGTCACCGAGGTTGAAGGCGATGCCACGCTTGCGGAACGCGCGCTCGAGCGCCTTGCTCAGCGCCACGTCCTCGTTGGGGACCAGGTGCGGCAGGGCTTCGACGATGGTCACGTCGGCGCCGAAGGAGCGCCAGACGCTCGCGAACTCCGAGCCGATGACACCGCCGCCGAGCACGATGACGGACTGGGGGACGTAGGTGAGCGTGAGCGCCTGCTCCGACGTCAGGACCCGGCCGCCGATCTCCAGGCCGGGCAGCGAGCGGGAGTACGAGCCGGTCGCCAGGACGATGTTGCGTCCGGTGATCCGCTGGCCCCCGACCTCGATGGTGTCCTGGGCGACGAGCGTGCCCCAGCCCTCGAAGACGGTGATGGCGCGGGACTTGATGAGTCCCTGCAGGCCCTTGTACAGACCGGAGACGACGCCGTCCTTGTAGCTGTTCACCCCCGCCATGTCGATGCCCTTGAACTCGGACAGGACGCCGAAGTGGCTACCGTCGCGGGCGTTGTCGGCAAGCTCGGCGGCGTGCAGCAGGGCCTTGGTCGGTACGCAGCCGTAGTGCAGGCACGTCCCGCCAAGCTTGTCCGTCTCGATGAGGGCGACCTTCGAGCCGAGCTGAGCGGCGCGCAGTGCGGTGGCGTAACCTCCGCTGCCTCCGCCCAGGACGACGATGTCGAAATCGGTGCCGGGGGTCTCGGCCACGTGCAACTCCTTAGGCGCAATGGGTTTGGTACCTGCCCATCTTGTCATCAAGGTGGCCCGGTCCAAAGTACAAGTGTGCCGTATGGGCGCGTTGTCGGTGTGATGCTCGAGACATCCCGTCGCAGAGGCCCAGGAAACACGCAGGGGGACGATGTATTCTGCCCCCATGTCTCGACTGTCTCAGTTGTTCAGGCGACGTTCGACCCAGCCCGCCGGCGCGCCCTCGGGGTCTGGGGCGCGCCGCCGGGAGACCCAGGAGCATCTCGCCGAGTTCACCCGCACGCGGGTGAGCGTCGAGGCCTACATCGAACCGCCCGCGGTCGACCAGCCGACCACGATCCTCCTCATCGCCGCTGATGGGGAGTGGACCCGGCGTCGGGTCCCGGACGCGGTCGCGGCCCGCAGGATCGCCGCCGAGCTGTCCATCCCGGTCTACGACGTGAACTTCACCGGCTACCCCCAGCGCATGCGCGACTGGAACTCCGCCCAGCGCAAGCGCTGAGCGCCTGGGCTGGGCGGAGCCGGTCCGCGTCCCTACTTCTTCGCGGTGAAGGTCTCCAGGTAGCCGAGCATCGTGCGGACACCGACTCCGGTGCCGCCGACCGGGGTGTACCCGTGGGCGGACCCCTCGTTGAAGGACGGCCCGGCGATGTCCAGGTGAGCCCACGGCGTCTCGCCGGTGAACTCCTTGAGGAACAGCCCCGCCACGAGCATCCCGCCGAAGCGGTCCCCGATGTTGGCGATGTCGGCGACGGCGGAGTCCATGCTCGCGCGCAGCTCAGTGGGCAGCGGCATCGGCCAGAACTGCTCACCGGACGCACCGGCGGCGGCGGTGACCGCCGCGCGCACGTCGTCGGATCCCATGACCGCCGAGACACGGGTGCCCAGGGCGACCATCTGCGCGCCGGTCAGGGTGGCGATGTCGAGCATGACGTCGGGCTTCTCCTCGCCTGCGGCGACGAGACCGTCAGCGAGGACGAGCCGGCCCTCGGCGTCGGTGTTGAGGACCTCCACGGTGGTGCCGCCCCGGACGGTGATGACGTCGGAGGGCCGTTGCGCGGTGCCTGAGGGCATGTTCTCGGCGAGGCAGAGCCACCCGGTCACGGCGACCGGCAGGCCCAGCTTGGCGGCGGCGAGCACGGTGTGCAGGACGGCGGCCGCACCGGCCATGTCCGACTTCATCGCCTCCATGCCCTTGGCAGGCTTGATCGAGATGCCGCCCGAGTCGAAGGTGATGCCCTTACCCACGAGCGCGACCTTCGCGGACGGGCGGGCGGGGGAGTAGGACAGCTTGACCAGGCGCGGTCCGCGGGTCGAGCCGAGGCCCACGCCGAGCAGGCCGCCGTAGCCGCCGGCCGTGAGGGCCTTCTCGTCGAGGACGGTGACCTTGACGCTGGTGCTCTTGGCGGCGGCCTTGGCGATCTCGGCGAAGGCCGCGGGGAACAGGTCGTTGGGCGCGGTGTTGACCAGGTCACGGGTGGCGTGCACGGCGGCCGCGACGACGCGGGCCCGCTCACCGGCGGCCTTGACGCGGGTCTGGCCGGCCAGCGGGGTCGCGATGGTGACGGAGGTCAGCGGGGTGCCGGCCGTCGCCGCGTCGCCGGTGCGGTAGGTGCGGAAGGCGTAGGCCCCGAGCAGGGCGCCCTCGGCGACCGCCGCGACGTCGTGCTCCTCGGCGGCGGGCAGTGCGATGACCGCCGAGCCCACACCGCCCAGGGTGCGGGTGGCGGCGCCGGCCGCGCGGCGCAGCGCCTCGGGGGTGAGGGACGCGAGGGCGCCGAGCCCGGTCAGCACGATGATCTTGGCGTTCATCCCGGTCCCACCCGGGATCCGGGTGACGGTGTCCGGGGCGCCGGTCACGCCCAGCAGGGTGAGGTCGATGTTCTTGCGGACAGCTTCGGGGAGGGCGTCGCTCGGGCTGAGCGCGGGACCCGCCGGGGTCGCCGCGACGCCGATGACGAGCGCGTCCGTGGTGAGGCTGGACAGGTCTTTGCTGGTGAAGGAGAGGATTGTCACAGGTCGATGATATCCCCGCCGCCGCGTCCGACCAGGGGACCTCGCGCACTCCCGGCCCCGCCGAGCGGTAATCTCGTGCCTGTGCTCGCACCCCTGACCTACCTCATCATGGCCGCGGCGACCGCCCAGGCGGCGTGGGCGGTGTGGTTCGTGATCACGGACCGCGCGGTCGTCCTGCGCCAGCTCTGGGGCGGCGCCGTCGTCGAGGCGCTGCTGGGGATCCAGGTGCTCGTGGCCGCGTGGATGCTGTGGACGGGGGACCACGACATCGCGGTCGGGGAGTTCTGGGGCTACCTCGTGACCGTCCTCATCATCCTGCCCTTCGCGGCCGCCTGGGCCTTCGCCGAGCGGACCCGGTGGAGCTCGGTCGTCATGGCCGTCGCGGCGGTCACGGTGGTGTTCCTGGAATGGCGGCTCGTGCAGATCTGGACCCGGACAGGATGAGCCTCGTGACCCCTGGACCCGCCCCCACGAACGCCGGCTTCGGGCGGCTGCTCGTCCTCGTCTACGCGATCCTCGCCCTCGCCGCGACCGTGCGGGCCCTCTACCAGCTCCTCGCGCACGGCGACCAGGCCCCGCTCGCCTACGCGCTGTCGCTGCTCGCGGGGATCGTCTACATCGTCGCCACGATCGCGCTGGCCCGCACCGGGCCGGGGTGGCGCACCGTGGCCTGGGTCGCCTGCTCCTTCGAGCTGGTCGGCGTGCTCGCGGTCGGGATCGCCACGATCGTCGACGCCGACGCGTTCCCCGAGAGCACGGTGTGGTCCTCCTTCGGTCAGGGCTACGGCTACGTCCCGCTCGTCCTGCCGGTCGTCGGCCTCACCTGGCTGTGGCGCACCCGCGGCGCCGGCCCGCGATCCACCACCTCCGTCCCACCCCCATCTCCAAGGAGCCCGGCACCCTCATGATCTACCGCTTCGTCTTCAGCACGTTCTTCGCCCGGATGGACCCGGAGCAGGCGCACGCCCTCGTCTTCCGGCTGATCTCGGTGGTCGGGCGGATCCCGGTGCTCAGCGGGATCATCCAGGGCGCGCTCGCCCCGTACCTGCGCGAGGGCGGCGTCACGGTCTTCGGCCGCCGGGTCCCGGCGCCCTTCGGCCTGGCGGGAGGCTTCGACAAGAACGCCGAGGCGGTCCGCGGCCTGACGATGCTCGGCTTCGGCTTCATCGAGATCGGGACCGTGACCGCCCACCCCCAGCCGGGCAACGAGAAGCCGCGGATGTGGCGTGAGATCCCGCTCGGCGGGGTGCGCAACCGGATGGGCTTCAACAACGAGGGCGCCGCGGCGGCCGCCGACCGGCTGCGCGTGCTGCGCGCGACGACGTCCGGCCGGGCGATCTTCGTGGGGGCGAACATCGGCAAGACGAAGGTCACCCCCGCCGCAGAGGCTGCCGGTGACTACGCGACGAGCGCCAGCCTCCTCGCCCCGTGGGCCGACTACCTCGTGGTCAACGTCTCCTCCCCGAACACCCCGGGTCTGCGGGACCTGCAGTCCGTCGACGCGCTGCGTCCCATCCTCGTCGCCGTCCGCGAGGCGGCCGACCGCGCGACCGAGGCTGCCGGGCGGCCGCGGATCCCGTTGCTCGTCAAGATCGCCCCCGACCTGGCCGACGACGACGTCGACGCGGTCGCCGACCTCGCCCTCGAGCTGGGCCTGGACGGCGTGGTCGCGGTGAACACGACGATCAGACACGACCTCGGCGAGGGTGGGCTCTCCGGCCGGCCGCTGCTGCCCCGCGGGCTGGACGTCGTGCGCCGCCTGCGCGCGCGCCTGGGGGAAGGCCCTGTGATCATCGGAGTCGGGGGGATCACCACCCCGGCCGACGCCCGTGCCTACCTCGACGCCGGCGCGAACCTCACGCAGGGGTACACGGCATTCATCTACGAGGGCCCGTTCTGGGCCGCTCGGATCAACAAGGAGCTCAGCCGATGATCCCTCCCCAGTGGCTGTGGGAGTACCGCGATGCATCCGGGTCGGTCCTGACCGAGCCGGTGAGCCCCGTCTTCACCAACCAGTACGACGCCGAGCAGTGGCTCGGCCAGACCTGGCGCGAGCTCTCCGCCGCGAGCGTGACCAGCGCCGTGGTGCTGCACTCCGGGGCGCCGGCCGCCCCGCCGGTGGTGCTCTCGACCCAGGTGGGGTGACGGATCAGGGCCGGCGGAGCGCGGACTCTGGCTGCGGTGTGCGGCGGGCCTGGCCCGGGGTCATGCCGTGGTGGCGTTTGAAGGCACGGCTGAAGGCCGCCTCCGACCCGTAGCCGACCCGGGAGGACACCGTCGCGATCGGCAGGTCGGTCCGCACGAGCTCCGCGCGGGCCTGCTCGAGGCGCCAGCTCGCCAGATAGGCCATCGGAGGGGTGCCGACGAGCGCCATGAACCTCTCCGCGAACGCGGACCGGGACAGGTTGACGTCGGCGGCGAGCTCGGCGATCGTCCAGCTGCGCGCGGCGTCGGCGTGCATGCGCGCGAGGGCGCGTCCCACGTGGTGGTCGCCGAGCGCCGTGAGCCATCCGTGCTCCGGCACCCGCCCGTGCGTCAACCACCACCGGATCACCTGGACCACGAGGACGTCCGCGAGGCGGGTCATCATCGTCTCCCCGCCGGGCAGGGTCGTCGTCGCCTCGCGCGCGAGCAGGCGAAGGACCGCACTGAACGCACTCGCCTCGTCGTCGGCCCACCCGTCGACCACGATCACGTCCGGCAGCTCGGCGACCAGCCGACGGGTGAGGACGTCATCCGTGCGCAGCACGGCGTAGGCGACCCGGGTCGGCGCGCCGCCACCGCCGAACCGCATCCGTTCGTAGCGGTCGCTGACCTGGTCGGCGGGCAGATCGAAGAGCGGCACGGTCGGTGCGCTCTCGTCGCTGAACATGATGTGGGTGCGACCGCGGGTGAGCAGCGCGGCGCTCCCGGCCGTCAGCGGGTAGTGCGTCCCGTCGACCTCGAGCACGCAGGACCCGGACAGGACGACCGGGAGCGTGAGAAAGCCGGGAAGGGCAGGCAGCTCGACCGCCCACGGTGCGGTGGCGTCCGCCCGGCAGTACAGCGCACCCGTCAGATGGAGCATGTGCAGCGCATCGCCCAGGGGATCGGGTTCCCCGACGACGCCGCGTGGATTGACCATGCGTCCACGATCCCATGCCGACATGCCGTTCGTCGCCAGGTCTGGACGATCAGCACAGAGACGTGGTGCTGCGGAGATTGTCGCTCCGGCTGAGCCGCTCGATGCTGGAGATGCCGGTGAGGACGGACCTCCCGGCGGAGGAGGCTCTCATGGACACCCAGCTGACCACCCAGACCATCGCCGTCATCGGCGCCACCGGCAAGACCGGCAGCCGGATCGCGGACCGGCTCGAACGGGACGGGCACTCCGTGCGACGGCTGTCCCGCGCGACCACCCCGGCCTTCGACTGGACCCGCCCCCAGGACTGGCCCGCCGCGCTCGACGGGGTCGGGCGTCTGTACATCGCGTTCGTCCCCGACCTCGCCGTCGCCGGCTCCGCCGGCGCGATCCGGGGCCTGGTCGACGTCGCGCGCTCAGCGGGGGTCGAGCGCGTCGTCCTGCTCTCCGGGCGCGGGGAGGACGGGGCCCGCGCCGCCGAGGACATCGTGCGCGGGTCGGCCATCCCGTCCACGATCGTGCGCGCGTCCTGGTTCAGCCAGAACTTCACCGAAGGGATGCTCGCCGCGTCGGTGGCCGCCGGGTACGTCGCCATCCCGGCCGGTGACCGGCGCGAACCTTTCGTCGACGTCGATGACATCGCCGACGTCGCGGTCGCGGCGCTCACCGGCGACGGGCACGCGGGCCGGGTCTACGAGGTGACCGGTCCCGAGCTGCTCGGATTCGCCGACGCCGCCGAGCTGCTCACGGAGTCCTCGGGGCGCCCCGTGGCCTACCTGCCCGTCGAGCTCGACGAGTTCCACGCGGCGATCACGGCGGAGTTCGGTCCGGAGGCGGCGGACATGCTGACCGACCTGTGCCGGGAGGTGTTCGACGGACGCAACGAGAGCCTCACCGACGGGGTGCTCGAGGCGCTGGGGCGCCCGCCGCGGTCGCTGCGGGACGTCCTCGCCGAGGCGGCCGGGTAGCGCCGGGGCCACCACGCACAGAGGTGCCCGACGCCGCGGCGTCGGGCACCTCTGCACACCTCAGACCGGTCGAGAGGCCGGGGCGCCCTCGGCCGTCTTGGCCGGGTCGCGCTCGACGACGCCACCGAGGATCGTGTCGATCCGGGTGAGCAGCTCGGCCGGGATGACGACGCCGGACGCCTTGACGTTCTCGGCGACCTGCTCAGGGTGCGAGGCCCCGATGAGCGCGGCGGCGACGTTGGGGTTCTGCAGCACCCAGGCGACCGCGAGCTGGGCGAGGGACAGGTCCAGCTCCTGAGCGACCGGGGTGAGCTGCTGCACCCGCTCGAGCACGTCGTCGCGCAGGAAGCGCTTGATGAAGGTGGCGCCGCCGCCCTTGGTGTCGGTCGCGCGCGAGCCCTCGGGCAGCGTCGCCCCGGGGGTGTACTTGCCGGTGAGGACGCCCTGGGCGACCGGGGACCAGACGATCTGGGAGATGCCCAGCTCGGCGGAGGTGGGGACGACCTCGTCCTCGATGACCCGCCACAGCATGGAGTACTGCGGCTGGGAGGCGATGAGCTGGAAGCCGAGCTCGGTGGACAGGGCGTGCCCGGCCCGGATCTGCTCGGCCGTCCACTCGCTCACCCCGATGTAGAGGGCCTTGCCCTGGCGCACGATGTCGGCGAAGGCCTGCATCGTCTCCTCGAGCGGCGTCTCGGTGTCGTAGCGGTGCGCCTGGTACAGGTCGACGTAGTCGGTGCCCAACCGGGTCAGGGAGCCGTTGATGGACTCCATGATGTGCTTGCGGGACAGGCCCGTGTCGTTGGGGCCGCCCGGACCGGTCGGCCAGTAGACCTTCGTGAAGATCTCCAGGCCCGCCCGGCGCTGCCCCTTGAGGGCGTCGCCCAGCACCTGCTCGGCCTTCGTGTTCGCGTAGACGTCCGCGGTGTCGAAGCTCGTGATGCCCGCGTCGAGGGCGGCGTGCACGCACTTCGTCGCGGTCTCGTTCTCGACCTGCGAGCCGTGGGTGAGCCAGTTGCCGTAGGTGATCTCGGAGATCTTCAGACCGGAGTTGCCGAGGTATCGATAGTTGACCATCGGTCCACTCTAACCGCGACTCCGGCGGCGACCTGCGGGGTCAGGACGGGTACTGGCCGTGCTTGACCATCGGCTTGGGCAGGCGGGCCCGGCGGATCTGGAAGGCGCGCATGACCGCGTACATCAGCGTCCCGCGGATCACGGCGGCCGCGCCGAACTTCGCCACGAGGCGCTTCTTGAGCATCCGCCACATGATCGCGGAGTCGATGATCGCGACGAGCACGACGATGTAGACCGCGAGGATGGCCACCAGCGCGAGGCCGGGCGCCTGGTTGGCGACGAAGGTCATCATGAGGAAGAACGCGGCGACGAAGAGGAAGTACTCGGCGACGTTGCGGCGAGCGTCGACGTAGTCACGGACGTAGCGGCGCAGGGCTCCGCGGTCGCGCGGGGGCAGGTTCTTCTCGTCCCCGGACTTCATCGCCTGGTACTCCAGGTCGCGGGACTCCTTCTGCTTGGCCCGGGCGGCCTTCGCCGCGGCGCGGCGGTCGTCCGGGACCAGCGGGCGCTTGTTCGCGGCCTCGGAGACCTTCCGCTTGGGCGTGGGGCGCCCCTTGCTGCTCGGCTGCTCGATCGCCGCGGCGGCGGCGATCGGGTCGACAGCGGATTCGACGTCTGAGGACTTCTTCCGTGAGAACACAAGCCCATGCTAATCGACGGCGAGGGTCACCCGGAGCGCGATACGGTGCTGGGATGAGCGATCCTCTCGACCTCCGCGCCCGTGTCAGCCAGCTCTTCCCCGCCCTGCGGGACGACCTGGAGGCTCTGGTCCGCATCCCCAGCGTCTCCGCGCCCGCCTTCGACCAGTCTCAGGTGACGATCAGCGCCGAGGCGGTGGCCGAGCTGCTGCGCGGCGCCGGGCTCGACGACGTCCAGATCCTCACCGCCGGCGGCAGCCGCCCCGCGGTCATCGCCCGTCGCGCGGCACCCGCGGGCGCCCCGACGGTCCTGCTCTACGCCCACCACGACGTCCAGCCGCCCGGAGACCTGGCCGACTGGGCGAGCGACCCCTTCCTCCCGGTCGAGCGCGAGGGCCGCCTCTACGGGCGCGGCGCGGCCGACGACAAGGCCGGGATCATCGCGCACCTGGGTGCGCTGCGGACCCTGGGGGAGGACCTCGCCGTCGGGGTGACGGTCTTCGTCGAGGGCGAGGAGGAGATCGGCTCGCCGTTCTTCGCCGACTTCCTCGCCACCCACACCGAGCTGCTGCGCGCCGACGTCATCGTCGTGGCCGACTCCGCCAACTGGAAGGTCGGCGTCCCGGGCCTGACCACCTCCCTGCGCGGGCTGGTCGACTGCGAGGTCGAGCTCACGACCGGGTGCCACGCGGTCCACTCCGGCATGTTCGGCGGCCCGGTCCTGGACGCGATCACCCTGCTCTCCCGGCTCATCGCCACGCTGCACGACGACGCCGGCGACGTCGCGGTCGCCGGCCTCGCCCACGCCCCGGACCCCTCGGTCGACTACGACGAGGCGGACTTCCGCGCCGACTCCGGGGTCCTGGACTCTGTCGTGCTCGCCGGCACCGGGCCGATCTCGGCGCGCCTGTGGACCCGGCCGGCGCTGTCGGTCATCGGCTTCGACGCCCCCAGCGTCGCCCTGTCCTCGAACACCATCACCCCCAAGGCCACCGCGAAGCTCTCGCTGCGGATCGCCGCCGGGCAGGACCCGGCCGCAGCGCTGGCCGCGCTGCGCACGCACCTGGAGTCCCATGCGCCCTTCGGCGCGCAGGTCGTGGTGCGCGACGGCGAGCTGGGCCGCCCCTTCCAGGCGCCGGTGGACTCCGCTGCCATGCGGGCCGCCCGGGCCGCCTTCGAGCAGGCCTGGGGCACGCCCCCGGTCGACATCGGTATCGGCGGGTCCATCCCGTTCATCGCCGACCTGCTCGAGGTGTTCCCGGACGCCGCGATCCTCGTCACGGGGGTGGAAGACCCCGACTCCCGGGCGCACGGCGCGAACGAGTCGGTGCACCTGGGCGAGCTGGAGAAGGTCGTCCTGGCCGAGGCGCTGCTGCTCGCCGCGCTGGCTGAGCAGGGCTGACCCTGGCTGGTCAGGGCCCACCCCGCCCGCCGGTGGTTCAGGTGCGGTGCGCGACGTCGACCGCGCGTGCCCAAGCATCGACGTCGTCGGGCAGGACGGGGCTGGTGAGGTGGCCGCCCAGCAGGGCGGCGACCTCCGGGGCGGGGACCCGGGACCCGTCCTTGGCCAGGAACCGGCCCGCCACCAGGCCGCGGGCGGACAGCCTCCCACGGCTGGTGATGACCTGCTCGAGGTAGACGACCCGCGGGTCCCAGCCCAGCACCCGGCTGGTCACCTCGACCGGCTGGAACAGGGTGAGGGATCGCTTGTACGTCATCGTCGAGGCCGCCACCACCGGGTACCAGCCGCGCTCGCCTAGCGGCTTCGAGCCGCCGCAGTCGGCGATGAGGTTGCTGCGGGCGGCGTCCATGAGATTGAGGTACACCGCGTTGTTCATGTGCAGGTAGATGTCGAGGTCGCCCGGTCGGACCCGGGTGCGGGTCACCGACGGGTCGAGGATCGAGTGCCCCGGGATCGGGCGACGGGGGCGGAAGGTGGCCAGGGCAAGCTGGATCTGACGGGTCACCGCATCACGTTACTACGAGTAGCTCCGGGGGCCGCCGGGTGCGCGGGCCTCTCACCAGGACGGTGGCGGGGTGTAGTCCAGCGTCCGGGCCGTGGTCTCGGCGGCTGCCCGGCTGTCCAGGCGGGCGACGAGTCGCAGCGCGGCGTCCAGGCCCGCGACGGACCCCGCGGTCGTGATGAGGTCCCCGTCGTCGACGAAGCGCGCGCGGGTGTCCACCAGCGCGCTCGGCTCGGTCGTGGCGAGCAGGTCGAGGCTCCCCGGGTGGGTCGTGCACGCGCGCCCGGCGAGCAGCCCCGCCGCGGCCAGGACCAGCGCCCCGGAGGACACCCCGACGATGAGAGGCACGGTGGCGCGCTGGTCACGGACCCAGGCGAGGTGCTCGGAGCTGCTCATCCGGAGGAGGGCGCCGGGCCCGCCGGGGTAGAGCAGCACGTGCAGCGCCCCGAGCTCGTCGCCGGCCACGTCAGGGACCATGAGCAGGCCACCGGCCAGGCGCACACCCGCGCCGTCGTCGGAGAACGTGACGACGTCGGGCCGGGAGCTGGCCGCTTCCGCCCAGCAGGTGAGCACCGTGTAGGGGCCGACCACGTCGAGCTCGTCGGCGCCGTCGAAGACGTACACGCCGAGACGGAGGGGTCGTTCCGTGCTCACGAAGCCTCCCGGGGTCACGCGTCCGGGGGCGGCTCACGTCGGTCGGCGGACCGCCCCTCACGTCCCAACGTACCGCTCAGAGTCCGGGGAGCGCGAGCATCTGGTCGAGGGCGACCCGGGCCCAGTGGGCGTCGTCGCTGTCGACGACGATCTGGTTGGTCACGCGTCCGGCGACGAGGGACTCCATGATCCACACGAGGTGCGGCAGGTCGATCCGGTTCATCGTCGAGCAGAAGCACACCGTGGAGTCGAGGTAGTGCACGTTCTTGTCCGGGTGGGCCGCGGCGACCCGGCGGACAAGGTTGAGCTCGGTGCCGATGGCCCACGAGGACCCCGGCTCGGCGTTCTTGAGCATCGTGATGATGTACTCGGTCGATCCGACGAAGTCGGCCGCGGCGACGACCTCGTTCTTGCACTCGGGGTGGACCAGGACGTTGATCCCGGGGACCGCGGCGCGGATGTCGGTGACGTTGCGCTCGGAGAACCGGCCGTGCACCGAGCAGTGCCCGCGCCACAGGATCATCCGGGCGTCGCGCAGCTCCTCGGTGGTCAACCCGCCGCCGGGCTTGCGCGGGTCGAAGACGACGCAGTCCGCCGCGGTGAAGCCGAGCTTGATCATCGCGGTGTTGCGCCCCAGGTGCTGGTCGGGCATGAAGAGGACCTTGCCGGTCCCCTCGACCCCGCCCACCTGGTCGAAGGCCCACCGCAGTGCCACCTCGGCGTTGGAGGAGGTGCACACGGTCCCGGCGTGGCGTCCGGTGAACGCCTTGATCGCGGCGGTCGAGTTCATGTACGTGACCGGGAGGGTGATGTCGGCGATCCCGGCGTCGGTGAGCACGTCCCAGCACTCCTCGACCTGGTCGATCGCGGCCATGTCGGCCATCGAGCAGCCGGCGGCGAGGTCGGGGAGGATGACCTGCTGGGCGTCGGTGGTGAGGATGTCGGCGCTCTCGGCCATGAAGTGCACACCGCAGAAGATGATGAACTCGGCCTCGGGCCGGGCCGCGGCCTCCCGCGCGAGCTTGAAGGAGTCGCCGGTGACGTCGGCGAAGTCGATGACCTCGTCGCGCTGGTAGTGGTGGCCGAGGATGAACGCGCGGTCGCCCAGGGCGGCGCGCGCCACCCGGGCCCGGGCGACCAGGTCGGGATCGCTCGCTGCGGGAAGGTCGCCGGTGCACTCCACGCCCCGCTCGGACGACAGGTCTTTGTTCTGTCCCAGGAGCAGCAGCGCCGGTGAGGCGGACGGTTCGGTGAAGGACGAGTTCAACAGTGTGCTCACCGGCCCATGATCTCACAGGGCCACCCGTGCCAATCGGGAACGACGGTAGGTGAAGATGGGTCCATGCATGTACTCCTCGCCCCTGACCGGTTCACCACCGCGGACGCCTCTGGTGCCGATGGTCTGCGCCGGATCGGTGCGGCGCTGGCGGCCGGGTGGCGCCGCGGCGCCGCGCACGACACGGTCGACCTGTGTGCCCTGTCCGACGGTGGACCGGGCTTCACCGCGCTCCTCGCCCAGGCCTGTGGTTGGGCACCGCCCGACGCCGACGGCGTGCTGCTGGCGTCCCCGGGCAGCACCGCCTACGTCGACTCCTCCCTCGGCCTCGCCGCGCACCCCCAGGACGGGTCCGCGGCCGTGGCGGCACAGATCGAGAGTGCGATCGCCGCGGGGGCGACCCGCGTCGTCGTCGGGCTGGGAGCGCCCGCTGACCTGCCCGGCCTGCCCGACGCCGGGGCCGGGCTGCTGACCGCCCTCGGGGTGCGCGGCCTCGTCGGGGATGCTCCCCGACCGGACGGGCTCGCCGAGGTGCTCGATCGGCTGCGCGGGGTCGACCTGATCGCGGCGACGGCCATCGACATCCCCTTGCTCGGCCTGCACGGGGCGAGCGCCGGCGCGGCGGACGCCGCCACCACCACCCGCGAGGCGGCCCAGCTGCGCGAACGCGAGATCGGGCAGCTCGCCGAGGTCCTGTGGCAGGCGCGGGAGCGTGGACGGGCCGGGGAGCACGCCGGACCAGCGGGGCTCCTCGCCCTGGCGCCGACCCCCGGGACTCCGGGGGCCTCGGCGCGGGCCCGCGACCTCACCGGGCTGCCCGGGGCGGGGGCCGGGGGTGGGCTGGGTTTCGCGCTCGCCCTGCTCGGGGCCAGGCTGCTGCCCGGCGCCACGGTCTACGCCCAGGTGGTCGGCCTCGCGGCCCGCACCCGGGCCGCGGACCTGGTCGTCACGGCCCGGGGTGACCTCGACGGCGCGTCCTTCCACGGGTCGGGGGTCGAGCAGGCGGCGCTGGCCGCCAGCGGCTACGGCATCGCGTGCGTGGCGCTGGCCGAGCGCACCATGATGAACCGCCGCGAGCTGGCGGCCGTGGGGCTCAGCGCGTCCTACCCGCTGCGGTCCGAGGGCGCAGGGCCCGATCACGACGGGAACCCCGGGCTGGTGGAGCGGGCGGGCGCGGTCGCGGAACGGGTGGCGCGGTCCTGGTCGCCGTCGTGGTCGCGGGAGGGCGGCCGGGCGAGGGCTTAGGCTGGGGGAACAAAACCCGACGACGCGTGGTTGCTGATGAGCGTGGGCTGTGACGCCAGTTGCATCCATGACGAGACACCGACTGTTCGTCACGAGCTTTCTTCACTGTGGGGAGACACCATGAGCGAGACCACCGAGACTGCAACCCACGGCGTGCTGCTGTCTGACTTTGCCGGCCAAAAGATCCGCGCCCTGCTCGAGCAGGAGGGGCGCGACGACCTGCGTCTGCGCGTCGCTGTCCAGCCCGGCGGCTGCTCCGGCCTGATCTACCAGCTGTACTTCGACGAGCGTGTGCTCGAGGGCGACGCCCTGCGTGACTACGACGGCGTCGAGGTCGTCGTGGACAAGATGAGCGTCCCCTACCTCGAGGGCGCGACGATCGACTTCGCGGACACGATCGAGAAGCAGGGCTTCACGATCGACAACCCGAACGCCGGCGAAGGCTGTGCCTGCGGCGGGTCCTTCGCCTGAGCATCACCCACCCGATCGGGTGGCGGGACGAGCGGGATTCGGGGTGCTGGTCACCCGGGGTCCCGCTCGTGCCATGTCCGGGGGCCGGCCGGGCCGGTCAGCCGCCGATGCGGACCGTGATCGCCTGGAACGGACCGTCGGGGTCATCGACGACGGTCGATTCTTCGATGGCGTGGCCGCGCATCCTGGCCCATGCCGGCACGTCGTAGACGGCGGCGGGGTCGGTCGACCACACGGTGAGGCGCTCCCCGACGGTGAGGGACTGCGCCCGGCGGGCCAGCCGGATCACCGGGATCGGGCAGCGCAGCCCGCGTGCGTCGACGACCGCCGCCGGAGCCTCGCCCGTCACAGCGACTCCACCTTCACAGCGACTCCACGTTCACAGCGACTCCACCCCGAGCACGGCCCGGACCCGGGCAACCGCGCCGGGGAGCGCGGCGAGGAAGCGCTCCACGTCGGCGAGCGTCGTCGTGCGGTCCACCCCGATGCGCACGTTCCCGTGCGTGAGCACGCCCATCGCCGCGAGCACGTGACTGGGCTCGAGGGCGCTCGACGTGCACGCCGATCCTGATCCGACCGCGAAGCCTGCCTTGTCGAGCTCGGACACCAGCGCCTCGCCGTCGACGAACAGGCAGGAGAAGGTCGCCACGTGGGGGAGCCGGTCGAGCGGGTCGCCGACCACCGCGACGTCGGGCACGAGCTGGGGGACCCGGGTCCGGATGAGGTCGACGAGCGCGCGGCGCCGGGTGTCCTGGGCGGACCGGTCCTCGAGGCAGGCCTGGAGGGCGACCGCGGCGGCGAAGGCCGCAGGGACGGAGATGCCGCCGGGGAACCATGAGTCGGAGTCCTCGGGCCAGTCGGCCGCGGACCGGACGCCGCGGCGCACCACGAGCACGCCGACGCCACTCGGCCCGCCCCAGTCCGCGCTGTCCGCGGCGAGCAGGTCCCAGCTGGCGGGGACCTCGACGTGCCCGAGCGCCGCGCCCGCGTCGACGAGGAGCGGGACGCCCGCTGCGCGGGCCGCGTGATGGACGGCCTCGATCGGCTGCAGGGTGCCCACCTCCCCGTTGGAGTGCTGGAGGGCGGCCAGGGCCACCCCGGGTGAGGCGATCGCCCGGGTGAAGTCGTCGGCGTCGACCCGGCCGAGGGTGTCGACGCCGACGATCTCGTGGCGAGCACCGTCCGGGCCGCGCGCAGCGACGAAGGCGGCGGCGTTGAGGACGGCCGCCCGTTCGACCGCCGAGGTGACCACGGTCGTCCCGGTCCGGCGTCGGCCCATCGCGACCGCGCGGACCGCTGCGTGCAGCGCCGCGACGTGCGACGGGGCGAAGTGGACCTCCTCGGTGCGGGCCCCGACCGCCGAGGCGACCGCCTCGCGGGCCCCCCAGGACAGCGCGGCGGCCCGTCGGGACTCTGAGTGCAGGCGGTGCGGGTCGGCCCAGCCCTCGGCCAGGGCCTGGTCGAAGGCCTGGCGCGCGAGGGGATGGAGGCGGGCGCTGCCGCCGGCGTCCAGGTGCACCCGGCCGGGCGGCGCGGGGGAGGGAGCGGAGGTGCTGGCGGGAGAGGTTCCGGGATCGACCACCCACACACGGTAGCGCGGGCGCGGCGTCGGCCGTCTCGGCGCCGGAGGGAGGGACAAACGTCCCTTTCGGTCCGAGGTTCATGACAGACCCGAGAACGGTGTTAGCAAGTTGTCGAGGTGCCACATTTCTCACACTCGACAGGCGTGCTCAGGGCCCGTTCTGTGCCTAACCCGCGATACGCTTCTTGCTATCGAGGACGAAGGTCCTGTGTGCTGTCCGCGCTCGGGTAGTGAGCAGGACGTGAAGTGAAAGGCCCCACCTTTGCGCTCGGAACGCCCCACCCCCAGTCGGAAGACGACCGGACGGCTCGTCGTAGCTGCCGCCGTCGTCAGCCTCGCCGTGTCCGGATGTTCTCCCGAAGCCCAGCGTGGCTTCCTCCCGGGATTCACCGACGGCCCCGTCACCAACCAGACGGACCGGATCACAGACATGTGGGTCGGTTCGTGGATCGCGGCCCTGATCGTCGGCATCATCACCTGGGGCCTCATGCTCTGGTGCGTGGTGGCCTACCGCAAGCGCAAGAGTGACAAGACGCTGCCGATCCAGACCCGCTACCACCTCCCCCTCGAGATCATGTACACGATCGTGCCGATCGTCATGGTCGGCGTCCTGTTCTTCTTCACCCAGCGCGACATCACCGAGATCCGCGCGACCGACGCGGAGCCGGACGTCACGATCCAGGTGATCGGCAAGCAGTGGAGCTGGGACTTCAACTACCTCGACTCCGACGTCTACGAGACCGGCCAGCACGCGGTCGACGTCGGCGGCCTCACCACGGACCTGGGTGCCCCCGGGACCAACGAGTCGTTCCCGACCCTCTACCTCCCGGTCGACCAGGTCGTGGAGTTCCAGCTCGAGTCGCGTGACGTCATCCACTCCTTCTGGATCCCCGCCTTCATCGACAAGATGGACATGATCCCGTTCCGGACGAACGTCTGGCAGGTCACGCCGACCCGCGAGGGAATCTACGCGGGCAAGTGCGCCGAGCTGTGCGGTGAGTTCCACTCCGGGATGCTCTTCAACGTCAAGGTCGTCTCCCAGGAGGAGTACGACGCGCACATGGCCGAGCTCGCGGAGCTGGGTCAGACCGGATCCCTCGGGCTCGACCTCAACCGTCAACAACACGAGGCAGCCACTGCCTCCACGGAGGGTGAGCACTGATGGCCAGCGCAGTAGCTGTGGTCCCCGGGCTGGCGCCCTCGCGCCAGACTCTGGGCCGGACCGTGATCAAGTGGGTCACGTCGACCGACCACAAGACGATCGGGTACATGTACCTGATCACCTCGTTCATCTTCTTCTGCATCGGCGGCCTGATGGCCCTGGTGATCCGTGCCGAGCTCTTCGAGCCGGGCATCCAGATCGTCCAGAGCAACGAGCAGTACAATCAGCTCTTCACCATGCACGGCACGATCATGCTGCTGCTGTTCGCGACACCGCTCTTCGCTGGCTTCGCCAACGTGATCATGCCGCTGCAGATCGGTGCGCCCGACGTCGCCTTCCCGCGGCTGAACATGTTCGCCTACTGGCTCTACCTCTTCGGTGGCCTCATCGCCTCGGCAGGCTTCTTCACCCCCCAGGGTGCGGCCTCCTTCGGGTGGTTCGCCTACGCGCCGCTGTCGAACACGACGTTCAGCCCCGGCCTGGGCGGTGACCTGTGGGTGTTCGGACTCGCGATGACCGGGTTCGGGACCATCCTCGGTGCGGTCAACTTCATCACCACGATCATCACTATGCGCGCGCCCGGCATGACGATGTTCCGGATGCCGATCTTCACCTGGAACACCCTCGTCACGAGCATGCTCGTGCTGATGGCCTTCCCGCCGCTGGCCGCCGCGCTGTTCGCGCTGGGCGCCGATCGGCGTCTGGGCGCGCAGATCTTCAACCCCGAGAACGGTGGGGCGATCCTCTGGCAGCACCTGTTCTGGTTCTTCGGTCACCCCGAGGTGTACATCATCGCGATCCCGTTCTTCGGGATCGTCAGCGAGATCCTGCCGGTGTTCAGCCGCAAGCCGATCTTCGGCTACAAGGGTCTCGTCTACGCGACGATCGCGATCGCCGCCCTCTCGGTCACCGTGTGGGCGCACCACATGTACGTCACGGGCGCGGTGCTGCTGCCGTTCTTCTCCTTCATGACGATGCTCATCGCCGTCCCCACAGGCGTGAAGTTCTTCAACTGGATCGGCACGATGTGGCGGGGCAAGCTCACCTTCGAGACGCCGATGCTGTGGTCGATCGGCTTCCTGGTCACCTTCCTCTTCGGCGGGCTCACCGGGGTCATCCTGTCCAGCCCGGTGATGGACTTCCACGTCTCGGACTCCTACTTCGTCGTGGCGCACTTCCACTACGTGGTCTTCGGGACCGTGGTGTTCGCGATGTTCGCCGGCTTCTACTTCTGGTGGCCCAAGTTCACCGGGCGCATGCTCAACGAGCGCCTCGGCAAGCTGCACTTCTGGTTGCTGTTCATCGGCTTCCACATGACCTTCCTCATCCAGCACTGGCTCGGTGTGGCCGGCATGCCCCGTCGGTACGCCGACTACATGCCCCAGGAAGGGTTCACCTGGATGAACCAGGTGTCGACGATCGGCGCCTTCCTGCTGGCCGCCTCGACCCTGCCGTTCCTGTGGAACGTCTACGTCACGTGGCGCAACGCGCCGATGGTGACCGTTGACGACCCGTGGGGCTACGGCGGATCGCTCGAGTGGGCCACGTCCTGCCCGCCGCCCCGCCACAACTTCACCTCGCTCCCGCGGATCCGATCCGAGCGACCTGCCTTCGACCTGCACCACCCGGAGGTCGCAGCGATGGACATCCACGGCGCGGAGGAGAAGCACCTCGACCACGTCTTCGGCCAGGCAGACCATCGCGGGGAGCAGTCGGCCGCAGCCCAGCGCCTCATCGACAACGCCAACGACAAGGGGAACACCCGATGAAGATCGAGGCCAGACTCTTCACCTTCCTCGCCCCGTTCTTCCTCGTGGTGGCGCTCGCCTACGGGTGGCTCAGCTCCTGGGAGCCGGTCGGAACCGTCACCCTCGTGCTGCTCGTGGGTCTCGTCGCCATGGTGGGCTGGTACCTCATGGCGACCGCGAAGCGGATCGACACGCGACCTGAGGACGACCCCTACGGGGAGATCGAGCAGGGCGCAGGCGAGCAGGGCGTGTACGCCCCGTGGAGCTGGTGGCCGCTGGCCATCGCCTCCGGTGCTGCGGTCTCCTTCCTCGGCCTGGCTGTCGGCTGGTGGGTGTTCGGGATCGGCGCAGTCCTCTCGATCCTCGCTCTCATCGGTTGGGTCTTCGAGTTCTCCCGCGGACAGCACGCGCACTGACCCGAGCACGCCCGAGCACTGCAGAACGGCGGTGGGACGCAGGCCAACAGCCTGCGTCCCCCCGCCGTTCTGCGTTCCCGCCCCACGCCCGGCGCCCCAGGCCCCACTCCGGCGCCCCAGGCCCGGCGCCCCACGCCCGGCGCCCGCCCGCCCGTTGCCGGTCCACCCGGCCCCCGGCGCTCGTCCGCCGCCGGTCCGCCCGGCCCCCGTCGTGGCCCTCCTCGCCGAGCTCGTGAACCGCTCGCTGAACTCGTGAGCCACGGCGCTTCCCTCGCCCGTGGGGGCCCTCGCTCACGAGTTCGGCGGGGCGCTCACGAGGTGGGGGTCGGCTGCGAGGGCCGTCGCTCACGAGCTCGGACGAGGGCTGGGCGCACAGAAGCGCCCTGTGCGGCTTCGCCGGGCGCTGACCGCCCTCGTGGAGGGCCAGTCGCGTCGGGAGGTCGCACAGGGCGCTTGAGGCATCCTGATGACCGTTCCGTGGGGAACGGATAGGGAGATCACGCAGCGATCACGCAGCGATCACGCAGCGATCATGCAGCGATCACGCAGCGTGATCCGGCAGAGAATCAGGCGGGGAGGATGAGTCCGGCCGTCTGCGTGCGCGCGCGCGTGAAGCGGGCGTCGGCGTCGGCCCAGTTGACGATGTTCCACCAGGCCGCGACGTAGTCGGCGCGGACGTTCTGGTAGTCGAGGTAGTACGCGTGCTCCCAGACGTCCAGGAGGACGATCGGGGTCAGACCCATCGGGATGTTGCCCTGCTGGTCGTAGAGCTGGACGATGATGAGCTTGGAGCCGAGGGAGTCCCAGGCCAGGATGGCCCAGCCGGATCCCTGCACGCCGGCGGCGACAGCGCCGAAGTGCTTCTTGAAGGCGTCGAAGGAACCGAAGTCCTCGGAGATCGCCGCGGCCAGGTCACCGGTCGGCTCGCCGCCGCCCTCGGGGGAGAGGTTCGTCCAGAAGGCGGAGTGGTTGACGTGCCCACCGAGGTTGAACGCCAGGTTCTTCTCGTGCAGGTTGACGGCTGCGAAGTCGCCGTTCTCGCGTGCCTCGGCGAGCTTGTCGAGCGCGGTGTTGGCGCCGGTGACGTAGGCCTGGTGGTGCTTGGAGTGGTGCAGCTCCATGATCCGGCCAGAGATGTGGGGCTCAAGTGCTCCGTAGTCGTAGCCGAGCTCAGGCAGTGTGTAGACAGCCATGTTCGATCTCCTCGAGGTATCTCGCAACCGTGATGTCGCGACGTCTATGAAAAGCGGATGGCCCGCGCCGATGTTCCCACAGGGTGGAAGACATCGTCGCAGGCCATCACACAACTCTGCAGCACGATCAGTGCTTGTGCCCAGTGCCGTCCGCGTCGTGGGCAGTCAACGACGACCCGCCGTCGCCAGCCGCGGTGAGCTGCTCCGCCGGGGTGTGGGTCTCGATCTGGTCGTGCTCACCGTGGGAGTGAGCGGCGGCCAGCTCGGCCGGGGTGACCGGCTCCACACGGTCCTCGAAGAAGAACCGGGACAGCTTCTGCAGACCCTGGTCCTTCTTGAAGCCCTTGCGACGGACCCCGCGGGAGTCCTCCCGCGGTGCGATCTCGAGGGGCTTGTGCGCGTCGTAGTTGACCCGCAGCCACCGCTCCTGCTCGTTGAGCGGCTTGTGCACCTCGATGTACTCACCGTCGGCGAACCGGACGATGCGGCCTGTCTCGTGGCCGTGCAGGACCAGCTCTCGGTCCTTGCGCTGCAGGCCGAGGCAGATCCGCTTGGTGATCCAGAAGGCGAGCACCGGTGCGACGAACAGCGCGATGCGGAACGTCCAGGTGATCGCGTTGATCGACAGGGAGAAGTGCGTCGCGATGAGGTCGTTCGAGCCGGCCAGGGCCAGGATGATGAACGCCGTGAGGAACGCGACACCCAGTCCGGTGCGGGTCGGGACGTTGCGCGGGCGGTCGAGCACGTGGTGCTCACGCTTGTCCTTGGTCGCTGCCGCCTCGACGAAGGGGTACACCGCGAGGAACGTGAACAGCAGCCCCGGGATGACCACCGCGGGGATGAGCACGTTGAGCGAGAGCGTGAAGCCACCGATCACGTACTCGGTCTGGCCGGGCATGAGACGCAACGCACCCTCGAGGAAGAGCATGTACCAGTCCGGCTGGGCACCTGCACCGACGGGGGAGGGGTCGTAGGGCCCGTAGTTCCACACGTTGTTGATCGACATCGTGGCGCCCATGAACGCGATCACGCCGAAGACGATGAAGAAGAACCCACCGGCCTTGGCCGCGTAGACGGGGAACAGCGGGAAGCCGACGACGTTGTTGTCCGTGCGTCCGCCACCGGGGTACTGGGTGTGCTTGTGCAGGACGACGAAGAGCAGGTGCAACCCGATGAGCGCGAGGATCAGCGCCGGCACGACGAGGATGTGCATGGTGAACAGGCGCGGGATGATGTCCTCGCCGGGGAACTCCCCGCCGAAGACCATGTAGGACATGTATGCGCCGACGAGCGGGATCGCCTTGATGACGCCGTCGGTGATGCGCAGACCGTTGCCGGAGAGCACGTCGTCGGGCAGGGAGTAGCCGGTGAAGCCGGCGGCCAGGCCCAAGATCATGAGGATGAAGCCGACCATCCAGTTGATCTCACGCGGCTTGCGGAACGCCCCGGTGAAGAACACCCGCATCATGTGCGTGACGATCGCCGCCATGAACAGCAACGCCGCCCAGTGGTGGACCTGGCGCATCAGCAGCCCGCCACGGACCTCGAAGGAGAGCCGGAGGGTGGAGTTGAACGCCTCGGAGACGAGCTGGCCCTTCATCGTCGAGAGCGGGCCGTCGTACTCGACGAGCCCCATCGACGGGACGAAGAACATCGTGAGGAACACGCCCGAGATGAGCAGCACCACGAAGGAGAAGAGGGCGATCTCCCCGAGCAGGAAGGACCAGTGGTCCGGGAAGATCTTGCGGGCGTAGCCCTTGACCACGGTGCCGATGCCGGTGCGCTGGTCGAGGTAGTCGACGGCACCGCCTATGGGGCTGTGTGCTTGTGTGGTGCTCATTTCAGGCGCTCCCAGTAGCTCGGGCCCACAGGCTCGTCGAAGTCGTCCTGTGCGACGAGGTAGCCCTCGTCGTCGACCATGATCGGTAGCTGCGGCAGCGGCCGCTTCGCCGGGCCGAAGACGACCTTCGCTCCGTCAGCCACGTCGAAGGTCGACTGGTGGCAGGGGCACAGGAGGTGGTGCGTCTGCTGCTCGTACAGGGCGACGGGGCAGCCGACGTGGGTGCAGATCTTGGAGTAGGCGACGATGCCGTCGTAGGACCAGGACTTGCGTTCCTCGGACTCGATGAGGTCCGCGGGGTCGAGCCGGACCACGAGCACGACGGCCTTGGCCTTCTCGGTGATCCAGTGGTGGGTCGCGCGGTGCTCGGCGGAGACCTCGGGGATGACGTGGACGGCCGAGCCGATCGTCACGTCCGAGGCCTTGATCGGGCGCCCGGTGGGGTCGCTCGTGAGGCGCGTGCCCTTCTTCCAGATCGTGTGCTTGAACTTCGAGATGTCCCAGTCGTTGCCGACCGAGCTGATCAGGGGCACCACGATGGTCAGCGGGAAGAGTGCGAGGGCCGTCACGATCGCCCCCTGCAGGACCGGGCGACGGGCGATGCCGGAGTCCTCGGCGACGTCCTTGAGAGCCGTGAGGGCTGCCGTGCGGACCTCGTCGGTGCTGCGCTGGGCGTGGCGCTCTTCGGTCTTCTCGTGGTCGGACATGAGGGTCTTGGCCCAGTGCACGGCCGCGAGGCCGATGCCCATGAGCGCGAAGAAGAGGCCCAAGCCGAGCGCGAAGTTCGCGTTGCGGACGCTCGCTGTGGTGCCTTCGGGGCGGATCATGAAGTACGCGACGAGCATCCCGACGGTGCCGAGGATGGAGATCACGAAGAGGATGACGACCTGGGTCTCGGCCCGCTTGGCGGCCTTGGGGTCCTTGTCTGCCATCCGCAGCTTGTGCTCGGGGACACCCGGGTCGGGGAACCGCTCCAGGTCGGTCGAGCCGCCCGTGGTGGTGACGTCTGCTGAGTTCTTGTTGTCGCTCATGACGACTTGGCTCCGATCCACACGGCGCACCCGATGAGCGTGCCGATTCCGACGACCCAGATCCACAGGCCTTCGCTGACGGGGCCGAGGCCACCGAGGTCGAGGCCGCCGGCTGATCCTTCACGCTGCTCGACGAGGTAGGCGATGACGTCGCGCTTCTCCTCGGGAGTGATCGTGGCGTCGTTGAAGACGGGCATGGACTGCGGGCCGGTGAGCATGGCCTCGTAGATGTGCGTCGGAGTGGTCTCCCAGAGGGCGGGTGCGTACTTGCCCTCGGAGAGCGCGCCGCCGGCGCCCACGGCGTTGTGGCACATGGCGCAGTTGGTGCGGAAGATCGCGGCACCGGAGGACGGGTCGCCCAGCGTGGCATCGACCTGCTCGGCCGTCGGCGTGGACGGGCCAGGGCCGAGGGAGGCGACGTAGGCGGCGAGCTGCCGGGTCTGCTCCGCGTCGAACTGGGCCGGCTTGGCCGGCGCCTGGGGCGCGTTCATCTGCATGGGCATGCGCCCCGTGCCGACCTGGAAGCTGACGGAGGCGGATCCGACGCCGATGAGCGACGGGACCTCGTCCCGGCCCGCAGCGTCCACGCCGTGGCAGGTCGCGCAGTTGGCCTGGAAGAGTTTCTCGCCGGCGGCGATGTCGTCGGCTGCTGCGGTGTCAGCGCTGGCCGACGTGGGGGCCAGCGCGGCGTACAGGCCGCCGGTCACCAACAGCGCCAGCAGCATCAGCACGACCGGTGTCAACCGGTGGTGTCGGCGGGCGGCGAGTGCCTTCACGGATGGATCCTCGTCTCGCAAGTGGGGGGGGAGCGGTGGGGGAGCAGGGGAGGTGGAGCGGGTCACTGGAGGAAGTAGATGACGCCGAAGAGGGCGATCCACACGACGTCGACGAAGTGCCAGTAGTACGACACGACGATCGCGGTGGTGGCCTCGTGGTGCCCGAAGTTCTTCGCGGTGAAGGACCGGCCGAGCAGGAACAGGAAGGCGACGAGCCCGCCGACCACGTGCAGGCCGTGGAAGCCGGTCGCGAGGAAGAAGACGGAGCCGTAGGGGCTGGAGGAGATCGTGAGCCCGGCTTCGACGAGCTCGGAGTACTCGTAGATCTGGCCGGCGACGAAGAACGACCCCATGAGGTACGTCAGGGTGATCCACTCGTTCATGCCCCAGCGGTTGATCTGGAAGATCGACCCGGTGCGTCGGGGCTGGAGCCGCTCGGCGGCCCAGACACCCATCTGGCATGTCACCGATGACAGGACCAGGACGCAGGTGTTGATCAAGGCGAAGCTCAGGACCAGATGCTCGGTCCCCTCGCTCCACTGGTCAGCAGGGATCGTCGCACGGACGGTGAAGTACATCGCGAAGAGACCCGCGAAGAACATGAGTTCACTCGCGAGCCACACGATGGTTCCGACCGAAACGGGGTTCGGTCGGTTCACACTCACGTGGAGTTGGGCGTTGGGCGCAGCCGTTGCAGTCGACACGTTAATCATTATGGCCGATGTTGGCGCGAGTTTGGGTCCTAAGACCCACCCTTTCACAGGGTTGAATCTCACAATGACGGGAGAACCGCGGTTCCGGGGGTCCCCTCATGACGAAACACCAGCAACTGTCACGAAAACAGGGGTGCTCTCGTGCCAAGATGCTCCTAGGTGCGAACCTGCCCGCCCGTGGTGCCGTCGATGACGCCCGCGCCGGTGACAGGCGCGCAGGCCCGTCCGTCTCCCCTGATCGCGAGGATGCTCATGCCCACCATTCTTCTCTACAGCGACGACCGCACGGTGCGCGAGGAGGTGCGCAGCGCCGTCGGGCACGTGGACGGCGCCGGAGAGGCCATCGAGTGGGTCGACGTCGCGACCTATGACGAGGTGGTCAAGCGGGCCGACGCCGGCGGCCTCGACATGTACGTGCTCGACGGCGAGGCGGACAAGGTCGGCGGGATGGGCATCTGCCGTCAGCTCAAGAACGAGATCTTCAACTGCCCGCCCGTGCTGCTGCTCACCGGCCGCCCCCAGGACGCCTGGTTGGCCTCCTGGTCGTTGGCCGACGCCGCGGTGCCGCGCCCGCTCGACCCGCTCGAGCTCCAGAAGGCCGTGCGGTCCATCCTCGCCGAGACGCTCCACCAGGGCGCGGGGCTGTGACCGGCCGGTCGGGCGGGTACACCTGGCCAGACCTCACCGCGGCGCTCATCGGAGGTGAGGACCTCACTGCGGAGCAGACCGCCTGGGCCATGGACACTGTCATGTCCGGGTCGGCGACGCCGATCCAGCTGGCCGGGTTCCTCGTGGCGCTGCGCGCCAAGGGCGAGACCATCGCCGAGCTGGCCGGTCTGGCCGACTCGATGCTCGCCCACGCCGCCCCGCTGGCGGTGTCCGGGGACACCGTCGACATCGTGGGGACCGGCGGCGACCGGGCGCACACGGTGAACATCTCGACGATGGCCGCGATCGTGCTCGCCGGTGCCGGTCTCAAGGTGGTCAAGCACGGGAACCGGGCGGCGTCGTCGTCCTCGGGGTCGGCCGACGTGCTCGAGGAGCTGGGGATCCGGTTGGACCAGCCCGCCGCGCGGGTGGGTCAGATCGCCGAGGAGGTGGGCATCACCTTCGCCTTCGCGAACGTCTTCCACTCCTCCATGCGTCACGCCGCGCCCGCTCGCAGCGGGCTGGGCCTGCCGACGGCGTTCAACTTCCTCGGGCCGCTGACCAACCCCGCGCAGCCGCGGGCCACGGCGGTCGGCGTCGCCGACGTCCGGATGGCCCCGCTGGTGGCCGGGGTGTTCGCCGGCCGCGGCACCCAGGCTCTCGTCTTCCGCGGGCTGGACGGGCTCGACGAGCTCGCCGCGTCGTCACCGGCCGACATCTGGGAGGTGCGCGACGGAGTCGTCACCCAGCACCTGCTCGACCCGGTCGCCGACCTGGGGCTTGCTCCGATCACGATCGAGGACCTGCGCGGGGCGGACGCCGCCTACAACGCCGGGGTCGCCCGGGCGCTGCTCGACGGCGTCCGTGGACCGGTCCGGGAGACCGTGCTGCTCAACGCCGCGGCCGCGATGGTCGCCGACGCGAGCCTGCCGGGGACCGCGGACGGCTCGCTGGCGGACCGCCTGGTCGCCGGGATGGCCCACGCCGCCCGCTCGATCGACTCCGGCGCGGCCCGCGACGTGCTGGAACGCTGGGCCGCCGCGGCCAGCTGAGGGCGGGCCCGGTGGTCAGTCCTCGAGTGGTCAGTCCTCGAGGCCGAGGGCGAAGGCCGCGTCGAGGTCCTTGCTCGAGAACTCCCGGAACGCGAGGTAGGTCCGGGTGCGCCGGACGCCGGGAACCTTGCTGATCTTGTCCGCGATGATGTCGGCGAAGTCGTTGTGGTCCTCGACGTGCACCATGGCGATGAGGTCGACCTCGCCGGTCACCGAGTACACCGCCGACACGCCGGGCACCTCGGCGATGGCCGTCGCGGCCTCCGGGATGAGCGCCTGGTCGGTGTCGATCATGACGATGGCGGTGGGCATGGTGTGCTCCTCAACGGGTCGAACGTGCTCAGGACGCCCGCGCGGCCGGTGGGCTGACCCCAGTATGACGGTTCCGGATCGGGGACGTGAGCGGGGGTGGGAGCGGGGGTGGGGGCGGTGGCAGGAGCAGACCGCGAGACGACCTCGGCGGTCGAGGTGTTCACCACGTGGCGCTCGGCTCCGCGGACCGGACAGGTCTGCGGGTCGGTGACCTCGACGAGGCGGACCCCATCCCCGGCCAGCCACTCGATGATCAGGGCGCTCTCCTCCGGGTGGCACGCGGGCGCAGGCCATGACGGCGACGCGACGTGCTCGGCGGAGGCCACGGCCGAGGCGACCGTGGCGAGCGGGTCGCCGGTGCGCGCGCACAGGGCGGTCGCGGCGAGCCGGCCGTGGCGCACCACGACGATCTCCCACCCCCCGCTCGACGGGCGGGCCGCGACGAGCTGGGCGCACACGCTCAACGGCGCCAGGCGCTGTGCCCGGGCCGCGCCCGAGAGGTAGGCCTCGAGCCGATCCCGGTCCGCGGCGGCGTCCTCGAAGCGTTCGTCGCGGACCAGGGCGGCGATGCGCTGGGCGAGGGCGTCCACGACCGGACCGGCGTCGCCGGCCATCGTCGCGCGCAGGGCGTCGATGACGTCGGGATAGCTCCCCGGGTGCGCGGGGCGACGGTCCGGGGGGAGGCACGGCGCGCTGCAGCGGCCCATCTCGGCGAGCACGCACGCGGTCGCGGTCGCCGGTGGGACGACCGGCAGCCGGCCCCCGCACTGGCGCACCGGGTGGGCGGCCTGCAGGGCCTCCACGGCGGCCACCGCGCGCGATCGGGAGGTGAAGGGCCCGATGTGCGGTTCACGGCCCTGGTGGCGCTCCTGCACCGTCGCCGCCGACTCCCGTACGACGGTCAGCCGCGGATGGGCCTCCGCGGTGAGCCGCACCCAGTGCATGCGTTCGGGGTGCTTGGACCGCTGGTTGTACCTCGGTGCGTGCTCGGTGATCATCCGCAGCTCACGCACCCGCGACTCCAGCTCGGTCGCGCACGCGATGGCCCGGACGGAGGAGGTCAACCGGATCATCTCGATCATCCGGCGCCGCTTCTCCGACGCCGTGAAGTAGCTGCGGACCCGCGTGCGCACATGCGTCGACGTCCCGACGTAGAGCACCTCGTCGCCGGGGCCGATGAACATGTACACCCCGGGGCCCTCGGGGAGGCCGTCGGCCAGGTGGCGCCGGCGACGGATGTCGGGCGGGACGGGGTCGCTCGCCCCGGCCAGGTCCTCCAGGGTGGTGACCCCGAGCGGGGCGAGCCGCTCGAAGAGCGCGTGCATGACGTCGACGGTCGCCCGGGCGTCGGACAGCGCACGGTGGTCGGGGGTGATCGTGGCCCGGAACAGGGCCGCCAGGGTCCCCAGCTTGTGGTTGGGTGCCTCGTCCCGGGTGACCACCCGGCGGGCCAGCGGCACGGTGTCCAGCACCTGGTTCCCGGGCCAGGCCAGGTCCATCCCGGCGGCGGCCGCGCGCAGGAAGGAGATGTCGAAGGGCGCATTGTGGGCCACGAGCACGGTGCCCCGGGCGAACTCGAGGAAGGAGGGCAGCACGGCCTCGATCCGCGGCGCGGTCGCGACCATGGAGCTGGTGATCCCGGTGAGCCGGGAGATGAAGGAGGGGACCGGGGTGCCCGGGTTGACCAGGGTCTGGAACTCCCCGACCACCTCGCCGCCACGGACCTTCACCGCGCCGATCTCGGTGATGGCGCTGTCCTTGGGTGACCCGCCCGTCGTCTCGAGGTCGACGACGACGAAGGTGACCTCGCGCAGCGGGGTGCCCAGCTCGTCGAGGGCGAGCTGGACCGGGCGCCCGGTCCCGAACGGCATGCCGTCCGGGACGCTCGGGCGGGTGAGCCGGCGACCCGCGTCCCGGGCACCGGGGGCGGGTCGCTGCTCGTGGGCCGCTGACCGAGGAGACATCATGCAGCGAGGATATGCCGCGCCACCGACATGCCCGTCCCGGTGCTCAGTCGACGTGGCTGACGTCGGAGTAGATCGCCGCGATCTCCGGTGCGAAGTCCTTGATCACGAGCGCACGCTTGACCTTGAGCGAGGGGGTCAGGTAGTCGTTGGCGATCGTGAAGTCGGTCGTCAGGACGGAGAACTTGCGGATCGACTCGGCCCGGGAGACGGCGCGGTTGGTGCGCTGCACGGCAGCGTCGAGGGAGGTGAGCACGTCCGGGTCGGTGCTTGCCTCCTCGACCGTCATCGCCGCCTTGCCGTGCGTGGACAGCCAGCCGGGCAGGCCCTCGGGGTCGAGGGTGATGAGCGCACCGATGAACGGCTGCCCGTCACCGACCACGACCACCTGGCTGATCAGGGGGTGCGACCGCAGGCGGTCCTCGAGGACCGCCGGTGCGACGTTCTTGCCGCCGGCGGTGACGATGATCTCCTTCTTGCGGCCGGTGATCGTCAGGTACCCGTCGGCGTCGATCGTGCCGATGTCCCCCGAGAGGAACCAGCCGTCGTCGAAGGCGGCCTCGGTCGCGGCGGGGTTGTTCCGGTAGCCGCGGAAGACGTGCGGTCCCTGGATGAGGATCTCACCGTCCTCGGTGAGCTTGAAGGCGTGGCCGGGGAGCGGGGGACCGACGGTGCCGATCTTCCCGGTCTCAGGGAGGTTGACGCTCGTCGGCGCGGTCGTCTCGGTCAGGCCGTAGCCCTCCAGGACCACCAGGCCCACCCCGCGGTAGAAGTGCCCGAGGCGTTCCCCCAGCGCCGCGCCGCCGGAGACGGCGTAGCGCGCCTCGCCGCCGAGTGCGGCGCGGATCTTCTTGAGCACGAGCGCGTCGGCGACCTTGTGCTGCAGGCGCAGACCGATCCCCGGGCCCCCGGGGGCGTCCTGGGCCCGGGAGTAGGCGATCGCCGTCGCGGCGGCCCAGTGGAAGATCTTCACCTTCCCGGCCGCGGCCGCCTTCTGCTCGGAGGAGTTGTAGACCTTCTCGAAGACCCGGGGGACGGACAGGATGTAGGTCGGGTGGAAGGTGCCCAGGTCCTCGATGAGCGTCTTGGTGTCCGGGGTGTGACCCAGGACCGACCCGGCCGGGACCACGAGGACGTGGATGAAGCGGGCGAAGACGTGGGCGAGCGGCATGAACAGCAGAGTGCGACGTCGGCCGTAGGTGAGGACATCGGAGAGGCGTTCGCTCGCGTTGACGGTCACCGAGTAGAAGTTCTCGTGGGTCAGCTCGGCGCCCTTGGGGCGCCCCGTGGTCCCCGACGTGTAGATGACCGTGGCGACGTCGGCGAGGACGGCGAGGGTGCGGCGTCGGGCGATCTCGGCGTCGGGGACGTCAGTGCCGGCCAGGACGAGGGCATCCATCCCTCCCTCGTCGATGATGTGGACGGTGTCCAGAGCGGGCACCGCGGCGCGGACCTCCGCGACCGTCGTGGCGTGCTCGGGGGACTCCACGACGAGAAGCCGGACGGCGGAGTCGGTGAGGATCCACTCGACCTGCTCGGCGCTGGAGGTCTCGTAGAGCGGGACGGTCACGGCCCCGGCCGCCCAGATCGCCCAGTCCAGCAGCGACCACTCGTACCGGGTCCGGGACATGATGCCGATGGAGTCACCAGGGTTGATGCCCTGCGCCACGAAGCCCTTGGCGACGGCGACGACCTGCGCGTCGAACTCTCTCGCGGTGATCGGGACCCAGGTCCCGGACGCGTCCTTACGTTCCATGAGAGGTTTGTCGCCCATGGTCGCTACCCGTGCGGCAAGAAGATCGTTGAGATTCTTGCTCGGATCCACGGTGATCAGGGCGGGTGTGCGGTGCTCGTCCATTCTGGCTCCAGTGACAGTGGTCGATGGTGGGTAGACCTTACCCAGAGAACGGTGTGCAGGCGCGCACTGTGGGTGAGTAGGCTGCAGGCGAGTCGCACGCGTTGTGCGCACACTACGAGGTGAGGCAGGAAACGGATTCATGTACGCCATCGGGGTCGACATCGGCGGGACCAAGATCGCGGCCGGCGTGGTCGACGAGCACGGGAACATCCTCGCCCAGACGCGAGTCAGCACCGAGCCCGACGACGCCTCCAGCATCGACCGGGCCATCTCCGACGTCTACCGCGAGCTGTCCAAGGAGTACGAGGTCGGTGCGATCGGCCTCGCCGCCGCCGGGTTCGTCAGCCCGGACCGCACCTCGGTGCTGTTCGCCCCGAACATCGCCTGGCGCAACTACCCGATCGCGGACCGCGTGGCCGCGCTCATCGGCACGGACGTGCCGATCGTCGTAGAGAACGACGCCAACGCCGCCGGCTGGGCTGAGTTCCGCTTCGGCGTCGCGCAGCAGGCCAGCGACATGCTCATGCTCACCGTCGGTACCGGGTTGGGCGGCGCCATCGTGGTGGACAACCAGCTGGTCCGCGGTCGCTGGGGCGTCGCGGCCGAGGTGGGCCACATGCGCGTGGTGCCCAGCGGGCACTACTGCGGCTGCGGCCACGAGGGCTGCTGGGAGCAGTACGCCTCCGGCTCCGCGCTCGTGCGTGACGCCAGGGCTGCCGCGATCGCCCGCCCGCGTGAGGCAGCCCCGCTCCTCGACCTGGCCGAGGGCCAGGTCGACAAGATCACCGGCCCTCTCGTCACGCTCGCGGCCCAGTCCGGTGACCCGCTCTCGATCGAGCTGCTCGCCGAGCTCGGTCGCTGGATCGGGGAGGGCGCGGCCTCCGTCGCCGCCCTGCTCGACCCCGAGCTCATCGTCATCGGTGGCGGCGTGGGGGCAGCCGGCGACCTGCTGCTCAAGCCCGCCCGTGAGGCCTACGCCTCGGCCCTGCCCGCACGGGGGCACCGCCCCGAGGCGCGGATCGAGCTGGCCGCGCTGGGCAACGAGGCAGGCATCGTCGGCGCAGCCGACCTGGCCCGCGGCTAGCCCGACCGACCCGGACCGACCCGGACGCTCAGACGACGGCACCGCCGGATCCGGGGCCGTCGTCGTGACCGCCGGGCAACCGCCAGACGAGCACCCCGAGCCCGGTGAGGAAGACCGCCGAGAGCACGAGGAACACCTCGGACGGGACGAAGGTCCAGAACACCACGGCGACGATCGCGGCCAGGGGAGCGGCGACCACGGCGAACCAGCCGAGGTTGCGCATCCGGTCGGCGCTGAGGATGGGCCCGGGCTCGGGTGGGACGAAACCTTCCTCGGCGTCCTCGAGCGCCTCAGCCTCCGGGCTCCGGCGCCACGCGCGAGGGTCGGAGGTCACTGGCGCGGGCTCGTTGACCCAGGGCGCCACCGGAAAATCGAAGGTCGGAGCGGTCCCGGGGATGGATGGTGTTCGTCCCGTGTGCGGATTCGTGGAAAGATCGGAGAGTTCCGCGACGATCAGCTGCCACGCGGCCTCCGTCTGGACCGGGTCTGACAGGTCCGGTGGGGGAGTCGGCTCGGCAGGGACGTCAGGTGCGTGCTCGACGGGCTCGACGGGCTCGACCGAGTCGGCTGAGTCGGCTGAGCCGTCGGCGAGGCTGTCTGGGTCATCGGTGGTTCCTGGCATGGTGATCACTCTAGAGTCGGATGAGAGTCCCGCGAATGCGAGGCGCATGAGGAGGCGGGTTGTTCTACTGGCTGATGAAGCGTGTCCTGGTCGGACCACTGCTTCGACTCATGTTCCGCCCGTGGGTCCGCGGGCTCGAGAACATCCCCGGGGAGGGGCCCGCCATCGTGGCGAGCAACCACCTCGCCGTCATCGACTCCTTCGTCCTCCCGCTCGTGATGACCCGCGAGATCGTCTTCATCGGGAAGTCCGAGTACTTCACCGGGACGGGCCTCAAGGGCCGGCTGACCGCAGGCTTCATGCGCGGGGTCGGCACCATCCCGGTGGATCGCTCCGGTGGCAAGGCCAGTGAGGGCGCGCTGCGCACGGGCCTGAAACGGCTCACCGACGGCGACCTCTTCGGCATCTACCCCGAGGGCACCCGCAGCCCCGACGGACGCCTCTACCGCGGCAAGACCGGCGTCGCGCGCCTGGCCCTGGAGTCGGGCGCCCCGGTCGTGCCCGTCGCGATGATCGGCACCGACAAGGCCCAGCCGATCGGCAAGCGGCTGCCCAAGCCCATGCGCATCGGCATCGTCGTCGGCGAGCCGCTCGACTTCAGCCGGTACCAGGGCATGGAGAACGACCGGTTCATCCTGCGGGCGGTGACCGACGAGATCATGTACGCGCTCATGAGCCTGTCCGGCCAGGAGTATGTCGACATCTACGCCGCGACCCAGAAGGCCCGCCTCGCCGCCGGCGTCAAAGCGTCCGAGACCGGCGCCCCTGCACCGAGCGCACCCGGAGGCCGCCCGGCCCCGGACGTCCAGGTGCCGGAACCCCCCCAGGAGACCCCAGATCCGTCAGTAGACTGAGATCTGATCACCCGAACGATTCAGCGCCCTCCGCCTGCGTGCCCAGAGCACGCCAGGGGTGGGCCCAATGAGAGGTTGTCTCAATGACGGTCCGTCGCGTCGCGCTCCTCACGGCAGGTGGCTTCGCCCCGTGTCTCTCCTCCGCCGTCGGCGGTCTCATCGAGCGGTACACCGAGCTTGCCCCCGAGATCGAGATCATCGCCTACCAGCACGGCTACCACGGCCTGCTGACCGGCAACAAGATCGTGATCGACGACGAGGTGCGCAAGAACGCCGGGATCCTGCACCGCTTCGGCGGCTCCCCGATCGGCAACAGCCGCGTGAAGCTGACCAACGCCGCGGACTGCGTCAAGCGCGGCCTCGTCGCCGAGGGTGAGAACCCGCTCACGGTCGCCGCGGAGCGGCTCAAGGCCGACGGCGTCGACGTGCTGCACACGATCGGCGGGGACGACACCAACACCACCGCGGCCGACCTCGCCGCGTACCTCGAGGAGAACGGGTACCACCTCACGGTCGTGGGGCTGCCCAAGACGATCGACAACGACGTCATCCCGATCAAGCAGTCCCTGGGCGCGTGGACCGCGGCCGAGGAAGCGGCGGACTTCGCCAAGAACGTCATCGGCGAGCACCGCTCCGGACCGCGCATGCTCATCGTGCACGAGGTCATGGGCCGGCACTGCGGCTGGCTGACCGCCGCCTCCGCCGCCTCCTACCGCACGTGGCTGGACGCCCAGGAGTGGGTCCCCGGGATCGGCCTGACGAAGGAGCGGTGGGACATCCACGCGGTGTTCGTCCCCGAGCTCGCCCTCGACATCGAGGCCGAGGCCAAGCGCCTGCGCACGGTCATGGACGAGGTCGGCAACGTCAACATCTTCCTCTCCGAGGGCGCTGGCATGCACGAGATCGTGGCCCAGCTCGAGGCGGCCGGCGAGACGGTCGGTCGTGACCCCTTCGGTCACGTCAAGCTCGACACGATCAACCCCGGCGCCTGGTTCGCCAAGCAGTTCGCCGAGCTCCTCGGCGCCGAGAAGACCATGGTCCAGAAGTCCGGGTACTACTCGCGCGCGGCCGCGGCCAACGCCGAGGACCTGCGCCTCATCAAGTCGATGACCGACTTCGCGGTCGAGTCCGCCTTCCGCGGGGAGTCCGGCGTCGTCGGGCACGACGAGGAGGACGGCGACCGTCTCAAGGCGATCGCGTTCCCGCGGATCGCCGGCGGCAAGGCCTTCGACGTGACCGTGCCGTGGTTCGGCGAGCTCCTGAGCGAGATCGGCCAGCCACTGGTTCCCGCGCCCGCGCACTCATGACCATCGCCGTCGATCCGGAGATCGCGGCGGGGCTCGACCACTTCCGGACGCTCGTCGCCGGCCAGCAGCCGGTCTGGCCGGACGCCGGCCACCTGCGCACGGTCACCGACACCCTCGGCGGCGTCCCCCCGCTCGTCGTCCCGACCCAGCTCGAGACGCTCACCGAGCGTCTCGCGGCTGCCGGTCGGGGCGAGGCGTTCCTGCTCCAGGGCGGGGACTGCGCCGAGACCTTCGCCGAGGCGAACGCGGACCGGGTGCGCAACAAGGTCCGCACCATCCTGCAGATGGCCGTGGTGCTCACCCACGGCGCGAGCATGCCCGTCGTCAAGATGGGCCGGATGGCCGGGCAGTACGCCAAGCCGCGCAGCTCCAACGACGAGACGCGCGGTTCCGTGACGCTGCCCGCGTACCGCGGTGACATGGTCAACGGGCACGCCTTCACCCCGCAGGACCGCATCCCCGACCCCGAGCGGCTGCTGCGGGGATACAACATCTCCGCGGCGACGCTCAACGTCGTGCGGGCGCTGACGACGGGCGGGTTCGCGGACCTGCGCCAGGTGCACGAGTGGAACCGGGGGTTCATGACGAACCCCGCGTACGCCCGCTACGAGCGCACGGCCACCGAGATCGACCGGGCCATCCGCTTCATGGCGGCCTGCGGCACGGACTTCGAGGCCCTGCGCACGGTCGAGTTCTACGTCAGCCACGAGGCGCTGCTGCTCGACTACGAGCGGGCGCTGACCCGCGTCTCCGCGCAGTCCGGCCTGCCCTACGACTCCTCGGGGCACTTCCTGTGGATCGGGGAGCGGACCCGGGGGATCGACGGCGCGCACGTGGACTTCCTGTCCCGGATCTCCAACCCGATCGGCGTCAAGCTCGGCCCGACGACGACGGCCGACGACGCCCTCGCCCTCCAGGACAAGCTCAACCCTGACGGTGTGCCGGGCCGGCTGACGTTCATCACCCGGATGGGCGCCGCCAAGATCCGCGAGGCGCTGCCCCCGCTGGTCGAGAAGGTGACCGCCGTGGGTGGTCCCGTCACCTGGGTCACCGACCCGATGCACGGGAACACCATCACGTCGGACTCCGGGTACAAGACGCGCCGCCTCGAGGACGTGCTCGACGAGGTCCGGGGCTTCTTCGAGGTGCACCGCGGGGTGGGCTCGGTCCCGGGCGGCCTGCACGTCGAGCTCACCGGTGACGACGTCACCGAGGTGCTCGGGGGCAGCGAGGAGATCGACGACGCCGGCCTCGCGCTGCGCTACGAGACCCTCGTCGACCCGCGCCTGAACCACCAGCAGTCCCTCGAGATGGCCTTCCAGGTCGCCGAGATGCTGCAGGGACGCTGACTGCAGGGACCCTGACTGCGCGGCCCGACGGCGCAGCACGCCGCGAGCCCCGGCCCACCTCTGGTGGACCGGGGCTCGCGGCGTTCGAGGCTCTAGAGCTCGAGGGTGATCGAGGACCCCTTGCGCAGCTCGGTGCCGGGTGCCTCGCTCTGGCTGCGGACCTCGTTGCCGAAGAAGCCCATGTAGTACTTGACCTTGACCTGGAACCCGGCGTCCTCGAGGATCTGCTGGGCCTCGACCACCGGCTTGAGCAGGACGTCGGGCACCACCACGAAGGGCTTGCCGAGCGAGATCACCAGGGCGACCCCGTCGCCGCGGAAGGCCTGGGAACCGGACTCGAGGCTCTGGGAGATCACCCGGCCCTCGGGCACCGTCTCGCTGTACTCCTCGGTCGTGGTGACGGCGAGGTCGAGGGGATCCAGGCGGACCTTCGCGTCGTCCAGGCTGAGCAGGGAGACCTGAGGCACCGTGACGGGCTGCGGTCCCTTAGAGACGGCCAGGACGATCGGTGCGTTGTGCGGCAGCGAGGCGCCCTCGGTGACGGAGACGCTCATGACCGTGTCCGCCGGGATGGTCGTGTTCCACGCCGACGTCGTCGAGATCTGGGTGAAGCCCGCGCCCTTGAGCAACGCCTCGGAGTCGGCGAGGGGGATCCCGGTCAGCGCCGGCGGGACGGTGAAGTGCTCGATCCCCTGGGAGACGGTGAGCGTGACGGTGCCGTCCTTGCGGATCTTCGCGCCCTCGCCCGGGTCGGCTGAGATGACGGTGCCTGCGGGCACGGTGTCGCTGAACGCGTCGACGGGGTCCACCGACAGGCTCGCGGCGTCGAGCGCGGTGGTCGCGTCGGCGACCGGGACCTCGGCCAGACCGACCGGGACGACGGTGTAGGCGCCAGGCCCGGCGGTCGCCCACCAGTAGGCGCCTCCGCCCAGGGCGCCTAGCAGCAGCAGGAGGGAGACGATCCAGAGGACCAGCCGGCGGCGCCGGCGCGGTCCGGCGGCCGCGGCGAGCCGCTCCGCCTCGACGGCAGCGGCGAGCTCGGCCGCCTCCGGGGTGCCGGCCATGTGGGCGCGGGCTGACCCGAGGGAGAGGGCGATCGTCGATCCGGAGGACCCGATGCTCAGTGCCTGGGTAAGGTGCTGCGCCGAGTCTGTGGCCGGGCCGGAGGAGGATCCCGGTTCGGCCGTCGCGTCCAGGAGCGCGGCGATGTCCGGGTAGAGCGGCGGGGCGGCGACCACCGCGACGAGGCGGGACGGAAGCTGGTCGGCGTCGGGATCGGCGTCGTCAGGGGTGACGGCGCTGTCCGTGACGTCGGCGCTGTCGCCCTCGACGGGCGTGGCACGGTCGGCGTCGGCGATCACGTCGGCCTCGGCGCCGTCGTCGGCGCCCAGGAGGGCGGTGGGGTCCGACGCCGCGTCGTCGCCGAGGTCGGCGTCGTCGGAGTCGTCGCCGTGGTCGACGGGTGCCACCACCGGGCGGTCCGCGCGACGGTCCAGGACGTCGTCGGAGAGCGTGGCCAGGAGCCGGCGCAGGTAGGCCAGGGCCGTGGGCGCGTCGGTGGGACGGTCGTCGGGTTCGCGGGCCGCGAAGGCGCAGATGAGCTCGTCGATCTCGACCGGCAGCCAGGGGGCGACCACCGACGGGGCCGGGATGTCGTTGTTGACGTGCATGAAGGCCACCTGGATGGGGGTGGCGCCCACGAAGGGCTGGGACCCGATGAGCATCTCGTAGGCCATCACGCCCACGGCGTAGATGTCCGTGCGGGTGTCGCAGGTGCCCTTGGCGATGAGCTCGGGGCCGAGGTAGGCGACGGTTCCCAGGATGGTCCCGGTGGTGGTCGAGGTGACCTCGGTGACCGCGCGGGCGAGGCCGAAGTCGGCAACCTTGACCCGGCCGTCGCTGGCCAGCAGGATGTTCTCCGGCTTGATGTCGCGGTGCACGAGGCTCTGGCGGTGTGCGGCAGCCAGGGCGTCGAGCACGTCGTCGACGATGCTCAGGCAGGCGCGGACCGTCATCGGGCCCTCGTCCTGCAACCGGCGGCGCAGGTTCGTCCCGTCGACGTACTCCATCGTCAGGTAGCTGGTCTCGCCGTCCACACCCTGGTCGTAGACCGCGACCAGGCCCGGGTGGGTCAGGCGGGCGGCGGCCCTGGCCTCGCGGCGGAACCGGTAGACGAAGTCCGCCCCGGACGCGCCGTCGGCGAGGTGGGGGTGCATGATCTTGAGCGCCACCTCGCGATCGAGGCGCCGATCGGTCGCGAGGTAGACCGTGGCCATCCCGCCGCGAGCGATGCGTGAGACCACCTTGTAGCGCCCGTCGACCAGTTGGCCGACGAGTGAATCAGTCAGAGTGGTTGCCACGCTGCGATTCTAGTGGGCGACGTGGGCGGAATCGGGGATGTGCGCGATCTCGACGCACCCTCTCCACACCAGCGGGGGGCTCAGCAGGGGCAGCGAGGGGGCCGGTGTCACTGCTGAGCGGCCAAGGTGCGGACATTCGCGACGTAGCGCCGGGTGTCGTCGAACATCCCGTTGTTGCGGACCGACGTCTGGCCCTGGTAGTACCCCGCGATGGCGTCGTCGAGCGACGGGCTGGTCGCCACCAGACGCCCGAGGATCGCAACGCCGGCGGTCACGTTGTCCTGGGCGTCGAGCAGGTTGAGGTCGTACCCGACGAGGTCGGAGGCCCAGTCCCCGGAGGTCGGGATGACCTGCATGGTGCCGATCGCGTTGGCGGGGGACACTGCGCGCTGGTCGAACCCGGACTCCTGGGTGGCGATCGCGAGGGCGAGGCTGGGGTCGACGCCGTGGGCGAGCGCGGTCGCGGAGACCATGGCGCGCATCTGGTCCTTGGTCGGCACGGAGGTGGCCAGCAGAGCTGCCTTGTTCTGGTTCGCCGCCGAGACGACGTCGCGGGAGTACGTGCGCCCGGCGAAGGTGTCCCCGACCAGCGGGGTCGCCGGGGTCGCCGTGGTGCCCGAGGTGTTCGCCGTGGGAGCCGCAGCGCTGGACCCGATGGTCAGCGTCTGCCCGATCCGGATGAGGGCGGCGGGGCCGAGGTTGTTCGAGGAGATGATCGACGACGACGTCGTGGCGTAGCGCAGGGCGAGGGCGGAGACGGTGTCACCGGCGACGACGCGGTGCGTGGCCGGCGTCTGGGCGAGAGCGGCGCTCGAGGTCGCCGCTGCGGTGCTCGAGGTGGGGATGACCAGGCGTTGACCGGCGCGGATCCGGTACTGGGCGTCGAGGTTGTTGGCGGTGCGGATGGCCGCGGGAGACGCGCCGGTCTGGGCGGAGATGCCCGACACGGTGTCGCCGGAGACGACGTCGTAGGACTCGTCGGCGGCGGAGGACGACGCGGCTGCCACGATCGAGGCGGCGGCCAGGGCGAGGCCCGTGGTGCCGTAGCGCAGGGCGGAGCGACCGATGCGGTTCCGGGACGCGGCGGGAGCCGCAGGTGAAGCGGCGCTGCTTGAGGCGGGCATGGCGCATCCGATCTGTTGGCGAGTCCGTCGATCAGGGTCGTCCGAGCCGACGGCGTCGACGACTCGAGTGACCAGTGTGGCAGAAGTTACTAGCGATGATGAAGTGACTGCTGGTGCTCAACGACCTTAAGTCAGGATTGTCCGAGGTGATCGCTGAGACCGGTCCGGGAGCCGTAGGCTGGTCCGGTGACCACTCCAGAACAGCAGCCGCAGCCCGACCCGGCTGAAGCCCTCCAGACCGCTCGGATCGACTCCCTCGTGGGGGACTGGGTGACCGTCCCCGCCGTCGCAGAGCGCCTCGGGACCAAGGTGACGTCGGTGCGCAGCGCGCTCACCGACCGCCGGATCGTGGGCATGAAGCGCGGAGAGCGCAACATCTTCTCCGTCCCCGAGCAGTTCCTCATCCCCCTGCACCTCTCCAACCCCGCCGACCGCAAGCCGGTCCAGGTGCCCGAGGGAGAGACGGAGCAGATCATCATCCTGCCCGCGCTCAAGGGCACGATCATCCAGCTGGCCGACGTCGGGTACACCGACGTCGAGATCATCGAGTGGCTCTTCACTGTCGAAGGTGCTCTCGGTGAGACTCCCATGGCTGCCCTGCGGACCGGGCGCAAGAGCGCGGTCCGACGCGCGGCGCAGGGCCTGGGCTGAGGCTCGCGGCTCGGGCCTGACGCTCAGGCCTGACGCTCGACGGCGGCGCGGGCGAGCAGGACGAGCGTCTCCGAGGCGGGCTCGGGCAGGCGCGCGGCGTCGAGCGCCTCGAAGGCCTGCGCGCTCAGACCCGTGATGAGGTCTTCGATCTCCTCGACCGCGCCCGAGGAGCGGATGACCTCCTGGACGTGGACGACCTCGCCGGGGGTGAGGTCGGGGCGCCCCAGCGCGGCGGTCACCTCGGCCCGCGCGCCGGGGGCCAGCGCCCGCAGGGTCCGGATGATCAGCAGGGTGCGCTTGCCCTCGCGCAGGTCGTCGCCGGCCGGTTTGCCGGTCGTCGCCGGGTCGCCGAAGACCCCGAGCAGGTCGTCACGCAGCTGGAAGGCTTCCCCGAGCGGCAGACCGAAGGCCGAGCAGGCGGTGAGCTGCTCGGCGGTGGCGCCGGCGAGTGTCGCGCCGAGCAGGATCGGGCATTCGACGCTGTACCGCGCGGTCTTGGACCGGATGATCTCCCGGGCGCGTCGCTCGTCCGCGTCGAAGTCCCCGTCCCACGGCTGCATCTGGGCGTGGATGTCGAGGTACTGCCCCACGGTCACCTCCGTGCGCATCCGGGTGAAGAGCGCCCGGGCCGGCTGCGACCGGTCGGGCGCGATGTCGGCGACCGCCCGGAGGAACTCGTCCTCGCTCGAGATGAGGCTCAGGTCACCGAGCAGGATCGCGGTGGACAACCCGAACTGCTCTGCGTCCCCGGGCCACCCGGCGTCGAGGTGGCGACGCGCGAAGGCCCGGTGCGCCGTCGGCTCGCCCCGCCGGGTGTCTGACTTGTCCATGACGTCGTCATGGAAGAGCGCGGCGGCCTGGAAGAGCTCCAGGGCGGCGCCGACCCCGATGATGTTGGCCAGCTCGGGGGAGTCCGGCGCCCCGCCGTGCGAGCGCCACGACCAGTAGGAGAACGCCGCACGCAGACGCTTGCCCCCGCGCAGCATCCGCCCCCAGGCGTCCACCAGAGGCGCGGCGTCGACGCTGATCTCGGCCAGGATCCGGCTCTGGTCGTCCAGCACCAGCGCGAGCCGGCTGTCGATCTGGTGGCGCAGGTCTTCGCGGTCGACCAGCGACGCGGGGGAGGCAGGCATGGGTCGAGCGTAGAGGGGTTCGCCCGTGTTCGGGAATCACGTCCCCCACAGGGGCGCCCCGCGACGCGGTGTGCACAGTCCGACGACGGCGCGCCCCGCCCGGCCGGGGCCGCGGCGCAGCCTGAGGCATGACTCCGACACTGCGCGTTCGTGAACCCCAAGAACTGCTCGCCCTCATCCCCTTCCAGCTGGGCTTCCAGCCGCGCGAGAGCGTCGTCCTGGTGTGCCTGCGTGGCGCGCGGCGCCAGGTGGGCCTGGTCATGCGGGTGGACCTGGCAGAGTTCTCCCGCCCCGGCGACGGACGCCGGCGCGCCCGGAGCATGGTCTCCCACGTCGTGGCCGACGGCGGCCGGGACGCCGTGCTGGTGGTGTACACCGACTCCCCGGTCCCACCCCTCCCACCCCTCCCGCCCGGCCCGGCAGGCCCGGCAGGCACCTCGGCGGCGTGGCGCGCCGTCGGGCACGTGCGTGAGGCGGCCGAGGCGGTCCTGGGGCCGGTCGACGCCTGGGTGGTCGCCCAGACCGGGTACTCCGCCCTCGGCTGCACCGACCCCCGGTGCTGCCCGCCGGGCGGGCGACCGCTCACCGACCTGCTGTCCACGGTCGTCGGCGCCGAGATGGTGCTCTCCGGGGCCGTCGTCATGGCGAACCGCGACGAGCTCGGCTGGATCCCGCCCGCACCGGACCCGGACCGGCGTCGGGCAGGCGCGGCGGCGAGCCGGTGGCGCCGACGGGCGCAGGACCTCGCGCCCGCGCCGCTGACCGGGTGGCGCCAGGGCGGCCTGGCGGCGTGGCGCGCTGCCCTGGCCGGGGAGGTGTCAGCCGCCCGGCTGGGGCGGCTCGAGGCGGCGCTGGACGACATCGCGGTCCGGGACACGATCCTGCTCTCGCTCATCCCCGGGGCCGGTGACCTGCCCGAGAGGTTCCTCGAGGACTCCGGTGGCCCCGGGACCGACTCGGCGATCGGCCAGGCGATGGCCGCGATCGTCGACCCACGGGTGGGGGTGCCACCCGAGGACGACCTGTCCAGCGCCGCCCAGCGGGCGCTCGAGGGGGTGGTGGCCCACGGGCGGGACGGGCGCCAGGCACCCGCGCTCACCCTCCTCGCGCTGCTGTCCTGGTGGCGGGGGAGCGCGACGCGGGCCGGGGTGCTCCTGGAGCGGGCCCGGGTCTGCGACCCGAACTACCGCCTGGCGGGGCTGCTCGACCAGGCCCTCGAGGCGGGGATGGCGCCGGGATGGGTCCGGCGTCCGGACGTCTGAGGGGCGACGGCGCGGGTCCTCCCCGATCTGACGACAGCCCCGCTCTCGGGTAGTTTCAGACCTGCAGGCGTCCGTCGTGGACGTGCACGGCTGAGGTTCGGAGGACTGATGACTGTTGTTGTGGGCTATCTCGCCACGGTTGAAGGACGGCAAGGACTCGTCGCCGCGGTCGAGGAGGCACGACGCAGGACCACCGACCTCGTCGTCGTCGTGACCGAGAAGGCCGCCACCTCCGCCCCGGACGCGGTCGAGGAGCGCGACGTCGAGCTCGAGGTGCTGGCCCGCTCAGCGCAGCAGGACGGTGTCGTCGTCGACATCCGGGTGCTGGGTGACCGCCGCGACGTGGCCGAGGACCTCATCGCGGTCGCGGAGGAGGTCTCGGCAGACGTCATCGTCATCGGTCTGCGACGCCGCAGCCCCGTCGGCAAGCTCATCCTGGGCTCGAACGCCCAGCGCATCCTGCTCGGCAGCCCGTGCCCGGTCCTCGCGGTCAAGCCCCACCGTGCCGCGGTCGCCGGGTAAGGAATCTTTCGCGCGCGCGGCTCGTTGACACCGACGAGCCGGTACGTGCCGGCTCGGGTGAGCGGCCGGTCGCCGACAGCGACGGATCTCACCCTTGAACACCGGTACCGGATCGCCGAAACACCCCGTAGCGGGCGTGGATCAGCACGGCGGTGAGTATAATGGTGGTCTCCGGCAGCTGAGATGAGTCGCTCTCGACCATCGCTGAAGTCAGCCGAAATCTGCCTCCCTGAGATGCCGAAAGGTCGTTTGTGGCGCCCATCTCTGAGAATCTCGCGCTTCCCCGCGAATTCGAGCACCCAGCACTGCAAGAACTCATCCGTCGTGGGGCAACCCACGGTCGTGTCGACGCGGAGAGCTTCCGTGACGCCTGTGAGAAGGCCGAGGTCGCTGATGCGAAGCGCCTCAAGACCGTCTTTCGCGCCCTCGTCGCAGCGGGAGTGGACGTCGACCTCCCGACCGTGACGGTCGCCGCTGCTGCCACCACCCGGTCCACGAGCGCGACCGCGCGGGCCGTCAAGCCCAAGACCGCGGCGAAGAAGGCCGAGCCGGTGACCACCCGCCAGGCGGGCACACCGGCCGGCGCCACCGCGGACACGGTCGCCGCCGACGAGACCGCCGCCGCCGGAGCACCGGCCGCCAAGCGCGCCCCGCGCAAGCCGGCCGCGGCGAAGGCCGCCCCGGTCAAGCGCACCCGCCGCAAGGCCTCCGACGACGCCGAGGAGACCGAGTCGGTCGAAGAGGCCGAGGAGACCGACGGCGAGGCCGCCGGTGCCAAGAAGGCCACCGAAGAGGTCGACGAGTCACGCGGCTACGTCTACTCCGACGCCGACGACGACGACGCTCCTGCTCAGCAGGTCGTCACCGCGGGCGCGACGGCGGACCCGGTCAAGGACTACCTCAAGCAGATCGGCAAGGTCGCCCTCCTCAACGCCGAGCAGGAGGTCGACCTCGCCAAGCGGATCGAGGCCGGTCTCTTCGCCGACGAGCGCCTCGCCTCCGGCACGAAGTTCGAGGCCAAGGCCCGCCGTGAGCTCGAATGGATCGCCGGTGACGGGCGCAGGGCCAAGAACCACCTGCTGGAGGCCAACCTCCGCCTCGTGGTCTCCCTGGCCAAGCGGTACACCGGCCGCGGCATGCTCTTCCTGGACCTCATCCAGGAGGGCAACCTCGGGCTCATCCGCGCGGTCGAGAAGTTCGACTACACCAAGGGCTACAAGTTCTCCACGTACGCCACCTGGTGGATCCGCCAGGCCATCACCCGCGCCATGGCTGACCAGGCCCGCACCATCCGTATCCCGGTGCACATGGTCGAGGTCATCAACAAGCTCGCCCGCGTGCAGCGTCAGATGCTTCAGGACCTGGGCCGCGAGCCCACTCCCGAGGAGCTGGCCAAGGAGCTCGACATGACCCCGGAGAAGGTCGTCGAGGTCCAGAAGTACGGCCGCGAGCCGATCTCCCTGCACACCCCGCTCGGTGAGGACGGCGACAGCGAGTTCGGAGACCTCATCGAGGACTCCGAGGCGGTCGTCCCGGCGGACGCGGTGAGCTTCACCCTCCTGCAGGAGCAGCTGCACCAGGTGCTCGACACGCTCTCCGAGCGGGAGGCCGGCGTCGTCTCGATGAGGTTCGGCCTCACCGACGGTCAGCCCAAGACCCTCGACGAGATCGGCAAGGTCTACGGCGTCACGCGGGAGCGGATCCGTCAGATCGAGTCCAAGACGATGTCCAAGCTGCGTCACCCCAGCCGGTCCCAGGTCCTGCGCGACTACCTGGACTGAGCCGCCCTGAGGGCGAACGAGAACGGGCCCGACCCCCTGAGGGGGTCGGGCCCGTCGTGTCTGTGTCGGGAGCGTCCAGCGGTCAGCCGCGGGTGGCCGCGCCGGCGCCGTGCTCGGCGAGGAGGCGGTCGGTCTCGTCCTGCACGTGGGTGGCCACGGGCGTGAACGCCTCGGAGTGAGCGCGCGCGTGGTGCGCGCAGAAGAAGAGCTCCCCGGCGGGGAGCAGCACTCGTACGTAGGCCTGAGCGCCGCAGCGGTCGCAGCGGTCGGCCACGGTCAGGGCTTCAGTCGTTGTAGTAGTCACATGAATATGTAACCATCCCCGGTGCCTTTCGATACCACCGGACGGGGAGGGTTCGCTCCCCGCGTATTCCCTGTGCCGTCGCCGCGCCGTCGCCGCCCGTCGTGGTGCTGGTCTTGTCAGTGACACCGATTACGATCGGGAACGTGACGACCGCATCAGCAGAATCCAGCTACACCGCCCGGCACCTCTCCGTCCTGGAGGGGCTCGACGCGGTGCGCAAGCGACCCGGCATGTACATCGGGTCGACGGACTCCCGCGGTCTCATGCACTGCCTGTGGGAGATCATCGACAACTCCGTCGACGAGGCGCTCGCCGGGCACTGCACGACGATCGGCATCGTGCTGCACGCCGACACCTCCGTCACCGTCACCGACGACGGGCGCGGCATCCCGGTCGACGTCGAGCCCAAGACCGGGCTGACCGGCGTCGAGGTCGTCTACACCAAGCTGCACGCCGGCGGGAAGTTCGGCGGCGGTTCCTACACCGCCTCGGGCGGGCTGCACGGCGTGGGTGCCTCCGTCGTCAACGCCCTCTCCTCCCGCCTCGACGTCGAGGTCGACCGCGCGAGCAAGGTGCACCGGATGACCTTCCGCCGCGGGGAGCCGGGCCTGTTCGACGACGCCGCAGGGCACCCCAGCCCCGAGTCGCCCTTCACCCCCTTCACCGACACCTCCGAGCTGGTGATCGTCGGCAAGGTCAAGCGCGGCCAGACCGGCACCCGGGTGCGCTACTGGGCCGACCGTCAGGTCTTCCCCAAGACGGCGGTCTTCTCCTACGACGAGCTCGTCACCCGGGTCCGTCAGACGACGTTCCTCGTGCCCGGGCTGACCATCACGGTCCGGGACGAGCGCGGGGTCCCGGGCACCCCGGGGGAGGACGGCCCGCACTCGGAGACGTTCGTGCACCACGGCGGGACGGTCGACTTCGTCGAGTTCCTCGCCCCCGACGCGCCCGTGACCGCGACCTGGCACATGACCGGGGCGAGCACCTTCAAGGAGACCGTCCCGGTCCTGGACGAGCGCGGCCACCTCGTCTCCCAGGAGGTCACCCGTGACTGCGAGGTGGACATCGCGCTGCGCTGGGGGACCGGCTACGACACCGAGCTGCGGTCCTTCGTCAACATCATCTCCACCCCCAAGGGCGGGGCCCACCTGGCCGGCTTCGAGGCCGGCCTGCTCAAGGTCATGCGCAAGGCGGTCGAGACGAACGCCCGCCGGCTCAAGGTGTCGCTCAGGGACACGGCCGAGCGGATCGAGAAGGACGACGTGATGGCCGGCCTCACCGCCGTCCTCACCGTACGCCTGGCCGAGCCGCAGTTCGAAGGCCAGACCAAGGAGGTGCTGGGCACCGCTCCGGTGCGCGCGATCGTGGCGCGCGTCGTCGAGCAGGAGATCACCGCGCTGTTCTCCTCGCCCAAGCGGGACGACAAGACCCAGGCCTCCCTGCTCCTGGACAAGGTGGTCGCGGAGATGCGCGCGCGGCTGTCCGCGCGCAAGCAGAAGGAGATCTCCCGGCGCAAGAACGCCCTCGAGACGAGCTCGCTGCCGACCAAGCTGGCCGACTGTCGCAGCGACGACGTCGAGCGCTCCGAGCTGTTCATCGTCGAGGGGGACAGCGCCCTGGGCACGGCGAAGCTGGCCCGCAGCTCCGACTTCCAGGCGCTGCTGCCCATCCGCGGGAAGATCCTCAACGTCCAGAAGGCCTCGGTCTCGGACATGCTGCGCAACGCCGAGTGCGCCGCGATCATCCAGGTGCTCGGGGCCGGGTCGGGCCGGTCCTTCGACCTGTCTGCCGCGCGCTACGGCAAGGTCGTCCTCATGACCGACGCCGACGTGGACGGTGCGCACATCCGCACGCTGCTGCTCACCCTCTTCTTCCGGTACATGCGACCCCTCGTCGACGCCGGGCGCATCTACGCCGCCGTCCCCCCGCTGCACCGGGTCGAGGTGATCGGGGCGGGGTCGCGCAAGAACGAGTACATCTACACCTACTCCGAAGCCGAGCTCGCGACAGTGCTGAAGAAGCTCGACCGCAGCGGCAAGCGCTACAAGGACGACATCCAGCGCTACAAGGGCCTCGGTGAGATGGACGCCGACCAGCTGGCCGAGACGACGATGGACCCTCGCTTCCGCACCTTGCGCCGGGTGACCGCCGAGCACGCGGTCGAGGCCGAGCGGGTCTTCGAGCTGCTGATGGGGTCCGACGTGGCACCGCGCAAGGACTTCATCATCGCGGGGGCGGAGAACCTCGACCGCGGCCGGATCGACGCCTGAGCCGCTCCTGGGTTCTGAGTGGTGTCACCGGCAGGTTTCGCGCAGGCAACAAGTCGGGAAAATCACGGGTGCCGGCGGTCTCCAGTCCCTAGGCTGGGCCCATGGACGACACCGCGACCCAGGACGAGCTGCCCGGCGACCTCGACCTGACGTGGCGTCCGCTGACCCCGCAGCACTCCGAGGCGCTGTTCGCGCTGATCGCCGCGATCGAGACCGCCGACGACCTGCCGTACCGGACCTCCCAGGGCGAGGTCGCGGAGATGCTCGAGGGCGACTGGAAGGACCTGGTCGCCGACACGGTCGTGGGTATCGACGCGACCGGGGAGATGCGCGCCTACGCCACGGTGGAGATCCGCCCCGGTGACGTCTCGACGGTCCGGGCCTTCGTCGGTGGAGGTGTGCACCCCGCGGCGCGCGGGGTGGGCATCGGGAGCGCGCTCGTCGCGTGGATGACGCAGCGCGCCCGGACCAGGCTGGCGGCCCGCCCCGAGCGTGGCCCCGGTCGGATCGCGGCCTACCTCGAGGACACCGCACCTGAGCACTGGCGGCTCTACGAGCGGGCTGGGTACACCGCGCAGCGGTTCTACACGACCCTGCGCCGCGACCTGCGCACCGACATCCACGAGGCCACGCTCGAACCCGGGCTGCGACTGCTGCCGTGGAGCGAGGACCTCGACGAGGCGACCCGGCTCGCGCACAACGACGCCTTCCGTGACCACTGGGGCAGCGAACCGGCCACCCCCGAGTCCTGGGTGCAGGGCCGGAGCACCTTCGCTCCTGGGTGGAGCTTCGTCGTGGTCGACGACAGCAGGTCGACCGACGCGGACCCCTTCGTCGTGGGCTACCTGCTCTCCGGACGGTACGAGCAGGACTGGCCGGTGGCCGGGTACTCCAGCGGCTACATCGAGACTCTCGGCGTGCGACGTGAGTACCGAGGGCGCAAGATCGCGATCGCGCTGCTCGCCGCGGCCATGACCGCCTACCGCGACGACGGCATCGAGTACGCCGAGCTCGACGTCGACACCGACAACCCCTCGGGTGCGTTCGGACTGTACTCGACGCTGGGGTTCACGAAGGTGCAGGGGTCACGGATGTACTCGATCGAGCTGGACGAGGTGGGTCCGGCGGTCCGGGGCGCCCTTCCACACGCGTAGCACACGCGTAGCACGGGCGCAGTGCGGGCGTAGAACGGGCGCAGGAACAGTGAGACGCCCGCTCCCACCGGTGGCAGCCGATCTAGACTGCCCCAGGTAGTCCCGGCCGCGCCCATGCCGCCGGAGTGTTCGTGCCCGCCGCCCGTCCCGTGCCCGGGATCACCCGAGGCCCCTCAGTGGCCCGGCGGCGGCACCGTGATGAAGAGGATTCCGTGACCCGTCGAACTGTTCCGCTCCTGTCCGTGGCCCTCGCCACGACGTTCCTCGCCCTGGCCGGCTGCTCAGGTGCGGACGCGCCGTCCGCCTCCACCCCGCCCAGCCCGTCAGCGACCGCGACGGCCTCCGACGATGCCGACGCCGCCGACGCCGCCGACACCGCGGCGCCGACCAGCGCTGCCGCGTCTGCCGAGGCTGCTGCCGCGTGGCTGGTCACCTCCGCAGCAGGGGCGCCGATCTTCCAGACCGAGTTCGACGGCGTCGCCTACGACGACTACGGCCTCACCACCGACGTCACCCTTGCGCTGCTCAGCGTCGGCGACGACGACGCCGCGCAGACCTTCGCGGAGGCGCTCGCTGCCCCCGACGCGGTGACCGCCTACATCGGAGACCCGGCGACCGCACAGTACGCCGGGTCCACCGCCAAGCTCCTGGCGACCCTGGAGACCGCCGGGATCGACACCGCCGACCTCGGTGGCCGTGACCTGGTCTCCGAGCTCGTGGCGCTGCAGGCGCCCTCAGGCCGGTTCAGCGACCTCGGTGCAGACGACTACTCCTCGACCGTCTCCCAGGCCTGGGCCGTCCTGGCGCTCAGTGCGACCGCCGAGGCACCCCAGGTCGCCGTGGACTACCTCACCGCCCAGCAGTGCGCCGGCCTGGGCTTCCCGGTCCAGCTCTCCGACGTCAGCCCGGCGGACTGCGTGCCGGACGTCGACGCCACCGCCTTCGCCGTCTCCGCCCTGATCGGTGCCGGGGTCCCGGTGGACGCACCCGCCGTGGCCGACTCCCTCGCCTGGCTCGAGACGGTCAGCGTCCCTGCCGACGGGGGACAGTCCTGGGCCGCCTCGGGCTCCCAGGATCCCAGCGTCAACAGCACCGCGGTCGTGGCCGCGGCCCTGAGCGACGCCGGGGTGGACCCGGCTCCGGCGCTGACCTGGCTCGAGTCCCAGATCCTCACCGAGGGCGCCGACGCCGGAGCCTTCCCGCTGGCCGGGGCACCGGACGCACGCGCGAGCGCACAGGCCACCCTCGCCCTCGCGGGAACGGGCCTGCACGGCCTGATCGGCTGACCTCATGACCGGTCGGGCGTGGTCTGGGGTGGCGTGGTCTGGGGTGCGGCGGTCTGCGGTGCGGTGGTCCAGCGTCGGGGTCCTGACCGCGCTCTGGGCCGCACCCTGGGCCCAGCCGGCCGCGACCGCCGCATCTGCTGCGCCTGTTGCGCCCGCTGCCCCCACTGCGACCGCTCTACCCGACCATCTCACGGCAGACGTCGCGGGGGCCTGCGACGGGGTCGGCGTGGTCGTCGACTTCTCGGGTCTTGGTGCCCCAGGGGTCCGGGGCTGCGCACCCCTCGCACCCGAGGAGTCGTCGACGGCGCTCGAGGCGGTCCTGGCCGCGGGGGTGAGCGTGGAGGGGACGGCGCAGTGGGGGACGGCCTTCGTCTGCCGGGTGGACGGCCGACCCGGCGCCGACGAGGAGATCCACCTCCCGGACGGGTCCACCGTGCGGGAGAGCTGCAGCCGGACCCCGTCCCAGCTCGCCTACTGGTCGCTGTGGCACGCGGACGGGTCACCAGGGGCGCCCGGTGACTGGCTCTACGCGACCACCGGTGCCGGCGACCTCACCGTGGGTGCCGGGGACGTCGTCGGGCTCGTGTTCACGACCGGGACCCAGGCCGCGACGGCGCCGTCGCTGCCCACCGACCTGGCGGCCTCGGGCGACCTGCCTGGCGACTGGGTCGACCGGGCACCGGGCACGACGGCACCGGGCACGACGACACCGGGCGCGACTACGTCAACCGGCGGCGCGCCGAGCAGCGACGTACCGGGGGACTCCACCTCGGGCAGCGGCGCCTCGGGCGCCAGCACCGGCGTCGTGCCGCTGGTCGCGATCGCGGTCGTCCTCGCCGGCGGGGCGGGCGCCGCGGTCGTGGCGCGGCGGCGCAGATGACCGTCCACCCGGCGGCCTGGTGGATCTGGGCGCTCGTGCTCGCCGCGGCGGCGACCGCGACGACGAACGTGCTCGTGCTCGCCCTCCTCGTGGTGGCGGTCTGCCTGGTCGTGGCGAGCTGCGCGCAGGACACCGCACCGTTCCGGCTCTACCTCGTGGTCGCGGCGGCGGTGGTCGTGGTCCGGATGGCCTTCCGGCTGGTGTTCCCGGCCGGCGGCGGCACGGCCCTGCTGACGCTGCCGACCGTGCACCTGGGACCGCTCGAGCTCTTCGGCACCCTCACGACCCAGGCGCTGGTCAGCGGCCTGACCGGCGGGCTCCAGCTGGCCGTGGTGATCCTCGCGGTGGGCGCCGCGCACACCCTCGCGGACGTGCTGGAGCTGCTCAAGCACGCCCCACCCGCCCTGGCCGGGCTCTCGACCTCCCTCGTCATCGCGGTGTCGGTGTTCCCGGGGCTCACCCGCTCCGTGGTCGACGTGCGCCGGGCTGCCCGGCTCCGAGGCGGTCGCCGCACGGGTCTGCGTGCCACCGTGATCCCGGTGCTCGAGGGCACCATGGACCGTTCGCTCACCCTCGCCGCCGCGATGGAGGCCCGCGGGTACGGTTCGCGGGTGACGGAAGCCGGGGGAGCCGTCTCGCGCACCTGGGCACAGCCGGCCGGCGTGCTCGGCGCAGTGACGTGCGTGGCGCTCGCCGCCTACGGGCTCTTCGACTCCGCGTGGCCGAGGTGGGCGCCGGTCGTGCTCACCGCCGTGGCGGTGGCCGCGCTCGTCGTCGCCACCCGGCTGGACCGTTCGGCGCGCCGGACGGTCTACCGGCCCCAGCCCTGGACCGTGGTCTCCTCGCTCGTCGTGGTGAGCGCGGTGGTCAGCGCGGGGATGCTGGTCCTGGGCGTCCCGTCGCAGGTGCGCCACCCGCCACCGGTGCTGCTCCCCGACCTCACGCTGGTCGCCCTGCTCGCCCCGCTGGTCGCTGCGGCACCCGCACTGTCAGCCCTGCTGGTCCGCCGGAGGACATCATGATCGAGTTCACGGACGTCGCCTTCGCCCACGCCGGCGGCCCGAGAGTCTTCGGTGGGTTCACCCTCGCCCTCGAGCCGGGCCAGCTCGTGCTCGTGGCCGGCGGCACCGGCAGCGGCAAGTCGACGCTGCTGGCCACCATCAACGGCCTCGCCCCGCACTTCACCGGCGGCACGCTCACCGGCCAGGTCCGGGTGCACGGCCGCTCGACCCGTGAGGTGCCTCCCCGGGACATGGCCGACCTCGTCGGCTACGTCGGGCAGAACCCCGCCCACGGGTTCGTCACCGCGCGGGTGGAGTCCGAGCTCGCCTTCGCCATGGAGCAGCGCGGTGTGGACCCCGCCGCGATGCGTCGGCGGGTGGAGGAGACCCTCGACCTCGTGGGCATCGCCGACCTGCGCGACCGGGCGCTCGACACGCTGTCCCTGGGGCAGCAGCAGCGCGTCGCCCTCGGTGCGGTGCTCACCGCGGGCCCCCGGGTGCTCGTCCTCGACGAGCCGACGTCGGCCCTGGACCCGGTGGGCGCAGAGGAGGTGCTGGCCACGATCACCCGCCTGGTGGACGACCTCGGACTCACCGTCGTCCTCGCCGAGCACCGCCTCGAGCGCGTCGTGCACTTCGCCGACACCGTGGTCTACCTGCCCGGGGACGGGACGGTCGTGTCCGGGCCCCCCGGTGCGGTGCTGCTCGGCACACCGGTCGCCCCGCCGCTCCTGCGCCTCGGTGCGCTGCTGGGCTGGGACCCGGTGCCGCTCACCGTCCGAGATGCCCGACGCCGCGTGCGAGACCTGGTCGCCCTGCCACCAGCTGTCAGCACACCGGCCCGCACATCTCCCACCGCTCCCATCCCTGCCACCGCTCTCGCATCGCGCACCTCACTCACCTCACCCGCCCCCCTCGCGCCACCCACCTCACCCACCTCACCCGCCCCCCTCGCGCCACCCACCACGCATCGACCGGTCGTGCTGCGAGCCATCGGTCTGCGGGTGCGGTACGGCGCGCGCGACGCGCTGCGCGGGGTCGACCTGGAGCTGCGCGCCGGTGAGGTGACCGCGGTCATGGGCCGCAACGGCTCGGGGAAGTCCTCGCTGCTGTGGGCGCTGCAGGGGAGCGGACGCCGTGACGGCGGCAGCGTCGACGTGCGGGGCACCGACCCGGCCACCGTCTCCCGGGTGCTCGCCCGGGCCCTGGTCGCGCTCGTGCCGCAGGACGTCACGAGCCTGCTGTTCTGCGAGAGCGTGGGCGAGGAGTGCGCGGCCGCGGACCGCGAGGCCGGAGCCACGCCGGGAACGACATCGACGTTGCTCGATGCGATGGTGGCTGGCGTCGACCGCCAGGCCCACCCTCGTGACCTGTCCGAGGGGCAGCGTCTCGCCCTCGCCCTCGCCGTCATGCTCGCCGTGCCGGCCGCCGTCCTGCTCCTCGACGAGCCCACCCGCGGGCTGGACCACGCTGCGAAGGATGCCCTGGTGGTGATCCTGCGGCGGTTGGCCGACGCCGGTGCAGCGGTCGCGGTCGCCACCCACGACGTCGAGCTCGCTGCGGTGCTCGTGGACCGTGTGGTCCTCATGGCTGAGGGGGAGGTCGTCGCGGACGGCCCCGCTCGGGCGATGCTGACCGGCTCGCCGGCCTTCGCCCCGCAGATCGCGAAGGTCTTCGCGCCGTCGACCTGGATGACATTGAGCGATGTCGATGTCTCACGGGTGGCGCCGGCGCCCGAGGTCCGGCCGTGACAGGCGAGCAGGTGACCGGCGAGCACGCAGCCGGCGAGCACGCAGCCACCGGGCATGTGATCGATACCGGCGCGACCGGCGCCACGGCGACCAGGGCGACCAGGCCTCGGCGCGGCGTCTGGCACTGGGGTGTCGTCGTGGTGGCGTGCCTGCTCGGGCTGGCGATGTTCTGCTGGCCGCTGGTGGCCAGCGTCCTGCCCCGGTCCGGTGGGCAGAGCGCGCCGTGGCTCATGCTCGTCCTCGTGCCGGTGCTGCTCGTGATCGTGCTCGGGCAGGTCGGCTCGGGCGAGCTCGACCCGCGCACGCTCGCGATGCTCGGGGTGCTCTCGGCGGTCAACGCCGCCCTGCGCCTGGTGAGCGCCGGGACCGGCGGGATCGAGCTGGTCTTCTTCCTGCTCGTGCTCGCCGGGTACGTCTTCGGTGCGACCTTCGGGTTCCTGCTCGGGATGCTCTCGCTCTTCGCGTCCGCGCTGCTCACCGCCGGGGTGGGTCCGTGGCTGCCGTTCCAGATGCTTGCGGCCGGATGGATCGGTCTGGGCGCCGGATTGCTGGGCCAGGTGCTCGCCGGGCGGGTCGCCCCGCGCGGGCGGGCGGAGATCGCGGCGCTCGCGATCTACTCCGCGGTCGTCGCCTACCTCTTCGGCGCTTTGATGAACCTGTGGTTCTGGCCCTTCGCGATCGGCGGGGACACGGCCGTGTCCTACCTGCCCGGGGGCCCGCTGGGGGAGAACCTGCGGCGCTTCGTCGTGTTCACGCTCACCACGTCCACGCTGACCTGGGACACCGTGCGCGCGGTGACCAACGTCGTCGCGGTCCTCGTGCTGGGCCGCGCCGTGCTCGGCACGCTGCGCCGGGCCCGGCGCCGGGCGGCCTGGGCCGGAATCCCTGAATAGACCCTTCACGGGGCCAGTGTCTGCAGCGTCAACTCCGTCATGGCGTGCCTGACCGCCCGAGGTGCTCGACGCCGCGTGGACCGTCCCAGAGCGGCGAACCGCCTGACCGGCGCCTGGCCGGCGCCTGACCGCGTTAGGAACGCCTGGTCAACCAGTGGGAGGTCGGCCCGCTGTCGCAGTTCAGTTGCTGCTCGGGGTGATCTCGTAGTTCGCCTCCTCGCTGCTCGCCGCCGGGGTGGGGCCATAATTGCCGTTCCAGATGCTCGCGACCGGAGGGATCCGCCTGATGTCACGAAACACTGCCTTATTTGGGGCATAGATCTGATAACCTCGCTGCGCGTCGACTCAGCCTGCCTCCTGGGCTCGTCCGGTCGCGCTCGTCCGGTGACGTCCCGGACCGTTCTTGTGGCACAGACGTCTTGTGGCACAGTCGGCCAGCCGCGGGTGTGGCGGTGCGGGCTGCACGGCAGAGCGACCGGGCCCAACCAGCGACATCCGAACCGAACAGAAGGACAAGACCTTGAACAAGCCGGTAGCCGGAATCGTGTTGGTGTGTGCGCTCGCTGTTGGTCTCGGTGGATGTGCGTCGTCCGACGACGACCAGAGAGGGAGTTCGTCGGCCAAGGCGGCCCCGGCCGCGGAGGAATCGACTGCGCAGGAGTCGACTGCGCCGGAATCAGAGGCAGCAGGCGAGGCTGAGGTCGAGGAAGGGGCGTCGCAGCGAGAAGCTCTCGACGCCTATGTCGCGACTGAGCTGGCCACGTTGCAGGAAGCCGATGCACAGATGCTCGAGATGTTCTCGGACATCACGGTTGAAGGCGTCGACCCGGGCACGGTCGCCTTCGGCTACACCTTCGGCGACCAGATCGACGCCGCCGTGGCCGCGGAGCAGTTCGACCTCGTTGCTTCGGACCTGCAGGAAGTGTGCGACACCCAGGTGTTCCCGGCCATGGAGAGCGTGGGTGTCACTGACTCCCCGATGGTCACCTACACCTACTGGAACGCCGATGGTGCGGAGATCTGGTCAAGGACCTTCGAGCCGTCCTGACCTGACCCGGTGCTGGGCGTGCAACGGCGGCCCAGCACCGTGCAGCTCCAGCCCAGCCACCCTCAGCCGGGGCTGCGGACTTTCCTGGTCTACCAGCCGCGACGCGCGGGGACGTCACACCGAGAAGTACTTCGCCTCGGGGTGGTGGAAGACCATCGCGTCCGTCGACTGCTCCGGGTGCAGCTGCAGCTCCTCGGAGAGCACGACCCCCACCCGCTCGGGGCGCAGCAGCTCCACGACCTTGCGGCGGTCCTCCATGTCGGGGCACGCCGGGTAGCCCAGGGAGTACCGTGCTCCGCGGTAGGCCACCTTGAACATCCCGTCCAGGTCGGCCGGGTCCTCGGCCGCGTAGCCGAGCTCCTCGCGCATGCGTGAGTGCCAGAACTCGGCGAGGGACTCGGTGAGCTGGACCGAGAGCCCGTGCAACTCCATGTAGTCGCGGTACTTGTCCGCCGCGAAGAGCTTGGCGGTGTGCGCGTCGACCGAGGCACCGACGGTCACCAGCTGGAAGCCGACGACGTCGATCTCGCCGGAGTCCTTGGGCCGGACGAAGTCGGCCAGGCACAGGTGACGGTCGCGGCGCTGGCGCGGGAAGGTGAACCGCATCCGCTCGGTGCCCACCTCGCCACCGGAGCCGCCGTCAGGCCCGTCGTGGTGCAGGATCACCATGTCATCGCCGTCGGCGACGGCGGGGAAGTAGCCGTAGACGACCGAGGGGTCGAACATGTTCTCGGTCTTGATCCGGTCGAGCCACTCGCGCAGGCGCGGGCGCCCCTCGGTCTCGACGAGCTCGTCGTAGCTCGCGCCGTCGTCGCCGCGACCGGGCTTGAGGCCCCACTGGCCCATGAAGGTGGCGCGCTCGTCGAGGAAGGCGGCGTAGTCGGCGAGCTGGATGCCCTTGACGATGCGCGAGCCCCAGAACGGCGGCGTCGGGATCGGGTTGTCGGCCGCGACGTCCGAGCGGGCCGGCAGGTCCGCGTCGGGGGTCTGGGTGACGGTCACCGTGGCGTGGCGGCGCTTCTTGAGCGGCGGCAGGCCGACGGCGTCGCGCGCCTCCCCGCGCGCGATGCGGACCAGGGGCTCCATGAGCCGCAGGCCCTCGAAGGCGTCCTTGGCGTAGCGGACCTCGCCCTCGTAGATGTCGGCCAGGTCGTCCTCGACGTACGTGCGGGTCAGCGCGGCGCCGCCGAGCAGCACCGGCCACCGGGTGCCGAACCCGCGGGTGTTGAGCTCGGCGAGGTTCTCCTTCATCACCACGGTCGACTTCACCAGCAGCCCGGACATGCCGATGACGTCGGCGTTGTGCTTCTCGGCGGCCTCGATCATCGCCGCGATCGGCTGCTTGATGCCGATGTTGATGACGGTGTAGCCGTTGTTGGTGAGGATGATGTCGACAAGGTTCTTACCGATGTCGTGGACGTCTCCGCGGACGGTGCCCAGGACGATCGTGCCCTTGCCGGCCTCGTCGGACTTTTCCATGTGCGGCTCGAGGTGCGCGACGGCGGTCTTCATCGCCTCGGCGCTCTGCAGCACGAACGGCAGCTGCATCTCGCCCTTGCCGAAGAGCTCACCGACGACCTTCATGCCCTCGAGCAGGTGGTTGTTGACGATGTCGAGGGGCTTCATGCCTTCGGTCAGGGCGAGGTCGAGGTCGGCGTCCAGGCCCTTGAGCTCACCGTCGATGATCCGGCGCTCTAGGCGTTCCCCGAGCGGCAGGGCGGCCATCTCGGCGGCCCGCTGGTCCTTGAGGGCGGCAGTGTCGACGCCGGCGAAGAGGTCGAGCAGGTGGGCCAGCGGGTCGTGGGTCACGTTCCCGTCGGCGTCGTACTCACGCTTGTCCCACACGAGGTCGAGGGCGGCCTGGCGGTGGTCGTCGGGGATCTTGGCGAGCGGGAGGATCTTGGCGGCGTGCACGATCGCGGAGTCGAGCCCGGCCTGGACAGCCTCGTGCAGGAACACCGAGTTGAGCACGATGCGGGCGGCGGGGTTGAGGCCGAAAGACACGTTGGACACCCCGAGCGTGGTGTGCACGCCGGGGTACTTCGCCTTGAGCGCGCGGATCGCCTCGATGGTCTCGATACCGTCTCGGCGGGTCTCCTCCTGGCCGGTGGCGATCGGGAAGGTCAGGGTGTCGACGATGATGTCGGCCACGTCCATGGCCCACGTGCCCACGAGGTCGTCGATGAGCCGGCTGGCGATCGCGACCTTGGTGTCGGCGGTGCGGGCCTGCCCGTCCTCGTCGATGGTCAGTGCGATGACGGCCGCGCCGTGCTCCTTGACGAGGGGCATGATGCGCCCGTAGCGCGACGTCGGGCCGTCGCCGTCCTCGAAGTTCACCGAGTTCACGACGGCGCGACCACCGATGAGCTCAAGGCCGGCCTGGATGACCGGCGGCTCGGTCGAGTCCATGACGAGCGGCAGGGTCGACGCGCTGGCCAGGCGGGAGACGACCGAGCGGGCGTCGGCGACGCCGTCGCGGCCGACGTAGTCGATGCAGACGTCGAGCAGGTGCGCGCCGTCGCGGGTCTGTGCGCGGGCGATGGCCACGCACTCCTCCCAGTTCTCGGCGAGCATGGCCTCGCGGAAGGCCTTGGAGCCGTTGGCGTTGGTGCGTTCGCCGATGGCCAGGAAGGCGGCGTCCTGGTCGAAGTCGACGTGGGTGTAGAGGCTGGCCACACCCTGCTCCGGGACGGGGGTGCGCTCGACGACCGGGCGCCCACCGACCCGCTCGACGACCTCGCGCAGGTGCTCGGGGGTGGTTCCGCAGCAGCCGCCGACGAGCCCGAGGCCGAACTCGCGCGCGAACTGCTCGTGCGCCACGCCGAGCTCAACCGGGGTGAGCGGGTAGTGCGCGCCGTTCTTGCCCAGCACCGGCAGGCCGGCGTTGGGCATGCAGGTCACCGGCACGGTGGAGTGCTTGGACAGGTGGCGCAGGTGCTCGCTCATCTCGGACGGGCCGGTTGCGCAGTTGAGGCCGATCGCGTCGATGCCCAAGGCGGCCAGGGTGGTCAGCGCGGCGCCGATCTCGGAGCCCATGAGCATGGTGCCGGTGGTCTCCACGGTGACCTGGACGATGATCGGCAGGGTGATGCCGGACTCGGTCATGGCCTGCTTGGAGCCGTTGACCGCGGCCTTGGCCTGCAGCAGGTCCTGGCTCGTCTCGATGAGGATCGCGTCCGCGCCGCCGCTGATCAGGCCCGCGGCCTGGATCGCGAAGGTGCCCTTGAGGTGCGCGTACGTGGTGTGCCCGAGGCTGGGCAGCTTGGTTCCCGGGCCCATCGAGCCCAGCACCCAGCGGGGCTTGTCTGGGGTGGAGTTCTTCTCGGCGCTGCGCCGCGCGATCGCTGCGCCGGCCTCGGCGAGCTCGAAGATCCGGTCGTCGATGTCGTAGTCGCCGAGGTTGGACCAGTTCGCCCCGAAGGTGTTCGACTCCACGCAGTCGACGCCGACGGCGAAGTACGCGTCGTGGACGGACTCGATGACGTCGGGTCGGGTGACGTTGAGGATCTCGTTGCACCCCTCGAGCCCGAGGAAGTCCTCCAGGGTGAGGTCAGCGGCCTGCAGCATGGTGCCCATCGCGCCGTCGGCCACGACGACCCGGGTGGAGATGGCGTTCTTGAGGGCGGCGGCGCGGGGAGTGAGCATGGAGTCAGTGTAGGGAGCGGGGGACTGGCGCGACGAAGCGCCCGCTCAGTGGGCACGGGAGCGCGCACCACCCCCGGATCGCGTGGTCGCGGAGTCGCCACGGTGTGTGTCGGCAGGCCCTGTGCGGTCCGGTGCTCACCCGGTATCGGGCCACCGGTTCCTGGCCGCGGGCTTCTCGTGAGCGGGACGCCCAGGTGGCCCGTCATCGACCCGGATGTGGCCCTCGGATGGCTCGCGCTGGACGGCTGCTCGGGGACTGGGCGGCGCGGGCGGGCGTGTCGGCCCGGTCTCTACGGGTGGTCGGGGACAGCTCGGTGGTCGGGGACCGGCAGACGGCCGCCCGTCTCTGAGCAGGGGCGATGAGGCCTCGGCTACCCGGCATTCGGCTGTGCCTGGGCTGCGGGTGGCACGGCCTTCGCTGTGGACACCCCGGCGTGCGGCGCGGACCTCGTGCCCTCCGGTGGGTCGATGGTGGATGGTGAGGTTGAGGCGGTGGACTTCGTGGTGGTGGTGGCTGCAGAGGAGGATGGCGTTGTTGAGGGAGGTTTCTCCGCCGTTGGTCCACCAGTGGATGTGGTGGATTTCGCACCAGTGGACGGGTTGGGTGCAGGCGTGGAATTGGCATCCGCGGTCGCGGGCGATGATGGCTCGGCGTTGTTCGCGGGTGTAGAGGCGGGCGGTGCGGCCGAGGTTGATGGGGACGTTGTCGGCGGTGATGACGATGCGGGTGAGGTCGGCGTCGCAGAGGATGCGGGCGAGTTCGCTGAGGGGGACGGGGGTCCCGTCCTCGAACGTCGCGGGCTCCACGAGCCCTGGTGCGTTGGACGCGCTGGACTCACTGGACTCGCCGCTGTTTGGACTGTGGCCCCCGGATGGGTTGTCCTGGTTCGATGCCGGGTCATCGCCCTCGGTACTGGCGGCTTGGGCTGCGGCTGCGGCTGCGCGGCGCCGGAGTTCGCGTTGGGACTGGACGAAGGTGTCTTCGGTCATGATGACGGACACGTGGGGGCGGACTGCTGCGCCGTTCTTGAAGGTCCCGCCGTTGATGGCGCGGTCGGCGACGTCGACGAGGGCGTCGGCCATGCGTTGGGGGTAGTCGCGGTCGTCGCCGTCTTCGGGGCGGTGCATCGCCGCCTCGATGGCCACGGCGACGCGGCGTCCGGCGACCACGTTGAGGAATCCTTTGAGGTGGGTGCCGGTGGGGGTGTGGCTGATCGTGAGGTACCGCTTGCGGCGGGTCTCTTCGTGGGTGGCGTCGTGGGCGAGGCAGTCCCGGCGGGCCCACCACCGGTCGGCGGTCTTGGCGAAGGCGTCGGCGTCTTCCTTCGTCGCTAGGTCCAGCAGTTCCTTGTTCTCGCTGGGGGTCAGTTCCGTGGTGCCGGGGCGCTCCGCCTTGGACCGGACCCGGCCCAGGATCTCGGCGTGGACGACCGTCACCGTCCCGGTCGCGACCGCCTGGGCAGCCTCGGGGGACTCCTCGAGCACAGTGGCGACCGTGAGCTGGGTGCGCGCGGTCCGCAGGCCTTCCCCGGACATCTGTCCGCGCCAGGCTTCGAACGAGGAGTATCCGGCTTTCTTCCATTCCCCGCAGTCGCGCTCGGCGACCAGCAGCGAGGCCCGTTCGGCGGTCAACGCCGCGATCGACCTGTCCAGCTCCACGATCCGCCCCACCGGGCCCGCGACGCGGCAGCGACCGGCTGCACGCCCACGGCCGCGCCCGGAGCAGGGACCAGGTCCCAGGGGGCGACGGTCCCCGGAGGCGCAGCTGCGGTGTCCGGCGCAGGCAGCCGAGCGGGGGCCGGTGCGCCACCAGGACTCAGACCCGCGCCCACGCCACCCGCGGCGCCGAACAGCGCCAACCCGGGCTGCACCACCGCCCTCGCAGGACCCGCCATGACCCACCACCCGACACCGTCGTCGACCGCTACAGAGACCGCCATGTCCCCGGAGAATGCGGGGCTCCCACCAGATGCATCGACCCTAGACCCGACCACCGACACGCAGCCCGAGCCAGGAACGGACCGCCACGACAGGCGACCTCTGCCACTCGAAGAACTGCCCGTCACCAGGTAGACGCCCCCGACACGCCGGATGTGAGGTCGACGTCGACGCCATTCTCGACGATGGCGACGGTCCGGCCCTGGGCGGCGAACGAGCGAGCACCGCGTCAACGCTATGCCGGAGCCGTGCGGGCGCTCCTCTACCCGGCCTCGTTCCGCGCAGTCGTCGAGATCAGGAGCAGGACATAGAAGGCGAGGAAGCACGCCGCCCCGCACGCGGCGACCACCTGTGAGGCGACGACCGCGCCGGGGAGCAGTGTGAGGACCACCGAGTACGGCTCGTCCTGGAGGGAGTCGACGGTGATGCCTGCGCCGAGCGCGGCGAGGCCGGCCCACACTCCGATCTGCAGCCACGCCTGACGTGAGGTGATCCCGACCATCGGCCGTGACTGCAGGTCCCCGTCGCCCGGACGGCTCGTGATCACGCACAGGGTGCTCACTGTGAGCAGAGCCAGCAGGATCGGGACGGTGACGAGGATGACGGCGAACATCCCGTACCCCTCCTCACTGCTCACCAGACCGCCGAGGGCGACCCAGGCGATCATCGCGAGGTTCCCCGGAATCACCGCGAGATACACAAGATCAGCCCACAGCGGGCGCTGCGCCGCATCACCCGGATCCCCGCGCCCCTCGTGACCGGCGCGCCACGGTGCCAGGCTCACCGCGAGCAGCACCCATGCGCCTGCGGCGACGAGCGCGGCCAACCGTGCCAGCGGGGCGAAGGTGAGCGCGGCCCAGTCGAGATCGCCCAGGGTCAGGGCCAGGATCGAGGGCTGGGGGCGCGGCGCAACCCCGGGGGCGGAGAGCACGGACAGCGCGGTCGCGGCCCACAGGACTACGAACGGCATCGCCTGCCTGGCGCTGAGCTGGTCCTGCTCCCCGGACCTGACCCGGCGTCGGGCGAGTGTCTGCACGACGGCGAGGAGCAGCGCGACGGCGGCCACCGGGCCGATCTGCCAGGCCGAGCGTGCCCCGGTCGCCCACCCGCAGAGCCACATCACGGAGACCAGGGCCAGGTTCACCGGCGTCAGGGCGGTGACAGTCGGGAACGTCCTGGTGGCGGTCGAGTGCACAAAAGAGAGCATAGGGCATGGATGCCGCGATTGTTCGTGGTGTGGAAGTGCCGCCAGGGCTACGCGGGATCAGACCGTGTGATCAAGCTCGGTGCGGCCTCGCGCGCCGTCGTGCGCCGGACCCGCAACGACCGCACCAGCAGGAGGTAGCAGACGAGGAAGCCGGCCGCCCCGACCCAGGCGACCGCATGGGATGCGCCGACCGCGGAGAGCCCCACCCATTGCCCGATCTGCAGCCCTGCCTGCCTGGAGGTCAGCAGCACCCCGGGCACCGACCACGCGGTCCAGGTGGCCAGGACTGTGCTCACCGAGAGCAGAGCAAGCAGGATCGGCAGCACGGCCACGGCGACGAAGAGGCTATCCCAGCTGCTCTCTCCGCTGGTGATCGCATCCCCCAGGAGTGCCCACCAGATGATCGCCAGATTCCCCGGGATCATCACCGCGAAGACGAGGTCGGACCAGCGGCGCAGGCGGCGTCCCCCGACGCGCGCCGACAGATGCACCACCAGCACCACCCAGGCGACGACGGCGACGCCTGGGCCGAGCGCAGGGAACACACCGGAAGCGTCCCGCTCCGACAGAGAGGCCCACATCGACGCGACCGACCACAGCACGGTCCCGGCCCAGAGGGCGCCGAACAGGGCCCACTGGCCGGGGGTGAGGCGAGCGTCGTCGGGCGGGGCGCTCTGACACCGGGCCAGGACGAGGGGCACGCTGAGCGCGAGCACGACGGCGATCCCGACCGAGAGCTGAGTCTGCAGCAGGCCGTCAGCCACCAGGTCGCCGGCGAGCACGGTGGCTGCCACGACCCAGTTGACGACGTTGATGGTGGCGAAGGTCGAACGACCGCTGAGCCGCACCTACAGCAACCCCACCAGGTCGCGGTCGGCGCCCACCGTGAACACGAGGTCAGGCCAGGACAGGGCGCGGCGTCCTGCGGGTCTCTTCACACAGCGAAGCGTAGGGCACGCCCGCCCAAAAGCGCCCTAACCGACCGCGTGCACCGGAGCCTGCAGCGCCACGCCGGACCCGTCCCGGCGCGGGTCGGCCTCCGGCAACGAGACCGGCTGCCCGGCCGAGCCGGTCGCGTGCGGGGGAGCCGTGCCCACCCAGGCGAGGATGAGGGTGTCCTCACCCTTGAGGAAGCGGTGCGCCCGCACCCCGCCGGTGGCCCGGCCCTTGGCCGGGTACACCTCGAAGGGCGTGATCTTGATCGACCCGGTCTGGGTGCCGGGCAGCGCGTCCTGGGTCCCGGAGACAGTGACGACCGCGTGCGGGGCGTCGTCGGGCAGGATGGCGCCGAAGAAGACGACCTGCTGGCCGGCGCCCAGCTTGATGCCCGCCATGCCGCCCGCGGTGCGGCCCTGGGGACGGACCGCAGAGGCCGGGAAGCGCAGCAGGGACGCCTCGGAGCTGATGAACACGAGCTCGGCGTCGTCGGGCGCGGCGGCCGCGCCGACCACCGTGTCACCGTCCTTGAGGGCGATGACTTCCCAGCTGTCCTTGGCCGGGATGTCGCCGCGGGCGACCCGCTTGACCACACCGGCCGCGGTGCCCACCGCGAGGGTGGGGGCGTCCTCGGTCAGGGACACGAGCGAGACGATCGTCTCCCCGGGGTCGACGGCGCACACCTCGACCGTGGGCACCCCGCCGGACAGGCTCGGGGCGCCCTGGGTGGGGGGCAAGGACGGCAGGTCCAGGACGGACAGCCGGATGATCCGCCCGCGCGAGGTCAGCGCGCCGATCTCGGCGCGGGCGCTGGTGGCGACCACCGAGCGCAGCACGTCGTGGGCGTGGCGGTGGTCGTCGCGGAGCACCGGCTCCTCGCCGGCGGTGCGGGCCATCAGCCCGGTCGTGGACAGCATGACCCAGCACGCGGTGTCCTCGACCTCGAGCGGGACCGCGGAACCGCGGGCGGGCGTCAGACCGGCCGCGCCGGTCACCCCGGCACCGGCGGAGTCGAGCAGGATCGTGCGCCGCGGGGTGCCGTAGACGCGGGCGACGTCGGCCATCTCCTGGCTGACCACGGAGCGCAGGCGGGCGTCGCTGGCCAGGATCGCCTGGAGCTCGGCGATCTCCTCGGCCAGGGCCGCCTGCTCCTTCTCCAGGTCGAGCTGGGAGAACTTCGTCAGGCGGCGCAGACGCAGCTCGAGGATGTACTCCGCCTGCGGCTCGGACAGGTCGAACACGCTGCGCAGGCGCCCACGGGCGGTCTCGGCGTCGTCGGACGTGCGGATCACCTGGATGACCTCGTCGATGTCGACGATGGCCAGCAGCAGGCCCTCGACCAGGTGCAGCCGTTCCAAGCGCTTGGCCAGGCGGTGCTCGCAGCGCCGGCGCACGACGTCGAGACGGTGGTCGACCCACACCGAGAGCATCTCGCGCAGGCCGAGGGTGCGCGGCTGGCCGTCGACGAGGGCGACGTTGTTCATGCCGAAGGAGTCCTCCATCGGCGTGAAGCGGAAGAGCTGCTCGAGGACCGCCTCGGGGTTGAACCCGGTCTTGATCTCGATGACCAGCCGCAGCCCGTGGGTGCGGTCGGTGAGGTCGGTGACGGCCGTGATGCCCGAGAGCTTCTTGGCCTGCACACCTTCCTTGATCTTCTCGATGACTTTCTCCGGGCCCACGAGGTAGGGCAGCTCGGTGACGATGATGCCCTTGCGCTTGGGGGTGACGTTCTCGACGCGGACCGTCGCGCGGGTGCGGAAGGACCCGCGGCCGGTGCGGTAGGCGTCCCGGATGCCCTCGAGGCCGATGATCTTCCCGCCGGTGGGCAGGTCCGGGCCGGGCACGAAGCGCATGAGGTCCTCGAGCGAGGCCTTCGGGTTGGCCACGAGGTGGCGCGCGGCGGCGATGACCTCGATGAGATTGTGCGGGGCGAGGTTGGTGGCCATCCCGACGGCGATCCCGGACGCACCGTTGACCAGCAGGTTCGGGATCGCGGCGGGCAGCACCTCGGGCTGGACGAGCTTGTTGTCGTAGTTGGGCACGAAGTCGACGACGTCCTCGTCGAGGCCGGTCGTCATGACCAGGGCCGCCGGGGCCAGACGGGCCTCGGTGTACCGGGGCGCGGCCGGGCCGTCGTCGAGGGAGCCGAAGTTGCCGTGGCCGTCGACCATCGGCAGGCGCAGGGAGAAGGACTGCGCCATGCGCACGAGGGCGTCGTAGATCGCCGTGTCGCCGTGCGGGTGCAGCTTGCCCATGACCTCCCCGACGACGCGCGCAGACTTCACGTGGGCGCGGTCCGGTCGCAGGCCCATGTCGGCCATCTGGTAGAGGATGCGGCGCTGGACCGGCTTGAGTCCGTCCCGGGCGTCGGGCAGGGCACGCGCGTAGATGACCGAGTAGGCGTACTCGAGGAAGGACCCTTCCATCTCCGCCGAGACATCGATGTCGATGATCTTCTCGGTGTAGTCCGCTGGTTCGGTCGCGGGACCGGCGCCGGTCGACTTGCGTGCCATCGGGTTCGGCTCCTCAGCGGTGGTCAGGGTCGGTGTGGTGGGCAGAGTACATATTCCCACGACCGACGGTGTGCCCAGTCTCCGCAGGGCGGGGGCACCGCCTAGCCTGTACCTGTGACCAGCCCACCGGAGGAATCAGCGAGTCGTCCGGCGTCGGACCGCACCTACCCCCGGGAGTGGGAGGCCGACGTCGTGCTGCGCGACGGCACGACCGCGCGGCTGCGCCCCATCCGGGTCGGCGACCGCGACAAGCTGCAGCGCTTCCACACCCGCCAGTCCGAGCGGTCGACGTACATGCGCTTCTTCGCCGCGATGGAGCGGCTCTCCCCCCGGGACCTCACCCGCTTCACGGTCGTGGACCACCACGACCGGGTCGCGCTCGTCGTGGTGAGCACGACGCCGGCCCCGGACGGACGCAGCGGCCACGAGGAGATCATCGGCGTGGCCCGCTTCGACCGGATCGGCCCCGACGAGGCCGAGGTCGCCTTCAACATCGCCGACTCCCACCAGGGGCGCGGACTCGGCTCGGTCCTGCTCGAGCACATCGCCGCAGCCGCCCGCGAGGTCGGCGTGCGCCGCTTCACGGCCGAGGTGCTGCCCCAGAACGGCAAGATGCTCACGGTCTTCCGGGAGGCGGGCTACCAGACCACCCAGCACGTCGACGACGGGATCGTCTCGGTGAGCATCAACCTCGACCCCACCGAACGTTCCCGCCAGGTGATGGCCGACCGCGAGCACCGGGCCGAGGCCCGCAGCATGCGGGGCCTGTTCACCCCGGGCTCGGTCGTCGTGGTCACCTCCCCTCACGCCGACGAGTTCCAGACCCAGCTGGCCGTCCGGGTGGTCGGCGCCCTGCTCGACGCCCGCGGCACCGATCACGCGGTCGCCCTGACCGTCGTCGGCCTCTCGCCGGCGGCCCGCCAGGAGCTCGAGGGGCGGCCCGAGGCCCCGGTCGCCGGCTCTCCGGTCACCTTCGTCGACACCCTCGCCGAGGTCACCGGCCCGGTCGACCTCGCCGTCCTCACCGTCCCCGCGGACGAGGCCGCCGCCGTCGTCAAGGCCCTCGCCCCGCTGGCCGTGCGCGCGGTCGTGGTGACCGGCCCCGGGTACGCCGAGACGGGGGAGGAGGGTCTCGAGCTGCAGCGCGGCGTCGTGCGGTCCGCGCACGCGGCCGGCATGCGCGTCGTCGGCCCCGGATCGTACGGGCTGTTCGCCCAGCGACCGGAGGCGACCTTCAACGCCTCCCTGACCCCCGCCCTCCCCCCGCCCGGCCGGGTGGGGCTGTTCTGCCAGTCGGCCCCGATGGCCGTGACCGTCCTGGCCACGGTGGCCCGGCGCGGGCTGGGAGTCTCGTCCTTCCTGTCCGCGGGCAACCGCGCTGACGTCTCGGGCAACGACCTCATGCAGTTCTGGCAGGACGACGAGTCGACCGACGTCGTGGGCCTGTACCTGGAGTCGATCGGCAACCCGCGCAAGTTCTCCCGGATCGCCCGCCGGCTCGGCCTGGTCAAGCCCGTCGTGGTGGTCACGGCCGGCCGGTCCGGGCACATCGTGCCCCCCGGCCACGCCGTGCGCACCACCCGCGCCCCGCGCCGCACGCTCGAGGAGATGTTCCGCCAGTCCGGGGTCATCCGCGCCGAGAACACCCACCAGATGATCGACATCATCCAGCTCCTCGCCCACCAGACGCTGCCCCAGGGCCGCCTCGTCTCGATCGTGGCCAGCTCGGCGCCGTTGGCAGCCGTGGTGGCCGAGGCCGCCGGCTCGGCCGGGCTCGTGGTCACCGGACGGGTGGGGATCGTCCCGGACGGCGCCACCGAGGCGCAGGTCACCGAGACGGTCGACGCCGTCTACGCCGACGGCGCGTGCGACGTGGTCGTCGCCGTGCACGTGCCGGTGCTGGGACGCCAGGACGACAGGTTCTGCGAGGCCGTGGCCCGGGCGGCCGCACGCACCGGCCGCCCGACCGTGGCCAGCGTCCTCGGCCTGCACGGCCTCGTCCCGCTGCTCACCGCACCCGCCCCGGACGGCACGCAGGTGACGGTCCCGGCGTACTCGACCCCCGAGGACGCCGTCCAGGCCCTCGGCGCGGTCGTGCGGTATGCGGCATGGCTGGGTCAGGACCACGGCGAGAACCTCGTCTACCCGGACGTGGACGTGGCCGGCGCGCGGCGCATCATCGAGGCCCGAGTGGGTGACGCACGCAGCAGCGACCTCGCAGCCGACGAGGTCCGGGCGCTGCTGGAGTGCTACGGCATCGACCTGTGGCGGTCGGTCCGGGTCACCAACCCCGACGAGGCGGTGGCCGCCGCCCGGGACCTGGGCTGGCCGGTCGCGCTCAAGAGCACGGCCGAGTCCCTGCGCCACCGCGCCGACCTCGGCGGGGTGCGCCTGAACATCACCGACGAGGCCGAGCTGCGCACCAACTACGAGCAGATGTCCCGGGCGCTCGCGGACCACCTGTCCCCGGGGCGCCGCGGCGACTCCGCCCAGTTCGAGGTCCAGCGGATGGCACCGACCGGGGTGGCCTGCGTCGTACGGTCCACCGAGGACCTGCTCTACGGACCGGTCGTGTCCTTCGGGCTCTCCGGCGACGCGACCGACCTGCTCGGCGACGTCAGCTACGGCGTCCCCCCGCTGACCACGACGGACGTCGCGCAGATGGTCCGGTCCATCCGCGCCGCGCCGCGTCTCTTCGGCTACAAGGGGCTTCCCGAGGCCGACGCCGGTGCGATCGAGGACCTCATCGGCCGGGTCTGCGAGCTCGCCGAGAACCACCCCGACGTCCAGTCCCTCGAGCTCTACCCGGTCGTGGTCGCCGAGCACGGGGCCGCGGTGCTCAGCGCGCGGATCACCGTCGGCGCGGCGAACCGCAAGGACGGGCTGCGCCGGTCGCTGCCCGACTGAGCCGGTCGTGGCCCGTCTTCGGCGTTGTCACCGGCGGCGCATAGGATGGGTGGGTGCCTTCGACCAGCCCTGACCTCCGTACCGACCTGCACCGCCAGCTCAACCGCGCGGGCTACTACCCCGACCTCGTCGCCGACGTCCTCGACGTGGCGCTCGCCGACGAGCCCGTCGAGGCCCACCTCGTCCACGTGGAGACGACGTTCACGACCTCCGAGGTGCGCCGCCACGTGACCGTGCTGGTGCTCACCGGCTCTCGGCTCGTGCTCGCCCACGTCGACGACCACTCCGGCGACCACCCCGACACCCACGACGCCCATGACGTGGAGGAGCGCACCGCCTCCCAGTCGAGCGCCGCGGCGACGACCGAGGCTGTCCCGCTGGCCCAGGTGAAGTCGGTCGTGCTGACGCACATGGTGAACTCACCCGAGAAGCACGTCCCGGGTGCACCCCCGGCCGAGCTCACCCTGGCCGTCGGGTGGGGTGCCGTCTCCCGCATCGACCTCGAGCCGATGCAGTGCCCCGACCCGCAGTGCGAGGCCGACCACGGGCTGACCGGCTCGGTCGCCAACGACGACGTCCTCGTGCGGATCAGCGCGCAGGCCGAGGGCCTCGACGCCGTCCGGTCCGCGGTCGCGTTCGCCAAAGCACTCTCGGCAGCGACCGGGCAGGCCGCCCGGGGCGGGACCCGGTGACACCGGCGCCCACCACGAGCCTCACCGACACCGCCCGCAGCGCCGGTCTCCTGCTCCCGGACGTCGGTGGCCGCAGCCTGTCGGCCGTGCTGCCCGCCGTCGCGGGGAGCCTGGGCGTGACCGACGGCCCTGGCCGGTTCGCGGCCGCCCAGGACCTGCTGGGCCTCGCGCCGGCAGAGCGGGTGTGTGTCGTCCTCATCGACGGGCTCGGCTTCGAGAACCTCACCGAGCGCAGCGGGCACGCACCGTTCATGCGCTCCATCCTGGCCGACGGCGGCGAGCTCACCTGCGGCTTCCCCTCGACCACGGCCGTGTCCATGGGCATCTTCGGTACCGGCACCGGGCCGGGACGGACGGGCCTGCTCGGCTACACGGTCCGCAACCCGCACACCGGGGCGGTGGCGAACATGGTCTCCTGGACCGGTCTCGGCGCACCCGAGGACGTCCAGCGCGAACCGACCGTCTTCGAGGCGATCACCGCGGCCGGGGTGTCGGTGACCACGGTGGGCCCGGCCCGGTTCGCACAGTCCGGGATGACCCGCGCCGCGCTGCGCGGGGGCCGGTACTGGAACGCGGAGTCGTTGGCCGACCGCGTCGACGCGGCCGCCTACGAGCTCATCTCACCCGGCATGGTCTACCTGTACTGGGGTGACGTCGACAAGATCGGCCACCACGAGGGCGCGCTGTCCTGGCAGTGGGGCGACGCGCTCGAGGCCGCCGACCGCGAGATCGAACGCCTCGCGCGAACCCTGCCCCGCGGCACCCGTCTGATCATCACCGCCGACCACGGCATGGTCGACGTCGACGTCTCTCGGCGCTGGGACGTGGCACAGACCCCCGGGCTGAGCGAAGGCGTCAAGGTCGTCGCCGGGGAGCCCCGGGCCGTCCACGTCTACTCCCGCAAGGCCAGCGGCGCCGACGCCGTCGCCGCCCGCTGGCAGGACGTGCTCGGCGACGGCGCGCTCGTGGCCACCCGCGACGAGGTCGTCGGTGCCGGCTGGCTGGGACCGGTCTCCGACCACGTCGCACCGTACATCGGCGACGTGATCGTGGCGCTGACCGGCGCAGGGACCGTCGTCGACTCCCGGACGCAGAGCGCCGCCTCGCTCGGGCTCCGCGGAGTCCACGGTTCGCTCACCCCGCGCGAGATGCGCATCCCGTACCTGACGCTCGGCGTCTGAAGTCCCCTGCCGCATCTGAAGTATCCTCCAGCGTCGGGACTACTCCGGCTTCGCCCCGAAGACGATCTCGTCCCAGCTGGGCACCTTGGACCGGGCACGCTTGGCGGTGCGCGGCTTGACCGGCTCCTCGGCCGGCGCAGCATCGTCCGGTGCGCCAGCTGACGCCGCGGCCGGTGCCAAGTCCGGTGCCGCAGCAGGCTCCGCCGGGGTCTCGTCCGGGGCGGGGCGCTGGGCGCTCGGGTGGTCGGCCGACGCCTCGGGGAGGGTGACTTTCGGGAGGGAGTAGACCCGTGCGTCGCCCGCGTCGCCCGTGTCGTCGGCGGGGTGGGCGCCCGGCACGTCCTCGGCCGAGTCGAGGTTGAAGATCGCCGGCGGGCCGAAGCCCTCGAAGCTGGTCTCGTCGTCGAGGTCCATCTGCTGGCGCACTCCGCGCCGACCCCGCAGGTCGTCGAGCAGTGCTGAGGTCTCCTCGAGCTCGACGTCCCGAGGGTCGGTGACGGCCGCGTCTGGGTCGGAGCGCCGGGAGTCGTGCCGGGGGTCGTGGCGAGAGTCGACCGCGTCGAGCACGGGGCGGATCGAGCCGTCCACCTCGACGTCGTAGACGGAGGCGCGGACCGAGGCCAGGTGACGGCGGGGGATGGGCTCGTCGGCGATCTCGGTCTCGGAGAGCCAGCGGGCCTCGTCCTCGAGGGCGTGCAGGGACCGGGCCGGGGCGTCGAAGGTCCAGCGCGCGATCCGTTCCTGGCCGGAGACGAGGAAGGCCACGGTGACGATCCACCCGTGCCCGTCCGGGCGGGCGGCGTCCCACTCGAGTGTCTCGGTGTCCACGCCGCGGGCGGCGAGCCGGTCGGTGACCAGGTCACCGAGGCTCGGGGAGCTGCTGTCGCGGCCGACGCGGGTGGCCGCGGCCTGCTGGGCGATGAAGGCGCGCTCGGCGAGCACGGGTCCCTCGTAGCGGCGGACCTGGGCGACGGTGATCCCGGAGTCGGCGGCGATCTCCTCGGCGCTCTGTCCGGCGCGCACCCGGGACTGGATCTCGCGCGGGGGCAGCACGCCGGCACCCTGAGACTTCAGGTGCTCCAGGCGCGGCCGGTCCCCGCGCACCGCTGCGCGCAGCTCGTCGGTGATCGGCAACCGGAGCCGCTTGCCACCCGGACCTGCCAGGACGAGATGCTCCCCGTCGTCGTGCAGCCCGACGAGCCGTAGTTCACCTGCACTCAACTCAACCATGCGTCCTCCTGTGGCACCTGCTTACGTGTCAGGGTGCCATCTTCTCGGGGCCCCGCGGCGCACGTGGGTCGGTGCGCCGCTCACGGAGATGGACGATCGGCGTTCGACCTCGGCCCGCACAGCGTCAGGCAAGATGATCCTATGACGCCAGAGAACCCAGTACCCGCCAGCTCCCTGCCCGACGCCGCCGGGCTCGCCGCGCTGCGCAGCCTCGCCGAGCGCGCGGCCCTCGCCGCCGCCGACCTCGTGCGCAGCACCCGACCCGACCAGGTGACCGTGGCGGCCACGAAATCCTCCCCGGTCGACGTCGTCACCGCGATGGATGCGGCCTCGGAGGTCCTGCTGCGCAGGCTCATCCTGGCCGAGCGCCCCCACGACGCCATCCTCGGTGAGGAGGACGGTCACGTGGCCGGCACGAGCGGGCTCACCTGGGTCATCGACCCGGTCGACGGGACGGTCAACTACCTCTACGGTGTGCCCGCCTACGCGATCTCCGTGGCGGTCGTGGCCGGCACGCCCGACCCGCGCGAGTGGACGGCCCTGGCCGGGTGCGTCGTGCACGTGAGCGGCGGGACGAGCTGGACGGCCTCGCGCGGCGGGGGAGCCACCCGGGACGGCGTGCCGATCTCGGTCAACGCCGCCAAGGACCTCTCCCAGAGCCTGGTCGGGACGGGCTTCGGCTACGCGAGCGAGCGCCGCGCGGCCCAGGCGCAGGTGCTCACGCACGTGCTGCCCCGGGTCCGTGACATCCGGCGGATCGGGTCGGCCGCCCTCGACCTGTGCATGGTTGCCCAGGGCACGCTCGACCTCGTCTACGAGCGCGGGCTCAACCCGTGGGACATGGCGGCCGGCGCGCTGATCGTCGAGGAGGCCGGGGGAGTCGCGACCGGGCTCCGCGGGATCCCGGCGAGCGCGGAGATGACCGTGGCCGGCCCCGGTGCGTCCGTCGCCGAGCTCGCGGCGCTGCTCGAGGAGCACGGAGCAGACCACGGCGCGTGAGCCGGTCACGAACACGTTTTCACGGCCGGATCGGGGTGAAATGGGGCCAGTGAGCAAGGTCACCGACCCGCGGATGTGCGGTGGGCGCCAAAATGTTGCACAATCCGTTCGCCACCTGGGAACAACTGGAGTGGCCCGAGCATTACATGCGTAAGCAACGAGTTGCGTCATACCGAGGGGCTTCGCAGTCGCCTCGGCACCCACCAAACATCTGCAATGGAGTGTGAGCCCACACATGGCAACCGACTACGACGCCCCCCGCAAGACAGAGGAAGACCTCAGTGAGGACTCTCTCGAAGAGCTGAAGGCGCGTCGCTCTGACAAGAGCTCAGGAGTCGTGGACGAAGACGAGACAGAAGCCGCCGAGGGCTTCGAGCTCCCCGGCGCCGACCTCTCCGGCGAAGAGCTCTCCGTCCGCGTGCTCCCGCGTCAGGCGGACGAGTTCACGTGCTCGAACTGCTTCCTCGTCCACCACCGCAGCCAGCTCGCCATCGAGAAGGACGGCAAGCAGATCTGCTCGGAGTGCGCAGCCTGACCTTCGGGCCTGCCCTCACCTGCTCTCGTTGCCGCGCGATCGTCCCCAGGGTCGGTCGCGCGGTCTCGTCGCGTCAGGACGTCACCCCCGTGCGGAGAGCGCGGCCGCCAGGTCAGCGGCGCGCCGGCTGGAGACGATCCAGTACGGCGTCGGGTCCGCGGGGTCGCTGACCTCGACCCTGACCCCGCCGCCGGCCCACGTGCGCAGGCATGCGAAGGCCCGCGGGTCCCACTCGGTGCCCATCGCGCGCTGGACGCCGGCCCGGTCCAGGACCGTGACCTCCCCGAGCAGCGCGAGCGGGATGTGTGCCTTCCCGGCCACGAGCTCGCCGTCGCGCACCATGACGACGGGTGAGGTCGCCCACGCCAGCGCGATGCCGGCGGCCAGCGTCACGAGACCGGTCACCACCGCGGTGACCGGACCGGCCACGGTCAGCGCCACACCGAGGACCGCCGCGAACACCACCACCCCGATCCACCCGCCCGGGCCGGGCAGCAGCTTCTCGGTGAAGGCCGCCCCCGTGGGGCTCGGCGTCTCGGGGGCAGGATCGGGTGCTGGCGCGGCTGAGGTCATGGCACCCATGATGCCAGGGGGCGCCCAGCGCTTCCCCGTGCCCCGAGTGCCTCCCTGTGTCTGCTGCGGCCTACTGCGTGTCACCGTCGGCGGGCTAGAGTCTCCTACCGTGACCACGCACTCTCCAGAGATCCTCATCACCCTGCTCGACGACGCGGTCCGGGTGCCCGCCTACGCCCACCCGGGCGACGCCGGCGCCGACCTCGTCACGACGGTCGACGTCACCCTCGCGCCGCTGCAGCGGGCCACCGTCCCCACCGGCGTCGCCATCGCGATGCCCGACGGCTACGCGGCCTTCGTCCTGCCCCGGTCCGGGCTGGCGGCGCGGCACGGCCTGACGATCGTCAACGCGCCCGGCACGGTCGACGCCGGGTACCGCGGCGAGATCGCCGTCACCCTCTACAACAGCGACCCGGTCGAGACCATCACCCTGGCCCGCGGCGACCGCATCGCCCAGCTCGTCGTGCAGCAGGTGGCCCGGGCGCGGTTCGTCGTGGCCGACCGTCTCCCGGGGTCCGACCGGGGCGAGGGCGGCTTCGGCTCGAGCGGCGGCTGGTCGCGTTCACCGGTAGCGGAGAACTAGTTCACCCCGGCGCCCGCGGCCTAGTCTTGTCACGTAGAGGTCACGGACCGTTTAGTGTTGTCCCGCCCTGTGCAGTCTCACCTGCACTCGTCCCGGGGCGGACCTGCCTCACACGCATCACCGAAGATCTGAAGGAGACGAACCAGTGGCCCTGTTCCGACGCGGTTCCAAAGAGACCCTTGCACCGACGCAGGACTCCGGGGCCGACAGCGAGTCCAGCGCCGCGGCTGAGCCGGACGAGACGGCGACCACCGCGCACGGAGTCGAGGCCGCTGAGGCGGGCGTGGGCCCCTGGGACGTCACCGAGGTCCCCGAGATCGGCAAGCGGGTCGACCTCGGCGCACTGCGCGTCCCGGGCGTGCCGGGGATGGAGCTGCGGATGGAGGTCGACCAGAAGACCAACCGGGTGACCGGTGCCGGCCTTGCCGTGGACGGCTCCGTGCTGCAGGTGCAGGCCTTCGCCGCACCGCGCACCGACGGCATCTGGGACGAGATCCGCGCCGAGATCGCCGAGTCCATCGTCAAGCAGGGTGGGTCCGTCGACGACGTGCCCGGCCCGTTCGGCCGCGAGCTGCTCGCCCGTCTGCCGGCCCGCACCCCGGACGGACGCACCGGGCACCGTCCGGCCCGGTTCATCGGCCACGACGGCCCCCGATGGTTCCTGCGCGGGGTGGTCAGCGGCAAGGCTGCGGTCGACGTCGAGGCCGCTGCGACCCTCGAGGAGATCTTCGGGCAGATCGTCGTCGTGCGCGGCGACGAGGCGCGCCCTCCGCGCGACCTGCTCATCCTCACCCTGCCGGCCAACGCCACCCCGGTGGCCAGCGCCGCCGCAGGCGCAGCCGTGGACGCCGACGCCGACGCCGCGCCGAGCGCGACCGATCCTGACTTCGACCCCCTCACCCGGGGTCCTGAGATCACGGAGATCCACTGATGAGCCTTCGGTCCGCGCTCAGCTACGCCCTCGCCTCCCAGGAGGAGATCGCGGCCGACGAGGAACGCACCGACTCCCTCGCCCAGACCGGCTGCATCGCGGCAGCGACCGCGGGGAACCGGGTCCAGGTCGCGCTCTCGGGAGTCATCCGCTCGGTCATCCTGCGCCCCCGCCAGGGCGTGCAGGCCTTCGAGGCCGAGCTCTTCGACGGCACCGCCTCGGTCGACCTCGTGTGGCTCGGTCGGCACCGCATCGCCGGGATCGAACCGGGCCGCCGCGCACGCATCGAAGGACTCGTCTGCCAGATCGACGGCCGACCCACGATCTACAACCCGCGCTACGAGCTGCGGGTCCGGCCCGGAGAATGACAGGGAGAATGAGCAGACGATGACCACCGACCCCGTCGCGGAGCAGGCTCCGACCACCGGTGTGCGCACGCTGACCGCCCAGGAGTTCTCGCTGAGCGACTCCGTGGGCGGAGTCCGAGGTGCCATCGAGTCGATGCTCCCCGGGCTGGTCTTCGTCGTCGTCTACACGATCACCCGGGAGCTGTCCCCGGCGCTGTACTCCTCGCTCGGTGTGGCGCTCCTGGCGGTCCTCGCCCGGCTGGTCCAGCGCACGCCCGTCACGCAGGCCTTCAGCGGGCTGCTCGGCGTCGCCATCGGGGTGTTCTGGGCCTGGAAGTCGGGGGACGCGACCGACTACTTCGCCTACGGCCTGTGGACGAACGGCGCGTACCTCGCCGTCCTGCTGGTCACGGTGCTCATCGGCTGGCCGATCGTGGGCGTCGTCGTCGAAGGGCTCCGCGCCGGGCTGGGTCGCGTGGAGGCCGAGCCGGGGGACCCGCCCGCCGGACCGCTCTGGTCGACGGCGTGGCGCAAGGACCGAGCGCTCATGCGTCGCTACACGATCGCCACGTGGCTGTGGATCGCTTTGTTCGGACTGCGCCTCGCCGTCCAGGTCCCGCTCTACCTCAGCGCCTCGGTCGGGTGGCTGGGGACGGCACGCCTGGTCATGGGTATCCCGCTGTGGGCCCTGGTGCTGTGGGCTACGTGGCTGCTGGTCCGCCGACCAGCAGCGCCTGCAGCGCAGCCTGGGACGCATCCCGCCCCGTGACGATGAGCAGCTCGTCTCCGACCTCGAGGGTGTCGTCGACGCTCGGGGCGATCGGCTGGGTGCCGCGCACGATCGCGGCGAGCACGGTGTCCTCGGGCCAGACGACCTGACCGACCCGCTGACCGGTGAGCGGAGAGTCCTCCGGAAGGGTGATCTCCAGGATGTCCGCCCCGGACTGGTGGAAGGTGAAGATCTTCACCAGGTCGCCGACCGCGACGGCCTCCTCGACCATGGCGGTCATGATCCGCGGGGTCGAGACAGCGACGTCGACCCCCCAGGACTCGTCGAACATCCACTCGTTCTTCGGGTTGTTCACCCGGGCCACGGTGCGCGGCACCCCGAACTCGGTCTTGGCGAGCAGCGAGATGACGAGGTTCGCCTTGTCGTCCCCGGTGGCCGCGACGATGACGTCGCACTCGTCGACTTTCGCCTCGGTGAGCGTGGACAGCTCGCAGGCGTCGGCGAGCAGCCAGTCGGCCTCGGGCACCTGGGCGACGCGCATCGACGTCGGCTGGCGGTCGATGAGGGTGACTTCGTGATCGGAGACCAGGAGCTCGCGGGCGATCGAACGCCCCACGGAGCCGGCTCCGGCGATGACGACGCGCATCAGCTCTCCACCTTCGGGGCGTGGGTCAGAATCCGTTCCATGTCGGAGGACCTGTCGGTGTGGACGAGCATGTGCAGGATGTCGTTCTCCTGGAGCACCATGTCCGCGTGGGTGATGACGCCGGCGCCGTAGCGGCTGACGAAGGCCGAGCGGGCCCCCGACGCCTCTTCGATGGACCGGATGGAGTGCCCGTACCAGCCCTCGTGCACGTCGACCTGGCACAGCCCGATCTGACCGGACGGGTCGCGGTACTCGTCGGTCGCGCCCATCGGGAGCATCCGGCGCAGCACCTGGTCCGCGGTCCAGCGGACCGTGGCGACCGTCGAGATGCCCAGCCGCTGGTAGATCTCCGCGCGGCGCGGGTCGTAGATCCGGGCGACGACGTTCTCGATCCCGTACGTCTCTCGCACCACCCGCGCAGCGAGGATGTTGGAGTTGTCGCCGTCGGAGACCGCCGCGAACCCGAAGGTGTCGTCGATCCCCGCCTGATGGAGGGTGTCGCGGTCGAAACCGAGACCTGTCACCTTCTTGCCCCCGAAATCGGGGCTCAGTCGGCGGAAGGCCTCGGGGTTCTGGTCGATGACCGCGACGGAGTGACCGTAATTTTCGAGCGACTGGGCCAGTGTGGCTCCGACGCGCCCGCATCCCATGATGACGAAGTGCACAACCCGGAACGCTATACCAGGTTGGTCGACGCCGACACACGAACCCCGGACCAGGGGCGCAAGGGTTCCGTAAAGGTTTCTGCCGTCGCTGGACCGGAAACCTGAATGTGGGCCTAGCATTGCTCAACGTGTCGGATATCGCAGATGCCGCCAAGCGCCTGCTGCTAGGACGTCCAGTCCGCAGCGAGCACCTGGGGCACACCCTCCTCCCGAAGCGGATCGCCCTCCCGGTGTTCGCCTCGGACGCCCTCTCGTCCGTCGCCTACGCCCCGGACGAGATCCTCCTCACGCTCGCGGTCGCCGGCTTCACCGCGACGACGATCTCCCCCTGGGTGGGCCTCGCGGTCGTCCTGGTGATGATCACCGTCGTGGCCTCCTACCGCCAGAACGTCCACGCCTACCCCTCCGGCGGCGGCGACTATGAGGTGGCGACGAAGAACCTCGGCAAGAACTCCGGCGTCACCGTCGCCAGCGCCCTCATGGTCGACTACGTCCTCACCGTCGCGGTGTCGATCTCCTCGGGCGCCCAGTACGCGGCGAGCGCGGTCCCGGCGCTGCGCGGCCACGAGGCGCAGTTCGCCATCGCCCTCGTCGTGCTGCTGACCATCGCGAACCTGCGCGGGGTCAAGGAGTCCGGGAAAGTCTTCGCGATCCCGGTCTACCTGTTCATGCTGGCCATCGGGCTCACCGCCGTCGTCGGCTTCCTGCGCAGCCTCACCGGAACGCTGCCGATGTCGGAGAGCGCGGAGTTCGAGCTCGTGGCCCAGCCGGGCTTCGACGAGGGGCTGATCGGCTTCGCCGGCGCCTTCCTCATCGCCCGCGCCTTCGCCTCCGGGTGTGCCGCGCTGACCGGCGTCGAGGCGATCAGCAACGGTGTGCCGGCCTTCCAGAAGCCGAAGTCGAAGAACGCCGCGACCACCCTCGCGCTGCTCGGCGGGATCTCCGCGGTGATGATCATGGCGATCCTCTTCCTCGCCAAGCTCACGGGCGTGCACTACGCCGAGGACCCGCACACCCAGCTCACCTCCGGCGGGCAGCTGCTCCCGGCCGACTACGTCCAGCACCCGGTGATCGGGCAGCTGGCCGAGGCCGTGTTCCAAGGCGTCCCGCTCGCCTTCTACCTCGTCTCCGCGATCACCGGGGTCATCCTCATCCTCGCGGCGAACACCGCCTTCAACGGCTTCCCGGTGCTCGGCTCGATCCTGGCCAAGGACGGGTACCTGCCCCGCCAGCTGCACACCCGGGGTGACCGGCTCGCCTTCTCCAACGGCATCCTCACCCTCGCGGCCGGCGCGATCGTCCTCATCTGGGCCTTCGACGCCGAGGTCACGCGGCTCATCCAGCTCTACATCGTCGGGGTGTTCGTCTCCTTCACCCTCTCCCAGCTGGGCATGGTCCGGCACTGGACCACGGCCCTGCGCACCGAGACGAACCCGAAGACGCGGGCCACCATGGGCCGGTCCCGGGTGGTCAACGGGGTGGGCCTGGCCATGACTGGCACCGTCCTCATCATCGTGCTGCTGACGAAGTTCACGCACGGCGCGTGGATCGCCCTGCTCGCGATGGCCGGCCTGTTCGTGCTCATGAAGGCGATCCGCTCGCACTACGACGTCGTCTCCGCCGAGCTCGAGCTGGGGGAGGACCCCTCCGCCTCGCGCGCGCTGCCCAGCCGGGTGCACGCCATCGTCCTGGTCTCCAAGCTGCACAAGCCGACGATGCGGGCGATCTCCTACGCCCGGGCGTCCCGGCCCAACACCCTCGAGGCGCTCACCGTGGGGGTCGACGCCGAGGACATCGCGCGGCTCACGGCCACCTGGGAGGCGCTCGACCTGCCCGTGCCGCTGCGGGTGCTGGACTCCCCGTTCCGGGAGATCACCCGTCCGATCCTGTCCTACGTGCGCTCCATCCGCCGGGAGAGCCCCCGCGACCTCGTGGTGGTCTACATCCCCGAGTACGTCGTCGGGCACTGGTGGGAGCAGCTGCTGCACAACCAGAGCGCGCTGCGGCTCAAGGGGCGTCTGCTGTTCACCCCGGGTGTCGTGGTCGCCTCCGTCCCGTGGCAGCTGTCCTCGACCAAGGGGCAGACCGGCCTCGAGGGGACGGCCTACGTGGAGAAGCGACGGCGGATCGGGTACTGACGGGGCCGGCCGGCGGGGGATACTTGACGGGTGCCTATCAACTCTGTGCCTTCCGACCTGCCTGCTGACGTGCCTGCTTCCGCTGCGCCCACCGAGCCCGCCCCCACCGAGCCCGCTGAGCCGACTGCGCTCATCGAGCTCGAGATCGGCCGGATCGCCCACGGTGGTCACTGCGTCGCACGCCACGAGGGGCGCGTCGTGTTCGTCCGGCACACCCTCCCCGGGGAGCGGGTGCTCGCGCGCCTGACCGACTCCGGCGAGGGGTCGACGTTCTGGCGCGCCGACGCGATCGAGATCCTCGAGGCGTCACCAGACCGGGTCCGTTCGCCCTGGCGCCAGGCCGGTGCCGACGGCGTCGGCGGCGGCGAGCTCGCCCACGTCGCGCTCGAGGCCCAGCGCCGCTGGAAGGCGACCGTGGTCGCCGAGCAGCTGAGCCGCCTGGCCAAGATCGACCGTGAGGTCGTCGTGGAGGCTGCCCCCGGCGACGACGAGCGCGGCGGCCTCGGCTGGCGCACCCGCATCGACCTCGTCGCCGACGACGCCGGCCGGGCCGGCATGCGCATGTTCCGCTCCCACGACGTCGTCCCGCTGCACACCATGCCGCTGGCGACCGAGGAGGTGCTCGCCGCCGCGACGGCCGAGAAGGTCTTCACCCGCCGCTGGGCGCCGGGCACCGCGATCGAGATCGTCGCGCCCGCCTCGGGCGCCGACCCGATCGTCCTGGCCGACGGCGACGTCGTGCGCGGGTCGGGCCTCGACAAGCGGCCCAACGTCCGCCGCGCCGTGACCGAGACCGTCGTGGTCGACGGCGAGGAGATCACCTACCGGGTCGCCGCCGACGGGTTCTGGCAGGTGCACCGCGAGGCTCCGTCCCTGCTCGCCCAGGTCGTGCTCGACTCCGCCCGCGGCGGCGCCGACGGCGACATCACCGACGCGACCGTCGTCGACCTCTATGCCGGGGCCGGGCTGTTCACGGTCCCCCTCGCCAAGGCCGTGGGTCAGGTCGGGCGGGTCGTGTCCATCGAGGGCGACGCCCGCGCCGCCAAGGACGCCCGCCGCAACGCCCATGCCTACGAGCAGGTGGAGATCCACGAGGGCGCGGTCGATCACGTGCTGCGCACCGCCGGGCACGGCGCGATCGGGGGGGCCGACATCGTCGTCCTCGACCCGCCCCGCACCGGTGCCGGCGCCAAGACGATCAAGGAGATCGTCGCGCTGTCCCCGTCCCGGATCGTCTACGTGGCCTGCGACCCGGCCGCCCTCGCCCGCGACATCGCCTACCTGGCCAAGGACGGGTACGAGCTGGAGAGCCTGCGGGCCTTCGACCTGTTCCCGATGACGCACCACGTGGAGTGCGTGGCGGTTCTCACGCGGTAGGGCGCAGCCCCGTCCGACGAGCGCAGAGGGCGACCGGATCGCCCCCTGTGAAGCCGACACGCTCGCGGTTGGCTTCGCAGGGGACCCGGATCTGCCTAGCGGCGGTCGCGGCGGTCGTCGCGGCGGTCGCCACGGTCGTCGCGGCGATCTTCTCGTCGATCACCTCGGCGGTTGATCCCGTGCGCCACCACGACGGCGCCTCCGACCGCGGCCACGGTCCTTCTCCTGCGCCTGGCTGCCATGGGCATGTCAGTCTCCTTCCTCGTCTGCGTCTGCGTCTGCGTCTGCGTCTGCGGCGTCGGCCTCGACGGCCGCGATCACCGCCTGGATCGGAATGCGCCCGCTGGCGGCCAGCTGGCCGCCAGCATGGCGGACAGCCGAACCGAACGGCGCCGCCCACAGGTTCTCCCACACGAGCACCGCTGCCGCGCTGCCGGGCTCGATCGTCTCGACCAGGTCGATGACGTCCTGCTCGCTCAGCAGCATCGCCAGCTCTGTCTCATAGGCGCGCAGCTCACCGATGTCGCTGTCCTCCATGTCCGAGGCCTCGAAGACCTCGTAGCCTCCGTCGGTGTCCTTGGTCAGGAAGATCAGGTCCAGGACGCGGATCAGGTTTCGGTCGACGAGGTCCTTCAGGATCGGGGCGACCTTGCCGGTGAACTTCGGCTCCGGGAACTCGAGGACGATCCAGTCGACCGGCCCGAGCTCGTCAATGTTGATGCTCATGCACAACTCCTCTCGTGGTGTGGTGACGACTCGCAGTACGACCACGACGGTCATGCTCCGGTTGGATGTCCAAGACGTGCACCGTCAGCAGCCATGGTCGTTCTCGATACTCCGAGTGTGCTTCGGGACTGCTGCCGGGCGCCTCGTCCCTCACGGATGACCGTGGTCTGGAGCGCCCACGGGAGTCATGCCGGTATAAGAGGGGGATCCATGGGGTGATGGCCTTCCCGGAGATGTCGAGCTGCAGTTGGTCTGCCGTGCTGGAGCCGTCGACTCGGTACGTGATCGTCAGCGGCGTGCTGCGTTCGCCGAGACCAGGAGGCCCGAATCATCTCCCTGGAATCGAACGGACCAGGGCCCAGGACCCTTGGCGTCGTCTCGATGACGCGCCACGTGGAGTGCGTGGCGGTGGTCACGCGGTAGTCGCCGGCGACGCCCGTCCCGCACGCTGGGTATGTTGTTCCCGTCAGTGACGGCAGTGACTGCAGCGACGGCGATGCCCAGGAGTACCGATGAACGGATCGACCACGACCAGCATGGCTGGCCTCACCGCAGCCGAGGTCGACGAGCGCCGGTCCCAGGGCCTGAGCAACACGGTCTCCCACCAGACCTCCCGGTCCTTCAAGGACATCCTCCGGGAGAACATCTTCACGCTGTTCAACCTCATCCTCGTGATCGCCCTCGTCCTCGTGCTTGCCACGGGCCGCTGGCCGGACGCGTTGTTCGGCCTGGTCATCGTCATCAACGCGGCGATCGGGATCGTCACCGAGTACCGGGCCAAGCGCACCCTGGACAACCTCGCGATCCTCGACGCGCCGTTCGCGCGGGTGACCCGCGACGGCGCCCTGGGGCAGGTGCGCCTGGAGGACATCGTGCGCGACGACGTCGTGCACCTGGGAGCCGGGGACCAGGTCCCCGCGGACGGGGAGGTCCTGGAGTCCCGGGGCCTCGAGGTCGACGAGTCCATGCTCACCGGGGAGTCGCACTCGGTGCACAAGCCACTCGGCGCCGAGGTGCTCTCGGGGTCCTCGATCGTGGCCGGCAGCGCCGTCTACCGGGTCACCAGGGTCGGTGAGGAGGGCTACGCCAACCGGATCACCGCTGCGGCGAAGAAGTACTCGACCGTGCAGTCGGACCTGCGCGACGGCGTGAACAAGATCCTGCGCATCGTCTCCTTCGGGATCGTCCCGATCGCGCTGCTGCTCGCCTGGAGCCAGCTGCAGGCGACCGGGGGGTGGGAGACCGCCCTCCAGGGCGAGAACTGGAAGGACGCGGTCGTGGCGGCCGTGGCCGGGGTGGTCGGGATGATCCCCGAGGGGCTGGTCCTGCTCACCTCGCTGAACTTCGCGATCGCCTCGATGCTCCTGGCCCGTCAGAAGGTGCTTGTCCAGGAGCTCGCCGCGGTCGAGGTGCTCGCCCGGGTGGACGTGCTCTGCCTCGACAAGACCGGCACCATCACCGACGGGACCGTGTCCCTCACCAGTCTCAAGACCCTCGCCGACCTCCCCGGGGCGATGGCCGCGCTCGCGGCCTTCGCGGCCGACGCCGACGGGAACGCCACCTCCAAGGCCCTGGCGACCGGCGTCGACGCGGTCACCGCCGCCGCGGTCACCGGGTCCGTCCCGTTCTCCTCCGCCCGCAAGTGGAGCGCCCTGGCCACCGCCGACGGCGCCTGGGTGATGGGCGCCCCCGAGATCCTGCTCGGGCACCGCACGGACGACGCCGCTCAGCGGGCGCGCACCCTGGTGGCCGGGGAGGCCGACACCGGCGCCCGGGTGCTGCTGCTCGCCCGCAGCCCGCAAGGGATGCCCGGGACCGAGGCCCCGCTCGCGGGCGACCTCCAGCTCGCCGTCGTCGCCGTGCTGGGGGAGCGGATCCGCCCCGACGCAGCCCAGACCCTCGCCTACTTCCGTGAGCAGGGCGTGCGCGCCAAGGTCATCTCCGGCGACAACCCCGACACCGTCGCGGCGATCGCCACCCGGGTCGAGCTGCGCGGGGAGGGGGTCGAGGTGGCGGGCTACGACGCCCGGCACCTGCCCACCGACGACCCGGCCGAGCTGGCCCGCATCGTCGCCGAGTACGACGTCTTCGGCCGGGTCAGCCCCGAGCAGAAGCGCGAGATCGTGCACGTGCTGCAAGGTCAGGGGCACGTCGTGGCGATGACCGGGGACGGTGTCAACGACGCCCTCGCGCTCAAGGACGCCGACCTGGGCATCGCGATGGGCAACGGCGCGGGGGCGACCAAGGCCGTGGCCCGCATCGTCCTCGTCGACGGCCGGTTCGCGACCCTGCCCGGGGTGCTCGGACAAGGGCGCCGGGTGATGGCGAACATGGAGCGGGTCGCGACCCTCTTCCTCACCAAGACGACCTACGCGGCGCTGCTCGCCGTCGTCGTCGTGCTGCTCGCCTGGCCGTACCCGTTCCTGCCGCGGCACATGACCATCATCGGCTCGCTGACCATCGGGATCCCGGCGTTCCTGCTGGCGCTGCCGTCCAACAACCAGCGGTACCTGCCCGGGTTCCTGCGCCGGTGCCTGTCCTTCGCGATCCCGCTGGGCATCGTCACCGGGACGCTCGCTCTCGTGGTGTTCTCGGTCGTGTGGAACCTTGACTCCCTCGTCCAGGCCCGGACCGCCGTCTACATCGTGCTCATCGTCGTGGGCCTGTTCGTCGTGGGGGTGGTCGCCCGCCCGTGGGCGCCGTGGAAGGTCGCGATGATCACGGCGCTGGCCGCGGCCGCGGCCGCGACGCTGTGGATCCCGTGGGTCCACGAGCTCGTCGAGCTCGAGTACCCGAGCCGCAGCGCGGCCGGAGTGATCCTCGGCGCGATCGTCGTGGGGTGCATCCTCGTCGAGGTGATCCACCGCTGGCTGACGCCGTGGCTCGTGGCCCGGAATGTATCTTGACGTCAAGATACATGCGCTATGATGGTCGCAGCACAGCCCGGCGTAGGCTGGGTCAATCCCCCAAGTGACAGACACAAGCAACTGAAGAGGAGCCTACGTGAGCAGCGTGGACACGTTCGGATCGAAGGGAGCTCTCGAGGTCGACGGCACCTCGTACGAGATCTTCCGACTCTCCGCAGTACCGGGCACGGACAAGCTTCCGTTCAGCCTCAAGGTTCTCGCTGAGAACCTCCTCCGCACCGAAGACGGCGCGAACATCACCGCTGATCACGTCACCGCGATCGCGAACTGGGACCCCGACGCCCAGCCCGACACCGAGATCCAGTTCACGCCCGCGCGCGTGATCATGCAGGACTTCACCGGGGTGCCGTGCATCGTCGACCTCGCTACCATGCGTGAGGCCGTCGCCGACCTCGGCGGCGACCCCGAGCGGATCAACCCGCTCGCCCCGGCCGAGCTCGTCATCGACCACTCCGTGCAGATCGACGTCGCCGGCCGCGCCGACGCCTTCGAGCGCAACGTCGAGCTCGAGTACGAGCGCAACCGCGAGCGCTACCAGTTCCTGCGCTGGGGCCAGACGGCCTTCGACGACTTCAAGGTCGTCCCCCCGGGCACCGGGATCGTGCACCAGGTCAACATCGAGTTCCTCGCCCGCACCGTCATGACCCGCGAGGTCGACGGTGTGCTGCGCGCCTACCCCGACACCTGCGTGGGCACCGACTCCCACACGACCATGGTCAACGGCCTGGGCGTGCTCGGCTGGGGCGTCGGCGGCATCGAGGCCGAGGCCGCGATGCTCGGTCAGCCCGTCTCGATGCTCATCCCGCGCGTCGTCGGGTTCAAGCTCACCGGCCTCATCCCCTCCGGTGTCACGGCCACCGACGTGGTCCTCACGATCACCCAGCAGCTGCGCCAGCACGGCGTGGTGGGCAAGTTCGTCGAGTTCTACGGAGTGGGCGTCGCGGCCGTGCCGCTCGCCAACCGCGCCACCATCGGCAACATGAGCCCCGAGTTCGGCTCGACCGCGGCGATCTTCCCGATCGACGGCGTCACCCTGGACTACCTGCGCCTGACCGGCCGCTCCGAGGAGCAGCTCGCTCTCGTCGAGGCGTACGCCAAGGAGCAGGGCATGTGGCTCGACCCGTCCTCACCGACGTACGTCGAACCGCAGTTCTCCGAGTACCTCGAGCTCGACCTGTCCACGGTCGTCCCCTCGATCGCCGGACCGAAGCGCCCCCAGGACCGCATCGAGCTGTCCCAGGCGAAGGCCGCGTTCACCCGCGACCTGCCGGTCTACGCCCCCGAGGTGTTCGACGCCGTCGACGAGGCCGAGAAGGAGTCCTTCCCGGCCTCGGACCCGCCCTCGATCACCGAGCACTCCCACCGTGTGGTCGACGTGACCGACACCCAGGGCCGGTCCTTCGGGCTGTTCCACGGCGCCGTGGCGATCGCCTCGATCACCTCCTGCACCAACACCTCGAACCCCTCGGTCATGATGGCCGCCGGGATCCTGGCGAAGAAGGCCGTCGAGAAGGGCCTGGTCGCCAAGCCGTGGGTCAAGACGTCCATGGCGCCGGGCTCGCAGGTCGTCACGAACTACTACGAGAAGGCGGGGCTGTGGCCCTACCTCGAGGCCCTCGGCTTCCACCTCGTCGGCTACGGCTGCGCCACGTGCATCGGCAACTCCGGCCCGCTCGACGAGAACATCTCGACCGCGGTCAACGACCACGACCTCGCCGTGGTGTCGGTGCTCTCCGGAAACCGCAACTTCGAGGGTCGCATCAACCCCGACGTGAAGATGAACTACCTCGCATCCCCGCCGCTGGTCATCGCGTACGCGCTGGCCGGGACGATGGAGTTCGACTTCGAGCACCAGCCGCTGGGACGCGACGGCGAGGGCCACCCGGTCTTCCTGCGCGACATCTGGCCCACGCCCGAAGACGTCCAGACGACGATCGACTCCTCGATCGACCGCGCGATGTTCACCAAGGACTACGCGGACGTCTTCACCGGCGACGAGCGCTGGCGCGCGCTGCCCACCCCGGTGGGCAACACCTTCGAGTGGGACCCCACGTCCACCTACGTGCGCAAGCCCCCGTACTTCGAGGGCATGGGCCTGACCCCGGACCCGGTCACCGACATCTCCGGTGCCCGCGTGCTCGCCAAGCTCGGCGACTCGGTCACCACCGACCACGTCAGCCCGGCCGGGGCGATCAAGCCCGGGACGCCGGCCGCGGAGTACCTCGCCGCGAACGGCGTGGAGCGTCGTGACTACAACTCCTACGGCTCACGCCGCGGGAACCACGAGGTCATGATCCGCGGGACCTTCGCGAACATCCGCCTGCGCAACCAGCTCCTGGAGAACGTCGAGGGTGGCTACACCTTCAACTTCATCAAGGGTGAGCAGTCCTTCATCTATGACGCCGCCCAGGACTACGCCGCAGCCGGCGTGCCGCTCGTCGTCCTCGGTGGCAAGGAGTACGGCTCCGGGTCCTCCCGCGACTGGGCCGCGAAGGGCACCGCGCTGCTCGGCGTCAAGGCCGTCATCACCGAGAGCTTCGAGCGGATCCACCGCTCCAACCTCATCGGCATGGGCGTCCTGCCGCTGCAGTTCCCGGCCGGTCAGAACGCCGACACCCTCGGCCTGGACGGCACCGAGACCTTCGACATCTCCGGTGTCACGGGCCTCAACGAGGGCTTCACCCCCGAGACGCTGCACGTCACCGCGACGAAGAGCGACGGTTCGGTCGTCGCGTTCGACGCCGACCTGCGCATCGACACCCCGGGCGAGGCGGACTACTACCGCAACGGCGGGATCCTGCAGTACGTGCTCCGGTCGCTGGTCACCACCTGACCCGGTAGCCCGCACAGCACCAGCACCGCCCGACGGCGGGGCGCTCACCACGGTGGGCGCCCCGCCGTCGGTGTCTGCGCCGCTACAAGGCCGCTATGTGGAGGAGTCGCGGGCGCGCTGGGCGAAGGTGCCGGCGGTGACCGCCGCGTAGGACCGGGAGACGACCTCCTCCAGGACGGCGAGGTCGACGGCGGCCAGATCCTTGATGTAGAGGCAGACCAGGCCGGTCGTGTGCGGGCCGAGCCGGGCGAGCAGGTCGGCGTGCGCGCCGACGCCGTCGGGCAGGTAGATGGTGCTCGCCGCCTTGCGCGGGGAGAACCCGGCGGCCCCCGCATCGCCCTGGCGCCCGCTCGGGTACTGGTAGTGGTACTGCCCGAACCCGATGATCGAGGGACCCCACAGGACGGGAGGCTGCCCGGTCACCCGGCCCATGAGGGCCAGGAGCGTCTCGGCGTCCCGGTGCCGGACCGGGTGGGCGATCGCGGCCACGAAGGCGGCGACGTCGCCGTCGTGGGGGGCCGTCACGGGTGTGGGTGCCATGGGGTCAGTATGCGCGCGCGGGGTCCGCGGTGCAGCGGGGTCGGGCTCAGCCCAGCAGCTCGGCGACGACGGCCTCGCCGAGCGCCGCGAAGGCCGGGTCGTCGTCGCTGTGGGCCAGCAGGGAGGTCGCCATGGCCAGTGCCCAGCCGCGGGCGCGGTCCCACGTCGCCGCACCTTGCGGGCCGCCCGCCTCAACCGCCCCGCGGAACGTGGCCCGCCCCGGTGCGTCGAAGACCAGCCAGGCCGCGGCGAGGTCGCAGGCCGGGTCGCCCGAGCTCATGTCCCCGAAGTCGACGACCGCCCGCAGCTCGAGGTCACCGGCCGCGGAGGCACCGACCACGATGTTGAACGGGTGCAGATCACCGTGCAGCCACAGCGGTGGGCCGTCCCACCCGGGGGAGGCGAGGGCCCGCGCCCACACCTCGCGCAGCTCGTCGGTGCGCGGGTGGGCGACGGCCTCGAGCCGCTCGTGCACAGCGGCGTCACGACCGGCGAGCGGCCCGCCGCGCACCGGGTTGACCGGTCCGTCGGCGGGTGCGGGGAGGTGCAGCTGGGTGAGGAACCGTGCGAGCGGCCCGGCGACCGGTCGCAGCCGTGCCCGGTCGAGGGCGCCGGCCACCTGCCCCTCGATCCACGGGACCACGCTCCAGTGCCACGGGTAGTACGAGGTCGGTGAGCCCGCGAACAGGGGTGCGGGGACCGTCGCGTCGACCATCGAGGCGATGCCCGCCAACCAGGTCTGCTCGTTGATCAGCAGCTGCGCGCCGAGGGCGCGTCGGGGGACGCGCACGGCGGCGGTGTCGCCCAGGCGCAGCATCGTGTTGTCCCACCCCTGGGAGACCAGGGTGAGGTCAAGCTCGGCCACCGCGCCCAGGCCGTCGACCTGGGGGCACTGGTCGGCCAGCAGGCGGCGGACGAGCGCGACGTCGACGACGACCTCGGCCGCGGGCTTGTCAGCCACGCAGACTCGTGGCAGCGGCCGCGTCGGCGAAGGCGCCGAACACGACGTGGGCGCGCGGCACCAGGCTCGGGAACCGGGCGGCCGCGTCCGTGGTCATCTGGGCCGCGGCGCCCGGGGACAGGTCGCTGGTCATCGCCGGCTCGGTGAGCCACCGCTTGAGCAGCGGGCCGTCCACCTCGAGGTGGAACTGCAGGCCCAGGGCGCTGCCGTGGCGGAAGGCCTGCACGGGGGTGAGGTCGGAGGAGGCCAGGACGGTCGAGCCCGGCGGTGCGTCGACGGCGTCGGCGTGCCAGTGCAGCACGACGGGGTCGGGTGTGGCGTCGACGGCGAGCGGGTAGAGCATCGGGTCGCGCAGACCCGCGCCGGTCAGCGCGACCGGGGCCAGCCCGACCTCGGAGCCGTGACCGGGGTGCAGGGCCGCCCCGAGCGCGACGGCTAGCAGCTGCATGCCCAGGCAGATCCCCAGGACCGGCACCCCGGCAGCGGTCGCCTCGGCCAGCAGCCGGCGTTCGGCGGCGAGCCCGGGGTGGGTCGCGTCGTCGAGGGCGCCCATCGGCCCGCCCATGACGACGAGGCCGCAGAGGTCGGCGGCACCCGGCAGGTCGGGGTCCGCCTCGTCCAGCACGGTGACCGTACGGACCGGCAGCCCGCGCGAGCGGAGGGCCGCGGTGAGGATGCCGGGTTCCTCCCAGGCGGCGTGCTGGATGACCAGGACCGTGCGGGCGGGGTCAGGTGCGGGGGAGAGGGGCATGCCGCCATGGTAGTCAGAGCGGCACGCGGATCGGCCGCGGCACCCACGGCCGGGTCCAGCCGAGGGCGTCGAAGATGCCGTCGAGGACGAGCCCGGTGAAGCCCCAGACGATCCGCTCGCCGACGACGAAGGCCGGGCTGTCGAAGGTCCGTGACCCGCGGTGGATCACCGCCGACCCGCGGTTCGCGGGGTCCAGCAGCGCGGCGACCGGGACCCGGAAGACCGCCGCCGACTCCGCCGGGTCCATGACCCCCACCGCGCACGGGGTCTCCCACCAGGCCAGCACCGGGGTGACGACGTGGTTGCTGACCGGCAGGGGGACGTCGCCCAGCATGCCGACGACGTCGACGCCGGCCGGGTCCAGGCCGGTCTCCTCCGCGCCCTCCCGCAGCGCCGCGGCCACCGGCCCGGAGTCGTCGGGGTCGCCCCGCCCGCCCGGGAAGGCGATCTGGCCGGGGTGGTGGTTGAGGGAGGCCGCCCGCTCGACGAACAGCAGGTCCGGGGAGCCCTCGTCCGCGAACAGGACGAGCACGGCCGCGGCCCGGGCCGCGAGCGGGGACGTCGGGCGGTCCCACGTGTGGCCGGAGAGCACGAGGCGGTCGAGCTGGGTCCGCACGGGCTCGGCCACCGGGTTCACCACCAGCTCACCACCCGGCGGGCAGCGGGCGACCCTCCTCGTAGCCGGCCGCCGACTGGACCCCCACGACCGCCCGCTCGGCGAACTCGGGCAGGCTGGTGGCCCCCGCGTACGTGCACGCGCTGCGCAGCCCCGAGGTGATCTGGTCGATGAGGTCCTCGACGCCGGGGCGCGCGGGGTCGAGGTACATCCGGGAGGAGGAGATGCCCTCCTCGAAGAGCGCCTTGCGGGCCCGGTCGAAGGGCGAGCCGCCCGCCGTCCGCGCGGCCACGGCCCGGGCCGAGGCCATCCCGAAGCTCTCCTTGTACTGGCGGCCGTTGCCGTCGTCGTGCAGGTCGCCGGGGCTCTCGTGGGTGCCGGCGAACCAGGACCCGACCATCACCTGGGAGGCGCCCGCGGCCAGGGCGAGGGCGACGTCGCGCGGGTGGCGCACGCCGCCGTCGGCCCAGACGTGCTTGCCGAGCTCGGTGGCGCGCGCGGCGCACTCGAGGACGGCCGAGAACTGGGGGCGCCCGACTCCGGTCATCATCCGGGTGGTGCACATGGCACCGGGGCCCACCCCGACCTTGACGATGTCGGCGCCGGCCGCCACGAGGTCGGTGACCCCCTGGGCGGTGACGACGTTGCCGGCCACGATCGGCACGTCCGGGGAGACGGAGCGGACGGCGGCCAGCGCGCTGAGCATCTTGGCCTGGTGACCGTGGGCGGTGTCCACGACGATCACGTCGACGCCGGCTGCGAGCAGCTCGGCGGTCTTGGCGGCCACGTCCCCGTTGATGCCGACCGCGGCGGCGATGCGCAGCCGGCCCTGGGCGTCGGTGGCCGGGTCGTAGATGCTCGAGCGCAGCGCGCCGATCCGGGTGAGCACACCGACGAGCTCACCGTCGTGGACCACCGGGGCGAGCTTGCGCCGGGAGGTGTGCAGCTGGTCGAAGGCCGTGCGCATGCCGTCGGCGCCGGAGCCGGCGAGCACGGCGGCGTCGATGAGCGTCGGGTTGGCCGACATCACCTGGTGGACCTGCGTGAACCGGTCTACCCCGAGGCAGTCCGAGGCGGTGACGATGCCCACCGGGCGACCGGACTGCACGACGATCGCCGCGCCGTGGGACCGCTTGCCGATCAGCGTGAGCGCGGTGTGCACGGTGTCGGCGGGGGAGACCGTCACGGGGCTCTCCACGACGAGGTGCTTGGACTTGACCGTCGCCACGACGTCGGCCACCACCTCGGTGGGGATGTCCTGGGGGATGACCGCGATCCCGCCGCGCCGGGCGATCGTCTCGGCCATCCGCCGCCCGGACACCGCGGTCATGTTCGCCACGACCAGCGGGATCGTCGTGCCGGTCCCGTCGTGGCTGGCGAGGTCGACGTCGAAGCGGGAGGTCACCTCGGAGCGGGCGGGGACGAGGAAGACGTCGCCGTAGGTGAGGTCGGTCGTGGGCGGGTGTCCATCCAAGAAGCGCATGCCACCAGTCTACGAAACGGCGCCGGCGGCCCGGACCGAACGTGTGGATCCTGTGTGGTTGTCCGGTGGCGCGGCCACCGGGGCGCACCCGCGCCGGGCGCCCAATAGAGTGGACCCCCGTGCATCCCGCACGACGACGCCGCGTGCGAGCTCGCTCCCCGAGCTACCGCGGCAGCAGAGGAGGCAACGCCATGGGGCTGCTGGAATCGATCCGGTCACCTGAGGACCTCCGTCGGCTCACGCCGGCGCAGTCAGACGACCTGGCAGCCGAGATCCGCGACTTCCTCGTGCAGTCCGTCTCGCGCACGGGTGGGCATCTGGGCCCCAACCTCGGCGTCGTCGAGCTGACGATCGGCATGCACCGGGTGTTCTCCTCACCGTCGGACTCCTTCGTCTTCGACACCGGGCACCAGGCGTACGTGCACAAGCTGCTCACCGGCCGGCAGAACTTCGCCGACCTGCGCAAGCGCGAGGGCCTGTCGGGCTACCCCAGCCGCGCCGAGTCCGTCCACGACATCGTCGAGAACTCCCACGCCTCGACCGCGCTGAGCTGGGCGGACGGGATCGCCAAGGCGAACCTCGTGCGCGGGCGCACCGACCGGCACGTGGTCGCGGTCATGGGCGACGGCGCCCTGACCGGCGGGATGGCCTGGGAGGCACTCAACAACATCGCCGCCGGACCGGACCGGCGCCTCGTGCTCGTCGTCAACGACAACGGCCGCTCCTACGCCCCCACGATCGGCGGCATGGCCCACCACCTCGACACCCTGCGCACCACGCGCGGCTACGAGAACGTGCTGTCCTGGGGCAAGCGCACGCTGCGCCGCTCCGGCCCGCCCGGGCGCGTCGCCTACGACGCCCTGCACGGGCTGAAGAAGGGCATCAAGGACGTCGTCGCCCCGCAGGGGATGTTCGAGGATCTGGGCATCAAGTACATCGGCCCCGTCGACGGGCACGACATCGCCGCGGTCGAGCGGGCGCTGCGGGCAGCGAAGACCTTCGGCGGACCGGTGCTCGTCCACGTCATCACCGAGAAGGGGCGCGGGTACACCCCGGCCGAGCAGGACGTCGCCGACCGCTTCCACGCCGTCGGGCAGATCCACCCCGAGACCGGGCTGCCCGTCGCCCCGTCCCGCTTCGGGTGGACCAAGGTGTTCGCGGAGGAGATCGTCGCGATCGGTCACGCCCGGCCCGACGTCGTGGCGATCACCGCCGCGATGCTCGCCCCGGTCGGCCTCGCACCCTTCGAGACGGCGTTCCCGACCCGGACCTTCGACGTCGGGATCGCCGAGCAGCACGCGGCCACGAGCGCGGCCGGCATGGCGTTCGCGGGGCTGCACCCCGTCGTCGCGCTCTACGCGACCTTCCTCAACCGGGCCTTCGACCAGGTCCTCATGGACGTCGCCCTGCACAAGGCCGGGGTCACCTTCGTCCTGGACCGTGCCGGGATCACCGGAGACGACGGCGCGAGCCACAACGGCATGTGGGACCTGGCCATGCTGCGCATCGTGCCCGGCCTGCACCTGGCCGCCCCCCGGGACGAGCCGACGCTGCGCGCCGCGCTGCGCCGCGCGGTCGACATCGACGACGCCCCGAGCGTGGTGCGCTACCCCAAGGGCAGCATGGGGGCGCCCCTCGCGGCGGTGGACACCCTCGACGGCGTGGACATCCTCGCCCGGGAAGAGCCCGACGCCGCGGCGGTGCGGGTGCTCGTGGTCGGCGTCGGCTCGATGGCGACCACTGCGCTCGAGGTCAGCGAGCTGCTCGCCGCGCACGGCGTGGCCACGACGGTAGCCGCACCGACCTGGGTGCTGCCCCTGCCCGAGATGCTCGTCAAGCTCACCGGCGAGCACGATCTCGTGGTGACGATCGAGGACGGTCTGGCCGAGGGTGGCATCGGCGCGCTGCTGGGGGAGCGGGCCGCCCGCGCCGGGCTGGGCACCCGGGTGCACACGGTCGGGCTGCCCACCGCCTTCCTCGACCACGCCACCCGGGCCCAGATCGTGGCGGCGAACCGGTTGGGCGCCCCCGACATCGCCCGGGACGTGCTCGACGCCCTAGCGCGCTGACCTGCACGGGAGGGTTATATGCTGTGGCCGTGACCCAACGACGGGTGGTCCCGCGGCCTTCGAGGCGGGGGAGTCGCTCGCCGGCGAATCCGTGAGAGAAGGATCCCCATGAGCACCCCCACGACAGTTCGTTCCCTCGAGCCGATCGGCTTCTCCATCCCGGCGAACGTGCCCACGCACTGGTACAACCTCAACGCCGACCTCCCTTCCCCGGTGCCTCCGCACCTGCACCCGGGCACGCGGGAGCCGCTGGTCCCGGCCGACCTGGCCCCGCTCTTCCCGATGGCGCTCATCGAGCAGGAGGTCTCGACCGAGCGGTACATCGAGATCCCGCAGGTGGTCCGGGAGATCTACGCGCAGTGGAGGCCGGCCCCGCTCGTGCGCGCTCACCGGCTCGAGCGTGAGCTAGGCACCGCTGCGCGGATCTACTACAAGTACGAGGGCGTGAGCCCGGTCGGCTCGCACAAGCCGAACACCGCCGTCGCGCAGGTGTACTACAACGCCGTCGAGGGCATCACCAAGCTGACGACCGAGACCGGCGCCGGTCAGTGGGGCGCGTCGCTGTCCATGGCCTGCGCGATGCTCGGGCTGACCTGCGAGGTGTGGCAGGTGCGTGCCTCCTACGAGTCCAAGCCGTACCGCCGGTTCCAGATGGAGGTCTACGGGGGCGTGTGCCACTCCTCGCCCTCGGACCTCACCGAGTCCGGCCGAGCCATCCTCGCCGCGACCCCGAACACGACCGGGTCGCTCGGCATGGCGATTAGCGAGGCCGTGGAGGTCGCCGCCGGCGACCCGAACGCGCACTACTCCCTGGGCAGCGTGCTCAACCACGTGATGCTGCACCAGTCGGTGATCGGGATCGAGGCCCTCGACCAGCTCGACCAGGCCGGGGAGACACAGGCCGACGTGGTGTTCGGGTGCGCGGGCGGCGGCTCGAACCTCGCGGGGCTGTCCTTCCCGTTCATCGGCAAGAACCTGCGCGAGGGCACCACGACCCGGGTGGTGGCCTGCGAGCCGGCTGCGTGCCCCTCGCTGACGCAGGGGGAGTACCGCTACGACCACGGCGACGTCGCCGGCCTGACCCCGTTGCTCAAGATGCACACCCTCGGCACGGACTTCGTGCCACCGGCCATCCACGCCGGCGGGCTGCGGTACCACGGCATGGCGCCGATGGTCTCCCACACGGTCAACCTCGGGCTCATGGAGGCCGTCGCGATCGAGCAGGACGACGCCTTCGCCGCCGGGGTGCTCTTCGCCCGCGCCGAGGGCATCGTCCCGGCCCCGGAGTCGACGCACGCCCTCGCCGCGGCGATGACCTACGCCCGCACGGTCACCGAGCCGGAGGTCATCGTCATCGGCCTGTCCGGCAACGGCGCACTCGACCTCCCGGCCTACGCCGAGTACGTGTGAGCCGCCTGCACCCGGCGCGCCCAGGAACTGCATGCACGCGGGGTCGCCGGGCGCAAGTGACCTTCGACCCGGCCCGGCGGGCCGGCCCGCCGACGCCGTGACCACCGCACTCACCGAGATCCTCTTCATCGGCGGCGCGAGCGGCACGGGGAAGACGAGCGTGGCCCTGGAGGTCAGCGCCGCGCTGCGGCGTGCGCGGGTGGCCCACGCGCTCATCGACGGGGACAACCTCGACGCGAGCTACCCGGGCCCCATGGACTCCGGGCGTCCGTGGCTCACCCTGACCAACCTGCAGGCGCTGTGGGGGACCTACCGGGAGGTCGGTCAGCACCGGCTGATCTACGTCAACACCGTCAGCGTGCTCGAGGTCGACGCGCTCCGGGACGCCGTCGACCCGCTGGCGGAGGTCATGGCTGTGCTGCTCGAGGCCGACGACCGAGCGATCGGTGCCCGGCTGGGCGCCCGGGAACAGGGTTCCGAGCTGGACGAGCACCTGGCCCGCAGCGCCCGGTGGAGCGCTGACCTGCGCTCACGCACCCCCGAGTGGGTGGCGCGGGTGGACACGACCGACGCGACGATCGTCGCCGTGGCGCAGACGGTTCTCGCCCTCACGGGGTGGCGCTCGCCACCGAGGACGGCGAGCGGGGAGAATGGTCACGACACCCGCGGCTGGGTGTGATGCACAACTCAGCCTTCTGGGCGTCTGGGGGCCTTAGGTCCCAAGTCGTCCCATCAATAACTTCCTAGTGTGGAAGACAAGATCAACAGGTCGAGGGATTCCCCAAGGAGATGGCGATGACCACCACAGCAGAAGGCACCACCAACACCACCGGTGCCAGCACCCCCCAGCCATGGCGCACCTTCGCCGAGGGTGACTGGACCGCGGCCGTCGACGTCCGCGACTTCATCCAGCGCAACTACACGCCCTTCGAGGGGGACACCTCCTTCCTGGCAGGTCCCACGGCGAAGACTCTTGCCGTGTGGGACACCCTCGAGAAGGAGTACCTCTCGGTCGAGCGCGCCAAGCGCGTCTACGACGTGGACACCCACACCCCAGCCGACGTCGACGCCTTCCCGGCCGGCTACATCAGCGCTGACGACGACGTCATCGTCGGCCTGCAGACCGACACCCCGCTCAAGCGCGCGATGATGCCCTACGGCGGATGGCGGATGGTCGAGACCGCGATCAAGGAGGCCGGGCTCGAGCCCGACCCCAAGGTGAAGGAGATCTTCACCAAGTACCGCAAGACCCACAACGAGGGTGTCTTCGACATCTACACCCCGCGCATCCGCGCGGCCCGCTCCTCGCACATCATCACCGGCCTGCCCGACTCCTACGGCCGCGGCCGGATCATCGGTGACTACCGCCGGGTGGCGCTGTACGGCGTGGACTTCCTCATGGCTGAGAAGCTCAAGGACAAGGACCTCGTCGCCGACCAGCCGTTCTCGGAGAACTGGGCCCGGTACCGCGAAGAGCACTCCGAGCAGGTCAAGGCGCTCAAGAAGCTCAAGAACCTCGGTGAGCAGTACGGCTTCGACCTCGGTCGCCCGGCCGCCAACGCCAAGGAGGCCGTCCAGTGGACGTACTTCGGCTACCTCGCGGCAGTGAAGTCCCAGGACGGTGCGGCCATGAGCATCGGACGGCTGTCCGCCTTCATCGACGTCTACGTCGAGCGTGACTTCGCCGAAGGCACCCTGACCGAGTCCGAGGCTCAGGAGCTCATCGACGCACTGGTCATCAAGCTGCGCATCACCCGCTTCCTGCGCACGATCGACTACGACCAGATCTTCTCCGGCGACCCGTACTGGGCGACCTGGTCCGACGCGGGCTTCGGCGACGACGGCCGCACGCAGGTCACCAAGACCTCGTTCCGCCTGCTGCAGACCCTGCGCAACCTCGGCCCGGCGCCCGAGCCCAACATCACGATCTTCTGGGACGACAAGCTGCCCCAGGGATACAAGGACTTCTGCGCCGCGATCAGCATCGAGACCTCGGCGATCCAGTACGAGTCCGACAACCAGATCCGCCAGCACTGGGGTGACGACGCCGCGATCGCGTGCTGTGTGTCCCCGATGCGGGTCGGCAAGCAGATGCAGTTCTTCGGCGCCCGGGTCAACGCGGCCAAGAGCCTGCTCTACGCGATCAACGGCGGCCGTGACGAGATGAACGGCAAGCAGATCGTCACCGGCTTCGACCCGATCGCCACGGACGCCCCGCTCTCCTTCGACGAGGTGTGGGCCAAGTACGACGCGATGCTCGACTGGGTCGTGGGCACGTACGTCGAGGCGCTGAACATCATCCACTACAGCCACGACAAGTACGCCTACGAGGCCATCGAGATGGCGCTGCACGACTCCGACATCGTCCGCACCATGGGCTGCGGCATCGCGGGTTTGTCCATCGTCACCGACAGCCTCTCGGCCATCAAGCACGCCAAGGTCACCCCGGTCCGCGACGAGTCCGGCCTTGTCGTCGACTACGTCACCGAAGGTGACTTCCCGGTCTACGGCAACGACGACGACGGTGCCGACTCGATCGCCCAGCTCGTGGTCAAGACGGTCATGGACAAGATCCGTGCGCTGCCGCTCTACCGCGACGCGGTGCCGACCCAGTCGGTCCTGACGATCACCTCGAACGTCGTCTACGGCAAGGCGACCGGGAACTTCCCCTCCGGTCACCGCAAGGGCGAGCCCTTCGCGCCCGGTGCCAACCCCGAGAACGGGATGGACACCCACGGGATGGTCGCCTCGATGCTCTCGGTCGGCAAGCTCGACTACAACGACGCGCTCGACGGCATCTCGCTGACGAACACGATCACCCCGAGCGGCCTGGGACGCACCAAGGACGAGCAGGTCGCCAACCTCGTGGGCATCCTCGACGCCGGCATGGGGGAGGGCCTGTTCCACGCGAACATCAACGTCCTCAACCGTGAGACGCTCGAGGACGCGATCGAGCACCCGGAGAACTACCCCAGCCTCACGGTGCGGGTCTCCGGCTACGCGGTCAACTTCGTCAAGCTGACGCGCGAGCAGCAGCTCGACATCCTCACCCGGACGTTCCACACCTCCGCGTGAGAGACCACCTCCTCCGGAGGTGAACCGGTCGGCACCCGCCCCTGCGGCGGGTGCCGACCACCATCGCAGGACGCCCGGCGAGCACGGAAGGCACCCATCATGAGCAGCACACCGACGCCGACGGCGGTCGTCGCCGAGTCTGGCGACGCGTGCCTGCTGGGCATGCCCACCCTGCGGCCCGAGCCCGAGCCCGAGCCCGAGCCCGACGTCTCAGCGCTGGGCGACAAGGACTTCGCCGCCCCCACCCGCCGTGCCAGTGGCGTGGGCACCGGCGGTCTCGAGGTCACCGCCCTCGACCGCGGTTCCAAGCTCGAGCAGATGCGGGCCGGGACCCTCGGGTCGATCCACTCCTGGGAGCTGGTGACCGCGGTCGACGGCCCTGGCACCCGGATGACGGTGTTCTTCGCCGGCTGCCCGCTGCGCTGCCTGTACTGCCACAACCCCGACACGATGAAGATGAAGAACGGCGAGTCGGTCACCTCCGACGAGCTGCTGCGCCGGATCAAGCGCTACAGGGCGGTCTTCACCTCGACCGGTGGTGGTCTGACGATCTCCGGCGGAGAGGTGCTCATGCAGCCCGCCTTCGCGGCCACCCTGCTGGCCGGCGCGAAGGAGCTCGGGATCCACACGGCGATCGACACGTCGGGGTTCCTCGGCGCAGCCTGCACCGACGCGATGCTCGAGAACATCGACCTCGTGCTGCTCGACGTGAAGTCGGGCGACCCCGAGACGTACACGAAGGTGACCGGGCGCGAGCTCCAGCCCACCCTCGACTTCGGACGGCGGCTGGCGGACAAGGGCGTGGAGATCTGGCTGCGCTTCGTCCTGGTCCCCGGTCTCACCGACGACCCGGCGAACATCGAGACGATCGCCGACTACGCGGCGTCGCTGCCCACGGTCTCCCGCGTGGAGGTGCTCCCCTTCCACCAGATGGGCCGCGACAAGTGGTCCTCGCTCGGGATGAAGTACGAGCTCGAGGACACCCCTCCGCCCTCGGCCGAGGACGTCGAGCGGGTGCGCGACCAGTTCCGCGCGCGCGGTCTCCTCGTCTTCTGAGACACCGTCTTCTGAGCGACCCGCCTCCGCAGACACCAAAGGCGTGTGAGCCCCGGTCATCAACGTCCCCCCCGGGATCGACCTGGTGCCCACACGCCTTCGGAGTGCGGAGAGTGCTACACGAGCACGAGCTCCGCACGATTGAGGCCGATCGCGGCCGTCAGCTCTCCCCGGGTGCTGCCGTTCGGGCTGAGCGCACGCAGCTCCCAGGTGCCGGGCGCGGCGTAGAACCGGAAGCTGCCCTCCGGGCTGCTGACCACCTCGGCGGTGAACTCACCGGTGGAGTCGTGCAGGCGGACGTAGGCGCCGGCGACAGGTGCACCGGACCGGGTGAGGGTCCCCTCGATGACCGTGGCGCCGGCGGCCGGCGGCGCGGCGGGCAGGCTCTGGTCGGGTGCACCGCAGGAGGTCATGAGGCGTTGCGCTCGATCGGCACGCCCACGAGGGAACCGTACTCGACCCAGGAGCCGTCGTAGTTCTTGACGTCAGGCTGGCCGAGGAGCTGGCTGAGCACGAACCAGCTGTGGCTGGAGCGCTCACCGATGCGGCAGTAGGCGATGGTGGCCCTGGTGGTGTCCAGGCCGGCTGCCCCGTAGAGGGCGGCGAGCTCGTCGTCGGACTTGAAGGTGCCGTCGTCGTTGGCCGCCTTGCTCCACGGGATGTTGATGGCGGACGGGACGTGGCCGCCCTTCTGTGCGTGCTCCTGGGGGAGGTGCGCGGGGCCGAGGATCGTCCCGGCGAACTCCTCCGGGGATCGCACGTCGACGAGGTTCTTGTCGCCGATGGCGGCGACGACTTCGTCGCGGAAGGCGCGGATGGTCAGGTCCTGCTCCTGGGCCACGTACGTCGTCGGGGTGCGGGTGACGACCGCGTCGCTGAGGGAGCGGGAGTCCAGCTCCCACTTCTTGCGCCCGCCGTCGATGAGCTTGACCGAGGTGTGGCCGTACAGTGTGAAGTACCAGAAGGCGTAGGCGGCGAACCAGTTGTTGTTGCCGCCGTAGAGCACGACGGTGTCGTCGTTGCTGATGCCCTTGGCCGACAGGAGCGCCTCGAACTGCTGCTTGTTGACGAAGTCGCGGCGGACCGGGTCCTGCAGGTCGGTCTTCCAGTCGAGCTTGATCGCGCCGGCCAGGTGACCCTTGTCGTAGGCGGTGGTGTCTTCGTCGACCTCGACGAAGACGAGACCGGGAGCGGCGAGGTTCATCTCGGCCCAGTCGGGAGAGACCAGTACGTCGGTGCGTGCCATGTGCGGAGTTCTCCTCGTCGGCGTCCGCAGCCCTCAGCTGGGGAACGTGTCGGTCATCGCGTCGCTCATGACGCTAATCGACCGAATCCCCTTCGGCGGATTCCGTCTCGCGATGTGGTCGACCACTACCACATCTGACCCCGTTTGGGCGGCAGATGCGGTAGTGGTCCACCTCTTGATCTCGAACGGTGAGACGTCGGTCAAGCCTCACACCCCGACGACGGTCGGCGCGTCCGCCGCGCCGACCGGCAGCAGGCGGGCGCCCAGCACCCGCTCGGAGTAGCCGGTGCGGTCGAGGTAGGGAGTGATCCCCCCGGCGCTGAACGGCCAGCCCGCCCCGAGGATCATGCACAGGTCGATCTGGGACGGTCCGGCGACCACCCCCTCGGCGAGCATGAGCCCGATCTCGGTCGTCAGCGCCGTCAGGACGCGGTCGAGCACCCCGGCCTCGTCCAGCACGACCGGTGCATCCGGCGCGGGGTCGAAGGCTGCCTGCAGGGCGGGGTCGACCCGGGCGGGCAGTCCGCGCCCCGCCGGTGCCAGCACCACCGGGATCTTCTCCGCCACGATCCGCTCCAGACCGGGCGAGGCAGGGAAGCGGTCCCCGAGGTCCTCGCGCAACGACGTGAGCACGTGCAGCCCGACCGCCGGGCCCACGAGGTCGAAGAGCGCGAACGGTCCCATCGGCAGGCCGATCGGGCGCAGTGCCCGGTCGGCGACCTCGACCGGGGTCCCGTCCTCGACCGCCCCGACGATCTCCCCGAGCAGCAGCACGAGCAGCCGGTTGACGACGAAACCGGGCCGGTCGGCCACCCGGACGGCAGTCTTGCGCAGCTTCTTGGCCACGGCGAAGGCGGTGGCCAGCGCGGCGTCGTCGGTGCGCGCGGCGTCGACGACCTCCACGAGCGGCATCTGCGCGACCGGGTTGAAGAAGTGCAGCCCCACGACCCGCTCGGGGTGGGCCAGGTCGGCGGCCATGTCGGTGATCGACAGGGCCGAGGTGTTGGTCGCCAGGATCGCCAGCGGGGAGACGATGCCCTCGAGCTCGGCGAACACCTTCTTCTTCAGCGACGCCACCTCGGTCACCGCCTCGATGACGAAGTCGCAGGCCGCCAGGTCCTCGATCCGCGTCGTCCCGTGCACCGAGGCCAGCACCTGGGCGCCCGCGTCGGCGCCCATCCGGTGGGTGGACACGAGCTTCTCCACGGTCGAGCGCACCGCCGCCAGGCCGTGCTCGACGCGTTCGGCGTCGAGGTCCCGCATGACCACCGGGACACCCAGGCGCCGGGCGAAGAGCAGGGCGAGCTGGGCTGCCATGAGGCCGGCGCCGACGATGCCCACCCGGGTGACCGGCCGGGCCAGGGCGGCGTCCGGGGCGCCGGTGGGGCGCTTGCCCGCGTTGACGAGGTGGAAGGCGTAGATGCTCGCCCGCATCTCGTCGCTCATGATGAGGTCGGCGAGCGCCTCGTCCTCGGCCGCGAAGGCCGACGTCATGTCGGCCTCGCGCGCCTCGGCCAGCAGGTCCAGCGCCCGGTAGGGCGCCGGCCGGGACCCGTGCACGACGGCGTCGACCCGCTCCCGGGCTGCCGCCACCGCGGCGGCCCACTCCAGCGCGGGGGCGAGCGGGGGACGGTCGACGACGATCTCCCCGCGCACCACCGCGTCCGCCCAGACGACCGACTGCTCGAGGAAGTCCGCGGCGTCGAGCAGGGCGTCGGCGAGGCCGATCTGGACGGCCTCGGCCGCCGGGTACGGCTTGTTCGCGGCCGGGCGGGTGAGGATCACCTCGATCGCCCGCTCGATCCCGACGATCCGGGGGAGCAGGTAGGACCCACCCCAGCCGGGGACCAGGCCGAGCGAGGTCTCCGGCAGCGCCACGGCGGGGACGTCGGAGGCGATCGTCCGGTAGGTGCAGGCCAGCGCGAGCTCGAGGCCACCCCCCAGGGCGACGCCGTTGACGAAGGCGAAGGTCGGCACCGCCATGTCGGTGAGCAGCCGGTAGGCGCGGTGCCCGGCCGCGCCGAGCTCGTGGGCGGCGGCCCGGCTGGTGACCGCCGCGGCGGCGGTCAGGTCCGCGCCGGCGGCCAGGAAATAGGGCTTGCCGGTCACCGCGGCCGCGGTGATCTCCCCGTCGGCGGCGCGCCGGGACACCACGGTCAGGGCAGCTTCCAGCTCGGCGAGGCCGAGCGGTCCCAGGGTCGTGGGCTTGGTGTGGTCCAGCCCGTTGTCGAGGGTGATGAGGGCGAGCGTGCCGCCGGAGGGCAGCGCGACGTCGCGCACCAGGGCGTGGGTGACGCGTTCGGCCGGGGCATCGGGGCGGGTCGTGGTCATGTCGGCTCCTGTCAGTTCTCGGTGGGGGCGCTCGTGTGCCCGGAGTAGTCCGCGTGGTGGGGGTTCTCCCAGATGACGGTCCCGCCCATGCCCAGTCCCACGCACATCGTGGTCAGCCCGTACCGGACGCCGGGGTGCTCGGCGAACTGTCGCGCGAGCTGGGTCATCAGCCGCACGCCGGAGGAGGCGAGGGGGTGGCCCACCGCGATCGCCCCGCCGTACAGGTTCACCCGCGGGTCGTCGTCGGGCATGTCGAAGTGGTCGAGGAAGGCGAGGACCTGGACGGCGAAGGCCTCGTTGATCTCGAAGAGGCCGATGTCGCCGATCGACAGTCCGGCGTTGGCCAGGGCGCGCTCGGTCGCCGGGACGGGTCCGACTCCCATGATCTCCGGCGGCACACCTGCGTAGGCGAAGGACACCAGGCGCATCCGGGCCGGCAGACCCAGCTCGGCGACCGTGTCGCCGTCGGCGAGCAGGCAGACGGCGGCGCCGTCGGTGAGCGGGGAGGCGTTGCCCGCGGTGACCCGCCCGCCGGGGCGGAAGGGCGTCTTGAGGCCGGCGATGTCCGCCAGCGTGGTCCCGGGACGGGCGAGCTCGTCGGCGGTGGCCAGCCCCCAGCCGAGCTCGGGGGAGCGGACCGCGACGGGGACGAGGTCGCCGGTGATCTGCCCGGCCGCGAGGGCCGCGGCGTACTTGGCCTGGCTCGCGACGCCGTAGGCGTCGGCGCGCTCCTTGGTCAGGTGCGGGAAGCGGTCGTGGAGGTTCTCCGCGGTCGCGCCCATGACGAGGGCGGAGGGCTCGACGAGCTTCTCGGAGACGAACCGCGGGTTGGGATCGGCGTCGGTACCCATCGGGTGGTGGCCCATGTGCTCGAGGCCCCCGGCCAGGGTGACGTCCTGCTGGCCGAACCCGATCGCCGAGGCGGTCGTGGTGACCGCGGTCATGGCGCCTGCGCACATCCGGTCGATCGCAAAACCCGGGACGGTGACGGGGAGCCCGGCCAGCACGGCGACCGACCGGCCCAGGGTCAGGCCCTGGTCACCTCTCTGGGTGGTCGCGGCGAGGGCGACCTCGTCGATGCGCTCGGTGGGCAGCTCGGGTCGGCGCCGCAGCAGCTCCCGGACGGCTTTGACGGCCAGGTCGTCGGAGCGGGTGTATCCGTAGAGGCCATCGGGTCGGGCCTTGCCGAAGGGGGTGCGCACCCCCTCGACGAAGACGACGTCACGGACGGACCGGCGATGGGCCGAGATGGGCATGAGATCTCCTGACTGACGGACGACGGTGTCCACCGGGTACAGGCTACCGGGAGTTTCAGGAAAGTCCAGGGAGGTGCCGACCAGAGCGAAGACGGCGTGACGGACCTACGCTCGAGGACATGACCAAGTTCGCGGTCCCTTCAGGAACATCCGCTCCCGCGACCACCGCCACACCCCCGGTCCCGGTCGACGTCGGGGGCGCGGCGCGCACGGAGCCGGTCGGCTACTGGCGCAGGGGCGTGGCCCGGCTCTCGGGCGGAGCGGGACGCGTCGTGGGGCTCGACGTGGCTCGCGGGATCGCGATCCTCGGGATGTTCGTGGCCCACCTCTACGAGCCGCACCCGGTCACCGGAGCCGGTGCACTCCCGTGGAGCTGGATGGTCGACGGGCGGTCCTCGATCCTCTTCGCCACGCTGGCCGGGGTCTCCCTCGCGATCATGTCCGGACGGTCCCGCCCATACGGCGGTGTCCCCGCCCTCCAGGCGAGGACCCGCATCCTTGTCCGCGCCGTCCTCGTCCTCGTCATCGGGGAGCTGTTGACGATGCTCGGCACCCCCGTCGAGGTGATCCTCCAGTCCTACGCCGTGCTGTTCGTGCTCTCCCTGCCGTTCCTGCGCTGGCCGGTCCGCAACCTCTTCCTGCTCGCCGGAGCGTCCGCGGTGGTCCTGCCGTTCCTGCGCCCGGTCGTCATCGCGGTCCTGGGGTGGGCCGAGCTGGGCTACGCCCCGCTCGCCGACCTGCTCGTCACCGGGCCCTACCCCGCCCTCGTCTGGTTCACCTTCGTCGTCCTCGGCCTGGCGATCGGACGCTGCGACCTCGGCCGGCGCACGATCCAGCTGCGCCTGCTCGGCGTCGGCGCGACCGTCGCGGCCCTCGCCTACTCCCTGGCCCTCTCCGCCGGGACGCAGGTGGCCTCCGTCGACCTGGGCACCACCGAGGGGGGCACCTGGGTCGCTCCCGTCCCCGGCCCCTTCACCATGCCCGACCTCGCCGCCGTCGCGCGCACCGCGCAGGCGCACTCGGGCGGCCTGCTCGAGGTCATCGGCTCGGGCGGGGTCGCGATGGCCGTCATCGGCGCGTGCCTCCTCGTGTCCCGGTGGCTGTGGTGGGTGCTGGTCCCGGTCGCGGCCGTGGGCTCGCTGGCGCTGACCGCCTATGCGGTCCACATCGTGGTGCTGTGGCAGCTGGGGGAGGCGTACTGGGAGCACACCGGCTTCGAGCTGCTGTGGGCCTTCGTCGGCTGCACGCTCGTCGCCTGCACGCTGTGGCGGTTCTTCCTCGGCCGCGGGCCCCTGGAACGTCTGCTCACCCGGGTGTCGTGGCGGGCGGCGTCGATCCCGCCCGCCACCAAGGCTCAGCCGACCTGACCTACCCACCGATGAGAGGGGTTCCCCGTGACCGGACATGCGCATCTCCCGCTGCACCCGTCGATGGCTGGGCGGCAGTACGCCGGCTGGACCCCGCGCGCTGCAGCGTTCGAGGGGCTGGGTCAGCGGATGCTGCCCGACCAGGCCATCTCCGTGTCGGACGGGGCGGTGCTGCACGCGGACGTGTATCTGCCGCGGCGCGAGGGTCGCTATCCGGCGGTGCTCTCCTTCGCTGCGTACAGCACCGAACGCCTGACGGCGGGCATCCCGAGCGGTTCGAACGAGATCGGATCCCCGCCGGTGTTTACCGACCGCGGATACGCGCCGGTGATCGTCGAGCGACGCGGCATGGGCCGCTCCACGGGCGAGCAGGTGGTGTTCTTCGATCCGCAGGACATCGATGACCACGAGGCAGCGATCGCGTGGGCGGCGCAGCAGCCATGGTGCACGGGCGAGGTGGTCCTGTTCGGCACCTCCTACTACGGCATGACCCAGCCGATGGTCGCTGCGCGGCGCCCCCCGGCGCTGAGAGCGTTCTTCGCCAACGAGATCTGCACCGACCTGTACCGCCAGCTCGTCTACTTCGGCGGCGTGCCCGCACTGCACTTTCTCGACGTGTGGATGGGCGCGAACTTCACGCAGAAGGCCTACGACGAGCGGATCTCACCCGATCGACGCGCCGCGATCAGCCAGGTGGCCAACGGCCCGTTGCACGCCCTGGTCGAGAAGGCGGTGCACCACGACGTCGACCGCATGTTCGCAGCCTTCATGGCCGCGACGCCCGTGGAGAGGGTGCGCGAGGTGTACGCGAGCTGGCTCTTCGATGCGAAGTCGCGTGAGGCGAACCTGGTGCCGGTCGGTGCCGAGGACACGCTCGGCGACATCGATGTCCCCTTCGTCGTGGTGCAGAACCTCGGCTACTTCAACCTGCACCAGTTCGGCAGCTACGACCTCGTCGAGAACGCCGGCACCGCGGCGGACTCGACATGGTTGATCCTCGCACCGCCCGCCTACGACATCCCCGTCTACTCCTGGCAGGGTGAAGCGCTTGCGTTCTTCGACCATGTGCTGCGAGGCACGGACAACGGGTACGCCGAGCAGCCACACGTGCGGTACTGGCTCGACGGGCCTGACCGGTTCGAGTCGGCCACGGCCTTCCCTGCAGCGGACGCTGCGTCGCTGCGTCTGCACCTGGGGTCCGGCGGCGCGGACGCCCAGCGTCACCAGCTCTCGGTCGACCCGGTGGCCGACCTGACGGCGTCCGTCTCGAACTCGTGGGCTGCCGTCCCGATCGGGCTGCCCGTCCTCGGCGGGCTCGACGAGGTCGCCAACCAGACGCTCACCTTCGACTGGCCTGTCACATCTCCGACGCAGATCGCCGGCGCCGTCACGGCGAACCTGTCCTTCAGCTGCAACGAGATCGACTCCTACGTGCTCGCGCGGCTCTCGCGCACAGACGTCGGGGGACAGCGGCATCACCTGTCGATGGGGGCCATCCGCCCCGCGGCACGCACCGTCGACGACGAGCGCAGCACGGCGATCGAGATCGCGATCGATTCCGGCCGACGGACACCGCTGATCCCGGGGGAGAGGGTGACCTTGCGGTTCAGCCTCACTCCGGCGCCGACGCTGCTCCAGCCCGGTGACACGCTCCGGCTCGACATCGCGAGCCGGACCGATCTGCTGCGGATGAGCCCCGCCGACGGATACGCACAGTTCGACCTGCCTGTGCCGCCCTACCTCAGCCGCAACACGCTGCACTTCGGCGGGGAGAGCTGGATCGAGCTCGGACACCCGACCCCACCGGCCTCATGAGGGTCAGCGGCGCACCCGGCGCACGATGGTCTTCGCCGCCGGCAGCGCCCGGTTCCAGGCCGAGTACCAGAAGGAGAACGGCACGTCGACCGACCCGACCAGCTGGTCGGTGTGCTGGGCGAAGCTCCGCTTGAAGTCGGAGATGCCGTCGTTGAGCAGGCCGTTCATGTCGTACCGGGCCAGCCCCGCGGACTTGGCCTCCAGGATCGAGGCCCACTTCACCGGCGCGTTCGCGCGGAGCTTGCGCCCGGCGTCGTTGATCCCGCCGTACAGCTCGAAGGAGGTGTGCCCCGAGCTGACGCACCAGACGAACGCGACGGGAGCGTCGCCGTCGAAGGCCGCCACGACCACCGAGTGCTCCCCGAGCAGGCGGTGCAGGTCGAGGTAGTACCCGTCGGAGTGCAGGGCGAAGCCCGCCCGCTCGGCGGTCTCGTGATAGACGCCGAGCACGGCCTGGAGGGTCTCGGCGTCGCGCACCCGGCGCACGTCGAGCCCGGACCGGGCGGCCTTGCGGATGTCGTAGCGGGTCGACTTCGACATCGCCGCCTGGAGGGCGTCCTCGGTCTGGGTGACGTCGAGGATGAGGGTGGTCGGGAAGAGGATCGGGTTGATCGCCGGGCGCCCGTCGGTGATCGCGACCGGCTCGGTCTCGGCCCAGTCCGGCTCGAAGGTGATCCCGACGCCGCGGACCTCTCGGCGGCAGTACTCCGTCACCGCGTCGCACACGGCGCCGCGGTCCTCGGTCGCCTCGACCGCCGGTCCCCGCGGGACGTAGCTGAGCGCCCGGAACACCCCGGGCAAGGGCCGGACCAGCACCTGGGCGGCGCCCACCCGGCGCCCGGAGTCGGTGACCAGCAGCCGCAGCGCCCGCCAGCCGTGGGCGGCCTTGAGCTCACCCCATCCCCAGAGCTGGAGCGGGTGACCCTGGAGGGCGAGCACGTGCTCGTCCCAGGCGGTCGGATCGGTGACGACGTCGATGCTGAGCATTTCTCAGACCCTACCGGGCTGAACGGGCGCGGGCTGCGCTGTGGTCGGCGCGGTGGTCGGCGGAGCGGCAGGCCGGGCGTCCACGAGAGCGGTGGTGAGCGCGCCGGACAGCAGGTCGACCTGCCACGGGCGGGCACCGCGCGCGCGCAGCAGCTCCCCGACCGAGGCCTCGGTGATCTGCGCCGGCGGGGTCCAGCACAGCCGGCGCAGGGCGTCGGGCTGGAGCAGGTTCTCGACCGGGATGTGGTGGGTGGTGGCGAGGTCGCTGACGACCGCGCGCGCGGCCTCCAGCCGGGCCGCGGCGAGCGGGTCCCGCTCGGCCCAGGCCCGCGGGGAAGGTGGGGCGTCGGTCCGCGGGGCGTTGAGCGAGGGCAGGTCGCCCGCGGGCAGCGCGAGCGCGCGGTCGATCGCCGACTGCCACAGCACCGCCCGGCGCTGGGTGCCCTTGCCCGCGAAGGCGGGCAGCGCGGTGAGCGCGGGGACCGAGCGCGGCAGGGCCTGCGCCGCGGCGATGATCGCGCGGTCGGGGAGCACCCGCCCGGGGGCGACGTCGCGGCGTCGGGCGTTGTCGTCGCGGGCGAGCCACAGCTCCCGCACGACGGCGAGCTGGCGGGCCTGGCGCAGGGTGTGCGATCCCGACACCCGGCGCCACGGGTCGACCCGCGGGGCCGGCGGCGCCGCGAGGCGGACCGCCTCGAACTCCTGGCGGGCCCACTCGGTCTTGCCGGCCTGCGCGAGCCGGGCACCCATCTGCTCGCGCAGCTCGACGAGCACCTCGACGTCGAGGGCGGCGTAGAGCAGCCAGTCCTGCGGCAGCGGACGGGTCGACCAGTCCACGGCCGAGTGCTCCTTCGCCAGCCCGAGGCCCAGGACCTCTGCGACCACGGCCGCCAGCCCCACCCGGTCCATGCCGAGGATCCGGGCGGCCAGCTCGGTGTCGAAGACTGCCGACGGCCGGAGGTTCTGCTCCCGCAGGCCGGGGAGGTCCTGGGAGGCCGCGTGCAGCACCCACTCGACGCCCTCGAGCGCCTCGCTGAGGTCGGACAGGTCGGGGAGCGCGATCGGGTCGATGAGCGCCGTGCCGGCACCCTCCCGCCGCAGCTGCACGAGGTACGTGCTCTGGCCGTAGCGGTATCCGGAGGCGCGCTCGGCGTCCACGGCCACCGGGCCGGAGCCCGCCGCGAACGCCGCGACCGTGCGGGCCAGCGCAGCGGGGGTGGTCACGACCGGGGGGATGCCGCCGGCGGGGGCGGTCAGCGCGGTGACCACGGGTCCGGTGGGCGTCTGGGTCGACTCGGGCGATCCAGGTGATGCGGGCGCAGGGGTCTGGGTGGCCGGGCCGCCGGCCGGTGCTGGTGAGCTCATGGCCCCACGGTATTCCTCGTGAGCCCCGATCCCCTCACGCCGGGCCGAGAGACCGCCGCGGAGAGACCGCCGCGGCGAGACCTCAGGGGCGGCGGTAGATCGCCCGGACGCCGTCGGGCAGGCGGGGCACGCCGGCCGCGGCGGCGAGCATCTGTTCCCAGGCGAGCAGGTGGCCGCCGAGGTCGGGGGTGCGGGGGGTCCACGAGGCGCGGATCTCGAGCTCGACGCGGTCCTGGTTCTCGGCCATCACCCCGAAGGTCTGGCTGACCACCCGGGTCACCGTGCCCCCCAGCGCGTCGACGCCGCCGACGTGGTCGGCGAGGCTGTCGGTCAGCCAGGTCCAGGCGACCTCGTTGAGCATCGGGTCGGTGCCCATCTCGGCGTCGACCTCGGCCCGCACGAGGGTGACCACCCGGAAGGTGCCGCGCCACTCGACCTGGCCGACCGGGTCGTGCAGCACGATGAAGCGGCCGTCCGCGACGTCGTCGTCGGCGTCGTCCTGCTCGAGCGCGGCCCTGGCTCCCGAGCGCAGCAGGCGCCCGGACAGGGCGGCGGCGTAGGGCGCGACCCGGGCGGGGGCGGGGATCTCCTGCAGTCGCAGGTCCGGCCGGGTGGCTACCGCCCGCAGCGACGCCAGCGCCCGCGCGAAGGCGGCGGGCGGGACGGCTGCGGAGGCGTTGGTCACACTCGCACTGTAGGACCGGTACCTGACAAAAGAGTCGAGCCACGCCCGTGGGTGGGGGATTGACACCGTCGTGAGATGGTCGGCGCCGCCGCGGCGGTCGCGGCTATTCTGACGGGACACGTTGAAGCGACGAAGGAGAAGTTTGATGTCTGCACGCGCACAGATCGGCGTCACCGGCCTTGCGGTCATGGGTCGCAACCTCGCGAGGAACTTCGCCCGGCACGGATACACCACCGCCGTGCACAACCGTTCCTACGCCAAGACGGCGTCGCTCATCGCAGACCACGGCTCCGACGGCGACTTCATCGCCTCGGAGTCGATGGCGGACTTCGTCGCCTCCCTCGCCCAGCCGCGCAAGGTCGTCATCATGGTCAAGGCCGGCGGCCCGACCGACGCTGTGATCGCCGAGCTCGTGCCCCTGCTGGACGCCGGGGACATCATCATCGACGCCGGCAACGCGCACTTCCCCGACACCATCCGCCGCGAGGCCGAGCTCAAGGAGCACGGCCTGCACTTCGTGGGGACCGGCGTCTCCGGCGGCGAGGAGGGTGCCCTCAACGGACCCTCGATCATGCCCGGCGGCTCCGCGGAGTCCTACCAGTGGCTCGGCCCGATCCTCGAGGACATCTCCGCCAAGGTCGACGGCATCCCGTGCTGCACCTACATCGGCTCCGACGGCGCCGGTCACTTCGTCAAGATGGTCCACAACGGCATCGAGTATGCCGACATGCAGCTCATCGCCGAGGCCTACGACCTGCTCAAGCAGGGCCTGGGGGCCTCCGCCCAGGAGATCGGTGAGATCTTCGCCGAGTGGAACACCGGCGACCTCGAGTCCTTCCTCATCGAGATCACCGCCGACGTGCTCCAGCACGTCGACGCCGAGACCGGTCAGCCTTTCGTCGACATCATCCTCGACCGCGCCGAGCAGAAGGGCACCGGCCGCTGGACGGTCCAGAACGCCCTCGACCTCGGGGTGCCGATCACCGGCATCGCCGAGGCGACCTTCGCCCGCGCGCTGTCCGGCTCGGTGCCCCAGCGCACCGCCGCCGCCGGGGTGCTCGTCGGCGACGCCGGCACCTGGGACGTCACCGACCGCGCCGCCTTCATCGAGGACGTCCGCCTGGCCCTGTACTCCTCCAAGGTCGTCGCCTACTCCCAGGGCTTCGACCAGATCGCCGCGGCGTCCGCCGAGTTCGGCTGGAACATCGACCGTGGCGCGATGGCACGGATCTGGCGGGGTGGCTGCATCATCCGGGCCCGCTTCCTCAACCGCATCACCGAGGCCTACGAGCGCGACGCCGACCTCGCGCTGCTGCTCGCCGACCCGTACTTCACCAAGAAGGTCGGCGAGGGTGTCTCCTCGTGGCGTCGGATCGTCTCCCTCGCCGCGCTCAACGGTGTCCCCACGCCGGCGTTCGGTTCCTCGCTGTCCTACTACGACGGCGTGCGCGCCGAGCGGCTGCCGGCCAACCTCATCCAGGCCCAGCGTGACTTCTTCGGAGCGCACACCTACCACCGCGTCGACAAGGCCGGAGTGTTCCACACCGAGTGGTCCCTGGACCGCAGCGAGTCCGACGCCTGACCGCCGCAGGAGCATCATGACCGCCGACGGCGCCGCCGCGATCACCGGGGCGCTCGCCGCCCGCACCAGGACCGAGCCGGGCGACTGGTTCCTCGTGTTCAAGGCCCGCTACGCCATGGAGGTCCTCGCGCGCGCGGTGGCCGACCTGCGCGGACCCGGTGAGGCCGTCACCCAGGTGCTCACCTGCTCGACGGCGGTCGACCCGCTCCTGGCAGGAGGGCTGCACCCGGTCTACGCCGAGGTGTCGCCCTCCTCCTACGCGATCGACCCGGCGCGCGTCGTCCTCGGGGAACGGACCCGCGTCGTCGTCGTCCAGCACACCTTCGGGATCGTCGACGACGCCGGCGCGGGGGCGCTGGCCTCCCTCGCCCGGGAGGCGGGCGCGGTCCTGCTCGAGGACAGCGCCCACTGCGTGGGCACCCTGGCCCGCGACGAGGCGGGCCTCCCCGTCGCGGACGTCTCGGTGCACTCCTTCGGGGTGGAGAAGATGCTCCCGACCCGCTTCGGCGGGGCGATCTGGCTCAACCCGGCGATGGCCGACGCCGAGCTGCGCGCGCTGCTGGTCGAACGGCTGAGCGCGCTGCGCCCGGTCGGGCGGCGGATCGACCTCGTCACCCGGGCGTACCGCACGCAGGTGCGGGTGCTCAACAGGCTGCCGTCACGGCTCGCCGGACCGCTGCGCTCCACGCTCGTGCGGACCCGGCTCCTCGAGCCCCCGATCGCGCCGGTCGAGCAGCGGGGCGGTCTCCCGTACCCGCCGATGGCACCCTCGCCCTGGATGATCGCGCAGATCGCCGCACACCTGCCGGCCCTGGACGCCGACGAGTCGCGGCGGGCCGCGGTCGTCGAGACGTACCTGGAGCTGCTGGGCGACGCGGTGGAGGTCCCAGCCGCGATCACGGGGCGCCGCGCCCTGGTCCGGTTCCCGTTCCTCGCCGCGGACGGCGCGACCGCCGAGCGGATCCTCGACACGCTCACTGCGGCCGGGCACTACCCCGGGCGGTGGTACCGGCCCGCGCTGTTCCCGGGCGCCCATGACCCCGCGGTCTACGGGTACGTGCCGGGGGACGGCACGCTCACCACGACCGAGGACGTCATCACCCGGATCGTCAACCTGCCGACCCGGGTGGACGTGGCGACTGCGCGGCAGGTGGCGCGCGCGGTCCTCGACGTCATCGGTTGAGACGCACCCGGGCGTAGCGAAGGTAGTCGAGGGTGTGCCGCAGGTCGATGCGGGCGATGACCAGGCGCCGGGCGAGGCTGCGGTCAGCCCGGTAGCGCAGCGTGTGGACCGTGCCGCCGTTGCGTGCGGCTGCGCGGACCTGCGCGCGGATGGCCCGGGGCGCGAACGCGAGGACCACGAGGTAGGGCACGTTGACCCAGAGCCGCTCGGTGGTGGTCACCGTGTCGGTGAGACCCTGACCGTCGACGTGGTCGTCGACGAGGCACCGCGTGAGGTTCCCGCCGGCCGCCATGGTGTAGTAGCTCGTGGCGCCCTGGCGCAGGTTGACCTCGAGGATCTTGCTCGCGCCGGTGCGCCGGTCGACCATGACGTCGAAGTTGGCGGTCCCGACGTAGCCGACGCCGTCGAGCAGGGTCCGGATCGACCCGGCGAGGTCGTCGTCGGTGATCGAGATGATGGCGTTGTTGTTGCCGACCTCGCGCGGGTTGTACTCGGTGAGCGCGACCTGCCCCACGGACAGGAACCGCATCCGCCCGTGCCGGTCGGAGTAGGTGTTGGCGACGCGCATGACCGTCTCGTCGCCAGCCAGGTACTCCTGCACGATGAGGTCGTCGTCGTATCCGGCAGCGAAGATCCGCTCGACCAGGTCGCGCAGCTCAGCCGGGGACGTGACGAGGTAGACCTTCTGCTTGCCCTCGAAGGCGATCCGCGGGTACGTGTCGGTGTTCGACGGCTTGAGGATGACCGGGTAGGGGAACGGGAGGTCCTCCCCGAGCTGCTCGGTCTGGGCGCCGGGGCGCACGACGACCGTCTCGGGGTGGGGTACCCCGAGCTCGGCGCAGGTGCGGTAGAAGTCGGTCTTGTTCATCAGCCGGGCGGCCAGGGCCGCGTCCACGAGCGGGATGATGTAGTGCTCCTCGAGCTCGGCACGGTGCTCGAGGAGCACGTTCGTGTAGAACTCGATGTTGGAGATGAGGAGGCGCTGGCGGCCGGGGAGCTCGGCGGCGAGGGCCTTGAGCGTCGCGACGATCACCTCGGGCTGGTCGAAGTCCCGGTAGGTCCGCACGTCGATGATCTTCGAGCCGGCGGTCTCGGGCAGGGGCGCTCGACCGAGGGCGAGGGAGCGCACTCCGAACGCCTCGTGCAAGGACCGGGCGATGTTGTACGCATTGACGTTCGTCCCGAGGATGATCGGGACGAACGTGTCGTTTCCATAGGTCATGCAGCCGTGCTCCCAGCTCTTCAGACTCCCGCCGACGGTACGCCGTGGGCGTGGCTATCCTACGCGGCGGGCTCGGCTCAGCCGAGCTCGCTGGTCCCGGAGTACAGGTGCAGGACCGGCACGTGCAGCTCTTCCCGGGCCCGGGAGGCCCAGTCCCGGTGGAAGGTGTCCTCGACGAGGTGGGGGTAGCTGACGACGACGACCTCGAGGATCTCCTCGGCCGCGATCGCGGTGTGCAGGGCGGGGAGCGGGTCCTCGTCGATGATCTGGCCGGTGGCGGGCGCCCCGGCGGCGGCGAGGGCGGTGATGCTCCCGGCGAGGCGTTCGCCGGCCTCCGCCTTGGCCTCGGTCGTGCTCGGGACGCCTTCGGTCGCGTCGTCCCAGGCTTCCTTGAACTGGCCCGAGCCCAGGTGCTCGAAGATCGCACCGAGGAGGCTCTGGCCGGTCTCGGCCGGGACGAGGACGCGGTAGCGCACGTCGTCGTCGGCGTGCAGGGCGACGATCTTGTCGGCGTCGGCGGCGAGAAGGGTGTCTTCGGTCAGCACGAGAATGGTGTCGGTCACGCCAACACCTTACTGCCAGAGCCACCGCGCGAGCAGCACGCCGTCGCTGATCAGCAGGTGGGCGAGCCGCGCCGCGGCCGGCGGGCGCAGGTACCCGGCCGTGCGCACGATGCGGGTGGCGGGCCCGGCGACCAGCTGCGGGCTGGTGGTCACGCACACCTCGTCGACGAGGCCGGCACCGAGCAGGTCGCCGAGCAGGGTCGGCCCGCCCTCGCAGAGCACCCGCGTCAGGCCGCGCCGGGCCAGCTCGGCCAGGCCGGCGGCCAGGTCGACGTCGCCGCTCCCGGCCACGAGGACCCGGTCGGGGAGTAGGCGCCCGTCGAGCGACCGGCCACCCTCGACGGTCGTCAGCACGAGGCAGGATGCGGCCTCGGGGGTGAGGAAGGCGTCCGGCAGGGTACCGGACCGGGTGACCACGACGGTCGTCAGCGTCGGCGGGAGCCCGGCGGCCACCCGCGTGGCGGTCAGCGCGGGCGGCACCTCGAGCGGGGTGTACCCCTCGGTGCGGGCCGTCCCGGCGCCCACGAGCACGACGTCGGCCATGGCCCGCATGACGGTGAAGGCGCGGAAGTCCGCGGAGTTGTTGATCGACCCGGAGCGGCCCGTGTCCCCCCACGCGGCGCCGTCGATCGTGGTGACCATGTTGGCCCGCACATAGGTGCGGCCCGGCGGCGGGAACGGGTGGGCGTAGAGCGCGGACAGGTCCCGCTCGGCAGGGTCGGGGGCGAGGTGGGCGCCCGGGCGAGGGCCGGGGCCGGTGGCCACGAGGACCCCTAGCCCCGGTCCGGCGTCGCTCATCCGGGGGTCCCGGCCCCGAGCCCGGCGAGGTGCTCACGCACCTGGCGCTGGATCCGGCCCTGCAGCGAGGCCATGCCGCCCAGGCGCAGCGGGCTGATCAGAGTGGCCAGCCCGAGGCGGGTGGGCAGGTCGGCGGGGACAGCGAGGACCTCCGCGGCGGTGAGTCCGGCGAGCCCCTCGCTCAGCACCCCGGCGAAACCGCGGGTGGTGGGTGCCTCCGCGGGGGCGCTGATGTGGATCGTCGCGGCGTGCGGGGCGACGGCGGCGACCTCGGTCGCGACGTACACGGGGGACTGGCACTCGGTGACCTGCTCCATGCGGGACAGGTCGCTCGCGTACGGCTCGGGGACGTCGGGCACCTCGTCGCCCATCTCGACGAGCATCTCGAGGCGCTGAGCCGGGGCGAGGGCGACGAAGTCCTCGATCAGGGCGGCGAGCGCGGGTGGGAGGGCAGGGGAACCGGAGGGGGAGGCAGTGGTGATCGACACAGTTCCAGCCTAGGCGGTCGCCGGTAGACTGGAGACTCGTGACTGCCGCTACGACGCACCTGACGCAGGTCCGTCCCCATGTCCCGACCGAACGGCTGCTGGCTGACCTTGTGCCCCCGCGGCACTTCGCCGGAGCCTCCTTCGCCTCCTACCGGGCCAACCCCCGCTACCCGAGCCAGCAGACGACCGCCCAGCGCCTCGCCGAGGTCGCCGAGCTCCTCGACGGCGGCTCGGGCGGGTGGCTGCGCCGGCTGCGGGTCGTCGCCCCGAAGAAGGCCGTCGCGGTCTACCTCGACGGCGGCTTCGGCGTCGGCAAGACCCACCTGCTCGCCGCGCTCGCGCACGCCGTCGGCCCGGAGGCGACGTACTACGGGACGTTCGTGGAGTACACGAACCTCGTCGGTGCGCTCGGCTTCGCCAGGACCGTCGAGGCGCTCGCCACCAAGCGCCTGGTCTGCATCGACGAGTTCGAGCTCGACGACCCCGGGGACACGGTCCTCATGTCACGCCTGCTGCGCGAGCTCGCCGACCGCGGGGTGGCGCTCGCTGCGACGTCGAACACGCTGCCCGACTCCCTCGGTGAGGGGCGCTTCGCGGCGGAGGACTTCCTTCGCGAGATCCAGGCGCTGGCCGCCCGCTTCGAGATCATGCGGGTGGACGGGGAGGACTACCGCCACCGTGACATCGTCATCGAGTCGCTCGGCCTGTCCGACGACGCCGTGACCGGCGCGGTCGCCGGGCGGGACGGGGCGATGATCGACGACTTCGACGAGCTGCTCGGCTACCTCGCCCGGGTGCACCCGAGCAAGTACGGCGCCCTGCTCGACGACGTGACGCTGCTCGGCCTGACCGGCGTGCACCCGGTGACCGACCAGTCGACCGGGCTGCGCCTCGTGGTGCTCGTCGACCGTCTCTACGACCGTGACGTGCCGGTCCTGCTCGGCGGTTCCGGGCTGGTCGACCTGTTCACCGAGCAGATGCTCACCGGCGGGTACCGCAAGAAGTACCTCCGCGCGCTCTCGCGTCTGGGGTCCCTCGCGCAGGACGGGCAGGACCTCGTGGAGCGGGTCGCCTAGGCGTCAGGACTGCGCGAGCCGAGCCTGCTCGGCCGCGACGTCGAAGTGCGCCGGCGGCCAGCCGAGGTCGAGGTCGGTGAGAGCGTCGAGCATGAGCTGGGACACCGCGAGTCGGGCGAACCACTTGCGGTCGGCCGGGACGACGTGCCACGGCGCGACGTCGGTGCTCGTCTTGTCGAGGACGTCCTGGTAGGCCTCGCGGTAGGCGGGCCACTTGCCCCGACCGTCGATGTCGCTCGGGTCGAACTTCCAGAGCTTGTCCTCGCGGGTGAGACGCTCACCCAGCCGCGCCTTCTGCTCCTCGGCGGAGATGGCGAGCACGACCTTGACGATCCGTGTGCCCGCGGCGGCGACCTTCGCCTCGAAGGCGTTGATCTCGGCGTAGCGCTTGCTCCACACCTCGGGCGGGACGAGCTCGTCGACCCGCGCGATGAGCACCTCCTCGTAGTGGGACCGGTCGAACACCCCGATGTAGCCCGGGCGGGGGAGCGCGTTGCGGACCCGCCACAGGTAGTTGTGCTTGCGCTCGAGGGCGGTGGGCACACCGAAGGATCGGTGCGTCACCCCCTGCGGGTCCACCTGGCCGATCACGTGCCGGACGATCCCGCCCTTGCCCGAGGTGTCCATGCCCTGCAGCACGAGCAGGACCGAGCGTGAGCCCCCGGAGCGACCGTCGGCGAAGAGCTTCTCCTGGAGCTCGGACAGCGCGGCGCCGTTCGCGGCGAGCTGGGCCTCGGCGGCAGCGCGGTCGCCCGCCCACCCGGGGGTCGAGGCGCACTCGAGCCCTGCGAGGGGCTGAGGGCGCAGCGCCAGGTCGGCGGGCTGCTCCCACCCGCGCTGTCCGGCGGGAGCCTCGGTCTTCGCCGCCGTGTCCCTCGCCGTGACCTTCGAGGACCGTGACGCCTTCGAGGACTTGGACGCCTTGGACGCCTTAGGCGCCTTGGATGCCTTGGACGCCTTGGGTGACTTTGACGACTTTGACGACTTGGACGACTTCGACTGGGACATCGTGCCTCCGGACAGGGCTGTGATGGGCTAGGTCAGATGCTAGCCGACCACGGCGACGCCGCGACCGGCCACGACGAGCGTGGAACCGGCGAGGTCGACCTGGCCCCAGGAGGCGAGGACACCACCGCCACCGGGCAGCGGCGTGCTCTGCGGGGTGGGTGCGAGGTTGATCGCGACGGTGACCGATCCGCGCCGCACGAGCAGCAGACCGTCGGCGGGGGTGGCGGGCACCTCCACGGTCACGGCGCTGCGGTCGCCGGAGGCGAGATCGGGCACGGTCCGGCGCAGCTCGATGAGCCGGCGGTGCCAGGCCAGGAGCGCCGCGTGACCGGGACGGTCCACCTCGGCCCAGTCCAGCCGGCTGCGCTGGAGTGTCTGGGGGTCCTGAGGGTCCGGGACCGCCTGGGCGTCCCAGCCGTGGGACGCGAACTCCGACCGCCGCCCGCGGGTGACCGCCTGGGCGAGCTCGGGGTCGGGGAAGTCGGTGAAGTACTGCCACGGGGTGGTCGCGCCCCACTCCTCACCCATGAAGAGCATGGGGGTGTACGCGGAGGTGAGCACGAGCGCCGCGGAGATCGCCCCGAGGTCGAGGTCGCGGTCCTGCGCGCCGGTCGGCGACAGGCTGGTCCCGGGCCGGTCACCGAGCGCGCGGTTGCCGACCTGGTCGTGGTCGCAGGAGAAGACCACGAAGCGGTGGCCGTCCAGGTCGGCCGGGACCGGGTGCCCCCACGGCTGCCCGCGGAAGGTGGACCAGCCGCCGTCGTGGACGAAGACGTCGGTGAGCGCGTGGGTGAGGACGGCCGGGGACCCGAAGTCGTCGTAGTAGCCCTGACGCTCCCCGGTGAGGAGCGCGTGGATGGCGTGGTGGACGTCGTCGGCCCACTGCGCCGTCATGCCCAGGCCGCCCGCGGCGACGGCCGTGACGGTGGCCGGGTCGTTGGTGTCGGTCTCGGCGATGAGCCCGAGCGGGCGGCCCACCTCGAGGGACAGGGCGGCGACCGTCTCGGAGAGCTCGGCGAGCAGGTGCACGGGGGAGTCGTCGACGATGGCGTGCACGGCGTCCAGGCGCAGGGCGTCGACGTGGAAGTCGCGCAGCCACTGCACGGCGTTGTCGATCACCCATCGGCGCACCTCGGCGGCGTCGGGTCCGTCGACGTTGATGCCCTGGCCCCAGGGAGTGGGGTGGTGGTCGGAGAAGTACGGGCCGAAGGCCTGTACGTAGGCCCCGCTCGGGCCGAGGTGGTTGTAGACGACGTCGAGGGCCACACCGAGCCCCAGTCCGTGCGCGGCGTCCACGAACCGGGCGAGCGCGTCCGGCCCGCCGTAGGGCTCGTGCACCGCGAAGATGTGGACGCCGTCGTATCCCCAGCCGTGCCGGCCGTCGAAGGCGGCGACGGGCATGAGCTCGACCATGTCGACGCCGAGGTCACGCAGGTGCCCCAGGCGCTCGATCGCGGAGTCGAGGGTCCCACCGGGAGTGAACGTCCCCACGTGCAGCTCGTAGACGACCGCGCCCGGGACGGGGCGACCGGACCAGTCCTGGTCGGTCCAGACGTAGGCGCCGGTGTCGACGACCTGGCTGGGCCCGTGCACCCCGGCCGGCTGACGGGCGGTGCGCGGGTCGGGACGCGGCGGCCCGCCGTCGACGCTGAACCCGTACAGGCCGCTGTCGGTCGGCGCGGTCCACCACCCCGGCCGGGAGGCGTCCGGGACCATTGCGAGGTGCGGGTCCGTGGCGGTGAACTCTGCCCCCGTGGGGGTCACGAGATCGACCGTGCGCGCGGTGGGTGCCCAGACCGCGGCCATCACGCCTCCTCGCGGACCAGGAGCGCGACCGGGAGGACGTCGAGCAGCTCGGCGACGAGCTGCGGCCCACCGGCCACCACCCGCCCGGACAGCACGTCCTGCCAGTTCCCCTCGGGCAGCACGAGCGTGTGCTCGCCCCACCCGCCCAGGTGCTGCAGCCGGACCGCGCCGCGGGTCGCCACGGTGACCGTGACGGGTTCCCCGGCCTCGGTCCGGGTGAAGGCGAGCGCAGCGCCCGACGACGCGGCCAGCGGCCGGTACCCGGCCTCGGGCCCCACGAACGCACCCGGGACGTCGCGCCGCACGCGCAGCGCCCGCGAGGTGACCCACAGCTTCTCGTCGGCAAGGTCGCGGGGCTTGGCGCCGTCGTCGAGGCGCTCCAGGCGCCGGTGCAGCTCGGCGGCGTCCACGCTCTGGCGGTTGTCCGGGTCGACCAGGCTCGTGGCGAAGGTCTCGCTGCCCTGGTAGACGTCGGCGACCCCCGGCATGGTCAGGCGCACGAGCTTGGTGCCCAGGGCGGCCGCGCGCACCGCCGGTGCGGTGCGCCGGGCCCAGGCCTCGTACAGGGCCAGGCTGGCCGGGTCAGTGAGCGCCCAGCTGGCGAGGTTGAGCACGGCCTCCTCGTAGGCCTCGTCGGGGCGGGTCCACGACGTGCTCGTCTTGGCCTCGCGGGTGGCCTTGCGCAGGTACTGCTCGAGGCGGTCGAAGCTGATCGGCGTGCCCACCCCGTCAGGACCGGTGGCCGGTGTCCAGGTGCCCGCGATCGTCTGCCAGAGCAGGTTCTCGGTGCGGCCGTCCACGAGAGCGCTGCGGGTGCGGGCGGACCGGGCGCGCAGCGTCGTCACGAGCTCGGCCCACTCCTCGGCCATCTCCGAGAGCACACCGAGGGTCGCCCGGGTGTCCTCGCTGCGCTTGGTGTCGTGGGTCGAGCCGGAGGTCATGGCCGCGGGGGAGTGCGTGGCGAGCCGCCCGGCGAAGGCGTGGAACTCGTCCTGGCTCAGCGCGAAGTGGCTCGGCTCGCCGCCCACCTCGCACAGGGACGTCAGGTGGGTCCAGCGGTAGAAGGCGGTGTCTTCGACACCCTTGGCCATCACGGCGCCGCAGACCTGCTGGAACCGGACGACGAGCTCGTCCCGACGGGCCTCGCGGCGGCGTCCGGCGCTCCCCACCTCTCGGCCCAGCAGCAGCTCCACGAGCACGTCGAGGGTCTGCGCGCGCTCGGAGTCGAGGTGGGCGCGGGCCGCCGCGGCGGCGGCGGCCATCGCCTGGAGGGCTTCCCGCGAGGTGACCTCGCCGGGCACCACGTACGCCCGGTACCGGTCGAAGGACACGAGCAGCAGGGTGAGGCTCTCGTGCAGGGCCCGCCACGTGTGATCACGCAACCGGGGGTCGTCGCGGCAGATCTCCGCCGCGAGGTCGGTCAGGCGGTGCACCTCGGCGTACAGGGGGCCGGTGATCACCTCACGCTTGGACGTCTCGATGAGCGCGGCCAGGCCGTCGCTGTCGTCCCCGGTGACCCGGTGCATGAGGCTCGCCAGGCGAGCTTCTCCGGCCGGCTCCACGAAGGTGGACTGCACCCGCCACAGACCTTCGTAGCCGGTGGTGCCCACGGTCACCCAGTCCCGGGGGACCTCCTCCTCGCCGGCGAGGATCTTCTCGACGACGACCCACGCTCCGCCGGAGCGTTCGCCCAGCCGGGCCAGGTACCCGGCCGGGTCGGCGAGCCCGTCGGGGTGGTCGATCCGCAGGCCGTCGATCACCCCGGTCTCGAGCAGCTCGAGGATGAGCTCGTGCGTCTGGTCGAAGACGTCGGGGTCCTCGACCCGGATCGCCACGAGCGTGCCGACGTCGAAGAACCGGCGGTAGTTGAGCTCCTCGTCACCGACCCGCCAGTGCGCGAGGCGGTAGTGCTGGCGGTCGACGAGCTCGACGAGCGGCAGCGACTCGGTGCCTTCGCGGACCGGGAACACGTGCTCGTGGTAGCGCAGCACGAGAGTCTCGCCGGTCCCGGGCACGTCGATCGTGTCCAGCACGAGCTCACCGGAGGCGAGCACGTCACCGATCCGGGAGCCGAGCACCGGCATGAGGATGGCGCCGTCCCCGGTCTCGAAGTCGATGTCGAACCACGTGGCGTAGGGCGACTCTGGACCGAGGGTGAGGACGGACCACAGGGCGGCGTTGTGCCAGGCAGGCGTGGGCACCGCCATGTGGTTGGGGACGATGTCCAGGACCATGCCGAGCCCGGCCGCCCGGGCGCCCGCAGACAACCGGTCCAGGCCGGCCCGCCCGCCCAGCACCTCGCTCACCGTGGAGTGGTCGACGACGTCGTAGCCGTGCGTCGAGCCCGGCGCCGCCGTGAGCACGGGTGACAGGTACAGGTGCGTCACGCCGAGCGAGACGTAGTAGTCCAGCCGTTCGCAGACGTCGTCGAAGGTGAGGTCGGCGCCGAGCTGGAGCCGGTACGTCGACAGCGGCACCGGGCGGCCCGGTGCCGGAAAGCGACGGTCGACGGTGGCGTGCGTGGGCTCGTGGTCCATGTCGATTCCCCTAGTCCGCCAGCGGTGCCCGGGTCAGCAGCACCATGCTCCGCGCCTCGACCATCCGGGTCTCGCCGGCCATGATCGTCTGCGAGGAGACCGTGGGCAGCTCGACCCGGTTCGTCGTGGGCACGATGGGCGCGGCGTCCGCGGGCGGGTGGGCGGTGTCGAAGACGACGGCCCACTCCACCCCGAACTCCTTGTCCGGGAGGGTGAACTCGAGCTGGTCGTCGTGGGCGTTGAAAAGCACCAGGAAGCTGTCGTCGATGACGCGCTCGCCCCGCTGGTCGGGTTCGGCGATCGCCTCGCCGTTGAGGAACACCGCGACCGAGCGGGCGTAGCCGTGCTCCCACTCCTCGTCGCGCATGTGCCGCCCGTCCGGGTTGAGCCATGCCATGTCCCCGAGCGTGTCGTCGGTCCAGTCGTGGTCACCGGCGAAGAAGCGCCGACGCCGCAGCACGGGGTGGCGCAGACGCAGGTGCACGAGCTGCTGGGTGAAGCGCAGCAGGTCCTCGTTCTCGTGAGAGAGGTCCCAGTCCATCCAGGCCAGCTCGTTGTCCTGGCAGTAGACGTTGTTGTTGCCCTGCTGGGTGCGGCCGATCTCGTCGCCGTGCGCGATCATCGGCACACCCTGGGAGAGCAGGAGCGTGGCCAGGACGTTGCGCTGCTGGCGCCCGCGCAGCGCGAGGATCTCGGGGTCGTCGGTGGGACCCTCGACACCGCAGTTCCAGGAGCTGTTGTGGCTCTCGCCGTCGTTGTTGCCCTCGCCGTTGGCGTCGTTGTGCTTCTCGTTGTAGGAGAAGAGGTCGGCAAGGGTGAAGCCGTCGTGGGCGATGACGAAGTTCACCGAGGAGATGGGCTTGCGGCCGGTGTGCTCGTAGAGGTCCGAGGACCCGGTGATGCGGCTCGCGAACTCGGCGAGCGAGGAGGGGTCCCCGCGCCAGAAGTCACGGACGGTGTCGCGGTACTTCCCGTTCCACTCGCTCCACATGGACGGGAACCCGCCCACCTGGTAGCCGCCGTCGCCCAGGTCCCAGGGCTCGGCGATGAGCTTGACCTGGCTGACGATCGGGTCCTGGTGGACGAGGTCGAAGAAGGCGGAGAGCCGGTCCACCTCGTGGAACTGGCGGGCCAGGGTCGAGGCGAGGTCGAAGCGGAAGCCGTCGACGTGCATCTCCGTCACCCAGTAGCGCAGCGAGTCCATGATGAGCTGGAGCACGTGCGGGTGACGCATGAGCAGGGAGTTGCCGGTGCCGGTGGTGTCGAAGTAGTGCTGCTGCTCGTCGTCGACCAGGCGGTAGTAGGCCTGGTTGTCGATGCCGCGGAAGCTCAGCGTGGGGCCCATGTGGTTGCCCTCGGCGGTGTGGTTGTAGACGACGTCGAGGATGACCTCGATGTTGGCGTCGTGCAGGGCCTTGACGAGGGTCTTGAACTCCTGGACCTGCTGGCCGGTGCTCCCGGAGGAGGAGTAGCGGTTGTGGGGGGCGAAGAAACCGATGGTGTTGTAGCCCCAGTAGTTCGACAGGCCCTTCTCCACGAGTGTGGAGTCGTTGACGAACTGGTGCACGGGCATGAGCTCGACCGCCGTGACACCGAGCTCGGTGAGGTGGGCGATCACCGCGGGGTGCGACATGCCCGCGTAGGTCCCGCGCAGCTCCTCGGGGATGCCCGGGTGCAGCTGGGTCATGCCGCGCACGTGCGCCTCGTAGATGACGCTCTCGTGGTACTCGTGGTTCGGCGGTCGGTCGTGGCCCCAGTCGAAGAAGGGGTTGATGACGACAGACTTCATGGTGTGCGCCGCAGAGTCGTCGTTGTTGGGCACATCGGGGTCGCCGAAGGTGTAGGAGAACAGGCTCTGGTCGCCGCCGACGTCGCCGTCGATGGCCTTGGCGTAGGGGTCCAGCAGCAGCTTGGACGGGTCGCAGCGCAGCCCCTGCTCGGGGTCGTAGGGTCCGTGAACCCGGAAGCCGTAGAGCTGGCCCGGCTGGATGGTGGGGAAGTAGGCGTGCCAGACGAAGGAGTCCACCTCGGTCAGCTCGAGCCGCGTCTCCGTCCCGTCCGGGTCGAAGAGGCACAGCTCGATGCGGTCTGCGACCTCGGAGAAGATGGCAAAGTTCGTGCCGCTCCCGTCGAAGGTCGCGCCAAGGGGGTAAGGGTGTCCGGGCCAAGTCTGCATGGAGACAGACTGCCCTACGAACGTGTCAGCGTCACACGCTGTCCGCCGATGTTGCCATGATCACGCCGCAAAGTGCCGTGAGGGAGGCGAAATGACCAAACGCCTCGAGGTCGACCGGCTCTACCTCGAGCAGGTCTGCGCAGGTCTGCGCGGCGCCGTCCGGTGCCCTCTGGCGCGAGGCCTGAGAATTTGGTCTCATTGGGCATGACGTCCAACACATCCCAGCCCTCGCCCCCTCGTCGCGGGGCGACCCCGGTCCCGACGGTCCCCGACGAGCGGTATCACGACTCCGACCAGCCCGGGATGGGTGATGTCCTCGCCGGGGGCGACGCGAGCCGCGCCCCGAAGTCGTTGCGCGAGTCCGAGCGCCGCGCCAAGGGCGACGCGATCCTGGCCGGGAACGACTGGGACTGCCCGGAGGAGATCTAGCGCCGGGGTCTCGGGTCGACGAGGTCCTCGATTCCCTGGTGCCGGAGGGCCGGCCGGGGAGAGAATGGAGGCATCACGTCGATGAAGAAGGTGAGAACCATGCAGACGGTGGAGCACGCGCGTTTTGGCGCCCCGAGCGAGGTTCGGGAGTTCCCGCACGGTCGGGCGGACATCCTCACGGTCGGTGACTCGGTGATCGGCAGGCTCACTCTGCAGCCCGGCTGGCGCTGGTCCCAGGACCTCAAACCGATCGCCGGGACCGACAGCTGCTTGGCCCCGCACTTCCAGTACCACGTCTCGGGAACGCTGATGATCCGGATGGACTCCGGGACCGAGATCGTCGCCGGCCCCGGTGACGTGACGAGCCTGCCCGAGGGGCACGACGCCTGGGTGGTCGGTGACGAGCCGGTCGTCGTCGTCGACTGGTACGGCGCGACGGACTGGGCGAAGGCCGACTAGCTGTCGTCTGTGGGGTCGGCAGCGGATGCGTGGTGGCGCGGAATCGCGCCCACTCTCATCCCCACCGGATGACGCCGCGGCCTCCCCGCGCCGTGACGATCGCTGTATGGCCCTCCACGAACGTGATGTGATCCGCGACGAGACGACCGTGCCGCTGTTCGGCAGCGGAGCACTGCGGGGACTCGTCCCCAAGTACACCTTCCCCCTGGCTGAGTCCCCGTCCGACGACGCGTTCCAGCTCGTCGCCGACGAGATGCTGCTCGACGGCAACAGCCGGCAGAATCTCGCGACCTTCTGCCAGACGTGGGAGGAACCACAGGTGCACGAGCTCATGGACCTGGCGATCGACAAGAACATGATCGACCAGGACGAGTACCCCCAGACCGCAGAGATCGAGCGGCGGTGCGTGCACATGGTCGCGGACCTGTGGAACGCGCCGGGTGCGGCGAACACGGTCGGGACCTCCGCCGTCGGCTCCTCCGAGGCGTGCATGCTGGCGGGGATGGCGGCCACGAGACGATGGCGGGCGAGACGGCAGGCCGCCGGGCTGCCGAGCGAGAGACCCAACATGGTCTGCGGCCCGGTCCAGGTGGTCTGGCACAAGTTCGCTCGGTACTGGGACGTGGAGATCCGCGAGGTCCCGATGGCGCCCGGCTCCTACGCCATGACCCCGGAGCAGATGCTCGAGCGGGTCGACGAGAACACGGCCTTCGTGGTCGCGACGCTCGGGGTCACCTACACCGGCGCCTACGAGCAGATCGCCGAGATGGCGGAAGCTCTCGACCGGCTCCAGGCAGAGACCGGGCTCGACGTCGACATCCACGTCGACGCGGCCAGCGGTGGATTCCTGGCCCCGTTCTGCGCTCCGGACCTCGTGTGGGACTTCCGGCTGGAGCGCGTGAAGTCGATCAGCGCCTCCGGGCACAAGTTCGGGCTCGCGCCGCTCGGGGTGGGGTGGGTCGTGTGGCGGGATGCGGCCGAGCTCCCGGCCGACCTGATCTTCCACGTCAGCTATCTCGGCGGGGACATGCCGGTCTTCCAGATCAACTTCTCCCGGTCGGCCGGCCCCGTCGTCGCGCAGTACTACGACTTCGTGCGGCTCGGCAGGGAGGGCTACCGGGCGATCCATGACTCCTGCTACGAGACCGGTCAGCTGCTCGCGACCGCCGTCCCGACCCTGGGTCCCTTCGAGATCGTGTTCGGCAGCACGCCCCAGGACGGCATCCCGGCCGTCACGTGGAAGATCATCGAGGGGGAGGACCCCGGGTACACCCTGTACGACCTCGCCGACCGACTGCGCATGCGGGGGTGGCAGGTGCCGGCCTACCCGCTGACCGGCGCGGCTGCGGGCACCGCCGTCCAGCGCGTCCTGGTGCGCCAGGGCGTGAGCCGGGACATGGTCGAGACCCTCATCGACGACCTGCGCGACGCGGTCGAGCACCTGCACCGGCATCCGGTCACCGTGTCGATGACACCTGAGGAGTCCAGCGGCTTCAGCCACCTGTGACCGGCCCCGGACCGGCCGCGGACCGGTCATCTCACCCCTCCGGGATGAGGCCCGCCGCGGGTCACCGGGTGGACCGTGGAGGGACGGCCACGCCGCCGCACCAGAACACTCACCAGCACTTCACCACGGAGGACCCCCATGTCTGAACTCATCGTGATCGGCTACGACGACCATGCAGTAGCGACGCAGGCCTACAACGAGGTCATGCAGCTGCAGAAGGACTTCGTCGTCCAGCTGTCCGGGCTCGCCGTCGTGCAGGTCGACGCCGAGGGCAAGAGCCACGTGGAGACGCCGGGGAAGATCGTCGGCGTCTCCGCCGCCTCGGGGGCGCTCTGGGGGATGATCATCGGCCTGCTGTTCCTCGTCCCGTTCGTGGGGCTCGCGCTCGGTGGGGCGCTCGGCGCGCTCATGGGGAAGATGGGCAAGTCCGGTATCGACGACGAGTTCCGGAGTCAGGTGAAGGAGATGCTCACCCCCGGCAGCGCGGCCGTGGTGGTCATGGCCTCGAAGATCACCGAGGACAAGTTCGCCGACGCGATGAAGCAGTACGGCGGCACCCTGCTCAAGACCTCGCTGTCGGAGGAGGACGAGAAGGAGCTCGCCCACGACCTGACCGAGGGCGCGTGAGCCTCGACCGCGGCGAGCGAGCGAGCCGGGGACGGTCCGTCCGGGACCGGGTGCCGCTCGAGCAGCACTCCCAGTACTCGGTCCACGGACGGGCGGACCCGGTCGCGCTGCTGGAGAGCCAGGCGGCGACACGGGTGCCGGAGCTCGTCCCCATCCGGTACGGGCGCATGGTCAGCTCGCCGTTCGCCCACTACCGCGGGGGCGCCCTCATCATGGCCGCCGACCTCGCACGGAGCCCGAACTCGGGGCTGGACGTCCAGCTGTGCGGGGATGCGCACATGAGCAACTTCGGCATCTACGCGTCCCCGGAACGGCGTCTCGTCTTCGACATCAACGACTTCGACGAGACTTATCCCGGCCCCTTCGAATGGGACGTCAAGCGGCTGGCGGCGAGCGTGTACGTGGCCGGCCTGGCCAACGAGTTCCCCGCCAAGACCTGCCGCCGGATGGTTCGCACGTGCGCCCGCGGGTACCGCGAGGCGATGCGCGACTTCGCCCACCAGGGCAATCTTGCCGTCTGGTACTCCCGCGTGGAGATGGATGAGCTGCTCCCACGGATCGGTCACACGCTCGACGCCGAGCGGGAGAAGCGGATTCAGACCGTCATCGACAAGGCACGGACACGTGACAGCGTCCACGCGCTGGCCAAGCTCACGATCGTGGTCGACGGCAGGCCGCGGATCGTCAGTCAGCCGCCGCTCATCGTCCCCGTGGAAGAGCTGGGGGGTCAGGAGGGAGCCGCCCAGGCCTACGAGCGACTTTCCGGTCTGGTGCAGTCCTACGGTCGCAGCCTCCCCAGGCACCGCCGCCACCTCCTCACCCAGTTCTCGCTGGTGCAGGTGGCTCGCAAGGTCGTGGGCGTGGGGAGCGTGGGGACCCGGGCGTGGATCCTGCTGTTCGAGGGCATCGACGGGGCAGACCCGCTCTTCCTGCAGGCCAAGGAGGCTCAGGCGTCCGTGCTCGCCGGGCACCTGCCCGCGGGCGGCATCACGAACGAGGGGGAACGGGTCGTCGCCGGGCAGCAGCTCATGCAGGCGAGCAGTGACATCTTCCTCGGGTGGGACAGGGTCCCCGGACCGGACGGGGTCGAACGCGACTTCTACGTGCGTCAGCTCCGCGACGGCAAGGCCTCGCTCCCGGTGGAGGCGATGGTGGCCGACGGGATGACCTTCTACGGCCGGGTGTGCGGGGAGTCGTTGGCTCGGGCGCACGCCCGCTCCGGGGACCGGGTGGCGATCGCGGCCTACCTCGGCTCGAGCGACCGCTTCGACCGTGCCGTCGCCGACTTCGCCGAGACTTACGCCGATCAGAACGCACGCGACCACGGGGCGCTCCAGGCCGCGATCGCCTCAGGACGGGTGACTGCTCAGTCCGGAGTGTAGTGAGCCAAGGTCCGGGGACCCACGGAAAGGGACACGATCATGTCAGACGACGCGGCACCGATCCAGGAGGGCGCCGACACCGCCCAGCTCGCCGCGCGGCTCGCCCGTCTCGAGCGCGAGAACGCCGCTCTGCGCGAGCAGGTGGCACCTGCCCCGGGTGCCCACCGGCGTCGTCACCGCGGACGCTCCGCGACCGCGCTCATCCTCATCCTGCTCGGGGTGCTGCTCGCCCCGGTGGCCGTGGTCGCGAGCTGGGCGCAGCGCGAGATCACGGACACCGACCGGTACATCGCCACCGTCGGCCCGCTCGCGAGCGACCCGGTCATCCAGTCCGCGGTCGAGAACCGTCTGGTCCAGGTCGTCATGGAGCAGCTGGACGTCCCGACCCTCGTCCAGGACGCGCTGTCGGCGCTGAACAGTCCGGACCTGCCGCCTCGAGCATCTCTGGCGCTGGGGGCGGTCGAGCAGCCGCTGGTCGACGGGATCGAGTCGCTCATCCGCAAGGCAGCCACGACCGTGGTCGAGAGCGACGCCTTCGAGACCGCCTGGGTCGAGGCGAACCGGGTGGCGCACACCCAGCTCGTCGCGCTCCTGCAGGGGGACCCCAGCACTGTGCTGCAGATCGGTGACCAGGGACAGCTGACGATCGAGCTCTCCGGGGTGATCGAGACCCTCAAGACCGAGCTCGTGGAAGCCGGCTTCTCGGTCGCGGCCAACATCCCCGCCGTCAACGCCTCCTTCACGATCGTGCAGACGACTCAGCTGGTCGAGCTGCAGAATGCCTACTCCCTGCTCGACGTCGTGGGGACCTGGCTGCCATGGCTCAGCCTGACCCTCATCGCCGCGGGAGTGCTCACCGCCGTTCACCGCGCACGTGCTCTCGTCGTCGCCGGGCTTGCGCTCGCAGCCTCGATGCTCGTCCTGGGCATCGGTCTCTACGTGGCGCGCAGCCTGTACCTGGGCGAGCTGACCGGCAAGGTCGAGCGGCTCGACGCCGCCGAGGTCCTCTTCGACCAGCTCGTCGCCTTCATCCGGGTGTCGCTGCGCACGGTGGCCGTGCTCGGCCTGGTCCTCGCCGCCGCCGCCTACCTGGGCGGTGGGAGCGACTCCGCGCGCGGCCTGCGTACCGGTATCGGTCGCGGCTTCGCCGCCGTCCGGGGCTGGGGGCAGCAGCGAGGGGTGACCACCGGCCCGGTCGGCCTCTGGATGTACGCGCACCGGACCCTCCTGAGAGTCGTCGTCATCTCGCTCGCCGGACTCGTGATCCTGCTGGCACCAGCGCCGACCCCGGTCACCGTCGTGACCGCCGCGGTGGTCGCGGTGGTGCTCATCGCGATCCTGGAGCTCGTGGCCAGACCACCGGTGGTGACGCAGGACTCGACGCAGTCCCCGGCGCAGACGTCGATGCAGACCTGAGCAGAGGGCGCACAGAACGTCCGGAGACCCGGGAGGATCTCCGGACGTTCTGTGCGCCCTGCAGGCTCGGTCAGTACTCGGTCAGCGCGCGAGGATTCGTTGCTTCTGCGCCTCGAACTCCGCCTCGGAGAGGACCCCCTGATCCTTGAGCTCACCGAGGGACTTCAGCTGGGCGAGGACGTCGTCCATCCCCCCGGCTGCCGGGGCAGCGGCGACAGGTGCCGGGGGCGGCGGAGCGGCCTCCGGCTCCGGCGGGGCGTCCTGCTCCGCCCACCGGCCGGCCTGGCGGCGGGAGACTCGATTGGACACCGCGGTGGCCGTCCCTGCGACCACCGCGGTACGGGCAACTCCTCGAAGCAGACCAGGCATGGTCGTCGTCCTTCCTATCTCATGATCGGGATGTGGGGTCAGCCGCGCTGCTCGGCCGCGTCGATCGAGGCCAGCAGCGCCTGGACGGGAATGCGGCCGCTCGCCACGAGCTGCGCTCCGCTGCGCCGCAGGGCCGCGGCGAAGGGCCCGGCCCAGCTGTTCTCGTAGACGAGGATGCCTGCCGAGCTCCCCGGCTCGAGCACCGTTCCCGCCTCGTCGATGTCCTCCTGGTCCAGCAGACCTGAGGCCACGCCCTCGAACACGGTGAGGTCGAGCTCGCCGTCGGAGTCCAGATCCGCCAGCACGAGCCCGGTCAGTGTCCCGTCCATCTCCTTCTTGATGAGCACGAGGTCGAGGAGACGGATCACCCCCCGATCGACCAGATCGACAAGCAGCGGAAGGCCGTGGCCGGTGAACCTGCTGCCGGGGAACTCGACGACGATGTAGTCGACCGGTCCCATCTCGTCGAACGCGTCCGCTGCGCCGCCGCCGGGATCCGTTCCCGTGTGCTCTTCCGTCATGGTGACCACCCATCTCTGTGTCGTCGTACCTGTCTGTCATCGCCAACGTTGCCGCGGCGTAAGTCACTGCACGTCATCCTCCACGGACGAGACTCACCCCGGTCCGCCGACACTGATGCCGGTCCCGGTCCCTCCCCGCAGGCCGGTCAGCAGCCGGAGCGCCACACCGATGTAGAAGACGCTGACCAGCATCTGCGCGGTCACCACCGCGCGGGCCGGGGTGCTCACGGCGTGGATGTCACCGAAGCCGACCGTCGAGACGATCGTGACCGTGAAGTACAGCGCGTCGGTCCGGTTGTTGATCCCTGCGAACTGGTCCGCGGACGAGGCAGCCATCCGGTCATAGGTGATCGCGAAGACGAGGATCAGCAGGTAGAGCACCGTGAGCAGCGCCTCGGAGCGGGCCCACACCGAGGGATGGCTCCGGATCGCCCGGACCTGGATCCGGAGCACGACCACGAAGCCGACCCACGCGAGCAACGACCACCCCGCCCGCACCCCCGACTCCCGGTCGGCGAACGGGCCGGCGTCGGGCAGGGCGTAGTAGCAGGCGGTGAGCAGGACGATCATCACCGAGGTTCGCACGCCGAACGCGCCGAGCTCACGGGCGACCGACCTAGGCGTGTCCATGTCGCCATTCTCGGCCGGGGGGGCACCGGCCGGCCTCATCCGCGGCGTGTGAGTCCGTGTGCGGGCCGTGGGCTGGCCGACGGGATGCCGCGGGAGAACAGCACCGAGGCCAGGGCGATCACGGTGAGCGCGAACAGCGCGGAGCGCAACGAGGAGATCTGGGACTCGGTGTAGATCTGCGTCAGCGTGTCGCCCTGCGCGGCGCTCAGCCCGGCCTGCTCGGCGATGGAGTCGACGCTGTCGGCCTCGACGATCCCGACGCCGTCCTGGGTCTGGCTGCTGATGGTTGCCTGCACGTCGGCCGGGAGGTCGCTGGCGGCCACGGACGCGCCGAAGGTCGAGGTCAGGGCGGCGATGAGGACCGAGCCGATGAGCGCCGTCCCGAGGGAGGACCCGAGGTTCTGGAACACCCCCTGCAGGCCTCCCACCTCGCTCGTCTGCGTCTCCGCCACCGCCGACATGTTGACGTTGCCCAGCTGCGAGGCGAGCAGGCCGAGCGCCGCGCCGGCGCAGAACATTCCCACACCGAAGAGGATGCTGCGCAGCTCCAGGTCGACTGAGCCCAGCAGGACCAATGAGCTCAGTACAAGGATCCCCTGCCCCCACCGCACGATGCGGCGCGGTGACCAGAGGGAGGACAGTCGGGTGCCCACGACGGAGAAGAGGATCAACGAGACCGAGAGCGGGAAGATCTTCAGCCCGGTCTCCAGGGCGTCGAGGCCGAGCGTCATCTGCAGATAGACCGGGACCATGAAGAACACCCCCGCGGTGATCGCGTACTGCGCGCCGAGGACGCTCAGGCCGCTGCGCAGTGCAGTGATCGAGAACATCTCGACCTGCACGAGAGGGGGGCGACCTGTGCGCACGAGGGCCCCCTGGCGGCGGACGAAGGCGTAGAGCAGGAACCCTCCGGTGATCATCAGCCATGCGGAGAGGGAGATCCCCAGCGGGGCGATCTCCCTTCCGCCGATCTCGGGGGAGGCTGCCGGGCGGACCCAGCCCCAGGTCTTGCTCTGCAGCATCCCGAAGACCGCGAGCACGAGGCCCGACGCCGAGAGCAGCACGCTCGGGGCGTCGATCCGCACGTGCTGGCGAGGTGTGGAGTCGGTGACGAGCCGGGAGAAGGACAGGACCACGACCATGATGACGACCTCGCCGGCGAAGACGTATCGCCAGCTGGCGTAGGTGGTGAGGAAACCGCCGATCAGCGGACCGGCTGCCACAGCGGCCCCGGAGATCGCCCCGATCGCTGCGTAGGCCTTGACGCGGTCGGGCCCGGTGTAGTTGTCGGCGATGAGCGCGGCGACCGCGGGGATGACGAGCACGGCGCCGATCCCCTCGATGATCGACCAGCCGAGGAACAGCAGGGCGATGTTGGGGCTCAGCGCCGTGATGAGCGACCCCGCAGCATAGATGCAGGAGCCGACGACGAAGGCGCGGCGGCGCCCCCACACGTCCCCGAGCTTGGCGCCGAGAAGCATCAGCGCCGCCATCGTCAGCGTGTAGAAGGTGATGGCGGCCTGCATCGCGGCGACGGTCGTGTCGAGGTCGGCCACGACGGTCGAGATCGAGACGTTCATGACCGTCCCGTCGAGGACGAGGACGAACTGCGCGCTGCCCAGGATGAGGAGCACCGACCACTTTCTCACGTCCGGCGCCTAAGCGGCGAGACGGTAGAAGCGCCAGAAGCCGAAGCTCGCCTCGTCCAGCACCTGGAACCGAGTCAGGCCCGCCCGTAGGCCGTAGCTGCGGAGCGTGTCCGGGCGCATGACCGTGCCGGTGCCCTCCGAGGGGGTGTGGGACAGTCCGTCGGGGAGGCAGACCAACAGGCTGAAGCCGTACATGAGGCGCTCCAGGTCGTCGCCCGGGGGAGTGAAGGTGGGGGCGACGGCCTCGTCCATGACGATGACGGAACCGCCCGGGCGCAGTGACCGTCGCGCCGCGCTGAGCACCTCGACCGGCTGAGACATGTCGTGGACGCACTCGAAGGCGAAGACGAGATCGTAGCTGTCGGGTGGCAGGGCGGCGGCGTCCGCGACGGTGAACCGGACGTCGCGTGACGGATCCTGTGTCTGGGAGAGGTTCTGACGTGCGAGGGCGATCGACGGCTCGTCGATGTCGAAGCCGTGCACCGTCGCGGCGGGGTAGGCGTTCGCGAGCGCGATCGAGGACCACCCTGCCCCGCAGCCGATGTCGGCGACCTGGGCGTCCGGGCGCGCGAGCGTCTCGTGGAGCCAGGGGATGCTCTCGAGAGCGGCGGGCAGCGCACGGGTGAACCAGGGCCGGTTGAGGTCAGCCTGCGACTCGCGCGCGTCGCGCCCGAGCTGTCCCCAGCTGACGCCTCCACCGTTCTGGTAGGCGTGCAGGAGGGCCGGGATCTGCTGCATGCTGGCGGCCAGGGTCCTGGCCAGCGGAGCGATGTGAGACAGGCTCTCGGGGTCGGTGAACACCTCCCGGGCGGGGTCGGTGAGGGTGAACCGGTGGTCCTCGGAGGGCCCCGAGGCGTCGGGTTCGGGGGCGGTCGCGACGACGAATCCGGTGATCGCCTGCTGCTCGAGCCACTCGCGGACGTACCGGGGATGGGTGCCTGTCCGCTCGGCGAGCTCCACAGCGGTTGCGGGGCCGTCGGCGACGAGGCTCCGGTAGAGCCCCAGCCTGTCCCCGAGGTAGATCGACAGGATGTCCGCAGTGCCGAGCGCGGCCTGGAGCACACGCTCAGCCAGGGCATCGACCGCGGGGTCTGCGGGGCCGTCGAAAGGGGAAGTCATGAGAAGTCCTCCTGCCTGGTGTGCGCTTCTCTCCACCGTGCCTCGCTCAGCGGGCACCGGCAACTGGGCGGAGCGCGGCGGGAACCTGATGCTGACGCTCTGAATCGGCCCGAGTCCCCGTACGCTGGGAACCGATACTGACTGACCAGCAAGGAGATCGCCGTGACCACGCGTTCGGGTGCCGACGCCACCGTCGGCGACGTGATGACGGAGCTGGCGGCTCTCGAGGACCCGAGGATCCGGGCGGTGAACGAACGTCATGGGGACGACCACGGTGTCAACCTCACCAAGCTGCGCGCGGTGGCCAAGAGGCTCAAGACCCAGCCCGACCTCGCCGGTCAGCTCTGGGGGACGGGGGACACCGCGGCCCGGCTCGTCGCGATCCTGGTCAGCCGCCCCACGGCGTACACCGCGCCCGAGCTTGATGCCATGCTCCGCGATGCGCGCGTCCCCAAGGTGCACGGATGGCTCGTCAGCTACGTCGTCAAGAAGAACCCGCACGTGGACGACCTTCGCTCCGACTGGTTCGCCGACCCCGACCCGGTCGTCGCCAGCGCCGGGTGGGCCCTGACGAGCGACCGGGTCGCGAGAGACCCCGAAGGGCTCGACCTGGCCGAGCTCCTCGACCGCATCGAGACACACCTGGTCGACGCCCCGGACCGCCTGCAGTGGGCCATGAACGAGTGCCTGGCGACCATCGGTATCCACCACCCCGAGCACCGCGGCCGCGCGATCAGCATCGGCGAGAGCCTCGGAGTCCTCAAGGACTACCCCACCCCGCCGGGCTGCACGTCCCCCTACGCGCCGGCCTGGATCAATGAGATGGTCCGCCGTCAGACTCAGCCTGTCGTGGGCAGCAGCCGCCGCTGAGCCCTTGCCTGGACCGACGGATCGTGCTGAGATAGTCCGCACACGAAGGGGAGTATCCCGCGGATGTCTCGTCGTCAGTACGGCCCGTGCGGGCCCGGCGAGCAGGCCCCCAGGGCTGGGAGAGACCTTCGATCGACACGATCGGAGGTTTGTCATGGACGTTGCATTCTGGATCTGGGCAGCGGTGGTGGGTTTCATCGTGGTGATGCTCGCGATCGACCTGGTCGCTCATCGCCACGCGCACGTGATCGGAGTCCGCGAAGCGGCCCTCTGGTCCGGGGTGTGGGTGGCCCTCGGCGTCTCCTTCGGTGCGATCGTCTGGTGGGTATGGGGCGCGGAGCTCGGTCAGCAGTACTTCGCCGGGTACCTCATCGAGAAGTCCCTGGCCGTGGACAACGTGTTCGTGTGGGCGATCATCTTCAGCTTCTTCGCGGTGCCACGGGAGTTCCAGCACCGGGTGCTCTTCCTCGGCGTGCTCGGAGCGCTGGTCTTCCGAGGGATCTTCATCGCCGCCGGCGCGCTGCTCATCGAGAACTTCGCGTGGATCCTCTATGTCTTCGCCGCGTTCCTGCTCTACACCGGCTACCGGATGATCCGTCAGCGCAACGAGCACCTGAACCCGGAGCAGTCGATCGTCCTGCGGGCCTTTCGCCGGTTCGTGCCGATGACCGAGGTCTACCACGGGCAGCGGCTGTTCGTCCGGCGGCGCGGGATCCTGCTGGCGACGCCGCTCCTCGCGGTCCTTGTGCTCATCGAGGTCACCGACATCGTCTTCGCCGTCGACTCGATCCCCGCCATCTTCGCCGTCACCGACGAGGTGTTCCTCGTCTTCACCGCGAACGCCTTCGCCATCCTCGGCCTGCGCGCGATGTACTTCCTCCTCGCCGACCTCATCCACCGCTTCATCTACCTCAAGATCGGCCTCGCCCTCGTACTCATGTGGGTGGGCGTCAAGATGCTCCTGAAGATCGACGTGGTCTACATCCCCACACCGATCTCCCTGGCCGTCATCGCGACGATCATCACTGTCTCCATCGTCCTCAGCCTGCGCGCGACCCGTGGCCAAGGGCGCCAGGCTCTCCTGACGCCCGACGAGCCCCCGTTCCGGGTCGCCACCGCTGAGGAAGACGCCGCCGTGGACCCTGCCTGGGGTCGCCGTCGCGGACGGCGACCTTCGATCACCCGGTAGATCCTGAATCACCCCTACCGGATGGCGACCGCACCGCTGCCTGTCAATACGTTCGTCCTGTCATGCACTAGCGCATGACCTGGACAGAGGGAGTCACTTCGATGTCGACTACGCACAGCACCAGATCTAGCGCCGCCGTCGGCTGGATCACGTTCGCAGGGGTCATCATGGTCACGGTCGGCGCCTTCCAGGCCTTCGCCGGCCTGGTCGGCATCCTCGAGAACGAGTTCTATGCAGTCACCCCGAACTACGTCCTGCAGTTCGACGCCACGACGTGGGGCTGGGTCCACCTCATCATCGGCCTGGTCGTGATGGCGGCCGGGTTCGGGGTGTTCTCGGGAAATGTCCTCGCCAGGACCGTCGGCGTGTTCGCGGCCGTTGTCAGCATGCTCGCCGCGTTCTTCTGGATCCCCTGGTACCCGATCTGGGGGATCATCGTGATCGCGATCGACATCGCGGTCATCTGGGCCCTCACCGTTCACGGGCGTGACCTCGCCGAGGGCTGACACACCACGGGCGCTGGACGACTGACCTGTTCCGACCCGTTCCGAGAATCCTCTGAGAATCACGCGTCACGCTGTGATCATGAGCATCCTCACGGAACGCAGTGCGCGTCGAGCCACACCGGTCAGGGAGGTCGGCGTCCATCGGAGGTGGCCGTGGGCAAGGGTGGGGCTGCACACGGCCACCCTCGGTGGTGCGGTGGCAGTGCTCGCATTCTGGTGGGCGGGCACCCCCGCGTCGATCGGGACGACGCCGGGAGGAGCGCTCACGAGTGCGGGGGAGCTGGCCGGTCTCCTCGCCGCCTACCTGGTGTGCTTCCAGCTGCTGCTCATCGGACGTGTGCCGTGGTTCGAGCGTGCGGTAGGGATGGACCGGCTCGTGGGGTGGCACCGGTCTCTCGGCACGACCGTCGTCCTCCTGGTGCTCACCCATGTGGGACTCATGATCATCGGTGGAGGGCTCCTCGACCACCAGGCGCCGTGGCCGGAGACTCTTTCGCTCATCGCGACTCAGCCCGATCTGCTCAGCGCCGTGGCGGGGACCGCCCTCTTCCTCCTGGTGGGTCTCTCGAGCGCACGGCTGGCTCGCAGGGTCCTCTCCTACGAGGTGTGGTTCGTCCTTCACCTGTCGGTCTATGTCGGCATCTTCCTCACCTTCGGGCACCAGATCGCGGCCGGAACGCACTTCGTCGGGTCGCCGGTCGCCCGGGCGGTCTGGATCGGCCTCTATGTGGCCACCGGCTCGGCGCTCCTCGCCTGGCGCGTGGTCGTCCCTCTCCTCGCCCACCGCCGGATGGTGCTGCGGGTCGACCAGGTCGTCCCGGAGGGAGGCGCGATGGTGAGCGTGTGGTTGCGGGGAGCGGGGCTGGGCGGGCTGCAGGCCCGAGGTGGGCAGTTCGTGCTGGTCAGGTTCCTCACACCGGGGCACCTGTGGACCGCGCACCCCTACTCCCTCTCGATGATACCGACCTCGGACCGGCTCCGGGTGACGGTCGCCGCGCTCGGGGACCACTCCTCCGCGACGGCCCGGTTGCGTCCGGGGACCCGGGTCCTGCTCGAAGGTCCGTTCGGCCGGATCACCGCCGATCGGGCGCGGTCCACCCGCACCCTGCTGGTCGCGGGTGGAGCGGGCATCGGACCGATCCGCTCGCTCGCCGAGGATCTGGTCCTGCGGGGCAACGACGTCGTCGTCGTGCACCGTGCCCACTCCCCGGAAGGGCTGGCGTTGGGCCGGGAGCTCTCCGCCTCGTCCGTGAGGTACATCCCGTTGCCAGGGCGCCGGGCTGACTACGGGTATGACCCGCTCAGCCCACCGAGTCTCCTGTGGCACGTCCCGGACATCGCCGACCGCGACGTCTTCGTCTGCGGCCCGGAAGGGCTGGTGTCCACAGTCGTCTGCTCCGCGCGCGCCCTCGGCGTTCCCCGCGCGGCGATCCACCGCGAGGAGCTGAGCTTGTCATGACCACCCCACGCTGGCGCGGAACACTCATCTACACAGGGACCCTGGCCACGATCGGCACCATCGCCGTCGCGCGGTTCGGCCCGCTGGCTGCGACTGATCAGGCGGTGCTGTCCGCGGCGCCGCCGATCACCTCGCCCTCGGGAGCGGCGTTGTCGTCAGCAGGGGGGACGGGGACGCCGTCCCCGTCCCCGTCCGACACGTCGACCCCCGCGACCGGGTCGACCACCTCGAGCACGGTGACAGTCGCAGGATCGGTGTCCCAGACGCGCTACGGTCCGGTCCAGGTGACGGTGACGTTCACCGGGACCCAGATCGTCGACGTCCAGACTCTCCAGTCTCCGAGCGCTCAGCGTGAGAGCGCCCAGATCTCGGAGAGGTCAACGCCGGTGCTCGCGAAGGAGGTCCTAGCTGCCCAGTCCGCGAGCATCGACACCGTCTCCGGGGCGACGTACACCTCCGAGGGCTACCGTCAGTCGGTCCAGTCGGCGATCGACCAGGTGGGCTGACGCGTGCGCCGGACAGCGGTGGTCATGGGCATCCCGATGTCGATCGACGTCCGGGACGCGCCCGATGAAAGCACGGCGGACGAGGCGGTGGGTGCCGCCTTTGCTGTCCTGACCTCGGCGGACGAGCGCTTCAGCCCGTATCGCATCGACAGCGAGCTGCGCCGCTACGAGCGTGGGGAGGTTGCCGCGTCCCTCGACCTCGTCGAGATTCTCGATATCGCCTCTCGGGCGAGCGTGGCCAGCTTCGGGGCGTTCCGCATCTACGCTCCAGACGGTTCGCTCGACACGAACGGTGTGGTCAAGGGGTGGGCGGCGCAGCGCGCGGCTGATGAGCTCCTGGCTCGCGGGGTCCGGAGCTACTGCCTGAACGCTGGGGGCGACGTCGTCACGCACGGGGAACCCGAGCCGGGACGGCCCTGGCGGACCGGTGTCCGCGATCCGGGTGATCCCCGGCGGATCCTTGCGGTGATCGCCCAGCGCGACGGTGCGGTCGCGACGTCGGGCGTCTATGAGCGTGGAGCTCATGTCTGGGACGGGCGCACCGGCGAGCCGGCGAGCGCCCTCCTCGCCGCGACGGTGGTCGCGGACAGCCTCGTCACCGCGGACGTCCTCGCGACCTGCGTTCTCGCGCTCGGACCTGCGGGAGTGGCCTGGGCGATCGAGCAGGGCGCACGTGAGGCGTTCGCCGTCCTGCCGGACGGGACAGTGGTCAGCTCCGGGACGCCGGCCCTGCGGCCCGCAGTCGCAGGGTGAGCGTCGCGCCGCCCTGACCAACGGGCCGCGGGCCGGCCGAGACGGACCCGCCGTGCTGGGCCGCGACCTCGGCGACGAGGGCCAGCCCCAGCCCGTAGTGGCGGCGGTCGTGCTCGGCGGCGATCCCCGTCCGCCGGGAGGCGAACCGCTCGAAGAGGTCAGCGGGTTCACCCGTGATGCCCGGGCCGTCGTCCTCGACCTGCACGGCGACCGCATCGCCGTCGCGCTCGACGACAACCCGCACGTGGCCTGTCGCGTGGTCGATGGCGTTGTCGATGAGTGCGGTCACCGCTCGTCGCACCGACACCGCGGAGACGGTCGCGACGACGGACGGCGGACCGTCTCTGGTGAGCTCGATGTGTCGCTCTTGGGCGGTGGCACGTGCCGCGTCGACCGTCGCGTCGGCGATCGCGGCGATGTCGACGGCGGCCAGATCGACGGAGCGGGCATCGGCCGCGAGGAGCATGTCCTCCAAGATGGAGGTCAGCGCCCTGGTGTCGGCCAGCAGCCCCTCCACGTCCCCGGGCACGCGCGAGTCGCCTGCCAGCCCGTGCTCGGCGCGGACGTGGCGCTGCAGGAGCTGCGCCCGCGTCGACAGCAGGGTGAGCGGGGTGCGCAGCTCGTGACTCGCGTCGGCGACGAACCTGCGCTGCAGTGCGAGCGCCTCGACTGTCGGGCGCACGGCACGGCGCCCGAGCCACGCACCTCCGAGCCCCGCCAGGACGACGCCGACGCCGCTGGCGACGACGAGTGCGGTCACGAGCCGCTCGATCTCCTCCCGCCCCTCGTGCGGGTCGAGCGCCACCTGGACCGTCCGGTCGCGCGACTGGGTGGTGAAGACTGCGACCGTCCCCTCCTCGAGAGCGACTCGCGTCCACCGGTCCTGACCTGAGCGGGCCACCTCGGCCATCACGGTGAAGTCCGGGAGCCCGTCCGGCATGTCGTCGGAGACCTCGAGACCCCGGGCGCCTTCCACCGCGACCCACATGCCGTCCGGGGCATCGTGGACATCGTCGATCGACCGCGCTGTGCTTTCCAGGCGACGCTCACCGTCCGCGCTCTGCCCTCGCACGACGACCAGCACGACGACGGCTCCCAGCAGGGTCAGGCACACCAGGACGAGTGCCGCGGTCTGCAGCCCCAGGCGTCGGGCGGTGCGCCTGAGACGGTCGTTCTCGGCCGAGGTCAGGGGAGTCGGGTAACTCATCAGTAGCCCAGGCGGTAGCCGAGGCCGCGGACGGTCGTGACGACCTCACGGCCCAGCTTGCGCCTCAGGTAGTAGACGTACGTATCGACGGCGCCCTCGTCGCCGGTGCCGTGAAACACGCGGTCGAGGATCTCGCTGCGCGAGAAGACCTGGTGGGGGCGCCGGGCCAGGAGGTCCAGGAGGGAGCACTCCCGCTCCGAGAGGTCGACGATCGTCCCGTCGGCCGCGGTGACCCGGCGGGTGCGCGCATCGAGCTCGAGAGGACCGAAGCGGACGTTTCCGGTGTCCTGGAGCGCGCCGCGCGTGCCACGGCGCCGCAGCGCTCGCAGGCGGGCGGTGAACTCGTCGACGTCGAACGGCTTGGACATGTAGTCTTCCGCGCCGGCGTCGAGCCCCGCGACCCGGTCGGCCGGGTTGCCCAGCGCAGACAGGACAAGAGCCGGGGTCAGCACGCCGCGCCCGCGGAGACGCCCGAGCAGGTCGAGACCCTCGATCGCTGGTAGCCCGCGGTCGAGCACAAGGACGTCGTAGGTCTTGGTCAGCCCCAGATGGAGGCCGCGCTGGCCGTCGTCGGCGACGTCGACGGAGTAGCCCTCGTCGGTGAGGAGCTCTGCGAGCATCGCGGAGAGCTGAGTGTCGTCCTCGACCAGCAGCACTCGTGCCGACTGCGTCATCCGTGTGACCTCCTGCGCACATCGTAGGTCCAGCGGGCGGGGACGGGAGAAGACCGCGCTGCCAAGCTGCCGGCTGGCTCTGCTACAGCTCCACCGCGGTGCCTGTGACACGCACGCGACCTTCGAGCGGGACCTCGACCGTGATCGACGACGGATGCCCGATGGCCGCGCCCTGCTCGACCTGAATCACCGCGGGCAGCTGGAGGTGCCCACCCGCTCGCAGATAGGAGCCGAGCCCGGCCGCCGCCGACCCCGTGGCGGGGTCTTCCCGGATGCCACCGCGGGGGAACGGATTGCGCGAGGCGAACCGCTCCGCCGAGACCCGGTGGACGACCGGGATGGTGCCGTCCCACCCTTCACGGTCCTGGATACGCAGCACAGCCTCGGCGTCATGATCGAGCGCGGCCAGGACGCCCTCTCGCACGAAGACGATCGGGTGGGGGTTGCCACCGCGTACGAACGCCGCAGGCAGGTCGGGGTCGAGGTCGGCGCGGGAGAGGCGGAGCGCGGCAAGCAGCTCCTCGAGCAGGTCGCCGGCCAGCGGGCCGACGACCGTGTCGACGGCGGTGAGGGTCGCCGCGTCGACTGTGACCTCCACGGGCACCTCACCGGCGTTGGTCTCGAGAACCACCACTGGGCCGGCGCCGCGGCGGGCGAGTGCGACTCCCGAGGCGATGGTCGCGTGGCCGCAGAAGGCGATCTCGTCGCGAGGCGTGAAGTACCGGATGCGCGCCGACGTCGGCGTGACCGCAGTGAGGAACGCTGTCTCGCTGAAACCGAGCTCGGCCGCGATGCGCAGCATGTCCGCCCGGGCGAGGGTTTCGGCGTCGACGACCACTCCGGCGGGGTTGCCCGAGTGTGGGTGCGGGTCTGCTGTCGTGAAGGCGCGATAGGTGAGGATCTCCATGACCGGAGCCTAGGGCCGCAGCAGTCGGCACTGCACGGACTGTTCACGGCGGCGGACCGCCTACGGCGTGTGCGGCTCCAGTCCCTCGGGGTCGATCGGCCACTGGATCTCGGTGCGCAGTTCCTCGGCCGGGACGTCGGCCGGGCGCAGTGGACAGCGCAGCGATACGCTCGCCGGGTGACCCAGACGACGCTGGTGCAGCAGGCGCATCACATGGCGGGGGCGATCTACGGGACGATTCTGGCCACGAGCGTGGTTGCCGCGGCCGGCCATGATCCAGAGACGATCGACCGCGCCGCGCTCCTGGTGCTTGGCACCTCCGTGATCTTCTGGCTGGCCCACGTCTACTCGCTCGGACTCGCTGCGCGCATGGTCCTGCGCCGGCCGGTCCGACGCGAGGAGCTGATCTCCCTGGCGCGCGCGGAGTGGCCGATGCTGCAGTCGTCCTGGCCCATTGTGCTGGCGCTCATGCTCGGGGTTGTCGGCGTCATCGATCGCGCAACGGCGGTCGTGGTGGCCCTGGTGGTGGGCATCGTGGCGTTGTTCGCCTATGGGCTGGTGATCGGCAGGCAAGAGGACATGGGGTGGCCACGCGCGCTCCTCAACGCCATGCTCGCGGGCATGTTCGGATTGGCCATCCTGGCGCTCAAGGTGTTCGCGCACTGAGCCGACCCCGAGAATCGACTACCCGATCGACATCGCGCACGGGACATCCGCATCACCGCCGACGTGTATGTCCACCACATGTCCGTACGATTCAGTCGACCTGGTCGAGGGTCGCGGTTGTCTCATCGTCTGTGTCGGTCTCTCCGCAGAGGGACAGGGAGGTGACTGCGTACTCCACACCCGACTGGTTCTCGAGTGGGGTGGCATCGATGAACGAGAAGCGCTGGCCATCCGGAATGCCGTCGGCGATCGTTGCGACGTGGAAGTCGGTATTCAGCTGGGTCTCAGTCCAGCCGACGGCGACTCCGTCGGAGGTCGTGGTCGCGAGCACCTGTTCAACAGTGAAGAACCGCTCCGCGCAGAGCTCTTTCAGGGAGATGCCGTCCGGGGTGGCAGTGACGGGCGCATACAACGCGGAGGGGTGCAGGTAGGGGTGCGCACCCTCCAGCCAACGCACAAGGCCGTCTCGGATTCTTCCGAAACGGCCTTCGACCTGCGGTGATGCTGGTGGGCGATACTGGGATCGAACCAGTGACCTCTTCCGTGTCAGGGAAGCGCGCTACCGCTGCGCCAATCGCCCATGTGAAGCTGACCTGCGAGGTGGAGACGGGATTCGAACCCGTGTGGACGGCTTTGCAGGCCGCTGCCTAGCCTCTCGGCCACTCCACCGTTCGAGATCCATCGTCCGGCTTTCGCCTGACAACTTCTCTCCGAGCGGACGACGGGATTTGAACCCGCGACCCTCACCTTGGCAAGGTGATGCTCTACCGCTGAGCTACGTCCGCATGCGCTTCAACTCGCGGGTGTCAAGACCCCGTGACCTCGGCGCGTCCCAGACTCTAGTGGAACGTTGCAGGTGACGTCCAACTGACCTCCGGTGGTGAGACTCATGTCACAGACCCTGGTGTGGTCGACGATGGTGGCTCCGCGCCTTGACATCAAGGCCCGGAGGCGAGGGAGCAATCCCATCCCGGCCGCGCACTGGACGGCTGGCCGCTGCCAGCAGATCGATTCCCGACAAGAGCGACAACTCACGAGACGCTACCGTGGAGATATCCCTGGCGAAGGAGAGACCCGTGGGCATGGTGGTCATGTACGGCTCAGTGTCGGTGGACGGCTTCATCGCGGATGAGAGTGACCAGCCGGGACCACTGTTCGACTGGTTGACCAGCGGTGACGTGCCGTTGGACGAGAGCGGCGTGTTGACGGTGTCGCAGACCTCCCACGACTACATCCGGCCGTACTGGGACCAGATCGGGGTGACGATCGCCGGCCGCCACGTCTTCGACATGACGGACGGCTGGGACGGGAAGCCTCCCAGCGGGATCGACCAAGTGGTCGTGGTGACGCACCGACCGAAGCCCGAGGGCTGGGCCTCCGGGGCGCCGTTCCACTTCGTCGACGGCGTCGAGGCGGCCGTGGCCAAGGCGCAGGAGCTTGCGGGTGACCGCATGGTCGAGGTCGCTGCTGGCGACGTCGGTGGCCAGGTGCTTGCCGCGGGCCTGGTCGACGAGGTGCGCATGGACGTCGTACCCGTCGTGTTCGGGTCCGGCAAGCGCTTCTTCGGGTCGGTCCATGGGCAGCGCCGGTTGGAGGACCCTGACGTGGTGATTCAGGGCAACCGGGTGCTCCATCTGCGCTATCGCGTGCGCCGGTGACCGATCGACGCGGGGTCAGCGGGCGAAGGCCGAGAGGTGCCGCTCGGATCCGGAGAGGAGATGGGCATACACCTGCTCCACATCGGGGGCGGCGAGGCCGGTCGCGGCCTCCTTGAGACTGGCGATGTCGGTGGTCTCGACGACCACGCCAGCCTCGAAGGCGGCGGCCAGATCTACTGAGCCCGCCGCGAGCTGGGTGTCGTACAGCTCTTGGAAGCTCACGGTCGCGAAGGTCCCGACCGGCAGACCGAGCGTCGGGTCGGCGATGTCGTATCGGTCGAGGACGACGCGGACCTCGGTGAGGTGCTGGGTCTCGGCGCTCGCGATTCGGGTGAACACCGTGGTCGAGTACGCGTCGGCGAAGGCGACGTAGAGGTCGTGCGCCAGCTTCTCATCCTCGGCGATCGCAGCGAGATCGAGTCTCTGGGCATCGGTGAGGGTGCCGCTCGCGACGTCGGTCAGGTCGGCACGGGTGCCAGCGCCCGTCCCCATGCCTGTTCCTGTGCCGCGGCCCTGGCCGGCCACCCCGTGACCGCCTCGGCCGGAGCGGTTCCCGGTCGGGGTTCCGGTTCCGGACCCGGGTCCGGTCCCGTCGCACGTGGCGACCTGGGTGCTCTGCGGGCTCGGGGTGCCCGGATCTGCTGACGAGGGTCCTCCCCGGCCGACGGCGAAGCCGGAGGAGGCGAGCAGTGCGGTGGCGATGGCGCTGGCGGCGATGACCGCGGGGACGCGGGTGCTGGTGCGCATGAGAAAGTCCTTCGTCTGGTCTGGTCGAATGGTGGGCACGACCTCACGATGCGTCCGCGAGATGTGGTGCGGTGGGGATCGGTGTGGAGGCGGTGTGGATTCTCCTGCCGAGGCGGTGGAGCCGGGACCATCGGCACCCCAAGGCACTCGGGAGCGAGGAGGATGGGCATGTGCCCACCGTGCTGGTCGTCGAAGATGAACGTGACATCCGTGAGGTGCTGCGCCGGTACCTGGAGCGCGCGGGCTTGTCGGTGTTGACCACGGGGACGGGGGCCGAGGCCATCCGGCTGCTCACCTCAGCGCCGCCCGATCTTGTGGTGCTCGACCTGGGCCTGCCCGACGTCGACGGTCTGGACGTGCTGCGGGAGATCCACGCCGCGGGCTACCCGCCGGTCATCGTGCTGACCGCCCGCGGCACCGTCGACGACCGCATCCGCGGGCTGGAGCTCGGCGCGGACGACTACGTGACCAAGCCGTTCAGCCCGCACGAGGTCGTGCTGCGAGTGCAGGCGGTCCTGCACCGCTCGGGCCAGAGCACACAGGAGGGCCCGACGACGTACGGCGGGGGCCGGCTGCGCATCGACGAGGCCCGGCACGAGGCGTGGTTGGACGACCGCAGGCTCGAGCTGACCCCGACGGAGTGGGGGCTGCTGGTCGCGGTCGCCGCGACGCCGGAGCGGGTCTTCTCACGCTACGAGCTGGTCAACCGGGTCCGGGGGTACGAGTACGCCGGCTACGAGCGGACCATCGACTCCCACGTGAAGAATCTGCGGCACAAGCTCGGCCCAGACGGTGCGGACGTGCTCGAGACCGTGCTCGGCGTCGGCTACCGGCTGCGCCTGCGGCGCGACGAACCGTGATGGGCTCCCCGCGCCGTGGCCTCGGGCCGCTCGGCCGGCGGCTGCTGCTCGCCTTCCTGCTGGTCGCGGTCTCCTCGGTGGTCGTGCTGACCGTCGCCGCGCTGATCGGCGTCGGGCAGGGGTTCCAGGCCTCGCTCGAGGCGGACCGGCAGCGCACGGCGGTCGCCGCCGCGACCGCCGCCGGTCGGGCGTACGAGCGAGCCGGGGGATGGGACGGGGCGGACCTCGAGCGCGCCGGCGCAGTGGCCGAGGATGCGGGCGCCCGGCTCTTCGTCGTGGACCAGGACGGGTCTCTCGTGGGTGGCCCGGCCGGTGAAGGGCTCGCCGGCGGGGGCCAGGGTCGGGGCCAGGGCGAAGGCGGCGGACAGGGCGCGTTCGAGGCCGCGGTCATCGTGGACGGGACCGCCGTCGGCACCACGCGTCTGGTCTTCACCGCGGCGGCCAGCACCGGGGCGCGGGACATCGCCTGGTCGTGGATCGCCGTCGCGGCCGTCGTCGCTCTCGTCGTCGCCGTGGGTGCGAGCTGGGTGGTCACCCGACTGCTCACGCGCCCGGTCGACGCCATGACCTCCGCCGCCCGCGCGTTCGCGGCCGGTGACCGGCAGGCGCGCGCGGGCGTCCGCGGACCGGGTGAGCTGGGGGAGATGGCCCGCGCGTTCGACTCCATGGCGGACGCGGTCTCGCGGTCGGAGCAGGAGCGGCGCAACCTCACCGCCGACGTCGCGCACGAGCTGCGCACGCCGCTCGCCGCGCTGCAGGCCGGTCTGGAGGAGCTGCGCGACGGGCTCGTCCCGGCGACGCCGGCCGGGTTGGCCGGGCTCCACGACCAGGCGCTGCGGCTCGGGCGCGTGGTGAGCGACCTCGCCGAGCTGTCCGCGGCCGAGACGGGCAGCCGAGCCGACCAGCGCGCGGACGTGGACCTGTGTCAGGTCACCCGCGACGAGCTTCGGGCCCGCGACTCCCAGCTCCGCGCCGCGGGGCTCGTGGTGCGCAGCTCGCTGGACGGACCGCTCCTGGTGCGAGCCGACGCCGACCGGCTGCACCAGGCCGTGGGCAACCTGCTCGCCAACTCCGCCCGGTTCTGCCGGCCGGGGGACGCAGTCACCGTGTCGGTCCGCCGCGAGGGAGAGCGCGCGGTGCTCGACGTGGCGGACACCGGCCCTGGGATCGATGCCGACGAGCTGCCGCACATCTTCGACAGGCTCTGGCGTGGTCGCGCCGCGGAGCAGGTGGCGGGCTCGGGGATCGGTCTCGCGGTCGCCCGCGAGATCGTCACGGCTCACGGGGGCACCATCGCGGCGGACTCGACGGCCGGCGCGGGGACGACCCTCACCATCGATCTGCCCCTGGCCCAGGCTGCACCTGGTCGAACCTGACGACCTGGCCTGGGCGGCCTGGCGCCCGTCTTCGTTGTAGTCTTGAATACCGGTGGGGGTATCTACTGGTCTAGTCGTACTCCCTCGGTCTGCTCGCTCGAACCTGAAAGGTTGACGTGCCATGACCAGCACGATCACCACGGTAGAGACCCCGTCCCTGGGGGACCGCAGCTATCTGGTCCACGACGGGCAGGTGGCGTTCGTCGTCGATCCCCAGCGGGACACCGACCGGATGCTGGCCGCGGCCGCGCTCGCCGGCGTGCGGATCACCCACGTGTTCGAGACGCACATCCACAACGACTACGTCACCGGCGGGTTCGCCCTCGCCCAGCAGACCGGTGCTCAGTACCTCGTCAACGCCGAGGACAAGGTGTCCTTCGAGCGTGTGCCGGTCCGGGGCGGCGACGTCGTCGAGGTCAGCCCCGACCTCCGGGTGCGGGTCGTGCACACCCCCGGGCACACGTTCACCCACCTGTCCTATGTCCTGGAGGGCGCGGACCCCGCGGTGTTCTCGGGCGGATCCTTGCTGTTCGGATCCACCGGTCGCCCCGACCTGCTCGGTCCAGAGCACACCCATGAGCTGGCGCACCACCAGTACTCCTCGGCGCGGGCGCTCGCGGAGGAGCTGTCCGACGACACCGTGGTGATGCCGACGCACGGGTTCGGCAGCTTCTGCTCGTCGACCTCGACGACGTCGGGGGCGACCGGGTCCACCATCGGGAACGAACGCCTGGTCAACCCGGCACTGCGCGACGACGAGGACGACTACGTCGCCCAGATCGTCGCCGGCCTGGACGTCTACCCGGCGTACTACGTCCACATGGGACCGGCCAACGCCCATGGTCCCGGCGGTGTGGACCTGAGCGCACCGCGGCGGGCCGACAAGGAGGAACTGCGTCGTCGGCTGGAGGCGGGGGAGTGGCTCGTCGACCTGCGCAACCGCACGGCGTTCGCGGCGGGGCATGTCACCGGCACCTTGAACTTCGGGCTCGACGGCCAGTTCGCGACCTATCTCGGCTGGCTCATCCCCTGGGGCACCCCGGTGACGCTGCTCGGCGAGAGCGCCGAGCAGGTCGCCGATGCCCAGCGAGAGCTGGTGCGGATCGGCATCGACTACCCCGCCGCGGCCGCCACCGGCTCTCCGGGCGACTGGAGCGATGATCCCCTGGGCCACTTCGAGCGGGCATCCTTCGCCGACCTCGCCCAGGTGCTCCACCACCGCCCGGTCGTGATCCTCGACGTCCGCCGTGTGAGCGAATGGCGCCAGGCCCATGTCGACGGTGCGGTCCACCTGCCGATCCACGACCTGCTCGGGCGGATCGACGAGGTGCCCGACGGCGAGATCTGGGTCCACTGCGCAGGTGGCTATCGAGCGTCGATCGCAGCCTCCGTCCTGGTGGCAGCGGGGCATCAGGTGGTCGCCGTCGACGACTCCTTCGACGACCACGCAGCCAGCGCCGGGCTCACGCTGGTGGCGGGGGCGGTAGAGACGAGCTGACGCGAGCTCGCCCTCCCAGCCTCTCGAGAAAAAGGACTCTTCGTGCTCGCACTCGTCATTCCCGTCGGCCTGCTGATCGGGATCAGCCTCGGGGCGCTCGGCGGCGGCGGATCGATCCTGGCGGTGCCCGCTCTGGTCTACCTCTTCGGCCAGGACACCCGAGCAGCCACGACGGGGTCGCTGATGATCGTGGGGGTGACGTCGCTGATCGGCCTGATCCCGCACCGTCTCGCGGGTCGCGTCAGCCTGGCCAAAGGCCTGGTCTTCGGCGTCCTGGGCGTGGCCGGCTCCTACGCCGGCTCGCGCCTCTCGACGGCGGTGCCCGAGGCGGTCCTGCTGGCCGGCTTCTCCATGCTCATGCTCGTCGTGGCTGCCCTGATGACCCGCAGCCGCCGCCAGCAGGCTCGCTCCGGCGCGGCGGGTGGCGGCGGTAGCGGAGTGATCGTGGAACCTGTGCTGCGGTGGCGTCCCAGCTTCAGGTGCGACTGCCCACGTGCCGCGAAGATCGTCCTGACCGCCACCGGGGTCGGCCTGCTCACCGGCTTCTTCGGGGTCGGTGGCGGGTTCGCGGTGGTGCCCGCCTTGGTCCTTGCCCTCGGCCTGTCGATGCCGCTGGCGATCGGCACGTCGCTGCTGGTCATCTCCATCAACAGCTTCACCGCACTGCTCTTCCGGACTGGTGAGGCGGTCACCCTCGACTGGTGGTTGATCGGCGGGTTCACTCTGTCCGCCGTCGTCGGCAGCCTCCTGGGGAGCCGAGTCGTGTCCCGGGTCAGCCCCGCCCGACTCAACCTGACCTTCACGGTGCTGCTTGTCGTGGTGGCTCTCTATACCGCCGCGCGCAGCGTCCCGTCGCTGTTCTGATCCTCACCCGGGTTGAGCGGGGTTCAGCGTCGCGAGGCTGAGTCCCGCTCGGTCGTGCTCATGCCGAAAGCCAGGTACAGCGGGCAGGTCCCCACGGCCGACGTCGCGAGCATGACCCCGGCGAGGGCGTAGGCCACCAGGGGCAGAGTGCCGGCCGGGCCTGCGATCACGCCGATGACCACCAGGGCGGGCGCCAGGACGAAGGCGCGCAGCTTGCGGTCCGTCGATCCCATGTTCTTCTTCACGATGATCTCCCAGAGTTGTCGGTATGCCCCGGAGACGTGAGTGATGCTCGCATCTCGTTGACACGTCCAGGCTATACCCCCTCGGGTATATCCGCTGAGCGGCCCGAGGAGACATCCGGCGACACTCGGGTGCACTCGTTGCGCAAGCGTGCCAAGTGGTAGATCCAGCCGTCCTGGTGCTCGGCCAGGAGTGTTGGTGGCGTCAGCGCTTCCGTGAAGCCGGCTTCGGTGACGGTGACCTTGGTGGTGGAGCCCAGGGGCTCGAGCTGAACCGACACACTCAACGGGCCGATCCAGCCTGGCTCGCTCCAGGCGAAGGTCAGAAGCCGAGGGGCGACGGCACCGGTGATCGTTCCTGAGGCTTGCTTCTCTTCGCCATCCTCGCTCCGTGTCTCTAGAAGTGGGGCGCCAGGAACCGCATCGAACACCATCTCCGGCCACCACGACGACCGTCCGACGGTGATCGCGCGCCAGACGTCATCGACACGCGCCTCGATGATCACCGAGACTGACACATCACCGTCCGACATGAGGCCACCGTATCCGGCTGCTTCTGGCTCGCTCTACCCGACGGCGTCCGCGGTCGTATCCCCCCAGGGAAGTCTGCGACATCCCACAACGGCAGCCGTAGGGGTGTGCACCCTCCAGCCAACGCAAGAGACCGCCGCAGATTCCCCCGAGACGGCCTCTGGCCTGCGGTGATGCTGGTGGGCGATACTGGGATCGAACCAGTGACCTCTTCCGCGTCAGGGGCAGGAGGGGTGTTTGTGGGTGTCCAGCGGTGTCCATATCTGCAGGTCACGGCGTTGGCGTGCAGTAGGTCATCGCTGGACACCCCTGGATTCATCGCGGTAGGGGTACGGAGGTCGAGAACAAGGAGGTGACCGCCCGCACAGCCCCTGCTTCAACGACCCCAGGACGACCACCGGCCCCGGAACCGGCGCCCACCCGACGACACGGAGACCTTGTCCTATCCCCATGGCAAAATCACGCCTCAAGCGAGCGCATCGACGCCCAAGCGAGTGGCCTCAGGGATCGGGGAAAGATCGCGGCTAGCATCAGATCGTACGGTCCCGCGCTCTCATCACATGAGATGCGTCTCGCCAGACCTTCAAGGACAAACACGCCCATGCCGCTCCAGCCCACGTCTTCCAGAATCGCCCCGACGCTCGACTCGGACTGGTGTCTGAACCTGTCTGGGCAATGGCGGTGCGCGATTGACCGGGATGCGGTAGGAGAGCTCGAGCAGTGGTTCCGGGCCGAGTTGCCCGGCGAGCCGCTGAGGGTCACCCTCCCGGGTTCGATTCAGGAGCAGGGCATCGGCGATCCGATCGGAGTGGAAACGCCGTGGACCGGTGGCATCGTTGACCGTTCGTATTTCACGGACGACATCTACGCGCAGTACCGCGAGCCGGGCAACATCGCGGTCCCATTCTGGCTGCAGCCTCAGGTCTACTACCGCGGCGCTGCGTGGTTCCAGCGAGAGGTGGAGATCCCAGCTGGCTGGGGTGAGCGGAAGGTCACCCTCTCGCTCGAACGAGTGCACTGGGAATCTACCGTCTGGATCGACGAACGTCGCGTGGGCATCGAGCAAAGCCTGACGACGGCCCACCGCTACGACCTCGGGCGGCTCACTCCCGGCCGTCACCTGCTGACGATCAGAGTGGACAATCGGACTGTCATCGACGTTGGCCCCAACTCACACAGCGTCTCAGACCACACCCAGGGCAACTGGAACGGCATCATCGGGGATATCTCCCTCACAGCCATGCCCGAGGTCGTGATCAGCCGGATTCGGGTGGTACCGAACGTCGCCGCCAAGTCCGCGCTGGTGAAAGTAGACATCGCCGCGGGCAGCGGTGGTGCCGGCAAAGGGAGCGTACGGGTTTCGGCGCGCCGCTTCAACGTGCCAGGTAGCCAGAGCAGCGCCCCAGCAACCGGGCATTTTGAGGCCGAATACGGGATCGACCTGTCCTCACGTGGTCTCACTGCCAGTGGGGCTCAGGTCGACGTGGAGCTCCACCTGGGCGATGAAGCCAAGACCTGGGACGAGTTCCAGCCCGCACTCTACGAACTCACGGTCGAGTTGGTCACGGACGTCCGCGGATCTGAACATCGGCACGAAGCCAGCACCGTCTTCGGTCTCCGCGAGGTCGGCGTCGAAGAAACGCAGGTGACGATCAACGGCCGACGGACATTCATCCGCGGCACTCTGGAGTCGTGTGTATTCCCACTGACCGGGTACCCGCCAACCGATGTGGAGTCGTGGCGCAAAGTAGTCGCGGCCGCCCAGGATCACGGGTTGAACCTGCTGCGCTTCCACTCGTGGTGCCCGCCCGAGGCAGCGTTCATCGCAGCTGACGAAGCAGGTCTTTACATGCAGGTAGAGGCTCCGATCTGGGCGAATCAGGGCGCGGCCCTCGGAGAGTCCCGGCCCGTCGACGCCTTCTTGTACGAGGAAACCAGCAAAATCCTTGACACCTACGGCAACCACCCGTCGTTCATCATGATGGCGCACGGCAACGAGCCCGGCGGTCGCGATGCCGAGTTCCTCGCAGCGTGGGTAAACCGGTGGCGCACGTCCGATCCCCGACGGCTGTACACGAGTGCTGCAGGATGGCCAGCCATCCCGGAGAACGACTTCGACAATATCCCCGATCCTCGCACCCACCGCTGGGGAGAGGGTCTCGACTCCCGGTTGAACGCGCATGAGCCAGAAACCGAGTCAGATTACCGCGAATGGGTTGAGTCCCGGCAGCGTCCCATCATCAGCCACGAGATCGGGCAATGGTGCGCTTATCCCGATTTCTCCGAAGTCGAAAAGTACACCGGATTGATGCGACCGAAGAACTTCGGCATCTTCGCCGACCGGCTGCGGGACGCAGGGATGGCGGACCAGGCGGAGGCGTTCCTGCGATCGTCGGGAAAGCTGCAAACTCTCTGCTACAAAGAGGACATCGAATCCGCCCTGCGCACGGAAGGCTTCGGCGGATTCCATCTGCTCGGTCTGACCGACTTCCCTGGCCAGGGAACAGCTCTCGTCGGGGTACTGAACCCGTTCTGGGAGTCGAAGGGTTACTCGAAGGCGGAAGAGTTCGCGCGTTTCTGCGGTCCGACTGTTCCCCTGGCTCGACTGCCGCGCCGAGTCTGGGCGGCAAACGAGGAGATGAAGTTCACCGTACAGGTGGCGCACTTCGGGCCCGCGCCAATCACAGGTGACGTGAACTGGAGCATCCGGGATCGCACCGGTATTGCGACCCACACGGGAGTTGTCGCGCAAAACGTCGTCATTCCTGTGGGCAATGGCACGCGGTTCTTTCCTGTGATCATTCCAGCCGGCCTTGTGGCCGAGCCTGCGCACCTGACGCTGGCCGTCACTATCGAGTCCTCCGATGGCTCCTCGTACGAGAACGACTGGAACGTCTGGGTGTACCCGGAGAGGACGACTGCTCGGGATGCTTCAGAGATTGACTCCCGCGGTTCGCTGTTTGTGACCGCTGACGCTCAGGCGGCGATCGAACACGCCTTGGCTGGCGGCACCGTGCTCCTTGAGGTACGCGCGGAGGACATCGACAACGACATCGCTCTAGGTTTCACCCCCGTCTTCTGGAACACCGCTTGGACCTACAATCAGCCGCCGCACACCCTCGGCGTACTGCACGACGCCGCACATCCGGTGTTCCAGGGGTTCCCCACCGAAGGGCACACCGACTGGCAGTGGTGGGAGGTGCTGCACGGCGCCAGAGCAATGCTCCTCGACGGACTTCCCGATCAGCTGCGCCCGCTCGCCCAGCCCATAGATACCTGGTTCTCAGCGCGCCGACTGGGGGCGCTGTTCGAGGCGAACCTGGGTGCAGGGAAGATCATGGTGACTTCGCTCAATTTGGACCCAACGGGCGACCGAGTGTCCGCCCGCCAGTTCCGACGGAGTCTGACGGAATACCTAAGAGGTGCGGACTTCGCGCCAACCGAGACCATCGACGTGGCACAACTGCTCAGCGTTCTACGGGGATAACACGGGGGACACGCCCAGGTCCGCTGCCGCCACCGAAGCACCGCCGCCGACCCTGAGCACGGGACATCCCGTAGCAGCCGGGTCCGGCGCCCGTGACTGTGCATCACCACCCCCCACCGCCGGCACACCTGCAGGTCCCGGGGCTCGACCGGAGGAGCACACGTGATCTGTCACTGGTTCACCCTCGTGTGGGCGCGCGTCAGTCTGTCGACCAGCGTCGCCCCGCTCGGCTCGCCGCGACGGGCCGCGGCGTTCTCGAGTGCTGCCGCGATTGTCCGGGCGGCGGTGGTGACCGGGAGCCCGGCGGCGATGGTGACCTCGGAGGCATCGAGGACTGCGCGGCGCACCCGAACCCCGACGCGCCGGGACTGGAACCGCTCGGGCAGCACAAACTCGTGCTCATCGGCCAGGTGGTCGCCGAGTCCGTGCAGCTGGGCTGCGGAGCTGTGGGAGACGACACCGGCGATGGGCAGATCGGCCAGTCGCTCCTGGACCGAGCGGGCCGGCTGGAGGGCGAGCCACGCGGACCGCAGCGGGAGGAGATGGTCGCCCTGGACCGCGGGGGAGACGTAGACCCCGTGCTCGAGCCAGTCGAACAGGCCGGCGTCGACCATCCGCGACAGCTGCCTGCGAGACAGCCCCTGTGCCTGCGCCTGGGCGCTGGCCGGCGCGAGCGCGGAGGGGCGGACCGCTTCTCACTGGCATTGTTCGCTACCCAGGTCCACCCCCGTCCAGGGGTGTCGACGAAAACGCGTAGGGGTATGCACCCTCCGGCCAACGCAAAAGACCGCCTCGGATTCCTCCGAGACGGCCTCTGGCCTGCGGTGATGCTGGTGGGCGATACTGGGATCGAACCAGTGACCTCTTCCGTGTCAGGGAGCGGAGGCGTGTCTGTGCGTGTCTCGTGGGATCTATATCAGCAGATCAGAGAGCTGCGCGGTTCCTCCTGGGTACCGATGGACACCAGTGGATGGCTACCGGTAGGGGTACGCGTAGGGGTACGCAGGGGTGAGACCGCGAGGGAGGGCAAGCGGACCGCCGGCCGTCCGCCGTCAGGGGCTATGGCCATGGCGATGACGCTGTCGCCTGATGCCGGTCTGATGCCCAGCGTCATCATGGCCGTGGCTGGTGCGTGGTAACCGTGCTGATCGGGTGCTGGCCGGTGGCGCACGAGGAAGTCGCCTGTCATCAGGAGTTGACCCGCGACAACGCGGTGCGTCATCGATGGGGCTATATGACGCGGTGAGCGCGGGGGTGTCTCGACGACAACTGGCCATATGGGTATGACAGTCTGAAGTGGCCCCCATGTCGGGTGTGACGGCGGCGCGCAGTGAGTTGACGGCGTCGTCGAGGTTGCCCAGGCTGCGCATGAGGTCGATATCGCTACCGGGCCGCGCGCAGCGGAATCACGCCCAGGCCGGTCTTCCTATTGGCCGCCGCGCACCGGGCACCCTACCCACCCACGAGCCCTTTGCGCGCACTCGCGGCATGGACTTATCATTGATGCCTGAAAAGTCGCTGAATTGCAAAGCGTCACAAGATGCCCTTGTGGGAGCGCTTCCAACCTGCTACGTTCCTCGCACCGGTTCACTGATGAACCGGTGCGAGCGCGCCTTCCCGTTCACCCTCGACCGGTTTCGCCCTCACCCCACCTCGCGAGATGGATGCTGACGTGACTCGTTCGATCATCTTTCGCCCGCTCCAGATCGGGCATTTGGCGCCTCTGATGGTGCTCACGCTGGCCGCCTGCGCGGGTGCCTCAGGTTCGCCTCAAGCACCTGATTTCAGACTCGGCGACATGACGATCGAAGAGTATTGCTCACCCAATGCCGAGCCACTCGAACACCCTGTTGGGATGTTCCGATCTGCATGCGCTTTGGGAGACCCAGAGGCGGACGCCGGTGCCACAATCCCGTCAACTGGCATCAACGACAGGTTGGATGCCGGGACGATCTCGGCCCTCGTCTTCTGCGACCGTGACGCCACCGTCACCATCAGCTGGCAGCACGAGTCCGGAAATGTCGACAAGGCGATTCCCTGCACCGACAGCCCTGACGGTTCCTACGCAGTGGTCGCCACGCTAGACGCCGAGATAAGGACCGATGTCACCATGGTCACTCCCAGCACCGCCTCGACGGTCATCCTCTTGATGAACGACTCGATCTCGGAATAGGACCATGTCTCACACCTTTCAGACTTCACACAGGGGTCGCGTGTCCTTCTGCGCGTTGCTCGCCAGCACCACCATGATTCTTACCGGCTGCGGGTCACAGGCCCCTGAGGAGACGACGACCGGGGAGGGAACTGCGCTATCTGGCTTGCTCGCCGAGGCCACTGCGGTGGGCGCCGACCAGTCTCAACTCGACATCCTCGGCGGGACGACAGTTGTCTTCGGCGACTACGAGTCCGCCATGAACTCCGCTCTCACCTGCATGGAGGAAGGTGGGATTCCGGTGACCCGCAACGGACCGGTGAAGTCCAACGGAGTGGTCCGCATCGACTACTCCTATCCCGGAGAGGTCGACGGATTCACGGCGACCCAGATCCACGACCTGAGCGAGGACTGCCTCGACAGGTACGCCCGTTTCGTCGACATGTATTGGCAGGCTGAATCACCCGAGGCGGTCGCCTTCAGCGAGCGTCGGGCGACCGCGCTGCGCGGTCCGCTCGAGGAGTGCCTCACCGGATTCGGCGTCGATTTCTCGGAGGATGAGGGGTTTTACGATCTCGTCGGCCGCGCCCTGGACATCGCACAGAAGGACAACAGCTCGGACTGCCTGACGACCATCAACTACTCGGGCTGGGAGGGATGAGCCGCTCCCCCCGACCTCGAGGTGGCGTTCGGGCAGGTTGGGTCGTCGCGAGTGGCCTGCTGCTGGCACCTGTCCTGGGGCTGGCGGCGTGGGCGGTGGTCGCCGACCTTGACGATCCCACCGCTGCCGCCGCGCCCATCGGGGCGCTTCTCGTCCCGGTGACTTCGGCGGAGCTGGTGGCGTCCTCGTCCGTCGGCGTCGTGCTGGAGTCGGCTCCTGGCCGGGACATTCTGTCTCAGGGCACCGGCCTGGTCACTGCTGCCCCTGTTGTCGGGGCGACCTTGGACAATGGCGACGAGGTGATTCGGATCGACGGCCGGTCTGTCCGCGCGATGGTGTCGACGTCTCCGCTGTGGCGCGACCTCGCAGCCGCGGATACGGGCGCCGACGTCGCCCTGGTGCAGGAGTACCTGTCGGCCCTTGGGTACTACTCGGGCACGGCGGACGGTGTGTTCGGAGCGAGCCTCCAACGGGCAGTGTCTGCTTTCAACAAGGACGCGGGGCTCGCCCCGAGCACCCAGGCGTTCCTGGTGTCGTCGGTCATCTGGATCGGTCCACAACCGCAGACGGTCTCCGCGGTTGTCCTGTCCGAGGGCGCCCAGATCGTGCCCGGAGACGTCGTGTTCACCGGCCCGCCGCGGATGTCCTCGGTGCTGGTGACCGAGCCGAGCGGGGGGATCGCCGCGACCGGCGACTACACGGCCGGGGCCCAGATCACCGTCAACGGTGTGACGGCCGCCTACCAGCCCGGGTCCGGCGTCATCACCGACCCTGAGATGGTCGCCGCGATCAGCGGTGCGCTGGCCCCGGGCACCGAGGGCACCGCGCAGGTGTCCTCGACCACGTCCATACCGGTGCGCGTCGTGCCTGCCTCTGCCCTGGTCACCGGACTTGACGGCGCTACGTGCGTGTACGCGGGCCCCGACGCCGAACCGACCCTCGTGGCGCCGATAGGTGGCGGGAACTCCAGTGTCCAGCTCGACTCGACCTTCGCTCTGACCGAGGTGCTGGCCAACCCGAACCAGGTAGCGGTGAAGGTCCCGTGCGGCTCCTGACGGACGCGGTCACGGTGCGGTACCCGCGTGCGAGGCAACCCGTTCTGGACGGGGCATCCTTCTCGGTACGGACCGGTGAGAGCGTCGCGATCCTCGGTCCCTCAGGGTCTGGGAAGTCGACCCTGCTCTCGGTGCTCGGAGAACTCTTGACGCCGAGCGGTGGAGAGGTGCGCGTCGAGGTCGACGACGTCCCCGTGCCCCTTCTCCCACGAGAGATCACCAGCTGGGTACTGCAGACGACCAACGTCTTCCCCGAACGTTCCGCCCTGGAGAACGTCGCGATCGCGGCCTCCACACGGGGCGTCTCGTGGCGCCACGCCCTGGACCTCGCGGCGACCTGCCTGGCCGAGGTCGGACTCGCTGCCCGCGCCGGAGACGAGACCAAGGTGCTCTCCGGCGGTGAGGTTCAACGGGTCGTCATCGCCCGCGCACTCGCGTCGGGGCGCCCCTTCCTGCTGGCCGACGAGCCCACGGGGCAGCTTGACCGCGCAACGAGCGAGACTGTCCTGGAGGCCATGCTCCGCTCGACCGAGAGCGTGGGAGACATGGGAGTCGTCGTGGTCACCCACGACACCGCCGTCGCCGCGCGATGTACTCGCACCGTGCACATCGACGAGGGAAAGGTGGTCCCCGGATGACCCGCCCGACGCCGCGACGAGGATCCTGGACCCTGTGGACCTCCGTCACCGAGGGGCTACGCAACATCCGCGACGGGGCGACCCTCGGCGCGGGCCTGGTGCTCATCACCGCAGCCGTAGTCGGCGCGACCACCATGGCGGACATCACCACCGTCTCCGCCGTCGTCGCAGACGAGGCCGCCTACCTCGACGCCGGTGGGGACATCCTCGTGGTCGTTCCGGCCGAGGGGCAGCTCTCCGCTGCCGTGTGCGACCGGTTGCCGCAGCTGACCGGCGTGCGTGCCGCCGCGGCCGTCACCCAGCTCCCTGCCGGCGTGCGGCTGGTCGGTAGGCCCGGGTCGAGCCAGGCTGTCGTCGTCGCGACCTCCGGCGTCGCCGACCTCCTGGGCACCCCGATGCCCGGAGCCGACCAGGCGATCGCACCGGACACGATCATGGAGCGCTGGCTGTGGGAGGCCGGGACTCTCCTGCAGATCGACGCCGACGACGCCGCACAGCAGGGCGTCGACCTTCCGGCAGGCCCAATCTCGATCGCCGCCACGCACGACTTTCGCCAGCTGAGCGAGGCCGCCTCCACGAGTATCCTGCTCATCACCACGACGAACACACCCGCGAGCGAATGCACCGTGCGGATCGCCCCCCAGTACCGGGAGGACCTGCGCTCTGCCCTGCCCGCGATGCTCGGCGAAACCGTCACCAACCCCGTCCAGGTGGCCGACCGCATCGCCACCGGCGCCCTGTCCCAGGACTTCTCCATCACCTTCGAACAGCGAGGGACTCGCCACGCCGGGCTGCTGGCGGGAGCATTCTCCGGCTTCGTCTTCGCCATGGTGCTGTGGACCCGCCGGGGACGGTCCGCGCTCTACGCGAGCCTCGGAGTTCCCTACACTGGCGGCGTCGTTATCCGCTGGACGGAAACCCTGCTGCCCCTGTGGGTCGGCGCCTCCTGGGGCACGCTGCTCGCAGTGACGGCGTCGATCGCGCGTGAGACCCCCGTGGACATCGCGCTCGAGGTGGGGCTGCGGCAGGGGACCTGTGCCGCACTGGCTGCCTCGGCTCTGGTCCTGCTCGCCGCGCTGTGGCGCCCCCAGACCCTCCAAGCCCTCAAGGACCGCTGACCGCACCCTCGCGAACCGCGGTGCCTGTCTTGCGGAAAGGGCCGTCCCATTCCGCGACGATGAAGAACGGGGCTGCACACTCCAGAGGTCCGGGTAAATCACCAATCGACCAGCCAGCTGGCAGAGACCAACAGCGGGCGACTGCAGCAACTGCGCTGGCCAGACGGTCGGCAAAGTTGGTACCAAGTCACGTCCTGAAGGTGACAAGGTGGGCGCGGACCTCGACACAGGGGGCGAGCGCCTCGCCGGGGTCTCGCCGGCAGGTTCCCGGCGTCCCAGGTGGGGCGGTAAGAGTCGCGCCGGACCGTCCGTACGCTCCCTCACAATGTCGCCCTGGGCGCTCCTCGTGGTGTCGGCTGCTGCCGCAACAAAGCCCGGTGATTGTTGAAGTGCCAGATGTGTCATGGATTCCTGAACGCTCTCGAGCATCTCCATGCGCGGGTCGTCCAGGGCCGCCGCCGTCCGTGGCGGGCAGGCTCGGATCGTCGGCGTCGTGGGGTGAACTCGACGATGTCGACGGTCCTTGCCTGACTCAAGCGACACCTGAATCCGCGACGGTGACATCAGCGTCGTCACCCCCTTAGCGGGCCAGAGGCTTCAGGTTCTCGCGGATCGTTGTGAGGTCGGCGGTACGGTCAGGCTTGCGCTGTCCGTTGGCGCCGATCGACAAGTCCGCGAACCGCAGCACGACCAAGCGGAGACCGTGCAGCGGAATCTGCTCGGCGCGACGGGCGTCGTAAATGCGCCGCTGCTCCGCGCGTCCTACCCCGCTGAGGGTCTGTCGGCGGTCGAAGAATGGTGCTGGCTCGTGGTGCTGGGACTCGTGGACCTCGACGACGAGGTGATCGTCGGGCCAGTAGGAGTCGACCCGCAGCCGCGCACGGTTGCCTTGTGCGTTGGGATCGCCGAGCAGCCAGCTGAACGTGTGCTCCCGGCTCCCGCGTGCGCCGAGGATCTCGTCGCACAGGTCGAGCACATACGCCGCGCGGCGCGATTGCACAGGCTGAACGCCGGCATCTGGTTCCGGCGCGATTACGGGGCGGACTGGTGAGGCCAAGGCGTCTCTGACGTCATCTTCGGCGAAGACGTATCTCGAACCGTCCTTGCGCCCTGGGATGCGTCCTGCGCGAGCCCAGACCCTGATTGTTCGCGCGGAAACGCCGAGGACAGTGGCGAGCTCTTCTGAGGTCAATGCGCTGGTCGGTGGCACATGACTGTCATACAGGTCCCGGCGATCACCGTCCAGGACGAAGTGCTCTCGGGGTGTCCCGCGCCGCGCCGCACACCAACTATCAAGCACCGAGCTCGTCGCGCCGAAGGTGGTCGGCAACGCGGGCGAGTGTCAATTCACAGGTGCTGTTTCTTCGGTTTCGTACACCGAAGGGGCAGGCGAAGGGGTCACGTCGGGTTGGAGGGAGAAAGCCTGGAGGGAGCACTACGGCGGCCAGTTCAAGTGCCTCCCGGTGGAGGTGGGGAAGGGAGGGATCGTGGCGAAGCGGTCGAACGGTGAGGGTTCGGTTCGCAGGCGCGGGAACGGGACGTGGGAGGCCCGGCTATATTACGAGGACCCGTGCACGGGCGTGAGGAAGCGCCGGTCGTTCTACGGGCAGACGGCAGCTGAGGCGCGCGGGCGGATGCGCGAGGCGAGGGAGCGGCTCGCGGCCGGTGCCCCTGTGACGGATTCGGTGATGACGGTGCAGGACTGGTGCCGGCGGTGGTTGGCCACGACGGTCGCGGCGTCGAGCAGGCGTCCCACGACGCGGGTTCTCTACGAGAGCCTGGTGCGCTCACACCTGTCGACCCCGCCCTTGGGGCAGGTAAGGCTCGGGCGCGTGCACCCCTCCGATATTGAGGCGCTGGTCTTGCGACTGCGGGCGCGCGGACTGGCCGAGTCCACTGTGCAGCGGATCTTCATCGTCTTGCGGATGGCGCTGGAGGGGGCGGTGCGCGACGGGCTCATCGCTCGCAACCCTGCGGCGCTGGTGCGCCAACCGCGCATCGAGCGGACCGAGGCGCGGCACCTGTCCATGGTGGAGGTGTCCGCGCTACTGGAGTGTGCGCGGGGAACCCGGTACTACCCGCTGCTGCGTCTGGTCGCGACGACGGGGTTGCGTAAGGGCGAGGCGCTGGCGCTCACGTGGGACGCGGTCGACCTGGAGCGGGGTGAGCTCCTCGTGCGGGCCACACTGACCCGGGTCGAAGGCCAGCTCGTAGTCTCCGCGCCCAAGACTGCGCAGTCGCGGCGGGTGCTGCCCTTGGCGCCGGCGGAGGTTGCGATGCTCGCCGCGCACCGCGAGCACCAGGCGGCAGAACTATCCGGCGCTGGTGAGGCCCGGCAACAGGGCGGCTTCGTCTTCACCACGGAGTCCGGAGAGCCGATGGACCCGCGCAACGTCCTGCGCGCCATGACGACCGCGGCGGCGAAAGCCGGGTTGAGCGACGTCAACGTGCACACCCTTCGCCATTCTGCGGCGACGGCGTGGCTGGAGGCGGGTGTGAACGTCAAGGCGGTCAGCGCACTGCTGGGCCATGCGGACATCCGGATCACGGCCGACGTCTACGGCCATGTCTCCGAGGCGGTCTCGCGCTCCGCGATGGTCGTCCTCTCCGACAGCCTGCACGACCCTGCGCGGGACTAGAGAGACCGCCCCGAACGTCATCTGCGCGGCTCAGACGCGGTGCGTCATCGACGTGGCTATATGACGCGGGAGGCAGTGCGCCCCGTGGACAGGCTCAGTCGCCTTCGAAGGGGACGTCCATCTCTGGTGCGATCTCAACGTGCCATCCACACGTCACCCAAGCGCCAATTTATCCACAGAGCCCTGTTGTTCGGCCTTCTGAGAGCACCGGTGCGTGAGGCGCCCTGGGCGTGGGCGCCACCCGCACCAGGGCGCCTCGCGGTAGGGCGATGAGCGGCAGGTGGGTGACCGGACCTGGACCTACGTGCTTGGCACCCATGTCGCGGTGGTGGGGTCCCATGTCTGGCCGATGCTGTCTGCGTTCATGGCCGGGTCGAGCATCGCCGCGACGAGCTTGACGGCGGCTGCCGTGGTCGCGACGTCTGCGCTGGGCGGTGTCTGGCGTGCCAGCGGCGGGTAGGTGCTCTCCCAAGCCTCGGGCACGGTGAAGTGGGTGCGAGCTGGCAGGTGCCGGATGGCGCGCTCGGCGCGGATTGCCTCGTGCAGCGCGGTTCCGTCGATGCGCTGGGTGCGGGCGAAGATGACCAGGTCGACGAGGTCACGTGGGCGGCTTGAGCCTCGGCCGTTCCCGTAGGTCGTCTCGGTTGCGCAGACCTTGTCGGCGATGTGGTCGACGACTGGGTACAGCCGCACCAGAGGAGCCGCGATCCCGGGGAGGGTCAGCGGCGGATTCGAGGGCTCGACGTCGGGGACGGTGGTCATGAGAGAGCCGGTGACCAGGTCCACGCCGAACGCGTCCACCTTGGAGTTGCCGCAGTAGGCCTCGATGGCGACCCGGGCGCCGTTGACGTAGGGCTGTTGGTCGGTGCCGCCGGCCTCGCGGACGGAGAGCACGACGAAGCGGAAATGGTCCACCATGTCGGGGGTGAGTGTGGCGCGCAGCGCGTCGACGGCGTCGTCGAGGTCGCCCAGGCTGTGCATGAGGTCGATGTCTTTGCTGTGGCGGGCATCGTGGACGCGTACGAGGACGGCGGTTCCGCCCTTGAGGACCCACGGTGAATCCGGTTCGGCGAACACCCTGGCCAGGAAGCGGGAGAAGACGAACCGCCGGACGTACTCGCTGGCTGGTCGCCCGGAGTCGCGAGCTGCCGCGCGGGCGCGCTCAGTGACCGCCTGCCACAGGGCTCGACCTGAGGTGTACGCCTGCTCCGTCACTGGTCCACCCTCGTGTCGGTTCGCGTCAGCCTCTCGACCAGCGCCGCCCCGCTCGGCTCGCCGCGGCGGGCTGCGGCATTCTCGAGCGCCACCGCGAGTGTGCGGTGATCGGTGAGTCCGAGGCGCAGGGCATCGGCGGCGACAGTGGCGACGTGGTCGTCGTCGTGCCCGACGGCGAGCAGGTCCGCGATCGTGCGGGCCGCGGTCGTGACCGGGAGCCCGGAGGCGATGGTGACCTCGGATGCCTCGAGGACGGCGCGGCGCACCCGGACCCCGACGCGCCGGGACTGGAAGCGTTCGGGCAGGAGGAACTCGTGCTCATCGGCGAGGAGATCGCCGAGTCCGTGCAGCTGGGCTGCGGAGCCGTGGGAGACGACGCCAGCGCTGGGTAGGTCCGCGAGTCGCTCCTGGACCGAGCGGGCCGGCTGGAGGGCGAGCCACGCGGACCGCAGCGGGAGGAGATGGTCGCCCTGAACCGAGGGGGATGCGTAGACCCCGTACTCGAGCCGGTCGAGCAGGCCAACCTCGACCATCCGTGACAGCTGCATGCGAGACAGCCCCCGCGCCTGCGCCTGGGCAGCCGTGAATAGTCCCCACTGGGCCGCGGCGAGGTCGTTTGCTCGCACAATCACCGCCGTTCGCATGTTGCAACTGTAACAGTCAGAGTGTTACAGAAGAAGAGCCTGCCGCGACTCGCGGGTTAGCGGCAGGAACGTGTGGATGGGATCGGGCGCGGGCGGTCGGCCTCTCCCGCAGCCCTTCGAAAGACCCCGCAGGCCGGGTGCCTGCTCTCCGGCCAGTACTGTTCACCACCCAGATCCACCCCCGTCCAGGGAAGTCTTTGAAATCCGGTAGGGGTACAGGTAGGGGTACGAGACCCCCGAGCAACGCAAAAGACCGCCTCGAATTCCTCCGAGACGGCCTCTGACCTGCGGTGATGCTGGTGGGCGATACTGGGATCGAACCAGTGACCTCTTCCGTGTCAGGGAAGCGCGCTACCGCTGCGCCAATCGCCCATGTGAAATTAGACTGCGAGGTGGAGACGGGATTCGAACCCGTGTGGACGGCTTTGCAGGCCGCTGCCTCGCCTCTCGGCCACTCCACCGTTCGAGATCGATCGTCCGGCTTACGCCTGACAACTTCTCTCCGAGCGGACGACGGGATTTGAACCCGCGACCCTCACCTTGGCAAGGTGATGCTCTACCACTGAGCTACGTCCGCACGCTCACGAAGGCGCTGGCATCTCTCCAGCGTTTTCGGCGCGTCACAGACTCTAATGGAACTTTGCCGTCGGCGTCCAACTGGCCTCTGCCTGCCCGAGAGTTGCCGCGGAAACCTGCGGAAGCGCACCGTTGGTGCGTGGGTGATCCAGCGGTCGGTAGCGTTGAGGGGTGGACGGATACGCGCGTTTTGCAGGCGTCGAGGCTGGCAGGCCGGTCGAGATGGTTGATTTGCTGACCGACCCGGAGGTGATCACCCGCGGGGGCGTCTGGTTCGTCGTCGCGGAGTTCGCGGGACCTGCCCGAGCGTGGCGGTTCACCGACGTGACGCGCGCTGCCGCCCTCGGGCCGAAGGCAGCCTCACCCGGCGTGACTCCCACCTGGGTCGGCCCGGACCCGTCACGGTGGGTCACGTCGCTCTCCCGGACCGGATACACCGCCGCGGTGTCCACCGTGCGGGACTACATCCGCGACGGCGAGGTCTACCAGGCCAACATCTGCCGGGTGCTCAGTGCCCCCTTGCCGCGCTCGGCGGACGGCGACGAGCCCGACCCCAGCGCCCTTGCCCGAATCCTCGCGGCCGGCAACCCCGCCCCGTACCAGGGCGTCATCCATGTCCCCCGCGCCCCCCGCGTGGAGGGCGAGGACGAGTCTCCCGTCCTCGACCCGGTGTGGGTCGTCACTGCCTCACCCGAGCTCTTCCTCCGGGTCGACGGCCTCATGGGGGAGGGGCCGGCCACCATCACGTCCGGACCGATCAAGGGCACCGCGTCGACGGTCGCGGGCCTCGCGCCCAAGGACGAGGCGGAGAACATCATGATCACCGACCTGGTCCGCAACGACCTGCAACGCATCTGCGTCCCGGGGACGGTCGCCGTGACCGGACTGCTTGAGGTGGAGCAGCACCCCGGCCTGGTCCACCTCGTCTCCACCGTCACCGGCGAGCTGCTCCCGGGTGTCACGGCCGCGCCCGACGCCTGGCGCACCATTCTGGGCGCGACGTTCCCGCCGGCGTCGGTCTCCGGGGCGCCGAAGTCCTCCGCCCTGCGCATCATCGACGAGCTCGAGACCGCCCCGCGTGGTCCCTATTGCGGCGCGGTCGGCTGGATCGACGCCGACCGCGGCACGGCGGAGCTCGCCGTGGGCATCCGGACGTTCTGGTGGAGCGAGGACGCCGCCCCGGGCGCCGTGCCCGACGCCGCCGTCGGGCACCTGCGCTTCGGCACCGGTGCGGGCATCACCTGGGGCAGCGACCCGCAGGGGGAGTGGGAGGAGACCGAGCTCAAGGCCGCCCGGTTGATCGCCCTGGCCTCAGCGGACACACTGGGGCCATGACTGTGGTGATCTGGAAGGACGGGCGCTTCCTGACGCCTGAGGAGCCCGCGCTCAGCGCCGTCGACCATGGGGTCACGGTCGGGGACGGGCTCTTCGAGACCTGCGCAATCTACGACGGCCAGGCCTTCGCGCTCAGCCGGCACCTGCGCCGGCTGGCCCGCTCCGCGGCCGGCCTGGGCCTGGTGGCGCCCGACGAGGCCATGGTGCGCGACGGCGTCGGGAAGGTGCTGGAACGGGCGGCGGGGCAGGCCGGGCGGCTGCGGATCACGGTGACCGCCGGGGCGGCGCCGCTCGGGTCGATGCGGGGCGGGGGCCCGCTGTCGGTCATCGTCGCCGCCGGGCCGGTCGGGCCCGCGGTGGTGACCAACCGTGTGGTGCGTCTGCCGTGGGTGCGCAACGAGCGGTCGGCCGTCGCGGGGCTCAAGACCACCTCCTACGCCGAGAACGTCGTCGGCTTCGCCTACGCCGCCGAGCGCGGCGCGGACGAGGGGCTGCTGGCCAACACCGTCGGCGCGCTGTGCGAGGGGACCGCCTCGAACGTCTTCGTCGAGCGTGACGGCGAGCTGCTGACCCCGCACCTGAGCACCGGTCCGCTCGCAGGCATCACCCGGGAGCTCCTGCTCGAGTGGGGTGCCCAGGAGGGCCTGCCCGTGCGCGAGGCGCACCCCGACGAGCTCCCCTTCACCGTGCTCGACGACGTGGGGTCCGGGGGCGTGCACCTCGCACTGGCCGGCAGCATCCGCAACGTCGTCCCGGTCGTCGCCCTCGACGGCCACGAGTGTGCGCCGGGTCCGCTGTCCCTGGCTGCGCACGAGCTGTTCACGCGGCGCGCGGGCGAGCAGATCGACCCCTGACGAGCCCCGGTTCGCTTCTGAGGGTGGATTACGGTTACGATCTTCCACGGATACCGCACACGCGGAGTTCACTGGTACGAACGGTGCTGGTGAGCGTTCGCGTGAGGTGTTCGCCAATCGGGCGATTGGCGCAGTGGTAGCGCGCTTCGTTCACACCGAAGAGGTCACTGGTTCGAACCCAGTATCGCCCACCAGTAGTACCGCAGGTCAGAGGCCGTTTCTGGAAGATGCAGAGACGGCCTTTTGCGTGTCCGAGAGGGTCCGTACCCCAACTCGTACCCCAACTGACTCACACCCGGTGGCGATGATGGTCCTACTCCCCGGCTGCGATCGGGGTTGGCGAGGACGCTGCGTCGTCATCGGATCGATGCCGCAGGGGAAGCACCTTGCCGAGTGCGGTCATGGCTCCGACCGCCGTCCGGCGAGACACGTGGGAGTACGTGTCGCCGGTGATCTGCACCCCGGCGTGGCCGAGCATGTCGCTGACGGCCTTGAGATGGATGCCACCGTCGAGCATGGTGGTGGCTGCCGAGTGCCGGAGTGTGTGGAGGGTGACCTTCGCCGGCAGACCAGCCGCGGCCGCTGCCACCTTGAACGCCCGCAAGGAGTTGCGAGGATCCATCGGGCCACCGAACTCGGTGGTGAACACGAACCCGCTGTCCTCCCACCTGTTGCGGGCGAGCATCCGGTCCTTGCGCTGCTGACGACGAGCAGTCTCCAGCTCGGCCATCAGCTCCGGTGCCGGATAGAGCACCCGGGCAGACGTTGCCGACTTCGGGGACGAGGTCTTGAGCTCGCCACCCAGCCGGTACAGCGTCCGGCAGATGGTGACCGTCCCCATGGCGAAGTCGATGTCCTCCCACCGCAGACCCAGGGCTTCGCCCTTGCGTGTGCCAGTCGCCGCGATGAAGGCGAAGAGCGTCCAGTACCGAGAGCTCTCCGCGGTGACGAGGAGCAGCGCCACCTGCTCGGGGGACATGAAGAGCGACTCCGTGCGCTGAGCGGTCGGAGTCTTCACCGCGTGGACCGGGTTCTTCCCGAGCAGCCCGTCGCGTACTGCCCCCTCGATGCAGACCCGCAGGACTTGGAAGCACCTGACGATGCTCGAGTCGGAGAGCACTCGCACCTCCTCTGTGACCGTCGGCGACACCTTCACGGTCCGCATCTTGGCGCGCAGCTCGAGCACCCAGCCGTCGATGGCGGACGGCTTGATCCGGTCGAGGCGCATCTGCCCGAGGTTGGTCGGTGCGATGTGCTTGCGGATCAGTGAGGCGTAGAGGGCTTTCGTGTTCTCCTTCCGACTGCTGGCCGCCAGCGCGGTCTCCACCCATTGCAGCGCCCACTTCTCCAGCGTGATGGAGGCATCGCTGGCCGGCTGACCGTCCTCCAGGCGCGCTTGGATCTCCTTGAGCTTGGTTCTGACTGCACCCTTCGTCTTGCCGTAGACGGACGTGCGCTTGAAGGTGCCGGTTGCGGGGTGGGACTGCTGCACGAACCGGTGACACCTGACTTGTGGTGCCTGTGGGCACTGCTGGGAGGATGTTGACCATGCCCAGACCCCATCCCAGGGAGTTCCGCGACGACGTCGTGGCGATCGCCCGGCGCGGCGAGGCTCCGATCTCACAGATCGCCAAGGACTTCGGTATCTCAGATTCGTGCCCGCGGAACTGGCTCCAGGCCGCGGACGTCGAGGCCAGCAAGCGTCCTGGTGTGACCGTGTCGGAGTCTGCCGAGTTGTGTGAGGCCAAGGAACGTGTTCGGTTGTCGGAGCAGGAGAACGAGGCGCTGCGCCGAGCGGCGGCGTACGTCGCTCAGGTCCATCTGCCGGGAAGATGAGCTACCCGCTGGTCCGTGACCATGCCGCTGAAGGGATCCCCGTCACGGCGACCTGCCAGGTCCTCAACCTATCCAGAGCGCCCTGCTACCGGTGGCTGGCCACCCGGTGCCCGCAGCCCTTGTCGTGGCAGGAGCCGCGCGTCTCCTGCGACCGGACCGGCTGTGGCCGGTGTCCGGGCGCGCGAGTGTGGAGCTTCAGGGAGCGGTGTGCGGCTCGGCGTCGAGCGTTTCTTCCTCGTTCGGTTCGTCGGTGGCTCCTGCCTTGCGCCTGGCGCGGCGGCGTTCGATGGCAGGCTGTACGCGGTTGTCCCACATGGGTTTTCCGTAACGCCGCGCGGCGACCACGACGGCGATAGTTGCGGTGACGATGGTGACACCTATGAGGATCGCTCGGTCGCTGGGGTTTGGGTGGCAATTGGGGTCTTGTTCGGCTGGTTCGTACTCGTACTCGGCGCCGGAGGGCGTGGGGTCGTTACAGGGTCCGACGGGTGCTGCGGTAGCGGCCGGTTTCGGGGGCGCCGTCTCGTCGACGTCGTCCAGGTCGAGATCGTAGAGGTGCTGGCGCAGGTACCGAAGGGTGGCGTCCTTGTCGGCGACGAACTCGTTGTCGTACCGGCTGTCCGCCCACGAGGTCTTGCCCGTGGCGCGGATCCGCAGTTCTCCGCCTGTGATCGTGTACGTGCGGGACTCGCTGGAGTTCTTGCCCTCGTAGTACGTCTGCGTGGTGAAGCCCTCGTTCAATTCGAGCACTTGCCTACGCACGTGTTCCGTCAGCCTCATGGTGTCCCACCGCTCGTTGCCGTCCCCCACCCGGGGTGCAGTTATCCTACGGTCTGCGCCGCACCAGGGGGGGGCAAGGTGGAGGGGTCAAGTTGCTGGCCACCGGGGCGCCGAGCACTCCAGGCAGTGTCACCACCTGCGCGCCGTCCTTACCCGGCGGGCGTGGAGGAGGAGTCAGTAGGGCGCGATAGGTTCTCGGTCACGACAGGAGAACACATGCCCACGGTCAAGCAACGCGCCCAGCAGTTCAAGCAGCCTCGAGGGGGCTTCATCAACCCGAAGGCGATGACAGTGGTCCAGCTCGAGGACGACCACTCCTCACCTCTGGACCTCAATCGCGAGAACATACACGCCTCGCTCGTGGGCATGGCCGTGGATTACCTCGTGCGACTGTCCCTGGGAACGGCTCCGCGCGAGGTATTCGCCTACTCCCTATTCGGGGCGCGGAGCCTTGGCGAGGAGATCCTTGCCAGCGCCGAGGCAGAGGTGGAGACGCTGACGGCGGGCGTAGTGAACGACGCTGCGATCGTGGTGGCGTGCAGGCTGTCGGGGTACGACGTGGCCTACCGGTCGACGTCGGTTCCGTACAACCCAGACACGGTGACTACCCCGGATGCAGTCACAACGAGGCACATCGCGGTCATGGTCGAGCGTTCGCTCGAGTTCTTCCGCGAGCATGGGCCGATCACCCTCTCCGGGTTCACGTTCCGGGGTGCGTTCACCGACGTCGCCGTCAACGGCGACGGGGACTACTTGACGGCGGACACGTTGTGGGACTTCAAGGTGTCCGTCAGTGGGCCGACGAAGGACCACACCCTGCAGCTGCTGATGTACCTCCTCATGGGGCAGCGCTCGGGACAGGTGGAGTTCGAGTCCGTCACCGACCTGGGGGTGTTCAACCCGCGTCTGAACACCGTCTACCGAGTGGCGGTGGCTGACGTCCTAGTTGACGTGATTGCTGAGGTGGCTCGCGACGTGATCGGCTACGAGTAGGGCGAAGGGTGAAGGTAGCCGGCGCTGCGCCGCGGAGTGCGTGCGGACCGGGTGTTGGATGGCACTCCCTGAGTCGGCTGAGCGGCCGTTCTTTGGGGTGGACAAGCCGCAGGGCCGAGCCGCTCGCGAACGACGAGCTCAGTTCACGTCCGCTCGAGCGTGTCACGGCGCTGTGCACCACGACGCTTCTCAAGCTGTCGGGGACGTCGACCTCCATAGCCCGGGGCGAGCAGCGGGCTCAACCGTCACCCTGTTGCCTTTCGTTTCGTTCGAGTTACACTGGTTCCATGAGCATGCTCCTGGAACACACGGTGCTGCCCCCGGCGGCTGGATCGACATTGCCCGACCTGTCGGCGGCGCTAGAGAAAGCTAGTTCGTCCTCGCTCGTGGGGCCGGACGGGGCGCAGATCGCCTTGCCCGACGAGGTGTTCGAGGTGCTGCGCGATGCTGTGCGCGCGATGGCTCATGGTCAGGCGATCACGTTGGCTCCTCACGACACCGTCATGACGACTCAGGGCGCGGCTGAGTTCCTCGGGATATCGCGCCCAACTCTGGTGCGGCTGCTGACTGCCGGGGAGATTCCATTCACACAGCCCAACCGGCATCGACGAGTTCGCCTCTCGGACCTGGTCGAGTATCAGGCTCGGTCACGACATGAGCGCCGCGAGATCCTGGCCGATCTCTCGCGCGATGCCACTGCTGACGGGGCCAGCGGCGGCGGGTTCGAGACGACTCGCTAAGCGATGACCTTCCCCGTTGTCCTAGACGCCTGCGTCCTGGTCCCTCACCCGTTGTTCGACACGTTGTTGCGCTTGGCCGACGTCGGCCTCTTTCGTCCTCTGTGGTCGGACCAGATCCTCGTGGAGGTCGAGCGGACCCTGACGGGGAAGCGCGGGCTGAGTGCCCAGAAGGTGCGACACCGGGTCCGGCAGATGGCCCGCGCGTTCCCGGATGCCATAGTCGAAGGCTACGAAGACCTGATTCCGGCGATGACCAACGATCCCAAGGACCGCCACGTCCTCGCGGCGGCGGTCCGGTCAGGGGCGAGCCTGATTGTGACGGCCAACCTGAAGGACTTCCCGCCGAGCTCGATGCACGAGTACGAGATCGAGGCGGTCCACCCCGACGCGTTCCTGCTTGACCAACTTGCCCTAGATCCCGAGCTGGTCTTGGGGGCATTGCGTCAGCAGCGGGCCGACTACACGGACCCGACGCTGTCGGTCCCGGAGTTCTATCAGACGTTCATGGCGACCGTCCCCGGGTTCGCCCAGGCGGCAGAATCGCTCGAGCGCGGTCCCCAACGTGAAGCCCTGGCTGGGGCCGAGAGACCGTCGCTGGCGCAGTTGCCGCTACCGCTGGAAGCCGTCGCTGGCGATGAGGTGCACGCGGCGTTCTTCCCCGAGGGGGAACCTGACCCCTCAACTGCCCTCGGTGCGGCCTTCATGTGGTGGGTGGCCTTGCTCGACATGGACAACTACCAGACTGTCCTGGAGGACCTCACCTGGCACTCTCCGGCGTGGGACGGTTTCACACATGCGCGCGAGGAACTCGAGGGCTGGGCGTTGGCGCAGAACGTCCACGCGAACGTGGAGCGGCCCGACCAGGTGGCGTACGTTAAGTTCATCCCTGACTCTGGCGTCAGCGCGAGACTGTTTGCGGATGCGGTCCTGCCCGACGTGCAGATCCTGACGTTGGTCCGCTGTGATGACGGCTGGTGGCGAGTTTGGGGACTTTCACGCAATCGCATGCCCAGCTACGAAGAGGTCACCGGAACCGCGGCATCAAGTTGATGCTGGACGCGCAACTGCGGAGCCACAACTCGATCCTGGCGAGCAAGTTCAAGCCTTGCAGCAGTACCTGCCATTGGGCCCCAAGATGGGCAGGTGTTCTACATCCAGAAGCAGATCCGCCAACGGTCTCCGTCCACCCCCGTATCCCTGGTAGGCATCATGGAATACATCCTTGTCCTTCAGTGGCCGGCCGCTTCAGAGGCCGACTACGACGCTCTCATCGCGATGGAGGAGGCCCTAGAGACTGATCTCGCCGAGGCTCATGGCTACGTCGACGGTCACGACTTTGGCTCTGGGGAGATGAACCTCTTTGTCCACACGGATCTACCCCTCGCAGCCTTCCGGGACGCGCAGGCACTGCTTAGCGCTGGTTCGCGCTGGTCAGCCGTGCGAGCTGCGTACCGGTCGACCGATGGGGATGAGTACTCGGTCGTCTGGCCCGCGACGCTTCAGGACTTCTCGGTCTCGTGATACGTCGTCTACTGGTTGTCGTTATCGGCCTGCTTCTGGCTTGGGTCGGTCTCGCGAGTGCGGCTGAGGCGTCGGCCGTCGTCCCTGGCGTTCACGGACCGAGCTACACCTACGATGCTCCGAACTACTTCGCAGTTGAGAACGACACCGCGCCCGGGCGTGGCCCGCCTGTCGCGATCCACAACCCCAGCCATCCCTTCACCGTCGACTCAGGGCTGAGCGGTGTTTCGGCGCGCTCGGGTGGAGCCGCACCCCGCGCGACCGCCAGGACCGCTACCACCTACGACGCTGCTGCCATGTTCGCGCGGAGTGCACAGGCCTGGGGGACGACCGCTGAGTCAGCTCGGCTGACTGACGGGGACCTTTTATCGCCTCAGCGGACGCATGTTGCCGCAAAGACCGAGGCGACTATAGCGCAGGCTTCGCTCCCTCAAGAGGCAGCAGGCGGGCGCGCAACGGAATCACAGTCTGATGAGGTCGGATGAGGTGGACCCGCAGTCAGAGCGCCACTGGACTGGTGAAATTCACCGACAAGACCGGAGTCGAACGATTCACAATCACACAAGGAAGCGCCCGGACACCTGGGAGCGGGGGTCCGCACGTAGAGATCAGGAATTTGGACGGCACGAGAATCGACCCCTTCGGAAATCTTGTGACACGCAAGCCCAGAAAATCACACGCCCATCGTGTGGGATTGGTGAACATCATGTCTGACTACTGGGAGATCCCAGGGTTCGAAGGACTCTACCTCGAAGACAGTTGGGTTCTCAGTGTCGTAGCCCAGCCGGGGGTCCTCGAACTTGTCGTGGACCTAGTGCTGCACGAATACCATCCGTCCTGCAGGCCCCCGTCTGCTGATGAGCAGTATTGCTATCGTCGCGGAGTTGTGCGATTTGAAAGCGTTTCTAAGCTCACATGGGAGGAACAGGGAGGTGTGCCATCAATCGACGCGGCAGGCGAAATTGACTATGGCTCCATCGATGCACTTCGGTCCACTGAAAATGGCTATCTGCTCGAAGGAGGCTTCGGCCGAGTTGCGGTTTCGTCCGTGGCGCCCGTGGTCGAGTTCGTGCCCTGAATTTCGTTCGAAATCAATCCTGATCTATCTGGCCGTGACATTAAGTTCCGACAGGAGGTCGTCGTTCTGGTTCGCGCAAGGAAAGCTACCGACGACACCTTCGACGAGTGTCGCGGTGAGCCGTGAATGCCCTCTCTGGCAACCCGGCTCTTCAGGATCGCGGTGAGAGGAGCGTGCAACAGGATGGATGGGATCGCACGGATGTTCGCGCCGGCTATCTCGATGGTTCGATTTTCTCGGGTTGTTGTTGAGGACCTCATAGTTCTGGAAGGGATCCTGCGTCCTTCCCGGGGTCCTTGCGTGCGAGGAGTTGGTCCATCGCGCCGACGTGGGCTACGCGGATGGGTGCGATGGGGTGGCGGTAGATCTCGGCGGTGACCATGACGGATCGATGCCCGAGGGTGTCGGAGATGTCCTCGAGCCGCATGCCGGCTGCGGACATGAGGCTTGCTGCTGCGTGGCGCAGGAGGTGGGGATGGACATGCCCAATGCCGGCGCGCTTGGCCACTGAAGAGAGCGCCCGGCGGACGTTCGACGGGTCGAGCGGCTCGCCTTCCTCGTTGGCAAAGACGAGCTGCAGCGGGTTGAAGTTCCGTTTGGAACTGGCCCCTCGTTCCAGTTCTTGAAGTTCCTTCTGTTCGCGAAACGCACTGACGGCGGACTGAGGGAGTCCCAGCGTTCGCACGCTTGTGGGTGTCTTGGGCTTCGTGAGTCGCATCGTCTTGTCGATCCGCTGCAGGCTCGCGACGATGTCGACCGTCGGGACGTCGTCGTCGAGGTGAAGCGCCAACCACTTCAATGCGGCCGCTTCCCAGGGGCGCAGTCCGAGCAGTAGGGAGATGCGGAACAGGTTGCCGAGCCGTGAGGTGCGAGCAGCACGGAGCAGTGCTTGGGCTTCCTCGGGGGTGAGCCCTGCCCGGGTTGCGGTGGGCCCCTCGGGTGTCTCCACGAGCGAGGCGGCGTTGCGGACGACGAGCCCTCGGCGTTCGGCGAACTTCAGGACGCGCCGGGTGAGGTTGAGGGCTTGGCGCATGCTGGCGGCGGAGCGGCCTTTGACGGCCATCTTGTCGAGGGCGAGCTCGACGTCGTCGGGTCGGATGTCGAGGAGCTTCATCTGCCCCAGGACCGGCAAGACGTGCACCGTCAGCAGGGTCGTGTAGTTGTGTTCGGTGTTCTCGCTCAGTGAGCTTGAGAGTCCCCGCGCGAGCCAGAGGCTGGTTGCTTCGGCGAACGTCGTCGAGCGGGTGGAGAGGTCGACGTGAGCATCCCGGATGGAGCGGAGCTCCTTGAGCTTGCCGGCGACCTCGGCACGGGTGCGGCCTTGGACGGAGGTGCGTCGCCGATGGCCCCTTGAGTCGAGTCCGGTCTCGACTCGGGCGACCCAGCGATTCTTGCTGGCGTCGTAGAAGATTGCGCCGTCTCCACCAGCACGTTTTTGCGTACCCATGACTTGTACCTGGTCTCTAGCAGGTCAGAAACTGGTCTAGATTCCGGCCATCCCTTCTAGGGACCCTACTAGGGACCCAAGGATCCCGGATAGAGCGTGAATCAGGGTTGACAACCGTGGACGTTCATGTATAAAAACTAGCGCTCGACCTGCGATGACGTTGCTTGGGATCGAGACAGGCCAACACTATCGGCAACCCTGGGGGTCAAGAGGTCAAGGGGTCGCAGGTTCAAGTCCCGTGATCAGGGCCGACGTTCGGTGCGGGCCGGTTGGGCACGCTGAGTGGGCGCGCGGATGGGTCCGTCTGGTCGAGCCGGTGAACATCGACCCCGCCGAGGAAACTCCGGAGCGCAGACGTGCAGGGTGCTCAACATCGGTCACTATTGTGACGCCGTCGACGCCATGGCCTCGTACCCCAACTCATACCCCAACTGGTACCCCAACGGGCGGGGTTCGGAGCGATTCGCAGGTGTCCAGAAGTGAGGCGTAGCGCCATTTCCGAACACCTGCGAACCGCGTTGAACCGGCAAAACTTCGTTCACACCGAAGAGGTCACTGGTTCGAACCCAGTATCGCCCACAGTTGTTGATGCAGTTCAGAAGTGAAGAGACCGGCGAGCTACAGTCGCTGCACGCCGCGGTGGCGCCAGAACGCCTTCTCCGCCTCGACGGCGAGGAACTTGGCGCTCCCCAGGCCGAGGATCGCCGTCCAGGACGCCCATCCGAGCCCCTCGCTCGCAAAGACCTCTTGCAGCGGCGGGGCGTAGGTGAAGGCTAGCTGCAGCACGACCAGCACGCCGGTGACGAGCAGCGCGACCCGGTTGCCGGTGAACGCTTCGGCGTTGAGGGCGGACCGGGTGAAGTGACGGACGTTGAACAGGTACAGCATCTCGCCCACGACGAGCACGTTGACAGCCGCCGTCCGGGCCGTCTCGATCGAGCTGCCCCGTGAGACCTCCCACTCGAAGGCGACCAGGGTGATGACCGTCATCAGGACGCTCACGTAGGCGACCCGCAACGCGAGCGGCCGGGTGATCAGGGGCTCCTTCGGCGCTCGCGGTGGCTGCTGCATGACGCCGGGCTCGGCTGGCTCGAAGGCCAGTGCCAGCGCCAATGTTACTGCGGTCACCATATTCACCCACAGGATCTGGCCGACGGTGACCGGCATCGTCAGCCCGAGCAGCAGCGCGACGAGGATCAGACCCGCCTCGCCACCGTTGGTGGGCAGGATGAACAGCAGCGACTTCTTGATGTTGTCGAACACCACGCGGCCCTGCCTGACGGCGCGGGCGATGGTCGCGAAGTTGTCGTCAGTCAGGACCAGGTCGGAGGCCTCCCGTGCGGCGTCGGTGCCGCGGCGCCCCATCGCCACGCCGATGTCCGCGGCCTTGAGTGCGGGTGCATCGTTGACGCCGTCGCCGGTCATCGCGACGTAGTTGCCGCGGGCCTGCAACGCGGTCATCAGGCGCATCTTGTGCTCCGGGCTGGCCCGAGCGATGACGTCGCTGTGGGCGGCGGCCACCTGCAGCGCCTCGTCGTCCATGGCCTCGATGGTCTCGCCGGTGAGCGCCACCTCGGCGTGCAGGCCCAGCTCCCGGCCGATCGCCGCCGCAGTGACCGCGTGATCGCCGGTGATCATCTTGACCCGGATCCCGGCGGCCTGGCACTCGTCGACCGCCGTGACCGCCTCGGTGCGCGGCGGGTCGAGCAGGCCGACCATCCCCAGCAGCTCGAACCGGGGCAGCCGCTCGAGGTCGAGGTGGTCGGTGTCGGGGGCGACGTCGGCCCGGGCCAGCGCGAGGACCCGCTCGCCCTCGGAGGCGGCGCGGGCGATGCGGTCGTGCCAGTCCTCGTGACCGGCCATCCCACACAGGTCGAGGACCCGCTCCGGCGCGCCCTTGAGGAAGACGAGCGCATGCCCGTGGTGGTCGTGGTGCAGGGTGGCCATGAACCTGTTCTCGGACTCGAACGGGACCTCGTCGACCCGGGGGAGGTCAGCCGGTGCGTCGTGCTGGTCGAGACCTGCCTTGAGCGCCAGCGTCACCAGCGCCCCCTCGGTGGGGTCTCCGGCCACGCTCCAGGAGTCGTCGTCGTGGTGGTGCAGCACCGCGTCGTTGCACAGCAGGCCCGCGGTGGCCAGCCGCTGCAGCGGGGCGTGCTCCCGCGAGTCCACCACGCCGTCGCCGTCAGTGAACCCGCCGTCGGGCACGTACCCGACACCGCTGCAGGTGAGGTCACCTGCAGGGAGCATCACGCGTACCGCGGTCATCTCGTTGCGCGTGAGCGTCCCGGTCTTGTCCGAGCAGATCACCGTGACCGACCCGAGGGTCTCCACCGCCGGGAGCCGCCGGACGATCGCCGCGTTGCTGGCCATCGCGCGGGTGCCGATCGCGAGCACGATCGTGATGATCGCCGGCAGACCCTCGGGGATCGCGGCCACCGCCAGCCCCACGACCACGAGGAACGCCTCCAGCAGGTCCATCCCGCCGACGAACCGGACGTAGACGAACGCCAGCGCCGCGACGATGAGGATGAATCCGGTGATCTGGCGTGCGAACTGGTCCAGCCGCCTGGTCAGCGGCGTCGCCAGCGACGCCGCCTCACCGACCAGCGCACCGATCTGGCCCACCTCGGTGTCGGTCCCGGTCGCGACGACGAGGCCGCGGGCCTGCCCGTAGACGACCAGGGTCCCGGAGTAGACGAGGCAGGTCCGGTCACCGAGGCTCGCGTCCTCCGCCGTGGCGTCGACGGTCTTCTCGACGGGGACGGACTCCCCGGTCAGCGCCGATTCCTCGATGCGGAGGTTGTGCACGCGCAGCAGCCGGAGGTCCGCCGGCACGCGGTCACCGGACTCGAGCAGCACGACGTCGCCAGGGACGAGGTCGGAGGACTCGACCTGCTGTCGGGAACCCTCGCGCAGGACGGTGGCGTGGCTGGCGAGCATGGCCCGCACAGCCTCCAGTGCGCTCTCGGCCTTGCCCTCCTGGACGAACCCGATGATCGCGTTGATGACGACCACACCGAAGATCACCGCGGAGTCCAGGTAGTCCTGCAGGAGGGCGGTGACTGTGCCGGAGACGATCAGCACGAGGATCAAGGGGTTGTTGAGCTGGGCCAGCGCCCGGGCCAGCGGACTGCGCCGTCGGGCCTTCGGAAGCCGGTTGGGCCCGTGCTCCTCGAGGCGGCGGCGAACCTCGTCCGCGCCGAGCCCGGTAGCGGCGTCGGTCTGCCAGAGCTCCACGACCTGCTCGACCGTGCGCGCGTGCCAGGCCACGGCGGACGTACCTGTCGGGGGAGGTATGCCGGGGGTGATCGCCATGGTGTCGCCTCCTCGCGGGTACCTCCACCCTGCGGTGACCGGCGGCGCCGGCATAGGGCCAGAAGTCCCTCCTGCGGTCCCGACCTGCACTGGCATACTGGGCAGCACCACGATCGATGACTCCCGACACTCTCGCCCTTGTCCACGGAGGCCGGATGAGCGACCATCTCGACTCTCGCCCAGCGGACCACGACAAGCCCGCCGACTTCGGCTGACCTGGCGATGGAGAGCACCTTTCAGGTCACCGCGGCGGTGCTGGCTGTCGCCGCGGCGGTGGGCCTGATCGCCAACCGTGCCCGGCAGCCCCTCATCGTCGCCTTCATCGCGGTCGGGGTGATCGTCGGTCCGTCGGCGCTCGGCTGGGTCGAGGACAACGAGCCGCTGGAGCTCTTCGCTCAGATGGGCATCGCGGTCCTGCTCTTCCTCGTCGGTCTCCGCCTGGACCTCCATCTGGTCCGCACGACCGGTCGGGTCGCGGTGATCACCGGGCTCGGCCAGGTGGTCTTCACCTCGGTGATCGGATACGCGCTCGCGGTGCTGCTCGGCATGGAGCCGGTGACCGCGTTGTACGTCGCGGTCGCTCTGACCTTCTCCTCGACGATCATCATCGTCAAGCTGCTCTCAGACAAACGCGAGATCGATGAGCTGCACGGTCGGATCGCTCTCGGGTTCCTCATCGTGCAAGACATCGTGGTCGTGCTGCTGATGATCGTCCTGGGATCCTTCGGGGGAGAGGACGAGGGATCCGTGGGCCTCCGGATCGCCCTCGTCGCCGCGCAGGGTGTGAGCCTTCTCGTGGTGCTGGCGATGCTCATGCGGTGGGTGCTACCACCCCTGATGGCGCTCGTTGCGCGCTCCCAGGAGCTGTTGATCGTCTTCGCGGTGGCCTGGGCGGTGTCCGTCGCCGCCCTCGGTGACTGGCTCGGCTTCTCCATCGAGGTCGGTGCGTTCCTCGCGGGCTTCGCGCTGGCGTCGACGCCGTACCGTGAGTCGCTGGCCTCCTCGCTCACGGGCCTGCGTGACTTCCTGCTGCTGTTCTTCTTCATCGAGCTCGGCTCCCAGCTGGACTTCGCGGAGATCGGGTCGCAGATACCGGCCACCATCGCGCTCTCAGCGTTTGTGCTGATCGGCAACCCGCTCATCGTGCTGGTGATCATGGGGCTCATGGGCTACCCGAAGCGCGTCTCGTTCCTCGCCGGACTGGCGGTCGCGCAGATCAGCGAGTTCTCTCTGATCCTCGTCGCGCTCGGGCTGAGCCTCGGCCACATCGGCAACGAGGCCGTCGGACTCGTGACTCTGGTCGGCATGGTCACCATCGGCACCTCCACCTACCTGATCATCTACTCCCACCAGATCTTCGAGCGGCTCGCACCGCTGCTCAGCGTCTTCGAACGCAGGCATCCCCTCGATGCCCCGCCGCCCGAACACCCGCCCGTCGACGTGATCGTCTACGGCTACGGTCGGTACGGGCGACACATCGTCCGGCGGCTCGCTGCCGACGGGCAGCGTGTCCTCGTGGTCGACTGGGATCCGTTCGCCCGGATCGACCCCTCCCTCGAGACATCGGGGCTCGTTCGCATCGTCTTTGGTGATGCCGAGGACCCGGAGTTCCCTGCGAGCCTCCCGCTGGCGTCGGCGAGGTGGGTGGTCAGCACCATCCCGCGGGTCGACGTCACGCGCGTGCTCGCCGCGGCGCTGAAGCGCCGGCACTTCCCCGGCAGGCTCGCCGTCACCGCGCACACCGATGCCGAGGCCGCGTCTCTGGCACAGGAGGCGGCGGCCGGGCGGGTGGACCTCGTGCTCCACCCCTTCGACGACGCCGCCGAGCAGGCTGCCCGGGCACTGAAGCCGAAGGCGTGACCCCGAGAACCTCCGGTGGTCATCCGATGCGGATGATCCCCAGGACGGCCGAGCAGGCCCAGGATGGCCCCATCGCGGGTCGATCGCGGGTGGACATGGCGAGATGATCTGGGCGATCTTGGTGCTGCTGGGGGTGCCGCGCTGGGTGTGCGCTACAGGACCTGAACGGCGGACCGGGGCCATGCGCCGACGGGGCCCTCAGACCCAAGGGTCGTAGTTGAAGACGTCCGGGTCGTAGCCCTGGTACATGTTCTCCAGGTTGTCCGGGACGATGTGGGCCAGTCCCTTGGTGTCGACGACGAGATCCCGGTCGAGCTCCCTCGCCGTGAACTCCCACCCCACGGGCAGCAGCAACCGCTCGGCGAGCCTGGGGAGGTCTGACTCGGTCAGCGTGTCGTCGATGTGGTTCGTGTAGGTCTGCATCACCCACGTGATGCCGTCCGGGGACCGCAGGAGGAACACGAGGCTGCCCGCGTCGTACTCGTAGACGGAGACGCGACGGATCTGCATCGGTGCGTAGGCCATGCCCGACTGGCCTAGAGCAGGGTCGAAAGTCGCCGGCATGGTCATCTTCGCGACGCAGTTGAAGGCCAGCCCCTGGAACTCCGCGGGCTCGCCGACCAGGTCGACCTGCAGGTGGTCCTGCATCCAGAACCGACGGGGGTTCTTCCAGACCATGTCCGCGCCGGTCTCCTCACGCAGGACGTCGACATCGATGGACTCGAACTGATCAGCCGGGCACCGGTTGAGGCCCGTGGTGTTGTAGACGACGGCCTCGTAGCCTCCCGGCTTGCCCCTGAGGAAGAACAGCTCCCCCTGGGGATAGGCGCGGGCGTCGTCGATACGGCACAGGGTCTCGGTCATGGTGTGTCCTCTCGAGGGTGTTCTTCGGTTCCGCGACGGTTCGTGCGGAGGGGGATGACCGGCACCGGACCGCCGGGCTCCGGCCCGGCTGCGGCAGCCGCCTGCCCGTAGCGCCTGGCCAGAGGCCCGGCGCTGAGGCCGTGGACGACGACGCTGAGCAAGACCGTGACCGCGACGAGCGCCACGGCTTCGTCAGCGACTGCCCCGAGGGCTTCCAGGGCGAGGAGGGCGAACACGAGCGAGGCCAGTCCGCGTGGACCGAACCAGCCGACGAACAGGACGGTGCTGCGGTCCAGCTTCGTCCCGATGAGGGCCAGCGCCACCGGCAGCATGCGCACGAGTGTCAGGCTGAGGACGGCGTACACGACCGTGAGGACGTCGATGCGCTCCAGCATGATGGGGACGGCGATCGCACCGAAAGCCAGCCACACCAGCAAGGAGACCACGGCGCCTGTCTGCTCGAGGTACAGCAGCTCGGCCGGCGCTCGGCGCCCCGCGAGCGCCCCGAACGCCAGACCGCCGCAGAAGGCCGCCACAAACCCGTTGCCCTGCAGCGCCAGTGCGGCGGCGTAGGCGAGCAGGGCCAAGGCCAGGACTGCGATCCCAGCAAAGTCGTCGGCGGCGATGCCGCGTCGACGCGCCCGGCGGAGCACCCAGCCGCCTGCCCCGCCCACGGCGACCCCGACCGCCACCCCGATGAGCAGGTCGACAGCAGCGCGACCCGCACCTTCGTCGCTCTCGAGGCCCGCGACGGCTGCAGCGCCGGCGATCGCGACCATGACGACCGGGGTGGCGATGCCGTCGTTGAGTCCGCTCTCGACCGTGATGAGCTGTCGGATCCGGGAGGGCACGACGGGGTTGGTCACCACGGGCACGCCGAGGGCGGCGTCCGTGGGGGCCAGTGCCGCGCCGACGAACAACGCCAACCACATGCCCATCCCGGGGAAGAGCCATGCCGCCAGCCCCCAGCCGAGAAGGACCGACAGGGGAAGGCCGACGAGGAGGAGCCGCGCGAAGCGGCCGGCGTCGCGCCGCAGCTGCTGCGCGGGGAGCCCGGCTGCGTCGGAGAACAGCAACCACACCAGGGTGACCTCGAGCAGCGGAAGCAGGGTCTCCGGTGCGGACGGGCGGTCGATCAGACCGAGTCCGGCGACGCAAGCGCCGAGGGCGACGAAGATGATGGGCGCAGTCAGGTTGGCCGCTTCGAGCCGCTTCGACACGAGCCCCCAGCCGAACAGGGCGGCGGCGACCACGAGGAGAACTGTGACGTCCATGCCGCGCTCAGGAGACGGCCGTCAGCGGGGGTGGGTTCCACCGACCGTCCAGGGCTTCGGGCCTGGGCGCGTACAGGCGCATGCAGAGGCTGAACGCTCCAGCCGGGGTGGGCAGCCAGTTGGGTGTGCGGTCCTCGTCCGGAGCGTCCACCTGCACGTGGAGGGTGAGCGTCCCGTCCGCGTCGTAGACGAGCGGGTCCCGGTCGCCCAGGGCGAACCGGTTGAGGGAGTTCGCGACCTGGTAGCCGTCCGCGTCGTAGAGGGTCACCGACCAGAACGCGTCGGCCGGCGGCAGTGCGTCGGCTGCGAAGCGGAGCACGTACCGACGCGCACCGGTTGCCGGGTGCCCGTCGGCGTCGGCGATCTGCAGCGGGTAGATGGCGTCCTCGGGCGCGTTGGCCCCCAGGCCGATCATCGCCACGATCGCGCGCTTGAGGTAGGAGTTGCCGTAGACGCCCATCGTGTCGGTGTTCATGGTCCAGCCGTTGGCGACCCGGGCCATGGTCGGGACCAGAGTGTGCAGTCGGTCCAGCGCTTCCTCGGGCACCGAGGCCAGAGCTGCGACTGTGTCCTGCGTCAGCGCGCCCGGGTCGAAGGGGAGCCCCGGGACGATCCCGATCCGGGCGATGCGCTCGAGGACCGACCAGTCCGTCAGCGCGGGACGGTGGACACCCATCAGGCGGGCGCCCAGCTCGAAGAAGTCAGCCGTGGTCATGGCGTTGACCTGGTGCAGCGGCTCCGTCTCCATGTCCACGTCTGGATCCACCGCGGCCCGCACCGCGGCCTGCCCAGCGCCCCCCGTTCCCCACGCGTCCAGGGGCACCACGGCGAATCCGTCCTGGATGTCGTGGACCGCCGCATAGTCGTCCGGGCCGTTGGTCTGGGTCCGGCCGATGACCCACACGGTCGGGGTGGGCGCGGCGATCGCGCGGACTCCGTCCGGAAGGGTGCCGGACCATCCCGGCGGGGTCACGGCCCAGTGCGCTGCGCGGGTGCCCGACGTGCGCCACCCCGGTGCGGCGAAGGCGTTGCTCCACATGTCGTACATGGCGAGCCCGTAGTAGCGGCCGCGGGTGTCCGGAGCGGTGACCACGACCGGTCCGTGCGACAGGTCGAGCCATGCCACGGAGTACAAGGTGTCGAAGTTGGGTCGCACGACGGCCCGGAAGTCGGCGGTCGGGAACGCACGGACGTGGGTGAAGGTGTTCATCGGGCCGTGTCCGGGGAGCGTGCCCGGCGGAGCGTTCGTCATCTGCCGGCGCGTGGTCTCCATGGTCACCAGCGGGTAGAGGTAGGCGTAGGCCTCCACCCCGAGCAGGTGGGGGTCGAAGGGGCTCGCCGTGGTGGCTGCTGTGGTCATGGCGCCCGCTCCTGTCGACTCCGGACACCCGCCGACGGGGCCCGATTCGACGGTAGGACCGCCCCCGGGGCAGCGCCTCATCCGGGCAGGGTGATGCCCTCGCACGTCCCGTCGCGCATCGTGCTGAGTGAAGACTCTCCAGGAGGCGGAAACCATGACACGTGACTTCGCAGGCAAGATCGAGCTGGACATCCGGGACTCGGTCCCGGACTGGGCGCCGTACCTGGCGCCGAAGGCACCGGCGGGCGCACCCAACGTGGTCTTCGTGGTGTGGGACGACGTGGGCTACGGCACGATGGACTGCTTCGGCGGCCCGGTGCGCACCCCCACGATGAGCCGCATCGCCGAGCAGGGGGTGCGGTACTCGAACTTCCACACGACCGCGCTCTGCTCACCCACCCGCGCCTCCCTGCTCACCGGCCGCAACGCGACGTCCAACGGGATGGCGACCATCGCGGAGTTCAGCTCGGGGTTCCCTGGGATCTCCACCCGCATCCCCTTCGAGAACGGCTTCCTCTCGGAGGTGCTGGCGGAGAACGGCTACAACACGTACTGCGTGGGCAAGTGGCACCTCACCCCGGGGGAGGAGACCGGCATGGCCGCATGGAAGAAGCGCTGGCCGCTGGGTCGAGGGTTCGAGCGCTTCTACGGCTTCCTGGGCGGGGAGTCCTCCGGGTGGTACCCCGACCTGGTCCACGACAACCATCCGACGGAGCCCCCGGCCACGCCGGAGGAGGGGTATCACATCGCCAAGGACCTCTCCGACAAGGCGATCCAGTTCATCCGTGACGCCAAGGTCGTCGAACCCGAGAAGCCGTTCTTCCTCTACTTCTCCCTCGACGCCGCTCACGCCCCGCACCACGTCTTCCAGGAGTGGGCGGACAAGTACAAGGGTGTCTTCGACGACGGCTACGAGGCGATCCGCGACAGGATCCTCACCCGCCAGAAGGAGCTGGGCCTCCTGCCCCAGGACACCGAGCTCTCCGGCATCAATCCGCATGGGGAGCCGGGCGTCACCGGGCCTGACGGCCAGCCCTGGCCGATGCTCGACACGGTCCGACCCTGGGATTCGCTCAGTGCCGACGAGAAGCGCCTCTTCGTCCGGATGGCAGAGGTGTTCGCGGGCTACGTGGAGTACACCGACGACCAGGTGGGTCGCGTGATCGACTTCCTGGAGTCCTCGGGAGAGCTGGACAACACGATCGTCGTGGTGATCTCGGACAACGGCGCCAGCGGCGAGGGCGGTCCCAACGGGACGTTCAACGAGTGGCGGTTCTTCAACGGGGTGCCCACGCCGCCTGAGCTGACCCTGCAGCACATCGACGAGCTCGGGGGGACGCAGTCCTACAACCACTACAACACCGGGTGGGCGTGGGCCTTCGACACCCCGTTCCCGTACTGGAAGCGCTGGGCGGGCTACGAGGGCGGCGTCGCGGACATGTGCCTGGTCTCCTGGCCGGCGAAGGTCGCGGCGGACGCCACGCCGCGCTCGCAGTACGTGCACGCGGTCGACGTCGTCCCCACGATCTACGACCTGCTCGGCATCACCCCTCCCGACACGCTCAACGGTTTCCAGCAGAGCGCCATCGAGGGTGAGAGCTTCGCAGCCTCGTTGACCGACCCCGGTGCGGCCGGGAAGCGGACGCAGTTCTACGCGATGCTGGGGCAGCGGGCGCTCTACGAGGACGGCTGGCTGGCCTGCACCGTGCATCCCCCACTCAGCGGGTGGGGCAAGTTCGACCAGGACGTCTGGGAGATCTACCACGTCCAGGTCGACCGGTCCCAGTCCGTCGACCTCGCCGGACCTGAGCACGAGCGGCTCGAGCGCATGAAGGCACGCTGGTTCGAGCTCGCCGAGCAGTACAACGGCCTCCCCCTCGACGACCGGACCGCCCTCGAACAGACCCTCGCCGAGCGTCCCAGCGGCTCGCCCGCACGTGACCGATACGTCTACTACCCCGACTGTGCCCCGGTACCTGAGCAGTCTGCGGTCCTCATCAGCGGCAGGTCGTACACGATCGCTGCCGGTGTGCACATCCAGACACCGGATGCGGAGGGCGTCATCTTCGCCCACGGCGGTATGGCTGGGGGGCACAGCCTCTATCTCCAGGACCGGCGCCTCAACTACGCGTTCAACTGGGTGGGCACCACCGTGCAGACGATCACCGCCGACCGCGACCTAGCGCCGGGCGCCCACGTCCTCACGGCCGAGTTCGTCGCCGAGGGGCGCAGTGAGGACCCGATGATGGCCGGGGCCAAGGGCACCTTGACCCTGTACGTCGACGGCGACGTCGTGGGCAGTGACGTGATCGTCACCCAGCCCGGGTTGTTCTGCGCGGTCGGTGACGGCCTGTGCGTGGGCCGCGACGACGCCTCGCCGGTGACACCGGTGTACACCGCCCCCTTCACCTTCACAGGAGGAATCATCGACAAGGTGGTCGTCGACGTGTCCGGTGAACGCTACGTCGACCACGAGGCGCAGGTCCGTGGCTGGTTCCTGCTCGACTGAGGGAGCGCCATGACGAATCTGACAGCAGCGCGGGCATTCCACGTCATGTCCAAGCCCACCGGCGCGATCTGCAACCTCGACTGCGAGTACTGCTTCTTCCTCTCCAAGGACGTGCTCTATCCCGGGAGCCGCTTCCGGATGGACCCGAGCGTGCACGAGGCGTACGTCCGCCAGCTCCTCGCCGCCCATCGCGGCGTCGAGGAGGTGGTGGTCGCCTTCCAGGGCGGGGAACCGACGATGATGGGGCTCGACTTCTTCCGCCGCACCCTCGAGCTCGAGGAGCAGTACGCCGCCCCCGGTCAGCGGATCCTCAACACGGTCCAGACCAACGCCACCCTGCTCAACGACGAGTGGGCGGAGTTCTTCCGCGAGAACGACTTCCTGGTCGGGGTCTCCATCGACGGACCCAGGGAGATGCACGACGCCTACCGGGTCGACAAGGGCGGCAAGCCCACGTTCGACCGGGTGATCCGCGGCCTGGAGGCGCTCAAGCGGCACGAGGTGGACTGGAACGTGCTGACGACCGTGAACGCGGCCAACGGCGACCACGGCCGCGAGGTCTACCAGTTCCTCCGCGATGATCTCGGCGCCTCCTTCGTGCAGCTCATCCCGATCGTCGAGCGCGTCACCGCGGACCTCCTCGAGGCATCCGAGACGGGCTGGGGTGACCGTCGCGGGAAGCGCCGGCTGTACCGGCAGGAGGGGAACCTCGTCACCCACCGCACCGTCGGGGCCGAGCAGTACGGACGCTTCCTCATCGACGTCTTCGAGGAGTGGGCGCGGCACGATGTCGGTGACGTCTTCGTGTCGATGTTCGACACAGCGCTCGCGCACTGGATGGGGATGGACCAGGCCGGCCTGTGCGTCCATGCGCGCACGTGCGGGGACGCCGTCGCCCTGGAGCACACCGGTGACCTGTACTCCTGCGACCACTACGTCGAACCCGGTTACCTGCTGGGCAACATCACCGAGGGGCGCACACTGCTGCAGATGGTCGACTCGCCGCAGCAGCGCGCCTTCGGATCGGCGAAGCTCGCCACCTTGCCGGACTACTGCCGCAGGTGTGACGTGCGTTTCGCCTGCAACGGCGGCTGCCCCAAGGACCGTTTCATCAGCACCCCCGACGGCGAGCCCGGTCTGCACTACCTCTGCGAGGGGTACCAGCTCTTCTTCCGCCACGTCGACGAACCGATGCGCCTCATGGCCGGGTTCCTGCGGCAGGGGAGAGACGCGGTGTCGTTGCGTGACTGGTACGCCACCGCCGACGCGAAGCGCGACCCAGGTGCGGCGTGCACCTGTGACAGCGGGGTCGCGTGGGGAGCCTGTCACGGAGACTGACGGGCCATATCTATTGACTTTCGATCGTTTAGTATCGATGATCGATTTATGAGTCGTGTCGTGACGGTCCTGCTTCGCGCGCTGCTGGTGGTCCTGTTCGGTGGAGTGGTGCTGGCCCAGGTGCTCACCCCGGTGCAGGCGACCTGGGTGGGCGAGGACTTCCCTGAGGTCGCCCACCTTGTCGTTCCCTACTCCGCGGCGGCGATCCTTGCGCTCGTCTGTGTCCAGGTGGCGCTGGTCGCGGTCTGGCGACTGCTGTCGATGGTGACCGGTGATCAGATCTTCAGCGTGCGCGCGCTGACGTGGGTGGACGTCATCCTCGGTGCCACAGCGGTGGCGACCTCCCTGGCGACCGCTGTGACGATCCACCTGCTCGCTGTCGTGCGGACCGGGGGACCGGGCGAGCTCCTCGGACTGCTGGGCACTGTCGCAGCGGGCAGCGCCATGGTCCTCACCATGGTGGTCATGCGCGGGCTGCTGACGTCGGCGATCTCCTTTCGCGGTGAGCTCGCCGAGGTGATCTAGGACTCCACAGCCTTGATGATCTTCTCGTCGCCCTCGTTGACGGCCTTGACCACGGCGTCGTAGTCTCCCTTGTCGATCGCCTTGCGCACCTTCTTGGTCGCCTTCGCGACTTCGTGGTCCACGCGGTCCAGGTACAGGTCGTCGACGACCGCGACGATGGCAGACGATCCTGCCGGCAGCCACTCTTCCGCGTCGACCCCGATCGCTTTCTCCTGGTGGCGTTTCGCGATGGCACCGGCGCCGGCGCCGATCCCAGCGCCGATCACGGTGGCCGCCAGCAGCGGGGGAGCGAACAACCCGACCACGAGCCCCCCGATGGCGCCCAGTGCACTGCCTCCACCCACGAGGCCTCCACCGTGCTCCTTGACCGTGACCTCACCTGACTCATCGCGGGACAGGACCACCGCAGCCACGACGGCCGTGTCGTCCATGCCCTTGATCAGGGTGAAGTCCTCCGCCGCTGCCGACGCGTCGCCGCCGTAGGCGGCAACCAGCAATGTGTAGTTCGGATCCATCATCATGCATCCTTCCCGTGGACTGGCCGGGCCCGATCTGGACGGGCGAGGCCCTCATCACGTCCAGTCTGGCTCCGGGGCCGGCCCGCGGACATCACTCGCTCTGGGTGAGGCAGCGGCGCGCCAGCGGCTCAACACTGAAGACGTGATCCTTCGACGCCCCGCATACGCCCTGGCCGGTTCGGCCGTCCTGCTGACATCACTGGCGCTCGCCGGCTGCGGTGGAGACGGTGGAGACGGTGGTGACGATGCGCCCCCCGCGGTGTGCTCCTCGGTCGACTCGCTCAAGACGTCGGTCGCGAATCTCAAGGATCTGGACATCGACCAGGGTGCTCTGACGACGCTGCAGGACGACGTCGACCAGATCCAGTCGGACCTGAGCCAGGTCAAGAAGGACGCCCAGGACGAGTTCGGCGACGAGGTGGACGCCGTCGACCAGGCTGTCTCGTCCGTCGGTCAGAGCCTCGACACGGCGGCTGCGACCCCCTCGGTGGCGACGCTGTCGGCCGTCGGTACCGCCATCCAGGAGCTGGGCACGACGCTGACGGCCCTTGAGGATGCCGTCTCGAGCACCTGCTGACCGTCGATGGCGTCCGATGCAGCGACCTGACCACGGCAGACCCGGCGGATCGACGATCACCCACCCCGCGCGCTGGGTGCTCGGACAGGTGGACGGGACGGGCTGGTTCGCCACCCGGATGACGTGGCACCTGGCGGACGGGTCGACCGCGCACTGGGCCTCCCGGTTGGCGCGCCGACGTGGATGGATCGAGATCCGGGATGCGGCCGGGCAGGTGACCCGGATCGTCGCTTCGGAGCCGACGACCGCGCGTCGGCTGGCTCGCGTCAACTGGGTCGCGGGGATCGCGTTCATCCTGGGAGGTTCGCTGTTTGCCCTCGGCGCCGTGCTCGCGAACCAGGACATCGGCAGTGTCCGTGACGAGGATCTGGTCTACCTCGTCGGGGGCGTCTGGTTCAGCGTGGGTGGCTACGCCTCTGTCGTCCAGGCGTCGAATGCCCCGAGCGACATCGACGAGCACGGATCGTTGCGGTCGGTGTCGTGGCGATGGTGGGCGTGGCGGCCTCGGCAGATCGGCTGGGTCAGCGCCGCGGTGCTGTTCGTCGGCACCGTGTTCTTCGGCGTCAGCCTGGTCGCCGCTTACGCCTCGGACCTGACGGCGCGTCAGTCCAACGGTTGGATCTGGCTGCCGGACATGATCGGGTGCGTGTGCTTCCTCGTCTCGGGACACCTGGCCCTCCTCGAGGTCTGCCACGGCCACCCCGGCGTCCGGTTCGACGAACTCGGCTGGTGGGTCGTCGCGGTCAACCAGCTGGGATCGCTGGTGTTCTTCCTCGCCGGACTCGCGGCCTTCACCCGTCCGGCGACCTCCGCGGCGGTCAACCTCAACCTCGTCGACTGGGGCACGTTCGCCGGTGCGGTGTGCTTCGTCCTCGGGGGCGCCCTCCAGCTGGTCGAACGCCCGGGCGTCAGCTCGGCCTAGCCCGCAGCTGCTCCCGAAGGCACCCACCCACATTCACCCCTGGGGGGTGAGCCGCGGTGCGCGCTCGCGGCATGAACTGGAAGGGTCCTCCGTCCCCGGTCGATGAGTAGATGGAGAGTGGACATGTGTCGTTGGCTCGCGTACTCCGGTTCCCCGGTGCTCCTGGAGGACCTTCTCTTCAAGCCTGAGAACTCGCTCGTGGTCCAGAGCAGGCATTCACGTCTGGGTGCGGAGACGATCAACGGTGACGGCTTCGGTGTGGGCTGGTACGGCGCCCAGGAGGTGCCAGGCATCTACAGCAGCACCGAGCCGGCGTGGAACGACCGCAACTTGCGAGAGCTCTCGGCGCACGCATCCGGCGGACGCGTCTTCGCACACATCCGTGCCTCGACCGGCACCGCTGTCCAGCAGACCAACTGTCATCCGTTCCGGCACGGCCGCTGGCTCTGGATGCACAACGGTGCCATTACGGGCTTTCCGTCGGTCAAGCGTGACCTCGCGCTGACGGTCGCCCCGAGCCTGTTCCCAGACATCGAGGGGTCGACGGACTCCGAGCTCTTCTTCTTCCTCGCCCTGACGTTCGGGCTCGCCGACGATCCCCCCGGCGCGGTGGCTCGGGCCGTCGGTCTGATCGAGGAGACGGGTCACCGTCACGGGATCCAGCACCCGATCCAGATGACCGTGGCCACCACCGACGGAGACACCACCTGGGCGTTCCGCTATTCCAGCGAAGGCAGGTCCCGGTCGCTGTTCCACAACGAGGACGTCGAGACCCTCCGGCTCCAGTACCCCGACCACCCAGTGCTCCAGCAGCTGTCCGAGGACGCGCGGCTGGTGGTGTCCGAACCGCTCGGGGACCTGCGGGGAGCCTGGCGGGAGGTGCCGGAGTCCACGTGCCTCACGGTCCACGGTGGTCACGAGACGCTCCACGACTTCGTGCCTGCAGGTGCTGGGGAGCGATGAGCGGCGCCGTACGGGTCAGCTCCGGCGCTGTCCGCCGGAGCGTGACCTCTTCGGCGGGCCGCCGCTACGGGCCGGGCCGGGGCCACCCGACGCCGGACGGCCACCCGGCGCCTGAACACTCGGGGAAGGGGCCTCGTCCGACGCCCCCGACGCCCGGGCCGAGCGGACGGCCTGACCGGCCCCCGTCTTCGACGATGGCCGCACGAACGCGGCAGCCTCACCCACGAGCCGCCTGATGGCGGCTGCCCCGACGGACACGGGCTGGGGCTTCGCGCTGATCTTCGCGAGCCGGATGAGGTCGCGCATCTCGCCGTGCTGCTCGGGGAGGATGATCGTGACGACGTCGCCCCCGAGCCCGGCGCGCGCGGTGCGGCCCGACCGGTGCAGGTACGCCTTGTGCTCCGTGGGAGGGTCCACGTGAACGACGAGGTCGATCTCGTCGACGTGGATCCCGCGCGCAGCGATGTCGGTGGCGACGAGCACCCGCACCGCCCCCGAGGAGAACGCCGCGAGGTTGCGCTCGCGGGCGTTCTGGGCGAGGTTGCCGTGCAGCTCCACCGCGGGGATGCCCTGCGCGGTGAGGTTCTTCGCTAGGTTCTTGGCCTCGTGCTTGGTGCGCGTGAACAGCACCCGGCGTCCAAGACCCGCGGCCAGCTCGGCGATGACGGCGTTCTTCTCGGCGGCGTCGCGCACGGCGAAGATGTGGTGGGTCATGGCGGCCACCGGAGACTCGGCGCTGTCGACGGAGTGGGTCGCCGGCCGGTCGAGATAGCGGTCGACGAGCTGGTCGACACCGTTGTCCAAGGTGGCGCTGAACAGCATGAACTGGCCACGCCGCGGGGTCTTGTCCACGATGCGCCGGACGCTGGGCAAGAACCCGAGCTCGGCCATGTGGTCGGCCTCGTCGAGGACGGTGATCTCGATGGAGTCCAGCGTGAGGACCTTCTGCTTGAGCAGGTCCTCGAGACGGCCGGGACAGGCGATGACGATGTCGACGCCGCCGTTGAGCGCGGAGACCTGACGGTTCTGCGAGACACCGCCGAAGATCACCGTGGTGACCAGGCCGAGAGCCCGGGCGAGCGGCTCCACGGTGGCGTTGATCTGGTTGGCGAGCTCGCGCGTGGGGCACAGCACGAGACCGCGCGGACGGCGGACCGGACGCTTGGTGCTTGATGCGCCGAGCCGCGTCACCAGGGGGAGCGCAAAGGCGAGCGTCTTGCCTGAACCCGTGCGTCCCCGGCCGAGCACATCCTTGCCGGCGAGGGTGTCCGGAAGGGTCGCGACCTGGATGGGGAACGGGCTGGTGATGCCCTGGTCGGTGAGCTCCTGGCGCACGGCGGCGGGCAGGGGGAAGTCGTGGAAGCTCGTCATGGTGCCTCCATTGTGCCCGACGCACCCTGCCTCAGACGGTGAGGGAGACCTCGTCGAAGCCCAGCCGCGACTGGCGCGGGTGCGAGGCGCCCTCGCCGGCCGGCGTGCCCACGTTGAGGACGAGCACCGACTTCCAGCCGTTCTCGACGAAGAACTCGGCGTCGACGCCGGCGGCGTCGAAACCGCCCATCGGCCCGACGTGCAGACCGGCCGCGCGCAGACCGACGATGAAGTACCCGACCTGGATGAGGGCCGACGTGCGAGCCATCTCGGCGCGCTTCTCCTCACCCGCCGCGTCGAAGCGTTCCCGGGCGCCCTCCAGGTGCGGGGCGAGAACCGCGAGGTGCACGTGGAAGTTGGGGTCCGCGGCCGCGACGATGGTCAGTGGAGCGGCCAGGGCCCTGGCCTTGTTGCCCTCGCCCAGGTGCTCGACCAGGCGCGCTCGCGCACCGGCGTCGCGCACGAGGAAGAGGCGCAGCGGCAGGGTGTTCATCGCCGTCGGGCCCCATCGCACGAGGTCGTAGGCGGCCTGGATCTGCGCGTCCGTCACCTCGGTGTCCTCGAAGGAGTTGACCGTGCGCGCCTCGCGGAAGAGCAGGTCAGCGGTGGCAGCGTCGATCTCGAGGAGGTCGTCGAAGGCGGCGTCGAGCGGGGCGGAGGTCTCGGTGGTCATGCTCGAGACAACCTGGGGACAGGCCACCACCCTTCCCGGACCGCGGGTGATGTTCCCCACACGCGCGCCGTCAGAGCAGGCCGCGGTCGGTCGCGACCCGCACCGCCTCCCGGCGCCCCTCGACCCCGAGCTTGCGGTAGATCGCCCGCTGGTGCGTCTTGACGGTGTTGATCGAGACGAAGGCCGCCGAGGCGATGTCCGCGGCGGTCATCGTGGAGCGCAGGTACTGCAGCACCTCGTGCTCGCGCGGGGTGAGCGACCAGTAGGAGCGGACGGCGGGAGCGGCGGGTGCGGACGGCAGGTGGTCGAGCAGCGCGACGGTGAAGGCCGCATGCTCACCTCCCCAGGCCAGGTGCTCCGCGAGCAGCGGAAGGATCTCCTGGCCGCGATCGGTGAACGGACGGCGCACGTCCTCCGGCTCGGCGGCGGCCAGCGCGTCCTCGAGGAGCTGGTGACCACCGTCCCGGTCGCCGCCGGCGACCGCCAGCAGCGCGTCTACGAGCAACCGGCGCACGAGGAGGTGGCTCGCCGGACAGTCGGGTGGGAAGGAGCGCAGCACCTCGCGGGCCCCAGCCGCATCGCCCACCCGGCGCAGGATCTCCGCCACCCACACCACGGACCCGGGGTGACCGGCCGTCTGCGGCCGGGTTCCCAGGCCGGTCACGATCTCGACCGCGGCGTCGATCTCGCCGTGGGCCAGGTGCCGGCGCGCGTCGAGCACGGCCGCGAAGACCGGCCAGTAGGGTGGCAGTCCCGACGGTGCCTCGGACGCCAAGGCTGCGGAGTGCTCCTGGGCGGCGGCCGGGTCTCCGGCGGCCAATGCGATCTCCAGGAGGGCCGCCCGGGCGAGTGCGCACAGGGCGCGGTCCCCGCGCTGAGCGGTGCGCAGGGCCCGGGTGGCCCAGCCCTTCGCGGCGCTGAGGTCGTCGCGGTCGTACTCACCCAGGGCCAGCGTGAGACAGGCGGGGGCCAGGATGGGCGCGCCCTCCCAGCCGAGGTGTCCTGCCGCGTCGAGGACCGCGCGGGCGGCGCTGCGCCCCGGCCCGCAGCCCTCGCGCTCGCGGACCAGGAGGGAGAGCTCGGACTCACCGGCCAGGCGCAGCGCTGTCATCGATCGCGACGTGGCGACCGCGGTCGAGGCCTCGAGGAGAGCGGTCGCCGTGGTGGGCCGCCCGGCCCGCGCCAGCAGCTGGCCCACGATGTGCTCCGCCCCGGCCACGACGACCGCGTCCTGCCTGGGGGACTGGGTCCGCAGGAGGTCTTCCCCGAGGGTCGCCATCGACCCCAGATCAGGGTGGCTCCCGGTCATCACGACCCCGAGCAGCTGCTCGAGGAGAGCGAAGGGGTGGTCCTCGCCGGCGCGCTGGCCGGGCAGCCGGTGGGGGAGGGCGGCCCGGCGCAGCAGCAGGTCGGCCTGGGTCTGGTCACCGCCGAGGTAGTGGCACACGGCCATGAGCAGGAGCAGCTCGGGGCTCTCGTCGAGGGGCGCCGGGATCCGGTGGCACAGCGTCAGCAGGAGGGCGTGGTCCCCGCGGAGCACCAGCTCGATCCATCGTTCCTGCAGGTACGTGGCGGCCAGGGCGGGCCGCCCCCCACGCAGGGCGTGCGTGACGGCCTCGTCGAGGTCGCGCTGGCGCCAGTAGTGCGCGGCGCTGCGGTGCAGAGCGCGCCAGTGCTGGGGGCGTGAGCCGGCCAGCTTGGCCTGGCACTGCGCCGCGAAGAAGTCCTGCCACCGGTAGGACACCGGCGCGGCTTCCTCGGTCGTCTGGCGGTCCAGGAACAGCCCGCGGTCCACGCACTCGGCGAGCAGCCGCGCCCCGCCGGACCCGCCGTTGAGGGCGTCGGCGAGCACAGCATCGACCGTGCGGCAGGTGGTGGCCCGCAGGACGAACTGCGCCAGCTCAGGGTCCAGGCTCGCCAGGATGTCGGAGACGAGCACGTCGGCGATCGGGCTCGTCGGGCTGAGCAGCGGCTTGAGGGTGAGGTCGGCCGGGGTACGGGCCATCGCGACGAGCGCCATTTTTACCGCGACCGGCCAGCCCCCCGTCGCGGTGTGCAGGTCCTGCTGGTCCTGTGCGGTCAGCGGGACCTGGCAGAGGTCGGCGAGGCGGAGCGTGTCAGGTGCCGAGAACCGCAGGTCGCCGTGGCGTAGCTCGGTGAGCTGACCCGCGGCCCGCACACGCTGGAGGGCCAGCGGAGGGTCGAACCGCCCGGACAGCACGAGCCGGAGACTGGGCGGGGCGTACCGCAGCAGCCGGTCGAGCACAGCGCGAGGTTCGGGGCCGCTGATCTCGTCCACGTTGTCCAGGACGAGCACGAGCGGGTGCGTGAGCCCGTCGAGCCGGGCCAGGAGGTCGTCGATCGCGGGGCCGGCGTCCCCGGGACGGCGGGGTGGGGCGGCGTCGGCCAGCTGGACGGAGTCCTCCTGGCCGCTGCGCACCAGGGCCGCCGTGAGGGCGCCGTGGATCCCGAGCCACAGGGTGCAGGCGTCGTTGTCGAGCTCGTCGAGGGTCAGCCACGCCACGGTCCGCGCGGTCGACGTGGCCCACGTCCCGAGCAGGGTCGACTTCCCGTACCCGGTCGGGGCCGAGAGCAGCGTGACCGACGTCGCCTCGACGCCGTCGTCCAGGCGCGCGGCGACGGCCGGCCTGGCGATGTGCACGGCAGGCGGCGGGGAGGGGTGGATCTTGCGGGCCGGGAGCCGGTGCCCGCCCGGATCGGTGGCCGGTGTCATCGTCGCCCCCCGCGAGGAGCGACCTCATCCGGTGTGCATGAGGTGGTGACCGCCTGGGAGCGGGCAGGGTGGGGCAGGAGAATCCACGCACGGTGAACCACGACGCGGTGAAGGAGGGGGCTGGTGTGCTCTACCTGATTCGAGTCGTGGGGCGGGTCGACTCGGTCATGCTCTACGACTTCGTGGACGTCACGGTGAGCCCCGACGGCAGCCACACCGATCTGGTGTGCCGGGTGCCGGACACTGCGGCGCTGAGCGGTGTCGTGGTGCTGCTCCATGATCTGGGCCTCCGGGTGAGCGAGATGCGATCGGTTCCGGACGCCCCAGCCACGTAGGACGTACTCCATATCGTGACTATCTCACCGTTAGTGGGTGATGTCCTGGCGTGCTGAGCGGCGCAGGCTGGTGGGACGAGCGTCCGGGCTGCCCGGGCGTGGCAGACCCTGCTGCGGAGGCGGGGCTCACCTGGGAGGGGATCGTGTGTCTGCTGCACCAGGGTCCGTCTCGCCCCCGTCCGAGCCCGAGCGGCGCCGGCTCCAGGGCTCGGGCGCCGGCGTGGCCGGGTTGGCCTTCGCGGTGCTCTTCACCGCCGGGTTCCTGCTCCTGGACCGTCGTCCCCCCGACGAGACCGACATCGATGCCGTCCTGGCCTTCTACCAGGGGACGAACGGCTGGATGCTCCTCCTCGCCGGGTGCTACCTGGTCCCCTTCGCCGGGGTGTGCTTCCTGTGGTTCGTCGCGGCCACCCGCCACCGCATGGGCCTGCTGGCCCAGCGAGAGGACACCCTGCTCGGGACCGTGCAGCTGGCCTGCGGTGTGCTGTTCGTCGCCATGATCTTCACCGGAGCGGCCGCGTCGGTCACCGGCGTGGCCGGGGTCAGGCTGGGCGGCGTCGACGACGCGACCACGATCGCCCAGCTGCTGACGATGACCACCCTCGGGGAGGCGATCCTCATGATCTTCGCGGTCCGCACCGCCGCGATCTTCATGATCGTCAGCACGACCCGGGCCTGGCGGGCGCACCTGTTCCCCCGGTGGTTCGCAGTCCTGAGCTACCTCGGAGCGCTGGCGCTGCTGGTCACCCTCACCTACGTCCGCGCCGTCGTCCTGGTCATCCCGCTCTGGGTGGCCGCCGCCGCAGCCATCGTCCTGTTCCGCCGCGCTCGCGGTGAGCTGGCAGTGGCCTAGTGGTGGCAGCAGCCAGCCGCCTGCGGTCGTGTGATGACCCCACGCGGGGTAGTTTCGCTTCGAGCGTCGTCGACCACGACGGCACCGAGCGGTGGGAGCCGACAATGAGCGAGCAGTCAAAGGGCGGACTGGGCGACTTCGCCAGCAAGGCGAAGGAGTTCCTCACCGACGACAAGATCGACGCCATCGGGGACAAGATCAAGTCGGCGACGCCCGAGTCGGTCGACGGGCACGTCGAGGCTCTGGTGGAGAAGGCCAAGAAGGCCAACGACTGACAGATTCACCGGACCGGGCGCCGCACGGGCGTGGTTGTGGCCCACGACGTGGGTCAACATCGGTAACATCGAGGGGCACGCTCGCACGAGCATGCCCCTCGAACGTTCTAGGAGAAGACCACCGTGTCCCAGCCGCCGTCGCTGCAGCCCCAGGTAACCATCACCCTCGACGGCGAGCAGACCACGGTGACCACGGGCGCGACCGCGGCGGAGCTGTTCACCGAGCGGCGCGACGTCGTCGTCGTGCGGATCGGCGGTGAGCTCAAGGACCTCAGCTCCGAGCTGGCCGCCGGCGACGTCGTGGAGTCGGTGACCATCGACTCCCCGGACGGCCTCGCCGTGCTGCGCCACTCGGCCGCGCACGTGCTGGCTCAGGCGGTCCAGCAGGTCAACCCGACCGCCAAGCTCGGCATCGGCCCGCCCATCAAGGACGGCTTCTACTACGACTTCGACGTCGCCGAGCCGTTCACCCCCGAGGACCTCAAGGCCCTCGAGAAGGCCATGATGCGCATCGTCAAGGAAGGCCAGACGTTCCGACGTCGCGTGGTCACCGATGCCGATGCGCTCACCGAGCTGGCGGGGGAGCAGTACAAGGTCGAGCTCATCGGCCTCAAGGGCTCGAGCGAGACTGCCGGCGAGGGCGCCGACGTCGAGGTCGGCGCGGGCGAGCTGAGCATCTACGACAACGTCCGGCGCAACGGCGAGGTCGCCTGGTCTGACCTGTGCCGCGGACCGCACCTGCCCAGCACCCGGCTCATCGGGAACGGGTACCAGCTCATGCGCACGGCCGCGGCGTACTGGCGGGGCAGTGAGAAGAACCCCCAGCTGCAGCGCATCTACGGGACCGCCTGGCCCACCAAGGACGAGCTCAAGGAGCACCTCGAGCGCCTCGCCGAGGCCGAGCGCCGCGACCACCGCCGCCTGGGCACCGAGCTCGACCTCTTCTCCTTCCCGGACGAGATCGGCTCCGGCCTGGCGGTGTTCCACCCCAAGGGCGGCATCATCCGCTCGGAGATGGAGCAGTACTCCCGCAAGCGGCACCTCGAGGAGGGCTACTCCTTCGTCAACACCCCGCACATCACCAAGGAGCAGCTCTTCCAGACCTCCGGGCACCTGGACTGGTACTCCGAGGGCATGTACCCCCCGATGCACCTCGACGAGGAGCGCGACAGCGACGGCAACGTGCGCAAGGCCGGGCAGAACTACTACCTCAAGCCGATGAACTGCCCCATGCACAACCTCATCTTCTCCTCCCGCGGGCGGTCCTACCGCGAGCTGCCGCTGCGCCTCTTCGAGTTCGGCACCGTCTACCGCTACGAGAAGTCCGGCGTGGTGCACGGCCTGACCCGTGCCCGCGGCTTCACCCAGGACGACGCGCACATCTACTGCTCGCGCGAGCAGATGAAGAGCGAGCTGACCAACGCCCTGACCTTCGTCCTCGGCCTGCTCAAGGACTACGGGCTCGACGACTTCTACCTCGAGATGTCCACCCGCGACCCGGAGAAGTCCGTCGGATCGGACGAGGTGTGGGAGGAGGCGACCCGCACCCTCGAGGAGGTCGCCACCGAGTCCGGTCTCGAGCTCGTCGCCGACCCGGGCGGCGCCGCGTTCTACGGCCCGAAGATCTCCGTCCAGGCCAAGGACGCCATCGGGCGGACCTGGCAGATGTCGACCATCCAGCTCGACTTCAACCTGCCCGAGAAGTTCGACCTCGAGTACGCCGCGGCAGACGGCACGCGTCAGCGTCCGGTGATGATCCACCGTGCCCTCTTCGGCTCGATCGAGCGGTTCTTCGCCGTCCTCACCGAGCACTACGCCGGCGCGTTCCCGGCCTGGCTCGCCCCGGTCCAGGTCCTCGCGGTCCCGGTCGCCGAACCGTTCAACGACTACCTGGCCGAGGTCGTCGCACAGCTGCGCGCGAGCGGGATCCGGGCGGACCTCGACGACGGCACGGACCGGTTCGCCAAGAAGATCCGCACCGCGAGCACCCAGAAGATCCCCTTCGTCCTCATAGCGGGCGGGGAGGACGCTGAGGCTGGAGCGGTGTCCTTCCGGTACCGGGACGGCCGCCAGGACAACGGCGTGCCCGTCGCCGAGGCGATCGAGCGGGTCCTCGCGGCGGTGCGGGACCGGGTGCAGGTGTGAGCGAGTCCGCCGCCGAGCATCCCGGCGTCCCGGACGGGTTCGACCGGCTCTGGACGCCGCACCGGATGGTGTACATCGGCGGTCAGGACAAGCCGGCGGACGCCTCGCCGGAGTCCTGCCCGTTCTGCACCATCCCCGCCCGCGACGACGCCGACGCGCTGATCGTCGCTCGGGGGACGGTGGCCTTCGTGGTCCTCAACCTCTACCCGTACAACGCCGGTCACCTGCTCGTGTGCCCCTACCGGCACGTCGCGGACTACACCGACCTCACACCCGCCGAGGTGGCCGAGGTGGCCGAGCTCACCCGGACGGCGATGCGCGTGATGCGTGAGGTCTCCGCGCCGCACGGGTTCAACCTCGGCATGAACCAGGGTGAGGTGGCCGGGGCCGGGATCGCCGCGCACCTGCACCAGCACGTGGTGCCCCGGTGGGCCGGCGACGCGAACTTCCTGCCCGTCGTCGCCCAGACGAAGGCGCTGCCCCAGCTGCTGTCCCAGACCCGGGACCTGCTCGCCGCCCGGTGGCCCGTCGTGGCGACCGTCCCGACCGACATCCCGACCACCATCCCGACCGACACCGAGGAGTAGCTGCCGTGCTGAGCCGACTCAGAGGTGTCATGACGACCCTCTTCAACCCGTTGGCGCGCATCCTGCTGAGGATGGGCGTGTCCCCGGACGCCGTCACGGTGTTCGGGACCGTCGGCGTGGTCGTCACCGCGCTGTGGGCGTTCCCCACCGGTCATCTCGCGCTCGGCGCGCTCGTCATCGCGCTCTTCGCGCTCTCCGACTCCCTCGACGGGACGATGGCGCGCCTGGCCGGACGGTCCGGTCCGTGGGGCGCCTTCCTCGACTCCACCCTGGACCGGCTCGCCGACGCCGCGATCTTCTGCGGCCTCACCGGGTACTTCCTCCTCCAGACGGACGGGTCGGTCCGCACCGTCGGCGCGATCGTGGCGCTGAGCTGCCTCGTCCTGGGGTCGATGGTCTCCTACGCCCGGGCCCGGGCCGAAGGGCTGGGCATGACCGCGAACGTCGGGATCGCCGAGCGCGGGGAACGGCTGGTGGTCTCCCTCCTCGGCGCGGTGCTGGTCGGGTTCGGGCTGCCCGTCGGTGTGGCGCTCGTCCTGCTCGGCGTGCTCGCCGTCGCGAGCCTGATCACGGTGGGCCAGCGGATGGCCACCGTCCGTACGCAGGCCCGGGCGGTCCGCCCGGCCGCGACGACCCCGAGCGAGGCCTGAGATGGGGATGAGCGCGGCAACCGTCTTCCACCTCGCCTGGCGGCACGCCGGCAAGGTCCCCGGACCGGTCCTGCGCGGACTCATCACCCTGGGAGCCGACGTCGCGTCGCTGACCGGTGCGGGCGGCGTCGGGCAGCTGCGTGCGAATCTGGCCCGGGTGCGCCCGGAGGCGACCGAGCGGGAGCTCCGGGCGCTGACCCGCGCGGGCATGCGGTCCTACATGCGCTACTACGGCGAGGCCTTCGTGCTGCGCCACGCGACGCCGGCGCAGATCCAGGCGCGGGTCCGGGTGGAGAACTTCTCCGAGTGCTCCCAGTTCACCGAGGCCGGCATCACCCCGATCCTCGCGCTGACCCACCAGGGCAACTGGGACCTCGCGGGCGTCTACGCGAACGTCCACATCGCCCCCGTCCTCACCGTCGCCGAGCGGCTCGAGCCGCCCGAGATCTACCAGGAGTTCCTGGCCTTCCGCCAAGCCCTGGGCATGGAGATCCTCACCGCGGGGGACCCCGGCGTCTTCCGCGAGCTCATGCGCGCGGCGCGGGGCGGGGAGGCTGCGCGGATCATCTGCCTGCTGGCCGACCGGGACCTCACCCGCAACGGGGTCGAGGTGGACTACCTCGGGCACCGGGCGCGGGTGGCCGCCGGTCCGGCGGCACTCGCGGTCTCCTGCGGAGCCCCGCTCCTCCCGACCGGGCTCTACTACGAGCGTCTCACCGGTGCCCGACGCCGCGCGGCCGGCACCCCGTGGGGGGTCGTCATCCGCTTCCACCCACCGGTCGCGGCCGCCGTCGAGGGCACCAAGAGCGAGCGGATCGCGGCCATGACCCAGGGCTGGGTCAGCGTGCTCAGCGAGGACATCCGCGAGTTCCCCCAGGACTGGCACATGCTCCAGAAGGTGTTCATCGCCGACCTCGACGCCGATCGCTACGCCCGCACGACCGAGGCTGCACCGACCGAGGCTGCACCGACCGAGGCTGCACCGACCGACCAAGCCCTGCCGCTGACGCAGGAGACGGAGTGACGATGGCATCGCGCAGTCTTCGGGTGGGCATCGTCTGCCCGTACTCCTTCGACGTGCCCGGAGGGGTCCAGTTCCACGTCCGCGACCTCGCCGAGGCGCTCATGGCCCAGGGACACTCGGTGTCCGTGCTGGCCCCCGCGGACGAGGACACCCCGATCCCGGACTACATCACGTCCGCGGGCAAGGCGATCCCGGTGAAGTACAACGGTGCGGTGGCCCGGATGACCTTCGGCCCGCGGACCGCCGCCCGGGTGCGCCGCTGGCTCAAGGAGGGGGAGTTCGACGTGCTGCACCTGCACGAGCCGGTCACCCCGAGCCTGGGCATGCTCGCGCTGTGGATCGCCCGTGGGCCGATCGTGGCCACCTTCCACACCGCGCTCATCCGCTCCCGGGCCCTGCAGGCCGCCTACCCGCTCGTGCGTCAGTCGCTCGAGAAGATCTCCGCGCGGATCGCCGTGTCCGAGGACGCCCGCCGCACGCTCGTCGAGCACATGGGCGGCGACGCGGTCGTCATCCCGAACGGCGTCTACGTCGACATCTTCGCCGCCGCCGTCGCCAACCCGGCGTGGGTGGGCACGCTCGAGGCGCCGACCGTCGCGTTCCTGGGGCGCCTGGACGAGTCCCGCAAGGGTCTGCCGGTGCTGACCGCCGCGATCCCGGAGATCCTGCGGCAGGTGCCCGGTGCTCGGTTCCTGGTGGCTGGGCGCGGCGACGAAGGACGCGACCAGGCCCTTGCGGAGCTGGGACCCGAGCTGGCCGCCTCGGTCGAGTTCCTCGGGTCGATCTCCGACGAGGAGAAGGCCCAGCTGCTGTCCTCGGTCGACCTGTACATCGCCCCCCAGACCGGGGGAGAGAGCTTCGGCATCGTGCTCGTGGAGGCGATGAGCGCCGGCGCGTGCGTCGTGGCGAGCGACCTCGGGGCCTTCCAGCGGGTGCTCGACGACGGTCGCGCCGGATACGTCTTCCAGGCGGGCGACCCGGTCGACCTGGCCCGGGTCGTCATCCAGGCCCTGGCCGACCCCGACGAACGCGCGCGGCTGTCCGCGCTGGCCTCCGTCGCGGTCCGGCAGTACGACTGGTCGACGGTGACCGCTCAGGTGCTCACCGTCTACGAGATGGTCCTGGAGGCCTCGCGGGCCCTGGGCGGCGTCGAGGAGGACCCCTCCTCGGCGCGGCGTCGCGGATGGACGGAGGTCACGCGATGACGTGGTCGGAGATCTTGGTCGTGGTCGGCTGCGTGCTCCTCGTGGCGGGCTGGCTCGTCTGGGTCTCGGCGACCCGCCTGGACCGGCTGCACCGCAAGGTCGTCGCGTCGCGGCTTGCCCTGGACGCCCAGCTCGTGCGCCGCTCTGCCGCCGCGGCCGAGCTCGCGACGTCGGGTCTGCTGGACCCGGTGAGCTCGGTCCTGCTCGTGGAGGCTGCCCGGGAGGCGTCCTCGGGCGCGGACTCGGGGGAGCGTGAGCTCGTCGTCGCGGTTCCCGACCTCGCCGACCTCATCCTCTCCACCCGGTTGGACACCCAGACCCGGCGGGCGCCGTCGCGCACCACGGTCTCCCATGCCCTGGACAGCGGGCTGGGCGACCAACGGGCCCAGGCCGAGAGCGTGCTCTCGGCGACCCTGCGCACCGTGCTCGACGAGGCGGCCGAGACGGAGGAGCTCTACGCCTCTCCCGACAGTGCGGCCCTCCTCGACGCGATCGCCGCGGCCTGGTACCGGGTCCAGCTGGCGCGCAGGTTCCACAACGAGGCCGTCGACCAGGCCCAGCGCATGCGCGCCAAGGTCCTCGTGCGCGCGGTGCGCATGGCCGGGCACGCGGCCATGCCGCAGACCGTCGAGCTCGACGACGGCTGGCCGGCCGGGCTGCGCCGTCCCGGAACGTCCCCTGGACAGTCCGGCGGCTCGTCCGCGTCCGCGGCGTAGGATCGTCCCCACTGTCGTGGCCAACGGGCCGCGGCGCTCCGACCTGACCGAATGAGGTTTGTTGTGGCAAGCGAGAACACATCATCTGAGGCCACCAGCAGCGCGAACGACGCCGTCGTCGGCAGCGCCCGGGTCAAGCGCGGCATGGCCGAGATGCTCAAGGGCGGCGTCATCATGGACGTCGTCAACGCCGAGCAGGCCAAGATCGCCGAGGACGCCGGAGCGGTCGCGGTCATGGCCCTCGAGCGGGTGCCCGCCGACATCCGCGCGCAGGGCGGGGTGTCGCGGATGAGCGACCCCGACATGATCGACGCGATCATCGCCACCGTGTCCATCCCGGTCATGGCGAAGGCGCGGATCGGGCACTTCGTCGAGGCGCAGGTGCTGCAGTCGCTGGGCGTGGACTACATCGACGAGTCCGAGGTCCTCACCCCGGCCGACTACGCCCACCACATCGACAAGTGGGCCTTCACCGCGCCCTTCGTCTGCGGGGCCACGAACCTCGGTGAGGCGCTGCGCCGGATCAACGAGGGCGCCGCGATGATCCGGTCCAAGGGCGAGGCCGGGACCGGCGACGTGTCCAACGCGACGACGCACATGCGCACCATCCGCGGGCAGATCCGCAACCTCACCTCGCTCCCCGAGGACGAGCTGTACGTCGCGGCCAAGGAGCTCCAGGCCCCGTACGAGCTGGTCAAGGAGGTCGCGCGGACCGGGAAGCTCCCCGTCGTGATGTTCACCGCGGGTGGCATCGCCACCCCCGCGGACGCCGCGATGATGATGCAGCTCGGCGCGGAAGGCGTGTTCGTCGGCTCAGGCATCTTCAAGTCCGGCAACCCCGCCCAGCGCGCTGCAGCGATCGTCAAGGCAACGACGTTCTTCGATGACCCGGGTGTCATCGCCGAGGTGTCCCGCGGCCTCGGTGAGGCAATGGTGGGCATCAATGTCGAGGAGATCCCCGAGCCGCACCGCCTCGCCGAGCGCGGCTGGTGACGGAGGCGCACGCAGACGGCAGCGACCAGGCCCAGCTCGACGCGGGCTGGGTCCTGGGGCCGGACGGCATGCGCACCCGGCACGCCGCCCGCGTGCTGCTCGTCGACGCCGACGGCCGTGCGCTGCTCGTGCGTGGGCACGACGCGGACAATCCCACCCGGAGCTGGTGGTTCACGGTCGGGGGAGGGATCGACGCAGGGGAGACCTCACGCGAGGCTGCGCTGCGCGAGGTCCGCGAGGAGACCGGCATCGAGCTCGCTGACGCGCAGCTCGAAGGACCGGTCCTCACGCGGTCGGCGATCTTCGACTTCGCTCGCGAGCACTGCCTGCAGCACGAGGAGTTCTTCCTGGCCCGGATCTCGGGGGAGGACCACACGCTGACGCGTGAGGGGTGGTCCGCGCTCGAGGTGAGCTTCATCGACGAGATGGAATGGATGAGCCCGGCGCAGCTGCGCGCCGCGTCCCAGGAGATCTTCCCCCGGTCGCTGCCCGACCTCTTGGAAGAGCTCGTCGATGGCTGGGACGGCGTCGTCCGCGTGATCGGTGTGGAGCACGACGACTGAGGCGCTTCGGGTGCTTCGGATTGGACACTTCGGATAGGACCTGGGGACCTGATACCGGGTGGTCGGGTGAGGCGGCGATCCCGGGCTGGCGGCGTGGGTCAGGCTGCGTGGTCGCCTGCTGGGTAGGTGCCGGGGACGTCGATGTGCCAGGTGCCGAAGGCGCGGGTCATGGCAATGTTCTCTCCGTCGACGCGGTGGTGGTGGTGTCGGCAGAGCAGGGCCCCGTTGGACGGGGTCGTCTGACCGTTGTCGGCCCAGTGGCGTAGGGCGTGGTGAATCTCGCAGATGCGCGGTGGCGCGTCGCAGCCTGGCCAGACGCAGGTGGTGTCGCGGGCGATGATGGCGCGGCGATGCTCTTTGGTGAAGGTGCGTTTGGTGCGGGAGATGTTGAGGATCTGGGAGTCGGGTCCGAAGATGATCCGGGTCATCTCCCCGTCGCACGCGATGCGTCTGAGGACCGCGTCGGGGATGGGGCCGGTGCCGTCCTCCCAGGTCGCGTACCCGGCCTTGAGGCGAGCCTCGAAGGTTCTCGGGGACCAGGACCGGGAACCGGTGCCGTCTGAGGCAGTGCTGCTCGCTCCGCCGACCAGTTCACCAGCCGCGCCGGTGCCATCTGACTCACCGTCGGTGCTGTCAGCGTCTGCGTCGTCATCTGCGTCGGTGTGGGTGGCTTCGAAGACCCGGGTGAACTCCTCCCAGGACACGTGCACCGACAGGTGCGGGCGCACGTTCGCGCCCTTGCCGGCGGTCCCGGCGTCCAGGAACGCCTGACACAGCTCGACCAGGGCGTCGACCTTGCGCAGGTCCGCCGGGACGAGCGTGTCGGTGGCGGAGGGGACCCCGGCCACCGCGCGCAGCGCCGCCCCGATGAGCTGGCCGTGCTCGGTGGTGACGAACCCGCTGATCTGCATCCCACCCAAGGTCGGAGACACCTGGAGGAACTCCCGCTCGGCGGCGTCCTGGAACGCCTTCTCCTGCGCGACCGGGTCGGCGGAGACCGTGAACCCTTTGACCAGCCGGTTGAACTCCGTCACCGACCACGCCGCGGTATGCACCAACAACGCTTCCTCACCGGTGCACACCGGGACCGCACCGGGCGCCGGGTCGGCCAACGACTGCCGCAATGTCGGGGTCTTGGCCGCGTGCACCATGATGCCCACGTGCTCCCCGGTGATCGACCCTGCCCGCGCCGCTGCCCCCGTGGCCGGCAGGTGCTCACTCACCGCCCGCGCCGACGCGACGGTGCGCTGGGCCAGTCCTTTCGAGAGGTTCTCCGCCTTCTCCAACCACGTCGTGAAGGAATGCATCGTCTCCTGGTGCCACGACCCCTCGGACTCGGTGCGGGCGATGCACCCGAGCCGCTGAGCCTCAAGGCGCCCCACCGCGACGTGGATCCGCTGGGAGACCTCCGCCGCCACCGCACCCGGCAACGACGCGGGGTCGACCGACGTGATCACCTCGACCAACGACTCCACCTGGTCCAGCAGGGCCAACACATTCACCGGGGTGTCCGCTGGGACGTCTGCCGGGACGTCCGCCGGTCCCATGAGCAGACCGTCATCGGCGGAGACTGCCTGTCCGCAGACCTCCCCGCGCAACACCCGCCCGCGAGACACCCTCCCGCTTGGCGAACGCTCCTCCGAGTCCGACCCAGGCTCCGCCGAGTTCGCCTCGTGAGCCGCGGCGGGCCAGTTCGCGCGGATCAGGTCCTCGAACGCATCCTCGACCATCGTGCTCACCGGCCAGGACGCCACATCACCCCACACGCAGGGAGCGAACTCGACACGTTCCGGCGACGGGCAATCGGAGGCGGGGCCGCGGGAGAACGGTGCCCTCGATCCCATGTCACCCCTCCGCCGACGCTCGAACTGTCCGGTTAACTGACGATAAGTCTATCGAACAGACGTCCATCCAGCAAGGTCTACGAGGGATTTCGTGAGTGCTCGCTGGGCAGCCGACACGCAACCGTTGGCCGGCTCAGCGAGGGGCAGGCAGGCTCGGCAAGAGGGGCCGGTGAGCTACTGCGACATCTGCCCGTAGGCCGGCGGCGCGCCAGGTCCCGAGGGCCCCTGGGTCGTCGATCCAGGCCCCACCGACCCAGGTCCCCCCGGCCACGGCCCCGTACCGACCCGTGCGCGGTTGTTGCGGCGCACGTTCCACCAGACCGCCCCGCCGATGGCCAGCCCCAGGCCGAGCACCCCGCACATGACCGCCGCGACGATGAGGAAGACCCCGAGGGCCGTCTTGCCGAAGATCGTGGCGAGCTCGGAAGCGTTGATGGCCGCGATGCTGCCGGGCACGTCCGCGGAGGCCCCTGTCACGGTCACGGTGTAGATGCCGTCCGAGGGGGCGGTGAACGTCACGGCACGGGACGACGACCGGGACCCGTTGGTGTCCTCGTCGAAGGAGAAGCCGCTCAAGGAGAGGTCGACCTGGTCGCCGTCCGGGTCGGTGACCTCGATGTCGTCGGTGTCGATCTCCTCGCCGGACGTGCTGTTGGTGAGGATGGCGTAGTCCTCCCCGGAGCTCCCGCGGAACTCCAGCTCGCCGGGGAGCGTCGTGTAGGCGATCGCGTAGGGCGAGGCGGTGGGGTCCCCGGTCACCCGCGAGACTGCGTTCGTGACGTTGGCGATCCCGACGATGATCGCGATGATCGACACCACCATGAGGCCGATCCCGATGTAGGTCATGATCTTGGGCCCGGTCGTGGAGGTGGCGACCGGAGGTGACGGGAAGCCGGGTCGCGCGTACTGGCCCGGACCGCCATAGCCCGGACCGCCATAGCCCGGACCGCCATAGCCCGGACCGAACTGGCCAGGACCGGGATACTGCCCGCCGGGGTACTGACCTTGCGCGGGGTACTGACCTGCCCCGGGGTACTGACCTGCCCCCGGGTACTGACCCGACCCGGGGAACTGGCCACCAGGATGCTGGCCCGGCACCGGTGTCCCCGCAGGCCACGGCGCCCCGGACGGCCCGGGGACCCCGGACTGCCCGGGGGTGCCCGAGGGCTCGGGCTGGTCGGGGCTCTTCGGTGCTGGGAATTCTTGGCTCATCTGCCCAATTCTCCCACCCTGGGATGATCGCGGCAACGCCGCCCGACGGTGGGGCGGTCCGCGCGTACAGTTGCTCCCCGTGAAGCCACAGATCGGGGTCCTTGCCCTGCAAGGTGATGTCCGCGAGCACGTCGTCGCCCTCGAGGCAGCGGGCGCGAGCGCCGTGACGGTGCGTCGGGTCAGCGAGCTCGCCCAGGTCGACGGGCTGGTGCTGCCTGGCGGGGAGTCCACGACGATCGACAAGTTGCTCCGCATCTTCGACCTCTTCGACCCGCTGCGCGCGGCGATCGCGGGCGGGCTGCCCGTCTACGGGTCCTGTGCCGGGATGATCCTGCTCGCGGACCGGGTGCTGGACGGCGCGGCCGGCCAGCAGACTCTCGGTGGGATGGACCTCACCGTGCGTCGCAACGCCTTCGGGCGGCAGGTGGACTCCTTCGAGACCGACGTCGTCGTGGAGGGGGTCCCCGGCCCGCCCGTGCACGCGGCCTTCATCCGCGCACCGTGGGTCGAGTCCGTGGGCCCCGCGGCTCACGTGATCGCGACGATCTCTTCCGGTCCCGCCGCCGGTAGGATTGTCGGAGTCCGACAAGATGCATTGTTGGCGACGTCGTTCCATCCGGAGATCTCGGGGGACGGCCGCATCCATGAACTGTTCGTATCGATCGTCCGTAGGGAGTTCTAAGCGATGTCAGGTCACTCCAAATGGGCCACCACGAAGCACAAGAAGGCTGTAGTCGACGCCCGGCGTGGAAAGCTCTTTGCCAAGCTCGTCAAGAACATCGAGGTCGCGGCGCGTACCGGCGGCGGCGACGTCATCGGTAACCCGACGCTCTTCGACGCCATCCAGAAGGCCAAGAAGACCTCGGTCCCCAACGACAACATCGACCGCGCGGTCAAGCGCGGGTCCGGCCAGGAGGCCGGCGGCGCCGACTACCAGACCATCTTGTACGAGGGCTATGCCCCCGGCGGTGTGGCGATGCTCGTGGAGTGTCTGACCGACAACCGCAACCGTGCGGCGGCCGAGGTGCGCATCGCCTTCAGCCGCAACGGCGGCCAGATGGCTGACCCCGGATCCGTCGCGTACCTGTTCTCCCGCAAGGGCGTCGTCCTCGTCCCCAAGGAGGGGACCGATGAGGACTCCGTCCTGGAGGCCGTGCTCGACGCGGGCGGCGAAGAGGTCAGCGACGTCGGTGAGGTCTTCGAGGTGCTCTGCGAGGCCACCGACCTCGTCGCGGTCCGCACCTCGCTCCAGGAGGCCGGCATCGAGTACGACTCGGCCGACGTCGTCTTCCACCCGGCCATGCAGGTCGAGGTGGACGCCGACGGCGCGCGCAAGATCCTCCGCCTCATCGACGCGCTCGAGGACTCCGACGACGTGCAGAACATCTTCACGAACTTCGACGCCTCCGACGAGGTCATGGCCGAGCTCGAGAACGACGAATAGCGCTCGGTGCGAGTTCTTGGCGTTGACCCCGGGCTGACCCGCTGCGGCATCGGCGTCGTCGACTCCCTGCCGGGTCGGCGCGCCGAGCTCGTCGCGGTCGGGGTGGCCATGTCACCCCCGGCGCTCTCCGTGGACCAGCGGCTGCTGCAGATCGCCGTGGAGCTCGACACGTGGATGGACGCGCACGTCCCCGACGTCGTCGCGGTCGAGCGGGTCTTCGCCCAGCACAACGTCTCCACGGTGATGGGCACCGCGCAGGTGGCCGGGCTGGCGATGCTCGCCGCCGCCCGGCGCGGGGTGCCCGTCGCGATGCACACCCCGAGCGAGGTCAAGGCCGCGGTGACCGGGAGCGGGCGGGCACCGAAGGAGCAGGTGCAGCGCATGGTCGCGAGCATCCTCGGCCTGGCCGAGGTGCCCCGCCCGGCCGACGCCGCGGACGCGCTCGCCATCGCGATCTGCCACCTGTGGCGCCCCTCGGCGATCATGGACAAGGCCGAGCGCTTCGCCCAGACCCCGGCGCAGCGTGCGTGGGCGGCCGCGGAGCAGGCGGCGCGTCGCGCCAAGGGCGTGCGCTGAACCCTTGCTACGGTAGAACTCGTACAGGTGTTCGCAAGAGTTGGTCCGAGCACGTCACAGAGAGTGAGTTGTCAGTGATCGCGTCCCTCAGCGGAACCGTGCAGGCCCTGCGGCTGGACAACGCCGTGCTCGAGGTCGCCGGGATCGGCTACCTCGTGCATGCCACCCCGGCCACCCTGGCCGCCCTGCGCGTGGGGTCCCCGGCGACGCTCGCAACCTCGCTCGTGGTCCGCGAGGACTCCCTGACTCTCTACGGCTTCACCGACGACGACGAGCGGCTGATCTTCGAGGGTGTGCAGTCCGTGAGCGGCGTCGGCCCGCGGATGGCCTTGGCCATCCTCGCCGTGCACACGCCCGACGGCGTGCGCCGCGCCCTCGTCGGCGGCGACGTCAAGGCACTGACCAGGGTGCCCGGCATCGGGCTCAAGGGTGCCCAGCGGATGATCCTCGAGCTGGGGGACAAGCTCGGCAAGCCGAGCGTGCAGGTCGTGGCGGGTGGAACCCCCGCCCAGGTGGTGGCCGAGACGGACCTCAGCTGGCAGGTGGTCGAGGCCCTCGTCGGGCTCGGCTGGTCGGCCAAGGTGGCCGAGGATGCCGTCGCGACCGTCGTCGCCGACTCCGGCCTCGACGTCGTCGAGGTGGCCCAGGTGCCGGTCGTCCTGCGCGCGACGTTGAGGTCGCTCGGCGGCCCTCGTGGCTGACGAGCTCGGCGTCGACAGGCTCGACGACCCGGACGAGCTGGACGCCTTCGGCATCGAGCTCACCCCGGCGCGCTCGACCGGAGCCGACGAGCTCGAACGCGCGGCCGAGGCCGCGCTGCGCCCGCGCCGCCTCGACGAGTTCGTCGGGCAGCGGGTGGTCCGCGACCAGCTCTCCCTCGTGCTCGACGCCGCGCTGGGGCGCGGTGCCCCGCCCGACCACGTGCTGCTCTCCGGCCCGCCGGGTCTGGGCAAGACCACCCTGGCGATGATCATCGCGGCCGAGCTCGGTGCCTCGCTGCGGGTCACCTCCGGGCCGGCGATCCAGCACGCCGGGGACCTGGCAGCCGTGCTGTCGTCCCTGGAGGAGGGTGAGGTCCTCTTCATCGACGAGATCCACCGCCTGGCCCGCCCGGCCGAGGAGCTGCTCTACGTCGCCATGGAGGATTTCCGCGTCGACGTGATCGTGGGCAAGGGAGCCGGGGCGAGCGCGATCCCGCTGAGCCTGCCGCGGTTCACCGTCGTGGGTGCCACCACCCGTGCCGGGTTGCTGCCCGCGCCGCTGCGCGACCGCTTCGGCTTCACCGGGCACCTCGACTTCTATTCCCCGGCAGAGCTCGAACGGGTGCTCACCCGCTCGGCCGGGCTGCTCGGGGCAGAGCTGGCCGCCGACGCCGCGAGCGAGATCGCCTCGCGGTCACGGGGGACGCCGCGCATCGCGAACCGTCTCCTGCGCCGGGTGCGCGACTGGGCCCAGGTCCGCGGCGACGGCCGGCTCGATCTGCGCGCGGCCCGTGCCGCGCTGCTCGTCTACGAGGTCGACGACCTCGGTCTGGACCGGTTGGACCGCGCCGTCCTCACGGCGCTCTGCGTCCGCTTCGCCGGCGGTCCGGTCGGACTGACGACCCTCGCGGTAACCGTGGGGGAGGAACCGGAGACCGTCGAGACCGTCGCCGAGCCCTACCTCGTCCGTGAGGGCCTCGTGGGCCGGACCCCGCGCGGGCGGGTGGCCACCCCGGCCGCGTGGCGCCACCTGGGACTCACCCCGCCCGCCGACGCCGCGACGCTCTTCTCCTGATCGCTCGGGCACGAATCCTGGGTCTGAGACGTTAGTTACTTAGGCGCAAGTGCGCCTAGACTCCGGTAGTTCCCTATGCAGAACAGGAGACGTGATTCCACGTCATGGATATTGTCATCATCGTTGTGCTGGCAGCCGGCGCGATGTACCTCATGTCGCGCAGCTCGCGGAAGAAGCAGAAGGAGGCCATGTCCTTCCGGGACAACCTCCAGATCGGCCAAGAGGTCATGACCGGTTCTGGCTACTTCGGCACGGTCGTCGCGGTTGACGACGACGCCATCACGCTCGAGTCCACCCCGGGGAACACCTCCCGGTGGCTGCGGGCAGCGATCGCGAAGATCGTCGAGGCACCTGTCACGGACGACTCCGGCGACGCCGAATCTGACGCCGAGGGCGTCATGACCAGCTCGACCGCAGCTGCCGCGCAGATCGACGCGGAGAACAAGCGGGCCTTCAACATCCCGGACGACATCTCGGGGCTGATCGACAAGCCGAACCTCGAGAAGCCCAAGCCAGACGACTCCCAGAAGTAGGTTCCCTGGCGTCACGGCCCCCTGTTCCGGCGGGTCACAGTCCCGCACCCGGGTCGCGAGAGCGACCTGGGCGCGCGCACGAGAAGAGACACTCTGTTGGCTACCACCAACCGCAAGAAGTCGCGATCGACCCGGTCGCTCATCGGCCTCGGGCTCATCATCGTCGCCATCTTCGGATCCATCTTCGCCGGGACGCAGCTGTCCGACGCCGAGTGGACTCCCAAGCTCGCGCTCGACCTCGAGGGTGGCACGCAGATCATCCTGCGGCCGGTCACCTCGACGAACGAGGAAGTGACCTCCGAGGCCATCGACCAGGCGATCGCGATCATCCGGCAACGAGTCGACTCTTCCGGCGTCGCCGAGGCGGAGATCACGAGCCAGGGCGGGACGAACATCGTCGTGGCCCTGCCGGGCACCCCGAGCCAGGCGACCCTGGACCTCGTGCGCGAGTCCGCCCAGATGCAGTTCCGACCGGTGCTCTTCTTCGGGTCCGGAACGGGCACCGACGCGATCACCGGGACCGAGCCGTCGACCGTCGGTCCGCTCGCTGAACCCACGATCGAGCCGACCGACCCCGCGGCCGTGCCGCCGGAGGCGACGAACCCGTCGGACTTCGCCCAGGTCACCCCCGAGCTGCAGGCCGAGTTCGCCGCGCTCAACTGCCTGGACCCCGCCAACCTCACCGGCGGCGGCACGAAGGACTCCTCGACGCCGATCGTGGCCTGCGCCGACGACGGTTCGATGAAGTACATCCTCGGCCCGATGGAGATCCCCGGCTCCGACATCGACAGCGCGAGCTCCGGCCTGCAGGTCAACTCCCAGGGCGTGCAGCTCAACACCTGGGCTGTGAGCATCAAGTTCACCGGCGCAGGCACCGACAAGTTCGCCGCGACGACCGCTCGGTTGTCCAAGCTGCCCACCTACGAGATGTGGATGGCCACCGAGCCTCCCACGCAGGCCCCCGGCATGTTTGCGATGGTGCTCGACAACCTCGTGATCTCCGCCCCCGGTGTCGACGAGGTCATCGCCGACGGGCGGGCCGAGATCACCGGGAACTTCACCCGTGAGAGCGCCACGAGCCTGGCCAACCAGCTGAACTTCGGTGCCCTGCCGCTGACCTTCGAGGTGCAGAGCGAGTCGCAGATCTCCGCCACCCTGGGCAGCGAGCAGCTCCAGAAGGGGTTGCTGGCCGGACTCATCGGCATGCTCCTCGTGGTCCTGTACTCCCTCATCCAGTACCGCGCCCTCGGCCTGGTCACGGTGGCCTCGCTGCTCATCGCCGGCCTCATCGCCTACGGCGTCATCACCCTGCTGTCCTGGACACAGGGATACCGGCTCTCGCTGCCGGGTGTCACCGGCCTGATCGTCGCGATCGGCATCACCGCGGACTCGTTCATCGTGTACTTCGAGCGCATCCGGGACGAGCTGCGCGACGGCAGGTCCCTCACCTCGGCCGTGGACACCGGCTGGGACCGCGCCCGGCGCACCATCCTGGCCTCGGACGCCGTGAACCTCCTCGCCGCCGCGGTGCTCTACTTCCTCGCCGTCGGCGGGGTGCGCGGCTTCGCCTTCACCCTCGGTCTCACCACGATCATCGACGTCATCGTCGTGTTCTTCTTCACCCACCCGCTCATGAAGCTCCTCGCCAGGACGAAGTTCTTCGGCGACGGACACCCGGCCTCGGGTCTCGACCCGCACCGCCTGGGTGCCACGAGCGTGCGCTACGGCGGACGCGGACGCGTGGTCCGTGTCGACGCGGAGTCGAAGGCTCCCGCCGAGACACCCGCGGTGACCAAGCCGCGCAAGGGCGCCAAGGAGCTCGTCGGAGCGTCGACGACCGGCATGACCATCGCCGAACGACGCGCCGCACGTGCGCTGGCCGAGAAGGAGTCGCAGGCCGACGGCACCGACTCCGGGCTCGATACGGCCTCTGACGAGAACAAGGACGGAAAGCTCTGATGGCTGCCGGATTCGCCCAGTGGGGCAACGACCTGCACACAGGTCGTAAGTCGTACGACATCGTCGGCCAGCGACGGAAGTTCTACACCGTCTCGATCGTGCTCGCGGTGATCTTCCTGGTGATGCTGTTCAAGCCGGGCTTCAACCTCGGCATCGAGTTCCGCGGCGGCTCGGAGTTCACCGTCTCCGGCGTGACCACCCAGAGCCAGCAGCTGGCCGAGGAGGCCGTGGCCTCCGTCGCGCCCGAGGAGGTGCCCCGGGTCTCCACCGTGGGCAGCAACGCCGTCCGCATCCAGACCGCCGAGCTCACCACCGAGGAGGTCGCCGCCGTCCGCGGCGCCCTCATGGAGTCCTTCAGCGTCGGTGAGGACCAGGTCACGAGCTCCTTCGTGGGCCCGTCCTGGGGCAAGGACGTGTCGCAGAAGGCGATCACCGGGATCGTCGTCTTCCTCGTCCTCGTCGGCCTCGTCATGACCTTGTACTTCCGGGCCTGGCGGATGGCCGCCGCAGCGCTCATCGCGCTCTTCCACGACCTCATCATCACCGCCGGCGTCTACGCCCTGATCGGCTGGGAGGTCACCCCGGCGACGGTGATCGGCTTCCTGACGATCCTCGGATACTCCATCTACGACACCGTGGTGGTCTTCGACAAGGTCCGTGAGAACACCGACGGCGTGCTCGCCCAGACCCGGAGCACCTACGCCGAGCAGGCGAACCTCGCCGTCAACCAGACGCTCGTGCGCTCCATCAACACCTCGGTCGTGGCCCTGCTCCCGGTCGCCTCGATCCTCTTCATCGGAGCGTTCCTGCTCGGTGCGGGCACCCTGCGGGACATCGCCCTGGCGCTGTTCGTCGGGATGGCCGTGGGGACCTACTCCTCGATCTTCCTCGCCACGCCGGTCGAGGTCAGCCTGCGCTACCGCGAACCGGTGATCCAGGCGCACACCGCCAAGGTGCTCGCCGCGCGGGCCGCAGCGGTCTCGGGGGAGGGTGAGGGCACCGCACCGGTGACCTCGCTCGCCTTCACCGGTGCCCTGCAGCCCGGTGCGCACCAGGGGAACGCGGCCCAGCCGCGCAAGCGCAAGGGATCACGATGAGCGTCGCGTTCGGCCTGGCCCAGGAGCAGCTCTCAGAGCTGGGCATCGACCTGGCCTCGTTCATCCGGGACGTGCCGGACTACCCGAGCCCGGGCATCCTCTTCAAGGACATCACGGGCCTGCTCGTCGACCCGCTGGCCTTCGCCGCGGCGGTCGAGGCGCTCGTCGCCTTCGTGCCGACCGACGCGGACCTCATCTCCGGCATGGAGGCACGCGGCTTCATCGTCGGCGCCGCCCTCGCCTCCCGCCTCGGTAAGGGGTTCGTCCCCATCCGCAAGGCTGGCAAGCTCCCGCCGCCGACCCGCCGCCTGACGTACTCCCTGGAGTACGGCGAGGCGTGCGTCGAGATCCGCGAGGGCACGGTCGAGGCCGGCGCCCGGGTCATGCTCATCGACGACGTGCTCGCCACCGGCGGGACCGCTGCGGCGGGCGCCGAGCTGCTCGAGCAGCTCGGCGCCGACGTCGTCGGGCTCGGGTTCGTGCTCGAGCTCGAGGGGCTGGGTGGGCGCGAACGCCTGTCCGGCCGCACGGTGTCCACCGTGCTCGCGACGGCGTCGTAGAATCGCTTCGTCGGAGCAGAGCGCTCCCGAGGTGAGGAGGCGCGCATGAGTGACGACACCCGGACGTCGGCGGCGTCGACATCGGCGTCGTCGAGCGAGACCACCTCCACCGCGGCGCCGGACACCCAGGCGGCCGACGACGCGCAGACGGCCGGCCCGCCCACCCCGCCGCTGGGCATCAGCTCGGCGAGCCGGGTCCGGTCGCGGCTGGTCCGGTTCGGCTCCCGGCACGCGGTCGGCACGCCCGCCCTCGAGCCGCTGCTGCGCGCGGTGCGGTCCAACCACCCCAAGGCCGACGTCGCGATCATCGAGCGCGCGTACGTGACGGCCGAGAAGGCGCACCGCGGGCAGATGCGCAAGAGCGGCGACCCGTACATCACCCACCCCGTCGCCGTCGCGACGATCCTGGCCGAGCTGGGCATGACCCCCCAGACCCTGGCCGCGGCGCTGCTGCACGACACGGTCGAGGACACCGACTACTCCCTCTCCCAGCTGCGCACCGAGTACGGCGACGAGATCGCCATGCTCGTCGACGGCGTCACCAAGCTCGACAAGGTGACCTACGGCGACGCGGCCCAGGCCGAGACGGTGCGCAAGATGGTCGTGGCCATGGCCCGCGACATCCGGGTGCTGGTCATCAAGCTGGCCGACCGCCTGCACAACGCCCGGACCTGGAAGTTCGTGCCGTCGAGCTCGGCCCAGCGCAAGGCCCGCGAGACCCTGGAGATCTACGCCCCGCTGGCCCACCGGCTCGGGATGAACACGATCAAGTGGGAGCTGGAGGACCTGTCCTTCCAAGCGCTCTACCCCAAGGTCTACGACGAGATCGTGCACCTGGTCTCCGAGCGCGCGCCGGCCCGCGAGGAGTACCTCGCCCTCGTCCGCGAGCAGGTCTCGGCGGACCTGCGCACGGCGAAGATCAAGGCGACCGTGACCGGGCGGCCCAAGCACTACTACTCGATCTACCAGAAGATGATCGTCCGCGGCCACGACTTCGCCGACATCTACGACCTGGTCGGCACCCGTGTCCTCGTCGACTCGGTGCGGGACTGCTACGCGGCGCTCGGCGCCCTGCACGCGCGATGGAACCCGGTCCCGGGCCGGTTCAAGGACTACATCGCGATGCCGAAGTTCAACATGTACCAGTCGCTGCACACGACGGTGATCGGCCCCGGCGGCAAGCCCGTGGAGATCCAGATCCGCACCCACGAGATGCACCGCCGGGCCGAGTACGGCGTCGCGGCGCACTGGAAGTACAAGGAGGTGGACAAGAAGCCCGGTGAGGAGGGCGGCTCCGACATGCAGTGGCTGCGCCAGCTCGTGGACTGGCAGCGCGAGACGGCCGACCCCTCGGAGTTCCTCGACTCCCTGCGCTTCGAGATCAGCGGCGCCGAGGTGTACGTGTTCACCCCCAAGGGCGACGTCGTGGCGCTGCCGGCGGGATCCACCCCGGTCGACTTCGCCTACACGGTGCACACCGAGGTGGGGCACCGGACCATGGGCGCCCGGGTCAACGGGCGCCTGGTGCCCCTGGACTCCGCCCTCGAGAACGGTGACGTCGTCGACGTCCTCACCTCGAAGTCGGAGACCGCCGGGCCCAGCCGGGACTGGCTCAACTTCGTCAAGAGCCCCCGGGCCAAGAACAAGATCCGGCAGTGGTTCTCCAAGGAACGTCGCGAAGAGGCGATCGAGCAGGGCAAGGACGCGATCGCGAAGGCGATGCGCAAGCAGAACCTGCCGATCCAGCGGATCTTGTCCCACGAGTCGATGGTCACCACCGCGCACGAGATGCGCTTCCCCGACGTGTCGGCGCTGTACGCCGCGATCGGGGAGGGGCAGGTCTCCGCAGCCAACGTCATCCACCGCCTCGTGCAGTCGATGGGCGGGGAGGAGGGCAACGCCGAGGACCTCGCCGAGTCGGCGCGCCCCGGGCACGCCGCGCGCAGGCCGCGCACGGGGGACCCGGGCGTCGTGGTCAAGGGTGTGTCCGACATCTGGGTCAAGCTGGCCAAGTGCTGCACGCCGGTCCCCGGCGACCAGATCGTCGGGTTCATCACCCGTGGCCAGGGTGTGAGCGTGCACCGCTCGGACTGCGCCAACTTCGAGGCGCTGCGGTCCCAGCCCGAGCGCATCGTCGAGGTCGAGTGGACGGTCGGCGGCAACGCCCTGTTCCTCGTGCAGATCCAGGTGGAGGCGCTCGACCGGTCACGGCTGCTCTCGGACGTCACACGGGTGCTCTCCGACCACCACGTGAACATCCTCTCGGCGACCGTGTCGACCTCGACCGACCGGGTGGCGCTGTCCCGGTTCGTCTTCGAGATGGCCGAGCCGGGTCACCTGGCCACCGTGCTCTCCGCGGTGCGCAAGATCGAGGGTGTCTTCGACGTCTACCGGATCACCGGCTCGAAGGTGGACGCCAAGGCCTGACCGGCGGCTGTGCCGGCGGCCCGGCGCGCGGCCAGCAGCCGGGTCCGAGCCGTCTCGGCGCCGCGCCAGCTCGCGACGAGGTCGAGCCGGTGCAGGGCCTCGTCGACGTCCAGGCCCGCGCCCACGAGCTGGGCCAGGACGGTGGCTGCCTGTTCCGGGCCGGACCACGTCGCCACGTCCATGGCGGTGCGGACCAGGGTGGTGACCGGGATCGTGCCCGGGTGCGCGCCGTCCCCGGTGACCGGCTGGGCCGGGAAGTGGTCGGTCTCCCAGGCCCGGACCGCGGCCTGGCAGATCTCCAGCCGGCGCCCGTCCCGCGGGCGGTAGCCGCCGGGGGAGTAGAGCACGCACACCCGCCGGGGCGGACCATGGCCGGTGTGCACCCAGGCGGCGCTCGTGCGGCCCACGATCACCCCGCTCGGCACCTCCGCCGCGATCGACCAGGCGCGCAGCCGGGCGGTGACCGGGGTACCGGGCAGGACCGCGAATCCCGGCCTGACCTCGACGATGTCACCGTCGCGCAGCAGCGCCGCCCACGTCGTGGTCGAGGCGGGCAGGGTCTGCGGGGTGAAGGGCGCCCGCACGGTCGGCGGCAGGGCGAGCAGCTCGCAGAGGGTGGGTCGGACAGCGTGGTGGGTAGCGGGACGGAGAGCGGGTCCGGGGGCCATGGCTCCACCGTGCCCGCTCCCGGGCTGGCTGGCTAGGGGCGCGGGAGACCTGTGGACGGGCAACGACCGGACGGGCAACGACCGGACGGGCAACGACCGGACGGCGACACGAAAGGGCGGGTGCCCGTCCGCAGACGTGCACCCGCCCTTCACCAGGTATCAGCCGCGCGACTCCTCGGCAGCCTTGACGACCTGCTCGAGCCAGGCGCGACGGGCAGCGAGGTCGGCTTCGATGTCCTTGATCTTGCGCTTGTTGCCCGCAGCCTCAGCCTTGGCGAGGTCGGCCTCGAGGCCGGTGATCGTCGCCTCGAGCTGGCCGAGCATGCCTTCTGCGCGGGCGCGGGTCTCGGGGTTGGTCCGGGTCCACTTGGCCTGCTCGGAGTCGCGGACGGCGGTCTCCACCGCCCGCATGCGGGCCTCCATGCGCTGGACGTCGGCGCGCGGCACCTTGCCGGCGGACTCCCAGCGGTCCTGCAGGTTGCGCAGGGTCACCTTGGCCTGGGCGAGGTCGGTGACCGGCAGGAGCGCCTCGGCCTCGGCGAGGATGGCCTCCTTGACGACGAGGTTGTCGGCGTACTCCGCGTCGGTCTCGGCGTTGGCGGCGTCACGGGCGGCGAAGAACGCGTCCTGGGCGCCGCGGAAGCGGGCCCACAGCGCGTCGTCGTCCTTGCGGTTGGCGCGGCCGGCGCCCTTCCACTGGGTCATGAGGTCGCGGTAGACGCCCGCGGTGGCTCCCCACTCGGTGCTCGAGGAGAGGCGCTCGGCCTCGGCCACGAGAGCGGCCTTGGTGGCCTTGGCGCCGGTGTTCTGCTTCTCGAGCTCGGCGAAGAAGTGACGTCGTTCCCGGTCGAAGGTGGTGCGGGCGTGGCTGAACCGCTTCCACAGCGCCTCTTCGCTCGGTCGGTCCAGGCGCGGGCCGGAACGCTGGGCTTCCTTCCACGCGTCCAGCAGGATGCGCAGCTCTTCCCCGGCCGGCTTCCACTGGATCTTCGCCGGGTCCGTCTCGGCCAGCTTCTCGGCGGCCTCCACGATCGCGGTGCGGGCGGCCAGGGCGATCTCCTTGGCAGCGGCGCGCTCGGCCTCGAGCTCGGCGCGGCGACCCGCGGCGATGGCCCGCAGCGCCTCGACCCGGGCCCGCAGGCCGTCCAGATCGCCCACGGCTGCCGGCTCGGCGACCTCGTCGGTGAGCTTGGCCAGGGTCGCGTCGATCTCCTTGGCGGTCAGCTCGGCGGTACCCAGGCGCGCCTCGAAGAGGGCGACCTTGGACTGCAGGTCGAGGAAGCGGCGGACGTAGAGGCTGATCGCCTCGGTGGGCGTGACACCGGGGAACTGGCCCACGGTGCGCTCACCGGCGGCCTCGGTGACGTACACCGTGCCGTCCTCGTCGACCCGACCGAAGGCCAGCGCGGCCTGGGTCTGGACGTTCTCGTCGGGGATCACGGCGACGGCGGGCTCGTCCGCGGCAGGCGTGGCCTGCTTGGGCGCGGGGCGCGGCGTCGGGCGCGGGGTGGGTCGCGGCGTCGGGCGGGGGGCCGGAGCGGCGGGCTCCTCGGCGGCCGGTGCCGCGGCAGGCGCCTCGGCGGCGGGTGCGGCGTCGGGCGCCGGGACCGGCGCGTCGGGCTGCGTCGAGGCGGGAGCCGCCTCGTGAGCGTCCGCTGCCACGACAGCGTCCTGTGCTGCGTCGGTAGCGTGGTCGGTGCTCTCGCTCACTCGGGCTCAACTCCTTGGATGATGACGATGCCGGCGCCGGGGCGCGATCAGGTCGTCAGCGACTGCTTGGGGATACCCAAGCCGGTGATCTGCGGCTCGCGGGTGACGCAGGCGCGAACGGCCCTGCATCGAACGAACTCCACCACAGTCTAGGGAAGTCTTGGCCCGCCCGCTGACGTGTCCGCCCGGCGCGGCGCCCCGAGATCGGGGAGGAGGCAACAGGACCCCGTCGGATCTGGGAGAATCTGTGACCATGGCCCGACCCACACCACTCTCAGGTTTCCCCGAATGGCTCCCCGCTGACCGCATGGTGGAGACGTTCATCCTCGACTCCGTGCGCCGCACCTTCGAGCTCCACGGCTTCACCGGCATCGAGACGCGCGCCGTCGAGCCGCTCGACCAGCTGCTGCGCAAGGGGGAGACCTCCAAGGAGGTCTACGTCCTGCGCCGGCTGCAGGCGGAAGAGGAGGCGAACGTCTCCGCCGCGGACAAGCAGGGCCTGGGGCTGCACTTCGACCTCACCGTGCCGTTCGCCCGGTACGTGCTCGAGAACGCCGGGCACCTCGCCTTCCCGTTCAAGCGGTACCAGATCCAGAAGGTCTGGCGCGGGGAACGCCCCCAGGACGGGCGGTTCCGGGAGTTCACGCAGGCCGACATCGACGTCGTCGGCGCCGGTGAGCTGCCCTACCACTTCGAGGTCGAGGTGCCCCTCGTCATGGCCGCGGCCCTCGCCGAGCTGCAGGCGATCGGCGTGCCCCCGGTGCGGATCCTCGTGAACAACCGCAAGGTCGCCGAGGGCTTCTACCGCGGGCTGGGTCTGGACGCCGTCGACGACGTGCTGCGGATCATCGACAAGCTCGACAAGATCGGGCCCGCCAAGGTCGCCGCCGCGCTCGTCGCCGAGGTCGGTGCCACTCCCGCCCAGGCCGACGCCTGCCTCGAGCTGGCCGCCGTCTCGGGGTCGGACACGTCCGTCATCGACCGGGTGCGGGTCCTGGCCACCGCCGCGGGGATCACCTCCGAGCTGCTCGAGGAGGGCCTGGCCGAGCTCGGCGCCCTCATCGAGGCCGCCGCCGTCCGCGCCCCCGGCGTGGTCCACGCCGACCTCAAGATCGCCCGCGGCCTCGACTACTACACCGGCTCGGTCTACGAGACGGTGCTCGTGGGCCACGAGGAGCTCGGCTCCATCTGCTCCGGCGGGCGCTACGACACCCTCGCCTCCGACGGCGCGAACACCTACCCCGGCGTCGGGCTGTCCATCGGCATCTCCCGCCTCGTCTCGCGACTGCTCGGCGCGGGCCTGGTCATCGCGAGCCGGTCGGTGCCCAGCGCCGTCGTCGTCGCGGTCACCTCCGAGGAGACCCGTCCCGCCTCCGACGCCGTCGCGACCGCGCTGCGCGCGCGCGGCATCCCGGTCGAGGTCGCCCCGTCCGCGGCGAAGTTCGGCAAGCAGATCAAGTACGCCGACAAGCGCGGCGTGCCCTTCGTCTGGTTCCCCGCCGGGATCGGGGCCGACGGCGCTCCGGTCGCCCACCAGATCAAGGACATCCGCACCGGCGCCCAGGCCGAGGCCGACCCGGCAGCCTGGGAACCGCCCGCGGCCGACTGGTGGCCGAGCATTGCGCCGGCGCAACAGCCGACCGACTAGACTCGACCCTTGCTCGACCGCTCGCCCCACCGGGTGGGCGGGGACCACACACCTCACGTCTGAAGGGCTTCTTCGTGCTACGCACTCACACTGCCGGATCGCTGCGGGCCGAGCACATCGGCCAGACCGTCACCCTCTCCGGGTGGGTCGACCGTCGTCGTGATCACGGAGGTGTGGCCTTCATCGACCTGCGTGACGCGAGCGGCATCGCCCAGGTCGTCATCCGCGACGAGGCCGTCGCGCACCCGCTGCGCAGCGAGTTCGTGCTGCAGGTGACCGGCACCGTGTCCCAGCGCCCGGACGGCAACGCGAACGCGAACCTCGCGACCGGGCAGATCGAGGTCGTGGCGACCGACGTCGTCGTGCTCAACGAGTCCGCGCCGCTGCCCTTCCAGGTCTCCACGGCCCTGGACGGCACCGAGACGATCGGTGAGGAGGCGCGCCTCAAGCACCGCTACCTCGACCTGCGTCGCCCCGCCCCCGCGCGCGCGCTGCGCCTGCGCGCCAAGGCCAACGCCGCCGCGCGCGCCGTGCTGGACGCCCAGGACTTCGTCGAGATCGAGACGCCGACCCTGACCCGGTCCACCCCCGAGGGTGCCCGCGACTTCCTCGTCCCCGCGCGCCTGGCGCCGGGCTCCTGGTACGCGCTGCCGCAGTCCCCGCAGCTGTTCAAGCAGCTGCTCATGGTGGCCGGCATGGAGCGCTACTACCAGATCGCCCGTTGCTACCGCGACGAGGACTTCCGCGCGGACCGCCAGCCGGAGTTCACCCAGCTCGACGTCGAGATGAGCTTCGTCGAGCAGGACGACGTCATCGACCTCGGCGAGCAGGTCCTCGTGGCGCTGTGGGACCTCATCGGGTACCAGATCCCGACGCCGATCCCGCGGATCACCTTCAAGGACGCGATGCGGCGCTACGGCTCCGACAAGCCGGACCTGCGCTTCGACCTCGAGCTCGTGGAGCTCACCGAGTACTTCGCGACCACCCCGTTCCGGGTGTTCCAGGCGCCGTACGTCGGCGCCGTCGTCATGCCGGGCGGGGCGGCCACGCCGCGGCGCGGCTTCGACGCCTGGCAGGAGTGGGCCAAGCAGCGCGGGGCCAAGGGCCTGGCGTACGTGACCTTCACCGAGACCGGCGAGCTCGCCGGCCCGGTCGCCAAGAACCTGTCCGACGCCGAGCGCGAGGGCCTGGCCGCTGCCACCGGCGCCAAGCCCGGCGACGCCGTGTTCTTCGCGGCCGGCTCCGCCACCGCCTCCCGGGCGCTGCTCGGCGCCGCGCGCCTGGAGATCGGCAAGAAGGCCGGCCTCATCAACTCCGACGAGTGGTCCTTCGTGTGGGTCGTCGACGCGCCGCTGTTCAAGCCCACCGGCGAGGACGACGACGTCGCGGTCGGTGAGGGCGCCTGGACCGCGGTGCACCACGCCTTCACCTCGCCCACCCCCGAGTGGATCGACACCTTCGAGTCCGACCCGGGCGAGGCCCTCGCCTACGCCTACGACATCGTCTGCAACGGCAACGAGATCGGGGGTGGCTCGATCCGTATCCACCGCCGCGACGTGCAGGAACGCGTCTTCGCGATGATGGGGATCGGGGAGGAGGAAGCCCAGGAGAAGTTCGGCTTCCTGCTCGACGCCTTCGCCTTCGGCGCCCCGCCGCACGGCGGGATCGCCTTCGGCTGGGACCGCATCCTCGCCCTGCTCACCGGGTCCGACTCGATCCGCGACGTCATCGCGTTCCCGAAGTCCGGTGGCGGGTTCGACCCGCTCACGCAGGCGCCCGCGCCGATCACCGCCCAGCAGCGCAAGGAGGCCGGCGTCGACGCCAAGGCCAAGGTCGCCGCTGACGCGACGGCCGCCAGCGGGGTGAGCGCCGCGCCGGTGGGCTGAGCGCGGGTGACTGCCGCGCCGTGACCGGTCGGCTGTGACCGCATGACCTGAGGTGCCCCGAGCCCTCCCCGAGCAGACGCTCGGGGAGGGCTCGTCCGTCGTGCACGCCCGCGTCCCACCCGCTCCGCCGACCTCGTCCCGCCCGCGCGGCGTCCGCGCCGGGGCTCCGCCCGCTCCGCCGACCTCGTGAACCGCTCGCCGAACTCGTGAGCCAGGGCAATCTGTCCTCCGCCGTGGCCCGTGGCTCACGAGTTCGGCGGCTGGTTCACGAGGTCGCGGGGGCTATGGCGGGCGAGCTCGCGACGGCAGGTGAGCTCGCTGGCTGGCGGCGGGGGCTTACCAGCGCCTTGGTGGGGTGGCGCTGCCGTCGAAGGCTCCGTGGCGCGGGGCTTCGGGGGAGTCGGGCAGCGGGTCGAAGATGAGCGGGTCCGGGCGGGCCCGGTAGACGGACCGCCACCAGCGCAGGCCCAGCACGACCGCCAGCACCGTGACCAGGAGCAGCAGGAAGCCGAACGGGGCGAAGGACCGGTCACCGAGACCCTGGGCCATCGACGCGTTGCGCGCGCGGATGACCAGGAACCACCCGGACGCCAGCGGCAGCGTCGCCGCGACGGTCACGGCAGCGGCAGTGCGGACCCGGGTCCGGTGTGCGGTGACGGCGGCCGCGTGCGCCAGTCCCCGTACGCTCCGGTCGCCGCGGATGCGGACGACGAGGGACGCCCGCTCGCGCCGGTCGCGGTCGAGGTGGGACCAGTCGTCCCAGGTGGTGGCTGGTGGGGCAGACGGCGGGTCTGGCAGCTGCTTGGCCGGCTGGGTGAATGGCTGTGGGAATGGCTGGCCGGACAGGGGGACGGGCGAGGTCGCCGAGGGGACGGGCGCGGGCGTGGGTGCGGGCGCCGGGAGGGGAGGGCGGAAGCGGTCCAGGCGTGCGTCGTCGGGCAGGGAGCCGGGCGCGGAGGGGTCAGGCGCGGTGGCCGGCGGGCGCATCGGGACTACCAGCTGCGGGGGCGGAGCCGCGGGTCGGGCGGAACTGAGCCGAAGGGCTGCGGGTTGGCGGCCTGGGCGTCGCTCTCCCGGGCCAGAGCCAGCATCGAGGCCGGGAAGTGCGGGTATCCGGGACGGCCGAGCAGGGAGAGGATCTCGTCCTTCCACAACAACCAGGGTACGAGCAGTCCCGCGGGCACGAAGTTCAGCGCCGTCGGGATGCCGAGGCCGTTGACGATGACGACCATCGCGACGAACGGGAGCAGCGTGGCCACGATGAGTGCGACGGTGACGGCGTGGGTGGCGATCGTCCAGCGCCGGTAGCGGGCGACGGCCCTCTCGTGCGCGGCCATGACCTTGCGGGCCGCGGGGCCCATACCAGCGGAGGTCGGGTTCATCCGGACAGTGTGGCACAACGAGGTCCCGCCGTCACCGATGGGTCCCCAGGTCGTCCGTTTCGCACAGGATCGTCTGTCCAGATGGACGACTCGGCGCGAAACAGACGACCTCGCCGGGAGCGGGACCCGGACCGGACCCGGACCGGGAGCGGGAGGGGCGGGGAGGGGCGCCGGGGGTGCGGGCCCGGGTGCGGCCCTAGTGCGTGATGCCGAAGCGGTCGTGCACCCGGCGCAGCGGCGCCGGCGCCCACCAGTTCCACTTGCCGAGCAGCGTCATCGTCGCCGGGACGAGCAGCATCCGCACGATCGTCGCGTCGATGAGGATGGCCACGGCGAGGGCGAACCCGACCTGCTTGATGATGAGCAGCTCGCCGAAGACGAACCCGGCGAAGACCACGATGATGATCGCGGCCGCGGACGTGATGATCCGCCCGGTGCGCTGCAGCCCGAGCCGCACGGCCGTCTCGGAGTCGACCCCCTCGTCGTGCAGCTCCTTGATCCGCGAGAGCAGGAACACCTCGTAGTCCATCGCCAGGCCGAAGGCGAACGCGATGACCAGCGCCACGACGAAGGTCTCGATGCCTCCGGTCGAGGAGAAGCCGAGCAGACCGGACAGGTGACCGTCCTGGAACACCCACACGAGCACCCCGAGCGACGCCGCGAGCGAGATCGCGTTGGTGAGCAGCGCCTTGACCGGGATGACCACGGACCCCGTCATGAGGAACAGCAGCGCGAAGGTGGCCACCACGACGATCCCCACGGCCCACCAGACACGTTCGGCGAGGGCGTCGGTGAAGTCCAGCTGCCCGGCGGCCTGCCCCAGCACCCAGTACTGCGCACCGGGGTCGAGGTCACGGATTGCGGAGACGGCGTCGAGGGCCTCCTCCCCGCCCGGGTCGCCAGAGCTGAGGTCCACCCCGAAGGTGGCGTAGTCCTGGACGACGGCCGGGGCGGTCACCCCGGTGACGCCGTCGATCGCCGCGACCGAGTCGGCGAAAGCCTGCGCGCCGGCCTCGTCGGCGCGCACCAGCACCTGGATCTCGGGGGCGGCGGTGCTCGGGAACTGCGCGGCGAGCTGGGTGACGAACTGCCGCTGCGGGGAGCTCGCCGGCAGGAGCTCGATGCCGGAGTTGCGCATCTGCAGCCCCGCCGCGGGCAGGGCGAGCACCCCGAGCACGACGACGCAGCCGACCATCACCCACGCCGGGTGACGCTGGACCCGGCTCGCCAGACGCGAGAAGACGCCCTCGTCCCGGTCAGGAGCCGCGGACCGGGTGAGCAGGCGGGCCAGACCCGGGATGGTGGACAAGATCCCCGGGCGGAGCAGACGCTTGCCGGCCAGGCGCAGCAGCGCCGGCACGAGGGTCAGCGCGGTGGCGACGGCCACGAGGATGACCGCGAGCCCGGCGGCGCCGATGGACCGCAGGATCTCGGGGGTGAAGACCATGAGCCCCGCGATCGAGATCGCGACGATCAGGGCCGAGTACGCCACGGTGCGCCCGGCGGTGCCCATGGTCACCACGAGCGCCTGCTCGACCTGGGTGTCGGCGCGGCTGCGCCGGCGCTTGCCCGGGTTCTCCGTCGCGGCCTCGGCGGTGAGCCGCACGAGCTCCTCACGGAAGCGCGAGACGATGAGCAGGCCGTAGTCGATCGAGAGCCCCAGGCCCAGCAGGGTGACGACGTTGACCACCGACGCGTCGATGGTCATGAGATAGGACATGCCGAACAGCAGCCCCAGCCCCACGCCGATCGAGGCGAACGCGCCGGCCATCGGCATCGCGGCGGCGAGGAACCCGCCGAAGACGGCGACCATGATGATCAGCGCGATCGGCAGCGCGATCGCCTCGCCCGTGGTGAGGTCCCGCTCCACCTGGGAGGTGATGGCCTCGAGGATGAGGGAGGTGCCGCCGACCAGCCCGGTCGCGTCGGGGTTGGTGGCCACGAGGGCGTCGGGCACGGCAGCCAGCACGGCGGCGACGTCGGCGACCGCCGCGGACCGGGCGTCCTCGGTCAACCCGGCCTCCACGCCCACCACGACGAGGAACCCGTTGCCGTCCTGGGCCGTGAAGAGCTTGCCGACGTCGCTGTCCGGACCGTCCGGGACGATGATCGGGTCGAGCACCGACTCCACGCCCTCGATGGCCAGCAGCTCGGTGTGCGCGGCCTGCATCACCTCGGTGACCCCGGCTGCGGTGGGCGCGGCGCCGTCGACGATGAGGGAGACGTTCTCACCGGCCGGGCTGATCTCGTCGAGGATCGCCCGACCCTGGGAGGTCTGAGAGCCCGGGATCACCGGCTCCCCGGAGCTGAGCCGGGAGAAGAGGCTCTCCCCACCGACCCCGAACACGGCCAGCGCGAAGCCCAGCACCGTGATGACAGCCCACGTCACGATGGCGCTGCGCGGATGGTCTGCGATGCGGCGACCCAGGGATTCGAACACGCAGGCCAGCATCCCACATACTGACGCACTCGCCCGAGCACCTACGCTGGGTCAATGGATCTGTTCGACGCCGCGACGCAAGCCACCAGCGGCGTCCCCGCCGTCGGGTCCGGGTCCCCGCTCGCCGTCCGGATGCGCCCGGCCTCCCTCGCCGAGGTCGCCGGGCAGGGGCACCTGCTCGTGGCCGGGTCGCCGCTGCGCCGGCTCGTGGAGCCCGCGGAGGAGTCCTCCCGCCGCGCGGCGCCCGGCTCGGTCATCCTGTGGGGCCCGCCCGGGACCGGCAAGACGACGTTGGCCTACCTCATCGCGACGAGCTCGGGCCGGCGGTTCGTCGAGCTCTCGGCGGTCACCGCCGGGGTCAAGGACGTCCGCGCGGTGATCGAGGACGCCCGGCGGCGTCTGGCCACCGGCGGGTCGGAGACGGTGCTGTTCATCGACGAGGTGCACCGCTTCTCCAAGTCCCAGCAGGACGCCCTGCTGCCGAGCGTGGAGAACCGGTGGGTGACCCTCGTGGCGGCCACGACCGAGAACCCCAGCTTCTCCGTCAACTCCCCGCTGCTGTCCCGGTCCCTGCTGCTCACCCTGCAACCCCTGACGACGCAGGACGTGCGCACCCTCGTCGACCGCGCGGTCGACGACGAGCGCGGCCTGGCCGGCACCGTCACCCTGGCCGACGACGCGCAGGACCACCTGCTGCGCCTGGCCGGCGGCGACGCCCGCAAGGCGCTGACCATCCTCGAGGCGGCCGCGGGCGCAGTGCTGTCCGCGACGGGCACCGCCGGCACCGCCGACGACGGCGCGGGCGACCCGCCCAGCCGCGAGCACCCCGTCACCCTCGACCTGGCCACCATGGAACGGGCGATCGACGTCGCCGCGGTGCGCTACGACCGCGACGGCGACCAGCACTATGACGTGATCAGCGCGTTCATCAAGTCCATGCGGGGGTCTGACGTCGACGCGGCGATCCACTACCTGGCCCGGATGATCGCGGCGGGGGAGGACCCGCGGTTCATCGCGCGGCGGATCGTCATCTCCGCGGCCGAGGACGTCGGCATGGCAGACCCGTCGGCGCTGCAGACCGCGACGGCCGCGGCCACCGCCGTCGCGCTGATCGGCATGCCGGAGGCGCGGATCATCCTCGCCGAGGCGGTCGTGCACATCACCACCGCACCGAAGTCAAACGCCGCGTACCTGGCCATCGACGCGGCGCTGGCCGACGTCCGCGCCGGCAAGGCCGGCACTGTTCCCGCGCATTTGCGCGACGCCCACTACTCCGGCGCCAAGACGATCGGGCACGGGAAGGGCTACCAGTACGCCCACGACGCCCCGCACGCCGTCGCGGCCCAGCAGTACCTGCCCGACGACCTCGTCGGGTCGCGCTACTACCGCCCGAGCGACCGCGGGTACGAGCGTGCCGTGACCGAGCGGATGGACAAGATCCGCACCATCCTGCGTGGGGACTAGCCCCATCGATGCTAGAATTCTCAGGTTGCCTTCATTGGTGACCACTGGGACCTCGGCCCTGTGAGCGGTGCCTGCGCCTCGCGGCGTGGATGCCCGCTCCGTCGGCTGGTCCCGCATCCCACGCGACCCGCGTGAGGTATGCGACGTCAATCACGACAGGAATGGACGACTTTTTATGTCTTCTGTGACCCGTTCGCGCCGCCAGGTCCGCCTGAGCCGCGCGCTGGGCATTGCGCTCACCCCGAAGGCCGTCAAGCACTTCGAGAAGCGCCCCTACCCCCCGGGCGAGCACGGCCGCGCCCGTCGCCGCACCGAGTCCGACTACGCGGTCCGTCTCCGGGAGAAGCAGCGTCTTCGCGCCCAGTACGGCCTGCGCGAGAAGCAGATGGCGCGTGCCTTCGAAGAGGCTCGCAAGGCTCCGGGTCTGACCGGTGAGGCTCTCGTCGAGATCCTCGAGGTCCGCCTCGACGCCCTCGTGCTGCGCTCGGGCTTCGCCCGCACGACGCTGCAGTCGCGCCAGGCCGTGGTTCACCGCCACATCCTCGTCGACGGCAAGATCGTCGACCGCCCCTCGTTCAAGGTGAAGCCGGGCCAGACGGTCCAGGTCAAGCCGAAGAGCCAGGCCACGGTCCCGTTCCAGGTCGCCGCCGCCGGTGCGCACCGCGACGTCCTCCCGGCCGTCCCGCCGTACCTCGAGGTCCAGCTCGAGAAGCTGTCCTTCACGCTGGTGCGTCAGCCCAAGCGCGTCGAGGTCCCGGTCACCGCCGAGGTCCAGCTCGTCGTCGAGCACTACTCGCGCTGATCTGTTCCTGAGATCTGCCCCAAGGACGCCCCGTTCGCAGCCTCGCTGCGAGCGGGGCGTCCTTGTGTGCAGGTAGTCTCGTCCCCAGTGCCTCCTCCGCCGAGTGCGGGGAGATGGCTGCCTGATGTCCGGAATGTGCAGCCGTTCGGCCGCACTCAGCGGGTCGGGTTCGACTGTGGTAACGGTGTGTGTCGGTGTCTATCGCAAGGAGCACGTCTGTGATCGGAGATATTGCTGGACTCATCGCGGCGGTCGCCTTCGTGGCGCTCGTCGGTCTCATCGCTGTGCCCCTGCTCAAGCTGGGCAAGGTGCTCGACACCACGACCCAGTCGATCAAGGACCTCACCGAGCACTCGGTGCCGATCCTCGACGAGTCCGCCCAGACGGTCGCCAGCGCCAACGTCCAGCTCGTCAAGGTCGACACGATCACCACGGCCGCGGCCGAGGTGAGCCAGAACGTCTCGGCCCTCACCGGCCTCTACGCCGCCACCTTCGGCGCCCCGCTGGTCAAGGTCGCGGCCTTCTCCTACGGCGTGCGCAAGGCCTTCGGCCAGGCGACCTCCCGGGTGCGCGACGGCGTAGGCAAGAGGGCCCGCTGATGGCCCGCCTGTTCTGGGTCGGCACAGGCGTCGTCCTGACTGTTGTCGTCGTCGTCAAGGGACGCCAGATCATCCGCCGGTATGCCCCGGCCGCCGTCGTCGACCGCGCGAGCACGACCGCCGCGGCCACCGGCTCGGCGCTGAGCGAGGCGGCCGGGCACTTCCTCGCCGACTTCCGGGCGGCCCGCGACGAGCGGGCGGCCGAGCTCGCCGATGCGCTGCTCGCACCGACCCAGGGATCCGTGGACGACCTCAAAGCCCGCCGGGACGCCTACCCGAGTGGGCGCCCCGCCGCCCACCTGGCCGACGACGACTCCGACGACGACGAGCTCGGCTACTCCTTCTGACTAAGATTGATCCGCACTCGGCGCCGCCGGGTGCGGCTCGCACCACCTGTCACGACACCCTTCGATAGAGGATTCCATGCGCACCGCCGAGATTCGCAAGCGTTGGCTCACCTACTTCGCCGAGCGCGATCACGCGGTGGTCCCGTCCGCGTCTCTCATCTCCCCGGACCCCTCCACGCTGTTCACCATCGCGGGCATGGTCCCGTTCATCCCGTACATGACCGGTCAGCAGACCGCGCCGTGGAAGCGGGCGACGAGCGTGCAGAAGTGCGTGCGCACCCTCGACATCGAAGAGGTCGGCAAGACGACCCGGCACGGCACGTTCTTCCAGATGAACGGCAACTTCTCCTTCGGTGACTACTTCAAGGAAGAAGCCATCACCTTCGCGTGGGACTTCATCACCGGGTCCGCCGCCGAGGGCAAGCTCGGCTTCGACCCCGAGGTCATCTGGGTCACCGTCTTCCACGAGGACGACGAGTCGCGCGAGATCTGGAAGCGCGTGGCGGGCCTGCCCGACGAGCGCATCCAGTCCCGTGGCATGAAGGACAACTTCTGGTCCACCGGTGCCCGCGGCCCCGCCGGTCCCTGCTCGGAGATCTACGTCGACCGCGGACCCGCCTACGGCATCGAAGGCGGCCCGGTCGCCGACGAGGACCGCTACATCGAGATCTGGAACCTCGTCTTCATGCAGTTCGAGCGCGGTGACGGCGGCGGCAAGGACTCCTTCCCGATCCTCGGCGAGCTCGCCCAGCGCAACATCGACACCGGCATGGGCCTCGAGCGTGTCGCGTTCCTGCTCCAGGGCGTCGACAACATGTACGAGATCGACGAGGTGTTCCCGGTCATCGAGGTCGCCCAGCGCCTCTCCGGCAAGGTCTACGGCGCTGTGCACGACGACGACGTGCGCATGCGCGTCGTCGCCGACCACGTCCGCTCGGCCCTCATGCTCATCGGCGACGGCGTGCGCCCCTCCAACGAGGGCCGCGGCTACGTGCTGCGCCGCCTCATCCGCCGTGCCGTCCGGGCGATGCGCCTGCTCGGCGTCGAGGACCCGGCCATGCCGGCCCTGCTGCCGGCGAGCATGGGCGTCATGCAGGACTCCTACCCCGAGCTCTCCGCCGACTTCGCCCGGATCTCCGCGATCGCCTACGCCGAGGAAGAGGCGTTCCGGCGCACCCTCACCGCCGGCACGACGATCCTCGAGTCGGCCGTCGGCTCGGCGATCCACTCCGCGACCCAGGCCGGCACCGGCTCCCCGGTGCTCGGCGGCGCCGAGGCCTTCGCGCTGCACGACACCTACGGGTTCCCGATCGACCTGACGCTGGAGATGGCCTCCGAGCACGGCGTGACCGTGGACGAGACGGCCTTCCGCACCCTCATGCAGGAGCAGCGCACCCGGGCCCGCGCGGACGCGCTCGCCAAGCGCAGCGGTGGCGCCGACAAGGCCGCCTACGAGGCGCTGGCCAGCGACATCGCCAAGCCGGTCGAGTTCCTCGGCTACACCGAGTCGACCGCCCGGGTGACCGTGGTCGGCCTCGTCGTGGACGGCACCCCCGGTCCGGCGGCCACCGCCCCGGCCACGGTCGAGGTCATCCTGGACCGCACCCCCTTCTACGCCGAGGCCGGTGGCCAGCTCGCCGACCACGGCACGATCGCCCTCGACGGCGGCGGCGTCATCGAGGTCGACGACGTCCAGGCTCCGATCAAGGGCCTCTCGGTGCACCGCGGCCGGGTCGTGGACGGCATGGTCACGATGGGGGAGTCCGGCACGGCGACGATCGACGTGGCCCGGCGCAAGGCGATCAGCCGCGCGCACTCCGCCACGCACATGATCCACAAGGCGCTCCAGGAGTCCCTCGGCAAGGACGCGACCCAGGCCGGGTCGGAGAACGCCCCGAGCCGGATCCGCTTCGACTTCCGCTCCAGCCAGGCGGTCCCGCAGGGCGCGCTGAGCGAGATCGAGGAGCGGGTCAACACCCAGCTCGCCGAGGACCTCGAGGTCACCGAGCAGGTGATGAACATCGACGAGGCGCGGGCGCTGGGCGCGATGGCCCTGTTCGGGGAGAAGTACGGCGACCGGGTCCGTGTGGTCTCGATCGGTGGGGACTGGTCGCGTGAGCTGTGCGCCGGAACCCACGTCAAGCGCTCCGGCCAGCTCGGCATGGTCACCCTGCTCGGGGAGGCCTCGATCGGCTCCGGCGTGCGCCGCGTCGACGCGCTCGTCGGGGACGGCGCCTACGGCTTCCACGCCAAGGAGCACGCCCTCGTCGGCCAGCTCACCGGGCTGCTCAACGTCCGCACGGACGAGCTCCCCGACCGCGTCGGTGGGCTGATCACCCGCCTCAAGGAGGCCGAGAAGGAGCTCGCCGCGCTGCGTCAGCGTCAGCTGCTCGCCGGCGCCGGGGCCCTCGCGGCCGCCGCGGGCGTCGTCGCCGGTGCGCGCGTCGTCGTGCACGACGCCGGGGAGGTGGCCTCCGCGGACGACCTGCGGGCGCTGGCCCTCGACCTGCGCGGGCGTCTCGGCGAGGCCGAGGCATCCGTGGTGGCGATCGGTGGGGTGTCCTCGGGCCGCCCGCTCGTGGTCATCGTCACCAACCTGGCCGCGCGCGAGCGTGGCCTCAAGGCCGGCGCCTTCGCCAAGGCCGCCTCGGGCGTGCTCGGTGGCGGCGGTGGCGGCAAGGACGACATGGCCCAGGGCGGGGGACAGGACGCGGCCGCGCTGCCGGCCGCCCTGGCCGGGGTGCGTGACGGCGTCGAGCAGGTCCTCGGCGCATGAGCGGCGAGGCCCTCCCGCGGGGTCCGCGGCTGTGCGTCGATGTGGGGAGCGTGCGGGTCGGGCTCGCGGTGAGCGACCCCGACGGGCTCATCGCCACACCGGTCTGCACCGTGGCCCGGGACATGGTCACGGCGACGAAGAATCCGAAGGCGGTGCCGACCGACGTCGCGACGATTGCGGCCGAGGTGGACGAGCGAGGTGTGAGGGTTGTGTACGTCGGGCTTCCCCGGCACCTTTCTGGTGCTGAGGGCTCGGCTTCGGCCGGTGCGCGGGCGTACGCTGATTCATTGGCTGCGATCATCTCGCCCGTCCCCGTCCGCATGGTCGACGAGCGGATGAGCACTGTGAGCGCTCACCAGGCGCTGCATGCGTCCGGACGAGCGGGACGCAAGCACCGCACGGTGATCGATCAGGTCGCGGCGGTGGTGATCCTCCAGTCCTCTCTTGATCGTGAACGCAGCAGCGGTGAGCGCGCAGGAGAGCTGGTTCCCTGACGCGATACCTGTGACTTCCGGTCGCGGATATGTCTTTGAGGGTGTATCTGCAGTAGGTTGTGGGTTTGTCCGTGGGGGCGCAGCGACGAGGCATGACGAGTGTGGAGGCTCCAACCGGTGAACGATCTCTTCGAGGGACCGACGCACGTTGAACAACCTCAAGGCGAGGAGCGGCTCTCGCGCGCCGAGAAGCGTGAGCTGCGTGCCGCGCGCAAGCGTGCCGCGCAGCGCCGCCAGCGCGCTCTGATCGCCGTCCTGCTGGCCGTCGTCCTCATCGGCGCCGGCGGCTACTTCGTGTGGACCAAGGGCACGGCCTTCTTCGACAGCTTCGGCAGCTCGGGGACGGACACGGCGGACGAGATCGTCGACTACCCCGGTCCGGGCACCGGACAGGTGCAGGTGGTGGTCGCCCCGGGCGCCGCCGGAGCCCAGATCGGTGAGACGCTCGCCGAGGCCGGCGTCGTCGCCTCGGCCAAGGCGTTCGTCTCCGCCTACACCTCGAACCCCGATGCCGCCTCGATCCAGCCCGGGACGTACAACCTCTTCAAGACGATGAAGGCCTCCGACGCCGTCACCGCCCTGCTCAGCCAGGACAACCGCGCCGACTTCATCATCGAGATCCCCAACGGCTTCAACAAGGCCAAGACCATCGCCCGGATCGTCAAGGTCACCGGCTACACCGAGGCCGAGGTGACCGCCGCGATGGACGACGTCGTGGGCATCGGCCTGCCGGCCGAGGCCGGTGGGAACGCCGAGGGCTGGCTCGCCCCGGCGCGCTACGACTTCCCCCTCGACACCACCCCGACCCAGATGATCGCGCAGATGGTGGCCGGCACGGTCGCCACCCTGGACACCCTTGCCGTCCCGGCCGCGGACCGCCAGACGCTCCTCACCACCGCCTCCATCGTCGAGAAGGAAGCGGGCACCGACGAGGACCGTCCGCTCATGGCGTCAGTCATCGAGAACCGGCTCGCGATCGACATGAAGCTGCAGATGGACGCGACGCTGCACTACTTCCTCGGCACGACCGACGACGCGAGCTCGACCGTGGCGGACACCGAGGTGGACAACCCCTACAACACGTACTTCTACGCCGGTCTGCCGCCGGGCCCGATCGCCTCACCCTCCGTGGCCTCGCTGCAGGCCGTGCTCACCCCGGCGGACACCAGCTACCTCTACTGGGTGGCGGTCGACCCGGTCAACAAGGTGACGAAGTTCGCGACGACGTGGGCCGAGCACCAGGAGAACCGGAAGCTCTACGACGCGTGGCGCGAGGAGAACGGCACGGCGACCGGGTGAGCCCGGACGTGCCCGCCGCGCCGCGTCGCGCCGCGGTGCTCGGTCACCCGATCGCGCACTCGCTCTCCCCGGTGCTGCACCGCGCGGCCTACGCCGCGCTCGGCCTGACCGGCTGGGAGTACTCCGCCCTCGACGTGACCGCCGAGACCCTCCCCGCCTTCGTCGCCGACCTGGACGACTCCTGGGCCGGGCTGAGCCTGACGATGCCGCTCAAGCAGACGATCCTTCCCCTGCTCGACCACATCGAGCCGCTCGCCGAGGTGACCGGGGCGGTCAACACCGTCGTGTTCTCCGGGGTCGGGGCCGGGCGGACCCTGGTCGGGACCAACACCGACGTCTATGGCCTGGTCACCGCGATCCGGGAAGGTCTCCCCGATCCCGCTACCGATCCCGCTCCGCGCGGGGGTGCGGTGGTGCTGGGGGCCGGTGCGACGGCGTCGTCCACGCTGGCGGCTCTGGCCGAGCTCGGGTACCCATCGACGGACGTCTATGTCCGTTCCCTCGGGCGCACCGGTGACCTGCAGCGCGCCGCCCACCGGATGGGCGTCACCCCCAGGTTCCACCCGATGGACGGCGCCGCCCGGGCGATGCTCACCGCCGCCGTGGTCGTCTCCACGCTGCCCGCCCACGGGGCCGACGCCGTCGCCGAGGCGCTCACCGCGCTGGTCAGCGCGGGTGAGCCGGGTGCGCGCGGGGTCCTCCTCGACGTCTGCTACGAACCCCGCACGACGGCGCTGGCCGCCGCGTGGGCCGCGGCCGGCGGCGCGGGGGTCGGTGGGCAGCGGATGCTGCTGCACCAGGCGGTCGAGCAGGTGCGCCTGATGACCGGGCGCGTGGCGCCGACCGCGGCGATGGCGGACGCGCTCGAGCGGGCGCTCGAGGGCTGACGACACGTCAGAAAGTCGCCAGGTTCTCGCCCTCAGGTACGGCGCGGCATCTGCCGATAACTGCTGGGACGAGAGACTATCGTCGCGCGCACTGAAGCGCAGCGGCAGGTGAGGGGAAACCATGAAGCAGCTCGGTGAGATCCTTCTCGAAGAGGGCCTGGTCAACGAGGTGCAGCTGATGGCTGCGCTCGACGAGCAGGTCATCCGCGGCACCAGCCTGGGGCGTGTGCTCGTCGACCTGGGGGTGCTCACCGAGGGCCAGCTGGTCTCGGCGCTGGCGGCGCAGGTCGGGATGCAGTTCGTCGACCTCGACGTGTACGCGGTCGACCGGGCCGCGGTGACCCGTCTCAACGGGTCCGTGTGCCGGCGGTACACCGTCCTGCCGATCGCCTTCCAGGACGGCGCGATCGTGCTGGCCATGGCCGACCCGGGCAACGTGCTCGCCGTCGACGACGTGCGCTCGATGACCGGCATGCAGGTGCTGCCCGTGGTGGCCACCCACGAGGACCTGTCCCGGGCGATCGACCGCTACGTGCGCGCCGACGACGAGATGGACCACCTCACCACCGCGTTCAGCGAGGAGCAGGAGCGCCTCGAGGACGTCGACCTGTCGCGCATCGGGGACTCCGTCGACGACGACGCCCCGATCGTGCGGTACGTCAACCTCATCGTCACCCAGGCCATCACCGACCGGGCCTCCGACATCCACATCGAGCCGGCCGAGCACGACCTGCGCGTGCGGTACCGGATCGACGGCGTGCTGCACGAGATGCAGCGCAGCCCCAAGAACATCACCGGGGGAGTGATCTCCCGCGTGAAGATCCTCTCTGACATCGACATCGCCGAGCGTCGCAAGCCCCAGGACGGACGCATGTCCGTGGTCCACAACGGGCGCAAGATCGACCTCCGGGTGGCGACGCTGCCGACCGTGTGGGGCGAGAAGATCGTCATGCGTATCCTCGACAACTCCACCGCCAGCCTGGACCTGCGTGACCTGTCCTTCGGCGAGGAGAACTACCAGGTCTACTCCGAGGCCTACAACAAGCCCTACGGGATGATCCTCGTCACCGGGCCCACCGGGTCGGGGAAGTCGACCACGCTGTACGCGACGCTCAACGCCGTCTCCAAGCCGGAGATCAACGTCATCACCGTCGAGGACCCGGTCGAGTACCGCCTCGACGGCATCAACCAGGTGCAGGTCAACCCCAAGGCAGGGCTCACCTTCGCCGGCGCGCTGCGGTCCATCCTGCGCTCGGACCCCGACGTCGTGCTGCTCGGTGAGATCCGTGACCACGAGACCGCGCAGATCGCCATCGAGGCCGCGCTCACCGGCCACCTCGTGCTGTCCACCCTGCACACCAACGACGCGCCGTCGGCGATCACCCGCCTGGTGGAGATGGGCATCGAACCCTTCCTCGTGGGGTCGGCCATCGACTGCATCGTCGCCCAGCGCCTCGCCCGCAAGCTGTGCGGCAAGTGCAAGGTGCCCTACGAACCCGACGAGATCGAGCTGGTGGCGTCCCGGTTCCCGTGGCTCCCAGGCGAACCGAAGCCGCAGCTGTACCGCACCGGCGGGTGCGTCACCTGCTCGGGCACCGGGTACCGCGGGCGGCTCGCGCTGCACGAGGTCATGCGGGTGACCGAGGAGATCGAGCGGCACGCCGTCGCCGGGTCGTCCTCGGCAGAGATCCTCAAGACCGCGGTGGCCCAAGGGATGCGCCGGCTGCGCGACGACGGCTGGATGAAGGTCATCGCCGGGCAGACCTCGATCGAGGAGATCATGCGGGTCGTCGCTTAAGGTCTGCGACGGGCGCGCCGATAAACAGGAGTCACACGTGTGCTGTGGCTGTCGACGCGAGAGGCTGACCTGTGAACGAGTCCTACCTTCCCGATGATTCGGCACCGTTCGCGGCCATGCGGTCGATGGGTGACTCCGGGGCTGTCTCCTGGCAGCCGGTCGAGCCGGTCGCGGCGCCGGTCGTTGCTCAGCAGGTCGCCGCGCAGCAGGTCTTCACCGAGCAGGGGATCACCGCGCCGCCGCAGGTCCAGCGTCAACCGGTCCGTCAGGCGATGGGTCAGCAGCCGCCGTCTCCGACGCGCGAGAGCTACCGGGGTGCAGGGCAGGCCCTGCCCGGCTACGCGCCGCCACCACAGGCCGGCGCGCCTCTCCACCAGCCGGCGCAGCGGCAGGCGCCGCGGCCCACGCAGCAGCAGGTGCCCCAGCAGCCGCTTCGGCAGTCACAGCAGGCAGCCCCACCGCCGCCGGCGACGGCAGGGCGCGTCGGGCTGAGTCGCGGCGCCGAGGTGGACGACGTGAACCTCGTCGACGCGTTGAGGGAGATGGTCGAGGCGGGTGCCTCCGACCTGCACCTGACGTCGGGCTCGCCGCCGATGATCCGGGTCAACGGTGCGCTGCGTCCTCTGGACGGCTACCCCGTGGTCGACCCCGAAGGGCTGAAGCGTACCCTCTACGCGATCACGACCCAGAAGCAGCACGAGACGTTCGAGTCGAACCTCGAGCTCGACTTCTCCCACGCCGTGCGCGGGCTGGCCCGGTTCCGGGTCAACTACTACCAGCAGCGTCAGTCGATGGGCGCGGCCTTCCGCGTGATCCCCTTCGACATCAAGCCGCTCGAAGAGCTCGGGGTCCCCCCGATCGTCGCGAACTTCGCCAGCCTCCCGCGCGGCCTCGTCCTCGTGACCGGCCCCACGGGCTCGGGGAAGTCCACCACCCTCGCCTCGATCATCGACCTGGCGAACCGGACGAGGACCGACCACATCATGACGGTCGAGGACCCGATCGAGTTCCTCCACAAGCACAAGAAGTCGATCATCAACCAGCGTGAGGTGGGCGCGGACACGCTGAGCTTCGCCAACGCGCTCAAGCACGTGCTGCGCCAGGACCCTGACATCATCCTCGTCGGGGAGATGCGTGACCTGGAGACCGTCTCGGTGGCGCTGACGGCCGCCGAGACCGGTCACCTCGTCTTCGCGACCCTGCACACCCAGGACGCGGCCCAGACGATCGACCGGATCATCGACGTGTTCCCGCCCGAGCAGCAGGGCCAGGTGCGCACCCAGCTCGCCGGCGCCCTCCAGGGCGTGGTGTCCCAGACGCTGTGCAAGCGGGCCGATGGCCCCGGCCGGGCGGTGGCCACCGAGGTCATGATCGCCACGCCGGCCGTGCGGAACCTCATCCGCGAGGGCAAGACGCACCAGGTCTACTCGGCGATGCAGGCCGGCAAGCAGCTGGGCATGCACACGATGGACCAGCACCTCGCCGACCTCGTGCGCCAGGGGAGGATCTCCTACGAGACCGGTCTGGAGAAGTGTCACCACATCGAAGACTTCAACAGGCTCTGCGGCCGCGCCGGTGGGTCGACGGGCGCAGGCTTCGCCACCGGCGGCATGGGCGGGTCGGCGCAACACGGAATGAGTGCACTCTGATGGACACAGGAACCAAGCAGGTCAAGCCGACGCAGGTGGGCTCGGGCAAGAAGACCTTCGAGTACACCGTCCGGGACAAGAACGCCAAGGTCGTCAAGGGCCGAATCGAGGCCGCCGACCAGACGGCCGTCGCCTCCCGGCTGCGCTCCATGGGCCTGGCCGCGATTTCGATCGACGAGGTCACCAACACCGGCCTCAACCGTGAGATCAAGATCCCGGGCATGGGCGACTCGATCAAGCTCAAAGACCTGGCGATCATGGCCCGTCAGCTCGCGACGATGATCGACGCCGGCCTCTCCCTGCTGCGCGCCCTGCAGATCCTCGCCGAGCAGACCGAGAACCCGGCTCTGGGCAAGGTGCTCGGACAGGTCCGCTCCGACGTCGAGGTCGGCCTGAGCTTCTCAGCAGCGCTCACCAAGCACGAGGCGGTCTTCCCACCGCTGATGATCAACATGATCAAGGCCGGTGAGATCGGCGGGTTCCTCGACCAGGTGCTCGTCTCCATCGCCGAGAACTTCGAAGCCGAGGTCAAGCTGCGCGGGAAGATCAAGTCCGCCATGACCTACCCCGTCGTCGTGTTCATCATCGCGATCCTCGCCACGATCGGCATGCTGCTCTTCATCGTGCCGATCTTCGCCAAGATGTTCGACGACCTCGGCGGTGAGCTTCCGGCGCCGACCAAGGTGCTGGTCTTCATGTCCGAGGTCCTCAAGTGGACCGGTGTGCCGATCGCGATCGGCCTCGGCGCTTTCGCCACCTGGTGGGGCAAGCACAAGAACGACAGGGCCGTCCGTGAGGCCGTCGATCCCTGGCGGCTGAAGGTGCCAGTCTTCGGCAGCCTCTTCCAGAAGATCGCCGTCTCACGCTTCACCCGGAACTTCGGCACCATGATCCACGCCGGCGTGCCGATCCTGCAGGCCCTCGACATCGTCGGCGAGACGAGCGGAAACCTCGTCATCGAGAAGGCAGCCCATGCGGTGCGCGAGTCGGTGCGGTCCGGGCGGTCGCTGTCCGGGCCGTTGACCGAGCACCCGGTCTTCCCGCCCATGGTGGTCCAGATGATCGCGGTCGGTGAGGACACCGGAGCCCTCGACGTCATGCTCGAGAAGATCTCGGAGTTCTACGACCAGGAAGTCGAGGCGACGACGGAGCAGCTCACGTCGCTCATCGAGCCGCTCATGATCGTCGTCATCGGCGCGATCATCGGATCGATGATCGTCGCGCTCTACATGCCGATCTTCAATATCTTCAACCTCATCACCTAGGCATTTCACCCAGCCAAGATGCTCAAGTGTGGCGCTGGGGGGGCCGATGAACCTACGTAACATCGGAAGATCCCTAGGGTCTTTCGCTTAACTCTCACTTCAGACAGAACTGGAGCATCACCATGATGGCTCGCATCCGCAAGTCCATGAACGAGCAGGACAAGGGCTTCACGCTCATTGAGCTCCTCGTCGTCATGATCATCATCGGCATCCTCGCCGCGATCGCTATCCCCGTCTTCCTCAACCAGCGCAAGAAGGCCGTCGACACCGCCGCACGCGCGGACGTCTCGACGCTGGGCAAGGAGGTTGCGACGTTCTACGTCGATGCAGCCCCGACGGCCACTCCTGGCATCTCCGCGAACACTGGTGCCACGCGGTACATCCTCACTGCCGGAACTGTGGTGACGGACATCGGCGCGATCAGCGACGGGGTCGCCTTCGGCAACATCACGTATGGTTCCGCAACTGGCGACACAAATGCCAACTCGTGGTGCATCGACGTCGACATCACGGGAGGCTCTCTCACGAGCGTCTCCTACTCCGCAAAGGGTGGGCTCGCAGACACTGCATGTGCCTGATCCTCTCTCGCAGTAGCGCTTGATCGCTGCCGGAGCCTTCTGTGCTCCGGCAGCGATCTACCGCTCTCAGTAGTTGCTTCAGACCAAGACGAGGATGGATGCGGATGCCCACGCTGGATCGCCGGTCACGCAATGAGTCCCGGAGCTCTGACGACGGATTTACCCTCATCGAACTTATTGTCGCGATGATGGTGATCGCGACGGTCCTTCTGCTTCTCATGGCAGTGCAGACCTCCGCGCTGGTGACGACCACCCAGACGCGGCAGCGCACACAGGCGACGTCTGTTGGCAACCAGGTGATGGAGCAACTGAGGGCCCTGCCCTGGCTCACCCTGGAGAAGGGTACGCACCTCAACTTCGTCTCGGCCTCTGGCGGTGACCCCAACATCGTCGGCGGGAAGCTCCGCCCCGCCAGCGACCCCACCATCAACGAGACGATCATCTCGACCAACACGCAGGCGACGGACGTCCCCCCGCTGTCAGGTGCCCTGGGAACCAACAAGACCACCGAGGTCGACGCGGCTGTCGCCGACCGCACGTACACCTCCCGGGTCTATGTCACCAAGGCCGCCGACACCGCCGACGGCGTGCTCACTCTCACCGTCATCACCACGTGGTCGAACTCCGGAAATGGCAAGTCCGGAACCCTCATGCTCCGCTCCGAGGCCTATGCGCCGGCGGGCGGCTGCGGGGACGCGGCCAACCAGCCCTTCCTCGGTGCGTGCCAAGCCATCTTCTCCAGCAACGGTGGGACCACCGGACCGACCACGACGATCACCGGCGCGGTCCCCGGCACTGCAGCACCGACGCCTGGCCCGACGGCGGCCCCGACGCCAGCACCGACCGCCCCTGCAGGCGGTGGGGCGCTGCCGATCCTGCCCGGGTCCGACGTGCTGGCCGCGACCATGGCCCTGGGGCAGACCGGCGTCGGAGTGTCGTCGCAGCAGGCCGCCGCGATCGACTCGACCCTCACGCACGCCGGGACGCGCCTCCTCGGTGTGGACCCCGATGTCGACCTCGGATCCTCCGGACAGACGAAGATCGCCAACGCAGCGTCCAACGACGTCGGCGCCTCCGGGGCAGCACCTGCCAATCCGGCCGATGTCACGAGCGTCGGTCTGACGGCGCCCCTCTCGGTCACCTCCGGTCCGCTGTCGCTTGTGCTCTCGACGAGCAGCGGGGTCACCGGTTCTGTGAAGGCATCGACAGTGACCTCGTGCTCGACCGGTATCCCCATGGCTCAACCCTGCGGAGCCGGGAGTCTCTCTGGCGGCACAGCGAGCACGGCGCGGCTCACGGTCGGCGCAACGCCCTTCACGATCATGTCGCTGGCAGGAGGAGGCACCGCCAAGACGTTCGGAGCCCGCTTCGTCACTCTTGCTGGCTCGACGGACGTCAGCTGCACGGTGGTGCTCGGTGCTGGGTGCATCTCGGCGGGAGGGTCACGCACGGTGGGCACGGCAACGTTCGGGGCGGGGCCGTGGACACAGGCCGCTGCGCAACCGGGCCTCGTGACCGTCACCGGGTTGAAGGACTCCGTCAAGGTGGAGCGCGGGTCGGAGCAGCGCACGGTGGCCGCGGTGACCACGCGCAGCGGTTCGATCTCCTACTGGAACGGGTCCTCGTTCACCGTGCTGTCTCTCAACGCACTGACGAACACGACGATCGCCGTCCCCCCCGTGACCTGGACGAGTGGCGGGTTCACCGTGGAGACGGCGGCAACCATCACCGTCACACCGGCGATGTCCATCGCGACGAACATCGATCCCTTGACCTGCTCGGCAGAAGGATGTGTCCTGGACTCCGACTCCGGCTCGGTGACGGTCGCCTTGACCTATACGGTGACCTCGCCGACCGGCCAGTCTGCCTTCGTCGCGTCGACCGCTCTGGGGACCTCCCGGGCCAACGCGGCGTTCAAGGCGGCTCCCGTTGCTTAGGCGACCGAAGCTCATGCCGACGAGGAAGACAGACCCCGACGAGGACCGGGAGGGCGGCTGGACGCTGATCGAGCTCATGGTCTCGATGACGATCTTCATCGGGCTGCTCGTCATCGTGTTCTCGATCCTCATCACCATCAGCCAGCAGACGAAGGACAACCTCGCCCGGTCCCGTGGTCTCGACGACGTCCGGCTCGGCCTGATGCAGATCGACCGGCAGGTGCGATCGGGGAACGTCATCTCCGACCCCGGTGCGGAGACGGTGGCCGGATCGGGGGTTCCCCCGTACTACTCGTTGCGGGTGTACACGCAGACGGACGGCGTTTTCCAGTGCGTCCAGTGGCGTGTGAGGTTCCCAGCTGGATCAGACTTCGGCACTCTCGAGTACCGCTCGTGGAAGCCGAGCTGGCAGTCGACAGGCGGTGTCTCGGCCTGGCAGGTCACCGCTCGGAACGTGGTCAAGCCCGCTCTGGGGGTCGTCGACCCCGGCAACCCCGCGTCCTGGCCACCGTTCTATGTCGACCCTGCCGCGGCGAGCTCCTCTGATGCTCAGACCATCCGCGTCACCCTCCGCGTCAAGGACCCTGGTCAGCGCGCGTCCTCGAAGCCCGCGAGCCTCTCCTCTGTCCTGACCGGGCGCAACACGGTCTACGGCTACCCGGCTGACAAATGTGGAACGGTCCCTTCACCGTGATCGAGTCAAGGAGCTCTGCCATGAACAAGTTCGTGCACACGCGCGCCGTCAAGGACGAGGACGAGAGCGGGAGCGCCCTCATCGCCGCGATCGGTGTCGCTTTCATCGGCATCGCTCTGGCCTCGATCGTCGTGACGACGGCGATCATCGCGGCCAACGACTCTGGGCGGGACCGGACTCGTACGACGGAGGTGCACACCGCCGAAGGGGTGGTGGACTCGGTCTTCGCCGAGCTCGAGACCTCCACACCCTGTCAGTGGCCGGCCTCCGGTGTGCGGGACTCTGGTTCGTACCCCAGCGAAACCAGCGGCGCAGCGACCATCGCCTACTTCGATGCGAGCAACGTCCAGCTCGCCTGCTCGGCCGGGGTGGTCTCCGGAGATCCCGTCATGGCCGTGGTGACCGGGACGTCGAGCACGTCGACAGCGTCCGCGGGGGTCGATCCGAAGAGGTCGATCCAGGCGAAGGTCAATCTCACCCCGTCGACGGTGACCGGACGCGGCGCGGCGATCTTCGCCGCGAGCGCGATCATGACGACGAACGGCTTCACCCTGGAGACCTCGCTGCCCGACACCCCCGTCGACGTGTGGGTCGACACCGGCAACGTCAACTGCAACTCCGGGGTGAAGATCGACGGCAACCTCATCGTCGTCAGCGGCTCCACGGAGATCTCCGGTGGCTGTCGTGTGACACAGAACCTGTGGAGCAAGAACAAGCTCACCGTGCACACCGTCCATTCGGGCGGGTTGACGACCGTCGGCATGGACACCTATGCCTCGTCGAGTGCGACGATCGCCGGCGGATCGAAGTACGGCCGCGACCTCATCGTCGTGGGTGCCCTGTCGACGTGGGGATCAGGACCCCAGGTGGCCGGGACGCTGAAGACCGGTGTGCCTGCATCTTCCATCCCGCAGTACATGAAGGTCGGGCTCCCTGAGGTGAACTACACGCCGAGCGACTGGACGAGCGAGGGATTCACCGTCGCGGACGGCACCGCCTACAAGGCATGGATCAACGACAACGCCCGGGCCAACGGGGCCTACCAGTGGGACGGGGTGACGACGAAGACCCAGGGGTCGGAGTGCTCGGTCGCAGGGGACAACTGGTCGCTCAACGGACCGCTGCTCGGACCGACGGTCGCCACGACCTTCGACACGAGGGTCTGTGCGAAGACGACGTTCCAGGGGAACCTCAACATCAAGCTCCGCGCGGACCTCGTGATCTTCGCGAACGACTTCTACGCCACGGGCAACTTCCAGATCACCTCCGCCGACGGAGCCCAGCACCGCGTCTGGATCATTGTCCCCGACCCGGACGTGACTCCCAACGGGACCGCAGACTGCGGCAAGACGGTGGGTGGGAAGACCTCGAAGAACATCAAGGTCGACTCGGGCAGCCTGGCGACCGCACCGATCACGATCTTCGCCTACACACCGTGCACGATCGAGACGAACAACACAGCGACGTTCTACGGCCAGCTCTACGGCAGCAACGTCGTGCTGCGCAACTCGATGACGATGCGCTACGTGCCGATCGGGATCCCCGGTGTCAACCTGCCGAGCACCACTCCGGTCGCGAGTTCTGGATTCCGCGTCGACGTGGTCTACAAGCGCGAGATCAAGGCGCCGTGATCGCACCCGCCGTCGCGGTGTGTGCAGTCTTCGGACTGGCGATCGGGTCTTTTCTCAACGTGGTCGTGTGGCGGGTACCGCGGGGCGAGTCGATCGTCAGCCCGCCGAGCGCCTGCCCCGCATGTGGCGTACCCATCCGCGGGCGCGACAACATCCCGGTGGTCTCCTGGATCGTCCTGCGGGGTCGGTGCCGGGACTGCACTCTGCCGATCTCCGCTCGCTACCCAGCGGTCGAGGGCTTCACAGCGGTGGCCTTCGCCCTGGTGGCCTGGGGAACCGGGCTTAGCTGGGCCCTTCCCGCCTACCTGTTCCTCGCTGCGATCTCGGTCGCGCTGACGCTCATCGACCTGGACACCTTCCGGTTGCCCAACTCGATCGTCATTCCCGCGTACCCGGTCACCGCGGTGCTGCTCACCGTGGCGAGCTGGGGGACGGGTGACTGGGGATCGCTCGTGCGAGCCGCCGTGGGCGGCGTGGCGCTCTACGGCTTCTACTTCGTGCTCATGGTCGCCGTCCCGCAGGGCATGGGCTTCGGCGACGTCAAGCTCGCCGGAGTCCTGGGGGCCTACCTGGGGTGGGTGGGGTGGGGGGCGTTGGCCGTCGGCGCCTTTGCGCCGGCGGTTCTGGGTGGGCTCTTCGCGGCGTGGCTCGTCCTCTTCCGCGGGGCCGGACGCAAGACGCGGATCCCCTTCGGCCCGTGGATGGTGGTCGGCGCCTGGATCGGGATCGCCACCGGAGAGTGGCTCTGGCGCTCCTACCTGTCGCTGTTCGCGTAGCGCCGTCAGCCTCAAGGTGGCCGACGGATCGGCCGATAAGGCTGAGGGGCATCTCGATCGGTGCCCTCATCATGCACAACCCGAGAGGAACCCCTGTGGCGAAGTCAGTAGTGATCGGACTGGACATCGGGACGACCCACGTTCGCGCGGCTGAGGTCGAGAGCTCTGGAGCCGGCGGCCGGCCATCCGGCACGCTGGTGCGCTACGGCGAGGTCGCGCTCCCTCTCGGGGCAGTTCGCGACGGCGAGGTGATCGAGGTCCAGACTGTGGCGAGTGCGATCCAGCAGCTGTGGAGGGACACCGGGTTCAGCTCGAAGGATGTGGTGATCGGCGTCGGCAACCAACGCGTGATCGTCCGCGAGATGGAGCTCCCGTGGATGCCCCTCGACCAGCTCAAGGCATCGCTTCCCTACCAGGCGCAGGAGCTGCTTCCCATGTCCACCGACGAGGTGCTCATGGACTTCTACCCGCAGGATGAGTTCAACGGGCCTGAGGGACGCACAGTCTCCGGGATGTTCGTCGCGGCGGTGCGAGACACGGTGACGTCCAACATCCTCGCGTGCGAGTCGGCGGGGCTTGCCCCGCAGATGGTCGACCTCAACGCCTTCGCGCTGACCCGAGCGCTTGCTCACGGATCGATGAGCGGACGCACGGTGGCCTTCGTCGACGTCGGTGCGCGGATCTCGAACATCGTCATCGCCGAGGCGGGGGTTCCCAGGTTCGTCCGGACGCTGCCCGCGGGCGGGCAGGACGTGACAGATGCGGTGGCTGCTGCGATGCAGATCGCTCTCGCGGACGCTGAGCGGCTCAAACGGGAGATCGGCGTCGGGCAGTCCGTCACCCAGGACCGTCAGGCTGCGGCGGAGGCGATCGCGACGGTGGCGCGCACTCTCGTCGAGTCGATCCGAGGGACGTTCCAATTCTATGCCGGCAGCCGTCCTGGTTCGCCGATCGAAGCTGTGGTGCTCACCGGTGGAGGAGCTCATCTCCCCGGGTTGGGGCAGTACGTGGCGAGCGTGAGCCGGGTGGCGGTGTCTCTCGGCAACCCCCTCGAGATCGTGTCTGTGTCCAAGAACGTGAAGTCCTCAGCAACAAGCGGGAAGGAATCCCTGATGGCTTTGTCCGTCGGACTCGCACTCGGGGTGGTGGCAGCATGAGCGCCCTGCTCGATCGCGGCAAGAAGGCCAAGCCGGGCGCCGGTCTGGTGGTCGCGCCCCACGCACAGGTCAATCTCCTTCCCAACGAGATCGTCCTGGCGCGCTCACTCAAGACCCTCAAGCGACTTCTGGGAGTGATCCTCCTGGGTGTGGTCGCTGTCGTGCTGGTTGCCGTCACGGGTGTGACCTACTTGGAGAAGACCGCTCAGGACGATCTCAACGAGGCCACGAAGAGGACCGAGGAGCTGCAGGCCGAGGAGGCGCAGTACGCCGAGGTGCCGATGGTGATCAATGCGCTCAACACCGCCAAGTCCGCCCGTGCGCTCGGTTTCTCGACCGAGGTGCTGTGGAGCCCGCACCTCGACGCGATCACGGCCGTCATGCCGGCGGGTGTGTCCATCAACAGCTTCGCCATGACCGGCTCGACTCCGATGGCCAGTACACCGTCCATCGCGAACCCGCTCCAAACCCCGAGCGTCAACACGATCACGTTCTCGATGCGGTCGCTGACGCTTCCTGACTCAGCTGACCTCATGGACGCCTTGAACGGCATCTACGGGTTCGGGGACGCCTGGGTCTCCAACGCCGCCATCACCGAGGCTGAGGACGGGACCGTGTACTACGACATCGCGGTCAGCGTCCAGGTGCAGAGCACGGCATATGCGAACCGTTTCACCGGAGAGGTGACAGAGTGAAGAGCAAAGCAGGATCCTGGATCGCAGGCGCCGTCCTCGTGGCGGCCCTGACGCTCGTCGCCGCGTGGTTCTTGCTCTTTGCTCCGCGCCTGGACAGCATCGACGCGCTCGAGGCCGAGACACTCTCCGTCAACGGCCAGAACGACATCCTCCAGATGAAGATCGACAAGCTCGAGGTCCAGTTCGCCAAGCTGGACGAGTACAAGGCCGAGATCGCGGCCCTGCAGATCCAGGTCCCGACGACCGCCCTCCTCGCGGACTACACCAAGCAGGTTCAGACGATCGCGGAGGCAAGCGGGGTCGTGGTGACCCTGTGGACACCGGGCGCACCCTTCGAGTTCTTGCCGGCAGAAGCGGTCGGTGACGATGGTGCCGCTGTGGTCGGGGCGCCCCCGATTCCGGGACTCGTCGCGATGCCGTTCGGCGTGACGGTGGTTGGCACCTACGCCAACACCCAGGCGTTCGTGAACCAGCTGCAGACCGGGACCGAGCGGCTGTTCCTCATCACCGCGCTCACCGGCGACGGACAGCTCCAGACGGAAGCCACAGGTGGACGGCCCGCCACAGCGGTCGGCGACATCGAGCTGGCGATCACGGGATTCACGTATGTCTTGCAGGACCCGTTCGCGGTGCTCGACGTTCCCGTCGAACCTGTACCGCTCCCCGTGCCGGCTCCGGGAGCGAACCCGCTCGTCCCAGTTGCAGGGAGCTAGTCCCGCGTACCTGATCGTGCGCACCTGACGGCGCGGCCCCCTCCTAGGGGGCCGCGCCGTCGTCGGACATCCAAGCACCGCAAACCCACAGGATGGGCGCGGCGCGGGTATGCGCGCTCCCCGCATCGAACGTCCGGCGGCAAGGACCTGCCCGTCTGGTACGTGGCCGCCTCCCACGAGCGGGGTGGCCAGAGCACGTCCCTGCGCGCGGTGATGGCGCGGCTCGCCAGCGTGCTGTCCTCGAACGCGTCGGCAGGGGTGGCCGCCCAGCACGACCGGAGCCGTCCGCTCGTCGCGGTGACACCGCTGGGCATCGGTGGTGGCGGTTTCGGCGATCTCCGCGGAACAGTGGTGGACCTCCTGCTCGACGTCTGCCACGCGGCGGCCCAGACGTCGGGGATCGACGTGGTGATCGTCGCCAAGGACGCGGCGATCTAGTCGGCCCTGCAGGCACGGCGTCGGGCACGGGTGGAGGCGGGCTCGCCTCGGCTCGCTGAGGCGCGCACGCTCGCGGAGCGGGCCCAGGCCGGGGACCTCGTGCTCTTCCTCGGTGCGGGGCTGAGCATGGGAGCTGGGCCGCCCAGCTGGACGGGGCTGCTGAAGGAGCTGGGGAAGGACTACGGAGAAGACATCCGCGACCTCGACTCCGACCTGGACAAGGCCGAGCTGCTCAGCCAGCGGGGCCGGGCACCTGATGGGACGTCGACCATCGGTGCCGCTGTGGCAGGCATCCTCGCGGGGAAGGCCCGGTTCAGCCTCGCGCGCGGGCTGCTCGCGGCGCTCGGGTGCACCGAGGTCGTCACGACGTACTATGACCGCCTGTACGAGACGGCAGCGGCCGGTGTCGCGCGCGACGGGAAGGTCGCCTCGCTGCCCTTCGACCAGGCGACGCCCGGCACCCCGTGGGTGCTCAAGATGCATGGAGACGTGGAGCACCCCACGAGCATCGTGCTGACCCGGACCGACTTCGTCCGCTACGACGCCCTGTCCAAGCCGCTCGGGGCGATCCTGCAGTCGCTCATGGCGACCAAGCACGTGCTCGTGGTCGGGACGTCCATGACGGACGACAACTTCCTGCGGTTGGCGTACGAGGTGCTCGAGTTCCGCGCTGAGCACGGCAGGTCCCTGGAGCCGAAGCGGGAGCCGGCGCCGATCGGGACCGTCGTGGCGCTGGGGGAGCGCCCGGCCAAGGCCGAGCTGAGGGCGAAGAGGTTCGACTACGTGCCCGTGTCGGCTGGTGGGGCAGGGGTGGACGCTCCGTGGGACCTGGCGATCTTCCTCGACCTCGTGGCGATCTTCGCCGCCGGGCAGTCGCACCTGCTGGACGTGAGGTTCGGGAACCTGCTGGGGTCTGGGGCTGAGCTGGCCGCGGCCGGGGCCGCGCGGGAGCTGCTGGCTCAGATCGCGAGGCTGCCTGGTACGGATGGTGGGGACGGCGCAGCTGGTGGTGCGTGGCGCGGGTTGGTGCGGGGGCTCGAGGAGCTGGGAGCGGGGTCGGGTTCGCTCACGGCCGATCGTTCCTCTGCGTGAGGGGGAGAGCCCGTGCGCGCCTCTCACCGGCGCCGACCTGGTTGCTGCGCTCGGTCTGCGGCGCAGTGGATGAGGGCCCGCATCATCGCGACCGCCTCGGCCTTGACGACCGGGCGGGTGTCGGTCGTGGAAGAGAACTTCGCGATGAGGCGCCGACCGCCGTCGGTCAAGAGCGCCTTGGGCCGGGCGCCACCGATCGAGGTGCCGTGCCCGGCCGCGGCCAGCAACGACGGGAGCAGGTCTTCTCCCGCCTCGACCAGCTCGGCGACCCGGACCAGCTGCTTGAGGCGAGGAGGTAGGTCGACTCTGCGATGTCGGCGTCCGGGCTGCTGGACAGGCCCAGGTTGATCACCCGCCGTCCCCAGGCGTCGGGGGCGCCGTCCCGCAGGCACCCAGCCAGGGGGGAGGGGGGACGGTCGGGTCCGTGACGGCGTCGGTCAACGGGAGCTCAGGGTGAGCAGGTACACGCGGTCGCTGCGCACGATGTGGCTCGCGGCGTAGCGGAAGGCGAGTGCTCCGCGGCGCTCAGCCGAGCTCGCGACGGCCGATCGCGATCTGCGCGCCGAGCGCTCGCAGTGCGTGCGTCGTGGCGGGGAGGAGGGTGCGACAGGGTTTCACGACTCCACACGGGGGGAGACCCCTTGCCTGGGTTGAGAGCTCGGCGTAGCCTAAGGGTAGTTACGCGCGCCTTTATCTACTGTAAAGGTTCGTGGAGATACCTTTAGGAGGTTCTCGTGGCGACAAAGACGAACCGCAAGGTGGACCGCAGCCTCCTCCGGCTCGGAGACAACCTCACGCGCTGGCGCAAGATCCACAACATCCCTGCCGCCGAGCTTGCGCTACGCGCAGGAGTCACCCGGAACACGCTCCGCAGCATCGAGCGAGGCGAGGGTACGGCCGGGCTGCACAACGTCGTCGCCGTGCTGAACGTCCTGGGGCTCACCGACGCCGTGATCGAGGCCACCGAGCCGCTCAATACCGACGTCGGCCGGGCACGGGCCGATCAAGGGCTACCCCAGCGGGTTCGCCCACGCCGGGACGAGGCGGTGGAATGAGCGACGTCCAGGTGCACGTCGACCTACCGGGCGGCGAGACCGTCTACGCGGGACGACTCTCTCAACTCCAGGACCGGTACGGCACGGTCCAGCGCACTAGCTTCACCTACGCAAGCTCCTACCTGGCCCATCCAGACCGCTATGACCTGTGCCCAGAGCTCAAGTTGAGCTCCAGCCCGATCCGCCTGCGCTCGGATCGGATGCTCTTCGGGGCATTTGCGGACTCCGCGCCTGATCGATGGGGGCGCCATCTGCTGGCGCTCGAAGCGCGTGAGCGAGCCATCGCGAACGGTGGCCTGCCGCAGCACATGACCGACCTCGACTACCTCGTGGCGGTCAGCGACGACGTCAGGCACGGAGCGCTTCGACTCTCCGACTCTGCGGATCCCACAGCTGCCAAGCTCTCGCCCTCGCGGGGCCTGGTCTCCGTGCTGAGCATCAAAGACATCCTCCGCGCGGCGCACCGGGTCCACGACGGGGTCAGTGACGCCACCGATGCCCACCTGCTCTTCCAGACCGGTACGGCTATGGGAGGCGCGCGCCCCAAAGCGACGGTGCAGCTGGATGACGGACGGTTGGCTCTGGCCAAGCTCCCGTTCCAGGACGACCGCTGGAACGTAGAGCTCTGGGAGGAGATCACGCTGCAGCTCGCGAGGCGGGCCGGCATCACCGTGCCTGCCTCCCGCCTCTACCCGATATCACCGGACCAGTCGATCCTCGTCACGGAGCGCTTCGACCGGACGAAGGAAGGTCGGCGCACCGGATACCTGAGCATGGACTCCTTCCTCGAGATCGGCGCTGATGAGGAGATCACCTACGAGGACGTCGCTCAGGAGCTCTTGGCGAGCTCGCCGGTGGTGGGGGACGGGGAAGAGCTGTTCCGCAGGGTGGTGTTCACTGTGCTGGTCAACAACAGCGATGACCACATGCGCAACCACGGAGTGCTGCGCAGCGGGAGCGGGTGGAAGCTCGCCCCAGCCTTCGATATGAACCCGCATGCACTCGGAGCGCTTCCGGCAACTCCCGTCTCGCGCCGCGGGAGTGCGATCGACCGCGATGTACGTGTGCTGGTGGAGAGCGCTGACACCTACGGGATGACCGACGATCGGGCGAAGGTGATCGCCCGCGAGGTCGAGGCGGCGACCGCCGCGTGGCGGGAGGTGGCCCACGGCTACGGACAAGACGATGATGACATCGCCTTCATGGAACGTGCGTTCGACGGGCCGAATCGGGAGCGCGCCCGAGCGCTCCAGGCCGTCGGACGCTCGATTCCCGTCCGGTCTGCGCCGCAGGACCCCAGTGCCGTGTGGGTCGCATCGCACGTGCGCGGGGGCAAGGCCGTCCAGGGCCACTACCGAGCGCGACGAGCCGGTCGAGGATGAGCCGCGCGTAGGCGGTGCGGGCCGGCGTCGGGCAGGCGCGGCAGTGGGGGAAGCGCCCCGCGCTCGCCGCCCGCGTCCGGTCCGCGGGCGCTCGCAGCCAGTGTCTGCCGGTCGTGGGAAGATGCACGCATGCTTCGTTGGCTGACTTCAGGTGAATCGCACGGCCCCGCACTCGTGGGCATCATCGAGGGCGTTCCCGCAGGTGTGGAGGTGTTGACCTCTGACATCCAGGACGCCCTGGCGCGCCGCCGGCTCGGGTACGGGCGCGGCGCCCGGATGAAGTTCGAGCAGGACGAGGTCCGCATCCTCGCCGGGCTGCGCCACGGCGTGACCCAGGGTGGCCCGCTGGCCATCGAGATCGGGAACTCCGAGTGGCCCAAGTGGGTCGACGTCATGGCCTCCGACCCGGTCGCCCCCGAGCTGCTCAACCGTGCCCGCAACGCCCCGCTCACCCGCCCGCGCCCCGGTCACGCCGACCTCGTCGGCATGCGCAAGTACGCCTTCGATGACGCCCGCCCGGTCCTGGAGCGTGCCTCTGCGCGCGAGACCGCGACCCGCGTCGCGCTGGGTACCGTGGCGGCGAAGTTCCTCGAGCAGGCTCTGGGCATCCGCCTGGTCTCCCACGTAGTGAGCATCGGCCACGTCGCCGTGCCCGACGACGCCCCGCTCCCGTCCGCCGACGACCTCGCCTTCCTCGACGCCGACCCGGTGCGCTGCTTCGACCCCGCGACCTCCGCGGCGATGGTCGCCGAGATCGACCAGTGCCACAAGGACGCCGACACCCTCGGCGGGGTCATCGAGGTCCTCGCCTACAACGTGCCGACAGGTCTGGGCAGCTACGTGCACGGGGACCGCCGCCTCGACGCCAAGCTGGCCGCCGCGCTCATGGGCATCCAGGCGATCAAGGGCGTCGAGGTCGGGGACGGCTTCCGCACCGCCGCCCGCCGCGGCTCGGCCGCCCACGACGAGATGGCGCGCGACTCCGACGGGATCATCCGCCGCCAGACCAACCGTGCCGGCGGCATCGAGGGTGGCATGACCAACGGCGAGATCGTCCGCGTGCGCGCCGCGATGAAGCCGATCTCGACCGTCCCGCGCGCCCTGGCTACGGTCGACGTCGCGTCCGGTGAGCCGGCCACCGCCCAGCACCAGCGGTCCGACGTCTGCGCGGTCCCGCCCGCTGCCGTCGTCGCCGAGGCGATGGTCGCCCTGACCCTCGTCGACGTCGTGCTCGAGAAGTTCGGTGGCGACTCCGTGGGGGAGGTCCGGCGCAACGCCGAGGCCTACCTGGCGGCCATCCCCGAGCTGCTGCGCTGACGGGCGGCGTCATGACTGCCCCGGTTCCTCAGCCTCCTCGGACGCGGCCTGTGTCTTCGCCTGCGCCTGCCCGCGGGCCGCGGGTGGTGCTCATCGGCCCGCCCGGCTCCGGAAAGTCGACCACCGGCCACGCTCTCGCCCATGCCCTCGGCGTGGCGTGGCGGGACACGGACGCGGACGTCGAGGCCACGGCCGGCAAGCCCATCGCCGAGATCTTCTTCGACGAGGGCGAGCCCCACTTCCGGGCGCTCGAGCGCACGGCGGTCGCCACCGCCCTCGCCGAGCACGACGGCGTGCTCGCCCTCGGCGGCGGCGCGGTGCTCGACCCGGCGACCGAGTCCGCCCTGGCGGCCTACTCCGCTGAAGGGGGAGTCGTGGTGTTCCTCGACGTCTCCCTCGCCCACGTCGCCCCGCGGGTCGGCTTCAACCAGGCCCGCCCGCTGCTGCTGGGCAACCCCCGGGCGAAGTGGCAGGCGCTCATGGTCGCCCGCCGGCCGGTCTACGAACGGGTGGCGAGCATCCACGTGCACACCGACGCGTTGACGTCCGCGCAGGTGGCCCAGGAGATCGTGCGCGCGCTCACTCCGAGCAGCACCCCCACCAGCACGTCAGCCAGCACTCCCACCAGCACCGAGGACCCCGCGTGAGCGACCAGACCCAGACCCAGCCCGCCTCCCGTGTGCGGGTCACTGCCGAGCGCACCTACGACGTCGTCATCGGGCGCCAGCTGCTCGGTGAGCTCCCCGGGCTGCTCGGGACGAGCGTCCGCAAGGTGCTCATCGTGCACACCGAGGCGCTCGAGGCCTCCGCCTCCGCGGTCCGCGAGGACCTCCTCGCCCAGGGCTACGAGGCGCTGCTCGCGGTGATCCCGGACGCTGAGGGCGCCAAGTCGATCGACGTCGTCGCCTTCTGCTGGCAGGTGCTGGGCCAGTCCGACTTCACCCGCTCGGACGCGATCGTCTCCATCGGCGGCGGCGCGACGACCGACGTCGCCGGCTTCATCGCGGCCACCTGGCTGCGCGGCATCCAGGTCGTCCACATCCCGACGACGCTCCTCGCCATGGTCGACGCGGCCGTCGGCGGCAAGACCGGGATCAACACGGCCGAGGGCAAGAACCTCGTCGGAGCGTTCCACAGCCCCAGCGGAGTGCTCTGCGACCTCGTTGCCCTGGAGACGCTGCCCCGGTGGGACTTCGTCGCCGGGCTTGCCGAGATCATCAAGACCGGGTTCATCGCCGACCCGGTCATCCTCGACCTCGTCGAGGCGAACGCCGCGGCGCTGCAAGCCTGGCCGGTGGCCGACGACCACCTGTGGGCGGTCGTGCGCGAGCTCGTCGAGCGGTCCGTGGCGGTCAAGGCCCGGGTGGTCAGCGAAGACCTCAAGGAGGCCTCGCTGCGCGAGATCCTCAACTACGGGCACACCCTCGCCCACGCGATCGAGCAGGTCGAGCGGTACGCCTGGCGGCACGGGGCTGCCGTGGCGGTCGGCATGGTCTTCGCGGCCGAGCTCGCCCGCCTCGCCGGACGCCTCGACGACGCCACCGTGGACCGTCACCGCGCGATCCTCACCTCCGTGGGCCTGCCGGTGACCTACCGCGGGGACCGCTGGGAGCAGCTGCTCTCGGTCATGCGCCGGGACAAGAAGTCCCGCGGGGACCTGCTGCGCTTCGTCGTCCTGGAGGCTGTGGCCAAGCCGGCGCGCCTGGAAGGGCCAGACCCGACGCTGCTCGCCGCGGCGTATGCGGAGATCAGCGCGGACGCACCGACCGGGCGGGTCGTCTCGCTGTAGGCGTGGTGCCGGTCCGCGCGGGGGTGAGCGGCGCGGCGTCGGGCAGGGAGTCTCCAGTAGGCTCACGGCCATGACGCGTGTACTTCTTCTCAACGGACCCAACCTCGGCCGGCTCGGCGTGCGCGAGCCGGAGGTCTACGGGTCGCTGTCGTTCACCGATCTGGTGACCTCGGGCGCGCAGTGGGGGAGCGAGCTGGGCCTGGACGTCGACGTCCGCCAGAGCGACGACGAGGCCGAGCTGGTCCACTGGCTCCACGAGGCCGTGGACACCCGCAGCGACGTGGTGATCAACCCGGCCGCCTTCACGCACTACTCCTACGCGCTGCGCGACGCCGCGGCGCAGGTCACCAAGGGCGGCCTGCGGTTGATCGAGGTGCACATCTCCAACCCGTACGCCCGCGAGGAGTTCCGCCACCTGTCGGTCATCGGGCCGGTGGCGACGGGGACGATCGCCGGGTTCGGGTTCGACTCGTACCGGTTGGCGCTGCTGGCGCTGGCGGGATAGGTCGGGCTGCGGGGGCTCTTTTGCCTGGTTCTTTTGGCGGTTTCGTCTGGTGGCGCCCTGACGATGGTGCTCCCGCTCGGCGGAGTGAATAGTGTGCCAAGCGCCGACGGCGTGCTGTGGTCTCCCTTTGCCGCCACCCTCGCGGGCTCAAGTGCAGAGCCTTGATCTGGGGGATTCAAGGTCTGGTCCTTGAGCCTTCGGTGGGCACGTGGCGGTGTCGGTGGCGGGCGGGTTTGCTCGGTCGGGAATGTCAGAGGGTCGAGCTAGTGTCGAGGCAGTGGTTGGGAAGCCCGGGATTCCGGGGCTTCTGGGGTGGTGATCGGCTGGTGGCGGGGCCCTCGGATCGTTTGTCGGAGGGTCGAGCTAGGGTCGGGGTAGTGGTTGGGAACCGGGTGATATGGGTTCTCTCGGGCATGGTCTTTTCGTCTTTCGACAGTGACGTCGGGTGGTGAGTCATGGCAGGCACCGCGAGCAGAGCGGCGGGTACCGCGGCGGGCAGCGCGAGCACTGCGACGCGCAGCTCGGGTGGGTTGACGCTGTTCGGTGAGGTGCCGGGCGCGAGCGTCGGGCTGCCTGCTCCGGCTGCTCTGGCTGCTCCGGCTGGTGTGCCGGTGGTGGTGCAGTCGCGGGTGCGGTGCGGTGCGCGCGGATCGCGGAGCTGGATCGGTCGATCGCGGTGTTGACGGCGGAGCGGGCGGGGTTGCTGGTCGCGGAGCGTGAGTGTGCGGTGTGGAAGGAGGCGGGGTTCGCCTCGTTCGAGGCGTGGCGGGGGCAGGTCTCCGGTGAAGGGCTGCGGTCCGCCCGGACGCAGGTGAGCGTGGCGGTGATGCTGGAGGAGTCCCCCGAGGCCGCCGACGCGGTGGCTACCGGTGCGGTGACCCTCGTGCACGCGCAGGTGCTGGGCAAGGTCCGCGAACGCGCCGAACGGACCGCTGGTGGGGCGTTGACCGGCGCGGACACGCGCGAGCTGGTGGATCTGGCGGCGGGGGAGGACGCGGATTCCTTCGCCAAGACCGCGCAGCGGTGGTTGGCGCGCCGGGACAGCCTCGCCCATGACGCCACGCATGAGCAGACGCGCCGGCGCCGGTTCCTCTCGATCAGCCACACCCCGACCGGGACGCACATCAAGGGGTTCTTGGACGTGGTGGCCGGGCAGAGCGTGCAGATCGCGGTGGAGGCGGCGATGACCCGTCCCGAGGCCGGGGACGACCGCGACTACGGCCAACGCTGCGCGGACGCCCTGGTGGACGTGGCCGACCGGGCCGTCAACGGGGGGTCGCTCAAGGGCGGGGCGTTGGTGCGCCCGCACGTGTCGGTGATCCTGACCGAGACCACCTTCGCCCAGGCCCAGCGTGAGCTCACCCGCCGCGCCGCCCACGCCGCCGCAGGCGCCGACACCGACGTGGATGCTGGCGCTGGCGTTCAGGCCTGTGGCGACGTAGGCGCGGGGGTGGTGGATCCGGTGACCTTCGAGGACGGGACCCCGGTCCCGCTCAGCGAGGTCGCCCGGATCCTGTGCGACGCCGAGCTCACCCGGATCGTGGTGACCGCGGAGAACGTCCCGGTCAACCTGGGCCGCACGGCACGGGTGTACTCCCGCGAGCAACGCCGAGCGATCATCGCCCGCGACCGCGGCTGCCAGTTCACCGGCTGCACCCACCCCGCCCGCTGGTGCGAGGTCCACCACATCAACTGGTGGGACAGGGACCACGGGGAGACCTCCATCAACAACGGCATCTTGGTCTGCAGGTTCCATCACCAGGAGGTGCACCGCCTCAACCTCACCATCCAGCGGAGAGCCGATGGGATCCCCGACGTCCGGGTCGCCCGACCACGGGGTCGGGGCGAACCCGCACCGGGCGCACCGGTCCGTCAACTGGGGGAGCAGCGGGAGCGTGCCGACTCAGCGACCAGCGGACCAGGGGATCCCGCCGGATTGACTACCGGTGGACCAGGGGATCCCGCGGCCCGGCGACCCCAGCGTGGGGGAGGGGAGCTCTCCCCGCACGGTCTTCGACGAACCTGACTGGACAAGTTGAATCAGCTGATCCGAGAGAACCGACCGAAGTTGCGGATCTGTGGACCCTGCTGAAGCAGCGGACCTGGTTGCCGACTGAACGAACCTTCGAGACCATCGAGACCGGCACTATGGGCCCGACAGGTGGTCAGGCGGCGTGGCCCGGCGATCGTGGATGGTCGAGGAAGTGCGGACGGTCCCCACGGCGGCCGAACGTCGATCTCTGGCGAGATTCATTCGGGATCAATAGTGTGCCAAGCGTAGCTGATTGCTCTGGTGCGGTACGAAGTCGACCTACCAGCACTCAAGCAATACGCCTTGATTCGAGCAAATCAAGGCTGGGACCTTGAGTTATCAGAATCAAGGCTCTAGTCTTGATTCATGTTCGTCTTGACGGTTGACCAGCAGCGCAGCACGAGCCGCGGGGACGGGGTGCCTGAACTCCTGGGGCACCTCGACTCGTTCGTGCACCGACTTCCGGGAGTACTGCTCCCGCTCGAGCGGACGGTGGGGGACGAGGTGCAGATGGTGCTCACCGACCCGCGCTCGACCCTGATGATCCTCCTCGAAATCCTCCGAGCGGGCGGATGGTGGATCGGGCTGGGCATCGGGTCCGTCAACGAGCCGCTGCCCGAGCACAGCCGCGAGGCTGCCGGGCCCGCCTTCGTCCGCGCGCGAGCAGCCGTCGACCGGGCGAAGAGCAAGGCGGCGTCCGTCCCGGTGGCTGTGGTGGGAGACAGTGCTTCCACTTCCCTGACGGCCGACGTCGAGGCTCTGCTCCGGCTCCTCGGTGCGATCGTCGAGCGCCGGACCTCCCACGGATGGGAGGTCGTCGACCTCCTGCGCGCCCCAGACGTCCGGCCGGACAGCGGCGAGCCGCCCCCGACCCAGCGCGAGATCGCCCGTATCCTCGGCATCAGCGAACAGGCCGTCAGCCAGCGGGTACGCACCACGCTGTGGGCCGAAGAAGTGGCCGCGTGGCCGCTCGCGACCCGGCTACTCCAGGAGGCAGACACATGGGACCAGGCGTGACCTTCGCGATCGTCGTCGGATCGCTGGTCGTCAGCATCATCGGCGGCTGGTACGTCACCCGCGGTGTCCTGGCCCTCGCGGCGCGCAACACCGCGCGCGAGGCAACCGGTGAGGTTCCCCCCGCGCCGGCCGACGGTGACCCCGCCGGTCCCGACGCCGTGCCCGGTCCCGACGCCGCACCTGGTCCCGGTGGCGAGCCCGGGGACAGCGCCGGTGGCGCCGGTGCGGGGGAGCCGGTGCCCGACGTCGGGCCCACCAGCCCCCAGGCCGTCGCGGCGCTGCGTGGCGGGACCTGGATCGGAATCCTTGAGCGGTTGGCGATCACCGGCCTCGTCCTCGTGGGGTATCCCACCGGCATCGCCATCCTCGTCGCGATCAAGGGCCTGGGCCGCTACCCGGAGCTGCGCGACAACCCGGCCGCCTCCGAGCGGTTCGTCATCGGCACGCTGGCCTCGATGATCTGGGCCGGTGGGCTCGGGATTCTCGGGGCGTGGCTGCTCGAGTGAGCGGCACGGCGTCGGGCGTCCGCGGGCGGCCGGGCAGCCCCGGCAGACGGGAGCGGCAGATCGGCGGGTTAGAATGGACACCGCTCTCGCGCGGTCCGTCCCTTGGTGTGCAGTCTTCCGGGTGATCGACGAGCGCTGATCCTTGGAAAATCGACAGGAAGACCGGACGTGGCTACCACTAACGACATCAAGAACGGCACTGTGCTCAAGATCGACGGTCAGCTCTGGACCGTCACCGAGTTCCAGCACGTCAAGCCCGGCAAGGGTGGCGCGTTCGTCCGCACCAAGATGAAGAACGTCACCTCGGGCAAGATCGTGGACCGCACGTTCAACGCCGGCCTGAAGATCGAGACGGCGACCGTCGACAAGTCCGACATGCAGTTCCTGTACAAGGACGGCACGGACTACGTGTTCATGGACACCAACACGTACGACCAGATCAACATCTCCGAGGTCGCCGTCGGCGACGCGAAGAACTTCCTGCTCGAGAACCAGAACGTCGTCGTCGCGACGAACGAGGGCGCGGTCCTCTACATCGAGCTTCCGCCCTCGGTCGTCCTGGAGATCTCGTACACCGAGCCCGGCCTGCAGGGCGACCGCTCGACCGGTGGCACCAAGCCCGCCACGCTGGAGACCGGCCACGAGATCCAGGTCCCGCTCTTCCTCGAGCAGGGCACCAGGGTCAAGGTCGACACTCGCGACTCGAGCTACCTCGGCCGAGTGAACGACTGACGTGGGAGCTCGTACCAAGGCGCGCAAACGCGCACTCGACGTTCTCTTCGAAGCAGAGCAGCGTCACCTGGACCCGATCCGGCTGCTCGCCGACCGGCTCATCGAGCCGGGCACCGAGTCTGCGCTGCCGCAGTACGCCGTCGACATCGTCGAGGGTGTGATCGACCGCCTCGACTGGATCGATGAGCTGCTCGAGACGTACTCGCACGAGTGGGCCCTCGACCGGATGCCTGCAGTCGATCGAGCGCTGCTGCGGATCGGCACCTGGGAGATCCTCTTCAACGAAGACGTCCCCGACGCCGTCGCCATCGACGAGGCCGTCGAGCTGTCCAAGTCGCTGTCGACGGACGACTCCCCGGCTTTCATCAACGGCCTGCTGGGACGGATCGTCGAGCTCAAGCCGACCTTGCTCGCCTAGCACGGCCCGGCACCACCCCGGGCAGTCACGCTCACCCAGGTGGGCGAGCCGCACGGACCCACGAAGGAGTCGCCCAAGCGGGCGGCTCCTTCGCGCGTTCGGGCCCCGCCCGCGGCGTCGAACTCGTGAACCAGTCGCCGAGCTCGTGGATGAGGGCGGTCCCGCGGGCGGAGACCCGCGTGGGTCACGAGTTCGGCGACCGGCTCACGAGTTGGGCGACTGGCTCACGAGTTCGGCGACCGGCTCACGAGTTGGGCGACTGGCTCACGAGGTCGACGACCGGGTCACGAGGTCGGCGGGACGATCGGCTACGAGCTCTACGACCGCACCGGGACGGCGGGGGCGGGGCGGCCGAGCATGATGCCCTGGGCGCGGCGGACACCGAGCCCGACGAAGGCCTCAAGCTCGGAGACCTGTTCGATGCCCTCGGCGACGACCTCGAGGTCGTAGGCCGCTGCCAGGGCGACGATGGCCCGCACCACGGCCAGGCCGTGCGGGGTCGCGAGGTTCCGGACGAAGGACTGGTCGATCTTGAGGATGTCGATCGGCAGCGTCCCCAGCCGCGCGAGGGAGTTGTACCCGGTGCCAAAGTCGTCCAGGGCGATCCTCGCGCCCAGCCCTCGCAACCTCGCGAGCACGCCGACGGTCTGCTGCTCGTCCTGGAGCAGCACACCCTCGGTGATCTCGACGGTGAGCATCGACCAGTCTCGATCCCCCCACGCGGCCGCCAGGTCCTCGACCACGGTCGGCTCGGCGAGCTGGCGCGCCGAGAGGTTGATGGCCACCGGGAGGTCGAACCGTTCGGTGGCGGCGAAGGCCTTGCGGAAGGTCATGTTGCCGATCGCGACGATGAGACCGGAGCTCTCGGCGTAGGCCAGCCACTCCCGCGGCGCGCGCAGCCTCCCGTTGAACTCCCACCGTGCCAGGGCCTCCAGCCCCAGCACCTGCAGGGTCGAGGTGTCCACGATCGGCTGGAAGTGGACGCAGAACTGGCCCTCCTCGACGGCCGTGTTGATCTCCCGGCGCAACTTGTTCTGGGCGGCGACCTGGTCCTCGAGATGCTTGTCGAAGAGCAGCACCCCGGCCTTGGTCCGCTTCGCCTCGAGCATCGCCGTGTCCGCGCACCGGGTGAGAGCCTCGGCGTCGATCGCATCGCCCGGCACCGAGACGGCCACCCCCACGCTCATCCGGGGGATCGGGCGACCCTGGGACGTCGTCTGGAAGTCGTCCCGGATCCGCGCGGCGAGACGCACCAGGGCTGCGTCGTCATGGGCGCGATCGACGACGACGATGAACTCGTCCCCGCCGAGGCGGGCCACGAAAGTGTCCTCCCCGACCGTCGCGCTCAGGTGCGCCGCGGCCATGACGAGGATCTGGTCTCCCCAGGCGTGCCCGTACTGGTCGTTGGCGTGCTTGAAACCGTCGAGGTCGGCGTAGAGCAGCGCCACGCGGCTGCGCTCGATGTTGCCCCGCTCGAGGGCGTTGACCAGGTGCTCGTCGATGGCGTTGCGGTTGGGCAGACCGGTGAGCGCGTCGCTGAAGGCAGCCCGGTTGAGGCGCTCGGCGAGGGCACGTCGCTCGGCCGCGGAGGACACGATGTTGGCGAGCGCGACGAGGAGCCTGCGGTCGCTGGGGCCGGAGGTCGCGTGCGGGTACGGGGACAGGTCGGTGACGAAGCGCCCACCGGCGAGGGGGCGGATGGTGCCGCGGATCGTCGGGTCGTCGAGGACAGCGCGTGCCTCGTCCTCGGCGCGGCGCAGCAGGGCGTGCGGATCGCGCACGTACCAGGCGAGGTTGGCGACCCGGGCTTGGGCGTCACGCATGGACCGCTGCTGCTCGGCGACGTGCTGACCGTGGCGGATCCGACGCAGCGCGAGGACCTCGAGGGCGACGATGAGCGGCACCAGCCAGGTGCTGGCCAGGGCCGAGCGGGTGGTCACGCCGGGCAGCGCGAAGGAGACCGCGAGCAGCACGACGCTCACCCCGGCAGCACCCACGAGGGCTTTGAGCGTCCGCCGGCTCGGGGTGCGTCGCAGGCTGACGGTCAGGTAGACCCCCACCACCGCGGCCGGGACGAGGAACGTGGCGACACCGGTCAGGGTGTGCAGCGCGTCGGTACGGGGTGCCGTGCGCGCGGTGGCGTGGCCGGTGACGAGCAGGGCCGTGTGCAGGGCGAACCCGGCGCCCGCGAGCAGGAGGTAGCCCTGGAACGGAGGACCACCCGCGTAGGAGTGGGCGACGGGCAGGGCCAGCAGCAGGGCGCCCGCGAGCGCGAGCGTGGCGAGCACGGTCAGCGGTCCGTGCCAGCCGGTGCCCGTGGAGACGAGTGCGAGGGCGTCGCCGAGGAACACGGCGGCGAGGGCCAGGGACCAGATGAGCGTCCAGTACGAGTGCTTGTCGCCCGGGTCGTCCCGGCGCCACACGGTGTGCAGCACGCACAGCCCGGCGACCAGACCGGCCGCGACGCACTGCGTCATGACGGTCCAGACAGCGACTGTGTCCTGCATGAGTGTGCATCGGCACTGTTCAGGGGGACTTGAGGGGGAACGTCACGGCGGACCTACGTCCTGGTAACTTACGGACCCGTAGGTTAGTGTTTGATGGTGACCTCGCCCTACGCGCACTGCCCCTGGTTGTCCTCCTACGCCCCCGACGTCTCGCCCGACGTCGTCGTCCCGGACGAAGCTCTCGGAGCCGCGCTCGAGCGCGCCGGCGCGACGTTCCCCGACCGGGTCGCCCTCGACTTCATGGGGCGCACGACGACGTACGCCGACCTCGTCGACGAGGTCTCCCGGGCAGCGTCAGCGCTGATCACCCTGGGCGTCACGGCAGGTGACAGGGTCGCGATCGCGCTGCCCAACTGCGCCGCGCACGTCGTGGCGTTCTACGCGGTGCTGCGCATCGGCGCCGTCGTCGTCGAGCACAACCCCGTCTACACCGAGTCCGAGCTCGCTCACCAGCTCGCCGACTCCGGCGCCGTCGTGGCGATCTGCTGGGAGGACACCGCGGTCAAGGTGCTTGCCGTCGCCGCGCAGACCTCGGTCCGCACCGTCGTCGCCGTCGACCTGTCCCGCGACCTGCCGGGGATCAAGCGGTTCGCGCTCTCGCTGCCGATCAAGAAGGCGCGCGACCTGAGGTCGGCGATGCGCACGAAGGTCCCGGCAGGCACGCTCATGTGGCACACCCTGCTGCGCGGGGCGAGCCCGCTCGCCGCCTCCTTTCCCCGCCCCGTGAGCGGAGACCTCGCCCTGCTGCAGTACACCGGCGGGACGACCGGCACGCCCAAGGGCGCGATGCTCACCCACCGCAACCTCGTCGCCAACGCGGTCCAGGGCGCAGAGTGGACCGGCGCCCGGCGCGACGCCGACGCAGGCAAGCCCGGCGAGGTCGTCTACGGCGTCCTGCCCTTCTTCCACGCCTTCGGCCTCACCCTGTGCCTGTCCTACACGCTGGCGATCGCCGCGACGCTGGTGCTCTTCCCGAAGTTCGACGTCGCCGCCGTGCTCGAGGCCCAGCGCCGGCGCCCAGGGACGTTCCTGCCCGCGGTGCCGCCGATGCTGGACCGCCTCACCACCGCCGCGCTCGCGAAGAACGCCGACCTCACCTCTTTCCGCTACGCGATCTGCGGCGCCATGTCGCTGCCGGCCAAGACCGCGCAGGCCTGGGAGTCGGTGACCGGCGGTCTGGCCATCGAGGGCTACGGCATGACCGAGACCTCCCCGGTCGCGCTGGGCAGCCCGCTGTCCGACGAGCGGCGCCCCGGCCGGCTCGGGCTCCCGTTCCCCTCGACCTACATCCGCATCACCGACCAGGACGACCCCACCAGGGACGTCGCACCGGGGGAGCGCGGTGAGCTGCTCATCGCCGGACCGCAGGTCTTCGACGGGTACTGGGGCCGCCCCCAGGAGACCGCGGAGTCCCTCGTGGTCTCCGACGGCATGACCTGGGTGCGCACCGGTGACGTCGTCGTCATGGACGAGGACGGCTTCGTCGAGGTGGTCGACCGGATCAAGGAGATGATCATCACCGGCGGCTTCAAGGTCTTCCCCTCCCAGGTCGAGGAGTGCCTGCGCCGGATGCCGGGCGTGGCCGACGCCGCCGTCGTCGGGCTGCCCGGCGGGGACCTCGGGGAGAAGGTCGTCGCCGCGCTCGTGCTCGCCGCCGACGCGTCCGGCGTCGACCTCGAGGCGGTGCGCGCGTGGTGCGAGAAGAACATCGCCCGGTACGCCGTGCCCAAGCAGCTCGTCATCCTGCCCGACCTCCCGCGGTCCCAGATCGGCAAGGTCCTGCGCCGCGTCGTCCGTGACCAGGTGATGGCCGCAGGGTAGGCGCATGGTAGGCGCTGGGTCAGCCCGGTCGTCCGTGGACACCGACCCGGGCAGCTCCGCGCACGAGGTACCATCGAGCCATCCTGCTTGACATCCTTTAAGAGCCGTCCCGAGAGGCGGAGAAGGAGGTCGCCAGATGACATCTGGCCCCGTGACGCCCCCCGCCAGCCCCGTCGAGGTGCTCGGCGCGACCGAGATCTCCCGGGCACTGACCCGTATCGCCCACGAGATCCTCGAACGCAACAAGGGCGGCGCCGACCTCGTCCTGCTCGGCATCCCCACCCGCGGTGTCCCGCTCGCCCGCCGGCTCGCCGAGCGCCTCGCCGAGGTGGAGCCCGGCCTGGACGCCGCGGCCCTGGTGGGCACGCTCGACGTGACGATGCACCGCGACGACCTGCACCGCCAGCCGCCCCGCGCGATCGGCAGCACGGAGCTGCCCGACGGCGGCATCGACGGCCGCGTCGTCGTGCTGGTCGACGACGTGCTCTTCTCCGGGCGCACCATCCGCGCGGCCCTCGACGCGATCAGCGACATCGGCCGCCCCCGCGCCGTCCAGCTCGCAGCGCTCGTCGACCGCGGTCACCGTGAGCTGCCGATCCGGCCGGACTACGTCGGCAAGAACCTGCCCACCTCCCTCCACGAGCGGGTCCAGGTCCGCCTCACCGAGACCGACGGCGACGACGCGGTGCTCATCTCCCAGCCCACCACGACAAGCCCGGAGACCCGCGCGTGAAGCACCTGCTCACCACCCAGGGCCTCGCGCGCGCCGACGCGATCCGGATCCTCGACACCGCCGCCCAGATGGCCGCCACCCAGTCCCGGGAGATCAAGAAGCTCCCGACGCTGCGGGGGCGCACCGTGGTCAACCTCTTCTTCGAGGACTCCACCCGCACCCGCATCTCCTTCGAGACCGCCGCCAAGCGCCTCTCGGCCGACGTCATCAACTTCTCCGCCAAGGGGTCCAGCGTCTCCAAGGGCGAGTCGCTCAAGGACACCGCGCTGACTCTGCAGGCCATGGGCGCCGACGCGGTCGTCATCCGGCACCAGTCCTCCGGTGCCCCGCACACCCTGGCCACCTCCGGGTGGGTCGACGGCGCGGTCATCAACGCCGGCGACGGGATGCACCAGCACCCCACCCAGGCGCTGCTCGACGCCTACACCATCCGCCGCCACCTCTCCGGGGAGCGCCGCGACGCCCGCGACCCCGCCTCCGCGCCGCTGGCAGGGGCCGGCATCGGGGGAGACCTCACCGGGGTCAAGGTCGCGATCGTCGGCGACGTGCTGCACTCCCGGGTGGCCCGCTCCAACGTCCAGCTGCTGCGCACCCTCGGCGCGGACGTCACCCTCGTCGCCCCGCCCACCCTCGTCCCGGTCGGGGTCGAGGCGTGGCCGTGCGAGGTCTCCTACCGCCTCGACGAGGTGCTCACCGACGTCCGACCCGACGCCGTCATGATGCTGCGCGTGCAGCGCGAGCGGATGTCGAGCGCCGGCGGCGGGTTCTTCCCCAGCCCGCTGGAGTACACCCGCAACTACGGCCTGGACCGGCGCCGCCTCGCCCTGCTGGCCGACCACACCATCGTCATGCACCCCGGCCCGATGAACCGCGGCCTGGAGATCTCCGCCGAGGCGGCCGACTCCCCGCGCGCGGTCATCGTCGAGCAGGTCGCCAACGGCGTCGCGGTGCGCATGGCCGTCCTCTACCTGCTGCTCGCCGGGGACCCCTCGACCGACGCCGCACCCCCGAAGGTCTCATCACAGAAGGTAGGCCAGCCATGAGCGCGGCACCCACCCAGGTCAGGTACCTCCTGCGCGACGTCGCCCCGCTCGGCGCCGAGCGTGTCGACATGCTGCTCTCCGACGGCGTCATCGAGGCGATCGCCCCGGCCGGCACCCTGTGGTCCGACGGCGACGCGATCGTCATCGACGCCGCCGGGCTCATCGCCCTGCCCGGCCTGGTCGACCTGCACACCCACCTGCGCGAGCCCGGCCGCGAGGACGCCGAGACGATCTGGTCCGGCACCCGCGCCGCGGCCCTGGGCGGTTTCACCGCCGTGCACGCCATGGCGAACACGACCCCGGTGCAGGACACCGCGGGCGTCGTCGAGCAGGTCTGGCGGATGGGGACCGAGGCCGGCTGGGTCGACGTCCACCCGATCGGCGCCGTGAGCGTCGGCCTGGAGGGCACCCACCTCGCCGAGCTCGGCGCGATGGCCGACTCCGCCGCGCAGGTGAGGGTCTTCTCCGACGACGGCAAGTGCGTCTGGGACCCGATCCTCATGCGCCGGGCACTGGAGTACGTCAAGGCCTTCGACGGCGTCATCGCTCAGCACGCCCAGGAGCCGCGCCTGACCGAGGGCGCGCAGATGAACGAGGGTGTCGTCTCCGCCGAGATCGGGCTGGCCGGCTGGCCGGCCGTCGCGGAGGAGGCGATCATCGCCCGTGACGTGCTCCTCGCCCAGCACGTCGGTTCCCGCCTGCACGTGTGCCACCTGTCCACGGCCGGGTCGGTCGACCTCATCCGCTGGGCCAAGGCCCGCGGCGTCAACGTCACCGCCGAGGTCACACCCCACCACCTCGGCCTCACCGACGAGGAGGCCCGCGGCTACGACCCGTTGTTCAAGGTCAACCCCCCGCTGCGCACCGCGGCCGACGTCGAGGCGGTCCGCGAGGGCCTGGCCGACGGCACGATCGACATCGTCGCGACCGACCACGCCCCGCACACCCGCGAGGACAAGGACTGCGAGTGGTCCGCGGCCGCCTTCGGGATGACCGGCCTGGAGACCGCGCTCAGCGTCGTCCAGCAGACCATGGTCGACACCGGCCGGATGACCTGGGCCGACGTGGCCCGGGTGCTCTCGACCGCACCGGCCCAGATCGGTCGTATCACCGGTGGCCCGCGCCCCCAGGGCCGCCCGCTCGAGGTCGGCGAACCGGCGAACGTCGTGCTCGTCGACCCGGCCGCGGTGCGCGTCGTCGTGCCCGCCGACCAGGCCACCGCGAGCGACAACTCCCCCTTCGGCGGCCGTGAGCTGCCCGGGCGGGTCGTGGCGACCTTCCTGCGCGGGCGGGCCACAGTGCTCGACGGCGCCCCCGTGGATCACGCCGGGCACGTCGGGCACGTCGGATGAACCTGCCCCTGCCGCTCGCCGTCGCCCTCATGCTGGGCGTCGGCGCGCTCATCCTGGCAGCCATGTGGCGCGGCTGGCGCGGCCTGGCGCGTCGCAGCGCGGACCGGGTGGGCGCCCTCGCCCCCCTGCCCGACGCCGCGGCGCTCGGCCAGGAGCGCACCGCACCGATCGAGGGCACCTATGTGTCCAGCACCGGGGCTGGCGACTGGCTCGACCGGGTGGCCGCGCGCGATCTCGGGTTCCGCTCCCGCGCCGTCGTGCAGGTCTACGACGCCGGCGTGCGGATCGACCGCAAGGGCGCCACGGACCTGTTCCTGCCGACCGCCGCGCTCCAGGGTGCGAGCCTCACCTCCGGGATGGCCGGCAAGTACGTCGGCGGCAAGGGCATCGTCGTCCTTCGATGGACCACGCCCGCCACGGACGGCACCCCCACGATCCTGGACACCGGCATCCGCACCCTGCGCGGGGCCGACCGGTCCATCCTTCTCGACGCGGTCAGCGCCCTCGTGGCCACCGCGACCCCGCTTCCCCCTGACTCGCACAACCCGAAGGAGTCCGAGTGACCACGCACCAGCACGCGACCAAGACCCCCGGCGAGGTGGTCTCTGACGCCGCGCTGCTCGTCCTCGAGGACGGCCGCACGTTCTCCGGACGCGCCTACGGCGCGACCGGCACCACGACCGGTGAGATCGTCTTCAACACCGGGATGACCGGCTACCAGGAGACCCTCACCGACCCCTCCTACCACCGCCAGATCGTCGTCATGACGGCCCCGCACATCGGCAACACCGGGGTCAACGTCGACGACCCCGAGTCGTCGAAGATCTGGGTCGCCGGCTTCATCGTCCGCGACCCGGCCCGGCGCGCCTCCAACTGGCGCTCGGAGGGCAGCCTCGACGACGAGCTCGTCGCCCAGGGCGTCGTCGGCATCTCCGAGATCGACACCCGCGCGCTGACCCGCCACCTGCGCGAGGCCGGCGTCATGCGCGCCGGGATCTTCTCCGGCGAGGCGCTGTTCGCCGGGGGCTACCCGCGACCGATCGACTCCTTCGTGGCCGAGGTCACCGCGACCCCGTCGATGGCCGGGGCGAACCTCGTCGCCGAGGTCTCCACCCAGGCCGCCTACGTCATCGAGCCGCTCGGCGCCTTCGCCGGAAAGGCTCCGCTCAAGACCGTCGTCGCCGTCGACCTGGGCATCAAGTCGATGACCCCGCAGCGCCTCGCCGAGCGGGGGATGCGGGTGCACGTGGTCCCGTTCTCGGTGACCATCGAGGACATCCTCGCCCTCGCCCCGGACGGGGTGTTCTTCTCCAACGGCCCCGGCGACCCGAGCGCAGCCACCCACGAGGTCGAGCTGCTCCGGGCGGTCCTGGACCGCGGGCTGCCCTACTTCGGCATCTGCTTCGGCAACCAGATCCTCGGCCGCGCCCTGGGCTTCGGCACCTACAAGCTCGCCTACGGCCACCGCGGGATCAACCAGCCCGTCATGGACCTGGCCACCCGCAAGGTGGAGATCACCTCCCAGAACCACGGCTTCGCCGTCGACGCCCCGATCGGGGAGGACGCCCCGGCCCCCGCCGGGGACGGCCGCTACGGCCGGGTGATCGTCTCCCACATCGGGCTCAACGACAACGTCGTGGAGGGGCTCGAGTGCCTCGACATCCCGGCGTTCTCCGTCCAGTACCACCCCGAGGCGGCAGCCGGTCCGCACGACGCCGCCTACCTCTTCGACCGTTTCCTCGACCTCATGACGTCCGGTGCGCCGTCCGCCGCAGGCCTCTCGGCCGCGCCCGATGCCCCTGCCGCGCCCGACTCGCTTCCCAAGGAGAACTGACCAGTGCCTCGCAGAACAGACATCAACTCCGTCCTGGTCATCGGCTCCGGGCCGATCGTCATCGGCCAGGCGTGCGAGTTCGACTACTCCGGCACGCAGGCCTGCCGGGTGCTCAAGGAGGAGGGCATCCGTGTCATCCTGCTCAACTCCAACCCGGCCACGATCATGACCGACCCGGAGTTCGCCGACGCCACCTACATCGAGCCGATCACCACCGACGTGCTCACCTCGATCATCGCCAAGGAGCGCCCTGACGCGGTCCTGGCGACGCTGGGCGGGCAGACCGCGCTCAACGCGGCGATCGCTCTCGACGAGGCCGGCGTGCTGGCCAAGTACGACGTCGAGCTCATCGGCGCGAACATCGCCGCGATCCAGAAGGGTGAGGACCGCCTGCAGTTCAAGGACGTCGTGGCCAAGTGCGGCGGCGAGTCCGCCCGCTCGGTGATCATCCACGCGGTCGAGGAGGCCGTGGCGGCCGCCGAGGACCTCGGCTACCCGATGGTCGTGCGCCCCTCCTTCACGATGGGCGGCCTCGGTTCCGGCATCGCCTACGACGAGGCCCAGCTGCGCCGCATCGTCGGGCAGGGCCTGCACTACTCACCCACGACCGAGGTGCTCCTGGAGGAGTCCATCCTCGGCTGGAAGGAGTACGAGCTCGAGCTCATGCGTGACAAGGCCGACAACGTCGTGGTCATCTGCTCGATCGAGAACGTCGACCCGGTCGGTGTGCACACCGGGGACTCCGTCACCGTGGCACCCGCGCTCACCCTCACCGACCGCGAGTACCAGAACCTGCGCAACATCGGCATCGCGGTCATCCGTGAGGTCGGCGTGGACACCGGCGGCTGCAACATCCAGTACGCCGTGCACCCCGAGACCGGGCGCGTCGTCGTCATCGAGATGAACCCGCGCGTCTCCCGCTCCTCCGCGCTGGCCTCCAAGGCGACCGGCTTCCCGATCGCCAAGATCGCCGCGAAGCTCGCCGTCGGGTACACCCTCGACGAGATCCCCAACGACATCACCGGGTCCACCCCGGCGTCCTTCGAGCCCTCCCTCGACTACGTCGTGGTCAAGGTGCCCCGGTTCGCCTTCGAGAAGTTCCCGGCCGCGGACGACACCCTCACCACGACCATGAAGTCGGTGGGTGAGGCCATGTCGATGGGCCGCAACTTCACCGAGGCCCTCGGCAAGGCGCTGCGCTCCCTCGACAAGTCCGGTGCGACCTTCCACTGGGACGGCGAGGCTCCCACCGGCGCCGCGCTCGAGGAGCTGCTGGTCACGATCGCCCGCCCGACCGAGAGCCGCCTCGTCCAGACGCAGCAGGCGCTGCGCGGGGGAGCGAGCATCGAGCAGGTCTTCGACGCGACGAAGATCGACCCGTGGTACCTCGACCAGATCCAGCTCATCAACGAGGTCGCCGCCGAGGTCGCCGCGGCCGACGCGCTGACCAAGGACGTGCTCACCCGCGCCAAGCGGCACGGCCTCTCCGACGCCCAGATCGCCTCCCTGCGGGGCATCGGCGGCACCCGGGCCGCGGGGGAGTCCACGGTCCGCGAGGTCCGCCGCGCCCTCGGGGTCCGCCCGGTCTTCAAGACGGTCGACACCTGCGCCGCGGAGTTCAAGGCCGAGACGCCGTACTACTACTCCACCTACGACCTCGAGACCGAGGTCCGCCCGCGCGAGCGCGAGGCCGTCCTCATCCTGGGCTCCGGGCCCAACCGGATCGGGCAGGGCATCGAGTTCGACTACTCCTGCGTGCACGCGGCCCTCGCCCTCAAGGGCGAGTACGAGACCGTCATGATCAACTGCAACCCCGAGACGGTCTCGACCGACTACGACACCGCAGACCGGCTCTACTTCGAGCCGCTGACCTTCGAGGACGTCCTCGAGGTCTACGAGGCCGAGCTCGCCGCCGGCCCGGTCAAGGGCATCATCGTCCAGCTCGGCGGACAGACCCCGCTCAGCCTCGCCCAGCGCCTGGCCGACGCCGGACTGCCGATCCTGGGCACCTCGCCCGAGGCGATCGACGCCGCCGAGGACCGTGCCGCCTTCGGCCGGGTGCTCGCCGAGGCGGACCTGCCGGCCCCGGCCTTCGGCACCGCGACGACCCTCGTCGCGGCGGTCGAGATCGCCGCCGGGATCGGCTACCCGGTCCTGGTGCGCCCGTCCTACGTGCTCGGTGGGCGCGGGATGGAGATCGTCTACTCCGAGTCCCAGCTCACCGGCTACGTCGAGCGCGCCCTCGGTGAGGTGGCCCGCTCCGGGGGACACCTCGCCCCGATCCTCATCGACCGATTCCTCGACGACGCGATGGAGATCGACGTCGACGCGCTCTACGACGGCACCGAGATGTTCCTCGGCGGCGTCATGGAGCACATCGAGGAGGCCGGGATCCACTCCGGTGACTCCGCGTGCGTGCTGCCGCCGGTCTCGCTCAGCGAGGCTGAGATCGCCCGGATCCGCCGCTCGACCGAGGCGATCGCCAAGGGCGTGGGCGTGCGCGGGCTGCTCAACGTCCAGTACGCGCTCGTCTCCGACGTGCTCTACGTCCTCGAGGCCAACCCGCGCGCCTCGCGCACCGTGCCCTTCGTCTCCAAGGCGACCGGGGTCTCCCTGGCCAAGGCCGCGGCCCTGGTCATGGTCGGTCACACGATCGCCGACCTGCGGGCCAGCGGGGTCCTCCCGCTCACCGGCGACGGCGGCACGCTCGACCTCGACGCGCCGATCGCGGTCAAGGAGGCGGTCCTGCCGTTCAAGCGGTTCCGCACCACCGAGGGCGTCGCCGTGGACACCGTCCTGGGCCCGGAGATGCGCTCGACCGGTGAGGTCATGGGCTTCGACGAGGACTTCCCGACGGCCTTCGCGAAGTCCCAGGCGGCCGCGTTCGGCGGGCTGCCCACCTCCGGATCGGTGTTCATCTCCGTCGCCGACCGGGACAAGCGCGCGATCGTCTTCCCGGTCAAGCGCCTCACCGAGCTCGGCTTCGAGATCCTCGCCACGGCCGGCACGTCGAACGTGCTGCGCCGCAACGGCATCCCGTCCACGGTCGTGCGCAAGAACTCCGACGGCCGCGGCCCGAACGGTGAACCGACGATCGTCGACCTCATCACCGACGGCCTGGTCGACATGGTCGTCAACACCCCCTCCGGCCAGGGCGCCCGCGCCGACGGCTACGAGATCCGGGCAGCTACGACGGCCGCGGACAAGCCGATCGTCACCACGGTCGCCCAGCTGGCCGCTGCGGTCCAGGGCATCGAGGTCATCCGTGACCGCCCGTTCACCGTGCGCAGCCTGCAGGAGTACGTCAAGGTCGAGGTGCGTCCGTGACGTCCGTGCCACACGCCGCCCAGCCCGCTCCCTTCGGGGAGCGGCTGGCGGCCGCCATGGCGGCCTTCGGGCCGCTGTGCGCGGGCATCGACCCGCACCCCGGCCTGCTCGCCGCCTGGGGCCTGCCCGACGACGCGGCAGGGCTGCGGTCCTTCGCACTGACCGTCGTCGATGCCCTCGGTGGGCAGGTCGCCGCGCTCAAGCCGCAGTCCGCGCTGTTCGAGCGGCACGGATCGGCCGGGATGGCGGTCCTCGAGGAGGTTGTCGCCGCGGCACGGTCCGCCAACACACTGACGATCGTCGATGCCAAGCGCGGGGACATCGGCTCGACGATGACCGGCTACGCGCAGGCGTTCCTGCAGGAGGGATCGCCGCTGGCCGGCGACGCCCTCACCGTGTCCCCGTACCTGGGCTTCGGGTCCCTGCAGCCCGCGATCGACATCGCGGCCGCGAACGGACGGGGCCTGTTCGTGCTGTGCCTGACCTCCAACCCGGAGGGCACCCAGGTCCAGCACGCCCGCACGGCCTCGGGGGAGAGCGTCGCCGCCCTCATCGCCCGGCAGGCCGGTGCGGTCAACGCGACCGAGCTCGCCGGGTCCGGGGCGTCGATGGGGTCGGTCGGCCTCGTCGTGGGGGCGACCATCGGGGACGCGGCCCGGGAGACCGGCGTCGACCTTTCCGGGGTCAGGGGCCCGCTGCTCGCACCCGGCGTCGGCGCCCAGGGCGCAGGCTCGGCCGAGCTCGCGCAGGTGTTCGGCGACGCCCGGGGGCAGGTGCTGGCGTCCTCCTCACGCGGCGTGCTCGCCGCCGGACCGGACCGGGGCGCGCTGCTGGCGGCGGCCCGGCGAGCCGCCGACGACGCCGCGCAGGCCCTGCAGAGCTGACCGGGACCCATCGGCGAGGCGTCGGCGAAGCGTCGGCGAGCCCAGATATGGCGCGGTTGCCGCGGTTCTGGGTGATCGTGCAGGTGGCGGCATGTGAAGGTCTGCGGTTCACGTTGCCGACCCCGGAGAAGATGGATAGTTTCACAGTAAGTTCCCGCTCGTCCGAGGAAGGTGACCGGAGTGCCACTACCTGAGCTAACTCCTGAACAACGCGCGGCCGCGCTCGAGAAGGCCGCCAGCGCCCGACGCGCACGTGCCGAGGTCAAGAACCGTCTGAAGTACTCTTCAGGGGTCCTCTCCGAAGTGATCGAACAGGGCCGTACCGATGACGTCATCGGAAAACTGAAAGTTGTCTCGCTGCTTGAGTCGTTGCCGGGGGTCGGCAAGGTCAAGGCCCGCGCGATCATGACGGAGGTCGGCATCGCCGAGAGCCGTCGCGTGCGGGGACTGGGTCCCCACCAGGCAGCTGCCCTCATCGAAAGGTTCGGCTGATCATCTCTGCTTCATCCGCTGGTTCCCCGCCCCCCCGCCTGACCGTCCTCGCCGGCCCGACGGCGGTGGGGAAGGGAACCGTCTCCGCAGACATCCGGGCTCGCTACCCCGACGTCTGGTTGTCCGTGTCGGCGACCACCCGCGACCCTCGCCCCGGTGAGGTGGACGGGGTCCACTACCTCTTTGTCGGGCCGACCCGCTTCGCCGAGATGATCGAGCGCGGTGAGCTCCTGGAATGGGCCGTGGTGCACGGCAAGAACAGTTACGGCACCCCGCGCGGTCCGGTCGAGGAGAAGCTCGCCGCCGGCGTGGCGACCCTGCTCGAGATCGACCTGCAAGGCGCCCGTCAGGTCCGTGAGTCCATGCCGGACGCCCGGTTCGTCTTCCTCGCCCCGCCCAGCTGGGCCGAGCTCGAACGGCGTCTCGTCGGCCGCGGGACCGAGGGGCCCGAGGAGCGCGAACGTCGCCTGGCGACCGCCCGCGTCGAGCTGGCTGCGGCGCCGGAGTTCGACCACGTGATCGTCAACGACGACGTCCAGCGCGCCGCGGACGAGATCATGTCGGTCATGGGTGTCTCGGCGACGGCCGCCCGCGCTCGGTAGACGCAGTAGACTGTGCTTTTGATCCGCAATCCCTCAACACCTTCGGAGTTGACCTGTGTCTGGAACCGTCGCCGCCCCCGTGGGCATCACTGACCCGCCCATCGACGACCTGCTCAACCGCGTGGACTCCAAGTACGCCTTGGTCGTGTTCTCCGCGAAGCGCGCCCGTCAGATCAACGCGTACTACTCCCAGCTCCACGAGGGCCTGCTCGAGTTCGTCGGCCCGCTCGTCGAGACGCGCAACCAGGAGAAGCCGCTGTCGATCGCGATGCGCGAGATCAACGCCGGACTGCTGACCAGCACCCCCATCGCAGAACCCGCCGCCGACGCGTCCTGACGCGCCGGCCCTGACACACACCGACACGCCCAGGAGAGAGCAGCCCGCATGCGTGTGATCCTCGGCGTGAGCGGAGGCATCGCCGCGTACAAGGCTGTTCTGCTCCTGCGGCTGCTGACCGAGTCTGGGCACCGTGTGCGGGTGGTCCCCACCGAGTCCGCGCTGCGCTTCGTCGGTGCTCCCACCTGGGAGGCGCTGTCCGGTGAACCAGTGACGACCACGGTCTTCGAGGACGTGGCGCACGTTCCGCACGTGGCTCTCGGCCAGGAGGCCGACCTCGTCGTCGTCGCTCCCGCGACCGCCGACCTGCTCTCCCGGATGGCCACCGGCCGCGCCGACGACCTGCTCACCGCGACCCTGCTCACCGCGCGGTGCCCGGTCCTCGTCGCCCCCGCGATGCACACCGAGATGTGGTTGCACCCCGCGGTGGTGGCCAACGTGGCGACCCTGCGCAGCCGCGGCGTGACCGTCCTGGACCCCGCCGCCGGTCGCCTCACCGGCGCGGACACCGGCCCGGGCCGGCTGCCCGAGCCTGAGGTCATCTTCGCCGCGGCGATCGCCCTGACCCGGGAACCGGCTCCGTCCGGAGCCGGGGACCTCACCGGCAGGACCGTGCTCATCTCCGCCGGCGGCACCCGGGAACCGATCGACCCGGTGCGCTTCATCGGCAACCGCAGCTCAGGACGCCAGGGGTATGCCCTGGCCGCCGAGGCGCAGCGGCGCGGCGCGGACGTGACCCTCGTCGCCGCCAACGTCGACCTGCCCGACCCGGCCGGGGTGCGCGTCGTCCGGGTCGAGACGACCCAGGAGCTGGCCGACGCCGTCCACGCGGGAGCCGAGACCGCCGAGCTCATCGTCATGGCCGCCGCGATCGCCGACTTCCGCCCGGTCGCGGTGACCGCCCACAAGGTCAAGAAGACCGGTGACGGCGTCGTGTGGCCGATCGACCTCGTCGTCAACCCTGACATCCTCGCCGGACTCGTCACCGGCCGTGCCGACCTCGTCGCCCGGCGCGGCGGCGCGCCCCAGGTCATCGTCGGTTTTGCCGCCGAGACCGGCGACGCGACCGGTGACGTGCTCGAGCACGGCCGAGCCAAGGCCCGCCGCAAGGGCGCCGACCTGCTCGTGGTCAACCCGGTGGGCGGGGGGCGCGGGTTCGGCGACGTCGACAACAACGTGACGATCCTCACCGCGGACGGCGCGGTCGTCGCCTCCGCCACCGGCAGCAAGGCCGCGGTGGCCCGGGCGATCCTCGACGAGGCCGCCCCGCGCCTGACCAGCGGGTCCTGACGCCTCACCGGCAGGCACCGCGTGTCTCACGGGTTCGACGGTCAGCCGAGGCACCTGCGCGAACCCGTATCCTGGGCCCATGACTGAAGCTCTCCGCCTGTTCACGTCCGAGTCCGTGACCGAAGGTCACCCGGACAAGGTGTGCGACCAGATCTCCGACTCCATCCTCGACGCCCTACTTGAGCAGGACCCGGCCTCCCGGGTCGCGGTCGAGACGCTCGTCACGACCGGGCTGGTGCACGTCGCCGGTGAGGTCACGACCTCCGCCTACGTCGAGATCCCCCAGCTCGTGCGGCAGGTGATCAAGGAGATCGGCTACACGTCGTCGTCGATCGGCTTCGACGGCGACTCCTGCGGGGTGTCCGTCTCGATCGGCCAGCAGTCCCCGGACATCGCCCAGGGCGTCGACAAGGCCCTCGAGATGCGCGACGACTCCGGAGACCTCGACCCCCTCGACGCCCAGGGCGCCGGCGACCAGGGCCTGATGTTCGGCTACGCGAGCGACGAGACCGCGACCCTCATGCCGCTGCCCATCTACGCCGCGCACCGCCTGGCCGAGCGCCTCGCCCAGGTCCGCAAGGACCACTCGCTGCCCGGTCTGCGACCGGACGGCAAGACGCAGGTGACGATCGGCTACGACGGGGACCTCGCGGTCGCGGTCGACACCATCGTCGTCTCCACCCAGCACGACCCGGATGTGCGCCAGGACGAGCTCGCCGCTCTGGTCCGCGAGCTCGTCGTGGCTCCGGTGCTGGCCGGGCTCGACCTGCCCTCCGACGACTACCGCCTCATCGTCAACCCCACCGGGACCTTCGTGATCGGTGGACCCAAGGGTGACGCCGGCCTGACCGGACGCAAGATCATCGTGGACACCTACGGCGGGATGGCGCGTCACGGAGGTGGGGCCTTCTCCGGCAAGGACCCGTCCAAGGTCGACCGGTCGGCGGCCTACGCCACCCGCTGGGTCGCCAAGAACGTCGTCGCGGCGGGCCTCGCGCGCCGCTGCGAGGTGCAGGTCGCCTACGCGATCGGCAAGGCCCAGCCGGTCGGGCTGTACGTCGAGACCTTCGGGACCGAGACGGTGCCGCGGGCCGTCATCACCACGGCCATCAAGGCGGTGTTCGACCTGCGCCCCGGCGCGATCGTGCGCGACCTCGACCTGCTGCGTCCCATCTACGCCCAGACGGCCGCGTACGGCCACTTCGGTCGCGAGCTCGCGGACTTCACCTGGGAGCGCACGGACCGCGTCGCCGAGCTGCAGGCCGCCGTCTGACCCTCGGTCGGGGGAATGTCGGTGGTCTCGGGGATGCTGGGCACGTCGGGTGGACGGTTGAGGCACGATAGCGAGGCCTCCGGGAACCAACCGCGATCGGGGGTGGACGGTGAACGTGGACACCAGTGACGTGGAGACCAGTGGTGCACTCTTCGCACCGCTGCCGGTACCCCGCGGCCGGACCGGCACCACTCGTGCCGCAGGACGGGCGGCAGTCTCCGAGACGGGCCTGCCGCTGGCCACCGACCGGCCGATCGCCCGGGTGTGCGTGGACGTCTCTCCCGCGCACCTGGACCGTCTCTTCGACTACACCGTGCCGGAGGCCATGTCCGACGCCGCCCAGCCGGGGGCGCGGGTCAAGGTCCGGTTCGGCGCGCAGGACGTCGACGGGTACCTCATCGAGCGTGCCGAGGGCACCGATCACACCGGGCGCCTCGTCGCGCTGCGCCGGGTCGTCTCACCCGAGCCGGTCCTGTCCGGTGAGGTGACGGCCCTCGCCCGGCTCGTCGCCGACTACTACGCAGGCTCCCTCACGGACGTGCTGCGGCTTGCCGTGCCCCCGCGACTGGCCAAGGTCGAGGGGGAGACGTGGGGAGCACCGCAGGCACCCCAGACCGCCTCCCAGCCCGAGCAGCCCCCGCAGCTGTCCCCGCCCGGCCCGAGCGCGTGGGCGCCGTTCCGGGCCGGTGAGGCGTTCCTGTCCCGGCTCGCGGCGGGCGACTCCCCGCGCGCGGTGTGGACGGCCCTGCCCGGGGTGGGCGCCGTCGCCGGCTGGCCGCTCGCCCTGGCCGAGGCGGTCCGGGCGGTGACCCTGAGCGGCCGGGGGGCGGTCGTGGTGGTGCCCGACACCCGCGACGTCGACCGGCTCGCCCTCGCCCTGCACCAGGTCGGCCTCGCCGAGTGGACACCGACGGCAGCCGAGCCGGCGGCGCCCACCCCGGCCGCGCCCGTGCTCCCGCGTGCCCAGTTCGTCCGGCTCACCGCGGACCTCGGGCCCACCCCTCGCTACCGCAACTTCCTCGCGGCGCGGCGCGGCGCGGCGACCGTGGTGATCGGCACCCGCGCGGCGGCCTTCGCGCCGGTGCACAACCTCGGCCTGGTCGTCTGCTGGGACGACATCGACGGCATGCACCAGGAACGCCGCGCCCCGTACCCGCACGTCCGCGAGGTGCTCGCGCTGCGGTCCGAGCAGACGTCCTGCGCCATGCTCATCGGGTCGCTGAGCCGCTCGATCCACGCCCAGGCCCTGGTCGCCAGCGGGTGGGCGCGGGAGCTCGTCGCCGACCGCGACACCGTCCGCCGGCGCACCCCCCGCGTCGCCGCCCTGACCTCGGTGGACCTGGCCCGTGAAGGGCCCGCTGCGGCCGCCCGGCTCCCGGGAGCCGTCTGGAAAGCCATCATGACGGGGCTCAAGAGCGGACCGGTGCTCGTCCAGGTTCCCCGCGCCGGGTACATCCCGGTCGTGGCGTGCGTGCGGTGCCGCACGGCAGCCCACTGCGCCACCTGCCACGGCCCCCTCGCGCTGACCAGCGCGCACGCCGTCCCACAGTGCTCCTGGTGCGGTGCGCTGGCCGGGGGATGGTCCTGCTCGGAGTGCTTCGCCACGGGCCTGCGCTCGGTGCGGGTGGGCAGCGACCGCACCGCCGAGGAGCTCGGCAAAGCCTTCCCCGGCACCACCGTGCGGGTCTCGGGCGCACGGTCGGCGGCGGGAGTCCTCACCGAGATCCCGGACCGCCCCGCGCTCGTCGTGGCCACACCCGGGGCCGAGCCGGTCGCCCCGAGCGGGTACTCGGTGGGGGTCTTGCTCGATGCGGCGTCCTCGACGAGCCACATCGGTCTCTACACCGACCAGGAGGCGCTGCACCGGTGGATCACCGCCGGAGCGCTCGTCCGGTCCGCGGCCGAGGACGGACGGTTGCTGCTCGTCGGCGACGCCGCACCGACCCCGACGAACGCGCTCGTGCGCTGGGACCCGGCCGGCCTCGCCGAGCGGGAGCTCGACGAACGCGTCGAACTGAGCATGCCGCCGGCCGTGCGCATCGCGTCGGTGACGGGGGACCGCCTCGCCGTGGCGATGTTCCTCGACCGTGTCGAGCTGCCCGAGGGCGGGTCCGTGCTCGGGCCGGTCGACCTGCCAGAACCCGCCGCAGCGCCCACCCCTGAGTCCGGGCGCCCCCGGGTTCCGCGCCGGAGCGAGGCCCTGCCGCGCGGGACGGCGCGCACCGCGGCGTCGGGCCCCGCCGGCCGCACCGCTGGTGCCCTCGAGGTCCCGGTGCGCGCGATCCTGCGGGTGCCGGTGGCCCGCGGGCGCGACCTCGCCCGCTCGCTCGCCAGCGCCCTCGCGCAGGCGAGCGCACAACGTGAAGCCGGGCTGGTCTCGGTCCTGCTCGACCCCAAGGAGATGCTGTGACCGGTCAGAACCCCATCGACGCGATCGACGCGATCGTCTACGACCTCGGCAACGTGCTCATCGGCTGGGATCCCTACGCCGCCTTCGAGGGCCTGAGCCGCGCCGAGGTGGATGAGTTCTTCACCGCGAGCGACTTCCTCGCCCACAACCACGCCCAGGACGCCGGCAGGTCGTGGGCGGAGCTGCGCGCCCTGCTCGCGGCCGAGGACCCGCGGCACGGCGAGCTCGTGGACCTGTACGTGCAGAACTTCGCCCGCACCCTCACCGGCCCGGTGCCGGGCTCGGCAGACCTCGTCGAGGAGCTCGAACGCTCCGGGATGGCGCTCTACGGGCTGACCAACTGGTCGGCCGAGCTGTTCCACCACGCCGTGCCGGCGGCGCCGGCCATCGCGCGGCTGCGGGGCGTCGTCGTCTCCGGGGAGGTCGGCCTGGCCAAGCCCGATCCGGCGATCTTCGACCTCACCACGACGCGGTTCGCCCTCGTGCCGGCCCGCACCATCTTCGTCGACGACTCCCTGCGCAACGTCGAGGCCGCAGCCGAGCGCGGCTACACGGCCGTGCACTTCACCACGACCGAGGCCTTCCGGGCCCGGCTGCGCGAGCTCGGCGTCCAGGTGTGAGGACGGGCCGGTGGGCCGCCCGGCCCGCGCGCACTCTTAGACTGGGTCCATGCGTCTGCTCTTTGCCGGGACCCCGGCCGTAGCTGTTCCTGCCCTGGAGGCCCTGCTGGCCTCCCGCCACGAGGTCGTGGCGGTCCTCACCCGCGCGGACGCGCGGGCCGGTCGTGGGCGCCACCTGTCTCCGAGCCCGGTGCGGGAACGGGCGGAGGCGGCCGGGATCGAGGTCATCACCGACCGTCCGCGCAGCGAAGGATTCGTCGAGCGGCTCACGGCCCTGGAGATCGACTGCGCCCCGGTCGTGGCCTACGGGGAGATCCTCCCGCGCGACGTGCTCGCGGTGCCCGCCCTGGGCTGGGTCAACCTGCACTTCTCGGTGCTGCCCGCCTGGCGCGGCGCGGCGCCGGTCCAGCGTGCGATCATCGCCGGCGACGAGGTGACCGGGGCGACCACCTTCCTCATCGAGGAGGGCCTGGACACCGGGCCGATCCTGGGCACCGCGACCGAGACCATCCGCCGCCGCGACACCGCCGGCGACCTGCTCGGCCGGCTCGCGTCGTCGGGCGCGGGGCTCCTCGTGGCCACCCTCGACGCCCTCGAGGACGGTGCGCTCAGCCCCGTCCGGCAGCCGGCCGACGGCGTGAGCCTCGCCGCGAAGCTCGGCCCCGAGGACGCCCGCATCGCGTGGACCCTCCCCGCGCACACCGTCGACCGCCTCATCCGCGGCTGCACGCCGGCGCCCGGCGCCTGGACCGTGCTCCCGGACGGGTCACGCCTGGGCATCGGCCCGGTGACCATCGTCGACGACGACCAGACCCCCGCCGGGTCGCTCGCCCCGGGCCAGGTCGAGGTGACCAAGAAGTCCGTCCGGGTCGGCACGGCGTCGGCCGCTGTCGAGCTCGGCGAGGTGGTCCCCGCCGGCAAGAAGCCGATGGCCGCGAGCGACTGGGCCCGCGGTGCGCGCCTGGACGCCGGGACCTTCCTGGGTGAGCAGCGCGCCACCACGACGACCACCACGAAGACGGAGCACCAGTGAACGACGCAGCACGCAGCACCGAGCCCGGCCGCCGCAACGCCCAGGGTCGTGAGCGCAGCGCCGCACGCACCCGGGGCGACGGGAACCGTGGCTCGCTGGCACCGGGGGACCGCCGCAAGGGCACCGACGACTCCCGCACCATCGCCTTCGACGTGCTGCGTCAGGTGGCCGACTCCGACGCGTACGCGAACCTCGTGCTCCCCCCGATGCTCCGCTCGCGCGGCCTCGCAGGCCGGGACGCCGCGTTCGCGACCGAGCTCACCTACGGGACGCTGCGCATGCGCGGGCGCTACGACGCCGTGATCGCGCTGTGCGTGGACCGCCCGCTCGAGAAGATCGACGCGCCGGTCCTGGACGTGCTGCGCCTGGGTGCCCACCAGATTCTCGGGATGCGCGTCCCCGCGCACGCCGCCGTCTCTGAGACCGTGGGTCTGGCCCGGTCCCGGGTGGGTGCTGGCAGCGCCCAGTTCGTCAACGCGGTGCTGCGCAAGATCTCCCGGACCGAGCTCGAGGAGTGGCTCGAGCTCATCGAGGCCCAGGAGGACGACGAGATCGCGAAGATGTCCGTCGTGGACAGCCACCCGCAGTGGATCACCCGCGCCATGCGTGACGCGCTCGTCGCCTCGGGTCGCCCGGTCGACGAGCTGGCGTCGCTGCTCGAGGCGGACAACGCCTCCCCGCGGGTCACCCTCGTGGCGCGGCCCGGCCTGATCTCCATCGACGAGCTCGGTGAGCAGGTCGAGTCCCGCCCCGGCCTCCTGGCGCCGACCGCACTCATCCTCGACGGCTCCGACCCCGGTGCCCTCGCAGCGGTCCGTGACGGTCAGGCAGGCGTCCAGGACGAGGGGAGCCAGCTCGTCACGTTGGCCTTCTCCCAGGCGCCCCTCGACGGGCCGGACGCCCGCTGGCTCGACATGTGCGCGGGCCCCGGCGGCAAGGCAGCGCTGCTCGCCTCGATCGCCGCGACGCGGGGCGCCCGGGTCGTCGCCAACGAGATCCAGCCGCACCGCGCCGACCTCGTCGAACGGTCCCTCGCGGCGGTCCCGGGGCACTCCGTGGAGAAGGTCCAGGTGTGGGACGGGCGCGACATCGGCACCCAGGAGCCCGGGTCCTACGACCGGGTCCTCGTGGACGCGCCGTGCACCGGGCTGGGCGCCCTGCGCCGGCGCCCGGAGTCGCGGTGGCGGCGCACGCCGTCGGACGTGAAGGTGCTGGCGGCGCTGCAGCGCGAGCTGCTCACCTCGGCGCTGCTCGCGGTGCGCGAGGGCGGCGTCGTGGGGTACGTGACGTGCTCCCCGCACCTGGCCGAGACCCGCACGGTCGTCTCGGACGTGCTGGGCGCGCTCCCCGAAGGGTCCGTCGAGATGCTCGACGCGCGCGCCCTGGTCACCGAGATCGCCGGCACCGACGTGCCGCTCGCCGAGCGCCTGGACGTCCAGCTCTGGCCGCACCTGCACGGCACCGACGCGATGCACCTGACGCTGCTGCGCCGGGTGGGCTCTACGGTGGTGGCATGAGCGCCCTCATCGCACCGTCCATCCTGTCGGCCGACTTCACCAACCTCGAGCGTGACCTGCACGCGATCGCGGGCGCCGACTACGCGCACGTCGATGTCATGGACAACCACTTCGTGCCGAACCTGACGATCGGCCTGCCGGTGGTCGAGCGGATCGTCCAGGTGTCACCGATCCCGATCGACGTGCACCTCATGATCGCCGACCCCGACCGGTGGGCCCCCGGCTTCGCCGAGGCCGGCGCACAGTCGGTGACCTTCCACGCCGAGGCCGCTGCCGCCCCCGTGCGCCTGGCCCGTGAGCTGCGCCGGCTCGGAGCGCGCGCCGGCCTCGCCCTCAAGCCCGCGACCCCGGTCGAGCCCTTCCTCGACCTGCTCTCCGAGATCGACATGCTGCTCATCATGACGGTCGAGCCCGGCTTCGGGGGGCAGTCCTTCATCGAGGGCACCCTGCCCAAGATCCGCCGCGCCCGCGCCGCGATCGACGCCGCGGACCTCGACGTGTGGGTCCAGGTCGACGGCGGCGTGTCGCGCGCCACCATCGAGCGCGCGGCCGACGCCGGTGCGAACGTCTTCGTCGCCGGCTCGGCCGTCTACGGGGCCCAGGACATCCCCGCAGAGATCGAGACCCTGCGCGCCCTCGCAACCCAGCACCGCCACTAGCCCGCCCCACCAGCCCGCCCCCACCAGCCCACCCCACCAGCCCGCCCCCTTCCGCTGAGTGCGGCCGAACGGCTGCCCAAACCGGACACGAGGCAGCCGTTCGGCTGCACCCAGCGGGGGTGGCGGGTGGTTGTCCACAGGTCGGCGCATAACGTGCTGAAGTGCTCGGGTCGGACGTAGTGTCGGGGCATGACTCCTGAGCGGATGCAACGCCGGTGCTGGGCCGTGGTCGTGGTGTGCGGTGTCGTGGTGCTGGGGGCCTGCGGTGAGGGGTCGTCGGCCGCGCCGACGACGCCGGTCACTGCGTCTCCCGCGCCGAGCCCTGAGCCGACGCCGGACCCGACGGTCGAGCCGACTCCGGTGGCGACGGACCGGGCGGGGGAGCCCCTCGTGCCACCTGTGCGGCCTGCGGCGATGGACAACGACGACGAGGCGGGGGCGCAGGCGGCGGCGGAGTACTTCGTGGAGGTCTCGGGATTCGCCGTGAGAAGTCAGGATCTTGCGGAGTTCACCAGCCTCTGTGACCCCGAGAGCATCTATTGCTCCGCGGTGATCGACGAAGTGAAGACAGATATCGCGGCTGGCAACTACACGGTTGGTGGGGCGAAGACCTTCGCGACTGTCGCGGTGGATGCCCCAGGCGAGCACCCGTTTTACCTAGTGTGGGGGACCTTGGCGCGGAGCGAATTCACTGTGTACGACGCGTCCGGTGCAGTCGTCGACCACCTTGCGAGCGAAGACGGACTGGACTTCGCAATCGCGGTCCAGCGTCAGGCTGATGGTCAGTGGATCGTCAGAGGGGCTGAAGCCGGTGTGGTGCAGCCCTCATGACAAAGCGATACGTGGTTGCCGCCGTGGCTGGCGTGTTGTTGTTCATCGGTATGGGATCGGGATCTGCCTCGTTCGCGGCATTGATGTCTCCGTGCTACGTAGCCCAGGAGCGCTCGGACGCAGCGCAGGCAAACGGTGACTTCTTGAACCTCCAAGCATCTTCGGTTCGGACCGAGACTGCTTGCGGTGTAGGGGATCTTGGTTCCTCCGCGCCCCCGCCCACCCTCATCACCAGTGCCGACGTCTGCGATCCGGCTGAGACAATCGGGCTTGTCAACATCGCGGCGGCCTGCCTGGGCCAGGCGGCCCTGGACCTGGAGAACTGCGACCCCGACCGCGGCTTCGAGGTCAGCCCCACCACCATCCAGACGCTGCAACCTGATGGCACCTACTCTGAGCCCGCGTTGAACACCGTCCTGGTCTGCCGCAGCGCACCCACCCCGGCACCGCTCGTCCTCACCCAGGCCGACTTCCGCTCCCTGCCCTTGACCCCCTCGGCCATCGTGGTCGGACCCGCCCAGGGCTGGGTCCCGGTGAACATGATCACCGTCGTCTACACCGACGCCCAACCCCAGGTCCTCACCACGACCCTGCTCGGCCAGCCCATCACCGTCCGCGCCACCCCCCGCGACTACGCCTGGGACTGGGCCGACGGCTCCACCCCCACCACCACGACCGACCCCGGCGCCCCCTGGCCCGGCCACACCGTCGCCTACACCTACCCCCGCACCGGGGACTACACCGTCACCATGACCACCACCTGGACCGGGGAGTACTCCCTCGACGCCGGAACCACCTACACACCCATCACCGGCACCGCCACCACCACCAGCACCGCCCCACCCCTGACCGTCACCGAGCTCCGCTCCCACCTCGTCGAAGACCCCCTCAGCTGACCCGCAACGACGAACGGAGCAGCGGCGCACGGAGCAGCGCTGAAAGGACGTGCGTGTGCCCTGGGTCACAGGAGGGGGTGGCATTGTCCCGGTCCACTGCGTGGGATAGTGGGAGGAGCAAGTTCACGTGCTCTGGGGTCGGTGAAAATCCGAGCCGGCGGTTATAGTCCGCGACCCGCACCTCGGTGCGGTTGACCTGGTGGAACTCCAGGACCGACGGTCAAAGTCCGGATGGGAAGAGTCTCGTGGCGGCGGTCTTCTGGACCGCCGTGGTCGCGGTGCGCCCTTGGGCGACCCCTGACCGACCCCGGAGCGCTCGGCGTATCCGGAAGGTTGGCGATGGAGTACCTCAGTCTCGACGCGGCGATGCTGCGAGCGCTCGAGCTGGCCGAGCGTGGCCCCGCCCACGGACCCAACCCTCAGGTCGGCTGCGTCATCCTGGCGCCCGCCACGTCTGCGGGGGGCACGACCGCCCCCCGGCCTGTCCTCGCGCAGGGCTGGCACCGCGGCGCCGGGACGCCTCATGCGGAGGCTGACGCGCTCGCCCGCGCGGCCTCGGCGGGGATTGACGTTACCGGTGCGACGGCAGTGGTCACCCTCGAACCCTGCAACCACACCGGCCGGACAGGTCCGTGCGCCCAGGCCCTGGCCGACGCGGGCGTGGCGGAGGTGGTGGTGAGCGTGAGCGACCCCACCGCGGTCGCCGGCGGCGGCGCCGACCACCTGCGAGCGCGGGGGGTGCGGGTGACCTGCGGGGTCCACCTGGAGGGCGGGGAGGCGCTCCTGCGCGTCTGGCTGACGGCTGTGCGCCGCGGCGCGCCCTACGTCACGCTCAAGACGGCCTCGACCTTGGACGGCTATGTGGCCGCCGTCGACGGGTCGAGCCGGTGGATCACCGGCGCCCCGGCGCGTGAGCACGCCCACGCCGTGCGCGCCCAGGTCGACGCGATCATGGTCGGCACCGGGACGGTGCTGGCCGACGACCCCACCCTCACCGCCCGCGACGGCTCGGGTGAGCCGCGCGCCCACCAGCCGCTGCGCGTCGTCGTCGGGAAACGGGCGGTGCCGCCCGGCGCCCGGCTGCGCACCGGCGCGGAGCACCTGCACCTGCGCACCCACGACGTCGCCGAGGTCCTCGCCGAGCTCGCCGCCCGCGAGGTGCGCCACGTCCTGCTCGAGGGCGGACCGGTGCTCGCGACGGCGTTCCTCGCCGCGAACGCCGTCGACGAGGTCCACGCCTACCTCGCCCCGATGTTCCTGGGTGCGGGACGCCGCGTCGTCGGCGGCTTCGGCGTCACCACCCTGTCCGGCGCGCCGCGTCTGGACACGGTCTCCGTCGAACGGCTCGGCGACGACGTGCTGCTCGTCGCCCGGACCCGCCCCACCCAGACATGAACCCAGACAAGAACCCAGACATGACACCGCCCCCCGCCCCCCGTCCTGAGGAGAAGCACATGTTCACCGGAATCGTCGAAGAGATCGGCACGGTCACCGCGATCGAGCGTCCAGGAGGTGCCGACGGCGACGTCGTCCTGACCGTCAGCGGCCCGCTCGTCACCTCCGACGCCTCCCTCGGCGACTCGATCAGCGTCTCCGGCGTGTGCCTGACCGTCACGTCCCTGCCGCCGGGCGCGTTCACGGCCGACGTCATGCCCGAGTCGCTGGCCCGCACCTCTCTCGGTGCGCTCGTCGCCGGAGCCCGGGTCAACCTCGAGCGCGCGGTGCGCGCGGACACCCGCCTCGGCGGGCACATCGTCCAGGGCCACGTCGACGGCACCGCGGTGCTGGCCTCGCGGACACCCGGTCCGCGCTGGGACGACCTCGTCTTCGACGCCCCCCCGGAGCTCACCCGGTACGTCGCGGAGAAGGGGTCGATCGCGGTCGGCGGGGTCTCCCTCACGGTCACCTCCGTCACCGACACCTCCTTCGGCGTGTCCCTCATCCCGACGACGCTCGAGGCCACGGTCCTGGGCGACCTGGTCCCCGGGGAGCGGGTCAACATCGAGGTCGACGTCATCGCCAAGTACGTCGAGCGCCTGCTGGGAGCACGGTCATGACCGCCGAGACCCCCCTCGCCACCATCGAGGTCGCCCTCGACGAGCTGCGCGCCGGACGACCCGTCCTGGTCGCGGACTCCCCGGACCGGGAGAACGAGGCCGACGTCATCTTCGCGGCGTCGAACGTCTCGAGCGAGTGGGTGGCCTGGACGATCCGCCACTCCTCGGGCTACCTGTGCGCGCCGATGCCCGCCGCGCGGGCCGACGCGCTCGCCCTGCCGCTCATGGTCCCGCACAGCCAGGACCCCCGGCGCACCGCGTACACCGTCACCGTCGACGCCGCGACGGGCGTCACCACGGGGATCTCGGCCGTGGACCGCACCCGCACCCTCGGTGTGCTCGCCGACCCGGCGTCCGGGCCTGTCGACCTCATCCGCCCGGGGCACGTGCTGCCGCTGCGCGCTGTGGCCGGGGGAGTGCTGCACCGCGCCGGGCACACCGAGGCCGCGGTGGACCTCGTCCGGCTGGCCGGCCTGGGCGAGGTCGCCGGGATCGCCGAGCTGGTCAACGACGACGGCACGATGATGCGGATGGACGACTCCTCGCGCCTGGCCGAGCGGGAGGGCCTCGTCCTCATCACGATCGCCGACCTCATCACCTGGCGCCTGGTCAACGACCCCGCCGTGGTCAGCCACGACGTCGTGCCCGAGGCGGTGCGGGTGAAGGCGTCCGCCGTCGCGGACCTGCCGACCGCGCACGGGCTGTTCCGGATCCACGGCTTCCGAGACGTGCGGACCGGGGCCGAGCACGTGGCGCTGCTGCCCGCCGCGCCGACCGCGCCGTCGACCGTCCCGGTCGTGCGGGTGCACTCGGAGTGCCTGACCGGGGACGCCTTCGGGTCGTTGCGCTGCGACTGCGGACCTCAGCTGCAGGCCTCGCTCGCGGTCGTCGCCCGCGACGGCGGCGCTGTCGTCTACCTGCGCGGGCACGAGGGCCGGGGGATCGGCCTGCTCGCCAAGATCGCCGCCTACCAGCTGCAGGACGCCGGCCGGGACACCGTCGAGGCCAACCTCGAGCTCGGCTGGCCCGCCGACCGCCGCGAGTACGGCGCGGCCGCCGCGATCCTGGCCGAGATCGGCCTCACCCGGATCCGGCTGCTCACGAACAACCCGGCGAAGGCGGTCGGGCTGACCGCCCACGGGATCACGGTGACCGAGACCGTCGGTATCGAGGTGGGTCACACCCCGGAGAACTACCACTACCTCAGGACCAAGAAGACGGCGATGGGTCACCTGCTCCACTCGATCGTGACGGACCCCCCGCCTGTCCTCTAGCCCGCCCCCACCACCCCAGCACCACGACCAAGGAGGACCCGCCATGAGCGGAGCAGGAGCACCCACCATCAGTCCCGACGGGACCGGTCTGCGGATCACCGTCATCGCCGCGCAGTGGCACACCGAGATCATGGACGGGCTGCTCGCCGGCGCCCACCGGGCGCTGGCCGCTGCGCACGTCACCCACGTCAAGGTGATCCGGGTCCCCGGGTCCTTCGAGCTGCCCGTCGCGGCGATACGCGCGGCAGAGGCGGGGCCGGACGCCGTCGTCGCGCTCGGCGTCGTCATCCGCGGCGAGACGCCGCACTTCGAGTACGTGTGCCAGGCCGCGACGCTGGGCCTGTCCGACGTCGCGATCCGCACCGGCGTGCCCGTCGGCTTCGGTCTGCTCACCGTCGACGACGAGCAGCAGGCCCTCGACCGGGCCGGCCTCCCCGGCTCCCGCGAGGACAAGGGCGCCGAGGCCGTCGAGGCCGCCATCGCCACCGTGATCGCCCTCCGCTCCCTCTGACGAGGGGCGGGGAGTGGTCATTGGGCGGACGGGTGCGGGGGTGGGCGTGTTCGGCGTCTAGTCTTGGGGCGTGAAGACGTTCGAAGAGCTGTTCGCAGAGCTCACCCTCAAGTCCGTGGAACGCCCCGCCGGTTCAGGCACTGTCGCCGAGCTCGACGCCGGGGTCCATGCCATCGGCAAGAAGATCGTCGAAGAGGCAGCTGAGGTGTGGATGGCCGCGGAGTTCCAGTCCGACGCCGAGGCCGCCGAGGAGATCTCCCAGCTGCTCTACCACCTGCAGGTCCTCATGGTCGCCAAGGGTCTCCGCCTCGAGGACGTCTACAAGTACCTCTGAGCCTGACCCACTCCTCCGACTCGAACGCGAGAATCCCGTGCTCCGTATTGCCGTCCCCAACAAGGGGTCCTTGTCCGAACCCGCCTCCGACATGCTCCGTGAGGCCGGCTACCGCCAGCGCCGCGACACCCGTGAGCTCGTGCTCACCGACCCGGCCAACGACGTGGAGTTCTTCTTCCTGCGCCCTCGGGACGTCGCCGTGTACGTCGGCGCCGGGACCGTCGACGCCGGGATCACCGGCCGCGACCTCATGCTCGACTCCGGGGCCGACGCCGAGGAGCACCTGCCGCTCGGCTTCGCGCGCTCGACCTTCCGGTTCGCCGCACCCGTCGGTGAGATCACCGACATCGCCCAGATCGAGGGCCGCAGCGTCGCCACGTCCTACGCCGTGCTCGTGCACGACTACCTCACCGCCCAGGGCATCACGCCCCGCTCGATCGTCCGTCTGGACGGGGCCGTGGAGAGCTCGGTCAAGCTCGGCGTCGCCGAGGTCATCGCTGACGTGGTGGAGACCGGCACGACGCTGCGCGCGGCCGGGCTGGAGATCTTCGGTGCGCCGATCCTCAAGTCCGAGGCCGTCCTCATCCGCCGCCGCGGCTCGCAGGTCCCCGCCCAGCTCGACCAGCTCACCCGCCGCCTGCAGGGGGTGCTCACCGCACGCCAGTACGTCCTCATGGACTACGACGTCCCTGCCCACCTGGTCGACGCCGCGGTCGCGATCACCCCGGGTCTGGAGTCCCCGACGGTCTCCCCGCTGCACGACCGCGACTGGGCCGCGGTCCGGGCGATGGTCCGCCGCGACGAGACGAACCAGGTCATGGACACCCTGTACGAGGTCGGGGCGCGTGCGATCCTGGTGACATCGATCCACGCCTGCCGGCTCTGACCCGTCGAGCCTGACACCACGAGCCCGACGAGCGCCGGGGGCGGTGGCAGGCTCGAGGGAGTGTGACATGGCGTCGTCCAAGGGCCTCTACGACCCCTTCGTGCCACGGTTCGTCCGGTACGTCGCGTGGGCCGCGGTCCTCGTGCTGGTCGTCGGCCTCGCCATCGTCCTCTACCGGGCGCCCGGCACGGGCGGGGCGGGCTACAGCGCCGGCACCGTGGTCTCCCTCACGGTCGTGGTGCTCGCCGGGTGCGCTTTCCTCTGGCGCCAGGCCACGGTCCGCGCCACCGTCGATGCGACCGGGATCCGGGTCCGCAACCTGCTCTGGGTGCGCAGCTACGACTGGCCCCAGGTCATCGCGGTGACCTACGGGTCGGGCGACCCGTGGGTCATGCTCGAGCTCTCCGACGGGCACCGGACCGCGCTCATGGCGATCCAGCGGTCGGACGGGCGGTTCGCGGCCCGGGAGGTCGACCGGCTGGAGAAGCTCGTCACCCTGCACGGTGAGGCACCGGAGTCGCGCTGAGCCGGACCCGCATCCGAACGCACCGAAGGCCGGGCCCCGTGGGGCCCGGCCTTCGTCAGCGGCTGATCAGGTCAGCAGATGCAGCAGTAGCTGCTCAGCAGATGCTCAGTAGCGGGGGGTGCGCTCTGAACGGTCGTACCCGGTGCGCTCGGTCGGGCGCTCGAAGCGCTCTTCCCGGCGACCGGACGGCGCGCTGTTGCGCGGGCCGCTGTGGGCGCCGCTGGGAGCCGCGCCGCGGGGTCCGCGGGAGACCGCGGGGCCGTCGTCGAGCTTGATCCGCAGCGCCTTGCCGGCCACGCGGGCCCGGGAGATGCGGTCGATCGTCTCGGTGTCGAGCGGGGCGGCGATGTCCACCAGGGAGAAGCTCGGGAAGATGTCGATCTTGCCGAGGTCCTTGCCGGAGAGGCCACCCTCGTTCGTCAGCGCGCCGACGATCCCGCTCGGCTGGGCGCCGTGGGTGTGGCCGACCGAGAGACGGTACCGGGTGCCGACGACGTCGCGGCGGGCTCCGCCGGTCCGCGGGCCGGCGTCGCGACGCTCACGAGGACCGCGGTCGCGGTCGTTGGCGTCCCGTGCGTCGCGGGTCTTGCGCTCGTTGCGCGCCTCGGCGCGCTGGGCCTCGAACGCGGCCTCTTCCTCGCGAGCCTTGGGGCCGTCGTCGCCGACCGCGAGGGCAGCGAGGATGGCGGCGAGCTCAGCGGGGTCGGTGCCCTCGTGGGTCTCGAGGTACTCCCGGACCAGGTCGACGTACATCGACAGGCGGCCGGCTTCGCGGCGCTCGTCGATCCGGGCCAGGGTCTGGCGGACCTTGTGCGCGGAGACGTCGGCGGGGGAGGGGATCTCGATCTCGACGAGCTGCTGACGGATGGTCCGCTCGATCTGCTTGAGACGGCCACGCTCGTTCGGGGTGACGAAGGAGAGCGCGGTTCCGGTGCGGCCGGCGCGGCCGGTGCGACCGATGCGGTGCACGTAGGCCTCGGGCTCGCCCGGGATGTCGAAGTTCACGACGAGACCGATGCGGTCGACGTCGAGCCCACGGGCTGCGACGTCGGTCGCGACGAGCACGTCGAGGGCGCCGGCGCGCAGGCGCTCGACGATCTTCTCGCGGTCCTTCTGGGCGACGTCACCGGAGATGGTGGCGGCCGAGATGCCACGCTCGATGAGCGCGGAGCCGACCTCTTCGGCTGCCCCGCGGGTGCGGCAGAAGACGATCGCGGCCTCGGCGTCGGACGTGGCCAGGACGCGGGTGAGCGAGCCGATCTTGTGACGGAACGGCACGACGGCGAACTGCTGGGTCACGCCCGTGACGGTGGAGGACTGGCGCGAGACGGCGATCTCGATCGGCTGACGCAGGTGGTGGGCGGCGACGCGGCGGATCTGGGGAGGCATGGTCGCGGAGAACAGGGCGACCTGACGCTCGACCGGAGCCGCTCCGAAGACCTTCTCGACGTCCTCGGCGAAGCCCATGCGGAGCATCTCGTCGGCCTCGTCCAGGACGAGGAAGCGGATGGCGCCGAGCTTGAGGGTGCCGCGGTCGAGGTGGTCGATCACGCGACCGGGGGTGCCGACGACGACCTGCGCGCCACGGGAGAGTGCGCGGGCCTGCGGGGGGTACGGGGACCCGCCGTAGACCGCGACGACCTCGATGCCGGGGAGGTGCTTGGCGAAGGTCTCGATCGCCTCGGCGACCTGCATGGCCAGCTCACGGGTCGGTGCGAGCACGAGTGCCTGCGTCTGGTGCAGCGTGGGGTCGATCGCGGCGAGCAGCGGCAGGCCGAAGGCGGCAGTCTTGCCGGTCCCGGTCTGGGCGACGCCAGTGATGTCGTTCCCGGCGAGGAGGGCGGGGATCGCCTCGGCCTGGATCGAGGAGGGGATCGTGAACCCGAGGTCGAGGACCGCGGCGAGCAGCTCGGCCGGGAGGCCGAGATCCTCGAACGTCACGGCGGGGACGTCAGGCACGGTGTTTACGGGCGCAGCAGTGTCGACAGAAGTCATAAAGAGAGCAACCAGCCATTTCAGTGGTGTGGGGAGCGATAGGACAGCTCTGGTGAGCCGAACCGGCGTCGCAATCCCGAAAACACACACTGGGCCTGGTCTGGCCACTAACACGCACACGCGGGACTCGCGACATACTCCGAGGAATGCCTCTACTGTACGTGGTCGGCCCCGTCCGGGTCGAGCCCCCGACCGGTGACCTCGACCACATGACAACTTGTGTCCATATCGTTGTCATATATTCCCACTGCGGGGACGGGCCCGTGGTGCGACGCTCTTAAGATAGCCAGCAGTGCAGACAGCGGCACTCGGCGAGAGTGCGGCGGAAGTGCGCGAGCACGCGAAGGATGGTCGGTCGGCGGTGGGCGAGACGCAGGAGCAGCACGTGAGCACCCGGGTGCTCACGGTGCCGAACATGATCAGCATGCTCCGGCTTGCCCTCGTGCCGGTCTTCGCTGTCCTCATCATCAACTCCTACGACGTCGCCGCGCTGCTGGTGCTCGCGTTCTCGGCGCTCACCGACTGGCTCGACGGCGTGGCGGCCCGCGTGCTCGACCAGGTCTCCAAGCTCGGCCAGGTGCTCGACCCGGCCGCCGACCGGCTCTTCATCCTCGTCACCCTCGTCACGCTGGCCTGGCGCGAGATCGTGCCGCTCTGGCTGGTGATCGTCATCCTCGGACGCGACATCATCATGATGTGCCTGATGCCGGGGCTGTCGCGGCTCGGCTACGGGCCCCTCCCGGTGAACTTCGTCGGCAAGGCCGCGACCTTCGCGCTGCTCTACGCCTTCCCGCTGCTGCTGCTGGCCGAGACGCCCGGCGCGCTGGGAGCGTGGGCGGCGGCGCTGGGGTGGGCCTTCGCCGGATGGGGAGCGGGCCTGTACTGGTACTCCGGTCTCCTCTACGTCGTCCAGGCGCGCGAGCTGACCCGGGCCGAGGCACCGTCATGACGCCCGACGCCGACCCGGGTACCGCGGATCCCGTAGGCCCCGTCCGCCCCGTCCGTGCTGTTGATGCGTCGATGACCCTCCTCAACGAGGTGATGCACCGCCCGCTCGACCCCGGCTACGCCGCGGCAGCCCGACGCCGGGCAGACGGCGACGAGGCGCCGCGCGGCACCGTGACCGTGGTCGTGCTCCTCGTCGTGGCGATCGTGCTGGGCTTCGGGACCGTGCGGGCCGCGGTCGAGCTGCGCAAGCCGCAGCCCGGTGTCGTCGCGGCCCGCACCCTCCTGCAGGAGGAGATCCTCAGCCACCGCGCGGAGGTGGCCACCCTGACCGCACAGAACGCGGCGCTGGGGACCGCGATCGACACCCTGCGGGACTCGGCGCTGAAGTTCGTGGACCCCGAGCTGGTGCAGACCGTCGCCCTGGACGGCTTCGCCAACGGGACGGTCGCGGCCCGCGGTCCGGGCATCACGGTGACCGTCGCGGACGGCGCCGACGCCGCCACGGACCCGGCCGCCTTCGTCCAGGACTCCGACCTGCAGTCGGTCGTCAACGCGCTGTGGTCGGTGGGGGCGGAGGCGATCGCGATCAACGGCCAGCGGCTCACTGCGACCACCGCGATCCGCAGCGCCGGCAGTGCCATCCTCGTCGACCTCGTCGGGGTGGCCGGACCCTACGAGGTCGTCGCGATCGGCGACCGCAACGCCCTCGAGACCGGGCTCGCCCGGTCTGCGGCGGCGCAGCAGCTCAGCGCCCTGGGGTCGCAGTACGGGATCCGCACCGACGTGGCCGCCCACGACGACCTGTCCGTGCCCGCGGGGCCCACCCGGGTGCTGTTCGCGGCACAGCCCCTCGGCACGGACAATGGTGACCAGTGACTACAGCATGGGGGAGTACAACGTGATTCCGGTCCTCGGACTCTTGATCGGGATAGCCGCTGGGTTGTTCCTGGAACCGACGGTTCCGGTGAACCTCCAGCCCTATCTCCCGATCGCGGTCGTCGCCGCCCTCGACGCCCTCTTCGGAGGTCTGCGAGCCCTGCTCGACGGCATGTTCGACGACAAGGTCTTCCTCGTCTCGTTCCTGTCCAACGTGGTCGTGGCGGCCCTCATCGTCTTCCTCGGCGACCAGCTCGGGGTGGGCACCCAGCTCTCGACAGGCGTCGTCGTCGTGCTCGGTATCCGCATCTTCTCCAACGCCGCGGCGATCCGCCGGCACCTGTTCAAGGCATGAGCGAGCACGAGGTCCCCGACGACGGGCCGGTCACACCCGCACCCGCGCCTCGGCCCCCGATGACCGCGTGGCGCCGGGTCCTGAGCGCCTGGAAGCCGCGCGCCACCCGCGCGCAGATCCTCGCCGCGACCCTGTGCGCCGTGCTCGGCTTTGCGCTCGTCGTCCAGCTCCGCCAGACCCAGCAGGACGAGTTCGCCGGGCTGCGCCAGTCTGACCTGGTGCGCATCCTCGACGACGTGAACCGGCGCTCCGACGACCTCGAGCGCGAGGCGGCGGCCCTGCGTCAGACGGAGTTCGAGCTGCGGTCGGGGAGCGACTCGCAGCGGGCGGCGATCGAGCTCGCCGAGCAGAACGTCGCCGTCCAGGGGATCCTCTCGGGCCGGCTGCCGGCCGAGGGACCCGGCCTGGAGATCACGATCATGGAGAGCGACAAGGCGATCACCGCGGCCCGCCTGTTCAACGTGCTCGAGGAGCTGCGCAACGCCGGTGCGGAGGCGATCGAGGTCAACGGCATCCGCATGGTCACCAGCAGCTACTTCACCGACACCGACGAGGGGGTGATCATCGACGGGATCCGCGTCGCCGCACCGTTCCGCTGGTCGGTGATCGGGGACCCGCAGACGCTCGAGCCCGCCATCGCGATCCCCGGCGGGGCGATGGCGACCATCACCACGAACGGTGGCCGCACCACGATCGAGCAGAAGACCCTGGTGGAGATCCGCGCGGTCCGTGAACCGTCCGAGCCCAGGTACGCCACGCCAGACGTCGGGGAGTGATCCCACCGTCGGAGACGACCGGCGTGTAGCGTGCAGACCTATCGGGAGACTTCAGTCCTGGCCGGTTCACCTCTAAGGTTGAGTTGAGAAGGTGCCGACATCTCACAGGTGCGGGTCGTCTGCCGATGGTGGGAGTCGATGCAGGGCGCAAGCCCGTGACGGCAGCGACGTATCGGCAGCGACGTATTCGCAGTGACCAGGAGGCGACATGACCAGCAGCACCGGACACCCAGGACGGCCGGGCCTGCCTGACGGCCCGGCACTGTCGGGTCTCGGGGACACCACGATCAGCTTCGGCACGCCGATCATCGAGGAGGCCCTCGGCGCCAGCGGGCTGACGGCCGAGCAGCAGTCGGCGGTCGCCGCCCTGCCGCGGACCTCGGCACTGCTCATCATGCAGCGCGGCCAGAGCGGCGGCTCGCGCTTCCTGCTCGACGCCGACCGCACGGTGGCCGGTCGCAGCGAGCAGGCCGACATCTTCCTCGACGACGTGACCGTCTCCCGCAAGCACGTCGAGTTCGTCCGCGAGCTCGACGACTTCGTGGTCCGTGACATCGGCTCCCTCAACGGCACCTACGTCAACCGCGTGCGCATCGACTCCGCGCTGCTCAAGGCCGGTGACGAGGTGCAGATCGGGAAGTACCGCATGCTCTTCTACCCGAGCCCGCTGACCCGCACCGCCACTCCCGAGGAACCGGTCGCCGAGTGAGCGCTGCGCGCTCTCCGCACGACACCAGCGGGCACGACACCAGCGGGCACGAAGCCACCCAGCCTGCCAGCACGCCCCTGGACGGCTCCCCGGCTGAGGTCGTCGAGCGCACCTGGCCGCACGGGATCTCTCGGGAGGCCTCGATGCGGATCTCCGACGTGCTCTCCAGCCTGCGCATGGAGTTCCCGGCGATCAGCCACTCCAAGCTGCGCTTCCTCGAGGAGCAGGGGCTGGTCGAACCGGTGCGCACGTCCTCCGGGTACCGCAAGTACAGCCCGGCCGACGTCGAACGCCTCCGGTTCGTGCTCATCGAGCAGCGCGACCGCTACCTGCCGCTCAAGGTGATCAAGGGCAAGCTCGCCGCCCTCGACGCGGGCGTGTCGAGCAGCGACCGACCGCTCATCCCGCGTCTGGTCGTCCGCGACGGGGAGTCCGCCGCGCTCCGCGCCCAGAGCACCACCGAGGCGCTGGCCGCCTCGTGCGGCGTGGACGTGGCGCTCGTGGATGCCCTGGTGGGCGCCGGCGTCGTGCGCCCGGACGGGCTCGGCCACTTCGACGCGGGATCCCAGGAGGTTGTCCTGCTGGCCGCCGGGCTCGGTGAGTTCGGCATCGAACCACGCCACCTGCGGTCCATGCGTTCAGCCGCGGAGCGGCACGTCGACCTCATCGACCAGGTGGTCTCCCCGCTGCGCGGGCAGCATGCGCCGTCGGCCCGGGGGAGGGCCGGAGCGACCGCCGCCGAGCTCGGTGAGATCTTCGCCCGCCTGCACACCGTCTGGGTGCGCCAGGGTGTGGGCGACCTCCCCGGCTGAGCCCCTCCCTCCTGCCCGGGCGCGACACACCAGCGGTGGTCGTTGACCCCGCCGCAGCAGGGCCCTAGCGTGGGGCTGTCACACGAGATCCTCGCTTGCTGCACGTTCGCAGCCCACGGACTCCGTGTCACCATGGAAGCAGCATGCATGCAGTGGGCAGGGCGGCTTGAGACGGAGGCAGACGTGAGCAGCGGAATCGACGGTGGTCCTGGTGGGTCTCCCATCGCGCGCACCCAGGGTCTCCTCTTCGACGAGGACCTCCCCAGCCGCAACACCTCGATCGGCTACCGAGGCCCGACCGCGTGCCGCGCGGCCGGCATCACGTACCGCCAGCTCGACTACTGGGCCCGGACCGGACTGGTCGAGCCGACCGTGCGCTCGGCGACCGGGTCTGGGACGCACCGCCTGTACAGCTTCCGTGACGTCCTCGTGCTCAAGGTCGTCAAGCGCCTGCTCGACACGGGCGTGTCCCTGCAGCAGATCCGCACCGCCGTGGTCCACCTGCGCGAGCGCGGGGTCGAGGACCTCGCGCAGATCACCTTGATGAGCGACGGCGCCTCGGTCTACGAGTGCACCTCCGCCGACGAGGTCATCGACCTCGTCCAGGGGGGCCAGGGAGTCTTCGGGATCGCCGTCGGGCGAGTCTGGCGCGAGGTCGAGGGCACGCTCGCGACCCTGCCGACCGAGCGGCTCGACGCCGACCCGGTCATCGAGCCCGGTCACGACGAGCTGTCCGTGCGCCGTCAGGCCCGCACCGCCGGCTGACCCGCCCGCACCCGCACCTGCCTCTACACCTCGGCCATCGCGCGCATCCCGCGCGCCAGGATCGTGTCGAAGGCCTGCGCCAGCTCCGCGGCTGGGGCGCCGGGCCAGTCGTGGATCGCCCGACCGGCGCCCTGCGCCTGCTGCATCGCCGCCCGTTCGGGGATCATCGGGGACAGGATGAGCGGCCCGAACATCCCCTCGAGCTCGGCCTGTCGGTAGGACTGCTCGCTCGACCGGGCCCGCACCCGGTTGATCACCACGCCGAGCGGCTGCAGGTGGGGGGCGGAGGTGCGCCGGAGCTCGTCGATCGCCTTGAAGGCGCGGGCCGCCGCGGTCACCGAGAACAGCCCGGGCTCGGTGACCACGAGCGCCCGGTCGCAGGCGGTGAGCCCCTGACGGGTGAGCCCGCCCAGGGACGGCGGGCAGTCGATGATCACGAGGTCGTAGTCGTCCAGCGTGTCCAGGGCGGTGGCGAGGCGGCCGAGCCGGTGGGCGTAGGTGGGACCGTCGTGGCGGGCCGACTCGGCCGACCCCATGAGGACGTCGAGCATGTCCGGATCCCAGCTCGAGACCGCGAGCGCCGACTTCACGACGTAGTCGGCCGGGTTGTCCAGGACCGCCGCCACGTCCTGGGCGGCGGCCCCGGTGGCGCCCAGGGCGAGGGTGGTGTCGGCCTGCGGGTCGAGGTCCACGACGAGCGTCCGCAGGTCGGCGGCGACCGCCGCGGAGGCGAGACCGAGCGTGATGGACGTCTTGCCGACGCCGCCTTTCAAGCTGCACACTCCGAGCACAGGCACGAGGGGACACGGTCCTTCCGGGGGACTTCACCTTGAGTAGATGGCCGTCTCTCGTCGCGTCTTCGGGTGGCGAGGCACAAGCTACGGCCTGTCATGCGGGATCAGCCTACCGAACCCGGAGATTTCTCCGCGTACATCGCGGGCGCGGACGAGAATCGTGGGAGGATCGGGAAGCCCTGACGCCGGTGACTGCGTGAGGTCTTCTGGTGCCGCGGCTGACTGGTCGGCAGTGCCCGGTCCTGAAAATCGTCGAATGATGGGATATCGCGTGTTCTCCAAGGTGCTGGTTGCCAACCGAGCTGAGATCGCCGTGCGGGCCTTCCGGGCCGCCTACGAGATGGGGGCCCGCACCGTCGCGGTCTTCCCGCAGGAGGATCGCAACTCCGAGCACCGCCTCAAGGCCGACGAGGCGTACCTCATCGGAGACGCCGGTCACCCGGTGCGGGCCTACCTCAACATCGAGGAGATCGTGCGGGTCGCCAAGGATGCCGGGGCGGACGCGGTCTACCCCGGCTACGGCTTCCTCTCCGAGAACCCTGACCTGGCCCGGGCCTGCGTCGAGGCCGGCCTGACGTTCATCGGCCCTCCGGCCGAGGTGCTCGAGCTGGCCGGGAACAAGGTCCGTGCGCTCAAGGCCGCCCGGGCGGCGGGACTCCCCGTCCTCGCCTCCTCCGAGCCTTCGTCCGACGTCGACGAGCTCATCGCCGCCGCCGACGAGATCGGCTTCCCGATCTTCGCCAAGGCCGTCGCCGGAGGTGGCGGACGCGGGATGCGCCGGGTCGACCACCGCGAGGACCTCCCCGAGGCCCTCGCGGCCGCCATGCGCGAGGCGGACAGCGCCTTCGGTGACCCGACCATGTTCCTCGAGCAGGCGGTCCTGCGTCCGCGCCACATCGAGGTCCAGATCCTCGCCGACGGCCAGGGCAACGTCGTGCACCTCTTCGAGCGGGACTGCTCTGTCCAGCGCCGCCACCAGAAGGTCATCGAGATCGCCCCGGCGCCCAACCTCGACCCGGCGATCCGGGATGCGCTGTGCGCGGACGCGGTGAAGTTCGCCCGGTCCATCGGCTACCAGAACGCCGGGACCGTGGAGTTCTTGCTGGACACGGTGGGGGAGCGGGCCGGCCAGCACGTGTTCATCGAGATGAACCCGCGCATCCAGGTCGAGCACACCGTCACCGAAGAGGTCACCGACATCGACCTCGTCTCCTCCCAGCTGCGGATCGCCGCCGGGGAGACCCTGGAAGACCTCGGCATCCGCCAGGAGGACATCCGGGTCAACGGCGCTGCCCTGCAGACCCGCATCACGACCGAGGACCCCTCCAACGGCTTCCGTCCCGACACCGGCCGCATCGTGGCCTACCGCTCACCGGGTGGCGCGGGGGTCCGCCTGGACGGCGCGACCGCGACCGCCGGCTCCGAGATCAGCGGCCACTTCGACTCCATGCTCGTCAAGCTCACCTGCCGCGGCCGCGACTATCCGACGGCGGTGCGCCGCGCGCGCCGCGCGCTGGCGGAGTTCCGCATCCGGGGCATCCGCACGAACATCCCCTTCCTCCAGGCGGTGCTGGCCGACGACGAGTTCGTCGCCGGCAACCTGTCCACGTCGTTCATCGACGAGCGCCCCGAGCTGCTCGCGGCCCGGGAGAGCGCCGACCGCGGCACGAAGCTGCTGGCCTTCCTCGGTGACGTCACCGTGAACCGGCCGCACGGCCCGAGCACCGGGGCGATCGACCCGCGGGCCAAGCTGCCCGCCTGCGACGTCACCGCGCCCGCTCCGGCCGGGACCCGCCAGAGCCTGCTCGAGCTCGGCCCCGAGGGCTTCGCCAGGGCGCTGCGCGCCCAGACGGCCGTCGCGGTGACCGACACGACGTTCCGCGACGCCCACCAGTCCCTGCTCGCCACCCGGGTCCGCACCCACGACCTCGAGGTCGTGGCGCCCTACGTGGCGCGGATGCTCCCGGGGTTGTTCTCGGTCGAGGCGTGGGGCGGGGCGACGTACGACGTCGCGCTGCGCTTCCTCGGTGAGGACCCGTGGGACCGCCTGACCAAGCTGCGGACGGCCCTGCCCAACGTCGCCCTGCAGATGCTGCTCCGCGGACGCAACACCGTCGGCTACACCCCGTACCCGACCGAGGTCACCGAGGCGTTCGTCCGTGAGGCGGCGGCGTCGGGCATCGACATCTTCCGGATCTTCGACGCGCTCAACGACGTCGAGCAGATGCGGCCCGCGATCGAGGCCGTGCGGGCGACCGGGACGGCCGTGGCCGAGGTCGCGCTGTGCTACACCGGGAACCTGCTCGACCCGGCTGAGACCCTCTACACCCTCGACTACTACCTCGAGCTGGCCGACCGGATCGTCGCTGCAGGTGCGCACATCCTGGCGATCAAGGACATGGCCGGGCTGCTGCGCCCGGCCGCCGCGGTCAAGCTCGTGACCGCGCTGCGTGAGCGTTTCGACCTGCCCGTCCACCTGCACACCCACGACACGACCGGTGGCCAGATGGCCACGCTCATGGCCGCCGTGGGGGCCGGCGTCGACGCGGTCGACGTGGCCTCTGCCGCCATGGCCGGCACGACGAGCCAGCCGCCGATGTCTGCTCTGGTCGCGAGCCTGGAGCACACCCCGCGGGACACCGGGCTCTCGCTGGCCGCCGCGAGCGACCTCGAGCCGTACTGGGAGGCTGTCCGCCGCCTGTACGCCCCCTTCGAGTCCGGCCTGGCCGGCCCGACCGGTCGCGTCTACACCCACGAGATCCCCGGCGGGCAGCTGTCCAACCTGCGCCAGCAGGCGATCGCGCTGGGCCTGGGGGACCAGTTCGAGCAGATCGAGGCCACCTACGCCGCGGCGGACCGGATCCTGGGCCGACTGGTCAAGGTGACCCCGTCGTCGAAGGTGGTGGGTGACCTGGCGCTGCAGCTCGTCGCCCGCGGGGCCGACCCCGCGGACTTCGCTGAGAACCCCCAGGACTATGACATCCCGGACTCGGTCATCGGTTTCCTCGGTGGGGAGCTCGGTGACCCGCCCGGGGGCTGGCCCGAGCCGTTCCGGACGAAGGCGCTGGCCGGACGGACCATGCGGGACGGGATCAACCCGCTCACCGAGCAGGACCTCACGGACCTCGGCGGGTCCTCCCAGGTCCGCCGGGACCGGCTCAACCACCTGCTCTTCGCCGGTCCGACGAAGGACTTCCTCTCCACGCAGGCACGGTTCGGCGACGTGAGCGTGCTGGACACGTCGAGCTACCTGTACGGGCTCGAGCGCGGGGGAGAGGTCGAGATCGCTCTCGGACGCGGGGTGCGGCTGCTGGTCGGCCTCGAGGCGGTGGGCGAGCCGGACGTGCGCGGCATGCGGTCGGTGATGTTCACCCTCAACGGTCAGATCCGCCCGATCCAGGTCCGTGACACCGGCATCGCGGTCGACAGCTCCGCCGTCGAAAAGGCCGACCTGGACGCTCCGGGTCAGATCGCCGCGCCGTTCGCGGGGGCCGTCACCCCCGTGGTCCAGGAGGGCCAGCGCGTCGAGGCCGGGCAGACGGTGGCCACGGTCGAGGCGATGAAGATGGAGGCCTCGATCACCAGCCCGGTGGCCGGCACCGTCCAGCGCCTGGCGATCGGCGCCGTCCAGCAGCTCGAGGGCGGCGACCTCGTGATGGTCATCTCCTAGCCGACTGGCGGTCGGGGGAGTTGGTGCCTAGCCTGGGCGACACCAGTTCTGAGGAGGACGTACATGGACACCAGCCCCGACAGCCCTGACAGCGCCGACAGCGCCGAGCAGGCAGCGGAGGTGGCCCGCCGGCTGCACGCGGCCCACCCCGAGTTCGACGAGGTGCAGCTGCTCGAGGAGGACGAGACGGTGCCGCCCCGCCCGGAGGAGACGATCGCGGACGCGTCCCGGGAGTGAGTCGTGCTGACGGCCGCCTGCGCGGCGGCCGTCAGAGCGGCGGCCCTCAGAGCAGCGGGCTCAGCGGGGTGAGGATGAGCTCGCCGAACTTGGCCACGGGGGAGCGCTGCTCCCAGTCCGTGAGCAGCAGCGGGCGGCAGTTGCTCAGGTCGACCGCGAAGATGTCTTCCATCTGAGCGGCGAGGCCCTCGTCGTAGATGGCCATGTTGATCTCGTAGTTGCCGGTCAGGCTCAGCCGGTCGATGTTCGCGGTGCCGATCGTGGTCCACTGACCGTCGACGGTCGCCGTCTTGGCGTGGACCATGGCGTTGCGGTACAGCCAGATGCTCACCCCGGCCTTGAGCAGCTGGGAGTAGAGCCCGCGGGAGAGCCAGTCGGTGAGGACGTGGTTGGACGCCTCGGGCACGATGAGCCGCACGTCCACCCCCCGCCGGGCCGCCGCGACGATGACGGCGAGCAGCTCGCGGTCGGGGATGAAGTACGCCTGGGTGAGGTAGACGCGGTGGTTGGACCGGCGGATCGCCTCCAGGTAGATGTTGCGGATCGGGTAGACCCGGCGCATCGGTGCGTTCCGGGCAGCCTGGAGCTCGGGTGCCCACAGGTCGGTCCCGGGGGAGGGGATCGTGGGGTTGTCGCCGCGGACGTTGAGGTTCCAGAAGTCGATGAAGGCGCTGGACAGCTCCCACACCCCGGTCCCGGTGAGCTTGAGGTGGGTGTCGCGCCACTGGGTGGCGTAGAGGGTGCCGATGTTGTAGCCGCCGACGAAGCCGACCTCGTCGTCGACGACGAGGATCTTGCGGTGGTCTCGACCGGTGTGCTTGATGTCCATGAACAGGACCTGGGGTCGGAAGATCGGGTAGGCCAGCACGTGGATCGGGTCGGGGAAACGGAAGAAGCTCCGGGGGACCACGAGGTTGGCGAACCCGTCGTAGACGACGTACACGTCCACGCCGCGGGCGGACGCCTCGATGAGGGCGTCCTTGAAGGTGTGACCGACCTCGTCGCCCTTCCAGATGTAGGTCTCGATGAAGATGCGGGTCTTCGCCGACCGGATCGCCGCGAGCATCTCGGCGTAGACCTCCTCACCGAAGGAGAACACCGTGGTCGTCGAGCCGCCGATGGTCGTGGTCAGCGGATCCGCGTGCGGGAACACCGCTTTGCGGGATTCCTTCCGTTTCTTCCAGTGGTCGATGGCGACGACCGCCGCGGCGGTGACGAACGGCGCGACCGCCGAGGTGATCAAGGCACGCTTGAGCGTCTTCTGGGCGAACCGTATGGCACTCTGCTCGTCTTCCACCCGACGAACATAGCCGAAGTGCAGGTGAGCGGCGGCCTGAGGGGCTGCTGGGCGCGTGGACGAGGGTGGGTTCTCGCCGCCGTAATGTCATAAGATACATTATCGGCGGTGCGGCGAGGGGAGTGGAAGGGGTCCGGAGAGGGGCAGGTTCTGCCCTCGTGAGGTCGGGGAACATCACCTGAGCTCGCTCGGCACGGGGCCTCGCTCGAACCTTGTCCCTGAGACCCGATCGGGACTAGCGTGGTAAGTGGCGTCGCGTGGGGACACGCTGCCCGCGGTCGGCGAGAGGGGTGCGTCATGAAAGACGTGCGATGCGTGGTGGGTTGGCACAAGTGGCAGCGACGCCGGATCGAGGACTCGCAGTACCTCGCCTGCAGGCGCTGCGGACGCGAACGGAGCGCCGGGCCTGCGGGTCCGCTGGGCAGGGGCTTGGGTGGACTGAGCGGTTGACCCGGCCTCCCGCTGCCGGGCACCCCGTCTCCCCGTAGCGTCACGAGGCGTGACGACGACGGCGGTCGCCCGTGAGGTCTGTAGGCCATTGATTGTGTTTACTACGTTGTACGCTGCAAGAACGTAGTAACATAAGTGGGGCTAAAATGCCCCGCGCTGCACTGAATCCTCTGGGTGTCAGAGGGTCTCACTAGGCTCGGACCAGTCCTTCTCTGATGGGCGTTCAGTCGAAGGAGCCCCTCCCGTGGTTGCACCGCCGTCCCTCAACCTCCTCAGCGTGGCGATGGCCGTGGACACCTACATCGGCACGTTCCCGCGGTCCGTCGTCATGGGGTCGCTCTCCCAGGTGACCGTCGACAACTATGTCCGCGACCTCGCCGAGTTCGTCGAGATCGTCGGTGGCGACAGGATCCTCGACGACCTCGACGGCGAAGACCTTGATGTCGCCGTGGTGACGTATGGCTCCAAGCCGGACGGACGGTTCAACGACCCAGGTGATCGGACTCGTTCCATCGGAGCGGCCGCCCGCTTCATGCAGTCGGTCTCCCGGTTGTTCTCCCATGCGACCCGCGTCGGGTGGGTGCAGCTCAACCCGGTCCCCGACATGCTCGTCACGTTCAAGGGCAGTCGCACCCGGGCGAAGTCACGCACGGCGCTCCCCCAGTCAGGCGCTGCGGCGCTGCTGTCCACGACCGACCCCGCCGACCGGAAGGTCTCGCGCGCCGACCAGGACATGGTGCTTCGAGACCGGTTCATCCTTCACCTCCTCGTGGAGGTCGGACCTCGGGTCTCCGAGCTCTGCAAGGCCGACCGCGCCGACATCAGCGTCGACGACGAGGGCGCCGCCTGGTTCGACATCCGTCACGGCAAAGGGGGCGGTCGCCGCAGGGTGCCCCTCTCCCCCAGGACCATGGAAGCGTTCACCGACTACGACCGCGCGCGCCCGACGCCGGCCCCGCGCACCCGCAGGGTCAAGGGTGTCCTGGTCGAGACGGTGGGAGTCGACGACGCCAGGCGTGCGCTCGTCCTCACGTGGAGGGGTCTGCGCATGCAACCGCGTGACGTCGAGCTGATGGTCCACCGGCGAGCCGCCCGGATGCCCGCCGGCCTCATGCGGGAGGTCACCCCGCACGGCCTGCGCCACACTGCGGCCACCCTTCTCCTCGCTTCGGGTGCCGCGGACGTCATGACCGTGCGCGACATCCTCGGCCACGCGTCGGTAGCCACCACCAGCGTCTACCTGGACTCCCAAGCCGATCACATGGTCGCAGCGGTCAGGCTCCACCCGGTCACGATGCCGCGAGTCTCCAGCAACCCTCGGGCGACCTGACCAAGGGTAGGCAAGTACCAGGCATCAATGGCACTGTAGGCGAGGTGAACGCAGGTGAGGTGATGACGCTGACCGCCACGCAGGCCGTCCGGGCCCCGTGGGCGATCGGTTCGCCGGCCCGACTGCTGGCCGCGGCCCTGGTGTGCGGGTCGTCCATCCTCTTGTTCGCCGTGCACGCCCGGCCGATCGGTTACCTCCCACTGGTCCTCGGGATTGCGCTCGGCCTCGCCGTCGACCGCGCGCTGGGGCGCGACCTCGCGCTCATCGGCGTCGGGATGGGGATCATCTCGGCGATCTCACTCCGGGCGGACCTCAGCGACGCTGGCATGGCGCGTTTCACCGTCGCGCTCTCGCTTGCGGTGCTCGTGCCGTGGGCGCTGTCGCGCTGGCTGTTCGGCCAACGCACCATCACGTTCCCGGTCGCCACCGGGAGACGCTGGTCGCGGACGCAGATCCTCTATCTTGTGTTTGTCGTCGTGGCGGGCTACCTCATCCTGCCGGTCTATTTCATCGGCTCGGGCGCCTACCGCAACTGGCCCGACCTCGCCAGCAGCCAGGACATCGCGCGGCTGTTCGTGGGTGTCAACGCGGTGGGCATCTGGGACGAGCTCTTCTTCATCTGCACGGTGTTTGCCCTGCTCAGGGCGCACTTTGGGCTGTGGGTCGCGAACCTGGCGCAGTCCGTGGTCTTCGTGTCCTTCCTCTGGGAGCTCGGCTACCGCGAGTGGGGCCCGCTGCTCACTGTCCCCTTCGCGCTCATCCAGGGCTGGATCTTCGCCAAGAGCGCGTCCCTGACCTACGTCATCGCCGTCCATCTGCTCTTCGACGTCGTCGTGTTCGGGGTCCTCGTGCATGCGCACCACCCTGAGCTGCTCGACATCTTCCTCACGGCGCCGCGCTGAACCGCAACGCCTCCCGCTGCCCGTCAGGCCCCCACGTACGCCGCGAGGTGCTGACCGGTGAGCGTTGACCTGTCGGCCACGAGGTCGGCCGGGGTGCCCTCGAAGACGACCCGGCCGCCGTCGTGCCCGGCGCCCGGGCCGAGGTCGATGATCCAGTCGGCGTGGGCCATGACGGCCTGGTGGTGCTCGACGACGATGACCGACTTGCCGGCGTCCACGAGCCGGTCGAGCAGGGCGAGCAGGTTCGCGACGTCGGCCAGGTGCAGTCCTGTGGTCGGTTCGTCGAGGACGTAGACGCCGCCCTTCTCCCCCAGGTGCGTGGCGAGCTTGAGCCGCTGACGCTCGCCGCCGGAGAGCGTCGTGAGCGGCTGGCCGAGGCTGATGTACCCGAGCCCGACGTCGACCAGGCGGGCAAGGATGGTGTGCGCGGCCGGCGTGCGGGCCTCCCCGGCGCCGAAGAACTCCTCCGCCTCGGTCACCGACATCGCCAGCACCTCGCTGATGTCCCGCCCGCCCAGGTGGTAGTCGAGCACCGAGGCCTGAAAACGCTTTCCTTCGCAGACCTCGCACGGTGAGGCGACGCTGGCCATGATGCCCAGGTCGGTGTAGACGACGCCCGCGCCGTTGCAGTTGGGGCAGGCGCCTTCGGAGTTGGCGCTGAACAGGGCTGGCTTGACGCCGTTGGTCTTGGCGAACGCCTTGCGGATCGGGTCGAGGAGCCCGGTGTACGTCGCCGGGTTGCTCCGCCGGGATCCCCGGATCGCGCCCTGGTCGATCGAGATGACGTTCGCCCCGGCGGGGATCGATCCGTGCACGAGCGAGCTCTTGCCCGACCCGGCGACGCCGGTCACCACCACGAGCACCCCGAGCGGGATGTCGACGTCGACGTCGTGGAGGTTGTTCGCGCTCGCGCCGCGGATCTCCAGCGCCCCGGCGGCGCTGCGCACACCGTCCTTGAGGACGGCGCGGTCGTCGAGGTGGCGGCCGGTGAGTGTGCCGCTGGCCCGCAGCTCCTCCACGGTGCCCTCGAAGACCACCTCTCCCCCGGCGGAACCGGCGCCCGGGCCGAGGTCGACGGCGTGGTCGGCGATGACGATCATCTCCGGCTTGTGCTCGACCACGAGCACCGTGTTGCCCTTGTCCCGCAGCTGCAGCAGCAGCGTGTTCATCCGCTGGATGTCGTGGGGGTGCAGCCCGATCGTCGGCTCGTCGAAGACGTACGTGACGTCGGTGAGGGAGGACCCGAGGTGGCGGATCATCTTGGTGCGCTGCGCCTCTCCCCCGGACAGCGTGCCGGCTGGGCGGTCGAGGGAGAGGTAGCCGAGCCCGATCTCCACGAAGGAGTCCAGGGTGTGGGCCAGCGCGGTGAGCAGCGGCGCCATCGACGGCTCGGTGAGGCCGGCGACCCAGGTGGCCAGGTCGCTGATCTGCAGGGCGCAGGCCTCGGCGATGTTCATCCCGGCCACCCGCGAGGACCGGGCGCCCTCGTTGAGCCGGGTGCCCCTGCACTCCGGGCACGGTGTGAAGGTCACCGCCCGGTCCACGAACGCCCGGATGTGGGGCTGCATGGCCTCGCGGTCCTTGGACAGGTAGGACTTCTGGATCTGCGGGATGAGCCCGGAGTAGGTGAGGTTGATCCCGTCGATCTTGATCTTCGTCGGTTCCTTGTAGAGCAGGTCGCTCAGCTCGGTGGCGGTGTAGTCGCGGATCGCCTTGTCCGGGTCGAAGAAACCGCAGCCGCGGAAGATGCGCCCGTACCAGCCGTCCATGGAGTAGCCGGGGATCGTCAGTGCGTTCTCGTTGAGGGAGAGGCTGTCGTCGTACAGCGCCGTCAGGTCGATGTCGTTGACGTTGCCCATACCCTCGCAGCGCGGGCACATGCCGCCGGTGATGGCGAAGTCACGCCGTTCCTTCACGGTCGTGCCGCCGCGTTCGAAGGTGACGGCGCCGGCGCCGCTGATCGAGGCGACGTTGAAGGAGAACGCCTGGGGCGGACCGATGTGCGGCTGGCCGAGGCGGCTGAAGACGATCCGCAGCATCGCGTTGACGTCGGTCGCGGTGCCCACGGTCGAGCGGGTGTTGGCCCCCATCCGCTCCTGGTCGACGATGATCGCCGTGGTCAGCCCCTCGAGCAGGTCCACGTCCGGACGGGCCTGGTTCGTCATGAAGCCCTGCAGGAACGCGCTGTAGGTCTCGTTGATCATCCGCTGCGACTCCGCGGCGATGGTGGCGAAGACGAGGGAGCTCTTGCCCGAGCCGGAGACACCGGTGAACACCGTGAGGCGCCGCTTCGGGATCTCGAGGCTGACGTTCTTGAGGTTGTTCTCCCGCGCGCCCTGCACCCGGATGAGGTCGTGGGTGTCGGCGACGTGCGGGGCGGTCGGCGGGGCGGCGGTCCGCGGCTCGGTGCTCATGACTGCCAGCCTAGATCGGGCCCGGGGACCCGCGCGCGCCGGCCCTCGAGCCAGACGGAGCGTCTGGAGCTATCCCCACGCCGCCTCGGCGTCGCGCAGGTAGGACCCCAGGGTGCCCAGCGCGCCCGGCACGAGGGCGTAGATCGACCAGACGCCGCGCTTGTCCCGGGTGAGCAGGCCCGCGTCGACGAGGATCTTGAGGTGGTGGGACACCGTCGGCTGGGTGAGGTTGAGCGGCTCGGTGAGGTCGACGACCGAGGCCTCGCCGTTCTCGTGCGCGGCCACGAGGGAGAGCAGGCGCAGCCGGGTCGGGTCGCTGAGCGCTTTGAACGACTGCGCCAGCGCGGACTCGCCGCTGCGTCCGGTCATGAGGTGTTCTCTCCAGTACCTGCTCAACGAGCCGTTCGAGGTGGTCGCTGCGGGTCACCGGCGCAGCAGGTCGATTCTACGCAGTCCCCGGAAGAGCTGGCTCCCGCCGGGGTGGACGTCGCCGGCCGTCCACAGCTGGGGCGACCACGGCCCCGGGGGACGACGAGGTGGGCCGAGGATCTGGGGATGACCCCCTCTCCTGCTCCCGCCGCCGACAACACCCACCGCACCCACCGCACGCCCCGACCTCCCGGCTCGCTCCTCACGTCCGACCACGAGGCGCTCGCGCACCTGGCGGGCCTCGTCGGGGACTGCCGCGACGAGGCGGTCCTGTGGGTGACCTTCCTCTCCGCCGACGACCGTGCGCTCGCCCTCGTCGTGCCGATCGACGACCTGCCGCCGGTGCCCGACGACGCGACGACCGTCTCGCTCGCGCAGGCGATGCGCGACGTCGTCGGGCACGTGTCCCCGGGCGCTCAGGCGCTCGTCGCGATCGTCCGCCCGAGGGGCGGGGACTACGGGGACCACGAGCGCTCCTGGGCGGACGCGCTGTGGCGCGCCGCCGACGCCACCGGCTGGACGATCCGGATGATCGCCGCGGTGGGAGCGCACCGGGCCCGGGTGCTCGAGAGGGCCCGGTGCGCACCGCGCTCGCGCCGGAGGTGATGAGGCTAACCGCCCGGTGGCATGCGGCCGACCACCCTCCCGCGCTACACTGGCGACGTTCCCAGGGCAGCCTCGCACCGTGGTCATGCGCACGGCGACACACCTGGGCACCACCGAGACACCCGAGATGCGCGGAGCACCGCCATCTCGACGAGTCCGAGCGGCGATTTCACGGTACCTTCACGGAGGGCGTGGAACACATCACCTGATCGACTCGTTGAACTACCAGAGCTTCGTTTCAGACATCGACGTAACAGCGGGTGCATCAGGCGTCATCGATGTCACCGCAGATCACTTGGAGGACAACATGGCAGACCGTTCCTTGCGCGGTATGAGCATCGGCGCCAAGAGCATGGAGTCCGATGAGGGCGTCGACTTCGCTCCGCGCTTCCAGGCGCACTACGACTGCCCCAACGGGCACACGATCATCCTGCCGTTCTCGACCGAGGCCGACGTGCCCCTGGTCTGGGAGTGCCGGTGCGGTGAGGAGGCGTTGCTGCGCGACGCCGAACAGCCCGAGCTGAAGGCCGGCAAGGCCCCCCGGACCCACTGGGACATGCTGCTCGAGCGCCGCACGGTCAAGGAACTCGAGGAGCTCCTCGACGAGCGGCTGGCTCTGCTGCGTGCCGGGAAGCTCCGCCGCAGCGCGTGAGGCACTGAGCCGACGACCACCGATGCCCCCGACCCCAGCTGGGTTCGGGGGCATCGTCGTGTGCGGGGCGTGCTAGGCGCGGGGTGCGCTAGGCGCGGGCCGCAGCCTTCTTCGCCGCCGGCTTCCTCGCAGGGCCCGGACGCTGGGCGACGGGTGCGGGCCGCCGCCGGGACCGGACGGTCACCACGACGCCCGCCGCGGTGAGCAGCGCGGCCGCGGTGAGCACGATCCTGGCCGGCCACTCCCCCGCCTGCACGGCCGGGGTGAGCGAGGTGCGCAGGGCCACCGGGCTGACCATCTGCTCGGCGGTGAACAGCCCTGTCCGCTCGAGCAGCACCCCGTTGGGGGCGATGACGGCGCTCACTCCCACGGTCGAGATCTGGATGGTGGTGCGCCCGGTCTCGATGGCCCGCAGCCGGGACATGGCGAGCTGCTGGGTGGACTCGTTCGTCGGGCCGAAGGAGGCGTTGTTGGTCGGGATCACGAGCAGCTCGGCGCCGGCCTCGATCGAGTCCTGGACGAGGGCGTCGTAGGCGACCTCGAAGCAGATCGCGTCCCCGATCGCCACGGTGCGTCCCAGCCGGGGTGAGACGAGCTCGACGATCCCGACCTCGGTGCCGGCGATCATGTCGTTGGTGACCAGGTCGACGGCGGAGGAGAACGGGCGGACCAGGCTGCGGATGGGGATGTACTCCGCGAACGGCGCCGGGTGCTGCTTGGCGTAGCGACCTACCACGCCCGTGCCCGGCTCCCACAGCAGCGACACGTTGTACCGCCCGCCGGTCTCGGGGAACTCCTGCGACCCGATGAGCAGCGGCGCCCCGACGGCGCGGGCGGCGTCGTCGATGGCCGTGGCGGCCTCCGCGTCGACCTGCGGGTCGATGTCGGTGCCGTTCTCCGGCCAGAGCACGAGGTCGAGGTCCCCGGGGGCGACGGAGTCGAGGAGGGCGTAGGTCCCGTCCACGTGGTTGTTGAGCACCTCGCGGCGGTGGTTGAACGCGTCCAGCCCGGGTGTGGCCACGTTGCCCTGGACGGCGCCCACCTGGAGCGTGCCGCTCTGCGCCCGGGTGTCGAGCGGGACGGCGAGCCCCGCTCCGACCGCGGCCACCGCGACGAGGGCGCAGGCGCCCGCGCGGAGCAGGTTGAACCGCCCCAGGGCGATCACGGCGAGGGCGAGCAGGGCCGCGCACAGCACGGCGGCGAGGGAGACCAGGGGCATGCCGCCGAGCCAGGCCAGGCGCCCGAGGGGCGACTCCGACTGCGAGAACGCCACCCGACCCCACGGGAACCCGCCGAAGGGCACGGCCGAGCGGGCCAGCTCGCCCGCGACGAAGACCACCGCGAAGGCGAGGGCTTGCAGGCTGACCCGGGCCGCGATCGCGGGCACCCGGCGCACGTACGTCCAGGCGAGCATGGACAGCCCGACGAACAGGGCCTCCAGGACGCTCAGCGCGACCCACGGCACGTCGCCGACGGCGTACTGCGCCCACCGGATGTGCATGAGGAAGAAGACCAGGCCCCACACGAAGCCGATGAGGAAGTTCCACGCCGGGGCGTCGCGCACGGTGGCGAGAAAGAGCAGGCTCACCCCGGCGATGGCCAGCAGCCAGATGCCGATGTCGGGGAAACCGGCATCGGTGATGAACCCGCCGACGACGGCGAGGACGAGGGTGAGCCACCTGGGAACGCGTCGCGCAAGCACCTGAGCAGGGTACGTCACGGTGCTGGGCATTCGCTGGAGTGGGGTGGTTCGTGCGTCCTTCGTGCCGCTGGTCGCATCGCTGAGGCCTGCGTTTTCTACTGAAAGCACGAACCACCCCTGACGTATCGAGGTGACACGCCACGGAAGACTCCCCCACCTCATCGGAGCAGGTCAGGAAGTTACAGGACGAACCTACTCGTCCTGCCCTCGGGCTTGTCAAGCCCGAGGTCAGGACGGGAAGGGTGAGACGGACGGGATCAGTCGAAGGTGTCGAAGATGACCCGGCCGGCGCGCACCGTCTGGCGGCACTGCGGCAGCCCCGCATCGGGGCTCAGGTCCGGCAGCAATGGTGTGCCCGAGCGTGCGTCGGTGCTCCACGAGGACAGCCTCGGCGCCTCGGACTGCACGCCGACGTGCTCCGACGTCCAGACGGCCAGGTGGGCGGGGCTGCCCACCCGGATCTCCCCCGCCCCGGTGTGGTCCAGGCCGGCCAGGCGCCAGCCGCCGCGGGTCGCCGCCCGGAACGCGGCGCGGGCGGAGATGCGGTGCTCGGGGGTGTGGTGGTAGACGGCGGCGCGCACCCCGGCCCACGGGCTCAGCGCGGTCACGGGTGCGTCGGACCCGAAGGCCGTGGGGACCCCGGCCGCGGCGATCGCCGCGAACCGGTTCATCTGCCCGGCCCGCTCCACCCCCAGCCGTCTCTCGTAGAGGCCGCCGGGACCGCCCCACGCCGCGTCGAAGGCAGGTTGCATGCTCAGGCCGACCCCGAGGGTCGCCAGCGCGGCCAGCGCCGCGTCGTCGATCATCTCGGCGTGCTCGAGGCGGTGACCGAGGCGGCGCATGGCGCTGCGCTCGCGCTCGGCGGCCGCGACGAGACCGGTCACGACGGCGTCGGTGGCGCGGTCGCCGATGACGTGGAAGCCGGCCTGCAGCCCCGCGGCGGTGACCGCGAGCACGTGCGCCTCGACGTCGGCGGCGTCCAGGTGCAGGGTGCCGCAGGTGCCGGGAGCGTCCAGGTAGGGAGCGCGGACCGCGGCGGAGCGGGCCCCGAGGGACCCGTCGACCGAGAGGTCACCGCCGATCCCGGTCAGGCCCGGGATGGCCTCGGCGAGGGCGAGGGCCTCCTCGACCGTGCGGCACAGCTCCCCGCGGTACCCGGTCACGAGGGGAAGCCCGGAGGCGGCGTCGGCGGTCGCGGCGAGCAGCGCGGCGAGGCCCTCGCGGGTGTCGACGCCGGGGGCGCTGTTCTCGTGCACGGCGACCACGCCGCGGGAGGCGGCGGTGCGCAGGGTGGTCTCGGTCATCCGGGTGCGGCGGGCGGCGTCCACCTGGCGGGCCAGCGCCCGCGCCGCGACGTGCGCCTCGCCGGCGACGAAGCCGTCCTGGGACCATCCCGGACGTGAGGCCAGGCCGGCGAGCTCGGCGAAGCTCGTGGAGACGACGGCGCAGTGCACGTCGACCCGGGCGGCGTAGACGGGGACGCCGCCGGCCGCGGCGTCAAGGTCCGCAGCGGTCAGCCGGCGGGAGTCCGCCCAGGTGGTCTCGTCCCAGCCGTGGGCGAGCAGCGGGCCCTCGGCGGGTCGGTGGGTGCGGGCCCGGGCGGCGAGGGCGTCCAGCGCCCCGGCCCGGGAGCGAACACCGGACAGGTCGACGCCCTCGCGGGCGAAGGCCTCCTCGAGGAGGTGGACGTGGGCGTCGACGAACCCGGGGGCCACGAGCGCGCCGTCCAGGTCGATCACCCGGGAGGCGCGGGCGGCGAGACCGTCGGCGGTGTCGTCGGCCCCGATCCAGGCCACGACCCCGTCGTCGACGAGCAGGGCCTCGGCGAAGGCGTCGGCCGGTGAGTGGATGATGCCGTTGCGGTACAGGATCGAGGTCACCGCACGACTTTATGCCACCGGGCCGGCGGTCAGACGCTCGAGTAGGCGACCACGCCCCGGCGCAGCGCCTCGATGGCCTGGTCGGCCGTGGCACGCATGCGCTGGTCCGGCGCCGCCTTGGTGAGCTGGCCGAGCACGTCGATGATCTGCTTGCACCACCGCACGAAGTCCCCGGCGGCGAAGTCGGTGCCCTTGAGCACCACGTCGAGGCTGCGCCCCGACGCCCACCGGTGGACCGCCTCGACGAGGCCGAGGTCGAGGGTCCCGGTGGCCTCCAGGCGGTGCGCGGTCTCCAGGTCGTCGAGCTTGGACCACACCCGGACGGTCTCGTCCAGGGCCCGGCCCAGCACCCCGCCCGGTCCCCCGGGGATGTGGGGGTCGGCGTCGGTGTCGTCGCGGCGCGCGGAGTACACGACCGTGGAGACCGCCGCGGCCAGCGCGGCCGCGTCCAGCCCCTCCCACACCTTCAGGCGCAGGCACTCCGCGAGCAGCAGGTCGCTCTCGGCGTACAGCCGGCGCAGCGCGGCGCCCGGGGCGGTCACCACGAGCTCACCGTCCCCGCGCCGCTCCAGGTAGCCCAGGGTGCTCAGCACGTCACAGATCCGGTCGAAGACCTTCGCGATCGACCCGGTCCGCCCCTCGATCCGGCGCAGCAGCGCCCGGTGCTCGGCGTCGAGCTTGGCCCACCGGCTCGCCCACCGCAGGTGGTCCTCCCGGTCGGGGCAGGAGTGGCAGGAGTGCGCCCGCAGCGCGGTCTGCAGCCGCCCCAGGTTCGCGTCCTCCCCCGACCCACGGCGCACGGTGCGTCCGGGTGTCGTGCCCGCCCTACCCGCCCCGCCCGACTCCCGGAGGGCCTCGAGGGTGGCGCGCAGCGCGAGCGCGAGCTCGCGGCGCGCGGCCGGGTTGCGGGCGTTGAAGGCCTTGGGGATGCGGACCGCGCCGACGGTCTCCACGCCGTGCGGGACGTCGGCCAGGGTGAGCTTCTGCACCTGGCGCTCGCTGCTGAGGACCGTGGGGCGGGGCCCGTCGAAGCCGGCCTCCTGGCCGGGGTCGACGACGATCGCGTACCCGGCGCGTCGCCCGGACGGGATCTCGATGACGTCCCCGCGCTGCAGCCCGGTCAGCGACGCGATGATCGCCGAGCGGCGCTCCCCCGACGCCCGCTTGGCCAGCTCGCCCTCCCGCGCGGTGATCGCCCGGCGCAGGCGCATGTACTCGGTGAAGTCGCCCCTGTCGCAGACCATGGCGCGGGCGTAGCCGTCCAGGGCCTCGGAGTTGGCGGAGGCCTGCTTGGCCAGGCCCACCACCCCCCGGTCCGCCTGGAACTGCGCGAAGGACGTCTCCAGGATCTCCCGGGAGCGCTCGCGGCCCACCTGGGAGACGAGGTTGACGGCCATGTTGTACGTCGGGGCGAAGCTCGAGCGCAGCGGGTAGAGGCGCTTGGACGCCAGCCCGGCCAGCGCCACCGGGTCGAGCCCGGGGTGGTCCACGACGACCGCGTGACCCTCGATGTCGATCCCGCGCCGACCGGCGCGCCCGGTGAGCTGGGTGTACTCCCCCGGGGTGAGGTCGACGTGGCTCGACCCGTCCCACTTGACGAGCTTCTCCAGCACGACCGAGCGGGCCGGCATGTTGATCCCGAGGGCGAGCGTCTCGGTCGCGAAGACCACCTTGACCAGCCCGGCGCTGAACAGCACCTCGACGGTCTCCTTGAACAGCGGGAGCATTCCCGCGTGGTGGGCCGCGACGCCTCGGCTGAGGGCGTCGAGCCAGCCCCAGTAGCCGAGGATGGCCAGGTCCTCGGAGGGGATCGCGGCGCAGCGGGCCTCGACGATCTCGCGGATCTGTGCCTCCTGGGCCGGGCTGGTCAGCCGCAGCCCGGCACCCAGGCACTGCGCCACGGCCCCCTCGCAGCCGGCCCGGGAGAAGATGAAGAAGATCGCCGGCAGCAGCCCGGCGCGGTCGAGGCCGTCCACGACGGCGAACCGGGGAGGTCCGCGCCGCCCGGAGTGCTGGGCGGCAGGAGCCGTGCCACCGCGTGGTCCACCGCGCCCCCGGCCGCGGCCACCGCCCCAGCCACCGCCGCCCGAGGTGGAGCCTGCGCCGCGGAAGCCTTCGCTCTGGCGCATCACGGCGAGCAGGTCCGGGTTGATCGGCGGGTTGGTCCCGGGGGACGTGGGGTCGACGGTGTGGGCGTACAGGTCGAGGATGCCGCCCGGGTTGGTCCCGCGACCGGCGACGACGACGTGCTGGGTGAGGGGCACCGGGCGGTGCTCGCTCACCACCACGGCGGTGTCCCCGCGGACCATCTCGAGCCAGTCGCCGAACTCCTCGGCGTTGGACACGGTCGCCGAGAGGGAGACGAGCTGCACGTCGCTCGCCAGGTGGATGATGACCTCTTCCCACACCGCCCCGCGGAACCTGTCGGCGAGGTAGTGCACCTCGTCCATGACGACGTAGCCCAGCCCGGCCAGCGTCGGGGAGTCCGCGTAGAGCATGTTGCGCAGCACCTCGGTGGTCATCACCACGACCGGCGCCTCGCCGTTGATCGTCGTGTCCCCGGTGAGCAGGCCGACCGAGTCCGTCCCGTACCGGCGCACGAGGTCGGTGTACTTCTGGTTGCTCAGGGCCTTGATCGGGGTCGTGTAGAACGCCTTGCGTCCCCCGGCGACGGCGAGGTGGATCGCGAACTCCCCCACGATCGTCTTGCCGGCGCCGGTGGGGGCGGCCACGAGGACGCTCTGCCCGCGTTCCAGCGCGGCGCAGGAGTCGATCTGGAACTCGTCGAGCTCGACGTCCAGGGACTCCCGGAAGCTCGTGAGCTGGGGTCCGGACTGGGCGGCGCGCTCGCGGAACCTGCGGTACCGCTCGGACGGGCTGAGACCGGCCGGGTCGAGCCCGTCCGGGCTACGCTCGGCGTTGCTGTCTGACGTGCGGCGATCTGAGCGGGGAGCCATGGCTCCAGCCTAGGTCGATCCTCAGACGAGCACGTGCAACGCGCCACGATGGACCCGGGCGCGCAGCGGCACCGGCCCGATGACCTCGCCGTCGGCGAAGGCGACCGGCGGGAACGCCCCGTCGGTGGTCGGCTCGATGATGATCGAGGTGGTGCGCAGGACGGAGACCGCCGGGTGGGCCAGGTGGCGCCCGCGGTACATCCCGGGGAAGAGCTTGAGGATGCCGCGCCGGGTGAGGGCGCCGGCGTAGACGACGTCGAGCCGGCCGTCGTCGATGCGCGCGTCCGGTGCGATCCGCAGCCCTCCCCCGAACTGGGGGGAGTTGGCGACCGCGACGACGGTCCCGGTGAGGTCGAAGGTGCCGTCGTCGGTCGTGATCCGGTAGCCATAGGGGCTGAACTCGCGCAGACAGGCGACGACCGCGCGGACGTACTTGGCCCCTCCGGGGGGCCAGCGGTAGGTGTTGGCGCGGGCGTTGACCGCCGCGTCGAGACCGAGGGACAGCGTCCCGGCGAACCAGGAGCCGCCCCACGTCTCGGTGTCCGGGGTGTGCGCCCCGGCGATGTAGGGGGCGACGTGGACGGCGTCGACCGCGCGGGGCGGGCGCCCCAGGGCGCCGGTGATGCGGGTGACCGCGGCGTCGACGGCGTGCACCGGCAGGCCCAGCACCTGGGCGAAGTCGTTCCCGGACCCGGCCGCCACGATCCCCAGCGGGGTGGTGGTGCCGACCACGGCGTTCACCCCGAGGTGGACCATGCCGTCCCCGCCGACGACGACGAGGGCGGCGAGCCCGTCGATCGAGGCGCCGCGGGCGCGGGCGAGCGCGTCGGCCACGGACTCCCCCGAGAGCTCGACCACCACGCAGCCGCGCTCACGCAGCGCCCGGGCGGTGTGCAGGCCTGCCGCGCGGCCACGCCCGTGCCCGGCGGTGGGATTGACGACCAGGCCGACGCGCGCAGGCACCGGTCAGACGTCGTATCCGGCGACTTCTTCGTCGAAGGCCGCCTGCCGCTTGTCGACGCGGCGGTCGTGCAGGATGCACACGCCCAGGGCCGCGAAGTAGAGCACGCAGATGGGCAGGGCGACGAGGATCATCGTCAGGGCGTCCGGGGTCGGGGTCATGATCGCCGCGAAGGTGAAGGCGACGACGATCGCCCACCGCCAGCCCTTGGCCCAGGTGCTGGCCCGGACCAGACCGAGGAAGGTGATCGCGACCATGACCACGGGCATGACGAAGGCGAGGCCGAAGGCCACGAGCAGGCGCATGACGAAGTTCAGGTACGTCTGGGCGTCCTGGAAGTTCGTGGAGTCGGTGGGGAGGAAGTCGGTGAGGATGCGCACCGCGTGCGGCAGCACGAGCCAGGCCATCCCGGCGCCGGCCAGGAAGAGCGGGACGGCCGCGCCGATGAAGCCGACCGTGTACCGCTTCTCCTTCCCGGTCAGCCCCGGGGTGATGAACGCCCACAGCTGGTAGAGCCACCACGGGCTGGTGATGATGAAGCCGACGAAGAACGACATCTTGAACTTCATGTCGAGCGCGGCGCCGGGCGCCCCGAAGTTGATCGAGGCGGACTGGTCGCGCCGCGCGGCCGCCTCCAGGATGGGCTGCTGGAGCAGCTGGAAGACCTGGTCGTAGAGGAACCACCCGACGACGGCACCGAGGACGATGCCGAGCGCGCCGAGGAAGAGCCGCTTGCGCAGCTCGAGGAGGTGTCCGCGCAGGGACATCTTCCCCTTGGCGGCCAGCCGTTCCGCGCGCCGGTCCGCCTTCGACTGTGAGCCTTGCGCCACGCCTAGGCCTTAGGTGGAGCGATGCTCTCGGACGCGGGGGTCGCGGGCTTGGACGTGGTGACCGGCGGAACGGTGTTGACCGGCGCAACCGGCTGGACCACGACCTCGGGAGCGACGACCGGGACGGGGGCGACCGGAGACACGGGGGCGACCGGGGTCACCGGGACGTCGTCCTCCTGGAGCTCTTTGATCTCCTTCTTGAAGATCTTCATCGACTGGCCGACGCTCTTGGCCAGGTCGGGAAGGCGCTTCGCCCCGAACAGCAGCAGGACGATGACGAGCAGAATGACCCAGTGCATCGGCTTCATGGCACCCATGGGAGACCTCCAGTAGACGTACGTGTTGACTCAATGGTAGTTCGGTCGAACCGTGGGCAGGGTACCCGCCTGCGGTGAACGTTCGGTGCACCCGCGCATCGAGCCGCGCCTCATCGTCGAAGCGCTTCGCCTATTGTGTCCCAGCCGGGGGCCGTGTCAAGCCCGAGGGCTGGTCCCGGCGACCTGCGGGCGACCTACCGGTCGATCATGCGCCATCGTTCGTACCGCGCGGCGTGGCCCAGACGGCGTGCGTGCGCGCGCTCCCGGCGGAGCCGGCGGCGGTCCGCGACGAGCTCGGCGAGGTCCCGCCGGTCGGCGAACACGTCGACCGGGCGCGGGATCGAGGCGGGCTGCTGTGCCTCGAGCGCGGTCACCTTCTGGGACATGGCGTCGAGCGCCTCACCCAGCCCGGCGCCGGCATGCAGGGTCGCCTTCGCGCGACGCCAGAGGTCGCGGCCGAGGAAGAACCCGCCCACCCCCGCGCCCAGGACAAGAACGCACCAGATCCAGAACCACATCTGCTCAGCCTACGCATCCAGCGCCGCGTAGGCGGCCAGCGCGGCCCCGGCGGCGCGGGCGGCGTCGTCGCGCGGGGCGGCGGGGCGCACGGAGCGGACGTCGCGGGCGTGGCGCAGGAGCAGGTGGCGCAGCCACAGCGGGTTCGCCACCCGGACGGTCACGGCGAAGCGCGCGTCGTCGGCGTCGTCGAGGTTCACCACGGACTCGACCGGGATCTGCTCGGCGACCCACCGGGCCCGGCTGGAGAGCACCAGCTCGGCCACCGTGTCACCGGCCGGGCGGTAGTCCTCGGGGACCCCGAGCGGGGCGCTGTGCTCGACCGGGTGATCGAGCACCTGCGCGGTGAGGATCCGGTCGGTGCGGAAGGTGCGCTGCTCCTGGGCGCTGTGGCACCAGGCATGCAGGTAGGTGAACGTGTCCGAGGGCAGCAGCCGGAACGGTTCGACGATCCGGGTCGAGGTGACGTCGGAGGCGTTGACGTACTCGATCCGCAGCTGGTGGCCCTGGCTCAGCGCGGACCGCAGAGCCGCGAGCACCGGGGGGGTGGCGTCCATCTTCAGCTTCACGTCCAGGGCCGCCGACGCCTCACCCGAGGCGAGGGTGAGCTTGGTCAGCGCGGACCCGATGACCGCGGCCTGCTGGGCGTCCCCGGACTCGGCCACCACCTCGGCCAGCGCCTTCAGCGCGGCGATGAGGGCGATGCCCTCCCGGGTGCCCAGGCGCAGGGGGCGGGTCATGCCGCGGGCCTCGGTCAGGCGCACCACTCCCCGGTCGTAGGAGTCGGCGTCGAAGTCGATGAGGTCCTGCGGCCAGTACCCCGGGGTCCCCGAGATCCACAGGGTGTCGACGTCGGCGAGGATCTGCTGGGGTGTCACCGAGAAGTGCCGGGCCAGCTCGGCGACCGGCACCGGGCCGCTGGCCTCGAGGAAGGAGACGAGCCCGACGAGGCGCACGAATCGTTCGGTCGCACGCTCAGCCACGGTTCGCTCCGGGGGTCGGGTCGGTCGTCGGTTCAGGAGTCGCGTCGGCAGTCAGCGCGAGGTCCGCCGCGGCGTGCAGCCGTTCCAGCACCTCCGTGCGCAGCTCACCGGGCTCCAGGATGAGCGCCGCCTCGCCGTAGCCGGCGATCTCGTCGGCCAGGGCCTGGGTGGAGGTGTACGCGACCGTGACGAGCTCGCGGTCGGGCACGCGGGAGGCGAGGGCCGCGAGGTCGGGTCCCAGGGGTCCGGCGGTGCTGCCTCGGGCCCGCAGCGCGCTGGCGCGCTCGGGCCGCAGGGCGAGCAGGGCATGGCGCACGGGGGCGGGCGGGCCGCCGCCCACGAGCTGGTCGACGTCGATCTCTGCCGGGACGGTGAACGCCCCGGGCTCCCCGGTCGCCCGGACCGAGCCCTCGATCCGGGTGAGCCGGAAGGAGCGGGCCGCGCCGCGGTCGCGGTCGTGGCCCAGCAGGTACCACCCGCCGTCGCGCACGGCGACCTTCCAGGGCTCCACGGTGCGCCGGCGGACCTCACCGGTGCTGGCCGCGCGGTAGGTGAAGACGACGACCCGGCGCGCGAGGATCGCGTCGAGCAGGGGCTCGTAGGCGGCCGCGACGGTGCGGACCCGGGGCGCGAGGCCGGCGACGGCGTCGGTGCCCTCCCCCGCCGGCCCGGTGTCCATCTCCCCGGCCGAGCGCAGCTTGGTCAGAGCCCGCGAGGTGTCGACCGCGACGGCGGCGTCCTGCCAGAACTGGGCGGCCAGGGAGAGCACACCGAGCTCGGCGGGGGTGAGGTCCACCTCGTCCAGGGCGTAGGAGTCCTTGTCGATGCGGTAGCCGATGTCCACGGCGGACCCGCCGTCGACAGTGACGATCGGCACGCCGAGGCCCCGCAGCGAGTCCTTGTCCCGCTCGAACATTCGTTCGAACGCTTCGGTCGAGGCGGGCTCGGCATACCCGGCGACGGACGTGCGGATCTCGTCCTTGGTCATGCGCACCGGGGTGTTCATGAGCGCGATGACAAGGTTGAGCAGGCGGGCCGCGGGGGGCGTGGAGGCAGACATCGCTCCTACGCTAGCGTCGAGTAGCGTTGACGCCGTGCTTACGTCGCGAGTTGGTGTGGTGGTGTCGCTCGGTCGCTCCTGGTCAGGGGCCCAGGAGCTGAGCGTCGAGGTGGCCGGCGTCGGCCCGATCCGGTCGCTGGCCTACCCCGACCTGACCGGCCCGGTGCGCCCCGGGGACACGGTGGTTCTCAACACCACGGCCCTGGACCGCGGGCTCGGCACCGGGGGCTACGCGATGGTCATCACCGTCCTGCCGGTGCCCGGCGCCCCCACACGACCTCCCGCCGCCCCCGGCCCCGGGCACCTCGTCAAGGCGCGGTACACCCCGCTGCAGACCATGGTCCTGGGCATCGACGAGCAGGAGTCCCCCCACCACGACCTGCTGCGCGACGCCGACGACCTGGCGGGCCTGCCCGTCGTCGTCGCCGACCTGCACTCCGCCCTCCCGGCGATCATCGCCGGCGCCCGCCTGGGCGCCGCCCAGCTCGGCGCCCCGGCCCCGCGGATCGTCTATGTCATGACCGACGGCGGCGCGCTGCCGGCGGGCTTCTCCCGCACCGTCGCCGGGCTGCGCGACGCCGGCTGGCTGGCCTCCTGCCTCACCGTCGGGCAGGCCTTCGGTGGTGACCACGAGGCCGTCACCGTCCACACCGGGCTCCTCGCCGCCCGCGTCGTGCTCGCCGCCGACCTCGTCGTCGTTGCGCAGGGACCGGGGAACCTCGGCACCGGGACCCGGTGGGGCTTCTCGGGGGTGAGCGCCGGTGAGGCGGTCAACGCCGCGGCGACGCTGGGCGGACGCCCGGTCGCCTCGCTGCGGATCTCCGGCGCGGACCCGCGCGAGCGCCACCTCGGTGTGTCCCACCACTCCCTCACCGCCTACGGACGGGTCGCGCTGCGCCCCGCGGACGTCGTCGTGCCGGTCCTCGCGGGCGCCCCCGGGGCCTTCGTGGCCAGCGGGCAGGACCCCGTGGCCCTCGACCGGCGGGTCGAGCAGCAGGTCGAGGCCCTGTCCGCGGCCGGGCACCAGCTGGTCACGGTGCAGACCTCACCCGAGCTGCTCGCCGCCCTCGACGGATCCCCGGTGGGCCTGTCGACGATGGGGCGCGGACTCTCCCAGGACCCCGCGGCCTTCCTCGCAGCGGCTGTCGCCGGTCTGTACGCGGTGCGACACGTCCCCCGGGAAGGGTCTGGCACCCGCTAAGGTGGGCGCCACCATGCCCTCGCCACCTCCAGCGCCCACTCCGACCCGAAGCCCCGCCGGCACTGCGACCCGTCGCACGGCGCTCGCGGTCGCCGCAGCCACCGTGCTGCTGCTCGTCGTGGTCGCCGGCGCAGCCCTGAGCGGGGACTGGTCGGTCACCCCGGAGCCCGCACCGACCACGACCGGTGAGATGCTCCCCCCGACCGCGGAACCGACCGAGCCCCCGGTCCTCATCAAGCCCGGTGACGGAGAGCCGAACGAGTGGGCCGGTCGAGCCGTGAACATCGTCCTGGCCGTGGCCGGCGCGCTCCTCGCCGCCTTCCTGCTCTACCGTCTGGGGCTGTGGGTGCGCAGGACCCTCGTGCCGTGGCTCGCCACCCGGCGCGACCGCCCGGTGGACCCGGGACCACCACCGGCCATCGACCTCGAGGTGGTGCCGCTGACCGCGCTGCACCAGGGGGCTGCCCATGCCCAGATGCTGCTGCGGGAGGGAGAGCACTCGAACGACGCGATCATCGCTGCGTGGCTGGCCCTCGAGGACGCCGCGGTGCGCAGCGGCGCGAGCCGCGCACCGGCCCAGACACCGACCGAGTTCACCGTCGCGGTGCTCGGCGCCACCCCCGCCTCCCCGGATGCCGTCTCCGAGCTGCTCGGGCTCTACCACCTGGCCCGGTTCGCCCACACCGAGATGACCGGGGCCCAGGTCGCCGCGGCCGGCGCCGCGCTGCGCCGCCTCACCGAGGACTTCTCACGATGAAGGCGCTCTGGTGGTACCTCCCGCTCGAGGTGCTCGCGACCGTCTTCGTCCAGCACGCCATCGGGCTGGACCTCGCCCACGCGGTGCTCGTCCTGGTCGTGGCCGCAGCCGTGACGATCATGCTCGTCGCCCAGCCCAGCATCCACGCCCCGCAGTGGCCCCGGGAACCCGTGGACCGCCGCGACGGGGCCCGTGACCGGATCTCTGCCCTCTCCTGGGCGTTCATGACCCGGGACGAGAGGGTGAGCGTCCGCGGCCTGCAGGCCGTCCGGGAGGCCGCGACCGTGCGCCTCGCGCTGCACGGCGTCGACCTCGACGACCCCGCCCACGCCGACGCCGCCCGCGAGCTGCTCGGCACCGGCCCGTACACGATCCTCACCACCCAGGGTCCGCCGCCGTCGATGGATCAGCTCGGTCGGTGCATCGACCGGCTCGCCGCGATCGAGCCGGCTCCCCACACGCACCCCTCACCCTCCGCGCTCCCCCAACCGTCACCGAGGACCTCCTGATGACCACCACGCCCCAGCAGACACCGGCACCCACCGCTCCCGAGCCGCTCGCCACGGGCCTGCCGGTCGCCCAGATCGCCGACCTCGCCCACCAGGTGCTGGCCGAGGTCGCGACCGTCGTGGTCGGGATGGCCGAGCCGGTCCGGGTGGCGCTCGCAGCCATCCTCGCCGGGGGGCACGTGCTCTTCGAGGACGTGCCGGGTCTGGGCAAGACGCTGGCCGCGCGCAGCCTCGCGGGCGCCCTCGGACTCGACTTCACCCGGCTGCAGTGCACCCCGGACCTGCTCCCTGCCGACATCACCGGGTCCTCGGTCTACGACCCGGCCGAGCGCGAGTTCGTGTTCCGGCCCGGGCCGGTGTTCACCGGCCTGTTCCTGGCCGACGAGATCAACCGCACCGCCCCCAAGACCCAGTCCGCGCTGCTCGAGGCGATGGCCGAGCGTCAGGTGACCATCGACGGCACGACGTACCCGCTCGCGCTGCCCTTCCACGTCATGGCCACGTCCAACCCGGTCGAGTACGAGGGCACCTACCCGCTGCCCGAGGCCCAGCTGGACCGGTTCATGGTCCGCCTGGGCGTGGGGTACCCCGACCGCGACGCCGAGTTCGACGTGCTGCGCCGCCGCCTGGACCGCCGCCAGGAGTTCTCCCCGGTGCGCGCCGTCGTCACCCCGGCCACCGTCCTGGCCATGCAGGCCGGCATCGAGGACGTGCTCATCGACGACGACGTCGTGCGGTACTGCGTCGACCTCGCCGCCGCGACCCGCGAGCTCGACGAGCTCGAGGTGGGCGCCTCCCCCCGCGGGTCGCAGACCCTCATGCTCGTGGCACGCGCCCTCGCGGTCATCGACGGTCGTGACTACGTGCTGCCCGAGGACGTCAAGTCGGTCGCGGTGCCCGTGCTCGCCCACCGCCTCACCCTGAGCCCCGGAGCCTGGGCCTCGGGGGTGGCCGCGGCGACCCTGGTCACCCGGATCCTGGACCGCGTCGCGGGGCCCGCGACCGTCGCCAGCCAGTGACCCCTCTGCGGTGGCACCCCGACGCGTCCATCATGGTCAGCGCCGTCGCCGGGCTCCTGCTCGCCGCGGCCGGCCTGCTCATCGGCCGGCCCCAGGTCGTCGCGCTGGCGACCCCGCTGATCCTGAGCGCGGTGTTCTCGATCGTGCACCGCCCGAGCGGCGCGATCGCCCTCTCCTCGACCGCCGCGACCACCGCCGTGCGGTCCTCACGGCTCGACGTCGAGCTCACCATCACCGCGCCGCCCGGCGCGACCACCGTCGTCGTCCGGGCGCTGAGCCCGGGGAACCCGACGATCCAGGCGATGGTCGCGGTGCCTGCGGGCACCCGGCTGCTCCGGCTGAGCACCCCCTCGGTGCGGACCGGGACCCGAGAGCTGTTCGCCGTCGACGTGCTCGGCCTCGCCGGCGCGGGCGGCTGGACCCAGGGTCCGGCGCACCTGCCCGCCCCCCGGGTCCTCGTGCTGCCCCGGCTCCGGCGCCTCGACCTCGTCCCGGTCTCCCAGCAGCTGCGCGGGCTGACCGGACCGCACAGCTCCCGGCGCCTGGGCGACGGACCCGAGATGCGCGACGTCGCGCCCGCGCGCGCGGGCGACTCGGTCCGCCGGGTGGACTGGCGCGCCACGGCCCGCCGGTCCCCCGACCTCAGCCAGCTCTACGTCCGGCGGACCTTCGCCCCGTCCGAGGCCTCCGTCGTGCTGGTCGTGGACTCCCGCGACGACGTCGGCCCCCGGGTGTCCACCTGGGTCGGCTACCAGGAGAGCGCACCCTCCGAACAGACCTCCCTCGACCTCGCCCGGGAGGCCGCGGCCGCGATCGCGAAGGCCGTGGTCGACGCGGGCGACCGGGTGGGTCTGGAGGACCTCGGCCGGGTGGCCTCCCCGCTGCCGCTCGCGGGCGGGAAGCGGCACCTGCAGCGTCTCACGTACGCGCTGGCGCTGAGCCGGCCCGTCGGTGCGCCGCCCGCCCGCAGGCGCGCCCCGCAGATCCCCTCCGGCGCCCTCGTGTACCTGTTCTCCACCTTCCTCGACGAGAGCGCGGCCGACATCGCCGGGCAGTGGCAGTCCCACGGGCACCGGGTGATCGCCGTGGACACCCTGCCGGTGGCGAACCTGCGCGGGCTGTCCGTGCGGGAGACCTACGCGTGGCGGCTGACCGACATCGAGCGACGAGACCGGCTGATCACCCTGACCCGGTCGGGGATCGACGTTCTTCGATGGGCAAGCGACGACGCCGCCCGCGACCTGCGCGGGGCCGCGCGTGCCGCGCAGGCTCAGGCCAGCAGGCGTCCCCGATGAGGGCCACGACCGCCCCTGGCGCCTCGATCGAGTCCGGACGGACCCTCCCGGGCTGGTCCCTGCACGCCGGGCTCGCGGTGTGCGCCGTCGGCGCGTTCCTCGCGGCCGCGGGCGGGGCGCTCGTGGCCGAGCTCGTCGCCGTCGTCTGCGTCGTGATCGCCGGGACGGTCGCGGCGACCCTCACCCGACCCGGGTATCTCGCCTTCTCCGTCTCGCTCGTCCCGACGGCCCTGGCCCTGCTCACCGTCGGCTCCGTGGGGTACTCCTGGCGGACGCCGCTGATCTTGGTCGCGATCCATGCGAGCCTCCGACTCTCCTGGTACACCTCGCAGATCTCGCTGTCGACCCAGGTCGAGCTCGCGGTGCTGGCGGCCGAGGGGCGTCGGTTCGCGGTCGTCAACCTCCTCGGCCAGGCGGTGGCCCTGCTCGCGGGTGCCCTGACGATGGTCGGTGACCGCGCCGACGGGGCAGAGCCGGGTCTGGAGTGGCTCGGTGCGGCCGGGGCGGTGGCGCTGGCGGTGCTGGCCGTCGCGCTGCGCGGCGGAGCCCGCCCGCACCGCGCTGAGCAGTAACTTCTGCGCGATCGCCGGCCCGCAGGCAGGATGAAGAGAGGGGATCCACCCCGCTCGTCCACGTGGAGGAACTGGCTCATGCCCACTCGCAAGCAGCTGCCCAAGTACACCGTCCCGTCGCTGACCCCCGCTCAGGGGGCCGAGGTGGCCGGGATCCTGCAGCAGCGACTCAACTCGCTCAACGACCTCGCCCTCACCCTCAAGCACGTGCACTGGAACGTCGTGGGACCGCACTTCATCGCCGTCCACGAGATGCTCGACCCCCAGGTCGACGCGGTCCGCGCGATGGTGGACGCGATCGCCGAGCGCATCGCGACGCTGGGTGTCGCCCCGCGCGGGACCCCGGGTGCGATCGTCGCCGAGCGGACCTGGGACGACTACGCGCTCGGGCGGGACTCGACCATCGCTCACCTCGGGGCCCTCGACGAGGTCTACCAGGGGGTCATCACGAGCCACCGCAAGGCGGCTGACGACACCGAGGAGCTCGATGTGGTGAGCAACGACCTCCTCGTCGGACACCTGCACGAGCTCGAGCTGTTCCACTGGTTCGTGCGCGCTCACCTAGAATCTTCCGGGGGCGAGCTGAGCACCGCTGGAGCGACCTCCGAGAAGAGCGCTGCCGCCAAGGCGGACAAGGCAGACACAGCCGCCGGCTGACGCCGGCGCCATCACGAGATCCGGGGAACCGCACGTGCCGATGGTCTTCATCGCGGGACCCGCGTCCTGGAATCAGCTGGTCAGCCTCGACGCGCTGCCCGCACCGGTCCCCCACATGGTCTTCGCGAGGGGATCACGGTCGGCGCTGGGCGGGACGTCTGCGGGCAAGGCCCTCAACCTCGCCGGGCTCGGGGTGGAGACGGTGCTGCGCACGGTCGTCGGCAGTGACGAGCTCGGCGAGAGGATCCTCGCCGAGCTCGCCGCCGCCGGCGTCACGCTCGTCACCGAGGACGCCGTCGGCGGGTCGGAGAGCCACCTCAACCTCATGGACCCCGGCGGCGGCAGGGTCTCGATCTACCTGTCCACCGCGGCCACCGCCCCCGGCCCCGGGGTGCACGACGGCGCAGCGCAGGCAGCGCTGGCCGGTGCGGACGCCGTCGTGGTCGACCTCGCCGAGCACGCCCGTCCCTTCCTGCGCCTGGCCCGGGACCACGCCAAGCCGGTGTGGTGCGACGTCCACGACTACGACGGGGAGTCGGCGTTCCACACCGAGTTCGTCGACGCCGCCACGTACCTCTTCATGAACGGCGACGGCTTCGCTCGCGGTGCCGGCGAGCGTGGCGAGTCTGCCGAGTCTGGCGCGCTCGAGGCGTTCATGGAGTCGCGGATCGCGGCCGGGGCCCAGGCGGTCGTGGTCACCGAAGGGGCCCGGGGGGCGAGGTCGGTCACCGCCGACGGCCGGTGGCACCACGTCCCCGCGGCTCCGGTGTCGACGATCGTCGACACGAACGGTGCCGGCGACGCGTTCTTCTCCGGGGTCCTGGCCGCGTGCTTGCGCGGGGGCCCCCCGCAGACCTGGCTCGAGTACTGGCCCGCCGCCCTGGCCGCCGGCGCCGAGCAGGCCGCGCTGTGCCTGGGCTCACCCGACCTCGCACCCCTCCCCGCCAGCTCGCACCGACAGGCAGCCGATGGCACCCGGGTCGGCTGACCGCCCGGGACCCCTCGACGACCGTCGCGAGAGCGTGAGCGAGCGGATGGACCGCAACTGGTCCGAGCTGCTCCAGGAGCTGCGGGTCACCCAGACCGGGACGCAGATCCTCACCGGTTTCCTCCTCACGGTCCCGTTCCAGCAGCGCTTCGAGCTGCTCGACGACACCCAGCGGGGCGTCTACCTCGTCCTGGTGGTGCTCTCCATGCTCGCGACGGCCTTCCTGGTGGCGCCGGTCGCGCTGCACCGCGGCCTGTTCCGGCGGCACCTCAAGGAGACCCTGGTCCGCGAGGGGGACCTGCTGGCCCGCGCCGGGCTGGTGACCCTGTCCCTCGTGCTCGTCGGGTGCACCTTCCTGCTGTTCGACGTCGTGCTCAGCCGTGGGCCGGCGACGGCCGCGGCTGCGTTCGTGGGCGTGACGCTGCTCCTGCTGTGGTTCGTCGTACCACGGGTGCTCGCCCGGAGGTCGCCCCCGGCCCCGCGTGCCGCCCGGTGATCCCGGCCGGTGCGGAACCACTGCTCTCCACGCTCGTGGGTGAGACGGTCCACGAGATCGTCATCAAGAAGTCCCGCTTCATCACCCGCCTCGCCCACGTGTCCTCGCCCGAAGAGGCTGAGGCGGTCATCGCCGCGGTGCGCAAGGAGTACTGGGACGCCCGGCACAACTGCGTCGCGCTCGTCGTGGGACCGGCCGGTGAGCAGCAGCGGTCCTCCGACGACGGGGAGCCGTCCGGGACCGCCGGGGTGCCCATGCTCGAGGTGCTGCGCCACCGCGGGATGACTGACGTCGTGGCCGTGGTGACCCGGTACTTCGGCGGGGTGCTGCTCGGGGCAGGCGGGCTGGTCCGCGCCTACACCGCATCGGTCAGCGAGGCGCTCGACGCGGCCACGACCGTGCGCCGCGAGATGCGCGCGGAGGTCACGGTCGCCGCGAGCCACACCGAGGCGGGACGCCTGGAGCACACCCTCCGTGAGTGGACGAGCATCCACCACGCGACCTTCTGCCCGGTCGTCTACGACACCGGGGTGACGTTCACCCTGCTCGTCCCGCCCGCCCGGCTCACCGCGCTGGAAGAGGTGGTCGCGGCCGCCACGGCCGGCGCCGTCGGGGTCGAGGTCCGCGGTTGGCGGGTCACCGACGTGCCGGACTGAGGGGCGCCTGTCACCACGACCAGCCGCGTGCGCACAGCTCGAGCTCCTTGCGCATCCGGGTGTCCTCGTCGACGACCCACGACCCCGCGGCCTCGTCGGGGATGGCCGGGTCCCACTCCTCGTTCGGCAGTCCCACCATCGTGCACGCCTCGGCGAGCAGCGCGTCGTAGGCGTACTGGGACGCCCGCAGGTGGTGGGCCCGAGCGATCGCCGTGCGGTCCCGCTCAAGACGCTGGATCTCGTCAGCGAGGGCCCCCAGCCGGCACTGGAGGGCGAGGACCTCGAAGGGGTCGTCGTCGACCGGGCGGGAGGCCGAGGAGAACGGGCGGAGCAGGTGCATGTGCCGTGACATCGCGGACAACTCCCGGTGCGTCTCGGAGGAGTGACGCCCGGTTCGGGTCGACGCCGCGCCGCGCCGTGCGTGCCGGACGGGCACCGGACGCGGGGCGAACGCGAGTGCGATGGCCACGCACGCCAGCGTGGCACTGAGGAAGAGAAGGATCCAGCCCATGAGTCTGCCCTCGCCGATGAGGATAACTCCAGCCTAGGCCGGGAAGCGGCAACCCGCCAGACTCACACCGGGAGCCAGCGGGCACCGTAGCGGCGGGTGAGCGCAAGGTCGGAGAGGGCAGCCAGCGCGCCGGTGCTCGCGCACACGTGATGAGCGATCGTGCGGGCCGCAGGGGTGTCCTCGGCCGTGAACCGGACGGTGATCCGGGCCGCGCCGCCGACGACTGCGACGTCGCTCGACTCCACGGTGGTCAGGTCGGCACCGGCCGCCGCAGCGGCAGGCAGGACGGTGGCGGGCGGGACGCCGGGGCGGAGCGCTCCGACGGCGAACGAGACTCGGAAGGAGGGCATCGGGACAGCCTAGAGGTCCTCGCCGGGCGCCTGCGCCCACCAGGCGCGCCGTACCTGCTCGAAGCGGGTCGGCAGCGGCGGTCGCAGCCCGGCGTGGCGCGCGTTGGTGCGGTGGATGAACCGTCGCCAGGAGAGCACCAGCCCCTGGCGGGTGATCGGCAGACCCGCCACGACCGTGACCCCGTTGTCGTGGGTGTGGTGGACGGTGAGGAGCAGCGCCCGGGGCGCCGAGCCCTCCAGCTCGGCGCACAGCTCCTCCCGGACGGCGAACCACCGGCGCAGGACGAGGCGTGCGTCGTCGTCGAGCGGGTGCTCGCGCCGGGTGCGCAGCGACCCGTGCTCGACGACGACGCTCCCCCATCCCGGCCCGAACGAGTCGACCGTGCACCGCAGCAGGTCCCCGTACCGGGCGCCGGTGCACCGGCTCAGGGCGACGATCACCGCGAGCCGCACGATCTCCGGCTTCGCTCCGGTGCGCAGCGCGTCCACGGACAGCTCACGCCAGAGCCAGTCGGCCTCGGCTCGCGTCACGGGCGGTCGTGGGTATCTGGGCGTCCCTGCTTGGTTGTGTGGTGAGGTCACCGTCTGAGTCTCTCCCATAGTTGGAAAGGCGCTTGGCACACTATTTTATCCTGACAACAGATGTGACGTCGATCGGCGGACCGTGCAGGGCCTGTTGCCGCGGGGTCGGGCGTGGTTGAATGCTCACCATGCAGCCCTTCCTCGACCTGACCCCCCACCGCGCTCCCCGCGCCGGGTGCGGGTGTCGCTCGTGCTGCTGTCCGGCCGCTCGCTAGACGCCGCCGTCCCGGGTCGCCGCGCTCCCCCGCCACCCCCTCGCACACTCCTTCGCGCACCACCAGACCGCGCCCTGTTCACCCGGGCGCACCCGACAGGATCACGCTCCATGGACCTCCTCCTCGGCACGACCTCAGGACGCGCCGTCCTCCTCCTCGCACTCCTCGCACTGACCAGCCTGGTCTGGTTCGTCGCCTCCCGACGCTCGGGACAGATGCGGACGACCGCACACGTCGACGTCATCGACCTCGCTGCCCTCGGCGCGGTCCCTGGTGCCCGGGCGACGTTCGTCCAGTTCTCCTCCGAGGTGTGCGCGCCGTGCCGCCAGGTCGCCCGGGTGCTGGGCGGGCTCAGCACCGGTGCGGACGGGGTGGCCCACGTCGAGCTGGACGTGGCGCGCCACCCCGAGCTCGTCCGCTCCCACGGGGTGCTGCGCACGCCCACCGTCTTTCTGCTCGGCCCCGGCGGCACGATCCACGCGCGCACGTCGGGGCCGATGACCCCGACCCAGGCGCGTGACGCGCTCGCTGCGCTCGAGCTCGACCTCCCGCACCACGGACGCGCCCGCGCCGTGACGACCTCGAAGGACCCCCGATGAACAGCTCCGCCGCACCACGCCCCACCGGCATCGACCCCCGCGGACCGCGCTTCGGCGCCGCCCTCACGTCCGTGCTGCTGGCCGCAACCGTCCTCGCGGGCACCTCGACCGCCGCGTTCGTGCTCCTGGGGATCGCCGTCGGGCTCTTCGTCCTGGGGGCGGTGCGCGGGGCGCAGGGGACCGTCCAGGGCTGGGTGTTCACGACGTTCGTCCGTCCGCGGATCGGTGCCCCGGCCGAGCTCGAAGACCCCCGTCCCCCGCGCTTCGCCCAGCAGGTCGGGCTCGTGATCACCGGTGCCGGGCTCGTGCTCGGGCTCCTCCTCGCACCGGTCGCTGTGCCCGTGGCAGCGGGGATCGCGCTCGTCGCGGCCTTCCTCAACGCCGCCTTCAACGTCTGCCTCGGCTGCGAGATGTACCTGCTCATCCAGCGCTTCGCCCCGGCCCGCCCCGCCGTGTGAGGGCCGTCACCGGTCGGTGACGGGAATAGGGTCGACGACCAGGTAGTTGAGACGTAAACTACATGCAAACGCATCTACCTCTGGAGCTGGTCCCCATGCAGTTCGGTATCTTCACCGTCGGTGACATCACCATGGACCCCACGACCGGACGGGCGCCCACGGAGAACGAACGGATCAAGGCGACCATCGAGATCGCCCTCAAGGCCGAAGAGGTCGGCCTCGACGTCTTCGCGACCGGCGAGCACCACAACCCGCCCTTCGTCCCGTCCTCCCCCACCACCACCCTCGCCTACATCGCCGCCAAGACGTCGACGATCATGCTCTCCACCGCGACCACCCTCATCACCACGAACGACCCGGTGAAGATCGCCGAGGACTACGCCACCCTGCAGCACCTCGCCGACGGGCGCCTGGACCTCATGATGGGCCGCGGCAACACCGGACCGGTCTACCCGTGGTTCGGGCGCGACATCCGCCAGGGCATCGAGCTCGCGGTCGAGAACTACGCGCTGCTGCGCCGGCTGTGGACCGAGGACGTCGTGGACTGGGAGGGAGAGTTCCGCACCCCGCTGCAGAGCTTCACCGCGACCCCCCGCCCGCTCGACGGCGTCGCGCCCTTCGTCTGGCACGGCTCGATCCGCAGCCCGCAGATCGCCGAGCAGGCCGCCTACTACGGCGACGGGTTCTTCCACAACAACATCTTCTGGCCCATCGAGCACACCCGGCAGATGGTCGCCCTGTACCGTCAGCGGTTCGAGCACTACGGGCACGGCACGGCCGACCAGGCGATCGTCGGGCTCGGCGGCCAGGTCTTCATGAGCAAGAACTCCCAGGACGCCAAGCGGGAGTTCCGGCCCTACTTCGACAACGCCCCCGTCTACGGCCACGGCCCCTCGATGGAGGACTTCACCCAGCAGACCCCGCTCACCGTGGGCAGCCCGCAGGAGGTCATCGACCGCTACGCGCGCATGCGCGAGGAGGTCGGGGACTACCAGCGTCAGCTGTTCCTCATGGACCACGCAGGCCTGCCGCTCAAGACCGTCCTGCACCAGCTCGACCTGCTGGGCGAAGAGGTGGTGCCGGTGCTGCGCAAGGAGTTCGACGCCAAGCGCCCCGCTCACGTGCCGGAGGCGCCCACCCACGCCTCGCTCGTGGTCAAGGCCGGCGGCACCCACGACTCGACGGTCTACGCGGCCGCCGACGACGTCACCGGGGCCTCACCCGTGGCCCAGCGATGACCATCACCACCGCGGCACCGGTCGACCCCCACCTCGCCGCCCGGTCCTGGGAGGCGCTGTTCCGGGCCCAGGTCGCGCTCATGCAACGGTTCTCCGCCGAGGACGTCTGGGCGCCGGCCACCGTCCGGGAGTACGACGTGCTCTTCACGCTGAGCCTCGCGGACCCGTGCGGCCTGCGACTCAACGAGCTCAACCGGGACGTGCTCATCTCCCAGCCCTCGCTCAGCCGGATGGTCGACCGGCTCGAGTCCAAGGGCCTCGTCACGAAACGACCCGCGCAGGGTGACGGGCGCGGCACGCTCATCGCGCTCACCCCGGAGGGCGCGCAGCTGCAGAAGTCCATCGGGCGCCGGCACGTGCGCTCCATCCGCGCCTACGTCGAGCCCGCGCTCAGCGCCACGGAGATGGCCACCCTCGAGGAGCTGTGCACCAAGCTGCGCCTCGCCCAGGCGCACATCCCCGATGCGCCACGTCGACCCTGACCGCACGGTTTCCCGCTCCACCCGAAAGGCCACCATGACCACCGTTCCCAGCGTCCCCACTGCTCCCACCCGCACGATCGTCGCCCTCACGGCAGGCCTGAGCCAGCCCTCCTCGACCCGGCTCCTCACCGACCGTCTGGTCTCCGACACCGTCACCGCGCTCACCGCACGGGGGGTGAGCGCCGATGTCACCGTCGTCGAGCTGCGCGACCTCGCCCACGAGATCATGGACATGATGCTCACCGGCTTCCCGGCACCGAGACTGCGCACCGTGATCGACGCGGTCGGCACCGCGGACGGGATCATCGCCGTCAGCCCGATCTTCACGGCCTCGTACTCGGGACTGTTCAAGGCGTTCTTCGACGTCATCGACTCGACCGCGATCGCCGGGATCCCGGTCCTCATGGGCGCGACGGCCGGCACCCCGCGCCACTCCCTCGCCCTCGAGCACGAGATGCGCCCGATGTTCTCCTACCTGCGGGCGATCGTCACACCGACGGCAGTCTTCGCGGCGTCCTCCGACTGGGGCACCGCCTCCACGACGGACGACCTTGCGGCCCGCATCGGGCGCGCGGCGCAGGAGTTCTCCGCCCTGGTCGCAGCCCACGAGCAGCCGGCGGCTCCGGCCAGCCCGCTCGGGGACTTCGTGCCCTTCGCCCAGCAGCTCGCCGGCACCTGAGCGCCGGGGAGTGCGCCGGGGAACGCGCCGAAGGCGAGTACTGTAGCGCCGGGGCGCCCGTGACCCGGCGCGCCTCCTCCCCCCACCTCGCGCACTCAGCAGGGATCTCGTGACACTGAACATCTGGCTCAATCGGACGTACGCCACCAACTACTGGTTCCTCCAGATGCTCCGGAACAATCCGGACCAGCGCGATGTCCGGCTGTTCGCCACCCACACCGACGCCACCTCTCCCGTGCTGCAGGCCGCGGACGTGTCGTTCCCCGAACCCCAGCTCTTCGGTGACGCCTACGTCGACTGGGTCCTGGAGTTCGCCCGGACGCACGCGATCGACGTGCTGCTCCCCGGCAAGGGGATCGAGGGCATCGCCGCCCGTCACCGGGAGTTCGAGGCGGCGGGCGTGAAGGTCCTGGCCTCCCCGGCGGCGTCGATCTCCCTGCTCGACGACAAGTGCGCCACCTACTCCTCGGCCGCCACGCTCGGCGTCCCGGTGCCGCCGTGGCGCAGGGCGCACGGCGCCGACGAGGTCGAGGCGGCGGTCGCCTCGCTGCGCGGCGAGCTCGACGCCTCCGAGAAGATCTGCATCAAGCCGCTCAGCGGCGTCGGTGCGGAAGGGTTCCGGCTGCTCGACGACGCCGCCCTGACCTTGGACGACCTGCTCGCCCCTCCCGCGCACCGGGTCCGGCTCGACGAGGTCACCGCGGCGCTGCGTGCCGCCGACGCCGAAGGGCGCGCGACCCCGGCCATGATGGTCATGCCCTACATGTCGTCCCCGGAGATCAGCGTCGACTGCCTCTCCAGCACCTTCGGTGAGCTGCTCGTCGCGCTGCCCCGGGCCAAGTCGGCGAGGCGCCGGACCTTCCTCGCCGACACCCCGCGCGCCATCGAGATCGCTCGCCAGATCACCGAGGCCTACCAGCTCGCCTACCTGTCCAACACCCAGCTGCGGTGGTGGCGCGGGGAGCTTGCCCTGCTCGAGGTCAACACCCGACCGTCCGGGGGGCTCTACGCCGCGTCCCTGACCGGGGTCAACCTGCCCTGGGCCGCGGTCCGGCTGGCTGTCGACGGCGACGCCGGGCCGCTGGCTCCGGTCCTCGGCGCCTCCTTCGTCACGGTCGAGACCCTCGTCCCGCTGCCCGCAGGGATGGCCGGTGGCGCTCTGCCCGAGCGGTCGCTGAACATCAACCCCGAACCACCGGCCAGGCTCACCGCGGACCACTCCCTGGTCCTGCCCGCACTCTGACCGGCCCCGCCCCGACCCGCTCCGACACGTCGATGGCGGCCGTCCCCGTGGGGACGGCCGCCATCGACGGTTCAGGCGGCGTCAGCCACCGGTCAGAGGTCGAACTCCGACGGCGCGATGCCCACCGCGAAGCAGGCCTCCTTGACGGCCTGGCGCTCGTCGGCGTCGAAGTCGCCGTCGGAACCGCCGATGATGATGCCGATCTGGATGACGGCACGCGCCTGGTCCTGCTTGGACTTGAGCTTGGCGACGGCCGAGATGGCCTCGACCTTGCCGAAGTCGTAGTCCCGGTCGAGGCGGTCGCAGTAGAAGTCGAACTTCTCGCGCAGATCGCTCGGGGAGAAGACGGCGAGGATCTCGTTGTTCATGATGAGGGCGGCGGTCTTGCCGCGCTCGGTCTGGTCGATCTTGCCGTCCGCCGCGGCGATCAGCGCGCACATCGCCATGCTGGCGTTGGCGAACTCCTTGTTCGTGAACTGCTTCGACTTCGTCTTGAGCTGGTCGCTCATCTCCGAGGTCTTCGTCTTGAGCTGGTCCCAGAACGCCATTGAACATCCTCCGCATGGTCTGCGGCGCGGGCGACCACCCACGCCGACTGCGATCCTAGCGTCGCCGGGCGCGCCCGGGGGGCGCCGGGCGGCGTCGGGCATGGTGAGAGCTCCCCACCGACCGGCGATACTTGCCCCAGACCTCCGCGCGCTCCGGCGCCCCCTGCGACGAAAGACCCCCACCATGCCGCTCATCGACAACGCCGTCTACGTCGACGGCCTGCGTCACGCCGACCCCGCCTCGCTCGAGCTCACCTTCGAGGCGATGCACGCTCAGCAGGGCATGGCGTGGATCGGGCTGTACCGCCCCGACGAGACCGAGATCGCCTCCCTGAAGGCCGAGTTCGGGATCCACCCGCTCGCCGTCGAGGACACCATCAAGGCCCACCAGCGGCCCAAGACCGAGCGCTACGGGGACGTGCTGTTCACGGTGCTGCGCCCGGCCCGCTACATCGACGCCGACGAGCGTGTGGAGTTCGGTGAGCTGCACGTCTTCACCGGACCCGACTTCGTCGTGACCGTCCGGCACGCGGAGGCACCCGACCTGGCCAAGGTCCGACGCCGGATGGAGAACTCCCCGGAGCTGCTCCGGCTGGGCCCGGAGGCCGTCCTCTACGCGATCCTCGACGAGGTCGTCGACGAGTACGCGCCCGTCGTCGCGGGGCTGGAGAACGACATCGACGAGATCGAGGACGAGCTCTTCGCCGGCAACCCGGCCGTCTCCCGGCGCATCTACGACCTCTACCGCGAGGTCATGGACTTCCAGCGGGCCACCCGCCCGCTGCTGGAGATGCTCGATGCGCTGAAGAACGGGGCCACGAAGTACCACGTCGACGACGAGCTCACCCGCTACCTGCGCGACGTGCACGACCACGTCGTGCGGGTCGTGGACCGGGCGGACTCCTTCCGGGCGCTGCTGCAGAACGCGCTCACGGTGAACGCGACGGTCGTGGCCCAGCGCCAGAACGAGGAGATGCGGGCGATGACCGTCTCCAGCCTCGAGCAGAACGAGGAGGTCAAGCGGATCTCGGCCTGGGCGGCGATCCTCTTCGCGCCGTCGCTGGTGGGGACGGTGTACGGGATGAACTTCGAGCACATGCCCGAGCTGTCGTGGGTCGCCGGGTACCCGATGGCGGTCGGGCTCATGGTCGCCGGGTCGTTCACCCTGTACCGGGTCTTCAAGTGGAAGAGGTGGCTCTAGCCGCGCAGGTCGGGCGCAGGTCGGGCGCAGGCTGGGCGCTGGCTGGTGGCGGCACCTAGCATCGACGGATGACCGACTCACCGCAGTCTCCTCCCCCGCAGTCCCCACCCCTGCTCGTCCTCGTCACCGGGGCCACCGGCTACATCGGCGGGCGGCTCGTGCCGCGGCTGCTCGCCCAGGGCTACCGGGTCCGGGTGCTCGTCCGCACCCCCGGTCGCCTCGAGCACGTCCCCTGGCGCGACGACGTCGAGGTGGTCACCGGTGACCTCTCCAGCGTCGCCGAGACCGCCGAGGCCTGTGCGGGGGTGCACACCGCCTTCCACCTCGTGCACTCCATGGGGTCGGGTGCGAGCTTCGAGGAGACCGAGCAGCAGACCGCGCAGGTCATGGCCGACGGCGCCGCCCGGGCCGGGGTGACGAGGATCGTGTACCTCGGCGGGCTGCACCCGAGCGGGGTCGCCCTGTCCCCGCACATGCGGTCGAGGACCGCCGTCGGGGAGGTCCTGCTCGCAGGTCCCGTCCCCGCACTCGTCTTCCAGGCTGGTGTGGTCATCGGCTCGGGGTCGGCGTCCTTCGAGATGATCCGTCACCTCACCGAGAACCTCCCGCTCATGCCCGCCCCGAGCTGGGTCAACAACCGGATCGAACCGATCGCGATCCGCGACGTGCTGCACTACCTCTCCCGCGCGCCGGGCCTGGACGGGGCGATCAACCGGACCTTCGACCTCGGGTCCCGGGAGGCTCTCACCTACGCGGCGCTCATGTACGGGTACGCCCGTGAGGCCGGGCTCGCCCGACGACGCATCTACGCCCTGCCGATCCCCGCCCCACGGCTGGCCGGCTGGTGGGTCGCCCTCGTCACGCCGATCCCGCACTCCATGGCCGTCCCCCTCGTCCAGTCCCTCCAGCACGACGCCGTGACCAGCGAGCACGACATCGACGAGCTCATCCCGCCGCCCCCCGGCGGGCTGACCGGGTACCGTGCCGCGGTGCGGCTCGCGCTGCGCAAGATCCAGCAGGGCGAGGTCGCGACGTCCTGGTCCAGCGCGTCGTCGGGCCCGCCCTCCGACCCGCTGCCGAGCGACCCCGACTGGGCCGGGCGGACGGTCTTCGTCGACGACCGGTCCCGGACCGCGCCGGTGAGCCCTGCCGCCGTGTGGTCGGTGATCGAGGGGATCGGCGGGGACAACGGCTGGTACTCCCTGCCCGCCGCCTGGGTGATCCGCGGCCTGGCCGACAAGCTCGTGGGCGGGGCCGGGCACAACCGGGGGCGGCGCAACCCCACGCGGCTCGTCGTGGGCGACGCCGTGGACTGGTGGCGGGTGGAGCACATCGAGCCGGGACGTCAGCTCCGGCTCCGGGCCGAGATGCGCGTCCCGGGCGGTGCGTGGCTCGAGCTCACGGCCGAGCCGGACGGCTCCGGGACGAGGTACCGGCAGCGGGCGATCTACTTCCCGCGCGGGTTGATCGGCAAGGTCTACTGGTGGGCGATCTTCCCGTTCCACCTGCTCATCTTCCCGTCGATGGCCTCCAACATCCTGGCCCGGGCAGCGGCGGCGGAGAGCCCCGATCCGCACGCATCGACACCGGCCGATGCTTGAGGGGGTCTCGCCCTTCCGACCTCAGGTCAGAGCAGCGACGTCGCGCCACCGCCCAGGCGTGGTGCGGCGTCGAGCAGGGACGTGCTGTACGGGTGGCGCGGCGCGGTGAAGAAGACCTCCGCCGGTGCGTCCTCGACGACCTCACCGGCGCGCATCACCACCACGCGGTCGCACAGCCGGTGCACGACCGCCAGGTCGTGGGAGATGAGCACGACGGTCAGGCCGAGGGTCCGCTGCAGCTCGGCGAGCAGGTCGAGGACCGTCGCCTGGACCGAGACGTCCAGGGCAGACGTCGGCTCGTCGGCGACGAGGACCCGCGGGCCGAGAGCGAGCGCCCGGGCGATCGCCACGCGCTGACGCTGCCCTCCGGAGAGCTGACGGGGGTAGGCGTCGAGCACCGCGGCGGGCAGCCGCACGAGGTCCATGAGCTCGGCACAGCGCGCGCGGACCCGGTCCCGCGGGACGATCCTGTGCACCCTGAGCAGCTCGGAGAGCACCTGGACCACGGTCATGCGGGGGTTGAGGGTGGCGAACGGGTCCTGGTAGACGACCTGGATCGCGCGGCGCAGCTCACGGGTGCGGTGGCTGATGGCGTGGCCGTCGAGCAGCACGGCGCCCGCGGACGGCTCCAGCTCGCCGGCGATCACCCGCGCGATCGTGGTCTTGCCCGACCCGGACTCCCCCACCACCCCCACGACCGAGCCTGCCGCGACGGTGAAGGTCACCCCGTGCACCACCCGGGTGGTCCCGTAGGAGACCTGCAGGCCGCGGACCTCGAGCCGCGGCGTCGCCGAGCCGGTCACCACGGCGGTCACCGAGCCGGTCATCGGGGCACCTCCAGGACCGCGTCGACGAGGGCGCGGGTGGCGGGGTGGCGCGGGCGGGCCACGACGTCGTCGGTCGGCCCGACCTCCACGATCCGGCCCGCGTGCATGACGGCGACGCTCGAGCACACCTGGCTCACCACGGCGAGGTCGTGGCTGACGAAGACGACGGTCAGCCCGCGGTCCCGGCGCAGCGTCTCGATGAGCGCGAGGACCTGCGCCTGGACGGTGACGTCCAGGGCCGTGGTGGGTTCGTCGCAGAGCAGGATGTCGGGCTCGGCGGCCAGCGCGACCGCGAGCACCACCCGCTGGCGCTGGCCGCCGGAGAGCTGGTGCGGGTAGGACCGGAGCGTCGCGGCCGGGTCGGGCAGCCCGACCTCGGTGAACAGCTCGACGGCCCGGGCCCGGGCCGCGGACCGGGGCATGCCGCGCGCGTGGCGGCAGACCTCGATCACGTGGTTGCCCACGGTCGTCAGCGGGTCGAGGGCGCTGAGCGGGTCCTGGAAGATCATCCCGACCCGGCCCGACGTGCTCACCTGCCCGCCCGAGACCCGGACCCCGCGGGGCAGCAGCCCGATGACCGCCTTGAGCGTGAGGGACTTGCCGGAGCCGGACTCCCCGACGATGCCGACCGCCGCACCGGCCTCGACGTGGAGGTCGATCCCGTGCACGATCCTTCCGCGGGGGCCGTCGATGCTCAGCCCGGCGATCGTCACGGCGCTCATTCGACCCTCCAGACGTCGGCCACGCCGTCGCCGAGCAGCGACAGCCCGATCCCGGTGTAGACGACCGCGGCACCGGGGACGACCGAGAGCCACCACTTCGTGGCGACGAAGGCCTGGCCGTCGCTGATCATGATGCCCCAGTCCGCGGTGGGCGGCTGCACCCCGAGGCCGAGATAGCTGAGCGTGACGACGGCGACGATGACAAAGACGATGTCGTTCATGAGCAGCACGATCGCCTGGGTGAGGGTGTTAGGGAGGATGTGGCGCCCGAGGATCCGCGCGTGGGACAGCCCCCCGCCGCGCGCCGCGACGACCCAGCCGGACCGTGCGTGCACGGCCGTCGTCGCGCGGAGCACCCGGGCGTAGGTCACCCAGCCGACCAGGGCCAGCGCGACGTAGATCCCCTGCTCGCCCGCACCGACCGCGAAGACCACCGCGACGACGATGACGTAGAACGGGAAGGCCACCACGGTGTCCACCACCCGGGAGACCACCCAGTCGAACCACCCGCCGACATACCCGCTCAGGGTCCCCACGAGGACGCCGACGGCGAAGGGGACGATCACCGCGAGGCCCGCGATCCGCAGGTCGGTCCGGGCGGCGAAGAGCAGCCGGGAGTAGATGTCCCGGCCGAGCTGGTCGGTCCCGAGCCAGTGCTCTCCGGAGGGTCCCTGGAGCCCGCCGAGCAGGTTCTGGGCCCCCGGGTCGTGGGTGGCCAGCACGGGGGCGAGCACGGCGACGAGGACGACGCTGAGGGTGATCACCGCACCGGCCACGAAGGCCGGGGTGGTGGCCATCCGCCGCCACAGTCCGTCCTGGCCCGTCATGGCAGCCTCGAGCGCGGGTCGAGGCGGTCGACGAGGAAGTCCGTGGCGACGGTGACGACCACCACGGCCACCGCGCAGAACAGCGCGACGCCCTGGACCACGGGAAAGTCGCGGTTGCCGATCGCCTCGAACATGAGCGCTCCCAGTCCGTTGAGAGCGAAGACCCGTTCGATGACGAGGGTCCCCCCGACCAGGTACGCGATGTTCAGGCCGAAGAGGGTGAGGGTGGGCAGGGCGGCGTTGCGCAGCACGTGCACGAGCACGCGGCGGCGCCCCAGCCCGGCGGCGGTGAGGGTGTCCACGAAGTCGGCGTCGAGCACCTCGAGGAGCTGGGCACGCAGGGTCCGCACGAGGACCGGTGTCATGGAGATCGCGAGGGCGACGGCGGGCAGGATCAGGGAGCGTACCCCGTCCCCGGACCCGCCGGCAGGCAGCCACCCGAGGGTGACCGCGAAGACCAGGACGAGCAGCAGCCCGATCCAGAACGTCGGCATGGCGAGGCCGATCGCCGGGACGACCCGGATGAGGTGGTCGACGACCCCGTCCTTGCGCAGCGCGGCCGCCAGGGCCAGCGGCACCACGAGCACGACGGTGAGGGCGACGGCCAGCGCGACCACCGAGAGGGTGACCCCCACCCGGCCGGCGATGAGGTCGCCCGTGGGGACGTCGTAGACGAGGGAGGCCCCCACGTCCCCGCGCAGCACGATGCCGGTGAGGTAGCTCCACAACTGGGTCGCCAGCGGCCGGTCCAGACCCATCTCGACCTCGAGGGCGGCGACGGCCTCGTCGGTGGCCTGGTCACCGAGCACCGCGGCGGCCGGTCCGCCGGGGACGAGGCGGAGCAGGAAGAAGGTCGCCAGGACCACCCCGGCGACCACCGGCACGACACGCAGCGCCGTGCGTGCCAGCCACCGGAGCGAGCCCCTCAGCATCGGATCACCATCGGATCATCCGCGAGCTACGGGGTGATCCAGGTGTCCTGGAGCCGGACGCTGCCGTTGGGGAGCACCGTCAGGCCCTGGACGCTCACCTGGGACGCCTTGATGTTGGACGGGTAGGACAACGGGATGAACGGGGCGTCGCCGGCGATGAGGGTCTGGATCTGGGAGTAGACCGCGGTGCGCTCGGCGCCGTCGGGCAGCGTGCGTCCCTGCGCGATGAGCGCGGTGACCTCAGGGTTGTCGTAGTGGGTCCAGTACCCGTTGGTGCCCCCGGCGGGGTCGGCCTGGAAGGTGACGATCCCGTTGGGGTCGGCCACGTCCGACGTCGCGGAGTTGAGCATGAAGGAGTAGTCGAAGGCCCGGAACCGCTCACGGAAGGCCGCGAGGTCGATCGACTCGATCTCCACGGTGATGCCGATCTGGGCCAGCTGGGCCTGGACGATCTGTGCCTCCTGGGCGCGCAGCGTGTTCCCGCTCGCCACGAGGAGCGTCGTGGCGAAGCCGTCCGGGTAGGCGGAGGCGGCGATCGACGCCTTGGCGGCGTCGAGGTCGTAGCCGAGCGGGTCGATCGCGGCGTCGTGGCCGGGGATGGTCGGGGGCAGCACGGACCCGGCGACCTCGGCGGTGCCGAAGCTCGTCGCGGCCACGATGCCCTCGCGGTCGAGGGCGTAGGACACCGCGCGCCGCACGTCACGGTCGGCGAAGTGCTCGTCGAGGGTGTTGAAGAAGAGCTCCTCCACGACCCAGCTGGGCGTGGTGGACACCGTCAGGGAGGAGTTGCCCTCGAGCGCGGCGACGTTGGCGCCGGCGACGGAGTCGATGACGTGGACCTGCCCGGCCTGCAGCTGGGCCACGAGCTGGTTGTCGTCCTGGACGAGCTTGTAGACGACGGAGTCGAGGTAGGGCTTGCCCTCCTGCCAGTAGTGCTCGTTCTTCGTGAAGGAGATGTCCCCGCCCTCGGTCCAGGAGTCGACGACGAACGGTCCGGTGCCGACGGGGTTCTTGAAGAACGTCGCCTCGTCGAGGCCGCCGAGGTCGGCCGGGAGGATGCCGTTGGAGAACCCGGCGAGCTCGGCGGCGAAGGGGGTGTAGGGAGCGCTCAGGGTGATGACGACGGTGTCGGTGCCGGAGGCCTCGATCGAGGTGATCGGGGCGTGCAGCGGCAGCGGCCCGCCGACCTCGAGGTGACGGTCCAGGGAGTAGACGACGTCGGCGGGGGTGAGGTCGGTCCCGTCGGAGAACTGCACGCCCGGGCGCAGTGTGAAGGTCCACACGAGCCCGTCCTCGCTCGAGGTGTAGTCGCTCGCCAGCCACGGCTCGATCTCGCCCTCGGCGTTGAAGGAGAGCAGCGGCTCGAAGACCTTGTCGATCGCGAAGGCGTTGTTCGCGGTGATCTGGCTGTGCAGGTCGAGCGAGGTGGGCGACTGCGTCCGGGCGAAGGTCAGCGTCCCGCCGGGGGTGGGCACGGCGCTCGTGGTGGAGCCGGCCGGTCGGGGGGTCGCGGACGAGGTGCACCCCGCCAGCACGAGGACCCCGGCGGTCAGGACGGCCACGCCGGTGCGGGCGAGCGTCGTGGTCGAGGTGCGTGCTCTGGTGAGGGTCACGTCCGTGCCTTCTTCTGTGGGGACAGCGGCTCCAACAGCCGGCCCAGACATCCTACGTTTTCGGAGGCCGGTCACCGCACCGCACGGCCGTCCTGATAGACACCGACGACCGTCTCCCGCCGGAGGAAGACCCCCGTCACGCTCGGGTCCTCCGCGAGCAGCACCGCGTCGAAGACCTCCCCGACCTCGAGCAGACCGGTCCCCGTGCCGAGCAGCTCGGCCCCGGTGCGGGTCGCGGCGAGCAGCGCCCCCCGGGCGCCCAGGCCCGCCCGCGCCAGGTGGTCGATCTCGACGAGGTTGCGTCCGTGCTGGTCGCTCGTGCCGAAGTCGGAGCCCAGCGCGACCTTCATGCCCGCCTCGTGAGCGGTCCGCACGGCGCGCGGGTGGGCAGCCACGATGCGTCGCACCCGGTCCAGGTCCGCTCCGGGCAGCGCGCCGCGCTCGGCCATCCGGGCCACCTCGGCATAGATCGCCAGGGTGGGCACGAGCGCCGTGCCGGCCGCTGCGCCGGCGGCCGCCTGCTCCGGGGTGAGGAAGATCCCGTGCTCGATCGACGCCGCCCCGGCGGCGATCGCGTGCGTCACCGCGTCCCCTCCCCAGGCGTGGACCATGACCGGGACCCCGAGCGCCCGCGCCTGGTCCACGACCGCGGTGATCTCGGCCGCGCTGAACGCCGACTCGAGCTCGGTGCCCGCGGGAGCCATGACGCCGCCGGTGGCCATGACCTTGATCCAGTCCGCGCCGTCGTCCACCAGGGCCCGCACCCGCTCCCGCAGCGCCCCGACACCGCCCGTCTGCGCGGTGATCATCTCGATCGCGACAGCCAGCCGGGGCCCGGGCAGCGCCCCGCCCGCGACCTCGTCCCGCAGCCCCGACCCGGCGCCGCCCGCGTCGCGGGCGCTCGTCACCCCGGCCGCCAGGGTGGCTGCCAGCCCGGGGGCGAGGTCGCCGGGTTCGTCGTCGGGCAGGAAGGTGGTCCAGCCCAGGTGGGTGTGGCAGTCGACGATGCCGGGGATCAGCCAGCGGCCGGCGGCCTCGACGACCGTCGCCCCGGCCGTGGCCCCGTCAAGCGTGCCGGGGCGGCGGTCCACGGCGACGATCCGTGCCCCGGCCACGTGGACCTGCGCGAGGGAGAAGGACCCGTCGGACTCCATGACCTGGGCGCCGCGGACCACGAGGTCCACCGGCGCGGTGAAGGGGCTCATGGACCCGGAGACTATCAGCGCCCGATCGAGGAAAAGGCTTTCAGGCGAACAGCCGGGGGTCGTCGCATGACGCCCCGGCGACCCGGAGGACCGGTATCCGAGCACGGGATGAACTCCCTACGAACAGTCGCCGAACTCGGCCAGAAATGGCTGCTCAGCGCCCTGGGACGTCCCTAGGGTTGCGGCGTTGCCCCGCCCACGACTGGAGTTCCCCCGATGACCACCGCGGCCCCGGACGCGCTCGCCCCACCCGCACCCCTCGCCCCACCCCGCCGGCGCATGACCCGCGCCCGGTGGAAGACGTACCTGACGTTCCTCCTGCTCGCCGGCCCCAACGTCGCCCTGCTCATCGTCTTCGTCTACAAGCCGCTGCTGCAGAGCTTCCAGTACTCGACCCTGCAGTGGAACATCGGCGCCCCGAACGCCCGCCCGGTGGGTCTGGGCAACTACCTCGAGTGGTTCGCGGACCCGCGCACCGCCCAGGTGCTCACCACGACGGCGATCTTCACGGTCGCCACGGTCGGCGGCTCGCTGCTCATCGGCCTCGGCCTGGCCCTGCTGCTCGACCGCAAGCTCGTCGGCCGCGGCGTGGCGCGCACCGTGGTGTTCGCCCCGTACGTGCTCTCCGGCATCGCGGTGGGCATGCTCTGGCTGTTCATCTTCGACCCGCGGTACGGCCTCATGTCCGTGGCCCTGAAGTGGGTGGGTCTGGCCTCGCCCGACTGGTACAACGACTCACCGTGGGCGCTGACCATGGTCATCGTCGTGTACCTGTGGAAGAACGTCGGCTACGTCGCCCTCATCTACCTCGCCGGCCTGCAGGCGGTCCCGCAGGAGCTGCGCGACGCCGCGGCCCTCGACGGCGCCGGTCCCGGCCGGACGCTCCGCTCGGTCGTCCTCCCGCTGCTCGGCCCGACGACGTTCTTCCTGTCGGTGACCAGCCTGCTCAGCTCGCTGCAGTCCTTCGACATCATCCACGCGATGACCCAGGGTGGTCCGCTCGGCGGCACCACCACCCTCATGTACCAGATCTACCAGGAGAGCTTCGTCTCCGGCCGCGCGGGCTACGCCTCCGCCGTCGCCACGATCCTCTTCCTCATCCTCCTGGTGATCACGGTCGTCCAGCTGAAGTTCGTGGAACGGAAGGTGCACTACTGATGAGCGTCGATCTCCCCATCCGATCCGGGTCCCCCGCTGCGGGCGCCGCCGGTGCTCCCGGTGCCGCCGGCCCGACGCCGCCCGGCACCCCCTTCGACCAGCGTCACCCGGGTAGCCCCTCCGCCCCCGGCCCAGGCGGGGACCGGCGCGCGGCCCGGCGTCGGGTCTCGGCCGACGCGGCGTCCTACCTGACGATGCTGGCGGCCGTGGCGGTCATGTCGGTCCCGCTGGTCTGGATGGTCTTCGCGAGCTTCAAGGAGCCGACCGAGCTGTACTCCCTGCCGCTGCAGTGGCTCCCGGCCAGCCTCGACCCGGCCAACTACGCCCAGGTCGCCGACACCCTGCCGGTGGGGCGCCTGTTCCTCAACAGCCTCGGTCTGACCCTCGCCGGCGCGAGCCTGAAGCTGCTCCTCGGGCTGTGCTGCGCCTACGCGCTCGTCTTCCTCGAGTTCCCCTTCAAGAAGGCGATCTTCGCCCTGGTGATCTTCGCGCTGCTGATCCCCGCGCAGATCACCATCATCCCGAACTACACCCTCGTGGCATCCCTGGGCTGGCTCAACACCTACCAGGGGATCCTCGTGCCCGGCCTGGCCAGCGCCTTCGGGACGTTCCTGTTCCGCCAGCACTTCCTCACCCTGCCCGCCTCGATCCTCGAGGCCGCCCAGCTCGACGGCGCCGGCCACTGGCGCCGGCTGTGGGGCTTCGTCATCCCCATGTCGCTGCCGACCATCGCGGCGGTCGGGCTGGTCTCGATGGTCGCGGAGTGGAACGACTACCTCTGGCCCTTCCTCGTCATCGACAACGCCGAGATGATGACGCTGCCGCTCGGCCTCACCCTGCTGCAGAACGTCGACGGGATGAACAACTGGGGCGTCCTCATGGCCGCCACGGTGCTCGTCACCGCGCCGATCCTGGCCGTCTTCCTCGTCCTGCAGCGCCGGCTCGTCGCCGGTCTGACCGCGGGCGCCGTCACCGGCTGACCCTCACGACCTCCCCCCTCCACCTCACCCACCCCACCGCACCACCCCACCCAAGGAGCACCTCACGTGTCGACTTCGTCCCCCGCGTTCTCGTCCGGCCCCGCCTGGCAGCCTTCGCGCCGCAACGTCCTCCAGCTCGGTGGCCTGGGCGCCCTCGGCCTGTCCCTGGCCGCCTGCTCCGGCCCCTCCGTCACGGAGGACACCGCCCGTGCCAAGGACACCGCCACGACCGACTGGTCCACGATCACCCCGGCGAGCGAGATCACCTGGTGGAGCAACCACCCCGGCGCCTCCAAGGCGATCGAGGAGGAGCTCATCGCCCGCTTCCAGAAGGTCCACCCCGAGATCACCGTCAAGCACGTGACCGCGGGCGCGAACTACGACGAGGTCGCCCAGCGCTTCCAGGCCGCCTCCTCGACCGACAGCCTCCCCGACCTCGTCATCTCGAGCGACGTCTGGTGGTTCCGCTACTTCCTCAACGGCCAGATCATGCCCCTCGACGACGTGTTCGCCCACCTCGAGGTCGACACCGCGGACTTCAACGCCACGCTGTACTCCGACTACGAGTTCGACTCCCTGCACTGGGCGGCGCCCTACGCCCGCTCCACCCCGCTCTTCTACTACAACCGTGACCTGTGGGCCGCGGCCGGCCTGCCCGACCGCGGGCCCGAGACGTGGGCCGAGCTCGAGGAGTGGGCGCCCGCCCTCGCCGCGCTGCTCCCCGCCGACGGCGCCCCCCTCGGCCTGGCCACCGGCCCGAGCTGGGCCGGCTGGTGGATGGAGAACATCATCTGGGGCCAGGGCGGCGCATACTCCGAGGACTGGACCGTCACCCTCGACACCCCCGAGGCCGAGGCCGCGGGCGAGTTCGTCCGCGGGATGTACCACGACTCCAAGATCGCCGGCCTGGGCGCGGACACGAACGCGGACTTCGCCGCCGGGATCTTCGGCTCCCTGATCGGCTCGACCGGCTCCCTCAAAGGCCTGCTCGAGGCCGTGACCTTCGACCTGGGCACGAGCTTCCTGCCTGACGGGCCCCAGGGCTCGGGCGTGCCGACCGGTGGGACGGGCCTGGCCATCCCGGCCTCGCGGACCCCCGAGCAGCAGCTCGCCGCCGCGATGTTCCTCGCCTTCATCACCGACGCCGAGAACACCGCGTACTTCTCCCAGAACACCGGGTACGTGCCGGTGCGCACCTCCGCCCAGGAGGGTGAGATCATGACGGAGCTCTACGCGACCATCCCCCAGTTCCGGACCGCGATCGACCAGCTCGAGACGAAGACCCGCACTCAGGACTGGGTCCGGGTGTTCGTGCCGGGCGGTGACCAGATCATCACCGAAGGGATCGAGCAGATGGTGCTCAACAACACCCCCGCCGCCACGGCCTGGGCCTCGATCACCCCCCGCCTGCAGAAGGCCTTCCAGGAGAACGTGGAGCCCTACCTGTGACCCACCCTCACCCCCTCGCCCCCCGCGTCGTCGCGCACCGGGGCAGCTCCCGCACCGCCCCGCAGAACACCCTGGTCGCCCTCGAGGCGGCCTGGCGGGCGGGTGCGGACAGCATCGAGATCGACCTCCAGCGCAGCGCCGACGGAGTGGCCGTGGTCATCCACGACGACACCGTCGACGCGACCACCGACGGCTCGGGGGCGGTGAGCGACCTCGACCTGGTCGAGCTGCGCCGTCTCGACGCCGGCAGCTGGTTCTCCCCCGCCTACGCCGGCCAGCGGGTGCCGACCTTCACCGAGGTCATCGGCTTCCTCGTGGCCCGGCCGGGGATCGACCTGCTCCTCGAGCTCAAGGGCGCCTGGGACGCCGACGGGGCGTCCAGCGTGGTCGAGGCGATCCGCGCGGCCGATCTGGGCGACCGGGTGATCGTGCAGAGCTTCGACCCCGCCACGGTCGCGGTGCTCGCCGGCGCAGCACCCGAGCTGCGCCGGGGGCTGCTCATCGCGGCAGCGGACGGGTCGCTGCTCGACCTGTGCGCCGAGCTCGGGGTGATGGCGTGCAACCCGCACGGGGGGCTGCTGCGGGCCCGTCCCGAGCTGCTCGCTGAGCTGCACGGAGCGGGTCTGCAGGTCATGGTCTGGACGGCGAACGAGCCCGAGGAGTGGGCAGCGCTCACCGCTGCGGGCGTCGACGCGATCATCACCGACCGCCCGGACGCGCTCCGCGGGTGGTTGTCCGCCCAGCACGACTGACCCGGGCACTTCACACGGGCCGCGCAGGGTCACCTGCGCGGCCCGTTCGCGTCACGAGCGGGAGAACTCCGACGCCCGGGCGACCTGCTCCGGCGTCGGGCGCACCCCGGTGTACAGCGCGAACTGCTCGGCGGCCTGGAGGGCGATGACCTCGGCCCCGGTGATCACGGCCCGCCCGGCCGTCCGTGCCGCTCGGACCAGCGGCGTCTCGGAGGGGAAGGCCACCACGTCGAAGACGGTGGAGGCCGCAGCGACCGCCCGGTCGTCGAAGGACGCCGCGTCCGTCTGGTCCGACCCGGCCATCCCGATCGGGGTGACGTTGACCAGCAGGTCGGCGGTGGTGAGCCCGGTCTCGCGCTGCCAGGTGAACCCGGCGAGGGCCGCGAGCGCCGGTCCGGTGACCTCGTTGCGGGCCACGACCGTCCCGCGGGTGAACCCGGCGTCGCGCAGCGCCGCGACGACCGCCTTGGCCATCCCCCCGCTGCCGCGCACCAGCACCGAGCTCGCCGGATCGACGCGGTGGGTGTCCAGGAGGGTCGCCACGGCGGAGTAGTCGGTGTTGTAGGCGGTGAGCACGCCGTCGTCGTTGACGATCGTGTTGACGGAGTCGATGGCCAGGGCCGAGGCGTCCAGGTGGTCGACGAGGTCGATGACGGCCTCCTTGTACGGCATGGACACCGAGGCGCCGCGGATGCCCAGGCCGCGGACCCCCGTGATCGCGTCGGTGATCGAGGTGGGGGCGAAGGCCTTGTAGACGTAGGGGAGGCCGAGCTCGTCGTAGAGGTAGTTGTGGAACCGGGTCCCGATGTTGCTCGGGCGCTCGGCCAACGAGATGCACAGGGTCATGTCCTTGTCGAGCATCGGCACGCAGGTCCTCCAGGGTGGTCTCGGCCCGACCATCCTGCCAGGTGCGGGGCCACCGAGCGGGCACCACGGGCCGCAGCTACAGTGACGAAATGGCCATCAGCATCCGATCGATCGAGACCGCCGTGCCGTCCGTCGAGGTCAAGCAGGGGGAGATCCGCGATCTCTTCCTGGCCCAGCCGGGCCGCAGCCGTCTCGCCCAGCGGCTCATCACCGCATCCTTCGACGCGTCGGCGATCGACACCCGGCACTCCGTCATCGACGAGCTGGACGGTTCCCCCCGGGACCTGCCGGGTGCGGGAGACTCCGCGCCGCCGGTGTTCTACGACGCCGAGTCCGGCCTGGTCCTCACCCCGAGCACCGGGACCCGCAACGCCGTCTACGCCGCGCGGTGCCCGGAGCTGGTCCTGGCCGCCGCGCGCCGGGCTATCGAGGCGGCTCCCGGGATCACCGCCGACGACGTCACGCACGTGGTGACCGTCTCGTGCACCGGCTTCTACGCCCCCGGTCCCGACTTCGCGCTCGTGCGCGACCTGGGCCTGTCCCCCCGCACCCAGCGGTTCCACCTGGGCTTCATGGGCTGCTACGCGGCCTTCCCGGCACTGCGGGCGGCCCGGTCCTTCTGCGTGAGCGACCCGGACGCCGTCGTGCTCGTCGTGTGCGTCGAGCTGTGCTCCCTGCACCTGCGGGCCAGCGACGACCCGGACACGATCGTGGCGTCGTCGGTGTTCTCCGACGGCGCGGCGGCGGCGGTGGTGTCCGGGCGGGACGTCGCCGGGCCCCCCGGTGCAGTCCTCGAGCTCGACTCCTTCGCCACGACGATCACCCCGGTCGGTGAGGAGGACATGGCCTGGACCATCGGGGACCTGGGCTTCGAGATGGTGCTCAGCCGATACGTGCCGGCGATCATCGCCGAGCACATCGACTCCGCGCTCGCCCCGCTGTTCGCCGGCGACCCCACCCTGGCCGGCAGGCCCGCCGGCGACGTCGACCTGTGGGCCGTCCATCCGGGCGGCCGGTCGATCCTGGACAAGGTGCAGCACGCGCTGACGCTCACCGACGCCCAGCTGGAACCCTCCCGCAGCACCCTGGCCGAGCACGGCAACATGTCGAGCGCGACGGTCCTGTTCATCCTGCGACGGCTGCTGCACGGGAGCGATCCGGGCGGGTCGTCCGGCGCGCCGCGGGTGTGCGCGATGGCCTTCGGGCCCGGCCTCACGGTCGAGTCCGCACTGCTGACCCTGCGCCGGCCATGAAGCTGACCCACCGTGAGCTCGACGCCCGCGAGCTCATGGACTCCCCCGACTGCGACCTCGCCGCGCTCGAGCGCACCTACCGCCACTTCCGGGTGATCAACGCGCTCGTCTCGCGGTGGCGCCAGGTCTACACCTCCCGGGTGCGCCCCGTGCTGTCCCCGACGGTGCCCACCTCGCTGCTGGACATCGGCTGCGGCGGTGGCGACGTGCCCCGGGCCCTGGCCCGGTGGGCGGCGCGCGACGGGCTGGCCCTGGAGATCACGGCGATCGACCCCGACCCCCGCGCGGCGGCCTTCGCCGCCGCCGCACCCCCCGTCCCCGGGCTGACCTTCGCCCGGACCACGAGCTCGGACCTGGTCCGCGCCGGCGCCCGCTTCGACGTCGTCACCTCCAACCACCTGCTCCACCACCTCGACGCCGACGAGCGCGACGCGCTGCTCGCGGACAGCGAGGCGCTCTCCCGGCGCCTCGTGGTGCACAACGACATCGCCCGGAGCCCGGTGGCCTACGGGGCCTACCTCGTGGGGACGCTGCCGTGGCGCCGGACCCGCCCGGACGGGTCCTTCATCCACCATGACGGGCTCCTCTCGGTCCGGCGCAGCTACCGCAGAGGCGAGCTCGCCGCGGTGGTCCCCCCCGGGTGGCATGTCGCACGCCAGCTGCCCTACCGGCTGCTCCTCGTGCGCGACACCCCCGGCCCCGAGACGCAGGCTGAGACGCGTGCGTGACGTCCTCGTCGTCGGTGGTGGGCCGGTCGGCCTCTACCTCGGGGCGCTGCTCGCCCGGTCGGGCCTCGACGTCGCCGTCTGGGAACGGCGCACCCAGGCCTCCGGCTCCTCGCGGGCGATCGGCATCCACGCCCCCGCCCTGCACGCCCTCGAGGCCGTCGACCTCACCTCCTCCCTGCTCGAGCAGGCGGTCCTCGTGCGCCGCGGGGTGGCGCGCAGCCGCGGGCGGGTGCTCGGGGAGGTCTCCTTCGCGCGCGCCGACCCCCGTTACCCCTTCGTCGCCGCCGTCCCGCAGTCGGTCACCGAGGCGTTGCTCACCGAGCGCCTGCACGACGTCGCCCCCGGCGCCCTCGTGCGCGGGGTCCAGCTCGGTGCCCTGCAGGTGCTCGGTGCCCAGGACGGGCAGCTCGGGTCCGCGGTGCGCGCCGTCGGGCACCCGACCCTGTCCACCGCGACCGGGGGCGCGGTCGCGGTGCCGGCCACCCACCTGGTCGAGGAGACGGCGCGGTTCGTCGTGGGGGCCGACGGCGCGCGCAGCACCGTCCGGTCGGTCATGGGCATCGCGACGACGCTGCGCCAGTACCCCGACACCTACGTCATGGGCGACTTCGCGGACACGACCGGCGCCGGCCCCGACGCGGTCGTCCACCTCGAGCCCGACGGCGTCGTGGAGTCCTTCCCGCTGCCCGGGGACCGGCGCCGGTTCGTCGTGCGGACCACCGCTCTGGTCGCCGACCCCCGCCCGGAGCACCTCGCCGAGGTGGTGACCCACCGCACCGGTGCCCGGGTCGAGGCCGACACGTGCACGATGATCAGCGCGTTCACGGTCCGGCGGCGCCTCGCCGAACAGATGGTCGCCGGCCGCACGATGCTCGTGGGCGACGCGGCTCACGAGATCAGCCCGATCGGCGGCCAGGGCATGACCCTCGGCTGGTTGGACGCGGCCGCCTTCGCCCCGGTCCTGGTGGAGGCGCTGCGCTCCCCCCGGCCCGACGCCGCTCCCGACGCCGCGCTGCGCCACGCCCTGGCCCGGGTGGGCCACACCCGGTCGGTGAGCGCACGCCGGGCCGCCCGGCAGGCCGAGGTGAACATGGCTCTCGGGCGACCGGCTCGGGGGCTGCGGCTCGCGCTGCGTGACCTGGCCCTGGCGGGGGTGCTCGCCACCCCGGCCAGCCACCGGCTCGCCGCGAGGTACGCGATGCGCTGGTCGTAGCGGCGGAGCCAGCGGCAGGCCCAGCTCAGCCGGGTCGCCGGGCCACCAGGAACACGTGCGTGGCCGGCCAGGGCACGGTCTCACCGGTGACCGCGTCGGCGATCCGCGCACCGACCGACAGCCGGTTCTCGACGAGCCAGTCGTTGCGCCAGGCGCTGCTGTCCCGGTCCACCGCGAAGCCCGCACCGGTGAGCAGCTCCGACCAGCCGGCGAAGGTGAGGTCGCAGAACCGCTCGTGGCACTCGGAGAGGTAGTTGCCGGTGTAGTCGCGGGTGTAGAGGAACTCCATCGCGGTGCGCAGGTCGAGCTCGGCCACCCCGGGCGAGATCCACACCACGTCGCAGGCCCCGCCGGACAGGGCCGGGAAATCGCGGGCGAACTGGCGCAGCCGACCGGCCGGGGAGAGCGCGGCGCAGTGCGCGGCGACCGCCTCGCGGGACCACCCGGTCAGATCGACAGTGCTGTCGGCGCCGGAGTCGGTGTCCGCGGTGTCGTCGGTGCTGCCCGTGTCCAGGTGCAGGTGCACGAGGCGGTCGCCGTCGTCGGGCCCGACGACGTCGGAGTTGATCCACACCCCGCCCGGGGCGGTGTGCTCGAAGATCCGGCGGGCGAGGGTCGTGAGGTCGTCCACGCCGTCGCCGTAGCTGGAGATCTCGTGGGTGAGCGCGACGGTCAGGGTCGTGTTGACGCTCGCGTCGGGGAACACCGGGGCCCGGAGCAGGTTGCGCTGGGCGAAGAAGATGTTCGGGTTGGCGAAGACGCCCTGCGCCTTGCGGTGCTCGGCCTCGGCGATGAGGTGGCGGGCGACGTCGACCCCGTAGAGGTCCGACTCCTCCAGGGCCGGCTCGCGGGCGGCCCGCTCGAGCAGCCCACCGGCCGCGCACCCCAGGTCGACCACCCGGCCGGGCTGGACGTACCCGGACACCTGGTCCCACTTGCGGTCGGAGGCACCGTCGAAGTCCGCGGCGTAGCTGGCGTAGTCCCGGGTCTCGGTGAGGTCACCCTCGGCCGAGACGGTCGGGTCGTGGTGGATCAGCCGGATGGCCGCGGCCAGGGCGTACCGGTCGATGTAGTCGACCGCCTGGGGGTGGGCGAGGTCGCGCCACGCCGCGTTCTCGGTGGCGAGCATCTCCAGCACGTCCCAGGGGCGGACCGGCTCCGGGTCGGCCCCGAGCTCGACCGGGGCGAGGGTGAACCCGGCGGCGGCGTAGAGCGCGGCGACGGCCGGCGTCGAGCACGCGACCACGGTCGTGGCCGGGGTGAGGCGGATGCCCAGGCTCGCCTCGACCGCGGCGACGACCGTGTGCGCGAACCCGTCGCTGCGTGGCACGTCGCCCACCGGCACGACGAGGGAGGGCAGGTCGGCTGCGAGCGCGACCCGCTCGATGAGGGCTTCGCGGCGGTGCGCGGGGACCGGGTTGCGCCGGGTGCCGCTGTGCGTGGCGGAGGTGAGCGCCCACACCACCTGGGCGCCAGGGGCGAAGGTGAGCGTCGCCCCGTCGGCGGTGGTCTCCTCGCCGGCGAGCAGCCGCGAGAGGTAGTCGACCTGGAAGCGTGTCACGAGGTGGTGGCGGCCGGGGAACAGGACGAAGGTGGGGTCGGGTGTCACGGCCCCAACTCTGCCACGAGCCGGGTGCCGCTCAGCGCGAGCTGGGTGGCCAGCAGCAACGAGGCGACGACGATGAGCTGGAAGAGCAGCCGCCCCGGCGGGCGGGTGAGCACGAGGACCGCACCCCACACGGCGATGGACACCGCCGCGAGCACCCCCACGACGGCGATCACCGGTGGTGTCCCCCCGACCGGTCCGAGCGCCGCGACCACGGCCGCGAGCGCGAGGGCGCCGAAGGCGACCAGCCCGGACACGCGGCGCCCGGCCCGGTGCGGCAGGCCTGCCACCCCGGTCGCAGCGTCGTCGGCGAGGTCGGGGAGGACGTTGGTGAAGTGGATCGCCACCCCCAGCACCGCGCCGACCACGACCGCCCAGCCTGCGGGCAGGGCCGGGTCGGGCAGGGCCAGGGTGACCACGGCGGGCAGCAGCCCGAAGCTCACCATGAACGGCACGACCGAGAAAGGGGTGCGTTTGAGCCCGGCGTTGTAGGACCACCCCGAGGCCACGAGCAGCACGTGCACCGCGCCGGCCGCCCAGCCCAGCGCGAAGGAGAGGATCACCGTGGCGCCGGCGGCCACGAGCGCGGCGGTGCGGACGACCGCGACGTCGATGTGCCCCTGGGCGACGGGCTTGTCGGTACGCCCGACCGCAGCGTCCCGCTCGGCGTCGATCCAGTCGTTCGACCAGCCGATGGAGAGCTGCCCGGCGAGGAACGCGAGCGCGAGCAGGGCGAGCGTGGGCGCGGGCAGGGCGACGCCCAGACCGAGCACGACGGCGAGCACGGTGACCGCCGCCGTCGGACCGGGGTGGGACGCGAGCACCAGCAGGGTGAGGGTGGGCGCAGGGGAGGCCATCCGCCCAGCCTAGGGCGGATCTGTCGGTCCTGGCGCGGGGGGTGGAGTGTTCTTGCCGGTCCTGCGCAGCGGGTGCAGCGGGTGCAGGCGCAGCCGTTGCACGAACAGCGAACCCAGGGGCGGTCCGACCGGGCGCTCGAGAGGTGCTTCCACCTCGAGCCCGTAGTAGTCACCGATGTGGTCCAGGAAGGTGGCCCGCCTGGCCCGCTCGTAGGCACGGTTCTCCCGCGCGAACGCGAGCGCCGTCGACCAGCACATGGCGAGCATGATCACGGAGAAGGGCAGGGCGATGATGATCGCCGCGGTCTTGAGCGCCTCCAGGCCCCCCGAGAGCAGCAGGGCGATCGCGAGCGCCGACGTGGTGCCGGCGAAGAACACCCGGATCCAGTGCTTCGGCTCGACCTGCCCGCCGGTGGCGATCATCCCCATGACGAGCGACCCGGAGTCGGCGGAGGTGACGAAGAAGATCGCGATGAGCATGATCGCCCCGATCGTCAGTGCCACACCCCCGGGGAGCTGGTCGAGCAGGGCGAAGAGCGCGCCCTCCAGGTCGACCGTCCCGTCCGCGGAGATCAGCCCGCCCTGGCCGAACACCTCGGAGTGCAGTGCCATCCCCCCGATCACGGAGAACCAGACGAAGGTCATGACGGTGGGGACCATGAGCACCCCGATGACGAACTGGCGCACGGTGCGCCCGCGGGAGATCCGGGCGATGAAGATGCCGACGAACGGCGCCCAGGAGATCCACCATCCCCAGTAGAACGTGGTCCAGGACGCCTGCCACGCCTCCCCCGCCGGTCCCTGGAACGCGCTCACGTTCAGGGCCATCCCGACCAGCCCCTGGAAGTAGTTCCCCACGGACTCCACGAAGTTGCGCAGCAGGAACTGCGTCGGGCCGACGACGAGGACGAGCGCGATGAGCGCCACGGCGAGCATGAGGTTGAAGTTGGAGAGCCACTTCATGCCCCGCCCCACCCCGGAGACCACCGAGAGCAGCACCACCCCGGTGATGCCCAGGATGAGCAGCACGTTGACGAGGTCGGAGGACTCGAGGTAGCCGGCGGCCTCCAGGCCGGCGCTGATCTGCAGCACACCCAGCCCCAGCGACGTCGCCACCCCGAACAGCGTCCCGACGAGGGCGACGACGTCGATGAGGTCACCCCACCGGCCCCGCACCCGCCGCCCGAGCAACGGCTCCAGGGTCCACCGGATGGAGATCGGGCGCCCCCGTCGGTGGATCGCGTAGGCGAGGGCGAGCCCGATGGTCACGTAGATCGACCACGGGTGCACGCCCCAGTGCAGGAAGGTCTGCGCCATGCTCGCCTGGGCGAGCTCGACCTGCGTCCCGGTGGTCCCGGGCTTGGGTTGGGCGAGGTGGCTGAGCGGTTCGCTCACCCCGTAGAAGACGAGCCCGATCCCCATCCCCGCCGCGAACAGCAGGGAGAACCAGGACCCGAGGGAGAACTCCGGGGTGTCGTCGTCCTTCCCGAGCTTGATGTCCCCGTACCGGGTGAACCCCATCCACAGGCAGAACACGACGAAGAACGCCGTGATGAGCACGTAGTACCAGCTGAAGTTCGTCACGATGGACGACTGGACGCTGGCGAAGGTGGATTCCGCGGCCCGGGGGAAGATCATGGCGAAGGCGACGAAGACGACGACGATGATGGCTGCGGGCCAGAAGACCCGACGATTCACCGCTGGTTGCCGCACCGCACTCATGCCCTCCAGGTTAGGCACGTCCGGTCCGACCCGTCGAGACCCCCAGGACGGTGGATTCTTGCAGCGCTCACCACCGAGGCATACGCTCGCGGCATGGACGAGACAGCGGACCACCGTCAACCGGTCATCGTCGGTGTCTTCCCCGGCCAGCCCGCCCACATCGTCGAGCAGGCAGCACGGTTCGCCGCCGCCTTCCGCGCCGAGCTCCTCTGCGCCCACGTCCGCACCGGCCACGACGCGGAGCTGGTCGACGCCGAGCTGGAGGCCCAGCTGGAGGCCCAGCTGGCCCAGGTCCTCGCCGGTTCGACCGTCGCGTGGAGCATCCGGCTCCTGGCAGGGGACATCACCGCCGCGCTCGGTCACCTGGCCACCACGGTCGACGCCGCGATGATCGTCGTGGGCAGCCACGAGCGGTCCTTCGGGGGTGGGGTGCAGGAGTTCTTCAACCGTTCGGTCGCCGTGCACCTGGCCCACCGTCAGGACCGGCCCGTCGTCGTCGTCCCGGCCCGCCCGTGAGCGGTGCGGGGCGTCCCCACCACCTGCGGTTCGTTCCTCTGGCCCTCGTCGCGCTCGGCGGCGCGGTCGGCGCGGCGAGCCGGGAGAGCGTCTCGTTGCTGGTCCCGGACGCAGCGGGGGTCCCGGTCGCGATCGCGATCGTCAACCTCGTCGGTGCCTTCGCTCTCGGCTACCTCTACGAGGCCGTGACCCGGATACCGTCGGACTCCACGGCGGTGCGGCTCAAGCTGCTGCTCGGCACCGGGTTCTGCGGGGGGTTCACGACCTACAGCGCCCTCGCGACCGACTCCGCCCTGCTGCTGTCCGACGGCCGGCTGGGGATCGCCTGCCTCTACGCCCTGGGCACCGTCCTGGTCGGTGCGTGCGCCACCTTCGCCGGGATCGCCGTCGCTGCCCGGGCGGACGCCCGATGACCCCGCTGGTCTTCGTCCTGCTCGCGCTGGCCGGCGGCGTCGGCGCCGCAGCCCGGTTCGTCGTCGACGGGCTCATCCGGTCGCGCGTGGCGACGGCCTTCGCATGGGCCACGACGATCATCAACGTCTCCGGGTCGCTGCTGCTCGGCCTTCTCACCGGGCTCACCGCTTCCCACCTCCTGCCGAGCGAGCTCGCCCTGATCCTCGGGACGGGCCTGCTGGGCGGGTACACGACCTTCAGCACCGCCAGCTACGAGACCGTGCAGCTCATCCGGGCGCACCGCTACGGCCTCGCCTTCGCCTCCGGCGTGGTCGTGCTCGTGGTGTGCGTGGCCGCTGCGGGTGCGGGCCTGTGGCTGGGGTCCACAATGGGATGAGGACTCCAGTACACCTTCAGACCACCAAGGCGGTACGACCATGGCGACCCAGCTCAACCCGTACCTGAGCTTCCGCGACACCGCGCGGCAGGCGATCGAGTTCTACCATTCCGTGTTCGGCGGCGAGCTGACGATGAGCACCTTCGCGGACTTCCAGGCCAGCGAGGACCCCGCCGAGGCGGACAAGATCATGCACTCGATGATCGAGACTCCGGGCGGGCTGGCGCTCATGGCGGCCGACACCCCGAACTCCATGGACTACACCCCGGGGAACGCCATGTCCGTCTCCCTCAGCGGCGACGACGAGCCAGAGCTGCGCGGCTACTGGGACCGGCTCTCCGCGGACGGGACGATCACCATGCCTCTGGAGCGTGCGCCGTGGGGCGACACCTTCGGCATGTGCACCGACAGGTTCGGGGTCGCGTGGCTGGTGAACATCTTCGGTCCGAAGCAGTAGCCCCACCGTGGCGGTAAGCCTTTGCCTCCACTTGCCGATCAGCAGGTCCTATGCCCGGGGTATGTCTCGGGGTAGCGTTGTCGCCGTGACTGATACTCCCATGGAGCTTCCCTCCTCCCCTGTGACCGTCCACTCGTTCGCTGACGAGTTCGTCCGCCAGCTGCGTTACGAGCAGGGCGTCGACTTCGCCTTCGCCACCAAGGACAACCTCTACCAGGCCCTCGCCGGCACGGTTCGCGGCTTCATGATCGACAACTGGTTGGCGACGCTGCGGACCCAGAGGGCGTCGGAGTCGAAGGTGGTGGCCTACCTGTCCGCCGAGTACCTGCTCGGCCCGCAGCTGGAGAACGCCCTCCTCGCCACAGGCCTCGAGCCCCTCGCCCGCGACGCGCTGACCAGCCTCGGACTCAACCTCGACGACCTGGAAGGGATCGAGATCGAGCCCGGTCTGGGCAACGGCGGGCTCGGCCGGCTCGCCGCCTGCTTCATCGACTCCCTCGCGACCCTCAACATCCCCGCGGTCGGCTACGGCATCCGCTACGAGTACGGCATCTTCCGCCAGACCTTCGTCGACGGCCGCCAGGCCGAGCAGCCGGACAGCTGGCTGTCCAAGGGGTCCCCGTGGGAGTTCCCGCACCCCGACATGGCCGTCGAGGTGGGCTTCGGTGGCTACACCGAGCAGCTCACCGACGAGACCGGACGCATCCGTTCGCGCTGGGTCCCCTCCGAGAGCGTCTCGGCCGTTCCCTACAACTACATGGTCCCCGGCTACGGCACCCACAACGTCAACACCCTGCGTCTGTGGAGCGCCAAGGCCACCAACGCCTTCGACCTGCAGATCTTCAACTCCGGCGACTACGAGGCCGCCGTCCGTGCCCAGACCGTGGCGGAGAACATCTCCAAGGTCCTCTACCCCGAGGACTCCACCCCTCAGGGCAAGGAGCTGCGCCTCAAGCAGCAGTACTTCTTCGTCGCCGCCTCGATCCAGGACTTCTTCACCCGGATGATCCCGAACGGCTTCGAGCTGACGAACCTCCCCGACCGCGTCACCTTCCAGCTCAACGACACCCACCCAGTCATCGCCATCCCCGAGCTCATGCGGCTCCTCGTCGACGAGCACGACCTGGCCTGGGACGCGGCCTGGGACATCACCCGCCGCAGCTTCAACTACACCTGTCACACGCTGCTGCCCGAGGCGCTCGAGGTGTGGTCGGTGGATCTGCTGGGTCGTCTGCTGCCCCGCCACCTCGAGATCATCTACCGGATCAACGAGCAGTTCCTCACCGACGTCCGCGCCGCCTTCCCCGGCCAGGAGCTGCGCGCCCGACGCATGTCGATCGTCCAGGAGCAGCCCGAACGCGCCGTCCGGATGGCCTTCCTCGCCACCGTCGGCAGCTCCAAGGTCAACGGCGTCGCCGCTCTGCACTCGGAGCTGCTGCGGGACAAGGTGCTCAACGACTTCTCGGGCTACTGGCCCGAGAAGTTCACGAACGTCACCAACGGTGTCACCCCGCGCCGCTTCATCAAGCTGAGCAACCCTGGTCTGTCCGACCTCATCGACTCGGCCATCGGCACCGGCTGGGTCAACGACCTCGAACGGCTGCGTGAGCTCGAGCCCTTCGCCGAGGACGCCTCGTTCCGGTCCGCCTTCCGCACGGTCAAGGCCGACAACAAGAAGCGTTTCGTCGACCTGCTCTCCGTCCGCGACGGGATCGAGCTGTCCTCCGACGCGCTCTTCGACGTCATGGTCAAGCGCCTGCACGAGTACAAGCGTCAGATGCTCAAGGTGCTGCACGTCATCACCACCTACGACCGGGTGCTCAAGGGCGAGCTGCGTGCAGCCGACCTCACCCCCCGCGTGGTGACCTTCGGCGCGAAGGCGGCCCCCGGGTACCGGATGGCGAAGGAGATCATCGCGCTGATCAACGCGGTCGCCAAGGTGGTCAACACCGCCCCCGAGCTCGAGGGTCGGCTGCGGATCGCCTTCCCGGCGAACTACAACGTCACCCTCGCCGAGAAGCTCATCCCCGCCGCGGACCTCTCCGAGCAGATCTCGCTCGCCGGCAAGGAGGCGTCCGGGACCGGGAACATGAAGTTCGCGCTCAACGGTGCGCTCACCATCGGCACCCTGGACGGCGCGAACGTCGAGATCTACGACCTCGTCGGCAAGGAGAACTTCTTCCTCTTCGGGCTCACCGAGCCCGAGGTCCAGGACCTCTCCGACGCGGGCTACCACCCCGGGTCCTACTACCAGTCGAACGCGTCGCTGCGCGGTGCGATCGACCTCATCGCCTCGGGGGCCTTCTCCGACGGCGACCGCACGACCTTCCAGATGGTCGTCTCGGACATGCTCGACAAGGACCGCTTCATGGTCCTGGCCGACTACCAGGCCTACATCGACGCCCAGGACAAGGTCGACATCGCGTACGCCGACCAGGATGCCTGGTCCCGCGCGGCGATCCTCAACGTCGCCCGCACCGGCTTCTTCAGCTCGGACCGCTCGATCCAGGACTACCTCGACCGCATCTGGCACGCGACCCCGGTGCCCGCGGTCAAGTAGGCAGTGCCGGTAGGCGCTTCCGGCTCCTGACCGCCCGACGGGCCGTCGTCGTCCTCCCCACCGGGGTGATCGACGGCGGCCCGTCGTGCGTGCGACCTCACCCGGCGAGGGGGTCCTGCGGCCACGCGTGCTTGGGGTACCGCCCGCGCAGCTCCGCGCGGACCTGGGGGTATCCGGTCCGCCAGAACGACTCCAGGTCGGCCGTCACGGCCGCCGGGCGGCGCGCCGGGGAGAGCAGGTGGAGCAGCAGCGGCACCCGGCCGCCGGCCAGCCGTGGGGTCGCCTTCCACCCGAAGACCTCCTGCACCTTGACCGCGAGCACCGGCTGGTCCCCGGAGTAGTCGACCCGCACCCGGGCCCCGCTGGGGATGGTCACCCGCTCGGGTGCCATCTCCTCGAGGCGTCCGGCCACCTCCCACGGCACGAGCCGGCGCAGCGCGGCCACCACGTCGATCCGTTGCAGGTCCCGGGCCGCGCGGATCCGGCCGAGGTCTGGGCCGAGCCACCGGTCGAGGTCGGTGAGCAGCGCGGCGTCGCTCACGTCGGGCCACGGCGCACCGCACGCACGGTGCACGAACGCCAGCCGTGCGCGCAGCTCCCGAGCCGCTTCCCGCCAGGGCAGCAGGTCGATCCCGTCCCGTTCCAGGCCGGTGCGGATCGCGGCGACGACCTGCTCCCGGGGTGGGGCGGTCAGCGGGACCGAGGTCAGCTCGATCGCGCCCAGGCGCTTCGTGCGACGCGCGACGACCCGGCCGTCGACCCAGGAGACGTCTTCCTCCTCGCACAGCGCGGACCCGGCGGCCTGGACGGCCAGGTCCTCGTCGAGCGGCGCGGCCGAGCGGATGACGGCGTCGCGCCGGCCCGCGCCGCGGTCGGCGTCGGCGATCGCGAGCCAGTCGTAGCCGGACAGCGGGGACCCCGGGGGGAGGTCGGCGCCGGTCCCGGAGACCATGAGGTAGCGGGTGCCGCCGGGGCGGCGGCGTGCCACCCGGTCGGGGTGGGCGAGCGCGACGACGAGTCCGACCGCGAGGTCGTCGGTGAGGTCACCCCGGGCGCCGGGCGCGCTCCGCCCACCCGGCACGGCCCGCTGCAGGCGTGTCGTCTGCTTCGCCCACGCCGCGCCCTCGGGCCCGCCGCGGCGCAGGTCCCGCAACGCCGCGACGAGGTCACCGCCGGGGGCCCGGGAGTCCTGGGAGAGCAGCGCGACCACCTCCGCCGCGCGCCGCGCCCCGATCACCGCGCTCGCGTCGACGAGGGCGCGGGCCAGGCGCGGGTCGACGCCGATCCGGGAGATCTCGCGGCCACGGGGGGTGACCCGGCCGTCAGGGGTGAGGGCCCCCAGCCCCACGAGGGTCTGGTGGGCGACCGCCATCGCCGCGCGGGGCGGGGCGTCCATGAGGGCCAGTCCCGCGCCGTCGGCGCTGCCCCAGCACGCGAGCTCGAGCGCGAAGTCGGTCAGGTCCGCGGTCATGATCTCCGGGGTCGGGTGCGCGTCCAGTCGTGCGTGGTCCTCGGGCGACCAGCAGCGGTACGCGGTCCCCGGGCCCTCACGGCCGCTGCGACCGGCGCGCTGGGCGGCGCCGGCGCGGCTCACCCGGACCGTCACGAGCCCCGCGAGCCCGCGCCGGTGGTCCGTGCGCGGCTCCCGGGACAGCCCGGCGTCGACCACCACGCGCACCCCGGGGACGGTCAGCGACGACTCGGCCACCGCGGTGGACACCACGACGCGCCGTCGGGCACCGGCAGCCAGAGCGAGGTCCTGGTCGCGGGAGGGCAGGCGGCCGTGCAGCGGCCGGACGTCCACGCCCAGCCCACCGAGGCGGCGCACGACGGCGTTGACCTCCCCGGCCCCGGGCACGAACACCAGGACGTCGCCGGTCTGCTCCGTGAGCGCCCGCCGGACCGTGGCCGCGACGTGGTCGAGGAAGGGCTGGGTCACCCCGCGCTCGTCGAGGGCGGCGGCCCGTGGGGGGCACCAGACGTCAGTGACCGGGAACAGTGCGCTCTCCACGGCGACGACCGGGGCCGGCGCGCCCGTCTGCGCGCCGCTGCCGTCGCCGCCGAGCAGCTCGGCGGTGCGCTCCGCCTCGACCGTGGCCGACATCGCGACGACCACGAGGTCGTCGCGCAGGTTCGCGCGGACGTCGACGAGCAGCGCGAGGGCGAGGTCGGCGTCCACCTGCCGTTCGTGGCACTCGTCGAGGACGACGGCGCCGACGCCGACCAGCTCCGGGTCGTTCTGCAGCCGGCGCAGCAGCACCCCGGTCGTGACGATCTCGACCCGGGTCGCCGCGGTCGTGGTGGACTCCCCCCGGACGGTGAACCCCACGGTCTCCCCGACCGGTTCCCCGAGCAGCTGAGCCAGGCGCCGGGCGGCCGCCCGGGCGGCGATGCGTCGCGGCTGGGTGACGATGACCCGGCCCGCCACGGCTGCGGCCAGCGCAGGCGGGACGAGCGTCGTCTTGCCGGTCCCGGGTGGAGCATGGACGACCGCCACCCCGCGGGCCTCCACCGCGCGGACCAGCTCGGCGAGGCCGGCCCGGACCGGGAGGTCCGGCGGGTCGGCGAGCAGACGCGCGATCGGGTCGCCGGTGGGTGGGGTCATGGCACCCATTCTCCCCGACGGCGGCCTCACGACCGCCGCTGCACTCTCCGCATGACCCCACCCAGGACGCGCGACCGCGCTTCGACCACCACCCGGGCGCGGCAGGGGTCGCGGGTGGCCAAGGTCCTCGTGCCGCTCGTGGTGGGCGTCGGCGCCGTGGTGGCGCTGAGCACCGTCTGGCCGATCCCGTCGTGGGCAGGCTGGGTGTATGCCGGGATGAGCCTGGTGACCTTCCTCGCCTACGCGAAGGACAAGGCCGCAGCGCGGGCTGGGCGCTGGCGGGTGGCCGAGAGCACGCTGCACCTGCTGTCCCTGCTCGGTGGGTGGCCGGGTGCGCTCATCGCACAGCAAGGGCTGCGCCACAAGACCGTCAAGGCGAGCTTCCGTGCGGTGTTCTGGCTCACCGTGGTCGCCAACCTCGTCCTGCTGGCCGTGGTGTGCTCACCCGCGGCGTCGTCCCTGGTCGATCTCGTCGATCTGGGCTAGAGCCCGCATCCCGCAGACCGCGGCGCACCGTGTCGGTCGCCGCGAGCTGTCCGCGCACATTCCGCGCACCTGAATGGCAACCGATTGCCACTCGGTGCGGACGAGCGCTCCCACTGACGCCGTGGCAAGCGGTTGCCACTCCGTCCGTCGCACTGACTCGACCGGCCCGTGAGCGGAGCGCTGCTCGGCTCAGGCGCCCCTGGGCGCCCCGGTCGAGCCACGGACCACGAGGTCGGTGGCCAGGACGCCCGCGGGGGTCGGCAGGGCCTGGACTCCGAGCTCGGGCTCCGCGATCGCGTGCAGCACCAGCTCGACCGCCCGGGCTCCCGCCTCGAACACCGGTGAGCGCACCGTGGTCAGCGGCGGCGAGGTGAAATCACTGCCGAAGATGTTGTCGAAGCCGACGATGCTCAGGTCGTCGGGGACGGTCCCACCCCGCTGGCTGGTCTCGCGGAGCAGCCCGATGGCCATGAGGTCGTTGTAGGCGACCACCGCGGTCGCCCCCGAGAGCCGGACCCGGGCCACGGCGTCGCGCCCGCCCGCGAGGGTGGGCGCGTTCGGGCCGATCTCGACGAGGGACATCCCGCGCGCCATGACGCTCGCGCTCAGCGCGTCCCAGCGACGGCCGCTCATCCACGAGGTCGTCGGCCCGGAGAGGTAGACGATCGAGCGGTGCCCGAGCCCGTGCAGGTGGGCCACCGCCTCGTCGACGCCAGGCTCGATGTCCGGGACGACCGACGCGATCGTTGCCACCTCGCGGTTCATGAGCACCACGGGCTTGCGCCGGGCGAGCCCGAGGATCCGCTCGTCGCTCAGCCGGGTGGTCGCCAGGACCAGGCCGTCGACCGAGGGCAGGATCCGCTCGATGGCGGTCTCCTCGAGCGCGCCGGACTCCTGCGACTCGGCGAAGACGAGGCTCCGCCCGGCAGCCGTGGCAGCCCGCTCGGCCCCGCGCACGACATCGAAGACGAGGGGGTGGGTGATGTCGGCGAGGACGAGGCCAAGGGTGTTCGTCCGCCCCGTCGGCAGCGCTCTGGCCATCGGGTTCGCGTGGTAGTCGAGCTCCTTCGCCGCGGCCCGCACCCGCTCCTCGGTCTTCGCGTTGATCCGGCCCGGTTGGTTGAGCGCGCGGGAGACCGTCGACGGGTTGACGCCGGCGAGCTGGGCGATGTCGTAGATCGTGGGGGCTCCCCCGGTCCGCGTACGCGGGCGCGGTGCGTCGGGCACCACGGAACTGCTGTCACTGACCACGATGTGCTCCCCGACGACCGACACGACTGATGTGCTGCCATCCTGCCATCGGGGCAGACGACTCCCGGTCCTGCCCCATGCAGGACCCATCTGTGGCCCGCAACTTCCCCCAGCCGCCCGACGGGGTGAAGATGGACGCAGGACCACACGGGAGACGACGATGTCAGGGTTCGTAGATCGCCGCGACGCCGGGCGGCAGCTCGCCCGGCGGCTGGAGCACCTGCGCGGGCAGGACGTCGTCGTGCTCGCCCTGCCGCGCGGCGGCGTCCCGGTCGCGGTCGAGGTGGCGCGGGCGCTCGAGGCGCCGCTCGACATCATCGTGGTCCGCAAGCTCGGCCTGCCGACGCAGCCGGAGGTGGCCATGGGTGCGGTCGGCGAAGGGTCCGTGGGGGTGCTGGACCTCGCGATGCTCGCCCACGTCTCCGACCGCGAGCTCGACGCCGTGCAGCGCGCCGAGCGCACCGCGGTCGAGGTGCTCGTCACCCGGCTGCGTCACGGGCACACCCCGCTCGACCTCACCGGCAAGGTGGCCCTCGTCGTCGACGACGGCCTGGCCACCGGGGCGACCGCACGGGTCGCCGTCGAGGCGGCCCGCACCCGGGGCGCGGCCCGGGTGGTCGTCGCCGTGCCGGTCGCACCGCCCGACGCGACCGCGGCGACGCTCGCCGCCGACGAGCTCGTCCAGGTGCTCAGCCCTCGTGACTTCCGCGCGGTGGGACAGTTCTACGCGGACTTCTCCCCCACCACGACGGACGAGGTCATCGAGCTGCTGAGCAAGGGCACGGGCACGGGCGAGACCTAGCCGAGCGAGACCCGCACCTGACCGTCGGACACCTCGACCGCGACGGTCCGCAGGTCCACCGGCTCCTTGCCGACCGGGTCCAGGCACTCCCCCGTGGCCAGGTTCCACACCTGCTTGTACATCGGCGACGTCACCGTCGCCGTGTCCCCGCGCGACCCGATGATCCCGCGGGAGAGGACGTTCGCCCCGGAGAACGGGTCGCGCTGCTGGACCGCGAGCACGCGGTCGTCGGCAAGACGGAACAGCGCGACCTGCACGCCGTCGACCATCGCCGGGACACCCACCTCGGGGAGCAGGTCGTCCATCGCACACACTGCGGTCCAGCTGGTCATGAGCGCACCTCGATCGTCCGGGCAATCACCGGGTTGTTGTTGGACGTCTCGCCCGCACGGGCCGGGCGGACCTGGCCTCGTTCGGAGGTGTACGCCAGGTCGGGGTCGTGCTCGCCGGGCAGGTTGACGAAGGACACGAAGCGCTTGAGCTTCTCCGGGTCGGCCAGCGTGTCGGCCCACTCGTCGGTGTACGCGTCCACGTGCTCGGCGATGGTCTGCTCCAGGTCGGCGCCCAGCCCGAGGGAGTCCTCGACGAGCACCTCCCGCAGGGCGGTGATGCCGCCCGGGTAGCCCGCCACCCATGGCGCGGTCCGCTCGAGGCGGTCGGCCTCGCGGATGTAGAGGGCGAGGAACCGGTCGATCACCTGGACCAGGCGGTCGTCGTCGAGGTCCTCGGCGAGCAGCTCGGCGTGGCGTGGGGTGAACCCACCGTTGCCGCCGACATAGACGTTCCAGCCCTTGTCCGTGGCGATGATGCCGACGTCCTTGCCGCGGGCCTCCGCGCACTCGCGCGCACAGCCCGAGACCCCGAACTTGAACTTGTGCGGGGACCGCAGGCCCCGGTAGCGCAGCTCCAGCTTGATCCCCATGCCGACGGAGTCCTGCACACCGAAGCGGCACCAGGACTGCCCGACGCAGGACTTCACCGCACGCAACGACTTCCCGTAGGCCTGCCCCGACTCCATCCCGGCGTCGATGAGCCGCTGCCAGATCTCGGGCAGCTGGTCGATCCGCGCGCCGAACATCCCGATCCGCTGCGCTCCGGTCACCCGGGTGTACAGCCCGAAGTCCGCCGCCACCTGGGCGATGACCATGAGCTTCTCCGGGGTGATCTCTCCGCCCGGGACCCGCGGGATGACGGAGTACGTGCCGTCCTTCTGCATGTTCGCCAGCGCGTGGTCGTTGGTGTCCTGGAGAGCCATGTGCTCGCGGGAGAGCACGTGGCCGGCCCCCTGGGAGGACAGGATCGAGGCGACGGCAGGCTTGCAGATGACACACCCGCGCCCGGTGCCGTGCTCGGTGACCACCTCGGTGAAGGTGCGCAGCCCCTCGGCGCGCACGAGCGCGAAGAGCTCCGCGCGCGACATCGAGAAGTGCTCGCACATCGCGTGGGAGACCTCGATGCCCGCCTTCTCGAGGGTGGTGTTGACGAGCTTGGTCAGCAGCGGCACGCACGATCCGCAGATCGTCCCGGCCTTGGTGCACGCCTTGACCGCTCCGACGTCCATGCAGCCGTGCTCGGTGACGGCGCCGCGGATGGTGCCGGCGGTGACGTTCGCGCAGGAGCACACCACGACGTCGTCGGGCAGGTCGGTGCTGGGGATGCCGGCCCCGCCCTCGGGGGCGAGGAACGCGGACGGGTCGGCCCCGAGCGGGCGGCCCAGCATGGGGCGCAGCGAGGGGTAGAGCGTGGTGTCGCCGACGAAGACGCCGCCGAGCAGGATCTTGGCGTCGTCGGAGACGACGAGCTTCTTGTAGGTCTTGGCGACCGGGTCGGCGAAGGTCACCTCGAGCGCACCCGGGGCGAGGGCGAAGACGTCGCCGAAGCTCGCGGCGTCGATCCCGACGCCCTTGAGCTTCGCGCCGGCCGGCTGGCTCGCGTAGGTCACCTCGCTGCCGAGCAGCTGCCCGACGACGACGTCGGCCATGACGTTGCCCGGCGCGATGAGGCCGGTGCACTCGCCCTCGTAGGACGCGCACTCCCCGATCGCCCAGACCGCCTGGTCGGAGGTGCGGCAGGTCGGTCCGACGACGACGCCGCCGCGCTCGCCGATCGCCAGCCCGGACTCGCGGGCGATGCGGTCGCGGGGGCGGATGCCGGTCGAGAAGATGACGATGTCGGCGGGCAGCTCGGAGCCGTTGGAGAGCGCCATCGTGCCGACGGGACCGTCCGGGGCCGCGCCGAGCGCCGAGGCACCGGTCGAGGTGTGCACGTCGATGCCCATGTCGGTGATGAGCACCCGCAGGGCCTGCCCGCCGCCGTCGTCGAGCTGGACGTTCATGAGGCGGTCGGCGAACTCCACGACGCTCGCGTGCGCGCCGAGCTTCTGCAGCGAGGCCGCGGCCTCGAGCCCGAGCAGCCCACCTCCGACGACGACGCCGCGCAGCGGCCGTCCCAGGGTCGCCTCGCGGTCGGTGATCCAGGACGCGATGCCCGCGACGTCGGCCATGGTGCGGTAGCTGAACACGCCGGCCAGGTCGGTGCCCTCAGCGCGCGGGCTCCACGGCCAGGAGCCGGTCGCGAGAACGAGGGTGTCGTAGGCGAACGCCGCGCCGGAGCGCGTCTTGACGAGCTGGGCGTCCCTGTCGATGGCCTCGACGCGGTCGTCGGCGACGAGCTCGACCCGCGAGTCGTCCCAGACCGAGGGGTTCATGGCGAGGGCGGCCGGGCTGCGTCCGTCGAAGAACTCCGACAGGTGCACACGGTCGTAGGGCAGGTGCCCCTCGTCGCCGAGGACGGTGAGCGTCCAGCCGCCCTCGGGTGCGCGGGCGATGAGCTGCTCGACGAAGCGGTGCGCGACCATGCCGGCGCCGGCAACGACGATCCTGCCGAGGTGAGTGGTGTTCATGAAGGTGCTTTCGGTCGGGTGCGAGCGGTGGGACGTCCGATGGACTGGCTGCCCAGAACTATTCTCCCGGCGGCTTCCGTGCTTAACCGGGCCCTAGGGCCCAGCATGATGGTCCCTGGTCGTCGTAGGAATGCGCCCGTGGCACGCCGAGACGTGACGTTGCCAACAGGTGAATACTGGACGGATGACTCGATGGGTACAGGGCATCAGCGCCATCACGCTGTTCGCGGACGACCTCCCCGCGACGAAGCAGTTCTACCACGACGTGTTCGGGGTGCCGCTGGTCTTCGAGGACGACCAGTCCGCGGCCTTCGACTTCGGCAGCACGGTGATCAACCTCCTCGCCTCCCCGGAGGCGCCTGGGCTCATCGGCCCGGCGCCGGTCGCCGCGCAGACCGACGGGTCACGGGCGCAGCTGACGCTCACGGTCGACGACGTCGATGCGGTGTGCGCGCTGCTCGCCGCCCGCGGGGTCGCCCTCATCAACGGCCCCATGGACCGGCCGTGGGGCATCCGGACCGCGTGCTTCGCCGACCCGGCCGGGCATGTGTGGGAGGTCGCGCGGTAGCGCAGAGTCCGCGCGGGTCAGGCGGCGTGGGTCAGGCTGCTCGACCGGGGCGTGGTCAGGCTGCGGCGTCGCCTGCGTGGTAGCTGCCGGGGACGTCGATGCGCCAGGTCCCGCCGGTGTGGGTCATGGCGATGTTCTCGCCGTCGACGCGGTGGTGGTGGTGCCTGCAGAGCAGCGCCCCGTTCGACGGGGTCGTCTGACCGTTGTCGGCCCAGTGGCGTAGGGCGTGGTGAATCTCGCAGACCCGCGGTGGCGCGTCGCAGCCTGGCCAGACGCAGGTGCGGTCGCGGGCGATGATGGCGCGGCGATGCTCTCTGGTGAAGGTGCGTTTCGACCGGGAGATGTTGAGGATCTGAGAGTCGGGGCCGAAGATGATCCGGGTCATCTCCCCATCGCACGCGATCCGTCTCAGGACCGCGTCGGGGATGGGACCGGTGCCGTCCTCCCAGGTCGCATACCCGGCCTTGAGGCGGGCCTCCAAGGTCTGCGGGGACCATCTCTGGCCGGAACCGGAGCCAGAAGGGTTGGCCCCGGTGCCGTCTGAATCGGTGCAGTCCGCGACTGCGCCGGTGCTGTCTGCGCCGCCGTCGGCCGCGTCGGTGCTGGTGGTGCCGTCGGTGCTGGTGGTGCCGTCGGTGCTGTCGGCGTCGTCGTGGTGGGTGGCCTCGTAGACCCGGGTGAACTCCTCCCAGGTGACGTGCACCGACAGGTGGGGGCGCACGTTGGCGCCCTTGCCGGCGATCCCGCCGTCCAGGAACAGCTGGCACAGGTCCACCAGGGCATCCACCTTGCGCAGGTCCGCCGGGAGCAGGGTGTCGGCGGCGGCCGGGACCCCGGCCACCGCGCGCAACGTCGTGGTGATCAGCTGGGCGTGCTCGGTGGTGACGAACCCGCTGATCTGCGACCCACCCAGGGTCGGGGATATCTGCAAGAACTCCCGCTCACTGGCGTCCTTGAACGCCTTCTCCTGCGCTACGGGGTCGGCGGAGAGCGTGAAGGTCTTGACGACCTGGTTGAACTTCTCCAACCGCCACGTCGCGCCCCCCAGGAGGTTCTCCTCCCACGTGCACACCGGAGTGCCGCCGGTCGCTGGGCTGTCCTCGATCACGGGGCTGGCCAGGGCCTCGCACAACTCCTGCGTCTTGGTCGCCTTGACCATGATCGCCACGTGCTCACCGGTGATCGTCCCGGCCCGCGCCGCAGCGGCTGTGGCGGGCAGGTGCTCACGCAGCGCCCGCGCCGCGGCGACGGTCCGCTGGGCCAGTCCCTTCGAGAGGTTCTCCGCCTTCTCCAACCACGTGGTGAAGGAATGCATCGTCTCCTGATGCCACGACCCCTCGGTCTCGGTGCGGGCGATGCACCCCAACCGCTCGGCTTCCAACCGCCCCACCGCGACGCGAATCCGCTGAGACACCTCCGCAGCCACCGACCCCGGCAACGACGCCGGATCGATCGCCGTGAGCGACTCCACCAACGACTCCATCTGGTCCAGCAGCGCCAACACACTCACCGGCACGTCTACTTGCACGTCTGCTGACTCGTCCGCCGGTCCCATGAGCAGACCGTCGCCGGCAGAGACTGCCTGCGCGCAGACCTCCCTGCGCGACCCCGGCCTGCGAGGTGCAGGCCCCACCGCGTCCGGGGCAGCCTCGGCCTCGTCGTCCGTAGCCAGCCAGCCCGCGCGCATCAGGTCCTCGAACGCCGCCTCGATGCACTCCTCAACCAGCGTGTCCCCCGGCCTGGCCTCCGCAGCAGCGACCACGTCACCCCAGATTCCGGGAGCGAGTTCCTTGCGCTCGGCAGCGGGGGCAGAACGGCGAGAGAATGAGCCCGTCGACGCCATGACACCCCTCCCAACCTTGCTCGAACTGTCCGGTTAACTCCGGATTAGTCTATCGAACAGACGTTCATCTGGCAAGGGTTTGAGCGCTCGATCCGCATACCAGCTCACGAGGACGTTCCTTGTCCCTCCTCGCTGCGGTTGGACATGTCCCCGACGCCCGGTGTCCCCTCGGCGAGCGCGTAGCGCAGCATCACCGCGCCGTTGGGCGAGGTGACGACCGGCTCGACGAGCCTGAGGTTCGTCGGAACCACACCGTCGCCGAACACCTTCTTTCCAGTGCCGAGAAGGATCGGGTACACCCAGAGCGTGAGCCGATCGAAGAGCCGCTCGGCGAACAAGGTCTGCACGAGGTCGAGGCTGCCGATGACGTGGATCTTCGCGTGCCGGTCACGCAGCTCACGGACGGCGGCGGGCACATCCGGACCGAGCAGCGTGGAGCTGGCCCAGTCGAGGGTCGGTGCCTGGCGCGAGGCGACGTACTTCGGAATGCGGTTGAACAGCCGCGCGATATCACTGTCCATACCATCTTCCTGGTGCGGCCAGTACCCGGCGAAGATGTCGTAGGTCCGGCGTCCGAGCAGCAGCGCGTCCATCCCCGCCATCCCGGAGCTGACCTGCTCGCCGACGACCTCGTCCAGGAGGGGCGCCTGCCAGCCGCCGAACGCGAAGCCGTCGTCGGTGTCCTCCTCCGGCCCGCCGGGTGCCTGCGCGACTCCGTCGAGGGTGGTGAACAGGTCGATGTGGATGAGTCCCATGTCGTGCTCCGTCCGGTCGGCCGTCGACACCCGGCGAGGGGTCAGTTCGAGGCTGTCACCCGGCTCCCCGCCCAGCAACCGCAAGATCGCGACCTAGTAGTACGTGGGAACGCCCTCTCCCGGCTGCACCCGGACCACATCGAGGACCGGGTCGGCGACGAGCGCATCAACCGCGGCGCGGCTGGCCGCGATCCCCGCGAAGTGCGGGTCCACGTCGCTGGCGAAGCACCAGGCGTGGTCGGCCGGCCAGACGATCGCGGGCGGGAGGTTCCCTCCCTGGGTACCGAGCAGCGTCTCCCACTCGTCGATGTCCGTCACCTGCCCCCGGAACAGGGCGAACTCGCGACTGATCGTCCCCCGCGGAACAGAGACGAGGGCACCGGCCGCCACCCCGTGCAGCTGCCCCGCGTAGCCGTCCCACAGACAGAAGTAGCAGTCCTGCGGGGTGGCGGTGAACCGCCAGAGCCGATGGAGCACCCGTACTGCCTGGGCGAGGTCGCGGAGATGGTCGTCAGGGAGCGTGACGTCCGTCTCGGACTGACCGGGCGCGGTGGGATCGGGAATGAAGCGGAGTCGGGCGTGGGCTGGGAAGTCGTCCGGGCCTAGGGTGACGAGGCGTTCCCACGGCGTGCCCGAGTCGGCGATCCAGTCCGCCGCGGACATGTCGGTGCAGCGCTGGAGTCCCATCACCAGAACATACCAAAGTGGCCCGACCCGCCGCCGATCACCCGCCGGTCAACCGCCTTCATCCTTCTTCGCCCGGCTCGGTTGTACCCGCGGCGGCTCCCCGGGCATCTTGGGGAAGTCGGGTGGGAACACCAGCTCACCGAGCCCTGCCTTGAGGTCCCTCTCCCACCATCCGAGCAGGTCGTCGATCGTTCCCGGGTGCTCATGCATGCTCGCCCACGGGTCCCCCACGGTCGCCAGCCGCTCCGGCACCGTGAGCACGGTGAACGACTCCGGCGCGGCGCCCGCGAGCTCGTCCCATGCCAGCGGGCAGGACACAGGCGCGTGCGGCAGCGCGCGCGGGCTGTACGCCCCGGCCATCGTGCGGTCGCGGTTGGCCTGGTTGTAGTCGACGAAGATCTTGCTCCCGCGCTCCTCCTTCCACCACGCGGTCGTCACGAGGTCCGGCAGGCGCCGCTCGAGCTCGCGGGCCGCGCCGATGACGGCGTGGCGCACGTCGAGGAACTCGTGGGTGGGTTCGATCGGGGCGAAGACGTGCAGCCCGCGGTTGCCGGACGTCTTGACGAAGGCGGTCAGCCCCGCATCTGCCAGCACCGTCCTCAGCTCCTGCGCGACGGCGATCGTGTCACCGAAGTCGGTGCCGGGCTGGGGGTCGAGGTCGATCCGGAGCTGGTCGGGGTTGTCGGGGTCCCCGGCCCGGGAGGCCCACGGGTGGAAGACGACGGTGTTCATCTGCACCGCCCAGACAGCGGCGGCTGGTTCGTCGATGACGAGCTGGGGATGGGATCGGCCGCTGGGGTAGACGACGGTCACCGCCCGGACGAACTCCGGCACGCCGCGCGGTGGGTTCTTGGAGAAGAACTGCTCCCCGTCGACGTCCGTGGAGAACCGCTGCAGCGAGACGGGCCGGTCGCCGTTGTTGGCGACGAACGGCCCGCCGACGTCGACCATGTACTGGGCGAGGTCGGCCTTGGTGATCCCGAGCTCGGGCCACAGCACCCGGCTCGGGCTCGACACCCGGATCTCCCGCTCGCCGTGCGGCCCGGGCACCGTCAGGACTACCGCTTCGCTGGCCATGGGTCCAACGTACCCACCACCAACGAAGCGGCATCCTGGGAAGACAGTCGCGCCCAGTCAGGCGCGGGCGACGACCAGGAGGTCGTCGATCTGCCCCATCGCCTCGCGCATGCCTTCTTCCATGCCCATGGCTGAGACCTGCTCGAGGTGCTCGGCGTCGGCGAAGCGCGTGAGGGTGGTCATCCGGGTCTTGCCCTCGAAGGACTCGAAGGTCACGACGCAGGCGACCGGTTTCATCGCCGGGTCGGGCTCACCGTCGGGCCCGGCGAAGCCGTCGTCGAACTCGAACCGGTGCGGTGCATCGATGGCGGTGATGGCCCACCACCCGGCAGCCCTCTCCCCCTCCGGGCCGGTCATGTGATAGCGGGACTGCCCGCCGACGACGAAGTCGTGCGAGTCGAAGGTGGCCGGCCAGGTGGGCGGCCCCCACCAGCGTTCGAGCTGACGCGGGTCCTGCCAGACCTGCCACAGGCGCTCGACGCTCACGTCGAACTCCGCGACGAAGGTCATGGTCAGGGCGCTGGGGTCCTTGTGGGTGCTGATGACGGTCATGGTCGTGTTCCTCTCGGGTCTTCAGCCAAGATTTCATCGATGCTCTGTGCTCGCAGGCGCCAGATCTCTTCGTAGGCGTCGAGCAGACGGGCGGCCTTGCGCAGCGTTGCGGGGTCCCCGTGCACGATCTGCTCCCTCCCTCGTCGTTCCTTGGTCACGAGCGATGCCCGCTCGAGGACCGCGACGTGCTTCTGCACTGCCGCGAAACTCATCGCGTAGTGCTGCGCGAGCGTGGAGACGGACTGCTCGTGGGCGATGACCCGGGTGACGATGTCCCGTCGGGTAGCGTCGGCCAGGGCGTGGAAGATGCGGTCGACCTCGGAGTCGCTCAGATTATCTACAACCATTTGGTTGTAGATTACCTCGCTCCCGCCCACCGCCGCAAGAGATGCCGGGCGAGACACCGCAAAGACCTAGAGAAGACCGTGACACGCCGCGCGTCCACGAACCTGGGGCCCGAGTTCCGCCGCATCTGGGTGGGCAACGCCGCAGCGAACCTGGCCGACGGCGTCACCTTCATCACGATGCCGTTGCTGGCCGCGGCCCTCACCCAGGACCCGCTCGCCATCGCCGGCTTGTCGATCGCCTAGGTCCTCGTGGCGATCGGCGCCGCGCCGCTCGTGGTCCTGTACCTCGTCTATGCCACGGTCGGCGTGATCGAGACCGTGTCCGACACCTCCGCCTTCGCCGTGCTGCCCCAGGCCGTCGCGGCGAGAGACCTCGACCGGGCGAACTCGCGGATCGCCAGCACGCAGGTGGTCGTCGACGAGTTTGTCGGTCCGCCGCTGGGCGGGCTGCTCGTCGGGGCGGCCGGCACCGGCACCGCGCCGACCGTCCTCGCCGACATCAGGGAGGGCGCGGTCTGGACGCTCCGGCACCCCGTCGTGCGCACCCTCGTCGTCGTCGCCGCGCTCGCGAGCGTCGGCTACATGATCCCGTTCTCCTACCTCGTGCTCTACGCCGACGACGTCCTCGGCCTGGACTCGACCGGCTACGGCCTGCTCCTGTCGTTCTCGGCCCTCGGTGGTCTCGCCGGCAGCTGGCTGGCCGGCCGGCTGCGCAGGAGGCTCGGCTACGGCTGGTCGATCGTCGCGGCGCTCGGGCTGGGAGCGACGTCGTTCAGCGTCATCTCGGCGTCGACCGACGTCGTGGTCGTCGCGGTCGCACTGGCGGCGTATTTCTGCCACGCGGTCGTCTGGAACGTGCTCGCCGCCTCGGTGCGCCAGCAGGCCATCCCCGCAGAGCTACTGGGCCGCGTGACCTCGCTGACCCGCCTGCTGAGCCTGCTCGGCCTGGCCGCCGGAGCCCTCCTCGGCGGGACACTCGCAGGGCTGCTGGGGTTCCGGGCGCCCTTCCTCGTCGCCGGCGGGGTGTTCCTCCTCGCCGGCCTGGTCTGCCTGCACGCCCTGCCGCACCTGCGCGACTGGGAGGCGGGCCTGGGCCGCGCGACCCACGACCAGTCCCGGATCAGCGCCGGCTGATCCCCTGAGCGAAGAGGTCGAGCACGCCCAGCACCCCGTCGTGCTGCCAGACGCGGTTGCGCTGCCGTCCGGTGCGCTCGACCAGCACGCCTGCCTCGGTGAGCTGGGTCAGCGCACGCTGGGCGGTGACCGCACTCATCCCCAGCGCTGTGGTGAGGAACGACGAGCTGATCACCGGGTGCGCGACGAGGTGCGGCAGTACCGTCCATGCGGCGGCCTGTGGTCGCAGCCCGGCCAGCTTCTCTCTCGCATCGGCCACCTGCTCTGCCAGGTCGTCCACGAGCCCAGCGCCGCTGGCCGCGGCGTAGCGGCCGGCGCGGGCGAACTGCTCGACGATCGGTCGAGCGTCGCCCTCCCGATACGCGGTGAGCGCGGAGAAGTACGCCCCGGTGTCGACAAGCAGCCCTGCCGAGACCGGGGCAGTGGTGTGCCGGGTGATGCCCTTGGCGCGCAGCATGGCGTGGACGAGGGCCCGGCCGGTGCGCCCGTTGCCGTCGGCGAACGGGTGGATCGTCTCGAACTGCGCATGAGCGAGGGCGACCTGCACCAGGACCGGGAGGTCGTCGCGGCGCATGAACTCCACGAGGTCACCGATCGCCGGGCCCACCACCTCGGGCTGCGGGGCGATGTGGGTGGCACCGCGAGGGCTGATGCTGGACGTCCCCACCCAGACCAGGCCCTCCCGGAAGCGATCCGCGTGCTGTTCCCAGCCGCGTTGGCCCGAGAGCAGCGCCTCGTGCATGGCGAGGATGGCCCGCTCATCCAGACGGTCGGCGAAGGCGAGGGCGGCCTCCATCGACCGGACGTTCGCGACGACCGTCTGGGCGTTGGTGCTGCTGGACTGGTTGATCTCGGCCAGGGCGAGCTGCTTGGCACCGACGGTGAGGTTCTCGATCTGGGACGAGGACGCAGACTCGGTGCGCAGCAGGATCGACGCCATCGGTCCCAGTGCGGGACTGTCAGCACCCAGCGCGGCGCGCGCATAGGTGTCGAAGCGCGCGAGCTCTGCGGTCGCCTCCTCGGCGTCGGCTGCCAGGTCCGTCGGGAGGACGGAGGCAAGCGCGGCGATCATGGACGGGACCGTGGATGCGTACGGGCCGGATCCCGCGGTGACCTGGGCACGTGAGGACAGCCCGTCGTTCTCCGCCAACCACGAGTGCTCCTCGTGACCGACCGGGTCGACGACGAATGGCGAGGGTTCTGTGCTCATGTCGACTACGTTACTAACAGTTTAAGCAAAAGTGTTAGTAAGGACCCGGGCCGGTGGACAGGTCGCCGTCAGCTCGAGTACGACGAAAAATCTGGCGCAAGGCCCAGCCCCTTGAGCCAGGTCAGCTCGCCCGCGCGCACGACCGTCTCACCGTTCACCCGCCTCACCGTCCACCCCCAGCAGCTCCAGGACGGCGTCGCCCGAGGAGCCGGCCTCCCCGCCCAGCGTGGTGACCACGACCGGGACGGGCGTGGTGGTGATCGCCGACCACACGCCCTGCAGGGCCTGGACGACCCACCCGTTGCAGGGGAAGTCCGCCGGAACCTTGGCCTCGGCCTCCTCGATGCGCGCGGACCAGAGCGGGCGACGGTCGTGCGGCAGCAGCCCCCCCCCCCCCCGGCGGAGGTCGAGCTCGGCGGTCAGGACCGCGTGCCGGATCGCCGCGCACCACAGGACGCACGCGTCGGCGGCGTCGGACAGCGACCGCGCCGAGGGCGTCGCCGCAGGCCATCCCCATGACGCCAGCGGCGCGGTCGTTGAGCGCCAGTGTCGGGGAGAACACGGGACCAGGCGGGACGGACGGGCGAGTGGGTGTTGGCATGGGACCTCCGTCGATCGGCGCCGCCGCTGCGGCCTCCAAGTGATTAGCGCACTTGCGCGCCATCTCGGGAATAGCGCACTGATGCGATAATCGGCGGGTGAACAACGAACCCCCTCCCGCCGACGGCTATCTCGACACCGCCGGGCGCGAGCTCACGAGCTATCCACGGCCCTCGATCGCGGTCGACGTCGCGGTGCTCACGGTGCCCCCCGGGCCCACCGCCGGGCTGCACGTCGTGACCATCGAGCGCACCGGGCTGCACCGCCGCGGCCAGCGCCAGCTCCCCGGCACCTTCCTGCACCCAGGCGAGCGGCTCGCCGGCGCCGCGCTGCGAGCGCTCGCGGAGAAGGCCCAGCTGGCCGGGATCCACCCGCGCCAGGTGCAGGTGTTCGACGCGCCCGACCGCGACGACCGCGGGTGGGTGCTCTCCGTGGCGCACCTGGACGTCGTGCCCTACGAACGTGTGTCGGCCGCGCTGAGCTCCCAGGTGCAGCTCCAGGCGGTCGACCCCTCCCCGGGGCTCGCCTTCGACCACGACCAGATCGTCGAGGTCGCAGCCGAGCGCGTCCGCGCGGCCCACCTCGACCGGGCCGACCCGTTTGCGCTGCTGCCCGAGCCGTTCACGCTGCTCGACCTGCAGCGTCTGCACGAGGCGGTCGCCGGTCAGCCCCTGGTCAAAGACTCCTTCCGACGACGCATGCAAGGCCTGCTGGAGCCGACCGGGGAGGTCCGCGACGGCGTCGTCGGCAAACCGGCGCGGCTGTGGCGGCGGGGCAGGCGCTGAGATGACAGTGCACGCACCCCCGATCGAGACCACCCCCGTCCCCGGGGACCGTTGGACCGGCGAGCGCGGCGAGGACCGATGGCGGCTGAGCAGGTCTCCCCAGTCGCTGACGCGCCTCACGGACGACACCTCCCTCGCCGAGATCGTCGGGACCGACGCCGCGCTCCTGGTCGTCACCACGTTCCTGGCCGTCCGTCCGGGCGGTGGGCGGGTCTGGGTCGACGACGCCGGTCACGCCACCACGCAGGTCGACGGCCACGACATCTACCTCGGCACGCTGCAGGCCTCGGCCACCCTGACGCACGTCGACGACGGCACCCTGCGGAGCGCGATCCTCGGCGTGCTCTCGAGCACCCCGCAGTCCACCGTCCGGGAGATCACCTTCCAGCTCACCCGCGACGGTCGCCCGACCGGCCGGTCCGAGGTCAACCAGGTGCTCTACGGCGAACGCGGCGTCTTCGCCAAGGACGACGCGACGCCTCCCCGGTGGCACGTCACCGGGGAGTCCAGTGGCACCGCGCCGCCTGCCTCACGCGCACCCCGCTCCCGCAGGGACGTCCAGGACCGCGACACCTATGCACACCTGCTCGAGCCGGAACCGTCCGCCGCGCCCCGCATCACCGCGGTTGCGCGGAGCGCGCAGCCGGCACCCCCTCACGTCCTTGACCTCATGACGTGGCAGCACGAGGCCATGGCGGCCTGGTACGCCCACGGGTGCCACGGGATCATCGAGGCGGTCACCGGGACCGGCAAGACCCACGTCGGGCTGGAGGCCGTCGCCCATGCCGCCGCGCGCGCCGAGCGGTCCACGGTCCTCGTCCCCTCGGTCGACCTCCAGGAGCAATGGACAGCCCGGTTCGCGAGCTTCCTGCCCAGCCTCACCATGGCGTGGCTCGGTGGCCGGTCCTCGGGGAACCCGGCGTCCGCAGACGTGACCATCGCCGTGGTGAACTCCGCGACGAAGACCGACCTGACCGCCGTCGGTCGCGCCAGCCTCCTCGTGGCCGACGAGGTCCACCGCTACGGGGCCGAGGGCTTCCAGGTCGCGCTCCGCGACGGGTACGCACGGCGACTGGGTCTCACCGCGACCCTGGAACGGACCGACGACGCCATCGAGGCGGTGCTCCACCCCTACTTCGGCGGGACGCGCCTCGTCGTCGGATTCGACCGCGCCATCCGGGAGAAGGTCGTCGCCCCCTTCCGCCTCGTCATGGCGCCGGTGACGATGACCGACGACGAACAAGGCGAGTACGACGTCCTGAGCCAGACGATCTCCACCTCGATCCGGGCTCTGCGCAGCCAGGGCGCCCTCGGGCAGGGTGGCGGTTCCCTGCTGCTCCAGATCGGCCGCCTGTGCGGCGCCCCCGGCCGCGTCGGCCACGCCGCCCGCACCGCCACCGGTGCGATGCGGGACCGGCGGCGGATGCTGGCAGTGCTCTCGGGCAAGCTCGACGCGATCGAGGAGCTCTCCGAGGCGGTGGCCGCCAGCCAGGGCGCGGTCCTGTTCACCCAGACGAAGGAGGTCGCCGAGGAGGCGGCGATCCGGCTGCGGGAGTGGGGGGTGGCCGCGTCTGCCCTGCACAGCGGCATGTCGGCGAGCGAGCGCGGGGCGGCACTGCGCGGCTTGGAGCGCGGGGACCTGCAGGCGCTGGCCGCGCCCAAGCTGCTCGACGAGGGCATCGACCTGCCCTCGGTCGACCTGGGGATCGTCATGACGGCGAGCCGGTCGCGTCGCCAGATGGTCCAGCGGCTGGGGCGCGTCATCCGGCGCAAGGCCGACGGGCGCCCGGTCGACTTCGTCATCCTCTACGCCGCCGGGACCGTCGAGGACCCCTCCGACGACGGCGTCCACGAGGGCTTCTTCGACCTCGTCGGCGAGGTCGCCACCCACCGGCTCGAGCTGGAGGCCGGGTGGACCGCCGCCCAGCTCTGAACCGTCGGGCCCCTCAGCCCGGCGCCGCCGTCGCGGCGCTGCTCAGCGGGAGCCGGCGCGCGCTCTCGAAGCGGCGCGGGGTCCCGTCGACCGGGTCCTGGAACCACACCGCGCGCGCGAGGAGCTGCAGGGGCGTGGAGAAGTCGTCGGTGGAGACGTCTCGGACGACCGGGTAGAGCGGGTCACCGCTGATGGGGATGCCCAGCCCGAGCATGTGCATCCGCAGCTGGTGGGTACGTCCGGTCCGCGGGGTGAGCCGATACACGCCCATGTCCCCCACGACGGTCTCGAGCTCGATCACCGACTCGGCGTTCGGCGCTGCGTCGGGCAGCACCTCGGCCTGCCAGTGGCCACGGCGCGTGAGGAGATGATTGTGCACGGTGACAGGAAGGTCGAGGTCCGGTCGCAGCGGGGCGAGGGCGTGATAGGTCTTGCCCACCTCACGACGCTGGAACATCGACTGATAGGCACCACGCCAGCGACGCTGCGTGGCCAGGACGAGCACTCCCGACGTGACCCGGTCCAGGCGGTGCAGCGGAGAGAGCTCGGGCAGCCCGAGCTCCTCACGCAGCCGCACCACGACGCTCTGCACCACGTGCCGGCCGCGGGGGATGGTCGAGAGGAAGGCCGGCTTGTCGACGACGACGACCCGCTCGTCCTGGTGGATGACGTGGATGTCGCCGGGGACGACCGCTTCGTCGGCGAGGTCGCGGTGGAACCAGACGAAGGCGCAGGACCGGTAGGCCTCGCCCGCGGCGACCGGGGCGCCCCTCTCGTCGACGAACCGTCCCGCTGCCAGGAAGCCCGCAACATCCACCCGCTCGGACAACCGGTCCTCGAGCCACGCCCCCATGGTCGGCCACGGCGGCGCCGGTGCGGGCCCGGCGTCCGGGGTGCGGACCCACGCGGCGTCGAGCCCGTGGCGCTGCGGCAGTGGGGAACGTGGAGGCACCCGCCGATGGTACGTCTCCCGGTGTTCATGGAGGAGAGCAGGCCGCTCAGCTCAGCGCGACGACCAGTGAGCAGAGTGCGAGCACCACGCATGCCGGCGTCATCCACCGGCGCTCGTCGGGGCTGCGGGAGATGGAGTTCAGGACCACGCCCAGGCAGAAGTACCCGAACAGCACCCAGGTCCCGGTCCCGCTGACCCCGTCCCCGACCACCGCCACAAGGCCGGCCCGGTCCGCGAGGACCAGGGCGAACGCCCCGTACGCCACGATCGAGACGGCGCTGCCGATCCGCAGCCGCGCCGGCAGGACCGTGTGCGCCCCGCCCCACACGAACCGGCCGTAGGGCCGCCCGAGCGCGACGAGAGCCTGCAGGACGGCCAGCGCGCCGAGCACAGCGACAGCGACAGCGACCCCGGTCGCCGCGCTGTTCACTGTCGACCTGCCCCGGCGGGCCCGAGGAGACGGCGGGCGTTGGCGATGAGGGTGTCGAGCTCGCGGCCCAGGCTCACCTGGTCGACGCCGCGGTCCAGGCCGTCGTCGTGCGCGTCGAGCCCGCGCCAGGCCGCCTCCAGCAGCGACTCCCCGTCGGGGGTGAGCGACACCCGGAGCACGCGGCCGTCGACGCCGTCCTGCGCGACCCGGACGAGTCCGCGCGTGCGGAGCTCGGTGACGCGCTGGGTGATCGAGGCCCGGGTGACGGCGAGACCGTCGGCCACCTCGCGGTGGCTCGACTCACCACGGGCACCGACGGTCATCAGCACGACGAACAGCGAGTAGCTGATCCCGTGCGCCTCGCGCAGATAGCGGTCAGCCGCCCGGTCGACGAGCACGGTCGCCTGGTGCAGCCGGAAGGCCAGACTGGTCTGGAGCGTGTCCAGGAAGTATCCATCCATAATGTTAAGCAGTTAACAGTATGGGCGGGTCCGCGTCAACGCGTCCGCCCCCACCCCCGGTCGGCGTCGTGGACCCATGTCTCGTCCGGCCCTTCCGCCTGCCCGACGTCGCAGAGCCAGAACGTCTCGTCCGGCGCCCATCCACCGATCACGCTGGAGGTTGCCTCGTCGACCTCGATCGGCGTTCCCGCGGCAGCCAGATAGCCAGCGACCGTGAGGTGCACGGCGTCGTAGCTGCTCGCGACCCGGGACCAGTCGGGGATCACCCAGTCGCCTGCGCGTCCGGTGGTGCGGTACCAGTCGTGGCGCTTCTCGGCGGTGACGCCGAGAGGGTGCCCGCGGCACAGGTCCGCCCACGCCTGCGCCCCGTCGATCTCGTACACCCGCACCCCGTCCGCGACGCTCACCGCGCGCGTCGTGGCGCGGTCCCAGCCGCTGCTGTCCTCCTCGAGCCAGAGCCCCGCCGGGCCGAGCTCCCCCAGGCCACGTGTGGTGCGCAGCAGCGTGTGCGGCGGGGTCGACCACCACTGCCCACCCCACCGCGCCTCCGGGTCTGTGGGGCGTTCGCGGCGCGCCCGTTCCTCACCCGCGATCGTCCGGGAACGCCACAGCTCGAGCGCCTCTGACGCCCCGGCCGACTCTGCTGGTGGGGTCCCGCCGGCCCCCTCGTCCCAGTGCACCTGCCACTGGTCGTCGCGGGCGACTCCTTCGCTCCACCAGGCGGCATGAGGTGACGCCGCGATCTGCGCGGCGATCGGCGCGAGCGCGGCGAGCACGGCCGGCGTGGCCGCGAGCGTGTCCTCCCCGTCGGGCTCCTGCCAGTACCGGGCACTGGCGACCGCGCGGTCCAGCGCCTGCAGCAGGCTGCCCTCGTCCGGCACCGTGATGCAGGCGTCGTCCAGGAGCGCAGCCACCTCCGCGGGTGACGGCATGGCGGTGTCCACCTGTGCCGCGCCGGGACCGAACATGACCCTCGAGGTGCCCCGGCCCGGATCGAGCCGGTACGCCGCGAGCATCACCGCCCCCGCCAGCTCGTCGCCGTCTCGCCCCGGCCCGCACCCGGCGGCCAGGGCGAGCTCCAGCACGAGCCGACGCCCCCGCGGGCTGGCCAGAAGTGCCTCGATGTCGATGCTCATCCGCGCATCTTTCCACCCCTGACCAAACCCGACAAGACGTGTATCGTGACAGGTCATGGCTGGTCAACGCGTCGCCCGCCTCGCATGAGTCTGGGTGCCACGCCTGCCGGCATCGTGAAGAGCGTCCGGCCACGGCCCGGAGAGGACCTGCTCATGAACGTCGCGTCGGCGAAGGCCCCCATCCACCAGGTGACAGCGTCCTGGGTTCCCCTCATCGTTGTCGTCCTCACCCAGATCCAGGCCTCGTTCGCGGTGAACGCCCTGACCGTCTCGATGGCGGGGATCACCGAAGATCTCGACACCGCAGCGACGTCGGTCGGGACGGCGATCACCGCGGGCACCTTCGCGATGGCCGCGTTCATCCTCCTCGGTGCGAAGGTCGGCGCCCGGTACGGGACGCGCTTCGTCTTCCAGATCGCCGTCGTCGTGCACGGCGTCGCGATGCTCGGTGTCGCCCTCAGCCAGAGCCCGACGATGCTCTTCATCGCCCAGGCCTCCTCCGGTGCGGTCATCGCCCTCATCGCCCCGGCGCTCACGGTCTTCATCGCCACGAACTACTCGGGCGCGCAGCAGGCCAAGTCGATCGGCCTGCTCGCCGCGGCCATCCCAGCGGCCGGGGTGCTCGCCCTCCTCATCGCCGGGTCCTTCGCCAACACGATCGGCTGGCGCTGGTCCTTCATCCTCGTGGTCGTCCTCGCGTGCATCAACTTCGCGCTGAGCTTCACGCTCAAGAGGGTGCCCGCCCAACCCGGGCTGACGATCGACTGGACCGGCGCGTTCATCGCCGCCACGGCCGTCATCCTGCTGAGCTTCGGCTTCAGCGGGCTCGCCAGCTGGGGCGTGTGGCTGGCCACCCCGCAGGCACCCTTCGACGTGCTGGGGATCTCCCCAGCACCGCTGCTGGTGATCGTCGGGCTCGTCGTCGGGCAGGTGTTCTTCGCGTGGCTGCGCAAGCGCGGGCGTGAGGGCAAGCCGCGGATCTTCGACCTGCGCGTCATCGCCACCTCCGCCGAGCGCGCCATCATCGCGTGCATGGCGACGATGCTCTTCGTGGGTACCGCGGCGAACTTCCTCATCCCGCTGTACATCCAGGTGGTGCAGGGTCGCACGAGCATCGAGACGTCGTTCGCGATCATCCCCTACACGCTGTCGATCTTTCTCGCCTCGACGTTCATCGCCTACCTCTACGGGCGGTTCAGCCCACGGGTCCTGGCCACCGCCGGCTTCGTCGTCGTGGCCACCGCGCTCACCCTGCTCGCCTTCACCGTCCGCGGGGAGTGGGGCCAGGCCTTCGTCGTGGTCGGCCTCATCCTGCTCGGCCTGGGCCAGGGATCCATCGTCGCGCTGGTCTTCAACACCCTCCTGTCGTCCGCACCCAAGGAGCTCGCCGGAGACGTCGGTGCGTGGCGCGGGCTCGTGCACAACCTCGCGGGGTCGGTCGGCATCGCCGTCGCCAGCGCCTTCGCGGTCGGGCTCCTCGCCTCGACGCTGGCCACGAGCGCGGTCGAGCACCCGGAGATCTCCAGCGAGCTCATCAGCGAGGTCAACATCGACGACGCGAACTTCCTCACCAACGACCAGCTCCTGGTCGTCCTCGAAGGCACCTCCGCGACCGAGGCACAGGTCGACGCCGCCCTCGAGATCAACGCGGACGCCCGCCTGCTCGCCCTGCAGATCTCCCTGCTCGCCCTCGCGGCCATCTCTCTGCTGGCGATCGTGCCGGCCACCCGGATGCCGCAGTTCCGCGACGGCGACCTGCCCGCCAAGCTCGAGCCCGACGACGACGAGATCAACCTGCACGACGACGCCGCGCCCGTGGATCGCGCCCCCGACCTGCCTCGGACCCACTGACGCCCAGAGCATGCCGAGAGCACTCCGGTGACCGCAGCGAGGACGCCACACGTGCGGAGGCCGCGAGCGCGGCGGGGCGCCGCCGTCGCGTGGGTGGTCGTGGTCTCCGCGGTGGCGGTGTGCGGTCCGTTGGCCGCGGCGTCGTCGCTGCAGGTCACCGCGCTGCAGTTCACCGCGCCGACGGCGACATCCACCAGCACCGCCACGGAGCCCACGACCACCACGCCCGGATCGGTCAGTCCCGATCCGAGCGATCCTCAGGCTCCTGCGGTCCCGGGCCCCACCCAGACACCCGGTGAGGAGCCCGGTACGCCGAGCGGCCCCGCGGAGAGCACGGCTCCGGCACCGGAGCAGACCACTCAGTCCCCCACCACGGAGCCTCCTCCCGACGAGGTGCCGGTCGACCCCACGCCCGTCCCGGACGACCCCACGCCGGAGGAGTCCGGGGATCCGAGCGCGCCCGAGGCCCCGGTCATGGACCCGATCCCGCCGGCGTCCTCCGATCCCTCCCGGTCGGCGGCCTCGTGGATCATCGCCCTGGTCGTCCTCGCCGCGAGCGGGCTGCTCCTGCTCACGCTGCGGGGTCGGGCTCCCGAACCGTCCCCGGTGCATCTGTCGGCCGCCCCGGCCGCCCTGCCCACCGCGCTCACCTCGCCCGGCACTCCCGCGGCGGCGACCTTCGCCGCGATCGAGGCGGTCGGGGAGGCGATGCTCGACGCCACGTACTCCGTCATCACGATCGAGGCCGCCCTGGAAGACATCGCCCGGGTGAACGCCTACCCGGCCACCGAGGTCGTCGTGCTGCCCACCGCGCTCTTCGTCTCCACGCGCGGCGGAGGGGAGCTGTACACGGGGGCGATCTCGAGCGGACATCACCGGCTCCTGCTCCACCAGGTCGATGCCCTGGACGACCTCGTGCGTGCCGCGCGCGCCGGCCATCTTGATCCTGCCCAGATCCTCCAGGGGATCCACGCCCTCCGCTCGGCCCCTCCGCCCTTCTCCCGGTCGGCGCGCATCGGTGCCTCTGTGCTGCTCTGTGCCGGGATCGCGGTGATCCTGGGGTCGTCCCTGGTCGGCGTCGCCGTCGCGAGCGTGCTCGGCGGATGTGTCGGCGCGGCCCTCCTGGCGACGGCCGACGTCTCCCGGCAGCGTGAGCCGCTGGTCACGGTCATCCTGGCCTTCGGCGTCTCGACCGCCGTGTTCCTCCTGGTGCGAGCGGGGTGGGACCCAGGTGTCCTGCCCTCCCTCATCGCCCCGCTCGTCATCCTCCTCCCTGGAGCGCTGCTGACGACCGGGATCATCGAGCTCTCGGCGGGCCAGATGATGTCCGGCGCCGGCCGGCTGATGGCGGGCTTCATGCAGCTCATCCTGCTGTCGGTCGGCATCGTGGCCGGCGCCGCACTCGTCGGGGTACCGCAGATCGTGCTGTCCGAGGCGCACCACCCCATCGGTCCGGCCGGGCCGTGGATCGCTGTCGCGGTCTTCGGCGTCGGCGTCGTCGTCCACCAGGGCGGGCGACGCGACTCGATCCCGTGGATCCTCCTCGTCCTCTACGTCGCCTACGGCGCCCAGGTGATCGGCGACGTCTTCTTCGGCGGAGTGCTCTCCGCGCTCATCGGCGCGTTCGTGATGACCCCGGTCGCAGTCCTCGTCTCGCGCCACCCCGCCGGCCCCGCCGCGGCGGTGAGCTTCCTGCCCGCCTTCTGGCTGCTCGTCCCCGGGGCGCTCGGGCTCGTCGGCGTCACCGCCCTGCTGGGCGGCGACAGCGACGGCATGACGACCCTGGTGACGACCGTGTCGACGATGGTCGCGATCGCCTTGGGCATCCTCGCCGGCTCTGCACTCGGTGGCCGCCGACCCTCGCGCGGGGACGTGCTCTAGATCGCGTCGAGCGGCGCCCACCCCACGACGACGAAGGACTCCGCTGAGCGCTCGACCCTGAAGCCGCCGTGCCCGCCGAAGTGCGCCGGGAACATCAGCAGCCCCTTGTCGGCCGCCTCGGAGAAGATCCGGTCGCGGGTGGCGTGGGCCTGGGCGTGGTCCCCGGAGACCAGACGCAGGATCGAGGCCCCCGGGGTGTGGCCCGGGGCAGCCTCGAGGGTCAGTGCGTCGTCGATCCGGTGGCTGCCGCTCCACGACACCACCTGCCCCGCGGCCAGGACCGGGGCGATGCTGTCCGCCCAGACGGTGTGCGCCCCGGGGCCCATGATCGTGGCGTGGCCGTTCGCGGGGTCCCAGAAGTCCAGGTCCTCGGCGGGGAGCAGGTACTCGGCGTTCGGGAACGTCGGCACCCACACGCCCTCGACCAGGCGGGTGTTCCAGCCGACGTGGTCGGCGTGCAGATGGGTGTTGACGACGACGTCGACGTCCCCGGGCGCGACGCCGGCCGCGGCGAGGCGCCCGAGGAAGTCGGTCTGCAGGTGAGACCAGCTCGGGACGTCGGGGCGGTCCTTGTCGTTGCCGATGGCCGCGTCGACGAGGATCGTCCGGCCCCCGCTGCGCAGGATCCAGGTCTGCATCGCGACGCGCGAGGTGCTCGACATGGCCGTCTCGCCGTCGGACTCGAGGAAGAACGGCCGGAGCGAGCCGGCATCCTCCTCCCAGACGGACGCGTCGGTGCCGGGGAAGAACTGGTCCGGCGTCATGCCGATGCTGGCGACGCTCTCGACTGCGCGGGTGACGGTCACGCCGCCGAAGGTGAGGACGCCGGCGGTGCGGAAGGTCGTGGAGGTCATGGGGTCTCTTCTCTCGGTTCTCTCGGTGGGCGGTGCTCTCGAGGCGGCCCGTGCCGCTCCGGACACCAGCATCGATCGCCCGGCGAGGCCGAGGAAGACCCTGCCGTGCCTACCCCTGGCAGGGGCACCCACAACCGGCCGCAGGGTGCGAGACTCGAGCCCATGACCACACCTGGGACCGGCGCGCTCGGCGACTTCCTGCAGGCGAGTCGCGCCCGGATCACCCCCGAGGACGCCGGTCTCACCCTCTACGGCGACCATCGCCGGGTCCCCGGGCTGCGCCGGGAGGAGCTCGCGATGCTCGCCGGAGTCAGCTCCTCCTACTACACGCGCCTCGAGCAGGGGCAGTCCCGCAACGCCTCCCCGCAGGTCCTGGATGCCATCGCCACCGCGCTGCGCCTGTCCGACGCCGAGCGCGCGCACCTCGGTGCCCTCGCGGCGAGCACGCGCCGGGTGGCGCCGAAGAAGCCGCCCACCGAACGGGCGGACCCTGCACTGGTGGAGCTGCTCGCCTCGATCGGCGACGTCCCCGCCGTCGTCCTGGGGCGGCGCGCCGACGTCCTGGCGTGGAACCCGCTCGGGCACGCCCTGCTCGCCTCGCACCTGGACCCGGACTCGTGCTGGTCCCCCGCCCAGCGCCCCAACATGGCCTCGCTCGTGTTCCTCGACGCCGACACCCGCAGCCTGTATGCCGGCCTCCGGGCGAAGAGCCGGGCTGTGGTCGGCAACCTCCGGCTCGTCGCGGGCACGCACCCCGAGGACCCCGCGCTGGCCCTCCTCATCGGTTCACTGACCGTGGCGAGCCCGGAGTTCGCGTCGCTGTGGGCCGACCACCGGGTCCAGCCCTGCTCGCGCAGATCGTCGGGCCGGGACGGAGCCCAGCGCGGGCACCCTTGCACCACTGATCGTTTATCGATAGGTTCGTGCTGTGAATCGATCGAAGGAGTCCTCGTGGGCACGCTGACCGTCCTCGCCCTGCGCACCGTGTTCGTCCTCGTCCTCGCCGGATCGGTGGTCGTGCAGGTCGTCATGGTCCCGCTGCTGGCCGCCGACCTCCAGGGCCTGGATCCCGAGCACGCCCACCTGCGCGTCCCGCTCATCCTCTTCCCGCTCCTGTTCATCCTGGCCATCCAGGTCGCCGCCGTCTGCGTGTGGCGGCTCGTGACGATGGTGCGCCGGGGCACGGTGTTCTCCTCCGCAGCCTTCCGCCCGGTCGACGTCGTCATCGCCGCGATCACCGCCGCGTCGCTGCTCACCTTCGCCCTCGGCGTCGTCCTCGCCCCGGGCGACGCCGTCGCGCCGGGCGTCGTCCTCCTCGTGGGCGGGGCGGGCGTGCTCATCGCCGGGATCGCCCTGATCGTCCTCGTGCTGCGGATGCTGCTCGCTCAGGCCGTCGCCCGCGACGCGGACGCCCGCCACCTGCAGGCCGAGCTGGACGAGGTGGTCTGATGCCCATCGTCGTCGACATCGACGTCATGCTCGCCCGTCGGAAGATGTCCGTGGGCACCCTCGCCGAGCGCATCGGGATCACCCCCGCCAACCTCGCGGTGCTCAAGAACGGCCGTGCCAAGGCTGTGCGCTTCACCACGCTCGACGCGCTGTGCGAGGTCCTCGAGTGCCAGCCCGGTGACCTGCTGCGCTGGGAACCCGCCGCCTCGGCAGACCCGGCGCCACCCACGGGCTAGCGACCCGGGATCGCCTCGACGACGGCGCCGTCGCCAGGGATCCCGGTCCGTCTCACGACGAACCCTCTCCCCCCGCGCGTCTGCTCGCGGTAGTCGCCGAAGACCAGCGGGACGCCGCGGGCGATCGCCAGGTCCGGGCTGTCCATGACCTGGACGTGGACGTGCGGCTGGGTCGAGTTGCCGGAGCTGCCGCACTCGGCGATCTGCTGGCCGGCGGTGACCACGTCGCCCGCATCGACGTTCATCGATCCGCGTCGCAGGTGGGCCAGTGCCACGAATCCATCGCTGGCCCGGTCCGCCAGGACGAGGTGGTTCCCGGCGACAGAGCCGACGCCCTGGCGCAGCCGGCCCGCCTGCCCCAGCGCGTAGGGGACCAGCGCCAGCGGCGACCTGCGCCCCTCGTGGTCGGGCTCCCCGTCGTGGACGAGGACGACGACGCCGTCGACGGGGGCCAGGATCGCGCGGCCGAAGGCGACGAAGCGCTCCGGCGGCTCTGTGGCCAGGACGGTCCGCCAGTCCCGCACCGTCGCTGTCCGGCCCCGGTCGTCGACCCCGACGAAGTCGATCGCGTACCGCTGGCCGAGGACGTCGACACCGTGACTGGGCACGCGCCGTGCGGGGCTGTTCTGCACCGACCAGCGGCCGGCGAACGGGAGCGAGAGCAGCACCGGTGACGTCATGGGTGTTCTCCGTCCTCCCTGGCGGGCGGGTAGATTCGCGGGGTGGCGACGATCGCGATGACCCCTGAGCTCCTCGGTGAGACGATCGCGCGTGGCGGCGTCGTGCTGCTGGACTTCTGGGCCGCGTGGTGCCGGCCCTGCGACCAGTTCGCACCGGTCTTCGCGGCCGCCTCGGGCGCGCACCCTGACCTCGTCTTCGGCACCGTGGACACCGATCGTGAGCAGAGCCTCGCACGCCGGTTCGGTGTCCAGTCGCTGCCGACCCTCGTCGTCCTGCGCGACGGGGAGATCGTCTACTCCCGTCCCGGCGTGCCAAAGCTCAGGGAGCTCGAGGCGATCATCGCCGCGACACGCTGAGACCGGCCAGGTGAGGTCCGGCCCGGTGAGGTCCGGTCAGGTCCCCGCCCCCGGCACGTTCGCGGTGATGTCCTCATACCCTTCGTGGCCGGGGAGCTCCGCGGGGGCGTAGACGAGGTGGACCACACCCGTGGGGAAGATCTCCGAGCGCAGCAGGTGCAGCGGAAAGATCGGGGTGCCCTCGTCGAAGAGCCGCTCCCCCACGCGCGCGGCGACCGGGTGGATCAGAAGACTCAGCTCATCCACGAGTCCGGCCGCGAGGAGCTGGCGGACGACCGAGATCGACCCGGCGACCAGGACCTTCGCCATCCCCGGCGTCGCCTTGAGCGCGGTCACCGCCTCGACCAGGTCTCCCTCGATCTTCTCGACGTTGCGCCAGCCGAGGTCACCGGCGCCCCGCGTCGCGACGTACTTGGGCAGGTCGCCGAGCCGCTTCGCGAACTCGGCGTCCTCCTCCCCGGCGTCTTCGCGTCCCGGCCACGCCCCGGCGAAGCTGTCATAGGTGACCCGCCCCAGGAGCAGGGCGTCGACACCGGTGTAGTCCTCGTCGACGGCCGCGCCCATGTGCTCGTCGAAGTAGGGGAAGTGCCACGCCGGGTCGATCTCGACCACTCCGTCGAGCGCCATGAACAAGGTCGAGACAATCTTCGCCATCGCGGAAGTCCCTTCGATCGTTGTTTCGGTCGTCGTCTGCAGGCTCGGACCACGCCGGGCGGTCCTCGGACCTACGGTGGCACGCCCGCCGGTGCCCGGCGAGCGGAACTGGCTAGCATGGCGTCATGACCACCTCAGGCTCCGTCGGCCCCACCCACGAGTCCGTCGACGCGTTCATCGCCGCGAACGACCCGGACGGGTCGATGGCCACCCTCGACCCGATCATCGCCGGTGCCCTCCCGGGCGCTGCGCGGGTCCTGTGGCAGGGGGTGTTCTGGGGTGGGACGAGCCAGTCGATCATCGGCTACGGCAACACCGAGCAGCACCGACCCAAGGGGCAGGTCGTGCGCTGGTTCGTCGTCGGCCTGGCACGGCAGAAGAACTACCTCAGCCTGTACGTCAATGCCGCGCAGGACGGGCAGTACCTGTCGCACCTCTACCGCGACCGGCTCGGCAAGGTCAAGGTCGGAGCGGCGAGCATCTCCTTCGCGTCGGCCGACGACCTCGATCTGGAGGTGCTCGAGGAGCTCGTGCGTCACGCCGGGCGCCTCACGGAGTGGACCTGACGAGCCGCTCGTCGATCCAGTCGAACATCCGCTGTTCGGTGAGCCCGCGGGCGAGCGGCTGACAGTGCCGGTCGGCGCCCTCGGCGGCAGTGAACCGCACGAGGGTGGAGACGTCCGAGGTGAGCTCGGCGAGGCGCTCGGACTGACCGGGCCAGAACTGCTCGTCCTCGGGGGCGGTGATGAGCAGCGGCGTGGTGACACGCCCGGCGACGTCGGTCGCGTCGTACCGCTGCACCTCGCGCAGCGTGGCCGCGTAGCCGGCCGCGCCGTAGGGGCGGGCCCGGAACCGCCAGGTGCGGGCCGTGGTCCTGGACAGCCGCATGCCCAGCTCCATGTCACGGTCGAAGGCGTGGTCGTCGCCCTTGTCGAGCAGCTTGAGCAGGCTGTGCGGGATCTGGGTCGTCCATGACGCGGCGACGTCCACGACGCCGGGGTCGACGACGGCCGCCGCGAGTCGGTGCTCGAACGCCAGCGCACGGGTCACCCAGTAGCCGGCCTGGCTGATGCCGTAGACGACCACCCGGTCGCCGTCCACGTCGGGGCGTGCGAGGAGCCAGTCGAGGACGGGGGTGAGGACAGCCTCGAAGTCGGGCCGGAACGGGGTGTCGTGGTCGAAGAGCATCGACTGCTGCCCGGGCCCGTCGAACACGAGCGCGTCGTAGCCGCGCACCAGCGCCCCGTGCACGCACGCGCTCCACAGCGACGGAAGCGACCCGTCGGAGCCGTTGACGGCGACGAGCACCGGCCGCGGGCCTGAGCCCGTGGCCGCATCCGGCGCACGGAAGAGGTACCCGGGCAGGGTCGTGGACTCGTAGGGGATGGCCACCCGGTCGACGTCGAGGTCGACGGCGTCGACCCACCGGTCCCACGCCGCGCGGTGCTTGCGGAAGGTCGGGACGAGCTGGTCCTGGGACTCGAGCGCGGACGACGCGTTGACCGCGACGGCGTAGTAGGTCGACGCACGCAGGGACGCCGCCGCGGCGCTCACCGCGTGGCCGCCTGCCGCGGCGTCGTCGGCCTGAGCGGCGACCCGGTCGCCGAGCGTCGACCAGGCGGTGAACCACGCCTCGTGGTCCTTGTCCTTGACGCCCGCGACCGCCGCGAGCACCTCGCCGACGTCCGAGGCCCCGCTGACGGCGTGCCCGAGCACGACGCGGATCTCGTAGTCGAAGTCAGGGTTGCCGGAGAAGCCGGCCGTGAACGGACTGTGGTTGACCATGGGAGTCCCCTTCGCTGGCGGTGGCCATCGCGCGTGTGTCGGGAGAGGTCCCGCCGACGACGCTGTCGACGGGTGCCTCTCCCGAGACTACAAGCGGGAACGGCCGCGCGGCGGTCGAGATGCTCGCCGGTGCCCCCCTCAGGAGCGGAGGACGGAGGCCTGCGGTGCGGGGACGGCGTCGTCGTGGCCCGTCTCGGGCACCCGCTTGAAGATGATCTTGAAGATCGGGAAGAACACGGCGAAGGAGATCATGGCGTTGATGAGCATCGTGACCACGTCAGCCCCGGTCTCCCCGCTGGTCCCCCAGCGGTCGATCATGGCCTGGTAGATCGGGTCCTTGTAGAAGCTCTGGAGCGCGGCCGCGGCGAAGGTGATGATCACGTAGGCGATCGAGTACCACATGGCCGCGCGCCACACGTTGGAGTTCGACTTGAACGCGATGTTGCGCTGGGCGAAGAAGTTGATGATCTGCGCGATGAGCAGGGTGATCTGGACCGCGAGGAAGTAGGCCAGGCCTCCGCCGCCGTCCGGGAGCGCACCGGCCGCGTAGTCGAAGATGAAGAACGACGTGCCGTCCGCGTTGGTGCCGAGCGCCAGCACCTGGAAGTCGGTCGCCACGAGCTCCGTCATCCCGAAGAGCCAGCGGAAGACCGGCATCATGACGAGCTGCAGCACCGTCATGCCCTGGCTCAGCAGCATGAACATGACGAACTGGGCCAGTCCGGGCTTCTCCTCGGAGAACCTGCGCCAGGCGCTCTGGATGCGGTCGAACATGGGGGGATCCTCCTGCGACGGCGCCTGCCACCCTCATGCGACCGACGTGACCAGAGCAAGTTGAGCACCCGCGCGCCGCCGCCCCGCGGCGCGCCGGCCAACCTGTCGAAACCCGCGCACGGTCTGTCGTCAGGCGTCGCGCTCTTGAGCGTCCTCGGCCTCGGCCAGTCCCGCGAACCCGCCGAGCACGACCGTCCACGTGATGGTCTGCGCGGTGAGGTTCTCCCCCACCGACCGCGTCGCCTCGATGAGGTCCCGGTACAGGCCAAGGGTGGGGGCGGAGTACGTGCCCAGCTCACCGCGCAGGTACGTCTCGAAGGAGGTGTCGGCCAGCGTGTCCTCGGGGGTTCTCAGCACGCGCATAGCCCGGCCCAGGCGCGGGTAGCGCTCCCGGAAGGCCGCCGCCCAGGCGACCTGGACGGCGATGATCTCCTCCTGCCGCGCCACCCGGGCGACGTCGAGGACCGGCAGGTGCGGGGCGATCTCGCGGGCGTAGCGGACGGGCTCGGTCGAGGACATCATCCGGGCGTACTTCTCCGTCAGGAGGTTCCGCCCGGTCGCGTCGGCGGCGTCGAGGTCGCCCGCGTAGCTCTCCAGCAGCGGCAGCGGCCAGGTGAGGAACTGGCTGATCCGCATCTGGTGGAAGGTCGGCCAGTCCCCCTGGCAGTCGGCGCGCCCACCCTCGTTGTTGACGCGTTGGAACTGCGCCCACTCGTGCTCGACGACGCGTGCGGCGACCGCCAGCCGCTCCGGGTCCTGCGTCCCCTGGCTCACAGGCTCTTCAGCCACTCGTCGTCGATGTGCGCCTCGACGAAGGGGCGCTGGTGCTCCAGGAACGGGTCGTCGCTGCTGGTGAGCCCGCGGACCTGCAGCTCGGTCGTGATCTGTCGGCAGATCTGCTCGATGGCCTCGCCCATCCGCTCGGCCGCGGGCGCGGCACCCGCGAAGCACGCAGCCGACGCCAGGCGCAGCACCTCGGACAGGTCCCCGCTCACCCCTGGGAGCCGGGAGCCCATCCGGTCGCTGAGCCTGCGCAGGGCGGCGAACTGCCACTTGTAGTACGGCAGGTACCCGGCCGACGTCGGCCCGTTGAGCAGGAAGACCACCGAGGCGACGGCGCGGGTGAACTCCGCGACGGCGAGCCACGCCGCCTCGCCGTCGCCGCGCGCGAGCATGCGCGGGACGTTGTACTGCCCAGCCTGGGAGATCATCCCCAGCCGGCGCGAGACGAGCGCCAGCCGGACGTCGCGCGGCATCCGCGTGAAGCTGCCGCGGACCGCGCCGAAGGCGCCCGACGGGTCGGCGAACACCGCACCGTTCGTGGCCGCGGCGAGCGTCGCCTCGTCGAGCATCAGCCACTCGTGGACCCGGTCCGCAGCCGGTGCCTGGCGGTAGCCCGTGATCTGCTCATGGAAGTCGCCGATCTCGAAGACCCCGACCCGGCGCCCGTCCCCGCGGGCTCGGGGCGTCTCGCGCCGTGCCCGGACGCCCCGGAACTCCCGGGGCAGCGTGTCGTAGTCGGCCTGGAGGTCGGCCCCGATCGCGGCGTGGTCGTCAGCCGTGAGCCACAGGCAGAAGCCTGGACCGAAGTCGTGGTCGCGGGAGGCTTCGTCGTCGAAGCCGTAGCACTCCGACCCGTGCCCGACCAGCCCGACGGCGATGCGTCCGCGCTGGTCCGGGTACTTCTCCAGGAGAGGTCTGCCGTGGACCTCCCAGTACTCGCGCGCCAGCGCCAGCCCGGTGGTCGGGGGCCCGGTGATCGGGGGCGCCGTGATCGGTGGCGGCGCCGGACGCCCGACGGCGGGCGCTTGTTCGGCCTGTTCGGCCTGCTCGGCCTGCTCGGCCTCGGCGAGGTTCGCTGCGGTGATCGCGTAGTAGTCGTTCGTGGTCCCGTAGCACTCGGCGATGATGCCCAGCGCCGTGCGGTACATGGTGACCGCGTCCCCCAGCCGCCCCATCCGGAAGCACGCCTCCGCGTGACCGGCGACGGCGGAGGCATAGTGCGCGTCGTTCTCGTGCCCGCTCGCGGCATAGATCGCCATCGATCTCTCGACGTGCTCGGCGGCGTCGGCAGCCCGGCCCAGCGAGAAGCAGACGAGGGCGAGGTTGGTGCACGTCGTCGCGATGTCCACGTCACGGGTGGCATCGGGCGAAGACGCCTCGAGGATCGCCAGCGCGGCCACCAGCTCGTCGGCGGCCCGCGGCTGGTCGGCCGTCTCGGAGAAGAGGATCGAGAGGTTGTTGTGCAGGGCCGCGAGTCGCCGGTCGGTCGGGGGCAGGACGGCCTCGCTCGTGGTGAGGGCCTGGCGGTAGAGGTCGAGCGCCTCGTCGTGGCGTCCGGCGGCGCGCAGGGCCGTGGCCGCGTTGGTGAGCGTGCTCGCGTGGGCGTCGGTGCCCTCGACCCCCATCCGGGCCACCAGGGCGAGCGCCGTGCTGCCGGCCGTGACCGCGTCGTCGTGCCGGCTCTGGGACCGCAGGAAGCCGACGAGCTCGTTGAGGATCGTCAGCTGCGCGCCGTCGTCGTGCAGGTGCTCTGCCTCGGTGAGCGCGGCGAGCAGGAACGGCTCGGCGCGCGTGGCGCCCTCGTGGGCGTCGAAGATGGCGTCGAGACCGCGGAGGAAGGCGTCGCAGTCGTAGCGGGACGTGTGGTGCACCCCGCCCACGGTGCCACACCGCCGCCGCCGGACCGTGGGGCTTTGGTCACGAGAGAGCGCGGCGGACGACCGGGCAGCGACCTACCGCGATGCGCCCTCGCGGAGGATACTGGGGGCATGAGCACCACACCAGCACCTGTCGACCTCGAGCAGCCGGTCGACCTCGAGGTAGCGGTCGACCCCGACGACCCGCGGGAGCACATCTCGGTCGGTGTCCTCCTGCCCAACGGCCGGCTTGCCGGACGCTCGTTCTCCTCCTACGCCGAGGCCGAGGCGTGGGCGCAACCGGGCGAACAGGTCGTCGAGTACAACCTCTTGTGCGAGTGCGACCGCTGAGCAGCAGCCCCCAACGTCAACGACAGCAGGTCGGCACGCTCGCTGACCTGCTGTCGTTGATCGTTCTGGTGAGACGGGTGGTCCAGCGCCGCAGCGCTCAGACCACGGGTGTGCCTGGTGGCATGTCCCGTGACGGAGTCAGCAGCACGCTCACGGACTCGTCCGGGGTCTCGGCGCACAGGAGCATCGCCTCCGACACCTCCCCGCGCATCGTTGCCGGTTCCAGGTTCATCAGCACGACGACGCTGCGCTCGGTGAGCTCGTCCACCGTGTAGTACGGGACCAGGCTCGTGACGCTCTGCACCGGGGCGTCACGCCCCACGTCGATCTGGACGATGTACAGCCGGTCGGCCTTCGGGTGCCGCACCACCTCGGCGATCCGGCCGATGACCATCTCGAGCGTCTTGAAGTGGGCGAGGTCGATCAGGTCGCCGCTCATCCGGTGACCACCGTGTCGGCTTCCGCTGCGTCCTGCGCGGCGTTGGCCGCGGACTGCTCGAACGCGCTCGGGCGCAGCTCACGCTCGGCGGCTTCAGGATCCTGGGCCCGCAGGCGGCGGATGTACCGCTCGTACCACGCCAGGCCGGCCCCGAGGAAGACGACAACCCCTCCCACGTTGTAGACCAGGGTGAGCCACAGCGCCTGGTCCTCGGGGAAGGTTGCGGCGACGAAGCACACCATGAAGAGGACGACGAGGAACGACGCGATCGCCAGGCCGAGCTTACGACCACCCATGACGAAGCTGCGTCCGGCCGAGTCGTACTTCTTCCGGAGCACCCAGTACGCGACGAGGATGAGCGCCGGAGGCAGCAGGGCGGTGGCCGCGGTCATGTTGATGACGATCTTCAGGAGCGCATCCACCGACGATCCCGCGCCCATGGTCGGGATCACCAGGAGCGGCACGACGATGGCGAACTGGAGCCAGGCGCCGCGCACGGGCACGCCGTGCTCGTTGAGCGCGACGAGCTTGGCACCGAAGACACCCTCGGGGATCTCGGAGAAGAAGATCTTCACGGGGGCGGACGTCCAGATCATCAGGCCGCCGAGGGTGGCGGCGAGCATGATCACGCCGACGATCCGGATGGTCAGCGAGCCGGAGATGCCGAAGTGCTCGGCGGCGGCCGCCATGGTGACGAAGACACCGTTCTCGTAGCTGACGTCGTTCTTGTCGACGAAGACCGCCATGAGCCAGGTGCCCAGCGTGTAGATGAGTCCGATGGTGACTCCCGCGACGACGATGGTACGGACGAACGCCTTGGCTCCCCCGCGCAGGTCGTTGAGGTAGACCCCGATCGACTCGGCGCCACCGACACCCTGGATGATCCAGGCGAGGGTACCCAGGAACGCCCAGGTGGTGATGCCCGAGGTCGGGTCAAGCTTCATGCCGGCGATCGAGATGTCGTTGGACGCCGTGATCCCACCGAGCAGGGCGAGGACAGCCGCCACGATGAAGACGAGTGCCATGGCGAGCATGAGCGTGGCGCCGAAGGAGGTGACCTTCCCGATCCAGGCAGCACCGTGAGTCGAGATCCACGTCGCGATGAAGAAGATGACGATCGAGATGACGGCGATGGCCCATGTCTCGATCTGCACACCCTTGCCCGCGATCATGTACGTCGCGTAGACGATGATGAGCGGCAGCAGCGAGATGAAGTAGAAGAGGTTGACGAACCAGTAGCAGAAGGCCGTGAAGAAGGCCCAGCGCCCACCCAGGGATGACCGCACCCACTGGTACACCCCGGACTCGGAGTTCCGGTTGAGACTGACGAACTCCGCGATGATCAGGGTGAACGGGATGAAGTAGATGATCGTGGCGACGAAGAAGGCTGGCGCCGCCAGCGTGCCGATCGCCACGTAGTTGTTGATGACATTGCGGAAGTTGAACACTGCCGCGATGACCATCGTGAACAGGATGAACCCACCGATGTTCTTGCGTTCGGTCATGGTCGTATCTTTCTGAAGAAGTCGTCTGGGGAGGGACTGCGGGAGACTCGGCACTACTTGTTGTGGAAGGTTGCGCCCTCGACGGTGAGGCGAACCTGGAGAAGCTGTGCGGGCGACTGAGCGGCGATCCGCCACGCGCTCGTGATCGGCACCGCGAGGATCTGGCCCTGGGCGAGGGACACCACCGGGGCTTCGCCCTGACAGGTGAACGGCTCTCGGTCGGACAGGTCGCTGTAGGCCCCGGCAGGCATCCGTGAGGTACCCGGGACGAGCTCGACGCGGGCTGCGCCGTCGAGCACGTAGAACACCGTCTGGTACCGGCGGTGACCGACGAAGGTCTCCGCAGCGAGGTCGGCGGCCGTGGTGCGCCAGTAGGTGAGGGAGTCCCCGATCGAGTGGGCCACGCCGGCGTGGATCGTCGTCCCGTTCGCGATCGCCGTCGCCATGCGGTCCCACTTGGTCGTCCCGGCGTGGGCCGCCACGAAGGCGTCCTTGGATGCGTAGAGCGTCACGGTCAGGCCTCCGCAGAGCTGGCAGGGTTGGCAGGGTGCGCGGCGCGCACCGCGTGCACGACGACGTTGGGGTCCGTGTCGCCGGCGTTGAGCGGCGCCATGAGGAAGGAATAGCCGAACTCCGCGAACCGCACGCGGTGGGAGTCGAGCACCTCCGAGCCCCACGAGTTCGAGCCGAGCCCGAGCAGGGCGTGGTCGATGTTCACGGTGAGCGCTGCCGGGTCGGCGACGAGATCGGTGACGTGGCGTGCGGCGTCGATCTGCCCGCTCGTGTACGGCCAGGCCGACCAGTTGAGCAGCGAGTCCTGCGCCGCGAAGACCAGTCCGCGGCCGTGGCGGTCCTTGTGCATGGCCCAGCGCACGTCCTGGTGGTTGCCGTAGTCCTGGGGGACGACGTACGGCGTGACCATGTCCGCGACCGTCGTGGCGTACCTGCCCACCACCTGGGAGGCCTGGGAGTCGGAGTAGTTCTCCCCTGGGCCGCGCCCGTAGAACTCGACCTGGTCGCAGTCCACGGCCAGGCCGAGGTCGACGCCGATCTTGGGCACGATGTCCCGGTAGTCGCCATAGGGCACGCCGGACACGGACAGTCGCGCTGCGCCGTCGTCGAAGAGCTCCCAGCGGTAGGTGACCCGCATCCCGAAGTCGAGCACCGGAGGTGCGAGCGTGGTCTCGACGACAACGGTCACGGCGCCCTCAGGCCGTTCGACGCGGACGCCGCGGGTCGACTCCTGCATGACCTGCAGGTGCCGCGGGTGCCACAGCGCGTCGAACTCCTGCTGGTGGTTGTCGATGAGCGGCTTCCACATCTGCACCTTGGGCGAGCGCACGACGAGCTCGCGGCCGGCGCCCCGCCAGGTGAGCATCCGCCCGGTGAGGGTGTCGAAGGTCCACGTCGAGGACGCGGCTGTGACCGTGAGCGTGTGGGGTGCCTCGGTCACGCTGAGCGGGCGCCGCGCCAGCAACGCCACCGGTGCGAGCGAGGTCCCAGCCGCGGTGTCGGGGCTTGGCCCCACGGGGAACTGGTAGACACCGATCCGCGCGTGCGGGGGCGACCAGGTGGTGGCGCTGCGCCGCAGTGCGGACACGGTCCGCAGGACCTCCTGGCCCGGCGCCGTGACGGCCGCGGGCACGGCGACGACGGCGGACTCCCGGGGCGGGACGGGACCGGCGGGGACCGTCACCGAGCCCGCGACGACGCCGTCGACCAGGTCGGTGACGACGAGGTCGATGTCGGCGAGGCTGGTGAAGTAGTAGCCGTTGCGCACGAGCAGGCCACCGTCGGCGGCCTCGATCTTGACCGGACTGATCACCTGCGCGTACTCGGTCAGGCCGGGGCTGGCCTGCTGGTCGGGGAAGACCATGCCGTCGATGCAGAAGTTCGCGTTGTTCGGGTAGTCCCCGAAGTCACCGCCGTACCGGTGGAAGACCTGCCCGTCGGCGGTGACCTCCCGCAGGCCGTGGTCGGCCCACTCCCAGATGAAGTGGCCCTGGATCGAGTCCCAGCGGTCGACGACCTGCTGGTACTCCGAGAGCCCGCCTGGTCCGTTGCCCATGGAGTGCCCGTACTCGCACAGGATGCGTGGCTTGGGGTGGGGGTGCTCGCCGAAGTCGTTCATCTGGGAGACGCGGGAGTACATCGTCGAGATGACGTCCACGTCGCGGACGTCGCGGTCCTCCTCGTAGTGCACCGGGCGGGTCGGGTCGAGTGCCTTGCAGCGCTCGTACATCGCGGTGATGTTGCAGCCGTCCCCGGACTCGTTGCCCAGTGACCACAGGACGATGCTGGGGTGGTTGCGCTGGGCGAGCACGTGCCGCTCGATGCGGTCGACGTAGGCGGCGCGCCATGCGGGGTCGTTGGTGATCCGTCCGATCTCTCCGACGTTGGCGAAGCCGTGGGACTCGAGGTCCGTCTCGGCGACGACCAGCAGGCCGATCTCGTCGCACATCTCGTAGAACCGGGGGTCGTTGGTGTAGTGGGAGGTGCGGACCGCGTTGATGTTGTGCTGCTTCATGAGCTCGAGGTCACGGCGGACCCGGTCCATGCCGACGGCGCGGCCGAACCGGTCGTCGTGGTCGTGGCGGTTGACCCCGTGCATGGTGAAGTAGGAGCCGTTGAGCCACATCAGCCCGTCGCGGATGGTCAGGTCCCGGAACCCGAACCGTGCGCTGACGTGCTGGGTGGCGCGCCCGGCGGCGTCGAGCACCGCGAGGTCGAGGTGGTACAGGGTGGGCTGCTCGGGATTCCACCAGGACACACCGGGGATGACGACGTCGATGTCCTGTGTGCCCGCAGGGGTGTCGGTCTCGCCGGCGGCGAGGGTCTGCGCGCCGTCCGCGCCCCGCACGTGCCAGGTGACTCGCGCCTGCCCGGTGACGACCAGACCCACTGTGAGGTGCGCGGCGTCGTCGTCGACCAGCGCGGTGCGGATGATGTAGTCGGCGAGGTGCGCCGCGGGTCGCTCGTAGACGTAGAGGTCGCGGAAGACACCCGAGGCCCACCACATGTCCTGGTCCTCGATGTACGTCGAGTCGGCGAACTGGAGGACCTTGAGCGTGACGAGGTTGTCGCCGTCGCGGGCGGCGGAGGTGATGTTGAACTCGGCTGCCAGCCGTGAGCCCTTCGACCACCCGACCTCGACGCCGTTGACGTGCACCTCGACGTAGGCCTCGACCCCGTCGAGGCGCAGGATCCGTTCGGCGCCGTCGGCGGTCGGGGCGAGCTCGACGTCGAACTGGTACACCCCGGTGGGGTTGTCCGACGGCACGTGCGGGACGTCGATCGGAAAGGGATATCCCTCGTCGGTGTACTGGAGGTCGCCGTAGCCGTCGAGCTGCCACAGGTGGGGAACGTTCACCGTGGCCCAGCCCGGTGCCGGGTGCCCTTGCGTCACCGAGCGCTCGGTGAGGTCCGACGCCGTCACGCGGGCCGGGTGGTCGTAGAACCGGAAGCGGCACTCACCGGACAGAGACGTGAATCCCTGGGAGAGGCCACGCTGACCGGAGGCCGCGGCCTCCGGGCGATCGTAGCCGAAGAAGTAGGCATGGCCTGGGAGCCGGCCGGCTCCCGTGCTGGCGGGGTCTTCCCACCGATGCGTTGACACTCTCGTCACCTCGTCGTCGTTGTCGAGCGGTAGCTGGACCGGAGGCGCATCGCTGCGTTACCGGTAACTCGAGAGGGACGTTACCGGTAACACGGATGGGATGCAAGGGCCCAGGTGAGGGCGTCAGACGATAGACTCACCACGTTCACCGAGACGCTCTTCACCCGGTGACACGGACCAAGGAGGCACGTGATGGCGGTGTCCCGCCCCAAGAAGGTGACGATCCGGGATGTGGCTGCGCACGCGGGTGTCTCCCACATGACGGTCTCCCGAGTCCTCAACGGAGCCGCGACGGTCACTGCCGAGCGGGAGCAGGCCGTGCGCCGCGCCATCGCCGAGACCGGCTTCACCGCCTCAGCCTCCGCGCGCCAGCTCGCGACCGGGACCGCCGAGGCCTACGCCGTCGTCCTCACCGAACCGATCGACGAGCTCCTGACGGACCCCACCTTCGCCTCCGTGCTCAAGGGGATCACCGACGGGCTGGCCTCCACTCCCGTCGTGCCGGTCCTGTTCACGATGGCGACGAGCCAAGAACGCGCCAAGGGACTGCGGATGTTCAAGCGGGGGACGGTCGACGCCGTCATCCACATCTCCCCCTATGTCGACGACGGCATGCTCGACGAGCTCCAGGCCGCCCACATCCCCGTCGTCCTCTGCGGCCAGCTCGACGGTCGCCGGTACGAAGGGATCTTCTCCTCCGTCTACTCCGACGACGTCCTCGGGTCGAGCCTGGCGGCCGAGCATCTCCTGGCCCGCGGTGCCACCCGCGTCGCAGCGATCATGGGTCCCGCGGACAACCCCGCCACCCCCGACCGTGTCGAAGGCCTCCGGCGGGTGCTGGCCAGCCGGCTCCTCCCCGACATCTCCTACGTCGACTGGGACACCCCGGCCGGATACCGGGCGGGTGCCGCACTCGCTGAGTCCGGCGCCGTCTTCGATGCGGTGGCCTGCGGGAACGACAGGATCGCGGTCGGGGTGGTGCAGGCGCTGCGTGAGCACACACTGAGGGTGCCCGAGGACGTCCTGGTCATCGGGTTCGACGATCACCCGGTCGCGGCGATGGCGACCCCCACGCTCACCACCGTGCACCAGCACTTCTGGCAGCAGGGCAAGACCGCTGTCGCCCTCGCAGCTGAGATGGTCGCGGGCGGACCACCCCGGACGGTGCTCTTGTCCCCGGAGGTCATCGACCGCGAGAGCACGCAGTCGAGGGCGAGGACGCTATCCCCGTGAGATGAGCCCGACGAGCTCACCGACCCGGTCGGCGGGGTAGGACCTCGCGATGTCGGCCTGGCTGACCATGCCCACGAGCTTGTGCCCGTCGATGACCGGGAGACGTCGCACCTGGTGGGCCGTCATGATCGCGATGGCCTCGTCCACGGTGTCGTCCGCGCCGATCGTCACCGGCTTGCCCATCGCCAGGTCACCGGCGGTCGTCGTGGCGGGGTTGCCCCCGTCGGCCACGCACCGCACCACGATGTCGCGGTCCGTGACCACGCCCTTGAGCCTCTCGTCGTCGCCGCAGATCGGCAGCTGCCCCACGTCGAGGTCACGCATCATCTGGGCGGCAACCTCGAGTGTCTCGTGCTCGCCGACACACTTGGCGTCGGGGGTCATGATCTCTCGCACACTGGTCATCATCAGTCCTGCTCTCTGGTGTCCTGCACGGCGCCGCGGGCATGCTGCGCCTGATCCTTGACCTGCTCGGTGCCGTGCTGGACCTCGGAGGTCAGGTCCTGGGCGCCGCGGGCGGCTGTCTCCTTCACCTGCTGGGCGCCCTCCATCGCGGTCTCCTTGACGCTGGTGAACGCCTCGGTCGCAGGTTCCTGGAGCGAGGCACCGAGGTCCTGGGCCGCGCTCTTGATCTCCTCGGCAACGTGCTGGACTCCCTCGTCCTCCTTGACCGCGTGGACCGCCTGCTTCTCCGCGCGGGTCGCCGGGATCAGCGCCGCTAGAAGCATGCCCGCGCCGAAGGCCACCAGACCTGCGGCGAGCGGGTTGCCCCGGGTCGAGCGACGCACGTCCGAGGGCGCACCCTTCGCAGCCTCGGTGGCCGCGTGCGCTGCGTCGTGGGCGCTGTCCCCGGCATCGGTCGCGGCCCCGAAGACCTTCTCCTTGACGCCGGAGACGGCAGACTTCACCTTGTCGGTCTGGCGCTGGGCGATCTTCGAGGGGTTGACCTTCTCCTCGAGGTTGTCCACGTCCTGGCTCAGCGCGGCACGGGTCGCCTCGATGTCGGCGCGGATCCGGTCTGGGTCGTTGGTCGTCATGATGTTTCCTCACCTTTGAGCGCGTCGGGAATCTTCTTCAGGGTCTCCGCGGTCTGCGGCAGGCCCTTGGTCTTCTTCATCTGTGTTCTGCCCTGGAGCGCGAGCACCGCCGCGACGGTGGCCCACAGGAGCCCGACGATGAGCGCGGACCACCCGAGAGCGGGTTCCCGGTCCCCCTCACCGATCCAGGCACCGAGGGCCCACCAGAGCGAGAGAGAGAGGAAGAGCAGCACGAAGTGCGTCGCCCAGCCAGCACCCGCGAAGAGCCCAGCACCCTTCCCGGCCTTCTTCGCACTGTCCTGCGCCTCTGCCTTCGCCAGCGCGATCTCTTGCCGGATGAGGACGGAGAAGTCACGGGTGACCTCACCGAAGAGCTCGCCCACCGATGAGTCCGCGGGGTCGCGGGCCGGGGGGTGCGGTGCGTCGGAGGGCGGGACGGTCATCGCAGCTCACCACCGTCGAGCGGGTCGGCCCCAGGTTGCCTGGAGGCGGGGACGTGGCCCGACGTGCGAGCTCCCTCGTCCGCCGTCGCGCCGGTTCCGGGCGCACCGAACCCGGGCGTGGTGCTTGCGGGCATGGTGCTCGCAGGCGTCGGGTATGCACTCGTCGTGCGGAGCGGCGGTGCCTGTGCGGTCGAGTCGTCTGAGTCGTCTGCGTCGTCTTTGAGGCTGCGGGTGACGCGCCCCACGACCAGTCCCAAGCCGGCGGCGATCGCGAGGAAGGTGCCCGGTGAACGACGGGCGAACTGTTTGACGTCGGTGAGCACCTCTTCCGGTCCGCGGTTGTCGAGCCACTCGCTCGCTGTCGCCAGGTATTCCGACGCTCGGCGGGCGAGGTCGCTCGCGATACCCGGGTCGTCGCTCGCGGACGCCATGGTGCTCAGCTCGTCGGAGACGGTGCGCGCACCAGCCGAGAGTCGCTGCAGCTGCACGCCGGCACCCTCGGAGATCTCGCCACGGCTCTGCTCCCAGAGGTCCTTCACCTGGACCTTCGCCTCGGCGAACGTCGCCTTCGCCTGATCGGCGGCCTCTGCGGTGGTGTCGCGGGCCATCGACTTCTCGGCCTCGAGCACCGACCCCGCGGCGTCCTTGGCCGTACCGGCCAGGTCCGCCGCCTCGTCCTTGGCGGTGTCGGCGACGTGCGCCGCCTTCGCGCGGGTGCCGCTCTCGTGCTCGTCGTCGAACCCAGTGCCACCGGTGCCGTATCGAGGGGTCGGCGGCGTGGGTGGTGACGGTGGCGTCGGCGGCGTCGGCCCGCGCCCGGCAGGAACCGCCGGGTTGATCGGGCCGGTGGGCTCGGTGGGCTCGGTCGGGTAGCCCGAGCTGGTGGAGGGATCCGTCATGGTCATACCTTTCACACGGGGCAGCAGTGCTGCGGCGGCTGGCCCCGACCGTGGATGCCGCGGGCCAGGTGGTCAGGAGCTCGACGTGGGTGAGACCGGGCCGTAGACCGGGTCGACGTCAGCCATCTCGATGTCTGCGGTCGCCTGGATGAGGGCGAGGAGCTCGGGGTCGAGTCCCGGGGCATACTCTTCGAAGCGTTCGTCCGCGATGGTCGACGGGACACCGGCCGGTGCCTGCTCGCTCGCGTCGAGCTCGGTGCCGTCGCCCGAGGGCGACATGCCCCGGAAGATCTTTCCCGCCTCGGAGGCGCCGGTGAGGTCGAAGGTGTACTGCTTGCTCTGCAGCCCGAGGTCGAGAAGCTTCTTCACCTCTGGGAACCGCTCTGCGTCGGTCTTGGGGATCGGCAGCAGCTTGCCCCAGTCCACGCCCAGCGTCTCGAGCGCCCTGGCGTAGGCGTTCTCGTGTGCTTGATCGCGGACGATGAGGTAGGAGACCGTCGATCGTGCGGTCTTGTTCTGCGTCATCTCGTAGATCCGGCACTTCTGCAGACGCCCGGTCGACTCGAGCATGAGGTTGTAGAGCAGGTCGAGCACGAGGTTCCCGGAGTTGTAGACGTAGCTCCCGCTCCACGGGTTTCCTGCGGAATCGACAGGCAGCGCACCCTGTGCAGCGACGAGGTAGTGGTGGATGTTGCCCTCGTCGAGAGCGAGCCGCAACGGGATCTCCCCGCCGGCACCAGGGGTGTCGAGAGGGTCAGTCTTCTTCCCGTTGTAGCGCGGGGAGCCGTCGAGCAGCCGGGAGATCGTCGTGCCGATCAGCTCGACGTGGCTGATCTCCTCGGTGCCGATGCCCTGGAGCAGGTCGCGGTAGGGCTTCGCGGCTGCGCCGCGGAAGTTCATGCTCTGGAACAGGTACTGCATCATCGTGCGCATCTCGCCGAACTGGCCTCCAAGGCCTTCCTGCAGCGCATTCGCTGCCGCCGGGTCGGGCTCGTCGGGGACGATCTCGTTGATGAGGCGTTGCACGTGCAGATACATCGTGGTCCTTCCCGTGCTGGAGAGGTTCCCTCGCCCGGAAGGTGCACCCGCAGACCTGGGACCGTCCTTGGGCTCAGGTGCTGGTGCACGTCGGGTGTGCGACCGCGGTCGCGTTCCCTCATGCAGATTCCGCGTTGGCCTACTCGTGGTGGGGTCGCCGCGTGATGAGGTTGTGGTGGCCGAGGGAGCTGTGACGAGCGCCGGTCCGTCGGGTCCTGTTTTCACTGTAGGACGGGAGCCAGGGACCCGCGACACGACCGGTCACCTCATGCCATCGCCGCGGCGCCGGTCCTCAGCGACCGCCGTCAGGCCCACCGGCGCTGTCGTCCGAGCCATCGTGGTCGTCACGAGCCGTGTCGTCTGGCCCGGTCAGGCGGATGCTGCGCCCCCGCTCGACGGCGTCCAGGCGCTTGACCTCCTGCTTGTCGCTGGCCCGGGTGTCCCGCGGCGGCAGCTGCAGTGTCTCCTCTGCGGCGATCCCACCCTGGAGCTGACGTCCCCGCTCGAGCTCGGAGTCGAGCTCGGCTCCGAAGAGCAGCGCGAGGTTGGTGATCCACAGCCACAGCAGGAGGACGATCACTCCGCCCAGTGCGCCGTAGGTCGCGTCGTAGGAGCCGAACCGGGACACGTAGAAGCCGAACCCCACGGAGGCGAGCGCCCACACGACGATGGCGACGAGCGCCCCGATGCTGAGCCAACGGAACCTTGGCTGACGCACGTTCGGGGTGGCGTGGTAGAGCACGGCGACGATCCCCACGATGAGGAGGAGCACGACGGGCCACTTGGCGATGTTCCAGACGGTGACGGTCGTGGAGCCCAGCCCGACCACCTCCCCGATCGCCTCGGCGACGGGACCGGTGAGCACCAGGGCAACCACCACGAGCACCGCCATCACCAGGACCGCGGCGGTGATCAGGAGCATCACCGGGCGCAGCTTCCAGATCGGCCTGCCCTCCTCCACCTCGTAGATCCGGTTCATCGCCCGCCCGAAGGCTCCGACGTATCCGGACGCCGACCACAGGGCCAGGGCCACGCCGACGATCAGCGCGATCCCTGCCCGGTCTCCGTTCCCGGCGACCTGTTCGATCATCGGCCGGAGCGTGTCGACGACCTCGGCGGGAAGCACGGACGACGCGATGTCGAGGATGTCGTCGACGATCTGCCCGCTGTTGCCCACCAACCCGATCAGCGAGACCAGGGCCAGGATGGCGGGGGCGGAGGCGAGCACCGCGTAGTAGGTCAGCGCGGCAGCGAGGTCGAGGCACTGGTCCCGCTGGAACTGCCTGAACGTCATCCGGGCCGCGTACTTCCAGGACCGGGCCTCCAGGTCCGGCGGTGATTCCGGCTTGCGCGGGTCCTCGGGATGCGGTGCACCTTTCGTCCCCTCGGTCTCGTTGGACTGTCCGTGCATCTCCACCATGAGCTGGCTCCCTGTCTCGGTTCCGGCAGCCGTCCCCCTCGATGAGGCGTTCCCGGGTCGGCCACCTCACCCTGCCAGTACTCGGCCCACCCCGCGAGGGCACCCGCACGGGTGTGCTCTACCTCATCACCTTCGTCTCGATCACGACCCTCGGGCTCTACGAGACGATCCGAACCGACCCGACCTTCATCACCGGTCCGGGCCCGGACAACGCCGTGATCATCGGCGGCAACCTGGAGTTCATCGTGGCGCTGCCGTCGAGCGTGACCCCGCGCTCGGCTCGCTGCTGTACCGGTCACGGCTGGTCCTGCGGATCCTCACCATGCGGCCCCTCACTTCACTGTAGAACACCCGAGGGGGCTTGCCACAAGGCCCCCGGCGGAAGGGAGAATCGTTCCTTCTCCGGCAGGAGCCTGCCGAGACCCGACCTCGATGGGGGCTCCATGATTGACGTGATCATCGCCGGAGGCGGACCGACCGGCCTCATGCTCGCCGGTGAGCTGCGGCTGCATGGCGTGGGTGTGCTCGTGGTGGAGAAGGAGACCGAGCCGACCAGGCAGGTCCGCTCGCTCGGCCTGCATGTGCGCAGCATCGAGATGCTGGACCAGCGCGGGCTGCTCGAACGGTTCCTCACCCACGGCCGGAAGTACCCGCTGGGCCCCTTCGCCGGTATCGAGAAGCCGCCACCGCAGCTCGCCACCGCGCACTCCTACATCCTCGGCATCCCCCAACCCACGACGGACCGCCTGCTGGCCGAGCACGCCCACGAGGTCGGTGCCGAGATCCGGCGCGGCGCCGAGCTGGTCGCGCTGTACCAGGACGAGGACGGGGTCACCGTCGACCTGGCCGACGGCACGCACCTGCGCTCGCGCTACCTCGTCGGCTGCGACGGCGGGCGCAGCACGGTGCGCAGGCAGCTCGGCGTCTCCTTCCCCGGCGAGCCTGCCCGGGTCGAGTGGCTGCTGGGTGAGATGGAGGTGGCCACGCCGCCGCAGGAGCTGGCCGCCGTGGTGGCCGACGTCCGCAGGACCCACAAGGGGTTCGGGGCCGGGCCCTCCGGGGACGGGGTGTACCGCATCGTCGTGCCCGCCGCGGGAGTGGCCGAGGACCGCTCGGCCCCGACGCTGGAGGAGTTCAAGCAGCAGCTCCGCGTGGTCGCCGGCACCGACTTCGGCGTCCGCTCCCCGCGCTGGCTCTCCCGCTTCGGCGACGCCACCCGGCTGGCCGAGCGTTACCAGGTCGGCACGGTCCTGCTGGCCGGCGACGCGGCGCACGTCCACCCACCGTTGGGCGGGCAGGGCCTCAACCTCGGCATCCAGGACGCGTTCAACCTCGGCTGGAAGCTGGCCGCCGAGGTCAACGGCTGGGCGCCGGACGGACTGCTGGCCAGCTATCACGCCGAACGGCACCCGGTGGCCGCCGACGTGCTGAGCACCACCCACGCGCAGAGCGAGCTGATCTCGACCGAGCCGGGGCCGCGCGCCGTGCGCCGCCTGCTGTCAGAGCTCATGGACTTCGAGGACGTCAACCGGTACCTGATCGAGAAGATCACCGCGATCGGGGTCCGCTACGACGTCGGCGCAGGGCATGACCTGCTCGGGCGACGGATGCGGGACGTGGGTCTGGGGCGAGGGCGCCTCTATGCGCTCATGCACGGCGGCCGCGGCCTCCTGCTCGACCAGACCGGCCAGCTCTCGGTCGAGGGCTGGGCAGATCGGGTCGACCACGTCGTCGACACGAGCGCTGAGCTGGATGTGCCCGCTGCCCTGCTGCGCCCGGACGGCCACGTGGCCTGGGTCGGTGACGACAGGGAGGAGCTGCGCAGCCATCTGCCACGGTGGTTCGGCGCCGCCGCGCGCTGAGCACACCCGGGCGCACTCGACGGTGCGCAGTCTTGTCCTGCGAGGTCAGCCGCCTCAGGCTAGCGTCGGACGATGACCGATTCAGCAGAGGCACCACAGACCAACAAGGCCGCGAAGATCCTGTACCGTCCCTTCGGGCTCGTGAGCTCGATCACCGGTGGGCTCATCGCCGGTCAGATCTTCAAGAAGCTCTACAAGCGAGCCGTACCCGGGCATCGCACCGAGACGCCGAGCCCGTTGCAGTCCCAGTACTCGCTGCGCGAGATCGTGATCGCGGCGCTGATCCAGGGTGCCATCTTTGCGGGGGTCAAGGCCGCGATCGACCGCGGCGGAGCACGCGCCTTCCAGCGGTGGACGGGTGAGTGGCCGGGCGAGTGACACCCATCATGGCCGGTCTCACGATCGCAGGACATCCCCTCCCTGCGAGGACAGCCTGACCTTGCTGGCGACCGCTCGCATTCGAGAGTAGAACTCGATCATGTCCAGTTTCGGGAGCGCCGTCCGTCGGTACCCGCTCGTCGCCGCGACAGTCGCGGTGGCTGCGATCGGGGCGGTGCTGTCCGCGTCGTCGTGGGCGTGGTTCGTGCCGTGGCTGCTCGGCGGGTTCGCCGCCGCGATCGCGTCGCGGTCGGCCGTGCACATGATCCGCGACCTGCTCCGGGGGTCGTTCGGCGTCGACGTCCTCGCGGTGACCGCCGTCGCCGCGTCGGTGGCTGTCGGGGAGTACTGGGCCGCGCTCATCATCGTGCTCATGCTCACCGGCGGGGAGGCGCTCGAGGACTACGCCGCCAACCGTGCCAAGCGCGACCTCACGGCGCTGCTCTCGCACGCCCCCCAGATCGGGCACCGGCTGCGGCCCGACGGCTCGACCGAGGACGTCCCGGTCGAGTCCATCATGGCCGGGGAGCGTGTCATGGTGCGCGCGGGCGAGGTGGTGCCGGTCGACGGCGTGCTGATCACCGCGCTCGCCGACTTCGACGAGTCGTCGCTGACGGGTGAGAGCCTGCCCGTCGAGCGCGTCGCCGGGCAGGAGGTGCTCTCCGGCGGTGTGACCGGGTCGGTGGCGGTGACCCTCGAGGTGACCCGCGCGGCGAAAGACAGCCAGTACCAGCAGATCATCGCCCTCGTCGAGGAGGCGTCGGAGAGCCGGTCCCCGATGGTGCGCCTGGCCGACCGGTTCGCGATCCCCTTCACGCTGGTCGCCTTCCTCATCGCCGGCGTCGCCTGGTGGGTCTCCGGTGATGCGGTGCGCTTCGCCGAGGTGCTCGTGGTCGCCACACCGTGCCCGCTGATCATCGCCGCGCCGGTCGCGTTCATGGCGGGCATGAGCCGCGCCGCCCGCGAGGGCGTCATCATCAAGAGCAGCGCGACCCTGGAGAAGCTGCACCGGGCGCGGTCCGTCGCCTTCGACAAGACCGGGACGCTCACCCGTGGCAAGCCGGAGCTGACCGCCGTGCGGACCACGGGCGCCGTCCCGGTCGACGAGCTCCTGCGGTTGGCGGCGTCGGCCGAGCAGTTCTCCTCCCACGTCCTGGCCGCGGCGGTGCTGGAGGGCGCGGCGGCGCGCGGACTCGACCTGTCCGGGTCGGAGTCGGCCGAGGAGTCGACGGCGAACGGCGTGACCGCCCGGATCGACGGGCGGAGCGTGGTGGTGGGCAAGCGCTCGTTCATCGCCGCCGCCGCAGGTCATGACGTCGCCCGCGCGCCGCTCGAAGCCGGTGAGCTCGCCGTGTACGTGGCGGTCGATGCGGAGTTCGCAGGCTCGTTGATCCTGCGTGACGAGGTCCGCGCCAACGCTCGCGACACGATCGCCGACCTGCGCACCCAGGGCATCCGCGAGATCGTCATGCTCACCGGTGACGGACGCCAGGCTGCCGAGCACGTCGCCGCGGGCCTCGCCGTCACCGACGTCCGGGCCAACTACCTGCCCGCCGACAAGGTGAACGCCGTCAAGGGGATCACCAGCCGCCCGGTCGTCATGGTGGGCGACGGGGTCAACGACGCCCCCGTCCTGGCGGCCGCAGACGTCGGGATCGCGATGGGAGCCCGCGGCTCGACCGCGGCGAGCGAGTCCGCCGACGTGGTCATCCTGCGCGACGACGTGGCGCTGGTCGCCAGGACGCTGGCGGTCGGGCGGGAGACGGTGACCGTGGCGCTGCAGAGCATCTGGGTCGGCATCGGCTTGAGCACGGTGCTCATGGTCGTGGCCGCCTTCGGGGTCCTGCCCGCCATCGTCGGAGCGTGGTTCCAGGAGGGCGTCGACGTGGTGTCGATCCTGTGGGCCCTGCGCGCTGCGGGAGGCCCACCCGGGCGCTCCCCCGCGACGCGTGCCGTCACCGCTCCGGCCGACGCCCCCTCGGCACCGGCCGGCACACAGCGCTGAGCCGCTGCTGCCCGATCGTGCGGCTGGGTGTCTCAGCAGGGTGGCTCAGCAGGGTGGCTCAGCAGAGTGTCTCAGCAGAGTGTCTCAGCGGCCGAAGAGGCGGGCGAAGAAGCCGGGGCCCCGCGGCTCAGCCACGTGCCCCTGGCACCGGTCGGCCGTCCGGACCCCGCGCATGACCTGGTCCACGTGCTGCCCACACCCGGCCCACGTCGTCTTGCCGCACTGCTTGCACGCCACTGCTCGACACATCTAGTGTTCTCCTTCGTCATGCGGCCAGGTCGCTCGTCGACCCGGCCATGTCACCCACCATACCCCCTAGGGTATAGTGGTCGAACAGATCACTCGTGCCGCTGAACCAGCCAGAAGGTCGTGACCGTCGTGAAGACTCCCCAGTCGCCAGACTCCCTCAGTGCGGCGTCGTCGGACGACGCCCAGGCGGTCAAGAAGGTCGCCAACCGCCTCAAGAGGGCCCACGGACAGCTCGCGGCGGTGATTGCCGCAGTCGAGAGCGGTGGTGACTGCCGCGACGTCGTCACCCAGCTGGCCGCGGTCTCGAGCGCCCTCGACCGGGCCGGATTCGTCATCATCTCGACCGCGATGCGACAGTGCCTCACCGAGGACACCGAGCCCGACGAGACCACCGCAGGCGCAGCCCCCGCCAAGCTCACGGTCGCCGAGCTCGAGAAGCTGTTCATGGCTCTCGCCTGACGCATCGTGGCTGGTCAACGCTCTCACCGACAGACCGCCGTCCGGCAGTGACCTAGGATCTAGGTCTTGGAGAACCCCGGCTACCACGTGCTGGCCGGTAGCGCAGGCCGATGGACGGAAGGTGGGGTCGATGGCCATCGAGGCGCCACGTCCTGCCCATCTCTCGGAGGTCTCCCTCCCGCAGCAGCAGCAGCAGCAGGCGCGGGTCGCGCGTCTGCTGCGCGGTTTGCTCGCCGCGACGTTCTCCACCGTCGTCGCCCTGTTCTCCCACATCCTCGCCGGCGCATCGATGCCTGGGCCCGCCGGCATCGCCGTCCCGCTCGTGTTCGCGACGTCGGCGTGCGTGCTCCTTGCCGATGTCCGGCTGTCCTGGCTGAGGCTGTCGGTCTCCGTGGTCGCAAGCCAGACCCTCTTCCACACCCTGTTCGTCGTGGGTACCGCCCCCGCCGCGACCCTGCTGCTCACGAGCGCCACCACCCCAGGTGCCGGTCATGGTGGGCACGGCGGACACGCGGCGATGACCCTCGCCACCTCGGGGCAGGCGCTGTCCCACGCCGGCCACTCCGGCGGCTGGATGTGGGTGGCGCACGCCGCAGCCGCCGTGGTGACCGTCACGACGCTGCACCGCGGCGAGCGCGTGCTCTCCCAGCTCAGGACGACGGTGGGGCGCATCGTCTCTCTCCTCGCACCGCCCGTCACCCGGATCCGAGTCCTGGCGACCCAGGCCTGCCCGTCGGCGTCGGACACGGATGGCACCTGGGTGCCCGTGCTGCGGCCTGTCGTGAGCTCCGGCGTCGTGCGGAGAGGTCCACCAGCAGCTGTGCTGGCCTGACCTCTCACTGTCTCTCTCTCAGCAAGGACCCCTCCTCATGCACGCTCGCTTCCTCATGCCCTCGCTCGCCCTCGCCACCACGCTCGTCGCGCTCTCCGGGTGCGCCGGCTCCGACTCCTCGGCAGAGCACACCAGCCCATCCCCCGCCCTCGCCGCCGACTCGGTCACGATCGACGACGCCTGGGTCAAGGCAGCCGACTCCGGCATGTCCGCGGCCTTCGGCGACCTCACGAACACCGGGACGCAGGACCTCACGATCGTCTCCGCCACGACGCCCGCCTCGGCCAGGCTCGAGCTCCACGAGACCGTGGAGGACAAGAGCGGCTCGGTGAGCATGCGCCAGAAGGACGGCGGGTTCACGATCCCGGCCGGGGGCCTCCTGACCCTCGAGCCCGGCGGCAACCACCTCATGCTCATCGACCTCACCGCCCCGGTGCGAGCCGGTGACGCGGTCTCCGTCACGCTGACCTTCTCCGACGAGTCCACCGTCGAGTTCACCGCCACGGCCAAGGACTATGCAGGGGCGAACGAGACCTACGAGGAGGGTGAGATGGACCAGGGCGAGATGGGCGACCACTCCGACATGGACATGGACGACAAGTAGTGGCCCGCGACCAGGACTCCGAACCTGGTCGCGGCGGCCCCACCCGGCGACAGCTGCTCCTCGGAGGAGCTGCCGCCGGGCTCGGCGCCGTGGCCGCGATCGGCTCCGACCGCCTCGTTCAGGGTCAGCGTGACCCCGCGACACCTGAAGCCACCCAGGCTCCCGCCGGTGGCCTCACCATCCCCTTCTACGGGACGCATCAGGCCGGGATCGACACCCCGCCGCAGGCGCACACCACCCTGCTCGCCCTCGACCTGCACCCCGAGACCGACCGGGCGGCGCTGCGCCGGATGATGCAGGTGCTCTCCGACGACGCCGCGCGCCTCACCCAGGGCGCCGCAGCGCTGGCCGACTCCGAGCCCGAGCTCGCCGGTGTCCCGGCGCGCCTCACGGTGACCTTCGGCTTCGGTCCCGAGCTCGTGCGCAGGGCTGGCGGGCCGGCGGACCAGCCGTCCTGGCTGCGCCCACTCCCACCCTTCGCCGTCGACAGGCTCGACGACGCCTGGAGCGGGGGCGACCTGCTCATCCAGGTGGGAGCCGACGACGCGGTCACCGTCGCCCACACCGTGCGCATGCTGCGCAAGGATGCCCGCAGCTTCGCCGCGCTGCGCTGGACCCAGCAGGGGTTCCGGCGGGCGCACGGGTCCGAGCAGCCAGGGACCACGATGCGCAACCTCTTCGGCCAGGTCGACGGGACCGTCAACCCCGCCCCGGCCACGACCGACTTCGACGGCCTCGTCTGGATCTCCCAGGGCTGGCTCGCCGGCGGGACGAGCATGGTCGTGCGCCGCATCAGCATGGACCTCGACTCCTGGGACCACCTCGACCGCGTGGGGCGCGAGCTGTCCACCGGACGGTTCCTGGCCGACGGCGCCCCGCTGACCGGCACCCACGAGCACGACGAGCCCGACTTCGAGGCGACCACCTCGCTGGGCTTCCCGGTCATCGCGGAGTTCTCGCACATGCGCCGGGCCCGCTCGGAGGACACGAGCCAGCGGATCTTCCGTCGCGGGTACAACTACGACGACCCGCCCACCGGGGACCAGGTGTCCAACTCCGGGTTGGTCTTCGTCGCCTTCCAAGCCGATGTCGACGCCCAGTACGTCCCGCTCCAGCGGCGTCTGGACGAGCTCGACCTGCTCAACCAGTGGACCACGCCGATCGGTTCATCCGTCGTCGCCATCCCTCCGGGGTGCCGCGAGGGCGGCTTCGTCGGCGACACCCTCCTCGGGTGAGAGCCTGCGGGCCTATCGGCCAGGGCAGAGGGGTCATCCCACCCTGGCGAGGCGCTCCTCGACGTGGTGTGCTGAAGGCAGAGGTCACGGAATCGACTGAAAGGGGTGGCGACATGGACGTCGTCGATGCTCGTATCGAGAAGATCCTGGCGGCGGCCGCCCTGGCGCCGAGCGTGCACAACACCCAGCCCTGGGCCGTGCAGGTTCAGGGCGACAGGATCGCCGTCCACGCCGACCCGTCGCGACAGCTGCGCCATGCCGACCCGTCGGGCCGGGAGATGTACATCAGCTGTGGTGCGTTCTTGTACAACCTCAGAGTCGCCGCTCGCCGGGAGTCGTTGATCGCGCGCGTCGCGGTGCTGCCCAGCCCGTCCGACGATCTGCTCGTCGGGCGGGTCCACCTCGAACCTGCCCTGGGGCCGGAGGTGGACGAGCTGGAGCTGTCGGTGGCTCTCGGGCGGCGTGCGACGTCCCGGGCCCCCTTCGACGACCAGCCTCTCGACCTGGACGTGCTGCGGGAGATGCAGGAGGCGGCGCGGGACGAAGGGGGTGACCTCCGGGTGATCCACCCGTGGGACCCGGTGCGCCCACAGGTGCTCGAGCTGGTGCGCCGGGCGGAAGGTCTCGCCGCCGAGGACGCCGTAGGCCGCGGAGAAGAAGCGGCGTGGACGGCCACCGACCCCAGCCGCGGGGACGGGATCCCCGCCGACCTGCTCGGCCCGGCCAGCTCCGACGACCAGGCGCCGGTCCGCCGCTTCTGGGGCAGTGCGGGTGATGCCGCCTTCGAGCACCGCTCCACGATGGCGGTCCTGTCGACGGCGGACGACTCACGTCAGGCCTGGGTCGCGGCCGGTGAGGCGCTCGAGCACCTGCTCCTGGTCGCCACGACGTACTTCGTGCATGCCTCGTTCGCGACCAACGTCCTGGAGAACCCGACCACCCGCCACGACCTGCGCCGCGCTCTCGACCTGCCAGGATATCCGCAGATGCTCATGCGGCTGGGATACACCGGGACCCAACGGCACACGCCGCGGCGCCGGGTCGAGGAGATCATCACCTCGACCCGACCCGCCGTCCCGGGATCCGACGTCCAGGACTGACCCTCACCCCGTGCCGGTCATGACGACCTTGAGGGCGGAGGTCTTCGCAGCGTCGGCGAAGACGCCGTACGCCTCATCGACGTCCTCGAGGGCGAAGCGGTGGGTGACCAGCCGCCCGACGTCGATCTGGCCTGCCTCGACCATGCGCAGCAGGGTGGGGGTGGTGCGGGTGTCGACCAGCCCGGTGGTGATGGTCAGGTCCCGGATCCAGTCTCGTTCCAGGTGCAGCGTCGCCGGGGAGCCGTGCACGCCGACGTTGGCGACGTGCCCGCCGGGGCGGACCATCTCGACGCAGGCCTCGAAGGTCGGCGCCGTCCCGACCGCCTCGATCGCGACGTCGGTGCCCAGTCCGGCGGTGAGGTCGCGGACCTGCTCGGTCGTGTCCGGGCCCGCGGTCAGGGCGTGGGTGGCCCCGGCAGCGCGCGCCACCGCCAGGCGGTTCTCGTCCAGGTCGACCACGGCCAGCACGGACGGACTGAACAGCTGGGCGGTCAGCACCGCGGCGAGCCCGATCGGACCGGCGCCCACGATCACGACGGAGTCCCCGGGGCGCACCTGAGCGGAGAGGACGCCGACCTCGTAGGCCGTCGGGAGGATGTCGGCGAGCATCAGCGCCGCCTCGCTGCTGATCGTCTCGGTCAGCCGGTGGGTGGAGGTGTCCGCGAACGGCACGCGGACGTACTGGGCCTGCGTGCCGTCGATGCGGTGTCCCAGGATCCATCCCCCACCGCCCAGGCACTGCCCGTAGCTGCCGTTCTTGCAGTACTCGCACCGTCCGCAGGACGTGATGCACGAGATGAGCACCCGGTCGCCGGCGGCCACGGTGCTCACGCCGGCGCCGACCTCGACGACGGTGCCGACGGCTTCGTGGCCCAGGATGCGGCCCGGGTCCACCGTGGGCACGTCCCCTTTGAGGATGTGCAGGTCAGTCCCGCAGATGGTCACCGCGTCGACCCTGACGACAGCATCCTGAGGATCCTGCACGAGCGGGTCGGGCACTTCGCGCCAGGCTCGTCGTCCTGGCCCGTCGAACACCAGAGCTTTCATGGTCTCCTCCATGTGTCGAGCGCTAAGTGTCTGGCGCTCCAGCATCAGCCCGACCACGGGCGTCCCGGTAGTCCCAGACGTCCTGTACCCCGGGGAGCCAGAAGACACCGACGTGGGGAGAGCGCTTGCTGATCCCTGGGGCACGAGCCCTGCCGAAGGGCCCGTTCCCCCAGGGGCCTGGCGGCCCTGGTGAGATCGTCCGGCTCGGTGGAGCGTGGGGTGGAAGAAGGTCAGCGCCCGGAGGTCACCATGAGCACCACCCAGGACCAGCCGATCGTGGTTGGTGTCGACGGATCCCCCGATGCGGGGCGCGCGCTGCGCTTCGCGGTCGCCGAAGCGATGCGGACGGACTGCGAGCTGTGGCTGGTCAACGCGATCCACGAGGTCGTGCCGTTCGCACCGATGTGGCCGATGCTGATGAGCGAGACGCTCACCGACATCGGGCACGAGCTGCTCGCAGACGCTCGACTGATCGCCGACGACCTCTCCAAGGGCACGGTGCGGACCCGGCCGCTGACCTCGCTCGGCCCCGCGATCCAGGTCTTGTCCTCCGCTGCCGAGCAGGCCCGCCTCGTCGTGCTGGGCCACCGCTCAGCCGGTGTGATGGAGCGGATCTTCACCGGCAGCACCACCTTCGGCGTGGTGGCCCGGGCGCGGTGCCCCGTGGTGAGCGTCCCCCACGAGTGGTCCGACGACCACCACTACGACCGGCTGGTCGCCGCGATCGACGGGTCGGCGGCTTCCTCGTCCATCCTGGCACGAGCCTTCGCCGCCGCACACGAACGCACCGCTCACCTGGAGGTCGTGCACTGCTGGCGCATGGACCCCTTCTACAACTACCTGGTCGACGAGTGGTCGGTCCAGCAGGAGTGGAACGAGCAGACCCGAGGCATGATCTACGAGCTCGTCCAGGAGTGGACGCAGCGATACCCCGACGTCCAGGTCACCACCCGGCTGGAGTACGCCGAGATCGCCGACGCCCTGGTCCGCAGCTCCCAGCACGCCGACCTCATGTTCGTGGGCCGCCACGGGCACGGCGGGCTCGGCACGAGGGTAGCCATGACGAGCCCCGGCAGCACGACACGCGCCCTCCTGCAACATGCCCACTGCCCCCTCGAGGTCATCCCGGTCGACTGGCCGGCCCCGACCGGGGCCTGGGAGCCCGACAGCTGAACCATCGCCCCCGTCGTCCCTGCCGGGACGGCACGACCAAGGAGGACGAACATGAGCACGACCCACGAACCCAACCGAATTGAGCCCACCGGCTCGTCCAGGTCGCAGGGTGCTCACCACTCGGACGCCACCCAAGACCGTCCCGCGCTGCGGTACGTCGGGGCACTGATCCGGATCAGCATCGGCTGGATCTTCCTCTGGGCCTTCCTCGACAAGCTCTTCGGGCTCGGCCACGAGACCCCGTCCGAGTCGGCCTGGATCGAGGGGGGCCAACCCACCGCGGGGTTCCTCCAAGGAGCCACCTCCGGTCCGTTCGCGGACTTCTACCAGGACCTGGCCGGCCAGGCATGGGTGGACTGGGTCTTCATGATCGGGCTGGCCGCCATCGGCCTGGCGTTGATCCTGGGAATCGGCATGCGCCTGGCGGCCATCGCTGGGTCGATCATGCTCGTCCTCATGTGGACGGCCGTCCTCCCACCGGCGAACAACCCCTTCATGGACGACCACCTGATCTACGCACTCGTCCTCATTGCGCTCGCGCTCGGCAACGCCGGCACCACCCTCGGGTTCGGGCGTCAGTGGCAGCACACACACCTGGTACAGCGGTGGCCGATCCTCGCCTGACCCTCCGAGGTCACCGCACGGCGCGGACGCCCCGGGGTCGAGGCCGGCTCCGGGGCGGCGCTGCGCCCACCTCGGGATTCTCGACGGGAGGATGGTGTGGATCAGGAATACGCTCGAGACGTGGACAGGACCTCGGCTGAGGTGCAGGACGCGATACTGCGGGCGGTCGGCGGTGTCTCCTCCGACTTCGACCTGCGCGATCTGCTCGTCGGCGTGGTGCGCGCCGCGTGCACGGTCTCGGGCGCCCGCTACGGTGCCCTCGGGGTGATCGGCCACTCCCGGCGCCACCTGGTGGAGTTTCACGCCGAGGGAGTCAGCGACGAGGAGCGGGGACAGATCGGTGCCCTACCCACCGGGCACGGCCTTCTGGGTCACCTCATCGACCACCCCGAACCGCTGCGGGTCGACGACCTGAACACGCACCCCGCCGCCACCGGCTTCCCTCCGGGGCACCCCCCGATGACGACGTTCCTCGGGCTCCCCATCCGGGTGCGCGATCGAGTGTTCGGCAACCTCTACCTCACGGACAAGACCACCGGGTCGGCGTTCACCGCCGACGACGAGAACGCCGTCGTGGCCCTGGCGCACCTGGCGGGAATCGCCATCGAGCACGCCAACCTCCTGATCACGACCGAACGCCGCTCGCGCTGGCTGGAGGCCACCGCGCTCATGCCCGCCGGCGTCCTGCGGGCGCTCACCCCCCACGAGGCCCTCGAAGCGGTGCTGCACGGAGCCCTGGAGGCAGCCCAGGGGCTCACTGCCATCGCCATCGCCCCGACCCCTTCGGGACAGTTCACGGTCCGGGCCGCCGTCGGGGATCTCAGCACCGACCCGGCTGTGACCCTGGAGCGGCTCCACCCGACCCTCATGCTCGCCATGGCCACCTCGAGCACCCGCTGGATCGACCTCCCTGCCGGAGGAGCGGTCATGACCCGCCTGGTCATCGACACGCTCACCCGCGGTGCGCTCATCGTCGTCATGCCGCGGGGCCATTTCGCCGAGAACGCGGCCGACGCCTCAGACCTCATCGCCAACTACGCCGGCCAGGCGTCGCTCGCCCTCGAGCGCCACCACACCCGAACCATCCAGGAGCAGCTCGCGGTCCTGGCTGAGCGCAACCGGATCGCCCGCGACCTGCACGACGTCATCATCCAGCGGCTGTTCGCCCTCGGCCTGCAGCTCAAGACCATCAGCAGCGCCGCTGAACCGGCGACCGCTGATGGCCTGCACACGGTGATCGACGATCTCGACGCGACGATCGGGGAGATCCGCCGGTCGATCGTCGACCTCCGACCGACGCACCAACAGCTGTCCATCCGGGCCAAGATCCAGGGACTGGTGACCGAGTACGCCCACGTCCTGGGCTACACACCGTCCCTGACCATCACCGGTCCGCTGGACACCCTCCTGGACTCCTCCCTCCATCATCACGTCGTCGCCGTCCTGCGGGAGGGGCTGTCCAACAGCGCCCGGCACGCCTCGGCCCAGCGGGTGTGGCTGGCCATCAGGGTCTCCCCCGCCGAGCTCACCTGCACGGTCGCCGACGACGGCGCCGGCGCCGACCGGTCGAGTCCGCGCAGCGGGCTCCGCAACCTCGCCGAGCGTGCCACCGAGCTCGGAGGCACCCTCGAGGTCACCGACCGCCACCCGCACGGCTGCCTCCTCACCTGGCAGGTGCCGCTGCCCTAGGCCCGGGCCTGCGTCTACGGGTGGAGCTTGGTCGCCAGCACGGCCGCCTGGGTCCGCGACTCCAGGCCCAGCTTGGTCAGGATGCTCGAGACGTAGTTCTTCACCGTCTTCTCCGACAAGAACATCGCGGAGGCGATCTGCCGGTTCGTCCTGCCCTCGGCGATGAGCGTCAAGACCCTGTGCTCCTGATCGCTCAAGGACGCCAGGGCCGGCACCTGGGCGGGTCCCTGACGCACCCGCTCCAGCACCCGCGAGGTCAGCGCCGGGTCGATGAGGGACTGGCCGGCACACACCCTGCGCACCGCGGTGACCACGTCCGAGCCGGCGATGACCTTCAGCAGGTACCCCGACGCGCCTGCCATGATCGCCGCGAAGAGCGCCTCGTCGTCGTCGTAGGACGTGAGGATCAGGGCGTGCACCTCGGGGCACGTCGAGCGGAGCTCGCGGCACACCTCGATGCCCGAGCCGTCCGGAAGGCGGACGTCCAGCACCGCCACGTCGGGACGCAACGCAGCGAGATCGCGCACGGCAGCCTGAGCCGAACCTGACTCCCCGACGACGTCGATGTCGCCCTCCGCCTCGAGGAGACCCTTGAGCCCGCGGCGGACGATCTCGTGGTCGTCGAGCAGATACACCCTGATCCGCTCCATGCCTCTGTTCTACCCTCGGCCGCGCTCACGGGCCATTCCGCAGGGAGCTTCACGGTCTCTCCGTGGGCGGCGGAGTCACCAGGGAGTGCGCGCCTTCCAGTCGACGACGCTCAGCGGGACCGTGAGGACGGGACGGTGCTGGTGCTGGGCGAGGTGCACCGCGACCGCCCCTTCGAAGAGCTCGCGCATCTTGGCCCCGGGCCCCGGTGCGCGTGAACCGACGACGATGACCGCCGCGTCCACCGCGCGGGCCAGGTGCGTCAACGCCCGATCGGCACGGCCGGCCAGGTAGTGGAACTCCCAGTCCACGTCCACGTCGGCGAGGAGCCGCTGCAGATGCGTGCGCAGGTGCGCGTCGGTCTCGAGCCAGTCGTCGTCGACGCCGTCCGGGTCCAGCGCGCGGTGGCGCACGGTGCCGTCCGGGAACTCCCGATCGACGAAACGGGAGGCGTCGACGTAGGCGAAGTGCAGCCGTGAGGAGCCGATCCCCTGGGCCAGCGACACCGCGGTGACCGCGACGAGATCAGGCTGGCCGGGGACGACGCCGATCACGACCGGATGCCCGGCGAACGGGGTCAGCCGCGCGGTGCTGGGCTGGGGGACGTCGGACATCAGGAGCCTCCCCGGGTGGAGCTGTACCTACCTCATGCCACTGTAACAACGGGTGCGTGGGTGGTGCCCGGGTCGGTGAGGTCGGTGAGGTCGGTGAGGTCTGCCAGGTCGGCGAGGTAGTGCTGGGCGTCCAGGGCGGCGGCGCACCCGGACCCGGCGGCGGTGATGGCCTGGCGGTAGGTGTGGTCGACGGCGTCCCCGCAGGCGAAGACTCCGGGGACGGTGGTGCGGGTGGTGCGGCCCTGGACGGTGATGTAGCCCTCGGGGTCCAGGTCGACCTGGCCCTTGACGAGGTCGGTGCGGGGGTCGTGGCCGATCGCCACGAACAGCCCGGTCGCGTCGATCTCGCGTTCGGCGCCGGTGACGGTGTCGCGCAGGCGCAGACCCTCGACCTTGCTCTCGCCGTGGATGGCCACGACCTCGCTGTTCCAGGCGAAGTCGATCTTGGGGTCGGCGGCGGCACGCTCGGCCATGATCTTGGAGGCGCGCAGCGCACCGCGGCGGTGCACCAGGGTGACCTTGGAGGCGAAGCGGGTCAGGAAGGTGGCTTCCTCGACCGCGGAGTCGCCCCCGCCAACCACGACGATGTGCTGGTCGCGGAAGAAGAACCCGTCGCACGTCGCGCACCAGGACACCCCACGCCCGGACAGGCGCTTCTCGTCGGGAAGGCCCAGCTCGCGGTAGGCGGACCCGGTGGCCAGGATGACCGCGCGGGCGGTGTAGGTGTCCCCGTTGCCGGTGCGGATCGTCTTGACCGGCCCGGTCAGCTCCACCTCGGTCGCGTCGTCCCACTCGATGAGGGCCCCGAACCGTTCGGCCTGCTTCTGCATGTTCTCCATGAGCTCAGGGCCCATGATCGCGTCGGGGAACCCGGGGAAGTTCTCCACCTCGGTGGTGTTCATCAGCGCGCCACCGGCGGTGATCGACCCGGCCAGGACCAGCGGGGCCAGCCCGGCCCGGGCAGCATAGACGGCCGCGGTGTACCCGGCCGGCCCGGAGCCGATGATGATGACGTCATGCGTGGGGGCGTCGTTCATGGGTGCGGTCATGACCGCGCGCCCAGGGTCACGTCGATGCCGAGCTCGTCCAGCAGCACCAGGACGCGGGCCTTGATGTCGTCGCGGATGGGGCGCACCGACGCGATGCCCTGGCCGGCCGGGTCGTCGAGCTTCCAGTCCTCGTAGCGCTTGCCGGGGAAGATCGGGCAGACATCGCCGCAGCCCATGGTGATGACCACGTCGGAGGCCTGGACGGCATCGGGGGTGAGCACCTTGGGCGTCTGGTCGCGGATGTCGATGCCGACCTCGAGCATCGCCTCGACGGCGACCGGGTTGATCTGGTCGGCGGGCTGGGACCCGGCCGAGCGGACCTCGACCTGCCCGCCCGAGAGCGCCTGGAGGAACCCGGCGGCCATCTGTGAACGGCCGGCGTTGTGGACGCAGACGAACAGGGCTGAGGGCTTGGTGGTGGTGTCAGTCATGAGTGTCTCCTGGTGTCGTTGAGGTGCTCGGTCACGCGGGGTCGGGAAGCTCGATGTCGGGGAGCTCGAGGTCAGGGAGCAGGGTGGCGAGCAGGGTACGCACCCGGGCGTCGATCTGGGCGGTGATGGCCAGGACCCCCTCGTGGGAGGCCAGGGCCGGGTCGCCCACGATCCAGTCCTCGTAGCGGATCCCAGGAAGGACCGGGCAGGTGTCCCCGCAGCCCATGGTCACCACGACGTCGGCGGCGCGGACGGCGTCGTCGGTGAGCGGCTTGGGGTAGGCGGCGGCGGTGTCGGCGCCCAGCCCGGCCAGGACGTGGCGCACCCCGGGGTGGATGTCGCCGGCCGGCGCGGACCCGGCCGAGCGCACGACGACGGCGTCGCCGACGTAGCGGCGCACGAGCTCGGCGGCGAGCTGGGAGCGGCCGGCGTTGGCGACGCAGACGAACAGCACCTGCGGGGGCCGGGTGCCCGGCTGCGCGGCCCGGGTGAGGTCTTCCAGGCGCTGGCGGGCAAAGCGTTCGGCGGTCACGACGAGGTGGGACCGCACGCCCGCGCCGCGGGCGAGGGCGGCGTAGGACTCCCGGACCGTGGTGGTCACCAGCTGGGGCTCGAGGTCGGCGAACCGGGCTCGCAGGTCGTCGGCGACCCGGGAGAGCACGGCGTCGACGTCGACCAGACCCGCCGGGGCACCTGGCGCGCCGGCCGCGTCGAGCACGGCGGGGGCGAAGGCGTCCAGCAGGGTGCTCACCGCGCCGCGCAGGTCGGGCGCGATGCGGTAGTAGACCCACGTGCCGCGGCGCTCGGAGGTGAGCACCCCGACGTCCCTCAGGACCTTGAGGTGGTGGGAGACGGTGGGTTGGGCGACGTCGGCGACGGTGGCGATGTCGCAGACGCAGGCCTCCCCGGTGGGGCTGGTGGCGATGCAGGAGAGCATGCGCAGGCGCAGCGGTTCGGCGAGGGCCTTGAGCACCGTGGCCACCTGCGCGGCGGCGTCGGAGCTCATCGTGTGCGCCTCGGGCGAGGCCTGGTCGCAGGAACCGGCGGAGGTGGCGGGGGTCGAGGCGGTGGTGGTCATCGTGTCTTCTCCTTCTCGGGCAGGGTCTGGTAGGGATCGACGTGGAACCAGCGGCGCCCCACCCAGAGGGTGACGTAGACCAGGGCGACCAGGACGGGGACCTCGATGAGCGGGCCGACGACCCCGGCCAGCGCCTGTCCCGAGGTGGCACCGAAGGTGCCGATCGCCACCGCGATGGCGAGCTCGAAGTTGTTGCCGGCCGCGGTGAAGGCGAGGGTCGTCGACTTCGCATACCCGAGGTCGAGCGCCTTGCCCGCGATGATCCCCACGCCCCACATGACGAAGAAGTACACGAGCAGGGGCAGCGCGATGCGCGCGACGTCGAGCGGCTGGGAGGTGACCGCCTCTCCCTGCAGGGCGAAGAGCAGGACGATCGTGAAGAGCAGCCCGTAGAGGGCCCACGGCCCGATGACCGGCAGGTAGCTCTCCTCGTACCACTGGCGTCCCTTGGTGCGCTCACCGATCGCGCGGGAGGCGAACCCGGCGACGAGCGGGATGCCGAGGAAGACCAGGACGTTGAGCGCGATCTGCCCCATCGAGATGTCCAGGCCCGCGGCGTCCAGGCCGAGCCAGCCGGGCAGGATCGTCAGGTAGAAGTAGCCGAGCAGGGAGAAGGCGACGACCTGGAAGACGGAGTTGATCGCGATGAGCACCGCGGCGGCCTCCCGGTCCCCGCAGGCCAGGTCGTTCCAGATGACGACCATCGCGATGCAGCGCGCGAGCCCGACGATGATGAGTCCGGTGCGGTACTCGGGCAGGTCCGCCAGGAAGACCCACGCCAGGGCGAACATCACGGCCGGGCCCACGAGCCAGTTGAGCAGCAGGGAGCTGATCAGCAGGCGTCGGTCCCCGGTCACCGACGCCACCTTGTCGTAGCGGACCTTCGCCAGCACCGGGTACATCATGACGAGCAGCCCCAGGCCGATCGGCACCGAGATGCCCCCGACCTCCATCCGGGCCAGCAGGTCCGAGACGCCCGGCACGAACCGTCCCAGGACCAGGCCGGCGACCATCGCGATGCCGATCCAGGCGGGGAGCCAGCGGTCGAGGGTGGACAGGCGGGTGGGTGCGGGTGCACCGGTGACCGGGGCCGGGCTGAGCGTGCGGGTGTCTGTCACGACGGAAGGCCTCACTGACGAAGTGGCGCGAGCACCGAGGCCCTCGCTCTGTATCTATCTGGCTCTATATTGACTCAAGTCAATACAGAGTGCAAGCGCGGGAGCAGGTGCACGAGCAAGATCAGAGCGCAGCGCGCTCAGGCGAGCAGCTGGTGCAGCCCGGCCGTCCCCGCGGGCGGGTCGGGGACCCACCCCACCACGACCGGTGCGCGCTCCCCTTGACCGGCCACCTCGGCGATCCACCGCAGCTCGTGCCCGGCGCGGGCGCGCAGGACCGGGTCGGTCGTCCCGGTGGCCGACAGAGCCGCGTTGACCACCCACGCGTAGGGCGCGAGCCCGGCACGTGCGAGGTCGTCGCGCAGGGCGAGGGCCTCGTGCACCGGCGTCGCCTCGGCGAGGGCGACGAGGAGGATCCGGGTGAAGGTGGGATCGGTGAGCGAGGCGAACAGGCTCGCGGCGTCGGAGTCGGCCACCCCTGGTGCGGCGCCCGGCGCCTGGGCCGCGAAGGACTGCGAGGACTGCAGCAGCAGCAGGGTGTGCCCGGTGGGCGCGGTGTCGATGACGACGTAGCGTCCGCGGGCGGCGGCCACCGTCCGCGCGAAGGCGTGGAAGACCGCGACCTCCTCGGTGCACGGTGAGCGCAGGTCCTCGGCGAGCAGCGCCATCGCGTCACCGTCGAGGGTCTTGCCGGCCTCGGCGAGCACCGTCTCGCAGTGCTGGGCGGTCTCGGCCACCGGGTCGATCCGGGTGAGGGTGAGGTTGGCCGGGGCGTCGGGCAGCGTGTCAGCGATGTGGGCGGCGGGGTCGGTCGTGGTCAGCGTGACCGGCAGCCCGCGCTCGGCGAGGGCGAGGGCGAGGGCCGCAGCGACCGTGGTCTTGCCCACTCCCCCCTTGCCCATCGTCATGACGATCCCGGGGCCGCCTGCGGCGATGTCCGCCACGAGGTGGCGGAGGGTCTGGGTCGGGCCGGGAACACCCGGGGTGGGTGCCGTGCCGGGGACGAGCGGCGTGCGCAAGGCCTCCAGCCCCACCGGTGAGGTCGCGAAGAGAGGCACGACGTCGCAGGTCAGCGCCGTCGCCAGGGCGGGGGGCAGGTCCGCGAGCGCAGCCTGCTCACGGGTGAAGCGCGCGTGCGCGATCACGTCGACGGTGGCCGGTGCGGTGGCTGGTGAGCTGGCCTGCGACGTGGCGGGCAGGACTCCGTTGATGACGAGGCGCTGGGCTCCCATGCCGAGCTCGGTGAGCTCCCCGGAGGCGCGGGCAGCCTCGGCCAGGGTGGCCTCCTCGGGCCGGGTGACCAGGACGACGGTCGTGCGGGCCGGGTCGCGGAGCGCCGCCAGGCTCTCGGCGTAGGACTCCTGCGCCTGTCCGAGGGCGGAGACCGGGCCCACGCAGGTGACCCCCGCGGTGTTGGTCTCCAGGAAGCCGGTCCATGCGGCGGGCAGAGCGAGCAGGCGCAGGGTGTGACCCGTGGGCGCGGTGTCGAAGACGACGTGGTCGTAGCCGGCTGCGACCTCGGGGTCGGTGAGCAGGGCGACGAACTCGTTGAAGGCCGCCACCTCCACGGTGCACGACCCGGACAGCTCTTCCTCGATCGAGGCGACCGCGGAGGCGGGCAGGACGTCCCGATAGGGGCCCACCACCCGTTCGCGATACTGCTCGGCCGCCTGGGCCGGGTCGATCGTGACGACGTCCAGCCCGCTCACCCCGGGGACCGGTTCCGGGGTGGTGGCCGACGTCGCGTCCATGGCGAAGACCTCGGCGAGGTTGCTCGCGGGATCGGTCGAGACGATGAGCACCCGGCGCCCCTCGTCGGCCAGCGCGACCGCGACCGCGGCCGCGCACGAGGTCTTGCCGACCCCACCCTTGCCGGTGAAGAACAGGAACGGGGTCGGTGCGTCCAGGACGCCCGGGAGCAGGCTCGCGAACGTCACGCGGTCCGAGTCGAGGAGCGGCGCGAGGCTCACGTCAGCACGTTCCCGTTCCGCCGCAGCACCCGTCAGAGGCGGCCGCCATCGGCAGCATCGCCGGAGCCGGCGCCGCCGGAGTCGCCGGAGTCGCCGGCGCGTCCCACGTCACGTTCGCCCAACCGGCGAGCTCGACGCGCGAGGGGTAGCGGCCCGAGGAGACGAGCGCGCCGTCGACGAGGACGGCGGGAAGCCCGTCTGTCCCGTCGGACTCGAGGACTGCCTTGACCGGCTCGGAGGTGACGAACTTGCCGGGCTCCTGGGACAGGGTCGCCCGCGTCACCGTCGCCCCCTGGCCGGTGAGCCAGTCCAGGTCCGAGGCGAACCGTGACAGCGTCGGGTCCACCTCGGTGCCGCACACTCCGGTGGTGCAGCACATTGCCGGGTCGAAGATCTCCACGGTTGCCATGACAGGACTCCTTGTATCAGCGTTGGTCGATATCTTCCGCTCATCATTACATCAGCGGTCGTTGATATCAAACGTAGTTGATGTGTCGTAGGCTGGACCCATGACCAACGTCCTCGCCCCCGCGGCCACGCCCGCGGCCACGCCCGCGGCCACGCCCGCGGCCATCGCCGAGCTCGCGGCGCGGTTCGCGCTGCTCTCGGACCCGCTTCGCCTGCAGATCGTCACCGCACTGGCCCGCGAACAGCTCTGCAACTGCCACCTCGTGGACATCACTGGGGCGAAGCAGACGACCGTCAGCCACCACCTGCGCACGCTGCGCGAGGCAGGGGTCGTCGAGGGCCGCCCGGACGGGCGGTTCACCTGGTACCAGCTGACCCCCGACGCCTTCGCCGGCGCGACGGGCGCCCTGTCCGCCCTGTCCGTGACCGCCGAACCGCCGCGCGTGCGCGTGACCTGCGAGCCCTGAGCGCGCACCGGGTCCGCGCCAGGCCCGCACCGCAGTGCGCCTAGTGTGGACGAGTGATGGTCAAGAGAGAGTTCACGACAGCCCGCGAGGCGGCCAACGACCCGCGCGTCCTGGTCTTCGGCCGGCTGCTGGGCGCCGCCAACCGGCTGGAGTACATCCTGGGACGGTCGCTCGAGGCGGAGACAGGGCTCAGCCACACCATATTCGAGCTCCTTCTGCTTGTGGGCCGGGCGGGACGCCCCGGGCTGGCGATTCGCGACATCGCACAGTCCCGGGTGCTCACGTCGGGCGGAGCGACCCGGCTCGTCCAGCGCGCCTCCGAGCAAGGGCTCGTCCAGCGCCGGATCTCTCCGGACGACCGACGGGTCCAGATCATCGAGCTCACCCCCCTCGGGGAGGAGACTCTCCTCCGCGCCACCGAGCTCCATGTCCACAACGTCGAGCAGCACCTCCTCGACGCACTCCCCCCCGACCAGGCGGTGGTGTTCATCGAGGCGATCCGCACCCTGAGCGAGAGCGCCTCGAAGGCCTTGCCGGTCATGCCCTGACCAGCCCAGGCGGGCCCACGCTCCATCTCGGAATACCTGACCGGTCAGCCATTGTTGTGGCTGGTGCGACGTAGGACGCCGCTGGCCCCGACCCTCGGGTGCCTTTATGGAAGGAACACCAGCCATGGCACTGCACTTTGAGGTCTTCGACCTCGACTTCCCCGCAGGCTCGAAGAACAAGTCGGCCGTGCTCGTCACCGGCGAGACGGAGGCGGTGCTCGTCGACGCCGGCTTCACCCGCGCCGACGGCCACCGCCTCGTGGCAGCGATCCTCGACTCCGCCAAGACCCTCACGACTGTGTTCGTCAGCCACGCCGACCCGGACTACTACTTCGGCCTCGAGGTCATCGCCGATGCCTTCCCCGACGCCGCTCTCGTGGCGACCCCGATCGTCATCGAGCACATCCACGCGTCCTTCGACGGCAAGCTCGGGGCCTGGGCGGCGCTCGGAGCCAACCTCCCCACCCGACTCGTTGAGCTCACCGCGCTGACCGGCGACTCCCTCGAGGTCGACGGTTCCCGCTTCGAGCTCCGCGGCGGCTCGCCCGCCCTGCCGGACCGTCAGTACCTCTGGAACGCCGAGCACCGTGCGGTCATCGGCGGCGTGCTCGTCTTCCAGCAGGAGCACGTGTGGACCGCTGACACCTCGACACCCGATCAGCGTGCGGCCTGGATCGACCTGCTCGACCAGATCCAGGCGCTCGACCCGCTGCTCGTCGTCGCTGGTCACCGCCTCCCCGGGACCGCGAACGACGCGAGCGCCCTGGACTACACACGCACCTACCTGAAGGACTTCGAGGCCATCCTCGACCGGTCGGCCGACGGCGCCGCGACGACGGCGGCCCTCGTCGAGGCCTACCCGGGTTCGGGCATGCTCATCGCGGCCCAGATCGGCCCGAAGGTCGCCAAGGGAGAGATGACATGGGGATGACCGAGCTCTCCACGAGCACCGACCCGGCCACCTCGACTGCGCCACGCGACGTCGTGCGCCGACAGTATCTCGCCTCGGCCGCCGGTGACCTCGCGGCACTGCGCGCCACCATGGCGCCCGACGTCGAGTGGACCGAGATGGCCGGGTTCCCCCTCGCCGGCACCTATCGCACCCCCGAGGGGGTGACCTCCAACGTCATGGAGGCCCTCGATCGAGACTGGGTGGCCTGGGTCGCGCACGACGACACCTATGTCGTCGACGGCGAGAACGTCGTCGTCCTCGCCCGCTACACCGCGACCCACCGCGGCACGAGCAGGGCGCTCGCGGTCCGCGTCGCCCACCACTTCATCGTCCGTGGAGGGCTCATCGTGCGATTCGAGCAGTTCGTCGACACCGCCAAGGTGGCCGACGCAGCGCGCACCGCCGACAGGTGACCGACCGACCGGTGCGGACCTCGCGCACCGGTCGGCGTCCCACCCCGGCGTGAGACCTAGGTCCTCTCATGAACACGCCCGAGCCTCCGATGAGCACCCTGGATGGCGCCACGCAGACGTGACGCCTGGAGCAACTGCGCTCCGACTCCCCCAGGTCCGACGAAGGATGCCCGATGCGCCCCACCCCGAGATCGGCTGACGTCGAGACCTCCCCGCGACGCCGAGGAGTCCTTGCCTGGATCGTCGACAAGTCGATCCGCACCAAGATCCTGCTGGTCGTCGGCTTGCTCGCGCTCGTCTCAGCCGGCACCGGAGTGCTCGCAGTCACCTCGATGCGGTCCATCGAGGCCGACACCGTGCACCTCGCCGAGATCCAGCGTGGGGCGACCTACATCCGCGGCCAGATCCACATCAAGCAGGTCGTGGCCCGCCAGATCGTCGGCAACATCGCCGGCCTGAACACCCAGGAGGCCAAGGACGCCTGGCTCGTCAAGCAGGCCGACAACGACGCCGGGCTGCAGGCCAAGCTCGACGAGTTCGCCGCGACCGAGGGAGCGCAGCTGCCGAGCTGGCCCACCTTCGTCGCGGACTACGGCACCTGGAAGGCTGCCCGGGACGCGACGATCATCCCGGCCGCGCTCAGCAACAGCGAGGAGCAGGGGTTCGAGGACGTGCTCAACGAGGTCAGCGCACCGCTCATCGCCGTCTTCGTCGCCGACATGGACAGTCTCGAGGCAGAGATCACCGCCATGTCCGACGGCGTCGCGGACGCAGCTGCTGCCACGTCCAGCTCCGCGGTCCGCCTGCTGACGATCTCGCTGAGCATCGCCCTCGTGGCTGTGCTCGCGCTCGGCTTCCTGACCGCCAACTCGATCCGTCGCGGCCTCGATCACGTCAGGCTCGCGCTCGAGGCGATGGCTCGCGGCGACCTCACGGTAGAGGCGGACGTGCGCAGCCGCGACGAGGTCGGCCAGATCGCGGCGTCGCTGACGACGGCGCAGCGCGCGTTGCGCGCGACCCTCACCGGAGCGGCCGAGACCGCCCAGACCGTCGCCGCCGCGTCGGAGGAGCTGTCGGCGGCGAACACGCAGGTCGCCGCCGGGTCGGAGGAGACCAGCACCCAGGCCGGAGTCGTCGCCGCCGCGGCGCAAGAGGTGAGCAGGAACGTCCAGACGGTCGCCGCAGGCGCGGAGGAGATGGGCGCCTCGATCCGGGAGATCGCCCAGAACGCCAACGAAGCCGCAAACGTCGCCACCCGCGCCACCGGGGTCGTGGCCGCCACGACCGACACGATCAGCAAGCTCGGCATCAGCAGCCAGGAGATCGGCAACGTCGTCAAGCAGATCACGAGCATCGCGGAGCAGACGAACCTGCTCGCCCTGAATGCGACCATCGAGGCGGCCCGGGCAGGCGAGGCGGGCAAGGGGTTTGCCGTCGTCGCAGGCGAGGTCAAGGAGCTGGCGCGGGAGACGGCGAAGGCGACCGAGGAGATCACCCGCCGCGTCGAGGCGATCCAGGTCGACACGACCGAGGCCATCACCGCGATCGGTGAGATCTCCACGATCATCGCCGCCATCAACGACTTCCAGCTCACCATCGCCAGCGCCGTGGAGGAGCAGACCGCGACGACGAACGAGATGACGCGTTCGGTGACCGAGGCGGCCACCGGCTCCGGCGAGATCGCCGGAAACATCGTCGGGGTCGCCTCCGGTGCTGCGTCCTCGAGTGAGGTCCTGGTCCAGATGGGCGCCTCGGTCGACGAGCTCGCCCGGATGTCCGCCGACCTGCGCGAGCGCCTGCTCGCCTTCACCTACTGACGCCCCCAGGACCGAACGAGGGAGCGTGCCGGGGTACCCCCGGCACGCTCCCTCGTTCCGTAGCTCAGGCCCGGCTGCGCACCTCACGCGCGTTCGTGGCGATGTCCTCGCTCAGCGTGGGCAGCGCCAGCACGAGCTCGAGGACGGTGCGGGCGGTGCGCTGGACCTCACCGAGGGTGATCCCGTCCGGGCGGGCGAGGGAGTCGAGCAGGGACGACGCCGCAACGGCGTCGAAGGTGCCGGTGACGTGGTCGAACCAGCCGCCGGGCATGAAGACGTCGACCTGGGCCCGGACCCGGTAGGCGTCGTCGGACAGGGCGGAGAAGTCCGGGTCGACGGAACGCTGCATCCACCAGTCGGTCATGACCGTCCCCGCGAAGCCCCACTCCTCGCGCAGGATCGTCGTGCACAGCTCGTCGTTGTAGTGCGACCACACGCCGTTGATCTTGTTGTAGGACGTCATGAGCGTGCCCGGGCGCGCCTGCGTGAGGCAGATCTGGAACCCGCGCAGGTAGATCTCGCGCAGCGCCCGCTCGGAGACCCGCGAGTCGTTGAGGTTCCGGTTGGTCTCTTGGTTGTTGCACGCGAAGTGCTTGGGGCAGGCCGCCACGCCCGCTTCCTGGACACCGCCCACGACCGAGGCCGCGATGAGTCCGGTGACCAGCGGGTCTTCGGAGAAGTACTCGAAGTTGCGCCCGCACAGCGGATCCCGGTGGATGTTCATCCCCGGGCTGAGCAGCACGTGGGTGCCCTTGCGGACCATCTCCGCACCGTGGCTCGCCGCGAGACGCCGCACGAGCGCGGTGTTCCACGTCGAGGCGAGCGCCGCCCCGCACGGCAGGAGCGAGGCGTAGGCCGACAGCCGGATGCCGGAGGGGCCGTCCGTCGTCGTGACGGCAGGCACGCCCTTGGCGCGCAGCGAGGCGGTGATGCCGCCGAACACGCCGGCGTTGCCGGGCTTCCCGAGCGGGCTGTCCATGACGACGTCGCCCCGGGTGAGAGCTTCGAGGTCCTCGAGGGAGAGCTGGGCCACGAAGTCGTCGAGCGTGGCTGCCCCCTCGGCGACGTCGCCGAGGGTGATGCCCCGGTCGCCGGTCGGCTCCAGCGCAGGGACCTGGCGCGCCAGGATCCGCTCGCGGCGGGAGACCTCCCGCGTGGGGACGTCCGCCCAGGCGACGACGGCGCGACCGGCGTCATCCCGGTCGAGGGTCATCCGGGCGAAGGGGTGCTCGACCGCGGGTGCACACGCCTCGGTCAGCTGCTCGACCACGCGCAGCTCGCCGAGCGTGAACGAGGTGACCTCGGTCGCCGTGCGCACGTCGGTGCCGGCGAAGACCGTGTACCTGCCGGCCTCGAGGACGTAGGCGGACCGGTGACCGGTCACCCCGGAGTCGTCGTAGGAGGCGAGCGAGGCGGTCGGGAACGACAGGTGCAGCGTCTCGCTCTCCCCCGGCGCCAGCCGGCGCGACTTCGCGAAGGACGCCAGCGTCCGGGCGGGCTTGCCGAGCAGGCCGTCAGGTGCCTGGACGTAGACCTGGACGACCTCAGCGCCGGGGTGCTCCGTCCCGGTGTTGCTCACCCGGGCGGTGACCGTGACGTCGCCTGCGGTCGCGTCTGCAGTGTCGGCGACCTCGGCGGTGAGCGCCAGGTCGAGGGTCGCGTACCCGAGGCCGAACCCGAAGGGGAAGAGCACCGCGCCCGGGGCGAAGGTCTCGAAGTACCGGTAGCCGACGTAGATGTCCTCGGCGTAGGTGTTGTGCTCGAGCCCGCCGAAGTTCGGCGCGCTGGGGTAGTCCTCGTAGTGGCGCGCGATGGTGTCGGTGAGGCGCCCGCCGGGGACCTGGACCCCGGTGAGCACGTCGGCGATGGCCCGCGCGCCCTCCATGCCGCCCTGCCACGCGTAGAGGACGGAGGAGATCGTCTCGCCGTACTCCTCCAACCACGCGAGGTCGATGACGTTCCCGCAGTCGAGCACGACGACGGTGCGCGTGAACGCCGCCGTGACGGAGTCGAGCAGCGCCCGCTCGGCGTCCGTGAGGTAGTAGCTGCCCTGGGTCAGGGTGTTCTCGCGCGCCTCCCCGGCAGCGCGCCCCAGCACGACGACGGCGACGTCGGCGCGGGCTGCGGCGGCCTGGACGGCCTCGCGCTCAAGAGGCATCTCCTCGAAGAAGCGCGGCCAGTTGCCCCAGGTGCCCTCGTCGGGCGGGTTCTGGGCGCACCAGCCGGTGTAGAGCGCGGCGAGGTCGGCGTCGACGGCGACCCGGCCGCCGTCGCGCAGCGCGTCGAGCAGGTTCCAGGAGTAGGGGGCGTTGACGTCGCCGCCGGACCCGAAGCCGACCGCGAAGTAGTCGATCTGGACCCGGCCGAAGAGCGCGACGCGCGCGCTCGGGCGCAGCGGCAGGGTCCCGTCGTTGCGGAGCAGGACCGCGCCGTCGGCGGCGGACTCCCGGCACAGCGCGGCGAGCACGGGATCGACGAACGTGTCCGTGTCGACCAGGCCCGTGGACGCCTGCACGAGCTCTTGTTCTCCGGGTGCGAGCGACGGGGCGGGGATGTCCGGGTTCATCAGGTGGTTCTCCAGTTGTTCAGGAAGGGAGGTGATGCCACACGATACCGAACAGACTGCGTGAGGCTGCTGTCCTGGTCAGCGACGCGACGGGTCGAGCGCGAGGTGCAGCGCTGGGGCGAGGGGCGCGTCGTCGGTCTCGTCGGTCTCGTCTGTGGCGGCGGCGTCGGTCGCGTCGTCGGCGGCCGGCTGGGGGTGCAGGCCGCGCATCCGCTGCACCTCGGCGTTGAGCACCCCGCCGGCGAGGATGACGGTGCTGCTCCCCCACAGCCACAGCACGGCCGCCAGGATGGCGCCGAGCATCTGGGCGGCGATCGCGACCGACTGGGTCGCCGCGTCCGAGCCGGGGACCGTGGACCCGGCCACCCCGAGGTAGGCCTGGAAACCGAAGGAGACGCCCAGCAGGCCGGCCGTGCCCACCACCGCGCCCGGCACGCAGGTGCGCCAGTGCTGCTCGAGGTTGGGACCGAAGCGGTACAGCAGCACGAGGAAGCCGCCGGCGACGGTGATCACCGCAGGCCAGCGCAGCACGGACCAGCCGGTGCTGAACGCCTCGCCGAGCCCGAAGATGTCGGCGATCTCCCGGCCCCCACCCAGGAGCGGGCCCACGACGAGCATGCTCAGCAGCACCACGAGCGTGAGCACCGCACCGCAGGCGAGGGCCAGACCCAGGACGACCTGCTGGGGGAACCCGCGCCGCTCCTCGACCGCGTACGCGTCGTCGAGCGCACGGATCGCCGCGCGGAACATGCGGCTCGCGAGCCACAGCGCCACGATCGTGCCACCGATCGCGACACCGGCCCGCTCCTGGCCCAGGAGGCCCTCGACCAGAGGAGCCAGCACTTCCGCCGCGAGCTGCGCGTCGAAGACCCGCACCACCTGCCCGACGACGGCCTGCTCGAGCTGGTCGACGCTCTCCGCGCCGAGCAGTCGCTCGAGGGAGCCCAAGGCCGCGCCGAAGGCGGTCACCAGCGGCAGGATCGAGATCAGTGCGTAGTAGGTCATCTCCGCCGCCAGGCCCGTCACCCGCACGTCGAGGATGCGGCGCGTGCACCGCAGGACGAGGAGCGGGACGTTGAGGTCACCGACCGAGATCGGGTGCGCCCGCGCGACGTCCTCGAGCCGGCCGATCACCGTGCGCGGCGGCCGCGGCCCGCGGGCCGCGCGCCGTCGGCGTGAAGCCGCGACGGCGCGGGCACCCAGGTGGGTGACCCCGAGCGCGGCTCCTGCGCCCACGACGAGGGCCAGCCCGTCCCCCACCAGACCACCGACCAGCGCACTCACCGTGAGGCCCACCACGAGAGCGACGAGGATGCAGACGATGGTCGTGGCGGCCGGACTGATCCTCGCGCGCGCCGGCAGCCACAGCCGGGTGGCCGCCGCGCAGGCGATGCCCGCGGCAGCGAGGAGCAGGAAGATCATCGACGGTTCGTGTTCTTCTCATCGCGCCAGGAGAGCCAGTCGGCGATGCCCGAGACGTCGTAGTCGGGGCCCGAGATGCCGATCGTGAACATCGTCGCACCGAGGGCGTGGAGCGCCTCGACCTCGGCCGGCGTGCTGCGACCGATCTCGGTCGAGATCTCGATCTGTGCCACGTCCCGTCCGACGGCACGCCCGTGCTCAGCGAGGATGTCCAGCTTGCGCTCGAGGGTCGCCGCGTCGCTGAAGCTGTGCCAGATGTCGGCGTGCTGCGCCACGATCCGCAGCGTCTTCTTCTCCCCGCCCCCGCCGATGAGGACGGGGATCTTACGGGTGGGAGGTGGGTTGAGATGCGTCCACCGGTCCTCGATCACCGGCAGGCTCGCTGCGAGCGCGTCGAGGCGTCCTCCCGCGGTCCCGAACTCGTAGCCGTACTCGTCGTAGTCGCGCTCGAACCAGCCCGAGCCGGTCCCGAAGATGAAGCGGCCCACGCCGCCCTTGGCGCTGATGTGGTCGATGGTGCGAGCCATGTCCGCCTGCAGGTGGGCGTTGCGGTAGCTGTTGCAGTTGACGAGCGCACCGAGCTCGACGCGGCTCGTCTGCTCGGCGAGCGCGGCGAGCATCGTCCAGGACTCGAAGTGCATCCCGTCCGGTGCTCCTGAGAGCGGGAAGAAGTGGTCCCAGTTGAAGATGATGTCGACGCCGAGGGCTTCCAGGGCGGCGGCCGTGTCGCGGATCCGCTCGTAGGGGGCGTGCTGCGGGGCGATCTGCACGCCGATGCGCACCGGACGCGGCGTTCCGGAGGGGCTGGCCAGCGCGAGGTCGGCTGAGCTCACGAGGGGTCCGGTGGCCATGGTGACTCCGTTCAGAGAGGGGGTGCGCCGGGAGGGCGGGACGGGGGCGCCGAGACAGGCTCGGGCAGATCGTCTCGGGCGCCCTGCGCCTCGAAGCCTAAGCCATCTCCGCGGAGCGCTTCTGGCGACCGCCGTGCCGCTCGAGCAGCGAACGAGCAGCCATTGCCGCCGCTGACGCGCCGGTGAACGCGCTCAACCAGGTGCGCAGGGTCGGGTCGGACGTGGCGCGGCCGAGCCGGATCGACTCGTCCAGCAGCACAGTCAGGAGCGACCCGACACCCCGGGCGCGTCGATCCAGGTGCGGGAGCAGCGCCGTGAGCACGTCGACGACGGGGCTGCCGGCGAGGGACGCGGCGTCGGAGAAGGAACCCGACCAGCGGGTGAGCACGCAGGCCGGCGCGCACGCCGCAAACCCGGCGGCCACATCTCCGACGCCGATCCGGGCGGGCACGGCAGCGACGAGCAGCTCGACAGCCCGCGCCCGCACCTCGCGGCGCGTGGCGGCCATGCCCAGCGCGACGAGCTGGGCGGTCTCGGGGGTCCACGTGCCGGGGTGCCAGGAGAGGACGTCGAGCACGGCCTCCTCCCCCACAGGGGTGGCTTCGTCGACCGCCGCGACGAGCATCGTGATGCCTGCGGCGACGAGCGGGAGGGTCGACGGCGGGTAGGAGAACGCGACCTCGGCGGTCTCGAGCGGAGGTGTCGCGCAGCTCAGGTGCTGCGCCCAAGGAATCGACGGGATGAGCCCCGGATGCGAGATGGACGGCGACGTGCCCGGATCGGCGACGATCGCGGGATACCACCAGACCCACTCGGGTGCACCACTGGACTTCGTCGAGTCCGACTCGTCCGCCTCCCACTTGATACGAACACCGTCGGTGATCAGCGGCTCGCACAGGCCGAAGGTCTCGAGCACGTCGCCCCGATCGCCGGGAGCCAGTCGGAGCACGGCTTGGGCGAGGTCAGCGGGCAGCGGCGCGAGGCCGGCACGCTCGGCGGCTCGGAACCTGTCGACGAAGACGTCGCGGTCGACCCAACCGTGAGAGTCCGTCGGTGTGGCGAGCAGCGGACGCGCGGGCGCCCGTCCCTGGACGACGGCGGCAACCTCGCGCAGGCGGGTGATGAAGCTGGGGATCGGCGATTCTTGCTCCGCGGTCGCCCGTGGCCGGCGTGTGCCGTACGCGTCGACGACGTCATCATCGGCGACGACGGTGCCCGACTCGTCGTCCCGGTCCTCATGCGCCATGAAGTCGTGGTCTGCGCGCACCGCGGCGAGCAGCAGCTCCGACGCGGGCGCGTACGTCCGTTCCCTCTCCCGCGGTTTCCGCACCCGCTTCACGAGCGGCCCCAGGACCCCGCCTGCCTCGGGAGTCATGGCCAGCCAGGCGAGTGCCAGCTCGAGCTCCAGCGCGTCCGAGGGGTCCTCCAGCAGGAACGCATAGCGCTCGAACGCGTCGTCGTCGCTCCACGGGTGCGCGGATTCCGCCTCGGGACGGGCGAGATCGGGGAGACCGTCAGGCGCGTCGACGACCGGGGTGCCGGGAAGCATCTCTGCGGCGACGGCCGGGGCAAGGAGGTCACTCGCACGCCGGGCCCGGTCGTCGCGGCCGAGCGCCACCAGCGCGCCCACGGCGACCCGCTGCACGTCGGGGTGCGCGTTGGCCATCCCCAGCGCGATCGCCTCAGCCGCAGCGCCCGGATCGGTCACCCGGGCCGTGGCGAGTGCAGAGAGGATGCGCACAGTCGTCGTCGCCGAGCCCTTAGCACCGGTCAGGGCCGGCCCGCAGGACCCGACGAAGGCGTCGGCGTCGAGCAGACCCGCCGAGTGGATCGCGGCGAGAGTCTTGACCGCGAGCGACACGCTCGCCGTGACCGTGGACCCGAGGGTCATGAGCAGCAGGTCCTGATCGGCTGCCGCCTCCTCGGGCGTCGGGGCGAGCGCGGCGTAGACGCGGGAGAACCAGCCTGCCCGGTAGGAGGAGAAGTCGCGGTTGAGCGCCTCGAGGCACGAGCGCAGCACCCGGGCCCGATCGAGGGTTCCGTCGGCGGCGAAGGCGACGACCGTCTCGTGCCAGTTGCCGTCCCCGAACCGGTTGATGTTGGTGAGCGAGACCTCCCCGCCGCCCTCGACCTCGAAGACCCGCCAGAAGACCTGCTCACGCAGCTCGTGGTCGTGGCGCAGCAGGTACGCCAGGACGTCATCCATCCGCCACCCCCTGAGCCCCCCGACGAGGGCCAGCACGTAGTCGTCGGAGTGCTCGACCTCGAGCCCACCGAACAGCTCGCTGAGCCGGATGGGCAGGAAGCCCGGAGCCTGCCTCCAGACCGTCGCGAGACGGCGCAGCCCCTCGGGTGAGGCGTCCATCTCTCCCCGGTCCTCGACCGTGAGCATCTCCCCGTAGATCGCCTCCAGGGTTGCGCCGGCCTCGATGAGACCCGGGAGAGCATCGTAGAAGCTGCGGAGATGGGGGTGTCCGGTCATCGACCCGGTCCTTCCGTGCCCCTGCTGGCAGCGCTGATGCGGGCGGCGAGGACGTGCTTGCAGGGGCCGCGGGTGCCGCGGTGCTTGGCGTACCAGAGGCACGTGCACCGGTCCCCCGGTCCGGGGGCGTCGGCCAGGTGCACGTCGTAGTCGGTGCCGCCCGAGCGCACCCGGACGACTCCGGCGCCGGCCGTCGTCACGCCGCCGGCCGCGACGAGCGCGCGCGCGTCGGCCAGGCGCGGGTGCGCAGCCGTGAGGGCGTCTGCGCGGACAGGCAGCGGGCGGTGGAAGTAGGCACCCGACCCGAGGTCGTAGCCGACCTGGCCGGACGAGGCGAGCAGGCTGAGCGCACCCCGCACCCTTGCACTGCTGAGCGCTGCGTCACGGGCCAGCTGCACGACGTCGATCCGCGGATCGAAGCTGAGCAGCGCCGAGACGAGGTCGGCGTCGTCGGACACCTCGGCCCCCGACAGTGCGTGCAGCACGGCGCCCTCGCCGGAGAACCCCCGGGACTTCTCGGGGCTCAGGCCGATGGTGAGCCTGGCGCCAGGAAGGTCGAGCACCCACACGCTCGCCGACGGCGCCGACGCGGCGTCGGTGTCCTGGCCGTAGGCCCGCAGCGTCGTCGCATGGCGCAGCAGCGGCTCGAGGACGCGCAGCCGTTCGGGGCCCGCCACGCAGACAGCGCCACGGCTCGGCCCGGAGGCGAGCCGCAGTGACCGCGCCGTGCGGGTGGCCCACATGACCGTCCTGGTCGACGAGGTGCGAGGGAGGGTCTGGACGAACCGGCGGACGGCCGCGTCGTCGAGCACATGGCGCAGCGCGAGCCCGGCGCTGATCACCTGTGTCTCGGCGAAGCCTGTGAGCCACCGCTGCGGAAGAGGCACCTTCTCTTCGACGATCTGCGTGTCGAGAGTCGACACACGCAGCGCGTCGGCCCCGACGGACAGATGCAGCGGCTGCGAGCCGAGGACCCGGGCGAGGGCCTGTCGCAGCGGCGGGTTGACGTCGACGTTGGTCACACCAGCGGCGGAGAACTCCGTGTCGAGCGTCGCAGCGTCGACGTCGAGGCGGGCGTAGACACCACAGCAGGGGCTGAACGACTCGAAGCGCAGCCCCTCGGGGCTCGAGGTGACCACGGGATCAGCTGCCCGCAGGACCGCGGCGAGGGTGTTCGGCGGAACGTAGAAGCGGGTGCGTGCGACACGGGCGACGACAAGCAGCGCCTGGGCGACGACGTCCGGGTGCTCGACGAAGCCCGCGAAGAAGGAGGGGTTCGTGGCCTCACCCCTCGCCGTCCTCCCGCCGCTCGTGGCGAGGGCGAGATGGTCCCCCGCGTCGTCGGCCGTCAGGGTCGAGGAGGTGCGGTAGACGTACTCGAGCTCTGCGGGTGCGTAGAGTGCTCCGGCGGTCACGGTGGGAGCCTAGCGGAGCATGTCCTCGCCCGAGCGGACTGGTGTGTCCGACGTCACACACCCGCGCGCGCGACCTGGTCGCCGGATGTGCGCTCGCAGATGCGCACCGGTGACCTGCACTCGGATGCGCCACGCACACGTGGTCCACGCTTCCCTCCCATTCCCCCGACACCGTCGTCACCCGGCGGTCACCTCAACCACCACGCTCCACCCTGATCGGCCGTGATCTTTCCGTGACATACCGAGGGCAGGTGTTGTACGTTCGACGGGCTCCACAGAGGCGACAGGCCAGTGAAGCGCTCGAGCGGCACGTCTAGCCCTGCCACCGCCCGAGGTTCCCGAGTACTCGTTGGCAGGGACGGGGGACCCAGATGTGGGCGCTGGATGCAGCGTCCTTGGGGTGAAGTCGCATGGCTCACGGGTCATGCGGCCGGGTGTTCTCCTACCCGAACCCGACAGCTAACCTCGCAGGCGTCATGGAGAGAACATGACCACCACCTCTGCCCGCCACCGCGCGGCCAGGCGCCCCATCACGCCCCTCACCTCGTTCCTGCTCAGCACCTCCTCAGGGGCCACCAGCCTCCGCCGCCGCACAGTGGTCGCCGCGGCCTCATCCGGACTTCTCGTCTCGATGCTCGTCGCAGCCCCCGCCTCCGCAGCCCCCGTCGCCTCCTCGGCGCCGAGCGCCGTGGACGTCGACGCCCTCACCGCCCAGGCCCAGGAAGCACTGGAGGTGGCCCCCGCCGTCACCGTCGCCGCGGACGCCTCGTGGACCGTCGAGCTCACCGCCGTCGCGGTCACGCCCGCCCCCGAGCCGGAGCCGGAACCTGAGCCGGAGCCCGAGCCGGAGCGGTCCGCACCCGCCGCGTCACGGTCGGTCGAGCGCACGTCGACCCGGTCTGTCGCGAGCGAGACTGCGGCTGCACCGGCCGAAGCCCCCGCCACGGCACCGGCCCCCGCCGCAGCCTCCGGGAGCGCCATCATCGATGCGGCCAGCCGGTACGTCGGCGTGCCCTATGTCTGGGGCGGAACCACCCCCAGCGGATTCGACTGCTCCGGCTTCACCTCCTACGTCTACGCCCAGGTCGGCATCTCCATCCCCCGCACCTCCGGGGCCCAGCGAGCAGCCGGAACCGTGGTCTCGCGAGACCAGGCACAGCCCGGAGACCTCATCTTCTCCCCCGGCCACATCGGGATCTACGCGGGCGGCAACACGATGATCGACGCACCCAAGCCCGGGGCGACCATCCAGTTCCGCGACATCTGGCAGTCGAACCCGACGTTCGTCCGCATGGGCTGACGACGGGACCGTGCACCACAAGGAGGCCGCGGCCGTCTGGACTCCAGACGGCCGCGGCCTTCTGGTGTCCCCGCGGGTCTACGCTCGAGGGACACCCCTGCGGGAGGAACTGCGGAATCAGGTCGGGCCGCAGGCGGTCGGACAGGAGCGTGGGACATGGGCACCGACTACGGAATGGACGGCGGCACGGGGTGGGAGCGGTTCTTCGCTCTGGTCGCGATCGCCGCGATCGCCGCGATCGTGCGGCTCGTCATCCAGGCCGGGTAGCCGTGGAACCGATCAGCCGCCGCCAGGCCATCCAGCTCGGGGTGCTGGGCGTGGCCGGGGTCGTCGTCGGCGCCGTCGGGCTCCTCCAGACCCGCACCCCCGCTCCCCCGCAGACCGGCGGACCGGCCTTCGCCGAACCGGCCGTCTTGAGCAGCCGCAACCAGACCCTCCACGTCGAGCTGGAGGCGGCCGAGCGCGAGGTCACCCTGGCCGGGAGACGCGTCACGACCCTGACCTTCAACGGGACGGTGCCCGGGCCGACCCTGCACCTGCACCCTGGCGACCGGCTGCAGATCACCCTGGTCAACCACCTCACCACCCCGACGAACCTGCACGTCCACGGGCTGCACGTGTCCCCCCAGGGTGCGAGCGACAACCCGTTCGTCAGCATCGCCCCGGGCGAGAGGTTCGACTACGACATCCACATCCCGCTCGACCACCCCACGGGGACGTTCTGGTACCACCCGCACCTGCACGGATCGGTCGCGGACCAGGTCTTCGCCGGCCTGTACGGTGCGATCGTCATCACCGGTGAGGCCGAGCCCCGGAGCGCACGCGAACGCCTCCTCATCGTCTCCGACATCACCCTCGACCGATCCGGGCATGTCCTCCCTCCGTCCCGGGCTGCGGTGATGATGGGCCGCGAGGGCGAGCTCGTGCTCGTCAACGGCCAGCTCGACCCGCAGCTGTCGGCACGACCGGGCGAGCGCGAACGGTGGCGGGTGGTGAACGCCTGCACCTCGCGCTTCCTCCGCCTCGACCTGCCAGGACACCAGCTCCAGCTCCTCGGCCTCGACGCAGACGCCGAGGTCCGCCCGCGCGACGTCGACCAGGTTCTGCTCGCGCCGGGGAACCGCGCGGACCTCCTCGTCACCGCGAGCGCCGGCACCAGCGCGTTGCGCACCGTGGCCTACGACCGCGGCTCGCCCGGGATGGGCATGATGGGTGGCTCGTCGCCGTCGTCGGACCCGATCACGCTCGCGACCCTGTCCGTCACCGGCAGCGCGGTCTCGCCCGCACCTGACCTGCCCGATCGACCGCGTCCCCCCGATCTGCGCGGCGGGGAGCCGGCCCAGCGGCGAGAGCTCACCCTCAGCGCAGGGATGGGAATGGGCATGCGGTTCACCATCGACGGCAAGGAGTTCGACCACCAGCGCACGGACCAGGCGGTCCTCGCCGGCGCCGTGGAGGAATGGACCATCCACAACTCCGCGCCGATGGACCACCCCTTCCACCTGCACGTCTGGCCGATGCAGGTGGTCGAGCAGGACGGCGCCCCGCTCACCGAGCCCACCTGGCGCGACGTCGTCAACGTCCCGGCCGGCGGCCGGACCGTCGTGCGCATCGCCTTCGGCGACTTCACCGGGCGCACCGTCTACCACTGTCACATCCTCGACCACGAGGACGCCGGGATGATGGGTGTCGTCGAGGTCACCTGAGGGCACCTGAAGGCACGGCAGGATGCGCCGGAAGGTGGACATCGCCTCTATCACCCCTGGGAGCGCTTCGCTACAGTTGGGGCATGCGTGTACACCTGACGGTCCTTGTCCACGAGGCGCCCTCGCGGCCGGCCGGGTCGCAGCCGTGACCGCCGAGACCAGCGACGCCGCGCTCGCCGCTCGCCTGGACGAGCGGCGGGGCAGAGGGCGCCACGTGATCGCCGCGGCCACCGTGGCGTCCGGCGAGCTCGCGACGGCAACCCTCGGCGCCGATGCCGCTGCGGACTTCGAGATCGGGTCGATCTCGAAGGGCCTCACCGGCCTGCTCTACGTCGACGCCCTCGAGCGGGGCGAGGTCACGGCGTCGTCGACGCTCGGCGACTTCCTGCCCCTGGACCCGTGCCCGGCGGCCACGGTCACATTGAGCGACGTGAGCACCCACACCTCCGGCCTCCCACGGCTCCCGAAGGGCGCCGTGACGCTGCCCGTGATGCGCGACCTGTGGCTCCACGGAACGAACCCGTACGGGGAGGACCTGCCGCAGCTGCTCGCCCAGGCGGCACAGGTGAAGCTCGGCAAGCCACGGTCGGCTTACTCCAACCTCGGCTTCGAGCTGCTCGGGCACGCGGTCGCCGCCGCGGCAGGCACCACCTACCAGGAGCTGGTGGCGGAGCGGCTCGCCCGGCCGCTCTCCCTCGCGAGCGTCTATGCGCCGCGCTCCGCCGACGACCTGCGCCCCACCGCCCTCCTCGGCACGAGCCGGCTCGGCCGACCACAGCAGCCGTGGACCGGTGAGGCCCTCGCACCCGCCGGCGGCATCCGCGCCTCGATCGAGGACATGGGCCGGCTCACCCTCGCCCTCCTCGACGGGACGGCGCCGGGTATCGCCGCGCTGGACCCCGTCGCGAAGGTCGCGGGTGTGGTGCGCATCGGGGCGGCATGGCTCACCCTTGAGCGGCGCGGGCGCCAGGTGACCTGGCACAACGGCGGCACCGGTGGATTCCGCTCATGGATCGGGATCGACCGCGCCGCGGGGACGGGGGTCGTGGTGCTCTCCGCGACCGCACGGTCCGTCGACCGCATGGGGATGTCGATACTCACCGAGCTCACCGAGCGCACCGAGGCCGCGCGCTGATCGGACTCTGTCCGACCTGTTCACTCGCTGTCGAGAAAGCGGAGCACCTCGGTGGTCGTCGTGCGGCCGGTCTGGGTGCCGGCGTGTCCCCTGGTGGGATAGAGCAGGAGCCGCCCGCTCGGGAGCCCGGATGCCGTCTCGCGGAACACGTCCGCGCCGTAGAAGCGGTCCTTCGCGCCACCGACGACCAGGGTCGGTGTCGTGATCCCCCGGAGCTGGTCGGTGAGGTCGAAGGCGTCCTCGGCCTCGATCATCGCCAGCATGTCGGAGAACCCGTCCTCGCTCTTCAGCGAGAGCCCGAGCATCCAGCCGAGCCTCGCCAGCAGCCACCCGCTGAGCTCACCGGCCGCCAGCATGGACATCATCAGGGCGTTCGCCTGCCGGGTACGGCCCTGGCGAAGCAGACGGGCATAGCTGCGCTGGGCGGCGCGGCCCGACTCGCCCAACCGGCATGCCGAGGACAAGAGCACCAGTCGGCGCACGGCCCCGGGATGGTCGGCGGCAAGCTGCAGTGCGACGGATCCTCCGGTCGACGACCCGACGACGTCCACGGGTCCCGCGAACCGGCCGCCCAGCGCTGCGGCGTAGTCGCGGGCGATGTCGGTCATCGTGGTGCCCGGCGCCAGTCCCTCCTTGCGCTGGACCCACCACACCTCACGGTGGCGCGCGAACGGCGTCAGCTGGCTGGCCTGGAACCGGAGGTCCATCCCGTGCGGCGGGCGGTGGTGTGTCGTCAGCCCGGGCAGGTAGATCAAGGGGCGCCCTGCTCCGACCCGGAAGTAGGCGAGACCGTCACCGAGCCGGCCCTGGTCGACGACCTTCGAACTCATCGCAGTGTCCCCTGTCGCTCATGAACGCGAGAGTGCTTCCTGACAGCCGTGGTCGCAGTCAGGCTAGATCCCCGACGCCGGTCACGCACCGCGGCGGGCGCAGGACGGGACCTTCGGCACTGTCGCCCACCGGACCCGCGGCGGTCCCCTGAGAGCATGGGTAACCCTCAGGACCCTCCGGGCTCGGCCCGCAGCCTGCGCCGGGACGTCGGAGCGCCGGGACTGACCAGCGAGCAGGCCGCCCGGGCCCTCGCGGAGCACGGTCCGAACCTCCTCCCCCAGATCAAGGGCCCGTCGGCGCCGCGACGCCTCCTCACCCAGCTGACCAGCGTCTTCGCTGTCGTGCTGTGGTGCGCGGCCGTGCTGGCCGGGCTCGCTGGCATCCCCGAGCTCGCGATCGCCATCGCCGTCGTGATCGTCGTCAACGCGGTCTTCGCCTTCCTCCAGGAGGCACGGGCGGGTCGGGCGGCCGCTCGTCTCCGTGAGCTCCTGCCGACCCAGATCATCGTGCGCCGTGACGGACGCGAGATGACCGTGCCCGCACGGGACGTCGTCGTCGGCGATCTGCTGTGCCTGCGCGCGGGTGACCGGGTGCCCGCGGACTGCGTGGTCCTGGGTCCGTCGCCGTTGCTCGTGGACATGTCGTTGGTGACCGGAGAGAGCGAGCCGGTCACCCGAGCCGCAGACTCCGACGTCGTCGCCGGTTCGTTCGTCGTGGAGGGCGACTCGGACGCCCGCGTCGCCGCGACCGGCGCGGACACCGCGCTCGCCCAGATCTCGCACCTCACCGCGGAGGAGCCCGAGCCCGTCACCCCCCTCGCCCGCGAGCTGCACCGCGCGGTGCGCACCATCGCGCTCGGGGCGCTGGGCGCCGGCGTGTGCTTCGCCCTCGTCTCGGTGGCCCTGGGCACCGCCCTGGAGGACGCCTACGTCCTCGGGATCGGCGTCGTCGTGGCCCTGGTCCCTGAGGGGCTGCTGCCGACGGTCACGCTGGCGCTGGCCTGGGGCGCCGAGCGCATGGCAGGCAGGCAGGTCCTGGTCCGTCATCTCGAGGCGGTCGAGACCCTCGGTTCGGTCACCATCATCTGCACGGACAAGACAGGCACTCTCACGCAGAACGAGATGACCGTTGTCCGGGCCTGGACCCCGGTCGGGGCCGCGACGTGCTCCGCGGCCGGCTACGCGCCCGACGGCCGCGTCAAGTGCTCGCCCGGGTCGCGGGCGGCGGTTCTCACCGCGGTCAGGTCGGCGACGGCGACCTCGACCGGCTTCGCGGAGCTCGCAGAGGGACGGTGGCGGGCCCATGGGGACCGGATCGACGTCGCGGTCGACGTGCTCGCGCGACGCCTCGGCGTCGACGTGGACCAGGACCGCACCGCACGTCAGAACGCCGTCCGCTACCCCTTCGACGCCCGACGGCGGCGCACGTCGGCCTGGGTCGAGGGTCGTGTCTACGTCAAGGGAGCCCCGGAGGCCGTCCTGGCGCTGTGCACGGACTCGGGGGCGACGCTCCGCGCGGCTCATGCCGAGGCCGAGCGAGGCGCGAACGCGGGGCTGCGCGTCCTGGCCGTCGCGTCCCGGGCCGCCGCGGCGCGCCCTGGCGGACCGGCCGACGCCGAGACCGGCCTGACCCTTGAGGGCATCCTCGGGCTCCAGGACCCACCGCGCGAGGACGCCAGGCAGGCGCTCGAGGCGTGCCGGCGAGCGGGCATCAGGGTCGCGATGCTCACCGGAGACCATCCGCAGACGGCGAGGACCATCGCGGACCAGGTCGGCCTGCGTGGGCCCACCGACCCGGTCCTGCTCGGAGCCGACCTTCCCCACGACGAGAGCGCGCTCGCCGCCCTGTTCGACCGGTCCGGTGTGGTCGTGGCCCGGGTGTCCCCCGAGGAGAAGCTGCGTGTGGCCCGTGCGCTGCGCGCCCGGGGCGAGGTCGTCGCGATGACGGGCGACGGCGTCAACGACGCACCGGCTCTCCACGAGGCAGACATCGGCATCTCGATGGGGATCTCCGGGACGGACGTCGCACGCGAGGCCGCTGACGTCGTCCTGCTCGACGACAGGTTCGCCTCGATCGTCGAGGGCATCGAGCAGGGGCGGGCGACGTTCGTCAACATCCGTCGCTTCATCACCTACCACCTCACCGACAACGTGGCCGAGCTCATGCCGTTCGTCGTCTGGGCGCTCAGCGGCGGCCAGTTCCCGCTCGCGCTGGGCATCTTGCAGATCCTCGCGATCGACATCGGGACCGACACCGTGACCGCGGTCGCGCTCGGGGCGGAACCGCCCGCACGCCACCTGCTCACCGACCCGCCCGCAGCAGGGCGGCTGCTGGATCGCGGGGTCGCGCGCCGCGCGTTCGGGCTCCTCGGCCCGGTGTCCGCGCTGGGAGCCATGACCGCCTTCACCGTCTACCTCTGGGCCCACGGGTGGTCCTACCCCGACCCGGTCCCCGCGCACCTTCTCGCCGCGGCGTCGGGCGCAGCGTTCTTGAGCGTGGTGCTCTCACAGGCGGCGAACGCCTTCGCGTGCCGCAGCTCGACCCGCTGGCCCGGCGCGCTCGGCTGGACGACCAACCGGTTGCTCGTCGTCGCGATCCCAATCTCGCTCGCGGTCTCGCTCGCCTTGCTCCTCGTCCCGGCTCTGGCCCAGCTCCTGGGCCAGGCGGCCCCGGGGCCGCTGGGCTGGCTGCTCGCCGTCGCCTCCGCGGTCGTCCTGCTGGCCGTGGACCGCGCCGACAAGGCCTGGCGTGCCCGACGCCGTGCCGCGGCTGGGGAGGCGGCCACCGGACTCCTCCCGGAGGGGGATCTGGGAGAGGGCTAGGTCCCAGACCGGAGGGACTCGTCCTTCCATGGTGGACACTCGACGGACAGGAGGTGACGGATGTCAGAGCATCACTCAGCGGGAGCGCGCCTGCTCCAGTGGGCGTCCAGCAGCGTCGGATTCGCCATGGGCCTTCGTGCAGCGGTGGCCTCCGTCCTGGCGTGGTCGGTGGCGGCTCAGCTGGGCGGAGTTGCGGACGAGTACCTCTACTACGCACCGTTCGGGGCAGTCGTCGCCGTCTCCACGACGGTGATGAGCTCGGTCAAGACGTCGGCCGAGGTCTTCCTCGCGATCGCCCTCGGAGCGGCCGTCGCCGTCGGGGTTCAGGAGCTGGACCTGCCCAGCCCGGCTGGCGTCGGGACCGTCGTGCTGATCGGCACCCTCGTGTCCCGGCTTCGCTGGCTGGGGGCCAGCGGCTCGTGGGTGCCGATCGCAGGTTTGTTCGTGCTCATCCTCGGGCAAGGGCAGGAGGAGGCGTTCGTGCTGGGCTACCTCGGGCTCACCACCCTCGGCGCGGTGGTGGGCACGGCCGTCAACATGGTGTTCCCCCCGTTGCTCCTGGACCAGACCGAGCGAGCGCAAGACGCGCTACGCCGAGCGCTCGTGGGGCAGCTCGAGCAGCTCGCCAGCGACGTGGAGGGAGGCGCCCTCCCGGATCCGGCGGATGCCGGCGCGGTCACTGGGGAGCTGCTCGGGCGCGGCCGGGCGGTGGAGGACCTGGTGGGCCAGGCCCTCGAAGGGCCACCGGTCAACTGGAGGGTGCGCCGGTGGCAGGAGCAGGCCGACCACCTCCGCGAACAGGGTGCAGCCCTGGTCGGTCTCGCGCTGCTGGTCGGGGAGCTTGCCCATACCCTCCGACGGCGGGACGGACCAGACGACGAGGTGGACACGTTGTTCAGGACGGACCTGCACGTGCCGGCGGCCGAGGCGCTGCGGGCCACGGCTCTCGCACTGTCCGCCGAGACCGAACGACCTCAGGAGGCCGTCGCGGCGGCACATCGACGGATCGACGACCTGGCCGACGCCGTACGCCGCACGCGCGAGGAGCAGGGGGATGACCTGTTCGTCGCCGGCGCTCTGGTGCTGGGACTCCGCAGCACCCTGTCGACCGCGCAAGGGGACTAGTCCACGGCCCTGGTACCTGGGTGGGCCCCGCCCGGACGCCCGCACCGGCCTGCTGGACGACCACGGAGGACCAGATGCCCGAGCGAGATCCTGGCCCCAGTGTCAAGACTAGAGAACCGTATGAGGTGCCGGCAGTTCCCGGATGCGCGGCCCGAGAGCTGCAGGCACAGTGGAAGAACCCGCCACACACGACCCCCATGACCAGGAGGCCAACATGACGTCGACCCACGCAGACGACGCAGCCATCACCGAGGCGAGCCGCGCGGACCAGCTCGTCTTCCAGGATCCCGTCTCCCGCTACCCGGCCATCGAGCCGCCCGAGCAGCGCCAGGACGAGCCTGGCCTCGATGCCGACCTGCTCCCCCACGCCGACCTCGGCGAGCATTCCTACCGCGGGACCGGGCGCCTCACCGGCCGCAAGGCCCTCATCACCGGGGGCGACTCCGGCATCGGGGCGGCGGTGGCGATCGCCTTCGCCCGGGAGGGGGCCGACGTCGCGATCTCCTACCTGCCCGCCGAGGAGGAGGACGCCGCCAGGATCATCGCGCTCATCGAGGCCGAAGGGCGCACGGCCGTGCCGCTGCCCGGCGATCTCGCCGACGACACCTTCTCCGCGCACCTGGTCCAGCGCGCCGCCGACGGGCTCGGTGGCCTCGACGTCCTCGTCAACAACGCAGGCAAGCAGATCGCTGTGGAGGCGATCGAGGACCTCACCGACGAGCAGGTGGCCCAGACGTTCAAGGTCAACATCCAGGTGATGTTCCGGCTCAGCCGAGACGCCGTGGGACACATGCCACCGGGATCGACGATCATCAACACGACGTCGATCCAGGCCTACGAGCCGTCCCCGACCCTCCTCGACTACGCCTCGACCAAGGCAGCGATCAACAACTTCACCAAGGGGCTCGCGCAGCAGCTCGCAGCGAAGGGCATCCGGGTGAACGCGGTCGCCCCGGGCCCGATCTGGACCCCACTCCAGCCCTCCGACGGGCAGCTGCCCGAGGACCTCCCCGAGTTCGGTCAGCAGACCCCGCTGGGGCGCGCCGGCCAGCCGACCGAGCTCGCCCCCGCCTACGTCTTTCTCGCCTCGAGCGAGTCCAGCTACGTGCTCGGGGAGACGCTCAACGTCAACGGGGGAACGCCGTCGCCGTGACGCAACGGAGTGGTGATGGCAGATCGCGTCTCCTCAGTGCAGCCACCGGCGCAGGCGCTTCTTGTTCGCCTTGGCCCAGACCGTCGGCAACCGCTCTTCGACATCGCGGGCCCGGACCTCCTCCAGGGCGTGCAGCCGGCCGTAGCTGAACGCGGCGATCGGGTCAGCGGTGCTCTCGGCGAGCTGGCGCAGTCGCTGACGCAGGACGACGGAGTCCTGGTGCTGCCCGAGGAGCTCCTGCACGCTCTCCATCGCGGCGGCGAACGCCCCGGCGTCGGGACCGAACACGTCGGCGGCAAGCTCAGCCGCGTAGCGGGTGCGCTTGGCGGCCTTGCGTGCGTCGTGGAGGAGTTCGTCTCGCCGCACCGGCTCGGTCGCCGCCCCGGCACGCGTCACGAGCCGCCGGACGCGAGCGTACTCCTTCGCCACGCCGCGCTGGAGCGACCTCCCAGCCGGTCGGCCGCCACGCTCGGTGGTCGGTGGAGCGTGCACGAACGCCTCGAGGTCGTCGAGCAGCCGGTCGTACCGCTCCCCCTCGAGCTGGAGAAGTGCTGCCTCGCGCGCTGCTGCGTGCGCGGATCGCAGCTGCGCGTCGGCCTCGGCGGCGACCGGCGAGAGCGCGGAGTGCGTGTCCTCACCCTGCAGGACGCCGAGGACCCGATCGTGCATGACCTCGGCGTCACGGACCGCGCCCAGGACTCCCGCGAGCCACTTGAGCTCCCCGCACAGCGGCCCAACATCGTCCGACACGAAGGACGGACGAAAGGTCGTCAGGGCGCTGCGCAGGCGACGGCTCGCCACGCGCATCATGTGCACGCTCCCGGTCGCGTCGATCCGGACGGGGAGGTCCTGCGCACGGAGCTGCTCTAGCTGGTCACCGATGTAGGCCAGGGCGACCTGGCTCGTCGGGGACTTCGCCGAGGGATGCTTGACCTTCGTGCGACGGTCCGGCTCGGCGTCGTCGTCGAGCTCGAGGACGCGGGCAAGCTTGGAGGAGTGCGGCGCCGGGGCCACTCGGTGCGCGCGCAGTCCGGCGGCGACCGCAGCCAGGAGCGCGCTGTCCCCATCCAGTGCCTCGATCTCGATCTCGCGCCACGCGACCTCCGGGCCGGTCGCCTCATCGGACCCGTCACGGGGAAGGACGCGTCGGGCGACGACCCGGTCGTCGGCGAGCTCGAGCAGACCGTGGTCGGCCGCGTCCAACAGCCGGTGCACCGCCCTGTGCGTCGTGATCTGCGCGACGGGGACGAGCGGCCGCCCCTTGGTGCGGACCCGCACGAGGCGCTGCAGCGCCCCGGGGACCGTGCTGCCCGCACGCCCTGCTGGCAGGCGGATCTCCGAACGCTCCGACCCGCTCGCCGGGACCTTGAGGTGCCAGCCGGCGTCCGTGCCGCCCACGCGTCGACGCAATGTCAGCCCGTGGCGCGCCAGGACCAGGTCTGCGGTGTCGAAGTACGTGGCGCGCAGCACGTGCTGCGTGGGCTCGGCCAGGATCAACGGCTCGCCGTCGTTCCTGGGTCCGGCAAGCTCGGTCAGGCTGGGAACCTCGTAGCCGTCCTCGACGGAGAACTTCATCTCGACCTCTCGGTACACCTCAGCCATTCCCCAGTTCTATCGCAGAAACTGCTGATGCCGTCGCTGGACGGTGAGAACACACTGGAGGAGTGAGCGGAGACCAGTGGGTTCTGCACGTCGATCTCGACCAGTTCATCGCGGCGGTCGAGGTGCTGCGGCGCCCTGACCTTGCGGGCCTGCCGATCATCGTCGGTGGCCGAGGCGACCCCACCGAGCGGGCCGTGGTGTCCACCGCGTCCTACGAAGCCCGTGCGTTCGGTGTGGGTTCGGGTATGCCCCTGCGCATCGCGGCCCGGAAGGTGCCCGACGCCGTGATCCTGCCCGTCGACCACGAGGCCTACCTCGCGGCGTCGGACACGGTGATGGCGACCCTGCGTGCCCAGCCGGGCGCCGTCGTGCAGGTCCTCGGCTGGGACGAGGCGTTTGTCGGCACGCAGACACAGGACCCGGAAGGCTACGCCCGGCAGCTGCAGGCCGCCGTCCTGGAACACACCCAGCTGCACTGCAGCGTGGGCATCGGGGATACCCTCGTCCGCGCCAAGAACGCCACCGATCTCGGCAAACCGGCGGGCGTCTTCCGGCTCACCGCCGCCAACTGGCTCGACGTGATGGGCAGTCGGCCCACCAAGGACCTGTGGGGCATCGGACCGAAGATCTCGGGCCGGCTGGCCACCCTCGGGATCTCCACGGTCGCGGAGCTCGCCGCAGCTGATCCCCAGGACCTGGTCCCGGAGTTCGGTCCCAAGATGGGTCCCTGGTACGCGGAGCTCGGACGCGGGGACGGGGCCACCGTCGTGGACGACACCCCGTGGGTCGCCCGCGGGCACAGCCGGGAGACCACCTACCAGGCCGACCTGACCGAGCAGGCCCAGGTACGCGACGCCGTGCGAGAGCTGACAGCGAGCGTCCTGGAGGATGTGGTGGCGGAAGGACGACCCGTGGTGGGGCTGACGCTCAAGGTTCGGTACGCGCCGTTCACGACGAAGACCCATGCGAGGAAGATCCCCGAGACCTTCGACCGGGACGAGATCCTCGCTCGGGCTCTGGACCTCGCCGGCGCCGTCGAACCCGGCCGTCCGATCCGGCTGCTCGGCATCCGAGCCGACATGGCGATGCCCGACGACGCCCGCAAGGGACACACGCCCACGCGCGGTGGGTGGTGACTTCAGGGGAGCTCATGGCTACGTTGGTGCGCGCCGGAGCTGCGCGCGTCAGCGGGGTGGAGCAGGCAGGGTGAGGGATGCGTCGATCCCGCCGCCGGGGCGAGACTCGAGATGGGCGGACCCGCCGCTCGCCCGGGCGAGCTGAGCCACGATGGCGAGGCCGAGACCACTGCCCTCACCGTGAGAGGAGCCACGCCAGAACCGGTCGAACGCTCGCTGGCGCTGCTCGGCCGAGAGGCCGGGCCCCTCGTCGAGCACGTTCACGACTACCCGAGCGCCTGACTCGACGTGGACGATGATCGCTGATCCCGCGGAGCTCACCTCGAGAGCATTGTCCAGATAGTTGTCGATGATCTGCTCGAGGGCTGTCTCGACCGCCAGCGCCGGTGCGTGGGCCGGGCCCGCGTACCGGATGACAACACCGGCTTCCTGTGCGAGCGGCAGCCATTGCTCGACGCGCTCCCGTGCGATCACGGCCACATCGTGCACGCCGACCGCGGCGGATGTCGCCTCTGCGCGGCTCAGGGTGAGCAGTCCTTCGATGAGGGAGCCCAGACGGTCGAGCTCGGCGTCGGCGGCCCTGAGCCGGTCGGCCGCTGCCTCGGGATCAGAGTCGATGAGCTGACGGGCGCCGTCGAGCCGCAGCCGCAGCGCCGTGAGCGGCGTGCGCAGCTGGTGGGAGGCGTCGGACGCGAACGAGCGTTGCAGTCCGATGAGCGTCGCGAGACGCTCGGCCATGACGTTGAACGAGTGCGCGAGGGAGCGCACCTCCGGCACGCCGGCCCTCTCCTCGGCCCTGGCGGCGAGGTCTCCTCTCGCGAGCCGCTCGGTGGCCGACTGGAGCAGCCGCAGCCGGCGCGTCACCCCAGACGCGAAGACGAACGCGACCAGGCCCGCCAGCACGACCGTGATGGCGGCCACCGCCCCGAGCCCCCTGACCTGTCTCACCGCGGCATCCGTCACCTCCTGAGCCGGGTAGCTCAGCCGTACCGCACCCAGCACGTCCTCGCCGCTGACGACGGGAACGGCCACATAGAGCAGTCTCAGTCCGAGCGTCGCAGAGTCGCGCTCACCCGAGGCGATCCGTCCGGCGAGCGCAGCCTCGAACTCGGGCCGGTTCGCGTACGAGGCGCCGACGCGCGTCTGGTCGGCATCGCTGGTCGCGACCGCGACGCCCTCGGCGTCGACCACGACGACCCGCGCTCCGCTCGTCGCGCTGTACTCGGCGACGACGTCGGTCGCCGTCGGATCGCTCGCCGCAGTGCCCGCCTCAAGCAGATCCTCGAGCCGACCGGCAAGGACGAACGCATCGCGTTCGAGCGTCGTGACCATGCGCTCGCGCTCGACACCGGTGAGGTAGAACGCGAACGGGATATTCTGCACAGCGAGCACCAGCAGCGTGAAGCCGGTCATGGCGAAGATGAGCCGAAGCCTCATGCCGGCCGTCCGTCGCCTGGCGCGATCACTGCGGCTCACCGAACCGGAAGCCCACCCCGCGCACGGCATCGATCCAGGCGGGATCGCCCAGCTTCTTCCGGATCGCAGCCACGTGGGCGTCGAGGGTCTTGGTCGTCCCGTACCAGCTCGTGCCCCACACGTCCCGCAGGATGTCGCCGCGCCGCATGACGGCTCCGGGATCCTCGGTCAGGTACTCGAGCAGCTCGAACTCCTTGGCCGTCAGATGCACGGGTTCGCCGCCGAGGCTCACCCTGCGGCTCCGGGGGTCGACCGTGAGCGGGCCGAACGTGCGAGCGGTCGTCGCCGCGGTCACGGCTGACTCGCCGTGCGACGCGCGGCGGGTGACGGCTCGGATGCGTGCTGCGAGCTCGCGGAACCCGAACGGCTTGACCAGATAGTCGTCGGCCCCCAGCTCGAGCGCCAGCACCCGGTCGAACTCGTCGCCGCGCGCGCTCACGACGATCACGGGAAGCGTGAACGACCCGCAGATCCGGCGGCACACCTCGACACCGTCGATGTCGGGCAACCCGAGATCGAGCAGCACGATGTCGGCCTCCCCGGCCTCGACGGCCGCGAGGCCCGCAGCCCCGGTTGCCGCGTGGGCGGCGTCGAACCCGGACTGACGCAGAGCATCGAGGGTTCCCGCCGCGATCGCGGCGTCGTCTTCGATCAGCAGTACCCGCATGCCAACATTCTCGGCGCGTGCTGTCCGCTCCGCTCGGGTGACGCGGAAAATTGGATGAATCTTGGACGCTCCAGGGGCCGCCCCTTACCGAAGCGTCCGTAGCGTCGAGGCATGAAGACCTCACTCATCACCACCCTCTCCGTTCTGGGCGTGATCGTCGCGGCCTCGGTCGCGATGGCCGCGAACGCCGGGACCCTCGGTCTGCTGGACCCCCAGACAAGCACGACCTCGAACGTGGTCACCCTGACCGGCGACGACACGCCACTCGGCTCGGTGCCGGGCCCGACCGAACCACCCGCGTCGGCGACGCCCACCCCGGGCGTCACCGGAGCCACCGGCGGCCCTGCAGCGGACACCGATGACGACGACATCGACAAGTCCGACTCCGACGACGCATCGACCGGCGCAGCCGACGACCATGACTACGACGACGACGACGACTGACCGCCGGAATCCGGCCCGCGGCGCGCGAACTGTCGTCGGCGCGGCTGCGATCCTCGCCTTCGGCGGCCTTCTCGCAGGTTTCCTTCTGATCCCTCAGCCGTCCGTACCGGTACCCGCTGGAACCGCTCCAGTGCCACCCGTCAACATCTCCCCGGCACCTGCGCCCACAGACACCACCACGGTTCCCGCCCCGGCCGAGCCGAGCGCCGAGCCCGCCCCCGCACCTGACACCGCTCCCCCGGGCACGCCCGTCGACGCCACGACCGGCGGATCAGGAGGCTGACATGGGGTGCTCGATAGCGCAGGACGCCGTGCTGGCCGCGATCGCCGCTCGTGGTGACCGGCCGATGACCGCCACCGCCCGCGCGCACCGCATGGGAAGCCGCTTCTCGATGACCGTGGTGGGCGTCGACGTCGGCGTCGCCTGGTCCGGGCTGACACTCGCCGGTCGCCTCGAGTCACGCTGGAGCCGCTTCCTCGGCGACAGCGACATCACCGCCCTGAATCTGGCCGAGGGCGCCCCACTGCAGGTCCACCCCCACACGGTCCGCCTCGTCCAGGAGATGCTCGACGCCTACCACCGCACCGACGGTGCCTTCGACCCCACGTTGCTGCCGGCACTTGTCGCTGCCGGCTACGCGACGTCACGGGTCGACCCGACGCGAACGACCCGGTTGCCGGCCTCGGCGCGGGCACCCGGCAGCATCGACTCGGTGCGCATCGACGGCGAACGCATCACGCTCGGGCGCGGAACCACGCTCGATCCCGGCGGTATCGGAAAGGGCCTCGCCGCCGACCTGGCGGTGGAGCAGGCTCTCGCCGACGGAGCGCTCGGCGCGATGGCGCAGTTCGGGGGCGACGTGGTCGTCGGAGGGGTCGCCCCCGACGGTGTCGCCTGGCGTATCGGTGTGGAGGACCCGTTCGACCCCGAACGGCAGCGTGCGGTCGTGCGGGTCTCACGCGGTGCCGTGGCGACCTCGAGCCAGCGCAAGCAGCGGTGGAGAGCCCCGGACGGCACCGAGGTCCACCACCTCCTCGACCCGCGAGACGGCCGGACCATCTCGACAACGGTGCAGGCCGTCACCGTCATTGCGGCGACCGGGGCCCGCGCGGAGTCGCTCACCAAGCCGGGCTTCCTGCGCCCGCTCCACGAGTTCCTCGCCTGGCTCCCGAGCCAGGGCGCGGCCGGTCTCGTGATCACGGCCGATGGATCCGAGCACATCTCCGCGAACTGGAGCCGATACCGATGAACGATCCCCAGCTCTGGTGGTACGTCTCGCGGGCGAGCGCGATCGTCGCCTGGACGCTCCTCACGGCAACCGTGCTCTGGGGAGTGCTGCTGTCCACCCGGGTCTTGCGGGCTGCCGACAATCCCGCATGGCTGAAGGATCTGCACCGCTACCTGAGCGGCCTGGCCATCATCATGATCCTGGTGCACGTGGGATCCCTGCTCCTCGACCCCTACCTGCGCGACCAAGCGGGCTTCGGCGTCGTCGCGGTACTCGTGCCGTTCGCGTCCGAGTTCAAGCCTCTGCCCGTAGCGCTCGGCATCGTGGCGCTCTATCTCATGGCCGGTGTCGTCCTCTCGTCGCTCGCGATGCACCGGATACCGCGTCAGGCTTGGAAGGGGCTGCACTACCTGAGCTACGTCGTCGTGGCGCTCGTCGCGTTCCATGCGGCCTTCGCCGGATCGGACACGGGCACCTGGTGGTACACCTCGATCTCGACCGCCCTCATCGTGGTCACCACGCTCGCGGTCATGGTTCGTCAGCTCGTCGGCTCGGTCGCCGTGCAACGGGGGCGTTCGGCCACTCGGGCACGTCACGTGCCAGCCGTGAATCAGCGGCTGCGTATGGTCGTCGCCCGGCGGACGCCGCTCGCCGTCGGCGTCGTCGGCCTGCGCCTGGTGCCGGAGGACGGTCGTCGTCTGCCAGTGTGGACGCCTGGCTCGCACCTCGAACTCCACCTTCCCGGCGGACTCGAACGGCACTACTCGCTCTGCGGAGACCCGGCGGACCGGCTGGGCTACGACATCGCGGTGCGGTTTGTCGAGCACTCCCGGGGCGGCAGCCGATTCATCCATGAATCCCTTGCTGTCGGCGAGATCGTAGAGGTGGCGACGCCCCGCAACCGCTTCGAGCTCCAGCCGGCGACCGACTACCTCTTCATCGCCGGCGGCATCGGCATCACCCCGCTCCTCTCGATGATCACGAGCCTCCCGGCCTCCCGCCGCTGGTCCCTCGTCTACCTCGGCCGCTCGCGGGGCAGCATGCCGTTCGCGGACGACCTGGAGGCTCGCTACCCGGGCCGGGTGACCGTGTACGCCCGCGACGAGCAGGCACGACCGTACCCGGCAGCCGCCGTGGCATCCACCACCACTGCCCAGGTCTACTGCTGCGGCCCCGCACGGCTCATGGACGGGCTGGCCTCCGCCGTCCCGCCGGAGCGTCTGCACCTGGAGCGGTTCGCCGCAGCCGATCGCGCAGCCGGCGCCATCCCTCAGCCGGTCCAGGTCGAGATGCCCGGTTTCGGTTGGTTGACGGTCCCCCCGGGCCGCAGCATCCTCGACGTGCTCGAGGATGCCGGCGCCCCGGTCACCGGATCCTGCCGCACGGGCGTCTGTGGCACGTGCGAGCTCCGGGTCACCGGCGGGACGCCGTTGCACCTCGACTCGGTGGCGAACGACGAGGAGAAGGACGCGGCGGGCGTCATCTACCCGTGCGTCTCCCGCGCCCTGACCACGCGGCTTTCCCTGGATCTCTGACCTGAAGTGCACATCCTCGACCAGCACGAGGGGGTTCATCCCCTGGGCGGTGCTCGGCGACGGGTCGGCGACGGGTCGGCGACCGTCAGGAGAGTCGATCTCGATCCTTCGCACCTCGCGGGGCCTGGGCTGCCAGTGCGGGAAGCCCAGCGCAGGTGGTTCGGACCCCATCCGGAAGCGGACAGAATGGAGGCATGACTACACCCTCGCCCGTGATCGTGGGACAGCGCGCGGTCGTCGTCGATGACGAGCAGGCGTTGAGCCGTGTCGTCGCGGACTACCTCGAGCGAGACGGGTTCGAGACCCACCTGTGCGCCGACGGCACCCACGCCGTCGACCTGATTCGCCAGGTTGACCCCGCTGTCGTCGTCCTGGACCTCGGGCTGCCCGGACTGGACGGGATTGAGGTGTGTCGCCAGCTGCGCACCTTCTCCGACTGCTACGTCATCATGCTGACGGCTCGGGCTGAGGAGATCGACGTCCTCATCGGACTGTCCGTGGGCGCCGACGACTACATGACCAAGCCCTTCAGCCCACGCGAGCTTGTGGCCCGGATCGCGGCGCTGCAGCGCCGACCACGGCACACACCTCCAGCACCCGAGATCCGCACAGCTGCGGACGTCATCGGTATCGGGATGCTGTCGCTCGACGTGGCAGCCCGCGAGGTCCGGGTCGGCGAGCGCCTCATCGACCTGACCCGGACCGAGTTCGATGTCCTGGCCGCGTTGGCCGCACGCCCCGGCATGGTGTTCAGCAGGCGCCTTCTCATCGACACGGTCTGGGGAGATGGCTGGGTCGGCGATGAGCACCTCGTCGACGTCCACATCCTGCACGTGCGCCAGAAGCTCGGTGACAGCGCGGACCGGCAGACGTTCGTCCGGACCGTGCGAGGTGTCGGATACCGCATCGGGCTCGGACGATGACCCACGCTCGCCCGCGCCCCCGGTCGCCGCGGGGCCTGGCCCCGCGGCTCCTCCTCGCCATCATGCTGGTGATGACGACCGCGGCGGTGACGGCACTGGTCGTGGCCTCGATCATCGGGCCGGACCTGTTCCACGAGCACATGCTGCGGGCTGGCCTGAGCGATCACGATGCCGCGGTGCTGCACGCAGAGGAGGCGTTTCGCTCGGCCAGCACCGTGACCATGACCGTCGCGCTGGGCGCCGCAGGCATCGCAGCACTGCTGGTCTCAGCGGCTCTGGCACGGCGGATCTCTCGTTCCTTGGCCGCTTTCTCCTCCGCAGCGGCCGACGTCGGCAACCGAGACTACGCATCCCGCGTCCCGCTGCCGGGGATCGGCAGCGAGTTCGACGAGGTCGCTGCGTCGTTCAACCACATGGCCGAACGCCTGCAAGACAGCGAACGGCTTCGAGGCCGCCTTCTTGCCGACGTGGCACACGAGGTGCGTACGCCGGTAGCAACGATCAGCGCGTATCTGGAAGCACTGGAGGACGGTATACAGATTCTCGACGGGGCCACGACAGCCGTGCTTCGGGAGCAGGCCGCCCGCCTGACACGCCTGTCGCGCGACCTGGCGGCGGTCACCCGCGCGGAGAGCGGAGACTTGACGCTCGAGCTGGAGCCCGTCCACCCCCGCGAGTTGGCGGCTGCGGCCGTCAGCGCGGGTCGTGAGCGCGCAGCAGAGGGGTCCGTCCACCTCACGAGCGACATCGACGCAGACCTGCGGGAGGTCCTCGTCGATCGCCTACGGATGGCGCAGATCCTCGACAACCTCGTCGCCAACGCGATCAGACACACGCCACCAGGCGGGACCGTCACCGTCCACGCCACCCAGGCCCCCGCTGGCCGCATCCGCATCAGCGTGCAGGACACGGGTGAAGGCATCGCCGCCGTCCACCTGCCCCACCTCTTCGAACGCTTCTATCGCGCGGACACAGCACGGGACCGGGCCCACGGCGGATCGGGGATCGGTCTGGCGATCTGCCAGGCGCTCACCACTGCCCACGACGGAACCATCACCGCCGCGAGCGCCGGTCCGGGAACCGGCAGCGAGTTCACCCTCACCCTGCCGACGAGCTGAGCCGCCCCGGTCCCTGCCGGTCGATGAAGGTTCCATGAAGGTTCCGTCCTAGGCCTGGAAGTCCCACGTGAACTGCCTCGAGGGCGGCCACGCTTCTGGGAGCAGACCTAGAGGAGCTCCCATGACCCCCGCTCTCGTCCGACTGTCGGTCGTCGTCGCACTCACCGTGCCGCTGGCCGTCTACCCCGCCCTCGCGATGACCACGCCGCAGCAGCAGGTGACCGTCGTCCTCGCCGCCCAGACGGCAGACCCCACTCCCCCCGTAGACGAACACAGCGAGCACGGCGAACACGGTGGGACCGGGGAGACAAGTGAGACCGGCGAGACTGGCGAGACCACCGGTGACCACACCTCGACCCCGGCACCCGACCGGCCTCGGGTCCTGGTGCTGTCGGCGTTCGGCGGGCTGAACGCCGTCGTGCTCGTCAGTGCCGCCGTCCTGCGTCGACGTGACCTCCAGCGCCCGCGCCACCGGCCCCGTGCCGCCGTCGCCTCCGCCTGACCGCCCGCACCGCTGACCGCCCACGAAGGACGCCACGATGACCACGCCCATGCTCACACCACCCTCCGCGCCGGTCGCGCCAGACATCGATCCAGACGTGACACCGGGTCCGGACCTCACCCCGTCACCGGTAGGTCGCAACCTCATGGCGATCCCGTGGGTCGCCCGCTCGCTGCGGAGCCGCTGGTATCCGAAGATCTTCCAGATCCCGGTCGCGGCGGTCTTCGGGCTCGTCGCGTACCAGCTCCTCGCCGGGCCCGACGTCGCGCACGAGAACGCGGGCACCGCCCTCATGTGGGTCCTGTGGTGGCCGGTCATCCCGATCGTGTTCGTGCTGCTGGGCCGGTTCTGGTGCGCGGTCTGCCCGTTCGGGGCGTTGACGGACGTCGTGCAGCGATGGGTCGGCGTCAACCGCCCGGTGCCTAAGTTCCTCAAGAACTACGGCATCTGGATCATCGACGCCTCGTTCCTCGCGATCACCTGGGCCGACCACGTGTGGGGCGTCGTCGAGTCGCCGTGGGGCTCGGGCGTCCTGCTGCTCCTGCTCACGACCGCGGTGATCGCCTCCGGGGCCTTCTTCCAGCGGCGCACGTTCTGCCGGTACCTGTGCTTCCTCGGCGGACTGTCGGGCAACTACGCACGAGTCGGGATGGTTGAGCTCCGCGCCGACACCGGGATCTGCAAGACCTGCACCGCGAAGGCCGTCTGCTACAACGGCAACGACAAGGTGGCTGGCTGCCCGCTCTTCACGTTCCCGCGCACCATGGAGGACTCCGCGAACTGCAACCTCTGCGCCAACTGCATCAAGTCCTGCCCCAACGACGCCATCCAGGTCCGGCTGCGCAAACCGACGAGCGAACTGTGGTTCATCACCAAGCCGAAGATCGAGCACTCCTACCTTGCCATGGCGATCATGGGCATCGTCCTCATCCAGAACATCACGATGCTCGAGGTCTGGACCGAGGTCCTGGCCTGGATCGAGGTCACCACCGGGGTCACGAGCTACGCCCTGATCTTCACCGTTGCGTTTGTCGTCGCCGTGACAGTCCCCGTGGCGCTGCTCGCCCTGGCCTCCCGCATCGCGGCTGCCGGGAACCTCGAGGGCACCGCGATGAACTTCGCTCGCTTCGGGTATGCGCTCATTCCCCTCGACGTCGCGGCGCACCTGGCGCACAACCTCTTCCACCTGCTGGCCGAGGGCGGCTCTGTCTACACAGCGGTTGTTGCGCTCGTCGGGGTCGACGCCACCGGGGTCAACCCGGCCCTGCTGAGCACGGGCACCATCCAGGTGCTGCAGTTCGCGCTGCTCGCCCTCGGTGTCGCGGGCTCCCTCTACACCGCCCGGCGCATCGCCCACCGCCGCTATCGCACGACTGCCCGACGGCGCGCGACGCTCATCCCGTACGCGGGGATCATCGCGCTGCTCGGCGCGGTGAACGTCTGGATGTTCTTGCTGCCCATGGCGCACCGCATGTGACGTCGGGTACCAGGGGCGGGGAGCACACGAGGATGCGCTCAGCCATGGTTGACCTCGCCTTGGGGCTGGCTGACGTCGGGGCGGAGGTCGAGGCGACGCAGCAGCTGGGCGTTGACTGCGACGACCACGGTCGACAGCGACATCAGCAGCGCTCCGACCGCCATCGGCATGACGAAGCCGATGGGTGCGAGCACCCCTGCGGCCAAGGGGACGGACACGAGGTTGTATCCGGCGGCCCACCACAGGTTCTGCTTCATCTTCCCGTACGACGCGTGCGACAGCTCGATCACGGAGAGCACCGACCGCGGATCGTCGCTCGCCAGGATCACTCCTGCCGATGCGATCGCCACGTCGGTTCCCGCCCCGATCGCTATCCCGACGTCGGCCTGTGCCAAGGCTGGGGCATCGTTGACGCCGTCACCCACCATCGCGACGAGCCTGCCTTCTTGCTGAAGCTCCTGGACGTGACCGCTCTTGTTCTCCGGCCTGACACCGGCGAAGACCTGATCGATGCTCAGGTCAGCAGCGACCGAGCGAGCGACGGGCTCGGCATCGCCGGTGATCATCACGACCTGGATGCCTCGTGCGTGCAGCGCGTCAACCGCCTCGCGCGACTCGGGGCGGACCTCGTCGACAAGCTCGAACGCTCCGGCGACCCGGCCGTCGACGAGGACGTGCAGCACGATGGATCCCTGGTCCGACCACGCCTGGATCTCCGCCAGAGGGCTCAGGTCGTGCGCTTGGAGCATGCGGGGTCCGCCGACGCCGACGGTGTGGCCCGCGACCGTTCCGGTGACCCCGACTGCCGTCGGGGACTGGAGACCTGAGGCGCTGGGAGCCTGGACGCCTCGGGCGACCGCTGCGGCAATCACCGCACGCGCCAAGGGATGTTCACTGTCTCTCTCGACGGCGGCCGACCAGGCAAGGACGTTCTCCGCGCTGTGCTCTCCAGTAGCGAGGACTCGCCGCAGGCCAGGTGTGCCTTTCGTCAGGGTGCCTGTCTTGTCGAAGAGCACCGTCTCGATGGTGCGCATCTGCTCGAGTGCCATGCGGTCCTTGATCAAGATGCCCGCCGCGGCAGCGCGTTCCGTGGCGATCGAGACGACCAGAGGGATCGCCAGGCCCAAGGCGTGCGGGCAGGCAATCGCCAGCACGGTGATCACGCGGATCAGCGCAGTCTCCGGGGAACCGAAGACCAACCACGCCACGAGAGTGACCGCTGCGGAGACGAGCGCGAACCAGAACAACCAGCCGGCTGCTCTGTCCGCCAGGCGCTGGGCATGGGTGGACGACAACTGTGCGTCGGCGACAAGCCGTCGGATCCCAGCCAGGGCCGTGTCCTCCCCCACTGCCGTGACCACGATACGGAGTGCGGAACCCGTGGACACGGTTCCCGCCACCACGAGATCACCGACGGAGCGCGGCACGGCCCGGGACTCACCGGTGACCATGGACGCATCGACGTCGCCCGCACCATCCACGATGCGCCCGTCTGCCGGGATGCGTCCCCCTGGCCGGATCATGACCACGTCACCGAGAAGCAGGTCGCTTGGGCTGACCTGGGTGAGCTGGTCGCCATCGACGCGTTCCGCTGTGTCCGGGAGCAGAGCCGCGAGGACTCCAGAGCCGATGATGTCTGGGCGAGCGATCGCAGCTCGATCCAGTGTCCCAGGAGCATGATCACGACCAACAGCGCCAGCTCCCACCAGAACTCCAGCTCGTGGGAGAAGACCCCGAGGCTCGCGCCCCAGGACGCGACGAAGGCGACGGTGATCGCCATCCCGATCAACAGCATCATCCCTGGTGAACGTTGCTTGATCTCCGACACCGCACCGACGAGGAAGGGACGCCCTCCCCACAGGTAGATCACAGTCCCCAGCACCGGGGAGACCGCGGCCACACCCGCCACCTCGGGCACGGAGTAGCCGAGGATCGAAGCAAACATCGCGCTGAAGTACGCGGTCGGTACCGCCAGCACGAGCATGATCCAGAACAGCCGCCGGAACTGCCCGACGTGGTCTCCGTGACCGCGCTGCGCCCCGCCGGCATGGTCCTGGGCTGAGGCGGGGCCGCGGCCCGGGGCTCGCGGGTGGAGGTGCTCAGGCATGGCGTTCATGGCAACTCCTCGGTGTCGGGTCTCGAGCACCCTTCCACGCTCCCAACAACGCCGGAGACGCGCGACCGGCGAGGTGGCGGGACAGCCGCGACTGTCCCGCCACGGGAGGTGAAACGCGTCAGAGGGTGTCGAGCATGCCCTCCATCTTGGCGATCTCGGACGTCTGGGCGTCGATGATCACCTGGGCGAGGGCCAAGGCATCGGCGTTCGTGCCCGCCTCGAGCTCTGCCTGCGCCATCCCGACGGCGCCTTCGTGGTGGGAGATCATCAGCTCGAGGAACCGCTGGTCGAACTCGGTCCCGGAGAGGGCACCCAGCTCAGTCATGGCCGACTCCTGGTCCATGCCCTCCATCTCCATGTCACCGTGATCCATACCGCCCATGAGATCGTCCGGGGACGTCGGCTCACCCCACGCCTCGAGCCACGACGTCATGGTGTCGATCTCGGGGCCCTGGGCGGACGAGATGTCCGCGGCGAGGTCCTTGACGTCCTGGTTCTCGGCAGTGGTCCCCGCGAGGTCGGCCATCTCGACTGCACCCTCGTGGTGAATGATCATCATCTGCGCAAAATCGGTATCGGCGTCGTTGTGCGCCGCCCCGGCAGAGTCCTCCGCCGCGCCCTGCGTCGTGGGTGATTCCGTCTCGGGTGCGGGATCGCCGCACGCGGTCAGCGCCGCGGCGAGCACGAAGGAAGTAGCAAGGGCGGCAACGCGTGTCTTGGTCGTCATGTGGGCTCCATCGTCTGCCCGTCCGCCACAGCGGGGACGGGATCTGGGGTGTGGACGTCGTGGTTGACCGCGAGGCGGCAACCAGGGAGAGCTCCTACACGCGCAAGACGCACAGAGAGTGCGCCACGATGGGTCGACTGCCGTGACGAAGTCGAGCACCTGCCGCCACACGTACGACCCGGGGATGAGCGCGCATCCGTCTCGGCCGGCACCTGCCGAGGATCCAGCGAGAGACGACGGGGACCAGGATCGCGGCTGCGACCAGTGCGCAGCACATGACGAGAGCGTCGTTCAGCGGGCGCTGCGTCCCCGGGTGGGCGGGCAGCAGGAGCGCGACCGCGGACGCCGGTGGCGTCACCTCCGTCGGACCGGGAAGGTTCGGTTCACCAGACATCGGCGCCGTGTGAGCAGTGTGTCCTCCGGCACCGCCCTCGGATGAACAGTGCACCATGACGCCGGAGAACACCACGAGGAACAGCACAACGGCAGCGCCAACGCGCACGATGCTGCTCAACCAGGCGGTCACCTGTCCCCCAATCCCCACGCAAGCCGGTGCGGTCAGGCTAGCAAGAGCTCCTGAGAGGCTTGGCGAGTCGGGGCGCCACGCGTACTCACTACAGCGAATCTTCATCAGGTCAACACCGTCGGGCCAGGGTGCAGCCCGGAGGGTGGACGTGGGCCGTGTGGCCCGGCTTGCCGATAGTTCGAGGAGGACACATGAGAAGGCCCTTCACCCGCAGGATCGCGATCGGGATGGTCGCAGCGGCGGGATCGGTACTCCTGGCAGCGTGCGGTCAGAGCAGTACCCCACCGGCGGCGACGTCGTCCACAACCCAAGGCGATGCCGAGAGCGTGCAGGGGACGGTGGTGGGCACGGTCTGGGTCGCCAACGAGGACGGTGGAACCCTGAGCGCCATCGACGCCAAGACCAGCCAGGTCGTGGCCACCATCGAGGGTGTGGACAGTCCTCACAACGTGCAGGCTAGTCCGGACGGGTCGATGGTCTGGGCAGTCAGCGGCCACAAGAATGCACTCGTGGCCATCGACACCGCGTCGTTGACGGTGACGGGCACCGCCGCGACCGGATCAGGGCCGGCGCACGTCGTCGTGAGCCCGGACGGGACCCAGACGTATGTGACCAACTCCCGCGAAGACACTCTCAGTGCCTACCGGTCCGCGGACCTCGAACCGCTCGGAAAGACCGCGCTGAGCGCAGGTCCCCACGGGCTCCGGCCCTCTGCAGATGGCACGACGCTGGTGGTCGCGAACACGGCCGAGGGCACCATCGATGTCGTGGACACCGCGACGATGTCGGTTACGGCCACAATCCCGGTCGGCGCTTCTCCCGTGCAGGTGGCTGTCGCTGGCGACGGTCGGTTCGCGTATGTCAGCCTGGCTGGCGACAGCGCCGTCGCCAAGGTCGACCTGGCCAGCCAAGGCGTTGTCGCGACCGTCCAGGTTCCCACCGCTCCCGTGCAGCTGTACCTGACGACCGATGGGACCCAGCTGCTGTCCGCCGACCAGGGCACCGACGATGACCCTGGAGACACGGTCTCGGTGATCAATCCCGCAGACATGACGTTGACGGCGAGCATCGAGACGGGGGCAGGGCCTCACGGAGTGGTGATCGACCCCACCGGCACGGTGGCGTGGGTGACGAACCTCCACGACGACACCGTCTCCGTCCTGAGCCTCACCACCTATGAGACGGTCGCCACCATCCCCGTCGGAGACAAGCCCAACGGGATCTCCTTCAGCCCCTCTGTCCTGGCGTGGCCCGTGCCCACAACAGTCGAGATCACGGTCCCGGACTATGCGAAGGACGACGACACGGTAGATGACCACGGCGATCATGGCGAGGAGCACAACTAGCTCCTGGTCGTCGTGAGGCGGCAGGTCTACGCTCGAGGCATACCCCCTGCGGCATGGACTGCGGTCTCGTCTCGGACCGCCGGAGGTCGGACACGAGTGTGGGACATGGGCTTGAGCACGCCGCCACGTTCTGGCCGAGCGGTACGCCCGCGGGGAGATCGACACAGCCGAGTACCACGAGCGCCTCGAGCACCTTCAGGACGAGTAGCCGCGGACCCGACCAGCCGCCGTCAGGCGATCCGGTTCGGGGCACTGGGCGCGGCCGGGGCGTCGTCGGGCACCACAGCACTTGCGTGTTTGCGCAAATATGCACAATGATGGCTGGGTGATCCGAGCCCTCGCGCACCGTACCTATCGCCGGCTGTTCCTCGCCCAAGTCGTCGCACTGACCGGTACGGGTCTGGCGACGGTCGCCCTTGGCCTGCTGGCCTACGACGTGGCCGGTGCGAGCGCCGGCGGAGTCCTCGGCACGGCATTCGCGGTCAAGATGGTGGCCTATGTGTTCGTCGCACCTCTCGCCGCAGCCGCCGTGGCGCGTCTGCCGCGGCGGGCGGTGATGATCGGCGCAGACGCGGTGCGGGTGGTCGTGGCGCTCTCGCTGCCGTTCGTGGGCGAGATCTGGCAGATCTACGTGCTGATCTTCATCCTCCAGGCAGCCTCGGCCACGTTCACCCCCACCTTCCAGTCCGTCATCCCTGACGTGCTGCCCGACGAGGACGACTACACCGCGGCCCTCTCACTCTCGCGCGTGGCGTACGACCTCGAGGCGGTGCTGTCTCCGATGCTGGCAGCCGCCCTGCTCATCTTCGTCCCGTCCTCGGCGCTGTTCTTCGGCACCGCGGCCGGGTTCGCCGGGTCCGCCGCACTGGTCGCCTCTGTCCTGGTCCCGCGCCGGGCCGGACAGTTCGCCGATGAGGACACCCCCGAGATGCCCTTCGGGCAGCGAGCCCGGCAGGGAACACTGCTCTTCGTGCGGACGCCAGCGCTGCGTCCTGTCCTCGCGCTCAACCTGGCCGTTGCCGCAGCCGGCGCGTTCGTCCTGGTCCAGACCGTCGTGATCGCCAGGACCACGTTCGCCCAAGGAGAGGACATGGTCGCCGTCCTGCTGGCCGCCGTCGGCGCCGGCTCGATGGCAACGGCCGTCGCCCTCCCCTGGGCGCTGCGCCACCTCCCCGAACGGCGCGTCATGCTCGGCGGCGCTGCCCTGCTCACCACCGCCACCGCCCTCGTCCCGCTGGCCCTCCACGTCCCAGATGTCACCTGGGCCCTGGTCACGGTGGCGATCTTGTGGCTTGTGGTCGGGATCGGGTGGTCCTCGGTCGAGACACCGGTCGGTCGCATCATCCGCCGATCGGTCCCGGCGACCGACCTGCCAGCGGCATTCGCCGCGCAGTTCTCCCTCTCCCACGCCTGCTGGCTGCTCACCTACCCCCTGGCCGGTTGGCTCGGTCTCGTCGGCCTCGACCGGGCAGCACTCCTCCTCGCCGTCCTCGCCGCAGCAGCCACCCTCACCGCCACCGCGCTCTGGCCCCACCAGCGTCCCACCTTGATGGCTACCGAACGCCTGAAGAACGCCGGGGTGCCAAGATGAGCCTCGTGGACACCGCCGCCCGTACCACCCCGACCGACGCCGACCTCGACCACGCCGTCGGCGTCCTGCGCCTGCTCGGGGACCGCACCCGGCTGGCGATCCTCGCCATGCTCGACGGCACGGAGATGCCCGTGACCGCCATCGCGGAAGCCCTCGACCGACCAACACCGGCAGTCTCTCAGCACCTGGCCAAGCTCCGCACCGGACGGCTGGTCACCTCTCGCCGCGACGGCACCACGATCTACTACTCCCAGCCCGACGAACACGTCGCCGCCCTCGTCACCAACGTCCTGCACCACACCGAACACACCCTCTACGACGTCCCGCCCCACCACCGCTGACCGAGCCAGCACGGGACCTCCGACGCGGATCGGTCCCTGCAGCCGCGTCGGAGTCTCAGTCACCGTCCGTTGGCGGACACCCGTCGCGCAAAGAGCACAGGCCTCGCGGTCGCAGCACTGGGCATCATCGTCTTCAACGTCTCACCCTTGCTGAACTGGGTGAACCTTGACGACGGCGCGGGCCCCCGCACCGGCCACGAGACCGACTCCCTCATCCCCTTCATCGCCTACCTCGGCATCGGCCTGCTTGTCGCCCTGGTGTACGCCGGAAAGCGTGCACGGCGCGGCCAGCACCGCGGCCTCACGCTGGTCTCCATGGCCGTTGGCATCGCCGCGACGATCCAGTGCCTCGCTCTTGGGCTCAACCCGATGGGCGGCCTTGAGCGCGGTGACGACCTCTCGACCGACATCGGCGTGTGGGTTGGCTTCATCGGCGCAGCGGTCTGGGCCATCGGTTCGTTCCTGCTCGCCAAGGAGATCGAGGGCGACGACGAGCACCACACCACCCGCACGACTCCGAACTGACACCAGTCGCTCCTCCGGCACGTACGCGCGCACGTCGCACCAGAACCCGAGCGGTACGACGGCGCGTCACACGGTGACGAGGCCGACTTCCCCTCAGGGGGCAAGTTGGCCTCTTCTCCCTGTTCCCCGAACTACGCCGTGACGTTCATCGGCGCAGCTGATCGCAGCCCTCTCGACGGCGCCTGACACCTCCAGCTCGAGGAGCCTGTCCGCGACCTCTCGGACCTCGACCTTGGCGAGGCTGGAGTGGTCGCGCGGGACGTCGAAGGCATCCTCGGAGCTCAGCCCGCCGGTGAGGGTGAGAAGTCCACGCGGCGTGAAGGCTGGAGACGTCCAACCTCGTCGCAGACCCGTCGCTGCGTACCGTCGCACTCGACAACGACGCAGCAAGCCTAGGATCGACGAATGATCGTGGCGGTGGAGGGCCCAAGTGCTGCCGGTAAGACGACGTGGTGCCGGGCGGCGGCGACGGAGTTCGTCGCTGAGTACGTTCCCACAGGAACAGAACCGGATGGACACGACCTCGAGATCCAAGCGAACTACTGGACTGGAGTCAACACAGGTCGGTGGTCACAGGCGAACGCCCTCGAGCATCGGGACGGGCTTGCAGTCTGCGACAGCGATCCTCTCAAGCTGCACTACTCGTGGTGCTTGGCACGCGTCGGGGCGGCTCCCGTTTCGCGCTTCTTCCACGAGCTGGCTTCCGTGCGGGAGGCGATGAGTCGGCGGCGGATCGGCTTTGTAGACTCTGTTCTCTTGTCCATTCCCTCTGAGTCGGTCCTACGGCAACGAAAGGCTTCCGATTCGACTCGATCACGCCGGGCCTTCGAACTCCACGTTCAGCTCCGAGAATCCCTCGAGGAGTGGTATCAGGCAGTCGCACACCTACGCCCAGGTACCGTCGTCTGGGAGCTCCCACTCGCTGGCACCGGGGTACTCCCCCCAGCCCCGAGCCTTGACCATCGATATGACGTTCAGGTGCTGGACGCGCTTGTCTCCGCGTTGCCGCTGGCTCGTCGACCGTAACGCCCGCATGCGAGTGCTCGGCAACCCGCTCCGACAAGCTCGCCATCACCTACCCGAACCGCAACAGCGAACCGGTGCCTCACACCTGGAGGCACAGGTGGACCCGGACCCCGCGCGAGCAAGCGACATACGAAGACACCCGACCTCGAGGAGTTCCGAGCAGGCACGGTGGCCCTTCAACCCACACCGCTTCGCACCTCTCAAACCGCAAGGCCTATGTGCCAGTGGTCGTCGACATGACGTAGGACTTAAAGACAGCAAGGGCGGACTGTTCGTGCTCCAGCAACGCAGTCAGGTGTTCACCTCGTTCAACCAGTTCGCGATAGCCCCACAGGGCCACGATCGGGTCTCCCCAGAGATCGCGTCCTGACGCTCGTACACCTGACCGAAGTGCGAAGTGCCAGCCAGGTGGGATCGGAGCGGAGACCAGCTCGAACATCCCCGCCGGCGCGAAGCAAGGGCCGCCCCAGTCATCCTGAACCAAGAAGTCAAAAACGTTCTCGGCGATACCCATCCCAACCACTGAATAGCCCCTACCAACCGTCAACGGATAGGCGCTCTCAAAGGCTGCGGCACGACTACGCTGCTGATCCGCCATCGCCCCTGGGTCATTGCTGGAACAAATGACCTTCACCAGTTCGCCACAATCTCAAGGTTGTCGATTGCGCCTCTTGTGACACCACGAAAATCAAGCACATTCATTCTATTCGCCACTTGTTGCATTTTGACCTAACCCTCCGTGACCAGCCAGCGAGTATCAACAACAGTAAGTCTCGCAGTGCACGTCCTCCCGTGGCAGACCCAGCTTCAGCCGTTGCTAGATCTCGGCCACATTCTCCGCCGCTGACCTGCCTGCAGAGCTGAGACTCACTTCCTTTCGCGACGCGGATCCCCAAGATCGTGGGCCACCTAATGCGAGTGCTGACAGCCATGGCGCTCCAAGACACCGAGACCTGGGTCAAGAGAGGATGCTGCGCCACCACGACTCATCGCGGCCAGCGGTCTCAAACTGATCAATCGTCGAGAGGACGTGCGAAAGAAAGGGCTCCGGCGGCCGGACACCGTGATCAGTCAGATAGTGCGCCAGTCCTTCAGGCCACACGTAGATACCATCGCTCAACTCAAGGCAGCCGTTGTCCTTGCCACAAAGCCGGCATGGCGAGTAGCCCATATAGGCACGGACGACGAAGCCGCGCCCCAAGTAGTCAGCGACGCTGTCACGCTCGAACTCTTCCCAGGCGGGGTCGACAAGATGCGACGGATCGGGCCACACGGCGGCGGAATCTGGGCCGCGCCAGTAGCCGATCAGCTTCAGCTCGGGTCGAACCATCTCCACTCGCCTCCGTCGAAGAATTCGGACGTCTTTCCGCTGCCGCTCGCTCCGATGCCTGTCATCGGGGCTTTGACGCACGTCACGAGGATGTCCGCTAGGTCCGACGACATCGAAGTATCGCACTTCGGGGGTTGCGGGTCGAGTAGGCGAGCGTGTTCTCGGTTGCGCTGTCCTTGATGCCGAACTTGGCTCCCACGTGCGTGGCCCGTAGGTGCACAGGGCGAGGATGGCGATGTCTCTCTCAATGAGCCGGGCATGCGGTGTCGTGAGGATGTCCTCAGCAGAAGACCCGTCCCGTCTCGCGCCAGTCCCCGGAGCCATGGCCAGTTCACCTCCCAAACGATCCCAGCGGCGGGCAGAGGTCACCGTGGCAGGCGTTGCCGACAGCGACCATCGCGTCCCACTCGGCCTTCGCGGAGGCGTACCCGGCGGATTCGTAGCCGTGGGCGCGGCACGCCAGGTGCGCAGAGCTGGGCCCCGGCCGTCCCGAGTTGCCGGGTGAGGTAACCACTCACAGAGTAGATAGATCACCTCATCCGAGACGCCCAGCAGACCAGGAGATTGCAATGTCCTCTCGCAACACGTTCGTCCGAAGCATGCACGATCTCGGTCTCGCCGCATGGTTCGGCGGTTCACTCATGGGAGCCGTCGGGCTCAACGGAGCGGCCGCGGAGGCGAAAGACCCGAGAGAGCGACTGCGACTGTCGTCGGTCGGGTGGGCGCGCTGGACGCCGGTGACGATCGCCGCCGTCGGCGCTCACGCGATCGGGGGCCTGGGACTGATCGTGGGCAACTCCAAGCGGCTCGCCGACCAGGACGAGGCGCGCTCGAACACGACGGTGAAGACCGTACTGACGGTCGCGGCCGCTGGGGTCTCGCTCTACTCGGGAATCCTTGGTGCCAAGATCGCCAAGCACGCGAACGAGGGCGCTCAAGGCGCCACCGAGCCCTCTGTGTCCGCGTCGGACGAGCTGGCGAGCGCGCAGCAACAGCAGAAGGTGCTGCAGTGGGTGATCCCAGGGCTGACGGGCCTTCTCGTCGTCCTTGGCGCCCAGCAGGGCGAGCAGCAGCGCCCGCTGGCCGGCAAGCTCAAGGGCCGCTGAGCGGGCGCCCCCAGACCCGGCACGGGACCTGGCGCGGCACGGGACCTGGCGCCCAGCGCTCATGACGACCCGACCACCTTCGCGCATCGAGGCAGGTTCGTCCAAGCCGTCCAGCCGTGAACGTCAGCTTCAGGACGAGGTCGCCGAGCTGGCCACCGCCCTCGGGGAGGCTGCGGTGGAGATCCGGGTGTGGAAGAAGTGCGTTGAGGGCCGCCCGGGCCCTTCAAGGACTTCGAGGTGATCCGCACCGAAGCGGGATTGTCGACCACGAGTTTCTGCGCCCTGTTCGACATGCCCGAGCGCACCTGAAGACCTTGGCCGTGGCGCGGCCCTAGATGAACAGGAGCTGGGCGCCGGCGGTCTTCTCGATGAAGTCGGCGGCGGAGATGACGCCCTCGATGTCGTCCCGGAAGTCAGACTCATCCAGGTCGTACATGTCCGCTGAGAGCCGACACGCCCACAGGTGCCCGCCGGCCGCCACGATCTGGTCGAGGAACTCCGGTACCTCGGGGACGTCCATCGCGGCCATCTGCTTCTTCATCATCTTCGTCGTCATGGACGAGACGCCGGGCATGGGCGCCAGTGCCTGCGGCATGCGGACCTCCTCGGGCAGGCGGACCCTGCCGAGCACGCCGGGCCGCGGGAGGTCTTTGAGAGGCAGGTGCATGGCGGTGTTGGCGACCGGCGAGAACGCCAGGTCGTTCATGCGGGACTTCATGATCATGTCGAAGCCCCAGAAGGTGAAGAACATGTGCGTCTCCACCCCCTCACCCAGGGCGGCGTTGGCGAGGATGAGCCCCGGGTACGCCATGTCGAGGGTGCCCTTGGAGCAGATGATGGCGAGCTTGCGGTCGGTCTCCTCGTCGTCGAAGTTGGGGACGGGGACCGGTGCGGGGCTCGTGTCGGTGGTCATGTCGGTGCCTCTCAGACGCAGCCGTGCGGCTTGGGGAGGCCGGCGATGTAGGACATCTTCCGGCCCGGCTTCTTGGGGAACAGCGCGAACTGCTCCTTGACAGGGATGCCACCGACGGTGTTGACCCGCCGGGTGGTGGCCGTCACGCCCTGCACCTTGTAGTCCTCCCGCAGGAAGCGGATGACCTTCCAGTGGGCGTCGGTCATCTCGATGCCGATCTGCTGGGCGAGCACGCGGGCGATGTCCTCGTCCCACTCGTCGTACTCGGTGAGGAAGCCCTCGTCGTTAACGTGGACCGGCGTGGCGTTGATCTCGATGACGGGCATGGTGGTCACTTTCCGCTCGCGCCGGCGGTCTCCTTGCCGGCCATGGACATGTGGGATGAGACGGGCATAGGCAGGCCGCGCAGGAGCACGTTCCAATACACGTGGCGGAAGGCAAGCTTCCCCCAGTGGTTGGCGCGGGTCTCCTTGAGCAGGCTCAGCGGGCCGAACCTCGCGTAGGGGTAGACCCCGGGCAGCGGCTCGGTGTCGTAGTTGAAGTCGATGAGCAGGCCCTTGCCGTGCCCGGACTCGATGAAGCAGTTCGCGTGCCCGTCGAACAGGTTGGTCATCGGGCGGCCGTGAATGTGGTTGAGGAAGTTGTCCACGAGGCCGTCGGCCTCGAAGTGCGCGACCGAGCCTGCCTTGGAGGCGGGGATGTCGTTGGCGTCGCCGATGGCGAAGATGTTCTCGTATGCCCGCGAGAGCAGGGTGCCCCTGTCGACGGGGACGTAGTTGAGCTCGTCGCCCAGGCCGGAGCGGGCCAGATAGTCCGCGCCCATGTTCAGCGGGATGGTCACAAGCAGGTCGAAGGGCACTTCGCGCTCGTCCATCGAGACGAGCATCTTGGTGTCCGGGTCGATGTGCTCGACGGCGAAGTCCGGCTCGAGGAGGATGTTCCGCTCCTCGAACATCGACCCCAGGTGCGCGGAGGCGACGGGCTTGGTGAACGGCCCCTCGAGCGGGGTGACGTAGACGATCTCGACCTTGTCCCGCATCCCCTTCTCCTCGAAGAACGCGTCGGCGAGGAACGCGAACTCCAGCGGTGCGACGGGACACTTGATGGGCATCTCGGTGATGTGGACGGCGAGGCGCCCGCCCTCCCACGACGAGAGCTTGTCGCGCAGGGCGACGGCGCCGTCGAGCGTGAAGAAGTCGAAGATGCTGCGCCGCCACTCGCTCTCCGCCATGCCCGGCGTCTCCTCCGGGCGTGGGGAGGTACCGGTGGCGATGACCAGCTGGTCGTAGCCCAGCGTCCGACCGTCCGCCAGGAGCACACGGCTGAGCTCCGGCTCAACGCGGTCGATCTCACCGAGGACCAGGTCGACACCGGAGGGCAGGTACCTATCCCGGGGCTTGATGAGGTCCTTGGGCGCGTAGACACCGAAGGGCAGCAGCAACAGCCCCGGCTGGTAGAGGTGGACGTCGTCGCGATCGACGACGGTGATGCGCCAGTCGTCCCGCCGCAGCTTCCGGCGCAGCTTGTTCGCCACCATGGTCCCGGCCGTGCCGGCCCCCAGGATCACCAGATGCTTCATCGCAGTCTCCGCTCCGTCGCAGTACCTCTCAAGCGTCCTCCCGGACGGGCCGCGGATGACCGGGCCATACGTCCTGCCGCGAGCGGTATCTTCGGACCCGGACGGTGCGAGTTGCGTTGCTCGTGGAGCCGTTGACGCCTGCGCGGTCGGCGCGTTCTGGCCGGTACCCGGCGTCGCGGGTGTGGGTGGCTCCCAGACGCGAAGACTTGGTGTCATAGCCTCGTGGCAACAGTGCTGGTTAGCGAGGGGTACGGGTGTGGGACGCAGGATGATGACGGTGGCGGATCGGGTGGAGATCTCCACGGGCCTGAAGGCGGGGTGGTCGGTGCGCAGGATCGCAGGTCATATCGACCGGGCACCCTCGGTGGTCAGTCGGGAGATTCGGCGTAACTCCACAAAGACTGTGGGGTACCGGTTGGTTGCGGCGGCCTGCCGGGCCGAGCGGAGCCGCAGCCGCCCCCAGGCGGGGAAGATCGCCGGCGACAAGGTCCTCAAGGCCCGGGTCCTGGCGGACCTGAGCCGGTCGCGGGCCCCGCGTCAGATCGCGGGCCGGCCCAGCACGCGGCGTTGACGCTGGCCACGACCATGCCCGTCTACTTCGCCCACCCCAGGTCAACCTGGGAGCGCGGCACGAACGAAAACACGATCGGGCTCATCCGGGAGTACCTGCCCAAGGGCACCGTCATCACCAGCCACCAGCCCTACTCGGGCGCCATAGCCAACGCGCTCAACGACCGGCTCCGAGCCGCCCTCGGCTTCTACACCCCACGAGAGATGTTCGACAAGCTTCTCAACGACAGTGTTGTCTCCACGCCTTGACACCAAGGATTGGCTATCCCCGATTGGTCCAGGCGAAAGTCAAACCTCAAAGACCTTCAGCCACGCGGCACTACGTCGCCAGACCACTGCTCGAGACCGGCAAGTTCTGACTGCTCCTACACTCTGAATTGCAATGAACCACCATCTACTCTTCGTAGCCGACCCCTTGCGACACCCGGCGCAACTCCGATGCACCAAATTAGGCGCTAAAAGTGGCTTCGATACCGTTGATGATCCGATTCACATCAGCAACGTCCCCTGCGGACAACGAACCTCCTTCGGATAGGGCGTTGATGATTTCTAGCTCACCCCACTGACTGCGAAAATGCTGCGCACGTGGGTCATCGGCCGCTTCAGCAGCATCGACCGAACGCTCCAACTCTAGAACGAAACGTGGATACGCACCACGACCTTCTCTAAATCGCTCGACAGTGGAGCGCACGTCCAGCTCGATACTCATTTTGGCCTCAGGTTTCCATAGGAGACAGTTGCGACTCGGCCGCCGGCCCCAGTCACAACACTGATATTGTTATACGGAGCGTAGTAGATCGTAGTCCCCCTCGCCCTGACGCCTGGAGCCCATTTGCGATGGCATCGTCGACAGCACTTGGCGGAATACCTCTTCCTTGCATCCGATCAAATGCGTGACCTGAGTACGGCCGCCCTCCAACGTTACCAGGAACACTTGCACCGGGCTGGATCTCGATCGGAAATCCCTTACGTCTGTCTCGTACCGGGTTTAGTGGAGGCTCAGAACTGACGCTTCGACGGTAGTCGAGGCGGGGTTGTGACGGTAGTGGTTGGTCTCGTGCTCGGCGGGTGGGATCAGGCCGATCTCCCCGTGTAGGCGTCGGTGGTTGAACCAGTCGATGTATTCGGCTGTGGCGATCTCGAGGTCGTCGATGCCTTTCCACGGGCCTTTGTTGCGGACGAGCTCGACTTTGAACAGGGAGTTGAAGGCCTCGGCGAGGGCGTTGTCGTAGGAGTCGCCGGTCGTGCCGACCGATGCGACGGCGCCTGTTTCGGCGAGGCGCTGGGTGTAGCGAACCGCGACATATTGAACGCCTCGATCGCTGTGATGTGTCAGGCCCGACAGGTCGCGGCCTTCGCGTTTGCGGGTCCAGATCCCCATCTCGAGGGCGTCCAGGGCGAGGTCGGTGCGCAGCGACGTCGACAGCTGCCAGCCGACCACCCTGCGGGAGAACACGTCGGTGACGAACGCGGCGTAGACCCACCCGGCGAAGGTTCGGCAGTAGGTGATGTCCGCGACCCACAACTGGTCGGGTGCGGTCGCGGTGAACGCTCGCTTGACCAGGTCAGGGCGGTAGTCAGGGCCGCGGCCAGGGACGGTCGTGCGTGGCCCTTTCGCGCGGCTGATCCCGCGCAACCCCGCTGCCTTCATGAGCCGGCCCACCGTGCAGCGCGCCACCGCATGTCCTTGCCGATGGAGTTCGGCGTGGACTTTGCGGACCCCGTAGACACCGTAGTTGGCCGCGTGGAGGCCCTCGATGACCACGGTCGTAGACATGTCTGAGGCCGAACGCGCCGACGGCGGGCGCGACCTGGCCGCGTAGTACGTGCTCGGGGCGACCTGTCACCTATTCGCGCAGCAGTCCCCTCTCCCCATATGAGGACCCAGATGTCCGGAATCGCCGACACCAACACAATCGATCTTCGCCCAGGAGGCTGACCGCAGCTTCCTGCTTGTCATGGTCGAAGAACGTCCGTGGGGATCCCACTCTGGCCAGGCCGCACAACTGCTGGATAAGGTCAACGTCTACGCCGCATATGTGCTCGACGGGAGCATGACCCGGGACTATCCCGAGACCGCTGGCGCGCCGGTCCGAATCCGACTCGACTGCACCGAGATACCCACCGGCCACTTCGCGCACATCACCGCCCATGCCACGAGCCAGCTCGCGGCGCACGCCATCGACTTCCATGTTAATCCGAGGAGCTGACCGGGAAGCGGGTGCTGAACGCGGCGACGAAGGAACGCAACTCGACCGCGGCCGGATCGTCCCGATGGCCGAGTTCGGCCTCGGCAGCGTCGACCAACCCGGCAGCACGATCGAGGTCACCAGCAAGCATCCAGGCCACGGGCAGCCGGTAGACCAGCTGGTGCTCGAACCCCAGGCCCTCGCTCATCAGCTCGCACAACCCCGTCAGGGTAGAGCCCGAATCCATGAACGGCAGGGCAAACTCCCTGACCGCCGCGACGAGGTCCTCCACGCTTGCGCCCGGGTCATCCACACTCACGATCCAGGCCCGATATCGTGACTCGGGCATCAGATAGCCCAGCGGGCAACTCACCGTCGGCGGCAGATAGCCGTGGGACTTCTCGTTCCGCAGTTCGGCAACCACGCGTTCGACGCCCTGGTGCCGAATCCCGACCACCGGGTTCACCTCGAACTCGCCCGCCGGCCTGTGCTGGCTGGCCCTGTTGAGACCGAGCCAGCCGAGCACATCCTCCGCGACCTCTCGGGTGAAGATCGTGCCCGCGCGCTTCTGGAAGCCCAGCTCCCGCAACGGTGCTGAGAATTCCTGCGACAGCATGCGCTCAATTGTCAAATACGACCCTCGCCCAGTTGACATGAGCACTCCAGCCATCGAGTCCAAAGGCCCAACCAGTGATCAGTCGATGAGTCGCACGCATGTCGGCGACCTCGGTGGCCCAGTGCTCCTCGGGCGCCCCCTCCCTACGCTCGACGAGATAGTGACCACCAACCTGCTTCTGCGCCTGAATATAGGTGTCCCCGCCAGAGTCCGCCATCCTCTCGAGGATCAGGAAGGTCCCTTCTCCTGCCTCAATATCGTCAAGCAGCATGAACAGCAGGTCCTCCGACGGGTCGTCCCAAGTCTCGCCGCTCTCAATCGTGACACGCAAGGCCGGCGCGGCGGAGGTGGCAACAACGACTGGCACCGTGCGTCGCCTATGAATATGTTCCTGTCGCGGCACAGTGATCGACACACCCTCGCCATAGTCGGCGCGCCACACGGACACAAACTGTCGCAATGACTCACGGATCACTGGAAGACTGTCAGAAAGACCTTTACGCTTCGTCCAGACTTCCGCCTCCTCCACTGCCCCCCTAAGAAGTGCAATCATCGTTTCAGGAGCCTCCTCCACAGATACGAGAGGGACGGCGACCTGCATGGCCAGTCGCGCATCCTTCTTACGATACAACCCGATGCGGATACCTTGAAATCCCACTGGTCGATAGACACTTTCGACATGGAACACTACAGTCACTTGAATCGGACTTATCGCATTCAATCCATGTTGGACAGAATTTAATTGACGACTCATGCGGCCGATGACGTCGGCGATATCCCGACTCGCCCGGTCCGAATCGATCACAGACCCAATAGACAGAGCGTACATTTCATCGTTTGTCACCATCTCGTCAGCCACCCCATCTCCCTGCCCAAGGTTCCAGATTTAAGGGTCCTGGGTCGCGTTCTACGATCCATCTTTCAAGTCCCAGCATCTCGGATCTGCGCCCAGTCGTCATTTCGACAAGTCTACGGCCCGCCATCTGTGTAGAAGGATAGCGTGTAGCTGGATTCTGAGAGATGCCCCATTTAAGCAAATTTCCACTGTCGGTTTCGAGTCGATACAAGGTAGCCGATCGCATACTTGAGAGCGAATTGCCGTGAAGAGAAGGGGAGGCGGGGGCCCGCACAGTGTTGGGATTTGCGGCAAATCTACCGTCCGCTGAGCGCAATATGCCATTCGGTCCGGTTCGTGCCGAGTTGGCTGCCGCAGCTTTCGCGGCCGCCGTTTTCGCCGTAGAAGCTGCTTTCGCTGCGGCCGCTTTGGCCGTAGCAGTTTTCGCCGCCGCCGCTTCCGCTTTGACTGCTGCTTTGGCGGCGTTGGCTGCCTTGTGTGCGGCGGTGATCTTGTTGGCGAGGTTCGTCACGCCTCTGGTGATTCCTGCGCCGACACCTCCGGTCAATCCCCCGACGACGGTTCCGAAGGCGAGGCTTGTTGCAAAGCCCTTCAGACTGTAGGAGCCTTGGCCGTCATCGCCGGTGAAGGCGTAGCCTGCCACTGCGCTCGCGGCTCCGGCGATGGCGAAGGTGGTCGCGGATGCCGCGATTCCGCCGGCGGCGGTGGCCGCTCCCACGCTGACGAGGACGCCGGCGCAGATTCCGGCGGTTGCCACGATGCACGCGGTTACCCCGATCCCGACCACGATCGCGGCGGTGACGCCGGCGTAGGTCCGCCAGTTGTCCTTGACGTGCTTGCCGACAGTGGAAGCGGTGTCTTTGACCCAGCTGCCGGCTTTCTCGGCCCAGTCTGGCCAGTAGCCCAGGACGTCGGTGGTGGTGAGGGGGTCGCCCAGGACGTAGGCGTAGCGGTGCAGGGTCTGGGGTTCGCGCAGCAGTCCGCCCCAGGCGTCGGGGGTGGTGAAGGTGGCGGTGGTGGGGTCGTAGCTACGGGCGTAGAAGTTGACCAGGCCCAGGCCGGGGTCGGTCTGTTCGCCGGTGTATCCGACCCGAGTGTCCCACCCGGTGGTGTGGAAGGCCTGCTGACCCCACGGGTCCCAGCTGGTCGTCTCGGTGATCGCCCCGCCCGCGCTGACCTGGGCGAGGGTGGAGCCGAGGGCGTCGCCCAGCAGCCAGGTCCCGCCACCGGTGGTGGCGGTGCCGGTCTGGGTAGTGATGGTGCCCATCGGGTCGTAGGTGTAGGCGGTGGAGCCGTGGTCAGGGTCGGTACGCCCGGACAGGGTCAGCCCGTCCCAGGTCTGGGTGATCTCCCTGTCGGATAGGGCCGTGACGAGGTGTTCGCTGACCTGGCGTCCCAGGGCGTCTCGGGAGTAGGTGGGGACTGCTGCACGAATAGGGGACAGTTCGTCTCAGGCGGCGAGTGCGACCTGAGTGGTCATGATGGCTTCGTATTCGATGGGGGTCAACCGGCCGAGACGGGCTTGCCTGCGGCGGCGGTGGTAGGTGCGTTCGATCCAGGTGATGATCGCCAGTCGCAGCTCGGTCCGGGTGGTCCAGCGGTGCCGGTCCAGGACGTTCTTCTGCAGCAAGGCGAAGAAGGATTCCATGGCTGCGTTGTCACCGGCTGAGGCAACCTGACCCATGGATCCGATGAGGTGGTGGCGGGTGAGTTCGCGCAGGAACTTCCGGGATCGGAACTGGCTACCGCGGTCGCTGTGGACCACGCAGCCGGCCACGTCACCGCCCCGACGCTGGACCGCGGAGCGCAGGGCATTGACCGCGAGAGAGGCTTCCATGCGGTCGCTGATGGAGTAACCCACGATCCGGTTCGAGTAGACGTCCTTGATCGCGCAGAGGTAGACCTTGCCCTCACCGGTGGCGTGCTCGGTGATATCAGTCAGCCACAGCTCGTTCGGGGCGTTGGCGGTGAACTTGCGCTCGACGAGGTCGTCGTGGGCTGGTGGGCCCGGCTTCTTGCCGTTCTTTCCGCGCTTCTTCCCGAACGCGCTCCACCAGCCGTTGGCTGAGCAGATCGCCCACACCGTCCGGTCGCAGGCCCTGTGGCCCACGGCGCCTGCTTCGTCGGCCAGGAGGCGGTGCCCGAACTCCGGGTCGTCGCGGTGGGCGTCGAAGAGGGCGTTCGCCAGGTGCGCTTGACGCAGTTCCAGGGTGGTCACCGGGTCAGCGAGCCAGCGGTAGTAGGGCGCTCTGGAGAGCTTGAGAACCCGGCAAGTCACCGTGACGGGGATCCCGTCAGCGGCAAGGTCACGGACCAGCGGGTAGCTCATTTTCCCGGCAGGTGCGCCTGGGCGAAGTACGCCGCTGCACGGCGCAGTACCTCGTTCTCCTGCTCGAGCAGCCGAACGCGCTTCTTGGCTTCACGCAGCTCGGCCGACTCCGACGCCGTCACGCCGGGACGTTTGCCGTCCTCGACATCCGCGGCTTGGAGCCAGTTGCGCAGGCACGAGTCGGAGATCCCGAAGTCCTTGGCGATCTGGGCAATCGGAGCCTCGCCGCGCCGGGCGATCGCCACGACGTCGTCGCGGAACTCCTTGGGGTGAGCTTTAGGCATGGTCAACATCCTCCCAGCAGTGCCCACAGGCACCACAAGTGGGGTGTCACCTATTCGTGCAGCAGTCCCGTGACGTCTATCTCGGGTGCGTCGATCGTCAGCGGCGCCCCGGCGCTGTCGTAGCTGGTGGTCGTGGTGGCGGGCTGCGCCCCGGGGGTGGTGAGGTCGAGGGTGTTTTCGGTGGTGCGGTTGCCGGCCTGGTCGTAGGTGTAGGCCGTCTCGGCCACAGGTGTCTGGCCGGTGGTGGTGGTCGCCGCGGTGATCTGGTTGGCGGCGCTGAACGTCGCCGCGATGCTTGTGGTCACCCCGCCGGTGGCGGTGGTGGTGGCGACGCGGTTCCCGGCCGCGTCCCAGGTGTAGGACTCCTCGGTCGTGGTGGTTGTGGTCTCCAGGCCTGGTGCGGTGTACCCGGTCCCGGCGATCAGCGCGCATCCCTGCGCCCCGGGCAGGGCCGCCGGTCCGGCCGAGCGCGCGGTGGCCTGGGTGGGGGTCAGCTGCCCGACGGCGGTATTGGTGGCGGTCAACCGGCCCAGCCCGTCGTACGTCGCGGTCAGCGCCTGGGAGAAGACCGTCCCCGCGCTTCCGGTGTCGGTGCGGGTGCTGGTGGCGACCTGGCCGCCGGGTGTGTAGGCGTACGTCAACGCGATGGCGTCGATCCCAGTACCCTGCCCGGTCCCGGGTAGAGTCCGCCCGGCGAGGTAGTCCGCGGCCGGCAGGCACGAGACGGCCGTGTCACCGGTCAGGCTGGTGCTGGGCGACGCTGCAGCGAACGGAAAGTCGGGTGCGGTGGTGTGGGTGATCGCCGTCGGGCGCCCGAGCCCGTCGCGTTCATAGGTCGTGATGACGTCCGCGGCGCCGGTGGTGGCGCGGGTGATCGACGCCAGCTGGGCGGCAGGGTCCAGGACGTAGCTCTCCACGCCCAGCGCCGTCGTGGTCGAGGCCGGGTACCCGGCCTCGTCGTAGGCGTAGGTGGACTTGGTCCCGTCGGCGAGGGTCTTGGCCGCGATCCGCCCTGCTGCGGTGTACCCGGTGGTGATCGTGCCCGCACGGGTGCGTTCACCGGTCACCTGACCCACCGCGTCGTAGGTCCATCCCGTCTCACCCGAAGGGTCGATCGTGGAGATGAGGTTCCCGACGCCGTCGTAGGCGAAGTCTTCGACCCGCTCGGGCACACCGGGCGCGGTGTAGGTGCGCCGGGACAGTTGCCCGGTCGGGGTGTACTCCACCGCCGTGGTGCGCCCGTCGGGGTCCACCGTGCCGGACAGCTGGCCGGTCTCGTTGTAGGTGTAGGACTCCACCGCTCCCAAGGCGTTCGTGGCCGAGACCAGACGCCCACCCGGGGTGAAGGCCGCCGCGGTGACCTGCTCGAGGGGGTCGATCGTCTTGATGAGATCCCCGGTGGGTGAATAGGAGTACGTGGTGACCACGTTGGTGTCCGGGGACGGCGCGGCGCCGCCAACGGCGTTGGCGACGACCTCGACGAGCTGGCCCGCCGGGTCGTAGCCGTAGCTGGTCACCGTCCCGGACGGGGCCCCGGTGGCGACCTGGCGTCCTGCGCCATCCCAGGTGTACGTCGTCGTCTCACCCAGGGCGTTGGTGACGGTGACCGGGTTGGAGACACCGTCGTAGGTGACCGCGGCGACCTGCCCGAGCGGGTTGGTCTCGGTGACTACCCGGCCCGCCAGGTCATAGCTGGTCGTCCACGCGGCCCCGCGGGTATCGGTCTCACGGGTGGTCCGCCCGGCCCAGTCCACGACCAGGTCGGTGCGCACGGCGTCGGCGTCGCTGGCAGCGACGACGTACCCGTCCTCGTTGTAGGAGTACGTCGTCGCCGCGCCCGAGGGGTCCAGGGTCTGCAGCAGCTGGCCGGCACGGTCGTAGGTGTAGGCGGTGGTGTTCCCGGCAGCGTCGGTCGCACCGATCAAACGCCCGGCCCCGTCCCACGTGAACACCGTGGTGGCGCCGGCCGCGTCGGTGGAGGAGATCAGCTGGGACAGCTCGTCATAGACGAGGGCGGTCGCGTTGCCCTGCCCGTCCCTGACACCGGTGACGTTCCCGGCGCCGTCGTAGGAGTACTGGGTGGACACGCCGTCGGCGTCGATGGCCGTGACCACGCGCCCGGCGTCGTCATAGGTGTAGGTGGTGAACCCACCGGCGGGGTCGGCCTGGTCGAGCACCCGCCCCACCGGGTCCAAGGTGGTGCTCCACTGTCCCCCGAGGGGGTCTGTGACTCCCACGGCCCGGTGCGCGGCGTCCAAGGTGTACGCGGTGACCGCCCCCAGCGGGTCGGTCTGGGACGTCAGGGCGTCTTCGCGGTTGTACGTCAGGTGCTCGGTGGCGCCTTCGGCGTCGGTGACGCTGATCAGATGCGCGAGGCTGTCCCACTCCATCGTCGTCACCCCGCCCAGGGGGTCGGTGACGGTTGTGGTCAGGTCCAGGGCGTTGTACCCGTAGGCCGTCACCCCGCCGTCCGGGGCCGTCTGGGTGATCAGGCGTCCGGCCGCATCGTAGGCGAAGGTCGTCTTCGCACCCGCCGGGGTGAGCGTGGACGCCAGGCGGTTACCCGCGTCGTAGGCATGCGTGGTGAGCCGGTCCAACGGGTCGGTCTCGGTCAGCAGGTTCCCGCGGGAGTCCCAGGTGAACGTGGTCACCGCACCGGCCGGGTCGGTCGCTGAGGTGAGGTTCCCGCTCGGGTCGTAGGCGAAGGTCGACTTCGCCTGGGCCCCGACCTGGGTCGCGACGACGCGCCCTGCGCTGTCGCGTTCCACCGTCGTGGTCACCGCACCTCCGGGTGCGGGCTCGCGGACCTGGACGAGGCGCCCGACTGGGTCGTACGTCATCACCGTCACGGCGCCATCGGGGCCGGTGACCTCCACCGGGCGACCGGCCGCGTCCAGGACCAGAGCGGTGGTGGCCCTGTCCGGATCGGTCACCGCCGTCACCGCGTCCAGGGCACCGAACGTGAACGTCGTGGTCGCACCGAGGGGGTCGGTGGAGCTGGTGATCCGCGACCGCCCGTCCACCCCATACGTCCATGCCGACCCTTCAGCGTCGGTGTAGACCGTGGACCCCGGTGTGTACGCCAGCGTGCGGACGTTGCCCTGGGCGTCGGACTGGGCACTCACCCGGCCCTGGGCGTCGTAGGTGTTGACCTGATACGTCACGCCCGACTCGTCCACGCCGGTGAGGATCTTGCCCTCGCCGTCGTAGCCGAAGGACCGGGTGCGCCCGTCCGGGCCGGTGACGGTCGTCAGGTTCCACGCGCCGTCATAGGCGAGAGTCCAGCTGCGCGAATCCGGGGTGCTCAACCCGGTGACCAGGCCTTGAGCGTTGGTCACCACGGTGATCACCTGGTTGCCCGGGAGGGTCACCTGCGTCAGGGCGCGGAACAGCGGATCCCCGGTCAACGGCGCGTACGTCAAGGTGGTGACCGCGCCATCGGCGGCGCGGATCTCGACGAGGTCGCCGACTCCTTCGGGGTGGGAGGCGTCGAACACCCACACCTCGCCGTCGTCGATGGCCAGCTCCAGGCGCCCCCCTCCGGCGTCGTGCAGGCGGGCGCCGTTGTTGGCGTCGGCCGCGAAACCGCCCACCCCGTCGGGGGTGAAGGTGTAGGACGCGCCGTCGCCGCGGACCACCATGACCGAGCCGTCGTCGAAGCGTTGCGCCCGCGCCGACCATGTGCTGGTCCACCCGCGCCCGAACCGGGACACCCGATCGTCCTGGCCGTTGTGCACCAGCGCGGTCTGGGAGGACTGACCGCCCGGCCCCGAGGTGGTGAACAGGTCGAGCAGGGTGACCAGGTTCCCGGTTGCGAAGTTCACCGGGTCCGCGCCGTAGGCGGCGTAGTTCTTGAAGCCCAACTGCATCCACGCCGACATCTGCGCGGACGTGGGAGGCGCGGGCCACCCGCCCCCGCGGTCAGGGTTGGTGCAGTCGAACCCCTGGGTCTCCAGGTAGCGTCCCATCGAGACGAACACACCGTCCACGACCGAGGTGAACCCGGCGTCGATGACGGGACGGTCGAAGTTGTGGTCGATGTACAAGGTCTCCAGGTGCATCAACGCACCCGGCACTCCCGCGAAGTCGTCATAGGGCAGGTTCGCGCGCGAGGTCGGGTTCGCCGGGCGCCCCGTGTACACCGGGAGGGTGTCCAACGTGGCACCGGCCAGGCCCACGTCCGCAGGCCCCCCGCGCGAGTAGATCTTCGACCCGCCGTTGCCGACGTTCCCCCACGGTTTCCCCAGCGCAGCGTCGAAGGCCAACGTCGTGGTCAGCACCGGGTCGTGCGCCAGCGCCATTCCCGCGCGCACGCTCTGATCCACCATCGGCGCGGACGTATCGGTGCGGGTGACGACCACGTCGGCCAGGCACTGCTGGGTCAGCTTCGCCGCGACCTGGTTCGCCAGCGCGACGTTGTACGCCAGCTCGGTGGCCGGCCCGCCCGGCCCGGTGGTGTGGGCGATGTCGTTGTCGGGGTCGAGCACGATCCGGGGACCGGTCGCCGCGACGTCCCTGTCGCCGATGACCACGAACTGGGACAGGTGGTCCACGTGCGCCACGACCACCCCGCGCCCGGCGTCCAGGTAGGACGGCAGCAAGGTCCAGGCCGCGCTGGCGTCTTCGCGTGTGGCCACCCGCACCGAGCCTGCATCCACTCCCGCCAGGTCGCCGGCGGGCACCGTGATCTCCACCACGACGCCCGGGGTGATGGCCTCCTCCACCAGCGGGGTCACTGTGGCCGGGATCGTGTCCCAGCCTGAGCCGTCGGCGGCCGGCGTCGTCCCGATCGGGGCGCCGTCGATGCCCTCCCGGGGGCCGGCCAGTCGGTGCTGGCCGCCGGGGCGGCGCTGCGCGCCAGGAGCGTCGAGGTCGAGTCCGGTCCGCCCAGGACCTGGCTGCCGGTCCCTCCGCTTGCCGCGGTGGCGCTGTCTGAGCCTGCGGCGTCGGGCGCGGTGACGGTGCCGGTGCCGGGGAACACGGTGACGTCGGTCCCGTCGGCTGCGGCGGCGTCCACGTCGAAGACCGACCCGATCGCGACGCCGCCCATCACGAGTGCGGCCTCCTCGGCCGCGCCGGCCGGGAGGCGGTCGACCGTGACGTCGAGAGTGTCCTGGATCTGCGCGCCGGAGAACGTCACGGTGATCTCCGGGGAGACCACCACGCTCTCCTGCCCGGGGGCGATCTCACCCGTCGCGACCTGATCCGATGCCGCAGCGGGCGCGTCAGGCGTGGCGGTCGGGGTCGGCGCCGGGATCGTGGTGGCCACCTGGGCCTGGGACTGCGCCCACGCTGCCGCGCTGGTGACCGCAGGCGTCGCGCTCAGTTCCGCGGCCTGCACGGGGACGGGAACACCGAACCCGGTGACCACCACCGCCGCGGCCAGCACCCCCGCCACGACCGCGCGAGACGGCCCCACCCAACGCATGCCTCGTGCGGTCCTGACGATCACAGTGCTGCTCCCCCTGCGCGTGAATCCATCCGGGCACGAACCGCACCCTGTGTTGTGACACCCAGACCGACCAGGGCCACCGCGGCGAACAGCCACAGCCCCACGCTCGCGCCCGTGGACGCCAGCTGCTGGTCCCTCACCGGCTTCTCCAGGCACCGCGCCAGCTCCACGGCGTCCGGGACCCCGTTGGCGTTGAAGTCTTCCGTCCCGGTCGCTGCGACCGCATCGCCCAGGATCACCGCCTCGATCCAGTTCGCGACCCCGTCGCCATCCACATCACCGGCCAGCGTCTGCGCCGGGCAGCCCGCCTCACCGCACAGCACCCAGCCGACGAAGTCCGGGATCCCATCCCGGTCAGTGTCCTGATTACCGCGGGCGCACGTGGCGTCCCCGCAGGCCAGCACCTCGACCCAGTCGGCGATGCCGTCCCCATCGACGTCATCCCACGGCTGCGCGCAGCTCACACTCCCGCAGATCGCGTCCTCGACCACATCGGCGACGCCATCACCGTCCACGTCCCCCCACCCGCGGCGATCAACGAGACCCGTGCCCACGAAAGGCACACTCGGATCCACCGCACCGGCGGTGAACGTCCTCGCCGACACCTCCATCGAGGCCATCACCCGAGCCACCTCGCCCGCCGGCCCCTCGACCCCTGCGGCCTGCGCCGGCCAGGACACGACCACACCCACCAGCCCCATCACCAAGACGACAAGACCAGCACCAACACGCCAACGTGCAACCGCGACCACGAGAAGCCCCCTGCTTCTTGACCGCGACGAACTCACGGCAACGCCCGCAAACTAGCACAACGACCCATTTCTCCAGCAACGGTCTTCTCACCCCGCAGGACCTGCCCGGTGCTCCACGGGATCACTGAGCGACAACTCCACCGAAGACGGCCACAACAGGGCAGGCCTGCTACGCGGCCGCGGTCCGAGCCGATGCCCCGGACCCAGAACCCGGCTCTGACCTGCACCGATAGGCGCCTGCTCACCTCGTCACGCACACCCCAGGTGGCGATGCTCAAGGCGCCTCCGGCCCGCCGCGCCGTGGCGACCCCGCCGGACCACCAGGGCAATGTCGGTCCGCTGCGCATGGCCCGAACTTCACCCACACGGCCCCTCATACCCGCCGGTCGCCAACCGATGCGCGCCGCTGTCAGCGCACTCGATCGAACCGCAGGTTCTCATCGATCTCCTGCCGCGTGCATTCAGGGTCGAGTTGGTGAAGGCGTTCGTACAGCGCGTCGGCTAGTTCCCCTGCTCGAGCGCTGTCTCCGTCGGCGAGGAGCGCTTGGACGGCATCTCGGTGCAGAGTCTCTGAGCAGGGTTCGGCGCGGATCCCGATCATGGCGGTCTCGACCGCGGCCCGGTTCTGACCTCTGCGAAGTTGGACTCCGGTAAGGAGGTGGGCGGTGTAGGCGATGAGTCCGATCATGGTCTGGATCTCGGTCTCGGCCCAGATGAACACCGTCCCCCCGATTCCAAGGAACGGGCGGTCTCGTACGAGGCGAAGTGCCGCAGCAAGGTCGGTTGATCCATCCGCACCTGCGGCAAGGCCGCGACGGGCGTAGTCCTGGAAGTCGGTCCAGTCGCAGGTCACATCGTCGCCCAGGCGGTACGAACCGTCGTCCCCGACGTCAGTTCAGACACCCCGACGACAACGTCGTCAAATCGTGTCCACGCTCGCCTACGGAAGTCCTTGGGTCCCCAAGTGGGTCCTACCGGGAACGAAACGGAAAAAAGGCCACCACCGCTCTCGCGGTGATGGCCTCCGACCTGCGTAAACGCTGGTCGGGATGACAGGATTTGAACCTGCGACCCCTTGACCCCCAGGGACCAAGGTGGCGCGAGTCTCTGCGAGTTCCCACGCACGTCATCGCAGGTCAGCGCCTACGTTTTGTCCACCAGCGTCTACTCATGGCTACCTCGATCCACCCCCTTCCCGGGGACTTAGGCCCCCAGTTAGGCTCCACAAAACAGGGGCGTCTGATGGCTCGTGGAGGAGCTGGTCGACATGGCACGAGAACGGCGCGAGCGCGGCGAAGGTGGCATCTACTACGACGCTCCACGTCGGCGATGGAGGGCCCAGTACGATGCCGGCCTCACCGCCAACGGGACACGTCGCCGAGCAAAGCTTTCGGGCAGGACCCGGACGGAGGTCAAGCAAAAGCTCGCCGACGCCCTGCAGGCCGTCGCACTTGGCCAAGACCTTGATCAACGGTCGATGACGTTCAATGAACTCGTCGAGCTCTGGCTCAAGCGCGGGTTGCCACACTCACTCTCTGAGAACACGCGGGTCAACTACGCTCGGCAACTTCACGGCCATGTAGCACCCCTCCTAGGAAAGAAGCGGCTCGAAGACCTCCGCCACCGCGACATCGAAGCAGTACTCGACCGCATGGTCGAGAAGGACCTGTCCGCGAGCACCACCCGACTGGCCCTCACCCTCATGCGCCGAGTCCTCCGCTTCGCCGAACGACGCGACCTCGTCACACGCAACGTCGCCAACGTCGTCGAAGCCCCAGCTGGCAAGACCAAGACCAGAAGCGGCATCACCCCCGACGAAGCCCGCCGCCTCCTGCAGGCGGCGAACTCCCACCGGCTCGGACCGTTGATTACGCTCTCCCTCTACCTCGGGCTACGCCCCGGCGAAGCAGCGGGACTCACGTGGGGCGCCATCGACCTCGACTCCACTCCCCCAGTCGTTCACATCACGCACAGCCTGCAGCGCATCGCCGAGCAGATGGTCCTCGGCCCAGTGAAAACGCCGACCAGCAACCGGACCATCGCCCTGCCGCCGGCCTGCGTCACGGCGCTGGAGCGCCAGATCGAACTCCAGGCCCTCGAGCGGTACAAGAATCGCGAGGAATGGAAGAACTCACTCGATCTCGTGTTTACCACGGAGGTTGGGACGCCCCTCAATCCGTCGAACGTACGTCGAGGCGTTCAGGCCGTCGCCACCCGCGCAGGGCTTGGGCACTTCCACCCCCATCTTCTGCGCCACGCAGCGGCGAGCCTCATGTCCGCAGCTGGTATGCGGATTGAAGACATCGCCGACACACTCGGGCACCGATCGATTATCGTCACCGCTGAGATCTACAGGCACCCGGTAGCCATCACGAGAGACCGCCACCTTGGAGCAATTGAGAGGCTTCTGGGATCTTCAACGGAAACGCACCAGGCTCGCGCGCAGCCAGACGGCGACCTGCCTACCCAGACCTACCTCGTGACCTGAGCGCCCTGGAAGGACTCCCAGCCAGGAACTGAGACTTCGATCACGAGTCGACCTCGCCCTACCGACAAGCGATGCGCCCACCAGACTCAACCCGCGCTACACCCTCGATTGCGATGAGCCACCTAAGCTCATCGCAATCCAGAGTGTAGGAGCGATTTGAATCCGCCAGTCGCCAGGAGTGATCACATCACACCAAGTCCAATGCCCCCTGCATACCATCTACATCAACAGCCACATTTAAAGCGCGCCTTGGCTTGCGATCACCTGGGGTTTCGGGCCAAAGCACGTCATTCTTCGAGAGGTTTGCCTTGGATAGAAGAGGACCGCCGACAATACGAGCCAGGAGAGCAGTTTGGTCGTCTTCCAGTTCGCTAAGGCGTGTCAATACGGTGAGGAGATCAATGAACTCCACCGTCCAACCATGATCCCAAGCCTCCACATGGACGTTGTCGAGAGGTGAAGTCTTTTTACCGCCCGGTGCGCTCTTGCGGTAATTGACCCACGAGCTGATGACATTTTTGCCACCAACGGTGTAGTCCCATGCGGCCTGGCTCACCGGACCAAATTCGCCCGTACCCAAAATCACAACTCCGCGACCAGCATCGTACCTGACCCCGTCTGGCATCGACGTAATTGCTGTACGCGCCAGGGGTTGCGCTGGGTGGCCAGACGGGTACCGGATATTGTTTGCGAGTCGGTTCCCACTGGCATAGACAGCCCCGTACGTTTGGGCCCACAACACGTTTTCGCCGAGCATGACCGCCTCATCGAAAAGTTGGGCACTACTTGTTACTGGGACACGAATACCAGGCGTGGAAAGGTCAGCAGCAAACGTCTCGATATACGCGGGATGCGCAACGACGCCCGCCACGTAAGCGAGCAAGTCCCCCTCTGTCACCGGTCGGCCAAAGACTCCAGTAAGAGCCTCCGCAAGGCCAGGAGTCACGTTCGCGCTTTTATCAGCGTGATAGAGGGGAAGCGTGCGCCCGCCCTCAGACCCCTTGAAATAATGTAGGTCGGGCACTAAAGCACTGAATACGATTCCGGGGCCTTTCATCGGCTTACGTGCATGCATTTCAATGACAAATACTTGACCCGGGACGTTCCGCGCGGCCCACAATGTAGGGCGCGGCATGTCGAGAACTCGACTATCGGGAAGCACCCATTGCCGATCGAACGAGCGGTACCCAATCCGTTCTGGGGGCACCATCGCTGCTCGGTCGTTCGCCAGTGGTTTTCTTGCAGGGCAGGTCACGCCAGGCAGAGGTGTAGGAAGCTTCGCGAGGGTCCGGTCACGCGTCTCCTTGAATAGTTCGGTTCGCGCTACAGGGTCTTGTTCACCCTGCAGAACATCCCATCTCTTCTCCAGGATCCCGCTGGATGGTGCAAAAGGCCATCGTCGGTTACCTGTCACGCCAGGCGAAGCCCAGGGGAAAATGTCATCCATCGCAGGGAACGTGTCCCACGCTCCGGTGGGAGCTGGGGTGAAGGATGCCTTCCAGTCGGTCCGCGTGTCTTGCCAGTCGTTCCCAGACAAGCGCAGCCCGGCCAATCCTATGAACTTATCAGCCTGACGCCCATGGAGAGCTCGGTAGTGGATCGTTGCTGGAACGTCACGAGAGGTGCCAGTTTTACGAATGAACAAACCGATCGCCAGCGGCTGTCGTACGCCGGGGAAAATGCGTGTCGGGACGTCGGGCGTTTGCCCTTCGGGCGTCAGGTCGATGATCCAACCTTCGCTGGCGTATTGACGCATATACTCACGCATGCCAGTAAACCCAGGGCCGGCCAGGTACCCCGACGGGGTAATGAAGCACACGATTCCTGCGTCACCATCGCCTGCGGCGTTTTTGGTGGACTCCCATGTCTTCCATGTTGCCCAACGCCAGAAGTACACGTAGAGATTGTGCAAATTATGCAGGTGGCGACCCACTTCCGGATCAAAGAAGTCATCGAGAATTCCACGTGAGTTTGCACCATTGGCACCGCTGCCTGCCGTCACCCATCCGCCAATTGCGTCTGCGTGTTCACGGTATGGGGGGTTGCCAATGACGACAGTTACATTTTTCCTTGCTTTGATCTTGTTGGCTCTGCGTCGCGACTGGGCGATGACTTGCAACCCGGAGCCAAGTTGAGCTTCTGCTGCGTGAGGGTCGTCAAGGGTGTCTGTAACGTACAGACGCATCCCTCCAGGCGGTGCGGTTGCGCCGTAGGATTTCAGGAGGTCGGAGGTGCGAAGTTCGGCGACGGCATATGGGCCCATCTGGAGTTCGAATCCTGCCAAGCGCTCTGCGGCCTGTGTGACTTCCCCACCTTCAGCGCCGTCGCCGTTCTCGTGGCGCGCTCGCTCGGCTACGCGATGGAGGATCGTATGCAGATAGGTTCCAGTGCCCATCGCGGGGTCCACCGTGAACACGTCCGGATCACGGAATCCCAACGGCTTGTCGAGTTTCGTTTCCAACGCCTCTTCAGTCAGGCGCACCATCTCTTCGACTACCTGGCGAGGCGTGTAGTACGAACCAGAGGCTTTACGCAGGTCATTGTCGTAGAGTTCAAGGAAGTGCTCATAGAGATGCAAGTAAGTGTCAGAGCGGCCGTCGCGCACGCGGGACCATTCGACAGCACTGACAACTCGAACGAGTAGATCCAGGCCGACCTTGAAGTCAGCGGCCACGTCTGCCGTCAATAGTTGCAGCGCTTTGCCCATCAAAGAGTGCTCCGCGCCCAAAGCCGCTCCAACAGAATTTAGCGACCGACCAGTAATATCAATTCCCTCGGTCCGAGCAAGGAGCAGCGCAAACGTCACCGCTTGGGCATAGCCGTCTGCAAACGTCTGGTCATCAGCGGTCGGGAAGAGGATAGCTCGCCAGTCTTCAGCGAGACCACTGAACGGCTGAATATCTGGGTCGCGACCAGCAGCTTCGGAGACAGCCAACGCCACTTTTTCTAACGCGAGTTGGTCTAGGACTTCGCCTCGAAGCAATCGCGTTAGCGGCGCAATCGCCCGCACCAAGGCCGACACCGACGTAATAGGCGCCGGTTTCCACTGTAAGAAGTTTGTCAGGAGCCCTTCAAACTCTTCGGGGGCGCATAACTTGGCGCCAGCCGAGGCTAAATCGCCCCCAGTGAAGCGCACCGGCTCACCGACAAGATCTCCATCACGGTATAGGCGCCAGTCAGTGCCGTTCGTGTATACAAGGTTGGGTAGGTCACGCTGACGCTCCCACTGAACCTCGTCATGCCCGGTAAACCCCTTAGGGTCTATACCGCGCCCAGGTGCTTTCACCTCGATGTACCCGACGATCGCACCGCCAACGCTGACGCCATAGTCGGGGCGCACGCGCCGACTTGTCTCACGCACTTCGTCGTGGAAGACCGCAGAGACGCCCAGCGCTGTGCCGGCAGCGGTGAGGAGCGCCTCGAGCGGAGCACGGATCGCCGCCTCTCGTTCGCCTGGCCCGGCTAACTTCGTCTTGCAATGGATGCCGAATGCCTGTACTGCAGCGGCGCGCCAAATGGGTGCTGTCATCCCAGCATCCTAGTCTCGGACTTCTATAGTGGAGTGGCCTGAGACTCGTGTCGTGGCACACGATGTCGTTCGCGTCTGCTTCGCCGCTCCGCTCTAGCGAGATGGCCCAGCCAAGGCCTTGGTGCGTCTTTGGTCAGGCCGCAGGGTGAATCGAGATCCGCCCGGTCGGCTTCTATGCGCTTCGTTGGAGCCCTCTTGCTGCGCTTCGATACGTTGTAGCGGTGAGGTCTCGTCAGCGAGTTCCGCGCCGGAGAAGCGCAACCGGTTGTTTGAGCAGGAGAACGAGGTGCTGCGCCGAGCTGCGGCCACTTCGCCCAGTCGGGTCCTCCGGAGAAATGAGCCACCCGCTCGTGAAAGAGGTCGCCGTTGGCGGGTTCCCCATGGCGTTGAGGTGTCGGGTTCTCCAACTCGCAAGGTAGCCATACTCCCGAGCGATGCCCCCCGTCACCGCTCTGGCACTGCGTCACGCATACCTGGCCAGTTCGCTCTTCGACCCCAAGGCAACGACCCGGAGTTCTGTCACCGGCTCCCGGCCGACGAGACGGGTCAGATCGGGGTCAGGCGGCTGACCGGAACATCTGGGCGACTTCCTCAGCCAACGGCTGGAGGACGCAGTCGTAAGACGTGGAAGAAACCGTGTCCACAGGCGCATGACCTCCTGGTTGAACATGACTTCATAGCCAGTACCCCGAACAAGTTGTGGCTGACCAACACCACCGAGCACACCACCGATGAGGGCAAGTTCTACCTCTGCGCGGAGCTCAGACGCGGCTCCAACCGGGCCGATCGACGCTCAAGCCCAAGGCCCATTCCCCGATCGAGGTAAACAAGACTGCAGGGAGTCCCTGCAGGACGCGCAGGGAGCGGGGTAAGGCGTTCAAGAATCCATGACACGTCTGGCATCTCACCTTCCCGCCGGAGCGTCATGACCGCTGTGGCGCGCCAGACACCAAACCCCGACCCGATTCGCCGGACCTAGTCGTCGGCCGGAACCAGCCCATCGAACGTGTCTCGCGGTCGTTCATGGTCACAGCGGCTGGACGTCACCGGCTGGGACCCAGGCGAGCCACGCAGGCCATCCCGTCGCGCTCTGGCGGACACAGACGTAGCCGCGCACGGTACTGACCGCCTCGAGCACGAGAGATTCGATGGTTCCGCCATAGGTGCGTGTCGTGACCAGCACCGGGCGAGGTGGATCGAGGCCCTTCTGGTGGCTGAACTCACCGCAGTTGACGACGAGCATCGAATAGTCGGGCGTCAGGGGTCGCTCCATGCCGTCCACACTGGCACGAGCAACTGACAACCCGAGCCCACGTGCCCTCCGGAACCGGGCCGCTCCCCGGTGTCCCGTGCCCATCGGCATACCTCCAGGCATGAGCACTGCCCACGTCACCGAGACCTCCCAGATCGCGCCAACGCTCGATGAACTTGCGGTCTCGTCTCCCCTACCCGGCGGGTTGCCATGGTGATGACCCTGCACCGCCTGTCCTCCGGCGCTGGTTACCAGTACCTGCTCAAGCACACAGCGGCCGGGGACTGCGACCGTGCCGGCGTCGCGCCGTTGACGGACTACTACACCGAGTCCGGCAATCCGCCCGGGCGCTGGCTCGGGAAAGGACTTCTCGGAGTGGACCTATCCTCAGATGCTCTGGTGACCGAGGCGACGATGGCGAACCTGTTCGGCGCCGGGCGCCACCCCCTCACCGGTCAGCCCCTCGGCATGGCGTACTACGTCTACGCCCCACCCGCCGAGCGCATCGCCGCCCAAGCCGCGAGCCTTCCCGCAGAGCTGGGCGCAGCTGAGCGGGAGGCTGCGGTCGCGACGATCACCCGGGTGGAACTTGCCCGCAACCGCCCGACGGCGGTGGCGGGGTTCGACCTGACGTTCACCCCGACCAAGTCCGTCTCCACCCTGTGGGCGGTGGCTGACCCGGGTACACAGCAGGCGATCTTGGATGCTCACCGGGCCGCCGTTCGGGACACGCTCGACTTCGCCGAAGAGACCGCCCTGTTCACCCGGACTGGTGCGCGCGGGTGCATGCAGGTCCCCGTCCGCGGGATGCTCGCCACCGCGTTCGACCACTGGGATTCCCGCGCCGGTGACCCCAACCTGCACACCCACGTCGTCATCGCGAACAAGGTCCAGGCATTGGATGGCCGGTGGCGGTCCCTGGATTCGCGGGCTTTGCATCATGCGGTGGTGGCGTTGTCGGAGATCTACGACGACCACCTCGCCGACCACCTCAGCGCCGCTGCCCCTGTCACCTGGAGCTGGCGCGACCTGGGACCGCGCCGCTCCCCCGGATTCGAGCTCGATGGCGTCGACGATGCCTTGATGCGGGAGTTCTCTACCCGCACCACCCAGATCGACGAAGCCATGACCGCGACCCTGGCCGAGTTCCACGCCTCCCACGGCCGCGCACCCAACCCGGTGGAGATCACGAGGCTGCGCCAGCAGGTCACCCGCGCCACCCGCCCCGCCAAACACGTCCACCCCATCGCCGAGCTGTTCGCCCGCTGGCGCACCCGTGCCACCCGTTGCACCGGCCGCACCCCCGAGCAGCTCACCGCCGCCGCTCTCGCCCGGTCCCAGACGCGTCCGGTGACGGCGGCGATGGTGGGGCCCGACGTCGTCGCCCACCTCGCGGATCAGGTGATTGGTGAGGTGATGGCTCGGAGGTCGACGTGGACGAGGTGGAACCTGCTCGCCGAGGCCGCCCGCCTCACCCGCGGCCTACGCATGGCCACCCCTGTTGAGCGACGGAAGGTCTTGGACCGGGTCAGCGACCAGGCGTTGGCCCGATGCGTGAACCTGGAAGCGCCTCAGCTGTTCACCGTGCCACCGGACTATCAGCGCCCCGACGGCACGAGCCTGTTCGACCGCCCCGGGGAGGCCAAGTTCACCGACGAACGCATCCTCGCCGCCGAACACCGCCTCCTGAACGCCACCACCGACACCTCCGCCCCCAAGGTCACCCCCGCCGCTGCGACCTTGGCCACAGAGCTGCCGGTGACCCGCGCTGGCGGTGTGCCGGTGCGCTTGACCGCTGATCAGGTGGCCGCGACCATCACGGTGACCACGTCCGGCCGGCGCTTGGAAGCGCTCGTCGGGCCGGCGGGGACGGGGAAGACCACGACGCTGGCCGCGATCAAGACCGCCTGGGAACGCGACTACGGACGTGGATCCGTCCGCGGCCTCGCCCCCTCCGCAGCCGCCGCCGGCGAACTGTCCAAGGCGCTGGGCATCGCGTGTGAGAACACCGCGAAATGGCTCTATGAGACCACCGGAGGCGGTGCCGCCAGGAGGGCTGCCCTGCTCGAGACGCTCGGGGCCAAGCGCACGGCTGCGGCCGGGGACCGGATCCGTCAGGCCACCATCGACACTGCCGCCGCCAGCCTGCAGGCCGAGGCCGCCCGGTGGGCGCTGCGCCGCGGTGAGCTGCTCATCATCGACGAAGCGTCGCTGGCCGGGACGCTCACGCTCGACGCCATCACTATTCAAGCGGCCGCGGCCGGTGCGAAGGTGCTGCTGGTGGGCGACCACGCCCAGCTGTGCGCGATCGACGCCGGGGGTGCGTTCAACCTCATCGCCGACCGCACCCACCCCGCCACGCTGTCGTCCCTGTGGCGGTTCACCCACCCCTGGGAAGCGGCCGCGACCCTCCAGCTGCGTACCGGCCAGGCGACCGTCATCGACACCTACACCGACCACGACCGGATCAGTGCCGGCCCACCCGAAGTCATGCTCGAAGAGGCCTACACCGCCTGGGCCCACGACACCGCCGAAGGGCGGTCGGCGATCCTCATCGCCCCCGACTCCCACACCGTCACCGCCCTCAACCACCGCGCCCACAACGACCTCGTCACCGACGGCACCGTCGCCCCCGACGGCATCACCACCACCACCGGGACCGTCATCGCCCGCGGCGACCGGATCCTCACCCGCGCCAACGACCGGCGCCTTCGCTTCACCGGACGACACGTCCGCAACGGCGACCTCTGGACCGTCACCGCCACCCACGACGACGGCTCCCTCACCGTCACCCCGGTCACCGACCCCAGTGCCACGGCTACCCAGGGCGGCCAGGCACTTCGCCTGCCAGCCGCCTATGTCGCCGAGCACGTCGACCTCGGCTACGCCACCACCACCCACCGCGCCCAAGGCATCACCACCGACCACGCCCACGTCCTGGCCGCCGCCGGCATGACCCGGGAGAACCTCTACGTCGCCATGACTCGAGGACGCGAGACCAACCACGCCTACGTCGCCACCGACGGCGTCGACCCCGACTGCGACCACCTCCCAAACCCGCCATCCCCCGCCGCAGGCACTGCGATCCTCGAGCAGATCCTGGCCACCAGCGGCGCGGAGCTCTCCGCCACCCAGACCATCACCGCCAACCACAACGCCGCCGAGTCCCTCACCCACCTCGAACCCATCCGCCAAGCCCTCCTGACCGACGCCGGCCACCGGCACTGGGACAGAACCCTGGCCGCCACACAGCTCGAGCCCGGGGTCGTCGACGCGATCATGGCTTCCCCGAACCGTGACGCGCTCTACACGGCCCTCAACCGCGGCACCGCCCACGGCTACGCGATGGACACGGTCATCGCCTCCGTCCTTGTGCCGGAACCTGAGGCCGTTGGTACCTGGATCCAGGCGCCCGACGCTGCAGCCGGGTTGGCCACTCGTCTCACCGAATGGCTCGCCACCCACACCGAAGACCCCTACAGCGCTCCGACGTCCGTCGACGGGCTGATCGACCCGGCCGACCCAGCCGACCCGATCATCGACGAGCTCGAAGGCCTGATCCGGACCCGCGTCGTCACCCTCGCCGACCTCGCCATCGCCACCCGCCCCTCATGGACCCACGCGCACGGCCCCGAACCAGACGACGCCGATGCTCACGGTGGTTGGCGAGCTGAGATCGAAGCCCACGCGGCCCGCATCGACTACACCCAAGGCCCCACCCACGCACCGCGACCGGCACCATCGCCGGTCATCGAGATATAGACGAAGGAGCGACGGCCATGAGCCCCCGGCGAGCCGAGTACGAACCCGAAGACCTCGACGACGACCCCTTCTTTCCACCACCGGTCTGGTCCCCGCCCCTTGGACCCTCGGGGCCCGTGCTGTGGTCGGCTCACCTCCCCCAGCACGCCCGGCTCCTTCTCGAAGACCTCGAACCCTGGGTCGACTGGCTCGCCGATCATTACGCCCTCGACCACCGGATCATCCCGCCCTGCTGGGCACAGCACTGGGAACTCATCGAAGAACTCTCAGCCCTACACACCGCCTGGCAGGACGCCTACGCCGAAACGTCCCACGGCGACGCACCCCTGACCTGGCACGAACGCTTCACCCCCGCACGACAGCGACTCACCGACTGGGTCGCCCGAACAGGCTGCCGGGCCACCGAGCACCGACAGCAGAGCTGAGGTCCGACCAGCCGCATTCGGATGGTCAGAGACTCGAGGAATCACAGTGCTGCCAGGGTCCCAGGTCGACGCCCCCGACACCTAAGGTGGTCGATCTGACCTGACGACGATCCGACGACAAGAACACCGCTGACCAACCTTCACGGGATGCTGGCAGGAGAGGGCTACGAGGTACCCGTCCGAATCGTGCTAAGACGACAACGCAGTCTCAAGAAGCCAGACTCAAGCGATGATGTCGACCGAGGCCGCCTCGCATATCCCGCCGGCGCCCGGCCCTTCCCCGCCATCCCGCCGGGAGATCGCCGGGTTGCGCGATCGACTGAGCCGCACTCACAGTCGCTCGACGTCGACCTCAACCAGCCACGCCCCGAGCGTGATCCGACCGCGGCTCGGCGCCGGCAAATTGCACCAGGACGAACGGGGCGAAGTCCCGTGCCCGACGGTGGCCACAACGACGCCGGCCTTCGTCTCCCCGCCGTCATGTTCCCACACGACGAGAGCTCACCCCGGGGACGGAGATCGCGAGGTCGTGCTGGGCGGTGCGCTCGGGCACACCTCGGCCGTTGAGGTCACGAGCCCCGAGGAGGGCTAGACGGTATGAGGGTAGGTGGCTGGGGCCTCGTTCCCACCCGTCAAATCACCCGCTCGTGCCATCCCGGATCGTGCAGCATCGGAGTCAGCTGTGGCAGTCTTCCTCCGTGGACGAACCTCAGATCGACGACGCAACGCCCGCCCCACGGAGCCGTCTGCGGGTGCGCATATGGCGTAGCGGCATCACTCACTGGGTGGCAGTCCTGATCGGCTTCGCCGTCATCGACCTGGCTGGTCGAGTGGCGATCGCCTATCTCACATCCGATCCAGCAAGTGAGGGCATCCGGTCCTTCGCCAAGAGCCCCGGTATGGGAGGGGTGTCAGCGGTGTTCGCCGCGAGCATCGCGTTTGCTGCAGTCCACTACCAGGTTAGGCACCATAGGACGGTGGCGCGGGCGGAAGAATGGTGGAAGTCCTTCGAGTGGGCAACCGACCGCGCTCTCCCCATGGACACCACCATGGCCCACATGCCACGCGAATGGTCACTGGAACTGCTCTCGCCGATGGGACAAGAAGCCACGAGTGACTTCCAGGGCAGAGCAGCCGCAGGAGTCGCCAGCAGGCTCATTGAGTTGATATTTGCAGAGACGGAAGAACCTGCAACGAATGCGAGCGAGGCAGCCGAGAGGCCGATCAGCGCACCTGGGGGGCCGATGAGCCAGGCTGAGGTGGATAGCGCCCATGCCGCCTACCTCCAAAACGAGCTCCAAGAGGCCACAAATATCGAGGCGTCAAATTTCTATAGCACTTCCCACACTTTGAGGGAGCCTACCCTGGAGCAGCGAGAGAGCATGAAGCGGTACGTCAATGCCACTCGAGACACCTCAGCCCGATCGCCCAGCGCCGAGAGGGCGGTGGCCGCGTCTGAAGCGCGCGCGGCCCTACGGTCGATCGTGGAAGGAACTGGACTGTGGATGCAACTCGGGGGGAGCCCCATGGGCACGATCTGGGCCGAGTTCAGAAGCAGCACGGGCGCGGCCCTGGTAGTCACGGGACGACCCACGCACGCTGCGCTCAGGCCCTGGAAAGAGCGGCTGAAGGATCCAAGCAACCCGCCCGCAGTCATCTACGTGGGAACTGTCGAATCGGCAGCAATAGAATGGGAAAAGGCCGGTTTCCGTGTCGAGCAGGTACCGGTGTCCGAGTGGAATGAGGAAGCTCGATACCGAGTCAGGCGGGCGGTTCGAGCGCAGATCGGCAAGTCGAACTCGACGGCCTCGCTCCTGCCCTGGACCGAACCGCACCGCGGCTGACAGCCACGGTCCTCGACTGCCCTAAGGTAGCGCGGCTCCCTCAAGCGCTACTCCCGACGTCGGGTGTCCTGTGGGTAGAGCCACGTCTCGCGCCTCGCGCGCCGTCCGTCGTCGAGGGTGACGCGGGTGAGCCCGTGGGCATTCTCCAACGCCCTGGCCTCTAGACCAGACGCGCGGGGACGGGGACGTCGAGGGCCCGCCGTGGGTCCTCGGGGAGGGGCGACGCCGTCGCGTTGGTTGACGTCCTCCACCAAGGCTCGTCAGGGAGATCACTGAGCGGACACGGCCATGGACGACCAGCTCTGCGCCCTGCGACTCGCCACAGCCCATACTCACGCAGGCGCGGCCTTCGGTCCCGGCGACCATCAGCGCGCACCGGCCGGTGCCACGGTGCCCTCTTCACATCGCCCGACGCAGCGAGACGTCAAGGCCTGGATCAGCCTGCGCTGGACCGCGCGGAGCACCCCCTCAATATCGAGTGACGACCGTCGCAGCAGGGCAGGTTCCAGCGACAACGTGCAGGCCTAGCAGACCGCCGCGGCGCAGCTGCCAGAAGGCTCACAGGTGCGTGTGCTCCTGGACGCGCTGGCTCGTGCCTTGCCCGGAGGGTCGGCGCAGCTCTGCTGGAACACGACCGCCAAGTGACACCGAATGAGGCCATAGACATGCTGGTGATGAGCCAGCCCCATCTTCGGAGCCTCATGGACGCCGGGACACTCGCCTTCACGGGTGTGGGCTCGCATCGCCGCTTCGCCGGGCAACAGACAAGTTCGTCGTCGAGGCCAGGACGGTTGCGGATTAGTCCGACGCGCGCGTCCTTTCCAGGGCGGCACCGATGTGGCGGAGTTCGACGGCCTCTGAGCAGCGGGAAGACGCTGCCCATGCAGCGTGCGTCGGGGACCAAATACGGCGAGGGCGAGGGGCTGGGACGCCTCGCACGCCGCACACGGGCAGTTCGCACGTGGCGTCGAAGCGGGGCACGAACCACGTCGAGTAGCGACTGTTGGCAGCTGACTCGGCTGGGCTGCTACGCCGGCTCTCCGCTTTCCTACTGATATTTCATAGCACTTGGCATGCGCGGCCGCTGCGCTCGGACGCAGGCTTGACAACAGTTCGCGAGATCTGAATCTACGAATACGCGCGCGAGGCCTGGACGACGGCGTACACGCCCGAGATCTGGGTCGCCGTCGACACGGGGATCTGCGTCAGATGGATCAACCCGCGCGTTAGGACGGTCACCTCGACGTATCCGGCCACGGCCATGGTCTGGGACATCATCACCGGGATCGCGAGGATCCAACCGATGAAAGGTATGCAGAGCAGGAGCAGTCCGAGGATGACGCTGCTGGTGGGCAGGTACGTGTAGGTCCAGGTCCGGTCGACCACGATCCACTGGGCGCCTTGGAGTGGTGCGGTGCCGTTGGGGGTGACGATCCAGCCGTTGATGATGCCGATGTCGCCGAGGACCGCGTCGTAGGGGTAGCTCTGGATGGTGTCCATGCCCTGATGCTCACCCCGCACCGGTCGTGACCGAAGGCCAAAAACTGAGTTCTGTGGATGAGTTGGCGCTTCCGCGACGTGTGGAAAGTGAACTAAAGCCGTCGCCGGAGCCGCGCACGGAGTCACCGCTGGCGGCCGACTCTCGCTCCCCTCGCCGCCTCGAGGTGCGTCGCGCGCGTGGGTGAGAGGTGGCGATCGACTCTCCATCGACTTCGGCCCTCGGCGTCGAGAAAGCCATCGAAGAGGCGTCCCGATCAACGTGGCGGCCACTCGCGGGAAGCAACCGGGCCCCCGTCAAACGCTTCACACTGCAGCGGATGTCGCGCGCACGGAGCCACTCGCGACTACGCGTGGCGTCACCTACGTCATTCGGTCTCAACTGAGGCCACGAACGATCTCACGTCATCGATTTGCAGTGCCACATACTCGCCCGAACCCTGCTGAGAAAGTCTCAAAACCGTAGGTGAGACCGCATCCTCTGGCAACTGCGCGTAAATGTCCTCTAGTCCGTCAGCAGATTCACCTTGCCCTTCTGACCAAAGGTGATCAATAATCGACCCCCCTGCCATACGACGGCTGCAATATAGCACATTGCCTACGACCTCGGGATCCGCTTCTGGTAACGCTTCAAATACTCTCAACCAGAGGATTGCGTCATCAACCTCTACGAGCGCTGCACACAGAAGGAGACCAAAACGAAGGTCACTGTTCGTTTCTGGAGCGTCTGCCAATGACATTAGGGCAGGACCGCACAAGGCGTCGATCGAGAGTATCGTTTGCAGCTCTTCGTACGAAAGACCTGGCACCCAGTCTGCGGCTTCGGGACGACGCACTTGCGCTCGGATGTCAGTCGCGGTAACAAGTGCGGATAGGGCAATTTTCTTCAACGACCATTCACTATCCCCTAGCTCAATACCAGCCTGTTGAAACTCATTCAAAGCACTCTCGTATTCACCATCAAATAGAAGCGAATCCGCTAAGAGAGAACGGCAATTGAGTTCACCGAGTTTGACCGCCTTGCCATAGGCATCAACTGCCGACCGAAATTGACCGGAGAAGAAGTACGCCGCGCCGAGATCGCGCCACCAGTAACTCCGTTCGAAGTAGCCGGAATCCATCGATCCAGCTTGGAGCAATAGATCTACCGCTAGCCCGGGCTGAGACTGTCGTGCAGAATTCCCGGAATTGTAATAGAAAGTCGCCGCATCATAACTACTACCTTCACCATCGTCCCGAATCGCCCATTCGTGCATCTTGGCCGCCACGGCAGCACGCTCTTCCGCCGAACTAGATTCTCCTAGCATCAGCGCCCCGACTGTCGCTCGCCAGCCAGCGTGGCGTCTACCTCGGTCTAGCATCCTCAAAGCCACCGGGAATTTCCCTGCATCTTTGAGAACTGTCATAGCAATCAATAGTGCCGAAGAGAGGCCAATCATTGTATCGTCCGCCGCGGATGACACCAACTCCGCACCTTCGCCCCCCATGCCCATGCGCCAAAGCTGAATGCCCGCAAGTAGGACTGCATCGGCTGCGAGAACTTCATCAATCGCGATGTCGCCATCTAGATCGTTAGCAACCCCAGTGTAGTGGAAATATGATGAACGAGCCCCGGTGCCTGCAGCAATGATCGCATCATCGACGACTGATATCTTCAACTCAAGGAGTGTTGACGGTCCCGTTAGCTGGAGTATTTTCGGGAGTTCCCTTGCGCGGCGGCGTACAGCCTGGACAACATTCCCTGCGCTTACCGAGCCGATTGAACCTCGCCCCGAACAACTAAAGGCGATGGGAAACACCGACCTTCCAGTACTCATTGCATATACAGCACGCGCAACCCGCTCTATTTGTGACCACGAATCCGGGCCAAGCCGGTCCGCTTCATCAAATGAAACGGTAAGTGATTTCGCCGTGTCTTTTGATGCATAGTCATCGATATCATTCGCGAACTTTACCCACGCTTGGCCGGTCTCAGCTTCCCAGAAGTAGAGCACTACTGGGAACGCTTGATCATGCCAATAGTGCAGCGTGCTGAGCTTAATTGCCCGCTTCGCCTTGCCTTGCACTTTCTCGGCGCTCTTGAGTTGTACCCCAAAGGTAATGCCAGTCGCCTGGTCATTGTCGAAGACGTTCACGAACACATCGATGCCATAGTCATGTGTTGAACGACTTGCGGTCCAATTTTCTGGAATAGAGCCTAGGAAGGCGGCGAAAGAGCGTTCTTCTAGTACGTGCGCGCGCCCACGCTGGGGGCGCCGGTACTCTGCTTCACGTCTGGAAGTTGCCATACCTGATCGTAGTGGTTCAGGCAGGTCTCTCAAGGCATAAGGCTTGACGAATACGCTCGCGCGTTGCGGGAGGCGTGGCTGCGCTGTATGCAGGAGCTCACGCCCGGGTGAAGTCCGGGCCTCAAGTCCGCCAAGTAGCGCATGACATATTTCGATCGCGCTCTCAATCTATCTAGCCCGATGTCAGTTCTTACCGGTCACCGACGGCCGATGTTCGCCTTCTGTGGATGAACTGTTGCTTCGGCGACGTGTGGATGGTGAGTTGAAGTCGTCACCGGTGTCACCGACAGAGTCACTGCCTGCGCCCGCTCCCCCACGCTCGATGCCGCCTCGAGGCCTGCCACGATCCCTCGGGCGACGGTTAGAACCTGCGTGGCGCTCTCGCGGAGCATCTGGGCGTCGCCGCCGGCCCACCCTGCGACGTAAGGCACCGTGTACCCCGTGGTGTCCATCCCTGCGCCGGTGGCCACGAGGTAGGCAATCGACTCCGCCTCGACCTCGGCGCGGCCCCGGCACAAGGCGTCCTGGTGGTAGTCGAGGAGGCGGTGTTCGTGGTCGGCGCGGATGTGGCCGAGCTCGTGGGCGAGGGTCCTGACCGCTTGGGCGGGCGCGACGTCGGCGCGGACCCTGACAGTCCGGGTGGCGAAGCTCGTAGAACCGTTGGCGCCAGCGCAGTCACCGCGTTCGAGCCGGCACCCGGCATCGCCAGTGAGGCCGGCGAGCGTGTTCCAAAGGTGGGCCGGTGCCGCTCCCTGGAGCAGGGAAGGTATGACGTCGGGCAGGGGTTTGCCGTCGGTCTGGGACAGGTCGAAGACGTGCACGATCCGGAACCCGGCCAGAACCCTGCGGGGACCCTGGTCGGTGTCCCCAGGGCCAAGTCCATCAGCGCCCACCCCACCCGAGTCCCGCACAGACGTCGGTGGTGCGTTCTCGGCCGGGGTGGTGCGGGGCCCGTAGGTGCACGGGGCGAGGATGGCGATGCCCTTCTCACCTTTGACCACGTGCCGCCCGAGTTGGTTCCAGGTCCGTAGACCGGCGACGCGGGTCGCCTCGGGTCGTTGGGCGTTGATCAGCAGGACGTTGGACGGTGAGTAGGTGGGGAACCGCGCCGCGGTGCGCAGCATCTGCATCCACGCATCCGAGGATGCCAGTTCCTCGACCGCTGACATGAGCTGGGCGTGCAAGGCTGTGAGCTTATCCTCGGCAGATGGACCGTCCCGTCTCGTGCCGGTCCCCGGAGCCATAGCCGGTTCACGTCCCTGAGGGTGCCGGGTGGCCGGTTCCGGCTGCCAGGACGGCGCCCTTGCACAGGGGGTCCGACCATCCCAGGTACCCGTCTCCGCTGAGGTATCCGGCGTTGATCTGGGCGAAGCTGACCAGGTAAACGCCGCCGTGGTTGCCGGTGGCGGAGTCGAAGATTTCGTTGGCGATGACCATGATCTTGGCCGGGTCACAGCCCGGGTCGGTTTGGACGACCATGGAGACGTGCCCGTAGGGTTGCCCGGTGTTCCAGTACACGAAGGACCCGAGCGGTGGGCATACGTCTCCGTGGCGAGCGTTGCCGACGGCGACCATCGCGTCCCACTCGGCCTTCGCGGAGGTGTACCCGGCGGATTCGTACCCGTAGGCCCGGCAGGCCAGGCGCGCGCAGAGCTGGGCCCAGCCGGAGGGCACGCCGACGTAGGACATGGCGGTGCGCACGGCCTGTTCGACGTCGTGCGGTGTGCCAGGTGGGACAGTGACCTGCCCGGTGGTCCCCAGCGTCGGCATGCACCCGAGACCATACACCGGGGCGCCCGTTGCCGGCGCTGACGGCGCAGGGGCGGCCGGAACCGAGGCCTCGGTTCCTGGTGTCACCCAGACGTCGTCCCCGAGCGAGTAGGACTCCTGAGTCGCCGCCGGGCTCGGCGCCGCACCCTGGCCCTGCTCAGGGGTGACCTCAGCTTGAGCCCCAGGTGCGGCGTCGTCGCTCCACTGGGTGACCCGGAAGTTGACGGTCGTGATGAACTTCGCGGTGACCTCGGGGATGGCGGGGTAGGTCTCCAGACGCGACTCCCCTGCGTTGTGAGCGATGATCAGCGCATCCAGGACCGGGATGGCCGACGACGCCCAGTCCGGATGAGCCACTCGGATCGTGCGGACCCCCTCCAGGCGGGAGCACAAATACCGGCCACCGGTGGCTGCAGCGATGTCGCCTTCCTTGACGTCCCAGGTGCCGTTGTTGTTGAGGTCCGCTGACCAGGGGTGGCCGTAGGCGGTGGTCCAGATGGAGTTGTTCATCTGGAACAAACCCCAGGTGCCGCCGTTGGAGTCGACGGCGTAGGCCTCGGGGTTGAAGCCGGACTCCTGCATCATCACTGCGGCGATCCACGCCTCGGGCAGGTCCGGGCACGCCGCCTTAGTCGCCGCGACCCATGCCCGTGCCTGCGCCGGAACCGGGGCGGATGCCGACAGAGGTCCCCCGGCGGACGTTTCGATGCACGCCAGCGCGGATCCCATCGTCCCGGCCGTGGCAAGCAGCGCGATCAGTGGGAAGGCCAGTACCCCCATGCCCAGTGCGCCGAGGATCGCGATCAGCTTGCCCATGAGGTGTCCCCCAGGTCCGTCAGCCCCGGCACCGGTAGATCGGTCGCCGCGGGTGCGGGTGGTGTGTGCCCGACGGCGGCGGCCGCGGTGGCCTTCTCCACCGCCTTCTGCCCGGCGATCAGCTCGCGGGCATCGGGCCGCGACGGCCAGGGCATGAGGTCGATGACGGCGGGCTTGGTCTGCCGCAGTAACAGGACCCCGGTGCCGAAGGGCAGGGTGCGCAGCACCGCCGGGGGCATGACCGGCACCATCCGTAATGAGGTGGAGGTGGACCGTTCCCCTGCGCTGCCTCGTGAGCGGGTCTCGGTGACTTCGTCGATCTCCCCGAGGAGCCGGGAGACGTCGTCGAGGTCGCGGTACTTCGCCAGGCCGCCCAGGACGATCTTGACGGTGGCGGAGTCCCAGATGGCGTCTGCGGCGTGCTCACCCCACCGGTGGCGAGCCTGGGCCAGGGACTGCAGCACCGCGAGCGTGGTGATCCCGGTGCCGCCGCCCTCGGCCATGAGCTGGGGCAGCGACGGCAAGGGCGTGAGGTTCGCGATCTCATCCAGGGCCAGCAGCAGCGGTGGGTCGAGGCGTGCCCCGGGTGAGCGGGCGGCGACGACGCGGGCGGTCTCGGTGATGTCTTCCACGAACGCCGCGACCAGCGGCGCGCACGACGCCGATGTCGCCGCGGCGGCGAGCAAGTACAAGGTTCCCGACTCGCGTAGGAAGACTGTGGGGTCGAAGCCGTCGTCGGCGGCCGGGTCGACGGCCTCGAGCACGTCCGGGTCGGCCAGCGCGGCCAGGGATTGGCGGACGCCGAGCCAGACGGAGTCTCGGGTGCGGGGGTCGGAGTGGATGGCGGCCTCGAGGGCGTCGGCCCAGCCGTCAGCGGCGCGGGGGTCGCGGTTGAGGATGGTCACGGCGTCTTCGGCCAGGACGGGATTGAGGGACCAGCGGTAGACGTCGACGGCGCGCCGCCCGTCCAGGGCAGCGGCGTGCAGCAGGCACCGCAAGGCGGTTTCGGTCTGCCCGGACCAGAAGTCCGAGTCAGAGACGCTCTTGCCGAACCCGGCCCCGGCCGCCAGTCCCCGGGCGCGCACCAGCGCGGTGCGCGGCGTCTCGCACCCACGCACCGGTGACCACCGCAACCCACCCGGCAGGCCGGCCAGGCGTTGGGGGTCGAAGATCGCCACCGGTCCCCGGCGCCCGCGGGCACCCATGGTGACCGCGAGCGTGTCGGGGCGGGTCGAGGTCGCCACGACCGCACCGGGTGCATCGAGCACCCAGGGGATGACCACATGCAGGCCCTTACCCATCCGGGGCGGGCCGACCAGGAGGGCCGAATCCTCCAGGGAGCACCACAGCTCACGCCCGTGCATCCGCCCCAGCCGGTATCCGACGTCAGTGGCCTGGGGGTGGTCGGTCGCGGAGGGGCGCACGACGGGCGCGCGGCGCAGCAGCGCGCGCTTGCCGGCGGCGTCCTGCATCTGCGCCGGGGTGGCTTGCCCAGGCAGGGACCGGATCAAGTCCGCTGGGCGGCCGGTGCCGGTCATGGCCCGGTACCCGCGCACTGCGAGTAGCGCGAGGGCGGCGACTGCCGCGATGACGACGGCGGTCACCAGCCAGTAGGCGACCGGGCCGGGCAGGTCTTGGGTGGGTCCCCACGCCTGCCCCGGTGCGCCAGGATCGGCGAGGGCGGTGATGGCAGCCAGCACCCCGCCGTCGGGCACCACGCGCCCGGTGACCAGGCACGAGGCCGCTGCCCCCAGCCACAAGACCGCACCGAGCACGAACAACCCCATCAGGGCGCCGAGCCCGAGGTTGGTGAGGTCGTACCCGGCCCCGCTCGCCCCGCGGGCCCGCTGCCGGGACGGGCGCCGGGCGGTCATCGGGACATCACCGCCGCACTGGCGCGACCCGCCGCGGCGTCAAGGGCCAGGGTGGGGACGAGGGCAAGGTGACGGTCACCGGCATCCAGGCGTTCGTGCGGCAGCGCGGTGGTGACTCGGCGCAGGGTTGTGGTGAAGGCGCGCCCGACGCGGATCACCTCCCCGACGTCGAGGATTGGGTTGCTGGCCTGGGTGCGGATGTGGAAGGTCGCGTTCTCGGCGATGCGGCGCAGCTGATCCCCGGCGACGTTCGCCGCCAGGCGGTCGGGGGCTTCCCCGTGCAGGCGCACCTCCTCCACCGCCGCGCGCACCACCGTCAGGTCCACGGGTTCCTGAGAGATGTGCACCAGCGCCTGGGTCTCCCACATCACGGTCACCGGGTCCACGCGGGTGCCGGTGCGGGTCAGGTCGAGCATCGCGGTGAACTGGGCCCGGCACGCCAGGTCGGTGAGGTTGGGCGGCGTCAACCATGCAGCCACACCGCTGATCGCACTGGGGTGGAGCATGAGGGACGCCATCAGGCGGCGTTCGTTCACCCGTTCGGCGCCGACGTCGCGCCGGGGCCCGGCGGTCACGTGGCGGTCGGCGCGTAGGAACCGGGCGGGGTCCTGCGCCAGGGCGCGCAACCGCACCGGCCCCAATCCCGGCGTTGAGGTGCGGCCGCGGGATCGGTCCCAGCGTTCCTGCACGGTGTCCAGGGCGGCGTCGACCAGGTCGCAGGTGCCGGTCATGGTGCGCGACTCCCCCGCCTGGGCGGCCCCGAGCGCGCCGGCTTCCAGGAGCACCCCTTGCAGGCCGAGTTCTCGGCGCATCCCGGTCTCGGCGATGCGGCGGGTGTAGGTGAGGGTGTCGGGGCGCTCGGGGGTGGCGTCGAGGACCTCGTGGATCCTGGGCAGGTCGGCCAGGCGCGGCTGGATCCGCTCTGCCAACGCGACGCCCAGGGCTTGGGGGGCGGTGGGGTGTCCGGCGCGGTGGAGCTCGAGCAGGGTCTTGAAGACTTCGCCGTGCCAGGGGTCGGCGAAGTCCGTGGCCCGCAGCCACCGGCTCACCTGGGTGAGGTGGTCGCCGTCGAGCATGAGCGCCCCGAGGGTGGCGCGTTCCGTGTAGGCGATGATGTCGTCTTGGAGCTGCATGCCGATCACCTCAGTCGTTCCTGGTCGCCACTGTGCTGGCGGGTGTCGTCGCGCATCGCGGCGTCGGTGTCGAAGACGGTGAGTTCGTCAGGGTGCATCCGGTGGTGGACCACCCAGGAGCGGTTCGCGAGCTTCCACAGCCCGGTCCCCCGAGGCAGGGCCGGGAGCAGGTCCCGCTCGGTCTGCCCCAGGCCGAGCGCGGTCGCGGTGGCGGCGAGCTGGTCAGATTCTTGGCGGTAGATGACGCGGGTGGAGCAGTCCGCCAGCAGCCCCTCGGCGATCATCCGGGCTTGCGACCCGGCGTTACCCACGGCGTCGAGGTCGCTGAGGCGGTGCAGGACGAGCAGGTTCGCGATGCCGTAGGCGCGCGAGAGCTTCCACTGGGCCTGCATCCGCCGGATCAGCGGGACCGAGCGCAGCACCCGCCACGCCTCGTCGTAGATGATCCACCGCTGCCCACCACCCGGTGCCCGCAGCGCCCCCTCCAGCCACGCCGACGCGCAGGTCATGGCCAAGGTGAGGGCATCGTCGTCGGACCCCAGCGCGGACAGGTCCAGCACGACCATCGGCGCGGAGGCGTCGAGCACCTGGGTGGAGGGTCCGTCGAACATGCCGGCCAGGTCCCCGCGCACCAGACGCCGCAGTCCGTGGGCGAGGTCGCGCCCATCCTCCGCACGCACCCGCGCGGAGGTGCCGTCGGCGATGGCGGCGCGCTCGTCGGGGTGGATCAGCGCATCCACGACGCCGGGGATCGAGGGTTCTGGGGCGGCCTCGGCCAGGGTGAGCGCGGCATCGAGGGCACCGTGCTCGACGGCGCGCACGTCCCGCCGCAACGTTGTCTCCGCCAGCGCGGCCAGCAGGTGCAGGCGCAGCCCGTGGCGAGCACCGGCGTCACCGGTCCCGGCGTCCAGCGGGTTGAGCCGGGTGGCCAGGCCCGGTCCCAGACGCACCACGACGCCGCCGACCGCCTCGGCGACCACCGCCCATTCCCCCTTCGGGTCGCCGGGCACGTACACGCGCCGGCCGGTGGCGATGGACCGAACAGCCAGGGACTTGGCCAGCGCGGACTTGCCCTGCCCGATCACCCCGGCCAGGAGCACGTTGGGGTTGGTGAGCAGGCCGGAGGCGTAGTGGGTCCACGGGTCGAAGCAGAACAATGCCCCGGTCAGCGCGTCGGTGCCGACGTAGACCCCGGTGTCCAGGGCCTGGGCCGCCAGGAACGGGTACGCCCCGGCCAGGGTGGCTGAGGAGGCCCGGTGGGCGGGCACCCGCAACCGCAGCCCCGGTGTGAAGTGTCCGCGACCGGTCACGAACCGTGTCTTCGTGGTCTTGGCTTGGGTTGTCATAGCAGTCCCCTGGCGAGTGGGAGCGCGGCGGCCAGGTGGGCTTGACCCTGCTGGCCGACGAGTCGGCGTAGCTCGCACATGGCCTGCGCCGCGGCCGTCTCCGTCGCTCCGCACGCAGCCTCCAGCTCGGCGACCGTCGGTGCGGCGACGGTGATCAGGCCGGTGAAGCGGTAGTCGCCGTGCCCACTGATGAGGTCCTGCTCGCGGCGCAGCACCTCCGCATAGGCCGCGTTCGCCGTCTCGTCCTCGATCTGGCCGACCTTGGCCCGGTGGCCGACATCGGCCAGGTACTCGACCTTCGCCCGGCGGATCTCACGCAACGCCCGGGCAGCCGGCATCGGCTCGGCCATCAGCGTCACCGTCCGGTGCGCACCGGGGGCGAGGATCAGGGGCTGCAGGAAGGTCTGGTGCATCGGGCTGCGAGGCCACTGCGCCACCCAATACGTCGCGTGCACCGCGGTGTCGGTGACCAGGTGATCCCAGTGCTCCTGCACGCCCATCGGGCCCTGCAGGCGGTGCGTCAACGTGGGGTCGGTGTCGTCCGCGGTGGCCATGCCGGTGGGGTCGTAGGCGCGGCGGACGATCGCGCCGAGGCCGGCCGGGGTGACCCAGGCCGTCACGTGCAGGTCCGCGGCGCCCAACGCGCTGGACAGCGACGTAGTCAGCTGGTCGAGTGCCGCCCCCTGGTCGATCGTCCGGGTGCGGCCGATGGCGTTTCGGGTGGCCTTGGTGCTGATCGCGATGAGGCACTCGTTCGCGTCACAATCTTCGCCGGCGTGGTCCATGAGGTCCGCGAGGAGGCGGGCCGCCCACGGCGCGGTCTCGGACGCGTGAGCGCGCCACCAAGCCCGCGCGGTTCCTGCACCCCCGGGTGCGGTGCGGTTGAGCACCTGAACCCGGACCACCTGGGGCTGCTGGCACATGATCCCCAGTACCCGGCCCCAGCCGGTGGACTTACGGTCCTGGGTCTGCGGGTCGTCCAAGACGAACCCGGTCGAGGACACCCGTGCGATCACGGTCACCGTGCCCGATCGGCAGTCCTCGATCATGGCCGTTCCGGCGGGCGAGCTGAGGACCTTTAATCGCCCGGCGATGCCCGGGAGCACCAGCTGGCCCGGGCCCGCGGCACTGGTGGGTTGGGTGAGGGCTCGGGTGCGCCCGGACAGGGAGCGGACCTGCCAGGCGGCGACCAGCGGGATCCACTCCACGACCGGGCGGCCCTTGACGCTGATCGTCCCCACAGCCAGCAGCGGTCCCCACAGCAGGGCGCTGGCCGCGAAGCCCGCCGCGCCTGTGGTGTAGACGGCACTCACCGCGATCAGGACGGCGACGCCGACGAACCCGACCTGCACCGGGCCCAGCCCGAGCAGAACTGTGGGCCGGTCCAGGGCACCAAACTGGGCTGCGGTAGAGGTCTGCTCGACGGCGCTCATCGCCCAGCCCCCTGCCCGGGCGACTTCGGCGCAGGGCTCCCGGCCGGCTTCGGGGGCGAGATCGGCGGAGTCGCCGCGACGGCCTTGCCGCTCTCCCCTGCGCCACCGCTTGCTCCGTTCGCCGCCCCTGTGGCGCTTGCGCTGCCCTTCCCGGCGAAGGCGCCCATGCCCTTGGTGAGCAGGACCTGCTGCCCGGCGCTCATCACGACTCGGCCGCCCTTGCGCGCGGTGGAGCTCACCGGGTTGGCTGCCATCGAGGACTGCATCACTGCGGCAGCTTCGATGCCTGACCAGTGCACGAACCGCCAGGTCAGCCAGGGCGTGAAGATGGAGATCGACAACAGCAGGATCCCCACCAGCACGTTCGAGATCCCCTGCGCGAGGCCGGGTGACTGGGCCTCGATCAGCGCACCGTCAGGTACCTGGGGCCCGGTGCCGCTGAACGCGGAGGCGCCCACGACGAACACGACGACGATGACGACCTTGCAGAACACCAGGGCCGCGACGATCTCCAGCCACCGTCGCGTCCACACCTTCGTCTGGTCCCAGGCCGACCCCGCGAACGCGATCGGCGCGAACACCGCGATCAAGATCAGCGCCGCCTTGCGGAACAGCAGCACGCCCCACAGCAGGAAGAACCCCAGCAGCAGGATCGAGCCCAGGACGAGGCTCATCGCGGGGTTGTTCGCCGTCGCGATCTGCGTCAGCGTGAAGAACGTGGCGGCAGACTCACCGATCGATGTGCCGGCCGAGGCTGCGATGTAGTTGCAGATCTCATCGACCGCCGTCAGCGCGACCTGCGTGGCTGCCAGCGCGATCGCCGACCCGACAAATGCCTTGGCCACCCCGGTCAGCGCCCGGACGAGACCGCCGGGTTCGCGGCGGATCACCGAGGAGATGACCTGGACGGTGAACAGCCCCACCACGATCGGCAGGGTCACCGACATGATCACGGCGATGTTCGCCCGCAACCAGGACACCGACAGGTCAATAGCCGTCGTGGAATCGAGCGCAGCCAACGTCAGCTCACCGATCTGCGCGGCGGCGCCAATGAACGCCTGGCCGAGCCCGCTCAGTATCGAGTCCGACGCCGCGGTCGTCGCCGAGCCGACCAGGTTGCCAGCGGCGTCGCACAGCAAGTTGATCGGACCGACACAGGGGTCAAAGGTGGGCAGGACCATGTCAGATCCCCGCGCCCACGCCGGAGAAGAACGCGATGATCGCGTTCGCCCCACCGATCAGCAACGCGCCCCCGGCGGAGACCAGGACCCCGGACTTACCGCCCGACGCCGCGGAGTAGTTGCCCTGCTGGTGACCCAGCGCCCAAATGATCACCGACACAACGAGGCCCGCGACGCACGCGACCAGACCCCAGGTCAGAAGGGCGCCGACAATGCCCTTGACGACGGTGAGCCCAGGAAGACCATCCTGATTGGGCGTCACACCTGGGTCTTGGGCCCACAGGGACCTTGCCAGTTGGCTGGCTGCTGAGATGAACATGGATCGCTCCTCCTGGCCCGGCGACCACGGAGCGTGGGCGCCTCATCAGGATGGTGTGCGGTCGAGTGCGGGAGACACGGAACAGCCTGCCTCGGCCATTTGCAAAAGGTCCTATGGACCTCCAGCCGGACTGCTTGCCCAAGGACCACAGAAAACTGGCTCATCAGAGTTGCGGTGGGAGGAGCGGGACACGTCGATGCCTACAGGATCGTTGGTGACGCAGGTCGAGGCCCTCAAGACCAGAGCAACTAAGCCACTGCTCCATACGCCCGATTCGTGCTGTTCACGCATCGACACCCTCGTCGACCTGGACGGCGTCCATGTGGTCGCCGTCGTTCGCTCGGGAGGCCGAGTGACGTTGACGCGAGAGATACCCAGGGGGGAGCCCAAGGGTGCCAGCGGTGACGGTGGCCCTCAGTCAAGAGCGCCGATTCCGGCTCTTGCGGGATATCCCACAATGTTGACGGGGATCGTGGAGCTGACCCGTGACCGGCCAGGACGCACTCGCGCCCGGCTCCTGGACCTGGTCCCCAGGCGCACCGGGAAGGCGTGCGGGGCTGGCTTGCGGGGCGCGGTGAGGAGTTCTGCGCTGGGGTGAAGGTGGTCACGCTGGACCCGTTCCGCGTCTACGCCAACCACATCAACGACCACCTCGCCGAAGCCACCCCCGCCCTTGCTGCGTTCCACGTCATCAGGCTCGGCGGGCAGGCACTGGACTAGACCCGCCGCCGAGTTCTGTGAGCCCCATGGGCCGCCGCGGCCACAAGACCCGCTCTACTCGCATCGCAACATCCCTTTCCGCGGCTTCGAGGACCCCACCCCACACCGGAGCGAACACCTCGACTGGCGCCTCGCCGATGGTGACCCCGACGATGAACCGCACGTCATCGGGCGGTGCACCTAAAAGCTGCGGGCGGCCTCCTTGGTCAAGGACACTGCCGAGGGCAAGCAGTTAGCCGGCCACACTCTGGAGTCGTTTCACACCTGCCCGATCCCCGAGCTCGCCCGCCTGGGCAAGACCATGCGACGCTGGTGCGAGCAGTTCCGCGGCAGCTTCACCAATGACCGCGCCAACAACGGAATCCTCGAGTTGCACCGGCGGATCGCCTGCAACTATCGCAACGGCGACCATCACCGACTATGCATGCTCCCGGTCGCCGGCGGACTTCTCCTCCCGCCGCAACTCTGATGAACCAGAAGACTGCAAGTCTCTCACTCTACCGACATGTCCCAGTGCGACTTGGGACACGATCGCTGCCGAACGTATCGCAGATCGCGCATCGCAACCGACTAACTTCGAAGAGTCGAGCAAAGAACAAGCCTGCATCGAGAGCCGCCAAGCATCCGAACAACCTCTCAACCAGAATGGATTTTTTACGACTAGCCCCAACACTAATCCAACGAGATTAATCGCGAGACGCAGGCAGCGTGCTGTTTGACCTACGAAATCCTGATCGCCTCGAGGCTAAGCAAATACCCACCGCTGCTCGGCCGACACCGCCGACAGAGTCTTCGGTCGGTACCGACGCTGCGCTTCAATTAGCGCGCGAGAAACCAACTCCAGCGGGTAATCTGTTGGCTCAGATAACAACGCGTCAATCAAATCAGCTTGCAGACGACCTTCGTACATGTGGCGGAGGACCCTGTGGATCCCCAGTGTCCCAAGATTCCGGAGATGATTTACCTTGCTCGCCCACAATAGAGTCTCATCCACATTCTTCCACGGAGGAGGGCTCTCAATCTCCTCAGACTTCTCTTGAAGAGACAAGAAGGCACGGAGCGGCTCCGTTCGACCCTGCCTACTCCCATAAAGAAGGCTCGACAGTGGAGCTCGGAAGGCATGTGCCACCAGGACAGCAGTCTTAGCAGAGAAAGGCTGTAGATCGATCCTCGACAGACTCTTACGATCCGCCCGAAGTTCGCGCCCAGCGGATGCAAGCGAAAGCGTGTCGCAAAGCGCGCCAAACTCGTGATCGCCTAGTGATCCAACAATGGCGTCAATCTCGCCTGAAAGACTGTATAGATTGCTTACGCTTGACCACATCACAGCAAGCCCAACCCACAGCCTGCGGTCGAGGTCCGTCGATGCTTGCTCCAGTTGCTCGAGCCACCACTTCACGCCGCCTCGGCGCAGTCTAGCCGCACGCGCACGGTCGCACAGCGGCACCGTTGTGTCGAAGAGTCGGTCAACCCCTTCCGGTGAATCAATTGGCCTCCGAATTCCCGCAATTCGTATGGCCATAGACATCGTGGACCACGTTTCCCCGAAGGTAGACCTTGCACACTCAACAATCGGACCCCAAGCCTCAGATGCCGTCCGATCGTCCAGAGGTATATCTCCGCCACGGAACGCAGAACCGGAGATAACCGACAAAAACTCCCTGACGGACTCCGGGGCTAGATCCCAGTCTTCGGTGTGCGAATTCACAAATTCGAGGTGTCTAAGGCCTCCATACCTACCCAGCGAACTCCCAAGAATGTCGGCAAACGCTCCCAGTGGAGAGAGCTGATGAATCCCATCGATGATTCCGCCATCGAGAACGCCAGCGACGAACTCGGTCACCAATTCGGGAATCCGCAGCGCGAGTGCAGATTCCATCTGAACCAGTACTGTGATTCGCCGCAACAATTGCGCACGATCAGGCTGGTCCTCAACGACGAGGTTCCACAAACGCTCGGGAACCATGCTCATGGCGGCACCGGACCTAAACATCCGGATCAACTGATACGTGCGCTGCTCTCCCGCGGTGCCGGCAAGAAGATCACAGAATTGCTCACCGAGATCCGCACCACCGTTGATGCGCAGCACATTGCACAAAAGAGATGTCCGAATATCTACAGGCCACGTCTTAAGTTCCTCGAATACGACGTCTCGGAGAGTATTGCGCCCACACGCAACATCAAGCCGTAACTCTTCAGTTGATCTCTCGCCGAGCAACAGCATCTGCGTTCCGGTTCCGGCGAGGACCGCTCGTATTAACTTGTCTTGAGTCCACTTAACATTACTAAAGACCCAGTCTTGGAGCAGGGCTAGCCCAACCCGTCTGGCGTGATTGGAGACGGTCAAATCGCCAGTCTGTATCATTTCCTCGAGACTCGCAACAAGTGTCGCCGCCTCGCCACGCTCGCATGAGCCTGCATAGAATCGACACACGTTCAGCCAGAAAGGACTTGCCGCCAGCGCCTCGAAGCGCTGCGCCCTGTCCCCGCAGAGTTCCTTGTGGCGGTACGTTCCGACTGGAGCACTAGTGTACAGATATTGGGCACAATAGAATTCACGTAGGGGCTGGACCTCGAATTCATAGAGTCCCTCGATTCGTTCGACGAGCACGAATATCCGTTCGAGGCCACCTCCAAATAGGTCGTCGGCAATAGTGACTGACTGGTCACCAGCGCGAAGATATTCTCGTGCCAAATCCTGCAACTCAATCTCCGAGATGCTCCCCGCTGACTTGGATGATTCCGCCTGGACCTGGAGAAACCAAGCCAAGTATTGAATGAATCCCAAGAGAACTTGTCGGTTCTCTCGTACCCGGACAGATTTGTCGGCTTCACGCGTCAAGAACAGATCAACATATCGACTGTACAGGTCAGTGCGCTGATCCGGGAGAGAATGGCCTATCTGATGAATCAGACTCAAGAGAATCGTCAATTGCATTAGGTTACGAGTCAGTTCGCGAATGTGAGCCAACTCGAGCTTCTCGGCGAGGATCTTCTTAACGTCTCTAACCTCGGATTGCCCCAGACCGCGCGCTACCACCCACTTCTCGGCGTACTCGTTGATCCGAGCGGAATCAATGCTCCGCAAGTTGAGAGTGATAAATCCAAACTTACCAAAATTCGGCGCTCCTCCAAATACGGATGGTCGACTTGTTACGACGACCTGGAGATCAGCTTCGAATTCCTGCCACCGGGCGAGGGCCTCTCTGATCGACGCCACGAGTGTCTTTCGTGATGCTAGGTCCGCCACCTCATCAAGGCCATCCAGGAACAACAATACCGGCGCCTCTTTGAGCACCGAAAGTACATCGAGCGGCTTAAACTCTAGTCCGCCAGAAATGTATGCTATCTGTTGCGCCAAAAATACATCAAGGGATCGCGGTTCCGATGAAGCCGCGTTCGATGAGAACGGTGAGTTCCCGTCCAGAAACGCCGCATAGTCTCGGAGGTCAACTTTGATTGGAACCCTGAGCGCTGTCTGCTTATAGAGATCCGGAATGCGTTCAATTAGGTCAGTCTTCTTCAAATACCGCACGCGATGAACCTGGCAAACATACTGAGCTAGTGTGGACTTTCCTTGCCCAGGGGCACCCTCAAGCATTACGAGCTTTATGTGATTCTGGGCGGCGTCGCTGAGCAGCAGCTCGGCCGCGCCGACCTTCAACGGTCGCGTCTCGCCGGACGCACGACCGATATACGTCTCGCCGCCGTCAGTCTCTTCGTTCACGTAGAAAGCATGATCTGACCCCAAGAAGGCGGAACGAATCTTGCGGTACTCGTCTTGAGTCGATGAGGACTGCCGCCCGACACTGTCAACCGTCTTGTGTACAAATCCTACAGGAACATCTATGAATAGATCCAAGAGATCATTGGAGAGGCTGACTTGCTTGAATTTGACGGTCTGGTCCGCATCAAACTGCGCGGCAATGAACGCTTGCATGACATCCCGCTTGCGCTCGTTGCCCATTCCGAGCACAGCGGCCAGCGCGACCTCAATTCCATCATCTAGGCTGAAGAGTTCAGAGTACTTGAGCTTCAGAGAAGCCGAGGCATCAACAAGTCGCCGATCGACGTCATCACGCCAAAGACACGTCGCAGGTATCGGAACGTTTGCACTGAGCCAAGTCTGAACTTTGTCAATCCTGCCACCGTCGAGATGCGCCGTCCCCCGCGCATTGGTGGCGATGATGTAGTTCTCGGCTCCTCGTTCCGCCAGTCGAATGATCTTTGGTAGTTCCTTCTCCAGGGCGCCGATAATCCACTCTGCGCTCTCGTCTTCATCCGAACGCCGAAACTTGACCTGGAGGACGGTTTTGGTTTCGGGGTCCCAACCATCTCGGCCGCCATCGGGCTGGCCGATAGGATAACACTGGAGTTTGGGGAAGCTCGACGTAAGCAATGACTGACAGAATTGCTGAAACCGCTCAGGATTGCTGTTCTCGTAGAGGTATCCCATGAGTCCTTAGTTTCCCCGTCAGTGATCCACGCTGGTCACTGGACGTTCGTCGCCGCCAGAATCGCGCAGGGTGCGCACAACGCATCATAGTGGTAGTGACGGGGTGCTATGACCCAATCTGAGCCTCGGGGCTCGTTTTGCGGGAGGTCGGAGGTTGGTTCGACAGGCGCCCATACGACGTAGGAGTGGAAGGCAACCGAGCCGGCGCAGCGCTCCATCGTGGATCGCTGGGCTGTGTAGTCCGTCATGACCGGTCACATCATCGGCCAACACAAGGTCGCTGTTCACCACGATCCAGCCACCCAGTACGAACTGCGGACTGAACTCGCGAGTCTCGCCCCAGGTCCGAAGATCAGTCCCCTCCGCGCCTTGGACATCGTGGGTTGGCACCTGGGAGGGCAGGTCCCAGGGTCAACCGACTCGCTCGATTCGTAAACTCGCGTCGATCTCCTTTCGCGTGCACTCTGGGTCAAGTTGACGAACCCGTTCATACAGCGCGTCGGCCACCTCCATTGCGCGGGCGGCTTCGCCGTTGGCTTTGAGCGCTTGGATGGCGTCTCGGTGCAGCGTCTCCGAGCAGGGCTCGGCGCGGATCCCGATCATGGCGGTCTCAACAGCGGCCCGGTTCTGCCCCCTTCGGAGCTGGATCTCGGCCAGTAGGTGGGCGGTGTCGGCGATGAGTCCGATCATCGCTTGTATCTCGGTCTCGGCCCAGATGAACTCTGTTCCCCCGATTCCGAAGAACGGGCGGTCTCGTACGAGGCGCAGTGCCGCAGCAAGGTCGACTGATCCATCCGCACCTGCGGTGAGGCCGCGACGGGCAAACTTTTGGAAGTCGGTCCAGTCGCAGGTCACATCGTCACCGAGGCGGTACAGCCCGCCCTCTGCGACGACGGGGAGGTGCTCTCGGCCGAACCACTGGCGTGCCCGGTAGATCAGGCTTGCCCGGGCGCGAGTATCGACGCGTTCACCGCCCCAGAGAATCTCATCGAGTTCTGGGCCGGTCGCCGGTCCGTGCAGGGCGAGGTAGACGATCAGTTCCCGCGCCCTCTTGCCTCCACCACGGGGTGCACCGTCGATCTCCACCCGGCCGAGCACCTTCACCCGTGGCGCCACTGAATCTCGACTCTCAAAGACACCGGCATGGGAGGCGAGCACGGGTATCTCGGGCGATACCACGGCGAGTGCAGATGCGAACTCCTCCTCAAGGTCTCGCGACCCATCCCGCACCTCTTCTTCGTCCTCTGTGATCGGCTCGCTCCCCAGACGCAGGAGGTTGACGAGTTCGCAGTAGTTCTCCACGGTCAGGCGTTGCGGGCGGAAGGGGATCCCGAGCGGTTCCAGCTGCGCTCGCCCATCGGGACCGATGCGCACCTCGAAGCCTTGGTCTTGCGCGGTTGCGGTGATATGGACGGAGCCGCTCCACGGTGCGACCCCAGACGGAACCTCCCTACCAAAGGTTCCGACCCCGTCGGACTCCGGTCTCGTGACCATGAAGATGACGGGGAGCCACACGTCCGGGGATGTCCCCGTGGATCGCGCCGCGAGTGTGTCGTGGATGCCCTCTGCTTTCAGCACCCGTGCGACGTCCGCGTTCCGGCCAGTGAGTTGGTCTGCGCGGCCCTCCTCGTCGTCGACGATCTGGAGCCGGACCCGATCGCTGACCGCGGCGAGGTCCGCGATCTCCTTGCCCGCGACGAGCCCGATGCTGCCGGTGAGTTCGCTTGTGAGGAGTTCGGTGGCAATGGCGCGGGCGACCTCAACCGGAGCGTTGCCGGGGCCGGTGATGCTCAGTGTGCCGGCTGCTTCGAGGTTGAGGATGAGCACCGCGTCTGCCTCGATGCCGATCGTCACCAGTGCTGGGTAGGGCTCGGCGACGTCGACGGCGGTGACTGCCTCTGCGGTGAGCAGGTCGCTGGTCGATGCGGTCCAGGTGCGGCCGTCGGTGGTGTGGAAGGGAGCGATCGGATCGTCCTCAGGGTTCGCGAGCACGAGTTCGATGTCAGTCTCGGTGAGTCGGATCAGCTGGACGCGTGGCAGCGGTCGAGCCGCCGCTCGGCATCGGGCTGCGAGGGCCAGCAGGGAGTCCTTGAGCTCGGTCAGCGTCAAGGGCTGGGGGGCTCGTCGCAACGTGGTCTCCGCGACCTGCTCCAGCGACCCGGGAGTCGGCATTGGGATGCGTTCACCTGTACGGCGAGCACGCTGACCCAGCAGGCGGCGGCGTGTCATCTCGCCGATCACCCCGGCCGCGGCAAGTGCGGTGAGTCCGAGGAATAACGACGTGGCGAAGGTGGAGGTGGGTTCAGCATTGGTCGCTTCGTCGGGCACTGTCTCGGAGGTGTTGGTGTTCTCGGGCGGCTCGTGTGGTGTGGTCTCAGCGGTCGGCACTGCTTCCGCGGTGGTTGTGGCTTCGGTGGTGGGTGCCCCGGGGGCCTGCGGTATCGGCGGAACCGCGGGGAGGTCCGGGGGGAACTCCGGCACGGGTGTTGATGGGTCGTCCGTCGTTGGCGGGGCGGATGGGGTGCTGCTCGCCGGGCTGGTGGGGATGGCGAGGAGCCACCCCGGTTGAATGAGGTCGGCGACCGCGAGCGCTCGCCCGTCTGCCTGAACACGACCGACGTTGGCGTCGAAGATCTCGACGTAGCGCAGCTCGTCGTCGAGCTCGTCGCCGGCGATCGCCCAGAGGCTCTCCCCTGGCTCGACAACATGAGCGACAGATTCCTGAGGGGCCACGGGCTCCCGCAGACCGGTGTCGGCGGCCTCTTCGACCTGCGTGGGGAGGTTGCTTGCGTCGGGAGGCAGCTGGAGCGTCCATCCGGGGTAGATCCAGTGGTCGTCGCTCAGGGCGCGTCCGTCCGCCTGGGGTGTTCCGAGGTTGAGGTCGCGGATCTCGGCGTACCGGGTTCCGCTGCCCAGGTGGTGCTCGGCCAGGCTCCAGAGAGTGTCCCCGTGGGTGACCGTGACCCGCGGTAGGTCACCCTGACTACCCAATGCCGCGGGGTTCTGGGCCGTGGGACCGGCAGCGTTCCTGCTCACGCTCAGTCCGCCCGGCGTTCCCGCTGCGACGGGCGTGGTCTCCAAGGTCACCGGGAACGGGACGTATCCCACGGCGGCATAGGCCGCGGGTGCCGTCACCACGGGCCCACCCGAGGCCAGCAGCATGGCCGAGGCGGCGACCAGCCCAGCCGCAGCGCGCTGACTCCACCCCAGCAACGGGATCGAAGGCGCGGGCACCCGACGCACGGTCGAGGCAAGTTCGGTCACGACGCTGAGGGTGAAGGCAGCCCAGGCCAGCCACGCAACGACGGTGAGGAGCCCGACGAACAGGGACCCGTCGTCGGGCTGGACAAGGCTCTGCCAGATGCCGTCCCAGTCCGGCAGCGCGGTCGGTACCGGCAGCGGCGCGACGATGACCAAGGCGAACGGAAGCCCCACAACGAGGGCGAGCAGGACCAGGAGCGCGAGGCCGGCGTGGAGCCGGTCACGAGCTCTCGTCGTCTGGCGATCGGGGTGCTGGTTCATGGCCCTTCCCCTGTCGTTGAGTGCACGAGGACCGCGGCGGCGTTGCCGTTCGCGCTGAGAGTGCTGATGCCGATCAGGGACAGGAACACCGTCCGGGAGTGGCTGGTGACGTGGACCTGGATCCGCTTCCCGTCGTCGCTGACGTCTACCGTGCCGTCGACGCCCACGCTGGTCAGGTAGGTCTGTGCGGCGCGGACGGCTTGCTCGACGTCGATGCTCAGGTCCTGTCCGTGGGCGATAGCGCGGGTGTCGATCGCTTGTCCCCCAGCGCGGGCGGCTTCGGCGGCGATGGATTCGGCGCGTTGGGTGCCGCGGAGCTTGGCGCCACCGTCGGCGATGAGGCCGGCGAGGATCATCAGGCCGATTGCGGTGATGGCCACGAAGACGGAGACCGACCCGGTCTCGTCTCCCCATTGGACGCGCAGGCGCCGCTGGCTGGTCATCGTGATCGGTACCGATCAAGGGTCGAGGTCGCCGACGCAGTCATCGTCCGGGACCCGGGCAGTCCGGGGACCGCCAGGTCACTCAGGGCGACGGTGCAGGACACCGTGACTGTGACGGTCGCCGGCTCCCCCAGCGCAGCCGCGAAGCCCGCAGCGTCGACGTCAACGGAACTCGATGCGCACGTGACCCCTTGGGCGGTGAGATCCGCCGCGGCTGTGCTCCTCGCCGCGGCGACGGCTGAGGCGGGGTCGCGGGCCAGTGTTGCCTCGCGTGCTGCCGAGGCGGCCGCATGCTCGACCGTCCCCGCCGCGAGGTCGACCCGCCCGGCCATGACGATCCCTCCCAGGAGGAGGAGCAGTGCTGGGGTGATGATGGCCAGCTCGAGGGTCGCGCTCCCCCGCTCACCATCCCCGCACGCCGAGGCGATGCGATCGGCGAGCCGGCTCATGGCGTCCCCCCAATGAACCGCTCAACGGGCCCCTCCGCGTGCTGGGACACCGCCAGCCCAGAAACACCGGGGAGCACAGACAGGGCTCGCCCGGTGACTTCGATCCGGACCCGCACCGCCGATGAACCATCGTTGACCTGGGCCTCGAGCAGTGTGTCAGAGCCGTGGGCCACGAGGAACGCCGTCGCGCGGTCAACCCCAGCCCCTGGTGTCGCCTGGTAGAGGCGCGCGGCGCTGACGCCTTCTTGCGCGGCGGCGAGGGCGAGTCCGCGGGCGTGGAACCAGAGGCCAAACTGCACCAGCGCGAACACCAGGAGCAGCAGAACCGGGAACAGAATGGTCAGTTCCAGGCTCGTCGACCCGCGCTCGGACCTACCAGAGACCAGCCTCCGGCGGATGCTCTTCACCCAGGTCATAGCAGCCCTTGCGCCGGGTTAGTTGATCTGGTCGACGCGTCGTTGGACGGCGGCGGTGATCGCGACCACGAAGAGTGTGGCGACGGCGATCAGGCCCAGGGTGATCATCACGACCTCCAGGGTCGTGGCCCCGGCTTCGCCGCCGCCTGCGTGGAGGCGCCGGTGGATGGTGGAGCGGGTGGCGGTCATGTATGCGCTGACCAGGGTGAGTGCTGCGTAGAGGTTCATCGTCTTCTCCTTCCAAGGTGTTTCGCGGTGACGTGCGGTTATCCGATGAGGATGCGGATGAAGGCGGGGTAGCCCACCAGGGCCATGAACGCCACCCCGAGCAGGGCCACGGGTACGACCATGTGCTCGGAGGCGGCGTTGGCTTTCGCCGTTGCGCTAGTCAGCAGCTGGGTGCGCAAGGACGCGGCGCGAGCGCGCAGGGTCGCGTAGACGGCGGCACCGTCGGCCCCGGACAGGTGCATGATGTCGGCCAGGTCCCCCAGCTCGGGCACGCCCATGGCGTCGGAGAGTTCACTGAGCCCATACCAGGCCGGCACGCGGGACAGTTCGGCGCGCAGCAGGGCCTCGCGGATCCGGGTGAACGAGCGTGAATCGCCGATGCTCGCCGCCCGGTCTAGGGCCTCGGTCGTGCCCGCGTCGGCCGCCCGCTCCAGCGCGACGAGCTCGAGGTACACGCACGCGGCGCGGCGCATGTCTTCGCGTTCCTCATGTGCCCGACGTCGCACGTCCAGTTCCGGGACGAAGAACAGCCCCGCTCCCAGCACCAGGGCAACGACCGTGGGAGCGGCCACCGGGACTTGCACGCCTACGAGGGCCAGCAGGAGGGCGAAGACGGTGGGGAACGCGACGCCGAGGGTGGCGTAGCCGATCTTGCGCAAGGCGAGATCTTCCGGAGTCCAGCCCACGACCCGCAGGTCAGTGGCGAACCGCTGCAACCCCAACCCCTCGGCGATCCGCGGTAGGTACCGGTCTTGCACCGCATCCACCCGCGCCGGCACAACGAACCTCCCCGTCGACGCGACTCGGGGTGCTTGAGAGGTGTCTTGGGGTCCGGCGTCCAGGCGGCTCAACGCGGCGCGCAGGCTGGGCCGGTTCGGTACCAAGGCCGCCGCGATCGTCGCGACACCGAGCCCGACCATCGCCCCTGCCACCAGAACCATCCATCCGTTCATCGCCCTGCCACCTCCCCCACGACGGGAACTGCGGCGGGTTGGCGTGCAATGAACCGAGGCGCCGGTGGTGAGATCGTCAGCGCCCTCATCCATGCCAAGCACCCGATGAACGCCACGGTGATCAGTGCCAGCACCAGCTGACCCAGCGGGTCACCGTAGGGCTCCAGGTACGTCCCGTTGAGCGCGCCCACCCCGACGACAGCGAAGGTGATGATCGTGATGGCTTTGGCCGTCGCCCTCGGCTTGGCCCGTTCAGCCTCGATCTTGCGGCGCACGCTCACGTCCTCAGCGACGGCGTCGGCCACCGCGACCAGGATCCGGGCGATCCCGGGGCCACGCCGTCGAGAGTTAAGAATCAGGGCGCTGACGATGAGGTCCCCGGACGCGTCGTCCAGGTCGTCGGCGAAAGCCCGCAGCGCGTCCTCGGTCGACCAGCGGGCCGCGAACCGCGCCGCCAACCCGCCCACTTCGCCGGCGATCGGGGGCGGGCAGATGCGCAGCGTCGAGGTGATCGCCTGTTCCAGGCCGATCCCGGCGATGAGGATGTCCGACAGGCGCCGGGTCCACTCCTCCAACGCCTCCACCCGGGCAATCGCCCGACTCTGCACCTTGGCCGTGCCCAACAGGACCGGCAGACCCCGCACCGAGGTGGTGGCGATGAGCCCGACGACCGGCCACCCGGTCACCAACCAACCCGTCATCCCGGCTCCGGCGGCGATGTACCAGCGCCACCGCCGCACATCACGACGGCTCCCGCCGCCACGACCCGGCCCAGTCCGCAGCGCCCCCGCGGTGAAGCGGCGCCATGACGCCCGAGGTGCCGTCGTCCTGCGCAGGCCGGCGAGGGCGACGAGGAGTCCGCCCACGATGAGCGCTCCGGCGAGTGCGGCGATCAGCTGGCTCATCACCGCTCCCCGAGGTCGAGGGGCCGGGTCCATGTGCCGCCCTTGTGGTCGAGGAAGGCTGGGTCGAACCCGGCGTCGGTGTAGTCCTCCAGGAATGCCGGGCGGTGCAGCGGCACCGCGCGCCCGTCCGCGCCGGGCCCGAACACGGTGGTGGTCACCGGGCGTGATCCATCACCGAGGCCGTTGAGCTCCAGGACGTGGGAGACGAACCGGTGCTTGGGTCCGCCAGAGGCTGACCGGTCCACCATCGTCAGGTGCACCACGAGGTCCACCGACCCGGCGACCAGGCGGTAGGCGAAGGCGTCGGTCATGGAGTTCCCCGACGCCAGGCACAGCGTGACTGCCCGGTCGATCGCGTGGTGGGCGGTGCGGGCGTGCAGGGTGCACATCGACCCGTCACCAGTGCTCATCGCGTCGAGCATCGGCAAGATCTCCTCACCGCGCACCTCCCCCACGATGATCCGCCGCAAGTTCATCCGCAGTGCGTCAGTCACCAGGTCCCGCAGCGTCACCTCACCAGCCCGGTCACCGTGCGCGTCCTTCTCACTCGACCCCTCCCGCGCCTCCATCGGCACCACGCGGGGGTGACGCTCGGGCAGGGAGTGCAGGTGCAGCTCGTACTCCTTCTCGATGGTCGCGAAACGTTCCGTCGGATCGAACTCACTCGCCAGCGCCCGCACCAACGTCGTCTTGCCCACGTTCTGCAGGCCCGTGACCACGATGTTCTTCCCTGCCCGCAACCCCGCACCCAAGAACGCCGCCAGCGCCGTGTCGAGTGTCCCCAGGCGCACCATGTCCGCGAGGTTCACGTCCCGCACGCGGTGGCGGCGGATGACGACGTAGGGGCGCGGCGTCGTCCACGCCATCGCCGCAAGGCGAGACCCGTCATCGAGGCGCAGGTGGAGGCGGGGGTTGGCGGAGGAGAAGGTGCGTTCAGCGGACCCGGTGCGCGCTGCCAACAACTGGAGCTGTTCGATCAGCTCGGCGTCGGACTCGGCCACCGCGGGGCCACGTTCATCGCGGCCATCCGCGTAGGAAATCCACACCTGGTCGCATCCATCAACCTCGATGTTCTCCACATCCGGGTCATCGATAAGCGGCTGCAACCGGCCCATCCCGAACAACGCCGCCATCACCGACTGGGCGATCGCCATCTCCTGATCCACCGGCCACGGGCGCTGCCCCGCGCGCACCAATGCGCGGGCCCGGCGTGAGAGGTCTTCGGCGAGCAACGCCCGGCACAGCTCACGACGCGCACTCGGGTCGGCCACCGGATCCTGCTGGAGCCGCTCCGCGAGCTGCTCAGAGACAGCCCTGCGCACCTCACGCACGAGCCCATGATCAGCGGCCACAGCGTCATACCGGGTGGACTCCGGTGGGATGACCCCATCCAGGCTCGCCGGGTCCGCACTGCCAGGGACCGAGGGATGCTCTGTGCGCAGGTCGATGGTCATGATCGCGTTCCCTCCGGCAAGCGAGTGCCCGCCAGCTGGCTGCGGATACCGCCAGCCACGGCCGCGGCGGACCGCATGAGGGAGGACCGGTCAAACCGCCACCCGGTCACCCCGCCGCCGGAGAGCACACTCGCCGCACCGCGGTCCGCGGCCAGCACCAGCAGGTCGTCCACCTCGAGCGCACGGGCCACCTCACCCGCACCGTAAGGCGCCCCATCGCCGACCAGCAGCGCGGTCGTCCGCCGCACCGGACCACGAGACTCCCGCAACGCCGCCAGCGCGGCCCGCGCAGCGACGACCCCGGTGAGGGTAGGGCGCAGCACCAGCAGGACGACGTCAGCCCCGTCGAGCACCGGTGCTGGTTCGTAGCGGTGTCCCAGGCGACCGACGTCGGCGAAGACGTCGACGCCGGCGGGGTCAAGGTCGCGGGCCGCCGAGACGAGCCGCGGCCACAGGCCACCCAGGGACGTCCCCTGGGTCGGGTTGCTGATCCCCGCCAGCAGGAGACGGGTGCCGGTGGAGTCCAGTGCCAGTGCCTCACCGAGCAGGTCATCACCGGTCAGTGGGCCACGTCGTGCGGCGAGGGTGAGCACTCCCCCTCCTGCGGGGATGGCGGCCTGCAGGTACCCGGGCAGGATCCCCGACCCGGCAGGGTCCGCGTCGACCACGAGAGAGCTACGTCCACCATCAAGAGGCCATGCCCAGGCCAGTGCCAGTGCGGCGGTAGTGACCCCGGGTGCGCCGTTCGCCGAGCACAGGGCGATGAGCGTCATGACTGTCCTCCCGCCGGTTGGAGGACGACGGCGATGTCACCGCTCGCCGAGAGCGCCGCGAGCGCTGGGCCGGCGTCCGCGTCGACGACGACGTCGATCACGCTCACCCCGTTCAGGTCAGCCGCGCCCACCCGTACAACCATCACCTGCGTGGTCTCGGTGGCCGTCGCGACCACCTCCTGGCCAGGTTGGGGTGTGGCGACCACAAGCAGGGTGTCACCGGCGTGGAGGCCGCCGACTGGGAGGCGGTTGGCTGCGAGCGCGAGTGGGACGAGGACCTGGCCGTCGCCGGGGGGCATCTGCGCGGTCAGGTGTCCTGGGTTCAGGAGGGTTCCTGCGAGGAGGCTGGTCGTTGCGACCAGGCCCACCAGGTTCGCGGCGTCTGCTGCGGGGACCGTGGTGACCGTGGGGTCGACTGCGACGTCGGTGACGGACAGGTCCGCCTGGGTGATCACCTCGCCGTAAGCGACGTCATGGGCTAGGACGATGACGCTGGTTCGGTCGCTGGCGCCGGTGACGAGCCAGGCTGCGACCAGGGCGCCCAGCGCAGTCAGTGCGATGCCCAGTGCCAGCAGGCCGGGGCGGCGCCGGCCCTGCGGGACAGCGAGCGCCGGCGCGGACAAGGCGCCCGGCCGCGCTGTGGCCGTCTTCGGCATCGGGCCGGGGGTGCGTCTGGTGGTGGTCATCGCGTTCTCCTTTCGGATGCTGCGGATGCGTTACTGGTTGAGGACTTGCAGCTCACCGATCTGCAGCTGCGTCGTCGAATCCCGGGTGGTCGTCAACGTCCCGGACTGTCCGCCGCCGGCCCAGGTGATGGCCCAGGTCGTCGTGGCCGTGACGGTATAGGCGTCGCCGGGTTGGCCTGCGGAGGAGCGCGGGTAGACGTATCCGCAGTCGGGAGAGTCGGTGAACGCGCCACCGCCGTAGGGGGTGCCGGGGCCGCGGCAGGTGACGGCGTGCCCGTCACCCATATCCCAGACGATCTTGGAAGCGTTCGCCGTCGCGGTTACCGATACCCCGGTCACCGACGCGGTCGCGGTGACCGGCCCCCAGGTCGCCGTCGTCGCGTCGGTCCACATCCAGACCGGGATCCCCACGAGCCCGAGAGCGTCAGTCGGTGGTGCCATCGCAATGTCGGGGCCGAGCAGAGTCATCTGCGCGATGGCCTGCAGGGCCACCTGCGCCGGGGTCACGGTGATCACCGTCGCGACAACTGCGTCGTCGAGCGCCACCCACCCCAGGTTGCTCGAACCGCCACTCGCCAGCAGGCACTCACGCTGGTAGACACTCCGGCCCTCTGGGCTCAGCCCGCCCCAGACCGGGTGGCTCGCCGCCGGCGGCCGGTCGATCTGTAGGTAGTAGCAGCCGTCAGCGTTGCTGAATGATCCCCACAGGTCGCTCGAGCACGGCACCGAGCGCGTGGAGTTCGGCACTACGCACCCGGTGCCTGTGGAGCCAGACGCCGATGGAGCTGGCGTCCCAGGGGTACCGGGCTGATCGGCGGTCACGACGCAGTAGGGCACCAAGACAGGACAGTCCACACCTTCAATGACCTGTGCCAAGCTCGGGCCAGCGACATACAGCAGCGTGATCGTCAGCAGCGCCGTGACGCTCATCCGCCTCAGCACGATGACTCCCGGTCCATGGTCGCGTCGCCGATCACCCATCGGTCGGCATAGATGAACGCCGTAGAGACGACCAGAACGCGCGTGGTCTGCTCGGAAGCCAGTGCGGACTCCCCGGTCGCGGCGTAGACCGGCTGCCAGTTGGTGACATCGACGCAGTCGCGGATAGTTGCCGACCCACTCGCCTCGAAGGAGACGTCGGTCACCGACGGAGAGATCACCGGCGAACCGGTGTTGACGATCCCATTGAACGCATAGACGTCCGCTGCGTCGCGGACCGCACTGAGGGCTTTGTCTTGGGAGTTGTGGCTCAACTCCGGGGGCTCGTTCGTGGGATCTGCCATGTACCGAACCCACGCGTCCCACCACGCTTGATACGTCACAAGGATGTCTGCGGTCGCCTGCGCGATCACCGGGTCGATGCTCGGGGTCGGCGGCGACAGCAGATCGGTGGTCGTCGGAAGTGGGGTGGCCGGTTCTGTCGTCGCCGTTGCGGACGGTGAGCTCGACGTCGTCGCGGTCGGTGTGGGCGACGCCGCACCTCCCCCGCAGGCGACGAGCGCCGACGCCAAGGTCGCCGCGAGCGCGGCGACCTTGATTCCTGCGTTCTTCTGTCGGTGTCGCACGGGCGACCACCCGCTCCCATCCGGATCGACGCTGACCCAGCGGTACCCCCTGGGTTGGACCGCTGAGTTCATTGCACACCTCATGCGCGGATTGCGATACCCGAGAGGTTCATCCTCGAGGCACCCGCGCCGGGCACCATGGTCTGGACTGTTCATAACCTCAGGTATGCCATCGAGAGCGGGACATGGCAGTCCTCGGAACGGACTTGTGGATTTAGTCGATGTCCCAGGCCTTGTGGATGCTGACCTCAACACCTTCAGTTCCCCCTCCGTGGCGACACCCCGCTCATGCAGCCCGGGACCTCGGCGGCTCATAGAGTGCCGTGGGCGGCCGGCGGGACTGGAGCACAGTAGAGGCCAGCGCCTTGACCAACACCGGGTCGTCATCGACACTCAGATCGCCGCGTAGGGCCCGATCGAAGAGGCCCTCGTGCTCAGGCGTTCCGCGCACCACCGCCAGAACCCGGTGCGCCTGCCACTGCGGGATCCCCGCATGCAGTGCCAGCCTGCGCCAGCTGCACATCGTGGCCCGCTCGTCCGGGCGGCCGGGGTCGAAACTGAGCAACGCGAGGGTCAGCCGCTGGGCATCCTCACTGATCCACCCGGCACCGATGAGGATCTGCCCGATCCCAACCAGCACGCACCGCTGCAGCTCGCGGTCGATGATCTCGTCGCCGAGGTCACCAGCCTCTGCGCCGCCGCGGGCTACGGCGTCGTGGACGCTGGCGTCAAAGGCCACCGGCCGGGCGAAGGCCACCCCATCAGGTGAGTGCGCCAGCTTCCACGCCTTGCTCGCCGTCGTGGAGTACCGCGCCGTGACCATCTCGGTCGCCACCGCACGGCGGATCACCCGGGCCAAGACACCCCAGGGACTCTCCGCCTGGCGGATCCGAGGAGCGGCCAACTCCTCCCACGCCGCCTCCCACGCGGAGGCCTCCGCCTGACTCGCCTCGACGCCGTGAAGGCCGAGCGCTGCGACCATCGACCGCACCATCGTCGAGCGGACATCGGCGAGGACTCGGGTGGCCGTCGGGCCGTTCCACCCTTCCGCGTCGATACGGACCAGGTCAGCCAACAGGGCGTCGTTGTCGTGCAGTTCGCGCGCCGGGGATCGGCCTCGGTGAGGTGCGTCAGGGATCGCCATGGGTTTTGTCGTCGTCGTCGTGGTGGACATGAGTACCTCCAGGTGTCGTCGGAACACCACTCACGCTCACCGCGTCATATAGACCCACCGATGACGCACTCTGTCGTCGCTGGTCAACCACCTCATGACGGGCGGATGACGCACGCTCGTCATCACCACCAGGCGATCGTCACAGTGATGACGCACCGATGACGGAGGCGATGACGCTGAACCTCATCGCGGCGTCGGACCCCAGCGTCATCACCGCGTCGATATGCCGTGCGGACAGTGGTCTCACCAAGTTCATTCCACGGAGGTCCTCATGATCACCAGAGAGTCCACACTCAGCCTCGTCACCCCCGAAGCACTGACACGCTTCGTCGAGTCACTGCGGGAGCAAAGGGACTGACGACCGTTCGTCATGGGGCCGTGGCCCCACCGGTACGCCGCTATGCCAGTGCCCAGCCGGGCGCCACCTCATCCAAGTAGGCCTGACGCTCGGGCCCGAAGCGCTTGGCTCATCGCAGTTGAGGGTGTAGAGGGAGGCGCGTCGGTGTCCGGGTAGGGGTCGAGGTCTTCCGAGGATGGGAGATCTCACACAGCCCATCGGGAAGACCTCGACACGCCTGACGCTACCTTCGCCAGTCCTTCGCGATCTTGGCGACCGGGTTCCGACCACTACGGGCCAGTTCAACTGCTCGACGTCGGAACTGCGGCGGCTTGGCGGCAGGCATCCAGGACTCATCTCCCGAGGTGATCATCGCCTCAGACTCGGTGTCCGGGAGAGCGGGCCAGGCTCCGCTTGCGTCATCGTGATTGACGGGGCGTGCCGAGACGCCGCAATCCTCAAATCCTGACCCGTCTCTAGCAACACGCTTTACCTGGCGAGTCACTCGGAGGCAGGTTCGAGGCCGCTGGGCGCCCCGCGCCACGGCGACGGCTCCCGTATCTCCGCGCTGAACCAGATGCCGAGAGTGCGCTGCACGAGTGGCGAGAAATCGCACTGAGCCTGCCCTTCGAGATGCTTGACGGCGGCGAGATAGCGGATTAACGCATCCTCGGCGGACCGGTGGCTGACCTCCAGACCGCCAGCGGAGACAGCTTCGAGGTCACTCAATGACCCGAACCACAGCACGGTCTGGTCCGAGGTCAAGAGCAGCGGATAGGCCGGGCTGAGTTGTTCGAACGCCCTGATGACGCCGCGCACCCACGGGTACTGCCACGCCTCCAACGGTGTGTCGATCTGAAACAGAAGCCGGAAGCGCCCGAGAATTTGCATCGTTGTCTCTGTGCTCTTAGAGCCGTCGCCGAGTGCATTGAGCGGCAACTCAGACATCACAGACGCCGCGAGCTTGACGTTCTCCGTGGGGTCGTCAGAATCGACGTCCGCTGGGAAGTCGATTTGGTGCTCTCGCCAGCTGAGCCCGGCCAGCCAGCGGAAACGGGGATGCACATCGACAGGCCGTGAGCTTGAGTAAGTCGCGATGAGTCGCTGCGAGATGCCCATGATGAAGCGTTCACTTTGGTATGCCTTGAAGTCGAGCCCGTAAGGGGTATCACCCGGCCCCCACCCGACCGTTTCATAGAAAGACATTGTCGGGCCGAGCACGACGCCTGACCCGTTCTCTTCGTCCGGTTGATAGAGAGTCGTCGGGCGCATCGAAAGCACCGCATGGACGAGGCCATCCCGAGTCGCGATAAGGCTTTCGACGGTGCTGGCATTGTCGTCCGCGACCTGGAGCACTATTCTGCTCTGCAGCGCGGACGGAAGGTCGCCAGCGCGCGAAAACTCGGCGGCCACGTCGCTTGGCAGGCCGAAGAACTCATCCTCGAAGCCATGTGCTCGGGCTGCGTCGGTCAGCGCCGGAATGCTCAACTGAACCCCCGGGGTGAGCGCGAACGCTGTGAGGTGTTTGACTAACTCCTCGAACACGGCAGCCGGCCGGTAGAAGCAGAACGCACTCGCGACGATTGCCCCAAACCCGGCGAGGGCCTGTTCGTCGCCGAGGTGGGCACGAGTCCAATCGTAGGCGAACCGATATCGTGGCTGGGTGCCGTTGTGGTGGAAGTAGAAGGAAAGATCCTTGGTGGTGTTCTGTCCGAGGACGCTCAGCTGCCCGTACAGCGCGTGAGATTCGAGCAGGTCGAGCACTGAGAATCCCGCTTCGCCCGTGCCATCGAGCAGTGCAAGGAGCTCTTTGGTCTCCTGAGCGTGGTGGGGCGAGAGGATTTTGAGAAGGCCGCCGAGAGTCCCCCACTTGAGCCCGTTCGGCATCTGCTCGGCGCGGACGTCCAAAACGTGCTTGCGCCAGGACAAACAGAAATGCATCATCCACGGCAGCGCCGCGGCCTGAAGCACATGGACACTCTCGTGAATGGCTGCGACATGTTGCGATGCTAAGTGAACGCGCTCGCCGACCACCTCGACGTCGAACTCCGGCAGACGAGGCTCATTGATACCGACGATGCAGGTTGCGTAGTCGAACCACGCGTCGTGAGTGCCGTCTGGGAAATACAGCCACCCCCGGCCGAGACCGTTGCTCACTGGGAGGGAACGCTCAGCACTAGCCCGGCGGCAATCAGGATAGCCGAGACCATCAGCGCTGCCGTGCACGCACGAATCCAACGGATCTTCACTCGGACCGATCTCGCCAGTCCCTCTCGGATTTCCTCCGGCGAGCGCAGATCCACGTTGAGCATGTTCGGCATTTGGGCGGCGAGCGCGAAAAGGTAGGCTGCGAGAATGGTCACGACCGGCAAGGCGAGCAGAAATCGCGGCGCAAGGCCAGTCGGCACGACGAGCGCACCACCCACGACGACGGCGGTCGAGTAGAGCGTCCAGAACCACCCGGCAGCCGTGCCGAGCGTGCTGCCCGCCGCTGTCAGCGCCGGGCCGGTCCCGGTGAGGGTCGACTTGCCGAGCTCGATCCAGGTCGCGTCGTCGACGTAGGCCTTAGCGAGCCGCAAACGGTACTCGGTCGCGACCGCGTCACCCGACACGGAACTGCCGAAACCAGTCTCCGCCGGCTCGATCATGAGGCCTTCACCGTGTACTTGCCGACGTGTCCCTGCTCGCAAATCAGGTAGACGCTGAAGCCGCCGTCACGAGTGTTCGGCATCGCAGCGACCACCGTACGCACCGGACCATCCCACGTCACTATCTCGGTGCACTCCTCGGTGCCGCATGGGAACTGCTGAAACTTCGCCAACGCTGCTCCTTTCGGTCCAGCGGCCCTGGTCGACGACGCCGCTGCGGGTAGGTGAGCTCTTCGACGTTCGTTGTGGACGTGAAGCGCCCCAGGTTTCGTGCCGCTTCTATGCGGGTTGAAACTGCTCGGTGAGTGAAGCGTAGTGGATGTGCTCGTACTCGATGGGTGGGACGTTGCCCAGACTGCCGTGCAGGCGCCGGTTGTTGTACCAGTCGACCCATCCGGCGGTCGCGTATTCGACGTCGGCGATGGTCTTGTAGGGGCCGCTCTGGAAGACTGTGGTGCGGATGCATTCGGCCTTGTAGAGCCCGTTGATCGTCTCCGCCAGGGCGTTGTCGTAGGCAGTCGCCCACGGTCCCGATGGAGGGGCGAATGTCCTCCAGGGCGAGGTGCTCGGTGAGCTTGATCGAGGTGTACTGGGCGAGTTCAATCGGTCGACGCAACACCGGGCTGTTGAAGCGAGCGTAGTTGCTCGTCGAACACCTCGGCGGGAGTCTTCCAGCCGAGGATCTTGCGGGGCCTGTTGTTGAGCGCCGAGGGGACGGCTTCGAGGTCCTCGGCAGACCAACGAGATAAGTCGGTGCCCTTCGGAAAGTACTGCCGGAGTAGCCCGTTCGTGTTCTCATTCGTCGGCCGCTGCCACGGCGAGTGCGGGTCGGCGAAGAACACCTTCGTGCCGGTGTCGAGGTTGAACTGGGCGTGCCCGGAGAGTTCCTTGCCGCGGTCCCAGGTGAGGGTCTTTCGCAGTTGCTCGGGCAGGCGCGCCACCGACGCTGTGAGCGCGGCGTTCATCGCAATGGCGCCGTAGCCGCCCAGCGATGGACCATTCTTCACGGGTGGCTTCTCGCCCCAGCCCTCCAATCGCGGCAGATGCACCAGGATCGTGGAGCGGCTGCTGCGTTCGACGAGCGTGCCGATCGCGGACCGGCCCGTCCCGTCCCGATGATCAAATCTCCTTCCCAGTGCCCGCCGAGCGTGCGGTCGGCGGCCCCGGCGGGCCGCTCGGAGAGGACGACATCCGCGGTGACATGCCCCTGCGGCTTGTTCCGCGACCGCGCCCGAGGTTCCCGCAGTGCCCGGCCGGTGCGCAAGCATGCGACCAGTTCCCTCTTGAGCGCGCCGCGCCCCTCGATGAACAGCGACTGGTAGATCGCCTCATGGCTGATACGCATGGACTGATCATCGGGGAAGTCGACCCTGAGGCGGTGGGAGATCTGTTCCGGGCTCCACGCCGATGCCCAACGGCGGTCCTGGCGGTGCGGTTTGTTCAGCCCCTTCCACGCTGGTGGCTCAGGGCCGGTGACGACCGTGCCATCGGGTCGGCACACGCTTCCGGCGAGCCTGTCTTGCACGTAGTCACGCAACCTGTCGTTGCCCACGAGCTTCGCGGTCTTCGGGAGCTTCGCGGCTGCTGCGCCTTCCACTGCGCCACCAGGGCGCGGTAGACCTGCGTGCCGCCCCTGGTTGCCGCGTTGCGGCGAAGTTCGCGTGAGATCGTTCCCGGGGCGCGTCCAATCCAGCGGGCGATCGCGCGCACCCCGACCTCCTGAGCGTGCAGCAACGCGATCTCCTCACGCTCGGCGAACGACAGGTAGCGGCCCGTGGGCTCGGCCAGGCTGATCGGCGGCATGCCGCCAGCGTGACGGAACCAACGAGACCCGACCGGCCACGACACACCCACCGCTTCCGCGGCCTCGACCGTCGTCACGCCCGACGCAATCCGCCGCCAGAAATCGCGCTGCACCGCTCGAGACGGCTCAGGCCGGCCCGGTGAACGCATCGCTGGCCTCAACGCCCGATCGGCCGCCCACTGCCGCCGCGCGCCCGAACAAGGCTCGGGCCTCTGCTGCCTGCCACGTCCCATCGCACACCTCCGTGATCGAGGTGTTGCGACGATCAGTTGAATCCGCCCATGAGTACCTCCAGGTGTCGTCGGAACACCACTCACGCTCACCGCGTCATATAGACCCACCGATGACGCACTCTGTCGTCGCTGGTCAACCACCTCATGACGGGCGGATGACGCACGCTCGTCATCACCGCCAGCCGATCGTCACGGTGATGACGCACCGATGACGCTGAACCTCATCGCGGCGTCGGACCCCAGCGTCATCGCCGCGTCTATATGCCGTGCGGACAGTGGTCTCACCATGTTCATTCCACGGAGGTCCTCATGATTACCAGCAAGTCCACACTCCGCCTCGTCACCCCCGAGACCGCCCCGCGGGCGCGGCCTGCCCACCGGGGAGCCGAGGTCGTCACCATCAATATCCAACCCGACGACCAAGTCCTCCTGACCGTCCCCGAAGCCGCACGCCGCCTCGGAATCAGCCGCGCACTGCTCTACCAAATGATCGCCACCCGCGAGATCGAATCCGTCCACGTCCACACCCTGCGAAAGATCACCCCCGAAGCCCTCACCCGGTTCGTCGAGTCACTCCGGGAGCAGGGGGACTGACGACCGTTCGTCATGGGGCTGGGGCTGGGGCGGTGACCGTGAAACGAGTCGACTGCGTTCTCGTTCTCCACGAGCACCCGTGTTGGCCTATCCCGGCATGAGCAAAGAACAGTCGCTCCGCGGCAGGGCTCGTGCTGTTGATCCGCTCGAGAGTCCGTGAGTTCATATCCCAAACTGGTGGCTGGGGTGCCAGACAGCTCCCCCGTGGCTCCACCGGCACGCCGCTATGCCAGTGCCCAGCCGGGCGCCACCTCATCCAAGTAGGCCTGACGCTCGGGCCCGAAGCGCTTGGCCCCGTTCCGGGCGTGCTGGCGCTGATTGACCAGCCACCGGCCGAGCTTGCGTTCAGCAGCGTCGACCGACCGGAGCGAAGGCCAGTGCCCAGTCTGGGCACGGTGCGCGGATACGGCATCGGCATTGGCTGTCCACGGCTCCCCCATAGGCTCGAGCCACCCCGGGGCCACCAGGTCCAGGTGCGCCCGGCGTGCAGGGGTCAGGCAGGAATTGCCGCTCGCTGCGGCCGATCGCTGACGTTTGAACCACATTGCTAGTTGGCGCTCGGCCCGGGTATCACCCACTTGGGATGGCCACCGACCGGCAGCCAATCGATGAGCCACCAGCGCGGCGGCCGCAGCGCCCCACGCATCGCCGCGTGGATCCGCCCACTCGGGAGCCGCAGCGTCCAGGTGAGCTCGGCGCTGCGGCGTGAGCTCTAGCGAGCCGGTCTTGGCGAGGGATCTCTGATGGCTGAGCCACTCTCCAAGTTGCCTCTCGCCTGGATCCTGCGTCGCCGTCGACGGCCAGTGCCCCGTTGCCACGTGGAACGCGAGCGTCGCCTCAGCCTGGGTGATCCACGCGGGAGTGCGAGCGTCAGACCATCCGGGGGCCGTGGCATCCAGGTGGGCTCGGCGCTCCGATGTGATCACCTCAGCCTTCGCTGCCTTGCGCTGCTGGCCGAGCCACTGACCAAGCAACCTGGTCTCGCGGTGAGGCGAGGACGCGGGCGGCCACGTGCTGGTCTCCGCACGATAGGCAGCAAGCGCATGGGCTTTGGACAGCCACCGGCTCTCGCGGGTCTCGGGCAGGCCAAGCGCGCGGCTCACGGCTGGTCCCACGCGGGACTCACACGCCCACGGGCCATTTTGCTTTCACTCGCCGATCGTAGGGCCCGAGCCACCAACCTGCCGGTCAGCGGACGACGGTGCCTTCGAGAGGTGTCCCGCGAGCAAACGCACACTCCTTGAAGTGAGGGGTCCATCCACACCCGGGAGCTCCGTTCGCACGCTACGACAGAGGCACCGTGAAGGTGAGATGACCACGCAAGCATCGACTGTGAGGAGACCGTGATGACGACGCACACGTGGATCGAGGAAGCCCAAAGGCTCCTCACGACCACCGAGACCACAAGCCGAGGGATCTGGACCCTACTCGCCGTCGCCGGCCAAGCCGCCATGAACCTCGCCCTCGCCCTCCCACTGACCGAAGCCGCAGGGGTCACGATGCTGGCGATGGACATCCGCCAAGTCCAAGGCGAGATCGAATGGATCTACCCCGATCTCATGACCCAACGCCCACCGATCACAGTCGGCATGGTCGCCGACCACGAGCAGAACGCCGTCAAGGCGCTGATCACCGACCTGGTCGCAGCAGCCACCGCCCGCGGACTCCAGATCGACCCGACGCTCAGCACAGCACTCGGCTTGGGCCCGGGGCACTACCTAGGCCGCGGTTCGACGCGATGAACAGCCACCCCACCGTCGGCGACCTCATGAACACCGCCACCGTCCACCTCACCCGCGCCACCACCTCCCTGGCCGTCGCGCCCTTCGACACCCTCCCCCAAGCGCGCGCTACCATCGTTGCGTTCCACCAGATCCTGGATGCCCTCGCCAAGCACAGCCAGGTGCTTCTGGGGACCGGACGGCACGAGGGCCTCAGGTCCAGCACAACGACCGACGTGCGCGAGATCGCCTCCCTGCACCTGAGCGAAGACATCCGCACCTACCTCGACACCCAGTCCCGCACCGCCCAGCCCGTCACGCTCGACCCCACGCAGCCGTGGTCGGCAGCCGCCCGCTGCGTACGCGGAGCCACGGACCTGCTCCTCATGCACGCCGACAACACCACCGGCACATTCCAACCGCTCTCCGCTAGCGCCGCCCTCTTCGTCGACCAAGACGTCCGACTGGCGGGCCTGAAGCGTGCCGCGACCATGACGACCACCGTCCTAGGCGGCCGAGACCGGCTCGCCCTCCGCGCAGGACAGGCCGGTGTCCCATGGGCTGCTGTGCGCACGATCATGACCGGCCTCGATGAGATGCACGACGCCGCCACAGCGCTCACCCTTGGCGTACCGGTGCCCTCGCGCCGTCTCGACAGCACCGGGCCGATCCACCCCGTAGTGCGGACCTTCGACCCGCTCGTCGAGCTCACCGACAACATGCGCGCACTGCGCCAACGGGCCTGGGAACTCGTTGCGACCCCGAGCTACGAAATCGCACCGCTGCAACGCTTCGCCGCCCTCGGCCTCGCAGTCCACGTGCGCGCTGCTCAGTTCTACGCAGGCACTGACCTGCCCGTGCCGGGCGAGGACCACCAGCACGTCGTTGACGTCCTCATGCACCGGGCCGCCGCGTGGAGAGACCTCGCGGCCACGCTGTACCCCGTGCGCAGCATCGACCCCCGCGACTCCCTCGGCGGCAAGGGCATCTCCCGCGCAGCGACTCTCCTGGCTCAGTACGCCGACCTCCACAGCACGCCCGCCCCAGGCGGACACGTCACAGCACGTCAGCAGCGGACGAAGCAGGCAGTCAACGGGGTACTTTCCCTTATGGGCGACATCACGGCATGGAACACACGCACGTTCAACGCCCTGGCCCGGTCGAATCAGCTCTTCCTACCAGCCCGAGAACTCAGCCGCGACGACCTCAGCCAGGACAGCACCGCCGCAGCAGCCAAACTAGCCGGCGGCTACACCGCACTCCCCGAGCATCACGCCGCGCAGATCTCCGATCACTACACCGCCCTGATGCGAGTACGCAATGGGCCCCTCGAGCGCAACCCAGCAGTGACACCAACCGCTTCGCAAAACGCGGAGCCGGCACCGAGAGCCTTCTAACCTCTTCTGCTCTGTCTCCGCGGGTCTACGGACACCTTGGTCGACGGAGTGGACCGCGGCCGCCTCAGTGAAGAACGAACGGGACTCGGCATGGCCATGGCACCACTCGGCGTCGTCCTCGCGCGACACGTGGTTCATCTCCCGCTCGTCGCTCGCTTCAACTGCGGGACCCTGGTTGCACCGCGCCCGCCGTCCGGCAGCAACTGATGGCAGCCGACGACTGAGCCGAGATGGTGAGAGCACTGATCGGCATCGCCTCCCGAGAACGACGAGAGCCGTCTAGGTCCTGTAACCCAAGGGTTACGACACGCTGAGGTTATGGGACGACTCACCATTGCAGGAGCGACACCTACAAGAACCTCCACCGCGGCGCTCGATCGTTCACCGAAGGACTCGATGCCGCGATCCGCAACCCCGGCATGTACCAGGGCACGCAGGTCACTGACGAGCACATCGCACTCGAGCAACTGGTCGCATTCAGCGTCCGCGCCCGGTGGGTCGACCAGGCAACCGTCATAGGCACAGTAGACCAACCGATCCTGACGAAATGACCGCACGTCCTGAAGAATCGCTCAGGGCGCATCAAGGTCGATCCCGGGTGAAGTTAGGCCCCCGTTCGTTTGAGGCCCGCGACATTTCGCGGGCCCGGTGTATGTGGGGCCGAAGTGTCCTGTTCCAAGCGGTCCCGAACCACTATCTTGATGCCCAGAGTCCGTGCGGCCCGCCCGGGCATAGCTCGGTGATTCGATGGAGCGGGAGCGATAATGCCAGTTGACTTCAGCGTGTTTGAACAGGCTGATGTGCCTACCAATGAGGTGCGCCATCCCCGTGACGTCTTCGCCGCACTACCTCGAGTACCTGGATACGAGTACCTTCGAGGCCCGCAGGACCAGGTCCTCGATCAGTGGGACGCCCGCCGCTCAGAGAGCGACCTCGTTGTCAAGCTGAATACCGGCGGTGGTAAGACCGTCGTGGGCCTCTTGATCGCACAGTGTTCACTCGCTGAGGAATCAGGGCCCGTCGCCTACCTCGTTCCAGACCACTACCTCGCTGAGCAAGTTCGCAACGAGGCTGCAGCGCTGGGCATCCCCGTGACCGACGATCCAGCATCGTATGAATACCAGCACCAGAAGGCGATCCTCGTAGATGTCTTCCAGCGCCTCGTCAACGGGATGTCCGTTTTCGGTGTCGGAGGTACCTCTCACAAGGCAGCGCGGTATGGCCTGGGCACCGTCGTTGTCGACGACGCCCACGCGTGCCTGGCGAAGGCCGAGGACGCGTTCCGGTTGCGCCTGCCGTCGGGCACGAACGCATACTTCGAGCTCCTCGAACTGTTCGCAGATGTTCTCGACCAACAGAGCCAGAACTCGCTCTTGGACATCCGTGCGGGACGTCGGTCAGCGCTCCTTCGCGTGCCGTACTGGGCGTGGCAAGACCGCCAACGCGATGTGCTCAGGATCATCCATCCCCTCACAGAGTCCACCCCCTACTCCTTCGTCTGGCCGTTGATCGTTGACGTGCTGCCAATGTGTCGCGCGGCTTTCGCCTCCGAAGCAGTCGAAATCGCTCCCGACCACCTGCCGATCGACGTTCTGACTGGGTTCGCTGGGGCGAAGCGCCGCGTCTACCTGACTGCGACCCTGGCAGACGACAGCGTGCTCGTGAGGGACTTCAATGCCGACCCGAACACGATCGCGCGGCCAATCACGCCAGCCAACGCCGGTGACATAGGGGATCGGCTAGTCGTAATCCCTCAGGAGATCGTCCCAGAGGCGTCAGATAACGATATTCGTGACCTGGTCGTCGGCCTCGCCGCGAAGCGAAACGTCGTCGTGATCGTGCCCAGCAAGGCGCGTTCGGAGATCTGGGAGAAGCTGGGCGCCCGCGTCTTCGACAAGGACTCGATCAAGGAGGGGATCGAGCAGTTGCGCTCCAACCCGCGACTTGGGTTGGTCGCGCTCGTGAACCGCTACGACGGAGTCGACCTCCCAGGGGACTCCTGTCATGTGCTTGTCATCGACGGCTTGCCGGAATCCTTGGGAGCGATTGACCGTCTTGGGGAGGCAGAACTTGCCGGGTCAGACGCGCTCTTGCGCAATCAGATTCAACGCATCGAGCAGGGCATGGGTCGTGCAGTGCGTTCCAACGACGACCACAGTGTTGTCCTACTCATGGGTGCGCGGATGATTGAACGACTCCTGCGTCCAGGTGCCGAAGATGCCCTCTCTCCGGCCACTCGAGCGCAGATGAAGCTTTCTCGTGAGATCGCGCAGACGATCAAGGGAAATGGCGTACCTGAACTGCTGTCAGTCATCCAGCAGGTCCTGAATCGTGACAAGGGGTGGATCACCGCGAGTCGCTCGCGTCTCGCCACCCTGCGCTACGAGAGCAAGGAGGTTGACCTTGTCACCACCCAACGGCGGGCCGCGTTCAACAGCGCCTCTCATGGTCGGCACGGGGACGCGGTGACTGCCCTGCAGGTGGCACTCGACGCAAGCCAGGATCGGGTGGTTCGAGGACAGCTCCTCCAAGAGACCGCGACGTACCAGCACTCTCTCAACCCGGTCACGGCCCAGGAGACGCAGCGCGCTGCGAATGAGTTGAACCGTTCACTCCTGCGACCCTCGACGGGTGTCGACTACGCGAAACTCGGAACTCCGGTCCAGGAGCAAGGTGCCGGAGCATCAGCGTGGTATCAGAACCGGTACCGAACGGGAGCCGGACTCCGCCTGGGCTTCAACGCGTTGCTCGGAGACCTAGCATTTGGACCGCGTACCAGACAGTTCGAGGCAGCGATGGACGACCTCGCTTCACACCTCGGATTTGCCGGACAGCGACCAGAACACGAGATTGGGCGAGGGCCGGACAACCTGTGGGCGTTGAACGACAATACCTTCCTTGTCATCGAGGCAAAGAGCGGTGCTATGGAGCATCCCGTCGTCAAGGACGATGCGAAGCAGCTGTCCAATTCTATGGACTGGTTTCGAGACCAGTACCCCATGACCTCTGGAACCCCCGTTCTGATCCACCCTTGGGCGTCCTTCGATTCAAAGGCTGCGATCCCACAACGGTGCGTCGTTGTGACGACAGAGAAGCTATTCCTTCTGCGTGATGCCCTAGACCAGTTCGCGACGGCGCTCTCCGACAGCGATACGTTCCGTGACCCGAAGAGGGTAGGCACCTTGCTTGCCCACCACGGGCTGACGGCGCAGCACCTCTTGAGCCGCTACGCGGTTGAGGCGCGAAGCGGCAAGTGACCAGCGCCAGAGGCCCGAAGACGTACAAGCCATGGCGGTGGACGCCGTGTGTCTAGGGTCGTGGGCAGGACGGTCGAGAAGCTCGAGCAGGTCCCTATCAGGTCCACGTTCGAGGACTTCATGGAGGAGTCTGGTGCCCTCATCCAGACCGTCTCGAGGCCGACCACATCCCAGGCGGCCTGGAAGTTAACCGTGAGGGCGGTCCGGCTCGATGTCGCCGCAGGTAGACGGCAATAAATCGTCCGAACGCGTCCACCGGCGACCCCACCGATCCAGCCCTTTCACGGAGTTAGGCTCCCAGAGATTCAAAGGTAGAGCCTCTTTGCCCCTGAAGCACCTGGCCCAGGTCGCAGTGGTGTCGGCCGCCATCAGCGCGGTGTCGATTTCGTCGTTGTAGCGGTCGAGGATCATGCCGTAGACGTCTTCGGGCAGGTAGCCCCGTGCGCGCTGCCCGGTGCACGAGGTCGAAAGATCCGGGAACCTCGCCATTGACGTCGTCGAGCGGTCCGTCAAGCCTGTCGCCCGTCACGTACTACTAGCGCGAGCTCGTCGACGACTTGCTCTCGGCTGATCTCGCCCGCTGATGGCGGCAACAACACTGGCAAGTAGCCGCGACGAGGGGCCTCGCCGAATGCGCTAATGCGTCTCGTCGAAGCTCTCTTCATTGTCCGGATCGTCGGGCTCACGCTCGACGCGCTCGAACTCATCGTGCTCATGATCGTCGTACTCATGGTCGTCACTGTCCCCCAGTTCGTCGGCAAGCAACATTGCCTCCTCTTCTGCCAGGTCCGTCGCGTTTCCCATTGCACCGAGGAACAAGAGGTCGCTTGGGGTGCCCTGAAACGTCGGCATCGAGTCGCGCACTAACTTCTCAAGCGCGCGTCGCATATGCACGTCAGCCGACGAGCCCAGCCAGTGTGCAGGTACTTGCATCAAGTGGCGGTTCCTGCGAACCCACGCCTCACCCTTCGCCACCCGCTGAGCGACTTCTTGCATCTCTTGCTCCTCCTTCAGCACCTCATCGGATACCGCCACCCCGAGGAACTCGTTGGCCTTAGCGAGAAACGTCTTGAGGGTCATCTGGTGGTAAAAGGCGGTGGTGGCGACGGTGCACTCCTTGAACTCAGCGAGCAACTCTGGCCTGGGCTGGTCCGGATGTGCCAAGCTCCCCTTCTGCACCCAGTCCCCTTTTCGGTCGTCGCTTACGAGGAGGACGGAACGATCCTCACGCTTGGCGAGTGAGAGAATTTCGGCCCACAGCAGGTAGTCCCCGGCGGCATGCATGGGGGACTTCTTGGAGGCATCCGCGTAGCCGGGAGGGACTTGATACGGCAGTCGGTAGGTGACGAAGCGACGAACCCGCTTGCGTATCTTCCCAGCGCTTGGTGGCGGGAGGACGCGATCCTCGAGCAGCGCCTCGATCCGCCGAAGCAGTGGATCGGCCAAAGCGTCGATCGAGTGGGGGTCCCCACCCTTGATCTTGGTCAGTTCCGCCCGCAGGCGCTCGGCAGAGGCGGAGCCAGCGCTCGCGACGGCTGCCTGCGACTCTTGGTACTTCGAGCTGCCGAAGTTCTTGAGAGAGTTCTCCATCCGCGAAACGGCGTCGAAAGCGTCGGCGTAGGCCTTCTGAAGTTTCTGCGTCTCGCTCACCCGATTGCGATGAAACTCAATCCCAACCTGGTAGGGGATCCGAAGCCGATCACCCACTTCCTCGAGAGTCTTGAACCGGGCCTCACGGTTCTCTGGAGTCCGGCCATAGAAGTCGAGCAGCACATTAGTGTCCAAGACGACGAGCGCTTCCTTTACTGCTCGCTCGTCGAGGCCAGGATCGTCGCGCAGGAGGTGGCTAAAAGTGTTCTTCACGCCGCAACCCTGACAGACCGAGGCGCATGCCGGCCCGCGACACGGCGGACGCATCGTGCGTCTTATTCGCAGTTCCTCACCTGGGTAGGTACAGCCCACTCCAATGGGTGTGGTGCCACCACCGGGAGCTCGCCATGTCGCGCGAATGCCACACCAGCTCTGGTTTGTCCCACTCGATCGCTGCGGCACTAGCCGTCTTGGGCGCCTGGGTCAGGCTCAAGGTTCAAGGCGTCGACGGCCACACGGTCACCGGGCCCAACCTTCTCCGTCTGTCGCTCGTGTGGATCGTCCAGGCGCACCTAGTCCAGCGCTCCGAGGCCCACGCGGCACTACTGGCGGTCGAGCGCGGCACTGCTGGCGGTCGAGCGCGGCACTGCTGGCGGTCAAGCGCGGCACTGCTGGCGGTCAAGCGCGGCACTGCTGGCGGTCGAGCGCGGCACTGCTGGCGGTCGAGCGCGGCACTGCTGGCGGTCGAGCGCGGCACTGCTGGCGGTCGAGCGCGCCTCACCACGCTCACCACCAGGAACCGTCGTCATCGAGGTTGGTTGGCACTGCCAGACGTTGGCGGGCGCTGTACGGAGGGGCGAGGCGAAAAGGAGGCTGATGGACGAGCAGCTGGGCTCGCTGGCTTGCCAGCAGCATATCCGCCCTTGCGTTCGATCGCTCCGACCTTGCGGCCCCCGGTGGGGCTGGACTTGTCGCTCATGCCGTTCTCCACTCAGAGAGCTGGTACCGCTTGAATGAACTCAGCGTATGCGACCTGGTCCCAGTTCACGAGCGCCGCAACGCCTGTGTGCACCAGGAAACCGTTGCCGTCGACGGACGGAACACCGGTGACCGGGTCAACTTCGCACGTGTCCACGAAGTAGAGGTCTTGAGGGTGAGGGAAACCCGCGGCATAGCTCCCTGGGAGTCCGTTCCCATCGGTCTCTGATGCCCAGTAGCCCACGATCCAGGTTTGGTCTTTAAGTCTCAGGCGCACATAGCCGACCAGGTTCGGCTGCTGGAAGAGCTGGTCCCAGCCGCGCGGATACGGCGCGGGGCCGACAATCGGACGCACCAACTTCCAGTTCCTGTTCGCCCCTGTTCCGACGAGGAACCCGGCGAGTGCCGGAAGAAGGGCAAGTAGTGGCGGTACGGCCCACACCCACCAGGGAAGCGCTCGTCCATCTTCGACTCGCCCCGACACCACCAACTCTCGGTACCCCTGGTAGAGCAAAGGAAGTGCCAACACGCCGAAGACCGCAGAAGCTCCGAGGAACCGAACGAGACGGTCAGACAGGCCTATCCCCCAGGCTCCGGCCTCGCGTTCAAAGGCCCAGGTGTAGAACGCTCCTGGGAGGATGGCAAACACGGCGATGACCAGGGCTTGGAAGGTTGACGGCACACGAAATGATCGCTCACTCAGGCACCCCCATCAAACCTCGCGTCGAGCTTCAGGAGCACCAGCACAAGACTTCACCCGCTCGATCTGCGACCGGGTGAGCACAACTGCAGCCGAAGGTTCTGCCGTGTCGACGCTGGTCACCCCAGCCCCAGGGGCCGATGTAACCGCCCCCACGCCACGGACATAGCTGTCCAGCGCGGAAAACTCGTGTCCGATGAGAGTTCGCCTAGCGGCCTTGTGCTGCCGGAATGCCTTTCGAGAGCACCGAGTCGCCCAAACCTCGGGATTACGCCGGCGCTCTTCGTGCGCAGGCCCTAACAAGAGGGGCTGACTCCCCGCGAGCCGTCACGGCGAACGTCCAACACGGGTCGCGGCGTGCCTGGCATAGAAACGGACAATCTGCTTGTCAGAGGCACCCGCTGCCCGCATCCTGCGCGCGGTGGCTCGCATCTCAAGGTGGTCTGCCCAGAGTCCTATGACCTGACTGAGACCGCAGACCTTCCCGACAACGGAGATGATCGCGAGAACCGAAGCCCCTGCGAGGGGGCCGGCCAGACAATCCATGAGATCCATACCCACTCCATTCCAGGCACGCCAACGGAGGTCTTGGCAGTGCTGCAGTGGAACGGGGTGGCAGATCTCCTCAGGTTTGAATGCGGGGCGCACCCAAGTGCGGATTCGAGTGTGACGGGTGTATAGAGACGGCGTCAACCTAAAGGGCCAGGTTTGATACCGCTCCTGTTTGAGCCTAAGGAGAATCTGCCCCAAGAAGATCATTCGGAGCCGAAGGCTCGTGCCGTGAGGTTGGTCGACGAGCACCTCGGCGAGTATCAGAACGTGACTGCGTCGTCGTTCGCTGCTGCCAAGCAGTTGGGGGTGTCGGTTCACCGGTTGGTCGATCAGGCCGAGGTCGATGCTGCTGGCGTCCTCGGGCGACACTGAAACTTCTACTCGAGTCGACGGTCACGCCTACATCTGCGGCGCCCATCGTGGGGACTCGGGGCCGAGATACGAATGCGCGGTGCCGGGACGCTCACTGCTCGACGTGAGCCGCGATGAGTTCGCGTTGCACGGTCGATAGGTCGAGGCCGCCGCCCAGGCTGGCGTTCAGGGGTTCGGCGGCCGCGGCAGGGGTTCGAGGCGCGGCCGCGACACCGGTCGACCGCGCGCCCACTCTCGCCGCGTACATCGAGCGATAAGCCACCAGCTCCACCGTCGTCGGGCAGATCGCCTTGGACCGTCGGCGCACGAACCCCACCATCCCCGATGGAGCAGGCGCCCTAGCGCTGATGTCCGAGAGGTCATCGTTATCAAACTGTGTCCACACGCGTCCACACCAGACTTAGGCCCCCAGTTAGGCCCCCAGGGCCCCTTCAGACACGAAAAAGGCCACCACCGCTTTCGCGGTGATGGCCTCCGACCTGCGTAAACGCTGGTCGGGATGACAGGATTTGAACCTGCGACCCCTTGACCCCCAGTCAAGTGCGCTACCAAGCTGCGCCACATCCCGAAGGTTCCCACCCTGGGCCCGAAGACCCGTTGTGAGAACCTCACCGACCCCGGAGGGCCGTAGAGAACATTACCCCATCCGGAGAGGTGCTCACGACTCCATGATGCCGTCGGCGCTGATGGTGGCCCCAGCCGGCACCGTCGCCGGAGCACCCGGATCGGCCAGAGACGCAGCGCCCACGGCGGTCACGTCGGCCAAGAACGTCCAGTCCCCCGCGACCGTCAGCGACGTCGCCCCGACCAGTGAAGGTGCCCCGGCCGCGAACCGCGCGTCGAAGGCCCCGATGGTCTTGTAGAACGACGCATCCAGGTCCACCAGCGGCGCGTCGACCACCGCGGTCAGGCGGTAGTCCTCCCCCAGCTCGTACACGTCAGAGCGCAGCACGAGCAGGTCGTTCGTCGTCTTCACCGGCAGGAACCGTCCCCGATCCACCTCGAGCACCACCGCTCCCTCGAACACCTCGATCGCGGCACCCATCGCGGACTCGATCTGGATGACCGGCGTCGACGACGCATCGGCCGGGTCCACCGTCTTGGCGTTGCGGATGAGCGGCAGCGCCAGCACCCCACCGGACCGGGAGAGCTCGTCCGCAAGCGCCGACAGGTCGAACCAGAGGTTGTTCGTGTTGAAGTACCGGTGCTTGGAGATGTCGGCAGCAGCAGCCGCGTCCGCGTCGAGCGTCTGAGCGGTCTCGCGCAGCACGATCCGGCCGTCGCTCTTGCGGACCACCTGGTGGCCGCCCTTGCGGTCGGCCGGGGTGCGCACGGCGACCTCCGCGCCGAAGGGCGCCCCGGAGGAGGCGAACCACCCGGCGAGGGCCGCGTCGGGGGCCGCACCGAGGTTGTCGGAGTTGGACACGTGCGCGTACCGGTAGCCGGCCGCCAGCAACGCCGAGAGCACCCCGGAGGTCTGCAGGGCCGTGTACAGGTCGCCGTGCCCCGGAGGGCACCATTCCAGGCTCGGGTCGGCCTCCCAGGCCACCGGCGTGAGGTCGTCGGCGCGCAGCTTCGGCTCCCGGTTCTGCAGGAAGTCGAGCGGCACCCCGTCCACGGCCACGTCCGGGTGGGCGGCCAGCGCCGCCAGCGTGTCGTCCTGCGTGCGGAAGCTGTTCATGAACACGAGCGGCAGCTTCACGCCAAACGCAGCCCGGGCGTGACGGACCTGCCCGACGATGACGTCGAGGAAGGACTCCTCCCCGCGCACGGTGAGCAGCGACTTCGCCTTGTCCATCCCCATTGACGTGCCGAGCCCGCCGTTGAGCTTGATGACCGCCGTCTGGGCGAGCGCCGCGCGCCCCACCTCCTCGGTGACGTCGAGGTCACTCTGGCGCGGGACGTCGACGAGCGGGTCGACGTCCGCCTCGGCGATGATCCCCGTCTCCCCCGCCTCCAGCAGCCCGTAGAAGTGGGAGAACACGTCGATCGCGGTCGTGTGCACGCCGCCGTCGCGCATCTTGCGCCGTGCCTGGTCCAGTCCGGATTCGCTCATGGCCCGACCCTACCGAGTACACCCCGGGAACGCACAGACCCGGACAGCGGCGACCGAGCCGAGTGGCTCACGTCACAGCTGCCCGGGTCAGGGAGCGGTCCGGTCAGCGCTTGCGCTTCTCGCGCACGCGCACCGAGATGGAGATCGGCGAGCCCTCGAAGCCGAAGGTCTCCCGCAGGCGCCTCTCGATGAAGCGTCGGTAGCCGGCCTCGAGGAACCCGGTCGCGAAGATGACGAAGCGCGGCGGCCGGGTGGACGCCTGCGTCGCGAAGAGGATGCGCGGCTGCTTGCCACCACGCAGCGGGTGCGGGTGCTCGCCGACGAGCTCGCCGAGGAAGGAGTTCAGGCGCCCGGTCGAGATGCGCATGTCCCAGGACTCGAGCGACTTCTCCAGGGCCGGCACGAGCCGGTCGGTGTGCCAGCCGGTCGCCGCGGAGATGTTCACCCGCGGGGCCCACTGCACCTGGACGAGGTCACGCTCGATCTCGCGCTCGAGGAACGGACGACGGTCCTCGTCCATGAGGTCCCACTTGTTGTACGCGATGACCACGGCTCGACCGGAGTCGATGACCTGGGAGATCACGCGGGTGTCCTGCTCGGTGAGCTTCTCGCTCGCGTCGAGGAGCACGACGGCGACCTCGGCCTTCTCGATCGCGGCCTGCGTGCGCAGCGAGGCGTAGAAGTCGGCGCCGGAGGTCTGGTGCACGCGGCGGCGGATACCGGCGGTGTCCACGAACATCCACGGCTTGCCGCGCAGCTCGACGAGCTCGTCGACCGGGTCACGGGTGGTGCCGGCGACGGAGTCGACGACCACACGCTCGGCTCCGGCGACCTTGTTGAGCAGGGAGGACTTGCCCACGTTGGGGCGTCCCACGAGCGCCACGCGGCGCGGACCGTGGACGATCGCCTTGCCGTGGACCGTCTCGGTCGGCAGGGTGCGCATGACGGCGTCGAGCAGGTCGCCGGTGCCACGGCCGTGCAGCGCGGAGACCGGGAAGGGCTCGCCCAGGCCCAGGCTCCACAGCTCGGAGGCGTCGGCCTCGGCGCGCGGGCCGTCGACCTTGTTGGCGCACAGGATCACGGGCTTGCCGGACCGGCGCAGCATCCGGACGACCTGCTCGTCGGTCGAGGTCGGTCCCACGGTCGCGTCGACGACGAACATCACGGCGTCGGCGAGGCTGATCGCGACCTCGGCCTGCTCGGCGACGCGCGCCTCGATGCCGGCGACGTCGACCTCCCAGCCGCCGGTGTCGACGAGCATGAAGCGGCGCCCGGCCCACTCGGCGGGGTAGCTCACACGGTCCCGGGTCACCCCGGGCTTGTCCTCCACGACCGCCTCGCGGCGGCCGATGATGCGGTTGACCAGCGTCGACTTGCCGACGTTGGGTCGCCCGACGACGGCGAGCACGGGCAGTGCGAGGGCTGCGTCCTCGTCGCCGCCCTCCCCGAGCTCTCCACCGAGCAGCGCGAGGTCGTCCTCGGCCAGCTCGTAGTCTTCGAGCCCGGCGCGCAGGGCGCGCTCACGGACCTCGTCGGAGGGCCCTTCGCTGCCGGACGGCACCTGGGAGGCTGCTGCCTCGCTCGCGGTGCTGGGGGTTGCGGGGGACGCCGCGGGCGCGGTCAGGTCCTCGGAAAGGTTCTGTTCAGGCGTGCTCATACACCCATTGTCCCAGCCGCAGAGGGGTCCCACGAACACACCCCGTCCTGCCCGACGCCGCAGCGCCCGTGCGGGCGCGCTCCCGCACCCCTCAGGTGGGCCCCTCGCGGTTCGGATCGTCGACCGGCAACGTGATCCCGCTGCGCCCGACGGCGTCCGCCACGACCGCGCGCAGCGCGCGTCGGACCTCCTCGTTCCCCCGGTCCAGGGCGACCTTCCCGCTCGTGCCCGGGGCGCGGGTGATGCTCACCGGCGGGCCGAACTGGACCACCAGGGGGCGCCGCAGGCCCGGGATCGCGCCGACCTTCTCCCCGGTGCGCCGCGTCCCCAGGACCGCCACCGGTACCACCGGGGCCCCGGTGGCCAGGGCGAGCCAGGCCACGCCGGCGCGTGCGTCGGCGAGGTCGCCGCGCCCACGGTTGCCCTCGGGGAAGACTCCGACCACCCCGCCGCGGCGCAGCACCGCGGCCGCGCTCGTGAGGGCTGCGCGGGGGTGGTCACGGTCGACCGGGATCTGTCCGGATGCGCGCAGGATCACACCGAGCGGGCCGGAGAACATCGAGTCCTTGACCATCATGTGCACCGGGCGCGGTGACCCGCCGACCACGATCGGGCCGTCCATGAGACCGGTGTGGTTGGCGGCGAAGAGCACGGGGCCCGAGGCCGGCACGTGCTCGGTGCCGACCACCTCGGTGCTCCACACCACGCGGGCCAGGAACCGCCCGACCCACCGTGCCCAGGCCGGGCTGCGCAGGCCCGGCGCACCCGGTGCTGCCGGTGCGCCGCTGGTCACCGGGTGAGCCCGGCGGCCGATCCGGTGACGGTGGCGACCACCTGGAGGACGGCGGTGATCGTCTCCTCGAAGTCGAGGTCGGAGGAGTCCACCGTGACCACGCCGTCCGCAGCCACCTGGAACTGGGACACGGTCGAGTCGTCGCGGTCGCGGCGCAGCACCTGGTCGCGGGTCGCCTCGACGGCGGCCGCGTCGTCGGCTCCGTGCACGTCACGGGCGCGGCGCGCCAGGCGCGCCTCCTCGCTCGCGGTGAGCAGGATCCGGGCGTCGGCGTCGGGGGCGACGACGGTCGTGATGTCGCGGCCCTCGGCGACGACGCCGGCGCCGCCGGAGAAGCCGCCGGTGCGCTCGGCGTCGATCACGGCGCACTGCCGGGCGCGCAGCTCGGCGCGGACCGCGAGGTTCGTGGCGACGGCGCTGACCGCGGTGGAGATCGCGGAGTCGCGGATCGCCTCGGCGATGTCGGTGCCGTCCACGTGCACGGTCGGCGCGAGCGGGTCGAGGCCCATCTCGAGCGGCATGGCGGCCACGAGGTCGGCGACGGCGACGGCGTCACCGAGGTCGACGCCCTGCTGGACGCACCACCAGGTGGCGGCGCGGTACATCGCGCCGGTGTCGAGGTAGGCGAGCCCGAGCCGGTGGGCGACCTGGCGGGAGACGCTCGACTTGCCCGACCCGGACGGCCCGTCGATCGCGACGGTCAGCGGGACGTTCACAGACCCGGTCGCAGCCCCGCTCACTGCGCGAGGTCCTTGCGCAGGCTCGTCGCACCGTGCAGGTACACGTGGCGGACGTCGGCGCGCGCCGCGTCGAGGTTCGCGTGCGCCATGAGGCGCACGACGCGCGGGAGCGCGCCAGGCACGGCGATCTCCGTCGCGCACATGAGCGGTACGTCGCCCAGGCCCATCTCCCGGGCGGCCGCGGCCGGGAAGTCGGCGACGAGGTCCGGGGTGCAGGTGAAGATGATCGAGATGAGCGCCTCGGTCGACAGGTCGTTCGCGGCGAGCACCTCCGTCACGAGCTCGGTCGTGCGGTCGAACAGGTGCTCGCGCTCATCGACGTCGAGCTGCGTTGCGCCGCGGATCGCGCGCACCGTCATGGGTCACTCCCTGAGTCGTCGTGCTGGGTCGTCGTGCTGGGTCGTGCTGATCGCCGGCCGGGCGCACCGCGCCCGGCCGCAGTGGTCCGCCGCCTGTTCAGAGGCAGCGGGCCGACCTGCTCAGAGGTCGACGGCCGCCATGAGCGTGCCGAGCTCGGTCTGGCCGAGCACCCGGACGCGTCCGGGACGCAGGTCGCCCAGGCGGACCGGGCCGATCTTCGTGCGGACGAGCTGGTTGACCGGGTACCCGGCCTCGGCGAACATCCGGCGGATGATGCGGTTGCGGCCCTCGTGCAGCTCGACCTCGATGAGGGTGGCGTGCGGGGTCGAGTCGACGATCCGGAACTTGTCGACCTTGGCGGTGCCGTCCTCGAGCTCGATGCCGTGCGTGAGCTTGTTCCCCAGCGTCGCCTGGACCTTGCCCTCGACGTGCACGAGGTAGGTCTTGGGGATCTCGTACTTGGGGTGCGCCAGCCGGTTGGCGAGCTCGCCGTCGTTGGTGAGCAGGATGAGACCCTCGGAGTCGGCGTCGAGGCGGCCGATGTGGAAGAGGCGCTCGGGGCGGTCCGCGACGAACTCCGACAGGGTCGGGCGGCCGTCGGGGTCGTGCATGGTCGAGACGACACCGAGCGGCTTGTTCAGCGCAAGGGTGAGCATCGACTGGTCGAGCTGGATCCGCAGACCGTCGACGTGGATGACGTTCTTGTCGGGGTCGATGCGGACACCGAGCTCGGTGACCAGGACACCGTCGACCTCGACGCGGCCGGCGGTGATGAGGTTCTCGCAGGCTCGACGCGAGCCGAGACCGGCGGTCGCCAGGACCTTCTGGAGCCGCACGCCGTCGGGCACGTGGACGTCGCGGGGCGGTTCCTGCGGGCGTGCCTTCTTGCGGCCGCCACGGGTGTTACTCATCTACTTTTTCCTCCAGTTTGATCGCATCCAGCTGCTCCGCCGGCTCGGCGGGCCCCGGGACTGCCCATCGCTCCGCGAGGCCGCGACGCTGGGCGTCGTCGGCCATCTCCTCAGAGTCGATCTCGGGCAGATGTGGTGCCAGTGCGGGTAGCTCGTCGAGCGATGTGAAGCCCATGCGCTCCATGAAGTATCCCGTGGTTCCGTACAGGGTCGCACCACTGGACGCCTCCACGGCGACCTCGGCGACGAGGCCCCGCATGGTCAGCGTACGCACCACACCATCGACGCTGACCCCGCGGACAGCAGAGACCTGCCCCCGGGTGACAGGTTGACGGTACGCAATCACCGCGAGAGTTTCCAGTGCCGCCTGGGACAGCCGGGCCGACTGTCCGTCCGTGACGAACTGCCCGACGACGTCGGCGAAGGCCGGTGCGGAGTAGAACCTCCAGCCGCCACCCGCCTCGCGCAGCTCGAATCCTTGCGGTCGCGCGGCCTGGGAGTACTCCAGCTGCAGCCGCCAGAGCAGGTCCTCGACCCGCTCGAGCGGCAGGTGCAGGGCCACCGCGAGGCGCACGGCCGAGACCGGCGCGTCGGCGATCATGAGGATCGCCTCGATGGCGGCGAGGGCTCCCCCGGGCAGGGCGGCGACGTCGGTCGCGGCGACGTCGTCGTCGGTGGCGGCGGTCTGGTCAGTCATCGCCGACCTCCGAGGTCAGTGTCGTCAAGATCACGTCGCCCTCCTCCGCGCCGGTCCATCGCACGGTGAGCTCCCCGAGCGGCGTCATCTGGTCGAAGGCGAGCACACCTTCGCGGAACAGCTCGAGCAGGGCGAGGAACCGCGCGACGACGACCAGCCGGGTCGGTGCGTCGGCCACCAGGGCGCGGAAGGTCGCCGGTCCGCCGCGGCGCAGCCGCCGCGCGATGAGGTCCGCCTCGTCGCGGACGCTGACCGTCGGGGCGTGCACGTGGCTCGTGTCGACCTGGGGAGGCCCGGGGCGCGGGGCGAGCGCCCGGGTCGCCAGGGCCGCGAGGTCCGCCGGGGTGGTGGTCCACACGAGCTCGGGGAGCAGCTCGGCGAGGTGCGGCTCGAGCGGGACGGCGCGCGGCAGCCCACGTCCCTGGTCGGCGAGCCGGTCGGCGAAGACGCCGGCGAGCTGCTTGTACGCGCGGTACTGGAGCAGCCGGACGAAGAGCAGGTCCCGGGCTTCGAGCAGGGCGAGGTCCTCGGTGTCCTCGATATCGCCGGTGGGCAGCAGCCGGGCGGCCTTGAGGTCGAGCAGGGTCGCGGCCACGAGCAGGAACTCGCTCGTGGTGGACAGGTCCTTGCCGGCGCCGCGGATGTACCCGATGAACTCGTCGGTGACCTGGGCGAGGGCGATCTGGGTGATGTCCAGCTTGTGCTTGGCGATGAGCGAGAGCAGCAGGTCGAAGGGGCCTTCGAAGTTGTCCAGGTGCACCCGGAAACCCGCCGGCTCCGCGGCCGGCTCAGGCAGGCTCACCCCAGGCAGCGCCACCTCAGGCTGCGTCAACTCAGGCTGCGTCGCCACGCGCCACGAGCTCGCGGGCCAGCTGGCGGTACGCCACGGCGCCGGAGTGGGTGGGCGCGTAGGTGGTGATCGGCTCGGCGGCGACGGAGGCGTCCGGGAACTTCACCGTCCGCCCGATCACGGTCTGCATGAGCGTGTCGCCGAAGGCCTCGTAGACCCGCGCGATGACCTCGCGGGAGTGCAGGGTGCGCGGGTCGAACATGGTCGCGATGATCCCGTCGACCTCGAGGCGCGGGTTGAGCCGGTCCCGGACCTTCTCGATCGTCTCCACCAGCAGCGCGACCCCGCGCAGCGCGAAGAACTCGCACTCGAGCGGGATGAGCACCCCGTGGGCGGCGGTGAGGGCGTTGACGGTGAGCAGGCCGAGGGAGGGCTGGCAGTCGACGAGGATGACGTCGTAGTCGTCCAGGACAGGGCGCAGCACACGGGCCAGGACCGACTCGCGGGCCACCTCACCGACGAGCTGGACCTCGGCCGCCGACAGGTCGATGTTCGCGGGGAGCACGTGCAGGCGTGGGAACCGGGTCGGCACGATGATCTCGTGGATGTCCGCCGCACGCTCCATGAGCAGGGAGTACACGGTGCGGTCGAGCTCGTGGGTGTTGACGCCCAGCCCGACCGACGCGGCGCCCTGGGGGTCGAAGTCGACGATGAGCACCCGGCGCCCGTACTCGGCCAGGCACGCGCCGAGGTTGATGGTGGTCGTCGTCTTGCCGACCCCACCCTTCTGGTTGCACATGGCGATGATCCGCGCGGGGCCGTGTCCCTCCAGCAGCTCGGGGACGTCGAAGGCCGGCAACGGACGCCCGACCGGGTCGAGGGTGGGTCCGTTGATCTCGGTTGTGCTGGGGGCCTGGCTGCTCACGCGCCAACGCTACCGCAGCCCGGCCGACCGTGGGCGGAAGCGCGCCGTCGCCCCTCCCCGAACCGCGTCTAGAGGGCGCGAGGGTGGGACTGGACGTAGACCTCGCGGAGGGCGTCGGCGGTGACCATCGTGTAGATCTGCGTCGTGGTGACCGAGGCGTGCCCGAGCAGCTCCTGGACGACACGGACGTCGGCCCCGCCCGAGAGCAGATGGGTGGCGAAGGAGTGGCGCAGGGTGTGCGGGGACACGTGCGCGGCGCCGGGCAGCCCGGCGCGCTCGGCGCTGGCCCGCAGGATCGCCCAGGCGCTCTGCCGGCTGAGCCGGGAGCCTCGGGTGTTGAGGAACACCGCGGGGGTCCCTCGCCCGGCCCCGGCGAGCTCGGGCCGGGCGCGGACGAGGTAGGCGTCGAGCGCGTCGACCGCGTAGGACCCGACCGGGACCACCCGCTCCTTGCTGCCTTTGCCGAACAGGCGCACGGACGCCGTCCCGGGCGTCAGGTCGAGGTCGTCGACGTCGAGGGTGACCGCCTCGGAGATGCGCGCGCCGGTGGAGTAGAGCAGCTCGAGCAGGGCCTTGTCCCGCAGCGCCCCCGGGCCGTCGCCGGCGCCGGCCGCGGCGAGCAGGAGCTCGACCTCGTGCGTGGAGATCGCCTTGGGCAGGCGCTTGCCCTGGGCGGGGGGACGGATGCCGTGCGCGGGGTTGTGGGTGGCCTGACCCTCGTCGAGGACGAACCCGTGCCAGCCGCGCAGCGCGGCCAGGCTGCGGGCGGCCGACCCGGCGGCCAGCGCCGCCCCGCCGTCGGACCCGGTGCGCACCACGACGACGTAGTCCTCCACGACCGCGGTGGTCACCTCACCGGGCCCCAGCCCCAGCCCGTCGAGGTAGGCGGTGTACCGGGTGAGGTCGCGGCGGTAGGCCGCGACGGTGTTCGCCGATCGGCCGCGCTCGATCGTCAGGTGGTCGAGGTACTCCTGCAGCGCTCGCGCGGTGGTCGTCGCTGACACAGGATCGTCCGGGCGCCTGCGGGCTACAGCGGCAGGAAGACGTCGACGCCGACGGCCACGAAGAGCAGCGTGAGGTACGTGATGGAGGCGTGGAACACCTTCATGGCGCCGAGCTTGCCGCGGCCCGGGTCGAGCGCCCGGCGGTACATCCCGATGCACTGGCCCAGGAACCAGGCGCCCAGGCCGGTGGCGATGAGGGCGTAGACCCAGGTCATGCCCTCGAGCGGGACGAGCGCGAGCGAGCACGCGATCATCGCGACCGTGTAGATGACCATCTCGCGGGCGACCTTGATGTCGTCGGCCACGACGGGGAGCATCGGGACGCCGGCATCGGCGTAGTCGCGGCGGAACTTCATCGACAGCGGCCAGTAGTGCGGCGGCGTCCAGAAGAAGATCACGAGGAAGAGCGAGACGGCGCCCCAGCTGAGCGAGCCGGTCACCGCGGTCCAGCCGATGAACACCGGCATACAGCCGGCGATACCGCCCCAGACGATGTTCTGCGGGGTGCGGCGCTTGAGGATCATCGTGTAGCCGACGACGTAGATGGCGATCGCGGCGGCGGTCCAGAGCACCGCGGCCAGGTTGGTGAAGACCGCGAACCACACGAGGGAGAAGGCGCCGAGCGCGAGCCCGAAGATCAGGGCGTTGCGCGGGCTGATCTCACCGGTGACCAGCGGACGACGCTTGGTCCGGTTCATCACCTCGTCGATGTCACGGTCGATGTAGCAGTTGAGCACCCCGGAGGCCCCGGCCGCGGCCGCGCCGCCGATCAGGGTCGCCAGCACGAGCCAGAGCGAGGGGAACCCGCCCGCCGCGAGCAGCATCGTCGGGACGGTCGTGACCAGCAGCAGCTCGATGACCCGGGGCTTGGTCAGCGCCACGTAGGCGCCGATGCGGGCGCGCCACACGGCGGCCGGCGTCGTCGGCTCGTCGGAGGCGGTCGCCGCAGGCGACGTGGCTTCGGGGCCTCCGTGGCCCAGGTGCGGGCGGGACGGGTGGGCCGAGGCTGGACTCGAGGTGTGCACGCGGGGCTGGTTCCGTTCTGCGTCCGATGGAAGGTCAGGCGCCCGAGGAGACTCGTGGGCGACAGGGTGACCAACGTCCCCCCATGCTACGACGTCGGCCCGGTAAGTCCCTGCCCATCAGGGGGCCCGCGACTGTGACGTTGATTGCCCGGTGCATCGACAACCGTGATTGTGAACGTTAACACCATGCTTGATCGACGGGTTAGGCTGGACCCGCGATCGATGCCGATCCACGCGCGCCCCGCCGACCGTCTGGCGGACGTCCCATCCCCGCGCGAGCCGGCAGCCGTATCGTGGCACTGAGCTCTGCTGGGACGGGCGCCTCGCGCCATCGCTCGCAGACTCGTGCCAGTCCTCCCATCCTGTCGGAACGAGCGGGCTCAGCGCCTGCGAAGAAAAGAGGTTCGGTGAACGCCTTCACCCCCGCAGCGAAGCCTTTCGAGTGGTCAGAGCTTGACGACCGCGCGGTCAAGACCATCAAGGCCCTGGCTGCAGACGCCGTCGAGAAGGTCGGCAACGGCCACCCCGGCACCGCGATCTCGCTGGCCCCGGCCGCCTACCTGCTCTTCCAGAAGGTGCTGCGCCACGACCCGAGCGACTCCCAGTGGGTGGGACGCGACCGCTTCGTCCTCTCCGCCGGTCACTCGTCGCTGACGATCTACCTGCAGCTCTTCCTCTCCGGCTACGACGTCGACCTCGACGACATCAAGTCGCTGCGCACGTGGGGCTCCAAGACCCCGGCGCACCCCGAGTACGCCCACACAGACGGCGTCGAGATCACGACCGGCCCCCTCGGCCAGGGTCTGGCCTCCTCGGTGGGCATGGCCATGGCCGCCCGTCGTGAGCGTGGCCTCCTCGACCCGGCCGCCGCGCCCGGCGAGAGCCCCTTCGACCACACGATCTACGTCATCGCCGGCGACGGCGACCTGCAGGAGGGTGTCACCTCCGAGGCGTCCTCCCTCGCCGGTCACCAGAAGCTCGGCAACCTCGTGGTCATCTACGACCAGAACCACATCTCGATCGAGGACGACGTCAACATCTCCTTCAGCGAGGACGTGCTGGCCCGCTATGCGTCCTACGGCTGGCACACCCAGCGCGTGGACTGGACCGAGGGTGGCACCGGCTACGTCGAGAACGTCGAGGAGCTCGCCGCCGCCCTGGCAGCCGCGAAGTCCGAGACCGACAAGCCCTCGATCATCGCGCTGCGCACGATCATCGGCTGGCCGTCGCCGAGCAAGCAGAACACCGGCAAGATCCACGGCTCCGCCCTCGGCGCCGCTGAGGTCAAGGGCCTGAAGATCAACCTGGGCCTCGACCCCGAGGAGAGCTTCGCGGTGGCCGACGACGTGCTCGCGCACGCTCGTGAGGTCGGCGCCCGCGGCGCCGAGCTGCGCGCGCAGTGGTCGACCGGCTTCGACGCCTGGACTGCGTCCAACCCCGAGGGCGCCGCTCTGCTGGAGCGCCTGAGCACCCGCACCCTCCCGGCCGGCTGGGACGACGTCCTGCCGAGCTTCGAGGGTGGCAAGGCCGTCTCCACCCGCGCCGCCTCCGGCAAGGTCCTCAGCGCGCTCGCGCCGGTCCTGCCCGAGCTCTGGGGTGGTTCGGCCGACCTCGCCGAGTCGAACAACACGACCATGGAGGGCGAGCCGTCCTTCATCCCGGCCGAGCACTCCACCGCCGCCTGGACCGGCCACCCCTACGGACGCACCCTGCACTTCGGCATCCGTGAGCACGCCATGGGCGCGATCCTCAACGGCATCGTGCTGCACGGTGGCACCCGTGCCTACGGCGGGACGTTCCTTGTCTTCTCCGACTACATGCGCCCGGCTGTGCGTCTCGCCGCGCTCATGCAGATCCCGTCGACCTTCGTGTGGTCCCACGACTCCATCGGCCTGGGCGAGGACGGTCCCACGCACCAGCCGATCGAGCACCTCGCGTCGCTGCGCGCGATCCCGGGTCTCGACGTCGTGCGTCCCGCCGACGCCAACGAGGTCTCCTGGGCCTGGAAGACGCTCCTGGAGCACACCGACCGCCCCGCCGGCGTCATCCTCACCCGTCAGAACGTCCCGACGTTCACCCGCGGCGAGGGTGCGGCCACCGGCGAGGAGTTCGGCTCCGCGTCGGGCGTCACCCACGGTGCCTACGTGCTCGCCGAGGCCCCCAACGGCACGCCCGACGTGATCCTGCTGGGCACCGGCTCCGAGGTCCAGCTCGCCGTCGACGCCCGCAAGGCGCTGGCCGGTGAGGGCATCAACGCCCGCGTCGTGTCGGTCCCCTGCCTCGAGTGGTTCAACGCCCAGGACGCGGCCTACCGCGAGTCGGTCCTGCCCGCCTCGGTCAAGGCCCGTGTCTCGGTCGAGGCCGGCATCGCCCAGGGCTGGCGTGACCTCGTCGGGGACGCCGGACGCTCGGTGAGCATCGAGCACTACGGCGCCTCCGCGGACTTCGCCACGCTCTACCGTGAGTTCGGCATCACGGCCGAGGCCGTGGCCGCCGCCGCGAAGGAGTCCATCGCGGCAGCCGGCTCGGCTGCCCCCGGCGCCGCACCGGTCCCCTCCGAGGGCGGCACGGGCGACCAGCGCTGATCCACCTGCTCCACCTGCTCCACCTCGCCGGGCTCGGGCCGCAGAACGCGCCCGGGTCCGGCGAACCCGCACCACGAGCACCACCCGCAGCACCCGCAGCACCCGCACCACCCGCACCACCCGCACCAGACGAGCACCACATCCCTAGGAGAGGTCATCGTGCCCACCACCCCCCGTCAGTCTGAAGCCACCGCCCAGCTGTCCGCAGAGGGGGTGGCCATCTGGCTCGATGACCTCTCCCGGGATCGCATCACCTCCGGCAACCTCGCCGGTCTCCTGTCCACCCGCGACGTCGTGGGGGTGACCACGAACCCGACGATCTTCGCCGGTGCCCTCGCCAAGGGCTCGAGCTACGACGCCCAGCTGGGTGAGCTCGCCGCCGGCGGTGCGGACGTCGACGCCGCCGTGTGGGCCATCACCACCCGCGACGTGCGGGACGCGTGCGACGTCCTGCGCCCCGCCTACGACGCCTCCGCCGGCGTGGACGGCCGCGTCTCCATCGAGGTCGACCCGCGCCTCGCCCGCGACACCGCCGGCACCGTCGCGCTGGCCCGCGTCCTGTGGGAGACCATCGACCGGCCCAACCTCTTCATCAAGATCCCGGCCACGGTCGAGGGTCTGCCCGCGATCACCGCCACCATCGCGGCCGGGATCAGCGTCAACGTCACACTGATCTTCTCCCTCGAGCGCTACTCCGCCGTGATCGACGCCTACCTCGCCGGGATCGAGCAGGCCGCCGCCGCCGGGCTCGACGTCACCGGCATCGGGTCGGTCGCCTCGTTCTTCATCTCCCGGGTGGACGGCGCGGCCGACGCGGCCCTGGCCGCACTCGCCTCCCCCGCTGCCCTCGCGCTGCAGGGCACGGTCGCCGTGGCCAACGCCCGGCTCGCCTACGACATCCACACCCAGGTGCTCGCCGGCCCGCGCTGGGCGGCGCTGGCGGCGCTCGGCGCGCAGCCCCAACGGCCGCTGTGGGCCTCGACCGGAGTGAAGAACCCGGCCTACCCCGACACGCTGTACGTCACCGAGCTCGTCGCGGCGGGCGTGGTGAACACGATGCCCGAGGCGACCCTGGAGGCGGTCGCCGACCACGGCGTCGTCACCGGGGACACGATCACCCCGAACCTCACCGCCGCCGCCGCCACCGTCGGTGCCTTCGCCGAGGTGGGCGGCGACCTTGCCGCGATCACCGACCACCTGGAGACGGACGGCCTCACGAAGTTCGTCACCAGCTGGGAGGAGCTGCTCGCGACCGTCTCGACCGGCCTGTCGGCCGCCCGGTCCTGAGACGACCTGAGACGATTCAGGGTCCCACCTGATAATGGGACAGGGGCATCTCGACGTGCGGTCCGGCGTCGGGACGACCCGAGCACCTGGGAGCAGACGAGCACCCGCACTCTGAGAAATGGTGGCGCCAGTGAGACCCGCAAAGATCGAAGCCGATTCCAACCCGTTGCGCGACCCCCGCGACCTGCGCCTGCCGCGCATCGCCGGGCCGTGCGGCCTGGTCATCTTCGGCGTCACCGGTGACCTCGCCCGCAAGAAGCTCATGCCCGCGGTCTACGACCTCGCCAACCGCGGCCTGCTCCCGCCCGGCTTCGCCCTCACCGGCTTCGCCCGCCGCGACTGGGAGGACCAGGACTTCGCCCAGGTGGTGCACGACGCCGTCAAGCAGTACGCGCGCACACCCTTCCGGGAGTCCGTGTGGAAGCAGCTCGCCGAGGGCATCCGCTTCGTCCAGGGCACCTTCGACGACGACGAGGCCTTCGAGCGGCTCAGCGAGACCGTCGCCGAGCTCGACGAGATCCGCGGCACCGGCGGCAACCACGCCTTCTACCTGTCCGTCCCGCCCAGCGCCTTCCCGGTCGTGTGCAAGCAGCTCGCCCGCTCCGGCCTGTCGAAGTCCGGCGAGGACGCGTGGCGCCGGGTGGTCATCGAGAAGCCCTTCGGGCACGACCTCACCAGCGCCCGGGAGCTCAACGACGTCGTCTCGGAGGTCTTCTCCCCCGACTCGGTCTTCCGCATCGACCACTATCTCGGCAAGGAGACGGTCCAGAACCTCCTCGCGCTGCGCTTCGCCAACCAGATGTACGAGCCGATCTGGAACGCGAACTACGTCGACCACGTGCAGATCACGATGGCCGAGGACATCGGGATCGGCGGCCGCGCGGGCTACTACGACGGCATCGGTGCCGCGCGCGACGTCATCCAGAACCACCTGCTCCAGCTCCTCGCCCTGACCGCGATGGAGGAGCCGGTCTCCTTCAGCGCGAACGACCTCATCGCCGAGAAGATCAAGGTGCTCTCGGCCATGCGGCTGCCGGCCGACCTCTCCAAGCACACCTCGCGCGGCCAGTACGAGTCCGGGTGGCAGGGCGGCGAGGAGGTCGTGGGCTACCTCGAGGAGGAGGGCACCGACCCGGCGTCCACGACCGAGACCTTCGCCGCGATCCGCGTCGACATCGACACCCGCCGCTGGGCCGGTGTGCCGTTCTACCTGCGTGCGGGCAAGCGGCTCGGCCGTCGGGTGACCGAGATCGCGATCGTCTTCAAGAAGGCGCCTCACCTGCCCTTCGAGTCCACCGCGACGACCGAGCTCGGCAAGAACGCGATCGTCATCCGCGTCCAGCCGGACGAGGGCGTGACGCTGCGCCTGGGAGCCAAGGTCCCGGGCACCGCGATGGAGGTCCGCGACGTGACGATGGACTTCGGCTACGGGCACGCCTTCACCGAGTCCTCCCCCGAGGCCTACGAACGCCTCATCCTCGACGTGCTCCTCGGTGACCCGCCGCTCTTCCCGCGCCACGAGGAGGTGGAGCTGTCCTGGAAGATCCTCGACCCGATCACCGCGCACTGGGCCAGCAAGGGCAAGCCCGACCCGTACCGGTCGGGCACCTGGGGTCCGGAGTCGGCGACCGCGATGCTCGCCCGGGACGGGCGCGCGTGGCGCCGGCCATGACACCGCCCGCCTCCTCGCTGCAGGTCCCCCTGCACACCCGCCTGCAGACCGACTGCCCTGAGAGGGACGACCACACGTGATCATCACCATGCCTGAGACCACGGCCGGCGCCGTGGCGAAGCGTCTCATCAAGATCCGCGAGGAAGGTGGCGCCGTCGCCCTCGGCCGCGTCCTCACCCTTGTCATCGTCGCCGACGAGTCGACGGTCGAGGAGTCCGTCGACGCCGCCAACGACGCCAGCCGTGAGCACCCCTGCCGCATCCTGGTCATCGCCCCGGCGACGCAGTCCGAGACCAACCGCCTCGACGCCGAGATCCGCGTCGGCGGGGACGCCGGAGCCTCCGAGGTGATCATCCTGCGCCCCTCGCCCGTGCTGGCCGAGCACCCCGACACCCTCGTCATGGCGCTGCTGCTGCCGGACGCCCCGATCGTGGCGTGGTGGCCGAGCGAGTTCCCGGCGAGCCCGTCGACGGACCTCATCGGCCAGATGGCCAAGATCCGGATCACCGACTCGATGCGCTGCACCGACCCGTTCGAGGCGCTCAAGACCCTGCGCGGCACCCACCAGCCCGGGGACATCGACCTCGCCTGGACCCGGGTGACGGTGTGGCGCGGGCTGCTCGCCGCGACCCTCGACCAGGCCCCGTACGAGTCCGTCACCGAGGCCGTGATCGAGGGCGACGAGGCCCACCCGTCGGTGGACCTGCTCGCCGCGTGGATCGCGCACAAGCTCCGGTGCAAGGTCTCCATCGTGCGCAACGGCGCCGGGAACGCGATCACCAAGGTGGTGCTGCGCCGCAAGTCCGGGGAGATCGTCCTGGAACGCCCGGACGGACGGATCGCGACCTTGTCCCAGCCCGGCCAGCCGGCCCACCGCATCGCCCTGCCGGTCCGCGAGCTCCGCGAGTGCCTCTCCGAGGAGCTGCGCCGGCTCGACCCCGACGAGGTCTACGGGGAGGTCCTGTCCAAGGGCCTGGCCCGCGTGGACGCGTCCGCATGACCGGCCAGCGCCTCGTCGTCGTGCACCCCGACGCCGAGATCCTCGCCGAGGCCGCCGCCGCGCGGCTGCTCACCCGGATCGTCGACCTGCAGTCGGTCCGCTCCCCCGTGCACGTCGTGCTGACCGGCGGCACCGTCGGGATCGCGACCCTCGCCGCCGTGGCCCGCTCCGCCGTGCGCCACGCGGTCGACTGGACCGGCGTGCACCTGTGGTGGGGGGACGAGCGCTACCTGCCGGCGGGCGACGCCGACCGCAACGAGACCCAGGCCCGCGCCGCGCTCATCGACCACCTCGACGTGCTGCCCGCCGCCAACGTGCACCCGATGCCCGCCGCGGACGGCGAGCACGACGTCGACCGGGCGGCCGAGCGGTACGCGGCCGAGCTGGCCCGCTTCGCCCCCAAGGGGGCCTCTGCGCCGGTCTTCGACGTCACCCTGCTCGGCATGGGCCCCGACGCGCATGTCGCGTCGTTGTTCCCCGGCCACCCGGGCGGCGCCGTGACGGGTCGGTCCACGGTCGGGGTGCGCAGCTCACCCAAGCCGCCGCCCGAGCGGGTCTCCCTCACCTTCGAGACCATCCAGGCCTCGAGCGAGGTGTGGATCATCGCGGCCGGCGCCGAGAAGGCCGACGCCGTCTCGGCGGGCCTGGCCGGCGCGGACCGGGCCACGGCTCCCGTCGCAGGCGCGGTCGGCGCGCGGCTCACCCTCTGGCTGCTGGACTCGGCCGCGGCCAGCCGGTGACGGCGCACCATCACGGGGTCTGAGCAGGTGGTGCACGACGACGGCCTCGCCCTCGTCGTGCACCGCCTCCTCGCGCCGCTCGGGCTCACGGCCCCGTCCATCACCGCCGAGGCCGACAACGCCGGCTACGGTGCCGCGACCTTCGAGGCCTTCGGGCTGTCCGTACGGGCCCGCACCGCACGGGTGACGCCGACGAAGGTCGGGCTGTTCGTCGCGCACTGGCGCCGGGCGCCGGGCGGGTCGACCGAACCGTTCGACAACGCGGGCTCGACCGACCTGGTCATCGTCACCACGGTGGAGGGCGACCAGGCCGGTGCGTTCCTGTTCCCCCGCGGCGCGCTGCTCGCGCAGGGCATCCTCGCAGGTGACGTTCCCGCGGGTGGTGCCTCAGCCGGACGGCGCGGTTTCCGCGTGTACCCACCGTGGTCGGCGACCACGAACCCTCAGGCGCAGCGCACCCAGCGGTGGCAGGGTGCGTTCTTCGTCGATCTCCCGCCCACGGGTGTGGACACCGGGTGGGCGCGGACGCTGCTCGAGCGGGCCACCCCGGAGGCAGTGACGTGAACACGGTCGCCTGAGCGCGGCGACCTGACCCACGTCGTGCAGAAGGCCGGTCGACAGCTGTCGACCGGCCTTCAGGGTGCGCTCCGTGGATCAGGGCGCCGCGGTCAGCGACCGCGGCGTGCCCGCAGCGTCGCGAGGGCCTCGGCGAGAAGCGCCTCGCCGTCCTCCTCGCTGCGACGTTCCTTCACATAGGCGAGGTGCGTCTTGTACGGCACGTTGTGGTGCGCGCTCGGCGGGTTCTCCTGGTCCTGCCCTGCCGGGCAGCCGCAGCTGGTGCAGTCCCAGAGCTCGGGAGCCGTCGCGCCGGACTCGATGGAGAAGCTCGGACGGGTCACATGCGAGTTCGCGCAGTAGTACGACACGAAGAACCGAGGCGCGACGTTCCCACGCTCGGCCTCGCCCATCGGTCCAGCGCCTACTCGCGATCCGCGGATCGCACTACCACCAGCCACAGAAGCTCCCGCTGCCGAAGAGAAGAATCACCCGAGCGCGGGAGAGACCTTTTGGATGAGACCCAGCAGCACGACGGACACGAACCACACGAGGGCGAACCCGATGGTGATGCGGTTGAGGTTGCGCTCGGCGACGCCGGAGCTGCCGACACCGCTCGAGGTCCCACCACCGAACATGTCCGACAGTCCCCCACCCTTGCCCTTGTGCAGCAGGATGAGCAGGATCAGGAAGGCGCTCGTCAGGACGAGGATGACGTTCAAGGCGATACGCAAGATGTCCACAGACTCGTTCTTTCTCCTACATCGATGAGTGGCCTGCCGGGCAGACCGTGATGCACAACACTCCCGGCGTCCGGTCAAGGATAAGCCACGCGGACCTGCCTGCCGCACCAGGCGCACCGAGCCGTTCGGACTCGGTGCCCCCGGTGCTCCGGCGGCGTCGTCGACGCCGCCGGAGCGGGTGTCAGGCCTGGTAGCCGGCGATCTTCGCGAACTCCTCGGGGTCGAGGCTGGCGCCCCCGACGAGGGCTCCGTCGACGTCCTGCTCCTTCATGAGCTCGGCGATCGAGGAGGACTTGACCGAACCGCCGTAGAGCACGCGGACGGCGTCGGCGACGTCGGCCGAGTACAGCTCGGCGAGGCGGACGCGGATGGCTCCGGCGACCTCCTGCGCGTCCTGCGGGGTGGCGACCTCGCCGGTGCCGATGGCCCAGACGGGCTCGTAGGCGATGACGACCTTGGCCGCGTCCTCGGCCGAGAGGCCGGCGAGGGCGCCGTCGACCTGGGCGAGGGCGTAGGAGACCTGGTCCCCGGCCTTGCGGATGTCGAGGGCCTCGCCGACGCAGATGATCGGGATGATGCCGTGCGCGAGGGCCGCCTTGGACTTGGCGTTGACGAGCGCGTCGTCCTCATTGTGGTACTGGCGACGCTCGGAGTGACCGACCGCGACGTACTTGACGCCGAGCTTGGCCAGGAACACCGGGGAGATCTCGCCGGTGTACGCGCCGGAGACGTGCTGTGACACGTCCTGGGCGCCGTAGCTGAGCTCGAGCTGGTCGGCGTCGACGAGGGTCTGCACGCTGCGCAGGTCCGTGAACGGGACGAGCACGGTGACCTCGACGGCCGAGAAGTCGTGCTTGGCGTCCTTGAGGGTCCAGGCGAGCTTCTGCGCGAGCTGGATCGCCTCGGTGTGGTCCTTGTTCATCTTCCAGTTGCCCGCGATGAGCGGGGTACGGGAGCTAGTCATGGTGTCTACCTTCTACGTCGGGTCAGGGGTGGGCGTGCGTCAGGAGTCGAGGACGGCGATGCCGGGCAGCGACTTGCCCTCGAGGAACTCCAGGCTGGCGCCTCCGCCGGTGGAGATGTGGCTGAAGCCGGCCTCGTCGAAGCCGAGGATGCGCACGGCCGCGGCCGAGTCGCCGCCGCCGACGATCGAGAACCCGCCGTTGGCGGTCGCGTCGACGAGGGCCTGCGCGACGGCGCGGGTGCCGCCGGAGAACGCCTCGAACTCGAAGACGCCGGCCGGGCCGTTCCAGACGACGGTCTTGGCGTCGACGATCTTCGAGGCGAAGAGCTTCTGGGAGTCGGGGCCGATGTCCAGGCCGATCTTCCCGTCCGGGATGGCGTCTGCGGGGACGACCTCGGCGGGCGAGTCCGCCTTGAACTCGCTCGCCACGATGATGTCGGTCGGCAGGACGATCTCCACGCCGGCCTTCTCGGCGTCGGCCAGGTAGCCCTTGACGGTCTCGATCTGGTCGGCCTCGAGGAGGGAGTTGCCGACCGGGAAGCCCTTGGCCGCGAGGAAGGTGAAGACCATCCCGCCACCGATGAGCAGGCGGTCAGCCTTGGTGATGAGGTTCGCGATGACGCCGAGCTTGTCGGAGACCTTCGAGCCACCGAGCACGACGACGTAGGGGCGTGCCGGGTCCTCGGTCGCCTTCTTGAGGGAGGAGACCTCCTTGAGGACGAGCGAGCCCACCGCAGAGGGGAGCGTGAGCGCGATGTCGTAGACCGAGGCCTGCTTGCGGTGCACGACGCCGAAGCCGTCGGAGACGTAGGCGTCGGCGAGCTCGGCGAGGTCGGCGGCCAGGCTGGCGCGCTCCTCGGCGACCTTGGAGGTCTCCCGCGGGTCGAAGCGGATGTTCTCGAGCAGGGCGACCTCGCCCTCACCGAGGGCGGCCACGGTCGCCTTGGCGGACTCCCCGACGGTGTCCTTGGCCAGCGTCACCGGGGCGCCGAGCAGCTCGGCGAGCCGTGCGGCCACGGGGGCGAGGGAGTACTTGTCCTCGGGTGCGCCCTTGGGACGGCCCAGGTGCGCGGTCACGATGACCTTCGCGCCGGCGTCGACCAGGGACGTGAGGGTGGGGAGGGCGGCGCGGATGCGGCCGTCGTCGGTGATGGTCGTGCCGTCGAGCGGCACGTTGAAGTCAGAGCGGACGAGCACGCGCTTGCCGCGCAGGTCGCCGAGGTCCTTGATGGTCTTCATGAATACTCCAAGCTCAGGGGGCGGACATGCGAACGTCCGCGTGAGTGACGACTGCCTGTCGGCTCATCACTCACGCGGACGCGTCATCAACTACGGGCTCTCACCCGAAAGATCATCGCTGCGCGAGGATCAGAGCTTCTCGCCGACGAGGACGGTGAGGTCCACGAGACGGTTGGAGTAGCCCCACTCGTTGTCGTACCAGGAGACGACCTTGACCTGGTCGCCGATGACCTTGGTGAGGCCGGCGTCGAAGATGCTCGAGGCCGGGTCCGTCACGATGTCGGAGGAGACGATCGGGTCTTCGGTGTAGACGAGGATGCCCTTGAGGGGGCCCTCGGCCGCTGCCTTGATCGCAGCGTTGACGGACTCGACCGTGACCGGCTTGGCAGCCGTGAAGGTGAGGTCCGTGGCGGAGCCGGTGGGCACGGGGACGCGGAGCGCGTAGCCGTCGAGCTTGCCCTTGAGCTGCGGGAGGACGAGCGCCACGGCCTTGGCCGCACCGGTCGAGGTCGGGACGATGTTGATCGCTGCTGCGCGGGCGCGGCGGAGGTCGGAGTGCGGACCGTCCTGCAGGTTCTGGTCACCGGTGTACGCGTGGATCGTGGTCATGAGGCCACGCTCGATGCCGAAGGCCTCGTCGAGGACCTTGGCCATCGGGGCGAGGCAGTTCGTGGTGCACGACGCGTTGGAGATGATGTGCATCGTCGCGGGGTCGTAGTCGCCCTCGTTGACGCCGATGACGAAGGTGCCGTCCTCGTTCTTCGCCGGAGCGGAGATGATGACCTTCTTGGCGCCGGCCTCGATGTGGGCCTTCGCCTTCGTGGCGTCGGTGAAGAAGCCGGTCGACTCGATGACGATGTCGGCGCCCAGGGCGCCCCAGGGCAGGTCTGCCGGGTTGCGCTCGGCAAGTGCCTTGATCTTCTGGCCGTTGACGGTGATGGAGTCTTCGTCGTAGGTCACGTCAGCTGCGAGACGACCCAGCACAGAGTCGTACTTGAGCAGGTGTGCAAGGGTCTTGTTGTCTGTGAGGTCATTGACACCGACGATCTCGATGTCTGCACCAGACGCAAGAATTGCGCGGAAGAAGTTACGTCCAATACGACCGAAGCCGTTGATTCCGACGCGGATGGTCACTGTGCCCTCCTCGGGGCGCGCCGGACGAACCGACGCACGGTTGTTGACGAACGTCACGTACGTCAGCGTACGTTGGTGAGTGTGCTGAGCCTCCGCGTCGCCATGCGGTGTGCGTGGCGCCGTGTGAACTCAACCACTTGACCCTATACCCCTGAGCCGGTTTTCGTGAGGACCATCGTCCCTGTGAGACGCCCTGGTCTCTGGAGCGCCCGATGTGCACCGCGGCAGCCGCGGTGCTGGTGGCGGTCGGGCTAGAGGTCGGGCTAGAGGTCGAGCAGGTCAGGGCTGAGCCCTGCCTCGGTGTCCGGGATCCCCAGCTCCTCGGCACGCTTGTCCGCGGTCGCCAGCAGCCGCCGGATCCGACCGGCGACGGCGTCCTTGGTCAGCGGCGGGTCGGCCAGCTGACCCAGCTCCTCGAGGGAGGCCTGCTTGTGCGCCAGGCGCAGCTCACCGGCCTGGCGGAGGTGCTCGGGGAGGTCGACCCCGAGGATCTCGAAGGCCCGCTCGACGCGGGCGCCGGCGGCCACCGCGGCGCGGGCCGAGCGGCGCAGGTTGGCGTCGTCGAAGTTCGCGAGCCGGTTCGCGGTCCCGCGGACCTCACGGCGCTGGCGCCGCTCCTCCCAGACCTTGACGGTCTCGAGCGCGCCCAGCCGGGTGAGCAGCAGGCCGATCGCCTCGCCGTCGCGGATGACCACCCGGTCGACGCCGCGCACCTCGCGGGCCTTGGCGGTGATCCCCAGCCGGCGGGCCGCCCCCACGAGGGCGAGCGCGGCCTCCGGCCCGGGGCAGGTGACCTCCAGGGCCGAGGACCGGCCCGGTTCGGTCAGCGAGCCGTGCGCGAGGAACGCGCCGCGCCAGGCTGCCTCCGCCTCGCTGATCCCGGCCGAGACGACCTGGGGCGGCAGCCCGCGCACGGGGTGGCCGCGGCTGTCCAGCAGGCCGGTCTGTCGGGCCAGCGACTCACCGTCCTTGGCCACCCGGATGACATACCTGCTGCCCCGACGGATGCCGCCGGCCGAGACGACGATGATCTCGCTCGTGTGCCCGTAGACCTCCGAGATCGCCTGGCGCAGCCGTCGTGCGGCGATCGCCGTGTCCAGCTCCGCCTCGATGACGATCCGGCCGGAGACGATGTGCAGGCCCCCGGCGAACCGCAGCATCGCCGAGACCTCGGCCTTGCGGCACGAGGTCTTGTCGAGGGGAAGTCGGGCGAGTTCGTCTTTCACCTGAGCCGTGAGCGCCATGGGGCAATCCTGCCATCGTTCCTGGTCGCCGATCACCTCCCCCCACGGAGGCACCTGGGTCCCGGGCCCCTGGGTCAGGGGTCAGGGGTCAGGGGTCAGGTGGTGAGAGTCCCGACGTCCCCGAGGAAGTTGTCGAAGACGTCCCGGTAGGCGGCCGCGAGCCGCAACGGGTCGTGCCGAGCGGTCCCGTCCCCGCGGCGCACCTGGCGCATGATGAGCCGTGCACCCATCCGCTCGACCTCGGCGATGAGCAGGTCGGGGTCCTCGACGGCGGAGGGGTCCGCCAGGACGGCGTCGATGCGCAGGTCCGGGGCGTGATCGTAGAGGGCACGGATGTGCTCGACGACGGTCATGCCGTGCGTCTCGTTCGTGTCGGTCGAGAGGTTGAGGGTCAGGCAGCGCCGCCCGCGGGTGGTGTGCAGAGCCTCGGCCAGCTCGGGGACGAGCAGGTGGGGCATGACCGAGGAGAACCACGACCCCGGCCCCAGGACGATCCAGTCGGCCTCCATGACGGCAGCCACGGCGTCGGGGTGGGCCGGTGGGTCTGCGGGGATGAGCCGGATCCGCTCGACGCGGCCCGCGGTCGCCCCGACCGCGGACTGTCCCACGATCGTGCGGACCTCACCCGCCACGACGAGGTCGGCCTCGATCGAGAGCGGCACGGAGGACATCGGCAGCACCCGACCGCGGGCACCGAGGAGCTTGCCCACGAGGTCGAGGCCCTCCACGCAGTCCCCGAGCTGCTCCCACAGCGCGACGATGAGGAGGTTCCCGACCGCGTGCTGGTCGAGGGGCCCCTCAGAGGCGAACCGGTACTGGAGCACGTCTCGCCAGGTGCGACCCCACTCGGAGTCGTCGCACAGCGCGGCGAGGGCCATCCGCAGGTCCCCCGGAGGGAGGACGCCCAGCTCGGACCGCAGTCTCCCGGAGGACCCGCCGTCGTCGGCCACGGTGACGACGGCGGCGAGCGTGCCGGACATCAGACGCAGCGCGGACAGGCTCGCCGAGAGCCCGTGCCCGCCGCCGAGCGCGACGACGGAGGGGTGCTCGGAGGACCGCACGCTCATTCCTTCCCGAGGTCCCGGGCGGTGACGGCAACCGGGTGGCCGAGGTCACGCAGCCGCTGGGCGATCGCCTCGCTCACCGCGACCGAGCGGTGCTTGCCGCCGGTGCACCCGATCGCGATGGTGACGAACCGCTTCTCCTCGTTGAGGTAGCCGCTGAGCACGGGCTCGAGGGCGGCGACGTAGCGCTCGATGAACTCGGTCGCCCCGGGCCGGCCCAGCACGAAGTCGCGCACCGGGGCGTCCCGGCCGGTGAGGTGGCGCAGCTCGGTGATCCAGTACGGGTTGGAGAGGAAGCGCATGTCCACGACGTGGTCCGCGTCGAGCGGGATCCCGTACTTGAACCCGAAGGAGACGATGTTGATCCGCAGGTTCTCGTGGCTCGCCTCGGCGACGGACTTGCGCACCTCGCGGGCGAGGTCGTGGACGTTGAGCTCGGAGGTGTCGATGAGCACGTCGGCGCGGGACCGCATGGCGCTCAGCAGCTGGCGCTCGACCTCGATGCCGTCGAGGATCCGGCGGTCGCCCTGGAGCGGGTGCGGGCGGCGGACCTGCTCGAACCGGCGCACGAGCACCTCGTCGGTGGCGTCGAGGAAGAGGATCCGGTAGTGGATCCCGCGCTTGCGGAACCGGGTGAGCACCTCGGTGAGGTCGTTGAAGAACTCACGCCCACGGACGTCGACGACGGCGCCGACCCGGGTGATCGACGACCCGGCGCGGGTCATCATGTCGACGAGCGGGACGAGCATCTTGGGCGGCAGGTTGTCGACCACGTACCAGTCGAGGTCCTCGAGCACCATCGCGGCCCGGGAGCGCCCGGCTCCGGACATGCCGGTGATGATGAGCACCTCGCTGGTGGGGGCTTCAGGGGTGTGGGTCACTGCTTCGACTGCGGGGATCCCTTGGGGAACGGTCATGGGAGCTGCCTCGTCACTCATGGGCCAAGCATGCCAGTCATCGTGGGGTCAGGGTGCCACGGACGTGACCTGGCCCGCGTCACCGGCTGGCTCGGGCGCCTGGTCCCCGCCCGGTTCGTCGGCCGCTCCGGGGCCGACCGGTCGCAGGGCCGCCACGACCGCCTCCGCGGTCCGCTGCCCCATCCCGGGGACCGTGACGATCTCCTCGACCGAGGCGGCGCGCAGCCGCTTGAGCGACCCGAAGTGGCGCAGCAGCGCGCCCTTGCGCGCCGGGCCGAGACCCGGGACGTCGTCGAGCACGGAGACGGTCATGCCCTTGCCCCGCTTGGACCGGTGGGCGTTGATGGCGAACCGGTGGGCCTCGTCGCGGACCCGTTGCAGCAGGTAGAGCCCCTCGGAGGAGCGCTGCAGGATGACGGGGTACTCCTCCTGCGGGATCCACACCTCCTCGAGGCGCTTGGCCAGGCCGCACAGGGCGACGTCGTCGATGCCCAGGTCGGCCAGCGCCCGCGCGGCCGCGGCGACCTGCGGCGGGCCGCCGTCGACCACCACGAGGTTGGGAGGGTAGGCGAAGCGGCGGCGCTGGGCACCGGCGCCCTCCCCCACCTCCGGGCCGACCTCCCCGGACCGGGGCTCGGCGACCGACTCGAGCTCGAGCTCGCCCGAAGCCGAGCGGTCCGTGAGGTACCGCTTGAACCGCCGGGTGATGACCTCGTACATCGCAGCTGTGTCGTCCCGGGCGCCGTCCCCCTCGGGCCCGCGGATGTGGAAGGTCCGGTACTCGCTCTTGCGCGCCAGACCGTCCTCGAAGACCACCATCGAGGCGGCCTGGTAGGTGCCCTGGGTGGTGGAGATGTCGTAGCACTCGATCCGCAGCGGCGCGCTGTCCAGTCCGAGCGCCTCCTGGAGCTCACGCAGGGCCAGGCTGCGGGTCGTGAGGTCGCCGGCCCGTCGGGTGCGGTGCAGCGCGAGGGCGTGCTCGGCGTTCTTGCGCACCGTCTCGGCGAGCTCACGCTTGTCCCCGCGCTGGGGCACCCGCACGTCGACCTTGGCCCCGCGCAGGCCTGAGAGCCACACGGCCATCTCCTCGGTGTCGGTGGGCAGCACCGGGACGAGCACCTCGCGCGGCACGAGGCCGCTGTCCCGCGCGGCCGCGGCGTCTCCCCCGGCGCTCTCGTCGGCGGTTCCGTAGACCTGCTGGAGCAGGTGCTCGACGAGGTCCGCGTCCGTGACGTCCTCGACCTTCTCCACGACCCACCCGCGCTGCCCGCGGATCCGTCCGCCGCGGACGTGGAACACCTGGACTGCGGCCTCGAGCTCGTCGCCGACGAGGGCGAAGACGTCCGCGTCGGTGCCGTCGTCGAGCACTACGGCGTTCTTCTCCATGGCGCGCTGGAGCGCCTGGATGTCGTCGCGCAGCCGGGCGGCCTGCTCGTACTCCATGGTCTGGGCGGCGACGGTCATCTCGTCGGTGAGGCGGCGGACGAACGTGGCCGTGTCGCCGGCCATGAAGGCGCAGAAGTCCTCCGCGAGGGCCCGGTGCTCGTCTTTGCTCACCCGGTCGACGCACGGCGCCGAGCACTTGTCGATGTAGCCGAGCAGGCAGGGCCGCCCGGACTGCTGGGCCCGGCGGTACACCCCGGCCGAGCAGGTGCGGATCGGGAACACCCGCAGCAGCAGGTCGAGGGTCTCCCGGATCGCCCAGGCGTGCGCGAACGGGCCGAAGTACCGGGTGCCGGGGCGCTTGGCGCCGCGCATCACCTGCGCCCGCGGGACCGACTCGCCCATGGTCACCGCGAGGTAGGGGTAGGACTTGTCGTCGCGGTACTTGACGTTGAAGCGGGGGTCGAACTCCTTGATCCACGAGTACTCGAGGGCGAGCGCCTCGACCTCGGTGCCCACCATGGTCCACTCCACCGAGCAGGCGGTCGTCACCATCGACTGGGTACGCGGGTGCAGGGAGGCCACGTCCTGGAAGTAGTTGGCCAGGCGGGCGCGCAGGTTCTTCGCCTTGCCCACGTAGATGACCCGGCCGTGCTCGTCCCGGAAGCGGTAGACCCCCGGGGTGGTCGGGATCTCCCCCGGAGCGGGTCGGTACGTTGTGGGATCGGCCATGCGTCGAGCCTAGTTCAGGCATCTGACACTCCCGCGCCGGTCTCCCGCCCGCACCCGCTCGTCCCGGTGCCGACTCGCCGGACGTGATCGGTGTCACATTCTCGGGGTTGCGGCTACCGTGTGGGCATGGGCGCATTCCACTCGTACACGACCGACATCACCTGGACCGGAGCGGGCACCGAAGGGACCGCCAGCTACACGAGCTATTCCCGTGACCACCTCGTCGTCATCGAGGGCAAGCCGGACATCCTCGGGACCGCCGACCCCGCATTCCGGGGTGATCCCACACGTCACAACCCCGAGGAGCTCTTCGTCGCGAGCCTCGCCCAGTGCCACCTGCTGTGGTTTCTGCACATGGCCGCGGCCGCGGGGGTCGTGGTCCGGTCCTACACCGACACCGCGGTGGGCACCATGCGGGTGGAGTCCGCCGGAGCCGGTCAGTTCACCGAGATCGAGCTGCGGCCCCATGTGGTCATCGACGGCGACGACGCGCCCGGGCGCGACGCGCTGGTCGCGGGGCTGCACGAGCGGGCGCACGCGCACTGCTTCATCACCCGGTCGGTGAACTTCCCGGTCCGCATCGTCCCGGCGGTGCGGCCCGCGGTCGCGGGCGCTCGCACCTCCTAGACGGGGCGCCCCGTCACTCTCTCAGCTTGGCCCGGGACCGGCTCGCGGCCTTCTTCGGTGCGGCCTTCGACGCCGTCGCGGTGATCTTGCGGGGCTTGGCCACAGCGATCGGGGTGTGCGCGGCGAGCACCGGGGCGAGGAACACACCGGTGTGGCTCGCCGCCACGGTCGCGATGTGCTCGGGGGTGCCCTCGGCGACCACCAGGCCGCCGCCGGACCCACCCTCGGGGCCCATGTCGATGACCCAGTCGGCGTTCTTGACGACGTCGAGGTTGTGCTCGATGACCAGGACGGTGTTGCCCTTGTCGACGAGCGTCTGCAGCACCGCGAGCAGCTTGCGGATGTCCTCGAAGTGCAGGCCGGTCGTCGGTTCGTCGAGCACGTAGATGGTGCGCCCGGTCGATCGCTTCTGCAGCTCGCTCGCGAGCTTGACCCGTTGCGCCTCGCCGCCGGACAGCGTCGGGGCGGGCTGGCCCAGGCGGACGTAGCCGAGGCCGACGTCGACCAGGGTCTTGAGGTGCCGGGAGATCGCGGGGACGGCGGCGAAGAACTCCGACGCCTCCTCGATCGGCATGTCGAGCACGTCGGCGACGGTCTTGCCCTTGAAGTGCACCTCGAGCGTCTCGCGGTTGTACCGCGCCCCGTGGCACACCTCGCACGGCACGTAGACGTCCGGGAGGAAGTTCATCTCGATCTTGATCGTGCCGTCGCCCGAGCAGGACTCGCAGCGCCCGCCCTTGACGTTGAAGGAGAACCGGCCGGGCAGGTAGCCACGGACCTTGGCCTCGGTCGTCTCGGCGAAGAGCTTGCGCACGTGGTCCCAGACCCCGGTGTAGGTCGCGGGGTTGGACCGCGGCGTCCGTCCGATCGGCCCCTGGTCGACGTGGACGACCTTGTCGAGGTGCTCGAGCCCGGTCACCCGCTTGTGCCGTCCGGCAACCTGACGGGCGCCGTTGAGCTCGTTGGCCAGCACGGTGTAGAGGATCGTGTTGACCAGGGTGGACTTGCCCGACCCGGACACCCCGGTGACCGCTGTGAGCACGCCCAGCGGGAAGGACACGTCGATCCCGGTGAGGTTGTGCTCGCGGGCCCCGACCACGGTGAGCTGGCGGGTGCGGTCGATCGCGCGCCGCTCGGAGGGCATGGGGATCGAGCGTCGGCCGGCCAGGTACGCGCCGGTGACGGAGTCCTTCGCCTCGAGCAGCCCGGCGTAGTCGCCGGAGTGCACGACGTGGCCCCCGTGCTCCCCCGCACCGGGTCCGATGTCGACGATCCAGTCGGCTGCCCGGATCGTGTCCTCGTCGTGCTCGACGACGATCAGCGTGTTGCCGAGGTCGCGCAGCCGGGTGAGGGTCCCGATGAGCCGGTGGTTGTCGCGCTGGTGCAGGCCGATGCTCGGCTCGTCGAGCACGTAGAGCACCCCGACCAGGCCGGAGCCGATCTGCGTGGCCAGCCGGATGCGTTGCGCCTCACCACCGGACAGTGTGCCGGCCGGTCGCATGAGGGAGAGGTAGTCCAGCCCGACGTCGAGCAGGAAGCCCAGGCGGTCCTGGATCTCCTTGAGCACCTGCACGGCGATGGCGCGCTCGCGCGCGCCGAGGTCGAGGTCGTTGAGGAAGTCGCGGCACTCGCGCAGCGGCAGCTCGCACACCTCGGCGATGGACTTGCCGCTGATGCGCACCGCGAGGACCTCGGGCTTGAGCCGCGTCCCCTGGCACACCGGGCACGGGACCTCACGCATGTAGGCCTCGTACTTCTCCTTCGACCAGTCGGACTCCGTCTCGGCGTGGCGACGCTCGAGGAAGGTCATCACCCCTTCGAAGCCGGTCGAGTACTGCCGCTCGCGTCCCCACCGGTTGCGGTACTTGACCTGGACCTCGTGGTCCTCGCCGAAGAGGACCGCGTGGCGGGCGCGCTCGGGGAGCGCGCGCCACGGGGTGTCCATCGAGAAGCCGAGGTCGGAGGCGAGGGCGGAGAGCACCCGGACGAAGTACTCCGAGGAGATCTGCGCCCACGGCGCCACGGCGCCCTCGGCGAGCGAGCGCTCCTCGTCGGGGACGACGAGGTCCGGGTCGACCTCGAGGCGCACGCCGATGCCGGTGCACTCCGGGCACGCACCGTAGGGCGCGTTGAAGGAGAACGTACGGGGCTCGATCTCGTCGAGGGTGAGCACGTGGTCGTTGGGGCAGGCGCGGTGCTCGGAGAACCGGCGTTCGCGCTGCGGGTCGGAGGCCTCGGCGTCGACGAGCTCGATGACGACGAGGCCGCCGGCGAGGCCGAGCGCCGTCTCGACGGAGTCGGTCAGGCGCCGCTGGACGCCGTCGCGGGCCACCAGGCGGTCGATGACGACCTCGATCGTGTGCTTGAGCTTCTTCTCCAGGGTGGGCGGATCGGTCAGCTGGACCACCTCGCCGTCGACCCGGGCGCGGGCGAAGCCCTTGGCCTGGAGCTCTTTGAAGAGGTCCGCGTACTCGCCCTTGCGGCCGCGCACCACGGGGGCCAGCACCTGGTACCGGGTGCCCTCGGGCAGCTCGAGGAGGCGGTCGACGATCTGCTGCGGGGTCTGCGCGGTGACCCGCTCCCCGCAGACGGGGCAGTACTGCGTGCCGGCGCGGGCGAAGAGCAGGCGGAGGTAGTCGTAGACCTCGGTGATGGTGCCGACCGTGGACCGCGGGTTGCGGTTCGTGGACTTCTGGTCGATCGAGACGGCCGGGGAGAGGCCTTCGATGAAGTCGACGTCGGGCTTGTCCATCTGGCCGAGGAACTGGCGCGCGTAGGCAGACAGCGACTCGACGTAGCGGCGCTGGCCCTCGGCGAAGATCGTGTCGAAGGCCAGGGACGACTTTCCGGAGCCGGACAGGCCGGTGAAGACGATGAGCTTGTCCCGAGGAAGGTCAAGATCGACGTTGCGGAGGTTGTGCTCACGGGCACCTTGGACGACGAGGCGGTCACTCACCTGACCATGGTAGGCCAGAAGCAGCGATACGTACACCTGTTCGATTCCCTGGTCCTCGACGTGCCCGGACGGCGACTCTCGGCGAGACTCAAGGGATGCCCCCACACGACGACTCCCGCGCCACCCCGATCGCCGAGTACGCCGTCCTCGGAGACGGCCACTCCTGCGCGCTGGTCAGCCGCCGCGGTTCGGTGGACTGGCTCTGCCTGCCCGACTTCGACTCCCCCGCCTGCTTCGCGGCCCTGCTCGGGACGCCCGAGCACGGCCGCTGGCTGCTCACCGTGCCCGACGCGCACACCGTGACCCGGCGGTACCGCGGTGACTCCTTCGTCCTCGAGACGACGTACACCTCCGCGACCGGACGCGCCCGCGTCGTCGACGCGATGCCGGCCCGCGACGGGCGCGCCGACCTGGTCCGGGAGATCACCGTGCTCGAGGGCACGGTGACGGTCGAGCACGAGTGGGTGGTGCGCTTCGGCTACGGCGCCTACGAGCCGTGGGTGCACCGGATCGAGGACGACCACGCGACCGGTCGCCACGCGATCCACGCGGTCTCAGGACCGGACGCGATCCTGCTCCGCGGGTCGCGGCTGCCCCGCGGCGCCGACCATCGTCACCGGGACCTCTTCGAGGCGAGCGCCGGCGAGGTCCTCACCTTCTCCTCGACGTGGACCCCGTCCTGGGCGCCCACCCCACCTCCGCTGCCGGTGGCCGAGCAGATCGCCACGACCACCAGCCTGTGGCACGACTGGGCACGACGGTCCGACTACCGGGGGCCGTACCGCGAGGCCCTCATCCGGTCGCTGCTCGTCCTCCGGCTGCTCACGAGCGTCAAGACGGGCGGCATCGTCGCGGCTGCCACCACCTCCCTCCCCGAGGACTTCGGCGGGGTGCGCAACTGGGACTACCGCTTCTGCTGGCTCCGCGACGCGGCCATGACCCTCGAGGCGCTCCTCGAGTCCGGCTACCAGGAGGAGACCACGCAGTGGCGCGACTGGCTGCTGCGGGCGGTCGCCGGCGACCCGGAAGACCTCCAGATCATGTACGGGATCGACGGGCGCCGGGACCTCCCCGAGCGCGAGCTGGACCACTTGCCCGGATACCACGGGTCACGGCCCGTGCGGATCGGCAACGCCGCCGTCGGCCAGGTGCAGAACGACGTGCTGGGCGAGGTCATGCTCGCTCTCGACATGGCGCGCGACGCCGGCCTGAAGGACTCGACGGACTCCTGGGCGGTGCAGACGCTCCTCGTCGAGGCGCTCGTCTCCCACTGGGACCGCCCCGACCGCGGCATCTGGGAGGTGCGCGGACCGGAACGGGACTTCGTCCACTCCCGCGTCATGAGCTGGGTCGCGATCGACCGGGCCGTCCGCGCCGTCGAGGTCCACGGGCTGCCCGGGCCCGTCGACGCCTGGAAGCAGGTGCGCGCCGAGATCCACGCCCAGGTGATGGCCCGCGGGTGGGACGAGGAGCTGGGATCGTTCGTCCAGTACTACGGCGCCGGGCACACCGACGCGTCGCTGCTGCAGATGGCGCAGGTCGGGTTCCTCGACGCCACGGACCCGCGGTTCCTGGGCACCCTCGCCGCCGTCCGCGCCACGCTCATGGACGAGGCCGGGTTCACCCGGCGGTACGAGACCGAGCTCACCGCGGACGGGCTCGCCGGGGAGGAGTCCCCGTTCCTCGTCTGCTCCTTCTGGATGGTCGACGCCCTGGCCCGGTCCGGTGACGTCGACGCTGCCGCCGCGATGCTCGAGCGGCTGGTCGCCTCCGCGAACGAACTGGGTCTCATGGCGGAGCAGTATGACGCCGAGGCGATGCGGATGACCGGGAACTTCCCCCAGGCCTTCTCCCACCTCGGCCTCGTCCGCGCGGTGCACAGCCTCGACCGGGCCGTCGCCGCGGTCGCCGCCACGACCGAGGTCGCCGCGGCCGTCGCCGCGGCGCAGGAGCAGGAGCAGGTCCCGAGCGAGGTGGGAGCATGACCTCCGAGCAGCACGCCCCAGCCGGGTCCGGGGACTACGACGGCCACGTCGTCGCGGGCGGCCCCACGGCGCTGCGCCGCCTCGACGAGGTCGACATCCGCAAGGTCCAGGTCGGGTCGATGGGCAACAACGCCTACCTGCTCACGTGCCGTCGGGGCGGGCACCAGGTCCTCATCGACGCCGCAGCCGACTCCGACCGGCTGCTCGAGGTGGTCCGGGAAGGCTCGGGGTCCGCCCGGCTCGACCTCATCGTCACCACCCACCGCCACCGCGACCACCACGGTGCGCTCGAGGACATGGTCGCGGTGACCGGTGCCCACACCGCCGCCGGCGTGGAGGATGCCCCGGCGATCCCGGTCCCCACCCGCCACCTGCTGCGCGACGGCGCGGCGATCTCCGTGGGGACCATCACTCTCGAGGTGGTGGCGCTGCGCGGGCACACCCCCGGGTCGGTCGCGCTGCTGCTCACCGAGCCCCCGGAGGTGAGCGCGCCCGGCGCGGTGGCCGGTCGTGCCCACCTGTTCACCGGGGACTCCCTCTTCCCCGGCGGGCTCGGCAGCACCGAGCACGACCCGGCACGGTTCGACCAGCTCTTCGCCGACGTGACCTCCCGGGTCTTCGACCGGCTGCCGGACAGCACCTGGGTGTACCCGGGGCACGGCGACGACACCACGCTCGGCGCCGAGCGTCCGCACCTGGACAGCTGGCGCGCCCGAGGCTGGTGACGGCGGTGACACACCGTGCCGGCGGTCTGAGCCACGTGCTTGAATGTCGCCATGACCACCTACGCCGTGACCTACGTCTATGACGCCCGCTCGACCGAGCGGGACACCCACCGCCCCGCCCACCGCGGGTTCCTCGGCGGGCTGCACGCCGCCGGCGTGCTGCTGGCCTCGGGACCGGTCGCCGACGGCGACATGCAGGGGGCGCTGCTCATCATCGAGGCCGACTCGGCCGCCAAGGTCGCGGCGATCCTCGACGCCGATCCCTTCGCCGTGAACGGTCTCGTCGCCGACCGTGCGATCACCGAGTGGACGGTCGTCTTCGGTCCCTGGGCTCGCTAGGCGGATCTCCGGTCTGAGCGGCCGGGGGCGCGGAGAGCAGGTCGGCCGGCGGGACGAGCCGTCGGCCGCGTGCGCAGGACTCGCTCAGACACGGGCTACCGGGTGAGGTGCTCGACGAAGTTCAGCTCCCTGACGGCGCGGTTGTGAAAGACGTCGTCCTCCTCCAGCGTCGTGATGCCGCCGGACGTGAGACGGAAGGCGACTCGTCCGGCCGCCTCCAACGGCATCCCGATCCACGCCGCGAGGAGGAATGTCGCTGCCATGCCGTGGGTCACCACCACCTGATGGCTCGATGGGGACGACAGGACGTCGGCCATGGCGGCGTAGACGCGCACCGCCAGGTCCCACTTCGTCTCGGCCCCGGGGATTCCCTCGTCGTGACGCATCCGCTCACCGGTCGCGGGCGGCGGGATGAAGCGGGCGTCCAGCCATGCTTGCGGCCTACCCCCCGCGTCCCCGTAGGACTTCTCCCGCAATCGGGGGTCGAGGTGGACGCTGGTGCGGAGGCGGTCAGCGACAGGCTGCGCGGTGCGGCGGGTCCGCAGCAGGTCGGAGGAGAAGACCTCCACAGGTCCGCCAGAGACTCGGGCGGCCAGCTCGACGGCGACTCGCTCGGCATCGGCTCGCCCCCGCTCGGTGAGGTCGGAGTCGTGCTGGCCTCCGACGACCCGATCGACATGGTGCGTGGCCTCCGGGTGCGTCACGACGTAGATGGTCCTCACGTCAGTGTCCACTCCTGTCGCGACGTCCTCGCCTGTCGCGACGTCCTCGCCTGTCGCGACCTCACGTGGCGGGCGTCGACGAGGTGGCGGAGCTGCCCAGCAGCGCCAACCACTCCCGAGGCCCGACGACGGAGCATCGCAGCGCGGCGACGTCGGCCGCGCTGCGGAGCTGGTCGGCGAAAGACTCAGGACCCCGGACGCTCGCGTAGGCGAAGGCCCCGTGGAAGGCGTCGCCGGCACCGAGGGTGTCGACCGCCTCGACGACCGGCACGGCTACGTCCCCCGCGGCCTCGCTCGTCCACCAGTCGATGTTCCCCGCACCGTGGGTGACCGCCCAGCACGTCGAGGAACCGGCTCCGTGCTGGCGCGGTGGGTGCCCGTCCGCCAGCCGGAAGTCGGCCGAGGCGATGACGGTGGTCGCTGCGTCGACGAGCGCACCCAGGACCGGCTTCCATCGACCGGCGTCGATGACGACCGGGATGCCTCGTGCACGGGCGGCCTCGGCCAGCGTGAGAGCCACCCGCGGGTGGTGCCCGTCAAAGAGTGCGACCTCACAGTCGGCGAAGACGCGCCCGAGGTTCTCGGGCGCGAGCAGGTCGTGCGCCCCGGCATCCATCGACAGGACCGAACGGGACCCGGTGAGGGCATCGACGCGGATCGCTGAGACCCCCAGGTCCGTCGTGGTGCCCCGCGCCAGGTCGATCACCTCGACGCCGTGGGCCTCCAGGTCGGCCCGCGCGATCGCGGCCGCGGCCCCGTCGCCCAGGGCGGTGACCAGCCGCGGGATGCCGCCCAGTGCGGCGAAGACCACCGCGGCGTTGGCCGCCGGGCCGCCCGCGGCCAGGTCCTGGCGGTCGGCCGTCATCTTTTCGTCCGGCCCCGGTGCCCGGCGGGAACGGTGGATGACGTCGAGGGTCGTCAGCCCGACGAACACCCCGACCGGGGGCGTCCGTGCGGCGCTCCCGCTCGTCACGACGTCGCTGCCTGCATCTGCCGGAGCTCCTTCTTCAACCCGGAGATCTCGTCACGCAACCGGGCCGCCAGCTCGAACTGGAGCTCCGCGGCCGCACCGTGCATCTGGTCGCTGAGCTCCTGGATGAGACCCGCGAGGTCGCCCGCGGCCGCGACCGCCAGCCGGTTCGTGGTGACCCCGGCCTTGGGCCCGCCGGGGACCGGGGCCTTGCCCTTCCCCGCGTTGCGGAACCCGCCCTTGAGCAGTTCCTGCGTGTCGATGTCCTCGCGGGCGAGCATGTCGGTCACGTCGCTGATCTTCTTGCGCAGCGGCTGCGGGTCGATCCCGTGCTCGAGGTTGTAGGCGACCTGCTTCTCGCGGCGCCGGTCCGTCTCATCCAGCGCCATCGCCATCGACGGCGTGATCTTGTCGGCGTACATGTGCACCTCGCCCGAGACGTTTCGGGCGGCCCGCCCGATCGTCTGGATGAGGGAGGTGCTCGAGCGCAGGAACCCTTCCTTGTCCGCATCGAGGATGGCGACGAGGGAGACCTCGGGCAGGTCCAGCCCCTCGCGGAGCAGGTTGATCCCGATGAGGACGTCGTACTCGCCGAGCCGGAGCTCGCGCAGCAGCTCCACCCGGCGCAGCGTGTCGACCTCGGAGTGCAGGTACCGGACCCGGACCCCCTTGTCGAGGAAGTAGTCGGTGAGGTCCTCCGCCATCTTCTTGGTCAGGGTCGTGACGAGCACCCGCTCGTTGCGCTCGGCCCGGACCCGGATCTCCTCGAGCAGGTCGTCGATCTGCCCCGTGGTCGGCTTGATGATGACGGCCGGGTCGACCAGACCGGTGGGGCGGATGATCTGCTCGACGAAGCCGTCGGACATCGACAGCTCGTACTTGCCCGGGGTCGCGGACAGGTACACCGTCTGGCCCACCCGGTCGACGAACTCCTCCCAGCGCAGCGGCCGGTTGTCCATCGCGCTAGGCAGCCGGAACCCGTGGTCGACGAGGTTGCGCTTGCGGGACATGTCCCCCTCGTACATCGCGCCGATCTGCGGCACCGTCACGTGCGACTCGTCGATGACGAGCAGGAAGTCCTCGGGGAAGTAGTCCAGGAGGGTGTGCGGCGCGGTGCCGGCGTCGCGCCCGTCGATGTGGCGGGAGTAGTTCTCGATCCCCGAGCACGAGCCGATCTGACGCATCATCTCGATGTCGTAGGTCGTGCGCATCCGCAGGCGCTGCGCCTCGAGCAGCTTGTTCTGCCGCTCGAGCTCCCCGAGCCGCTGCTCGAGCTCGGCCTCGATCGACCCCACCGCCCGCTCCATCCGCTCCGGACCGGCCACGTAGTGGGTGGCCGGGAAGAGGTGGATCGACGTCTCCGAGTGCACGACGTCCCCGGTGAGCGGGTGCAGCGTCTGGATGGCTTCGATCTCGTCGCCGAAGAACTCGATCCGGATGGCGAGCTCCTCGTAGACGGGGATGATCTCGACGGTGTCCCCGCGGACCCGGAAGGTCCCGCGGGTGAACGCGATGTCGTTGCGGGTGTACTGCATGGTGACAAACTTGCGCAGCAGCACGTCCCGTTCGACGTGGTCGCCGACGTCGAGGCGGACCATCCGGTCGACGTACTCCTGCGGGGTGCCGAGCCCGTAGATGCAGGAGACGGACGCGACGACGATGACGTCGCGCCGGGTGAGCAGGTTGCTCGTCGCCGAGTGCCGCAGCCGCTCGACCTCGTCGTTGACCGAGGAGTCCTTCTCGATGAAGGTGTCGGTCTGGGCGATGTAGGCCTCAGGCTGGTAGTAGTCGTAGTAGGAGACGAAGTACTCGACGGCGTTGTTGGGCAGCAGCTCCCGGAACTCCGTCGCCAGCTGAGCTGCAAGGGTCTTGTTCGGCGCCATCACGAGGGTGGGCCGCTGCAGCTTCTCGATCAGCCAGGCGGTCGTGGCGGACTTCCCGGTGCCGGTCGCCCCGAGCAGGACGACGTCCTTCTCCCCACCCTGGATGCGTTGCGTCAGCTCCGCGATCGCAGTCGGCTGGTCCCCCGACGGGGTGTAGTCGGAGATCACCTCGAAGGGGGCGACGGTTCGCTGGAGATCAGTCACAGGGCGCATGGGTCAACCGTACGACGTGCCACCGACACTGGGCGTGCCCAGGTACGGGTGCAGGTCAGCCTGCCTCCTGGCTGACCTCGTCCTGCAGCCGCGCCCACAGCGCGTCGACGCCGGCCCGCAGCGCCTCCTCTGTGCCCGCCCCGGACAGGAGGATGTCTGCGGCCTCGCGGCGGACCGCGTCGGTCGCCTGGACCGCGACCCGCTGCCGGGCCTGCGGCAGCGTCAGCCCGCGGTTCTCCACGAGACGGCGGATCCGCAGGTCAGCCGGGGCGTCCACGACCACGAGGATGTGGAAGGCGTCCTCCTGCCCGGTCTCCACGAGCAGCGGGATGTCGTGCACGACGACGGCCCCGGCGTCGGCCGCCCCGGCTGCCGCCTCGCGCTCGGCGGCCAGACGGGTGATCTCGGGGTGCACGATCGCGTTGAGGCGGGCGAGCGCCTCGTGGTTGCCGAAGACGATGTGGCCGAGCGCCTCGCGGTCGAGCGCACCGGCGTCGTCGAGCACCTCCTCCCCGAAGGCCTCGACCACCCGGTCCAGGCCCACCGTCCCCGGTTCGACGACCTCGCGCGCGAGGACGTCGTGGTCGATCACGACCGCGCCCAGCTCGGTGAACCGAGCGGCTGCGACAGACTTGCCGGCGGCGATGCCACCTGTCAGACCGATCCTGATCATCGTTCTCCTCCTAGGTCACCGGACGTGCATCCGAGGTCAGTGCCAGCGGCTAACCTCAAACTAGCGTGTCCCGGCATCCTCGGCCCCGTGGCACGTCGCCGCGGTGCCTTCCGCGAAGACCCGCCCGCGTCCCCGTCCGGGGACCCGTCCCGCCCGTCCACCAGGAGGTCTCCGTGTCGATGTCAGGTGGAGGCGGCGGCGGCATGGGCCCCGGGTTCCGGTCGTTCCGTCAGGAGCGGACGGTGACCGAGCACGTGCTCGCCCAGGGGACGGTCCGCCGGGTGCTCTCCTTCGCGCGGCCCTACCGTCGCCTGCTCGCGGGCTTCCTCGTGCTCATCGCCATCGACGCACTGATCGGCGCAGCGATCCCGCTCATCTTCAAGGCCATCATCGACGACGGGATCACCGCCGGGCGCCGAGACGTCGTCATCTGGCTCGCCGGGCTCGTCGCGGTGCTCGCGCTGGTCACCGGGGGCCTGGCGCTCGCCGAGCGGTGGCTGTCCTCGCGGATCGGGGAGGGCCTCATCTTCGACCTGCGGACCGCGGTCTTCGACCACGTCCAGCAGATGCCGCTCGCCTTCTTCTCGCGCACCCGCACCGGCGCGCTCGTGCAACGGCTCAACGGTGACGTCCTGGGCGCCCAGCAGGCCTTCACCTCGACGCTGTCCAACGTCTTCTCCAACTCCCTCACCGTGATCTTCGTGCTGGCGGCGATGCTGTCCATGTCGTGGCAGCTGACGCTGCTCTCGCTGGTGCTGCTCCCGGCCTTCGTCTTCCCGGCCCGGTGGGTCGGGCCGCGCCTGGCCGCGATCACCCGGGAGAGCTACACGATCAACGCGGACACCGCCCAGATCATGACCGAGCGGTTCAACGTCGCCGGCGCGCACCTCGCGAAGACCTACGGCCGGCCCGAGGACGAGTCCGCGACCTACTCAGGTGCCGCCGCGCGGGTCCGGGACATCGGCGTCAAGCAGGCGATGTACGCGACCATCTTCCGGGTCGCGCTGACCACGGTGGCGGCCGTCGCGGTGGCGATCGTCTACGGCGTCGGCGGGGTGATGGCGATCTCCGGGGGCCTGACGGTCGGTGTCGTGGTGGCCCTCACCGCGTACCTGGCCCGGCTCTACGGGCCGCTCACGGCGCTGTCCAACGTGCAGGTCGACGTCATGACCGCGCTCGTGAGCTTCGAGCGGGTGCTCGAGGTCCTGGACCTCCCCCCCAGCGTGGTCGACGCCGACGACGCGACCGACCTCCGCATCGACCTCGCCGCCCACGGGGCCGGTCTTGAGCTCTCCGACGTGACGTTCCGCTACCCCACCGCGGCGGAGGTCTCCCTCGCCTCCCTCGAGTCGGTCGCGGTGCTCAGCAACGACCCGGTCGCTGACACGATCCTCGACGTCAGCTTCCGCGTCGCCCCCGGGGAGATGGTCGCGATCGTCGGCCCGTCAGGAGCCGGCAAGTCCACCCTCTCCCAGCTCATCACCCGGATGTACGACCCGACGGCCGGCACCGTCACCATCGCCGGCCGGGACATCCGCCACGCGACCCTGGAGTCGGTGCGGTCCACGATCGGCACCGTGCCTCAGGACTCCCACATGTTCCATGACTCGATCGCCGGCAACCTGCGCTACGCCCGCCCGGAGGCGTCCGACGCCGACCTCGAGGCGGCGCTGCGCGGCGCGCACATCTGGGACCTCGTCGCGTCCCTGCCCTCCGGGCTCGACACGGTCGTGGGCGACCGCGGCTATCGCCTCTCCGGCGGCGAGCGTCAGCGCCTGGCCATCGCCCGGTTGCTGCTCAAGGCCCCCGCGATCGTCATCCTCGACGAGGCGACGGCGCACCTGGACTCCGAGTCCGAGGCCGCGGTCCAGCGCGCCCTCAACACGGCCCTGCAGGGCCGCACGTCGGTGGTCATCGCCCACCGGCTCTCCACCATCCGCGAGGCGGACCGGATCGTCGTGCTCGACGCCGGTCGCGTCGTCGCGCAGGGCACCCACACCGAGCTGCTCGCCGCGGGCGGGCTCTACGCCGACCTCTACCGCACCCAGTTCGCCGCCGGTCTGCCCGACGACGATACCTCGGGCGCGGCGTCCGACGACCCCGACCTGCTCGACCCGATCCTCGACGCGGGTGTCAGCCCGGGACTCGATCTCGGCGACGGGGCGGTCCTGGCCGACGGGGCGGTTCTCGCCGCAGACGACGAGGACGGCCTGCCCGCCCGCATCGACCCCCGCGTCCTCTAGCCGACCCCGCGGCCCAGCCCAGCTCAGCCCAGCCCGGCCCAGCCCGTCGACGCCGCGATCACCTCCTCCGTCGACGTCGCGATCCCCGCTCCGGCGCCGTCCAGGCCACCGACCGAGCCAGGTGCCACGTTCGCGGGTAGTTTTCGGTCCGTGCTTGGCACACTATTCCTGGAAGGACCTCCGACGGCACTCCCACTTTCCTTCGCACGCCCGCACAGCGCCGACACGGACGGCGCGCCCCGTCGACCTCGTGAGCGCGCCGCCGAACTCGTGAGCCAGCGCCGTCCACGTCGGTGATCACGCCCTCGCTCACGAGCTCGGCGGCCACTCCACGAGTTCGGCGGGACAGGGGTGAGCGGGTCGAGGTGGGGCGAGGCGGCGCGCACTCGCCGCTCGGGGCGTCGCGGACACGCACTGACATCGCCGGGAATGCACAGAGCGGGCCGGTCACCTGGTGGTGACCGGCCCGCTCTGTGTGCATCTCAGGGCATGCGCCCCGAGGGTGAATCAGTTACCGGTGAGCTTCTCGCGCAGAGCAGCCAGCGCCTCGTCGGAGGCGAGAGTGCCGCCGCCCGTGGTCGCCTCGACGGCCGGAGCCGAGGAGTAGGAGCTCGAGGAGGAGCTGCTGCCCGTCTCGGACTCGCCCGACTCGGCAGCCTCGGCGTCGGCCTTGATGGCCTCGGCGACCTGCTTGCGGTGCGACTCCCAGCGCTCGTGCGCCTTGGCGTACTGGCCTTCCCAGACCTCGCGCTGTGCCTCGAAGCCTTCGAGCCACTCGTTGGTCTCGGAGTCGAAGCCCTCGGGGTACTTGTAGTTCCCGGCCTCGTCGTACTCCGCAGCCATGCCGTACAGAGCGGGATCGAAGTCGTCGCTCTCGGGGTCGACACCCTCGTTCGCCTGCTTCAGCGACAGCGAGATCCGGCGACGCTCGAGGTCGATGTCGATGACCTTGACGAAGACGTCGTCGCCGACGTTGACAACCTGCTCGGGCAGCTCGACGTGGCGCACGGCCAGCTCGGAGATGTGCACGAGACCCTCGATGCCGTCCTCGACGCGCACGAATGCACCGAAGGGAACGAGCTTGGTGACCTTACCCGGCACGACCTGACCAATGGCGTGCGTGCGGGCGAAGGTCTGCCAGGGGTCTTCCTGCGTGGCCTTGAGCGAGAGCGAGACGCGCTCACGGTCGAAGTCGACGTCGAGAACCTCGACGGTGACTTCCTGACCGACCTCGACGACCTCACCCGGGTGGTCGATGTGCTTCCAGGACAGCTCGGAGACGTGGACGAGACCGTCGACGCCGCCGAGGTCGACGAACGCACCGAAGTTGACGATCGAGGAGACGACACCGGGACGGACCTGGCCCTTCTGCAGCGTCTGCAGGAAGGTGGAACGAACCTCGGACTGCGTCTGCTCGAGCCAGGCACGGCGCGACAGGACCACGTTGTTGCGGTTCTTGTCGAGCTCGATGATCTTGGCCTCGATCTCCTTGCCGACGTACGGCTGGAGGTCGCGGACGCGGCGCATCTCGACGAGGGAGGCAGGCAGGAAGCCGCGGAGGCCGATGTCGAGGATGAGTCCACCCTTGACGACCTCGATGACGGTTCCGGTGACGACGCCGTCCTCTTCCTTGATCTTCTCGATCGTGCCCCAGGCGCGCTCGTACTGTGCGCGCTTCTTGGACAGGATCAGACGGCCTTCCTTGTCCTCCTTCTGGAGGACAAGAGCCTCGACGACGTCGCCAACCTTGACGACCTCTCCGGGGTCCACGTCGTGCTTGATGGACAGCTCACGGGAGGGGATGACGCCTTCGGTCTTGTAGCCGATGTCGAGGAGAACCTCGTCGCGGTCGACCTTGACGATGGTGCCTTCGACGATGTCGCCGTCGTTGAAGTACTTGATCGTGGCGTCGATGGCTGCAAGGAAGTCTTCTGCAGAGCCGATGTCGTTGATGGCGACCTGCGGTGCGGACTTCACGGGGGTAGAGATGGTCATTGAGTCAGGTGCTCCGATGCGGACAGGGAATAGTAAGGATAGGGATGAAACGGTTGGCACAACGCCACACCCGACCCCGGGTAGAGGACTAGGCACGGCGCGATGACCTGCACTTCAGGTCGTCGAACGCGCAGTGTTGACCGCGCACGACCGACATGCACCGCCCTCAACCCTACCGGCGGCGGGCTGGGTCGGTCAACGCGAGCGATCAGGCCAGGACGCGGGCCACCCGGAGCAGGTCCTGGGGGACGTGCTTGACCTTGCCGGCGATCTCCTCCAGCGGGACGAGGACGACCTCTTCGTTGCGCAGCGCGGTCATGACGTTCGTCTCCCCGTGGGTGACGGCGTCGACAGCCGCGACGCCGAAGCGGCTGCCCAGGATGCGGTCGGTCGGGGTGGGGGTCCCACCACGCTGGACGTGGCCCAGGATGGTCAGGCGGGTGTCGAATCCGGTGCGTGTCGCGATCTCGTTGGCGACGCGTTCTCCGATCGCTCCGGCGATGATCTCGCCGAACTTGCCCAGCTGGGCCTCGTACTGCATCGAGCTGCCCTCCTTGGGGAGAGCTCCCTCGGCGACGACGACGATCGAGAAGTTCGCGTGCGAACGGTGGCGGTGCTTGAGGAACTTGATGATCCGGTCCATGTCGAACGGTTCCTCGGGGGCGAGCACCAGCTCGGCGCCACCGGCGATGCCGGCGTTGACCGCGATCCAGCCGGCGTGGCGGCCCATGACCTCGACGACCATGACGCGGTTGTGGCTCTCCGCGGTCGTGTGGATCCGGTCGATGGCCTCGGTCGCGATGTTCACGGCGGTGTGGAAGCCGATCGACAGGTCCGTCCCGGCGACGTCGTTGTCGATCGTCTTGGGGATGGCGACGATCTTGACGCCGTGCTCGGCGACCTTCTGAGCGGCGTGCAGCGTGCCGTCGCCGCCGATGCAGATGAGCGCCTCGATCCGCTCGGCCTCGAGGGTCGCCATGACGGCGTCCATCCCGCCGTCGGCCGCGTGCGGGTGGTACCGCGCGGTGCCGAGCAGGGTTCCGCCCTGGGGCAGCACGTTGCGGATGTCCTCGCGGGACATGGTCCGGACGTCGCCGTCGACGACGCCCTTCCAGCCGTTCCGGAAGCCGATGATCGTGTGCCCGTACTCCCCCAGACCCTGCTTGACGACGGCACGGATGGCCGCGTTGAGGCCCGGGCAGTCGCCACCACCGGTGAGCAGACCGATTCGCATTCGAACTCCCTCAGAGATTTGAAACATGACGAGCAGATTCATGAGGCTCGGACACCCGGTGGGCGGGACGAGCACCCTTACCCTACCCAGGCCCCACCCCCGCACGGCGCGACATTGGTCCCACGATTGCGCGTGTCCTTCTGGTGCACCGGGTCAGGGGTCTGGGAGCGAGCACCCCCCGATGGGTCAGACTGGTCCGGTGACACACGAATCGATGGCCCGTGCCGGCTACCAGCAGATCCCCGACGAGGCCGGCGGCCGCGCGAGCCGTACCTGGTGGGACGAGAACGCCCGCGACTACCTCGACGAGCACGGCGCCTTCCTCGGCGCGGCGGACTTCTGCTGGTGCCCGGAGGGACTGCGGGAGGGGGACGCCCACCTGCTGGGGCCGGTGGAGTCGTTGCGCGGGGCCACGATCCTGGAGATCGGGTCCGGGGCGGCTCAGTGCGGGCGCTGGCTCACGGCGCAGGGCGCCCGGGTGGTGTCCACGGACGTGTCGGCCGGGATGCTCCGGGAGAGCCGCCAGATCGACGCCGCGGAAGGGACGCACGTGCCCGTCCTGCAGGTCGATGCGCGCCACCTGCCCTTCGCTGCGGAGTCCTTCGACGTGGTCTTCAGCGCCTACGGGGCGATCCCCTTCGTGCCCGACGCCGGGGCCGTCCACGCCGAGGTGGCCCGCGTCCTGCGCCCGGGCGGGCGGTGGGTGTTCTCAGTCACGCACCCGATCCGGTGGGCGTTCCCGGACGACCCGAGCGAGCGCGGGCTCACCGCGACCTTCTCCTACTTCGACCGCCGCCCCTACGCCGAACGGGAGGAGGACGGGCGGGTCAGCTATGCGGAGTACCACCGCACCCTCGGCGACCACGTCCGGGAGGTGGTCGGCGCCGGCCTCGAGCTGGTCGACGTCGTCGAGCCCGAGTGGCCCGACGGCCACGACCAGGAGTGGGGCGGGTGGAGCCCGGTCCGGGGGCGTGCCATCCCCGGGACCGCCATCTTCTCCGCCCGCCGCCCCGCCCGGCACTGAGCGGCACTGGGCGACGCTGCGCGGCACTGAGCGGCGCTGCGCGGCACTAAGCGGCGCTGGGACTGCTAGTGCCCGGCGTCGTGCCAGCTGGCGCCGACGCCGACGGACACGTCGAGCGGGACCAGCAGGTCCGCGGCGGAACCCATCTGCTCACGGACGAGCGCCTCGAGCTCGGTCAGCTCACCGGGGCCCACCTCGAGGACCAGCTCGTCGTGGACCTGGAGCAGCAGCCGGGACGTCAGTCCGCGCGCAGCGATCTCGCGCTCCACGCCGAGCATGGCGACCTTGATGATGTCGGCAGCGCTGCCCTGGATCGGGGCGTTGAGCGCCATCCGCTCGGCCATCTCTCGGCGCTGGCGGTTGTCGCTGGTGAGGTCGGGCAGGTACCGGCGCCGGCCCATGATCGTCGCGGTGTACCCGGACTTCCGGGCTTCGTCGACGACGCCCGTGAGGTACGTGCGCACCCCGCCGAACCGCGAGAAGTAGTCCTCCATGAGGGCGGCTGCTTCTTTCACGTCGATGCCCAGCTGGTTGGAGAGCCCGAAGGAGGACAGTCCGTAGGCCAGCCCGTAGGACATCGCCTTGATCTTCGACCGCTGGGCAGAGGTCACCTCGGTCGTGGGCACGCCGAAGACCCGCGAGCCGACGTAGCTGTGCAGGTCCTCCCCGGACCGGAACGCCTCGATCAGCCCGGCATCCCCGGACAGGTGCGCCATGATGCGCATCTCGATCTGGGAGTAGTCCGCGGTGAGCAGCGTCTCGAAGCCGTCGCCGACGACGAAGGCCCGGCGGATCCGGCGCCCCGCCTCGGTGCGGATCGGGATGTTCTGCAGGTTCGGCTCGGTCGAGCTGAGCCGGCCGGTCGCCGCGATGGTCTGCTGGAAGGTGGTGTGGATGCGGCCGTCGTCGGCGACCGCCTTGAGCAGCCCCTCGACGGTCTGGCGCAGCCGGGTGGCGTCCCGGTGCGCGAGCAGGAACTCCAGGAACGGGTGCTCGGTCTTGGCGAAGAGGTCAGCGAGGGCGGCCGCGTCCGTGGTGTACCCGGTCTTGATCTTCTTCGTCTTGGGCATGGCCAGCTGGTCGAAGAGCACCTCCTGCAGCTGCTTGGGCGACCCGAGGTTCACCTCGCGCCCGATCACCTCGTAGGCGGACCGGGCGGCCTCGGCGACCGTCTCCCCGAAGTGCTTCTCCAGGTCGCGCAGGTAGTCGACGTCCATCGCGATCCCGCGGCGCTCCACCTGGGCCAGGACCTCCGAGAGGGGCAGCTCCAGGGTGGCGAGCAAGGCGTCGGCCTCCCGGTCCTTGAGCTCCCCGCCGAGCACCTCGGCGAGCTCGGTGAGGGCGCTGGCGCGGACGGCGAGCCGGTGCGCCTCGCTGTCCTGCCCGACCGAGAGGTCGAAGGCGCCCTGGTCGCCGGCGCCGGTCTCCAGCGCCTGGAGCTCGTGGCCGAGGTGGCGTTCGACGAGCTCGCCGAGGTCGTAGCTGCGCTGGTCCGGGAAGCAGAGGTAGGCGGCGAGCTCGGTGTCGAAGACGACCCCGCGCAGGTCGTAGCCGCGGGAGGCGAGCTCGTGCGACGTGGACTTGGCACCGTGGGCGACCTTGCGGCGAGTCACGTCGGAGAACCAGGCGCCGAGGGTCACGTCGTCGGCGGGGGTCAGGTCGGCGAGATCGAGCGCGACGGCCGAACCCGCGCCGTCCGCGATCGCGAAGGCCCAGGCGTCCCCGCCCGCGGGTGCGGCACGGCCGGCGACCTCGAGCCCGAGGGTCTGGTCGGCGCGTGCGTCAAGCCACTGCGCCAGCACCCCCGGGGCGAGGCGCACGACGTCGACGTCCGGGGCTGCCTGGGCGGCCTCCTGCTCGGAGTCCTCACCGGCCGGGTGCATCGCGAAGAGCCGCTCGCGCAGCTTGCGGAACTGCAGCGCGTCGAAGACGGCGTTCATCGCCTCGCGGTCCCACGGCTGGACGCGGAGGTCGTCCGGTCCGAACGGCAGCTCGACGTCGGTGAGCAGGTGGTTGAGCTCGCGGTTGACGCGCACCTGGTCGAGGTGGGCGCGCAGGGACTCCCCCGCCTTGCCGCCGATGTCGTCAGCGTGGGTGAGGATCTCCTCGAGGCTGCCGAACTGGTTGATCCACTTCGCGGCGGTCTTGGGACCGACTCCGGGCACGCCCGGGATGTTGTCGCTGGTCTCGCCGACCAGGGCTGCCAGCTCCGGGTACTGGTGGGACGCGATGCCGTACTTGGTCTGCACCGCTTCCGGTGTCATCCGGGCGAGCTCGGAGACCCCCTTGACCGGGTAGAGCACCGTGACGTTGTCGTTGACGAACTGCAGCGAGTCCCGGTCCCCGGAACAGACGAGGACGTCCATGCCGAGAGCGTCCGCCTGGGACGACAGGGTGGCCAGGATGTCGTCCGCCTCGAACATGTCCTTCTCGAGGAAGGGGATCCGCATCGAGCTGAGGATCTCCTTGATGAGCGGGACCTGGCCCTTGAACGGCTCGGGGGTCGCGTCGCGGGTTCCCTTGTACTCGGGGAAACGCACGGTGCGGAACGTCGTCGACCCGGCGTCGAACGCCACTGCGACGTGGGTGGGTTCCTCCACGCGCAAGAGCGTCGCCAGCATGGAGATGAACCCGTGCACCGCGTTCGTGTGCTGGCCGGTGGTCGTCGTGAACTTGTCCACGGGGAGGGCGAAATACGCCCGGTACGCCATCGAGTGTCCATCGATCAACAGGAGTCTGGGTCGCGCAATGTCGGTCACGTCTGCAAATCTATCGTCCATGACTGACAAGGACACCACCGACATGCTCGCCGCCTCCGCCCGCGGCACCCTCATCGAACGCATGGGCATCGTGCTCACGGAAGCCACGCCCGAGCGGGCGGTCGGGACGATGCCCGTGGCGGGAAACACCCAGCCTGCGGGACTGCTGCACGGCGGGGCGAGCGTGGTCCTGGCCGAGACGCTCGGGTCCTTCGCCGCTCAGATGCACGCAGGACCGGACCGGCTGGTCGTGGGGATCGAGATCAACGCCACACACCACTCGAGCGCCCGGTCGGGGACCGTCACGGGGATCGCGACGGCGATCCATCGCGGACGCACGACGGCGAGCTACGAGATCGTCGTGACCGACGAGTCGGGCCGACGCATCTGCACCGCCCGGCTGACCTGCTTGCTGCTGGCGTCCTAGCGGGCGCGGTGCTCGGCGCTCTCGTCGACACCGAGGCTGTCGTGGGCACCGTGCTCGACGGCCGACTCGACGGTCTGGTCGAAGGGCTGGTCACGCAGGTCGGCGTCGTCGAGCCGGTCGGCATCGTCGAGCCGGTCGGCGTCGTCGAACTGAACGGCCTTGTCGGCCTGGCTCGCGGCCAGGCTCGCCTGGAAGCTGCGCAGGTCCACCGGTCCGCTGTTGGTCTCGGTCCGGGCCCGACGTCGTCGGGCGATGAGGTCTTCGATGCCGCGGCCCTGGCGGCGCCCGGCGCCCTCGGCGGCGAGCTTGCGCAGCAGGACGGCGGTGGGCACCACCCGGTGGCTGGCCGCCGGCGCGAAGCCGAGCCGGGCCAGGAAGCGCTGCACCCCACGAGACCCGGGGAGCGGCACCGAGTAGACCTCGAGGGCTCCCACGGAGGCGGCCTTCTCCCCCGCCTCGGTCAGCAGCGCGTGACCGACACCGCGCCGCCGGAACGCCTGGGAGACGTAGAGCGCCTCGATGTACACCGAGATCTCGTCGCTGAAGAGGTTGGGCTCGAGGACGCGGATGAGCATGAAACCGACCGGTTCACCGTCGACCGAGGCGACCTTGATCTGTCCGCCGGGCAGCGCGGTCAGCGTGGCCAGCTGGCGGGCGAGGCGTTCTTCGTCGCCGACGCACAGCTGCACGCCGGTTCCGGCCTCATGACGTGCGGCGACGCTCAGGCTGGCGAGGATGGGAAGGTCGGAGGCAACCGCAGTCCGTACATCGACCAAGGCACGCATACCAGCTCTCCATCTGTCGGAAGTCACCAGAGTGGCCACCGCGGCGCGCGGGACACCACGCCGGACGCATGACCTCTCCCAAGATTGCCCCTAACCGCCCGGCAGGTCAACCGTCGGGCGGCGCACAGCCAGCGCTCAGGCCTCTCCGACCTGCTCGATCACGGCGTCGGCGACCTCGCGCATCGTCAGGCGACGGTCCATCGACGTCTTCTGGATCCAGCGGAAGGACTCCGGCTCGCTCAGGCCCATCTTCGTCATGAGCAGACCCTTGGCACGGTCGACCCGCTTGCGCGTCTCGAAGCGCTCGACGAGGTCGGCGACCTCGGACTCGAGGGCGGTGATCTGGGAGTAGCGGGAGATCGCGATCTCGACCGCGGGCAGCAGGTCAGCGGGGCTGAACGGCTTGACGACGTAGGCCATCGCGCCGGCGTCGCGCGCCCGCTCGACGAGCTCGGCCTGGGAGAACGCGGTGAGCAGGACGACCGGGGCGGCGTGCGCCTTGGCGATCCGCTCGGCCGCGGAGATGCCGTCGAGCTCGGGCATCTTGACGTCCATGACGACGACGTCGGGCTTGAGCTCGAGGGCGAGCCGCACGGCGGTCTCGCCGTCACCGGCCTCCCCCACCACGTCGAAGCCCGCCTCGCGGAGCGTCTCGACGACGTCCATCCGGATGAGCGCCTCGTCCTCGGCAACGACGGCGCGTCGCGCGCGTCGCGCAGGCGTCACGGGGACCGCCTCCGACGCTTCAACCACCGGCTCCAGGAGCGGGGGGAGGTCAAGAGGGGGAACGATGCCTGAAGTCGAGTCGTTGTCCGTCACATGGGTCATCGTAGTGGGTCGCGAACTCCTCGCGCGCATCCATCCGCATCGATGTGAACATTGCCACGTGGGTATGGTTACATTGGCGAGCACTTCAGCGGTGTTACCGGCCCCGGTAGCCCAACCGGCAGAGGCGTTCGGCTCAAACCCGATCCAGTGTGGGTTCGAATCCCACCCGGGGCACCCCTCTGACCTGCGAAAACGCAAGTTTTGTCCCCACGTGGGGACAAATCTGTCCCCATGAGATGCACGATGGACTCATGGCGAGCATCGAAAGACGCGTTCGCGGAGACGGCACTGTGGCCTACCGCGTCACCTGGCGCGACCCCACTCAGCCCGGCCGGCAGTCCATGACCTTCGACGACCGGCGCCAGGCCGAGCAGACGATGAAGCTGCTCGACGGCAGCGGGCAACGGCTCACCCTCGCGATCGAGGTCGCCAACGCGATCCGCCAGGGCGGCCCGACGGTCGAGGATGCGGTGCGCGAGCACATCGAGCTGCTCAACCGTGTCGGCGAAGACACCCGCAGCGGGTACCGGCATCGGGCGCGCGACCACATCAACCCGCACCTAGGCGCTCTGCCGGTCAAGGCGCTCACGTGGCATCAGGTGACGCTGTGGATCCGCGACCTGCAGAACAAGGGGCTCTCGAACAAGTCGATCGCCAACATCCACGGGCTACTCTCGGCGGCCATGAACACCGCCGTCCGCCTCGGCTACCGGACGGACAACCCGTGTGCGGCCGTGCGACTCCCCCGCAGCCAGCGGGCAGGTGATGACATGGTCGTCCTGGAGCCGGAGGACCTCGACCTCGTCCTGGACAACCTGCTCGAGCACTACCGGCCGTTCATCATCACCCTCGTCGGAACCGGCCTGCGGTTCGGCGAGGCGACCGCGCTCCAGGTCGGGGACCTCTCCCTCGACGCCCACCCACCAACCATCCGCATCAACAAGGCCTGGAAGCAGGACGGCGACCGGCAACCGTTCATCGGCGCACCGAAGTCGGCCCGGTCACGGCGGACGATCTCCCTGTCCTCCGACCTCGCCGAGATGCTCCGAGACATCACCGCCGGCAAGCGCGGGACGGATCTCGTGTTCGTCAACGTCGCCGGGCGCCCGATCCGCAACAACACCTTCTGACCTTCTGGGCCACCAACTGGTCACCGGCGATCACCAAGGCGCAGAACCCGGTCGACGCGGACGGCGCACCGGACCCCGACGCGCGACGACTGATGAAACGGCCACGGATCCACGACCTGCGCCACACCCACGCGAGCTGGATGCTCGCCGAAGGGATGGACATGTTCACGCTGTCCCGGAGGTTGGGGCACGAGACGTATGCGACGACGGACTCCCGATACAGCCATCTGATGCCTGCGCAGCAACTCCAGGCCGCCGAGGTGGCCACGGCGGCGATGGGGCGGCTGCGCCGGCGGGCATCGCCAAGCGGAGACGCAGTGACGCCTTCCGCGTCGTGATGTCGTGGCAATGGGCGGTCGTCCTGTCGGCAGAGCGGTGGTCAGGTCCGGGCACGCGAAGTTAGCGTCAAGCGCGTCCCGCAACACGCTGCCCCTCACCACACCCTCAGCTGCGATGAGCCACTTAAGTGGCAGGCAGATCTTCCGACAATCCGATGACGCGCTACCGAGCAGCGCTCGTGCTGGGGCCATGGAGGACGTCTTCCCGGGAATGGTCTGCAATGACACGATTCGCAGCATCGTTGACGGATTCCGAGAAGTGCTCGACCTGCGTCGGTCCTTGGAGCCTCAAAAGTCAAGGGACCAAGGAGTGGATCTGAGCCACTTCATCTCGGTTGAGGATCCCGGTGGCCGCCACTGCCAATACGGTGACAGCCACCGGGATCCACCACGATGACCGGTTCGAGAACCAGGCTGTGAGCGGCAAAAGGACGACTAGGATTGCGGCCGCGACGGTGACGGTGTTGACGGTCTGGTTGATGCTCTCCACCGCGCCGAGGCTTGAAACTCCGTGCGTATCGAGGTCGCCCAACATACGCGATAAGGTCCACCAAGCGTGGTGGACAGCGAGGACGAAGAGGCAGGCCAAGGCACTGGCGAGGCTACGGGCGACCGCACCAAGGGATCGGGTGGGCTCGTCACTGAGACTCGAGCCTGAACGGGAGACAGCGTGGTCGCTCACGCCAGTAATCTACCGGACCTCGCCGACGTTGCGGTGTCGGGACTGGATTGGCTATGTGCAGGTCGCAAGGGCCTATGAGACCGCTCGCCGCGCACCACTATGGGAGGCGCGAGCTATCCCCCACCAGCTACAGTCGAAGGCATGATCAAGACCGCTCTCCAGTCTCAACAATCTCGTGTGGCAGGCGCTGTGGCCATACTGTTCTCTATCGCATGCCTCACCGCTTGCTCGACCGATATTTATCAATCAGGCCCAGGCCCGGATTCATGGACTAGTTCCGAGCTTGAGTTCGTTGCGAAAGCCAGAGAGCTTGATCCTGAATACTATGCTGCGGATGCAGTTGCATCCAGATGGATTGTTGCCGGAAGGGCCACTTGCGAAGCACTGAGAGAGGGGCTCACTCCCGAGGAATCTGGAAAACGAGTCCAAGGAATTGTAGACCTGGAAGGCGTCGAAGAGCGCGAGTACGGCCCACTATTCGTGCTCAATGCGGCATCAGCATTCTGTCCCGAGTATGTTGAGATCGCCGGTGATGCCTTCGAGGCGTTCTAATCTCTCACTTCGCAGATTTCAATGTGACAGATCGAACGTGACCACGCGTCACCAGCCACATGAGAATCGAGCCAGTCGCTTCGTTCGCTCTGCAGCAATATGGGCCTCTGCCGAGCGCGCATCAGCCTACCTTCCACCCCGCCTTCCGCGCAGCACATCTTCTTGGTAAGCGCTGTGCGACAAGGCCTGGAAGCAGGACGGCGACCGACATCCCTTCATCGGCGCGCCGAAGTCGGCCCGGTCGCGGCGGACGATCTCCCTGTCCCCACGGATCCACGACCTGCGCCACACCCATGCGAGCTGGATCCTCGCCGAGGGGACGGACATGTTCACCCTGTCCCGGAGGTTGGGGCACGAGACGTACGCGACGGCGGACTCGCGATACAGCCATCTGATGCCGGCGCAGCAGATCCAGGCCGCAGAGGTGGCCACGGTGGCGTTGGGGCGGCTGCGTCAGCGGCCATCGCCACGCGGAGACGCAGTGACGTCTTCCGCGTCGTGACCGAGATGGGCGCTCCAGTTGCAGGCGCGGAGCACTATGTGGTCTGCGGCTGCTCTCATTGGATGAACCTCACAGGATCGCCTCGAGCACAGCGTCGGGGCGAGCGGTGCTCCCGCACCGGCGGGTGCCGGCGCCCTTGCCGCGACCATAGCGGTGCGGCAGGCGAAGTTGGGATTCTCGACGTCGAAGGCCAAGACCCCCTTGGCGCGGGACGCGGTCACGTAGAGCATTCGCCACGCGCACCCACAACCGGCTGCGTGGGGCGGGCGTCTCATGGTCGATCCGAGGTTCATCCACGGAGGAAGACTGCCACAGGCGGCCGCGAGCTAGGCCCACCTCGCAGGGTCGGTGATCGTCGTCAGGCCATCGAGATCCGCTGCGCCTGTCAGGGACCAGGCTTCAGGGTGGTGGGTGTGTCGGTGGGCCGGAGCAGGGGCTCGATGGTTAGGGCGCCGTCCGGGACGGCCAACGCAGCCGCCGCCAAGGCCTCGGTGACGTAGGTGACCACCATGAAGCGGTCGTAGACGTGGTGGTAGCCGAAGGCGCCACCGGAGACGTAGGAGACTTCCTCCCGGTCGGCAACGTCCATCAGCTCATCGACCCGACGGAAGTCCTCGGGTGACCACGGGCTGGTGGCCAGGAGCAGCAGTCCGCCGTAGAGCGGGCGCAGGACGGCTTCGGCGCGCTCGACGTCGTGCACGACGACGTGCGCGAACCCGTGCTCATCGACCACCCGGCTGAGGAGGGTCCCTTCCTCCAGCAGTGACAGGACCGCTCGGTCGATGGCATCAGGTTGCAGGTCCACGACCGGGTCGCGGCTGGGAAGATCCTTCTCCGACGCCCAGGTTGCGACGAAACTCGAGTCCTCAACGGGGAGAGTGACTTCCTCCACCGTGTCCACGTCCACGGCCGAGCCCGTCCACGTACCCACCACCGAGACACCCCGCCCCAGAAGGGCGTCGCCATTGTCGAGACCACGCAGCTCGACGACCGCTGAGTACGCGTAGTACACGTCCTGGGGAGGGGAAGGGTAGCTGCGCCCTGCGTACCTGAGCCCGAACCCGTCGACGAGGCGGACGACCGAGCCGACTCCTGTGGCGCGGTCGCCCACCCTCAGAGGCCTAAGCCTCACGTGTCGCCATCTTTCGACATCTCGATCGGATCCCTAGCAGGCCGCTGCAAGCACGGACTCGCTGGACGTGGATGGTGCCGGGCCAACCACGAAAGGACCGCTGCGGTCGAACCAACACCTCACCCCCAGGCTGTACCTGGTAGGACCCGGAGGGCACGTTGTCGGAGTGCATCTTTGTACACACGGCCGACTCTGACATATCGTCGCGAGCGGGTCAATGACCATCGTGTGTCCGAAGCGGTGCCGTCTCGTGGCCGTGAGGAGCGGGAGGCTTGCGTCTGCCTCGCCGAGGTGGGTCAGGGCGGAGTGGCGGCCCCCATGGAAGCTCCTCGAGCCCCGCGCTCGGCGCTCTCAAGGCGACGGGTGCCGGCGCCTTGGCAGCGGACCATGGCGGTGCGCCCCCGCGAGCTTGAGGTCCCCGACGTTGAGGGCCAGGACCTCCTCGGCGCGGGCGGCGCTCTTCTAGAGCGGCCGCCACAGGGTCACACTCCACCCGAACCCGGCGGGCTCTTGGGCCTTGCCAGATGCCTGACGCCCGACCAAGACCGACCTCCGCCGCGTACCCACCTCAGCGGCGTTGCCAACGCGACGAACAGAGGTGGGTACTCGGCGGAGATGCTCACGACGGGGGCGGCGCCGAGAACGGGTTGCGGACGCAGTCGACTACCGCGGGGTCCTCGTTGTCGACGATCGTGCTGGTGCCTCCAACGATCGGGCCCAAGTGACGGCGTCGTCCTCTGGGTAGCGGGAGGGCGTGGGCAGGTCAGTCGCTGCGTACGGCGAGGGCGGGGCTGATTCGGGTGACGTTCCATGCTGGGTAGGCCGAGGCGAGGAGGCCGGTGAGGCCTCCTAGGGCCGGGCCGTACAGGAACGTCCAGGGGTCGAGGTGGGCTGTCCACTGGTTCGCGGTGGAGACGGCCACGACGGCGACGGCGCCGACGGCGCTGCCGGTGATGCCGCCGACGAGTCCGATGACCAGTCCTTCGCACCAGAACACGGCAGAGACCGCGGCTCGGGAGGCGCCCAGGGCTCGCCGCAGGCCGATCTCTGCGGTGCGGGCCACGACGGAGACGATCATGGAGTTGGCGATGAGGAGGCAGGTGAGCACGAGGAGGAAGGCCCCGATCCAGGCGGCGAACTGGCCGAGCTGGGTGTCGACGCCTTGGCGTAGCGCGCTGAGGTTGGTGACCTGGGAGTTGGCCAGGCGCTCGGGCTGGTCGGGGCGGATGGCCGTACGGATGACGCCCGCGACCGGGGCTCCGGCCCCTGGTGCGGTGCGCACGAGCAGGCTGGAGGTGGCGTCCGAGCGCATGGCGTCCACTGCTAGCCCGTAGGGGATGACGGCGTAGGCGCCCAGGTCGATCCGGCCTGAGTCGATGAAGCCGACTACCTGGTAGAGCGTGGGGCCGATCTGGATCTGGTGGCCGGTGGGGTCGGGGCTGACGGGGATGGACAGCTCGGCGGCGGCGGAGGTTCCCAGGAGGACGACGTGCTGGTCCGTCTCGTCGCCGATCACGGCGAGCCGGTCGGGGAGTTACGAAGGGTCGCCCGAACCGTTCAGGAGCCCCATCGCCCGCGAGCGGACTGGCGCGTGATGCCGACAGCTCGGCCGACGTCGGCCCATGACAGGCCGGCCGCCCTCCCGGCAAATACCGCCTCCTCGAGGGCCGTGCGCGCGCGCCGCACACCCTCGGCGGTGCGTTCGAGCTGCTTGGCGGCCTCGCCGGGCCGGCGGTGGGCGTCCCAGAGCGCCAGGGCCTCGCCCTCGATGTCCTCCCGCACATCAAGGTCGGTCACGTCCTCGTCGGCTGCATACAGCGCACCTCGGGTCAAGTCCTCCTCCCCCGGGGAGGCGACGCGAGTCCAGCGAACAAGGTTCACGGTCGTACGGTCCGGACAGTGACACTCCACGACCCATCCCACGGCGGCGGCTTGGCTTCGAGGCATCCACTGCTCAGTTGGCAACACACGCCCATCGGCCGTGCACCCAACCAGAATGGCGTCGCCCTGACTGCCGACCGAGACCATCCCATCAGCGAAGACGTTAGAGATGCTCAGCTCGTGCCCCTCGTCATCTGACCAACTCATGATGACCTCCACTACTTGTTGGAGATGCGGCCTAGCTCGGCGATGTCGACACCGGGCCTCCCACGTCCCGTTCGGACGTCCGCGGACCGAACCCTCACCCTTCGACCGCTTCGCAGCCATCCCTCTTCCCCACCTCCAGTAGGAAGCCCTCAAGGTGTCCGCCGTAGCGCTCCCTCCAGGATTGCTCCCTCCCCCATGACGCGGCCTCTAAGATCGCCTCTTCGGTGCACAAAACCGAAGAACCAGCACCTGTGAATTCACACCAATCCGCGTTGCCAACCACCTCGGCGCTACGGGATCAAGTCCTTGATAGGAGGTGTGCGGCGCGGCGCGGGACACCACTCGAGCATTTCGTCCTCGACCGTGATCGCCGGGACCTGTGCGGTCACCTCCACCCCGATCTCCGAATACGTGCCCGACCGCCTCGTCGCAGGCCATACTGCATTGGTCGGCAGCGCTGCCCCCGCGACGCCCAGAGCCGTGGACCGCGGCACGCGCCTGCTGGGGCCAGTCGGGGTGCGCCGGGACGCAGGGCGTTCGCACGACCATTCCCGCCAAGGACGGGATCCGCGCCGGGGACCTACTGAACAGGGACTTCACCGCCACGGCGCCCCACTGCGTGTGGGGCACGGACGGACGTCCAATGCCGACGTCGGCATTGGACGTCCCCGACGTACAGAGTGTTCGGCTCGGTCGCAGTGAAGTCACGTTCCAGCAGGTCGGGGACGATTTGGTCGTTCGGCGGTCTGATCGTGGTGCGCACCCGCCGGCGCAGCCTGATCCCAGCGATGGCGTGCTCTCGCACCACGCGGGCCACGCACTTGGGGTTGAACGGCTGGTTCTGAGTTGCACCATCGTTGAGCTCGACAGTGATCCGCGGGCCCACGCAGACGGTGTCCTCGGCGTGCACGGCCTTGATCCACGGGGCGACGTCCGCGTCCGCTCGAGCCCGCGCGGCGCGGGCAGGGGCGGCCGTGGCCCAGGCGTAGAACGACGAGCGCCAGACCTCCACGACCCGGCACAACCGCTTCACCCGATAGGTGGCCTTGTGGTCGGCGACGAACTGGAAGCGGATCACCAGTTCGGCTCCCCGGTGAAGCGCTTCGCCGACGCGCGCAGGATGTCCCGCTCGGTGTTGAGCATGCGTTAGGAGTCTCCCAGCTCCCGCACGCGCGCCCGCAGCCGGGCCCGATCCTGCTCCGGTGTCTCCTCGGCCGGCGGGGCTGACGTGCGCTGGCGTGACTGCCCGCGGATCGCTACGCCAGCGGCTTTCCACCAGTTCGACGGGGTTGCGTCCATGATCCCCCAGATCTGCTGAGATGCCAGCGATCGTCGCCGTGGGTGTCGACCGATACAGTTCGACAGAGTCGCGCCGGAACTCCTCCGAGCACGTCTTCCTTGCCATAGTCAGATCTTCTCGCTTACTCCAGGGCGAGGCTGAACTCGAGAGCACCGAGCTCCCGCGGTTGGTTATCGACCGGATCGCAGATGATAGGTCAGACATAGCCCCCGTTTGTCAAGCGCCACACGCCGGGTGAAACCGACTTTCATCGAGGCGCGCACTGTTACTCACCTTCCTTGACCGACCAGGCTTAATGTGATCTACTCGTTTCGCGGCAAGGGTGCCGCACAATCGCGGCTAAGATTCCGCCTTAACAAGGGGAGAGATGTGCGAAACATGACTCGACTTGGTGCCGTAGCGGTTGCCGCAGCGACAGGCCTAGCGCTTTCCTTACTGACCATTCCGTCTGCCCATGGGGCAGAAGCGCCCGCTCCACCTCCCGCAGTCTCCGATACTGCGGACGACTCCTTGCACTTGGTCGCGGCCTCCGGGGAGATTTTCTCATTCAACGACCCGATCCCCGAACCAGTCGCGCCCGCGACAGTCCAGCCGTTCCTGCTTGATCCCGTCGATCACGTCCAGTGCAATGTGAAAAACAACGCAAATCACACAGTCACCTGGTGGACGGCAAAGCGGACCATCAACTTCAACGGAGGACGGGTCGATCTGAAGTGCGGGAACGAAAACGTCGGCTACAAGCACATCAAGAGCCGCCACCAGAGTGAGTGGCAAACTCGGGCGAACGAGGTTGGGGGTGGCGCTTGGGACGACATGATGAACTTCGCCGTCAAGGCTGCGCTTGAAAGCCCAAGCGCGTCCTACATTGGGACCGGATCTAAGGCTTGCTACACTTCTCCGATCCAGGTCCAGAACAGCTCAGGAACGGTCATCAAGACGTGGTACCCAACAGTGATCATCTCCCTCAACAACAAGATCATCATCACAGCGATCCCAGGGGGAGGGTGCCAGTGACGGGCAAACACGTCAAGATCATGAACGATTACACAGTGGCTTGGCCTCTGTGGAACGAGGCCGGTCCCGCAGAGCGTAATGAGTTTCCACTCTCCGAGGCACTTGCGCGGAGACTCAAGCATTGGGCCCAAGCCTTTAATGATCATTTTGATCCGGAGAGCGGCTGGGATGATCGTGCATTGAAATCGCCTCACAGAGATGAGGCGTTCGAACTTCGCGACCTGGTTTCTGTGGAACTCGGCCCCGAATACAACGTTGTGCTCGATCTGTGGGAAGCCTGAGCAATTCCAAAAGAGTTCGACTCTCTGTCCAACGGCGCCACGGAGGGTCCCTTCGCCACTCAAGGCCCTCTTGGGCTCCGCTCCCCCGCCTGGATTCGAACCAGGAACCGTCCCGCTAACAGCGAGGTGCTCTGCCAGAGATGAGTCGGTCGATCGCGGTCCGGGATCGCGCCATGCTCGGCAGCGTCGGTGGACGCTCGGCCCGCACGGCGGCGAGTAGCTCGGGGGCGACGTCGCCGCGTCGCCGGCACAACGCCAGCCAGAAGACCACTGCGGCCGTCCCCCACGCACCCTCCAGCACGGCGCCGATCTCAGCGCCGTCGACGTCGGCGAGCAGCCAGCCCGGGCCGAGCTCGGCCGCCACGCGATCGAGGGCGATCGCGCACGCCTTGCGCGTGTGGGCGTTGGTGACCTGGTCGCAGAAGTCGTCGGCCGCGGCGCGCAGCGTGATGGCGTTGGTAGGGACGAGGCGGGTGACGGTGGCCATCGGCTAGTCCAGTTCCCGCTGTGGGCGCGGGGCACCGAAGGTCGGCCACGGGGTGTCGGCGATCATCGCCCAGGACTGAGCAGTCGTGCGGTCAGAAGAGATCCCTTACGCCTCGAGCGCCGCAGCCTGCAGGAAGTCCACGGCCGCGCGGACGGCGCCGGTGTACAGGTGATGCCCGTCCAGGTAGGCGCTCATCACCGCGGCGACCTTCTGCGCCTGGACGGCGGTCAACGCCACGGGTCTCGCTGCGCTCCTCGTCGATCGAGCGGAGCTCACACATCGCCAGACGCATGGCGGGAGAGGACCACTCCAGGAACCCTTCCAGTCGCGATCGGCCAGGAACCTGTCGGGATCTACGCTGCGCAGGTAGTTGATGAAGGCCGACAACCATCCAGCATGGTCAGTCACGTGGCCAGGAAGAGCCAAAGTGAACTGCTCATTGTGTCCCCTCATGATCCCCGCGTACGGAGCCTCCTCAGCTCCGATTGTCGCCAGTGCCTCATGGTCAACATCCTCCCAGCAGTGCCCATAGGCACCACAAGTCCGGCGCTCTGGTAGACGAGAGCTTCTGCAGGTGTCAGGTCAGTGGTGTGACCGTCGTAGCTGCTTCGATGACGGCGGGGTCATGGCTGGCGACCAGGACTGCTGCGCCGCTTGCGGCTGCTTCGTGGAGCGCGTCGATGACGGTGGCGTCGTGCGCGGGAACGTGGATCCAGACCCGACGCGACGTCCCCGGGTAGATCGTGCTGCGGACCCACGTCAGCTCGACAGTCTCACCGACCGGCACGTCAGGCTGGCGCTGCGAGTCGGGGCCGTACGCGTACGTGACGCCGATCTCGTCGAGCGCAAGGGCACGCTACGCCACAGGAGTCGGCACGTCTCCACCTAGCCTCGGGCTTTCATGGCGGGGTGGTCTGACGCCCGTGTCGTGACGCAAGAAAGTGCCCCTGACCTGGGATGATGTGGATTGTCTAGAAACACGTTGAGCCAGTTCGAGGAGCACCTTCAAGGTGAAGAGTACCGTCGTCTATCCCCGTCTGAACATCGCCACGTCGAGCACCGCCGCAGTCGGCCAAGCTGGTGGGCTGCTGCTCACCGAGACGATCCGTGCGACCGGCTTGGATCGGGCGCTGGGAGAGGCATTGTTGCCGTGGCGCAAGCCGAACGCGGTGCACGACCCGGGCAAGGTGATCTTGGACCTGGCGGTCGCGTTGGCGCTGGGCACGGCGCACTCGGAGAAGGAACTGGCTGCGGGGAACTTCAAGCGTGGGTATGGGTTCCACCCGCTCTGCGCGTTCCTCGACCACGGCGGCGAGGGCACCGGTGAGCCGCTGGCGATCATGCTGCGCCCGGGCAACGCCGGGTCCAACACCGCCGCCGACCACATCGCCGTGGTCGCCGGCGCCCTCGCGCAACTGCCCGGGCACAGTGGCCGCAGGCGAGGAACGAAGAAGATCCTGGTCCGCACCGACGGAGCCGGCGGCACCAAGGCCCTCATCGAATACCTCACCGCCGCGCGCCTGTCCTACTCGATCGGCTTCACCCTGCCCGACAACACCCCGGACCTGCTCGCCCTCATCCCACCGAAAGTCTGGGTCCCCGCCCTGGACGGCGACGGCGAGATCCGCGAAGGCGCGTGGGTCGCTGAGCTCACAGGCCTCATGGACCTCACCGGGTGGCCCAAGGGCATGCGCGTCATCACCCGCAAAGAACGGCCCCACCCCGGCGCGCAGCTGCGTTTCGACGACGTCGACGGGATGCGCATCACCGCGTTCGTGACCAACACGCGCACCGGCCAGCTCCCTGACCTCGAGCTGCGTCACCGGCGCCGGGCCAGGTGTGAAGACCGGATCCGGATCGCCAAGGACACCGGACTGCGCAACCTGCCGCTCAAGGCCTTCGCCCAGAACCAGATCTGGTGCGCCATCGTCGCCCTCGCCTCGGACCTGCTCGCCTGGATGGGGATGCTTGCCCTCACCACCCATGAGGCCCGCCGCTGGGAACCCAAGAGACTCCGCCTGCGCCTGTTCACGATCCCCGCGGTCCTGGCCCGCACCAGCCGACGCACCTGGCTGCGCCTCTCCGACCGAACGCCTTGGGCGACCCTGGCCGCCCAAGCAGTCACCACGCTGCGGGCGCGCGCCGCACCGGGCTGACCACCAGCCGCGGCCCCTCCCCCGACGACTCCCCGAACGACCACCCGGCCCATGGAACCGGCGCCCACCCCGACGACACGGGGACCTTGTCATACCCGTCGGGCAGAATCACACCTCAAGCGAGCGCACCGGCGCCCAAGCGACCAAGCGCAGGGGATCGATGAAAGATCGAGGCTAGACAGGCGCGCCGACGCCCAAGGCGCCCGAACTCAACTGCTCGACGAAAGATCGAGGCTACGACGCTGGCGCAAGGAATTCCTTGGCTACTTCACGACCGACCGCGCGAACAACGGCGGCACGGAGGCGATCAACGAATTATCGAGCTCCACCGGCGGATCGCACGCGGCTACCGCAACCGCGAACACTACCGATTGCGCATGCTCCTGGTCGCCGGCGGACTGCTGCTCCCACCGCAACTCTGAAGAGCCACTTTGCCGGGCCCTTCCGGTGAACACTGGGTGAACTCTCGCCCCTTCCGCGCGTCCGGCCTGGACGCCTGCATTGGGGCAATGCAACATAGGCAGTGCATGGCTCGGGGTAGCAGATTCGGCAATGACTCAACTGGTCGATCGCGAATCATCGACGCATCTCATCTTCTCCGAGCACCTGGAGAACGCTCGGACGGTAAATGGGAGATTGAAGTGCGCAAAGATCGGAGGCTCGGCCTCGCAATGGCCGTCGCCCTGTGTATATGGACCGCCGCTAGCGTGACGGTCGCGACGTCGGCTTCTGCCGGTCCGAGCGTCCTGCGACCATCTTTGGCAGGGGACGACTCGATTACGTTGGTCCTTGCGGCCGGAGCTACGATGTCCGACCTGACAACCGCTGCGGCTTTGATCGATGCCGATCTGGTACGCGTCCGTTACGCCGGGGAGACCGGCGTCGCCGAGATGCAGGTGCCGATGGACGCCTCGGCAAGTCAAGTGGAAGCTGAGGCCATGGCACTCTTCCAACGGATAGATGCACCCGTTGCGCCCCTAGCAGGTGGAGAGATCATTGCTTCCAGGAATGTGACGGCCGACGACCTAACCGCACTCGGTTCACTGCCTGGGGTTGAGTCCGCGACCCGGCCCGAGGCGCTGGAACAGGCGGGCGACATTCGTGCGCTCAACAATATGGCAGCCGCCGCGCCGCTCGCGGGCAATGACTGGGCATCGTGGTTCCCATCTGACTGGGATGTCGAAGCGTACAATTTATCGAGGTGCACGCAGATCGTCGGTGGGAAGTGTGTTGCGACGACCCGACTAGCGGCCATGGACCACAGTTTTGCGTGGAAATCAGGCAATACCCCCTCTGCGTGGCCCGACACGGACTGGGGCCTAGAGATCGGGCTAAGCCTGTACAATGACGACACCTGCGCCGGTCAGGTGTCTAGCCATGGCTGGTGGGCGAATCAGGGGACATACGAATGGGCGACGAGCGTTCCCGCTGTCGCCGAGCCCTACCTCGACGATGACCGTGAATTCGACGCATGCGGTCGACTGTCCCAAGAGTTCGGTATCGGCCATCCCGAGAAGATGCCTACCTCCGGAGGAGCCTACGGATTTTCCATCAGTACTCCGAATCGCGGTTATGCAGTGAGCTCACCCTTCGGAGCCAGCATGCAAGTAGTGAGCAATGACTGCAACAATGCTGGCTCAAGTGCCAGTTCTTGGTGCATGGGGCTCAACACAGACCGCGTGTTCCCATACGGACAGCAATCGGTCGTTCTCGTCAATAGGAGCCGTGGGGCGCGCATGCCCAGTTGTGCGCGCATGCATGACGGCTGGACGGCTCCGGTCTTGTGGGCGAACAACACGAGCATCCTGCTGCCAGCGCCACTCGGCTACTACGACTCGTGCTTCTCCAACGACTTCTGATCGCCGGGGACCTGACGATGCCAACCCGAAGGACGCGCGACGTCGCGGCGTTGTGCGTGCTGGTGGCCGCGGTGGGGCTGGTGGCATGGTGGCCGCGGCTCGGGCGGGCACCGGCCGGCTGCGCGGTCGCGGATGTGTGCCAGGGGAACGGCACCGGCAAGCTGCTGATGGCTGTCACAGTGCTGGTGGCCGTGGTCGTCGGGATCTTCGTCGCGGTGTGGGTGCTGCTCGTCTCCCCGCGGCGCGACGACATCTCCAACCTCTCCAGTGCGCGCAGGTTCTGCATGGCAGGGACGGTCGGGATCGAGTTGCTGCTCGGGGTCGCTCTGGTGCTGCTCGCGGTCGGAGACAACGCCGACCGGCTCCCGACCAGCGCCCTGCTTGCGGCCGCGATGCTGCTGGTCGCCATCCCGCTCGCCGTCGGCCCGCACCGGGCGGTCGCCTTCGTCCTCGTCTGCGCGGCCCTCGCTGCCCTGGACCTGGTCTGGTCGGCCTACCTCGTGCTGCCGACCTCTCTCCTGCTCGTCCACGCGGGCAGCCTGCTCGCCTCGGTCTCCTCCGCCGCGCAGGCGGCACACACGTCGGCTCGTGCCGGCTCGTCGCCGAGCAGGGCGCCACGGACGGGCTCATAGCAGGGCCTCTGGGGCCGCGTCATGGCTGTGGTCGCGGGACTTGGGTGGGCTGGGCTCGTGGCAGGCCGTTTGCGGACCGTCGACGGCCGGTGCCGAACTGCCCTGGGCTGTGCGGACTATCGCCAGTCGTCGAAGAGTCCCCGTGGTGGAGCGTCGACCGTTAACCGCTTTGCTCTCCCGTCGACGTGTCCGTTGCTGGGGTTGCAGCCTTTGAATGGGCCGTCGGTGCTGAGTGTCGCGCGGTTCGGCGACCTCGAGCACCCCTCGGCTTCTACACCCCACGCGAGATGTTCGACAAGCTCCTCAACGACAGTGTTGTCTCCACGGATTGACACCAAGGGCTGGGCTTCAAGTACTCACATGCGCTCCCGTCCCTTGACACCCGGAGCCAGGTCAGCGATCAGGTGGCCACAGCGCCCCCTGCCTGCACGCAGTGCAAGAAGAGTCAGCCGCCCCGTCATTGGACCGCCATCGGTCGTCGAGCCGCAATGATCTCGCCGGTGGTGGCGTCACAGAGCGCAACAACTTTGGTGCGGGTGACGGCGTGAACGGCTCGTCCGGCGTGAGCCCTGAGTGTTTGGCCAATATTCACTTTCGGTTAACACTCCGCAGTCGAGCCACGAAATAGCCTCCGAAGTGCCAGTTCCGACTTATCAGAGAGGTCGTGACAATGAAGGCGAAGCGGATCTTGGGTGGCATCACCGCCGCGTCCGTTCTCGCAGCAGGTCTTGTGCTCGGCGGTGCAGGAGCAGCCTCGGCTGGCTCCCAAACCCTCTACCTGTGATCCATATCTGACCAGCTGGAGTCGATTCACTCATGATCAAGCACACGCGCGCGCTGACCAGCGTGTTCTTCGTCGCGGTTGGGCTGCTGGCCGTCGGTTGCTCGACGGACGGCCAGCAGTCCGGCGTCGACACACCCGACGGTGGAACGTCCCTGACCGAGGCCGGGGTTTCACCAGAGGGGCAAGCCGTCCTCGACTGCCTCCGCGACAGGGACTGGGAGATCGTCGACATCGCCGTCGATGCCGACGGCAACGAGTCGTGGACCGCCCCGGGGGTGTTCGGTGCACAGGCCGAGGCCTACTACGCGGACATGGCGGAGTGCACGGAGCTGAACACGACCATCAGGCCACTCGAGGACATCTCGCAGGAGGAGTGGGAGCAGGCCTACGCCTTCACTATTGAGTCGGCTGAGTGTGTTCGCGGCCAGGGCTACGACGTCCCCGAGACACCCACTTTCCAGGCGTGGCAGGACTCCTTCTTCGTCAACGATGGCTCCGGCGAATGGCGCCCGTGGGCCTTTGTGCCGGACGAGATGAGCCAGTCCGCGTTCGAGGACCTCGAGGCGACCTGCCCGCAGCTGAGCCTGGCACCCGCGCAATGAAGTCTCTGTCAGCCTTTCATCTCGTGTCGTCGGCGTCGATCGTGGTCGTGCTGTGAGGCGCGTCCGGCTCGTGGCGACCGTCGCCGTGGTGTCCGTGGCATTGGGCTCGGTGTTCGGGTGGGCTGCCAGCTCGCTGTTCAGCCCGCCGCCGCCTCTGCCTGCGGGGGCGGCATTCTCGGTCGTCGAGGTCAGCGAGGGTGAGCTCTCCCGTACGGTCGCCATCAACGCGGCGGCATCGTGGTCTGGTGGCGACCAGCTGGTCAACCAGTCTGCGGGTGTGCTGACGCAACGGCTCATCGCCAGTGGCGAGACGGTGAGCTCTGGCGATGTCGTGTACACGGTCGGTCTCTCGCCGGTGGCGGTGGCCGTGGGGGACGTGCCCGCGTTCCGCGACCTGGCGCTGGGGGCGCGCGGGGCCGACGTGAGCCAGCTCCAGCAGATGCTCGTCGAGACCGGTCACCGCAGCCAGGCTCCGGACGGTGTTCTGGGCCCAGCCACCCTCGCGCAGTACAAGGCGTGGCAGCGGGCCTCTGGGATCTCGGTGACCGACTCGGCACCTCTGGGCAGCCTGCTGTTCGTGAGCTCGTTGCCCGCAGTCGTCGGCTGGGCTGACGTCGCCGAACCGAGCGCGGACGGCTCACCCGGACCGGACGTCAAGGGCGTGGTGGGTGCCACCCTCGCGCCTGGGGACGCGGTGGCACGGTTCCTGCCGCCGGTGCCAGCGTTCTCGATCGACCTCCCCCCGGGTCAGCGCCGGCTGGTCGACGCCGGGATGCCCGTCACGCTCGGTCTCGGTGAGCACCAGTGGCAGGCGGTGATCGAGGCGATCGCGGCGCCGCGCGAGGACGGCTCAGCGAAGGCGACTCTCGCACCGGTCGAAGGCGCGCAGAGCATCTGCGGTGAGGACTGCCGCGCGGTCCCCATCGCGGGAGCAGGGTCGATCGGGGCGACGATCACTGTCCTGGCCCCGACGCCGGGACTGATCGTGCCCAGCGCCGCCCTCGCGGTGGCCGCGGACGGTTCGACGGCCGTGGTGAGCGCCGAGGGCCAGACCATCCCTGTCACGGTGACCGCCATCGTCGGGGGCCAGGCGCTCATCGAGGGCGTGCCGGTCGGCACCGAGGTCCGGGCCTCAGGTGGCGACGGAGCCAGCGTGCCTCAGCCCGGAACCGGGTCCGGGGAGCCGGGCCCCACCAGCCCTGCCCCCACCGCCCCCGAACCGGGCGAGGGCGAGCCGGACCAATGAGCGATGCGCGTCTTGTCGCCGACGAGGTGAGCTTCGGCTACACCCGCAGCGGCCCGCTGATCGTCGAAGGCTGGTGCGCCGAGTTCCCCGCCGGGAGCGTCTCGGCGATCAGCGGTCCCTCCGGGTGCGGGAAGTCGACGCGGCTCTACCTGCTGGCCCTGATGCTCAGGCTCCACTCCGGTGCCATCCAGCTGTCCGGACGACGGGTCGACGCGCTGCCTGATGCCCAACGTTCTCGGACCAGGGCAGAGCAGTTCGGGTTCGTCTTCCAGGACGCGGCCCTCGACCCGACTCGGACCGTGCTGGCCAACGTGCTCGAGACGGCCCTCTACCGCGGCAGCGACCCTCGCGCGCTGCGAGGCCGGGCTGCCGAGCTGCTGTCCACGATGGGGGTGGACGTGCCGCCGCAGCGTCTTCCCGGCCAGATCTCGGGAGGTCAGGCACAGCGCATCGCGCTGTGCCGGGCGCTGGTGGGCTCCCCGTCGGTGGTCTTCGCCGACGAACCCACCGGCAACCTCGACCCGGACACCACCGACACGGTGCTGGACATGCTGCGCCACCAGGCCGACCAGGGCGCCGCCGTCATCGTCATCACCCACGACCGGCGGGTCGCGGCCTGGGCTGACGTCCGACACACCCTCGCCGCCCCCGCAGGAGTGTCCTGATGCCCCTTGTCGCGTGGCTTCGAGAGGTTGGCGCCTCCGCGCTCAGCCAGCGCGTGAGCACCGCGATGACCCTGCTGTTCGTGCTCAGCGCCACCGCCGTCGTCATCGTCACCGCGGGCCGAGCCGCGGGGGCAGAAGCCGCGGTTCTGGCCGACGTCGACGCTGTGGGGACGCGCACCCTCACCGTGCGGGTGACCGCACCCCACGACGACTTCAGTGCCGGGCTCGTCGACCGGATCGCCGCCCACCACGATGTCGTCGACGAGGTCACCGGTTTTGGGTCGGTCACCGACGTCACCGCGACCGAGGGGAGCGCACCGGTCGCGATGAGGACGGTGTACGGGTCCCTGGGCGGGGTACCGGTGGCGCCCTTGGCTGCCGTGGCCGGGACGGCGCAGGCCGTGGCCACCTCGGACGCGGTCACCACCCTCGGGCTGCTCGCCGGCCGAGGGTCGGTCTACGGCACCGACGGGACCGAGACGCTCATCACCGGTGACGTCGAGCTGCCCGCCCACCTGGCATCGATGGACCCAGTCGTCCTCGTCCCAGGCCAGGGCCACGCAACCGAACCCTTGGCGGTCATCACCCTCGTCGCGCACAAGCCGGCAGACCTCCCGCTGATCACCGACCTGGTCACCGACGCCCTGAGCGACCTCGACCCCGCCACCGTCAAGATCGAGACCTCTCAACGGCTGGCGGACCTGCGCGCAGTCCTCGAGGGGCAGCTGACCCGCCAGAGCCACACCCTGGTCCTGGGTATCCTCGTCGGCTCCGCCTTCGCCATCATGGTCAACGTGTGGAGCCTCGCACTGACGCGCCGCAAGGACTTCGGCCGCCGTCGGGCCCTCGGGGCGACCAGGACGATGATCGTGGGCCTGGTCACCGGGCAGGTCGCGATCATCGCCACCGTGGGCGCCATCGCTGGCGTCGCCACCGGCACGGCGGTGATCGCCGTCACCGGCGACCCGCTGCCACCGGCCAGCTACCTCACCGCAGTTGCCGCCGCCTTCATCACCGCCTCGATCGCCACGGCCGCCGTCCCCGCCGTGTGGGCCGCCAACCGCGACCCCCTCACCGAGCTGCGCGTGCCCTGAGCCGTGAGCCGTGAGGCTGGCTTCGGGCAGGGGAAAAGCTCAGGTCCCACGCCTGCGTGATGTGGACGCTCAAGAGCTCGGCCCGCCGCGCTGCGCCTGGGCGGAGCAGCCGCGGGTCCTGCGTGCGCCGGCGCCCTGCTTGAACGCTCGCTCCTTCGCCTCCGCGGACAGCCTGAGCGGGGGGTTGTCCTCTGGGGTATCGCCCTCGAACAGGGGCAGGAGCACCGTCGACTCATCAGAGGCAACCGCAGTGCCTTGGACGATGTATCGCTTTCGTGTCTGGGCGTCGCAACCACGTCTTGCGCCACCTTCCGCACACCTACACCTAGGAGGCCTCGACGCGGACGGGGGTGGTGGCAGTGATGTCGATGCACAAGCTCGTCGCCGGCGACGGGTACGCCTACCTGACCCGCCAGGTCGCCGCCGGCGATGCCGGCCTGGAACCGGGTACGTCGCTGACTGCCTACTACGAAGCCACCGGCAACCCGCCAGGGCGTTGGTACGGAGCGGGCCTGGCGGCCTTGGGAACCGAGCCTGTCCACCAGCTGAGGGCCGGCGACCGCGTGACGGAGGAGACGATGGCTGCGGTGTTTCGCGACGGCCACGACCCCCTCACCGGCGAACCGCTCGGCCGGAGCTTCCAGAGCGAAAGCGCCGTGGTCGGGTTCGACCTGACCTTCACCGCGCTCAAGTCCGTGTCGGTGCTGTGGGGGTTGGCCGACGATGCGACCCGCGCAACCGTCTACTCCGCCCACCGCGCGGCGCTGGACCAGTCGTTGGCGTTCGTCGAGCGCACGGTCATCCGCACCCGGGTCGGAGAGGGCGGGTGCCGTCAGGTCAGGACCCGGGGGATGATCACGGCGGCCTTCGACCACTGGGACACCAGGGCCGGGGACCCGAACCTGCACACCCATGTCGTGCTCGCCAACAAGGTCCAGGGCCCTGACGGGTGCTGGCGGTCCCTGGACGGCAAGAGCGTCTACGCGGCCGTGGTCACGGTCTCCGAGCTGTACGACACGCTGCTAGCCGACGAGCTCGCCCGGCGCCTGCCCGTGGCATTCTCCCGGCGTGATCGTGGGCCGCGGCGCAACCCGGCGTTCGAGCTCGACGGCATCGGTGATGACGTCCTGGCCTTGTTCTCCGCCCGCGCCGAGCAGATCCACTGCGCCGAGGTGGACTGGGCGGCCACGTTCGCGGCCACGCACGGCCGGGCGCCGACTCGGGTGGAGACGACCCGTGCGCGCCAGCACCTGGCCCGGGCGACCCGCCCACCCAAGACCGTCCGACCGGTGCGAGAGCTCTTCGCGGAATGGGCGAACCGGGCCCGCGCCCTGACCGGGATCGAGCCGGTCGATCTGGCCGCCCGGGCACTCGCTGGGACCTACGGGCGCCCCTTGCACTCCCACGACGTCGGCCCTGAGGTCCGCGCCGCGATGGTCGCTCAGATCCTCCAGGACGTCTCGACGAAGCGGTCCGTCTGGACGACGTGGAACCTGGGCGCGGCCGCACTGCGGGCGTCCCGGCCGCTGCGGATGGCCGACCCCGAGGAGCGCCTGCACCTGCTCAACGACCTCACCGGGCAGGCCGCCGCGGGGTGCGTGCACCTGGACGACACCCGCGACCCCGAGCGGTGCCGCGTCGGAGAGTCCCTGTTCACCTCCACCGAGCTCCTCGCCGCCGAGAAGTCCCTCATCGACGCCACCACCACCCCGGCGCACCTCCCCCGCGCGCTCGAAGACCTGCGGAACCCGTCGGTGCGGATCCGCGTAGCCCTGGACGCCCTCACCGCCGACCAGCGCCTCGCCGCCGAAGCGGTCCTGACCTCACCCCACCTGCTCGACGCCCTCGTCGGACCAGCCGGGTCGGGCAAGACCACCACACTCGCCGCGGTGACAGCGGCATGGCGTACTACCGGCGGACCCGTCCTGGGCCTTGCCCCGTCCGCCACCGCCGCCCACGCCCTGCAGGAGTCTCTCGGCGTCCCGTGTCAGACGACCGCGAAGTGGCTCTACGAGTCCGTCGGACCCGGCGCCCGCACCCGCGCCGGCGCCTACACGCGCGCCATCGAGACGGAAGCGGACTCGTCGGACTACTTCACGCGCCGCGACGCCCGCGGCTCCGCGTGGCAGGCCCGCGCCGAGCAAGACGCCTGGCGCTTGACCCCGGGGCAGCTCGTCATCATCGACGAGGCGTCTCTGGCCGACACCCGCATCCTGGCAGCGATCGTTGCCCAAGCCCGCGCCGCCAATGCCCGGGTGCTCCTGGTCGGTGACCACCTGCAGCGCGGGTCGGTGGACGCCGGCGGGATGTTCGCGATGCTCGCCCGCCGCGGACCCACCGCCGAGATCACCTCCCTGTGGCGGTTCACCCACCCCTGGGAGGCGCGCGCCAGCCTCGAGCTGCGCCGCGCGCACCCGGGCGTCCTGGACACCTACGACGCCCACGGAGCGATCTGCGACGGCACCCGATCCGAGATGCTCACCGCGGCGCTGGCCGCCTGGACCGATGCCCGCGAGCACGGCCACACCGCCGTGCTGGCAGCTGCCGACAAGGACACGGTGCGCGATCTGAACGACGCCGCCCGGACTGCCGGGGTCCACGCGGGCACTGTCAGCCGCGAGGGCATCGAGCTGCACGACGGGCTGCTCGCCGGGGTCGGCGACCGCATCGTCACCCGCCACAACAACCGCCGCCTGCACACGCCGGACGGGTTCGTCCGCAACGGCGCACTGTGGGACGTCGTCGCCATCGGCTCCGACGGGTCGCTTGACGTCCACTGCGCCGACGCCGCCGGCGACCTCGACCGCGGCAGCCAGGCCGTGGTGCGGTTGCCCGCCGACTACGTCGTCGAGCACGTCGAGCTCGGCTACGCCACCACCACCGCGCGGGTCCAAGGCATCACAGTCGACCAGACCCACACCATCGCCGCCCCGGGTATGGCCCGTGAAGACCTCTACGTCGGGATGTCCCGCGGGCGAGACCTCAACCGCGTGTACGTCGTCACCGACGCCATCGGTGACGAGTGCCTCCCCGACACCGCTGCACCCGCACGATCAGCGCTGGAGGTCCTGCGGGAGGTCCTCGCGACGTCCCACGTCGAGCAGAGCGCCACCGAGACCTGGGACACCTACCACCCCGACGAGCCGCCACCGATCCCGCCCGTCCACCCGCGCGACGACGACGGCATGGGCGCACCCCGCACCGCGCCGCCCACCCTCTCCCCACCGAGCCGGTACGACGCGCCGGCCATCGAACGAAGCTGACCGTCACCCGGAACCGCCCGACCGCGAGAGGACTCACCGATGAGCGAACCACTCCCCGACCGAACCTTCAGCCCCGAAGAGGTCGCCCAGACCCTGGGCACCTCGCCGTGGTGGGTCCGCGAACAGGCCCGGGCCGGCCGCGCGGACCACCTGCGCGTGGGCAAGGGCCGGATCCGGTTCACCGACGCCCAGGTCGCCGCCCTCGTCGACCGCGTGACGGTCCACGAGGACGCCTCGCTCAGCGAACGCCACCCCGTGGCGGTCGACGCGTCGGTCCTCGGCGCCACGGTCCGTTCCCTCGGTGCCCACCGGTCCCCTCGCTCCTACCGTTCCCCCGCACCACCGTCCCGGGAGGCACACTGAGGCCACAAAACCCCATCCCCCATGGGGACACGACCGACCTATCGGCTGCAAGGTTTCCGACAGGTCCCAACGTCACCGCAGATCAACGATCTGCGGTACCAACCTATGGACAAGAATCTCAGTATTTGGAGACTTCGAATCCCACCCGGGGCACCACTCTGACCTGCAAAAACGCAAGCCTTCTCCCCACGTGGGGACAGAGCTTCCCCATGAGCGCGATGGACTCATAGCGAGCATCGAGAAACGCGTTCGCGGAGATGGCACTGTGGCCTACCGCATCACCTGGCTCGACCCCACGCAGCCCGGCAGCCCTCGCCGACCCGATCCGTGACGCGACCGGAGCAAGGCTCAGCGAGCTCCCGACGTCTCAAGAGCAGGTGTAGCGGGCACCGAGGTGAGCGAGCCGTGTTCGTCGCCACCGTGGCCGCCGTGCGGACCGCGGTCGTCGAAGAAGCAATATGCCATTCCGGCGAGGACCACGAGCGCGGCTGCTCCAGACGGAATCGCCAGGGCGGCAGCGCTGCCGAAGTGCTCGCCGACGACACCCGTGACGGCCGACCCGAGCGACTGTCCGACGATGACGGCGGAGCCGAGGATCGTCATGACGGTCGTCGACCGTCCGGCCGGGCTGAGCGTCGACCCGATGCTGTACTGCGTCACGAGGGTGGGCCCCACACCGATGCCGATGACGGCGAGCGCCACGATGAGGTGGTTGACCGACCCTGCGAACGGCAGCGTGATCGTGCCGGCGAGGATCAGGGTGGAGAAGACGAGCCAACGGGCGCGCAGCGTGAACCCTGCGGGGAACAGGGCCACAGCGAGGGCGAGAGCCGCCGAGCCCACGCCCATGACGCCGTAGACCAGCCCGGCGCGCTCGGGAGCGCCTTGGTCGTTCATGAAAGCAGTGAGCGAGGTGAGCGTCGCGCCGAAGAAGAGCCCGATTCCGAGGATCCCGACGACCACGGACACGAGCCCAGGGTGCGCCAGGCTGCGCAGTGGAGCGGCCTCGGGCCCGTCGTCCTCCATGCCCTGTACCGTGCTCGTGGGGTGCAGGGCGAATGCCGTGACGAACACGACGGTGAGGACGCCGGCGGCCACGAGCGGCAGCCACGGCGCGACCACGGAGGCGAGCAGCCCCACGAGGAACGGCCCGACGACGAACACCGTCTCGTCGGCGGCGGACTCGTACGCCATCGTCGAGTTGAAGCTACGGACCCGGCGCGCCGGCGCGAGCCGCTCGGAGATGATGCGGACGAGGCGCGTCCGCGACATCGGGCCGATCTGCGGTGCGGTGGTGCCGATGAGGAAGGCGACGGCGAGGACCGCCGCGTTCGACAGCGTGGAGTTCACCGCCCAGGCGAAGCCTGCGAGCAGGAGGCCGTTGGCTGCTCCGGCCGGGAGCAGGACCGCGCGCTGGCCGAACCGGTCGGCTGCGGCGCCGAGCAACGGCCCGACGACCGCGGTCCCGAGGCCCACCATCGCGGAGGACAGGCCTCCGAACGACAGGGATCCACGGGCGGAGACGACTACGGTGAGGACTCCGACGACCATCATCGCGAACGGCAGCCGTGCGATGAACGCGATCGGGAAGTAGAACAGGCCGGTGTGACGCACGAGCGGGGAGGATGACGCCTCGGAGAGTGGTGCTCCGGACAGTGATTCGTGGGTGTTCTTCATGGCCTCTGCGGACGACCACAGCCGGGGCTGCGATAGCTCTGGTGCCGCCGTCGTCCCGTCGGCAGGAGGCCGACAGCCGGTAGATACACGTTGACGAGTCTTACGGCACGACCTCGATCGGTGCGCCTGCTGTCGGCCACGGTACCAGCCATCGGCCTCCGGCGAGGGGCGCAGTGGCCGGGATCACCCGCTCGCCAGGCACCCGGGCCCCGCTTTCAGCCTTGCGACCGCGCCGTTCAGGCGAAGGTGGATCTCCCCGACTCGTTGGCCTCACCGGCGTGCTCGTCGGCCCGCGTCGCCGCCCACGCCGAGAGCAGCTGGAGTGCATCGGCGGACGGTGTTCCGGGGATCGCGTTGTAGATGGTCAGCGTGTGTCCTGGGTCGCTGGGCAGGTCGACGGAGTGATAGGACAGCTCGAAGGCTCCGACGGCGGGGTGCAGGAAGTGCTTCGTGCCGGCGTGGTGCAGGCGCACCTCGTGTGCGGCCCAGAGGATGCGGAACTCCTCGCTGCGCGTGGCAAGGTCCCCCACCAGGGCCGACAGTGCACGGCTGCGCGGGTGGCGCCCGGCAGCCAACCGCAGCTGCGCGACGGCCACCCGCGCGGCCCCGTCCCAGTCCGGGAAGAGGTCTCGGGAATCGGGGTTCATGAAGGTGAACCGTGCGAAGTTGGGCCGTGCGTCACCGGTGGCGTCCAGCATCGGTGAGTAGATCGCGCGGGCGAGGTGGTTCATCGCGGTGACGTCCAGGAAGGGGCTGACGACGAACGCACCCGCCTCGGTCATGGCGTCGACCATCCATTGCAGGCTCGGTCGCGGGGCTGCACCGCCCGGACGAGGGCGGCCCGTGGTGCGCGTGCCCCGTGCGCCGGCACGCACGAGGTCGAGGAGGTGGGTGTGCTCAGCTTCGTCCAGCTCGAGCGCCCGGGAGACCGCCTCGAGGACCGAGTCGGACGGGTTGGCGACCTTGCCCTTCTCCAGACGCGTGTAGTAGTCCGTGGACACTCCCGCGATCATCGCGAGCTCCTCGCGGCGCAGCCCTGGCACGCGGCGCGACCCGAACGAGGCGATGCCAGCATGCTCAGGGGTGATCCGCCCGCGGCGGCTCATGAGGAAGTCACGTAGTTCGTCACGAGGGTCCATGGGACAAGCGTAGGCAGTGGGTCCCGAGACAGACAGGGGTCCGTCAGGCACCCCTCTACGGAGGTCGACCGACCTTGCAGGCGACACCACCTCGCGCGGGAGGGGCAACGCGGTCAGGCCTGCGGGGGGTGCAGCAGGGCCCCCCACGCTGCTGGCGCCTCACGGTCGTCGGGCTACACCATGGAGTCAGGCCTGGGCCGCACCTCGCGCCCTCGCCGCCCCCCACCGTCGACACCCTGGAGCACCCATGCCCACCACCGTGAACGCCTACGCCGCGACAGCTCCCGACCAGCCGCTGACGCGCACCACCATCGAGCGTCGCGACGTCGGCCCGCACGATGTCCGCATCGACATCAAGTTCTCCGGCGTGTGCCACTCCGACATCCACACCGCCCGTGGCGAGTGGGGGCCGGTGCCCTACTCGCTGGTCACCGGGCACGAGATCGCCGGTGTCGTCGCCGAGGTCGGCCCGGAGGTGACGACGTTCGCTGTCGGAGACCGCGTGGGTGTCGGATGCATGGTCAACTCCTGCGGTGAGTGCGCGCAGTGCGCCAAGGGCCAGGAGCAGTACTGCCTGCAGGGGATGACCGGCACCTACGGGGCCCTCGATCGTGACGGCACGAACACACAGGGCGGCTACTCCCAGCAGGTGGTCGTCACCGAGAGCTTCGTTCTGCGGATCCCGGACGGCATCGCTCTCGAGGTCGCCGCTCCGCTCCTGTGCGCGGGCATCACCACGTACTCCCCGCTGCGGCACTGGGGCGCCGGTCCCGGCACGAAGGTCGCCGTGGTCGGCTTGGGCGGCTTGGGTCACATGGCCGTCCAGCACGCCCACGCGATGGGTGCCGATGTCACCGTGCTCTCTCAGACGTTGAAGAAGCAGGAAGACGGTCTGCGCCTCGGGGCCGACCGCTACTTCGCCACCAGCGACCCCGACACCTTCACGGCACTCGCTGGCCAGTTCGATCTGATCGTCAACACCGTCAGCGCCTCGATCGACCTGGACGCGTACCTGTCGCTGCTCGAGGTCGACGGAACCTTGGTGAACGTCGGCGCACCCGCCCACCCGCTGCCCGTGCAGGTGTTCTCGCTGATCCCCTTCCGGCGCTCGTTCGCAGGGTCAGCGATCGGCTCCATCGCCGAGACCCAGGAGATGCTCGACTTCTGCGCGGAGCACGGCTACGGCGCTGAGGTCGAGGTCATCGCGGCAGACACGATCAACGAGGCCTGGGAACGGGTGCTCGCCTCTGACGTGCGGTACCGGTTCGTGATCGACGCCGCCACGCTGGCCTGACCGCCCCAAGCCCAGGCCGATGACCCTCGCCCCCGCACCGGTCCACCCCACTCTGTGCCGCCTGGGGCTGGCCGTCCTCGGCACCGCCCTGGCGTGGAGCCTGGTCGCCTGCGCCACCACCCCCGAACCGACGGAACCGACCATGACCACACCAGCCGCAGCAGGCACCCCGAGCGATCCTCCCACCGCGACACCGGACACCACCCCGGAGACGACCGGCATCCACGTGGTCGTCGGCGAGACGGTGCTGCACGCGACCTTGTGGGACAACGCTGCCGCACGCTCTCTGCTCAACCAGCTCCCCCTGACGCTGCCCGTCCAGGACTTCGCGCAGCAGGAGAAGACCAGCACCCCACCGCGCCCGCTGTCCATGGACGGGATGCCCGCCGGAGACGACCCCGAACCGCTCGACGTCGGCTACTACGCCCCCGACGGCGTCCTCGTCTTCTACTACGCGGACGTTGGCTACGTCACCGGCATCGCGCGCCTCGGGCACTTCGACACCCCCATCGACGCCCTGGTCGACCTGGCGGACGGAACCACGGTCACGATCGAGCTCGCGCCGTGAGCACGACACGCTGACCGCCCCGCAAGGTGGCCGCTCTGGCCATATCCGCGCTGACGAACGACGCCACGCTTCTGCCAGTTGCCGGTCCCCACGCACGGTGCCAGCATTGAATGATCGTGAATCCGACATTCCCTCTCCTGGGAAGGCGCGCCCATGTTCGCCTGGATCGCCCGGACGGTCATCTCCCACCCGTGGCGCGTGATCAGCGTCTGGGCGCTCTTCGCTGCCGCCGCTGTCGTCTTCACCCCGAGCCTGGACGACTACACCACCGGCAACCAGCAGTCCTTCCTGCCGGACTCCTTCGAGTCGGTGCAGGCCCAGGACGCCGGCACCACCTATTTCCCTGCACAGTCCGGGGCGACCGGGAGCCTCGTCGTGGTCCGCACCGACGGCGCCGCCCTGTCTGCCGCGGACCAGACGACAGTGTCGACCCTCGCGACGACGCTGCAGGGTGAGGCGATCCCGGGGGTGCTGTCCGTCCAGGCCACCCCGCAGTCGGTGTCGCAGGACGGCACGACCGCCGCCCTCTCGGTCGCCTTCGACGGCCAGCCCGGCGACGAGCAGGTCGACGCCGCCGTGCCCGACCTCCGGGACGCGGCCGACACTGCCCTCGACGGGACCGGCCTGACCAGTGCGCTCACCGGGAACGCCGCGATCGGGGTGGACACCACCGCTGCCTACGACTCGGCCGAGCGGACCATCACGATCGCCACCGTGGTGCTCATCGTGGTGCTGCTCGGACTCGTCTTCCGCAGCCCCGTCATCGCGGTCATCCCGATCCTCGTGATCGGCGTGGTGCTCATGGTCGTCACCGGCCTCACCGCGCTGCTCGCGGACCTGCTCGACTTCCAGGTGAGCAACACCCTGCAGCCCATCCTCGTCGTGGTGCTGTTCGGGGTCGGCACCGACTACATCGTGTTCCTGCTGTTCCGCTATCGCGAGCACCTGCGCCGGGGAGAGTCGCACACCGAGGCGCTCGAGTTCTCCGTGCGCGTGGTGGGCAAGGTGGTCGCCTCGTCCGCGCTCACCGTCATCGGTGCCTTCGCGGCTCTGCTCTTCGCCCGGCTGGAGTCCCTGAGCACGCTCGCCCCCGGCCTGATCGTGGCGGTCGCGGTCATGCTGGTGACTGCCCTCACGCTGGTGCCCGCCCTGTTCGTCCTGCTCGGTGCGCGACTGTTCTGGCCGTTCGGACCCGGCAAGGAGGCCGCGCGCAGCCCGTTCGCGGCGGTGGGGACCACGACGGCGCGCCGTCCGGTGGTGCCCGCTCTCGCCGTCGGCGTCGTGCTCGTGGGCCTCGCCTTCTTCGCCCCGGGATTCCAGGCCACCTACAACACGCTCGACGAGCTGCCTCCGGACACCGCCTCCCGGCAGGCCTTCACCACGCTCGACGCCGCGTTCCCGGCCGGAGCCCTCAGCCCGACCCAGGTCTACGTGGTGGGGACAGCCCCGCTCGACCCGGCCGCGCTGACGACACTGGCCACCACGTTGTCCGCGGTGCCCGGGGTCACCACTGTCGCACCACCACAGACGACGACCGACGGCACCGCCGCGCTGATCACCGTCGTGCTCGCCGACGACCCGTACTCCGACGCCGCGATGTCCACGGTCGAGGGTCCGCTGCGCGCGGCGGCCGACGGGTCTGTCCCGGGCGCTCAGGTCTACGTCGGAGGGCAGACGTCGGCGTTCGTCGACGTGCGCGACCAGCTGCAGGCGGACACGACTCGGGTGTTCCCGATCGCGGCGGCGATCATCGTGGTGATCCTGGCCGTGCTGCTGACCTCGGTGCTCGCCTCGATCAACCTGCTTGTCTGTGTCGCGCTCACCTTTGCCGCGACCCTCGGCGCGGTGGTTCTGCTGTACCTGCACGCGCTGGACTACACCGGTATCGACTTCTCGATCCCCATCGTGCTGTACCTGTTCGTCGTGGCGATCGGCACGGACTACAACATCCTCATCGCTGCACGCATGCACGAGGAGTACCGCGGCGGTGCCGACCCGCGCGAGGCCGCCCGGATCGCGATCACCCACGACGCCCCCACGGTCGCGGCGGCGGGGATCATCCTGGCCTGCACCTTCGCCTCGCTCATGCTCACCGGGATCGCGAACCTCGCCCAGCTCGGGTTCGGCGTCGCGGTGGGCATCGTCATCGCCGCCTTCCTCATGGCACCGCTGCTGGTCCCCGCGCTGTCCGCGCTCCAAGGCCGCGCCTTCTGGTGGCCGACGCGCCGGGCCGGCGACCTCACGCGGTCGTGATCGGCTGCCCCAGGGCGATGACGACCCCCGCGACGAGGCCGATCGCTGCCAGCACGAGCAGCGCCACGCGGGTCCGCACGTACTCGAACCGCTCGGCGATCGCGGCGAAGAACAGGACCACCGCGAACAGCAGGGTGGTCAGGGTGTAGACGTCGGAGTCGGTGTTGGCCTGCTCCCCGGCCGCGAAGAGCGCATCGGCTCGGGCCTCAAGCTCAGCGGCGTTGCGGTCAGGCTCGAGCTCGTACTCGGGCATCACCAGCGGGCTGTGCGGCGCGTCCGCGTTGTGCAACGGATCGAGGGCCTCCCATGCCAGGAAGGCGACCTCGAACTCCGGCCGGAACCGCTGGCGGTAGAAGTCGGCGATCACCTCTTCCCCGGAGAGGGTCGCGTCGATGTAGTTCTCGAACACCGTGAGGTCGGCGATCCGGAACTGATTGCCCGCGCTGCGCTGCTGCGCCGCATTCGTCCGCGCCCCGGACGCCTGGGTGTAGCTGCTGGACTGGATGCCGTCCCAGAGCGAGGCCTGATATCCGCTCCACGCCGTCGCCAGCGCGGTCAGCCCGAGGAGCACGACGACGACGAGCTCCGACCACCGTCCGGTCTCTGTCTCGTCGCTCATCGGAGAGTCCTCACTCATCGATTCCGGCTGCAGGGCGAGCGTCGCCACCTCAGTACACACCTGCACCCACCACCCGGCAACGGGGCGGCCACAGGGCGGCGGCCCGCTGCGCAGCGCCGGTCCCGGAGACCTACGAACTCAGGTGCGCCAGCCCCACCATCTCCAGGACCCGCGCGACCGAGCGGGCGGCCTCCGCGTCGTCGTGCGCGGTGACGACGACGCCGTAGACCGTCCGCTGGACGAGGACCAGGTCGTCCACCGTGAGGGTCGCCGGGGCCGCACCGGCCTGCTGGGCCCGGGCCAGCAGCGGCTCGATCATCCGGCGCAGGCGTGCCCCGCCGTCGTAGTCCGACTGGGTCCGGCGCGCGTCGACGACCATCTCGACGAATGCGGCGTCGGTGATCGTCAGGTCGACGAGGCACTGCCAGAACCGGCCGAAGGCGCCGGCGTCCTGCACCGCGGCGATCGTCTCGAGGGCGCCGAAGTTGACCTCGAAGACGGCGTGCGCCAGGTCCAACCGCGTGGGGAAGTGCCGGTAGAGCACCCCTTGCCCGACGCCGGCCTCCCGCGCGATCGCGCTCAGCGGCACCCGGTAGCCGCGGTCGGCGAAGAGCCGCCGTGCGGCCTGCAGGATCGCGCGCCGGTTCTCCGGCGCCGCCGCAGGACCTCGGTTGCTTCGCTCTGGCCTGACTCCCATGCGCACCACTATAGTGATCTGGACAACGTTGTCCGGTTCGAGGTGGGAGCAGCCCGTGTCTATGTCTTTCGATCACAGCTTTGACGTGGTGGTGGTGGGAACCGGGGGCGCGGCCTTCGCGACCGCGCTGGCCGCCGCCGATGACGGCTTGAGCGTCCTCCTGCTCGAGAGCACCGACAGGTGGGGTGGCAGCACCGCCATGTCGGGGGGTGGCATGTGGCTGCCGAACAACCCGCTCATGCAGCGCGACCGCATCGGGGACTCCCGCGAGGAGGCCCTCACCTACATGGACGCCTCGATCGGTGAGGTCGGCAGGTCCACGTCCGCCGCGCGGAAGGCAGCCTTCGTCGACGGTGTCGCTGACTTCGTCACGACGGCGGAGAAGCACGGCATGGTCTTCGCCCGGGCCACCGACTACCCCGACTACTACCCCGAGCACCCCGGCGGCAAGATCGGCCGCAGCATCGAGGTGAAGCCGTTCAACACCAAGAAGCTCGGCAGCCTGTACGCCTCCCTGCGCATCCTCATGCCGTTGCCGATCAAGACGGACGACGTGTGGCTGCTGGCCCGCGCCTGGTCGACCCCCTCAGGCTTCGTCCGCGGCGCCCAGCTGACCTTCCGCATCCTGGGCGGCATCCTGCGCGGCCAGCGGCTGGTCGGGATCGGCGCAGGCCTCGTCGCGTCGTTCGGGCACGCGGTCCTGGTGAACAACAAGGTGCCGCTGTGGCTGAGCTCCCCGGTCGAGGAGCTCGTCCTCGACGGCGACCGGGTGACCGGCGTCAGAGTCACCAAAGACGGGCGCAGCGTGACCGTCGGGGCCACCCGGGGCGTCATGCTCGCCGGTGGAGGCTTTGACCACAACACGCAGTGGCGCCAGAAGTACCAGGGCGTCGACGGCTACCCGTCCGGCAACCCGGGCAACCTCGGTCACCCGATCCAGATGGGCCAGGACGCCGGCGCCGCGGTCGAGCTCATGGACGACGCCTGGTGGGGCGCCTCGATCGCCCCGGTCGAGGGCGGCGAGCCGAGCTTCCTCGTCGGCGAGCGGTCACTGCCCTACTCGATCATCGTCGACGCCGAGGGAGCCCGCTTCGCCAACGAGGCGGAGTCCTACGTGGACCTCGGCCACCACATGCTCTCCCACGACACCGACGGCGCGTACTGGTTCATCCTCGACTCCCGGCACGCCAAGCGCTACCTGCGTTCCTTCGCCCTCGACCCGCGCGCCAACAAGGCGATGAAGGAGCAGGGCATCCTCGTCAAGGCCGACACCCTCGCGGACCTGGGCCGCGAGCTCGGGCTCGACGAGGCGACGTTCCGCGCCACGATCGAACGGTTCAACGGCTTCGCCCGAGCCGGGCGCGACCAGGACTTCAGCAAGGGCGACTCCGCCTACGACCGCTACTACGGCGACCCGACCGTCCACCCGAACCCCTGCCTCGGTCCGATCGAGAAGGGCCCGTTCATCGCGTACAAGCTCGTCGTCGGTGACCTGGGGACCAAGGGCGGTGTGCTCACCGACCTGGACGGCCGGGTGCTGCGCGAGGACGGGTCGGTGATCGAGGGGCTCTACGCCGCGGGCAACACCTCCGCCTCGGTCATGGGCAACACCTACCCCGGTCCCGGCTCGACCATCGGTCCGGCCGTCGTGTTCGGCATGCGTGCCGCCCGGCACATGGCGCGCCCGACGGCGTAGTCGACGCCGACACGACAACGGCCCCCGGTGATCGACCGAGCACCGGGGGCACCGGCGTGTGACGTGTGCCCACCAGATTGACTTGTTCGAACGCGCGTACGTAGCCTGATTCTTTCAGGCAGCACCGACGGACAGAGACCATCATCACGCGTTCGACCCACCCCGCTCACCCGCCCGCTCCCCTGCCCACGACCGTCGGGCACCCGGCCCCCGGACGCCCCTCATGATGGGCGCGCACCACGCGATCTCCGGCTCGGCGGCCTGGGTCGCGGTCGCCGGCACCGGCCCCCTCATGCTCGGCCTCTACCCCGTGTCCGACTCCGGCCTCATCATCGGCGCCGTCGTCTGCGCCGGCGCGGCCCTGCTGCCCGACGCCGACCACCACTCCGGGACCATCTCGAACTCCCTGCCCCCGCTGTCGAAGATCGTCACCCGGGTCGTCGCGACTCTCAGCGGCGGCCACCGCAACGCCACGCACGGGCTGCTCGCTGTCCCCCTCGCCGTCCTCCTCGCCGTCGGCGCAGGGCTGGTCGGACTGGAGACGGAGACCTTCGGCCGGGTCGCGGTGGGCGCCGGGGTGCTCTCGCTGCTGCTCGTCGCCTACGCCGCGAAGGCCCTCAAGATCACCAACGACGGCAGCTGGCTGCGCTCGTGGGGCATCGCCCTCGTCGTGTCCACCCTCGTCACCCTGTACGCCCCGCAGGAGTGGGAATGGCTGCCGATCGCCGTCGGGCTCGGGGTCGCCGTGCACATCGCCGGCGACCTGCTCACCACGGGCGGGATCCCCGTGCTGTGGCCGCTGCGCCCGCGTCCCCCGCGCTGGTGGCGCCGGACCCAGCTGCTCAACGACCTGTGGCTGCCCACCGGGCGGATCGCCCTGCCGGTGCTCGGGGACACCGGGTCACGCCGCGAGTGGGCCGTGGCGATCCCGATGACCGTCTACGCGGGCTACGGCTCGCTCGTCGCCCTCGCCGGCCTGCTCCAGGGCGCCTGAGCCCCGGTCCACCCACGACGAAGCCCTCGCCTCCTGTGCAGGAGGCGAGGGCTTCGTCGTCGGGCAGGATCACCGGCTGGTCAGGTGACCAGCGTCGGTGCTCAGACCTCGTCGCCGATGCGGTGCACGAGGATCGAGTTGGTCGTGCCGGAGACGCCGACCGGTGCGCCGGAGACGACAACCACGAGGTCGCCGATCTCGGCAAGGCCGTTGGCCTGCAGGGTCGTGTCGACCTGGCGGACCATCGCGTCGGTGCTGTCGACCGAGGGAACCTCGTAGGACTGCGTGCCCCAGGTCAGGGACAGGACGCTGCGGACGTCGCTGCGCGGGGTGAACGCGAGCAGCGGCAGCGCCGAGCGCAGACGGGACATCCGACGCGCGGAGTCGCCGGACTGGGTGAAGGTCACGAGGTACTTGACGCCGAGGATCTCACCGATCTCGGCGGCGGCACGCGTGATCGCTCCACCGCGGGTGTGCGGCGTCGACCCGAGGGGGGCGATCCGCTCGCGGCCGAGCTCCTCGGTGCTCTCGATGATGCGTGCCATGACGCGCACGGCCTCGATCGGGTAGTCACCGACGCTCGTCTCACCGGAGAGCATGACGGCGTCTGCACCGTCGAGGACGGCGTTGGCGCAGTCCGAGGCCTCGGCGCGGGTCGGGCGGGGAGCGGTGATCATCGACTCGAGGACCTGGGTGGCCACGATGACCGGCTTCGCGGCGCGGCGAGCGAGCTCGATCGCACGCTTCTGCACGAGCGGAACCTGCTCGAGGGGGAGCTCGACGCCGAGGTCACCACGGGCGACCATGATGCCGTCGAAGGCGTCGATGATCTCGACGAGGTTCTCCACTGCCTGCGGCTTCTCGATCTTGGCGATGACGGGAAGGACGCGGCCTTCCTCCTCCATGATGCGACGCACGTCGTCGTAGTCGACCGCGCTGCGCACGAAGGACAGGGCGATGATGTCCGCACCCAGGCGCAGGGCCCAGCGCAGGTCAGCCTCGTCCTTGTCGGACATGGCCGGGACGGAGACGGCGACACCGGGGAGGTTGAGGCCCTTGTTGTTGGAGACGGGTCCGGAGACCTCGACGCGGGTGACGACCCGGGGGCCCTCGACCGCGATGACACGGACGAGGACACGGCCGTCGTCGATGAGGATCGGGTCGCCGACGCGGGCGTCGTTGGGGAGGCCCTTGTGCGTGGTGGAGACGAGCTCCTTGGTGCCCACGACGTCTTCGGTCGTGATGGTGAACGTGTCACCGACGTTGAGCCACTGCTTCTCGTCGTTCAGGAAGCGGCCAAGACGGATCTTGGGGCCCTGGAGGTCGACGAGGACGGCGACCGAACGGCCGGAGGCCTTCGCGGCCGCACGCACGTTGTGGTAGACGGCTTCGTGCTCTGAGGGCTCCCCGTGGCTACGGTTGATCCGGGCGACGTCCATTCCGGCGTCGACCAGGTTCTGCAGCTGCTCGAGGGAGGCGGTTACGGGTCCGATGGTGCAAACGATCTTTGCTCTGCGCATAGCTCCAGCCTAGTTGCTTGGGTAAGTACTGCAGTCGGGACGAAAGTCTTGCGGCGCCCCGTGCACGCGTGCTCGGGGCGCCGTGCTCAGGGACGTAACGCGGCGGTCGTGGCCTTGACGGGCGCCGGGAGCTCAGTGCTGCCCTGCAGGTATGCGTCTACGGTAGCCGCCGTAGCCCGTCCTTCGGCAATGGCCCACACGATGAGAGACTGGCCGCGACCTGCGTCTCCGGTGATGAACAGCCCGGGGACCGAGGAGGAGAAGTCCTCGCGGCGGGCCAGCAGGCCCCGCGGTGTCAGCTCCGAGCCCGTCTGGCCGACGATCGAGTCGGTCTCGGGACCGGTGAACCCCATCGCGATGAGCACGAGGTCGGCCGGGATGATCCGCTCGGTGCCGGGGGCAGGAGCGCGGCGCCCGTCGGGCAGGTACGCGGTCGTGGCGACCTTGAGCGCCACGAGCTGGCCCTTGGCGTCGCCGACGAACTCGACGGTCGAGGCGAGGTAGTCGCGCTCCCCGCCCTCGGCGTGCGAGCTGGACACCTCGAAGAGCAGCGGGTCGGTGGGCCAGGGCTGGTTCGCCGTGCGCTGCAGCGGGGGCCGCTTGCCGATGGCCAGCGTCGTGACGGACGCCGCGCCCTGGCGCAGCGACGTGCCGATGCAGTCCGAGCCGGTGTCACCGCCACCGATGACGATGACGTGCTTGCCGGTCGCCACGATCTGGTCGGGGACCTCTTGGCCTGCCACGACGGCGTTGGCCTGCGGCAGGAACTCCATCGCGAAGTGCACCCCGTCCAGGTCGTTGCCCGGGATGGGCAGCCCGCGCGGGACGGTCGCACCGGTAGCCACGATCACCGCGTCGAACCGGGACCGGAGCTCCTCCCAGGTCACGTCGACGCCGATCTCCACCCCGGCCCGGAACCGGGTCCCCTCCGCCGTCATCTGCGCCAGCCGGCGGTCGATGTGGCTCTTCTCGAGCTTGAAGTCGGGGATCCCGTAGCGCAGCAGTCCGCCGATGGCGTCGTCGCGCTCATAGACCGCGACCGTGTGGCCCGCCCGGGTGAGCTGCTGGGCAGCGGCCAGCCCGGCCGGCCCCGACCCCACGACGGCGACGGTCTTGCCGGTCAGGCGCTGCGGGATCATCGGGACCACGTAGCCCCGCGCGAACGCCTCGTCGATGATCGTGACCTCGACGTTCTTGATGGTCACCGCGGGCTGGTTGATGCCGAGCACACAGCTCGACTCGCACGGCGCCGGGCAGACCCGACCGGTGAACTCGGGGAAGTTGTTCGTGGCGTGCAGACGCTCGATCGCGTCCTCCCACTCGTCCCGGCGCACGAGGTCGTTCCAGTCGGGGATGAGGTTGCCCAGCGGGCAGCCCTGGTGGCAGAACGGGATGCCACAGTCCATGCACCGGCTGGCCTGGACCTTGACGAAGGCCGAGTCTTCGACCCGGTGCTCGTGCACCTCGCGCCAGTCCAGCAGCCGCACCTCGACGGGGCGGTACGCCGGGAGCTGACGCTCCCGGGTCTTCAAGAATCCACGGGGGTCAGCCACGGGAGCCCTCCAAAATCTCTTCCCAGACACCGGGTGCGGAGACGTCGACACCGTCGACGTCAGCCTTGGCGAGCGCCGAGCGGATACGGGCGAACTCCGTCGGCAGGATCTTCGTGAACCGCGCACGGGCGGCCTCGAAGTCGGCGAGCAGCGCGTCGGCCACCCGAGAGTGCGTCTCGGCGAGGTGCCGGCGCAGCAGGTCCTCCACGACGCGCGCGTCGTCGTCGTCCAGTCCGGAGAGGGTGAGCTCCCCGGTCGTGGCGGCGGCGACGTTGAGCGCCTCCCGGCGCAGGTCGAGGACGTAGGCGGTGCCGCCGGACATGCCGGCACCGAAGTTGCGGCCGGTGCCACCCAGGACGAGGACGGTGCCGCCGGTCATGTACTCGCAGCCGTGGTCACCCACACCCTCGACCACGAGGGTCGCGCCGGAGTTGCGCACGCCGAAGCGTTCACCGACGTAGCCGCGCAGGAAGATCTCCCCCGACGTGGCTCCGTAGGCGATGACGTTGCCGGCGATGACGTTGTTCGTCCCGGTCAGCACCGCGGACCGGTCCGGGCGCACGATGATCCGTCCGCCCGAGAGGCCCTTGCCGACATAGTCGTTGGCGTCTCCGAACAGCCGCAGGGTCACCCCGCGCGGCAGGAAGGCACCGAGGGACTGACCGGCCGAGCCGGTCAGCGTGACGTCGATGGTGTCCTCCGGCAGACCCGCGCCGCGGTACCGCTTGGTCACCTCGTGGCCGAGCATGGTCCCCACGGTGCGGTTGACGTTGCGCACAGGCAGCGCGATCTCGACCGGCGTGCCGTCCTCGAGCGCCTGCGCGGCGAGGGCGATGAGCTGGTGGTCCAGGGCCCGGGCGAGCCCGTGGTCCTGGGTCGTGGTGTTGCGCAGCGAGGCGCCCGGGACCGGCTGGGGCACCGTGAGCACGGGCCCGAGGTCGAGCCCCTGGGCCTTCCAGTGGGTGATCGCGCGGCGCGCGTCGAGGGTCTGCACCTGCCCGACAGCCTCCTCGATCGTCCGGAAGCCCAGGGCCGCCAGGTGCTCGCGGACCTCCTGGGCGATGAACTCGAAGAACGTCACGACGAACTCCGGCTTGCCGCTGAAGCGTGCGCGCAGCTCCGGGTTCTGGGTGGCCACGCCGACCGGGCAGGTGTCCAGGTGGCACACCCGCATCATGATGCAGCCGGAGACGACCATCGGCGCCGTCGCGAAGCCGAACTCCTCGGCCCCGAGCAGGGCACCGATGATGACGTCACGGCCGGTCTTCATCTGCCCGTCGACCTGCACGACGATGCGGTCGCGCAGGTTGTTGAGCACGAGGGTCTGCTGGGTCTCGGCCAGACCGATCTCCCACGGCGTCCCGGCGTGCTTGAGGGAGGTCAGCGGGCTCGCGCCGGTGCCGCCGTCGTGCCCGGAGATGAGCACGACGTCGGCGTGCGCCTTGGACACTCCCGCCGCGACCGTGCCGACGCCGAACTCGGAGACGAGCTTGACGTGGATCCGCGCCGCCGGGTTGGCGTTCTTGGCGTCGTGGATGAGCTGGGCGAGGTCCTCGATCGAGTAGATGTCGTGGTGCGGCGGCGGGGAGATGAGCCCGACGCCGGGAGTCGAGTGCCGCGTCTTGGCGACCCACGGGTAGACCTTGTGACCGGGCAGCTGACCACCCTCGCCGGGCTTGGCGCCCTGGGCGAGCTTGATCTGGATGTCGTCCGCGTTGGTCAGGTACTCCGACGTCACCCCGAACCGCCCGGAGGCGATCTGCTTGACCTTGCTGCGGCGAGCCGGGTCGTACAGGCGCTCGGGGTCTTCCCCGCCCTCGCCGGTGTTGGAGCGTCCACCGAGCTGGTTCATCGCGCTCGCGAGCGTCTCGTGCGTCTCGGCGGAGATGGACCCGTAGGACATGGCCCCGGTGTTGAAGCGCTTGACGATCTCGGAGATCGGTTCGACCTCGTCGATGGGCAGCGGTGGGCGCAGCCCGTCCTTGAACTCGAGCAGCCCGCGCAGCGTCATGAGCCGTTCGGTCTGGTCGTCGACCCGCTTGGTGTACTCACGGAAGACGTCGAACTGGCGGGTCCGGGTGGAGTGCTGCAGGCGGAAGACCGTCTCGGGGTCGAAGAGGTGCTCCTCGCCGTCGCGGCGCCACTGGTACTCCCCGCCGACCGCCAGGGACTGGTGAGCCTGGAAGTTCCCCGAGGCCGGGTAGGCCTCGGCGTGGCGGGCGGCGACCTCGGCGGCGATGACGTCGAGGCCGATGCCTCCGAGGCGGCTCGTGGTGCCGGTGAAGTAGTCGCCGACCAGCTCGTGGGAGAGCCCGATGGCCTCGAAGACCTGCGCACCACGGTAGGAGGACATCGTCGAGATGCCCATCTTCGACATGACCTTGAGCACGCCCTTGCCGAGGGCCTTGATGAGGTTGCTCACGGCCTGCTCGGGGCTCACCGTCACATAGCTCGTGGTGGCGAGGTCCTCGACGGTCTCCATCGCAAGATACGGGTTGACCGCGGCCGCGCCGTAGCCGATGAGCAGCGCGACGTGGTGCACCTCGCGGACGTCACCGGCCTCCACGACGAGCGAGACCTGGGTGCGGGTGTGCTTGCGCAGCAGGTGGTGGTGCACGGCACTGGTGAGCAGCAACGACGGGATCGGTGCGAGGTCCTGGTGGGAGTCCCGGTCGGAGAGCACGATGAAGCTCGTGCCGCGGGCGACCGCCTCGTCGACCTCGGCGAAGATCTCCTCCAGGCGTGCCCGCAGGGCCGCCCCTCCCCCGGCGACGGGGTAGAGGCCGCGGACGGTGATGGCGGAGAAGGTCCCCGAGATCGAGGGGGCCTTGTGGATGTTGATGATCTTGGCGAGGTCGTCGTTGTCGATGACCGGGAAGGACAGCACGACCTTGCGGGCGTGGTCCGGGGAGTCGGAGAGCAGGTTCGGCTCGGGGCCGATCGCGCCGCCGATCGCGGTGACGAGCTCCTCGCGGATGGCGTCCAGCGGCGGGTTGGTCACCTGCGCGAACATCTGCGTGAAGTAGTCGAAGAGGACCCGGGGGCGGTTGGAGAGCACGGCGACGGGGGTGTCGGTCCCCATCGCGCCGAGCGGCTCGGCCGCGTTGTTGGCCATCGGGGTGAGGAGGATCTTCACCTCCTCCGCGGTGTAGCCGAACGCCCGCTGGCGACGCTGCACCGACGCCGGGGAGTGGATGACGTGCTCCCGGTCGGGGAGCGTGTCGAGGTAGATCGAGTTCTCCTCGACCCACTGGCGGTACGGGCGCTGCGCGGCGAGCTGGGACTTGACCTCGTCGTCGGAGACGATCCGACCGGCGGCGGTGTCGACGAGGAACATCTTGCCGGGCTCGAGCCGGCCCTTCTGCACGATGGTCGCGGGGTCCAGGTCCAGGACGCCTGCCTCGGAGGCGAGCACGACCAGACCGTCCTGGGTGACCCAGAACCGGCCCGGGCGCAGCCCGTTGCGGTCCAGGACCGCGCCCATGAGCGTGCCGTCGGTGAAGGTCAGGCACGCGGGGCCGTCCCACGCCTCCATGAGGTTGGCGTGGTACTCGTAGAAGGCGCGACGCTCGGGGGACATCTCGGCGTGGTTCTCCCACGCCTCGGGAATCATCATGAGCACGGCGTGCGGGAGCGACCGTCCACCGAGGTGGAGCAGCTCGAGCACCTCGTCGAAGGACGCGGAGTCGCTCGACCCGTCCGAGCAGATCGGGAGCAGCGTCGTCAGGTCACCGAGGTTGTCGCTGGCCAGCTTGCCCTGCCGGGCGGCCATCCAGTTGCGGTTCCCGCGGACGGTGTTGATCTCACCGTTGTGGGCGATCATCCGGAACGGCTGGGCGAGCGGCCAGGACGGGAAGGTGTTGGTCGAGAACCGCGAGTGGACCAGGGCGAGCTCGCTCGCGTAGCGGGGGTCGGACAGGTCCGGGAAGAAGGGCTCGAGCTGGGCCGTCGTGAGCATGCCCTTGTAGGTGAGCGTGCGGGCGGACAGCGAGGCGAAGAAGAGCCCCAACTCGTTCTCGGCACGCTTGCGCAGCCGGAAGGCACGACGGTCGAGGTCGATGCCGGACAGCTCGCGGGCCGGGTCGGCGAGGACCACCTGGCGGAAGGTCGGCATCGAGGCGCGGGCGCTGGGACCGACGAGGTCGGCGGTCACCGGGACCTCACGCCACGCGAGGACCTCGAGCTTCTCCTCGGCCGCGATCGCCTCGACCGCACGGGCGACCTCGTCGGCCTCCACGCGGTCCTGGGGCAGGAACGCCATCCCGATGGCGTAGGAGCCCACCGGGGGCAGGTCCGCCGCGACGACGTCACGGATGAAGGCGTCCGGGATCTGGGTGAGGATCCCCGCGCCGTCCCCGCTGTTCGCCTCGGCGCCCACCGCACCGCGGTGGTCGAGGTTGAGCAGAGCGGTCAGGCCGGCGTCGACGATGTCCCGCCCAGGCGTCCCACGCAGCGTGGCCACGAAGGCCACACCGCAGGCGTCGTGCTCGGCGCGCGGGTCGTAGAGACCTTGCGCTCCGGGTGCGTCGGGCCTGGGGGAACTGCTTGCACTTTTCAGCGGCGTGGACATCAACACCGTCCTCACGGAGGGCCTGCTTGACGCAGGCTTTGCTTTACTGGGGGGATTTGAGGGACGCCATCGGCCCAAACGACATGACAGTACTGTTCAGTTGTTTCGACGACGTTTCGCAGCAGAGTCACTCAGGTCACACGCCGTGGGACTCTTGACCTTTGCTGCGGCCTGACCTGGGCTTCTTCGGTGCATCGTCTGTTTCGGGCGTGGTCACGGAGTCCGCCGAAGACCCCGTGCCTGTCTCAGGATACGACCCCGTCTCGGCGGTCCCGTCCTGCGTGGCGTCGTCCGCCGCGTCGTCCGTCGCGTCGTCCGCGTCGGCCGCTGCGCGCGCCCGTGCTGCCCTGCTCGGGTCGAGATAGACGGTCTCCTCCCGGGCACCGCCACGCCGCCCCACGACGATGAAGGCGACCAGCGCACCGAGGCCGACGACGATCGAGGTCCACACGTTGAGGCGCAGCCCGAGGACCGTCTCGGCGGCGTCGATGCGCAGCAGCTCGATCCACAGCCGACCGGCCGTGTAGAAGACGACGTAGAGCCAGAACACCCGGCCGTGACCGAGCCGGAAGCGGCGGTCGAGGTAGATCAGCAGCGCCGCGGCAGCGAGGTTCCAGACCATCTCGTAGAGGAAGGTGGGGTGGAAGAGGGTGCCCACCGGGTACCCGGCGGGCAGGTGGTTCTGGCCGATCTCCAGCCCCCACGGCAGAGTCGTCGGGCTGCCGAAGAGCTCCTGGTTGAACCAGTTGCCGAGCCGTCCGATCGCCTGGGCGATGAGCAGCCCGGGGGCGAGCGCGTCGGCGAAGGCACCGAAGCTCACCCCGGCGCGACGGCACCCGATGTACGCGCCGACGGCGCCGAACGCCACGGCGCCCCAGATGCCGAGCCCACCCTCCCAGATCGCGAAGGCCTTGAGCGGGTCTCCGCCCTCCCCGAAGTAGGCGTCCGGGGAGCTGAAGACGTGATAGATACGCCCGCCGACGATGCCGAAGGGCACCGCCCAGTAGGCGATCTCGTAGACCTCGTCGGCCAGGCCGCCGCGTTCCTCCCAGCGCTTGCCGGTGAGCCACGCGGCGACGAAGATCCCAATGAGGATCGCGAAGGCGTAGGCGCGCAGCGGCAGCGGCCCCAGGTGCCACACGCCCGTGCTCGGGCTGGGGATCGAGGCGAGGATCGTCAGGGTCTGCTCCGAGGCGCTCACGCGCTCTGCCCCGCTCCCGCGCGGGCCGAGCGGACACCGGCCGCGAGGCCGCGGGCGACGTCGCTCATCGCCGCCAGACGCTCGGCGAACGGTCCGTCCCCGAGCAGCGGCTTGACGAAGGCGGAACCGACGATCACGCCGTCGGCGTACCGCCCGACCTCGGCGGCCTGCTCCGGGCGGGAGACACCGAGGCCGACGCACACACGCTCGGCGCCGGCCGCGCGGGTCGCCGCGACGAGCTGCTCGGCCCGGGAGCCGACCGTGGCCCGCTCCCCGGTCACACCCATCGTCGAGGCCGCGTACACGAAGCCGCGCGAGGCAGCAGCGGTCAGCGCGAGGCGCTGCGGGGTCGAGCTCGGGGCGACGAGGAAGACCTTGTCGAGGTCCCGGGCGTCGGCGGCGGCGATCCACTCCGCGGCCTCCTCGGGGACGAGGTCGGGGGTGATGAGCCCGGCTCCCCCGGCGGCCGCGAGGTCGCGGGCGAAGGCGTCGACCCCGTAGCGCAGCACCGGGTTGAAGTACGTCATGACGAGCACCGGGGCGCCGAGCCCGGCGACCGCCTCGATCACCGTGAACACGTCCTTGACCCGGGACCCGCCCTCCAGCGCGATGGTCACCGCGTCCTGGATCGTGGCGCCGTCCATGACCGGGTCGGAGTACGGGATGCCCAGCTCGAGGATGTCCGCCCCGGACTCGATGAGCGTCCGGGCGGTCTCGATGGACTGCTCGAGGGTGGGGAACCCGATCGGCAGGTAGCCGATGAGCGCGGCGCGCCCCTCAGCCTTGAGCTCGTCGATCCGACGTGCGGTGGCGCTCACGCGTCTGCTCCTTCTGCGCTGAGGTCGGTGTCGGCGTCGACGAGGTCGAACCACCGCGCGGCCGTGGCCACGTCCTTGTCACCACGGCCGGACAGGTTCACCAGGATGAGCTCGTCCGTGCGGCCCGCGGCACGGGCCTCCAGGCCCAGCTTGATGGCACCGGCGAGGGCGTGGGCGGACTCGATCGCGGGGATGATGCCCTCGGTGCGGCTGAGCAGGCGCAGGGCCTCCATCGCCTCCGCGTCGGTGATCGGGTGGTACTCGGCCCGCTTGATGTCGGCGAGGAAGGAGTGCTCGGGGCCGACCCCGGGGTAGTCCAGGCCCGCCGAGATCGAGTGGCTCTCCTTCGTCTGCCCGTCCTCGTCCTGGAGCAGGTAGGACCGGGCGCCGTGCAGCACGCCGGGCGCCCCGCCAGTGATCGAGGAGGCGTGCCGGCCGGTCTCGACACCGTCGCCGCCGGCCTCGAAGCCGACCAGGCGGACGCCCGCGTCGTCGAGGAAGGCGTCGAAGATGCCGATCGCGTTCGACCCGCCGCCGACGCAGGCCGCCACGACGTCGGGCAGCCGGCCGGTGAGGTCGAGGACCTGCTGGCGGGCCTCGACACCGATGACGCGCTGGAAGTCACGGACCATCGTGGGGAAGGGGTGCGGGCCCGCGGCGGTCCCGAAGACGTAGTTGGTCGTCTCCACGTTCGTCACCCAGTCGCGCAGCGCCTCGTTGATCGCGTCCTTGAGGGTGCGTGAGCCGGTCGTCACGGGGATCACCTCGGCGCCGAGCAGGCGCATCCGGGCGACGTTGAGCGCCTGACGCTGGGTGTCTTCCTCGCCCATGTACACGACACACTCGAGGTCGAAGAGCGCTGCGGCGGTGGCGGTGGCGACGCCGTGCTGGCCGGCGCCGGTCTCGGCGATGACCCGCTTTTTGCCCAGCCGCTTGGTGAGGAGCGCCTGGCCGAGGACGTTGTTGATCTTGTGCGACCCGGTGTGGTTGAGGTCCTCGCGCTTGAGGATGATCCGGGCTCCACCGGCGTGCTTCGCGAACCGCGGCACCTCGGTGATGATGCTCGGGCGCCCGCTGTAGGACCGGTGCAGCTCGTTCAGCTCGGCGGCGAACGCCGGGTCGGCGACTGCCTTGTGGTACTCGGCGTCGAGCTCGTCGAGGGCAGCGATCAGGGCCTCTGGGACGTAGCGTCCGCCGAACTCGCCGAAGTAGGGGCCTTGGAGGTTCTGCAGTGATTCAGGCAAGGGGTTGGGCCTTCCAGAGTTGCGACGATCGGCGCCTCCGGGACGCGCCGATGAGGTCGGACCGCCCTGCGAGGACACCGGGAGAGCTGGGTGTGTCAGTGCCGGACGGCCCAGAGCGAGGGGTGTGAGCCGGCGGCGACGAGGTCGGCCACGGCGGAGCGCGGCGACTCACCGGTGACCAGGGCCTCCCCCACCAGGACGGCGTTCGCCCCGGACCGGGCGTAGTCCATGACGTCGTGCGGGCCGCGGACACCGGACTCGGCGATGCGCACCACACCGTCGGGGACGGCCGGGGCGAGCCGCGCGAAGGTCGTGCGGTCGACCTCGAGGGTCTTGAGGTTGCGGGCGTTGACCCCGACCAGGCGCGCCCCGGCGTCCAGCGCCCGGGTCACCTCGTCCACGGTGTGCACCTCGACCAGCGCGGTCATGCCCAAGGAGTGCACCCGCTCCACGAGCGACTCCAGGACGGTCTGCTCGAGGGCGGCGACGATGAGCAGGACGAGGTCCGCGCCGTAGGCACGGGCCTCCCACACCTGGTAGGGCGAGACGACGAAGTCCTTGCGCAGGATCGGGATGTCGACCGCGGCACGAACCGCGGTGAGGTCGGCCAGGCTCCCGCCGAATCGGCGTTCCTCGGTGAGCACCGAGATGACCGACGCGCCGCCCTTCTCGTACTCGCGGGCGAGGGCCGCCGGGTCGGCGATGGGGGCGAGAGCCCCCTTGCTCGGGCTGGACCGCTTGACCTCGGCGATCACCGCCACGGCGTCCTCGTGGTTGAGCCGGCTGACGCACTCGAGCGCGTTGGGCTGGCGGAGAGCGCGTTCCTTGAGGTCAGCGAGCGGCGTTGCCGCCTCGCGGACCGCGAGATCTTCCCGAACTCCGACGATAATGTCATCGAGCACCGTCATGACGCCTCTTCTCCCCGAACATCGCCTGCACCAACTGAGGCACTCTCACTGCGGTCATCCACGTCCGCGTCCCGCGGACCTGCTTCCAGTCATCGTAGAGCCGCTACGTGACGAGCGACTCATCGGTGCGTCCCGTGAGACGACGCGAGGCCCCGCAGCCGACCCGGACCCGCCCGGCGGCTGGTGCCGCGGCGGGTCTGGGGACGGCTCTAGCGACGAGCAGCTGCGTCGTCGGCGACGGGCGGCTGGCCGTAGCCGGCGACGGCCAGGATCTTCCCGCCGACCAGGCCGACGACGACGATCGCCGCACCGACCCAGACGAGCCAGACGACGGGCACGCACATCGCGACGCCGGCGACGATGGACCCGACGACCACGACGATCGTCGTGAACCAGGCGGCGAGGGTGTGCCCGTGGTTGGAGGGCGGCGAGGACGGCGGCAGGTACGAGACGTCGATCGGCGCGGAGCTGTCAGTCATGGGTCATGCCTTTCCTGGAAACGTGGTCCCAGCCTATCCAATGCTGGCGCGCTGGGACGTCATCGGGCGTCGGCGGGCGATCAGGCACGGTCAGGCGGGCGGTGGGGTCAGTGGTGTCAGGGTGGGGCGGGCGGGGTCAGGGTGGGGCGGGCGGGGTCAGGTGGGGTCGTCGCCCTGGGTGAGCGCGTCCCAGGCGTCCCGCTCGTCGAGGTCGGCTCCCGGAGCCTGCGCACCCGGGGCCTTGGCGCCCGTCGCGCCCGCGGCACCCGCCTCGTTCGTGCCCGCCGGGGCCTGCCCCGCGCCATGACGGGTGTCGTACTTCCTCGTCCGGCTCCCCCAGTCGATCGGGGCGACCGCGGCCCGCACGGCGACCGCGATGATCGCGAGACCGCAGGCGACGGTGAGGTAGGGGGCGTAGGACACGCTCACGTCACCGACGACCCCGACCACCCCGGTCGCCTCGGCGACCCCGGACCGTGCCGCGGCGTCGGGCGAGCGGATGAAGGTGAAGCCGGAGCCGGCGATCACCAGGCCGCCGAGGACCACGACGACCAGGGTGAACCAGCGGGCCACCCGGCCGACCAGGCCGAGCGCGAGGCCGGCCGCGACGACGACGAGCGCGGCCGCGCTCACCCCCGCCGCGGCCGCGGTGCCGGTCACCGTGACCGTGACCTGCTCGTCGAGGACCGTCGACGCGTAGGTCGTCAGCCACGTGGGCGCCGCGGTCGCGACCCCCGCCGCGCCGAGCGCGACGAGGGAGAGCACGACCTGGCGCCGTCCGGTCGCTCCTCTGGTCATGGTCGGGCTCGCAGCCGGCTCGCGATCTGCACGGACCGCACCGCCGCGGCGGCCTTGTTCCGCGACTCCTCGTACTCCAGCGCCGGGACCGAGTCGGCCACGATCCCGCCGCCGGCCTGGACGCTGGCCCGGTTGTCGCGGATCAGCGCGGTGCGGATGGCGATCGCCATGTCCATCGTCCCGTCGAAGCCGAAGTACCCCACGGTCCCGCCGTAGATCCCTCGCGAGGCGGGCTCCACCTCGTCGATCAGGGCGATCGCGCGGGTCTTGGGCGCGCCGGAGAGGGTGCCGGCCGGGAACGTCGCGGTGAGCACGTCGAGGGCGGTGACCTCGGGGCGCAGCTGACCCACGACGGTCGAGCAGATGTGCATGATGTGGCTGAACCGCTTGATCGCCATGAACTCCACGACCTCGACGCTCGACGGAGCGCACACCTTCGCCAGGTCGTTGCGGGACAGGTCGATGAGCATGATGTGCTCGGAGCGTTCCTTGGGGTCGGCGAGCAGCTCCACGCCGAGGCGCTGGTCCTCCTCCGGGGTCGTCCCGCGCGGGCGGGACCCGGCGATCGGGAACGTCACCACCCGGCGGTCGGTCACCTTGGCCAGGGTCTCCGGGCTGGAGCCGACGACCGCGAAGTCGCGTCCTGCGGCGTCGACCAGCTGGAAGTAGTACATGTACGGGCTCGGGTTGATCGTGCGCAGCACCCGGTAGACGTCGAGCGGGTCGGCCGGGCAGTCGAGGTCGAGGCGCTGGGAGATGACCACCTGGAACACCTCGCCGTCGCGGATGGCGACCTTGCCGGTCTCCACCGCCCGCTCGAAGTCCGCGCGGGCGGTGCGGAACTCGAGCTCCGGCTCGGTGGCGCCCGGGTCCAGGACCCGCAGCACGTCGGCGCCCGAGGGGGCCGCGGCCACGAGCTGGGCCTCCATCGCGTCCAGCCGCGCGACGGCGTCGGCGTGCGCCTCCTCGACCCGCTCGTCGGTCGCGTCGAAGTTGATCGCGTTGGCGATGAGCCAGACCGAGCCGTCGATGTGGTCGACCACCGCGAGGTCGCTGGCCAGGCACAGGGTCATCTCGGGCACACCGAGCTCGTCCGGGGCGGTCGCCGGCAGCGTGGGCTCCCAGCGGCGCACGAGGTCCCAGCCGAGCGCGCCGACGAGGCCCCCGGTGAGCGGGGGCAGGCCCTCGATCGCGTCGGTGTGCAGCACCCGCAGCGTGGCGTCGAGCACCTCGAGCGGGCTGCCCGACGTCGGCACGCCGGCGGGCACGTCACCGCTCCACACGGCCTCGTCGCCGGCCACGCTGAGCGTGGCCCGCGAGTTCACGCCGATGAAGGAGTAGCGGGCCCAGCCGCCGTCGATCTCGGCGGACTCCATGATGAACGTGCCCGGGCGTCCCGCGGCCAGGGTGCGGTACAGCCCGACCGGTGTGACGTCGTCGGCCAGCAGGCGGCGCACGACCGGGACCACCCGGCGACCGGCGGCCAGCTCGCAGAACTCCTCGAGCTGGGGCCAGGTCTGGCCCCAGGCCAGCGTCCCGGCGGTGCGGGGACCCCCGCTGGATGGCGCTGCGGTCACGATGAGGGCTCCTTGGTGGGTGCGGGGGTGGTGGCGTCCGCGGTCGGCGTGTGCTCAGGGGACCGCGCGCCGACGACGGCGCCGAGGTCTCCCCCGGTGAGGAAGCAGGTCCGCTCGCCCGTGTGGCAGGCCGCACCGACCTGGTCGACCTCGACGAGCAGCGCGTCGCCGTCGCAGTCGATCGCGACGGACCTGACCCACTGGACGTGCCCGGAGGTGTCGCCCTTGCGCCAGTACTCCTGACGGGATCGGGAGAAGAAGGTCACGCGACCGCTGGACAGGGTGCGGGCGAGCGCCTCGTCGTCCATCCAGCCGAGCATGAGGACCTCGCGCGTGTCGTGCTGCTGCACGACCGCGGCGACCAGGCCCGCGTCGTCGCGCTTGAGGCGCGCGGCGATCTCGGGGTCGAGGGTACTGACAGGGGCGGGGATGGAGGAAGGCATCGACACCGGTGCATCTTCCCACGACCCGGCCGTGCGGGTCACCCTGAGCACCCGGTCAGCGCACCTGGACGCACCTGGACGCAGCTGGGCGCACCCGGGTCAGTGCACCTGCGAGACCCAGGCGGCGTGCATCCGCGCGTAGTGCCCCTCGCCGGCGACGAGGTCGCGGTGCGTCCCGACCTGGGCGATGCGCCCTTCGTGCACGACGACGACGAGGTCGGCCGCCTCCGCGGTGGAGAGGCGGTGCGCGATCGTGATCGTCGAGCGTCCCTGGGTCAGGGAGTCCAGCGCCCGGGCGACGCGCACCTCCGTCGCGGGGTCGACGGCGCTGGTCGCCTCGTCGAGCACGAGCAGATCAGCCCCGGCGAGGTAGGCGCGGGCGATCGCGACGAGCTGGCGCTCCCCGGCGGAGAGGGACTCCCCGCGCTGGCCGATCTGCGTGGCCAGCCCGTCCGGGAGGTCGGCGATCCAGTCGGTGAGGCCGAGGTCGGTGATCGCCTCGTCGAGCAGGCCGTCGAGGAGGGCCTCCGGCAGTGCGTCGGGCACGCCGTCCGGGACGGCGTCGGGCACGCTGCCAGCCACGACCGGCTCGGGCCGGTGGCCGTAGGCGATGTTGTCGGCGAGCGACCCGTCGAAGAGGAAGCCCTCCTGCGGGACCATGACCACCCGTCGGCGCAGGCTCGCGCCGCGGATGTCGCGCAGGTCGGTCCCGTCGAGCAGCACGCTGCCGCCGACCGGGTCCATGAGCCGGGTGGCGAGCTTGGCCAGCGTCGTCTTGCCCGAGCCGGTCGCACCCACGACCGCGACCCGGGTGCGCGGGGGCAGCACGAGGTCGATGCCGTGCAGCACCGGCGCACCACCGGGGTAGGCGAAGGTCACGCCGCGGAACTCGATGCCGGCCGGCCCGCGGGGGCTGTCGACGCCGGCCGCACCGGGGTCGGCGACCAGGACCGGGGTCTCCAGGACCGCGAGGACGCGGCGCCAGCCGGCGACCGCGTTCTGCAGCTCATTGAGGATCTCGGTGGCCATCTGGACCGGTCCGGTGAAGAGCTGGACGAGGAAGAGGAAGGCGAGCAGCTGCCCGATCGTCAGCGTCCCCCCGACCCCGAGGTACGTCCCGGCCACCACGACCGCGCTGAGCACGAGGTTCGCGACGAGCACGCCGGAGGAGAAGACGACCGAGACGAGGCTCTGCGCGCGGACCGCGGAGCGGCGGTGGGAGTCGATCGCGCCGTCGATGCGTCGCTGGGTGCGCTCACCCACCCCGTAGGCGCGGATGGTCTCGGCCCCCACGACGGCCTCGGACACCGCGCCGAGCATCGCACCGACCTTGGCCCGCACCGCGGTGTAGGCCTGGTTGACCTTCTTCTGAGCCGGGCGCAGCACGAAGAAGAGCGGCACGAAGCACACCCAGACCACGATGGTCAGCTGCCAGGAGTAGACGGCCATGAGGGCGGTGGCGGCGAGGATCTGGAGGATCGAGACGAGCAGCATGATGCCGCCCCACTGGACGAACAACGAGATCGTGTCCACGTCGCTGGTCACCCGCGACACGAGCGAACCGCGCCGCTCGGTGCTCTGGGACAGCACGGACAGGTCGTGGACGTGACGGAACGCCTTGACCCGCAGCGAGGCCAGGCCTGCCTCGGTGCTGCGGAACAGGCGGACGTTGACCAGGGCGGAGCACATGCCGGCGAGCAGCAGCACGACGGCGGCAGCCGAGACGAGCCAGGCCACCCGGGTGGTGTCCACCCCTCCCGGGGCGAGGATCCCGGTGTCGACCGTCTGCTGCACCGCGAGCGGCACGACAATCCGCCCGCCCGCGGCGCCCATGGCCAGGAGCAGCGTGATGACGACGCCGTCGATGATCTCGGGTGAGACCTGGACCCCGCGGCGCAGGGTGGCGAAGACGCCGAGCTCGCTCGCCGAGGCGATCGCGCCGCCGGTCTCACCGGTGCCGGACGCCTCGTGTGCTGTGGTCCCGTGCGGGACCTTTCGTGCGGCGCTCACGCCTCGTCCTCCCGTCGGGCGGCCTCACGCTGGTAGGCCAGCGCGAGATCGCGGAATCCTTCGTCTCGTTCGATGAGCTCGTGGGCGGGGCCGGTGTCGACGACCGCCCCCGACTCCAGGTGCACCACCCGGTCGGCCAGGGCGACGCTCGACATCCGGTAGGCGACCATGATCACGGTCGTCCCGGAGCCAGCCCGCAGGCCGGCGAGGATGCCCTGCTCGACCTCGGGGTCGACGGCACTCGTGGCGTCGTCGAGGATGAGCAGCCGGGGCTGGCGCACCAGCGCCCGGGCGAGCGCCACCCGCTGACGCTGCCCGCCGGAGAGGTTCGCGCCGCGCTCCCCGAGCGGGGCGTCCAGGCCCAGCGGGAGCGCGCGCACGACGTCGGCCACCCGGGCCAGCTCGAGGGCGGCCCACACCTCGTCGTCGCCGGGGCGGGTGGGGTCGTCGTCGTCGGCCAGGGTGATGTTGGCCCGGATCGTGTCCTCGAAGATGAAGGTGGTCTGCGAGACGAAGGCCACCGCCCCGGTCACCTCGGTCGGGACGAGCTCGCGGACGTCGACGCCGTCGAGCAGCACCTGCCCGCGGCTGGGGTCGGAGAGCCGGCTGAGCAGCGAGACGAGCGTCGTCTTGCCGGCCCCGGTCGACCCGACCACCGCGACGGTCTCCCCCGGTGCCACGTCGAGGGTGATCCCCCGGAGCAGGTCCACGTCACCGGTCGCGCTGGGAACGCTCACACCGACGTCCGTCAGCCGGACCGTCAACCCCTCACGCCCTCGCTGAGTGCGGGCGAACGGCTGCCCGCTGGGCGTTTTGTCCAGCCGTTCGGCCGCACTCAGCGAGGTGGGTGGGGTGGGTGGGGTGGGGAGGCGGCGGGTGCCGGGGACGAGGGCACCTCGGGCGTCGAGGACCTGGCTGATCCGGTCGTAGCCGACGATGCCGCGCGGCAGCTCCCCGAGCACCCAGCCGAAGGCTCGGACCGGGACGGCCATCATCGTCAGCAGGTAGGCCGCCGAGACCACCTCACCGGTCTCGACCGCCCCGCTCTGGACCCGGACGGTGCCCACGAGCAGCACGAGCAGCGTGCCCAGCGGCGGCAGGAACTCGATGATCGGGTCGAAGAACGCCCGGACCGTGCCGACCTTGACGTTGGCGGCGCGCAGCGCGGCGGTGCGCTCGGCGAAGCGGGCCTCCTCGCGGGCCTCGGTGCCCAGCGCCTTGACGAGCAGCGCCGCCTCGAAGCTCTCGTGCGCGACGTCGGCGACCTCGGCGCGGAGCTGCTGGGCGAGGGTGATGGCCGGGGACATGTACTTCTGGAAGACGAAGTTCACCAGGACCGCGACGGGCAGCACGCTCAGCGCCGCGACGGCGAGCCAGCCGTCCAGGCTGACCAGGGCGACGGCGGCGATGAGGATCATCACGCACACGCCGAGGGCGAAGGGCAGGGGGTTGAACACCCCGGTCGCGGCCTCGACGTCGGAGCTGACGTTGGAGAGCAGCTGGCCGGTGGGGTGCGCGCGGTGCCACGACATCGGCAGCTCGAGGTACCGGGCGGTGACCGCCCGTCGGTGCCGGGCCTGCAGGTTCGCCACCCCGATGCCGGCGAAGATCCGGCGCGCCGCGACGCTCAGGGCGAGGACGAGGCCGACTCCGGCCAGCGCTGCGCCACCGATCCAGGCCCGCCGGGCCGGAGTGGCGTCGTTCATCGCCGGGACGACGATCGAGTCGGTCACCGCGCCGAGGACCTGGCTCACGGCGACCGTCAGTCCGCCGAAGATCGCGGAGGCGCCGATCGCGAGGACGTAGATGCGCCACTCGGCGCGGATCCCCGCCCCCATGAGAGCCAGGGAACGACGGGTACGGCTTCCGGTGAGGGCATGGGTGGTCACGAGCGGAACCGTCCTAAGCGAGGGAAGCATCGATCCTCTCACAGTCACGCGTGCCCCCACGTGCCACGATGGGCACATGGCAACTACGTGGAACGTCGACGAACGTGCGGGCCTGGCCCGCGTCCTGGCCGACCTCGGACCGGGGCGCCCGACGCTGTGCGAGGGGTGGCAGACCGAGCATCTCGCCGCCCACCTGGTGCTGCGCGACCGGACGCCATGGGCGCTGGGGCGGACCGCTGACCTGGCCGAGCGGGCCCGCGACCGCGCGGAGTACGACCGGCTGGTGGCGGAGATCGCCGCGGGGCCGGGCCGCCTGGCGCCGGGTAGCTGGGCCGGGGAGCCGATGAACCTCATCGAGTTCTACGTCCACATCCAGGACGTGGTCCGCGCCCAGCCGCCTGCGGACTCCCCCGGCGTGGACCCTCTCGACCCGGCGCACGCCGCCGCGCTGTGGGCCCACTTCCGCCACTTCGCACGCCTTCTCTACCGGCCCGCCCCCACCGGGGTGATCCTCGCGGCGGACGAGGGCCACCGGGTCGTGGTGCGACGCCCCCGCTCCGGCCACGGCAGCGTCGTGGTCGCCGGGCCCGTCTCCGAGCTCATCTTGCACGGGTTCGGCCGTGGCGCCGCGGCCGACGTGCAGATCCACGCCAGCCCGGCCGACGCCGACGCGCTCAGCGAGCGGTTCCCCGCACCACGATCCCGTCCGCTGCCATCGCGTCCTTGACCTCGCCGATGGTCAGCCTGCCGAAGTGGAAGACGCTCGCCGCGAGCACGGCGTCCGCGCCCGCCTTCGCCGCGGCAGTGAAGTCCGCGGCGCTCGACGCGCCGCCGCTGGCGATGAGCGGGACGCTCACCCGGCTGCGCACGGCGGCGAACATCTCGAGGTCGAAGCCGTCGTAGGTGCCGTCGGCGTCCATCGAGTTGAGCAGGATCTCCCCCGCGCCGAGCTCAGCCGCCCGCACCGCCCATTCAACGGCGTCGATGCCCGTGCCCTGCCGGCCGCCGTGGGTCGTCACCTCGTAGCCGGACTCGGTGCGCACGTCACCGGTCACCCGGCGGGCGTCGACCGAGAGCACGAGCACCTGGCTGCCGAAGCGGTCGGCGATCTCGGAGAGCAGCTCGGGGCGGGCGATCGCGGCGGTGTTGACCCCGACCTTGTCGGCCCCGGCGCGCAGCAGCCGGTCCACGTCGTCCGCGCTGCGCACCCCGCCACCCACGGTCAGCGGGATGAAGACCTCCTCGGCGGTGCGCCGCACGACGTCGTACGTCGTCTCGCGGTTCCCCGACGACGCCGAGACATCGAGGAACGTCAATTCGTCGGCGCCCTCGGCGTCGTACTTGCGGGCCAGCTCGACCGGGTCGCCCGCGTCGCGCAGGTTCGCGAAGTTCACGCCCTTGACCACCCGGCCTGCGTCGACATCAAGACACGGGATGACGCGGACCGACACAGACATGTTCCCTGCTTCCTCAGGCGAGCGGACGACTACGGCACGCTACCTCATTCGAGGGGCACTGCCGGGGACACGGCAAGGATGTCGACAACGTAGACGAGGGTCTCGGTGGAGAGTTCGTTGCCCGAGGGGCCGAAGGCCAGGCCGGGCGGGACGACGAGCATCACCCTGCTGCCCACGGGCAGGTCCACGAGACCCTCGTCGACACCCTCGATGACCGCGTCCGTCCCGACCGGGATGGTCACCGGCAGGTCGCCCCACGTGCTGGAGAGCACCTCCCCGGTCGACCACTTGGCCTGCACCAGCTGGATGACGACCTTGCTGCCGGCACTGACCTGCTCACCGGTGCCGCGCACGACCTGTCGCACGACGGGCATGGTCGGCGCGGGCTGGTCGACGGGGATCGTCACGGTGGGCACCCCCTCGGCGTCTTCGGCGACCACGGGCAGCCCCGCCTCAGGGTCCCTGATGTCGCCCATGGCTCGGGTCGGGAGGATGTCGATGCTCATGACGGTCGGGACGCCGTCCGTCTCGACCGCGTGCAGGATCCGGGCGCCGACCCGCTGACCGGAGAGCACCGAGACCAGGTCGGAGCCGATCGCCTCGTCGGTGACCAGGTACGCCGCCGGGACCGTGAGGAAGTCGTTGCGCAGCGCCGTGGCGTCGGCGCCGTTCTCGGAGTAGATCCGCAGCAGCACCGGCTCACCCTCGACGACCTCGTCGCCGTCGCCCTCCCAGACCACCTCGGTGACCGGGGAGTCCAGGGTGAGCGGCACGGAGTAGGCCAGCACGGGAGCCTCGGCGGCCGTGCCGGTGATCGTCACGACCGGGGCCGCCACCGTGGCGGAGGGAGCGTCGTCGGCGGACGGGCCGCAGGCGGCAGTGACGGTGAGCACACCGGCCACGGCGCACGAGGCAGCGAGGACTCTGAGTTTCCGTAGGCGCATAGACGGCCCATCCTACCGAGCCACGATGAAGGTCTCGTAGAGGCGACCGCTCACATGCTCTCGATCAGCCGGTCCACCCGCTCGTCGACGCTCTGGAACGGGTCCTTGCACAGCACGGTGCGCTGTGCCTGATCATTGAGTTTGAGGTGCACCCAGTCGACGGTGTAGTCCCGTTTGGCCTCCTGGGCCTTGCGCACAAAATCTCCCCGAAGCTTCGCCCGGGTGGTCTGGGGTGGGATCGCCGTCGACTCGAAGACTTCGATGTCGCTCGCGACCTTGTCCACCAGCCCGCGCGCGGCGAGGAGGTTGTACAGGCCCTCGGTCCGGGAGATGTCGTGGTAGGCGAGGTCGAGCCGGGCGATGCGCGGGTCGTCCAGGGCCAGGGAGTGCTTGTCCTGGTAGCGCCGGATGAGCTGGTGCTTGATCACCCAGTCGAGCTCACGCTCCACGCTCGTCAGGTCTCCCGACTCCAGCGCGACCAGCCCGCGCTCCCACAGGTCGAAGACCTGCTTGTCCATCGAGGAGATCTCCCCGCTGTCCTCCACGAAGGTCCGGACCCGGGTGAGGTACTCCTGCTGCAGCTCGATCGCGGTGACCGTGCGACCGGTGGCCAGCATGATCGGCGCCTTGCCGGTCATGTCGTGGCTGATCTCCCGGATCGCCCGCATGGGGTTCTCCAGCGCCATGTCCCGCATCGGGATCCCGGCCTCGATGACCCGCAGCACCATGTCGGTGGCACCGACCTTGAGCATGGTGGTCGGCTCGGCCATCGACGAGTCGCCGACGATGACGTGCAGGCGCCGGTACTTCTCGGCGTCGGCGTGCGGCTCGTCCCGGGTGTTGATGATCGGCCGGGACCGGGTCGTCGCGCTCGAGACCGACTCCCAGATGTGGTCCGCGCGCTGGGACAGGCAGAAGGTCGCACCCTTCGGCGTCGCCATGATCTTGCCCGCCCCGGTGAGCACCTGACGGGTGATGAGGAAGGGGACGAGGATGTCCGCGAGCCGGGCGAAGTCCCCCTGGCGGCGCACGAGGTAGTTCTCGTGGCAGCCGTAGGAGTTGCCGGCGGAGTCGGTGTTGTTCTTGAAGAGGTGGATCCGGCCCGGGATGCCTTCGAGCTCGAGGCGTTGCTGGGCGTCGGCCACAAGCCCCTCGAGGATGCGTTCCCCGCCGCGGTCGTAGGCGACCAGCTGGCGGATGTCGTCGCACTCCGCCGTGGCGTACTCCGGGTGGGACCCCACGTCGAGGTACAACCGGGACCCGTTGCGCAGGAAGACGTTGGACGACCGCCCCCACGCCACGACCTTGCGGAAGAGGTACCGGGCCACCTCGTCGGCGGACAGGCCCTGGCCGTCCGCGGCGGCGCAGGTGACGCCGTACTCGGTCTCCAGACCGAAGATTCGTCGGGTGCTCATGGCGTCCTCACGTCGCAGGCGGTGATGTCAGGAGCTCGTCGAGCGCCGGACCGGCGAGACGGCGGAAGGCCCGGCGCGCGCGGGTGCGGTCCAGGACCGCGACCTCGAGGTGGGTCGCCGGGATCTGGCGCGGCTCGCCCTCAGTGGTCCCGGAGCCGAGGGGTGTGGCCAGGACCGTGCGCACGAGCGTGAGCACCTCCGCAAGGGTCATCCCGGGGCGCCATCCGGTGCTCATGACCTCCCCGAGCTGCTCGGCCTGGCCACCCATGACGACGTACCCGTGCTCGTCGCCGACCGAGCCGTCGTAGGACAGCCGGTAGATCTGGTCCAGATCGTGGGTGGCACCCACCTGGGCCACGACGAGCTCGACCTCGAGCGGCTTGGACTCGGTCGTGAAGACCGTCCCGAGCGTCTGGGCGTAGGCGTTGGCGAGCCCCCGGGCGTTGACGTCTGACCTGTCGTAGGAGTAGCCGCGCAGGTCCGCGTAGCGCACGCCGGCGACCCGCAGGTTCTCGAACTCGTTGTACTTGCCCACCGCGGCGAAGGCGATCCGGTCATAGATCTCGGAGATCTTGTGCAGGGCCCGGGACGGGTTCTCCGTCGCGAAGGCGATCCCGTCGTCGTAGGCGGCGACGACGACGGACCGGCCGCGTGCGATGCCCTTGCGGGCGTAGTCCGCACGGTCCTTCATGAGCTGTTCGGGCGAGACGTAGAACGGCATGCTCATCGCAGGTCACCTCCGTGCTGCTTGCCGTGGGCCGCGCGGGCGTCGCGCACCGCGCGGGTCCGTTCGGCGGCGATCAGGTCGACGACGTCCTCGAGCTCGTCGGCGGGCACCCGGCGGAAGCCGTCGACGGTGACCGTGGCCACGACCGGCCAGATCTTGCGGATCGAGTCCGGGCCGCCGGTCGCGGAGTCGTCGTCGGCCGCGTCGACCAAGGACTCCACGGCCACCCGGACCGCGGAGGGTGCGTCCATGCCGGCCCGCCAGAGCTTCTTGAGCGCGCCGCGCGCGAAGACCGAGCCGGAGCCGACGCTGTGGTGCTCGTACTCCTCGTACCGGCCGCCGGTGACGTCATAGGAGAAGATCCGGCCGGTGTGGTCGTCGAGGTCGTAGCCGGCGAACAGCGGGATGACCGCCAGGCCCTGCATGGCCATGCCGAGGTTGCCGCGGATCATCGTCGAGAGCCGGTTCGCCTTGCCGTCCAGGGACAGCAGCGTGCCCTCGATCTTCTCGTAGTGCTCGAGCTCGAGCTGGAACAGCCGGACGAGCTCGATGGCCAGGCCCGCCGTCCCGGCGATCCCGACGACGGAGTAGTCGTCAGCGGCGAAGACCTTCTCGATCTCCCGGTTGGCGATCATGGAGCCCATCGTGGCGCGCCGGTCCCCCGCCATGACCACTCCGCCGTCGAAGGTCGCCGCGACGATGGTCGTGGCGTGCGGGGTCATGGGCACCGTCCCGGCAGGCAGCGGCCGGGCACCGGGCAGCAGGCTCGGGTCGTGCGCGGCAAGGAAGTCGACGAAGGACGCGGTCCCGGGGGTGAGGAAGGCACGGGGGAACTTACCGGTGGGGTCCGCCATCGCGGATCACTGCCCGCCCTTCTGGACGAACCCGCGCACGAAGGACTCGGCGTTGATCTCGAGGACGTCGTCGATCTCGTCGAGGAGGGCGTCGACCTCGGTGTCCCGGGTCTGTGCAGCGGCGACCGGGGCGGGTGCCGGGTCGACGTCGTCGGGCTCCCGGTCCTGCGATGCGTGGTGCTGACGTTCCTGTGCCATGTCATCCTCCTTGCCTCCGCAGCACTGCTCGACCTGCGGCTCGACGAACTCCCATCTAACCCCATCGCACCCCTCGTGGCAGAGGTTTGTCCACAGCGGACCCGGACGTGTTGGGCAACTCCGGCCATCTACGGCAGGATCACCACCATGAGGTCCATGCCGCCCCACGAACCCACGCGGGCCAGGTGGCTCGACGTGAGCGCGCTGACCGACCCGTCCCGCTGCCCCGCCTGCGCGGCCCCGCTCGCCGGGACGACGTGCCGGGCCTGCGGGCTCGACGTCGCCGGCCCCCGCGGGCGCGAGCTCTGGGACCTGTCGCAGGAGGTGGTGGGGACCCTCGCCCGGCGCGCGGAGCTCATCGCGCAGATGCGCGTCCTGGCGCGGCCGTCGTCGCCCGCCCGGTCGCCGTACGCCCCGGGTGGCGCGGCTGTGGGAGCAGCAGTGCCACCGTCGTCCCTGCCCGGGCCGTTGGCTCCACCATCGGCCCCGCGATCCGCTCCGCAGTTCGTTCCTCCCACCACGCCGCGGTACGCCCCACCCTCCGGCCCACCCTCAGCCCCACCCCGTCCGACGCCGGCCAGGACCGGGTGGGCGATGCAGACGATCCTGCTCGTGCTCGGCGCCACGCTGCTCGCGGGTGCGGGTCTGGTCTTCACGGTCTTCGCGTGGGGGCAGCTGCCGCTGGCGGCTCGCGGGGTGATCCTCGCCGGGATCGCCGCCGCGGTCTTCGCCGGGGCGCACCGTGCCGCCCGCGCGAACCTGCGGTCCTCGTCCGAGGCGATAGCGGCCCTGGGATCAGCCCTGGTCGTCCTCGTCGCCTGGGTGCTGTGGGCGGCCGTCCTCCCCGACCACGTCGACGGATCGGTCACCATGGCGGGTGCCCTCCTGGTCGCTTTCGTGGTCCTCGTGCCGATCGGTCGGGCGCTCGGGATCGCCACGCCGTCCGTGGTCGGACTGGTCGGACTCACGCTCGCCCCGTCGGTGCTCGCGACCGGGACCACGTCGCTCCCGCTCGCCTCCCTCCTGCTCGCCCTCTCCGCCGCTCTGTGCCTGGTCGGGCAGCATCGACTGATCACCACGAGCACCGGGATCACCACGAACGCCACGGCAGCTCCCGCGCCCGTCACCCTCAGGCACGCCCGGACGACACTCACCGTTCTCGCCCCGATCTACCTGACCCTCGCGGCGTTCGTCGCGGCGGCCGGCCTCGTCTCCCAAGGCCCCGAGCAGACCCTAGCCCCGCTGGCCGGGATCGCTCTGGTGAGCGGCCTGTGGGCCTGGGTCTGCGCCCCCGTGCCCTCCGGTCGGGCCTGGTCCGCGGTGACCGGGACGACCCTCGCCCTGCTGGGTGCGACCGGTGTCGCCGCGCTGGACGGGACGCTCCGCCTCGCTCTGATGTGGCTGCTGCCGCTGGGCGCGGCTGTCGGCGTCAGCGCCACCGTGGGCCTCCTGCGAGCGCTCCCGCGCCTGAACCCGACGGGTGCGCGCGCGGCCTGGGTCGTCTTCCTGGTCGCCGGGATCCTGCCGGTGGGTATGACCGTGCTCACGGTCCTCCGTGTCCTGAGCGCAACCCAGGTCCCGCCCAGGCCGCTCGTCCGACTCGACGTCGCGCAGATCCTCGCTGGGCTGGTGGTGATGGCCGCCGCCGCACCGCTGCTGCACCTGCTGGGCGGGCGCCTGATCACCGCGCGGGCGCCCACCCCGGCAGGGCCGTCCCTCGCACCGTCCCCTGGCCCCGCCCCTGGGCAGCCCGCCTTGGCTCCCCTCCCCACCGCCGGCCCCCTCTCCACCTACGGCCCCCTCACCGCCTACCCGCGGTACCCCGCACCGGTCGCCGCCGCGCCGCGCCCGCGCGGGACCTTCTCCACTCACCCGCTCGGGGTGAGCGTCGTGGCGTCGGCCGTCGGGCTGCTGGGGCTCCCCCTCCTCATGCCCGACGTCGTGTGGGCGGCCGCGACCTGGCTGACGCTCGCGGTGCTGGTCTGCGTCACCAGCGCCCGCCTGCCCGCACCGCCGCTCCCACCGGCAGCGGCGCCGTTCCCACCGGACCGCCTCCTCACCCTCGTGCTCAGGTGCGCCCAGGCGTTCTGCGCCGCTGCGGTGACCACGGCCACTCTCCTGTCCTTCTCCCTGGCCGCCGGTGCGGACGCCTCGGTGACCGGCGAGGGTGGGCGCGCCCTCGTCGCAGCGTCCTTCGCCGTCGCCGGGCTGGTCCTGTGCGTCGCCCGCTCCTGGGTCCCGGCCGGCCCCGGCAACCGTGCGGCGCTGCTCTTCGGCTCGCTCGTCATAACCTCCGTCGGCTTCGCCATCCTCGCCCGGCTCGTGGCGGGGTGGACCTCCCTCGGGTGGTACGCGGCGCCGTTGCCGGTCCTCCTCGTCCTCGCCGCGGCGGCCATGCCGACGGCGGTCGGCCGGCGCCCCGCCCGTCCGCTCGGCGCCGACCAGCTCGCCGCCCTGGCCGCCGCGGCGGTGCTGCTCGTCCCCGGTCTTGTCGCCGGATTCTCGATCGCCGTGACCGCGACGCCGGCGGACACCGGTCAACCCCTCGGGTCCTCCCTGCTGTCCACGACCGTGCTGGTCGTCGCGATCGTCGCGACCTGGCAGCTGGGCTTCGCCGCACAGCCGCCCGCGCAGGTGTGGCTGCGCGCCGCGGCGGGAGCGGCCGCCCCCGTGCTGGCGGTGCTCCTGCTGCTCAGCCTGCGCCCGATCGCCCTGGACCTGGACCTCTCGCTCGGTGACCTCGACTGGTCGCTGGCGGTCCTCGGGCTGCTGGCCGTCCTCATCACCTTCGCGGGCGCGAGAAGGTCCCCGGTCGGTCCTGCCTGGCTGGGCTGCGAGGTCGCCGTCATCGTCCTCGCGGTGGTCACCACAGCGGTCGTGGTGAGTACCGGGGAGTCCACGCGGGTGTCGATCGCCCTGATGATCTGCGCCGCGGGGACCCTCGCCTACGCCGTCGTGTCCGGGCGCCCCCGGTGGGCCTGGCTCGCGCTGGCTCTCGCGGTGTGCGCCTCGTGGGTCTCCCTGGCCGGCACCAGCTTCCCGCCGGAGTCCTACACCGCACCCGGAGGCCTGGTCGTGGTCGCGGTCGGTCTCTGGCAGCTCGTGGCGTCGCTGCGGGCGGACCGCTCCCAGGAGGGTCCCCTCCGCATCCTGGTCGCGGGCCTGGTGGTGCTGATCCTCCCAACCGTCCTCCTGGCGCCGTCCTCGGCCACGGAGGTGCGCGCCGTGATCGTGGCGGTGGCCGTGGTGTGCCTGGGGACGATCGCCCACCTCCTCACCGTGAGCCGTCGCCCGCGGGTGCGCCCGCTCGCCCTCGCCCTCGCCGTGCTCGCGCTGGTCGCCGCCGCCGTCGGGCTGGGTGGGCGCGCGGTGGCCCTCGCCGCTCAGGTGGCCGATCGTGTTGCCGGCCCGCAGGCCGCGGGAACGTCGGGCCTGGACCCGGCGACGCAGCGGCTCGTCCTGACCCTGGGCCTGTGGACCGCGGTGGCAGTCACGAGCACCGCCCTGCTCGCCGTCCACGTCACCCGGACCTGGTTCCCGCGGACGGTCCCCGTCAGCTCCCGTCCCTCCGTCCTGGTGGGCGATCCTCGGGTGTGGGCGGTCACGGTGTGCACGCTCCTGGTGACCGCCCCGGTCGGGGTCCTGGTGGCCCGGGGATCCTTCGACACCATGACCGTGTGGGTCGCGGGGGCCCTGGTGGCCGTGTGGGGGGCCGCGGCTCTGCTCGGCACGCCACCCGGGGCGCCCCGGGTCCGCTCGCACCTGGAGTTCGCGCTCCGTGCCGCACCCGCTGTGGCCGGGGCCTACGCTGCCGTGCTGCTCAGCGCGTCCGAGCTGCCGGAGTCGGTGACCGGGACGGAGTCGATGACCGGGCACGGTGCATTCTTCGCGCTGCTGACGTTCGCGGGGGCCTTCGTCGCGGTCGTCGCCGTGCGCGCCGCGCAGGTGGCGCCGTCGTCGTCCACCTGGCGCACGGTCTCCGCCGGTGCGCTCGCCACGATCGTCCCGACCACCCTGGCCATGTTCGCCGACCCGACCGGGTGGTGGATCGCCGTCGCGTTGGTGGTGGCCGCCGGGTGGCTCGTCCTGGGCGTGACGCTGCGGTGGCAGGCGCCGGTGGCCTGCGGCGGTGTCGCTCTCGCCGTCCAGACGGTGGTCCTGGCGGGCCCGCCCGCCCTGGCCGCGCTGTCCGGGATCCCGGGGTGGGTCGTCCTGGCGGGCGTCGGGGGGGTGCTCCTCACGCTGGGTCTCACCTTCGAACGGCAGGTCACGACGGCGCGCACGGTGCTGCGCCGCTACTCCGAGCTGCGCTGAGGCGCTGCTCCGAGCCCCGCTGCGCTGCTACTCCGAGCCCCACTGTGGCGCCCCCGATCGCCTCAGTGGGGTGGGCTCACCCCATGAGCGCGGCGAGGAACTCTCCGGCGTCGTCGTGCTCGGCGAACAGTGCACCGACGTGCTCCTGTGTGCCCCGCCACGGGTCCATCATCGGCACGCGCTGCAGCGAGGGCGCACCGGGGATGTCGAAGATCACCGAGTCCCAGCTCGCCGCGGAGATCTCCGCCGGGAACCGGGCCATCGCCTCACCACGGAAGAACGCGCGGGTGTCCGTGGGCGGGTGCGCGGTGGCGACGGCGACCTCGGCGTCGGTGACCAGCCGCTCGACCGCACCGGCCGCGACGAGGCGGTGGTAGATGCTCCGCTCGGGGCGCACGTCGCACCACTGCAGGTCCATCGCCCGCAGCCGCGGGTGGTCCCAGGCGAGGCCGTCCCGGCTGCGCAGACCCTCCAGCAGCCGCAGCTTGGCGACCCACTCGACGTCGCGCGCGCACGCGGAACGGTCCGTGCCCAGCCGCGTGAGCACGTCCTCCCACCGGTCCGTCACCGCGCGGCTCGCCTCGTCCCAGCCGGTCACGTCGAGGACGCGCGCGACCACGTCGAGGTAGGAGCGCTGCACGTCGAGGGCGGTCATCCGGCGCCCGTCGGCGAGATCCAGGAGGGCGGTGAGGTCGAGGTCGCGGCTGACCCGGGCGACGTCGGCGACCGGGTCCTTGAGCCGCAGGGCGGCCAGCTCACGGCGTGCCCCCGGAAGGTCGTCGAGGTGCTCGAGCACCCACAGCACCATCGACGTCGTCCCGAGCTTGAGGTAGGTCGCCGTTTCGAAGAGGTTCGCGTCCCCGATGATCAGGTGCAGCCGGCGCCAGCGCACCCGGTCGGCGTGCGGCTCGTCGCGGGTGTTGATGATCGGGCGGCGCAGCGTCGTCTCGAGGCCCACCTCGGCCTCCATGTAGTCCGCCCGCTGGGACATCTGGAACCCGGCGTCGGTGCCGGTCGCCCCGAGGCCCACCCGCCCGGACCCGGTGAACACCGTCCGGGTCACCAGGAAGGAGGTGAGCAGCTCGATGATCGTGGTGAAGGGGACCTGCCGGTCGACGAGGAAGTTCTCGTGGGTGCCGTAGCTGGCGCCCTTGCCGTCGATGTTGTTCTTGTAGAGCTGGATGTCCAGCCCCATGGTCGCGGCCACCTCCCGGGAGGCGGCAAGCATGACCCGCTCCCCAGCCACGTCCCAGCGCACGCCGTCGAGCGGGTTGGTCACCTCGGGCGAGGAGTACTCGGGGTGGGCGTGGTCGACGTACAGGCGCGCACCGTTGGTGAGGATCGCGTTCGCGGCGCTGGGGTCGTCGTAGGCCTCGGTCGTGGGCCGCACGATCGCCTGCAGCTCATCGGCGGTGCCCGACGGCGGACCGGCTGGGGCCGGGCGGGTGGGGTCGTCGGTGAGCAGCGAGGGGTGGGCGGAGGCACGCGGGACGTGGAAGCCCCGGGCATCGAGCAGCGGGTCCTCGTCGTCGTAGTCCCACCGGGCCCGGCCGCGGGCCGTCGAGCTGATCGCCCGGTAGGCGGTCACCACCTGGCTGGACATGAGCATCGGGTTCGCCAGCGGGATTCCTTGCTGGAGGACGCCGTACTCGGTCTCGATCCCCATCACCCTGCGCACAGTCACCCCCCAACCCTACCGACCCAGTCCCCACCATCCCCGTCCCCCGTTCCGTCCCACGTCCCGTGAGTGGGGGATTCTCCACGCGAAACGCCGATGATCAGCGTGTAGAACCCCGCACTCAGCGGGGTGGGGTGGGTGGGGGGGTGGGGTGGGTGGGAGGGGGGTGGGCTAGAGGTACTGGCCGGTGTTGGTGACGTTGTCGATCGTGCGGCCGGCGGCGTTCTTGCCCTTGCCGTCCTTGTCCTGGACGATCGTGCGGATGAAGACGATGCGCTCGCCCTTCTTCCCCGAGATCCGCGCCCAGTCGTCCGGGTTGGTGGTGTTGGGCAGGTCCTCGTTCTCCTTGTACTCGTCCACGCACCCGGCGATGAGGTGGTCCACCCGGATCCCCCGCTGACCGGTCGCCAGGAAGTCCTTGATCGCCGACTTCTTGGCCCGGTCGACGATGTTCTGGATCATCGCCCCGGAGTTGAAGTCCTTGAAGTACAAGATCTCCTTGTCCCCCGAGGCGTAGGTGACCTCGAGGAACTGGTTCGCGTCGGAGTCGGCGTACATCCGCTCCACGACACGCTGGATCATCGCCTCGAGAGCGGCGCCCACGTCCCCGCCGTGCTCGGCGAGGTCGTCGGCGTGGATCGGCAGGTTCGGCGTGAGGTACTTGCCGAAGATCTCCCGGGCGCCCTCGGCGTCGGGCCGCTCGATCTTGATCTTCACGTCCAGCCGGCCCGGGCGCAGGATCGCCGGGTCGATCATGTCCTCGCGGTTGGAGGCTCCGATGACGATGACGTTCTCGAGCCGCTCGACGCCGTCGATCTCGGCGAGCAGCTGCGGCACGATGGTCGTCTCGACGTCGGAGGACAGGCCGGTCCCGCGGGTCCGGAACAGCGACTCCATCTCGTCGAAGAAGACCACGACGGGGTTGCCCTGGGAGGCCTTCTCGCGGGCCCGGGCGAAGATCAGCCGGATGTGACGCTCGGTCTCCCCGACGTACTTGTTGAGCAGCTCGGGGCCCTTGACGTTGAGGAAGTAGCTCTTCGCCTGGGCGGCGGTCTCCACGAGCGCCGGGTCGGCGCCGTCGGCCACCTGACGCTCCGCGGAGCGGCGGGCGACGGCCGCGGCGAGGGAGTTGGCGACAGCCTTCGCGATGAGCGTCTTGCCGCACCCGGGCGGGCCGTAGAGCAGGATCCCCTTGGGCGGGCGCAGCCCGTGCTCGCGGAACAGGTCGGGGTGGTTGAACGGCAGCTCGACCGCGTCCCGGATCTGCTCGATCTGCGGGCCCAGCCCACCGATGTCGGAGTAGTCGATGTCGGGGACCTCCTCCAGCACGAGCTCCTCGACCTCGGCCTTGGGGATCCGTTCGAAGACGAACCCGGACCGGGTATCCACGGTGAGGGCGTCCCCGGCGCGCAGCGGCGCGCCGTCGAGGGACCCGGCCAGGCGCACCACACGCTCGTCGTCCGCCCGTCCGACGACGAGGGCGCGACCGTCGTCGAGCACCTCCTTGACCGTGACCAGCTCACCGATCACCTCGAAGCCGCCCGCGGCGACCACGACGAGGGCCTCGTTGAGCTTGACCTCCTGCCCCGGGCGCAGCTCGGACAGGTCGAGCGTCGGGCTAGCCCCGACGTGCATCTTGCGCCCGGCCGAGACGATGTCGAGGGTGCCGTCGCCGTGGTCGGCCAGGAACACCGCGTAGGTGCCGGGAGGCTTCGCGAACTCCTCGATCTGCTTGGTCAGCTCGATGATCTTCGTCCGCGCCTCCCCGAGCACCTGGGCGAGCCGTTCGTTCTGCGCCGAGAGCACTGCGAGGCGGCGTGCCTGCTCTCCGGCCGTTCCCGGGACTGATGGCGATGACATGTCACTCATGAGGAGCACCCCTTTCGCTGTCCGAGTTACGACCCTGTCACAGATCGTCGGGGACCGCTCCGTCGTCCACGTGGTCATCCGGTGACGATCCGGTGGCAGCGATGCCCTCGACGGCCTGGCCCACGTCGCGGCGCACACGGCGGACCTTCTTGTCCGAGACGGACCGCTCGCCGAGGTCCTCGGCGCTCCATTCCTCCTCCGTCACCGGGTAGGACCCCTTCGACGGCCGACGACGGCGCACCGGTGCGTCGATCCCGTCGGCCATCCGGCGGGTCGTGATGAGGAACCCGGTGTGGCCGACCATCCGGTGCTGGGGGCGCACGGCCAGGCCCTCGAGGTGCCAGCCCCGGACCATGGTCTCCCACGCCTCGGGCTCGGTGTACCGGCCGTCGTCGCGCAGGTCCTCCGCGAGCCGGGAGAGCTGGGTGGTGGTGGCCACGTAGCAGATGAGCACGCCACCGGGGGCGAGCGCCTGGGCGACGGCCTCGAGGTTCTCCCACGGGGCGAGCATGTCCAGGACGACCCGGTCGACCGTGCCCGGCTCGGCCACCTCGGGCAGCACGTCGGAGAGGTCACCGATGGACAGCTCCCAGGCGGGGTGCGGGCCGCCGAAGAACAGCTCGACGTTCCCGCGGGCGATGGCAGCGAAGTCCTCGCGGCGTTCGATCGAGTGCAGCGAGCCGCCGTCGCCGACCGCGCGCAGCAGCGACATGGTCAGCGCGCCGGAGCCGACGCCGGCCTCGATCACCCGGGCGCCGGGGAAGATGTCCGCCATGGCGACGATCTGGCCGGCGTCCTTGGGGTAGACCACAGCCGCACCACGCGGCATGGACAGGGTGTAGTCGCTGAGCAGCGGGCGCAGCGCGAGGTACTCGATGCCCGAGGTGGTGCGGATGACCGAGCCCTCGGACTCCCCGATGATCTGGTCGTGCTCGAAGTACCCGCGGTGGGTGTGGAAGCTCGCACCGGCGGCCAACGTGATCGTGTGCAGGCGGCCGCGCGGGTCGGTCAGCTGCACCCGGTCACCGGCGCGGAAGGGACCACGGCGCAGCTCGGCTCCGGTCGAGGTCGCCGGCGCGGGCTGCGTGCCTGACGTGGCGGGGAGGTCGGGCGTCGCGTTCGGTTCGTAGGTCACAACAGATCAGTCTAGGTGCACCGCTCGGGCGAGGTCAGCAGCGCGCAGCAGCCCCACCACCCGCCCGGCGTCCACGACGACAGCCACGGGTGAGCGGCGCGCCACCTGCACGGCGGCCTCGTGGAAGGCCGCTCCGCGCAGCCCGCCGTCGACGACGGAGCCGGGGGCCAGCGCGACCATGACCGACCAGGCCTGCGTCGAGGCGGCCGCGTCCTGCGGGACGGCTGCGAGCGCAGCGTCGTCGACGTAGCCGACGACCTGACCGTGATCGACGAGGACCACGTGGGCCTGGGTCCCGCCGAGCTGGGCACCCCGGACGGTCTCGCGGACCTGGGCGACGGTGGCTCGGACGTCGACCGCGACGGCGGGGGTGGCCAGCCGTCGCGGGTCGAGGGTCTCGATCCGCGCACGGGTCCGGCTCCGCTCGAGCGCGCCGGTCGCCGCGCTCCACATGAAGGAGCCGACGAGCCCCGCCCAGACGACCATGAGCAGCTGGACCTGCTGCCCGCGCAGGGTCGGTACCCCGATCGCGGCCAGGACCAGCCCGACCGCGAGGACCCGCCCCGACCAGGCCGCGGCGACCGTCCCGCGCAGCCGGGAACCGGTCAGCGCCCAGACGACCGACTCGGTGATCTGGCCGCCGTCGAGCGGGAGACCGGGCAGCAGGTTGAAGGCCGCCACGGCCGCGTTCGCGAAGGCGGTCACGTAGAGCAGCAGCGCGAGCGAGGTCGTCGCGGGCTGGGCCTGGTACCCCAGCCAGGCGGCGCCCGCCAGGACGAGGTTGGTCAGGGGACCCACGACCGCGATGAACGCGGCGTTGAGCGGGGTGGTGCGGGAGTCGGAGTAGGCGGTGTGCCCGCCCCAGAAGGTCAGCGCGAGCTCGTGCACGGTCATCCCCTGCGACCTCGCGGCGAGGGCGTGGGCGACCTCGTGCAGGAACACCGACACCATGAGCATGATGACGAGGACGAGTGAGCCGGCCACGGCCCGCGACCCCAGCTCCGGGTTCATCGCCCGCACGGTCGGCACGAAGAGGATCGTCAGCACCACGACCATGACCAGCGCCGACGGCTGGAGCTTCACCGGCGCTCCGGCGATCCGACCGATGACCCATCCACGACGTCTGTCCACAGTGGCAACCCTACGGGCCGGTGATGTCGGTGCCACGCCATAGGCTCGTCCCCATGCTCCCTGCGATCCCTGCCGCTCCCCCACCTCCTGTCCGGCGCCCCGGCCTCTCACCCTCCCGGGCCAACGACTTCACCCAGTGCCCGCTGCTGTTCCGGTTCCGGGTCGTCGACAAGCTGCCCGAGCCGCCCAGCTCGGCGGCAGCTCGCGGCACCCTCGTGCACGCGGTCCTGGAGCGGCTCTACGACGCCCCGCTCGGGGAGCGCAGCATCGCCCACGCCCAGGGGCTGCTGCCGGGTGAGTGGGACAAGCTGCTCGAGGCCCGGCCGGAGTACGCCGAGCTGTTCACGAGCGAGCAGGAGTCGACCGACTGGCTCGGCGGGGCCGGCAAGCTGCTCTCCACGTACTTCACCCTCGAGGACCCGAACCGTCTGGAACCGGCCTCCCGCGAGCTCTTCGTGGAGTCCCAGCTGGACGGCGGCCCGCTGCTGCGCGGGATCGTCGACCGGATCGACGTGGCGCCCGACGGTGCGGTGCGGGTCGTGGACTACAAGTCCGGGAAGTCGCCACGCCCCGGCTACGAGAGCTCGGCGGTCTTCCAGATGCGCTTCTACGGCCTGGTGCTGTGGCGCGAGCGCGGGGAGATCCCCAAGATGCTCCAGCTCGTCTACCTCGGCGACGGTCAGGTGCTGCGCAGCGAGCCGACCGAGCGTGAGCTGCTCGCGACCGAGCAGCGGATCAGGAGCATCTGGCAGGGCATCGAGGCGTCGGCCACGAGCGGGGCCTGGCCCACCCGCCGCACCCCGTTGTGCGGCTGGTGCGCGCACCAGAGCGTGTGCCCCGAGTTCGGCGGCACACCGCCCGAGGTCGACCCGGACGCGGTCGAGCGGGCGATCGGGGTCCGTCCGGCCTGAGGGCTACCGGTCGCCGATCTGGTCGATGACAGTCCCGGTCATCACCTGGTCGAGGAAGTCCGGGGTCATCGCCGCGAGGTCGGCGATCCGGTTGAGCCGGGGGTCGGCCACGACCGGGACCATGACCTCGATGCCCACCGGGACCGCTCCGCAGGCCAGGGCCGACCCGATGCCGGCGGGTGAGTCCTCGACCACGAGGCAGTCAGCCACCGGGACACCCAGGCGGGCGGCCGCGGTGAGGTACGCCTCGGGGTGCGGCTTGCCATGGGTCACCTCGTCGCCCGCCACGACGGCGGAGAAGACGCCCGCGGGGGCCTGGTCGACGAAGGCGTCGGCGAGGGACCGGTAGGACATGGTCACGAGGGCGCACGGCACCCCCTGGTCCCGGAGCCGGGTGAGGATCTCGATGGCGCCGGGCTGCCACGGGACGGCGTCACGGACTGCTGCCGCCACCCGGGAGATGAGGAACTCGACGATCTCGGGGGTCTCGGCCTGCACGCCGGCGGCCTGCAGGATCCCGGCGGAGTGGGTGAGCGGCAGACCGACGAGGGCCAGGCCCTGCTCGTAGGACCACGCCACCCCGTGCTCCGCGGTCAGCGCGTCCTCGGCGGCCATCCAGTAGGGCTCGGAGTTGATGAGGGTGCCGTCCATGTCCCACAGGACCGCCGCCGGCAGCATCAAGGGTCGGTCCGCGCTCGTACCAGCACGAACATCAGATCCATAGGGCTGCAACGTGTCCTCCATCGTCATGTTCCGGTGCCTCGAGCAGTCCCGAGGCTCTCTGAGGCTATCCTCACCCGGCCTTGATCCGGTCAGGCGTCCACGGTCTGCAGCTGGCGCTCCGCGGGAGCCGTGTCGAGCCCGTGGCCCTCGGTGTCGATGCGCGGCAGGACCGTGTCGAGCCAGGTCGGGATCCACCAGGCGGAGGCGCCGAGCAGCGAGAGCAGCGCGGGCATCAGCACGAGCCGGACGACGAAGGCGTCCGCCATGACACCGATCATGAGCCCGAAGGCGATCGCCGCTGCGATCGAGAACGTGCTGGTGGCGAACCCGGCGAAGACCACGGTCATGATCGTGGCCGCGGCCACGAGGACCCCGGCGGCACGCGAGAAGCCCTCGACGATCGCCTCCTTGGGCGCCATCCCGGCGGAGTGCATCTCCTGGATCCTCGAGACGAGGAACACCTGGTAGTCCATCGCCAGACCGAAGAGCACCCCGACGAGCAGGATCGGCAGCAGGCTCATCATCGGATCACCCTGGGGTGCGTTGATGACCGGGTCGAGCCAGCCCCACTGGAAGACCGCCGTGCTGGCACCGAAGGCGGCGCACACGGAGAGCAGGAACCCTGCGGTGGCGACGACGGGGATGAGGATCGACCGGAACATGAGGATGAGCAGTGCGACCGAGATCACGACGATGACGATGACGTACGTGATGAGCGCCGTGCTCAGAGCGTCGGTCTGGTCGATGCTGATCGCCGTCTCACCCGTGATCTCGAGGTGGATGCCGGGGACGGCGTCGGCCTGCTCCCGGGCCTCGTGGACCAGGTCCGTGGTGAGCGGGTCGAGGGGGCTGCCGGTCGGGATGACCGTGATGCGGGCGAGCTTCCCGTCCGCGCTGATCTCGGCGGGGACGACCTGGCGGACGGCGTCCAGCGCAGCGAGGCCCTCTTCGATGGCGGGCGTGCTGGCGGCGACGTCGTCTCCCTCGACGAGCAGGATGAGCGGGCTCTGGATGCCACCGAACTCGTCCACGACGAGGGTGTAGGCGGAACGCTCGGTGGAGCCGGGGTCGGACCCGCCCGGGATGATGAAGGCGGTCTTCATGCTGAGCATCGGCAGTGCCACGACGACCAGGACCGCTGCGCCGGCCACCACCGAGAGGACAGGTCGCCTGACCACGAGGCTGCCCCACCGACGGAGGAACCCGCGCTGGGTGGCGGCCTCCTCGTGCCAGATGTGTCCTGCGGCGAGCTCCCGGCGCTGCGTCGTGGACAGCGCCTTGAGGCCGAGGGTCTTCTCCAGGACGGGGAGGACGGTCAGGGACAGCGCGACCGCGACGAGGACCCCGAAGGCGCCGGCGAAGCCCATGTCGGTGACGAAGCTGATGTCGGCGACCATGAGCGCGACGAGCGCGACGATCACGGTGCTGCCGGCGAAGACGACGGCCGTGCCTGCTGTTCCGTTGGCCCGGCCGATGGCGTCGTCGACGCTCCTGCCCGCGCGCAGCTCGTTGCGGAACCGCGAGAGGATGAACAGGGAGTAGTCGATACCCACCGCCAGGCCGAGCATCGAGGCGAGGATGATGGAGTTCTCGCTGATCGCCGTGACCGACCCGTAGGCCAGCACCCCCACGACGCCGACGCCGACGCCGAGGACGGCGATGAGCAGGTTCGCCCCGGCTGCGCGCATCGACCCGTAGGTGAGGATCAGCACCAGGAAGGCGATGAGCACGCCGGCGATCTCTCCGGCCCCTTGCTCGGGTGCGCCCAGGGGCACGAGGTTTCCTCCGAGCTCGACACCGAGGTCGGCCGCGGCGGCGTCCCGCAGCTCCAGGGCTGCGGCGTAGTACTCCTCCTGCTGATCTTCGGTGAGGTCGCCGTAGGCCAGCGTGGCGACTGCGGTGGCCTCGTTCTCGGAGACGAACGGCTGTGCCGGGTCGAAGGGGTCGGTCACCGACTCGACACCGGGCAGCGCGGCGGCCTCGGTGAGCACGTCGCTGATCGCGGCGGTGGTCCCCGGGGCGGTCACCGCGGCGTCGGCCGGGTGGAACACGAGCTGCAGGGTGGGGCCCGACGCCGCACCGGTCGAGGGGAACTCCTCGCTCATCCGCTCGAGCGCCTGCGTGGCGCGGGTGCCCGGGATGGTGTCGTCTGCGCCGTCACCGGAGCCGTTGACGGCCAGGACTCCCGTCATGGCGACGAAGATCACCAGCCAGGTGAGGACGACCAGCACCCGGTGCCGGGCGCTGAAGCGACCGATCGTCGACAAGAACGTGGACATGAGACTCCTTGGGTGGGATGAGGGTGACTGCGTCAAGCCTCCGACAGCACCACCGGCCCGCGCATCGTCCCTCCGGGCCGTCCCGGGTACCGCAGCTGCGGTACCTCCGCTCCTGCTCGTCCGACGGCCGCCGCACGACCTTCAAGCCTCCGGGACTAGGCTGATGGGATGACTGACGACCTGTCTCCGCCGGAGACCGACACCTCCGACACGCCTGAGGACGCGATCCTCATCGCCGCCTTCGAGGGGTGGAACGATGCGGGCAGCGCAGCGAGCGAGGCGCTGGCCCACCTCACCGAGGTGTGGGGCGCCGACCTCGTCGACGAGCTGGACCCCGAGGACTACCTCGACTTCCAGGAGCACCGTCCCGTCGTCCAGACGCTGCCCGACGGTCAGCGAGAGCTCACCTGGCCGACGACGCGGCTGAGCGTGGCGGAGCCTCCCAGGACCGCCCGCCGGGTGGTCCTCGTGCACGGGATCGAACCGTCCATGCGCTGGCGCAGCTACTGCACGGAGATCCTCGACATCGCCGAGAGCCTCGGGGTGCGCACCATCATCACCCTCGGCGCGCTGCTCGCGGACGTGCCGCACACCCGACCCATCCCCGTCACCGTGACCTCGGACGACCCTGCCGTCCAGCACCTGCTCGACGTCGAGGCCAACACCTACGAGGGCCCGACCGGGATCGTGGGAGTGCTCCACGACGCCGCCCAGAAGGCTGGGTTCCACTCCCTCGCCGTGTGGGCCGCCGTCCCGCACTACGTCGCCCACCCGCCCTCGCCCAAGGCGACGGTCGCGATCCTCAACCGGCTCGAGTCCTTCCTCGGGCAGACGATCGACCTGGGCGCCCTCACCGAGGACGCCCTCGCCTGGCAGAACGGCGTCGACCAGCTCACGTCCGAGGACCCCGAGATCGCGGAGTACGTCCAGCAGCTCGAGCAGGCGAAGGACACCGTCGAGCTGCCCGAGGCCAGCGGCGAGGCGATCGCCCGAGAGTTCGAGCAGTACCTGCGCCGCCGCGACAAGGGCTCCTGACCCCACCCCACCCCGCTGAGTGCTGGGTCTTACACGCGACACACGGCGTGTCGCGGTAAGACCCAGCACTCAGCGGGGGGCGGGGGCTAGAGCCGGATGCCCAGGAGGGCGTTGACTGCCCGGGAGATGACGCCGGGGGCGCCTTCGATCGGCTCGGCCGTGCCGGCCAGGGACAGCTCGGCCCAGGCGTCGACGGCGGCCAGCGCGCGCGGGGCGTCGAGGTCGTCGGACAGGGCCGCGCGGATCTCGGCCAACGCGGCCTCCGGGGCCGGTCCCCCGTTGCCGGACATCGACGAGCGCCACGTCACGAAGCGCTCCTGCGCGGTCTTGAGATCGATCTCGGTCCACTCCCAGTCGGTGCGGTAGTGGTGGGCCAGGAGCGCGAGGCGGATGGCCATCGGCTCCACGCCGTCGGCCCTCAGCTGCGAGACGAAGACGAGGTTGCCGCGGGACTTGCTCATCTTCTCGCCCTGGAAGCCGACCAGGCCCGCGTGCACGTGCGTCGCAGCGCCCACCCCGTGGACGTCACCGTCACCGAGCAGGCGCGCGTGGGAGGTGCTCATCTCGTGGTGGGGGAAGAGCAGGTCCGAGCCGCCACCCTGCACGTCGAAGGGGAACCCGAGGGCCGACCGTGCGATGACCGCGCACTCGATGTGCCAACCCGGTCGCCCGGTGCCCAGGGGCCCGCCGTCCCAGCTCGGCTCCCCGGGTCGCTCGCGGCGCCACAGCAGCGGGTCCAGCGGGCTGCGCTTGCCTGCGCGGTCGGGGTCGCCTCCGCGCTCGGCGTAGAGGGTGCTCATGACGGCGGGGTCGAAGCGAGAGACCTGACCGAAGTCCGGGTCGACGCTCACGTCGGCGTAGACGTCGCCGAGCTCGGGGTCGTCGCCGCCGGCGCCGGCCTCGAGGGGAACGCGGTACGCGGCGCCGAGCCGGATGAGTTCGGTGACGGCGCTGGCCACCGGGACGATCGTCTCGACCGCGCCGAGGTAGGTGTCGGGCGGGATGACGCCCAGGGCGGTCATGTCCTCGGCGAAGAGCGCCGTCTGCTCGACGGCGAGGTCGCGCCAGTCGACCCCGGTCGCGGTGGCCCGCTCGAGCAGGGGGTCGTCGACGTCGGTGACGTTGGAGGCATAGACGACGGTGTGACCGGCGTCGCGCCAGGCGCGTCCGAGCAGGTCGAAGGCGACGTAGGTGGCGGCGTGACCGATGTGGGTGGCGTCGTAGGGCGTGATGCCGCACACGTAGAGGGTCGCGGTCTGGCCGTGCGCGGCGACGACGAGCTTCCCGGAGGAGCTGTCGTGGACACGGACGGTGTCTGATCGGCCAGGGAGTTCAGGGATCTGCGGGGCGGGCCAGGTGAGCACGGATCAACGGTACCTGGCAATCGTCGCGGCGACGGACGCATCGATGAGTCACAATGCACCATGACCATCGACCACCCCACCATCACGGTCCACCGCAGCTTCGAGCGCGATTCCGACCGGTGGTACGAGCTCTCCTCCGGTGCATCGGCGGACGGCCCGGTGGAACCGCCCGCGCCGGGCGCCGTCCGCTGGCACGTCGTCGGCTCCCCGCGCGAGGTGCTCGACGCCGCCGACCAGCTCGGCCTGCCCACCGCCGAGGTCCGGGCCCGCCTGACCCAGATCCGCGCGGGCTCCGCCCGGGTGACCTCCCGTGTGGTGCGGGTCAACGACCATGCCGTGTACGTCGTCGTGCCCACCGCGTCCTACTCCGACGAGCAGGTCTCGACGGGCTCGATCGCGCTGTTCCTGACCCCCGGGTGCGTGGTCACCGGGGAGGTCGGCGACGACCGGGTCATCGACCGGGTGGTCGACCGGCTGACCACGCCGCGCACCCTCGTGGGAGTCGGCGCCCTGCCGGTGCTCGCCGCGACCCTGGTGGAGCTGCTCGCGGGCGCCTCCGAGGTCGAGATGGCGCTGGCCGACGCCGTCGCGGACCTGGAGACGACGGTCTTCCGGCGCGACGTCGATCCGCTCGAGCGGCTGTACAACCTCAAGCGGGAGATCTCCGAGGCGCGCCGGGCGCTGCTGCCGCTGACCATCGAGATCCCGGACCTCGGCGCGGACGCCTCGGCGAGCGCGAACGAGCCGCTGCGCCTGGAGCGCCGCCTGCTCGGCCGGCTCACCGCGACCGCTGAGCGGGTGGACCGCCACCTCGACGCCCACGACGGCCTGCTCTCCGACATGCTCTCGGTGCGGCTGTCCCAGATCTCTGTCCGCCAGACCGAGATCACGCTGCGTCAGAACGAGGACATGCGCAAGATCTCCGCCTGGGCGGCGATCGCTGCGGTGCCGACCATGCTCGCCGGGATCTGGGGCATGAACTTCGACCACATGCCCGAGCTCGGCTGGCACGTCGGCTACCCGATCGCCGTCGCTCTCATGACGGGCCTGTGCCTGACCCTGTACCGGGCGTTCCGGCGGGCCGGATGGCTCTAGCCGGCCCCTACACGCCGCCCTGCGCGGTGAGCGCACCGGCTGTCAGGAGCACGACGACGACGACCGCGAGCACGATCCGGTAGATGACGAACGGCTTGTAGCTGTACGTGGAGACGATCTTGAGGAAGACGATGATCACGAGGTAGCCGACGACGAAGGCGACCAGGGTGGCCAGCAGGGTCACGCCGATGCCGGGGGTGCCGGGGATGCCGATCTCGTCGGCGGAGCTGAAGAGCTTGTACAGGCCTGAGCCCAGGACGGCGGGGATGGCGAGCAGGAAGGAGTACCGGGCGGAGGCCTCCCGGGTGTAGCCCATGAGCAGCCCGGCCGAGATGGTCCCGCCCGAGCGTGACACCCCGGGGACGAGCGCGAGCGCCTGGGCGAAGCCGAAGTACAGCGCGTGCCGGGGGTTGAGGTCGGTGAGCTCGCGGTTCTTCGCACCGACCTTGTCCGCCCAGCCCAGCACGAGGGCGAAGACGACGAGCATCAGCGCGATGAGGTAGAGGTTGCGGAAGGACCGGTCGATCGCGCTCTCCAGGGCGAGGCCCAGGACGACGATCGGCAGGCTGCCCAGGCCGATGTACCAGCCCATCCGCGCGTCGTGGTTGCGCGATCCCATGCGCTCGCGCCAGGTGGGTCCGTCCTGCCCGCTGATCGCGCGCCACCAGGCGATGCAGATCGTCGCGATGTCGCGGCGGAAGTAGAGGATCACCGCGCTCTCGGTCCCGATCTGGGTGATCGCCGTGAAGGCGGCACCGGGGTCGGAGGTACCGATGAGGTCGCCGACGATCCGGAGGTGGGCGCTCGAGGACACCGGGAGGAACTCGGTGAGCCCCTGGACCAGTCCGAGGATGAATGCTTGGATCCCGTTCACGTCGGGCCACGTTACCCGCCCGCGGGCCCGGGTCGGTCAAGACGCACGCGAAACCGGTCGCCGGCAGGGGCGGGGCCTGGGGCTGAGGCCGCTAAGGTGCAGACATGGAACTCCGCCGCCTGGGCCGCACCGGCCTGCACCTGTCCGCGCTCGGGCTGGGAACGATGACCTGGGGGCGGGACACCGACGCCGAGGACGCTTCCCAGCAGCTGCGTGACTTCCGCCACGCCGGCGGCACCTTCCTCGACACGGCCGGGTCCTACGGAGACGGAGCGAGCGAGGAGATCCTCGGTGGGCTGCTCCGATCCGGGACGGACCGGGACGAGGTCGTGGTGGCCACCAAGGGCGGTCTGCGCCGCACGCCGTCCGGCATGGTCGTGGACTCCTCCCGCGGCGCCCTGCTGACCGCGATCGACGCCTCGCTCACGCGGCTGGGGACGGACCACGTCGACCTGTTCCTCGTCCAGGCCCCGGACCCGCACACCCCCCTCGAGGAGACCGTCTCGGCGCTGGCGCACATGGTGAGCACCGGGCGCGCCCGGTACGTCGGGTTGGCCAACCACGCCGGCTGGCACACCGGCTACGCGGCGGCGGCGCTGCGCGCGAGCGGGGAGGCCGAGCTCGCGGCCCTCGAGGTGGAGCACTCCCTGCTCAACCGCGAGTGCGAGCACGAGGTCGTCGCGGCCACCCAGTCGCTCGGCGTCGGGCTGCTGACCTGGTCCGCCCTGGGCCGCGGGGTGCTGACCGGGAAGTACCGGCGCACGCTCCCCTCGGACTCACGCGGGGCGTCCAGCGACATGTCCGGGTTCGTCGATCCGTACCTCGACGCGCGTGGTTCCGCGGTCGTCGATGCGGTCTGCACCGCGGCGGCGGGGTTGGGACGCTCCCCGCTCGAGGTGGCGCTGTCGTGGGTGCTGGGGCGCCCTTACGTGTCCTCGGCGATCGTGGGCGCGCGGACTCCCGGTCAGCTGAGGGAGTCGTTGCACGCCCTCGACCTGGTGCTGCCCGGTGCCGTGAGCTCTGCCCTGGACGAGATCAGCGACCCGAGCAGCGACTTCGCCCACAGCTACGCCTGAGCACGCCGGGACCGTAGGCCATACCCTGAGCGCTGTCACCTGAGCGCGTCGACGTCCTCGTCGTAGTCGGAGCCGTCGAGGTCTCCCTCGTCGATCCCGCCGAGGCGCTCCTCGGCGTCGTCGTCGTCCTCCTCGTCCTGGCCGTCGTCCTCGTCGTCGTCCTCGTCGTCCTCGTCGTCGGCGAGCACGACCGGGAGGGCTTCACCGTAGGTGTTGCCGAGGGCCTCGTCGTAGACGTCGAAGGCGTCGGCGAGCACGTCGTAGGCGTCGTCCACCGAAGAGTCCTCGTCCCCGCGTCGGCTGGCGACAGCAGCGAAGTGCGCCTCCAGGGCAGCGACAAAACGATCAAGGGCGGCGCGCGGGTCGACGGTCATACCCCTGACGGTAGCGCCCCCCCGCGACGAAGAACACCGGATACTCTTGTGAGTTTGACCAGCGGTCCGTGCCAGCGCGGACCAGCGAGGGGGCTGCGGCCTGCGACCTCCCCTGATATGTTCGACGCCACACCTGCTCCGGGCGAGGCGTCCTCCGACCTCCCCCGAGCACCGGCGTCAGGAAGTGGTGACCGATGACCTCTCGACCGTCTCCCGGATCCGGAGCGCAGGGGTCGACCGCCCCCCGAGACCGCCAGGCCGTCCGCCCGAGCGACCGGTGGACCGACCACTGGACCGCGCAGGGGCGCGAGTACGAGGTCCGGGTAGTGACCATCCCGCGTGACCACTCCCGGTCCGAGGCCCGCCAGCTGCTCACCGACGAGGCCGAGCACGGCCGGTGGGAGCTCGCCCGGTCGGTCCTCTACGTCGGAGGCGAGCGTCGGGTCTGGCTCCGCCGCAAGATCATCCGCGCCCGCAGCACCCTCACCCCCTGACCCGCCCCTCCCCCCACTGAGTGCTGGATCGTCCACGGAAAATGACCAGGCAAAGTCATATGGTCAGAGCAACGCTCGTCTGAATGGAGCGTGTGATGGTCAAGTTGTTCCCTGCTGGGACTCGGACGAAGTTCGTGGATCTGGTGTGTTCGGGGGTGTCCGTTCAGGTCGCTGCTCAGCGTGTCGGGGCTCATCCGGCCAGTGGCTCGAGGTGGTGGGCTCAGTCTGGTGGCATGGAGATCTCGCGTGGTGCCACTGGTGGTTTGGCTGGTCCGGTTCCTCCTGCTGAGCCTGGGGGCCGGGAGGTGACGCTGGCCGAGCGCGGCATGATCCAGGCGGGCCTGCATGACGGCTGGAGCTACGCCAAGATCGCCCGGCTCGCGGGTCGCAACAAGTCGGTGATCTGGCGGGAGGTCAAGCGCAACACCAGCCCCGACGGCGTCTACTACGCCTCGGTCGCCCATCGCAAGGCCTTCCAGGAGCGCCGGCGCCCCAAGGCCCTCAAGCTCGTCGACAACGCGCCGTTGTGCGACTTGATCGCGGTCTGGATGGACGACGGGTGGAGCCCGAAGCTCATCTCGTCGATGCTGGAGTTCCACTTCGCCGGCGACGAGACTATGCAGGTGAGTCACGAGACGATCTACCAAGCCCTCTACGTCCAGACCCGCGGGAGTCTGCGGGCCGACCTGGCAAAGAACCTCTCGTTGAAGCGCCGCAGACGCGTCCCCAACATCGACACCCGGCCCAACAACAGCCCCTACAAGGACGCGTTGAAGATCAGTGACCGGCCCGCCGAGGTCCAGGACCGGGCGGTCCCGGGGCACTGGGAAGGGGACCTGATCATCGGGTGCGACGGGACCGCGATCGGGACCCTGGTGGAGCGGGCCACGCGGTTCACGATCCTGCTGCACCTGCCCGGTGACCACACCGCCGAGACGGTCGCGGCTGCGATGATCGAGGAGATGAAGGACCTCCCTGACCACCTGCGCCGCTCGATCACCTGGGACCGCGGAACCGAGCTGGCCCAGTACGCCCAGATCCAGACGGCCCTGGACCTGCAGCTGTACTTCTGCAACCCCCACTCGCCCTGGCAGCGGGGCACCAACGAGAACACCAACCGGCTCCTGCGGTTCTGGTTCGAGAAAGGCTCAGACCTGTCCGTTCACACCCCCGACGACCTCCGCCAGGTCGCCGCCGAGCTCAACCGCCGGCCCCGCCCCACCCTCAACCTCGACACCCCCGCCAACCGCCTCAACGACCTGCTGCTGGCGGCATAGCCCACCCCGTTGTCCTGACTACTTGACTTTGCCACCACATTTGCGTGTACAACCCAGCACTCAGCGGGTCTTGCTGGGCTGGGTGGGGGGCGGGCGGGTTGGCAGGTGCCGGCGGGTCAGCGCCGGCGGGTCAGCAGGTGTCGAGGAGACGGGCCAGGACGCGGGTGCCGAACTGCAGGGAGTCGACCGGGACGCGCTCGTCGACGCCGTGGAACATGCCGGGGAAGTCGAGTCCCTCGGGCAGGCGCAGCGGGGCGAAGCCGTAGCCGGTGATCCCCAGCCGGGCGAGGGACTTGTTGTCCGTCCCGCCGGAGAGGGAGTACGGCAGCACGTGCGCGCCGGGGTCCTCCGCGAGCAGGGCCGCGGTCATCGCGTCGACGAGGCTGCCGCTGAACGGGACCTCGAGGGCGATGTCCTCGTGGATCGGCTCGATCCGCACGTGCTCCCCCGCAAGCTCGCGCAGGGTGGCCATGGCGCTCTCGGTGTGCCCGGGCAGGAACCGGGCGTCGATGACGGCCTCGGCCCGCCCGGGGATGACGTTCGCCTTGTACCCGGCGCTCAGCTGGGTCGGGTTGGAGGTGTTGCGCACGGTCGCGCCGACGAACCGCGCGGCCGGTCCGAGCGCGTCGACGAGCGCGTCGATCCGGGCCGGGTCGCCGGCGTCGAAGGTCAGCCCGGTGAGCCCGCTCACCCCGCGCAGCAGCGCCTCGACGGTCGGGGTCAGGGTGTAGGGCCAGGGGTGCTGGCCGATCCGGGCGACCGCGGCGGCCAGGTGTGTCACGGCGTTGTCGGTCGCGACCTGCGAACCGTGCCCGGCCCGTCCGTCCGCGACGAGCCGCAGCCAGGCCAGGCCCTTCTCGGCGGTCTGCAGCAGGTAGGCCCGCTGGCCGTTGATCTGCGTGGAGAAGCCGCCGACCTCGCTGATCGCGTGGGTCGCGCCCTCGAAGAGCTCGGGCCGGTGGTCGACGGCGTAGCGCGCGCCGTAGGTGCCTCCGGCCTCCTCGTCGGCGAAGAAGGCGAGCACGACGTCGCGCGCGGGCCGGCGCCCCTCACGCATCATCTGGCGCACGACGGCGAGCATCATCGCGTCCATGTCTTTCATGTCGACCGCGCCGCGGCCCCAGAGCAGGCCGTCGATCTGCTCCCCGCCGAAGGGGTCCACCTGCCAGTCCTCGGCCTGGGCCGGGACGACGTCGAGGTGGCCGTGCAGCACGAGGGCCGAGCGGGCCGGGTCTGTCCCCGGGATCCGGACGACGACGTTGGCGCGTCCGGGCGCGGACTCGAAGAGCTCGGGGTCCAGGCCCACCTCGTGCAGCAGCGTCATGACGTGCTCAGCCGCGGCGCGCTCGCCTGGGCCGGACCCGTCGCCGTAGTTGGACGTGTCGAACCGCAGCAGATCGGCGCAGATGCCGGCTACCTCGTCCTCGGCGGTCACGGTGGCTGATGACGGGGCGTCGGTGGTCATGGCCCCACGCTACCGGTTCCCCGTCATCGCCCCGGCCGTGCTCGACGAGCGCTGATCTGACGGCGCTCGTCGAGCAAGGCCGCTGGCGAGACGGCACTGGTCAGACCGCGTTGGTCAGACGGCGCTGGTCAGACCGCGCCGGGCCAGCAGAGGCTCGATGGCCGGGGCCCGGCCGCGGAGCTGGGCGAAGGCCTCCATCGAGTCCATCGACCCGCCGACGGCGAGCAGCTGGGCTCGGAAGCGGTCACCGCTGGTGCGGTTGAGCACCCGCCCGTCGACGGCGTTCTCGGTGAACCACTCGACGGTGTCGGCGTCCAGCACCTCCGACCAGATGTAGGAGTAGTACCCGGCGGAGTACCCGCCCCCGAAGACGTGGTTGAAGTACGTCGTGCGGTAGCGCGCAGGGACCGCACGCAGGGCCAGCCCGGCGGCCTCGAGGGCGGCTGCCTCGAAGGGCAGCACCTGCTCGACGGCGGTCGGGACCTCCTGCGGCCCGATCTGGTGCCAGGCCTGGTCGAGCAGCGTCGCGGCGAGGTACTCCGACGTCGCGAAGCCTTCGTTGAACTGGCGGGAGTCGATCATCGTGCGCACCCACTCGGCCGGCAGCGGTTCCCCGGTCTGGTGGTGCACCGCGTAGCTGTTCAGGATCTCCTCGTCCCACGCCCACATCTCGTTGACCTGGGAGGGGTACTCGACGAAGTCGCGCGGCACCTCGGTCCCGGAGTGCGAGGGGTAGCGCACCGCCGAGAACAGCCCGTGCAGCGCGTGGCCGAACTCGTGGAACAGCGTGATGACCTCGTCGAAGACGAGCAGGGTCGGCTCCCCCGCGGGCGGCTTGACGATGTTGAGGTTGTTGACGATCACGGGACGCTCGGCGAGCAGGAAGCTCTGGTCGACGAGGTTGTTCATCCACGCTCCCCCGCGCTTGGACTCGCGGGTGTAGTAGTCGGCGAGGAAGAGGCCCAGCCCGGTGCCGTCGGCGTCGAACACCTCGAACACGCGCACGTCCGGGTGATAGCCCACGAGGTCGGCGCGCTCGGTGAAGGTCACGCCGTAGAGCTCGGTCGCGGCCTTGAACACACCGTCCTGGACGACCCTCTCGAGCTCGAGGTAGGGGCGCAGCAGGGAGTCGTCGAGAGAGAACCGGTCCTTGCGCACCCGCTCGGCGTAGTAGGCCCAGTCCCAGGCCTCCAGCTCGGCGTCGGGGTCGCCGAGGTCGGCGACCAGCGCCGCCTGCAGGTCGACGGCCTCTGCCGCGGCGTTGGCGGCGGCGGCGGGGGCCAGCGGGGCGAGCATGGCGTTGATCGCCTCGGTGGTCTTGGCCGTGGCCTCCTCGGCGATGTAGGCGCCGTGGTGGGCGTAGCCGAGCAGGCGGGCGTGCTCGGCGCGCAGCTTCACCAGCTCCAGGACGATCTCGCGGGTGTCGGTGTCGTCCCCGGTCGCGCCGCGGGTCACCGAGGCCTCGTGCACGCGCTGGCGCACGCCCCGTCGGCGCAGCGAGGCGAGCACGCCCTGCTGGGTGGGCAGCTGCATCTCCAGCAGGTACTTGCCGTGCTCACCGCGGTCCGCCGCGGCCTGTGCGGCGGCCGCCACCGCGTCGTCGGGCAGGCCCTCGAGGTCGGCGACGTCGGTGACCAGGACGCTCGCGGCGTTGGCGCCGGCGAGGAGCTTGCGCCCGAAGGCGGCCTCGAGGGAGGTCATGCGCGCGTTGAGGTCGCGCAGGGTCACCTGGTCGGCCTCGGAGAGGTTGATCCCCGAGCGACGGAAGTCCTGCAGCAGGTTGGTGAGCAGCCATGCGCTGTCGGCGGGCAGGCTCACCTGGCCGGCGCGGACCGCGGCGTCGAGCAGAGCGACGCGGGCGTGCAGGCCGGCGTCCATGAAGATCGCGTCGTGGTGGGCGGAGAGCTCGGGGGCGAGCTCCTCCTCGATCTCTTCGAGGACCGTGCTGGAGTCGGAGCCGGCGACGTTGTAGAGCACGCTCAGCGTGCGTCCGAGCAGGTCACCGCTACGTTCGAGGGCCTCGAGGGTGTTCTCCTCGGTCGGCGGTTCCGGGTCGGAGACGATCGCGGCGATCTCGGCCAGCTCGGCCGCCATCCCGGCGCGCGCGGCCGGGAGGTAGTGCTCGTCACGGATCGATGCGAAGTCGGGGAGGCCGTACGGCAGGGTCGAGGGGCTCGAGAAGGGGTTGGTGGGATCGAGCGGGTTCACGGAGAGGGGCATGACACCCATTCATACGGGAGATGTGGGCTCAGGTCGACTTCATTGCGCTGTGTGGGCCGTGTCGTGCGGCGTGTCGTGCGCCATCCCGTGCGCCTGCGCCACCTGGGCGCTGACCAGCCGGCCCTGGTGCGTCATGAGCCCGGCAGCGAGCCCCGGCTCCCCTCGCAGCAGCTGCCCGACGCCGTCGGCCGGGTTCGCGGCGGGGTCGGCCGGTCCTGCGGCGGCTTGGTCTGCGGTAGCCACCCCTGCGGTTGCCAGCAGCGTGAGGTAGGGCAGCGTGGCGTTGGTCAGTGCCTGGGTGCTCGTGACCGGCACGGTCCCGGGCATGTTCGCGACCGCGTAGAACGTGCTCTGGTGCACCCGGTACGTCGGGTCGGTGTGGGTGGTGGGCCGGGTGTCCTCGAAGCATCCGCCCTGGTCGACGGCGATGTCCACGAGCACCGAGCCGGGCCGCATCCGGGAGACGAGCTCGTTGGAGACCAGGCGCGGGGCCCGGGCTCCCGGTACCAGCACCGCCCCGATGACCAGGTCCGCGCCAGACACCTCGCGGTCGATCGTCGCGGCGGTCGAGATGACTGTGCGCACGACGCCGCCGAACTCGGTGTCGATCTCCCGCAAGGTGGCAGCGGACAGGTCGATCACGGTCACCGAGGCGCGCATCCCGACGGCGATCTGGGCGGCGTTGCGCCCGGCGGTGCCGCCTCCGATGATGACGACCCGTGCCGGCCTGGTGCCAGGGACCCCGCCCATGAGGATGCCCGCCCCACCCTCGGACCGCAGCAGGTAGAAGGCACCGACCTGGGATGCCAGGCGCCCGGCGATCTCGCTCATGGGGGCCAGCAGGGGCAGCGACCCGTCCGGGAGCCGGACGGTCTCGTAGGCGATCGCCGTCGTGCCTGCCTCGAGCAGCGCCTGGGTGCAGGGGCGGTTCGCGGCCAGGTGCAGGTAGGCGAAGAGGACGAGGTCGCTGCGCAGGTGGGGGTACTCCTGCGGGAGGGGTTCCTTGACCTTGCAGAGGATCTGGCTGGCCCGCCACAGCTCTGCGGCGCCCGCGACGATGCGGGCGCCCGCGGCGACGTAGTCGTCGTCGCTGATCGCGGAGCCGGTCCCGGCTCCGGCCTGCACGAGGACCTCGTGACCGGCCTGCACGAGGTGGTGCGCGCCGTCGGCCGTGAGGGCGACGCGCAGCTCGTTGTCCTTCGCCTCGACGGGGATCCCGATGCGCATCAGGACTCTCCGGGCCGGGCCTTGGTGGCGGACCTGGAGGCGGACCTGGTGGCGGACCTGGGCGAGGGGGCGCGGTCGCGTTGGTCGACGTCGGGAACCCCGTCGCCGTCGTCGTCGTCCAGGTCGCCCTCCCGCATCGGTGGGTCGAGGTGATGGCGGAGCTTGGAGAAGACCGCCCAGCACACCGCGACCAGCGGCACGGCGATGACCGCGCCGAGGATCCCGGCCAGGAGCGTCCCGGAGGTCACCGAGATCGCCACGACCATCGGGTGCAGGGAGACCTGCTTGCCCATGACGAGGGGTTGCAGCACGTGACCCTCGAACTGCCCGATGAGGGCGATGCCGATGCCGACGATGGCCGCCTTGACGACGCCGTCGACCGCGAGGGCGACCACCATGGCGATGACCATGGCGGCGGGTGCCCCGATGAGCGGGATGAACGCACCGATGAACACGAGCACGGCGAGCGGCGCGGCGAGCGGCACCCCCAGGATCGACAGGAAGATCCCGGCAAGCATGCCGTCGGTGATCGCGATGATCACGGTCCCGCGGGTGTACCCGGAGAAGGTGTACCACCCGGCGCCGCCGACGATCTTCCACGTCCCACGCATGCGGGCGGGCAGCTGGTTGAGGAACCAGGCCCACATCGCGCCCCCGCGGGCGAGGAAGAAGATGGTGCAGAAGACGGCCAGGGCGAGGGCGGTGAAGATCTCCACGACCGTCCCGGCCTGCTCGAAGGCGGTGCCCGCGATGTCACCGGCGTGCTCCTGGACCCATTTCTGCCCCTCGGCCAACCACTTGTCGAAGTCGGCCGCGGTGATCGAGAACGGCAGCGGGCCGTTCTCCAGATAGTCGAAGATCCGCCCGACGCCGGTGGTGAACTGGTCGGAGAGGTCGCTCCACTGCCCCGCGACCGAGGCGACAACGTAGGCGAGCAGCCCCCCGATGAAGGTGACGCCGGTGAGCATCGCCAGGGCGGTGGCCAGGCCTCGGGGCATGATCCTGGAGTAGACGTTGACGATCGGGCGCAGCACCGCGGTGAACACGAGCGCGACGAAGAGCGCGATGAAGACGAGCTGGACCTTCGCGGTGGCGAAGACGACGAGGGACACGGCGGCGACGACGATGATCAGCCGCCACGACCAGCCCGCGAAGTTCTTCAACCACTGGGGCACGGTGTCCACGGGGGCGGCGACCGGCGGGCGGATCGACGCTGTGGTGCGCCTCACACCTGCCGCCCGTACTCGCTGACCTGACATGCGATCTCCATCTCCCCAGAAATCTGCGAATCCTTGGCGCTGAACAGCCAAAACACTACTCCGGCAGGGGTGCGGCAGACCCGTGACAGGCCGCCGTGAACCCACCGGGCATCCACCCGTCAGTCTCCCCCCGACCTCCGATTCATGCCCGACGCAGAAACCGTGCTAGATTTTCCGACGCACCCAAGAGAACGAAAAGTTCTTGAAGGTCCACCTGCCCAGGTGGCGGAATGGCAGACGCGCTAGCTTGAGGTGCTAGTGTCCGTAAGGACGTGGGGGTTCAAGTCCCCCTCTGGGCACTCGTTGAGACAGCGAATGAGAGAGGCCCTGATCTTCGGATCAGGGCCTCTTTCGTCATCACATCACTGGAGATGTACATGGCAGCTCCCCCGGTCGAGTCCCGCGCGAGCACACGCACCGCGGCGGCCTGCGTCGTCTTCACCGTCGTCTCCCTCGGGCACCTGGGAGCCCAGCTCGCGGGGCTGGAGCCGCTCGCTCGGGTGACTCAGTGGCTGCTCATGCCGTTCCTCGCACTCGTGCTCACGGCGGCAACCAGCGGCGCCCCACGCGGACGCCTCGTCCGCCTGACCCTGCTCTCCCTCGGCTTCTCCTGGCTCGGGGACACCGCACCCGACGTCGCGCCCGAAGGAGCGGCGTTCATCGTCATGATCGCCTTCTTCCTTGTGGCCCAGGTGGTCTTCGTCGCGGCCTTCTGGCCCTGCCGGGACGCCAGCGTGCTCTCCCCCACCCAACCTGCCCGACGCCGGTGGCTCGCCGCCCCCTATCTCCTCGCCCTGGTCGCCCTCGTCGTGGCGTGCGCACCGGGTGCGGATGGTCTGCTGGTGCCGGTGATGGTCTACGGGGCGACGTTGGCGCTCATGGCGGCCTTGGCGACCGGGGTGAACCGTCTCGTCGCGCTCGGTGGTGCGATCTTCGTCGTCTCGGACTCGCTCATCGCGCTCAACGCCTTCGTGGACGGCTGGTCGCTGCCGGGGCAGGGGTTCTGGGTGATGGTCACGTACATCGCGGCGCAGACGCTCATCGTCGCGGGGGTGATGGGCCTCGCGAGAGCGGCTGGCGTCGACGGCGGGCCTGACGGGCGTGCACGCGTGGTGGTCTGATGAACGGCCGGCGGCGTCCCACCGTCGTCGTCGCACGGGTCGATGTGACGACGCTGCGCGAGCGTTGAGCTCATCAGGTTTCAGGGCGCCGCAGGCCGAGGAGGTCACCGGGAGTGCAGTCGAGGGCCTGGCACACGGCGGTGAGGGTGGTGAAGCGGATCGCGCGGGCGTGACCGTTCTTGAGGACCGAGAGGTTCGCGACGGTGATCCCGGAGCGGGCGGCGAGCTCGACGAGCGTCATGTCCCGGGACCGGAGCAGCTCGTCGAGGTGGCAGGCGACCAGGTGGTCCTCGCCGTCGGCGGTGCCGTCCGGGCGAGGTGCGGGCACCGCTCAGACCAGCCCGTCGGTCTCACGGGTCAGGTGCTCCCCGGCACGGAAGGCCGCCGCGAGGACGAGGACGAGCGCGGCGACGAGCAGCGGTTCGAGGGCGAGCCGCGGTGACGTCGAGAAGACCCCGTCGTCGGCGAGCCCGAGCCGCTCCAGGACCATCACGCCCGCGATCTGGGGCAGCAGCGGGGCGAGCGGTCCGGCGACGCCGATGAGGCCGGCGATCAGCGAGAGGCGGCGGGCGTTGCCGGTCGCGAAGGGCTTCCCGGCTGCGACGCTGAGCAGCACGGGGCGCGCCAGGAGCGCGCCGGCCAGCAGCGCGAGGCCACTCACGAGCACGTCCCCGCGGCTGAGGAACTGCTCGAGGGAGGTGGACCCCCAGGCCGCGACGGTCACCTGGCCACCGGTTCCGCCGATTCCGCCGGGTCGGAACCCTGCGGGCGGGAGCGTGGTGATCCACCCGTCCTCGATCTGGACACCCTCGACGGTGAGCTGGACGCTGTCCCAGGTTCCGTCGTCGGGCAGGAAGGTGACCGGGACGTGCACCGTGGCGGGGACGATGGTGAGGGAGTTGACGGAGTAGACGACTCCGGCTGTGCCCGCCACGACTCCGACGAGGAGAACCAGCCCGGCCAGCACCCGGATCCAGCGCGTGGCCAGGGGCTGCACATCGGAGACGGCGGGGACCCCACGTGCGTACGCCATGCTGATCTCCTCGGATCGACCAGGTCGAGCATATCGACTATCGAGATGACCCTAGTGGTTCATCCTGGTCGCGTCCAGAGTCTGGCCGGTGCCGCCGGGGCCGCCGGGGCCGCCGGTGCCGTCAGTCGTCCGCGGGGCGGGCCATCTGCAGTGCCAACGCCTGCGACATCGCCCGTGCCTGCCCCTCGGGGTCGACCGCGTGACGTCGGGCGTGGGCGACGGCCGCGTCGAGGTCGGTGAACAGGTGGTTGCGGTGTCGCAGGGACCCGATCACACCCACCGTGTCGGCCAGGTGCTGGTGGTGCGCCTGGATCCCCTTGACCAGGACCGTCACCCCGCGTCGCTCGAGAGCCTGGATCATCTCGGTGACGCCGCGCGCCCCGGTGGCGTCGAGCACCTGGAGCTGGGACATCCGCAGGATGACGACCGAGACGTCCTCGATCCCGCTGATGGAGTCGAGCATGCGGTCCGCGGCACCGAAGAACAGGGCGCCGTCGAGCCGGACGAGGGCGATGCGGACGTCCTCGGGGTGCTGGGCACCGGGGATCGGCTCGCGGTGAGCCGTCCCGGAGAGCGCCAGGGTCCGCAGCGCGAAGAAGGCGGCGACGGCGATACCGATGCCGACGGCGACGATGAGGTCGAAGGAGACCGTCACGACGGCGGTGATGACGAAGACGATCGCGTCGGAGCGGCTCGAGCCGAGCACGCTGCGGACCGTCGTCCTCGACACCATCCGCCAGGCGGTGACCATGAGCACGCCCGAGAGCGCTGCGAGAGGGATCTGCGAGACGACGCCGGCGGCCAGGTAGACGACCGCGAGGAGGCCGACCGCGTGAATGATCGCCGCGAGGCGGGTGCGCCCGCCCGACCGGACGTTGACGGCCGTGCGGGCGATGGCGCCAGTGGCCGGCATCCCACCGAACATGCCCGAGGCGATCGAGGCGAGCCCCTGCCCGACGAGCTCCCGGTCGGCGTCGTATCGTCCGGTGTCTGCCATCGATGCGGCGACCCGGGCGGACAGCAGCGACTCGACCGAGGCGAGGATGGCGACGGCGCACGCCGGCCCGAGCAGTGCGCTCAGGTCCGCGGTGCTCATCGTCGGCAGCCCGGGGGTGGGCAGCGAGCTGGGCAGCGTGCCGATCCGGGTCAGCGAGATGCCGGCGACGCTCACCAGGACCGAGACGACGACGATCCCGACGATCGATCCGGGCAGCTGGGGGTGCACGCGCGGCGCGACGACCATGATCACCGCGACCAGCGCTACCGCTGCGACCGACCAGAGTGCTGAGGGGCCGCTCACCGAGCCCAGGGCCTGGATCGCGGAGACGACCGCGTTGGTGCTCGGGCCTGCGGCCGCCCCGACCGCGGAGGGCACCTGCTGGACGAAGATGATCACGGCGATCCCGAGGGTGAACCCCTCGATCACCGGCCAGGGGATGTAGGAGACGGTGCGCCCCAGGCGCAGCAGGCCTGCCGCCGCGACGATGGCGCCCGCCATGAGGCTCACGACGGCGATCGCACCGGGTCCGTGGGAGGCGACGATCGGTCCGAGCACGACGACCATCGCGCCGGTGGGACCGGACACCTGGACGTTGGAGCCGCCGAAGACCCCGGCGACAAGACCGGCGACGATCGCGGTGACGAGGCCGCTCGCGGCACCGGCACCGGAGCTCACGCCGAAGGCGAGGGCGAGCGGGAGCGCGACGATGCCGACCGTGATGCCGCCGATGAGGTCCCCGCGCCAGGTGCGGGGCACCGCGCGGTAGTCCTTCCAGGTGGGCAGGAGGGAGGCGAGGTACCGGGAGACGCTCATCTCGGCGACCTGCCGGGAGCGACGTCGGCGTCGGCCGTGTCGGAGGCGGCCGTGTCGGAGGCGGCGTCGGCGTCGGCCGGCCTGCTGCCCACTGTCGAGGCCAGCTGCTCATACGTGCGCTCGAGGACCTTCGCGAGCAGGGCTCGCGAGACGGCCAGGAGGTCGGCGACCTCGGGGAAGGCGAGCCGGTAGAAGACCTGGCTCGCTCGCCGCTCGGCGACCACGAGGTTGTGCCGGCGCAGGACGGACAGGTGCTGGGAGAGGTGCGACGCCTCGAGGCCGGTGTCGGCGATGAGGTCCGCGACGGAGACGTCGTCGGGCGACGCCGAGAGAACCTCCAGGACGCGCACCCGGACCGGGTGGGAGACCCCCTTGAAGAGGTTGGCCTTGACCTCGTAGAGCGGGCGATGGGCGTCGAAGAAGTCGTCGATGCCGAGGGGTGCCGTCGGGGTCGTGGGGTTCTCCTCAGTCAGATCAGGCACTGAGGTCACCGCTGAACGGTGTGGCTGCGTCACGCAGGGTGGTCATGGTGGGCTCTCTTGTTGATGACTTGATAACTTCATCATACCGTCAATCCGTGGGGTGCGCGTTCCCCATGGGCTCACCAGCCAGGTCTGGACGCTCACCACCTCCCGGTGAGATCGTCCACCTGCCGCATACTCCCAGGTGAGGACGCGAGGCCCGGGTTCCTGCTGGCGGAGACAGCGCGGTGAGGTTGCGGTGAGGTTGCGGCCCGAGCCGCTCAGGTCAGCCCGGCCACGACCGCTACGGCAAACCCCAGCGCGAACCCCACAGCGCCAGGGGCCACCCAGCGAAACCGGCGGGGAGCGATCACGCGCACGATGATCGGTGCGTCGGGGTTCTTCGATACAGCAGAGCTCCGTGGTGGGGACGACGACTTCGGCTCGGCCGGGCGCTTCGACTCGGCCGGGCGCTTCGGCTCGGCCGGGCGCTTCGGCTCGGCCGGGCGCTTCGGCTCGGCCGGGCGCTTCGGCGCACGCCAGTCCTCTGCGTACTCGGACGTCGGCTTCATCCAGTCCCGGTTTGCTCCCATGTGTCGGTCATCGGCGCTTCGACCCGCCGGCTCGAGCCTTCATGGGACCGCGGCGGGGCGACGAGAATCCACTGGTCGGTGGCGTCGTCCCTCAGCTCGCTTCCACGTTGTTGCTGGTCACGGCGGCGGGGGTCGGGTCTGCCCTGGAATGTCAGTGGCCATCCGTAGAGTCGGGACATGAGCAGGAACGGGATGGTCGACGGCGATCGCGGGCCCCGCTGGGCGGGTCCGGCGGGCGGGTCGGTGTGTGCGACGGCGGGTTGTGCGCGCACTGCTGCACCGTTGGCGCCTGCGTCCTCAGCGGGTGGTATCGGTGGTCTCGCCCGGGAATGTCAGTGGCCAGATGTAGGTTCGAATCATGGTTGAGAACCTGATCTCCGAAGACGACGGGCCCGGTGGAACCGTCAAGGCGGGGCTGCTCGCCGCCATCGTCACCGCCGATCAGATGATCAACTCCATGACGGCCATGCGCTCCGCGCTCATCGAGGAGCTGCGCACCTCCTCCCTGGACCCGGGTGAGCTGCCCCTTGACCCCGGCGACCCAGACCTCGACCTGGGGTCGGTCACCGCAGAGCTGGCCTGCGCCCTGCACCTGCCCCACTCCACCGCCGCGCACCTGCTCGACGACGCCCACGTCCTGTCCACCGACCTCCCCGCCACCGCCACGGCACTGGCTGAGGGGTCGATCACCTACCGCCACGCCCAGGTGATGATCAACCACATCGGCGGCCTCGACCCCCACGCTCGGGTGCGAGCGGAGAAGACCCTCATCCCCCGCGCCAAGCACCTCACCGTGTCCACCTTCAAACGGGCCGCTGCCCGTGAACGCGACCGCCTGGACCCCGTACCCCTGGTCGTACGCCACGAGAGGGCCGCGACCGGGCGCACCGTCCTGATCGAACCCGACATCGACGGCATGGCCTGGCTGCACGCCTTCTTGCCCGCCACCCAAGCCCACGCCATCTTCAACAGGGTCTCCGACGTCGCCGCATCCCTGCAGCACCCCGACGACGGACGCACCCTGCCCCAGCTGCGCGCCGACACCCTGACCGCCGTCATGCTCGACGACGACGCCCGCGACGCCTTCCACCACGCCCTGAGCAACCCGGCTGGCGCGGAGGGCACCGGGCACAACGACAGCACCAGCGAACCAGATCACGGGACTGACGGGGCTGACGGGGACGGTCCTGGCACCGCGGAGGATCGCCGGCGCCTGCGCACCACGATGCGCGGCATCCGTCCCACCGTCGCCGTCACCGTCCCGGTCCTGACGCTCCTGGGCGCAGACGCACCCGCCGAGCTCGAAGGCTACGGACCCATCGACCCCGACACCGCCCGAGACCTCTGCGGGCGGGCCCCGTCCTTCCTGCGGATCCTCACCCACCCCCACACCGGAGCCATCCTCGGCCTCGACCGCGACCGCTACACCATCCCGGGCGACCTCAAAGCCTGGCTCCGCCTCAGAGACGAACACTGCCGCTTCCCCGGCTGCGCACGCAGAGCCACCCGCTGCGACATCGACCACGTCACCAACTGGGCCCACGGCGGGACAACCGACCAGACCAACCTCATCCACCTGTGCCGCACACACCACCGCATGCGACACCGCACCCGATGGCAAGCCGAAGTCATCACCACCCCACCCGGGACTGCCAGCTCCCTCGGAACAGACAGCTCCATCCGAACCAGCAGCTCCCTCGGAACCAGCAGCCCCCTCGGCGCGAGCGTGCACTGGACCGCGCCCTCCGGCCGCACCTACACCACCACCGACGCCCTCCATGGACGCCACCCACACGACGACCACGACCAGGGCACCGACCACGGCACCGACCCACCACCAGACCTACCCACCCGCTTCCCTGACGTCCCCCCCTTCTAGATCTCATCCTTTCGGAGCACTAGACACCGTCCAGCGACCTGCCCGGACGTCACCTCGGGAGTCCACCTCACCGTCGGGCGGACTGGATTGGGACGCCAACTGGTCGGGCGGACTCGACTGGGATGCCAACTGGCTGTTCGTCGCCGCGGCTGATTCCTGGGACCGGGGGCTCACAGAGTTGCCCGAACGCTAGGCTGCTTGCGTCCGGTGGTCGTCGTGCTGCGTCACTCACCCAGCTCGCTCAGCACCGCGTCCGTGAACACCGGCCACACCTCCGCGGCCCACGGGCCGAAGTCCCGGTCGGTGAGCACAACGCAGGCCACCTGCGCCTGGGGATCCACCCACACGAACGTGCCCGCCTGGCCGAAGTGCCCGTAGGTCTGCGGCGAGCTCAGCGACCCTGTCCAGTGCGGGGACTTGCTGTCGCGGATCTCGAAGCCCAGCCCCCAGTCGTTGGGGTCCTGTCGGCCGAACCCGGGGAGCACACCCTTGCGCCCGGGGAAGGCGACCGTGGTCGCCTCGGTGAGCGTCGCACGGTGCAGCAGCCTCGGGTTCTGCAGCTCGGCGACGAACGACCCCAGGTCGCGGGCCGTCGAGCCCGCCCCGGCAGCCGGGGAGCCCACGAAGTCCGTCGACTCCATGCCCAGTGGCACCAGCACAGCCTCACGGACATAGGCACCGAAGCCGATCCCGGAACGCTCCGCGATCACCTCGGCCAAGACCTCGAACCCCGCATTGGAGTAGATCCTCCGGTCCCCCGGTGTGGCGCGGATCGTGCGGTCGGCGAAGTCGTAGCCGGCGGTGTGCGCCAGGAGATGGCGGATCGTCGCGCCCTCAGGACCCGCCGCGTCGTCGAGCTCGACCGCACCCTCCTCGACAGCCACCAGCACCGCGTAGGCAGTGAGCAGCTTGGTGACAGAGGCGAGAGGGTAGAGCCGATCCTGGTCTCCGTGGGTGGCCAGGGTCTCCCCCGCAGCCGAGATCACCGCCACCGAGGCGTTCGTGACGGGCCAGGACTCGATCAATTCGACGCTGCGCATGTACCGACCCTAGAACATCGGCACGGGACCGCGCCGCAGCAGCAGTGCCGTCCGGGTGTCAGTCCATGCAGTCACCCCGGGTACCTCCCGGTGTGATCCGGTGTGGCCCGGTGCGACACCCGAAGAGAGTCAGCCGGTGCGACACCCGAAGAGAGTCAGCCGGAGTGGCGCCCGGACTGGGCCAGCTCGCCCTCTGCACTCAGAGCAGGGTCCGAGTCGGCAGAACCGTCATCGTCGGACACGGGGGTCGCCTTGGCGCGCTCGCGCCTGGCTTGCGGGGACGCAGGGACAACCGACGCAGGAACAACCGACGCGGAGGCAGCCACTGCCTCGGAACGCTCCACCGCTGCCTGAGCGGGCACCGGGACGTCGATCCCGGCCAGGGCCATCTTCACCAGCGCACGCGCGTCGCGGGGCAGCGGCAGCAGCGGCTTGGGCAGCACACCGGCCTCGATACCGAGCAGGTCAGCGATCGTGTGCACGGTCCGCATGCCACCGTACTGGCGCAGGATGATCGACAACGGCGTGAGCTGGCGCTGCAACGCCCTCGCCTCGGGTGCACGGTCGGCCACGGCGGCCGTGGTGATCGCGACACAGATCTCGGGCAGCACGGCCGCGAGAGCCGAGTGCCAACTCGAAGCCCCGGAGAGGAGGATCTGCGCTCCCAGACCGTCTCCGCTGAAGCCCCAGTCCAGCTGCTTCGCGCTGCGCTGCGGCAGTACGGCGGTGATCTTCGCGATCCGGTCCTTGATGTCTGCAGCGTTCGCGCCGCGGTCCTTGAAGCCGGCGACCCCGGACAGCCGACCGAGCTTCGCCAGCTCTGCGACGGAGAACCGGTGACCGGTGGTGGCGGGGTTGTTGTAGACCCAGATCGGGATGGTGGCCGCGGAGGACGCGTCCTTGTAGAGGCCATAGATCTCGTCGAACTGCAGCGGCTGGTAGGCCATGGGCTGCAGGAGCGCCCCGGACGCCCCGACGCTGGCTGCCTCAGCCAGGTTGGCGATCACCTCTGCGGTGCTCAGCGCCCCCACCCCGACGAGGACCGGCACCCGACCGGCAGCGACCTCGACCGCGCTGCGGGCGATGCGCTTGCGCGCCGAGCGAGGCATGTAGGCGAAGCCGCCCGTGCTGCCCAGCACACCGATCGCACTCACGCCAGCCACGATCGCAGAGTCGACGACCTGTTCGAACGGGCGGGTCAGCAGACGCCCGTCCTCCCCACGAGGGGTGAACGGGTACGCGACAAGGGGACCAGGTGACGGCATCAGTTCAGCCTAGCCACACCCAGGTCGTTTGACCGGGATGAAAACACGTCCGTCAGCGGAAATCTCGTGAAGATGTCGCGACCTGCAGCGACAGTGCCGACATGTGCTCGGCGACGAGATTCGTGGCGTTATCGGCGCGTTCGATCCTCCCGCGCACCACGAGTGCTGCAGACGTGCGGGCGACCCGCCGGAAACGCTGCCACAGGCCCGGCGAGCAGACGACGTTGAGCTGCCCGGTCTCGTCCTCGAGTGAGATGAACGTCACACCTCGAGCAGTGCCCGGTCGTTGCCGGTGGGTGACCACACCGGCCACCGACACCCTGCGTTCCGCCTCGTGGGTGAAGCACTCCTGGACCGTCAACACACCGGCCGCGCGCAGCCCCGGACGCACGTGCTCGGTGGGGTAGGACCCGACCGTGATCCCCGTCGACCAGACGTCCGCGACCTCGATCTCCAGCTCGCTCATCCCCGGCAGCATCGGAGCACTGACCCCCACCGAGACGCCCGGCAGCGTGTCGGGCCGTTCCTGCGCGAGCGCACCCGCCGCCCACAGCGCCTCGCGCCGGGCGACGCCGAGTGAGTCGACCGCCCCCGCGGTGGCCAACGACTCCAGGTGCGTCGTGGTCAACGATCCCCGCCGCGCCAGGTCCCGCAGGTCGGTGAACGGCCCGCCCGCGTCGCGTTCGGCCACGAGGGCGCTGGCGACGTCGTCGGCCACGCTGCGCACCGAGGCCAGCCCCAGGCGCACCCCGAGACCACCCACCCCACCTCCGCCCACCCCGGCCCCGTCCGGGACCCGCTCCACCAGCGCCTGGGCTCCCGAGGCGTTGATGTCCGGGCGCAGCACGGTGACCCCGCGGCGTCGGGCATCGGCGACCAGGGACTGCGGGGAGTAGAAGCCCATCGGCTGCGCGGCGAGCAGCCCGGCGTAGAACGCCGCCGGGTGGTGGACCTTGAGCCAGGCGCTCGCGTACACGAGGTAGGCGAAGGAGAAGGCGTGGGACTCCGGGAAGCCGAAGTCGGCGAAGCCCTTGAGCTTGTCGAAGATCTCCTCCCCCGTGACCCGGTCGATCCCCTTCGCGGCCATGCCGTCGAGCAGGCGCTGGTGCATCGCCTCCATCCGTTCGACGGACCGCTTGGACCCCATCGCCCGGCGGAGCTGGTCGGCCTCGGCCGGGGTGAAGTCGGCGACGTCGATCGCCATCTGCATGAGCTGCTCCTGGAAGAGCGGCACGCCCAGGGTCTTGGCCAGCGACTTCTCCAACGACGGGTGGAGGTAGGTGACCTTCTCCCGCTTGCGCTTGCGCTCGATGTAGGGGTGCACAGAGTTGCCCTGGATCGGCCCCGGGCGGATGAGCGCGACCTCGATGACGATGTCGTAGAACTCCCGGGGCTGCAGCCGGGGCAGGGTGGAGATCTGCGCGCGCGACTCCACCTGGAACACCCCGATGGTGTCCGCCGCGCACAGCAGGTCATACACCGCCGGGTCCTCCTGCGGCAGCCCGTGCAGGGTGAGCTCGACCCCCTCGTGCTCACGGACCTGGCCGAAGGCGATCCGCAGCGCCGTGAGCATGCCCAGCCCGAGCAGGTCGAACTTCACCAGCCCGGCGTCGGCGCAGTCCTCCTTGTCCCACTGCAGGACCGTGCGACCGGGCATCCGCGCCCATTCCACCGGGCACACCTCCACCACGGGGCGGTCGCACAGGACCATGCCGCCGGAGTGGATGCCCAGGTGCCGCGGCAGCCGCAGCAGCCGCTCGGCCAGGTCGACCACGGGCGCGGGGATGTCCTGCGTGTCGTCCTGCTCGACGACGGGGCCCTTGTGCCACATGCCCTCCCGTGCCGTGGCCCGGCCCTGGCGCGCGGTGCGCGCCGTGGTCGCCGTGGTCGCCGCGGTCGCCGTGGTCGCGCGATCGTCGCGGTCGGCGCGGTCGTCGGCGGAGGTTCTCGCCAGCGGGTCGGTGACCGGCTGGGGGCGCAGCGAGCCCCACCGCTCGATGTGCTTGCTCCAGGCGTCCTGCTGCCCGACGTCGTAGCCGAGCGCCCGCGCCGCGTCGCGGATCGCGGAGCGCGGCCGGTAGGAGATGACGTTGGCGACCTGGGCCGCGTGGCGGCGACCGAAGGTCTCGTAGACGTGCTGGATGACCTCTTCGCGGCGCCCGGACTCGATGTCGACGTCGATGTCCGGGGGCCCGTCCCGCTCGGGGGCGAGGAAGCGTTCGAAGAGCAGACCGTGCTTGACGGCGTCCACGGCGGTGATCCCCAGCGCGTAGCAGACGGCGGAGTTCGCCGCGGACCCGCGGCCCTGCGCCAGGATGCCGTTGACCCGGCAGAACTCCACGAGGTCGTAGACGATGAGGAAGTACCCGGGGAAGTTGAGGTCCTCGATGATCCGCAGCTCCCGGTCGATCTGCGCGTAGGCGCCCGCCTCGGTCTCCTGCTCGCGGGGACCGTACCGCCGGCAGGCGCCCTCACGGACCAGCTCGCGCAGCCACGTCGCCTCGGTGTGCCCGGCCGGGACCCGGTAGGGCGGCAGGTTGGGGGCCACGAGCGCTAGGTCGAAGGCGCACTCCGCCCCGAGCGCGGCCGCGGTGGCGACCGCCTCGCGGTGGCGGGAGTGACGCGCGGCCATCTCCGCCCCCGAGCGCAGGTGGGCCGTGGGCGCAGCGGGCAGCCACCCGGCGATCTCGTCGAGGGACGACCGGGCCCGAATCGCCGCGAGCGCAGCCGCCAGGTCGCCGTCCTGGGGCCGGGCGTAGTGGGCCGCGGTGGTCGCCACGAGCGGGAGACGCGCGGCGCGGGCCAGGTCGGCGAGGTGGTCGTTGCGCTCGGAGTCGTAGGGATCACCGGTGTCGGTGATCTCGACCGCGACGTTGCCGTGCCCGAAGGCCGCCACGAGCCGGTCGAGCTCGCGCCGCGCCCCGGCCGGGTCCCACTCCGGCCCACCCCCCAGCGCACGACGGACGGCTCCCTTGCGGCACCCGGTGAGGACCAGCCACTGCCCCTCGGACTGCTCCCCGAGCCGGTCGAGAGTGTAGCTCGCCGCGCCCTTATGCCCGGTCTCCAGGTGGGCGTCGGCGATCGCGGCGGACAGGTTGCGGTACCCCTGCGGTCCGCGGGCGAGGACCACCAGGTGGGAGGACTGCGGGTCGGGGGTCCCGGTCGGTGGGTCGAGCACCCCGTCGGGGGTGGGCAGGTGCAGCTCGGCACCGAAGATCGTGGCCAGCCCGGCGTCGCGGGCTGCCTCGGCGAAGCGCACGACGCCGTAGAGCCCGTCGTGGTCGGTGATCGCCAGCGCGGACAGGCCGAGCCGGACCGCCTCGGCGACCATCTCCTCGGGCTGGCTCGCGCCGTCGAGGAAGCTGAAGGCCGAGTGCGCGTGCAGCTCGGCGTAGGCGGGCGCCTCAGTCATAGAGCGCCTCCCAGGTCCACCGTCCCGCGGTGCAGGCCAGCAGCACCGCGCTCTCGTCGTCGAGCACGGCCTGCAGATAGACCCGGCGCTCGGGTTCGGTGGTCCACCAGCGTTCGGCGACCGGCCAGGGGCCGGCCCAGCCGGTGATCGGCCGGGTCCCCTCCGCGGTGACCACGGCCGCGGGGTCCCCGCTCATCGCCAGCCGCAGGTTCACCACGACGGGGTGGCCCTGGGCGTCGAGGACCTCGACGTCGGCCGGCGTCACGAGGATCGTGGCGGGTGCGGGGGCAGGGAGGTGCCCCGGCCAGGGCTGGGCGGCGGCCCGCGGCGGGGCGTCGTCGTCCCCCCAGGCGACGAGGTGCACCTGGTCGCGCAGACCCCGCCCGCCCTGCACCGTCGCGCTGAGCACCCCGCCCCCACCGAGGAGGCCCTGCACCCGTTCGGTGACCCGGCGGGCACGCACCTCGTCCCCGCTGGCCGCTCCCCACAACCGTCCCTGCTGCGTCCCGGCGGGGCTCACCCCCTCAGCGGTGATCCCCAGCCTGACCAGCGCGGAGGGCTCCAGGTCCCGGTCGCCGGCCTCGGCCCGGGCACCGGAGAGCCAACCCTCGAGCTGCCAACGGACCCGGTCGGTGATGCGCGCGGCAGAGAGCCCGCCGAGGGCGCCGTCGTCGGTGCGCCAGGTCCGGACCAGGTCCGTCCCGGACTCGGTGCGCGCGGTGATGCGCAGCCGGGCGCAGCTCACCGACCGGGCAAGGATGAGGGCGTGGAGCTCCTCGGCCAGCCCACGGGCGGCGAAGGCGGCGATGTCGACGCGGTCGGCGGGCGGGTCCAGGACGGACTCGACCGCGATGTCGGGCTCGATGCGCCGGCGGGCGGGCGGGCGCAGGTCGCTCCCCCGAGCCAGGCGGTGGGCCCACCGGCCCCGTTCGCCGAACCGCGTGTGGACGTCGGCCTCCGCGAGCGCGGCCAGGTCGCCCAGGGTCTTCAGCCCCAGCCGGGTCCACAGGTTGATGAGGTCGCGCAGCTCGCTCACCGCCCCCGGGGTCATCGCGGCGTGCAGCAGCGCGTCCAGGGGGTGATGGGCGAGGTAGCTCGTGGTCGCGCCGGGCGGCAGGAGCAACGACGTCCGGGCGGCCAGCAGCGCCGCGAGGATGCCGTCGGCCGCACCGACCTGGCTCTCGTATCCGGTTCGCTCGGCGATCGTCTCCACGATCCGTTGGGCGAGGACCTCCTCCGAGCCGTGGTAGCGGCTCGCCCCGAGCGCGGGGAGCACCATGAGGCCCGGGCGGGCCACCTCCAGGCCCGCCACGAGCGTCTCGGCGGCCACGGCCACCGGCTCGAACTCGCGGCTGTCGCGTCCCTCGTCCGCAGGCAGCAGCTCGAGCCCGGGGCAGCACTCCTGGGCCGCGCGCAGCCGCATGCCGCGCCGGACCCCGGCGGCGCGGGCACCGGCCGAGCTGACCAGGACCCGTCGGCCGTCGTGCACCGCGGCGGGCAGGTCCGCGGGGATCTCCCCCGTGCGCATGGCGGCCACGACCGGCCAGTCCGGGACCCAGACGACGGCGGTGCGGTGCGCCATCGAGCCCGGGCGGTCGGTCCCTGGGTGGTCGAGCATGGTTGCGGCGGTGTCGGTCATGGCCTCACCCGACCTGGGCGAAGGAGGTCACCTGGGGCACGGTGGCCGGGTCGAACGCAGCCGCCTCGCCGCCGCTCGTCGCCAGCGGCAGCCAGAGGTCACGGCTGAGCGGGATCCCGGCGCCGGACCGGCCGGACCGGGTGATGGTGAGGAGACGGCTGTGCAGCCGGCCGTGCCCCACGCCCAGGCCCGACCACTGGCTGCGCTCGGCGGTCAGGGTCATGCCCGCCCCCGGCCACGGACGCATGGCCAGGATGACGCTCGCACGCTCGCGGGCGCGGGCAGCCAGCCGGCGGCGGTCGGAGTCGACGAGCACGACCTCGGGGCCGACGACCACGATGTCCATGCCGTCCAGCAGCGCGGCCACCGTCGTGGCCGACTCGATGCCCGGGCCAGGGACCAGGACGAGCCGCGAGAGGTCGACCCCCGCCTGCGCGGCGGCCAGCAGGTTGATGCTCGGCGCCCCCACGAGGGCACCCCAGGAGCCCGCCTGGGAGGCCTCGGCGATCAGCGACAGGAGCAGCGACGTCGAGCCGGAGACGACCGTGACGCTCCCCCGGCGCAGTCCTTCGGGGATGACCTCGCGCAGCTGCGGCGGGATCGGCAGGGGCGGACGCTCGGAGCTGATCAGCCGCGCGGTGGTGCTGACCGGGTCGGGGCTGGTGGACCGGTCAGGGTTGGTGGACCGGTCGGGGCTGGTGAACCGGTCGGGGCTGGTGAACCGGTCGGTGCTGACGGATCGTTCCGGGCCGGTAGACCGCTCGAGGCCCGCGAGCCGTGCGCGCTGGCGGTCGGCGTCGGGCAGCCCGGAAGCAGGCATGTCACTGATCTCACCAGCGACGATGCGCAAGGTACGGGCGCCAGTGCGCTCCTCGGCTCGGCGCAGCGCCTCCTTGGCCCGGGCGACCCGGTCGAGGATCCCGAGGACTGGCTCGTCTCCGTCGCGGGTTGCGCCCATACCCACCCCTCGTTGTCAGGCCAGCCGTGTCGGATCAGCCATGGTCGGTCAGCCGTGGCTCACCAGACGCTATAGAACGTCTGTTCGAACAACGATACGCCACTCCACCGACCGACGAGCCCCGACGACAAGCCCTGACCTACACCGCCTCCGGCAGGTCGACGTCGCAGCCCAGGCCCGGACCCCACACGACGTGCGCACGCCTCCCCTCGAGCCGGACCTGGGGCACGTCGCCGTGCTCCTGGTCGACGTCGTGCTCCTGGTCGACACTGTGCTCCTGGTCCTCCACCGGCGCACCGGTCAGACGCACCAGCGCGATGTACCACCGCCCCGGCTCCGCAGCCGTCGGCGTCGACAACCACGGCGTCGCAGTCTGCTCCCCCAGCGGGGACGCGTCGTGGTCGACGCGGGTCCCCGCCCTGGTCAGACCGCTCACGTCGAGGACCTCGGAGACCAGCCCGGCCCCCACCACGACCGGCCACCCGGCCACCCGCAGCACACCCACCGGGACATCGCCGCCGCCGCCGTCGGCATCTGCCTCGACTCGCACGAACCGCACCTCCCAGGCGCCACGGACGACCGACCCGGTGGTCAGGTGCGCCCCGCGGGTCACCTCGCCGGTGCGTCCCGAGCCGTGGTCGGGCAGGTCGGCGGCCATCGCCACCCAGTGCGCCCGGGACCGGGAGAACCCGTACACGGCGCACGGGACGCCGTCGGCCCCGGCGAGGGTACCGGTGGAGAGCAGCTCGAAGCCGGCACGGTGGGAGAGGCGCCCGTCCGGGCCGGTGAGCGTCGCCGACTGGTCGACCGGGTCGACCCATCCGGCCTCGGACATGACCGGGGCCGTGGCGGTGGAGTAGCCCAGGCGCGCATAGATCGGGGAGTCGCTGACCTCGTCGCCGGCCTGGGCGTGGTCGGTCCCGTGGTTGACCACCCGGACGATGCCGTCGGCCCGGGTCCCCGTGACGAGCCACCCGGGGGCCGGCGCGACGGCGAGCACGTCGCCCCGCTCGACCGGCAGCGGCTCCTCGGTCGCCGTCCACACCGGGTGGTCGGCCGGCAGCGCCAGGCCGATCAGCCCCTTGGACGCCCAGTAGGGCGAACCGGTCCCGGAGTAGCGCTGGGCGAGGCGGTCCCACTCGTGGTGCCAGCCCAGGGTGAGCAGCCCGGACTCGTTCGGTGCACCGTGGTCGGCGAAGTGCTTGACGATCCCGGAGGCCGCCCGGCGGATCTCCCCCGGGCTCAGCGCATCCGTCCCGGACAGCGCACCCGCCCAGAACGGCGCGGCTGCGGCGAAGCGGTAGACGAGGCTGCGTCCCTGGAACAGCGGCGCGCTGTCGGCCCCCACGAGCTGGGCGGCCTGGCCCAGGTACTCCTCGAGATGTGCCTGGTAGCGCGGCACCCGTTCGGTGGCGAGCGGGTCGTCGCCGATCATCGACGCCCACAGGACCGGGTACAGGTGCAGCGCCCACCCGGCGTAGTGGTCGTAGTTGCGCTCAGCGCCGTCGCAGTACCAGCCACCCTCGCGGACGAAGGTGTCGTGGACGTCCAGGTCGGACTCGAGGTCCTCGAGGGAGAACGGACCGCCGACCTTGCGCAGGAACGTCTCCACCACGATCCGGAACCACACCCAGTTCGTCTGCGGGTAGTCCCCGCCGATCACGGTCGCCAGGTAGGTGACGATGCGCTCCTGGGTGGCGCTCGACATGCGGTCCCAGATCCACGGCCGGGTCATGTCGAGGGTCAGCGCGAGGGCGGCGGCCTCGACCTTGGCCTGGCCGTGCTCGTCGGGGCGCATCCAGCGCTCGGGCGAGCGCGGGTCGGTCCCGGCGTCGAACCCTTCGGCGTAGCGCTCGGCGAGGCCGAGCGGGTCGGCCCCGCCCTCGCCTGCGAGACGGAAGCCGGCCAGCATGAAGGTGCGCGAGAAGCCTTCGAGCCCGTCGACGGCGGTCCCGTATCCCCCGGTCCGGCCCGGCAGGGTGAGCAGGGCGTGCCGGGGTGAGGCGAACGGCCGGACGGCGCGGAGCAGGTCGTCACCGAGCGCGGCCCAGTGCTCGCGGGTCCACCCGGTGTACGGGGACAGCTCGCGGTCGAGGGGGACGGACCGGAAGGTGAGCGGGGAGAGCGGTGCGGGGCTCATGCGCTGACCTCCAGGACGTCGCGGGTGATCTGGCGGGTGAGCGGGCGGCCGTCCACGAACCGTTCGAGCTCGTCGAGGGCGGCGTTCGTCATCCGTTGGGTCTCGGTCCCCAATGACCCGGCGATGTGCGGGGTGACCATGACGTTGGGCAGGGTGTAGAGCACCGAGTCGGGGGCGAGCGGCTCGGGGTCGGTCACGTCGAGGATCGCGTTGAGCCGACCCGAGGCGCACTCCCGCTCGAGCGCGGCGGTGTCGATCAGGGCGCCCCGCGCGGTGTTGATGACGGTCGTGTGGTCGCGGAGCAGGGCGAGCTCGGGGCCGGCGATCATGCGCTCGGTCGAGGACAGCGCAGGTGCGTGCAGGGAGAGCACGTCCACCCGCGGCAGCATCTCCTCGAGCGTCACCAGGTGCGCCCCGGCCGCGGCGACCTCGGCCGGGTCGGCGAACGGGTCGACGACGAGACAGGTCGACTCCTCAAGACCCTGGACGTGGTGGACCACCCGGCGGCCGATCCGGGAGAAGCCGACGATGCCGACCGTCAGCCCGAAGTTGCTCAACGGCCCGAAGCCGGCGGCAGGTTGGCCGGCACTAGCACTGGCACTGGCACTGGCACTGGCACTGGCACTGAGGAACGGTGCCTTCTTCCCCGCGAGGATGATCGCGGCCAGCGTGAACTCGGCCACCGGGATCGCATTCTCGTCGGCGGCGTTCGTCACGACGACGCCCCGGTCCCACAACTCCTCCGAGACGAGGCTGCGCACGCTGCCCGCACAGTGGAAGACCGCCCGCAGCCGCGGGAAGTGGGCGAGGCGTGCGGCGGTGAGCATCGGCGCGCCCCACGAGGTGATGAGGACCTCGACCTGGGCGGCGCGCTCACGCGCGGCCGGGGAGTCCACGGCGTCGGTCCATGCGGGGTCACCGAGGGTGACGAGCCGTTCCAGACGCCGGGTCCGGACCTCGTCGAACTGCAGTTCGAAGACGTCCCGAGACATGACGACCATCGCCTGGGGGGTGTGCACACTGGGCATCGGGTCCTGAGTTCTCTTCATCGAGCACGACTGTGGCGACCTCGGCGGTGAGCGTCGCGGGACCAGTCAACGGGCCTCTACGATGAAGATCAATCAAGTCCCTCATGATCGAACACACTCGATCACGATCAAACATCTGAGGACTCTCCCGCTGGCCCGCTCGTCCTGCACCGCCCGCTCGTCCAGCACACCCCGCTCGTCGACGGAGACCGCCATGACCTCCCTGCTCACCCTCTGGACCGACCACGTCGACCCGTCGTCGCTCCCCACGCTGCTGGCCGCCGCCGGAACCCTTCCGGTGCCCCCGGTCACCGACCGCGCCTTCTGGGACACCGCGCACCCCCTCACCCGCGAGGCCGTCACCGCCCGCGCGGCCGGTGAGCTCGGTGCGCCGTGGCCACAGCCGCTCACCTCCGCCTACGCGCGCTTCTTCCGCGACGGCAACCGCACCGACTACGAGGACCAGGTCCGCGAGCGCCAGCACCGGCTCAGCCGCGCGGCGCTCATGGCCGCCTGGACCGACGACGAGGAGTGGCTCGACGCCGTGGTCGACGCCGTCGTGCTGCTCTGCGAGCAGAGCAGCTGGTCGTGGGCCGCCCACGACGACACCTTCAGCGTCCGCGGGCACGTCGTCCCCTCCCCATCCCACCCCTACCTCGACCTGGGCGCCGGGGAGGTCGTCGCGCAGCTCGCCTGGATCGACGCGCTGCTGGGACCCGCCCTCGACGCGCGGGCACCGGGGGTGCGTGCCCGGATCCGTCACGAGGCGCAGGCACGCGTGTTCACCCCGTTCCGCGAGCGCCGTGACTGGCACTGGCTCGGTCTGACCGGACCGGTGCACAACTGGAACCCGTGGATCCACGGGAACATCCTCGCCGGCGCCCTCGCCCTCGTCGACGACCTCGACGACCGGGCCGAGCTCGTCACCCTCGTGGTGACCGGGCTCGACCGGTTCGCGGCCGCGCTGCCCGCCGACGGCGCGATCGACGAGGGCTACAGCTACTGGTGGAACGGCGCCGGGCGGCTGCTCGAGGCCCTCGAGCTGCTCACCCGGGCGAGCGGCGGCCTGGTCGACTGGACGACGATCCCTGCGGTCGCCGAGACGGTGCGCTTCCCGCACCGGATGCAGATCGACGGCCCCTGGTACGTCAACGTCGCCGACGGTCCCGCCCGCCCCACGAGCGACCAGCCGTGGCACGTCCTGCACCGCTGGGGAGTGCTCCTCGGCGACGACGACGTCCGCGCCCATGCCGCCTCCCACCGCAGACCTGAGCTCCCGCTCGTGCATGAGTCGGCCGGCCTGGGCCGCGCGCTGCGCGGCCTGAGCGATCCCGGCTGGACGACGGCGTCCCCGGCCCCCGCACCGCTCGTCGCCGACGTGTGGCTCCCCTCGGTCGAGCTGCTCCTCGCCCGCGAGCAGGCCGGCTCGGCCACCGGGCTGACCCTGGCGGCCAAGGGTGGGCACAACGGAGAGAACCACAACCACAAGGACGTCGGCTCCTTCACCGTCGCGATCGACGGCGTCCCGGTCGTGGTCGACGCCGGCCAGCCGACCTACACGGCCCAGACCTTCGGCCCCGACCGGTACCAGATCTGGACGATGCAGAGCGCCTGGCACAACGTCCCGGCCCCGGTGGCGGGTGGACCAGGCGACCCTGCGGGGCAGCCCGCGCCGACCGAGCAGGGCGTCGGGGCGTCCTTCGCGGCCCGCCGCGTCACCGTCTCGCTCACACCCGGGCGCGCCGAGCTGTCCCTGGACCTGGCCGGGGCGTACCAGCTCCCCGATCTCACGAGCTGGGTGCGCACCGTCACCCTCGACCGAGCGGAGCCGACGACGGGCACCGGCCCCGATCACGTCGCCCGGGTGCAGGTCGCCGACACCTGGGGCGTGGCCACCGACCCGCCCGTCCCGGCCGGCGGAGCACACGCGGTGCCGGCACCGACCGCGCAGGCCACCCACCTGCTGCTGCACGGCGCGCTGGTCGAGGAGGGGCCCGGCCGCCTGCGGGTCACCCCGCCGGGCGCCGTCCGTGGCGTCCTCGTCACCTGGGACCCTGCCCGGGCTGCGGCCACCACGACCGCCCGCCCGCTCGACGACCCGCTGCTCACCGCGGTCTGGGGCGACCACCTCACCCGCCTCGAGCTCACGGCGACCGGGGCTGTGGCGACCGGATCTACGGAAGCCGGGCCCGCGTCGTCGGGCACGCTGGTCGTCTCGATCGTGGCCGCGCACGCACAGCACCACTCGGCACAGCACCACTCGGCACAGGGCCACCCAGCACAGGACCCCTCATGAGCGACGACACCCATCTGTTCTCCCTCCAGCGCCGCGAGAAGGTCATGGACGAGCTGCGCGCGCGCGGCTCGGTGCGGGTGAGCGAGCTCGCCCGGGACTTCGACGTCTCCGAGATCACCGTGCGCCGCGACCTCCTGGCCCTGGCCGGCCAGGGCCTGGTCACCCGGGTGCACGGCGGGGCGACGCTCACCAGCCCGCTCGAGGCGAACGTGCTGCCCGGGGCCCGAGCGAGCACCTCCTCCCCCGCCCGCTTCACGATCGGCATGGTCGTCCCCTCGCTCAGCTTCTACTGGCCGCACGTGATCAACGGCGCCCGGGCCGCCGCGGCGGCAGGCCGGGAGCGCATCGTGCTGCGCGGGTCCTCCTACGACTCCCGCGACGACCGCACGAACATCCTCAAGCTCCTGGCGACCCCGGGCATCCACGGCCTGCTGCTGGCCCCGAACACCACCGACGCCGGAGGCCCCGACCTCATCCGGTGGCTCGACACCCTCAAGGTCCCCGTCGTCCTCGTCGAGCGGCGCCCCCCGGTCGGGGTGCACACCCAGAACCTGCAGTGGGTGGCCACCGACCACGCCTACGGAGCCGGTCTGGCCGTGCGTCACCTGCACGCCCAGGGCCACCGCAGGATCGGTCTCCTCCTGCCGGCGGGCAGCCCGCACGCCGACCAGATCAAGCGCGGCTGGCGGCTCACCTGCCAGGAGCTCGGCGTGCCGTCCGGAGACGAGCTCACGGGCATCTCGGCGGGGTTCCAGGACCCCGGCTGGGCGCAGGTCGTCAGCGCCCGGATGGCCGACATCGAGCGCACCGGGACCACCGCGGTGATCGTCCACTCCGACCCGGAGGCCATCGCGCTGCTCCAGCTGTGCGCGGACCGCGGCATCCGGGTCCCCCACGACCTGGCCGTCGTCGCCTACGACGACGAGGTCGCGGCCATGGCCGAGCCGGCCCTGACCGCCGTCCGCCCGCCCAAGAGCCACATCGGCCGGGTGGCCGTCGAGCTGCTCACCGCGCGGATGTACGAGGGCCGCAAGCGCCCCCTGCACCACGTCGTCGTCGACCCGGAGCTCATCGTCCGCGACTCCTCCCGGGTACCCCGAGACGCAGGTGCGCGCACGCGCTCGCTCGGGACATGATGAGCCCATGGATTTCACCCGGCCCGTACCGCCTGCCCCCTACTCCCTCCTTCCTCAGGTCCCGTCCTTCACTCTGACCAGCGACGACATGACCGACGGTGCAGTTCTTGACCCGGCGTTCAGCGCCGACGGCGAGAACACCTCCCCGCACCTGAGCTGGTCGGGCTTCCCCGCCCAGACCCAGTCCTTCCTCGTCAACATGTTCGACCCCGACGCCCCCACCCCGGCCGGCTGGTGGCACTGGACGATCGTCGACCTGCCCCTCGAGGTCACCGAGCTCGAACGCGGCGACGGCGTGAGCGACCTCATGATGCCCGGTGCGGCCTTCCACGTCCGCGGCGACGGCGGCGAGTACGACTACTCCGGCGCGGCCCCGCCGCGGGGCGACCGCGCGCACCGCTACGTCTTCGCCGTGCACGCCCTCGACGTCGACACCCTCGACGCTGACCCCGACGACACCGCGACGAGCGTCGCCTTCACGGCCGTGTTCCACACCATCGCCCGGGCCACCCTGACCACCACGTTCCAGCTGAGCTGACACCATGGACCATCCCGTCGCCGAGACCACCACCTCCGAGGCACCCCTCGATCCCGGGGCGACCCCCTCGATCGGGACCCTGACCTGGGCGCCCGCCCTGGCCCGCCCCGACCTGCTCGCCGACGTCACGTTCGCCGCGCTCGCGGCGTGGGCCCGCGCCGTCCCCGAGGTCACCACCGGAGTCTTCGTGGCCGAGGTCGACCCGGACCTGTCCGACACGGCGGCGATGAGCGAGGCCTACCAGATCCCGATGGCCCAGTCGGTGAACTGCGTGCTCGTGACGGGCAAGCGGGAGGGCGTGGAGCGCCGGGCGGCGGCCACCGTCCGCGCCTCCACCCGCGCCGACGTCAACGGCGCCATCCGGGCGCTGCTCGACGTCCGCAAGGCGTCCTTCGCCCCGGTGGAGCGGGCCGTCACCTCCTCCGCCATGGAGTTCGGCGGCATCACACCGATCGGCCTCCCCGAGAGCTGGCCCGTGCTGCTCGACGCCGGTGCGTGCGCCGGGTGGATCGTCATCGGCTCGGGGGTGCGGCGCTCGAAGCTCGCGCTGCCCGGCCGGCTCCTGGCCGCACTGCCCGGCGTCCGCGTCGTCGACCAGCTGGCGACCGGCTGAGACGGGCCGACCAGGGCGACGACGCGGCGTGGTGGTCGGCTGCGCACACCTCACACGCACACCTCACACCAGGCGGTGTGCGTAGCCCGTCACACCAGGCGGGTGCGTAGCCCGTCCACGAAGACGCTCAGGCCGAACCCGAACCGCGCCGTCTCACTGGCGAGCTCCTGGGTGGCGGGCGAGGTGGCTGACGCGGTGGCAGTGGAGGTGGCCTCGGCGGTCACGCCGAGGGCGACGGACTGGGCGTGCGACTGCTCGTCCGCGGTGTGCCCGAACACGTAGTGCAGCACGGTGAGCGCGGCGAGCTCGGCCTCCTCGGGGGTGAGACCGGCGTCGACCAGCACCCCGGTCATGAGCGGGACGGTGTTCCCCCGACCGGTCCGCAGCGCGTAGGCGGCCGCGACCACCTCGGCCCCGTCCCGATGGGCGAGCAGCGCGGCCCGCAGGCGGTGGGCCAGCTCGGTGATCCGGGTGTCCCAGTCCCCGACCGGCACGGGGCCGTCGACGCCGCGCAGGATCTCGTCGGCGACCGCGCCCAGCAAGGCCTGCTTGCTGGCGAAGTGCCAGTACAGCGCACCGGGCTGGATCCCGAGCGACGTCGCCAGGCGGCGCATCGTGAGGTCTCCGAGGCCGTACTCGTCGAGGATCGCCACAGCCCCGTGCAGCACGTCGGTGCGACTGAGCGCCATGGCGAAGAGGTCCTTGTCCGTCGGAAGGCTGGCTGCCTGTGTGGCTGGTTGGCTGGTTGGCTGGTCAGGCAGGAAGTTGACGCTATCCCATCACGCGGATACCTTGAACGCTGTTCAAGTGATTGAACAGCGTTCAAGTGCGGGGGCGATGTGCCTGCGTCCCGCCCTTCTCCCCGTCCCGCCATCCTCCCGTCCCGCCCCAGGAGCCCCATGTCATCCGCAGCTCTCTCCCCCGCCGCCGCCAGGCCGGTCCTGGCCGACCTCCTCCCCACGGTCACCGCCTCCCGGGCGGTCACCGACGCGCTGCTGGTCGGCGCCGGAACCCTGTTCGTGGCCGCCTTCGCCCAGCTCTCGGTGACGCTGCCGTTCACCCCCGTGCCGATCACGCTCTCGTCCTTCGCCGTCCTGCTCACCGGGGCCGCGCTCGGCTCGCGCCGCGGCGCGCTGTCGATGGCGCTGTACATCGTGGCCGGAGTCCTGGGGGCCCCGCTCTACGCGGACGGTGCGAGCGGCTGGGCCTTCGCCTCCTTCGGCTACGTGCTCGCCTACCTCCCGGCCGCGGCGGTCGCCGGCCACCTGGCGCGCCGCGGCGGCGACCGGACCCCGTGGGGGACGGTCGCGCTCGTCGCGGCGGCCTCGGTGACGATCTACGTGCCGGGGGTCGTCTGGCTCATGGCCTACCTCGACGTCGACCTCCGGACCGCCCTCGGGCTCGGTGTCACCCCGTTCCTCATCGGCGACGCCGTCAAGGCGCTCGCCCTGGGAGCGGTGCTCCCCACCGCGTGGAAGGTCGTGGGGCGCAAGGGCTGAGCCCGCACGGACGCTCGGTTCGCGCGCGCTGGCCGCAGGTCCAGGCGCGTCACCCGGCGGTGCCCGCAGCGGCCGGGGCGCCGGTCACCCGGCGTTGCGCAGCAGCCAGTCGGTGTCCGGGTCCCCGCCCGGGGTCGGGTCCGGTGCGGGACCTGCCGGGTGGGAGGCGATCGTATCCTCGACCCGCACCGGCTCGGGCAGGGTCCGGAACTGCTCCCGGGCGTCCGGGGTCGCCCCAGGGGCGGCCTGCGCCGGCCCGTCGTCGGGCACGGACGGCTCAGATCCAGATGCCGCAGGGCTTCTCAGGTGCGTGACCATCGTGACCATCGTCTCCTTCAGGGGGAAGAACAGGTACCCGACACCGTACTCCCGGTGATCCGTTTGTAGACTCGGCTCCGCCGGGCGCACCCCTTCGTGACGGCTCCCCTCGATGAGAGCAGCACATGAGCCTGATCCGGCTGAACGACGTCAGTGTCCGCTTCGACGACGCCCGCGTCCTGCGCGAGGCGTTCTTCCGCCTCGACGCCGGCGACCGGGTGGGCCTGATCGGGCGCAACGGCTCGGGCAAGTCGACCCTGCTCAAGCTCGCCCTCGGCCAGGTGGAGGCGGACACCGGGACCGTCGCCCTCGAGCTGGGCATCAAGATCGGCTACTTCTCCCAGTTCTCCGAGCTCGACGGCACCGCCACGATCACCGAGGTGCTCACCGATCTCTTCGCCGACATCCAGGCCGTCGAGGCCGAGCTCGCCTCGATCGAGGTCTCCCTCGCCGACGAGGCCTGCGACGCGAGCGACCTCGACCGGCTGATCACCCGCCAGGGCGAGCTCTTCGAGGAGATGGAACGCCTGGACGGCTGGGACTACCCGCGTCGCATCGAGACCACCCTGTCGACCCTCGGGTTCGACGACGCGCACCGCACCTGCGCGATCGACGAGCTCTCCGGCGGCTGGCGCAACCGGGCGGCACTCGCCAAGATCCTCCTCGAGGGCCCCGACGTGCTGCTGCTGGACGAGCCGACCAACTACCTCGACGTGGCCGGGGTGGAGTGGCTGGAGGCCTGGTTCCGGGACTTCCGCGGCGCCGCGATCATCGTCTCCCACGACCGGGCGTTCCTGGACTCCGTCGTCACCCGCATCGTCGAGGTGGAGAACTTCCGCCTGCACGAGTACCCCGGGAACTTCGGGGAGTACGTGGTCGCCAAGCAGTTCCGGCTCAAGACCCTCGAGCAGCAGTTCGTCCACGAGTCCGAGCTGCTGGCCTTCGAGGCCGAGGGCATCTCCGACCGCCGGGAGGCGGCCAAGGCGGCCAGCCGCTCCCTGGGCAACGCCCTCGCCAAGGTCAAGAAGTCCCGCGCCCCGCGCCCGGTGGACCAGATCATCACCGAGATCTACGGCGGCCTGCACGTCAAGGACATCCTGTGCCGGGTGGAGGGCCTCGCCAAGTCCTACGGCGACAAGCAGCTCTTCTCCGACCTGAGCTTCGAGATCCGGCGCGGTCACCGGATCGTGGTGTCCGGGTCCAACGGCAGCGGCAAGAGCACCCTGCTCCGCGTGCTGACCGGCGAGGAGACGCCCGACACCGGCGAGGTCGCCTGGACCAAGGGCACCACGGTGGTCTCCTACAACCAGATGGTCGACGCGCTCGACCCCGCCGACACCGTCAGCCACGCCGTCAACGCGCTGCCCGACTCCCTGGCGCTGACCGCGACCCGCAAGTCGGTCAACCGGTTCCTGGCGATGTTCCAGTTCTCCGAGGCCGACCTCAAGCAGAAGATCGGGAACCTCTCCGGTGGCCAGCGGGCCCGCGTCGCCATGGCGCAGTGCCTGCTCTCGGGGGCGTCCGTGCTCGTCCTCGACGAGCCGACGAACCACCTCGACCTGTCCAGCACCCAGGTCATGGAGCGTGCGCTGGCGCACTTCCCCGGGGCCGTCGTCGTGGTCAGCCACGACAGGTTCTTCAGCGACAAGGTCGGCAACCACCGCCTGGTCTTCCGCGCCGACGCCGCGCTGGCGGTGCTCCCCGCCTGAGCGGGGAGCGCCGCCAGACCGGCGTGCCGGCGTCGCCGGCCGCGAGCGCTACCCGGCGACGTCGGGCTGGGACTCCGGGTCGGCGTCGGGCGCGGGGGCGGGCGAGGTGGTGGGCGCCGGTCCCTTGCCGAGGGCCGCGCGGGAGGCCGCGCCGTTCCAGTCCGGGACGAGCTCGTCGATGCGGGTGGACTGCTCGGCCGTGAGCTCACCGGCGTCGTAGGCGTCGATGTGCAGCGCGATCCAGGCGCCACGCTCGGCTTCCTGCTCGGGGACGGGCATCACGCGGGCCCGGGCACCGAGGTCGTTCCAGCCCGGGATCTCCTCGTCCAGGTGGGCGACCAGGTCCGCGTCGATGGTCCCGGCGTCGAACGCGTCGATCTGCTCCTTGAGCCAGACGACCAGCTCTTCTTCACTTCTCTCGCTCACGGTGTGCCTTGTTCTCTCGTGCGGATGTGGATGGCCACCATCATCCCCTGCCCGGCCTGCAACGACGACCTCGTGGATGACCCCGCCTGGGTGACGCCGCGTGGGTGACGCCGCGCGCGCGTGGATGGTGCCGTGACAGGTCGCGAGATATTGGGTTGACCGGACGGCACACGACTCCTGACACTCAGGGCCATGACCACCACGGTGCACACCGACCGGCTCACGCTGAGGCCTTTCGCCGCTGCAGACGGCCCCGCGCTCTTCGTCTATCTCTCCCAGCCGGCTGCGGTCGAGTTCGAGCCCTACGACGTCTGTTCGCTCGAGGAGGCGATGTCCTTGGCGGCCGTCCGCGCCGACGACCCGTCATTCCTGGCGGTGCGCCTGCGCGAGGACGACCGGATGGTCGGCAACCTCTATGTCGCCCCGCACGCTCACCCGGACTGGGCGACCTGGGAGATCGGATACGTCTTCGACCCCCAGGAGTGGGGGCACGGATACGCCACCGAGGCGTGCCAGGCCCTGATCGACCTGCTCTTCGGTGACCGGGAGGCGCACCGCGTGATCGCCCGGTGCAACCCGGCCAACCGCCGGTCCTGGGCACTGCTCGAGCGTCTGGGCCTGCGCCGTGAGGCCCACCTGCTCTCAGCGGCGAGCTTCTCCGTCGACGAGGACGGGCAGCGGGTCTGGCACGACACCTACCAGTACGCCCAGCTGGCCCGGGAGTGGCGCGCGGCCCGCACCGCTCGCTGAACCGCGCACAGCTCGCTGAACCGGTGGCGGGCACCGCACGCGGCGGTCAGTCCTCCCGGTCGATCAGGCTGGTCGCCCGCGGGGAGTGCACGACGACGACCGGGTGCTTCGCGCGGTGCAGCACCGCCTGGCTCACCGACCCGAGCAGCGTGCCGCGGACCTCTCCGCGCCCCCGCGAGCCCACGATCGTCATCGATGCGTCACTCCCTGCCTCGACGAGCACCCGCGCGGGGCGGCCGGCCACCACGCGCTGCTCGACCTCGACATCTCGGTCCTGCGGGCTGCGCAGCCGCGCGAGGGTCTCGACGAGCTGGTCCTCGGCGAAGCCCCTCGAATCCTTCTCGATGTCGCTGAAGAAGATCGAGTTCTCCCGCCACCGATCGATCAGCGGGATCTCGTAGGCGGCGACGGCGAGGACGGGTGCCCGGCGGCGTCGGGCCTCGTCGAGGGTGAAGCGGACCGCCACGTCGCTGTGCGCCGAACCGTCCACCCCTACCACCAGGTGGCCTCGTCTGCTGTGGGTCCCGGGGTGCCGGCGCGGCACGACGACGACCGGCGCCGCGCACCGCGCGGCGACCCGGGTGCTCGTCGATCCGAAGAACATCGACCCGAGGGCGCCCAGCCCTCGCGCACCGAGCACCACGAGGTCGGCCTCCGCCCCGGCCGCGATCAGCGCCGCGGCAGGCTGTCCGTAGTCGAGGGTCGTCGTCAGGCTCAGCCCGGGCTCCCGGGCGAGCGCCGTCCCCCGGGCCGCGGCGAGCACGGCGTCGGCGTATCCCCGCAGCTCGGTCACCGGCTCGGCGTGCGTGACCGTGTCCGTGAACGGTTCGCTCGTCACCGGCAGGTGCATGACGTAGCGGATGTCGAGGGTGATCCCGCGCAGCGCCGCCTCGCTCGCCGCCCAGGCCAGCGCGCGTGCGCTCTCGGTCGACCCGTCCACACCGACGACTACTGCCATCGCGCTCACCCCACCGGTTGGTGCGGCCCCTCCGCGAGCCGTCGCCACCGGCGGCCCGGACGTGCTCGAAGGACCTCGTCCTCTCCATTCTGCTCGCATGTGTCCCGGTCCGCCGGGGCACCGTCAGGGCGGCTGCGGCTGACCGCCCGACATCCGTGGCAGCAGCCATACTGGCCAGATGGCGCTGGCGATCACCCGGACCGAGCTGCTGCGGCTGCGGCTGCGCAGCCACGGACTCACCCGGCCACCGACCGGCTCGGGGCCCGGAGCTCCAGGGGTCGGGACACCGGGCGCGGCCGTCGCCCGGATGTTCGCGTTGCAGGGCCAGGATCTGCCCGGCGCGCTGTGGTCGATCGGTCAGCGTGCCCCGGGGACCGACATCACCCGGGTCCGTGACGCCTTCGACTCCGGCGAGCTCGTCCGGAGCTGGCCGCTGCGGGGGACCTTGCACGTCCTGGCGGCGCAGGACCTCGGCTGGGTGCTGGCGCTGACCGGACCGCGGTCCCTCGCTGCGGCGGCGGGCCGCGAGCGCCAGCTGGGTCTCGACGCGACCTCCTTCGACGTCGCGCGCACGGTCGCGGTGCGCGAGCTCGCCGGGCACCCGATGCCGCGCACCGAGCTCTTCGCGGCCTTCGACCGGGCGGGTGTGTCCACCCAGGGTCAGCGCGGGGTGCACCTGCTGTGGCACCTGGCCGTCGAGGGCCTCCTCGTCCTCGGCCCCTTCCACGGCACCGAGCAGGTCGTCGTGCTCACCGAGGAGTGGATCCGGAGGCCTCGTGCGCTCGACGGCGACGACGCCGTGCGTGAGCTCTTCGCGCGCTACCTCACCGGTCGCGGGCCGGCGACCCTGACCGACCTCACCTGGTGGTCGAAGCTGCCGGTGACCGCCGCGCGTCGGGCGCTGGCGGACCTGCGCGGCGACCTCACCGAGCTCAGCTGCGCCGGGACGACGTCCTGGGCGGTCACGGCTGAGCTGGACCGGGCGGACGCGGAGACCCCGCGGAGGGTGCTCATGCTCCCCGGGTTCGACGAGTTCCTGCTCGGCTACTCCGACCGCGCCGCCGCGCTGCCGGCCCGTCACGCGCCGCTCATCGTCCCGGGCGGCAACGGGGTGTTCAAGCCGACGGTCGTGGTCGGGGGCCAGGTGGTGGGGCTGTGGTCGCGGCGGGTGTCCGCCCGCGGCGTGCGGGTGACCTGCTCGCCCTTCGATGCCCCGTTCGCTCCGCGAGCGGCGTCAGCCCTGGCCTCGGCCGCAGCCGGCTACGGGCGGTTCCTCGGGCTCGAGGCGCAGATCGCCTATGGCCAGCCGGTCGACACCTCGGGAGCGCAGGGGCGGTAGGCCGGCGACCTCCAGGTCGACCGTCAGGGCGAGCAGCGCAGGGACCCGTCAGGGCGAGAAGCTGCTGATCCCGTTGCCGATCAGGACCACCCCGAAGACGAGCAGCAGGATCGACATGATCGTCGAGCTGTTCTGCGTCAGCCAGACCCGCAGCCCTTCCAGCGCCGGGGTCATCGCGTCGGCCGCGATCGCGTAGCCGATCACCGCGACACCCACCGACGAGGACGCGACGAGGGTGAAGAGCACGACCGACCAGGCTGTCGCCGTCGCCGTCAGGTCGGCTGTGCCGATCGTCACCCCGGCCGCGGCGCCGATCAGGACGTTCTTGGGGTTGACGGCGGTCAGGAGCACACCGGTGCCGAGCCCGCGCAGCGGGCTCATCGTCGTCATGGACGACATCCACCCGGGCAGCTCGGCGCTCGAGCCCCTCGAGCGCCCGGCCCACTTGCGAGCGGCCAGCACGAGCAGCGCCAGCCCGAGGAGGATCCGGATGGTCCCGGCACGCGGGTTGGACCCGTTCGGCTCGGGGGGCGCGAGGGCCGTCGCGGCGAGCGCGACGACAGTGACGACGGCCGCGGTGCCGAGCATCCATCCGATGAGGAACAGCAGCCCCTTGACCCGCGCCCGCTCCGAGAGCAGCACCAGGACCGTCGCGATGACGGGCACCGGGCTGATCGCCACCGCCAGCCCCAGCGGGAGCAGCTCTCCTATGACCTCGACCATGGCACCTGTCCTCCCGACGTCCTCTCGGCTCTGAGTGCCCGCCGCTCGCCCTGCACCCGCGCCGTTCGGCGGATGCGCGTCATGATGACACGGCGCACGTTACCCGACAATGCGCTCAGATACCCGCGGATCGTCGCGATCGAGCAGCCAGCGCCGGCCAGGGCTCACCGACGACGAACGAGCTCGGGGACGGTCGCGGCGACCGGCGCCACCCGGACGCGCACCTGCCCGACGACGATCCCCGCGAGGACGAGCGCGAGCCCGGCCACCTGCCCCCGCCCCAGGGCCTCGTGCGCGACGACGGTCCCCAGCAGCACGCCGGTCACCGGGTTGAGCAGACCGACGAGTCCCACCGACCCGGCGGGGAGATGCTTGAGCCCGGTGAACCAGGCGACGTAGGCGAAGGCGGTCGCGACCACACTCACGTAGGCGAAGCCGGCCAGCGCCGAGGGCGTCACCGGCGGCGGCGACCCCTCGACGAGGACCGCGAAGGGCAGCACCGTCAGGCCTCCCGCCAGCAGCTGCCACGACGTGGTGGACAGCACGTCGGTGCCGCTCCCCCACCTACGGGTCAGGACGAAGCCGACGGAGGAGATGATCATGGCGGCGACCGAGGCGAGCACGCCGCGCACGTTCACCGCACCGCCTCCACCGGAGAGCATGAGCACGACGCCGACCACCCCGGCCCCTGCCCCCAGCAGCGCCAGGACCCGCGGCCGCTCGTTGAGCAGCAGCCAACCGAAGAGCATCATCACGACCGACGACGTGGCCATGATCGTCGCCGCGACGCTCGTGGGGAGCAGCTGGCCGGCGACGTAGACGAGGGCGAAGAAGACACCCATGTTCAGCGTGCCCAGCACGAGCGAGCGCCACCACCACTCCCCGCGCGGCAGCTGACGACGCAGCGCGAGCAGCAGCAGTCCTGCCGGCAGGGCTCGCAGCACCGCGCCGTAGAGCGGGTAGCCCGCGGGCAGGGCATGCCGGGTCACGTAGTACGTCGCGCCCCATGTGATCGGAGCGATCGCCGTCACGGCGAGCCACCTCCATTTACCTTCCATGGAAGCCATCCTATATCTTCCGTGGAAGATAGAGTGGATTCATGAGCGATCACCGTGACCATGTGGCCCGCATCCAGGCCGAGTGGGCCCGCGAGCGCCCGGACGTGGACGTCTCTCCCCAGGGCATCATCGGTCGGCTCCACCGGCTGGCCGACCGCCTGACCGACGAGCTCGTCGCCGTCTACTCCCGGTACGGGCTGACCGAGGGTGACTTCGACGTGCTCGCCGCCCTGCGCCGCGCCGGATCGCCCTTCGAACGGGCCCCCGGCGAGCTCGCGCGGTTCACGATGGTGACCACGGGCGCCATGACCAAGCGGGTGGACCGCCTCGACGAGGCCGGTCTCGTCACCCGGCGGGCGAGCGCGGAAGACGGACGCGGCAAGGTCGTGGCGCTCACGCCGGCCGGTCTGGATCTCATCGATGCGGCCTTCACCGAGCACATGGCCAACGAGCACCGACTGGTGGAGGCCCTCGAACCCGCGGATCGCGCGCGCCTCGAGCCGATCCTCACCGACTGGCTGGCCCGGCTCGACGAGGAGTAGGCGGCCGTGGCTCAGGCGACCTGCCAGCTCCAATGACGCGACCGCGGGTCGAGGCGGCCGATCAGATGAAGAAGGCGCCGTTGGACTCGTTGGCCTCGCCGAGGAACGTCGCGACGCCGCCGAGCTCGACCCCGTCGATGAGGTCGGTCGGTGCGATGCCGAGCAGATCCATCGTCATGGTGCAGCCGACCAGGCGGACCCCGGAGGCCTGGGCCGAGGCGATGAGCTCGGGCAGGGTCGCGACCTGGTGGTCCCGCATGACCTTCTTCATGAGGAGCGTGCCACCGCCCAGCATGTTGAGGTTGGACAGCTTGAGCCGGTTGGCGCCGGCGGGCATCATCGCACCGAACATGCGGTCGAGCGGCGAGCGGCGCCGTGCTGGCGGGTTCTGCTGGCGCAGGGAGTTCAACCCCCAGAACGTGAAGAACATCGAGACGTCGTCGCCCATCGCGGACGCGCCGTTGGCGAGGATGAACGCAGCCAGCACCTTGTCGAGCTCGCCGGAGAACACCACGAACGACTTCTTGTCCTTCACCGGCGATCCGATCGCCGTCCCGGCGGTGGGCGCCGCGCCCTTGCGGATGCGGGCGGCATAGCCGGGCCCCTCGGGGGTGAGGTCAAGGATGGAGTGGCCGTTCTTCGCGGCCCAGGCGGGTGCGTCGAGGCGGAAGCCGGGGTCCGAGACGTGCGCGAGGATCTCGTCGCCGGGGGCCAGTGCGGCCATGGACTCCTTGAGCTTCATGATCGGGCCGGGGCAGGCCAGCCCGGTGCAGTCCAGGTCGACGAGGACGCCCGTCGAGGCGGCTGGAGCGCTCGCCGGCACGGGCGGTGGGGCGTAGGAGACGACGGGGTCTTGTGCGTCGACCTCGCTGGGTGCGACGTCGTGGAACGCCCGGAACGTCGTCATGCCGCCGGAGAGGGTGCGCACGTCGGTGAAGCCGCGCTGCACGAGCGCCCGGTAGGCCAGGTAGCTGCGGAACCCGACGGCGCAGTACAACCGCAGCCCGATCGTGCGGTCCCAGTCGGCCTGCGCCTCACGCAGGTGCTCGAGGGGGACGTTCTCCGCGCCGGGCAGGTGCCACAGGGCGAACTCGTCGGGCCCGCGCACGTCGATGATCCGCGCGCCGTCGGTCGCGTCGGGGTAGTCGGACGCGTGCCAGAGCAACAGGTCGCCGCGCAACGTGTTCGCCGCGACGAAGCCGACCATGTTGACCGGGTCCTTGGCGGAGCCGAACGGAGGGGCGTAGGACAGCTCGAGGCTCTCCAGGTCGTAGACCGTCATCCCCCCGCGCAGGGCGGTGGCCAGGACGTCCAGGCGCTTGTCCACGCCGTCGAAGCCCGCGACCTGGGCGCCGAGGATGCGGCCCGTGTCCGGGGTGAACAGCAGCTTGACGTGCATCATCGCGGTGCCCGGGTAGTACCCGGCATGGCCGTGCGGGTGTGTCTGGACGGCGCGGTAGTCGACGCCTTCTGCGATGAGCTGCTTCTCCGAGGCGCCGGTGCCGCCCGCGACCATGTCGAAGACTTTGACGACCGAGGTGCCCTGGGTGGACTCGTAGACGGTGTCACGTCCGCAGATGTTCTCGGCGGCGACACGGCCCTGGCGGTTGGCGGGGCCGGCCAGCGGGATGAGCCAGGTGCCCTCCAGGACCGTGTGGGCGACCTCGACGGCGTCGCCGGCGGCGAAGATGTCCGGGTCCGAGGTGCGCATGTGGCGGTCGACCTTGATGCCGCCGCGCGGACCCAGATCGAGGCCTGCGTCGACCGCGAGGGAGACCGCTGGGCGCACGCCGGCAGCCAGGATGACGAGGTCGGTGTCGATCGAGGTGTTGTTGCGCAGCTCGACCCGGACCCGCCCGTCGGGGCGCTGGGTGAAGGCCGCTGCGGCGGTGCCCAGGTGGAGGGTGACGTCGTGGGCCCGCAGGTAGTTCTCCACCGTGGTCGTCATCTCACGGTCGAGCGGCGGCATGATCTGGTCGGCCATCTCGACGACCTCGACGCGCACACCCCGCTCGTGCAGGTTCTCGGCCATCTCGAGGCCGATGTAGCCCGCGCCGATGACCACGGCGTGACGCACCCCGTCGAGGCGGTCCGGTCCCCCGGAACCGTCGACGGCCTTCTTGATCGCGTCCATGTCGCCGATGCGGCGCAGGACATGGATGGCTGGCAGGTCGATGCCGGGCAGCGTGGGTCGGACCGGCTCGGCCCCTGGGGTCAGGACGAGCTTGTCGTACGGCTCGTCGTACTCGGCGCCGGTCTCGACGTCGCGGGCGCGGACGGTGTGCGCGACGCGGTCGATGGCGACCGCCTCGACGCCGATCCGGACGTCGACGTCGAGCTGCTCGTGCAGGCTCTTCGGGGTCTGCACGAGGAGACGGCTGCGATCGACGATCACTTCGCCGATGTGGTACGGCAACCCGCAGTTGGCGAACGAGACGTGATGGCCGCGCTCGAGCACGACGATCTCGGCGAACTCGTCCAGGCGGCGGATCCGTGCTGCTGCGGACATCCCGGCGGCGACTCCGCCGACTACGACGATCTTCATGAGGGTCTTCCCGATCCGTGAGGTGTTGTCGCTCCTCACGCTACGGGCGGGTCAGACCGTGCGGGCAGGACGTTGGTCGCATACCCCACTGGGTATACGAGCCGGAGAGTGGACCAGGAGGATGCGCCGCCGGCCAGGACCGTGGCTCAGGGGACCCTGACGGCTCCCACGACGCGCATCGTCGTGCTGTCGAAGTAGCAGGTCTGCAGGAGGATGTCGCCGGAGAGCCCCGCGACCGCAGCAGCCGTGCTCCCCTGGGCGACGTCCCTCGAGTCGACGACCTGGTAGGTCCCGTCGAGGCCGCCACCGGTGAGGGCGACCGTGTCCCCCACGGCGAGCCGCAGGATCGGGGCGCCGCCACAGGTGTTGTGGATGGTGAGGTACGGGATCGAGAAGATCGCGTTGCCGTCGTCACCGTAGTAGACGGTCAGTCCTCCGGCGCAGAGATCGATCGTCGCCTGTCCCCCGGAGTTGGCGATGTACGTGGTCCAGTCCGGGGCCGACGCCGCGGGCGCGGGATTGGTGGGAGCGGGACTCGTGGGAGCAGTCACCGACCGCGGGGCGGTGACCGTCGCCGGAGGAGCAGGACGGCGCCATCCGGCATCGATCTTCTCGACGAGCTGGGCGAGGGTCGTCGCGGACGCCTCACCGGTCACCGGATGGCCGGCGTCGGCCTGGAACGCACTGACGGCGGCGGCTGTCCGCCGGCCGGCGATCCCGTCCACCGCACCGACGCCCGAGTAGCCGACGGCGAGCAGCGCCTGCTGGACCTGGCGGGTCGTCTCGGCGACCAGCGCCGCGGCCGCTCGAGCCGCCTCGGCAGCCTGGTCCAGCTGTGCCTGGTTGGCACGTTCTGCCTGTTCTGCCAGCACCCGGGCCGCCTCAGCGGCTGCGGCCAGCTCGGCAGCGGCAGCCAGCTCGGCAGCGGCATCCGCTTCGGCGACACGGACAGACTGATCGTGCGCGAGCCGAGCGGCGACAGCCAGGCTGTCGGCGATGGCGTCTTCGACCGCCCGCTGGTCCGACGCCGCCCCCGCCGAGTCCACCGGGCCCGCGGGCGCCGCACGCTCACCCGCCGCGACGTCGAGGAGGCCCGGCGTGGCGACGGAGGTGGACGTCGTTCCCGAATACACGATGACCGTCAGCGCCACCAGCGTCGCGGCAAGTCGATTCTGCATCGTCCCTCCCCAGGGATGCGCACGCCTGCTGTCACCTGCTGTCCCCCACGGATGTCGGAATTGATCCGCATTTCAGTGTGGGTCACACGGGACATTCCAGCCATCGGGGAGTGTCGTCGCTGGTGGCGCGGCGGATGGCACGACTGCTGCGCCGGAGATGGCACGGCGCGGCGGGAGGGTTCGACTCCTTCCAGGAGTCAGGAAGCGGGGATTCAGGAAGCAGGGATTCAGGAAGCGGTGGTGCCAGGAACGGTGAGCGTGGTCGTCGCGACCGCCTCGGCAGAGGGCCGGCTGACCTCGGGGATGGTCACCGCACCCGCCGCCTCGCCCAGGACTCCGTGGAGCTCGAGGATCGACTCTCCGGACGGTGCGGCGAAGGTCAGGTGATAGTCCTGTCCGGCGCATGCAGCCGGCAGTGCGCCGAAGGTGACGGTCGAGATCACGTAGCCCTGGTCGTCTGCGGAGTAGTCGAGAGTCGGCGTCACCTGGAGCTCGTCGACCGAGCATGCGGTGGGTTCGTCCGGTGCGTCGGGACCGAACAGGGCGTGCCCCTCGTCCGCGGCACTGCCGGCCGCGAGTCCGAGCAGGACGACGACACAGACCGTGATCAGCCCGCCGGACACTCTGTGAGTGCGATCGCTCCATACACCTGTCATCGCGCACCTCGTGTGCTGATGCACCGGGCGCCGTGCCCGGCTCAAGGCATCCCTGCCTTGACCTTCCCATCGGTCAGGGCATCGCGGTTATGAGGTGCTGGTCACACTGAGTTGCGAGGACCGGGAGGGCGACTGTCACCGACGTCATGACACACAGAACAGTCAGGGGCAGTTGAAGAGGTTCCCACTGACGCTTCCGGAGTTCTTCGACGCACCCTGGAGCCAGATGTTGCGGTCCTTCGACGTCGAACTCACCGTGTCGTAGCCGTTTCGGGCCTGCCCGCGCAGGACGAGCGTCGGCATCGACTGACACCCCCACCCGGCCCCGAGGACGACGTTGTTGTTGCTGTCCATGCGACTCGTCACCACCTGCATCGACGGGTGCGCGAGGTTGACGGTGGCCTCCCAGACGACGGCGTTCGCCTCTTGAGTCTCGACTGTGAAGTTCATGTTGTACGTGTTCAGGATCGGGTATCCCCAGTAGTGGATTTCCACGTTGGTGATCGTGCAGGTCTTCGACGGGTCACCGACGACCTTGCAGCTCACCAACGGCAGCACCACGGGCGGCGTATAGGTCCAGCTGGCGGGCACACCCCAGGACCCGACCGTCACGGCCGCCCCGGCCACGGTCGCCGGGGAGTAGCCGGGCACCGTGACGGTGACCGAACCGCCGGCGCCCAGTGTCACCGTCTTCGTCGTGATCGCCGCTCCCCCCGTGCCGAACAGGGTCAGGGCGAGAACACGCCCGCCGCAGCCGGCCCCGAGCCCGCTGACGGTCACGGTGGACGCCTGCGAACCGGTGATCGTGCCGTGCGTCGTCGAGACGGCCTGGGTGCAGCGGTCCGCGACCGTGACCGTCGTGATCTTGGCGCCGGAGGTCGGCAGCTGGGCCGCCTGGGCGGGGTACAGCGCGAGGTTGAACAGCCCGGCGAGGACGAGAAGCGATGCGAGAACCAGCGCCGATCGACGGGTCGCCGCACCCGGTCCAGCCGGGGACAAGTGCCTCACCGGACCGCCCCCACACGCTCGTCGTCGGACGTACGGTCTGCCGCGGGGTCCGCCGCGTCGTCGGGCTCGTCGTCTGGCGCCTCCGGCGTGGCGCCGGCGGTCGTGGTCTCGTCCGTCGGCGCGTCATGGGCCGCGCGCGGCCAGAGGTAGATCGCCGCCGCGATGAGCAGCAGCGACACCCAGATGTAGGGGTTGGCGATCGCGTACACCGCGCTTCCCAGGTGGGAGACGTGGGCCTGGGCGATCCCGATCACGTCCGCGTCGGTGGTGTTCCAGGGGTCGATGAAGGTGTTGTTGTCTCCCTCGATCACCCAGCCTGCGGAGCCGTCCCCGCCGGTGATGCGGTGGATCACCCGGGCGCCGTCGGTGCCCGGGGGCGTGTAGACGACGATGTCGCCGACCGTCGGCTCCCCGCATCGTGACCAGACGAGGTCGCCCGTGAAGTACGTAGGCTCCATCGAATGGCCGGAGACGATCGTCAGGGTGCTGCACCCGCCGAGCGAGGTCGGCCAGACGAAGTACACCAGCGCGGCCAAGAAGGTCCCCAGGACCAGGGTCGCGACCGACGACCGAAGCCGGCGTGCACGCTGCACGCCGGCTGTCGGCTGATCACGATGAGCTGGCACGGGGACGGGGAGAGGCTCGTCAGGAGTAGATGACGACCGCGACGCCGGTGATGGCTGCGGCCGAGACGGGCGGTGCGACAGCGATCGTGACGGTTCCCGCGGCGGTGATCGTCCCGGAGAGCTCTCCGCCGATCGCGGCACCGGTCGAGTTGGTCAGCGTGACCTTGTAGTTCAGTCCGACGCACGCGGCGTCAACCGACTTGAGCAGGACGTTCGTGGCCTGGTACTCGCCGGTGGCGAAGGCGTTGGTGAAGCCGACCCCGATCGGCGTCGCGGTCGGCTGGCAGCTGGCGACGACGGTGGTTCCGGCGCCGAGGCTGCCGGTTCCGAGGTTGAGCTGGGCTGCGGAGGCGATGGACAGACCCGCAACACCGACGAAGGCGAGTGCGAGGGCGGCGGTCTTGCGACGCTTCGGAGAAGCCATAGTTGTCACTCCTGAGTTGAGGCGCTCATCGTGAACGCAGGCCCAAACTACGGGCGCGCCCTCCGCCTCGGCAGAGTCACCTGGGCCTTATCACCTAGGGCAAGCCCTTTCCCCAGGCATTTTCACCCGCTGCAAGAGTGCTTTGTCACTATTGTCCGGTGGCTGGCTGATATTTCGGTGCCACAGCGACGTCGCTGAGGTCGCCGACCGGCAGCATCGCACGCAAGCGCACCCCACGATCCGATGCCGGAAGGACCATCACGCCGTCACCGGCCAGCTGGGCTCTTCCGTCTGACACGATCTCCACAGCGCCTCCCACCAGCGCAAGACGTTCGTTGAGGCGCCGCAGCCCGGATCCGGACTCGACGGCGGAGAGGTCGATCGCCACCCCGTCATTGGCCACCTCGAGCCTGAGGGCCCCGTCGACGAGGTCGACGGCCACGGCAAAGGCTGTGGCGTTACCGTGCCGCAGCCCGTTGGTGATCATCTCCTCCACGAACCGCACCGCCAGCAGGCGCGCGGCCTGAGTCATGCCCGGGTACGACGGGTCGTCTGCCCTGCGGACCTCGTCGCTCACGTCGAAGCTGGTCGCGATGCTCGGAGGGAGTCGCCGGAGCAAGATCCTGATCGCTGGCACCATGCCCACCTCGATCCCTTCGGGGTAGAGCATCCTGCTCACCTCGCGGACGTCGTGCTCGCGGAGCGTGTCGATCTCGTCACGCAGCTCACGCAGGCTCTCCACGATCTCGGGGTCGACGCCGTGGGCGGAGACCTGGTCGATGAGGATCTCGAGCCGGATCGACTGGACCACGAGCCGCTGCTGGAGGCTGCCGTGCAGCCCCTCGGCGATGCTGCGACGGACGCGGACCTCCTCCCGCTCCAGGCTCCGCAGCGCCAGCTCGCGTTGAGTTGCCCGTCGCCCGGAGAGGCGCTCCTCCATACGCAGGGTGCGTTGGCTGTGCAGGTAGAAGAAGCCGATCAGGGCGGCGCACACACACAGGGCCAGGCCACCGAGCCACTCGACGAGCCGTTCCGCGAACCACAGCGCCGAAACGTCCCCCTCCCACGCTCCGAAGAGCCCCAGCACGCACCCCCGCACTATGGCGGCGAGCGCCGCCGCGGGGAGGATCGATCGCAGCGCTGCCCACCACCCTGCGGCCTTGGGCACGCCGAACGCGAGGACAAGGACCGGCATGCAAGCCGCCACGACGGTGTTCCCCAGGGCCCGGATCCACACCACCTCGGGCATGGCTGTCCCTGACAGCCTGGTGATCGAGACGCTGTGCAGCACACCCATGAGCACCATCGCGAACAGGACCAGCGCCGTCCCTACCCCGATGGCTCGCCGGTCGCGCCACTCGTCGCCACGATCCGCGTACCCTGTCTCAGCGATCATGGCGCCCATTATGGCTGGTCGGACGGGCATACTGACATGATGAGAGCTAGCGAGGCAGCAGTCCGGGTGGCAGTCGTCGAGGACCACACCCTGTTCCGGAGCATGCTCGACCACATCATCACCACGACCGACGGGCTGGAGCTGGCGGCCTCGTGCGGAACTGTGACGCAGGCTCACGCCCTGATCACCCCGGGATCCGCCGACGTCGCGCTGCTCGACGTCGACCTGCCCGACGGCAACGGCATCGCCCTCGGCGTGCAGCTGTGCCGCGCCGACCCCAAGCTCAAGGTCGTCCTGCTCAGCGCGCAGGACGCGATCGGGCTCATGCTCGACCTGCCCAAGGACGTCGCCGGCACCTGGAGCTACCTGTCCAAGACGTCCACCAACGACTCCGGTGCGCTGGTCCACGCGATCAAGGTAGCGGCCGACGGCGGCAGCACCCTCGACCCCGCCCTGCTGCGACGCATGCGTCCGCGGGTGGGGACGAAGGTCGCCGAGCTGACCAGCCGCCAGTACGCGGTCCTGCGGCTGCTCGCCTCCGGCCTGTCCAACGCCGGGATCGCCAGCGAGCTGGTCATCACGGAGAAGTCCGTCCAGAACCACGTCTACGCCGTCTACGCCACGCTCGGGATCGACTCCAGCCCCGAGCGCAACCCCCGCGTCACGGCCGCCCTCCGGCTGATCGAGGAGACCGGGTCGGACTAGCGGCGGCTCGCTGCGGGTTCAGAGCGACCCACGGTCCCCCCAGCTCTCGCGCCAGGTCCTCCCCGGAGAGCTGCGCGGCGGGCGCGCGGTCAGGGTTGACAGCCGTGAAGGTGCCGGATCCGCTCGTCTCGTACAGACCGGCGCTGCCGCCGAGGATGGAGAGCCGGTCCCCGGACAGCCCGAGGAAGAGCAGGCGCTCGGCCCCCACCTCGACCAGCGGGGCTGCGTCGTCGACGTACGAGGTCTCCTGGACGGTTCCACCGGTCTGGTGGAAGGTGACGATGTCACCCGGGGCGGCGTCTCCATGGTGGACGACCTCGACCTCGAACCGGACCTCGGTGGCTGGGACTCCGTTGTCCGCGGCCAGAGCCTTGGCGATCTCGTCCTCGCTCAGGCCGAGCTGCGGGTTCTCCTCGGGGGTGTCCCCTGCTGGGGGCCGGGGCAGAAGCACCGTCGACGCCGTGGCGACGACCCGACCCTCGACCACCAGCGCAGCCGAGTCAGAGAGGCCTGCGAGGTCGTAGGGCGGGTAGTCGACCATCATGTGGACGACCTCCGGCTCCTGGGGCGAGCAGGCACTGAGGCCGGCAATCGCCATGATCGCGACGAGCGCACGGGAGCGCCTCATCGGTCGCCCTCTGCCGGTTCGCGCGACGATCGCGCCGAGTCCGGCGCATGTCGCCGCCCGAGGACGTAGCCCGCGACGGCGCTGAGCACAACTGCTCCAGCCACCACCACAAGAAGTGCGACACGACGGCGGGTGTCCAGCAGGACGGCTCCCTGGAAGGAGACTGTCTCCGCGAGCGGCGCGGAGGAGGCCCAGCCGAGAGTCACCGGCCCAGCAGTGGCGAAGGTCAACACCCCCGCCCCGACGAAGAAGATGCCGAGGAGGACGAGGGCTACAAGAGGACGGCGACGCTGGCGCATGGCCCGATCATGCCACTTCGTGCCAACCGGGCATTGTGGATAGGCTGGTGGGTGTGATCACCGCCAAGCACCCACTCGTCAACCCCCACGACTGCCCGGCGGGCGGCCTCAGGTCGACCGGAGGTCGCGCGTGAGGGGGACGATCGTCACCCTCGGCGGGGGCGGCTTCTCGATGTCCGACGACGGCTCGTCCGCGATCGACGACTACATCCTCGAGTTGACCGGCAGGACTCGTCCGCGAGTTTGTTTCATCCCGACCGCAAGCGGTGACGCCGACGGGTACATCCAGCGATTCGAGGCTGCGTTCGCCGACCGCGCCGACACGTCTGTGCTGTCACTCTTCTGCCGCGAGCCGTGGGGCTACTCCGACCCGAGCATGCTGCTGGACCAGGACGTGATCTACGTCGGGGGAGGTTCGTCCGCCAATCTGCTCGCGGTGTGGCGTCTTCACGGTCTGCCCGATGTGCTGGAGAAGGCCGCTGCCGACGGCACCGTGCTCGCGGGGATCAGTGCAGGAATGAACTGCTGGTTCGAAGGGTCCTCGACAGACTCGTTCGGCCCCCTGGTACCGCTCGCGGACGGGCTCGGCTTCATCCCGGGGAGCGCCTGCCCGCACTACCTCGGCGATCCGGACCGGCGCGAGGGGTACCAGCAGTGGGTATCGACAGGAGTGCTGGGCGACGGATACGGGGTCGATGACCACGCTGCAGTCGTCTGGCGCGACGGAGAGTTCGCTGAGGCGGTGACTGAGCAGAGGGGGCGCCCCGTGTTCCGGGTCGAACGAACCGCCGACGGCGTGACCGAGCACGACGTACCGGTCCGTCTGCTCGATGGGTGCGACTGATCGCCGCGTTCAGTCAATCACTTGACTCACAGAGAACTGTTCACAGGGAACTGATAGACGGATTGCACGGCGCCATCGTTGGTCGCGTGCGATTCGACAAGGCGCGCCCGCACCGGACTGGGCACGGCCCCGAACATGGGGATCCCACGACCGAGGAGCACGGGAACGCGAGTCACCGTGAGGTCAGAGAGCAGGCCCGCGGCAAGGAACCCCTGAACGGTCTTGCCACCGTCGGCATACACCCTCTTCGCGCCTGCATCCTCGAGTGCTGACTGCAACGAGGGGATATCCCGATGAACGGTCACCTTCGAGCGTCTTATGTCTGGGTGCGGGCCAGGAGGCAAGGTGGTCGACAGGACATGCATCGGCACGCCCCGGTAGAAGTCTGGACCGATCTCCCGCATCACGTCGTAGGTCACACGCCCCATGGCCAGGGCGTCGATGGAGCTGAAGAAGTCGTCATACCCGGTGGCATCAAAGACAGTCAGCCAGTCCAGCTCGCCGTTCGGTCCCGCAATGTACCCGTCAAGACTGCAGCCCATAAATGCATGGAATGTAAGCATCCCACCATCGAACACCGCCGGGGCCATCGCCGCGACCGTGTACAGACCTTCGCACAGGAGGATCGCTCCGGCTCGCCACGTTCAACCCCGCAGGCAGGCGAAGCTCCATCGCTCCCGAGGTCGCCCCGTGACCACGCCCGGAGACCGGTGGACCACGCCAGCTCCACCCGGTCTCTCCGGGGGCGAGACCTTCTCGATGAAGACCCGCACCGAGCTGTGGGTCAGTGGCGTGCTGATCACGGCACACTCGGGCAACGACAGCCCGGACGAGTCACTGGCGTCGTACTCGGTGAGCGGACCGGGCTTCGCCACGATCGAGGTCAAGGACGCACCCGGGACCGTCATCGTCGTCCCGGGATGGGGACAGCTCACCGTCGAGCGCGTCCGATCCGAGCCTGCCAAACAGAGAGACCTCAAGCCCGGCGAGACAGGCGCGGTCCCGCCGACGATCACGCTGCACTTCCGGGCGGTGACGGACATCCCGTTCGTCGTCGGCTCCCAGGAGTTCCCCGCCGACGACTAGGGGACTCCTGCTGCGGTCGGAGACGTCCCCTGCGGCGGCTACCGCGTCGCGTAGAAGACCACCGCGGCCGTCGCCGCGACGTTGAGGGAGTCCACTCCCCCAGCCATCGGGATCCGCACCACGTAGTCCGACGCCGCCAGGGTCTCCTGCTTCAACCCGTGCCCCTCAGTGCCGAGGATGAACGCCGTCTTCTCATGCTTCATGTCGATGAACTCGTCCATCGTCACCGAGTCGTCCGACAGCGCCAACGACGCCACCGTGAAGCCCGCAGCCTGCAGGTCAGCGATCCCCGCCGGCCAGCTCTCGATCCGCGTCCACGGCACCTGGAACACCGTCCCCATGCTCACCCGCACGCTGCGCCGGTACAGCGGGTCCGAGCAGCGCGGGGCGACGAGCACGGCGTCGACTCCCAACGCGGCGGCGCTGCGGAACGCAGCACCCACCGATTTCGACTTCGGTGTGCGAGAGCACCGGCCTGCGATCTCGCAAGTGTTCGCCCAGGTGCAGGCATTTCTGGGAAGGGCTTGATCTACGTATCCAGGAAGTCCCACTCGGCGCCCAGGACCCAGCCGAGCGCCGACAGCGTGCCGTTCGGCATGCCCAGTTCGAAGTCGGTGTACGGCCCAGGTTCTCCCGGTTCAGTGTGCGCCGCCTCGACGCGCTCACACCCCGAGCCCGCGATCGTGAGCAGCCGCTCGACGGCAGCATCGTCGCCCTCACCGCGAACCCGGTATTCGTGCTGGAGCGATCGGTTATACCAGACACGATCGAACATCGCCGTCTCGGCAGCCAGGATCTCTTCTCGGCGTCGAGGCTCCTCTTCGAAGTCGTTCTCGGCGAACAGCTCTTCAAGCTCCATTTCGAAGTGCGCCAGCAGAACAGCGTTGACCCCATCGACTCCGAGCGCGTAGTCCGTTGGATGCCAAGAGAGTGCGGTAGTTGGCTAAGAAGTTTGCCGGCCTGCTTCGACGACGGTCGCGATGCCGGGAACTCTCACGGGCGCACCTCCGACATGTACCAGCGGATGCTGGACGAGGTCCTTGCCGATGTGAAACTGATGAGATCCAACGGCTTCTTGCAGCCATGCTTCACCCGTCCAGCTGCTGACGAGACGACCGAGTGAGGCCCCTGCAGCCGACGCCCCTGCCCACCCAAGAGAAGGGCAGGAAGTGTGATGAGGGAAGGGGCAAGCACTTGTGGTGATCACCGCCTCACCCTGGGCCGCCCGCCGCTGTGAGCGGCTGACGTAGCCGGGCGCCGCAGGCAGGTGACCGCAGCCCTCGACCGCCGGTGTCCCCGAGTGAGTCCAGCTGGCCGGCTCCTCCCCGACCACGCACCGGATCCGTTCCGCGATCCACCTGGACTCCCCGAGGAACGACGATCCGCGTTCCGGGCGGTGAGGAGGTCGCAACCGCGAGCCGTAGGCGTCCGGCGGTCGAGAATCTCTTGCCTGGCCCTCACAAAAGGCCGCTGTGACACAAGAAGTCTGGCCCCGTCGCATGCACGCGACGGGGCCAGATTGAGACTGCTAGTAGATGCCGCAGGTGCTGCTGGTGGTCCCGGTTCCGTTGGAGAGACCGTTGACCCGCAGGCAAGGAGTGGGGCTCTGGACGTCCCAGCCGCCAACGCCGAGGACGAACTTCACCTGAGAGTAAGAGCGCCCCTGGTTGGACACCACTCCCGCGCCGCCGTTGATGGCACCTTCCCAGCGCCACCCAGGCGTACTCGTCTCGCCGCCACGATCCTGCACCTTCGCCGTGGTCACGGTTGACCCCGACGCGCACCAGTATCCAACGTGGTAGTACGTGTACAGGGTGTTCCCGGCCGTAGCCTGTGCGCTGCTGTTGACGCGCAAGGTCCAGCAGCCAGTAGCCATGGGCGAGACAGCGAGGCCGCTCGCGTTGGCGGCTTCCAGACTTGCCCGAGCCGTCGCGTTTGCAGGGGTCTGCTCGCCGTAGGTGACAGTCGTGGTAGCAGGCAACATCGTCGCGACGAACTCGGCCCTGTCCGCCGGCGCGAGCGTGTCCAGGTAGACCTGCACCTCTGGGGGAACCTCGACCGCTGTCTCAAGTCCGCCACCGGGCGTCGCTGCCTGCGCGACCCCGCTGCCGAACATCAATGCCCCTGCCGCCAGGATCGTCAAGACCACTTGGCGCTTCTTCATACTCATCGTCGTGCCTCTCTGTCGGGATGGGCGTGACCGGCCCAGGCGCATCAAAGCAAGGTTCTGCACAGCGCGCACTACCCAGTGGTGCAAGGTACTGATACCTTGGTGTCATGGCATCAACATCAGAAGCAGTTCTCACACAACTGCGCAAGGGCGTACTGGAGTACTGCGTCCTTGCTTGCCTGCGCGCCAAGCCGTCCTATGGGCTAGAGCTCGCAGCGCGCCTCCACAGCAGTCGCCTCGTTGCCAGCGAGGGAACGGTATACCCCCTGCTGTCGCGGCTGCGCAGGCAAGGGTTGGTGGAGACGACGTGGCAGGAATCCACTTCCGGTCCGCCCCGGCGCTACTACCAACTCACCGACGCAGGCATCGCCTCGCTCGAGGCTTTCGTCATCACCTGGGACCCATTCAGCACCGCTGTCAACGCCATTCTGGAGGAAGCGCAATGACCACCTCGGCTCCTAGCGGACACACCCACCCGCTCATCACCGCCTACCTCACAGACCTCGAGCGAGCCCTCACTCACGCTGACCCGCAGGAACGCGCAGATACCCTCGCGGCAGTCCGTGAGCACATCGAGGACGCGCTCGACGGAGCGGCCGCGGACAAGGCTGCGGCGATGGCCGTGCTGTCCGACCTGGGTCCTGTGGAGCGAATCGCCGCAACAGCCACACCGGCGCCAACTGCACCAGGAGCGACCAACACCGCCTGGATCGCACCGACTCTGCTCATCTCATCGATCGCCTCTCTCGCCCTCGTCATCGCCGTTCCTTGGATAGCCTCAGCGATCGCCCTCGGCACACTCGTGGCAGCGCTCATCCAGATTCGCCGAACCACCGGACGCCTGGGCCTCCTCCGAGCAAGCGCGGTTCTGAGCATCGCGACGCTGCTGACGACAGCTCTCATGGCTTTCTTCCTCTTGGGGACGACCACCAACACGATCACCAACGACGATGTCCAGACCGTCCAGCCCAACGACGGCTAAGTCCACGCCGGAAGCGGAAGGAGAGCGTGCCCTTCGCCACGACATGCTCATCCTTGAGCTTCAGACCCAGGCGCAGATCCGAGCGCAACTCGGCAGATTGTCTCGATGGCGCGCATCGGAGGACGCGATGGGCACCAGCCACAAGGCACATCAGCTGAAGAACGCCGAGGCGCGAGCATTCGAGCCGCCCCCACACAGCTAGTTGCAGGTGCCCGCACCAGTGATGGCGGCGACAGCCTCTGGGTTGACTTGCTGCAGGAGACCTTCGCGAGTAGAGAGGGCTGCTGTTCTCAACTGCCCACACCAAGGAGGTAGGAGATAGCGAAGAGGTACTCCAGAACCCCACCCTTCGCCGCGCCCGCGCTACCGTGACCGGCGAGAAGGCTGCCATCTGCACGGTTACGCGGCCCGCCAGATGGTCACCACCAGACCAACGAGTCGAAGTGAATGCAGTCGCGCCAGGCTAGCGCGTGGCGTAGAAGACGACCGCGGCGCTCGCAGCCACATTGAGCGAATCAACTCCCCCGGCCATCGGGATCTTCACCACCGCGTCAGCAGCGACAAGCGTCGCCTGGTCGAGGCCGTGGCCCTCGGTGCCGAACACGAATGCGACCTTCTCGTTCTGCTGCTCCACGAACTCATAAAGGGTGATCGAGTCGTCCGACAGCGCCAGCGCGGCCACCGTGAAGCCCGCAGGCTGCAGCTCCGCGATCCCCGCCGGCCAGCTCTCGATCCGCGTCCACGGCACCTGGAACACCGTCACCATGCTCACCCGCACGCTGCCCCGGTAGAGCGGGTCCGAGCAGCGCGGGGTGACCAGCACGGCGTCCACCCCCAACGCGGCGGCGCTGCGGAACGCAGCACCCACCGATTTCGACTTCGGTGTGCGAGAGCACCGGCCTGCGATCTCGCAAGTGTTCGCCCAGGTGCAGGCATTTCTGGGAAGGGCTTGATCTACGTATCCAGGAAGTCCCACTCGGCGCCCAGGACCCAGCCGAGCGCCGACAGCGTGCCGTTCGCCATGCCCAGTTCGAAGTCGGTGTACGGCCCAGGTTCTCCCGGGTCCGTGAGCAGCCGGTCGACGGCAGCGTCGCGGTCCTGCTCCGTTCCGCCGAGCATCCAGCGTGGGCCGTCCTGGGTGGCTCGCGGTCGTGGGGCATCGCGGTAGCCCAGGCTGCGGGCCAGGACCCGACGGCCCTGATCGGGTCGGCCCAGCGCAAGGTCCGCTCGACCTTGAATGCCCTGGCCCAGGCTGGGCTGGACCACGAGACCTGGACCGGCGACTCGGTCCGCGAGGCGCTGGACCGGGTCGCGGAACAGAAGATGCGGACCGAGGCAAGGGCAACCGAGATCCGCGCGTTCGCGGCGGAGCGGGCCGCAGCCCGTGCGGAGAAGCGGGGCGTGGTCCAGTTGCCGGCTCAGGTCATTGTCGAGCCTGAGTCTCACGCAGCGAGCGGCGCGCTGCGCGTGGACTTCACCTCCGGCTTCGACCCGACGACGGACGGTCAGGGGTTCAAGGCGCTTTGGGCCGCTCGTGGCTTCGAGGTCCTCGGCGTTCGTCTCGGAAAGGGCAACGGCCAGGGCCACGCGGTGGTACGACCGGTCGCCCTGGCGGCGCAGCGCCACACTCAACGAACCCCGCACCGACGTCGGTGCGGGGGTTCAGTCATGCTCTGCCCTCAAAGGAGCTACGACGGAGGTGGCGGACGCAACGGGTCATGCGGTAGTTGATGGAGCTGTTGTTGCCACGTCGGCGGCGTAAGTCCGGTCAGGGTCTGGACAGCGCCCAGACCCTGATGGGAGCATCGCCTTGCACATAGCCGAATCAGCAGGGGGAATTCTGAGAATCACACGTTCGATCACAACTCTGGTCGCCGCAGCCGCGCTCATCTTTGGCGCGACAGCAGCTTCGGCGGGAGAGACACCGGCACCGAGCACCGTCTTGTATACCGCGTCAGCCGACGTACAGGCCGAGCAGATCGTCCTCGGGCCATGGACGGATTACGACGCAAGCTTTAAGTCGCTTGCAACCTGCAACGCGCGCAAATCAGCGGTGCTCAATGCCTACAAAGCTAAGGTGTACGGCGGTATGGATCAGGTGCGGTGCATCACCCGCGAGAGCCCCCCGTGTCCGCAGCCTTTTAAGGTCTACGTGATGCAGGCGAAGTTCTGGGGCTACAAGAACGGCCCCCTGTCGCTGCCCGACATCGCGTCGCAGGAGTTCGCCAGCGCCGCGCCGGACGCCGTCGCGGCAGCTTGCTGACCTAGATGCACCTCGAAGTACTACGACCGAACGACGGCGCCCAGGCAACGGGCACCGTCGTTCGGACGCGCGCGGGCTTCTCCCTCTACCGGCTCGACGAGCTACGCGAGGAGTGTCAGGTCCACTGGCCAAGCTCCGCCCTGATCCCCTTCTCGCTCGCGAACGGCGGCGAAGCCGCGCTCGTGGGCATTGAGGGGACGGTCACTGGCCGGTGGGATGGGGAAGCAATCACTGACGGCTCGTTCGACGGGTCACCCCTCGCACGGCCTGCGGACATCGAGCTCACGCTTCGAGATGAGCCGGGGCGTCAGCGCCTCGATGCCAGTCAGGTCGAGCGAGCTCTTCAGGTGACCGGTGACCTCATAGAGGAGAAGACCCTGGTCTCCTTCTCCCGAGACCCCTACGAAGTGCACGTCTTGGCCCACGACGTCGACCAGGTCGAGCGAGCTTTCCGCCCCTTCTTCGGCGACGCGCTGATCGTTCGCGCCAGTCCGTACAGCCGGTCGGAGCTACAACTGATCGAGGATCTTGCGATGCTGGCCGACCACGAGGATGTCTTCTTCGCCTTCGGTGGCGGGCTGGACTTCGACGAGAACACGACTTTCCTCGATGTCTCGTATGTGACCCCTGCGATGCAGGATCTCGCGAGGGGTATCCCTGACGGCGCCCTGTCGGTGAACCCTCAGACACGTCCCCTGTAACACCAGCGGGTGCACCACCCCGCCCCTCTCTGTCCGGAACCCCCGCATCGATCACGGTGCGGGGGTTCGTCATGCCGTCCTGAGGGACACCTTCTATGACGGTGTCGGCGGCTCCGGGCGGCTCCGGGCTTCGTCAGCCTCGTACCTCTCCAGAGCCCGAGCGTGATCGGATCCTCAGGGAGGTCGTACTCCGCTCCGCGCAGCTTCCGCCCCCATACCCGCACCCGCCATTTTGCGGACATCCCGTGGGAGAGTCGAGGATCCTCGGGGCCCTCGGTGCCGGTGCGCAGAGCAACCTGGAGCTGGAGGCGGTCCCATCCTCTAGACCGACGGAGCTACCGTGTCACGTAGAAGACGACGGCTGCGCTCGCCGCCACGTTCAACGAGTCCACTCCCCCAGCCATCGGGATCTTCACCACGGCATCCACAGCCGCCAGCGTCGCGTCACCGAGCCCGTGCCCCTCAGTCCCGAACACGAACGCGACCTTCTCGTTCCCCTGCCCCACGAACTCGTCCAGCGTCACCGAGTCGTCGCTGAGCGCCAGCGCCGCAACCGTGAACCCCGCCGCCTGCAGCTCGGCAATCCCCGCCGGCCAGCTCTCGATCCGCGTCCACGGCACCTGGAACACCGTCCCCATGCTCACCCGCACCGAGCGCCGGTACAGCGGGTCCGAGCAGCGCGGGGTGACGAGCACGGCGTCGACTCCCAACGCCGCGGCGCTGCGGAACGCGGCGCCGACGTTCGTATGGTCCACCACGTCCTCGAGGACGGCCACGCGCCGGGCGCCCTGGCCGTCGCGGGCGGCGGCCAGCAGCTCGGGGACCGAGACGAGCGGTGGGCGGTGCATGGCAGCGAGCGCGCCTCGGTGCAGGTGGAAGCCGGTGATCGCCTCGAGCATGGCCGGTTCACCGACGAAGACGGGGACGTCGGGCCATTGCGCGACGACGTCGGCCATCGAGTCGAGCCACTTGGCCGCCATGAAGAAGGACCGCGGCCGGTGCCCGGCGGCGAGAGCACGCCGGATGACCGTCGAGCTCTCCGCGATGAACAGCCCCTTCTCCGGTTCGCTCTTGGACCGCAGAACGATGTCGGTGAGGTTGATGTAGTCGGCAAGACGGTCGTCGGCAGCGTCAGTGATCGCGATGAGAGGCACGACCCTATTCTCCCCGCCCGCGCCCGCCGCCCTGACCAGCCGCTCCCGGCTCAGTCGACCTCGGCCACCGCGAACTGGCTCTCGTAGAGGTGCGCGTAGGCCCCGCCCGCGGCCAGCAAGGAGTCGTGGTCACCCTGCTCGACGATGTCACCGTGCTCCATCACGAGGATCACGTCGGCATCGCGGATCGTAGAGAGGCGGTGCGCGATGACAAAGCTCGTGCGACCCTGACGCAGCGCGTTCATCGCCTGCTGCACGAGCACCTCGGTGCGGGTGTCGACCGAGGACGTCGCCTCGTCGAGGATGAGGATCGCCGGGTCGGCCAGGAACGCCCGGGCGATGGTCAGCAGCTGCTTCTCCCCTGCGCTCACGCTGCCCCCCTCGGCGTCGAGCACCGTCTCGTAGCCGTCCGGCAATGTCCGCACGAACGGGTCGACGTGCGTGGCGACGGCGGCCTCGAGCAGGCGTTCGGCGGTCACCTCCCTGGTCGTCCCGTACCGGATGTTGTCCGCGATCGTGCCGTTGAACAGCCACGTGTCCTGGAGCACCATGCCGATGTTGGAGCGCAGGTCGTCCCGGGTCATCGCGGCGATGTCCACGCCGTCGAGCGTGATCCGCCCCGCGCTCACCTCATAGAAGCGCATGAGCAGGTTGACCAGGGTCGTCTTCCCGGCACCGGTCGGCCCCACGATCGCGATCGTCTGCCCCGGCTCGGCCACGAGGGAGAGCGAGGTGATGAGCGGCACCTCGGGGCTGTACCTGAAGGCCACGTCCTCGAAGGCGACACGACCGCGCACCGACGGCAGCCGCTGAGGGTCCACCGGGTCGGGGCTCTGCTCCGGCGCGTCGAGCAGCTCGAAGACCCGCTCGACCGAGGCCACCCCGGACTGCAGCAGGTTCATCATCGAGGCGACCTGCGTGATCGGCTGGGTGAACTGGCGCGAGTACTGGATGAACGCCTGCACGTCACCGAGGGTCATCGTCCCCGACGCCACCCGCAACCCGCCGACGACCGCGACGACGACGTAGTTGAGGTTCGCGATGAAACCCATCGCCGGCTGGATGATCCCGGAGATGAACTGGGCCTTGAAGCTCGACTCGTACAGCGCGGCGTTCTCCACCTGGAAGGTCTCGATCGCACCGCGCTGGTGACCGAACACCTTGACCAGCGCGTGCCCGGAGTACATCTCCTCCACGTGCGCGTTGATCGTCCCGGTCGCGGCCCACTGCTTGATGAACTGCGGCTGGGAGCGCTTGGCGATGGCCGCGGTGACCAGGACCGACAGCGGCACCGTCACCAGCGCCACGACGGCCAGCAGCGGGGAGATCCAGAACATCATCCCGAGCACCCCGACGATCGTCAGGATCGCGGTGACCAGCTGGGACAGGGTCTGCTGGAGCGTCTGGGCGACGTTGTCGATGTCGTTGGTCACCCGGGAGAGCACCTCCCCGCGCTGCTGGCGGTCGAAGTAGCTCAGCGGCAGCCGGTTGATCTTCGCCTCCACCTGCGCGCGCAGGTCGAGCACCGTGTTCTGCACGACGATCGCCGTGATCCGGCCCTGCATCCACCCGAAGAGGAAGGAGCCGACGTACACGGCGATCACCACGAAGAGCACGTTGCGCAGCGCGGCGGTGTCCAGGCCCTGCCCCGGGGTGAACGTCATCCCGGAGAGCAGATCGGCGAGCTTGTCCTGGCCGGAGGCCCGCAGACCCGCGATCACCTGGTCCTGGGTCTGCCCGGCCGGGAACTGGGCGCTCGTGGCACCTTCGAAGATGAGGTTCGTCGCGGTCCCGAGCAGCTTGGGCCCCAGGACGGAGAGCGTCACCGCGACCACTGCGAGCACCGTCACGGCGACCACGCGCACCCGTTCAGGCCGCAGGTACCCGGCGAACCGGCGCAGCGACCCGGTGAAGTTCATGGCCTTCTCGGTGGGCATCCCCATCCCGCCCATCGGCCCGCGGCCACCGGGGCCGCCTGGTCCCTTCGCCCCGCGGATCACCGCGGCGGTGTCGGGCTTCTGGGCTGGTCCCCCGCCCTGGGGGGCGGGCTCGCCCTGGGGGGTGGGCTCGCCCTGGGGGGTGGGCTCGCCCTGGGGGGTGGGCTCGCCCTGGGGGGTGCGGTCGGGGCTCATGCTGCCTCCTCGGCAGACAGCTGGGAGGAGACGATCTCCTGGTAGGTCTGGCAGTCGGCGAGCAGCTCGGTGTGCGTCCCCTGCCCCACGATCCGCCCCTGGTCGAGCACGATGATCTTCTCCGCGGTCCGGATGGTCGCCACCCGTTGGGCGACGACGATCATCGTCGAGTCCTTGGTCCGCGGTGCCAGCGCCCGGCGCAGGGCCGCGTCCGTGGCGTAGTCGAGGGCGGAGAAGGAGTCGTCGAAGAGGACGATCCGCGGGCTGCGGATGATCGCCCGGGCGATCGCCAGGCGCTGGCGCTGCCCGCCGGAGAAGTTCGTACCGCCCTGGGAGACCGGTGTGTCGAGCCCGTCGGCGAGCTCGGCGACGAACGTCCGGGCCTGCGCGACGTCGAGCGCATCCCACATCTGCTCGGGCGTCGCGCCCTCGAGGCCGAAGGCGAGGTTGGAGCGAATCGTCCCGGAGAACAGGAAGGGCTTCTGCGGCACCATCCCGATGGTCGCCCACAGGTCCTGCCCGGCCGCGCTGCGGACGTCGACGCCGTCGACGCTGACCGTGCCCCCGGTCGCGTCGAAGAGTCGCGGGATGAGGTTCATCACGGTGGTCTTGCCCGAGCCCGTCGACCCGATGATGGCGGTGGTCTCCCCCGGTTCGGCAGTGAAGGTCAGCGCGGAGAGCACCGGGTCCTGGGCTCCGGGGTAGCGGAACTCGACGTCGGTGAAGGCCACCCGGCCGGCGACCTGAGGCAGCGGGATCGGGTCGAGCGCCTCGACGACGGAGGACTCGGTGTCCAGCACCTCCGTGATGCGCTCAGCCGAGACGGCCGCGCGGGGCACCATCATGAAGATCATCGTGGACATCATGACGGCCATGAGGATGTACATGATGTAGCTGAGGAAGGCGGTGAGCGCCCCGATCTGCATCTCGCCGGAGCTGATCCGCAGCCCGCCGAACCACATGATGGACACGCTCGAGAGGTTCATCACGAGCATGACCACCGGGAACATCAGGGCCATGAGCTTGCCCACGCGCAGCGACGTCTCGTAGAGCTCGCTGTTGGCCACCTCGAAGCGTTCCTCCTCGTGCCGCTCGCGGACGAAGGCGCGGATCACCCGGATCCCGGTGATCTGCTCACGCAGCACGGAGTTGATCCGGTCGATGCGCTTCTGCATGGCGCGGAAGGAGGGGACCATCCGCGCCACGATGAGCGCCACGGTGATCCCGAGCACCGGGATGATGACGACGAGCAGCGCGGAGAGCCCCACGTCCTGCTGCAGGGCCATGACGATGCCACCGACGAGCATGATCGGGGCCATGACCATGATGGTCAGTCCGAGCATGACGACCATCTGCACCTGCTGGACGTCGTTGGTCGTGCGGGTGATCAGTGACGGAGCGCCGAAGGTGGCCACGTCCTGCCCGGAGAACCGCTGGACGTTCGTGAACAGTGCCTCCCGGACGTCGCGTCCGAAGCCCATCGCGGCCCGCGCGCCGAAGTACACGGCGACGACGGCGCAGAGGATCTGCCCCAGGCTCACCGCGAGCATCAGCGCGCCGATGCGGAAGATGTAGGCGGTGTCGCCCTGGGTGACGCCGTTGTCGATGATGTCGGCGTTCAGGCTCGGCAGGTAGAGCGAGGCGATGGTCTGCGCGAGCTGCAGCACGATCACGAGGACCAGTGCCCTGCGGTAGGGCGCCAGATACGTCTTGAGCAGCGTGAGGAGCATGGGGGTTCCGTTGTCGGGGAGACGGAGACAGGGCCACACGCCCTGGCTGACGAGCGGTCAGAAAGCGACCGATGGCCAGCCTACGACGTGTGACCCTGTCGACGCGCTCACCTAGGGTGCGAGCCGCCGTGCCGGTGACCGGCTACGGCTGGTTGCGCTCGTCGGGCGTCTCAGGCTGCTGCGGCACAGGCGGGGCGAAACGCCCGCCCTCGGTGCCCAGGGTCCGGGGCACGGGCGGCATGAGCGGCCCGGCTCCGTGGCTGCCGCTGGGGCTCTGGCCGGCCTCGCGGGCGGGGTCGAAGGGCGCACCGGACTGGGTACCCGCGCTCGTCGCGTCCGCGGTCGCCGCCTCGGCGAGGCGACGGGCCTCGGCGAGCGCCTGCGTCGGATCCTCCAGAGCGGGCTTGAGCGTCGTCTTGGACCGTTCGCGGCGCGCCGCGACGGACTCCTCCGAGGTCTCCTCGCCGCCCGCGCTCTCGGGGCCGCCGACGATCCCGCCGAACCCCTTGGTGATCGAGTCGAGCGCGGCGGTGAACTCCGCCGGCACGATCCACATCTTCGAGGACTGGCCGTTGGCGATCTGCGGGAGCATCTGCAGGTACTGGTAGGCGAGCAGCTTGGGGGTCGCGTCACCCTCGTGGATGGCGTCGAAGACCTGGAGGATGGCGCGGGCCTCACCCTCGGCGGTGAGGATCGCGGCCTGGGCAGAGCCCTCGGCGCGCAGGATCGCGGCCTGCTTCTCGCCCTCGGCCGTGAGGATCTGGGACTGCTTGAACCCCTCGGCGGTGAGGATGACCGCGCGGCGGTCACGCTCGGCGCGCATCTGCTGCTCCATCGAGCCCTGGATGGACTGGGGCGGGTCGATCGACTTGAGCTCGACCCGGTTGACGCGGATGCCCCAGCGGCCGGTCGCCTCGTCGAGCACCCCACGGAGCTGGCCGTTGATCTGGTCACGGCTGGTCAGCGTCTGCTCGAGGTCCATGGACCCGATGACGTTGCGCAGCGTGGTCACGGTGAGCTGCTCGATCGCCGTGATGTAGTTGGCGATCTCGTAGACGGCCGACTTCGGGTCGGTGACCTGGAAGTAGAGCACCGTGTCGATGCTCACGACGAGGTTGTCGGAGGTGATGACCGGCTGCGGCGGGAAGGAGACGACCTGCTCACGCAGGTCGACCCCGGCGCGCACCTTGTCCACGAAGGGGATGAGGAAGTGCATCCCGGCGTCGAGGGTGCGCGAGTACCGACCCAGACGCTGGACGATCAGCGCCACCGTCTGTGGCACGACCTTGACCGCGCGGGTCAGCGCGATGATGAAGAACAGGGCGATCAGCCCCGCGATGACGATGCCGATGATCTGCCCACTGTCTTCAGGCATGTGTGGTCCTCTCGCTCAGGTGCGTGGGTGCTGCAAGACAAACGATGGTGGCCGGGCGCCCCAGCGTGGCGGAGCGCACGGTCGGGGCGCACGGTCAGGCGAGCGCGGCAGGCCCGGTGGAGGTGTTCTTCGACGTCGCTGCCTCGACCACAGCCGTGGCGCCGTCGATGCGCACGACCCGCACGTCGGTCCCCACCGGGAACCGCTGGCCGCCGGCGGACCGGGCGGTCCACACCTCGCCGAAGAGCTTGATCCGGCCGCCGTCCTCGGTCACCTCGGCGACGACGACGGCGCTCCGCCCCACCTGCGCGGAGATGTTCGTCTCGGTCAGGGGCGTGCGGTGGCGCAGGTACTTGAGCAGCCACGGGCGCAGCGCGAAGAGCAGCAGCGTCGAGACGATGCCGAACACGAGGATCTGCACGATGAGCCCGGCGCCGAGGAGGCTGGCGAGCCCGGCGGCGATCGCACCCCCGGCGAACATGATGAGGACCAGGTCGAGGGAGACCATCTCGATGACGACAAGAAGGAATGCCGCGCTGATCCACCAGTACCAGTCCATGACTGTCTCCATTCAAGTCGCCCTTGGCTTTACCTGAACTTTACCCTATTCCTGCGGGGTTGAGAATCCTCGGCGCGCCCGGACGGCAACCCGTGTCATCGATCTGACCTGCGTCGACACAGCACGGCGTCGGTCGTCTCTCAGCTTGAGTGACCGCCTGAGCGCGGTGCGCTCTGGGCTGCCCGCGCCGACCACCGGTCACCGCTGCGGGTGACCTCCAGGTCGAGGCCGAAGGCCGCTGAGAGGTGGGTGTCGGTGAGGACCTCCTCGACCGGACCGGCGATGTGGATCCCGCCGTCGCGCATGAGCATCACGTGCGTGAAGCCCGGCGGGATCTCCTCGACGTGGTGCGTGACGAGCACGAGGACCGGGGACTTCGGGTAGGCCGCGAGCTCGGCGAGGGCGCCGACGAGCTCCTCGCGACCGCCCAGGTCCAGCCCGGCGGCCGGTTCGTCGAGGAGGAGCAGCTCGGGGTCGGTCATCAGGGCGCGGGCGATCTGGACGCGCTTGCGCTCCCCCTCGCTCAGCGTGCCGAAGCGCCGCCCAGCCAGGTGCGCGACACCGAAGGCGGCGAGCAGGTCGGCCGCGCGGGCCTGATCGAGCTCCTCGTACGGCTCGCGCCAGCGGCCGGTGACCGCGTAGGCGGCCGTCAGCACGACGTCGGAGACGATCTCGGACGCCGGGATGCGGTCGGCGAGGGCCGCGCTGGCCAAGCCGATGCGCGGGCGCAGCTCGAAGACGTCCACGCGGCCCAGCTGGGAGCCGAGGATGCTGGCCGTGCCGGCCGTGGGGTGCATCCGCGCGGACGCGATCTGCAGCAGGGTGGTCTTCCCGGCGCCGTTGCGCCCGAGGACGACCCACCTCTCCCCCTCGGCGACCTGCCACGACACGTCATCGAGGATGTTCTTCTCACCACGGCGGACAGAAACGTTGTTCAGGTCAAGAACCCAGGTCATGGCTTCAGACCCTATCGGCATCCGGGCACCCGCGTGGACAGACACGGCGACCGGCGTAGTTTTGGGTGCGTGATGTCGCCTACTCCTTCTCACCCCGCCCGCGACCGGCCCTCACGGGACCCCGGGGCCGTCCTCCCGCGGTCGGCGTCCCTGGCCGCGTGGCTGTGGGCCGGCGCGCCCGACGAGCGCTCGGCCACGGCCGCCCTGCGGGTCGTCATGCACGACGACGAGCCGCACGAGCTGCGCGGCGAGCTGCCGCCGGCGCTGACCGTGGGGAGCCTCGCCTCGCTCTTCCACCTGTGGTCGGGGCGGGTGGAGGCCGCGGTCGCCCTCTTCCCCGGACCGGGCGACGCGATGGGCGCCCCGGCGGGGATCAGCGCCGAGGCCATCGAAGCCGAGGAATGCGTGCTGGTGACGGTGCGCGCGGGCGGGAGCAGCGCGGGTGGGAGCAGCGCCGTCGAGCACTGGGCGCTCGCGCCCGACGTCGAGCCCTTTGGCAGCGTGCTCGAGCCCGGGTTCTTCGTCACGTGGGACGTGGTGCGCATCGATGCGTGGGAGAACCGGGCCCTGGGGACGGTCGGTGCGCTCGGAGACGCGGAGCGTCAGCTGCAGCGCGGCCTGCGCGAGGCCACCGAGGCATTGATGGAGCTCGATGTCTCGCGCTGGCGCGACGCCGCAGGTGAGGCCATCTCGGCGTTGCGCGAGGTCGTGGACCTGCGCCCGTACCTGCCGCCCACCCTGGACCCGCGCCGCTCGCACGTCTTCCAGTCCGCGGCGCGGCTGCGGGCGATCGTCGACCTGGCCACCGAGGACGACGGCGGCGCGATCAACCTCTGGCAGGCCGACCAGCGCTCGACCGCCCTGCGCGAGGTCGACCGGATCGCCCGCCGCGCGATGTCCGCAGCCACCCTCCACACCCCCCAAGCCCCCTAACCCCGCCCCCGTCCCCAACCCCGTCCGCTGAGTGCACGATTCTGTACGCGACGCGCCGGGGCGACACGCGCATTTTCGTACACCCAGCGAGGGGCGGAGGGGTGGGGTTGAGGTGGGGCGTCAGGGGGTGGGGAGGACCGAGCGGTAGACCTCGACGGTGCGGTCGGCGATGGCGTCCCAGGCGAAGTGGTCCTCGACGCGCTGGCGGGCGGCGGCGCCCATCTGGGCGGCCCGGGCCGGGTCGCTGACCACGGCGACGAGCGCCGCGACGAGGTCGGAGACGAACTTCTCCGGATCGGTCGGCGTGCCGGTGCCGTCCTGGGCCTGGTCGATCGGCACCAGCAGGCCGGTCACACCGTCGTCGACCACCTCGGGGATACCACCGGTCGCGCTGCCGACCACCGGCAGCCCGACGGCCATCGCCTCAAGGTTGACGATGCCCAGCGGCTCGTAGACCGAGGGGCAGACGAAGACCGTCGAGGCGGCCAGGACCGCGACGAGATCGGGACGCGGCAGCATCTCCTCGATCCACACCACGCCGGTGCGCTTGCGGGAGAGCTCGGCGACGGCGTCGGCCACCTCGGCGGCGATCTCGGGGGTGTCCGGGGCGCCGGCGCACAGGATGAGCTGGACCTCGGCGGGCAGCCGCTCGGCCGCCTGCAGCAGGTACGGCAACCCCTTCTGGCGGGTGATCCGTCCGACGAAGACGACTGCGGGACGCTCGGGGTCGATCCCCAGCGCCCGCACGACGGCGTCACCGCGCTCGGCCTCGGCGCCCACGGGGCGCCGCCAGCCGTCGAGGTCGATGCCGTTGTGCACGACGTGCACCTTGGCCGGGTCGACGTTCGGGTAGGACCGCAGGATGTCGCGGCGCATGCCGGCGCTCACCGCGATGACCGCCGCAGCACCCTCGTAGGCGGTCTGCTCGGCCCAGCTGGACAGGGCGTACCCGCCGCCGAGCTGCTCGGCCTTCCACGGGCGCAGCGGCTCGAGGGAGTGCGCCGAGATCACGTGCGGGATCCCGTGCAGCAGGCCGGCCAGGTGCCCGGCCAGGTTGGCGTACCAGGTGTGGGAGTGCACGAGGTCGGCTCCGGCCACGTCGTCGGCCATCGCCAGGTCCACCCCGAAGGTGGACAGGACCGAGTTCGCGCCGCTGAGCTCGGCGGGCGGGGCGTAGCCGGTCACGCCCTCGACCGCGTCGGCGCCGCTGCGGGGTCCGTCGAAGCACCGCACGCGCACATCCATGCGGGAGCGCAGCACGGCGGACAGCTCGGCGACATGAACGCCGGCTCCTCCGTAGACGAACGGGGGGTACTCACGTGTCAACAGATCGATTCTCACGGTCGACACGGTAGCGCGTCTTCATGCAAACCGAGTCCTTCGGATCTAAGGTCGTGACATGGCAGCCCCCAAAGTTCTCGCGATCGTCCTCGCTGGTGGCGAAGGCAACCGACTCAAGCCGCTGACGGCACACCGTGCCAAGCCCGCCGTACCCTTCGGTGGGATCTACCGGCTCGTCGACTTCGCCCTCTCCAACCTCGTCAACTCCCACTACCTGCACATCGTCGTGCTCACCCAGTACAAGTCCCACAGCCTCGACCGTCACATCTCCAAGACGTGGCGGATGTCCGCGCTGCTCGGCAACTACGTCGCCCCCGTCCCCGCACAGCAGCGGGTCGGCAAGCACTGGTACCTGGGCTCCGCGGACGCGATCTACCAGTGCCTGAACATCATCGAGGACGAGCGTCCCGACATCGTCGTCGTCGTCGGTGCGGACCACGTGTACCGCATGGACTTCTCTCAGATGGTGGACGCCCACATCGCCTCCGGCGCGGAGATGACGGTCGCCGGCATCCGCCAGCCGATCGCCCTCGCCACGGAGTTCGGTGTCATCGACACCATGCCCGACGACGCGACGAAGATCCGCGCCTTCCTCGAGAAGCCGGTGAACCCGGTGGGGCTGTCCGACTCCCCCGGTGAGATCCTCGCCTCGATGGGCAACTACGTCATCAACGCCGACGCGCTCGTGGAAGCCGTCACCAAGGACTCCGAGGACACGAACTCCCGCCACGACATGGGCGGGGACATCGTCCCGTACTTCGTCGACCGCGGGACCGCCGGGGTCTACGACTTCATCCGCAACGACGTCCCCGGGTCCACCGACCGCGACCGCGACTACTGGCGCGACGTCGGGACGATCGACTCCTACTACGACGCCAACAAGGACCTCATCGCGGTCACCCCGGTGTTCAACCTCTACAACTCCCAGTGGCCCCTGCACACCGGCTACGTCGGGCTCCCGCCGGCGAAGTTCGTGCACGCCGGCGCCGGGCGGCTGGGGCACGCAGCCGACTCGATCGTCTCCCCGGGTGTGCTCATCTCCGGTGCGACGGTCGTCGGCTCGGTCCTCTCCCCCGGGGTGCACCTGCACTCCTGGGCTGCGGTCTCCGACTCGGTCCTCCTCGACGACGTCAAGGTCCACCGCCACGCCCAGGTCCACCGGGCGATCATCGACAAGAACGTCATCATCCACGAGCGTGCCCGCGTCGGTCTCAACGCCGACGAGGACCGCGCCCGCGGCTTCACGGTGACCGAGTCGGGCATCACGGTCGTCCCCAAGGGCACCATCGTCGAGTGACGACGCCGCGGGACGTGTCCCGTCCGGACCCGGCAGCAGGCGCAGGCCCGCTGCCGGGTCCGGTGTGCGTCTGGGGGCCGTCCGGTGAGCGTCCGGGGTCCGTCTAGGCTTGACGGGTGACCCCACCGCAGCCCCTCACCGCGTCCACGCCCACACCGATCCCGTCGCCGGGCCCGCGACGCCTCGTGGTGATGGACGTCGACTCCACGCTCATCTCCCAGGAGGTCATCGAGCTCATCGCCGCGCATGCGGGCACCGAGGAGCTCGTCACGGAGATCACCGAGCGTGCCATGCGCGGCGAGCTCGACTTCGCCGAGTCGCTGCGCGAGCGGGTCGCCACCCTCGCCGGGCTCCCGGTCAGCGTGCTCGACGTCGTCCGCGCCCGGGCGACGTTCACCCCCGGGGCCCGCGAGCTCGTCGCGGAGTGTCACCGTCGCGGTTGGACCGTCGCGCTCGTCTCAGGCGGCTTCGAGGAGATCGTCGCCGACCTGGCCGCCGAGCTGGGGATCTCGACCTTCCGCGCCAACCGCCTCGAGGTGTCCGGCGACCAGCTCACCGGCCGGACCACCGGCCAGGTGGTCGACCGCGCGTACAAGGCGCAGTGCCTGCGCGAGTTCGCCGCCGCGGAGGGCGTCGCGATGGAGCACACGGTCGCGATCGGGGACGGCGCCAACGACCTCGACATGATCCACGCGGCCGGGATCGGGATCGCCTTCGCGGCGAAGCCCGTCGTCCGGGCTCAGGCGCCGTTCAGCGTCGACGGCCCCCGCCTGGACGCCGTCCTGGAGATCATCGACGCCCAGCAGCCGGCGTAGCCGGACCGGACCCGCGCGCGACGCGCCCCCCACCCACGAGAGCCCCCACCCGCAAGAGCAGGGCCCCGGCGACCACTGGTCACCGGGGCCCTGCTCCACGCTGCGGGCGTGGTCTAGACGTGCGGGCGGTCCAGCATCGCCAGGACCGCGCTGCGCCTGGTCCAGCCGTCCCAGGCCGCGTGCGACTCGAGCACCGCGTACGCCGCCGTCGGCATGCCGACCTGCACCTGGGCGAGGGCCGCCGGGTCGGACCCGGGCCCGGCCAGGTGCGCCGCGACCGCCGACATGGCCGGTTCGTGCCCGACGACGAGCACCGTGCGGACCCGCGGGTCCACCGCGGCCACCAGGGAGAGGATCTCCGACGCACCGGCGGTGTAGACACCCGTGGTGATGGTCGCCTCAGGCTCGGAGTCACCCAGCCCCACCTTGAGCAGATCCCAGGTCTGGCGGGTCCGGACCGCGTCGGAGCACAGCACCAGCTCAGGCACGACGTCGGCATCGAGCAGCGCCGGACCGATCCGGCTCGCCTGCTTGCGGCCGAGCAGAGCGAGCGGGCGCAGCACGTCCGCGACCGATCCGGCCGGCTCCGCCTTGGCATGGCGCAGCAGCACCAGCCGCCGCATGACCTGGGTCGAGGTCAAGGTCACATCCCCATCGCGTGGACGCCACCGTCCACGTGCACGATCTCGCCCGTGGTCGCCGGGAACCAGTCGGACAGCAGAGCAGCGACGGCACGCGCGGTCGGCTCGGGATCGGTCATGTCCCAGCCGAGCGGGGCCCGCTCGGGCCAGCCGTTCTCCATCTTCGCGAAGCCGGGGATCGACTTGGCCGCCGTGGTGCGGATCGGGCCGGCCGAGACCAGGTTGACCCGGATGCCCTCGGGGCCCAGGTCACGGGCCAGGTAGCGCGACGTCGACTCGAAGGCCGCCTTGGCGACACCCATCCAGTCGTAGACCGGCCAGGCGAAGCTCGCGTCGAAGGTGAGGCCGACGATCGAGCCTCCCGAGGACAGCAGCGGCCGGGCAGCCACCGCGAGGGACTTGAGCGAGAAGGCGGAGACCTGGAGCGCGGTCGCGACGTCGGCCCACTCCCCCGAGAGGAAGTTGCCACCCATGACGGACTGCGGGGCGAAACCGATCGAGTGCACCACACCGTCGAGGTGGTCGGTGTGCTCACGCACGCGACCCTCGAGGGCAGCCAGGTCGTCGGTGTTCGTGATGTCCAGCTCGATCACCGGCGCCGACGCCGGCAGGCGCTTGGCGATCGCCTGGGTCAGGCGGAGCTGCCGCCCGAAGGAGGTCAGGATGACCTCGGCACCTTCCAGCTGCGCGAGCCGCGCGACGTGGAACGCGATCGACTGGTCGGTGAGCACTCCGGTCACGAGCAACTTCTTGCCTTCAAGCAGGCCCATCGTCTTCCTTTCGTCAGGTGGGTGGGGGTCACGCACCGGACCCCCACGGCGGCAGGCCCCCGACGAGCGGTGGGCCTGCCGATGACACTACGTGCTTCACGTGCGGCGGGTGCAGCACGAGAACAACTGGTCAGCGATTCTCGCCGACCTACGGTGCTTGTCAGTGACCCATCCCGAGGCCACCGTCGACCGGCACCACCGCGCCGGAGATGTATCCAGCATCAGCGGAGGCGAGGAACTGCACAACACCTGCGACCTCGTCGGGCTGAGCGAACCGTCCGGCCGGGATCGCGGCCTTGTAGGCCGCCTGACGCTCCGGCGGCAGCTCGGCCGTCATGGCCGTGTCGATGAAGCCCGGGGCGACGACGTTCGCGGTGATGCCACGACCGCCGAGCTCACGGGTGATCGAGCGGGCCATGCCCACCAGCGCCGCCTTGGAGGCGGAGTAGTTGACCTGGCCGGCGCCACCGTAGAGGCCGACGACCGAGGAGATGAGGATGATCCGGCCGTGGCGCATGCGGATCATGCCCTTGGACGCCCTGCGCACGCAGCGGAAGGTCCCGGTGAGGTTGACGTCGATGACGCTCTCGAACTCCTCGTCGCTCATCCGCATGAGGAGCTGGTCGCGGGTCACGCCCGCATTCGCCACGAGCACCTCGACCGGGCCGAGCTCGGCCTCGATCGTGGTGAAGGCAGCGTCGACCGCGGCGGTGTCCGTGACGTCGGCGACCACGCCGAGCACGCCGTCGGGCAGGTCGCCGCTGCGGTAGATGGTGGCGACCCGGTCGCCACCGGCGACGAAGCGCTCGGCGATCGCGCGGCCGATGCCGCGGTTCGCACCGGTCACCAGCACCACGCGTCCTGCGTTGGTGGATTCCTCAGCCACGGGTCCTCCTCGTTCACTGTTCGTGTCTGTGCACCCGGGCCGGACAGTGCCCGACAGGGCAGGCCAGGACAGCACATGTGTGGAAAACGGTAGTCGACCCGCGGGCGGGCCCGCGCGCAGGAATCATCACGTGCACACGTCCGGACTAGTGGGAACCCTACAGACATTCGGGCCGTCCGGCCCTCGACCAGGCCGCCCGCGCGCCGTCGCAGGTCCCGAGCGTGGCCCTCGTCACAGCCGGGGGGACGCGTAAACTCAAGGAGTGAAGACTCGTGGCTCGAAGGGGCTCAGGCGTTCCCGCCAGCCCTCTGGGGCCCCGGCGGAGCAGGTCCACCGCATCACCACCGCGGCGGACTCGCTCCACGACGACCAGGCGCGACGCACGCGGCGGTACCTGATCCAGATGGGGATCCGGCTGGTCTGCATCATCGCGGCGGTGTTCGCGGACGGGATCCTCATGTGGCTGCTGCTCGCCGGAGCGATCGTGCTCCCCTACATCGCGGTCATCGAGGCGAACGCGGGCCGCGACAAGCGTGATCTCGGCGACCCGCTGATGGAGTACCGACAGCTTCCCGTCGCGCCCGTCCCGCCGCCGACGACCTCACCTCAACCATCCTCGGGAGAACCTCATGACTGACCTGCTCGGGCTCGCCGACCCAATCACGGACGACCTCGTGTGCAGCGGAAAGGGGTGCCCCCAGCAGGCCGTGTGGGGTCTGCTGTGGAACAACCCGAAGATCCACACCCCCCAGCGGCGCAAGGTCTGGCTGGCCTGCGACGAGCACCGTGAGCACCTCGAGACCTTCCTCGGCGCCCGCGGCTTCCTCCAGGGCACCGTCCCGGTAGGCGACCTCGAGCAGCAGAGCCAACCGTGAGCAGTGGCGTGACCAGCAGTGCGGGAGTCGGCGCCACGCTGCGCACGACAGGGGGACGCACCACCACCCAGTGGGTCGCCCTCGGACTCGGCGTGGCGGTCCTCGTGGTGGGCTGCGTCTTCGCCGGGCGGTGGCAGTGGAACCGGCACGTGGCTCGCGACGCGGCGATCACGATCATCCAGGAGAACTACTCGGCCGAGCCGGTCCCCCTCACCGAGGTGCTGCCCGAGGCAGGTGCCACCGTGGACGAGCGCGACGTGTGGCGTCAGGTGTCGATCCACGGGCACTACCTGCCCGAGGCCACCGTGCTGCTGCGCAACCGGCCCGTCGACAAGCAGGCGACCTTCCACGTCCTCGTGCCCTTCGTCACCGACCAGGGCACGGTCCTCGTGGTCAACCGCGGGTGGCTGCCCTACGGCCGCGACAGCGCCGAGCCCGACTCGGTGCCGGCTCCCCCGGAGGGCGAGGTCGACGTCGTCGTCCGGCTCCGCGCCGACGAGCCCGCCGCGGACAACGGCGCCCCCGACGGCCAGGTCCAGGCGATCAGCACCGCCCAGGTGCTTGCCGCCGGACCGGACGGCGACGCCTGGGCGCAAGGACTCACCTACGGCGCCTACGGGGCGCTCGCCTCGGAGACGCCCGCTCCGCCGGAGTCCACCCGCCCGCTGCCCACGCCGGACACCGACCCGCGCTCGCACCTGTCGTACGCGTTCCAGTGGTGGGTCTTCGCCCTCGGCGGCGTCGGCGGCTTCATCCTGCTCGTGGTGCGGGAGCGACGCGAGAACACCCTCACGGCGCTCGGCGGGCTGGCGCACCCCTTCGACCCGGTCGAGGCCGACTCGTCAGCCGTGGCAGGGGCGACCGGACCCCGAGCGGCGGGCTCGCCCGCTGGCCGGCGCAGCGCGGCGCGTCAGCCCACGCCCGAGGAGATCGAAGACTCCCTCATCGAAACCCGCAGCGGGCGATAGCTGCACCGACCCGCAGCGGCTGCGACCGGCCGCTGCGGCGCACCTCAGCCCTGGAGCGCGTTCCGGACCTTCTGGGAGAGCACCTTGCCGTCGACCCGCCCGCGCCCGGCCGCTGCGGCGTTCGCGGCCTTCATGACCAGCCCCATCTCCTTGGGCGTGCTGGCACCGGTCGCCGCGATCGCCTCGGCCACGAGGTCGTCGAGCTGGGCGTCGGTGAGGGCCGTCGGGAGGTAGCTCTCGATGAGGTCAGCCTCGACGGTCTCGGTCTCCGCGCGGTCGGCGGCGCCGGCCTCGGTGTAGATCTGCGCGCTCTCGCGGCGCTTCTTGACCTCGCTGGTGAGCACGGACTCGGCCTCCGCGTCGCTCAGCTGGTGGGCCGTCGTGCCCGACTTCTCCGCCGTGCGCAGCGCGGCGATCATCTGGCGCAGGGTGTTGGTGCGGAAGGCGTCACGGGCCTTCATGCTCACGGTCAGGTCGCTGGTCAGTCTCTCGAGGATGGTCATGTGACCATCGTGCCCGATCATGGCGCTCGGGCTGTGCCCGATCCACCGACGGGGCGTGCTCTTGACGACAGGGCGTGCGGTTGAACGCACGTCCCGACGTCAAGAGCACGCCCCGTAGGGAGGCTCAGGCGGTCGGTGACTCAGCTGGCCGGAGACTCAGGCAGCTGGAGACTCAGGCGGTCGGAGGCTCAGGCGGTCGGAGGCTCAGGCGAGCTCGATGAGCTCGGCGTAGCTGTCGTTCCAGAGGTCCTCGTCGCCGTCGGGCAGCAGCAGCACCCGCTCGGGGGCGAGCGCCTCGACGGCGCCGTAGTCGTGGGTGACCATGACGACGGCGCCCTCGTACGTCTTGAGCGCCCCGAGGATCTCGGCGCGGGAGGCCGGGTCGAGGTTGTTCGTCGGCTCGTCCAGGAGCAGCACGTTCGCCGAGGAGACGACGAGGGCCGCGAGCGCCAGGCGGGTCTTCTCCCCACCGGACAGCACGTGGGTCGGCTTGTTCGCGTCGTCGCCGGAGAACAGGAACGACCCGAGCGTGGAGCGCACCTCGGCGTCGGTGAGGTCCGGGGCGCTGTGACGCAGGTTCTCCAGGACGGTGATGGACATGTCCAGGGTCTCGTGCTCCTGGGCGTAGTAGCCCAGCTTGAGCCCGTGCCCGGGGTGCACCTCTCCCGCGTTCGGCGCCTCCACCCCTGCCAGGATGCGCAGCAGCGTCGTCTTGCCGGCTCCGTTGAGGCCGAGGATGACCACGCGGCTGCCACGGTCGATCGCGAGGTCGACCCCGGTGAACACCTCCTGGGAGCCGTAGACCTTGCTCAGGCCGGAGGCCGTCAACGGCGTCTTGCCGCACGGCGCCGGGGTCGGGAAGCGGAGCTTGGCGACCTTGTCGTCGACGCGCTCCCCCTCGAGGTTGTTCATCATGCGCTCGGCGCGGCGGATCATGTTCTGCGCGGCGACGGCCTTGGACGCCTTGGCGCGCATCTTCTCGGCCTGGCCGAGCAGCACGGTCGCCTTCTTCTCGGCGTTGGCCCGTTCCCGGCGACGACGGCGCTCGTCGGTCTCGCGCTGGAGCAGGTACGCGTCCCAGCCGAGGCTGTACTGGTCGAGCTCGCTGCGGTTGGCGTCCAGGTGGAACACCTTGTTGACGGTGGCACGCATGAGCTCGTTGTCGTGGCTGATGACCACGAAGCCGCCGGGGTAGGACTTGAGATACTCGCGCAGCCAGATGATCGAGTCGGCGTCGAGGTGGTTGGTCGGTTCGTCGAGGAGCAGGGTGCCCACGCCCGAGAACAAGATCCGGGCCAGCTCGACCCGGCGGCGCTGACCACCGGAGAGCGTCCCGATCTTCTGGCTCAGGACGCGCTCGTCGAGACCGAGGTTGGAGGCGATGCGCTCGGCCTCGCTCTCGGCCGCGTAGCCACCCGCGGCGGTGAACCGCTCCTCCAGGGCCGGGTAGCGCTCCATCGCGGCGACCTGGGTCTCCTCGTCGGCGCTGGCCATCTCACCCTCGGTGTCCCGCATGGCTCGCACGAGCAGGTCGAGGCTGCGCGCGGACAGCACCCGGTCCATGGCGATCATCTCCATGTCACCGGTGCGGGGGTCCTGCGGGAGGTAGCCGATGTCCCCGGTCCGGGTGATCTGCCCTCGGGTCGGCAGCGTCTCACCGGCCAACGCCTTGGTCAGGGTCGTCTTGCCGGCTCCGTTCCGGCCGACCAACCCGATCCTGTCGCCCGGGGCGATGCGGAAGGTAGCCTCTTCGAGGAGCACGCGGGCGCCGACTCGAAGTTCAACGGCGTGGGCAGAGATCACTGAGGTTTCCTCCGTAGGATGCCCCCAAGTTCTGGGGGCGGGCACAAACGCCTCCAATTCTATGCGTGGATAGGCTTCACCCGGCACCGTTTCCCTGCGCTCTCCGTGCGCCGGCGTCCCGGGCGGTCGCCGCCGAACGGCCCGCCCGCTGCAGGCGCGCGGCTGCGAGCACCGCCTCACCCGCGATCGTCGGTTGCGTCACAGACGCTCCTGGCCCGCACTTCGACCACCGCGAGGAAGACATGTCAGACGTACCAGCCGTCCAGTCCCCCGCCGTCCGGCGCGGCCTGACCCGCGACACCGCGGCGACCGACGTCGCCCTGATCGCCACCTTCGCGGCGCTCATCACCGCCTGCGCCCTGCTCACCATCCCGGTGGCGTCGGTCCCGATCACCCTCCAGACCTTCGCGGTGCTGCTCACCGGTGCGGTGCTCGGGCCCCGCCGCGCGCTGCTCACCGTCGGGCTGTACCTCGCGATCGGGATGGCGGGCGTGCCCGTCTTCTCCCTGGGCCGCACCGGTCTCGCGGTCATCGCCGGCCCGTCGGTCGGGTACGTCGTCGCCTTCCCCTTCGCCGCCGCGCTCGTCGGCCTGCTCGTCGGGCGGATCCCGGCCCGGGTCGGGCGCGGCGCCCGGACCGGCCTCACCTTCGCGGCGTGCGCCGTCGCGACGGCGCTCGTCATCTACCCCCTGGGCATCGCGGGCATGGCGTGGCGCCTGAACCTCACGGCCGCGGAGGCGATCGCTGCGAACGCCGCCTACATCCCCGGTGACCTGCTCAAGTGCGCCGCCGCCGCGGTGACCGCCACCGCGGTCCTGCGCGCGTTCCCGCGGCTGCAGCGGCGCGCCTGAGCATGCCCGACGACGACGACCGGCCCGTCCCGTGATCGAGTTCCTCGCCGCCCACGTGGCCGTGGCCGCACCGGCCGGCTCCACCGCACCGTCCGGGGAGGTGACCATCCTGGCGCCGACGACGGTGACCCTCACGCAGGCCCGGGTCGCGGTGATCGGCGCCAACGGGTCCGGCAAGTCCACTCTCGCCCGCCTCGTCAACGGTCTCGTGCTGCCCACGAGCGGGTACGTGCGGGTCAACGGGCTGGACTCCCACGACGACGGACGGGCGGTCCGGCGCCAGGTCGGTTTCGTCTTCTCCGACGCCGACTCCCAGCTCGTCATGCCCACCCCGCTCGAGGACGTCGGACTCTCCCTGCGCCGGCTACGCCTCGGTCGCCGCGAGCGCGAAGACCGGGCGCGGGAGATCCTCGACTCCTTCCGGCTCGGCCACCTCGCCGACGTGAGCGTGCACGCCCTCTCCGGCGGTCAGAAGCAGCTCCTCGCCCTGGCCGGGGTGCTGGCCACGCAGCCCCGGGTGCTCGTGTGCGACGAGCCGACGACGCTGCTCGACCTGCGCTGGCGCACCCACGTCAACAACCTGCTCGCCGGCCTGGACCAGCAGGTCCTGCACGTCACGCACGACCTCGAGGCCGCGGCCCAGGCCGACCGGGTGCTCGTGATCGACCGGGCACGCGTCGTCTTCGACGGCGACCCGGGCAGCGCCGTCGCCTTCTACCAGGAGCTCATGACCGACCCCGCCTGGGCTCCGGAGGATCCGTGAGCAGGCGCCGGGCGGTCCGTCCGCGCTGGACCGGTCCGCTCGGCCTCTACGTCCCGGGTCGCTCCTGGGTCCACCGGCTCGGACCCGGCTGGAAGCTGGCCGTCCTGGCGGTGGTCTCGGTCCTGGTCACCGTGGTCCCACGGCCTGCCGTGGCCGTCGGCGTCCTCGCCGCAACGGTCGTCCTCGCCGCCGTCGCGCGGGTCCCGCTGCGGGCCATGGCCCGTTCCCTGCTCCCCGTCGTCGTGGTCGCGGTCGCCCTCGGCGCCTACCAGTGGTGGGCACGGGACTGGCCGACGGCGCTCGTCACCGCCGCAGGACTGCTCGCCGTCGTCTCCCTCGCCACCCTCGTCACCGCCACCACCCGCACCGACCGGCTGCTCGACGCCCTCACCCGGGCCGCCCGGCCGCTGCGACACGTCGGGATCCACCCGCAGACCGTCGCGCTGACCGTCTCCCTCGTCCTGCGGACGGTCCCGGCGCTCATCGACCTCGCCTGGGACGTGCGCGACGCCGCGCGGGCCCGCGGCCTGGACCGCTCACCCCGGGCGCTCCTCGTCCCTTTCGTGCTGCGCACGGTGGCCCGCGCCCACACGACCGCCGACGCGCTCACCGCCCGTGGTGTCCTCGACGACGACCGGACCTGACCTCCGGGGGCACTCCCTCGACCTGCCGTCAGCCGTCCCCGGAGCTACGCTCGCTAGATGATCCAGATCGGGCAAACAGTCGATTCTGAGGCCGGCTCTGCGGGCGCACCGGCGAATCTCGACGCGGGCCGCTTCAACCGGCACACGTTCTGGTGCGGGCAGAGCGGCTCGGGCAAGACCTACGCGCTCGGCGTGGTCCTCGAGCAGCTCCTGCTGCACACCCGCCTGCCGCTGATCATCCTCGACCCGAACGCCGACTTCGTCCGGCTGGACGACGTCCGCCCGGACGTCGACCCGGACGTGGCCGCGCAGCTCGCGGACACCCCGGTGCGGATCCTCCGGTCGGGTGACACCCCCGGGGACCGGCTCGTCGTCCGGTTCGTCGACCTGAACCTGCGGTCCAAGGCGGCGGTGCTGCGGCTCGACCCTCTGCTCGACGCCGAGGAGTACAACGTCCTCCTGCACCTGGAGGAGGAGGTGCGCGGTCTGGGCAAGGATCGCGGCAGCCTCGCCCAGCACCTGGCGGCCGCCACCGACCCCGGGAGGCGCAAGCTGCTGCTGCGGCTGGAGAACCTCGGCGTCATGGACTGGGACCTGTGGGCGTGGGGCGGGACGTCGGCGGAGGACGTCATCGACACCCGGCCCCGGGCGACGGTGCTCGACCTGAGCGGGTTCCGCTCGCACTGGGAGCCGAAGGTCGCCGCACTCGCCGTGCTCGACCACCTGTGGCACACCCGGGTGGAGCGCCGGCCGGCGCTCATCGTCATCGACGAGGCCCACAACCTCTGCCCCGCCGACCCGGCCACCCCCATCGACACCGCCCTGACCGAGCGGATCGTCCAGATCGCCGCGGAGGGGCGCAAGTACGGGCTGTGGCTGGTGCTGTCCACGCAGCGTCCCTCCAAGATCCACCCGAACGCCCTGTCCCAGTGCGACAACCTCGCGCTCATGAAGATGAGCTCACCGCACGACCTCGCCGAGCTCGCGGACTACTTCGGCTACGCACCGGCAGACCTGCTGGCCCGCTCCCCGCAGTTCCGCCAGGGAGAGGCGCTCTTCGCGGGGGGCTTCGTCGACGCGGCGACCGTGGTGCAGATGGGGAGCCGGCTGACCCACGAGGGCGGGACCGACGTCCCTGTGCCGCTCTAGCCCGACCAGACGACGCCCCCTGTGGCCCGGCCGACCAGGCGGCGGCGGGCGGGCGGAGCGGAGCGGGCGGGGCGGGCGGGGCGGAGCGGGCACAGCCGGACAACCCGGTCACCGCCCGGGCACCGGCGCCCCCTGCCCGGTACTGTCCCCGGTATGACTTTTCAAGACGGTGGGTCCTTCGACTCCGACAGGGTGCGCAAGCGCACCGGCAAGGCCCCTGCCGCGGCGATCGGCGGGGGCCTCGGCGCCCTGGCGATCTTCCTCGTCTCCCAGGCCCTCGGGGTCGACCTCTCGGGCCTGTTCGGGGGCGGGTCCGAGCCGCAGACCGAGACCGGGCTCGTGGACTGCAGCACCGCCGAGCAGGCCAACTCCGACTCCGAGTGCCGGTACGGCTGGACGATCTCCTCACTGGACACCTACTGGGCCGAGGCCCTGCCCGCCCAGACCGGGGTCGCCTACACCCTGCCCGGCGCGGTCGCCTTCACCGGCGCGACGACGACGGCCTGCGGGGGCGCGTCCAGCTCGACCGGTCCGTTCTACTGCCCACCCGACCAGACGGTCTACATCGACGTCGACTTCTTCAGCGTGCTCCGCGAGGACTTCGGGTCCTCGGGCGGCCCGCTCGCCGAGGAGTACGTCGTCGCGCACGAGGTGGGCCACCACATCCAGCAGATCACCGGCGCGATGGACTCCGCCGACCGGTCCGGCACCGGACCGGAGTCGGACTCGGTGCGGATCGAGCTCATGGCCGACTGCCTCGCCGGGATGTGGGCCGGCAACGCGGCTGTCGTCCCCAACCCGGACACCGGCAAGCCGTTCCTCGAGCCGATCAGCGAGACCGATCTCGCCGACGCGCTCTCGGCAGCCCAGGCGGTGGGCGACGACCGGATCCAGGAGGCAGCGACCGGTCAGGTCAACCCCGACGCCTGGACGCACGGGTCTGCCGAGCAGCGTCAACGCTGGTTCATGGTCGGCTACCAGGGCGGGACCTTCGACCAGTGCAACGCGATGACGGCGGCGACGCTCTGATCCCTGGTCCCCCGGCAGGCGCCCGCGAGACCCGCCGCACTGCGCCGTGGGACTTCCGTCCCATGAGGTGTGCCTTACCTTTGTCCTAGCCTTGAGGTATGCGACTGACCGCGGCACCGTTCGGAGTCTCGTTGCGGCTCACCGCCGTCGGCGTGGGTGACCCGCTGCGGATGCGGGAGCTCGGCCTGAGGGTCGGCTGCCTGCTCCAGGTGACGCAGCGGGCGGGTTTCGGCGGGCGGGTGCTCGCCCTCGGGCCCACCCGGATCGCCCTCGACCACGTGAGCTGCGCAGCCCTCGAGGTGGAGCCCGACGCCGGACCCCAGGTCTGCGGATGAGCTGCCCGCACTGCGGGCCGGGCCGCGCCCCCGGGGTGGACGCGGCGGGCTGCGGCACTGGTGGCGGCGTCGGCGTCGGGGGCACCAGCGTCGTCGGCGGCGGGCAGGCGCTCCTGGCGCTGGTGGGGACCCCCAACGTCGGCAAGTCCACGCTGTTCGCCGCGCTCACCGGTGTCCGGGCGACGGTGCGCAACGCGCCGGGCACCACCGTCGACCTTGCCGCCGGCAGCTGGCAGGTGGGTGGCCCCGGGGCGCCCCGGGCACAGCTGCTCGACCTTCCCGGGACGTACTCGCTCGTCCCCCGCTCACCGGACGAGCAGGTCACCCGTGACGCCGTCGCCGGCACCCACGGCCGCGCACCGGACGCGATCGTGCTGCTGGTCGACGCGCACGAGCCCGCCCGGTCGCTGTACCTCGCCGCGCACGTGGCCCGCACCGGGCTGCCGGTCGTCGTGGCGCTCACCCTGGCCGACGTCGCCCGCAGCCGCGGCACCGGGATCGACCCCGCCGCGCTCGAGCGCCGTCTGGCGGTCCCCGTGGTCGAGATCAACCCGCGCACCGGGTCCGGGGTGCCCGCGCTGCACCGCGCCGTCGCCCGGGCCCTCGACCACCCGAGGCCCCTGGTCGGGCCGTCAGGCCCGGAGACCGGATGGTCGCAGGAGGCGCTCACCGCGGACGCCGACACGATCTTCGACTGGGTCCGGGAGGTCATCGCCGAGACCACGCTGCCCGGAGCCGACTCCACGATCGCCGGCACCCCCGCGACAGACTCTCCGGCGGCTCACGCCGTCCCCCTCACCGAGCACCTCGACCGTCTCCTGCTGCACCCCGTGTGGGGGTCGCTCGTGGCGCTGGGCGTGCTGTGGGCCCTGTTCAGCGTCGCCACCACCGTCGCGGCCCCCCTCATGGCGTGGGGGGACGCGCTGGTCAGTGGTCCGGTCGCGGCCGCGGTCCAGAGCGGGCTGGGCTGGGCCGGATGGGGCGGCGGGTGGCTCGAGAGCCTGCTCGTCGGAGGGCTGCTCGTCGGGGTGGCCACGGTCGTGTCCTTCGCGCCGCTCATGGGGCTGATGTTCCTGGCGATCGCGATCCTCGACGACAGCGGGTATCTCGCTCGGGTGGCGCTCATCACCGACCGGGCGATGCGCCGGCTCGGGTTGGACGGACGGGCGGTGCTGGCCCTCGTCGTCGGCTTCGGCTGCAACGTCCCGGCGCTGGCGGCGACGAAGACGCTCCCCGACCGGCGCCAGCGCCTGCTCGTCGGCCTGCTCATCCCCTACACCTCCTGCGCGGCCCGGCTCACCGTGTTCGTGCTGCTCGCGACGGTGTTCTTCCCCGCCCACGCGACGCTCGTCGTGCTGGTCATGTACGCGGCGAGCGTCGCGCTCGTGGTGGTCGGAGGCCTGGCGGCGCGGGCCACCCTGTTCCGCGACGTCCAGGCCGACCCCCTGGTCATCGTGCTGCCGACCTACCAGCGGCCCCGGGTGCGCTCCCTGCTCGGTGCGGCCTGGGTGCGCACCTGGGGCTTCGTCACCGGAGCCGGCACGATCATCGTGGCCACCCTCGTCGTGGTGTGGGTGCTGCTCGCGGTCCCGGTGCACGGCGACCACCCGCTGGCGGACGTCCCGGTCCAGGACAGCGTCTACGGCGCGACCGCGCAGGCCCTGGCACCCGTGTTCGCCCCGGCCGGGTTCGGGGACTGGCACGCGACGTCGGCCCTCATGACCGGGTTCGTCGCCAAGGAGGTGGTGATCGGCGGGCTGGCACAGTCCTACGCCGTCGCCGAGCCGGAACCTGGAGCCACCGTGAGCGCGCTCGGGGACAACCTGCTGGACACCTTCGACCGCTCCTCGGGCGGGCACGGACAGGCCGCCGCGGCGGCGTTCATGGTGTTCATCCTCGCCTACACCCCGTGCCTGGCGACCGTGGCCGAGCAGGCGCGGATGCTGGGGCGGCGGACCACGGCGGTGGCCGTGCTCGTCCAGCTCGCGGTCGCGTGGGTGCTCGCGGTCGCCGTCTTCCAGCTCGGCAGCCTGCTGTGAGCCGGCCGTCATGAGCGCGCCGTGAGCATCCTCGCCGAGGTCCTGCGCGAGCTCGAGGCCGGGGCCGACGCCGCGACCGTGGCCCGACGTCTGCAGATCTCCGACGACCTGGCCGCCGCCGCCATCGACCACTGGGTCGAGGCCGGACGGGCGGTGCGCCCCGCGCGGGCCACCGGGCCGGCCGGCCTCGGGTCGACGGCGCCCGGGTCGAGGCCACCTGGTGCTGCCTGCCCCGGATGCGAGCCGCGCCCCCTGTGGCGCAGGGCCCTGGCCTGCCACGGCTGCCCCTTCGCCACCCCACCCCCGAGCTGACCCACCCCCACACTGCCCCCGCTCCCGCGCCCCCCCTCGATCCCACCCCCTCGCTGAGTGCGGGCATCTGGCTGCCCAAACCGGACATCCGGCAGCCATTCCGCCGCACTCAGCGGGAGGAGGGGTGTCTGGTGCGGGCGCCGGGAACGGGGCGTGCGGTGGGGGCGCCGGGAACGGGGGCGTGCGGTGCGGGCACCGGGACGGGTTCAGACGCAGCAGGACCCGGCACCGTGGGTGCCGGGTCCTGCTGGAACGCTCGTGCGGGGACTGCTCAGACGTTGAAGCCGAGCGCCCGCAGCTGGTCCTTGCCGTCCTGGGTGATCTTCTCCGGGCCCCACGGCGGCATCCAGATCCAGTTGATCCGGAAGCCGTCGACGATGCCCTCGAGAGCCTGGCCGGTCTGGTCCTCGATGACGTCGGTCAGCGGGCACGCCGCCGAGGTGAGCGTCATGTCGATCACGGCGTGGTTGTTCTGGTCGAGCATGACGCCGTAGATGAGACCGAGGTCGACGACGTTGATCCCCAGCTCGGGGTCAATCACGTCGTGCAGAGCCTCTTCGACGTCGGCGACGTTGGGTGGGCTGCCCGCAGGGGCGAGCGCCACGGCGGGAGCCTCCTGGGGGGCACTCTCGTGCGTGGTGTCACTGCTCATGGCGGTCTCTCTCCTCGTGGTTGCCGGGGGTGACGTTCTGTGGAGCGGGCGTTGCGGGGGCGTCGAGCACGCGGTCCTCGAGCACCCCGGAGGTCGCGAAGGTGTCGCGCAGCGCGGCCCAGCCGAGCAGGGCGCACTTGATCCGGGCCGGGAACTGGGAGACCCCGGTGAACGCGGTCGCGTCCCCGAGCTCGTCCTCGAGGTCCTCGTCCAGCCCCTTGCCTCGGGACTGCATGAGCTTGCGGAAGGCTTCGCCGAGGTGCTCACCGGTGGCGATGTCCTGCCCGGTGACCAGCTCGGTGAGGACCGACAGGGACGCCTGGGAGATGCTGCAGCCGTCGCCGTCCCAGCTGACCCGTTCGATGACCTTGTGGCCCGCGGCGTCCTGGGCGAACTGCACGCGCATCGTCACCTCGTCCCCGCAGGTCGGGTTGACCTGGTGGGACTCCCCGGCCAGCGGGCCGGTGGCCTCCACCAGACCGCGCCCGTGCGGGCGCTTGGAGTGGTCCAGGATGACCTGCTGGTACAGCGCTTCCATCGAGGTGCTCACGATGTCCTCCTCATGTCAGTCCGAAGAACGCTCGGACGGTGCTCAACGATTCCCGGAAGGTCGTGATCTCCTCGACGGTCGTGTAGACCGAGGCCGAGGCGCGGGCCGTGGCCGCGACCTTGAACCGGCGGTGCAGGGGCTGCGCGCAGTGGTGGCCCACCCGCACGGCGATGCCCGCGTCGTCGAGCACCTGGCCGACGTCGTGGGAGTGCACGCCGTCGACGACGAAGGACACGACCGCGAGGCGGTCGCTCGGATCGGTCGGGCCGATGATGCGCACGCCCGGGATGTCGGCGATCTTGAGCAGCTCGAGGGTGATCTCGTGCTCGTGCTCGGCGACGGCGTCCATGCCCAGGTCGCCCAGGTACCGGGCGGCCGCGCCCATCCCGATCGCCTGGGCGACCATCTGCGTGCCGGCCTCGAAGCGCTGCGGCGGCGGCGCGTAGGTGGCCTCGGTCATCGTGACGACCTCGACCATCGACCCGCCCGTGGTCACCGGCGGCATCGCCTCGAGCAGCTCACGCCGCCCGTAGAGCGCACCGACACCGGTGGGGCCGAGCATCTTGTGGCCGGAGAACGCCGCGAAGTCCACACCCAGCTCGTGCAGGTCCACCGGCAGGTGGGGCACGCTCTGGCAGGCGTCGAGCACGACGAGCGCGCCGACGGCGTGCGCCGCGGCGACGAGCCCGGCGACCGGGGTGACCGCGCCGGTCACGTTGGAGGCGTGGGTGAAGGCCACGATGCGGGTCCGGTCGGTGATCACCGAGGCGACGTGCTCGGCGTCGGTACGGATCCGCCCCGAGTCGTCGACCTCGAGCCAGCGCAGGACCGCACCGGTCCGGGCGGCGAGCTCCTGCCACGGCACGAGGTTCGCGTGGTGCTCGGCCTCGGTGACGACGATCTCGTCACCGGGGGCGAGCACGAACCGGTGGGCCGCCGCTCCCCCGCGCCCGGCGGTCGCGTTGGAGAACGCGTAGGCGACGAGGTTGATCGCGGCCGTCGCGTTGGACGTCCAGACGATCTCGTCCGAGCCGGCTCCGACGAAGTCGGCGACGGCCTCCCGCGCGTCCTCGAAGGCCTCGGTGGCTTCCTCGGCGAGCTGGTGCGCCCCGCGGTGGACCGCGGCGTTGCGCTGGAGGTAGAAGTCCTGCTCGGCGTCGAGCACCGGGTCAGGCTTCTGGGAGGTGGCCCCGGAGTCGAGGTAGACCAGCTGCCGACCGCCGCGCAGCGTGCGGGTGAGCAGCGGGAAGTCGGCGCGGACCGCGGCGAGCTCGGCTGCGCTGAGCCGGGTCGCGGTTGCGGCCTGGTCGGTGGCTGTCATGGATCCTCGATTCTGGTGGTGGTGGGCCGGGTGGCCCACCACCGGGGGGTCGGATCAGGCTGTGGTGGTCGTGAGGAACCGGTCGTAGCCCTCGGCCTCGAGGCGGTCGGCGAGCTCGGAGCCACCCTCCTCGGCGATCCGGCCGTCGACGAACACGTGGACGAAGTCCGGCTTGATGTAGCGCAGGATCCGGGTGTAGTGCGTGATGAGCAGGAAGCCGGCGTCGGTGTTCTCCCGGACGCGGTTGACGCCCTCGGAGACGACCCGCAGCGCGTCGACGTCGAGGCCGGAGTCGGTCTCGTCGAGGATCGCGAACTTCGGCTTGAGCAGCTCGAGCTGGAGGATCTCGTGGCGCTTCTTCTCGCCACCGGAGAAGCCCTCGTTGACCGAACGGTCGGCGAAGGAGGTGTCCATGCGCAGGGCCTCCATCGCTCCCTTGACGTCCTTGACCCAGGTGCGCAGCGCCGGGGCCTTGCCGTCGATCGCGGTCTTGGCGGTCCGCAGGAAGTTCGTCACGGAGACGCCGGGGACCTCGACCGGGTACTGCATGGCCAGGAAGAGGCCGGCCCGGGCGCGCTCGTCGACGGTCATCGCGAGCACGTCCTCGCCGTCGAGGGTGACGGTCCCGGAGGTCACGGTGTACTTGGGGTGACCGGCCAGGGAGTAGGCCAGGGTCGACTTGCCGGAGCCGTTGGGGCCCATGATGGCGTGGGTCTGGCCCGAGTTGATGGTCAGGTCGACGCCGCGCAGGATCTGCTTGGGGCCTTCCTTGGTCTCGACGCTGACGTGCAGGTCGTGGATCTCAAGTGTGGACATGCTCAGTCTCCTAGGAAAAGGTCAGGGGTGAGTCGACGTCGACGAGCACACGCTCGCCGTCGACGCTCAGGGGGTAGACGGGCACGGGGCGCGACGCCGGCAACGACATCGGCTGGCCCGTGCGGAGGTCGAAGGTCGAACCGTGGAGCCAGCACTCGATGAAGCACCCCTCCACCTCGCCCTCGGACAACGAGACCGCTCCGTGGGAGCAGATGTCCGAGATCGCGTGCAGCTCACCGTCGGCGTCGCGGACGACCGCGACCTCGACGGTCCCGCGCGCCCCCTCGAGCTCGACACGCAGTGCCGACTCCACGGGGACGTCGCCGGTCAGGCAGGCGAGCTGTGCGCTCATGCAGTCACCGGTTCGGTGCCCTCGATCACGGCCATCGACTTGGCCAGCTCGGCCTCGATCGAGGCGAGCAGCCGGTCTTCGATCGACTCCACGCCGATCGCGTGGATGAGCTCGGCGAAGAAGCCGCGCACCACGAGGCGCCGTGCCTCGGCCTCGGTGATCCCGCGTGCCTGCAGGTAGAACAGCTGCTCGTCGTCGAAACGACCTGTCGCGCTGGCGTGCCCGGCACCCTCGATGAGACCGGTCTCGATCTCGAGGTTGGGGACCGAGTCGGCGCGGGCGCCGTCGGAGAGCACGAGGTTGCGGTTGAGCTCGTAGGTGTCGGTGCCTTCGGCTTCCTTGCGGATGAGGACGTCACCGACCCACACGGTGTGCGCGGCCTCGCCCTGCAGCGCACCCTTGTAGGTCACCCGGGACTTGCAGCGCGGCACCGCGTGGTCGACGAAGAGGCGGTGCTCCTGGTGCTGACCGGCGTCGGCGAAGTACAGGCCGATCATCTCGACCTCGCCGCCCTCGCCGGCGAACACGGCGTCGGGGGTGAGGCGGACGACGTCGCCGCCGAGGGTGACCACGACGTGCTTGACCTTCGCGTCGCGGCCCAGGCGGATGCGGTGGGAGCTGGCGTGCACGGCCCCGGTGGTCCAGTCCTGGACGCTGACCAGGGTGAGGTGCGCGCCGTCGTCCACGACGATCTCGACGGTCTCGGTGAGGGTCGCCGATCCGAGGTGGTCGAGCAGCACGACGGACTCGCTCAGCGCACCGGCGTGGATGAGCAGGTGGCTGGCGGTCGGGGTGTCGTTGATCCCCTCGACGCGGATGGACGTCACGGCCGAGGCGACGGCCTGGGCCGGCACGGTGATGACCGTGGCTTCCTTGATCGAGGTCCACGCGGCGACCGCGGTGCGGTCACCGGGGACGCCGGCCTTGCCCAGGCGTGCGTCGTCGCGGTTGACGATCTCGACGCTCACCTCGGGGGCCTCGACCACGGTCGTGCGCACCCCGGAGGAGGCGAGGTCGGTGGCGAAGAGCGGGGCGAGCCGCGGGACCGGGGAGAAGCGCCACTCTTCCTCGCGCCCGGAGGGCACGACGATGACGTCGGGGTCGAAGGAGGTCACGCGCTCGGCGCGGGATCCCTGCGGTGTGCCCCCGGTCCCGTGGGTGTGTGCGCCCTCGGTCACGGCACGGGTGTGGTCCGTGCGCAGGCCGTCGGTGGCGTCGGACGTGGTGGACTCTGTCTGTGTGCTGGTCATCAGCCGACGGACCCTTCCATCTGCAGCTCGATGAGGCGGTTGAGCTCGAGGGCGTACTCCATGGGCAGCTCGCGCGCGATGGGCTCGACGAACCCGCGCACGATCATGGCCATGGCCTCGGTCTCTTTCATGCCTCGGGACATGAGGTAGAACAGCTGGTCCTCGCTGACACGCGACACGGTCGCTTCGTGGCCCATGGAGACGTCGTCCTCGCGGACGTCGACGTAGGGGTAGGTGTCTGAGCGGGAGATCTGGTCGACGAGGAGCGCGTCGCAGAGCACGTTGGAGGCGGAGTGCTCGGCACCCTCGAGCACCTGCACCAGCCCGCGGTAGGACGTGCGCCCACCGCCGCGCGCGACCGACTTGCTCACGATGGACGACGACGTGTGCGGGGCCGCGTGCACCATCTTGGCGCCCGCGTCCTGGTGCTGACCCTCGCCGGCGAAGGCGATGGACAGGGTCTCGCCCCGGGCGTGCTCGCCCATGAGGTAGATCGCCGGGTACTTCATCGTGACCTTGGAGCCGATGTTGCCGTCGACCCACTCCATCGTCGCGCCCTCAGCGGCCGTGGCACGCTTGGTGACGAGGTTGTACACGTTGTTCGACCAGTTCTGGATGGTCGTGTACCGGACGCGCGCGTTCTTCTTGACGATGATCTCCACGACCGCGGAGTGCAGCGAGTCGGAGGTGTAGATCGGCGCGGTGCAGCCCTCGACGTAGTGCACGTACGAGCCCTCGTCCGCGATGATCAGGGTGCGCTCGAACTGGCCCATGTTCTCGGTGTTGATCCGGAAGTAGGCCTGGAGCGGGATGTCCACGTGCACGCCCGGGGGGACGTAGACGAAGGAGCCACCGGACCAGACGGCCGTGTTCAGCGCGGCGAACTTGTTGTCTCCGGCGGGGATGACCGATCCGAAGTACTGCTCGAAGATCTCGGGGTACTCGCGCAGCCCGGTGTCGGTGTCGACGAAGATGACACCCTGCTCCTCCAGGTCCTCACGGATCTGGTGGTAGACGACCTCGGACTCGTACTGCGCGGCGACACCGGCGACGAGACGCTGCTTCTCCGCCTCGGGGATACCCAGCCGGTCGTAGGTGTTCTTGATGTCGTCGGGGAGGTCTTCCCAGCTCGTGGCCTGCTTCTCCGTCGAGCGGACGAAGTACTTGATGTTGTCGAAGTTGATGCCGGAGAGGTCGGCACCCCAGTTCGGCATGGGCTTCTTCTCGAACAGCTTGAAAGACTTCAGGCGGAGCTTGAGCATCCACTCGGGCTCGTTCTTGAGCGCGGAGATGTTGCGGACGACGGACTCGTCCACACCACGCCGTGCGAGCCTGCCAGCGGCGTCGCTGTCGTGCCAGCCGTAGCTGTAGGAGCCGATCGAGTCGATGATCTCCTCATCGCTCTGCTTCTCCGGCAGGCTTGCCGTCTCTTGCGTCTGGGCGCTCATTGTGTTCCTTCCACGGACCGTTCGTTCACGGGCGTTCACTGGCACTGCGGGGCACTGCTGGGGGCGGCGACGACGCGACGGGGATCGTGGTCGTGCACACGTGCCCCCCGTTCGCGAGCGTCACAAGTCGTTGGGTGTGCGAGCCGAGAAGTCGGGAGAAGGCCTGCGCCTCGGCGTCGCACAGCGCCGGGAACTGCGCGGCGACGTGCTGAACCGGGCAGTGCCCCTGGCACAGCTGGACGGTCACGGCACCGCGGACCGGACGCACGCTGGCCGCGAAGCCGTCGGCGGAGAGGGCGTCGGCGAGCTGCTGCACCCGACCCTCGACGTCGGGGGCGGTGATCTGCGGGGCGTAGCGCTTCTCGAGGTCTTCCATCCGGCGCTGCGCGAAGTCCTCGATCGCGGCGTCGCCGGCCACGCTGGCCAGGAAGTGCAGGGCCTGCGTCGCGATGTCGGGGTACTCCCCCGTGCCTTCCGTGTGCGCGCGATCGGTGACGACGTAGGCACGTGCCGGGCGGCCGCGCGCCCCGGTCGGGCGGCCCACGTGCACCGCGACGAGACCGGACTCCTCGAGGCAGCCGATGTGGCGCCGGATGCCGGCAGCGGTGAGGTGGAGGGTCGCGGCCAGCGTCGCGGCGGTGACCGGTCCGTCCGTGGTGATGTGCTGGAGCACCCGCGCGCGGGTGGTGGACTCGGAGTCGGCGCCGTCGAGACGCTCATGACGCTCAGGTGGGGGGACGCGCATCGCCTCGCTCACACCGCACCTCCCGTCCACTCGCACCACTGATGACACATTAGGCAACATCCTTATGGCTTAATTGCATTCCCGCAAGGAAGGAAACCCTCACTTCGGCGAGATCCCGCGGTGACGTTGGACACCTCCGGGTGCCCGGAGCGGCTTCGATCTCCCGCCCGGATGCGCACTAGACTGACCGATCGTGCCTTCCAACACCCCCGCCGTGGAGATCTCGGGCCTCATCAAGAGCTACGACGGTCGCGAGATCGTCCGAAGCCTCGACCTCGTCGCGCAGCGGGGGCAGGTCACCGCGGTGCTCGGCCCCAACGGCGCCGGCAAGACGACGACGATCGAGTGCTGCGAAGGGCTGCGCGTGCCCGACGCCGGCTCGGTCCGGGTCCTCGGCCTCGACCCGCGCACCGAGGGCGCCCGGCTGCGACCCCGGGTGGGGGTCATGCTGCAGGACGGCGGGCTGCCCACCTCGGTGCGAGCCCTCGAGATGCTCACGCACGTCTCCGCGATGTACGCCGACCCCTGGGACGTGAGCGACCTCGTCGAGCGTCTGGGCCTGGCCAGCTTCGCCGGGACCACGGTCCGGCGCCTCTCGGGCGGGCAGCGTCAGCGCCTGGCCCTCGCTGCCGCGCTGGTGGGCCGCCCCGAGCTGGTGTTCCTCGACGAGCCCAGCGCGGGCCTGGACCCGCAGGGTCGGCTCGCGGTGTGGGAGCTCATCCGGGCGCTGCGCGCCGAGGGGGTGTCCGTCGTCCTCACCACCCACCTCATGGACGAGGCCGAGGACCTCGCCGACCAGGTGATCGTCGTCGACCACGGCAAGGTCATCGCACAGGGCTCCCCGTCCGAGCTGGTCGCCTCCGGCGGGCAGGCCTCGCTCACCTTCTGGGCCACCCCGGGCCTGGAGACGGCGTCCCTGGCCGCGGCCCTCGGCGCAGCGGTGCACGAGGCCACCCCCGGGTGCTACGCGGTCGGCGGAGCGGTCGCACCGGCGACGCTGGCCACGCTCACCCGGTGGTGCGCGGACCGCGACGTGTTCCTCACCCGGCTCTCCACAGGCCGGCGCAACCTCGAGGACGTCTTCCTCGACCTCACCGGACGGAGCCTGCGATGACCTCGCCCACCATGCCCAGCATGCCCAGCGTGCCCAGCAGCCGGCCCGGCCAGCTCCCCGTCCCGGGGCCCAGCACCGCCGGTGCAGCCTCACCCCGGCGTCGGATCCTCGCGCAGGCCACCTTCGAGGCGAAGATGATCCTGCGCAACGGCGAGCAGCTCATGGTCACGATCCTGCTGCCGGTCATGGCGCTGGTGGGCCTGTCCCAGACGTCCATCATCGACCTCGACACCGGCGGGCACTCCCGGATCGACTTCGTCACCCCGGGCATCATCGCTCTCGCCGTGATGAGCGCCGCCTTCACCTCCCAGGCCATCGCGACGGCCTTCGACCGGCGCAACGGCGTCCTGCGGCTGATGGCCACGACGCCGTTGGGCCGCGGCGGCCTCCTCACCTCGAAGATCATCGGGGTGCTGGTCGTCGAGGCGGTCCAGGTCGTGGTGATCTCGACCGTGGCCCTCGCGCTCGGGTGGCGCCCGGACGCCGCCGGGATCCCGCTGGCGATCCTGGCGGTGCTGCTCGGCACGGCTGCGTTCACGTCGCTGGCCATGCTGCTCGCCGGGACGCTGCGCGCGGAGGGGGTGCTCGCCGTCGCGAACATCGTCCTCGTGCTGCTCACCGTGCTGGGGGCGGTCCTGACCCCCGCCGAGCAGCTGCCCGACGCCCTGCGGCACGTGGCGCTGCTGCTGCCCTCCGGCGCTCTCGGGGAGGCCATGCGCGGCGCCTTCTTCGACGCGAGCATCCCGGCGTTCTCCCTGGTCGTCCTGCTGGCCTGGACGGCCGCCCTGGGCTGGGGGGCCGGCAAGCTCTTCAAGTGGCACTGAGCTTGTTCCGTGCCATACCCCGCGCCTGCCCGACGCCGTCCCGCACCCTCCCGGGTGCATCTCACAGCTCGCGTGGGCGGTTCACCCGGCCCAGGACCGCTACGGTGATTGAGTGAGCACCTCAACGACGCCGCACCGCACGTCCCCCACCTCTCTTGCGGCGATCCAGCGGCGATGGACCCGACCGGCGGTCATCGCCAACCTCGTCGCCCAGATCGCCATCGTCGTGACCGGCGGCGCGGTGCGGCTGACCGGCTCGGGCCTGGGCTGCTCCACGTGGCCGATGTGCGAGCCCGGGGAGTTCACCCCCTCGCTGCACGACGCGTCCACGATCCACCCCTTCATCGAGTTCGGGAACCGGACCCTCACGGGCGTGCTCGGAGTGATCGCGATCGTCGTCGCCGTCCTGGTCTGGACCACCGTCTCGCGGTCCTTGTCCTACCGGCTGCTCGGCCTGGCGCCCCTGGTCGGGGTGATCGCCCAGGCGGTCATCGGCGGGATCACGGTCCTCGTCGACCTGCACCCGGCGATCGTCGGGGGGCACCTGCTCATCTCGATGGCGCTCGTGGCCGCCTCGGCGGTGCTGCTCGACCGCTCCGCAGAGGGCGACGCTCCGCCCGTCTCGCTCGTGACGCCGCGCACCCGCACGGTCACGTGGCTGCTCGAGATCGCCCTCGTCCCGGTGCTCGTGCTCGGGGTCGTGGTGACTGGGTCCGGCCCGCACTCAGGCGACTCCGAGGTGGGCTACCGCTTCGCCCTCGACCCGGCGCAGGTGACGAGGTACCACGCGGTGTCCGTGTGGGTGTTCGTCGCGCTGCTCGTCCTGCTGGCTGTCCTCGTCTGGCGGACCCGCCCCGCGCTGACCCGGGCCCGCCGGGTGATCGCCCTGCTGGCCGTGATCACCCTGGCCCAGGGAGCGATCGGTTACGTCCAGTACTTCACCGGGCTGCCCGAAATCCTCGTCGGCCTGCACATGCTCGGCGCCGCGGCTCTGACGGCCGGGGCGGCACGGGTGCCGCTCGCCCTGCGGACCCGCGGCGACCTGACGACGGTCTCCCCGGAGCCCGTCCGCAGCTGACGACGGCACCGACCGGGACGTCCGGTCGCCGTCCGGTCGCGCGCGAGTTTGTCGCCCGAAACGGTTAAGTCCTTCGCCTCGCGCCGCGAGAGTGCCAGGGTGCTTGCGTGTGCTCGTGCGGCGCACGGGACGCCCGACCCGAGCAGTGCAGCCCGGCGGGGTCTCGGTCACACCATCAGGCCTTCGGCCAGCATGCGGGTCGGCGGGACGGACACTCGGCAGGGCTTCCCTGTAGGAGCGCTCCCACACCGTCGTCGTGTGCTTGTCGTCTGATGCGCGCCCTCCACCGAGAGAGGTATCACGATGTTCAGACTGACCCGACGACGCACGTCCTGGGCGGCAGTAGCCGCCATGGGCGCGACGTCGTTCGTCGCACTTGCCGGCATCCAGCCGGCGCTCGCCGCGGCGCCCGCGTCCACCTCCGCAGCCGGGAGCAGCTTCTACGCCGCCCCCGCATCGACGGCCGTCGAGCCGGTCGGGGAGTACACGCAGCGCTTCCTGACGATGTACAACAAGATCCACGACCCGGCCAACGGCTACTTCAGCCCGCAGGGCATCCCCTACCACTCGGTCGAGACCCTCATCGTCGAGGCGCCGGACTACGGCCACGAGACCACCTCCGAGGCGTACAGCTTCTGGCTGTGGCTCGAGGCGTCCTACGGCGAGGCAACCGGTGACTGGGCTCCGTACAACGCGGCCTGGACCACGATCGAGAAGTACATGATCCCGACCAGCGCCGACCAGCCCACGGCAGGGGCGTACAACGCGAACAGCCCGGCGACCTATGCCGCCGAGCACGCCACCCCGAACCTCTACCCCTCCCAGCTCGACACCGGTGTCCGGGTCGGCGTGGACCCTATCGCCGCAGAGCTCAAGAGCACCTACGGCACCTCCGACGTCTACTCCATGCACTGGCTGGCCGACGTCGACAACAAGTACGGGTTCGGCGTCACTCCCGGGGCCGGGTGCGAGCTCGGCCCGGCAGCGACGGGTACCTCCTACATCAACACCTTCCAGCGCGGCACGCAGGAGTCGGTGTGGGAGACCGTCCCGCAGCCGTCCTGCGACGACTTCTCCTTCGGTGGGAAGAACGGCTACCTCGACCTGTTCACCAAGGACGCGTCCTACACCAAGCAGTGGAAGTACACCGCAGCACCGGACGCCGATGCCCGCGCGGTCGAGTCCGCGTACTGGGCCAACCAGTGGGCCACCGGCCAGGGCCAGGGCACCCAGGTCGCAGGCTCGGTCGCCAAGGCCTCCAAGATGGGCGACTACCTGCGGTACTCCCTCTTCGACAAGTACTTCAAGACGGCCGGCTGCACCTCGACGAGCTGCGCCCCCGGGACGGGCAAGTCGAGCGCCAACTACCTGCTGTCCTGGTACTTCGCCTGGGGCGGTTCGAACGACACGAGCAACAGCTGGGCGTGGCGGATCGGCTCGAGCCACAACCACTTCGGCTACCAGAACCCGATGGCGGCCTACGCGCTGGCCAACGACCCGGCCTTGGAGCCGGAGTCGGCCACCGCCACGGCCGACTGGTCCACGAGCATGCAGCGTCAGCTCGAGTTCTACTCCTGGCTGCAGTCGGCTGAAGGTGGCATCGCCGGCGGAGCCACGAACAGCTGGGACGGTGCCTACGGCACTCCCCCGGCCGGCACCTCGACCTTCTACGGCATGGGCTACACCGAGGCACCTGTCTACACGGACCCCTCGAGCAACCAGTGGTTCGGCATGCAGGTCTGGGGCATGGAGCGAGTCGCGCAGCTGTACAACCAGACCGGCAACCTCCAGGCCAAGGCCATCCTCGACAAGTGGGTCCCGTGGGCGATCGCGAACACGAACGCCACGGGTGAGAACTGGTCTGTGCCGTCCACGCTCATCTGGACCGGCCAGCCCAACACCTGGGACCCCGCGTCCCCGACGGCGAACTCCGGTCTGCACGTGAGCGTCAAGGACTCCGGGCAGGACGTCGGCGTCGCCGGTGGCCTGTCGCGCACCCTGATGTACTACGCGGCGAAGTCGGGCGACAGTGCCGCCCAGACGACCGCCAAGAACCTGCTCGACTCGATGTGGGCCTACGACCAGGACGACCTGGGTGTCTCCACGACCGAGGTGCGCACGGACTACGCACGCTTCGACGACGTCCAGACGTCACCGTCCGGGAACGGTGTGTACGTCCCCGCCGGGTGGACGGGCACGATGCCGAACGGCGACGCGATCTCCTCGGGCAAGAGCTTCCTGGACATCCGCAGCTGGTACACCCAGGACAAGGACTGGCCCAAGGTCCAGGCCTACCTCGACGGCGGAGCGGCTCCCGAGTTCAACTACCACCGCTTCTGGGCCCAGACGGCGGTGGCCACGGCCCTCGCCGACTATGACCGTCTCTTCAACGAGACGACACCGGTCGAGGACACCGTCGCTCCCTCGGTTCCCACGAACCTCCTGGCGGGCACCACGACCACCTCGACCGTGCCGCTCACCTGGACCGCCTCGACCGACAACGTCGCCGTCACCGGCTACGACATCTACTCCGGCACCACCAAGATCGGGTCCTCCACAGGCACCAGCTACACCGCGACCGGCCTGGCCGCTGACACCAGCTACACCTTCACCGTCCGGGCCAAGGACACGGCCGGCAACGTCTCCGCAGCCTCGGCCGCGGCGACCGCCACCACCCAGACCGCCGTCGTGGTCGACACCACCGCTCCCTCGGTTCCCACGAACCTCCTGGCGGGCACCACGACCACCTCGACCGTGCCGCTCACCTGGACCGCCTCGACCGACAACGTCGCCGTCACCGGCTACGACATCTACCAGGGCACCACCAAGATCGGGTCCTCCACAGGCACCAGCTACACCGCTACCGGCCTGGCCGCTGACACCAGCTACACCTTCACCGTCCGGGCCAAGGACGCAGCCGGCAACATCTCCGCAGCCTCCGTCCCGGCCACAGCCACCACCCAGGCCAACCCCGTCACCCCCGCCGGCTCCTGCAAGGTCGTCTACTCGACCAACGACTGGAACACCGGCTTCACCGGCTCAGTGAAGATCACGAACACGGGCACCAGCGCCATCACCGGCTGGTCCCTCGCCTTCGCCTTCCCCGCCGGCCAGGTCATCACCAACGGATGGTCAGCCCTCTACTCCGCCAACGGCGCCACCCAGACGATCACCAACCAGTCCTGGAACGGCACCATCGGCGCCGGCCAGACCGTGGAGATCGGCTTCAACGGCAACCACAACGGCACCAACACCCACCCCACCAGCTTCACCCTCAACGGCGCCACCTGCTCCTGAGCACCGCCGCTGTACCCGCTGGGTGCATGACCTGACCAGCACGTACCACCAGCACACCGCCGGCCGCCCGTGGTCCTCTCGCCTGAGAGGAGGACGGGCGGTCGGTCGGTCTGTCAGCCCACGGCGTCGGCCGCGGCGGCCAGCACGACCGGGTCGGCGCACCCGCGGGCGAAGCCGGCGATCCGTCGCTCGATGTCCCTGCGCAGCACGATCACGCCGATCCGCTCGGCGAGCGGGGCCAGCCACGCGGGCCGGCAGGAGAAGTTGTACCGCCACACCGCGCGCGTCCCACCTCCGGGGTGCGGCTCAAAACGCCAGCCCGCGGCCAGCACCGAGAAGAACCACGGCCCGGTGACCATCTTCATCCCGACCGTCGTGGGTGGACGGTAGGAGACGTACTGGCTGACCATCGTCAGGCCCAGGCGGTGCTGGGTGAGCGTCCGCACCCCCGTCGCGGGGGCCAGCGCGCCGTCGAGGAAGGACTGACGACGGATGAACGGGTCCCAGCGCAGCCGGACCGGCCCGGTCGTCTGGGAGACGGCGAAGGCCAGTGCGGGCTCGAGCGGGACGACGACGGACGACTCGACGACAGGCATGGCGACCATGGTGCCATGCCGGGTGCGATCAGCCGCGTGCGATCAGCCGCGCCGCTCCGGCCACGGTGACTCGGCCGGGCGCAGGCTGGCCCAGCCGCCGGCCTTCGACGCGGCCGCAGCGAGCAGCCCGACCACGGCCGAGGGGTTGTGCACGTCGCCGGCCAGCACGGCCGTGACGGCCTCGTCGAGCGGCACCCACCGGGCGCTGATGTCGGCCTCCTCGTCCTCGCGGACGTGCCGCTCGGCCTCGGGCACCGGTGAGACGTCGCGGGCCAGGAACACCCGCAGCGCCTCGTTGCTGCCACCCGGCGTCGTGAAGTAGTCCACGAGCACGTGCCAGGTGGCGGCGACGAGGTCGGCTTCCTCGGCGAGCTCGCGGGCGGCGGCGAGCTGGGCCGACTCGTCGGGCAGGTCGAGCAGCCCGGCCGGCGGCTCCCACAGCTCGCGCCGGACGGGGTGCCGGTACTGCTTGAGCAGCAGCACCCGGTCGGCGTCGTCGAGCAAGATCACGGCGACCGCGCCCGGGTGGTCGATGTACTCGCGCCGCACCCGCGCGTGGCCGAGGTCGACCTCGTCGCTCACCAGGTCGAAGATCCGACCGGCGTGGACGACGTCGTGGCTGAGCACCGCGCGCGCGCCACTGACATCGACGACGACGGAGCGCGGGCCCGCCGCGGCGGGCCCCGCGCCCTGCTCGGGGGTCGTCACACCCACACGCCCTGACGGTCCAGGGCGGCCTTGATCAGACCGGCGAACAGCGGGTGCGCGCGGGTCGGGCGGGACTTGAACTCCGGGTGGGCCTGGGTGGAGATGTAGTACGGGTGCACGGCCGCAGGCAGCTCGACGAACTCGACGAGCGAGCCGTCCGGCGACGTTCCGCTGAACACCAGGCCCGCCTCCTCGAGCTGGGCCCGGTAGGCGTTGTTCACCTCGTAGCGGTGACGGTGCCGCTCGGAGACCAGCTCGGCGCCGTAGACCTGCGCGGCGACGGACCCGGGGACCAGCGCGGCGTCGTAGGCGCCGAGGCGCATCGTGCCGCCGAGGTCACCGGCGCCGTCGACGAAGCTCTGCTGCTCGGCCATCGTCGCGATGACGGGGTACTTGGTGTTGGGGTCGAACTCCGAGGAGGACGCCCCTTCCAGCCCGACGACGTTGCGGGCGTACTCCATGACCATGGACTGCAGGCCGAGGCAGATGCCGAGGGTGGGGACCCCACCCTCGCGGGCCCAGCGCAGCGCGCCGAGCTTGCCCTCGATGCCGCGGATCCCGAAGCCGCCGGGGACCAGGACGGCGTCTACGCCGCCGAGGGACGCCTCGGCGCCCTCCGGGGTCTGGCACTCGTCGGAGGGCACCCAGCGGATGATGACCTTGGCGTCGTTGGCGAACCCGCCGGCGCGCAGCGCCTCGGTGACCGAGAGGTAGGCGTCGGGCAGGTCGATGTACTTGCCGACGAGGGCGACCTCGACGCGGTGCTCGGGCTCGTGCACCCGCTCGAGGAGCTGGGACCAGCCGTCCCAGTCCACGTCGTGGGAGGGCAGACCGAGGCGGCGCACGACGTAGGCGTCGAGTCCCTCGGAGTGGATCACCCGGGGGATGTCATAGATGCTCGGGGCGTCCTTGCAGGTGATGACGGCCTCGTTGTCCACGTCGCACATGAGCGCGATCTTGCGCTTGATGGACTCCGGCACGTCGCGGTCGGCGCGCAGGACGATCGCGTCGGGCTGGATGCCGATGCTGCGCAGGGCGGCGACGGAGTGCTGGGTCGGCTTCGTCTTGAGCTCCCCGCTCGGGCCGATGTAGGGCACCAGGGAGACGTGCAGGAAGAAGACGTCGTCGCGACCCAGCTCGTGGCGGACCTGGCGGGCGGCCTCGAGGAAGGGCTGGGACTCGATGTCACCGACGGTGCCACCGATCTCGGTGATGATGACGTCGACGTCGTCGCTCGCCTGGGCGCGCATCCGCCGCTTGATCTCGTCGGTGATGTGCGGGATGACCTGCACGGTGTCCCCGAGGTACTCCCCGCGCCGTTCCTTCGCGATGACCTGGGAGTACACCTGCCCGGTGGTGACGTTCGCGGCGGCTGCGAGATCGACGTCGAGGAATCGCTCGTAGTGACCGATGTCGAGGTCCGTCTCGGTGCCGTCCTCGGTGACGAAGACCTCGCCGTGCTGGAAGGGGTTCATGGTGCCCGGATCCACGTTGAGATAGGGATCGAGCTTCTGCATGGTGACCCGCAGACCGCGGGACCGAAGCAGACGACCGAGGCTGGACGCCGTCAATCCCTTACCCAGGGAGGAGGCGACACCCCCGGTCACGAAGATGTGCCGTGTCGTCGATTCCGACCGGTCGCCGTTACTGGACTGGAGCGTGCTCACAAGGTCTGCCACGGGGTTCCACTCTATCAGTCGAACGCCCGTGGATCGGGGTCCGAGGCCAGCCGGTAGATGTGAGACAGACTACTCACGACGTCGTCGATGGTGGGCAGCTCCGCGGCGCGCCTCGCCGCCTGCTCACGGCGCCGGCCCAGGGCGCGGGGGTCACCCAGCAGCGCCGCGATCTCGGTCGCGATCGCCCGGGCGTCCCCGACCGGCACGAGCGCTGCTGCGTCGCCGGTCACCTCCCGGGTCCCCCCGGCGTCGGTGGCCACCACGGCCGCCCCGACGCGCAGCGCCTCCTGGACGGCGAGCGGCTGCCCCTCCCACACCGCGGTGCTCACGACGACGTCCGCGGCGCCCATGAGGTCCACCGCGTCGGTGCGCGCCCCGAGCAGCCGGACAGGGACCGCGCGGCGGGTGGCGTCCTCGCGGACGGTGTCCGCGAGCGGGCCGTCACCGGCGACGACCCACACGAAGCGCAGCCCGGGGGCGACCACGAGCAGCTCGGACGCCGCCTCGCAGAGCGTGTCGAGCCCCTTCTGCGGGGCGAGCCGGCCGACCGTGACGAGCAGCCGCTCCTCGGCCTCCAACCCCAGCCCCGCACGGACCGCCGCGGTGCCTGCGGTGCCGGTCTCGCCTGTCGTGTCTGTCGTGCTCGTGTCTGTGGTGCTCGTGTCTGTGGTGCTCGTGTCTGTGGTGCCCGACGGCGCGGGCAGCGGCGCGGGGACCAGCGCCCGTTGGGCGTGGCGCGCGCCGCGGTGTCGGGCCAGGTCGACGAGGTCACCGCTCACCCCGAGGACCTCGTCCGCACCGCGGCTCACGATGGTCTCGAGCACCGCGGAGACGGCCCGCACGGACCGTGCGCCCACCGGGAGGTTGTGCAGGGTGACGATGCTGCGGGGGCGGGACCGCCGGGGCAGGGTCCGCGCAGCGAGCACCGCGAGGGCGCCGGCGCGCAACCCGTGCGCGTGCAGCACGTCGCAGGCCGCCGCGAGCCGGCGCAGCGTCCGGACGGCGCCCACGTCGGTGGTCCGCGGTCGGTCGGTGATCTCGACCGCGGTGAAGCCGACCCGGGGCCCGGTGACGAGTGCGCGCACGGCGTCTGGACCGGCCACGACCACCTCGACGGCCCCGTCACCGGTCTCGCTGAGCGCAGCGGAGATCTGGCCGACATGGCGGGCCACTCCCCCGGCGCTCGAGCCGAGGACCTGCAGGATCCGGGTCGGTCGGTCGGGTCCGTGCAGCTCAGTCATCGGTTGTGTCCCTCTGTGTCGTCCTTGGGTGTGGTGGCGGCCTTCGGACGGGCGTCGGAGGTGGCCGCAGAGCTGGCGTCGGACCTGGTGTCGGACCTGGTGTCGGAGCCGCCGTCGGGCACCGGAGCCCCCTCCGGTGCCCCGCCCCGCCGCACGAGGCCGAGCAGGGTCCGGTCCCCGACCCCGAGAGCGGCGCCCACCACGACCAGGGCGACCAGCGCTGCAGCGACCCCGGTCGCGAGGGCGACCATGAGCGACGCGTCGCTCGGGAGCAGGGTCGTGCACACGAGGTGGCCCACCGCGGCTCCGGCTGCGCCGCCCACCGCGAGCACCGCGGCGGTCCGCCCGACACCGCCGATCGCGTCGGCACCCGCCCGCCGGCGCAGGGCCACGAGCAGGACGACGCCGGCCACGCCCATGCCGGCCGAGTTCGCCGCACCGATCGCGGCAAGGGTGACGACGGGGTCGACGGTCGCGCCGGTGAGCAGGGCGGGCAACGCGACGGCGAGCACCGAGACGACCGCCCAGCCGGCGGCGGCACCGATCACGGCGGAGCGGCCGCCGTCGAGCGAGTAGAGCGTCCTGGACAGGTGGAACAGCAGCGCGAAGCCCACCAGCCCGGGCGCCGACCAGGCGATCGAGGTGGCCATCCCCTCCACGCCGCCGGTGGTGAAGCTGGCGAAGAAGGACTCCACGGCCGGGGCCACGGCGACGAGCGCTGCGGCGCCCACCCCCGAGACGGCGAGCACGGCGCGGGTCGACATGGCGCTGATCCGGGCGAAGCCGGGGGTGTCGCCCGCGTCCGCCCGCGCGGCCAGCCGCGGGAAGGCGCTCGTGGCGAGCGGGACCGCCAGCACGGCGTAGGGCAGCACGTAGACGGCCTGGGAGTACTGGTAGATGTTGTACGCTGCCTCGCCTCCGTGCTCCATCGCCGCGTAGAGCACCGCGAGCACGGACACCTGCTGGGCGACGAGAGCCCCGATGCCGGCGAAGGCCAGCCGGCGCGCTCGGGCACCGACCCCCGGGGGGAACCTCAGGGCCGGGCGCAGCCGCACGCCGGTGCGCAGGGCCGGGACGAACAGCGGCAGGCTCATGGCCGCCACACCGGCCGTGGTGCCCCACGCGAGCCAGCCGAGCGCGGCGTTCGAGAGCTGCTCGGGGTCGCCCTGGTGGCCGTCGGCCAGCCGGCCGAAGACGAGGTAGGCGGCGATGACGACGAGGGAGGAGAACATCGGCACCGCAGCGGGCCAGAAGAACCGGCGGTTGGCCTGCAGCACCCCCGAGAGCACCACCCCGATGCCGTAGAGCGGGATCTGCACGGCGAAGACCACGAGGAAGTACGCGGCGATGTCGGCCTGCGGGCCGCTCCCCACCGCAGGCAGCAGGCCCACGATCGGTCGGGCGAGGACGGCGAGCACCAGGGCCAGCGGGACGAGGACGACGACCGCCCAGGTCAGCAGCGCCGAGGCGATGTCGTTGACCTCGATGCGCGCCTTGCGCAGCAGCGGCCCGGCCAGCAGGGGCACGACGGCGCCGGCCAGGGCTCCCCCGGCGGCCACCTCGAACAGGACGTTGGGCAGGACGTTCGCGGCCGCGTACGACGCGGCGACGCCGCCGGTGCCGAGCTCCCTGGCCTGCACGAGCCAGCGCCCGAACCCGAGCAGCCGGCTGAGGATCGTCACGGCCGTGATCATGATCGCCGCGCCGGCAAAGGTCTGGGTCGCGGCGATCAGCCGGGCCCTCACTCCGGTGCGCTGTCCGTCGCCGAGGGCGTGCGCCGCCCCCACGCGTCCACCGCGGCGAGACACGGCGTGTCCGCGATGACCCGGGAGAAGCTCACCTTCTCGCTCGCGACGGTCAGGGCGACCAGGACGACGAGCGCGGCGGCGCGGACCGGCCGGGGGGCGCCGAGGGTGAGGGTGGCGCCGAGCAGCGCGCCGAGGGCGTTGGCGCCGCCGTCACCGAGCATGTCCGCCTCGGCGAGGTCCGCGCGCGCCGACGCGAGGCTCGTGCCGAGCACCGCCGCGGGGGCGGGGCCCAGGCCGGCCACGGTCATCGCCGCGGCGGCGAGGGCGCTGGCCTTGAGCGCACGTCCGGGGCGCAGGTCGAGGAGGTTGACGAGGTTGGCGGACGCGGCGACCAGCGCGCCGTCGAGCGTGATGTCCAGGACCCGCACCGGCACGGATGCCGTGCGGTCGGAGCCGATCGCGGCGGCGAGGAGTGCCGTGCCGCCGATCCCGAGGACCTTCAGACCGCCGGTCGTCAGCTCGCCGTGCCGCGCCGCGGTCAGGTGCCCGCGCAGGCCCTTGGACCGCGAGCTCGTGTCCTCGGCGAGGTCGTCGTAGATCCCGAAGGCCCCGGCGCCGACGACGGCCACCACCTGTGCGACCGCCTCCCGTCGCCCGAGGCCGGGTCGCCCTCGTGCTCCGGCGAGGACGCCGGCCACGAGGCCGACGACGGCCGCGGGGCCCTCGAGCAGGCTGATCGGTTCACCGCGGTGGTTGCGCCGGGTCCACGCCGGGGCTCCCCCGGGCGTGGTCGCCTCGAGCACAGCCCGCGTCGCGGCGGTCGCCCCCGCAGAGACGACCCCGGCCGCGACCCGGTGTCGCAGGGTCATCCCGCGTCGCCCTCGACGGGCGGGACGGTCTCGACGGGGGCGCGGGTGATCGGCGCGAGCTCGACCGCCGGGGGAACCGGGGCGGTCGCACCGGCACCGAAGCCGAACTGACCGACCTGGCCACCGATCCGTGCTGCCAGCGCCAGCGGGACGTTGACGGCTCCGGTGATCGTCGACATGTCGGTGACCGTGGTCACCGTGGAGGTGAGGGCGGAGTCGTCGCGGATCGCGGAGACGAGGTCACCCTCCACCGGCGCGGTCCCGGCCACGACGGCGCCTTCCGACCCTGCCTGAGCGGCCACCACGAGCTTGATCTCGATCACGGACGTCGCCGCAGCGGCGTCGGCCGTCGCATCGTCGTCCTCGGGGACGTCCAGCGTCGGGGTGAGGAAGACGAAGGCGTCAGCCGGGGCCGACGGGTCGGTGATGACCTCGACGAGACCGCCGTCCACGAGGATCGCCCGGACGAAGCTGGCGTCGGAGGGGAAGGCATCGGGGTTGGCGGGGTCGGCCTCCGCGAGGGAGTCGACGAGGACCTGGGCGAGGGTCGAGTCGAAGCCCTCGGCGGCCGCCGGGTCGTCCAGGTACTCGGTGAGCGAGGTCGCGTAGGACTGCCGGGTGTCGGCCTGGTCGGGGTCGGTCCAGGCATCGGTGACCTGGACCCGGGCGGTGACGGTCGCGCCGGCGGCCAGGATCTGCTGCTGCACGCTGTCGTAGACCGCGTCGTCGATCTCGCCCAGCTGGATGATCGCGATCCGCCGCTCGGGCAGCACCCCCTCGAGCAGGGACGGGGCAGTTGCGGCGACGAAGGACTCCGTGTCGGTCAGCGCAGCCTGCGCGCCGTCCAGCTCGGCCCGCAGCGTGTCCTTGTCGGCTCGCAACGCGTCGACCTGCCCGGTGAGCTGGTCGCCGATGGACTCCTTGAGCGGCCCGGCCCCCAGGATGATCCCCACGGCCAGGGCGAGGAAGACCGAGATGAGAGAGACGATGTGGTACCGGAAGTCGATCACTGGAGGCGAACTTTCTGAGACGGGGCGAGGAGGGTGGGCGACGTCGCAGCGGTCATGACGTCCACCACGCGAGGTGGTAGAGCCACGACCAGAGGTCGTCGAGCCGGGCACCCAGGAGACCGAGGAACGTCTGCCCGACCGAGGTCGAGACGATCGCGGCGAACACCGCGACGAGCCCCGCCGTGGCCAGGAGGATGAGCTGGGCGTTGGAGATCCGGCGCCGGTACAGCCGGGACACCCCCTTCGCGTCGACGAGCTTGCCGCCGACCCGCAACCGGGTCAGGAAGGTGCTGGCCATCCCGGCCCGGCCCTTGTCCAGGAACTCCACGAGCGTGGCGTGCGTGCCGACCGCGACGATGACCTCGGCTCCCATGTCGTCGGCGAGCAGCATCGCGATGTCCTCGCTCGTCCCGGCCGCGGGGAACACGACGAAGGGCACGTTGAGGGCCTGCACGCGCTCCTGGCCCGGGGCCCGTCCGTCGCGGTAGGCGTGCACGACGATCTCAGCGCCGCACCGCAGCGTCTTGTCCGAGACGGAGTCCATGTCGCCGACGATGAGGTCGGGCGTCCAGCCGGCTTCGATGATCGCGTCGGCACCGCCGTCGACGCCGATGAGGAGCGGGCGGTACTCCTTGATGTAGGGCCGCAGCGTCTGCAGGTCCTCCTTGTAGTGGTACCCGCGCACGACGATGAGCACCTGGCGTCCGGTGATCTTCGTGCTGATCTCCGGGACGCCGACGCCGTCGAGCAGCAGGTCCTTCTCGCGCAGCAGGTAGTCCATGGTGTTGGCCGCGAACGACTCCAGCTGGGCGGACAGGCCCTCGCGGGCGTCCTCGAGGGCGAGGCCGACCGTCTCGGTGTCCTGGACGATCCCCTCGGCGACGAGGGTGGTGCCCAGGTAGACCGCGCCGTCCTGCACCCGCAGCGACTTGCCCTCGCGGATGGACATGATGTCCGCGCCGAGGTCGTCGATGAGCGGGATGCCGGCCTCGAGAATGAGGCTGGGACCCAGGTTGGGGTAGCGCCCCGAGATGGACTTGGCGGCGTTGAGGATGGCCGCCGGCTGAGCGGCCACCAGCGTGTCCGCGGCCACCCGGTCGATGTCGAGGTGGTCGATCACGGCGATGTCGCCGGGCCGCAGGCGCTTGGTGAGGTCCTTGGTGCGACGGTCGACCTTCGCGGTGCCCACGATCCCCTCGAGGAGTGCACCGGAGTCGTGCGCGGACGTCTTTCTGGTGAAGATCTTCATCGCCTTCATGGTCTCACAGCCGCCAGTGCCAGCAGCTCCGCCGCGTGGCTCAGGGCCACCTCGGAGTCCTGCCCGGAGAGCATCCGGGCGAGCTCCTGGACCCGGTCGGCGTCGTCGACCACCCGGATCCCGGACTGCGTGATGGAGTCCTCGTCGTCTGCGCCGTCGCCGGGTGCCCCAGCTGCGCGGGCCGACGTGCCCTTCGTCACCACGAGCTGGGTGTCGGCGAAGGCAGCAACCTGCGGGAGGTGGGTGACGACGATCACCTGGGTGGTCTGGGCGAGGCGCGCGAGTCGGCGCCCGACCTCCAGGGCGGCTTTGCCGCCCACTCCCGCGTCGACCTCGTCGAAGATCATGGTCGGGGTCCGGCGGGCCCCGGAGGCGTCCGACGTCGCCAGCGCCACCTCGATGGCGAGCATCACCCGGGAGAGCTCTCCCCCCGATGCGCCCTTGCCGAGGGGGCGGGGTGGTCCCCCGCGATGCGCGCTGAGCAGCATAGTCACGGAGTCGGCGCCCCACGGACCGGGCTCGTCGAGGGCGTCGACCTCCACGAGCAGGGTCGCACCCGCCATCGCCAGGCCGGTGAGCTCCTCGGTGACGGCCGCGGCGAGCGAGGCCGCCGCAGCGGTGCGCGCCGCAGTGAGGTCGGCGGCCAGCACCGCCAGCTCGGCGTCGAGCCGGGCGACCTGCTCGCGCAGCAGCTCGATCCGGCCGTCGTCATCCTCGAGGTCAGCCAACCGCAGTCCTGCGGTCCCGGCCCAGGCGATGACGGCGTCGACGTCCGCGCCGTAGGACCGGGTCAGGTTCCCCAGCTGAGCACGGCGGGCCTCGACCGTCTCGAGCCGCGCCGGGTCGGCGTCAAGGGCGGCGAGGTACCCGGAGAGCTCCGCGGCGATGTCGGAGAGCGCGTAGCCGACGTCGCTGAGCCGGCGGCCCACGGCGGCCAGCAACGGGTCGAACTGCCCGCCGTGCTCGGCGAGACGGCGCGCCCGGTCGACGATCTCGATGGCGTTCGCGTCGACCTCGGAGGCCACGTCGCCCAGGTCGTCGCCGGAGACCGCGGCGAGGGAGTCCCGCGCCGAGATCCGCAGCTCTTCGGAGTTGCTCAGGCGTTCGGCCTCCTGGGCGAGCTCGGTGTCCTCGCCGGGGAGCGGGTCGACCCGCTCCACCTCGGCGAGGCCCAGCCGCAGCAGCTCCGCCTCGCGGACCCGCTCCTGAGCCCGCTCGGTGAGCTCGGTGAGCTCGGCGGCAGCCTTGGTGCGGTCGGTCCACCGTCCACGGTAGGCGGCCAGCTGCTCGGCCAGCGGCGCGCCGGCGAAGGCGTCCAGCGCTTCCCGCTGACGCTGGGGCGAGCGCAGGCGCATCTGGTCGGACTGGCCGTGGATGGTCACGAGGTCCTCAGCGAGGTCGGCGAGGACCACCTGGGGGACGGACCGGCCACCCAGGTGGGCGCGGGACCGTCCCTGCGCGGCCACGGTGCGCAGGATCACGAGGGTGAGATCGTCGTCGAGGACACCGCCGGCGTCGTCGATCTTCTCCGCCAGACCGGGCACGTCGACCAGCGCCCGACCCTCCACGACCGCAGACCCCGTGCCCGAGCGCACCGTGGCGGCGTCGGACTTGCCGCCCATGAGCAGCCCCAGCCCGGTGAGGATCATCGTCTTGCCGGCGCCGGTCTCCCCGGTGATGGCCGTCAGCCCAGGTGAGAACTCCACTCGGGCGCGGCTGATCACGCCGAGGTTCTCGATGCTCATCTCCAGCAGCACCGCGCTACCTGACCTGTTCGGGGGTGGGCTCGACGGCGGGGAGGTGGTCGTCCGCGGCGCCGCGCCATCCGACGACCGGGAGGGAGAACTTGCTCACCAGCCGGTCGGTGAAGGGGGCCAGGTTGAGCCGGGCGAACCGCAGCGGCGTGGCGCCCGTGCGCACCTCCACCCGTGAGCCGACCGGCAGCTGTGTCCGACGACGGCCGTCGCAGATGAGGACGCCCCCGGCGCCGGAGCGGGTGTTCACCTCGACCGCGAACTGCGAGCGAGGTCCCACCACGAGCGGTCGGGCGAAGAGCGCGTGGGCGGAGAGCGGGACGAGGAGCTTCGCGTCGACGTCGGGCCACATGACCGGTCCCCCGCCGGAGAAGGCGTGCGCCGTCGACCCGGTCGCGGTGGCCATGACCACCCCGTCGCAGCCGAAGGAGGACAGCGGTCGGCCGTCGACCTCGATCGCGACCTCGATCATCAGGGTCCGTTCGCCCTTCTCGATGGTTGCCTCGTTGAGCGCCCAGTCGTGGACCGGCTCGTCCCGGCCGGGAACGTGGATGAGGACGTCGAGGACACCCCGCTCCTCCACCACGTAGTCGTGGTCGGCGATCCGGCGCACCGCGTCGGGGAAGTTCTCCCGCTCGCTCTCGGCGAGGAAGCCGACGTGACCGAGATTCACGCCGAACAACGGCACCCGGGTGCCGTGCGTGATCTCCGCCGCGCGCAGGATCGTCCCGTCGCCGCCGAGGACCATGACCAGCTCGGTGCCGTCGAGGGAGCTGCGTGCGTCGTCGAGCTCGAACTTCTCGGTGCCGAGCTCGGTCGCGAGATCGTGGTCGTGGAGCAGGACGTCGAAGCCGGCGGCGCGGAGCTCGGGCACAGCCTCCCGCAGACCGACGATGGCCTCGTGTCGTCCGCCGTGGGTCACGACGAGGATCTTGCGGGTCACGAGCGTCCTCCGAGGGTTGGTGTCGCGGTCGTGCGGGTGCCGTGGGCCCCGTGGGCCCAGTGGGCGACGGTCGCCGAGCCGAGCGGGTGTGCCACGGCCCGCTCGATCGTGTCGTCCATGGGGGCGATCGGTCCGGCTGCCCGGGTGAACCAGACAAAGTACTCTCGGTTGCCGTGCGGTCCCGGCAACGGGCTGGGGATCACCGCCCGGACACCGACGCCGGTGGCGGCCGCGGCCATGGTGACCGACCGCACCGCCTCGGCCCGCAGCGCGTCGCTGCGGACCACACCTCCGCGCCCGAGACGTTCGCGACCCACCTCGAACTGCGGCTTGACCATGAGGAGCAGGTCCGCCTCGGGCGGGACGGAGCGCACGAGGGCCGGCAGGATCATCGTCAGGGAGATGAAGGACACGTCGGCGACGACCACCCGCGGCGGCGCCGAGAGGTCGTCGGCAGTCAGCTGGCGTGCGTTGAACTTCTCCATGACGACGACGCGTGGGTCGTCGCGGAGCGCCGGCACGAGCTGGTCGTGCCCCACGTCCAGGGCGATGACCGTGCGGGCGCCGCGGCGCAGCAGGACGTCGGTGAAACCGCCGGTCGAGGCCCCCACGTCCAGGCAGACCGCGCCGGCGATCGGGGGGGCACCGTCGCCCAGGGCGGTGAGCACCCCGTCGAGCTTGAACGCCGCCCGCGAGACGAACCCGGGGTCGTCGACGTCGGGCTGCACGGTCAGGACGGAGTCTGCGGTCACCGGGGTCGAGGACCGCGTGACCACCAGGCCGTCCACGCTGACCCGACCGTCCTTGAGATGGGCGGCAGCCTGCGTGCGGGAGCGAGCCAGGCCGCGGCGCACCAGTTCGGCGTCGAGGCGTCCGGTCGGTCTGTGCTGGGGAGCCTGTGTGCTCACGAGAGGTGTCCCTCCGCGTTCCTCGGTCACCCGTTCTCCGGTTCCTCGAGGGCCACCTGGAGCGCGCGGTGGATCGTCTCGAGCACGGGTACGTGCTCGGAGACCGGCAGCGCGTCCAGGGTGTCGAGAACGCTGAGGATCTCGGTGAGGTCCTCAGCGCCGGCAACCGGCGCCATCGTCTGTGTCACGCTACTCATCCCCTCGTGCATCGGCGCGGTGGGACCACGCCGATCAAACTTGTCAGACCGCCACGGTACCGCGCCGGAGGACCGAACCGGTGCCGCACACAGGATCCGTCGCGGGCCGCGGTGTGCGCGGCGCGCGACGGGTCCCGTCGCAGGTCGCAGCGCAGGTCACACTGCAGGTCACACCGCGAGGTCGGGAACGGTCGTCGGGTCGACGACTCCCCCGGCGTCGGTGAAGGCCCAGGCGGCGGCGCAGGCGGCGCGCACGACGTCGACCGGGTCGGCGCCCGCGGGTCCTTCGCGCAGCTCGAGGGTGCCCTCGACGACCCGGGCTGCCGACCCGTCGCACTCCCACCAGCCGTCGGTGGTCGCGGTGGGGGCGGTGTGCGGGACGAGCAGGCTGCGCAGGTCCGCTCCGATGAAGTCGGGACGTTCACCGGGGTGGGCGAGGATGTCGTCCCGGGCGCTGTTGACCCCGGTCAGGACGTGGAGTCCGGGGTAGCCACCGGCGCGGGCGCCGGCCAGGTCGGTGTCGAGCCGGTCGCCGACGACGAGCGGCCGGCTCGCGCCGGCACGCTCGATCGCCATCGCGTACATCGCCGGCGAAGGCTTGCCGGCGCTGAACGGCTGGACTCCCGTCGCCGAGACGACCGCACCGACCAGCGCGCCGTTGCCCGGGGCGAAGCCCCGGGCCGTCGGTAGCGACAGGTCGAGGTTGCTCACCACGTGCACGGCGCCGCCGGCGACCGCGTAAGCGGCCTCGGCGAGGTCGGCCCAGCCGAGGCTGGGCGCAAATCCCTGCGCCACCGCGTCGGGCACCGGACCCCCGGGCTGCACGACGACGTACCCGGCCTCGGTCACCGCGGTGACCAGGCCGGCCCCGCCGACCACGAGGACACGAGCCCCGGGGTCGACGTGGTCGCCGAGCAGACGTGCGCAGGCCTGAGCGGCCGTCATGACCTCGCTCGGCACCGCCGGGATGTCGAGCGAGGTGAGCTGGTCGGAGACCGACTCGGGCTCGCGGGAGGCGTTGTTCGTGACGAACACGAGACGCAGTCCGGCCTCCCGCGCAGACCGCAGACCTTCGGCGGCGAACCCGATCGGCTCGTGACCCTTGTAGGTCACACCGTCCAGGTCCACCAGCGCCAGGTCGTAGGCCTGCGCGAGCGGGATGGCGCTACCGCGCAACGTGGCGCTCACGCCTCGTCCTCGTCACCAGCGCTGACGGAGGTCGCGTCGTCGGTGTCGTCGTCGTCATCGGTCTCGTCGTCGTCGTCCGAGGAGCGATCCTCGTCGGAGGCGGCATCGGCTTTGTCGGCGGCCGTGTCGTCGTCGCTGTCGGTGTCCTCGGCGGCGTCGTCCTGCAGGTCGAAGACGACGACGTCGGCATCGATCTCGGGGTCAGCGAGCGTGGCGCGCTCCTTGGGGCTGAGGGTCGCCAGCAGCGCGGCGGCCTCAGCCGTGCGTCCAGCAGCCTCGAGCACGCCCAGGCGAGCCTCGATCACGCGCACCGCGAGCTCACGGTTGCCCTTGGGCACCATGATGGCTGCGAGCACGGCCTCAGCGGCCTCGGTCTCGCCGAGGTCCAGGCGTGCGCCGCTGACCACGATGGCCAGCTCGACCGACTGCACCTCGTCGAGGGTCGCTGCCTCGGGAGACGCGGCGAGGGCGATCGCGCGCTCGGGGCGTTCGAGCCCACGCTCGCAGTCGGCCATGATCGCCAGGTGCTCGGAGGAGCCGTTGAGCCGACGCACGGTGCGCAGCTCGCGCAGCGCCTCGGCGAACCGACCGGTGCTGTACGCCGTGAGACCGGCCGCCTCGCGGACGATGTCGACGCGTCCAGCACGCCGGACTGCTTCCTGAGCGTGCAGGTAGGCGAGCTCGGGATCGATGTCCATGAGCTGGCCGGCCGCGACGAGGTGCAGGCCCACGACCTCGGCGTTGTCCTTGGTCAGCGTCCGAAGACGACCGCGGGCGTCCCGGTCGAGGTCGGAGAACGAGATTCCCTCGGGCAGCGTCGGGGCGTCGACGCGAGTCGACTCCTCACCGCGGCCCACGGGCGCGCTGTCACGGCTGTTCTGCCGGGGTGCACGGTCATCACGCTGCGCGGGGCGTTCGGCGCTGCGGGGGCCACGGTCGTCACGCGGAGCCGAGGAACGGGGGGCAGACGAGCGGGGGGCGCTGCTCGACCGGTCGTCCCGGCGGGGCCCACGGTCGTCGCGCGGAGCGGACGAGCGGGCTGCGGAGGAGCGGTCGTCACGGTTGAACGCGGGACGCTCACCATAGGGACGGTCGTCCCGGCGCGGTCCACGGTCATCACGCGGAGCCGACGAACGCGGCGCAGACGAGCGGTCGTCACGCGGAGCGGACGAACGCGGAGCGGAGGAACGGTCGTCACGGTTGAACGCGGGACGCTCACCATAGGGACGGTCGTCCCGGCGCGGTCCACGGTCATCACGCGGAGCCGAGGAACGGGGCGCGGAAGAGCGGTCGTCACGCGGAGCGGACGAACGCGGAGCGGAGGAACGGTCGTCACGGTTGAACGCGGGACGCTCACCATAGGGACGGTCTTCGCGACGCGGGCCACGGTCATCACGCGGAGCCGAGGAACGGGGCGCGGACGAGCGGTCGTCACGGTTGTACGCAGGACGCTCACCATAGGGACGGTCATCGCGGCGCGGTCCACGGTCATCACGCGGAGCCGAGGAACGGGGTGCAGACGAGCGGTCGTCACGCGGAGCGGACGAACGCGGAGCGGAAGAGCGGTCGTCACGGTTGTACGCGGGACGCTCACCGTAGGGACGGTCGTCCCGGCGCGGGCCACGGTCATCACGCGGAGCCGAGGAACGGGGCGCAGACGAGCGGTCGTCACGGTTGTACGCAGGACGCTCACCATAGGGACGGTCGTCACGGCGCGGTCCACGGTCATCACGCGGAGCCGAGGAACGGGGTGCAGACGAGCGGTCGTCACGCGGAGCGGAAGAGCGGTCGTCACGGTTGTACGCAGGACGCTCACCATAGGGACGGTCATCGCGGCGCGGCCCACGGTCATCACGCGGAGCCGAGGAACGGGGTGCAGACGAGCGGTCGTCACGGTTGTACGCCGGGCGCTCACCGTAAGGGCGGTCATCGCGGCGCGGACCACGGTCATCACGCGGAGCCGACGAACGCGGCGCAGAGGAACGGTCGTCACGGTTGTACGCAGGACGCTCACCATAGGGACGGTCGTCCCGACGGGGTCCACGGTCATCACGCGGAGCCGACGAACGCGGCGCAGAGGAACGCGCAGCTCCTGAGCGGTCGTCGCGGTTGTAGGCCTGGCGCTCACCGTAGGGACGGTCATCGCGGCGGGGGCCACGGTCGTCACGCGGAGCGGACGAGCGCGGAGCTCCGGATCGGTCGCCGTAAGAACGATCGCTTGAGCCGCGGTCGGGACGGCCGGCACTCGAGGCGCCGTCGCGGCCGCCTCCTGAGTTTCCACGTCCTGCGTCGCTGCCACCGCGTCGAGCGTTGCCTCCAGCGTTACCGCCGTCGCGGCCTCGGCTTGTGCTCGGGCGGTCTTGGTCGTCGCTCACGTGTACTCCCTCTTCAAGTTGGTCTTGCCTGTCTATCATCGCACCACTGGGACGGGTGCTCATCACCCGAGGCCCCCACGGTCTTCGCGAGACGCGAAGCCTGCTGGTGGACCACCTGGATGGATGTCATGCCGCGAAACGAACGAAAGCCCACCTTTTGAGGGGTGGGCTTTCGTTGAATGGTTGTCCGGCAGCGACCTACTCTCCCACACAGTCACCCGTGCAGTACCATCGGCGCAGTGAGGCTTAGCTTCCGGGTTCGGAATGGGACCGGGCGTTTCCCTCACGCTATGACTGCCGTAACTCTATTAGGTTTTTCGACCGGGAACTCACGGCCGTACCCTAAGAACTGCACAGTGGACGCGTAGCACACAAAATTTGAGTGTTATCAAGTTATCGGCTTATTAGTACCGGTCAGCTCCGAAGGTCTTTCGTCCCTTCTTCCACATCCGGCCTATCTACCCAGTGGTCTTCTGGGAGCCTCTCGGGACGAATCCCGTGGAAACCTCATCTTGAAGCAAGCTTCCCGCTTAGATGCTTTCAGCGGTTATCTCTTCCGAACGTAGCCAACCAGCCGTGCTCCTGGCGGAACAACTGGCACACCAGAGGTTCGTCCGTCCCGGTCCTCTCGTACTAGGGACAGCCCTTCTCAAGTTTCCTGCGCGCGCAGCGGATAGGGACCGAACTGTCTCACGACGTTCTAAACCCAGCTCGCGTACCGCTTTAATGGGCGAACAGCCCAACCCTTGGGACCTACTCCAGCCCCAGGATGCGACGAGCCGACATCGAGGTGCCAAACCATGCCGTCGATATGGACTCTTGGGCAAGATCAGCCTGTTATCCCCGGGGTACCTTTTATCCGTTGAGCGACGGCGCTTCCACAAGCCACCGCCGGATCACTAGTTCCGACTTTCGTCCCTGCTCGACTTGTCAGTCTCACAGTCAAGCTCCCTTGTGCACTTGCACTCGACACCTGATTGCCAACCAGGCTGAGGGAACCTTTGAGCGCCTCCGTTACATTTTAGGAGGCAACCGCCCCAGTTAAACTACCCATCAGGCACTGTCCCTGATCCGGATTACGGACCGAGGTTAGATATCCAGAGCGACCAGAGTGGTATTTCAACGTTGACTCCACACACACTGGCGTGCATGCTTCATAGTCTCCCACCTATCCTACACAAGCCGCACCGAACACCAATACCAAACTATAGTAAAGGTCCCGGGGTCTTTCCGTCCTGCTGCGCGTAACGAGCATCTTTACTCGTAGTGCAATTTCGCCGAGTTCACGGTTGAGACAGCGGAGAAGTCGTTACGCCATTCGTGCAGGTCGGAACTTACCCGACAAGGAATTTCGCTACCTTAGGATGGTTATAGTTACCACCGCCGTTTACTGGGGCTTAAATTCTGAGCTTCGCACAAGTGCTAACCCGTCCTCTTAACCTTCCAGCACCGGGCAGGCGTCAGTCCGTATACATCGTCTTGCGACTTCGCACGGACCTGTGTTTTTAGTAAACAGTCGCTTCTCCCTGGTCTCTGCGGCCCTTGCACGCTTCCCCAGCAAGTGGGTACACGCTCCGGGCCCCCCTTCTCCCGAAGTTACGGGGGCATTTTGCCGAGTTCCTTAACCATGATTCTCTCGATCGCCTTAGTATTCTCTACCTGATCACCTGAGTCGGTTTAGGGTACGGGCGGCTAGAACCTCGCGCCGAGGCTTTTCTTGGCAGCATAGGATCACCCAATCATCGTCCATACGGACTCACCATCAGTTCTCAGGATATGTGAACAGCGGATTTGCCTACTGTTCTCCCTACAACCTTGGACGTGGACAACCATCGCCACGCTGGGCTACCTTCCTGCGTCACCCCTGTTAATGCGCTTACCTACTACCAGCTCGGGTCGTGCGCTCCCCTGAGTCCTCGGCCCCGAAGGGCGTGCGGACCAGGCTTGGGCACTTAGCATCACCAGATTCGGTATGGGCGGTTCTTCGCCGGTAGGAGAATATCAACTCCTTGTCCATCGACTACGCCTGTCGGCCTCGCCTTAGGTCCCGACTTACCCAGGGCGGATTAGCCTGGCCCTGGAACCCTTGATCATTCGGCGGACGGGTTTCTCACCCGTCATTCGCTACTCATGCCTGCATTCTCACTCGTGTAGCCTCCACCGCTGGGTTCCCCCGCGACTTCACTGGCCACACGACGCTCCCCTACCCATCCACACACCTGGACCACGAAGGCCTGGTTATTATGTGAATGCCACAGCTTCGGCGGTATACTTGAGCCCCGCTACATTGTCGGCGCGGAATCACTTGACCAGTGAGCTATTACGCACTCTTTCAAGGGTGGCTGCTTCTAAGCCAACCTCCTGGTTGTCTGTGCAACTCCACATCCTTTCCCACTTAGCATACGCTTAGGGGCCTTAGCTGGTGGTCTGGGCTGTTTCCCTCTCGACTATGGAGCTTATCCCCCACAGTCTCACTGCCACGCTCTCACTTACCGGCATTCGGAGTTTGGCTGGCGTCAGTAACCTTTTGGGGCCCATCGGCCATCCAGTAGCTCTACCTCCGGCAAGAAACACGTGACGCTGCACCTAAATGCATTTCGGGGAGAACCAGCTATCACGAAGTTTGATTGGCCTTTCACCCCTACCCACAGGTCATCCCCCCAGTTTTCAACCTAGGTGGGTTCGGTCCTCCACGCGGTCTTACCCGCGCTTCAACCTGCCCATGGGTAGATCACTTCGCTTCGGGTCTAGACCCAGCGACTCATTCGCCCTATTAAGACTCGCTTTCGCTACGGCTTCCCCACACGGGTTAACCTCGCCACTGAGCACTAACTCGCAGGCTCATTCTTCAAAAGGCACGCTGTCACCCCTGCTAGGGAGGCTCCAACGGATTGTAGGCACACGGTTTCAGGTACTATTTCACTCCCCTCCCGGGGTACTTTTCACCTTTCCCTCACGGTACTTGTCCGCTATCGGTCACTAGGTAGTATTTAGGCTTATGAAGTGGTCTTCACGGATTCACACGGGATTTCTCGGGCCCCGTGCTACTTGGGATCCCCTTCGGGAGGCCACGTCATTTCGTCTACGGGGGTCACACCCTCTACGCCGGGCCTTTCAATGCCCTTCGACTATAACGCGGCTTTCTGACTCCCTGAAAGTTCGGCAGAACAATCTGAAAGGTCCCACAACCCCGCCCATGCAACCCCTGCCGGGTATCACACATGAACGGTTTGGCCTCATCCGCTTTCGCTCGCCACTACTCACGGAATATCTCTTCCTGTCGGTACTGAGATGTTTCACTTCCCGACGTTCCCTCCACACACCCTATATATTCAGATGCGGGTAACTGGACATAACTCCAGCTGGGTTTCCCCATTCGGAAATCCTCGGATCACGGTTCGTTTGCCAACTCCCCGAGGCTTATCGCAGGCTACTACGTCCTTCATCGGCTCCTAGTGCCAAGGCATCCACCCTGTGCCCTTAAAAACTTAATATCACTAAATTGCAGAACAAAGACTCGTAAGTCCTTGATCGCAAAGATGCTCGCGTCCACTGTGCAGTTCTCAAGCTACGGACGATCCCACCGAACACCACCGCCTACACACCCCAGGGGCATGCGGTTCGGATGGATCACGGTGACCCGCGTGCAGCAACCCCGGTCGATGAGACCAGGGCTGCCTGAAGTTCGTTCGCCTTTCGGCGCCCGTACCTTCAGGACCCAACAGTGTGCTTGCGTCCACCCACCTCACTGGCCACAGGTTCCACCCGCTCCCCGAAGGGGGCGACGTACTTCCATGACCGGCGCTGCCGGCATCCATAGTCAATGTTCCACCCGTGAGCAACCACCCACCCCCTCATTCGGAGAGTGGACGTGGCCACCTGACCACTTTCGGGGTAGTCCCCGAACAGCGCCAGCATGTAGCTCCTTAGAAAGGAGGTGATCCAGCCGCACCTTCCGGTACGGCTACCTTGTTACGACTTAGTCCCAATCGCCAATCCCACCTTCGACGGCTCCATCCCACAAGGGGTTAGGCCACCGGCTTCGGGTGTTACCGACTTTCGTGACTTGACGGGCGGTGTGTACAAGGCCCGGGAACGTATTCACCGCAGCGTTGCTGATCTGCGATTACTAGCGACTCCGACTTCATGGGGTCGAGTTGCAGACCCCAATCCGAACTGAGACCGGCTTTTTGGGATTCGCTCCACCTCGCGGTATCGCAGCCCTTTGTACCGGCCATTGTAGCATGCGTGAAGCCCAAGACATAAGGGGCATGATGATTTGACGTCATCCCCACCTTCCTCCGAGTTGACCCCGGCAGTCTCCTATGAGTCCCCACCATAACGTGCTGGCAACATAGGACGAGGGTTGCGCTCGTTGCGGGACTTAACCCAACATCTCACGACACGAGCTGACGACAACCATGCACCACCTGTACACCAGTCCGAAGACGCACACATCTCTGCATGATTCCGGTGTATGTCAAGCCTTGGTAAGGTTCTTCGCGTTGCATCGAATTAATCCGCATGCTCCGCCGCTTGTGCGGGCCCCCGTCAATTCCTTTGAGTTTTAGCCTTGCGGCCGTACTCCCCAGGCGGGGCACTTAATGCGTTAGCTGCGGCGCGGAACTCGTGGAATGAGCCCCACACCTAGTGCCCAACGTTTACGGCATGGACTACCAGGGTATCTAATCCTGTTCGCTCCCCATGCTTTCGCTCCTCAGCGTCAGTAGTGGCCCAGTGACCTGCCTTCGCCATCGGTGTTCCTCCTGATATCTGCGCATTCCACCGCTACACCAGGAATTCCAGTCACCCCTACCACACTCTAGTCTGCCCGTACCCGATGCAAGCTCAAGGTTGAGCCTTGAGTTTTCACACCAGACGCGACAAACCGCCTACGAGCTCTTTACGCCCAATAATTCCGGACAACGCTTGCACCCTACGTATTACCGCGGCTGCTGGCACGTAGTTAGCCGGTGCTTCTTCTGCAGGTACCGTCACTTTCGCTTCTTCCCTACTGAAAGAGGTTTACAACCCGAAGGCCTTCATCCCTCACGCGGCGTCGCTGCATCAGGCTTTCGCCCATTGTGCAATATTCCCCACTGCTGCCTCCCGTAGGAGTCTGGGCCGTGTCTCAGTCCCAGTGTGGCCGGTCGCCCTCTCAGGCCGGCTACCCGTCGACGCCTTGGTGAGCCATTACCTCACCAACAAGCTGATAGGCCGCGAGTCCATCCTTGACCGAAAAACTTTCCAGACACAGACCATGCGGTCGCATCTCATATCCGGTATTAGACGTCGTTTCCAACGCTTATCCCAGAGTCAAGGGCAGGTTACTCACGTGTTACTCACCCGTTCGCCACTGATCAAGAAGAGCAAGCTCCCCCATCACCGTTCGACTTGCATGTGTTAAGCACGCCGCCAGCGTTCGTCCTGAGCCAGGATCAAACTCTCCGTAAATGTTTGATATCAACCCCTCCGAAGAGAAGTTAACAACCATACGAAGCAAGCACCCCTGCAAAGAGGCACCTGATTAATCAAGGCTACAAACCGAAAACTTGCGTTTTCAATTCATACCAAATAAACCTTGCTGCACGTCAACCAACCAGACCTGATGGCCCGACCGATCAACACCAGACAAGGGGTCTTGGCATTGACTATTAAGCACACTGTTGAGTTCTCAAGGAGCGGACGCGCACCACTTCCAGACCCTTCGGTCCTTCTCTTGGGGCAACCTCTCTAGCCTATCCGATCCACGCCTAGCCCGTCAACCACCCCGTTTCCGAGCCAGTCAACCGCCATCAGCGGGCCGTTCAAGCCTACCCGATCCACCCTCGCGTCCGAACCGCTCTTCCAAGCAATCCGCACCCCGGTCTGAACCAGAAGCCCCACACTACTCCACCCGGCGAGACCAGCTCACCAAGCACCTGCAGCGTAGGAAACCAACCCCGGGACCAGCCACTTCGCGGCGGCTCTCACGAGCTTCGCAGTGGTGTCTGTGCCTCCCTGTCGGGCTGACTTCCAGAACAGTACGGCCGCCAAGCCGTGCACGTCAAACCCGCACCACGTGACCGCGACCACACTGCCAGCACACAGAGACGGCCCGCCCTCCCAGGGAAGACGGGCCATCACCTGCCAGCTACTGCTGCGCCACCCGCACCACGGCGAGTGTCTTCTTGCCACGCCGCAGGACAGCGAAGCGGCCGCCGAGCAGATCGTCGGCGGTGAGCACCGCGTCCTCTGCTGTCACCTTGACGTTGTTGACGTAGGCGCCGCCCTCGGTAACGGCTCGCCGGGCGGCGGCCTTCGAGGCGACCAGACCGCTGCTGATCATCGCGTCGATGATCGCGGTCCCCACCCCACCCTCCGTGGAGGGCAGCTCGGCCACTGCGGCCTCGATCGTCTCGGGGTCCAGGTCAGCCAGCTCCCCGCGACCGAAGAGCGCCGAGCTCGCGGCGATCGCCTGCGCGGTCGCCCGTTCTCCGTGCACCAACGTCGTCACGTCGCCGGCGAGGATCCGCTGCGCCTCGCGGGCCTGCGGGCGCTCCACGACCGAGGTCTCGATCTGTGCGATCTCCTCCCGGGTGCGGAAGGTGAACGTCTTGAGCCAGCCCACGACGTCGGCGTCGGCGGCGTTGATCCAGTACTGGTAGAAGGCGTACGGGCTCATCATGTCCGGGGCGAGCCACACGGCGCCGCCCTCGGTCTTGCCGAACTTGGTGCCGTCCGCCTTGGTGATCAGCGGGGTCGTCATGGCGTGCACCGCGACCTTGTCCGACTTGCGGATCAGCTCGACGCCGGCCAGCAGATTGCCCCACTGATCGTTGCCGCCGGTCTGCAGCGTGCACCCGTGCCGGCGGTTGAGCTCGAGGAAGTCCATGCCTTGCAGGATCTGGTAGCTGAACTCGGTGAAGGACAGCCCTTCCTCGCTCGACAGGCGACGAGCGACCGTCTCCTTGGCGAGCATGGTCCCCAGCCGGAAGTGCTTGCCGATGTCCCGCAGGAAGTCGATCGCGGAGAGCTCCCCGGTCCAGTCGAGGTTGTTCACCAGACGGGCGGCGTTCTCCCCCTCGAAGGACAGGAACGGCGCGATCTGGGCCTGCAGCCGCTCCACCCAGTCGGCGACGGTCTCCTTGGAGTTGAGCACCCGCTCCCCCGACATCCGCGGGTCGCCGATCAGCCCGGTCGCGCCTCCCACGAGGGCGATCGGGGTGTGCCCGGCGAGCTGGAGGTGACGCAGCAGGATGAGCTGGACGAGGTGTCCGTGGTGCAGGCTCGGCGCGGTCGGGTCGAAGCCGCAGTAGTACGTGATCGGACCGTTCTCCAGAGCCTCACGCAAAGCCTCGACGTCGGTGGTCTGTGCAACCAACCCGCGCCAGGTGAGTTCATCAAGAACGTTGCTCACTGCTGCTCCTTCGGTTCGCGCGCCACGAACGGCGCTCCCCTAGTCTGCCGTGTCGCGGCGATCAGCGAGAACGCGGGTCAGATCGTGAGCGCCGCGGTGCGGGCGCCCGGTACGCCGAGACAGCCGGGTCGCCGGTGATCCACAGCCGCCACGGGAAGAGCGCGCCGTCGCCGCCCGCCCCGGAGACCCCCACCCGGGGGCCGGAGCTGATCCCCCCGCCCGGCGACGGCACGGGCACAGGCACAGGCACCTCGAGGACCACATCGGTCTCCGGGCCGGTCAGGTCCAGACCGTAGTAGGCCATGGTCACGCCGAGCGCGACCGTGAGGCGCGCCGGGCCGCGGGCGAGGTCCACGGGCCGGGTCACCGCTCCGGAGGCGAGCCGACGACGGCGCGCGAGGGGTGCGCCCTCAACCACCTCCCCCGCGCGCAGCAGCACAGCGGCGGCCTCACCGCCTGGGCCGCAGACGATGTTCATGCAGGTGTGCAGGCCGAGGTGGCGATAGACGTAGAGCCGCCCGGCCTCCTCGAACATGACACGGTTGCGGGCGCTGGGGCCACGGAAGGCGTGCGACCCGGGGTCCTGCTCACCGTGGTAGGCCTCGACCTCGGTGATCCGCACGGTGACGTCGCCGTCCGAGGCACGACGGGTGAGACGGGCACCCAGCAGGTCGCGGGCGACCTCGAGGCCCGGGCGGGCGAACCACTCCCGGTCGGGACGCCGCCATCGGGGCGCCGGCTCCGACACCGCCTCGGGCGCCGGCTCGGACACCGCCTTGTTGAGCTCCGCCGCCACGGGTCAGCCGACCACGCGGCCGAGGCCATCGAGGTGCACGTGCGCCCGGGCGCGGGTCCGGTGCGCGGCGTAGATCTCCCGTTCGGTGACCATCCACCGGGTCCAGTGCTCGGCCGCGTCGGCGCCGTCGCGGTCCAGGCCGCGGGCGAGGCGCACGTCGTCGTCGGCCTCGACCCAGATGATGAACGGGGCGAACTCCTCGGTCGTGAGCGCGGCGGAGTTGCAGCCCTCGACGACGAGGAAGTCCCCCAGGGGCACGGTGTGCCGCTCGGCGTAGACCCCGAGCGGCCAGTCGTAGCGCCGGTAGCGTCCGGGCAGCCCACGGGCGAGCGGGAGGAGCACCCACTCCCGGAGCAGGTCCGCCCCCTCGGCCATGCCCGACCACCCCGGGTAGAGGTCGTCCATGTGGACCACCTGGGCGGTGAGCGTCCAGGCGAGCTGGGCCGCGAGCGTCGTCTTGCCCGAACCGGCCGGTCCGTCGACGCAGACCAGCCGGGCGCCGCCGAGGCCCGCGGGGGCGGCCTCGATCGCGGCCACGAGGTCGGTGAGGACCGGGTCGGAGACGGTCATGAGCGGGGTCCTCTCGGCGGGACGGGGGACGGGGGAACGAGGTCGGGGACGGTCACGGGCGGGCGCCCCTGACCGTCCCCGACCTCGTCGTGACGCGCGGGGTGATGCTAGCCGTTGACCCAGTAGCGGTACTCCGCGACCTGGACCTTGGCCTCCTCGAGCTGCTCGGCGACCCGCTCGGGGGCGGTGCCACCGACCGCGTTGCGGGAGCCGAGGGAGCCTTCGACCGTGAGGACCTCGCGGACCCCGGGGGTGAGGTGCTCGGAGATGGCGAGCAGGTCGGCGTCGGACAGGTCCCACAGCTCGATGCCGCGGTCCTCGCACACCTTGACGCAGGCACCAGCCACCTCGTGGGCGACCCGGAACGGGACGCCCTGGCGGACCAGCCACTCGGCGATGTCGGTCGCGAGCGAGAAGCCCTGGGGGGCGAGCTCGGCCATCCGCTCGGTGTTGAAGGTCATCGTGGAGACCATCCCCGCGAAGGCCGGCAGCAGCACGGTGAGCGTGTCGACCTGGTCGAACACCGGCTCCTTGTCCTCCTGCAGGTCACGGTTGTACGCGAGCGGCAGTCCCTTGAGGGTGGCGAGCAGCCCGGTGAGGTCACCGATGAGCCGCCCGGCCTTGCCGCGCGCAAGCTCGGCGATGTCCGGGTTCTTCTTCTGCGGCATGATCGAGGACCCCGTGGAGAAGGCGTCGTCCAACCGGACGAAGCCGAACTCCTTGGTGTTCCAGATGATGATCTCCTCGGCGAACCGGGACAGGTCGATCCCGAGCATCGCCGAGACGAAGGCGAACTCCGCGACCACGTCGCGGCTGGCCGTCCCGTCGATCGAGTTCTCCACCGCCCGGTCGAAACCGAGCTCGGCCGCGACGGCCTCGGGGTCGAGCCCCAGGGACGACCCGGCGAGAGCGCCCGAGCCGTAGGGCGAGCGCGCCGCCCGCACGTCCCAGTCGATGTAGCGGTCGACGTCGCGCAGCAACGGCCACACGTGGGCGAGCAGGTGGTGGGCGAGCAGCACCGGCTGGGCGTGCTGCAGGTGCGTGCGCCCGGGCATGGCCGCACCGGGGTGCGCCTCCGCCTGGGCGATGAGCGCGTCGGCGACGTCGAGCACGAGGCCGCCGATCGCCTTGGCCTCCTCGCGCAGATACATCCGCACGAGGGTGGCGATCTGGTCGTTGCGGGACCGGCCCGCGCGGAGCTTGCCACCCACCTCGGGCCCGGCCCGCTCGATCAGGCCGCGCTCGAGGGCGGTGTGCACGTCCTCGTCGGCGACCTCGGGGCGGAAGGCCCCGCTCTCGACGTCGGCGGCCAGCCGGTCGAGACCGTCCAGCATGACCTCGAGCTCGTCGTCGGTGAGCAGGTTCGCGGTGCGCAGCACGCGGGCATGCGCCTTCGACCCGGCGATGTCCTGGGAGGCGAGCCGCCAGTCGAAGTGGGTCGACAACGACAGTGCCGCCAGCGCGTCCGAGGGACCGCCGGCGAACCGCCCGCCCCACAGGCTGACCCGCTGCTGCGGTTCAGCCTGTGGGGCGCCGGACGCTGGGGTGCCGGACGCTGCGGCGTCGGGGACCGCGCCGGACCCGGTGTCCTGGTGGTCGCCCACGCTCAGGCCTGGCTGCCCGGCAGGGAGGACCCGGACAGGTCCACGCCGTTGCCGAACTTCACGTCGCGGGCGGCGGAGAGCTTCGCGGTGAGGCCGAAGATCTCGATGAAGCCGCGCGCCTGGCTCTGGTCGAAGGTGTCGCCCTCGTCGTAGGTGGCGAGGTTGAAGTCATAGAGGCTCGCCTCGCTGCGGCGCCCGGTCACGGTGGCGCGGCCACCGTGCAGCACCATGCGGATGTCACCGGAGACGTAGCGCTGGGTGTCGTCGATGAAGGTCTCGAGGGACTTCTTCAGCGGCGAGAACCACATGCCGTCGTAGACCAGCTCGGTCCAACGCTGGGCGACCGTGCGCTTGAACCGCGCCTGCTCGCGCTCGACCGTGACGTTCTCGAGCTCCTGGTGCGCGGCGATGAGGGCCATGGCGCCCGGTGCCTCGTAGATCTCGCGGGACTTGATGCCCACGAGACGGTCCTCGACGATGTCGATGCGCCCCACGCCCTGGGCGCCGGCGCGGCGGTTCATCTCCTGGATGGCCTGCAGCGGGGTGACCGGCACGCCGTCGAGGGCGACCGGGATGCCCCGGTCGAAGGTGATGATGACCTCGTCCGCGACGGGCGGGAAGGTGGGGTCGTCGGTGTAGTTGTAGACGTCCTTGGTCGGGGCGTTCCAGATGTCCTCGAGGAACCCCGTCTCCACGGCGCGGCCCCACACGTTCTGGTCGATCGAGAACGGGTTGTGCTTCGTCGTCTCGATCGGCAGCTTGTGCAGCTCGGCGTAGGCGATGGCCTTCTCGCGGGTCAGGGCGAGGTCACGGACCGGTGCGAGGCACTTGAGGTCCGGGGCGAGGGAGGTGATGCCGACCTCGAAGCGGACCTGGTCGTTGCCCTTGCCGGTGCAGCCGTGCGCGACCGTCTGGGCGTCGAACTGGCGGGCGGCCCGCACGAGGTGCTTGACGATGATCGGGCGCGAGATGGCCGAGACGAGCGGGTAGCGGTCGAGGTAGAGCGCGTTGGCGCGCAGCGCCGGCATGCAGTACTCCTCCGCGAACTCGTCGCGGGCGTCGGCGACGTACGCCTCGACCGCGCCGCAGTCCAGGGCACGCTGGCGGATGACCTCGAGGTCTTCACCGCCCTGGCCGACGTCGACGGCCACGGCGATGACCTCGGCGCCGGTGCGCTCGGCGATCCATCCGATGGCTACAGAGGTGTCCAGGCCGCCGGAATAGGCGAGCACGACGCGTTCAGTCATTGCACTTCTCTTTCTCACGTGGTGAATGGGTCAAGTCTGTCATCCTCGGCGTCGCTGCGGTGACCGCAGGTCGACCCCCGGACGGGTGCGGAGCGGCGGTCACAGGCTGTCGCTCGCCAGCGCGACGAACCGGGCGGCCAGCTCGTCTCCCCCGTCGACGTCCCGGGCGATCACCAGGAGCGTGTCGTCGCCGGCGATCGTGCCGAGCACCCCCGGCAGCACCGAGTGGTCGATCGCCGAGGCCAGGTACTGCGCAGCACCCGGCGGGGTGCGCAGCACGACGAGGTTCGCCGAGCTCTCGGCCGAGACGAGCAGCTCCCCGCACAGCCGCGCGAGGCGCGCGGCCAGGTACTCCGCGTCCGCGGTCGCCTGCACGCTGCGGTCCCCGCCCTCCCCGGGCACGGCGTAGACGAGCACGCCGGAGGTGGTGCGCACCTTCTCCGCGCGCAGCTCGATGAGGTCGCGGGAGAGCGTCGCCTGGGTCACGTGCAGCCCGTCCCGGGCGAGCGAGCGGGCGAGCTCGGCCTGGGAGTGGATCTGCTCGCGGACCAGCAGCTGCACGATCCGGGCGTGCCGGGCGGCCTTCGTCGCCGGTACCGTGCCCGAGGGCACCGAGGTCATGTTCACCGGTGGCCAAGCAGCCAGGTGAGCAGCGCCTTCTGGGCGTGCAGCCGGTTCTCGGCCTCGTCCCAGACGACCGACTGCGGGCCGTCGATGACGTCGGCGGTGATCTCCTTGCCGCGGTAGGCGGGCAGGCAGTGCAGGACGACGGCGTCGGGCGCGGCGTGCGCCATGAGCTCGGCGTTCACCTGGAAGGGCACGAAGGGGCGGGCGCGCTCGGTCGCGGAGGCCTCGTCGCCCATGGACACCCAGGTGTCGGTGGCCACCGCGTCCGCGCCGGCCACGGCCTCGGCCGGGTCGGCGGTGACGAGGACGGAGCCGCCGGTGCGGGCGGCGATCCGGGCCGCGTCGGCGAGGAAGGTCGCGTTGGGCGGGTAGCCGGGCGGCGTCCCGATCCGCACGTGCATGCCGGCCAGCGCTCCGCCGATGAGGTAGGAGTGGGACATGTTGTTCGCGCCGTCGCCGACGTAGGCGAGGGTCTGACCGGCCAGCGCGGCGACCCCGCCGCGGTGCTGGGCGATGGTCAGCAGGTCCGCGAGGATCTGGCACGGGTGGAAGTCGTCGGTGAGGGCGTTGACCACGGGCACCGAGCTCGCCGCGGCCATCTCCTCGACACGGTCCTGGCCGAAGGTCCGCCACACGATCGCGGCGGCCTGGCGGTCCAGGACCCGGGCGGTGTCGGCGATCGGCTCACCGCGCCCCAGCTGGGAGTTCGCCGCGTCGATGACGAGCGGGTACCCGCCGAGCTCGGCGATCCCGACGGAGAACGACACCCGGGTCCGGGTGGACGGCTTGTCGAAGATCACCGCGACGGCCCGGGGGCCCTGCAGCGGGGTCCGGTGGAACCGGTCCTGCGCGAAGCGCAGGCCCAGCTCGAGGACCTCGGCCTGCTCGGCCGGCGTGAGGTCGTCGTCGCGCAGGAAGTGGCGGGTCATCTAGGCCTCCGGGGTGAGGTCGGCAGCGGTCGTGGGCAGGTCCGCGAGGAAGGCGACGAAGTCGTCGACCTGGTCGCGGGTGAGGATGAGCGGCGGTGCGAGGCGCAGCGCGGTCGGGGTCACCGGGTTGACGATGAACCCCGCGGCCAGGGCGCGCGCCGCCACGGCCGCCGCGACCGGGGCGGTGAGCTCGATGGCCACGAGCAGGCCTTCCCCGCGGGCGCCGGCGATGAGCGGGTGCCCGACGGCGTCCACCTGCTCGCGCAGGTAGCTCCCGGTCTGCTGGACACCGGCGAGCAGACCGTCGCGCTCGATGACGGCGATCGTGGCGAGCGCCGCGGCGGCGGCGACCGGGTTGCCGCCGAAGGTCGTGCCGTGCTGGCCCCGGCCGAGCAGCGTCGCGGCGCGCTCTCCGTAGGCGACGACCGCGCCGATCGGGAAGCCGCCGCCGAGGCCCTTGGCGAGGGTGACGACGTCGGGCACGATGCCCCCGCCGATGTGGGAGAGGTGGTGGGCCATCCACGCCCCGGTGCGGCCCATGCCGGTCTGCACCTCGTCGAGGATGAGCAGCGTGCCGTGGGCGCGGGTGAGCTCCCGGACGCGGGCCAGGTAGCCGGCGGGCAGCGGGCGGACCCCCGCCTCGCCCTGGATCGGCTCGAGGAAGAAGGCGGCGATATCGCTCGTGGTGGGATCACCGGCGAAGACCGCCTCGAGGGCATCGAGGTCACCGAAGGGCAGGAACTCCACTCCCCCGGGCAGCGGCTCGAAGGGCTCGCGGTAGGCGGCCTTGGAGGTGAGGGCGAGCGCGCCCATCGTGCGGCCGTGGAAGCTGCCCTCGAGGGCGAGGATCCGGGGCCGGCCGGTGCGCCGGGCCATCTTGAAGGCAGCCTCGTTGGCCTCGGTCCCGGAGTTCGTGAAGAACACCCGCGAGCCGCCCGGCGCCCGGCTGAGGGAGAGCAGCCGTTCGGCGAGGGCGATCTGGGTGGGCGTGCCGAAGAAGTTCGACACGTGACCCAGGGTGCCCAGCTGGGCACTGATCGCCGCGGTGAGGGTGGGGTGGGCGTGGCCCAGGGAGTTGACGGCGATGCCGGCGAGCAGGTCGAGGTAGCGCATGCCGTCCGCGTCCCACACGTAGGCGCCCTCACCGCGGACCAGCACCCGCTGGGGCGGGCCGAAGGTGTCCATGACGGCGCCGGTGTACCGCTGGGTCCACTCGGCCGCGGACCCCGCGGCGGGCTGGATCGCACCGGGGGCGGGCGCCTCGAGGGCGGCGGGGGCGGCCACCTCGTTCGGGGCGGTCTGCTCGCTCACGCGGGAGCTCCGTTCTGGGTGGTGGGGATGGTGGGTGTGGTGGGCGCGGCGTCGGGCACGACCATGGTGCCGATGCCCTTGGTCGTGAAGACCTCCATGAGCACCGAGTGCGCCACCCTGCCGTCGATGACGTGGGCCTCGCGGACCCCACCGAGGACGGCGCGCAGGCACGCCTCCATCTTGGGGACCATGCCCGACTCGAGGGAGGGCAGCAGGTCCGCGAGCGCACCGACGCCGATCTGGCTGGCCAGGGAGCTGCGGTCGGGCCAGGAGGTGTACAGGCCCTCGACGTCGGTCAGCACGATGAGCTTGCGCGCGCCGAGGGCGACCGCGAGGGCCGCCGCGGCGGTGTCGGCGTTGACGTTGAGCACCTGGGTCGGGTCGTCGATGTCGGGGGCGATGGTGGAGACCACCGGGATGCGCCCGGCGTCGAGCAGGTCCTTCACAGCGCTCGGGTCGACCGCGACGACGTCGCCGACGAGGCCGACGTCGACGGGCTCGCCGTCGACGGTGGCGTGGCGGCGGCGGGCGCGCAGCAGGCCGCCGTCCTCACCGGAGAGCCCGACGGCGAAGGGGCCGTGGGCGTTGATGAGCCCGACCAGCTCACGGGAGACCTTGCCGGTGAGCACCATCCGGACGACCTCCATGGCCTCGGGGGTGGTCACCCGAAGCCCGCCGCGGAACTCGCTCGGGATGCCCAGGCGCCCGAGCATCTCCGAGATCTGCGGTCCGCCGCCGTGCACGACGACGGGGTGCAGCCCGACCTGGCGCAGGAACACCATGTCCTGGGCGAAGGCGGCCTTGAGCCGGTCGTCGATCATGGCGTTGCCGCCGTACTTGATGACGACGAGTGCGCCGTTGAACTCCTTGAGCCACGGCAGCGCCTCGAGGAGCACCTCGGCCTTCTGCGCAGGGGTGAGGTCGGCCCCGACGTCCATCTGGGAGAAGTCGAGGGCGGTGGGAAGGCTCATGAGGAGTACGCGCTGTTCTCGTGGACGTAGTCGTGGGTGAGGTCGTTCGTCCACACGGTCGCGGTCGCGTCGCCAGCGTGCAGGTCGATGAGCACCCGCACCTCGCGCTGTCCGGCGAGGTCGACGAGGGTCCGGTCCTCGCCCACTCCTCCGGCGCGGCACACCTGGACCCCGTTGATGGAGACGTCGAGGCGGTCCGCGTCGAAGACGGCGACGGACTCCGGGACGGTGCCCACGGCGGAGAGCACCCGGCCCCAGTTGGGGTCGTTGCCGAAGACGGCCGCCTTGAAGAGGTTGGACCGGGTGACCGCGCGGGCCACGGCCACGGCGGCGTCCTCGGAGTGGGCACCGACCACCTCGACGGCGACGTCGTGGCTCGCGCCCTCGGCGTCGGCCACGAGCTGGCGGGCCAGGGAGGCGCAGGCGGCGGTGAGCGCCGTGGTGAGCTCGTCGGCGGTCGCGGTCAGCTCGCTCGCACCGGAGACGAGCAGGACGACCGTGTCGTTGGTGGACATGCAGCCGTCGGAGTCGACCCGGTCGAAGGTCAGCCGGGTCGCGGTGCGCAGCGCGGCGTCGGCGGTGGCGGAGTCGACGACGGCGTCGGTCGTGAGCACGCAGAGCATGGTGGCCAGGCCGGGGGCGAGCATGCCCGCGCCCTTGGCCATGCCGCCCACGGTCCACGTCGGTGCGCCCGGCTCTGCGGGGCCGGCTCCCCCGGTGATCGCGACGGTCTTGGGCACGGTGTCCGTCGTCATGATGGCCGCCGCGGCGAGGAAGCCGCCGTTGCCGGCCAGCTGCTCGGCGGCGTCGTCCACCCCGGCGAGGAGCTTGTCCATGGGCAGGCGCTCACCGATGAGGCCGGTCGAGCAGACCACGGTGTCCCCGGACGACGTGCCCAGCAGGCCGGCGACGTGCTCGGCGGTGTGGTGGGTGTCGGCGAAGCCGTCCGGGCCGGTGCAGGCGTTCGCCCCGCCGGAGTTGAGGACCACGGAGGTCGCGCGACCGTCGGCGACCACCTGGCGGGACCACGCGACCGGCGCCGCGAAGACCCGGTTGGAGGTGAACACCGCGGCGGCGACGTCGAGCGGGCCGTCGTTGACCACGAGGGCGACGTCGGGCTTGCCGGTGGACTTCAGGCCGGCGACGACGCCGGCCGCCCGGAATCCCTGGGCTGCGGTAACGCTCACGGCGCGACTCCTTGTGCGGTGAGGCCCAGGGTCTGTGGCAGACCGAGGGCGATGTTCATGGACTGGACGGCGCCGCCTGCGGTGCCCTTGACGAGGTTGTCGATCGCGGTGACGGTCACCACGCGCCCGGCCCGGCGGTCGATCGCGACCTGCACGAGGGCGGTGTTGGCGCCGGCCGTCATCGCGGTGGTCGGCCACTGCCCGGCGGGGAGGAGGTCGACGAACGGTTCGCTCACATAGGCCTGCTCCCAGGCCTGGCGCAGCTGGGCCAGGGTGGTGTCCTCGTGGCCGGGGGCGAAGCGCGCGGTCGCGGTGGCGAGGATGCCCCGCGACATCGGGACGAGGACGGGGGTGAAGGAGACGGTGACCTCCTCGGCCCCGGCGATCCGCAGGTTCTGCTCGATCTCGGGGATGTGGCGGTGGCTGCCGCCGACGGCGTAGGGCTGGGCGGAGCCGAGCGCCTCGGAGGCGAGCAGGTGGGTCTTGAGGGACTTGCCCGCCCCGGAGTAGCCGACGGCAAGCACCGCGACCAGGTCGAGGGCGCTGAGCAGGCCGGAGGCGATCCCTGGCTGCAGGCCGAGGGTGACGGCCGTGACGTTGCAGCCGGGGACCGCGATCCGGCGAGCGCCGGCGAGCAGCTCGCGCTGCTTGGTCAGCTCTCCGCCGGCGACCGGCGTGCCGTGGGACCGGTCGGCGCGCAGCAGCTCGGGCAGACCGTAGGGCCAGGTCCCGGCGTGCGGGGTGGCGTAGTAGTCGACCCACGCCTGGGGGTCGTCGAGACGGTGGTCGGCGCCGAGGTCGATGACGAGCACGTCCTCGGGGAGCTGCGCGGCGATCTCGCCCGAGGCGCCGTGCGGCAGCGCGAGCACGACGACGTCGTGGCCGAGCAGGTTCTCGACGTCGGTGGGGAGCAGCACCCGGTCCGCGAGCGCCCGGATGTGGGGCTGGTGCAGGCCGAGCTGGGTGCCTGCGTTGGAGTGAGCGGTGAGGGCACCGATCGTGATCTCCGGGTGGTCGGCGAGGATCCGCAGGGTCTCCCCACCCGCGTATCCGCTCGCCCCTGCGACTGCCACTGTGAACGCCATATGCATAACAATACACTCTCATGCGAGTTGATACAGCCGGGCGTTAGGCTCAGGAGATGACCAGCCTGGACAGCTCCCGCCCGCTCCTGACCGTTCTGCCGCCGCACCCTGGCGTTCCCGGGGACACCCGCGGCTTCGTCCTCGTGCTCGCCGGCGGCGGCTACGGAGGCCGCGCCGAGCACGAGTACCTCGACGTCACCCGGTGGCTCCGCACCCACGGCGTGGCCTGCGGCTACCTCGACTACGCGGTCGCGCCGGCGACCTACCCGGTCGCCCTCGGCCAGGTGCTCCGCGCGCTCGCCGAGCTCCGCGGTGGCGTGCACGGTCCCGTCACCGGACCGATCGGTGTGCTGGGCTTCAGTGCCGGGGCGCACCTGGCCGGGCTGGCGCTCACCGCGACCGACGCCGAGCTGGCCCTCGCCGCCGACGGCGTCTCGGGGGCAGGGTCCCTTGAGGGCGTCGTGTCCCCAGCCCGCCCGGACGTCGGTGTGCTGTGCTACCCGGTCGTGTCCATGACCGACCTGCCCCACCTCGGCTCGCGGGGCAACCTGCTCGGCGCGCACGCCGACGACACCGCGTTCGCCAAGGCGCTCAGTGTGGAGCGCCGGGTGGACGCTCGCACGCCACCCACCTTCCTGTGGCACACCGCCGACGACGCGGTGGTCGACGTCGAGCACAGCCTGGGCCTCGCGAGTGCGCTCGGCCGCGCGCACATCCCCTTCGAGCTGCACGTCTATCCCACCGGCACGCACGGTCTGGGTCTCGCCGAGTCCGCCGGAGCACCGGCCGAGTGGACCCGGGCATGCCTGCGCTGGCTCGGTGAGCAGGGGATCGGAGGGGAGACCGCATGAGCGACCAGATCACCCACGCCGTCGTCGCCACCCGGGCCGGGGGCCCGGAGGTCCTCGACCACCGTGAGGTCCCGGTCCCCTCCCCCGGCGCCGGGGAGCTGCTCGTCGAGGTCGCCGCCGCGGGCGTGAACTTCATCGACACCTACCGCCGGTCCGGGGTCTACCGGATGACCTACCCCGCCGTGCTGGGCACCGAGGGCGCCGGAGTGGTCGTGGCCACCGGCCCCGGCGTCGGCGTCGGCGTCGAGGCTGGGACCGGCGGCTTCACGGTCGGTGACCGGGTCGCATGGGCGGACTCACCGGCCTCCTACGCCGGGTACGTCCTCGTCGCGGCACAGCGCGCGCTGCCGGTCCCCCCGGGGATCGACCTCCAGGTCGCAGCAGCCCTGCCGCTGCAAGGGCTCACCGCCCACTACCTCGCGACGTCGACCTACCCGATCCGCGACGGCGACCAGGTGCTCGTCCACGCCGGGGCGGGCGGCGTCGGGCTGCTGCTCACCCAGCTCGCCGTCGCCCGCGGCGCGACCGTGGTCACCACCGTCTCCACCGCGGCCAAGGCCGAGCTCTCCCGGGGCGCCGGCGCCCACCACGTCATCAACTACGCCGACCTGACCGACCTGCCCTCCGAGCTGCCCGCGCTCGTGCGCGAGCTGACCGGCGGCGGGGTGCACGTCGTCTACGACTCGGTCGGGAAGGACACCTTCGACGCCTCGCTCGCCAGCCTGCGCCGGAGGGGCATGCTCGTGCTCTTCGGCGGGTCCTCTGGGCAGGTGGCCCCCTTCGACATCCAGCGGCTCAATGCCGGCGGCTCGCTCTACCTCACCCGCCCGACCCTCGGCGACTTCGTGTCCACCCGGGCGGAGCTGGTCTCCCGGTCGGACGAGCTGTTCGCCCACGTGCGCGCGGGGCGGCTGAGCGTGCGGGTCGGGGCGACCTTCCCGCTGGCCGAGGCCGCGGCCGCGCACACGGCGCTGGAAGGGCGCCGCACGACCGGCAAAGTCCTCCTGCTGCCCTGAGCACCGCTACCCTCGTGTCCATGATCAACAACTCCTGGGCCGACGGCGGCTACGAGGACCGCGGCCCGGCACCGTCCCGCGGGGTCCGGGTGGCCACGACCGTGGTCATCCTCCTCAGCACCGTCACCGGGGTCGCGTGGTTCGCCAAGGTCGGCCTGGACCAGTCCAAGGCCGACTGCTACACCAACGCCCCCGCCGGCTCGACGATGGCCGACGTGACGACGACGCTGCGCTGGCTGCCACCCGGCTACGACTGCGAGTACGACCAGCCCTGAGCGCCCACCAGGTGGTCGACCGGCCCCGCGCCGCGCCCCACCTGCAGGGCCGCGGCAGCCTCGATGGCGGCCGTGAGCCACGCCTTCGCCGTCCGGGCGCTCGCCGCCCAGTCGCCCAGGCGCGGCTGGACCGCCGCCAGGGCCGCCGACAACGAGCACCCCGTCCCGTGGGTGCTCGTGCTCGCCACCCGCCTGCCGGGCAGGACGACCGCGCCGTCACCGTCGACCAGCGCGTCGGGTGAACCCTGGCGGGCGCCGCCCGGCCCGTCGGTGCTCAGGTGCCCGCCCTTGACGAGCACCCTGGCCCCGCACCGCTGCCACAGCCGGCCACCCTGGGCAAGTGCGTCCTCCCAGGTCCGGGCCGTGGGTTCACCGAGCAGCGCAGCGAGCTCGGGGAGGTTGGGGGTGACGAGGTCGGCCAGGGCGAGCAGCCGGTGGATCCCCTGCTCGGCGTCGGGATCGAGCAGGCGGTGCCCGCTCGTGGACACCATGACCGGGTCAAGGACGACGACCGGGGGCCGCACCGCCCGGAGCCAGCCCTCGACCACCCGGGCGCAGCCCGCGTCGGCGAGCATGCCGATCTTCACCGAGTCCACGGTCACGTCATCGCTCACCGCGTGCAGTTGCTCGCGCAGGAAGTCCGGCGGCGGGACGTGGACGGCACGCACCCCGCGGGTGTTCTGCGCCACGAGCGCGGTCACCACCGCCATCCCGTAGGCGCCGTGCGCGGCGAACGACTTGAGGTCCGCGTGGATCCCGGCGCCGCCGGTCGGGTCGGTGCCGGCGATGCTGAGCACCCGGACCCGGGACGGCGCGGGGGCGGGCGGGCGTCCCGGTGGTGGGCCGGTGTCGGGTGCAGCCGGGTCGGATCGGTCGATGGCGTCGGCGTCGATGGCGTCGATGGCAGGGGTCAGCACTGGACATCCCTTCGCTAGTACGAGCTAGATCAGGTTCGACGGGTCTGGTCTCAGCCGCTCCTCCTCTCGGGCGGGCGGCACCCCGTGTCAGGTCAGACACTAACGGCCCGGTTCCCTCGAGGGGAACCGGGCCGTCAGCCAGCCGTCAGCCAGTCGTCAGCCGTGAAGCCGTCAGCCGCGCAGCTCGGCGCCGCACCGCGCGTGAGCCTGCGCGACCGCGGCCGTGCGGACGGCCGCGGTGTCCTCCGCGGTGAGGGTGCGGTCGCCCGCGCGCAGCCGCAGGGAGAAGGCCAGGGACTTCTTCCCCTCGCCCACCTGCTCTCCGGCGAAGACGTCGAAGAGCCGCAGCTCTTCGAGGAGGTCACCGGCGCCCGCGCGGACCGCGTCGAAGACGTCCTGGGCAGGCACCGCCGCGTCCACGACGAGCGCCAGGTCCTCCTTGGCGAGCGGGAACGTCGAGACCGGGGATCCCTGCAGCGGTTCGGTCGGTGCCGCCGCGAGCAGCACGTCGAGGTCGATCTCGAAGGCGACCGCACGGGCGGGCAGCCCGGTCCGCTCGATCACCTTCGGGTGCAGCTCACCGGCGTGACCGACGAACGTGCCGTCGGCCAGGGTGACCTGCGCGCAGCGGCCGGGGTGCCACGGCGCACGGTCGGTGTCCGGGCCGACCACGACGTCCACGCCGAGACGGTCGGCGACCAGCCGGACGGCCGCGATCGCGTCCGTCCAGTCCGCCGCGCGGCCCGGGCCCCACCAGCCCGGCAAGTCACGCTGACCGGCCAGCAGCCCCGCCACCTGACGGGGCTGGGCGGGCACGGCGTCGTGCAGGCGGGTGAGCTCGTCGGCGCTGGGGCGACGCGCCCCGGCCAGTGCCGGGGCCGCCGGGGCGCCGAGGACCGGGCGGGTCACCAGGCCCAGCTCGAAGAGCGCGAGGTCACCGGTCCCGCGGGCGACGTTGCGCCGCGCGGTGTCGAGCAGGGTGACGAGCAGGTTCGTGCGCATGAGGTTCTTCTCGGCGGACATGGGGTTGAGGACCCGCAGCGCCACGCGTCGTGCGTCGTCGGCGCCGAGCCCCAGGTCGTCGAGCTGTCCGGAGCCGATGAACGGGTAGCTCAGGGTCTCCACGAAACCCGCCTCGGCCAGCGCCCGGGCCACCGACCGGCGGCCCCGCTGTCCGGCGGTGAGGCCGCTCCCGGCCGGGGCGACCGGCAGGATCGAGGGGATGGTGTCGTAGCCGACGAGGCGGGCGACCTCCTCGACGAGCTCGGCCGAGCCGGTGAGGTCCGGGCGCCACGTGGGTACCAGGACGGCGACCCTCGCCTGCAGCCCGGCCCCCTCGAGGGAGGTCACCTCGCAGCCGATCTGACGGAGCACGTCGACCACCTGGTCGGCGGTGTAGGCCACCCCGACCAGACGCTCGGGCTCGGAGAGCTCAAAGGTGATCGGCGCCCGCTCGGGGAGGTCGGACAGGTCGCTGACGGCCGGGTCCGCGGTCCCGCCGCCGTGCTCGACGAGCAGATCGACGACGCGCTGAGCGGCGACGGCGGGCAGCATCGGGTCGACGCCGCGCTCGAAGCGCTTGGCCGCCTCGCTGGGCAGCTTGTGCCGGCGGGCGGTGCGGGCGATCGTCACCTGGTCGAAGTGCGCGGCCTCGATGAGCAGGTCGGTCGTGGAGGTGGTGACCTCGGTCTCGGCCCCGCCCATGACACCGGCCAGGCCGAGCACCCGCGCCCCGGTGCCTCCGGCGCTGTCGGTGATGAGCAGGTCCTCGGTGCTCAGCGCACGGTCCGCGCCGTCGAGGGTGGTCAGGCGCTCCCCGTCCTGGGCGCGGCGCACGACGATCGGGGCCACGAGGGTGGCCAGGTCGTAGGCGTGCAGCGGCTGGCCGAGGTCGAGCATGACGTAGTTCGTCACGTCGACGGCGAGGGAGATCGGTCGCATCCCGGCCTGGGTCAGGCGTCGCTGCATCCACGCCGGCGAGGGCGCCGCGGCGTCGACCCCGCGGACGATGCGGGTGACGAAACGGTCGCAGCCGACGCGGGCGTGGATCGGCGCGGAGTCGTCGACGACCACACCGAAGCCGTCCGGCGACGGCGCGGGCAGGGGCCCGCGTGCCAGGCCGAGGTCGGTGAAGACCGCGCCGGTGGAGTGAGAGAACTCCCGCGCGACGCCGCGCATGGAGAAGCAGTAGCCCCGGTCGGGCGTCACGTTGATCTCCAGGACCTCCTCGCCCAGACCCAGCAGCGCGATGGCGTCGCTCCCGGGGGTGGTCTCGTAGCCGTTGGCGGCGGTGTAGCCGAGCCGGTCGAGGACGATGATGCCGTCGTGGTCCTCACCCAGGCCGAGCTCGCGGGCCGAGCAGATCATCCCGTCGGAGACGTGGCCGTAGGTCTTGCGGGAGGCGATCGGGAACGGGCCAGGCAGGACAGCGCCAGGCAGCGCGGCCACGACGCGGTCACCGGCGACGAAGTTGTGCGCACCGCAGATGATCCCGCGCGGGATCGTGGGCCGGCCGCCGTCGTCGAGGGTGTTGTGCGCACCGACGTCGACCTGGCACCAGTTGATGACCTTGCCGTTCTTCTGCTCCTCCTTGACGAGGGAGACGACCTGTCCGACGACGAGGGGGCCGGTCACCGACGCGCCGTGCACCCCCTCCTCCTCGAGGCCGACCCGGACGAGGTCGGCTGCCAGCTGCTCGGCGGTCAGCCCCGCGGGGAGCTCGACGTGCTCGCCGAGCCAGGACAGTGCGATGTGCGGCATCAGATACCCATTCCGAAGTGCTGGGAGAAGCGGACGTCGCCCTCGACCATGTCGTGCATGTCTGCGATCCCGTGGCGGAGCATGAGCGTGCGCTCGATCCCCATGCCGAAGGCGAAGCCGGTGTACTCGTCGGGGTCGATGCCCGCGGCGAGCAGCACGTTCGGGTTGACCATGCCGCAGCCGCCCCATTCGATCCACCCGGGTCCACCCTTCTTCTGCGGGAACCACAGGTCCATCTCGGCGCTCGGCTCGGTGAAGGGGAAGAAGGACGGGCGCAGACGGGTCTTGGCGTCGGGGCCGAACATCGCCTTGGCGAAGTGGTCCAGGGTCCCCAGCAGGTGCGCCATCGTCAGGCCCTTGTCCACGGCGAGACCCTCGACCTGGTGGAACACGGGGGTGTGCGTCGCGTCGAGCTCGTCGGTGCGGAACACCTTGCCCGGGCACGCGATGTAGATGGGCAGGTCCCGCTCGAGCAGGGTGCGGGCCTGGACCGGTGAGGTGTGGGTGCGCAGCACGAGGTGCGCGGGCTCCCCCGGTGCGTCCGGGGCATCCGCGGAGCTCGCGTCGACCGGGCCGGTGACGAAGAACGTGTCCTGCATCTGGCGTGCGGGGTGGTCGGGTCCGAAGTTCAGGGCGTCGAAGTTGAACCACTCCGCCTCGACCTCGGGTCCCTCGGCGATCTCCCAGCCCATCGAGACGAAGAAGTCCCCGATCAGCTCCTGGATGGACTCGAGGGGGTGGCGGGCGCCGGGGGCGCGGCGGTCGACCGGGAGGGTGACGTCGACGGCCTCCTCGACGAGGACCCGGGCGTCACGCTCGGCCTCGAGCACCACCTGACGGGCGGCCAGCGCCTGGCCGATCCTCGCGCGGACCGGACCCAGCACCTTGCCGGCGGTCGCCTTGTCCGCCGGGGCCAGCTTGCCGATCTCCCGGTTGGCCAGCGCCAGCGGGCTGCGGTCTCCGGTCTGGGCGATGCGGACGGCCTTGAGCTCGTCCAGGTCTGCGGCTCCCGCGATGGCGTCGAGTGCGGTCCCCAGCGCGCGGGCTGCGGCGTCGGCGTCGATCGGCGAGAAGGACTCGGGTGCGGGGGTGACGGCCTCGGCAGAGGCGGCGGACTCGTCGGACTGTGCCCGTTCAGGGGTGGACATGCATGCCTTCCAAGCGTTGGTGATCGGCCGGCGGACCGGTGGGGCGATTCTAGTGGGCGAGGGCGCGGCCTCGGCGAACCTGGCGGGACCGTCGCACGCCGTAGATCACCGCGATGACCAGGGTGAGCGCGAGGGCCGAGAGCAGCTGGCGGCGGGCGGACTCGTCGAAGAGCATGAGGACGGCGATCCCGGCGAGCAGCGCCAGGGTGAACCAGGTCAGGTAGGGGTAGGCCCACATGCGCAGCGACAGCGCACCCTGGGCGGCGAGCCGGGGGCGCAGCCGCAGCTGGGAGACGGCGATGAAAGCCCACACCACGAGCAGGGTCGCGCCGACGGCGTTGAGCAGGATCCCGAGGATCTGGTCGGGCAGCCAGGCGTTGAGCCCGACGGACACCACCCCGAAGGCCACGGACGTCCACACCGCGCGGCTCGGCACCCCGGCCGCCGAGACCCCGGCGAAGTACGTCGGCCCGTCCCCGCGCTCGGCCAGGGAGAACACCATCCGCGACGTCGCGTAGATGTTGGCGTTGAAGGCCGAGAGCAGGGCGATGACCACGACCGCCTCCATGACGGTCACCGCGCCGGGGATGCCGGCGATCGCCAGGACCGCCACGAACGGACCGGCCACCAGCTCCGGGGAGTCCCACGGGAGGATGAGGACCATGACGAGGACGGATCCGATGTAGAAGAACAGGATGCGCCAGACGGTGCTGGCTGCGGCCTTGGCGATGCTGCGCGCCGGGTCCTGCGACTCCGCGGCCGCGATCGTGACGATCTCGATCCCCCCGAAGGCGAAGACCACCGCGAGCAGCCCCGCGACGATCCCGGCCACCCCGTTCGGGGCGAAGCCGTCGTTGCTGAGCATGGCGGCGACGCCGACGTCCTGGCCGACGTGCAGCACGCCGGTCAGCACGAGCACCCCGACCACGAGGAAGCCGAGGATCGCGACCACCTTGATCGCGGCGAACCAGAACTCGAACTCCCCGAAGTGCGCGACCACGGACAGGTTGACCACCGCGAAGGCGCTGACGAAGACGAGCGCGACGACCCACTGCGGGACGCCAGGTACCCACCCGTGCACGATGCGCGACGCCCCGGTGATCTCCACCCCGAGCACCATGATGAGCATGAACCAGTAGAGCCAGCCGGTCGTGAAGCCGGCCCAGCGCCCGATGGCGAGGTCCGCGTAGCGGGAGAACGCCCCGCTCGAGGGGACCGCGGAGGCCATCTCGGCAAGCATCCGCATGAGCAGGATGACGAGCAGCCCGGCGATCGCGTAGGAGACGAGCACGGCCGGACCGGCGGCGTTGATGCCGACCCCGGTGCCGAGGAAGAGCCCGGCGCCGATGGCCGACCCCAGGCCCATCATCGTCAGGTGGCGGACCTTGAGCCCGTGGGAGAGGTTGGGCTCTGCCGGAGGCCGCACGGGGGCGTCAGCGCTGAGCACGTGAGCTCGCGTAGAGGCACACGGTCGCCGCGGTCGCCAGGTTCAGCGACTCCGCCCGGCCCCGGATGGGGACGCGCACGACGGCGTCGGCCAGCGCGCGCTCGTCCTCGCGCAGGCCCCACGCCTCGTTGCCGAAGATCCAGGCGGAGGGGCGGGCGAGGTCGGGGACTCCGGGCGCGGCGGACCCGGCGACGTCGAGCAGGTCGTCGAGGTCGAAGGTGCCGACCCCGTCGGCGGCGAGGGTCGCCAGGCCGTGCCGTGACGCCGCAGCGACGATGTCGGTGAGCGGCAGACCGGTCACGACCGGCAGGTGGAACAGCGACCCCGCCGTGGAGCGCACGACCTTGGGGCTGTGGATGTCGACGCTCTCGGAGGTGAGCACGACCAGGTCGGCCCCGGCGGCGTCGGCCGCGCGGATGACCGCCCCGGCGTTGCCGGGGTCGCGGACGTGGGACAGCACCGCGACGAGGCGCGGTGCTGCGCCGAGCAGCGTCTCGAGCCGCTCGGCGGGGTCTTGGGCGGCGGGCAGGTCGAGCACCGCGACGACGCCCTGGGCGTCGGGGCTCATGAGCGTGAGCACCTCGTCGCTGGCCACGTGGGTGACCATGCCGGCGAGCTCGGACTCGACGACGATCTCCGTGTACCGGTCGTAGGACTCCCGGGTGAAGTAGAGGTCGCGGACCTGGCCGGGGGCGAAGCGGACGGCCTCGCGGACCCCTTGGGGGCCTTCGACGAGGAACCGTCCAGCCCGGGAACGCGCAGAACGCCCAGCCAACGACCGAACCATCTTGACCCGCTCGCTGCGGGTGTTCGTCAGTTCAGTCATCGTCTGGGCGTTCCGTGATCCTCATCGGTGACTGGGTGCGTCGCTGCGCACCCTCCACGCAGAGTGTCAGGCCGCGACCTTGGGCGCGTTGACGTCGGCGGGGAGTGCAGCCTTCGCGAGCTTGACGAGCGCGTTGAACGCGGCGACGTCGGAGATCGCCAGCTCGGCGAGGATACGACGGTCGACCTGGATCTCAGCAGCCTTGAGGCCCTGGATGAACCGGTTGTACGTCATGCCCTCGGCGCGGGCCGCAGCGTTGATGCGCTGGATCCACAGGCGACGGAAGTCACCCTTGCGCTTCTTGCGGTCACGGTAGGCGTAGACGAGGGAGTGAGTGACCTGCTCCTTCGCCTTTCGGTAGAGACGCGAGCGCTGGCCGCGGTAACCCTTGGCGCGCTCGAGTGTTGTACGACGCTTCTTCTGGGCGTTTACCGCCCGCTTCACGCGTGCCACGTGATGCTCCTTGCAGTTGGGGGCTGGAAAGGGACTCCGTCGACGAGCCGTGGCTCGTCGTCAGCAGATCACTTACCGAGCAGCTTCTTGATCTTGCGGACGTCGGCGGGGCTGACGACCAGGTCAGCAGACAGGCGGCGCTTACGACGGCTCGACTTGTGCTCGAGCAGGTGGCGCTTGTTGGCCTGCTCGCGCATGACCTTTCCACTACCGGTGATACGGAATCGCTTCTTCGCGCCGGAGTGCGTCTTGTTCTTCGGCATGGCTGCCGTTTCTCCTCGGGTCTGGTCAGGTGTCAGGATCGACACACGACGTCGGTCGGGTCAGAACCGGGAGGTTCCGACTCGGTTAGGTCTAGGACCTAGCCAGGTGGTCGTGCTTACTCGCTCTTCTTCGGAGCGGGCTTCACACTCGGCTTGGGCGCCGCTGCAGGCTTCGCAGCGGGCTTGGGCATTGCTACCGGCTTCGCCGTGACGGGCTTGGCTGCAACAGGCTTCGGGGTGACCGGCTTGGGGGTGGCCGGCTTCTTGACGACGGGCTTGGCTGGGGCGGCCGGGGCTGCCACAGGCTCGACGACGGCGGGCGCGGACGGCTCGGCCGCTGCCACAGGGGCGGCAGCCTCGACCGGAGCGGCCTCGGCAGGGACCTCGACCGGAGCGGCCTCGACGGCTGCCTCGGCGGCCTCGACCTGCGCCAAGGACTCGGCGGCGAGCTGCTCGAAGGACTCCGCAGACTCTGGCGTGCCCATCTCACGAGGCTCACGGGCCGGACGCGCGGTCTCGGACTCCTCCGCGCGGCGCCGCTGCTCGTTCTTCGCGTCGGCCTTCTTCTTCGTCGGGCCGAGCACCATGATCATGTTGCGACCATCCTGCTTCGGCATGCTCTCGATGAAGCCCAGCTCCACGACGTCGTCGGCCAGACGCTGCAGGAGGCGCACGCCCATCTCCGGGCGCGACTGCTCGCGGCCGCGGAACATGATCATGACCTTGACCTTGTCGCCGGCAGCCAGGAAGCGCTCGACGTGGCCCTTCTTCGTCCCGTAGTCGTGCGGGTCGATCTTCAGGCGGAAACGAATCTCCTTGAGGACCGTGTTCGCCTGGTTGCGGCGAGCCTCACGGGCCTTCATGTCCGACTCGTACTTGAACTTGCCGAAGTCCATGAGCTTGCAGACCGGCGGGCGGGCGTCCGGGGCGACCTCGACGAGGTCCAGGTCAGCGTCCTGGGCAAGGCTCAGGGCGACCTCAATGCGTACGACGCCGACCTGCTCTCCACCTGGGCCGACAAGCCGGACCTCGGGAACGCGGATCCGATCGTTGATGCGAGGCTCGCTGATGTGATGCTCCTTGAAACTCGTCGGTAGCCCGCCAGGGAATGAGAAAGGCCCCCATTCCTGAGCGCAGGATGGAGGCCTCGAAATCCGACGGTCACCGCGACCTGCTCACGTCTGCACGTGAACGGGCGAGCAACGCAGCTGGAGAACGTGCCGCGAGGACACGATCCACAACTCGGACCAGAACCCGGATTCGGTCGTCGGCCGCGATGATCAGATCATCCGCCGAGCTGTTGAAACTCAGGTGGGAGAGACTCCACTTGCGCACCCCCGTCATGCTCTCACCCTCCGCGAAGGGGGCGATCACATGGAGATGGTCGGTCAAGGGGAAACATTAGCACAGCGCGCGGAGCACGCAGGGCGCGCAGGGCACCTTCCGGACTCACAGCAGTGCGGGCATCACGCCGGGGTGCGGCGAGAACGGTGCACACCCCGGACACGGCCGTCCCTAAACTGGAATAGTTCCAGTTTATCTGCGTATCATGAGGTCATGACCACCACTGGGCACACTGACGCCGGGCACGCCGGGCACGAGGAAGCGCTGCGGTCGCGCGGCCTCCGTGTCACCGCGACCCGGCTCGCGGTGCTCGGGGCCGTCTCCGACCATCCGCACGCGACCACCGAGGCGATCCTCGGCCAGGTGCGCCACACCCTGGGCACCGCCTCGACCCAGGCCGTCTACGACGTGCTCGCCGCGCTCACCCACGCCGACCTCGTGCACCGCATCGAACCGGCCGGGCACCCCGCTCGCTACGAGCGGCGGGTCGGCGACAACCACCACCACCTTGTGTGCCGCACCTGCGGCACGGTGAGCGACGTGGACTGCTCGGTCGGGAGCGCCCCGTGCCTGCGCCCCGCCGACGACCACGGTTTTGTCGTCGACGAGGCCGAGGTCATCTACTGGGGGCTGTGCCCCCGGTGCCAGACGCTCGACCCTTCCCTCACGCCCCCGTCTCCCTGATTCCCACACCCTGTAGAAGGAGTGCTCCATGACAGATTTCACGACCACCCAGACCGGTACGCCGGTCCCCAGCGACGCCCACTCGCTCACCGCCGGCCCGGACGGCGCGACCGCGCTGCACGACCGCTACCTCGTGGAGAAGCTCGCCCAGTTCAACCGGGAGCGGATCCCCGAGCGCATCGTGCACGCCAAGGGCGGCGGCGCCTTCGGGACGTTCGAGGTCACGGCGGACGTCTCGGCCTACACCCGGGCCGCCGTCTTCCAGCCGGGCGCGGTGACCGAGACGGTCTCCCGCTTCTCCTCCGTCGCCGGCGAGCAGGGCTCCCCCGACACCTGGCGCGACGTCCGCGGCTTCTCGGTGAAGTTCTACACGACCGAGGGCAACTACGACATCGTCGGGAACAACACCCCGGTGTTCTTCATCCGCGACGGCATCAAGTTCCCCGACTTCATCCACTCGCAGAAGCGCCTGCCCGGCTCCGGCCTGCGCGACGCGGACATGCAGTGGGACTTCTGGACCCTCTCCCCCGAGTCCGCCCACCAGGTCACCTACCTCATGGGCGACCGCGGCCTGCCGCGGTCGTGGCGGGAGATGCCCGGCTTCGGCTCGCACACCTACCAGTGGATCAACGCCGCGGGCGAGCGCTTCTGGGTGCAGTACCACTTCAAGTCCAACCAGGGCAACGTCGAGATGACCGCGGACGTCGCCGAGCAGATCGCCGGCGCGGACGCCGACTACTACCGCCGTGACCTCTACGAGGCCATCGATGAGGGCAACTTCCCGTCCTGGGACGTGTTCGTCCAGGTCATGCCGTACGAAGAGGGCAAGACGTACCGCTTCAACCCCTTCGACATCACGAAGGTGTGGCCGCACGCGGACTACCCGCTGATCAAGGTCGGCACGCACACTCTCAACCGCAACCCGCAGAACTTCTTCGCCGAGATCGAGCAGGCGGCGTTCTCCCCCGCGAACACCGTCCCGGGCATCGACCTGAGCCCGGACAAGATGCTCATGGCCCGCGTGTTCTCCTACCCTGACGCCCAGCGGTACCGCGTCGGCGCGAACTACAACCAGATCCCGGTGAACTCCCCGCACGCCGCACCGGTCCACAACTACTCCCAGGACGGGTCCGGCCGCCACGGCTTCAACTCCCCGTCCACCCCGGTCTACGCACCGAACTCCTTCGGTGGTCCGGTGGCCGACGAGGCACGCGCCGGCATGGGCAGCTGGGAGAACGACGGCGAGCTCACCCGCGCCGCCGCCACCCTGCGCTCCGAGGACAGCGACTTCGGCCAGGCCGGCACGCTCTACCGCGAGGTCTACGACGACGCGGCGAAGGCACGGTTCCTGGACACCCTCACCGGTCAGGGTGACTCGATCACCTCGCTGGCGATCCTCGAGCGCTTCTTCTGGTACTGGACCTGCGTCGACGAGAAGCTCGGTGCGGCACTGCGCGAGCGCGTCGGCAGCGGTGTCGAGTCGGCAGCGGCGGCAGCCGAGCCGGTGGGCGTCGGCGAGTGATCTTGGCGACACCCCGCTAGCGGGCGCCACAGCCCCGACGACCGGACACCGAGCCGCCACCGGCGGCTGACGGCGACTGACGAGGGCCAGCGAGGGCCAGCGAGGGCCAGGACCCCTAGGTCCTGGCCCTCGTGGTGTCCCAGGACACGGCACCCGAGACGGCACCGGGCACGGCACCGCCTGCCCGCGCGGGGCGCTCCGGTCGTGGATCGGAGTGAAGTTCGTGTGGATCTGTGGGCCGACCTGTGGTCTATGGTCGCCACGAACCATGAACGTTTGTGACACTAGGTGCATGACCGCAGAGCACACGCACCACACGACGACGTTCGAAGACCTCGCACCCCAGGCGACACGCGATATCGCGGACGTCGCGGCGGTCGAGGTCATCACCACCGCCGCCGTCCACTTGATGAGCGCAGCAGCCATCAAGTGCGGGCTCGCCGAGGGGGAGGACGCGCACGAGCTGCTCGACCTCGACGAGGCGCGCAAGCTCATCAACGCCCTTGCCGCCCTGGTCACCGCGTCAGCTCCCGACATCGGCAACCAGCACGCACGATCCCTGCGCGACGGGCTGCGGTCCCTCCAGCTCGCGTTCCGCGAGGCCTCGATCTACCCCGATGCGCTGGGCGAAGGCCCCGGAGAGACGTTCACCGGTGCCGTCAGTTGAGCGGCGCTGAAGCCCGCGGCACACACGCACCCGTGGGTGACACCGAGCCGGGCGGCGAGCAGACCACGTCCGCGGACCCGGCACCGAAGAGCTATCCGCCGGCGTCGACCCCGTCCTTCGACACCCCCATCTCCGCTCCGGTCTCAGGGCGCCCGGTCGTCGAGGGTGCGCACCTCATCGGTGCGGGCGAGCACTCCATCACCCCTGTCCGACGACGACGATCCCCGATCGTCGTCATCGTGCTGGCGGTCCTGCTCGTCGCCGCCCTCGGCGCAGGCTCCTACCTCGCGGTGCTGTCGAACCAGTGGAACGACCGCAGCGCGGAGTGGGAGAGCGAGTCCCGGATGCTCGGGGAGAAGGTCGCCAACCTCACCACCGACCTGGGCGGCATCACGGCCGAGCTCACCCTCGCCCGCGAACAGCTCGCGACGGCACAGACCCGGATCACCGAGCTCGCGGACGAGAAGGCCCAGGTGGGCGACGACCGCGAGAGCCAGAAGATCCTCGCCTCCGACATCCAGGCCGTCGCCCAGGAGGCCCTCAACGTGTCGGCCTCGCTCGGGGACTGCGTCGCCGCGCAGGGCACCGTGCTGGGGTACCTCACCGTCCCGGACAGCGCGACCCCCGAGGTGCTGCAGACCTCGATCGACCAGGCCAACACCCTGTGCACGGCCGCGATCAACTCCTACAACTCCCTCCAGCAAGACCTCGCGGAGGAGTGATGACAGACCGGACCGCGACGACCCACCGCATGCCCCCCCGCACGACCCCGCGCACCGCACGGCCGGGTCGGGTCCCTCGCGGGGCGGTGGCGCTGGGCCTGCTCCTGGTGCTCGGTGGGTGCTCGATGGTGCCCGCGCTCCCCGAGCCGATGCCGGACACGGTCGTCCCGTCCCAGGGCGTCGGCACGCTTCCCGACGACATCGGCAACCTCTCCCCCGACGGCTTCGGCAAGGCGCAACGGATGGCCGTGCGGATCCGCAACGTCGGGTGCGACGGCGTCGTGCGGGGAACCGGGTTCGCGATCGACTCACGGACCCTCATCACCAACCGGCACGTCGTCGACGCCAACCGAAACCTCCAGCTGAGCACGTACGACGGGCGCGACGTGAGCGTGGAGACCTCGTCCACGGCCGACCTCGCCGACCTCGCGATGGTGCGGACCGTCGAAGACCTCGACGCCTACCCGTCGCTGGCCCCGACCGATCCCAAGCCCGGCGACGCCGTGACGGTCATCGGGTACCCCAACGGTGGCGCGCTGACGGTGACCAAGGGCACGCTCATCGAGTACACGTCCGACCCGCTCAACGCCAACCTCGGGCAGGTCCTGCTCACCGACGCGACCGTCGAGCCGGGCAGCTCAGGATCGGCCGCCCTCGACGCCGACGGACAGGTCATCGGGATCGTCTACGCCAAGAGCTCGGACGGCTACTCCTACCTCGTCCCGGTGAGCACCTTGCAGGGCCTGCTCGCCGACGACGCCGGCTTCACCGAGCAGGCCCAACCCGTCTGCTGAGCCTCACCGCTCCGACCACGCCCCGGATGCCACCAGTGTCCGGACGTCGTCGATGGGCTTAGCCTGAAATCATGACAGACGACACGGAAGCACCAGGACAAGCGAGCACACAACGCGGGACGGGCAAGGGCCGCCACAACCCCGCCTTCATCACCAAAGCCGCCCACGAGACGTTGAGCGTCACCCGGGCCTTCGGGCCGGCGTACGAACGGGACGGCGTCCGGGTGATCCCGGTCGCGCGGGTCATGGGAGGGACCGGCTCCGGGTACGGCGGCGGGACTCTCGTCGCGGGCCAGACCGGGCCGGGAGCCACCGACGACGCGAAGGACACGGGCGCCACCGGCAGCGGCACGCACCGCGCCGGGCTGGACGCCTCGGGCAACGGGGACGGCTACGGTGGTGGTGGTGGCTTCGGGGCGGCCGTCAAACCCCTGGGGGTCGTCGTCATCGACGACTCGGGGGTCCACTGGCAGCCCACGATCGACATCAACCGGGCGATCCTCGGTGGGCAGATCGTCCTCGCGCTGGCAGTCCTCACGACCGGATGCGTCCTGCGCCGCCGCTATGCGCCGACCCACCGCCGACTTCTCCCCTCCGCCATGGGCCTGCTGACCCACCGGATCACCCACCGCGGGTAGCTCTGCGCCAGTCGTCGGACGTGCACGGTCGTCAGTCTGCGCGACCGACCCGCAGCTCGAGGGAATCCACCCGCTCGCTGACGAGGGTGCTGGCCCCGAGCGCTGCGTTGACCTCGGCGAGGACGCCGGTGAGCTGGGCGCGGGTCAGGCCCGCGTCGATGCCCAGGACCACCGCGACCTCCGCCGTGCGCCCGGGCGCCGCCGACACCCGCGCGACGGATCCGACCGGGGACACGGCGTCGACGATCGCCTGGGCGACCTCCGGGGCGACGAGACCGCCCTCGACGGCCGGGAACCACGCCGTGCCCCGGGCGATCGCCCAGACCGCGGGGCGCGGGACGAGGACGCTCACCGGACCACCCGGGTCGAGCACGAGGAGGGCCCAGTCCTCCGCGACCGCCGAGAGCGCCGCCCGAGCGGCGTCAGCGGGCACGGGGCGCGCGTCGGGGCGCCAGGCGGCCATCGCGGCCACGCTGGAGAACACCGGGAGCGCGGTGCGCCCGTCGGGCGCCTCGAGCGCGACGACGCCGGCCGAGGCCACCTTGTCGACCTGGAGACCGTGGTCGCCCTCGCCGGCGACGTCGAGCTCGGCGAGGATCGGGATGAGGACCCGGACCGTCGCGAGCCGCGCGACGATCTCCGCGAGCGACCCCGCCCCGGACGCGTACCGCGTCAGCAGGTCCGCGAGCTCGGGGTCCGCCGAGCCGTCGTCGCCGGCGAAGGGCGACGCCCCCGGCAGCGCACGCCCGGTCGACTCCCCGGCGCCGGCGTCGGCGCCCGCGCTGTCGTCGACGCCGTGCGCCCCGCTCCGCGGACCCTCGGCGGTCATGGCCGCCCGGCCACGTCCAGCGCCTGGGGCAGCGTGAACGCGCCCGCGTAGAGCGCCTTGCCGACGATCGCGCCTTCGACCCCGGCCGAGACGAGCTCGCGCAGCGCGGCGAGGTCGTCGAGGCTCGAGATGCCGCCCGAGGCGACGACGGGGGCGTCGGTGCGCGCCACGACGTCGCGCAGCAGGTCGATGTTCGGTCCGCGCAGCGTCCCGTCCTTGGTCACGTCGGTGACGACGTAGCGGGAGCAGCCGGCCTCCTCGAGGCGGGCGAGGACCTCCCAGAGGTCTCCCCCGTCCTCGGTCCAGCCCCGGGCGGCGAGCGTGGTGCCGCGCACGTCCAGGCCGACGGCGATCTTGTCGCCGTACTCGCTGATCACACGCGCGGTCCAGTCCGGGTTCTCCAGGGCGGCCGTGCCGAGGTTGACACGCGCGCAGCCGGTCGCCAGCGCGCGCTCGAGGGAGGCGTCGTCGCGGATGCCACCGGAGAGCTCGACCAGGACGTCGAGCCGGTCGACGACGTCGGCCAGCAGCTCGGCGTTGGAGCCGCGCCCGAAGGCGGCGTCGAGGTCGACGAGGTGGACCCACTCGGCGCCGCCGGACTGCCAGTCCAGGGCAGCGGTCAACGGGTCACCGTAGGAGGTCTCGGAGCCGGCTTCGCCCTGGACGAGGCGGACGGCCTGTCCGTCGGCGACATCGACGGCGGGAAGGAGAACGAGGCGGTCAGACATGACGAAGAGGATCCTCTCGGGGAACCGGTAGAGAACAAGACGACGATCACGATGCCCGCTCCGACCCGCAGGTCGGGGCCGGCGGTCAGAGGGTGGTGAGCCAGTTGCGCAGGAGCTGAGCACCCGCGTCGCCGGACTTCTCCGGGTGGAACTGGGTCGCCGACAACGGTCCGTTCTCGACGGCCGCGACGAAGCGCCCGCCGTGCTCGGACCAGGTCACCAGCGGTGGCTTGAAGCGGCTCGAGGCCGGCTCGTCGGTGCCGAGCACAAAGGTGCGCGCGGCGTAGGAGTGGACGAAGTAGAACCGCTCGTCGCCGATCCCGTCGAAGAGCACCGAGCCGGCGGGGGCCTCGACCGTGTCCCACCCCATGTGCGGGACGATGGGCGCCTCGAGGCGGTCCACCAGGCCGGGCCACTGGCCCAGCCCCTCGGTGTGCTGCCCGTGCTCGTCGCCGGCGTCGAACATGACCTGCATGCCCACGCAGATGCCGAGCACCGGGCGGCCGCCGGCGAGGCGGCGCTCGATGATCTGGCCGCCGTTGACCGCGGTCAGCCCCTTCATCACGGCGGCGAAGGCCCCCACCCCCGGGACGACCAGTCCGTCGGCCTCCGCCGCGGCCCTGGGGTCGGCGGTGAGCTCGACGGTCGCCCCCGCACGCTCGAGGGAGCGCACGGCGGAGCGGACGTTGCCGAAGCCGTAGTCGAGCACGACGACGCTCGTCATGTCACTTGCCCCCGCGCCGCTTGCGGACGTTGCCGGAGAGGGTGCGCATGGCCTTCCAGCGGGACATCCCGGCGCTCGAGACGACGCCGGGGAGGTCGTGCACGGAGGTGGTGCCCAGCAGCAGGTCCTCGAACTCGTGCGGCGCGCCGTCGAGCACGAGGGCCGCGGGCATGTCGCCGAGGCGTGTCCCGCCCTGCCACCGGCTCGCCTTCACCTGGCCGCCGGCCGCCTCGAAGAGGATCAGCGGGACGGTCTTGACCAGCGCCGAGACGGCGCCGGCGAGCTCGGCCGGCGCGCCCTCGGACGTGTCGCGGCAGATGGCGTAGGCACCGAGCGGTGACGTCACGGCGTCGACGACGATCTTGTTCACGGCGCAGGCCGCGGCGAGGGCCTCGGCCGTGGCCACCTGGGTGAGGATGATCGCGATCGTGTGCGTGGGCGCCTCGGCCGCGGGCGTGGGGGCGGCGACGGCCGCCTCCTGCCAGCCGGCGCCGTCCTGCTCGTCGGCCGGGTCCCCGGCGGGAGGCGCGCCGGCGTCGGAGAGCGAGCTGACGTCGTCGGGCACGGTGAAGTCGCCGCTGAGGTCCCCGGGGAAGGACTCGGGGAGGTCGTCGTCGGGACGGTCCGAGATGGTCACAGTGCCCCCTTGGTGGACGGGATGCCCTCGACCCGGGGGTCCGGGGCGACGGCGGCGCGCAGCGCCCGGGCGAGGGCCTTGAACTGCGCTTCGACGATGTGGTGCGGGTCGCGGCCGGCGAGCACACGCATGTGGATGCAGATCCCCGCGTGGTGCGCGATCGACTCGAGCACGTGCCGGGTCAGCGACCCCGTGAAGTGGCCGCCGATGAGGTGGTACTCCTGGCCGGCGGGCTCCCCCGAGTGGACGAGGTAGGGGCGCCCGGAGACGTCGACGATGGCCTGGGCGAGCGCCTCGTCGAGGGGTACGAGGGCGTCGCCGAAGCGGCCGATCCCTGACTTGTCACCGAGGGCGATGCGCAGCGCCTCACCGAGGGCGATGGCGGTGTCCTCGACGGTGTGGTGGGCGTCGATGTGGGTGTCGCCGGTCGCCTTGACCGTGAGGTCGATGAGGGAGTGCTTGCCCAGCGCGGTGAGCATGTGGTCGTAGAACGGGACGGTCGTGGAGATGTCTGTGCGGCCCGTCCCGTCGAGGTTGATCTCGACCAGGACGCTCGACTCGCTCGTCGTCCGCTCGATCCGCCCGCGGCGTCCTGCCTGATCAGCGCTCACAGCCCTGCCACCTCCACCAGTGCGTCCTTGAACGCGTCCATGTCCTGCGGCGTACCGATCGATACGCGCAGCCAACCTTCGGGGCCTGTCTCACGGATGAGCACACCCCGGTCCAGCAGACCCTGCCACACGGCGTGGCGGTCGTCGAACGTGCCGAAGAGCACGAAGTTCGCGTCGGACTCCGCCGCCTGCAGCGGGGAGCCCTGATACGTCTGCGCGCGCAGCCACGCGAGCGTCGCGTCGCGCTCCGCGCGCAACGAATCTACCCGGGCGAGCAGCGTCGTGGCGTGCGCCAGCGCGCCGCGCGCCGTCGCCTGCGTCACAGCGGACAGGTGGTAGGGCAGGCGCACCACGCGCAGCGCGTCGACGAAGCCCTGCGAGGCGGCCAGGTAGCCGAGGCGCGCGCCGGCCAGGGCGAAGGCTTTCGACATCGTGCGGCTCACCGCGAGGTTCGGGAAACGAGCCAGCAGCTCCATCGCCGAGGGCACGCCGGTGCGGCGGAACTCCCCGTAGGCCTCGTCGACCACGACGACAGCGGGTGCGCCGTCGATGTCCAGCGCGAGGGCCGCCTCGCACACCGCCACGATCACCTCGGTGGTCAGCGCCGTCCCGGTGGGGTTGTTCGGGCTGGTGAGGATGATGATCGAGGGCTGGTGCTCACGGATCGTGGCGATCGCCACCGCAGGGTCGAGGGTGAAGTCCGTCTCGCGCCGTCCGGCGACCCAGGTGGTGTGGGCGTCCCGGGCGTACTCGGGATACATCGAGTAGGTCGGTGCGAAGGACAGAGCCGTGCGCCCCGGTCCGCCGAAGGCCTGCATGATGTGCAGCATGACCTCGTTGGACCCGTTGGCCGCCCAGATCTGCTCCTTGGCCACCCGCACCCCGGACTCCCGGGCGAGGTAGTCGGCCAGGTCCTGGCGCAGGGCGGGGAAGTCGCGGTCGGGGTACCGGTTGAGACCGGCGGCTGCGGCGGCGACGAGCTCGGTGATCGTGGCCACGACCTCGGGACCGGGGCCGTAGGGGTTCTCGTTGACGTTGAGCAGGTGCGCGACGTCGAGCTGGGGGGCGCCGTAGGGCGTCTCGCCCGCGAGATCGGGGCGGATCGGCAGGTTCACGGGCTGAGGGCTGGCTGCGGGGATCACCCCCCCAGTCTAGAGAACAGCGCCACCTCGTCTTGCGCGCGTCCATATCGGCCTCCCGCCCGTCCACAGGCGCCGCACCGGGTCGAACGCGCGGGCCCGGGGTCTTTAGGCTGGGGGCATGACCACCCACGGCGAGCCCACCCTTCCCCCGACGCCCGACGACGGCGCCGGCACGGCGGAGACCGGCGCGGCTCAGTCTGGGGCAGAGGAGGCCGGCGCGGCGGAGACTGGCGCGGCCCCGGCGCGGTTCAAGCCCAAGGGGCCCAAGCGGTGGGGCGTCGAACCCGACTGGTCGAAGCTGCCGACGACACCGCGCCGCCCACCGATCATGAGCGACGAGCCCGCCTGGGGATCCTCGTCGGTGGACGCCCGCAACCTCGTGAGCGCGCCCGTACCCGACGACGGCGCGGGCGGGACCGGTGGCGCGGGAAGCCCCGCTCTGTCGTGGCAGACCCCCGGGTTCGCCCGCGACGCCGACGAGACGTCGCTCCCGGGTGTCGACTCCACCGAGGACGAGTTCGACGAAGACGAGGACGAGGACGAGGACGAGGGGGCGGAGGCGGAGGACGCCCCGGTCGCCCCGGTCGCCCCGGTCGTCGCGCCCCCCTCATCGCCCGTCGCCGCGCCGCCGGTCCCGATCGCCGCAGCTCCAGCGGTAGCCATGACTGCCTCCACCACGACCGACACAGCTCGTTCAGACAGTCCAGACCGTACCGACCGCACAGACCGCACAGACCGCACAGACAAGGCACCCGTGACCTCGACGCAGCCCTCGACCTCCTTCGACGACGACCCCTACAAGGACGTGCCCTTCTTCGACGAGCCGGTCTTCGACGAACCCGAGGAGGGGTACTCCGGCGGGCGCGCCGCGCCGCGCTCGACGCAGCCGTCCGCAGCACGGTCGTCTTCCCCGCGGTCGTCCGCAGCACCATCAGCCACAGCACGGTCGGCGGCGCCCGGACCGGCGGTCCCGGCCATGCCACCGACGCCACCCGCCCCGGCCCGCCGGCTCGTCGACGCTGACGAGGACCTGCGCCCGGAGGCCGAGGCGGCGCTGCGGCGCCTCGTCGGGCGGGACGACGTCGCGCTCCGCGACGACCAGTGGACCGCGATCGACGCGCTCGTCCGTGACCACCGCCGGGCCCTCGTGGTCCAGCGGACCGGGTGGGGCAAGTCGGCCGTCTACTTCGTCTCGACCGCGCTCCTGCGGGCTCGCGGCGCGGGTCCCACGATCATCATCTCCCCGCTCCTGGCGCTCATGCGGGACCAGATCGCGGCAGCCGAGCGGGCCGGGATCCGGGCCGCGACGATCAACTCCGCGAACGTCACCGAATGGGACGAGATCCACGCGCAGATCACCGCCGGGGAGATCGACGTTCTTCTCTGTTCCCCCGAGAGGCTCAACAACCCGGGCTTCCGCGACGAGGTGCTGCCGCGCCTGGCGGCCGACGCGGGCCTCGTGGTCATCGATGAAGCTCACTGCGTCTCGGACTGGGGTCACGACTTCCGCCCCGACTACCGTCGCATCCGCACGCTGCTCGCCGACCTCCCCGCGGGCATCCCCGTCCTGGCCACGACCGCCACCGCCAACTCCCGCGTCACCCAGGACGTCGCCGAGCAGCTCGAGGTCACCGGGGAGAGCGCGCACGGGTCCAGCGTGCTCGTGCTGCGCGGCGGGCTGGACCGCGAGTCGCTGCACCTGAGCGTGCTTCGCCTCAAGGACCAGCCCACCCGCGTCGCCTGGCTGCTGGAGATGCTGCGGTCCACCCAGGGATCGGGGATCGTCTATTGCCTCACCGTCTCGGTCGCCGAGCAGATCGCCTCCCAGCTCAAGGACGCCGGCATCGCGGTGGCCGCCTACACCGGGCGCACCGACCCGGCCGAGCGGGAGGCCCTGGAGGCCGACCTCAAGGCCAACCGGGTCAAGGCGCTCATCGCCACCTCCGCGCTCGGCATGGGCTTCGACAAGCCCGACCTCGGCTTCGTCGTCCACGTCGGAGCACCCAGCTCCCCCATCGCCTACTACCAGCAGGTCGGGCGTGCCGGGCGTGGGGTCGACTCCGCCCTCGTGGTGCTCCTGCCCGGTGAGGAGGACCGCCGGATCTGGGAGTACTTCGGTTCCCTGGCCTTCCCGCGCGAGGACCAGGTCCGCGCCACCCTCGACGCCCTGTCCCGGGGTGGCACGCAGTCCGCGCAGCTGCTCGAGACCCAGGTCGACCTCACCCGCTCCCGCCTGGAGATGATGCTCAAGGTGCTCGACGTCGACGGCGTGGTCAAGCGGGTCAAGGGCGGATGGGAGGCGACCGGTCAGGGCTGGGCCTATGACGGGGACCGGTACGCCCGCGTCGAGCAGGCCCGCCTCGCCGAGCAGGCCACGATGGTCGACTACATCACGACCGACCAGTGCCGGATGGCGTTCCTGCGCCGGACGCTGGACGACCCCGAGCTCGAGCCCGGCATGCGCTGCGGGCGGTGCGACAACTGCGGTGGCGTGACCGTGCCCGCGGCGCCGACCGCCGAGCACGTCGCGCAGGCCCGGACCGCGATGGACACCCCCGGGGTCGTCATCGAGCCGCGGAAGATGTGGCCCTCGGGCATGGCCTCCCTCGGCATGGACGTCAAGGGCAAGCTCGCGGCCGACGCGCTGGTCGCGCCCGGGCGCGCGATCGCCCGCCTGGACGGCCTCGGCTGGTCCCAGCCGCTGCGTGAGCTCTTCGCCCCCGCCACGCCCGACGGCGAGACCCCGGTCGCACTGCGCCGCGCGGCGGTGCAGGTGCTCGAGGCCTGGCCGGCAGGCAAGGCGGTGGACGGGATCGTCGTCGTGCGGTCGGCGACCCGCCCGATTCTCGCCCAGCACCTGGGGCGGGGCCTGGCGACCTACCTGACCAAGCCGTTCGTGGGAACCATCGGGCCGCGTCCCGGCCACGAGGCTCCGGGGCGCCACGACGTGAACTCCGCCATGCGTCTGGCCGGGGTGGGCGACCGCCTCGTCCTGGAGCTCTCCGACGCGGCCCTCGGCGGTCTCGCCGGGCGCTCGATCCTGCTCGTCGACGACTACACCGACTCCGGCTGGACCCTGACGGTGGCCGGCCAGCTCCTGCTCACCGCCGGCGCCCGCGAGGTCCTCCCCCTGACCCTCGCCCTCCAGTAACCCACCCGCCCAACCGCCCATCCCCCTGCCCATCCCCCCGCCCATCCCCCGCCCCGCCCCGCCCCCGTCGGACCCGCTGAGTGCGTGAGAATACGCGCGACACGCCGGTGAAGTGCGTGCATTTCCCCGCACTCAGCGGTGTGGGTCGGTGGGAGGGGCTAGAGGCTGTGGGGGGAGCGCAGGCCGGTGGGGGCCGTGCGGGGGCCGTTCCGCCACTCGGCGCACAGCAGCGCCAGGGGCACCGCGGGTGCCCAGACGACCATCCACAGTCCCCCGGAGACCGCCACGCTGAGCACGACGCCGTTCACGACTGCCGAGAGCACCAGGAAGACCGTCGAGGTGGTCCGCAGGATCGAGCTGCCGCGCACCCGCAGCCATGCCCCGATCGTCCCGCCGGCGACGACGACGCCGGCGATCCCGACCAGCAGGACACGCGGCGACGGCAGCGCCCAGAGCGCGGCACCGTCCCTGATCGGGTCTCCCGCGCCGTCCGTCAGGTTGAAGGAATGCACCGCCAGAGCGACCGAGACGAGAAACCAGGCCTGGAGCGCCAGGACCACGGTCAGCAACAGCCGAACAGTCAGCCCGTCCTTCATGACGCCCCCTCCCAACGGCCCAGCCCACACCACCCGACAGCTGCCCCGCCCCTCCCAGCCCCGCCCGCTGAGTGCACGAAGATGTCCGCGACACGCCGGGGCGACACGCACATCTTCGTACACTCAGCGGGAGTGGGGGGGGTGGGGGTAGGTCAGAAGCGGACCTGGACGGCCTCGCCGTGGGCGGGGAGGTCCTCGGCGTTGGCGAAGGCGACGATCTTCGTCGAGATCTCCTTGAGCGCGTCGGCCGAGTACTCGATGACCTGCACGGCCTTGATGAAGCTGTGCACGCCGAGACCGCTCGCGAAGTGCGCGCAGCCACCGGTGGGGAGCACGTGGTTGGAGCCGGCCATGTAGTCGCCCAGGGCCACCGGGGAGTACGGTCCGACGAAGATCGCCCCGGCGTTGGTGATCTCCAGCGCGACGGCGGCGGCGTCGGCGGTCTGGATCTCCAGGTGCTCTGCACCGTAGGCGTTGACCACCTCGACTCCGTGGGCGATGGAGTCGACGAGGACGATGGCCGACTGCGGCCCGGCGAGGGCCTGCCCCACCCGGGCGGAGTGCCGGGTCGCCTCGGTGCGGTCGACCAGGCGGGCCTCGACCGCACCGGCCAGCTCGACGGAGTCGGTGACCAGCACGGACGCGGCGGCCGGGTCGTGCTCGGCCTGGCTGATGAGGTCCGCGGCGACGTGGTCGGCGTTCGCCCCGCCGTCGGCCAGGATGGCGATCTCGGTGGTCCCTGCCTCGGCGTCGATCCCGACGACGCCGCGCACCAGACGCTTGGCCGCCGCGACGTAGACGTTGCCCGGGCCGGTGACGACGTTGACCGGCTCGCAGAGGATCGCCCCGTCCTGCGGCTCGCTGCCGCGGGCGCCGTAGGCGAACATGGCGATCGCCTGGGCGCCGCCCACGGCGTAGACCTCGTCGACGCCGAGCAGCGCGCAGGCCGCGAGGATGGTCGGGTGCGGCAGGCCGGCGTTCTCCTGCTGCGGGGGCGAGGCGACGGCGAGCGAGCGGACTCCCGCCTCCTGCGCGGCGACGACGTTCATGATCACCGAGGACGGGTAGACGGCGAGGCCGCCGGGGACGTAGAGGCCGACGCGCCCGACCGGGATCCAGCGCTGACGCACCTGGGCCCCGGGGGCGAGGTCGACGACGAAGTCCTGGGGTCGCTGCGCGCTGTGCACCGCGCGGACCCGGACGATCGACTCCTCGATCGCCTCGCGGACGGCCGGGTCCAGGCCGCGCACGGCCGTCTCCAGAGCCTCGGCGGGGACGCGGAGGTCAACCGGGCGGACGCCGTCGAACCTCTCGGCGAGGTCGCGGAGCTCGGTCGCGCCGTGGGCACGGACCGCCTCGATGATGCCGGCCACGCGCTCGGCGGCGTCCTCGACGCGCACCTCCGCGCGCGGCAGCGCCTCGATGAGCTCACGGGCTGTCAGGGAGCGACCACGCAGGTCCAGTCGATTGATCACTCCCCCATCCTAGGCGCGCGAGCCCTGGCCACCTAGGTGATACCCGGTCAGGGACCGGGTCGCTCACGTTTCGCGAGAGGATAGGTCCATGGACCACGTAGAGATCTCTGACGACATCATCCGGCTGGGGCAGTTCCTCAAGCTGGCCAACCTTGCCGAGTCCGGCGCGCAGGCGCGCGAGCTCATCGCCGACGGTGAGGTCTCCGTCAACGGCGAGGTCGACATCCGCCGCGGACGTCAGCTGCACAAGGGCGACGTGGTCGTCGTCGACTCCCCCGCCGGCTCCACCTCGGCCACGGTCGCCTGAGCCTCAGCGGGACATGTACCTCGAGCTCATGACCTTGTCCGGGGTGAGGAGCAGGACCACCCGGCTGGGGTTCTCCGCGGGCTCGCGGTAGCGCCGGGCGTACCGGCGCACGGCCTCGGCGATCTCCTCAGGCTCGCGGGAGACGGTGATCGTGCCCTCCAGGGTGATCCACCGCCCACCGTCCACCTGGCAGACGGCGGCCCGAGGCGGTGCGCCGTCGGCGGCGGGCCGCTCGGCGTTCTTGCGCTTGATCGATCCGTCGTTGGTGGTGATCCGCACGACGCCGGCGTCGGGGTCCCAGGTGAAGCCCACCGGCACCACGTGCGGGGACCCGTCGGCGCGCAGCGTCGTGAGCGTGGCGAGGTGGCGTTCGGTGACGAACACCTGCTGCTCGGGGGTGAGATGGATGGGTCGCCGATCGATCAGTCGCTCGTGGATCACACCGGCGAGTCTATGCGAGCATGCGGCGAGCAGGTGGACCGACGGGTTGCCGACCCAGGGTCAGAAGCCGAACGTCACCACCGGGTCCAAGGACCCGGCGCGGAGGCGGTCGAGCACGTAGTGCTCGTGGGGGACGACCGGGTCCGGGAGCGCGACGAGGTCGAACCATCGCAGCGAGAGTGCCTTGTCCGCCTCCTGCAGCGCGGGCTCACCCGACCACGTGCGGCACTCGAAGAAGAAGTCGACGCGTTCCTCGATCGGGCCTCCGCCTGCCGTCGTGCGGTGCATGACCGTGGCAGGACTCAGGTCACGGCGGTCGACGTCGACCCCGAGCTCCTCGCGGGCCTCCCGCACGGCCGCGGTGAGCACCGACTCCCCCTGCTCGACGTGCCCGGCCGCACCGCAGGCCCAGTGCCCGTCCATGTACCCGGTGTTCTGGCGCAGCTGCAGCAGCAGCTGCTCGACGCCGCCGTGGGTGCGCCGGAAGATCACGTAGGCGGCCGGGATCACCTGGAAGCGGTCCAGCGAGGCGGTGGGGCTCATGAGGGCAGGCAGCTCGTGCCGAGCAGCGCCTTGAGGTCGCCGTACAACGAGGGGTTGCGCTGGACCCGGAGCGCGTCCTCGACCCGCATGATCTTGGTCCGTCCGGGGCTGGTCAGGCTCAGGTGCACCGGGGTGCTGCCGGGGTGGGTGCGCAGGATCTCCCGCAGCCGCTCCACGACGTGCTGGGTGCAGCGTGACTCCGCGAGGGTCACCACGACCGGGGCGTCCGACCCGTTCGAGATGTCCGGCAGGGACACCTCCATCGCCTGGAGCTGCATCGTCTCGTCGCGGCGTCGGACGCGGCCGCGGAGGACCACGACCTGGTCCTCGGCGAGGATCGTCGAGTACGCCAGGTACGTCTCGCCGAAGAACATCACCTCGACACCGCCGTCGAGGTCCTCGATCGTCACCGCCGCCCAGGGGTTGCCCTGCTTGGACATCTTGCGCTGCAGGGACGTGATGAGGCCCGCGATGACCACGGTCGACCCGTCCGCGCGGCCCTCGTCGGTCAGCAGGGTCGCGATCGAGACCTCTGCGGACTGGGCGAGGACGTGCTCGAGGCCGGAGAGCGGGTGGTCGGAGACGTAGAGGCCGAGCATGTCCCGCTCGAAGGCCAGCAGCTGCTTCTTGTCCCAGTCCGGCAGGTCGGGGATGTCGACGCTGAAGGACATCCCGTCGTCGGAGTCGTCGCCGAAGCCGGCGAAGAGGTCGAACTGCCCCTCGGCCTCCTTGCGCTTGACCCCGATCACCGAGTCGACGGCCTGCTCGTGGACCACCTGGAGGGCGCGGCGCGGGTGCCCGAGGGAGTCGAAGGCCCCGGCCTTGATGAGGGACTCGATCGTGCGCTTGTTGCACACCACGGCAGGGACCTTGTCGAGGAAGTCCGTGAAGCCGGTGTACTCGCCCTTCGCCTCCCGCGACGCCACGATCGCGTCGACGACGTTCGCGCCGACGTTGCGCACGGCCGTGAGGCCGAAGCGGATGTCCTTGCCCACGGCGGTGAAGTTCGCCGAGGAGGAGTTCACGTCCGGGGGCAGCACGGTGATGCCCATCCGACGGCACTCGTTAAGGTAGAGCGCGGACTTGTCCTTGTCGTCGCGCACGCTGGTGAGCAGCGCGGCCATGTAGGCCGTCGGGTAGTTGGCCTTGAGGTAGGCCGTCCAGTACGAGACGACGCCGTAGGCCGCCGAGTGCGCCTTGTTGAAGGCGTAGTCGGAGAAGGGCAGCAGGACGTCCCACAGCGCCTTGACCGCGGCCATCGAGAACCCGCGCTCCACCATCCCGGCCGAGAAGCCCTCGAACTGCTTGTCCAGCTCGGACTTCTTCTTCTTGCCCATCGCGCGGCGCAGGATGTCCGCCTGGCCGAGGGAGAATCCCGCGACCGTCTGGGCGATGGACATCACCTGCTCCTGGTAGACGATGAGGCCGTGCGTCATCCCCAGGGTCGCCTCGAGCGGCTCGGCGAGCTCGGGGTGGATCGGGACGACCTCCTGCAGGCCGTTCTTGCGCAACGCGTAGTTGGTGTGGGAGTTGGCGCCCATCGGCCCGGGCCGGTAGAGGGCGCCGACGGCGGAGATGTCCTCGAAGTTGTCCGGGCGCATGAGCTTGAGCAGGGTGCGCATCCCGCCGCCGTCGAGCTGGAACACCCCCAGGGTGTCACCGCGCCCGAGCAGCGCGTAGGTGGCCGGGTCGTCGAGGGTGAGCGTCTCGAGCTCGACCGGCTCCTGGCCGTTCATGACGATGTTCTCGAGGGCGTCGTCGAGGATCGTGAGGTTGCGCAGCCCCAGGAAGTCCATCTTGATCAGCCCGAGCTCTTCGCACTTGGGGTAGTCGAACTGGGTGATGACCGCGCCGTCCTGGGGGCGGCGCATGATCGGGATGATGTCGATCAGCGGCTCGCTGGACATGATGACGCCGGCGGCGTGCACGCCCCACTGACGCTTGAGCCCCTCGATGCCCTTGGCGAGCTCGACGACGCGCTGCGCCTCGGGGTCGGCCGCGTGGATCTGGCGGAACTCCTCGGCCTCGTTGTACCGCTTGTCGGCCGGGTCGAAGATCCCGGTGAGGGAGATGTCCTTGCCCATGATCGCCGGCGGCATCGCCTTGGTGAGCTTCTCACCCATCGCGTACGGCAGACCGAGCAGCCGGCTCGAGTCCTTGAGGGCCTGCTTCGCCTTGATCGTGCCGTAGGTCACGATCTGCGCGACGCGGTCCTCGCCGTACTTCTCGGTGACGTAACGGATGACCTCACCACGGCGGCGCTCGTCGAAGTCGATGTCGAAGTCGGGCATGGACACGCGGTCGGGGTTGAGGAAGCGCTCGAAGATCAGGCCGTGCTGGAGCGGGTCGAGGTCGGTGATCCGCATGGCGTAGGCGGCCATCGACCCGGCTCCTGAGCCACGGCCCGGGCCGACGCGGATGCCGTTGTCCTTGGACCAGGTGATGAAGTCCGCGACGACGAGGAAGTACCCCGGGAAGCCCATCTGGACGATGACCTTCGTCTCGAAGTCCGCGCGCTGGCGGACCGCGTCGGGGATCCCGGCCGGGTAGCGGTAGCGCAGCCCGGCCTCGACCTCCTTGATGAACCAGGAGGTCTCGTCCTCCCCCGGCGGGCAGGGGTAGTTCGGCATGTAGTTGGCGTTGGTGTTGAAGGAGACCTCGCACTGCTCGGCGATGAGCAGGGTGTTGTCGCAGGCCTCGGGCAGCTCCTTCCAGAGCCGGCGCATCTCGGCTGCGGACTTGATGTAGTAGCCGTCGCCGTCGAACTTGAAGCGGTCCGGGTCCGCGAGGGTCGACCCGGAGTTGATGCACAGCAGCGCCTCCTGGGAGTGGCTGTCCTCCTGCTTGACGTAGTGCAGGTCGTTGGTCGCCACGAGGGGCGCGCCGATGTCCTGGGAGATGCGGAGCAGGTCCTTGAACACCCGGGTCTCGATGTCGAGGCCGTGGTCCATGAGCTCGACGTAGAAGTTCTCCTTGCCGAACACGTCCTGGAGCTCGCCGGCCGCCTTGACCGCCTCGGCGTAGTGGCCCAGCCGCAGCCGGGTCTGCACCTCCCCGGAGGGGCAGCCCGTCGAGGCGATCATCCCCTTGCCGTAGGTCTGCAGCAGGTCGCGGTCCATCCGGGGCCACTTGCCCATCTGGCCCTCGAGCGAGGCCAGGGAGCTCATCCGGAAGAGGTTGTGCAGGCCCTCGTTGTCCTTCGCCCACATCGTCAGGTGGGTGTACGCACCCCGCGCCGACACGTCGTCGGAGGCCTGGCTGGCGTCTCCCCAGCGCACCCGGGTGTTGTCCTTGCGGGACGTGCCCGGCGTGACGTAGGCCTCGACCCCGATGATCGGCTTCACGCCGGCCGCCGTGCCCTGCTTCCAGAAGTCGTACGCACCGAAGAGGTAGCCGTGGTCGGTCGTGGCGATGGCCTTCTGGCCGAGCCGGTTGGTCTCGGCGAAGAGGTCCCCCAGCCGGGCCGCGCCGTCGAGCATGGAGTACTCGGTGTGGACGTGGAGGTGGACGAAGTCCTCGGAGGCCGAGGTCGCAGCAGACGACATGGCACGAGTCTAGATCGGCTCGCGGGCCGGGTCAGCGCCCGACCCGTCCGGACCGCCGTGTGGCTCGTCTCACCCACGCCCCACGGCTGCTACCGGTAGGCGGAACGGACCGTCTCGAGCGCGTCGGCGAGGTCCTGGGGGTACTCGCTGGACACCTCGAGCCACTCCCCCGTGGACGGGTGGGCGAAGCCGAGCCGCTTGGCGTGCAGCCACTGCCGGCTGAGCTTGACCTTCGCGGCGAGGGTGGGGTCGGCCCCGTAGGTGATGTCCCCCACGCAGGGGTGGCGCATCGCGGAGAAGTGCACCCGGATCTGGTGGGTGCGCCCGGTCTCCAGGTGGACCTCGACGAGGGAGGCCGCCGACAGCATCTCGAGCACCTCGTAGTGCGTCACCGACGGCTTGCCCTCGGCCACGACGGCGAACTTGTAGTCGTGGTTGGGGTGGCGCCCGATCGGGGCGTCGATGGTGCCGTTGGTCGGCTCGGGGTGGCCCTGGACGAGGGCGTGGTAGACCTTCTCGACCGTGCGTTCCTTGAAGGCACGCTTGAGGACGGAGTAGGCGTGCTCGCTCTTGGCCACGACCATGAGCCCGGAGGTGCCCACGTCGAGGCGGTGCACGATCCCCTGGCGCTCGGCGGCCCCGGAGGTCGCGATCGTGTAGCCGGCGGCGATGAGCGCGCCGACGACGGTCGGCCCGGTCCAGCCGACCGAGGGGTGCGCGGCGACGCCCACCGGCTTGTCGATGACGACGACGTCGTCGTCGTCATAGACGATCGTCATCCCGGGGACGGGCTCGGCCACGATCACCGGGCCGGCCTGGGTGGGGGCGTCGGGGATCTCGACCTCGAGCCAGCCGTCGGCCGGGAGGCGGTCCGACTTGCCGGCCGGGCGGCCGTCGATCTGGACCCCGCCGTCGGCCGCGATCTGCGCGGCGACGGTGCGGGAGAGGCCGAGCATCCGTGAGAGGGCGGCGTCGACCCGCTCGCCGACCAGCCCGTCGGGGACCGGGAAGGTGCGCACGGCGGGCATCAGGACTCGCTCGATTCGGGGTCGGTGGTGAGAGGTTCAGGCTCGGTGGTGACGGGTTCAGGCTCCGTGGTGACGGGTTCGGGAGCGTCGGCACCCTGGCGCGTGCCGTCCGGACCGATACCGATGAAGGCCAGCACGGCGATGCCGGCGGCAGCGAGGACGATCGCGATGTCGGCGACGTTCCCGATGAACGGGCCGTAGTCGATGAAGTCGACGACGTGTCCGTTGGGGAACCCCGGCGCCCGAAAGAGCCGGTCGAGGAGGTTCCCGAGCGCTCCGCCGAGCACGAGGCCCAGTGCCACGGCCCAGGCGGGCGAGGCGATCTTGCGCGACATGAGGACGATGAAGACGACCACACCGACCGAGAGCAGGGTGAGGACCCAGGTCATGCCGCTCGCGATGGACAGCGCGGCGCCGGGGTTGTAGATGAGGCGGAGCTGGATCAGCTCGCCGATCAGCGGCTTCGGCGGTGCGCCCAGGTCGAGCGTCGACTGCGCCCACATCTTGGAGAGCTGGTCGGCGGCCAGCACGACGGCGGCCAACCCGCAGATGAACGCCAGCACCTTCACGGGGCTGCGCACCGGCGTCGGTCCGGGTTCTTCGGTCACGGGGGTCTTCTCGATCTCAGGCATCACGCGCAAGTGTCCCACGTCCAGCGGCGCAGAGGCTCCCCTCGACGACCGCGGGACGTCACGGACAGGTGGTCAGCGACGCTCTTCCCGCTGCTTGCAGGTGACGCACAGGGTGGCCCGGGGGAAGGCCTGCAGGCGGGCCTTGCCGATCGCCTGCCCGCAGGACTCGCAGGTGCCGTAGGTCCCGGCGGCGATCCTGCTGAGCGCCCGGCTGTTCTGGGTGAGCAGGTCACGGGTGTTGTTGACGAGGGTGAGCTCCTGCTCACGCTCGAGCGCCGACGACCCGGAGTCGGCCTGGTCGTCCCCCGCCCCGTCACCGGAGTTGCGCAGCAGGTCGGAGAGCTCCTGGTCGGCTGTGGCCAGCTCGGCCTGGAGCCTGACGTTCTCGACGATGAGCTCGTCTGCCAGGATCTCGATCTCCTTGGTGGACCACGGCGTCTCGCCATCTCGGACCGGGAACGTCTTGACGTCCTTGGCGAGGGTCGGGAACTGCTCCTTGGCAGGAGCGTTGCTGATTGCGTCACGGATCGACATCACGGCCTCTTTCATCGAAGTGAGCCGAGGTTAATCGCCTCAGCCGGTGCACGCAATCCACCACGCCGCTTTGAGCGGAGAGAGGAATCGGGTGCACCGGCTGAGGGACGTGCTAAGGGTGTAGATCAGGCCGTGTGACCAGCCAGTTCTTCGTCAGATGCCCTGCTTGGCCTGGTCAGCGTGACCGGGCAGCGCGCTGGCCCGGTTGTCGAGATCGCCGAGCAGGTTCTGCAGGTAGCTCTTCAGGCGGGTGCGGTAGTCGCGCTCGAAGATGCGGAGCTCGTCGATCTTGCGCTCCAGGAGCGAGCGCTCCTGCTCGAGCTGGGTCAGGGTCCGCTGCGAGGTCTCTTCAGCCTCGCGGACGATCCGAGATCCCTCGGACTTCGCCTCGGAGATCAGGCGGTCGCCTTCCTCCTGGCCGGCCCGGACGTGGTCGTCATGCAGCTTCTGGGCCATCTGGATGATGCCCGTGGCCATCTCCGGCTCGCGCGGGGCCAGCTGTGCCACCGGGGCCGCGACAGGCGCGGGTGCGGCGACGGGCTCCGGCTTCGGCTCCGCGACGACCTTCTCGATCGAGACTGCCGCGGGCTCGGGCACGGACTGCTGTGCGCTGGCACGGCTCAGCTCCGCGACCCGTCGCTCGGACGCCTCAAGCTTTGCCTTGAGATCGTCGTTCTCGGCATACAGCTCCCGAAGGGTGTTGAGGACTTCGTCCAGGAAGTCATCAACCTCTACGACGTCGTACCCTTCCCGGAACTTGGTTGCCGGGAACTTCTTGGTCAGGACGTCATCTGCTGTGAGCAGTGCCACCATCGTTTTCACCTCGAATACTCGCTCTGGTCTGTTCGGTCAATCCACCGACCGCCACTGGTCACGGTAGCGGACTATCACCCCGGCGCATGCACCGGGAGAGCGATCGGTGGGACATTCGTCAGGGCTGAGTGCGCGCCTCCGGACTTGTGGTCCTCATCGCGCAGCCATGATGTTGAAGAACTGGAGCAAGAACGACACGCCGACGAACAGGATCAAGAATCCCACGTCGATGCGCAGCTGGCCGATGCTCAGTGGGGGGATGTACCTCCGCAGGAACTTCACCGGCGGGTCGGTGAGGGTGTAGAAGACCTCAGCGAGGATGAGGAGGATCCCCTTGGGGCGGAAGTCCCGGGAGAACACCTGCACCCAGTCGAAGATCACCCGGCCGAAGAGCGCCAGCAGGTACAAGAAGCACACAAGTGCCAGGAGGCTCCAGATCACGTCTTAGCTCTGGTTGTAGAAACCGGGGCGACCGGCCTGCTTCTCAGCAGGGCGCTCGGGTCCGGAGACCTCGACGTGCTCGGGCGAGAGGAGGAACACCTTGTTGGTGACCCGCTCGATGGCTCCGCGCAGACCGAAGATCAGCCCGGCGGAGAAGTCTACGAGACGCTTGGCGTCGGCGTCGTCCATGTCGGAGAGGTTGATGATGACGGGGGTCCCGGCGCGGAAGGCTTCGCCGATGACGCGCGCGTCGTTGTAGGAGCGCGGGTGGACCGTGGTGATCCTGCGCAGCTCGGTCGACGGCGCGGGGGCGGCAGGCGCCTCGCGGCGGGAGACGGAGCGGTTGATCGGTGTCACCTGAGCCTCGTATTCGGGCGTCACGTCGCTCGCCACCTCGTCGTAGTCGTCGTACTCCGCGTACTCGTCGTGGACTTCCTCGCCTCGATCATCCGCGAGGCCTAGGTACAGCATCGTCTTGCGTAGCGCTCCGGCCATCGCCAACTCTCCGTTCTACCTCGGTGTCTCCGCCCATCCCGGGTCTCCCGGATGCTGACGCTTGCTCCACGCTAGCCCAGCGCACGGAGGGCCACCGCGCGACACGCCAGCAGAGAAAGAAGATTCGGCCGCGTTCAGCCTCGCACGACGACGCCGGCGAACCGCCCGGCGGGCCGCCCGACCGCGCTCGACCGGCGGTGGGAGAAGAATGCGGGATCGGTCCGTGTGCACCGGTGCAGCCGCTCCACGCGGGTGACCCCGGCCAGCGCGAGCTGCGCGGCGACCGCGCCGGGCAGGTCGAGCGCGGGCGTCCCCCAGCTGGTCCGAGCCACGGCCGCGGGGACCCGTTCGCCCACCCGCGCCGCCAGGTCGGGAGGCACCTCGTAGCAGTTCCCGCAGACCGCGGGGCCGACGACGGCGCGCACGTCCCGGGCCCGCGCACCCGCGGCCAGCATCGCCGCGACCGCCGCACCCACGACGTCCTGCTCGACGCCGGGGCGCCCGGCGTGCGCCACGGCCACCACGCCGGCGCGGGAGTCGGCCAGCAGGACCGGGACGCAGTCCGCGACGTAGACCCCGAGCGGCACCCCGCGGGCGCTCGTGACGAGGACGTCGACCTCCGGCGCCGACTCCGGGGCCGGTGACCCGTGCGGTGACACGTGAGGTGACCCGTGCACTGTGGCGACGTCGCACCCGTGGACCTGGGTCGCGAAGCGCACCGGGGCGCCGGCCACCGCGTCGACGAGACGGCGGTTGGCACGCACTGCGGCCTCCTCGTCGCCGACCCCCAGTCCCAGGTTCAGGGAGGCCCAGGGTTCCTTGGAGCCTCCGCCGTGGCGGGTGGTGAAGAACGCACGGATCCCGGGCCCGAGGTCGACCTCGAGCACCGGGATCGTGGGTGCGCCCATGTCAGTGCGGATCAGTGCAGATCAGTGCGGATCAGCGGAGCGGGACCTACTTGAGGAAGTCCGGGACGTCGAGCTCTTCGACGCGACGGCGCGGCCTCTCCTCGTCGAAGATGCGCGGGACCTCAAGCTGCCCGGTCCGCAGGACGGCGTCCGGGTCCGTGGACAAGAAGGCCGGCACCTGGCCGCCGTGCTGGTCCCCGGCCCAGGCCGGCTGTGCCTGCTGGGGGGCCTGCTGCTGGCCCTGCTGCTGGCCCTGCTGGGCGTATCCGCTGTACTGGGCGGCCGGGTTGACCGGTGCGGAGTCGGCGTTGTCGAAACCGGAGTCGAGCGGCACGACGGGACGGGCGAGGGCGTGCACACCGGTCGTCGTGGGGACCGCGGCCTGCACGGTCCCCTGGTTGACCGAGCCGTGCTGGATCGGGCTGGGCGCGGCGACCGGCGGGGCACCCGCGGAGGATCCAGCGATCTGACCCGGACCACGAGCGTCCTTGCGCGGGTGCGGTGACCCGCCGTCGAAGCCGGCGGCGATGACGGTGACCCGCACCTCGTCACCGAGAGCGTCGTCGATGACCGTTCCGAAGATGATGTTCGCCTCAGGGTGGGCGGCCTCGTGCACCAGCCGCGCAGCCTCGTTGATCTCGAAGAGGCCGAGGTCGGACCCTCCCTGGATGCTCAGCAGCACTCCGTGCGCACCATCGATGCTCGCCTCGAGCAGGGGCGAGGAGATCGCCAGCTCGGCGGCCTGGACCGCTCGGTCCTCACCGCGGGCCGAGCCGATGCCCATGAGTGCGCTGCCCGCGCCCTGCATGACGGACTTCACGTCGGCGAAGTCGAGGTTGATCAGGCCCGGGGTGGTGATGAGGTCCGTGATGCCCTGGACTCCGGAGAGCAGCACCTGGTCGGCGGAGTGGAACGCGTCCAGCGCCGACACGTTGCGGTCGGACATCGACAGCAGGCGGTCGTTGGGGATGATGATGAGGGTGTCGACCTCGTTGCGCAGCGCCTCGATGCCGGCGTCGGCCTGGGTCGAGCGGCGTCGTCCCTCGAAGGTGAACGGGCGCGTCACCACACCGACGGTGAGGGCTCCGAGCGAGCGAGCGATGCGCGCCACGACGGGCGCGCCACCGGTCCCGGTGCCGCCGCCCTCGCCTGCGGTGACGAAGACCATGTCGGCGCCGCGCAGGACGTCCTCGATCTCCTCCGCGTGGTCCTCGGCGGCCTTCTTGCCGACCTCAGGGTCCGCTCCGGCGCCGAGGCCGCGGGTGAGCTCACGTCCGACGTCGAGCTTGACGTCGGCATCCGACATCAGCAAGGCCTGGGCGTCGGTGTTGATGGCGATGAACTCGACGCCCTTGAGGCCGACCTCGATCATTCGGTTGACGGCGTTCACACCACCGCCGCCGATACCGACCACCTTGATCACTGCTAGGTAGTTTTGCGGAGTTGTCACGTCCGTGCCTCTCGATCTGGGAACCCAAAACCCTCACCCTCAAGTAGAAGGTTATAGTTATGTCAGGTTGTGCTATCCGTGACGTTAGGCGGGCTGGCCGCAGCGATCAACGACCTGCTCCGCGTGTCGCTCTTTTTCTCTCCCGGGACGTCTCTCATCCGTCGCCTCTCCAGCATGCACCCGGAACGACCCGCGGTCCGCTCATCGCGTGATCGGGAACGTCGGCGCGGACACGTCGAACACCGCAGCCCCCTTGCTCACCTCGGCCGACCGCAGGGTCGCCAGCACCTGCGCCTTGAGCGCCGAGTCGTGCGCGCTCCCCCACTCGACGACGACGCCGGTGCGCAGCGTCAGGGTGACCGCATCCTGGGAGGCCGCGGCGATCGATCCGACCTCCGCCCGCAAGGGGTCCGGGAGGGACTTGAGGACCGCCAGTGCCGCGTCGAGGGTGCGCTCGTCGTCGCCGGTCAACGGGATGTTGATGACCGGAAGATCGGTGAGGGGCTCGGCGACGGTCGAGACCACGACCGCGTCCTCGTCCATCAGGGCCATGCCGCCCTCGACCGGGATGGCGGCGACGGGTTCCCTGGCCACGATGTCGACCGCGAGGCCCGAGGGCCACTGCCGCTGGATCGAGACGTCGCGGATGTTGGGCACCTGGAGGATCTCCTCCCGGAGCGCGGAGATGTTCACCAGGGCGAGCGAGGTGCCCTCCTGCTCGGCGACGACCGCGACCACCGCGGCCATGTCGACGGTCGTGCCCGTCCCCTTGACGACGAGGTGGTCGGCGTCGAAGGACAGCAGGTCAGAGGCGAACAACGCCCAGATCACCGCAGCGACGACGACCGCGGCGGCCCCCCAGGCGACGACCAGGCGGGTGATCCGGTGCCGGCGCATCGCCTTCTGCTCGGCGTGCCGTTCGGACATGCCGGTCGAGAGCACGGCAACCTTGGGCGGGGTCGTGCGCGCGATCGCCGACGTCGAGGTCGTCGGCCGTCCGACGACGACCTGACCGCGTCCCTCTCCGGTGCGTGTCCCACCCGTGCGCGGGGTCCCACCGGTGCGCGGCGTCCCGCCCGTGCGCGGCGTCCCACCCGTGCGCGGGGGCGCGGGGGCGTCCGGCTCCGGGCGAGGGGCGCGCGGGCGCGGCGCGGCAGGCGGCTTCACGCGCCCGCCCCTCTCGCGGGCGGCGGGGTCTCCCCCTCGGTCGGGAGGTCCCCTGCCCTCACCCGGGCGCCCAGCTCCGCGAGGATGACCGCTCCGAGCTCGGTGACGTCCCCGGCGCCCACCGTGATGAGGAGATCACCGGGCCGGGCGCGCCGAGCCAGGCTCCGTGCCGCCTCGACCTTGTCCGCGACGACCTCGCCGCGTCCGGTCCCGGTCATCAGGTCGACGACGGTGTGCGGCCCGACCGTGGGATCGTGGTCTTCGCGCGCGGCATAGACGTCGCACACCACGGTGAGGTCGGCCAGCTCGAAGGCCTCGGCGAACTCCTGGGCGAAGATCCGCGTCCGGGAGTACAGGTGCGGCTGGAAGACGACGAGGATCCGGCCGTCACCGACCACCCCGCGGGCCGCGCGGAGCATGGCGGCGACCTCGGTCGGGTGGTGGGCGTAGTCGTCGACGACCCGCACCCCCCCGATCTCGCCGCGGCTCTCGAACCGGCGACCGGTGCCCCGGAAGACGCCCACCGCGCGGGCGGCAGCAGCCGGTGAGAGCCCCAGCAGGATCGCCGTGAGCACCGCAGCACTCGCGTTGAGGGCGTTGTGCTCGCCGGTGACGGCCAGGTCGACCTCGAGGACCTCCCCGTCCTGGGAGGCCACCGTGCCCGGGGCCAGAGTGAGCGTGAAGGAGCACCCGACGTGCCCGGAGGAGCCCGCGGGGGCAGTCCGGTAGCCGCTGATCACAGCGGAGGGCGCTGCGGAGGTTGCCGGCCCGCCCGGAGCGCCGGACGACGTCCCGTACGTCAGCGCCGCTCCGCCACCTGCGCCGTGGGCGCGCGCGAGCTGTGCCGAGCCGGCGTCGTCGGCGCAGGCCACGAGGAAGCCGCCGGGGACGATCTGGCCTGCGAAGGTCGCGAAGGCCTGCTCGAAGGCCTCCCGGGACCCGTAGTGGTCGAGGTGGTCCGGTTCGACGTTGGTGACCACCGCGATGGTCGGCCGGTAGTTGAGGAAGGAGCCGTCGGACTCGTCGGCCTCGGCCACGAGCACGTCCCCGGCACCGGAGTGCCCGCCCGGCAGCGCGCCGTCGGCGGTGAGCACCGACCCGCCGATGGCGAAGGAGGGATCCACGCCGCAGGCACGCAGCGTCACCGCGATCATCGCCGACGTCGTGGTCTTGCCGTGCGCGCCGGCGACCGCGACCGACCGTGCGCCCGCCATGAGCAGCGCGAGCGCCTGGGAGCGGTGGAGCACCCGGAGCCCGGCGGCCTGGGCGGCCACGAGCTCGGGGTTCTCCGGTCGCACGGCGCTCGAGAGCACCAGGGTGTCCGCCTCGGCGACGTGCGCGCCGTCGTGCCCGATCCAGACCTGGATGCCCGCGGCGCCCAGGGCGTCGGTGACCAGGCTGCGTCGCGCGTCCGAGCCCTGCACCGCCAGCCCCCGGGCCGCGAGCAGCTGGGCGACCACGGACATCCCGGCCCCGCCCACCCCCACGAGGTGCACGGTCCCGAGCTCGGCGAGGGTCAGCGGGGCGGGGGGCAGCGGGGCGGGGTGCGGCGTGCTCATCGGCCACCCTCAGCCGCGGCCGCCGCCTCGATGAGCGCGACGACCTTCGCCGCGGCGTCGGTGACACCGGCTCCGCGCGCGGCGGAACCCATCGCGAGGAGCGCGGCGGCGTCGGTGACCAGCGGCAGCACGGTGGTGCGCACCCAGGCCGGGGTGAAGTCGGCGTCGGAGACCAGGAGGCCTCCCCCGGCACCGACGACCGGGGCGGCGTTGAGGCGCTGCTCACCGTTGCCGATCGGCAGCGGGACGTAGACGGCCGGGAGCCCGAGGGCGGCCAGCTCGCAGACCGTGCCGGCTCCGGCGCGGCACACGACGAGGTCGGCGACGGCGTAGCCGAGGTGCATCTCGGCCAGGTACTCCCGCACCTGGTAGTCGACCTGGCGCTCGGCGGGCAGCACGCTGACTGCGGCGCGCACCGCCGCGTCCTTGCCCCGACCGGTGAGGTGGAGCACCTGCAGACCGGCGGCGACGAGCTCGGGCGCGAGGGCACCGAAGGTCTCGTTGAGGCGCTGGGCGCCCAGGGACCCCCCGGTCACGAGCACGACCGGGCGGTCGGGGTCCAGCCCGAGGGTCTGGGCGGCGCGGGCCCGCGAGCCCGCGACGTCGCTCGCCCGCTCGGTCACCAGGGCGGAGATCTCCCGCCGCAGCGGCAGCCCGGTGACCTGCGCGCCGCGCAGCTCGGTCGCGGGGAAGGTCACCGCGACCGACCGCGCCCAGCGTGCGCCGAGCCGGTTGGCCACCCCGGCCCGGGAGTTCTGCTCGTGGATGACGACGGGCAGACCGCGGCGTCGGGCGGCCAGGTACGCCGGGGTCGAGACGTATCCGCCGAAGCCGACCACGACCTGCGCGCCGCACGCGTCGATCGCGGCGCCCGCGGCACGGACCGCTGCCAGCAGGCGGCCGGGCAGGCGCAGCCAGTCCAGGGTGGGTCGGCGCGGCATCGGGACCCGGGGCACGATCGCCAGCGGGTAGCCGCGGGCGGGCACCAGGTCGGCCTCGAGGCCCTCGGCGGTGCCCAGCACGGTGACCGTGGCCCCCGGGGAGCTGGCCCGGATCTGGTCCGCGACGGCGAGCAGCGGGTTCACGTGCCCCGCGGTGCCGCCTCCGGCAAGAAGTACTGACTCAATCACGTGTTCCATCACCCATGTTCGTTGTTGCCGGTCGGTCCGTTCGCGTGCGCGCGCCGACGCCAGGTGGCCGAGCCGACCACGGCGATCGACTTGCGGACCACGCTCGGTCGGGCGGCCAGGGCTTCCTTGGCCCCAGGCTCGTCCCGAGCGAAGGAGACGATGATCCCCAGCGCGAGCATCGTGGCGACGAGCGCCGACCCGCCCGCGGAGATGAGTGGCAGCGGGACGCCGATGACCGGCACCAGCCCGATGACCACTCCGATGTTGATGAGCGCCTGACCGATGATCCAGCAGGCCAGCGCGGCCGTGGTGATCTTCACCACGGGGTCGGGGTGGCGCCGGATCACCCGCACCATGCCGACACCCAGGAGCGCGAACAGCCCCAGCACCAGGAGGGTGCCGAGCAGCCCGAGCTCTTCCCCGATGACCGAGAAGATGAAGTCGTTGTGGGCCTCGGGCAGGTAGGACCACTTCTCGCTGCCGGCGCCCAGACCGACCCCGGTCAGCCCGCCCGTGCCCAGCCCCTCCAGGCCACGCTTGGCCTGGTAGCCCACCCCGGCCGGGTCGGAGGTGCCGGCGACGACACCGAGGATGCGGTCCATCCTGTTGTCGGTCCGGATGAGCAGCCCGACCACGACGACCGCGCCGGCCGCGAGCACCCCGAAGATGCGCAGCGGGACCCCGGCGACGAACAGCGCCCCCGCCACGAGCAGGATGATGATCAGCGCGGTCCCGAGGTCCTTGCCCACGAGGACGAGGGCGATGACGATGAGCGCACCGGGCACGACAGCCGGGACCAGCGCGTGCTTCCAGTCGTGCAGGAGGGTGAACTTGCGCCCGAGCACGACGCCCAGCCACAGCGCGAGGGCGACCTTGGCCAGCTCCGAGGGCTGGATCGTGATACCCCCGCCGAGATAGACCCAGCCCATGTTGCCGTTCTCCCCGCGGGCCATCGGCGTGAAGATGAGCGTCTGCAGGCCGATCGAGCCGATCAGCGCAGGCCAGGCGATCCGCTTGTAGACCGAGGGGCGCAGGTGCATGGCGACGATCATGAACGGCAGGCCCATGAGCGCGAACTTGGCCTGCTTGAGGAACACGAAGTAGGCGGACTCCCCCTCGGCGAGGGAGTCGATCGCGGAGCTGGAGAGGACCATGACCAGCCCGAGCACGAGGAGCAGGACCGTCGCCCCGAGGATGAGGTAGTAGCTGGTGACCGCGCTGTTCCACTGCCCGAGCCAGGCTCCGCGCAGCGTCTGGGGGGCAGACCGGGCGGTCCCGGCCGGGGTGGCCCGGCTCGCAGGTGTCCGGGTCACGGTGGCCACCTACCCGGCCGCCGCGGCGATCCCGCGTGCCGCGTGCGTGAAGGACTCCCCGCGCTCGGCGTAGGAGGCGAACTGGTCCATGGAGGCGCAGGCGGGCGCGAGCAGCACCGTGTCGCCCGGCTGGGCGAGCTCATGGGCCTGGCGGGCGGCGCGCTGCATCACCGTCCCAGTGTCACCAGGATCGACCTCGACGACGGGGATGTCGCCCGCGTGTCGGGCCAACGCCTCGCTCAGCTCGTAGTGGTCGACGCCGATGAGCACGACCGCGCGCAGCCGGTCCGCCCGAGCGACCACGAGGTCGTCGAAGGTGGCGCCCTTGGTCAGCCCGCCCGCGATCCAGACGACCGATCCCGGGGCGAAGGACGCCAGGGACGCCGAGGCGGCGTGGGCGTTGGTGGCCTTGGAGTCGTCGACGAAGGCCACCGGCAGCGCCGCCGCGGCGGTCCCAGGACTCTGTGCGGACACCGGCGCGGGGGCCAGCGCGACCGTCGCGATCCGGTGGTCACCGGGGGTGAAGGCACGCAGGCCGTCCCGCACGGCGGCGACGGAGACGCCGTAGCCGCGGGCCAGGGCGGCCGCGGCGAGGGCGTCGGCGACCACGTGGGCGGGCACGACGCCGTCGGGCCCGGCGAGGTGGGCGAGGTCGGCCACGGACGCGAGCTCGGCGGCGACGGTGTGCCGCGTGGGGTCGTCCGCGGCGGCGTGGAAGGCGCGGTCGACGAGGATGCCCTCGACGACCCCCAGCTGGGACCGGCCCGGCGCACCGAGGGTCACCCCGACCGCGCGCGCGCCCTCCACCACGTCCGCCTCGCGGACGAGGGTCTCGGTGAGCGGGTCCTCGACGTTGTACACGCAGGCGACCTGGGCGCGGGTGTAGACCTTGCCCTTGGCCGCGGCGTACTCGGCGAAGGTGCCGTGCCAGTCGAGGTGGTCGGGCGCGACGTTGAGCACCGCGGCCACCTGCGCGGACATCGACTCGGTGAAGTGCAGCTGGAAGCTCGACAGCTCGATCGCGAGGACCTCGATGTCGGGGTCGACGACGGCCTCCACGACCGGGCGGCCCACGTTGCCCACGGCGGCGGCCGCGCGACCGTCCGCGGCCAGGATCGAGGCCAGCATCTCCACGGTCGTGGTCTTGCCGTTGGTGCCGGTGAGGGCGAGCCACGGGGCGGGCGCGCCGGTCGTGGTCGTGGGTACACGCAGGTGCCAGGCGAGCTCGATCTCGCTCCACACCGCCACCCCGGCCTCCTGGGCCGCGACGACCACCGGGTGGGTCGGGCGCCAGCCCGGGGACACCACGACGACGTCGACGGTGGCCAGGTCGACGTCGTCGACGTCGTGGTGGTCGGCGTCGGGAGCGCCGGCGTCGAGGGTCCGGACGGCGCCGGCCCGGGTGGCGAGCACCCGCGCGACGGCGCGTCCGGTCACCCCCAGACCGGCCACGAGGACGGTGGCCCGTGCCAGGTCGACCACTAGCCGACGACCCATTCCGCGTAGAAGATGCCCAGCCCGAGGGCGACGAACAGCCCGGCGATGATCCAGAACCGGATGACGATCGTGACCTCGCCCCACCCGGAGAGCTCGAAGTGGTGATGCAGGGGCGCCATCTTGAACACGCGCTTGCCGGTCATCTTGAAGAAGCCGATCTGGATCACGTCAGAGAGCACGACGAGGACGAAGAGTCCGCCCAGGATGATCGCGAGGAGCTCGGTCCGGGTAAGGATCGACAGGCCGGCCAGCGCGCCACCGAGGGCGAGCGAGCCGGTGTCCCCCATGAAGATCTTCGCCGGTGAGGCGTTCCACCACAGGAAGCCGAAGAGCGCACCGGTGAGCGCGGCAGCCACGACCGCGAGGTCGAGCGGGTCACGCACCTCGTAGCACCGCGGACCCACGGCCCACTGGCAGTTCTGGTTGAACTGCCAGATCGAGACGATGACGTAGCCGCCGAAGACCATGAGGGAGACCCCGGTCGCCAGGCCGTCGAGGCCGTCGGTGAGGTTCACCGCGTTCGACCAGGCGGTGATGATGAGGTTCGCCCACAGCACGAAGAGGATCAGCCCGATCGTCACACCGGCGAAGGCCAGATCGATGTTCGTGTCCCGGATGAAGGAGATCTTCGTCGAGGCAGGCGTGCGGAAGTTGGCGTTGGGGAACTGCAGCGCGAGCACCGCGAAGCCGATCCCGACGATCCCCTGCCCGATGATCTTCCACCGGGCCGACAGGCCCAGGCTGCGCTGCTTGGAGATCTTGATGTAGTCGTCGAGGAACCCGACCAGACCGAGCCCGGTCATGAGGAAGACCACCAGGAGCGACGAGGCCGACGGCAGCCGGCCGCTCGCCACCAGGGACGCGGCCCACCCGATGAGCGTCGCGCCGATGATGACGACGCCACCCATGGTCGGCGTCCCGCGCTTGGTGAAGTGCGCGGTGGGTCCGTCCTGCCGGATGAACTGCCCGTAGTTGCGCTTGACCAGGAACTTGATGAACAGCGGGGTGCACAGCAGCGCGACGAGCAGCGAGACGCCCGCAGAGATGAGGACAGCGATCATGAGGCGACCACGCTCACGAGCTCGTCGCCCAGGCGCCACAGCCCGGCGCCGTTGGAGGACTTCACCAGGACGACGTCACCCTCGCGCAGCTCGCCGGCCAGGAAGGCGGCCGCCGCCTCGACGTCGGGGAGCTCGAGGACCTCCTCGCCCCAGGATCCCTCCTGGACGGCACCGTCGGCCAGACCGGAGGACCCGTCGCCGACGACGACGAGCAGCTTGATGTTGAGCCGCACGACGAGCAGACCGATCGCCTCGTGCTCGGCCCGTGACCCGGGTCCGAGCTCGAGCATGTCCCCGAGGACCGCGATCGAGCGGCGGTCCCGTCCGGCCATGACGGCGAGAGACTTGAGCGCGGCGCGCATCGAGTCGGGGTTGGCGTTGTAGGAGTCGTCGATGATCGTCACACCGTCAGCACGCTCGGTGACGGCCATCCGGTGCGGGCTGAGCGCCTGCGCACCACAGATCCGGGCGGCTGCGTCGGCCAGCGGCACGCCGAGCTCGACCGCGGCCGCCACCGCGGCCAGCGCGTTGGTCAGGTGGTGCTCCCCGAAGAGGTTGAGGGTGACGGGCTGCGTCTCCTCGCCCAGGTGCAGGACGGCGGAGACCCGCCCGGCCCGGTCGATGGAGATGTCGCGGGCTCGCAACGTGGCCTCGCGCACGGTCCCGAAGGTGACGACGGCGCCGGGGGCGATCTCTCGCATGGCCACGACTCGCGCGTCGTCGGCGTTGAGGACCGCCGTGCCGCCGGGAGCCAGCCCGGTGACGATCTCGGACTTGGCCCGGGCGACGTCCTCGATCTCGCCGAAGCCGCCGAGGTGGGCGGTGCCCACGGCCAGGACGATCGAGACGTCGGGAGGGGCGATGCCGGTGAGATAGGTGAGGTCGCCGGCGGCGGAGGCACCCATCTCGAGCACGAGGTACGTCGTGGACGGTCCTGCCTGCAGCACGGTCAGCGGGAGGCCGATCTCGTTGTTGAAGGACGCCTCGGGCAGGACGGTCTCGCCCGAGGGGCGCAGCACCTGGCCCAGCAGGTCCTTGGTCGTGGTCTTGCCGACGGATCCGGTCACCGCGACCACCCGCAGGTCGCCGCCCGCCCGGAGACGGCGCAGGTGCTCGGCCGCGAGGAGCCCGAGGGCGCGGGGGACGTCATCGACGACGACGGAGGGGACACCGTCGAGCTGCCGGCTCGCCAGGACCAGGGTCGCGCCCGCGGCGATCGCCGCGGCGGCGTGGTCGTGGCCGTCGGAGGTCTCCCCGACGAGTGCGACGAACAGGCTGCCCGCACCGGCCTGGCGTGAGTCGATCACCGTTGGACCGGCAACCCGGGTCCCGGGGTCGCCCGCGAGGGCGCCACCGGTGAGCTGCGCAACTTCCGCTGCGGTCAGATCGATCACTTGCTGAGCTCCTTCATGTCTGTCCGGCGCGCCGCAGCTGCGGCGCGCGCCTCGACGCGGTCGTCGAGTGGGTGGTCCACCCCGTTGATCTCCTGCCACACCTCGTGCCCGCGCCCGGCGACCAGGACGGTGTCCTCGTCGCGTGCGCGGTGGATCGCCTCGGCGATGGCGCGTGCTCGCGGGGCGATCTCGAGGACCTCCACCTGCCGCGAGCCGGCTGACCCACCCGTGGCCTCCGTGCCTTCCGCGCTCTCCGACCCTTGTGAGTCGGCCGCCGCCCGGGCTCCGGCAAGCACCTGCCGCCGGATCTGTGCGGCGTCCTCCCCGTGCGGATCGTCGTCGGTCACCACAACCACATCCGCGAGCCCGACGGCCACGGCTCCCATGATGGGGCGTTTCCCCGTGTCGCGCTCGCCGGTGGCGCCGAAGACGACGATGAGCTGACCCTCGGTGGTCGGTCGAAGGGCACCGATCGCCAGGCCAAGAGCATCGGGGTTGTGAGCGAAGTCCACGATCACCCGGGGTGTGCTGGCGACAGGCTCCATCCTGCCAGGAACGGCCGCGGCCACTCCCCCGATCGCGTCGAGCGCCGCTGTGAGGACCGCCACGTCGACGCCGCTCTCGAGGACCATGACGAGCGCGAGGGCGGCGTTGGCGACGTTGAAGGCGCCGGGCAGGGAGGTCGAGGTGGACAGGGTTCGGCCGTCCCGGTGGACGAGGGTGAAGGCCGAGCCGACAGGACCGGCCGTGACGTCGACCACCCTCCAGTCGGAGTCGCCCGGGTCGGTGTCGCCTGGGCCTGCGGTGCGCAGCGTCGCCACCGGCACCGTCGTGGTGTCGGCGAGGCGCTGACCCCAGGTCTCGTCGACGATCACGACGGCGCGGCGGGCGTGGGCCGGGGTGAAGAGCTCGGCCTTGGCCAGGAAGTACTCCTCGAGGTCCCCGTGGAAGTCGAGGTGGTCCTGGCTGAGGTTGGTGAAGCCGACCACGTCGAAGACGATCCCGTCGACGCGGTGCTGGACGAGGGCGTGCGAGGAGACCTCCATCGCAAGGGCGTCGACCCGGTCCTCACGCATCACCGCGAGCACCCCTTGCAGAGCGGCGGCGTCCGGGGTGGTCAGCCGGCTGGGCAGGACCCGGGCCCCGGACCGGGTCTCGACCGTGCCGATCAGCCCGACCGTGCGGCCCAGCCCGGACAGGACGTGGTCGATGAGGTAGGTCGTGGTGGTCTTGCCGTTCGTCCCGGTCACCCCGAAGGTGGCGAGGGTGTCGCTCGGGTGGTCGTAGAACCAGGTCGCGACCGCGCCGAGGGTCGAGCGGGGGTCGGCGTCGTCGGGCATGGTCAGGACGGGGACCGGGGGGCAGGTCCCGGCGGCGATCGCGGCACCGACGACGCCCTGGCCGTCGCGGTCGGTGAGCACGGCGACGGCGCCGGCGCGGACCGCCTGACCGGTGAAGCGGGCGCCGTGCGCGGCGGTGCCTCGCAGCGCGACGAAGAGGTCACCGGGGACGACGTCGGCGCTGCTCGCGGCCACCCCGGTGAGGGCGATCGCGGCACCGGCCGGGTCGGTCCCCAGGCCCAGGGTGTGTGCGAGGTCCCCCAGGGAACGGGCTCGTGGCGCACTCGGGCGCATGGGGGCCTGCACGGAAGTCATGGGTGCCAATCTATCGCGGGTGAGACCGGTCCCCAGGCGCGCTGTCGCCGACCGGGCGACTGCACGGGCCGGGAGGTCACCAGGTCGTGGGGAAGAGCTCTGGGGTCGTGCCGCTCGGCACCACGCCCAGCTTCTGCAGAGCGAACGCGGTGACCTCGGAGAAGACGGGGGCGGCGACCACGCCACCATAGATGGACACGGTGGGGTTCTCGATGAACACCCCCACCGCGATCCGCGGGTCGTCCGCGGGGGCGACCCCGATGAAGGACGAGAGGATGCCGTCCAGCGGCCCGGTGGGCCCGGGGATCTGAGCGGTACCGGTCTTGCCGGCGACCCGATAGCCGGCGATCTCCGCCCCCGCCCCGGTCCCTTCCAGGACGGCGGACTCGGTCATCTTCAGCACCTGGTCGGCAGTGCTCTCGGAGACCACCTGCACCCCTGCGGGCTGAGCCTTGGGGGTGAAGGTCCCGGCGGCGTCGGTCGTGCCGGCAACCAGGTGCGGGGCCATCCGGACACCGTTGTTGGCGATCGTCGCGAAGACGCTCGTCGCCTGGAGCGCGGTGACCGAGAACCCCTGGCCGAAGAGGACCGCGTACTTCGTGCTGCCGTCCCAGTCGTCGGCGTCGGCGAGCAGCCCGTTCTCCTCCCCGGCGAGCTCGACGCCGGTCTTGGAACCGAAGCCGAACTTCGTCAGGTAGTCGTGGCGGACCTGCTCGGGCAGCTTCTGCCCGACCATCACGGTGCCGGTGTTGGAGGACTCAGCGAGGATCCCGTTGAGCGTCCACTGCGTCTCGGGGTGGTCGTGGGAGTCCTTGAAGGTCTGGTTGTTCGCTGTCGTGTATCGGTCCGGGACGAGGAACTGGTCGGTCGGTGTGGCGAGGCCGGTCTCGATGAGCGCAGCCATCGTCACGATCTTCGCCGTCGACCCGGGATCGAAGATCGTCGAGATCGCCTTGCTGCCGCCGAAGCCGGTCGGGTTGTTCGGGTCGATCGAGCCCGCGTCGGCGAGAGCGTAGATCGCGCCGGTCTTGACGTCGGTGACGACGAGGTATCCCCCGGTCCCACCCATCGCGGCGATCTGCTCCTCCAGAGCGGCCATCGCCATCCACTGCAGGTCGCGGATCATCGTCAGCGACACGTCGTCCCCCGGCACAGCCTGGGTGCTGGACTGCTGGCCGGTCGGGATCACGTGCCCGGAGCGGCCGCCCTCGTAGGTGGTGCTGCCCGCGGTCCCGGACAGGATGTCGTTGAGGGAGTACTCGAGGCCGGACTGGCCGTTGCCGTCCTGGCCGGTGAAGCCGATGATGTTTCCACCGGTGGTCCCGGCCGGGTAGGAGCGCTCCGGCTGGGACTCGGCGAAGATGCCCGAGATCTTCAGCGCGCGGATGGCGTCCCACGTCTCCTGGGAGACGTCCATCTTGATGGTCTTGTGCTGGTTCTTCTCCCCGTTGAGCTGGGCAGCCAGCTCAGGGGCCGAGAGCTGGAGGATCGGGGCGAGCAGGCGCGCAGCCTCGGTCGGTCCGCCGGTGCGCACGCCGTCCACCGAGTGCTCCCAGTCCGCGATGAGCGGGAGATCGGCGAAGATGTTGTAGCGGTCGACCGAGGTGGCCAGGATGTTCCCGTCCAGGTCGGTGATCTGACCGCGGACCGCCGGGATGACGATCGTGCGGGTGCGCAGGTTCTGGGCGTCCGCGGCCAAGGCCGGGCCCAGGTACGCCTGGACGTAGATCAGGCGTCCGGTGAAGAGCACGAGGATGACCATCGCCGCGACGCTCAGCACCCGGATGCGCCCGACCGGGTCACCCGTACGGACCGGCTTGGGACCTCTGGGCGGTCGAGGCGGTCTGGTCGGGCGCCTCGACGTGACCGTGCCGCGGCCGCTGAGGCTGCGCAGCACGACCGGCGTCGCGGTGCGCCCCTTCCGGGGAGCCGGGGTCCCCGAGCGCGCCTGGGGCGAAGGGGTCCGCGCGGCGGGAGTGCGCGGAGCCGGCTTGCGCGGGGTCGAGGTGCGCGGCGCTGGGGTACGTGGTGTCGACGTGCGCGGGGCCTGCGCACGCGGGGTTGAGGTGCGTGAGGAGGCAGTCCTAGGCGAAGCGGCTCGCGGGGTGGAGGAACGCGCCGAGACGGTGCGGCTCGACCCGGCGGAAGCCTTCGCTGCGTTCGTGGTGGCCGGCTTGTCGGCGCCGGAGGCGGCGACGGGCCGGCCGGAGGACTCCGCGCCCGCGGGCTTGCGCGGGGACGCGGGTCGCGGCGTCGCGCCACGCCCCTTCCTGGTCGAGGCCGGCGTGCGTGCGGAATCGTCCCGGGTGCCCCCGGCGCGGGACGAGGTCACTGCGCAGCCTCCGGAGCGGCAGCACCACCGAAGATCGACTGGTCGGAGAGCCTGAGGATCCCCGGGTTCGCCACCTGGACCATGCCCAGGGCGGTCGCCTGTGCGGCGAGGGCCTGGGGTGAGGTCAGAGCGTCGAGGTCGGCCCGGTAGCGGTCGGTGAGCTGCGCCTGGACGGCAAGCTCACGCTTGATCCGCTGCGCCTCGTAGGAACCGTCGGCCATGGCGGTGTTGAGGACGAGGGTGCCTAGCAGCGCGGCTCCGAGGATCGCGATGCAGGTGAGCACGAAGGGGACGCGGCTGCGTGCGTGGACGGGCGCCTGGACCAGCCGCAGCCGGGGAACGGCCTCGCTCGGGCGGCTCGCCGGGACGGAGCTCTCGCGGGCAGGAATGACCCGTGCAGCACTGGTCTGTGCAGAACTCATGGTCAGCGCTCCGATCGACTCAACATGTGGGCGGGCGTGGGGCGAAGTCGCTGTGCAGCTCGGAGACGGACCGAGGCTGACCGCGGATTGCGTTCCAGCTCGACCGCATCGGCTTCCTCGGCTCCGCGGGTGAGCAGCGCGAGGTAGGGCTTGTGGGTCTCGGGCTCGACCGGGAGGTCGGGCGGTGCGCTCGAGGTCGCACCGCGGGCCAGCTCACGCTTGGTGAGCCGGTCTTCGAGCGAGTGATAGGACTCCACGACGATCCGGCCACCCACCGCCAGCGCCTCGACGGCTGCCGGGAGGGCACGCGCCAGGACCTCCAGCTCGCCGTTGACCTCGATGCGCAGGGCCTGGAAGGTGCGTTTGGCCGGGTTACCCTGACCCTTGCGGGTGGCAGCCGGGATGCAGGCTCGGACGAGATCGACGAGCGCGGCGGACCGCTCCCACGGCGTGTCCTGACGCCGGGCCACGATGGACCGGGCGATCTTGGCGGCGTAGCGCTCCTCGCCGTACTCGCGCAGGATCCGTGCGAGGTCGCGTTCGTCGTAGGTGTTGAGGACCTGCGCGGCAGTGAGCTCGGCCGTGGCGTCCATCCGCATGTCCAGGGGTGCGTCCTGGGCGTAGGAGAACCCGCGCTCAGACTCGTCGATCTGGAGGGATGAGACGCCGAGGTCCATCAGGACGCCCTGCACGGACGGGATGGCGAGCTCCGCGAGGACCTCACCGATCTCGTCGTAGACGGCGTGGACGCCGGTGAAGCGGTCGCCGAAGCGGGCCAGCCGGGCGCCTGCGAGCTCGAGCGCCTGGGGGTCCCGGTCGATGCCGATCGCGCGCACCTCGGGGAACCGTCGCAGGACCTCTTCGGTGTGACCACCCATCCCGAGGGTGCAGTCGACGAACACGGCTCCGGGAGCCTCGAGCGCGGGAGCCAGCAGGTCCACGCAGCGTTCGAGGAGGACAGGAACATGACGGTCTGCGGCGTCGCCAGACGGCTGTGAACCGTCCTGGTGTGCTGGCGTCATGCGTCGTCCTCCTCTTCTGCCGATGGTTGTGTCGTCGGGGACTGCCTGCTGACCGCTCACGCACGCCCGATCAGGTCTCCCTCCGCCGCTGTCTGACACCGGGGAAGTGCGTCAGACCGAGCGGGAGGAGGCCTCATCGTGCGTGCTGCATACCTGCTAGAACCGCAGGCTCGGAAGGACTTCTTCGGCGGTGTCGGCGTACCCGGCCTCTTGCTCTGCCAGGTATGCGTCCCACGACGACGCGTCCCAGATCTCGACGCGGGTGCCCGCCCCGATCACTGCAACATCTCTGCCGAGCCCCGCATACTCACGGAGATTGGCCGGGATGGAGATCCGTCCCTGCTTGTCGGGCATCTCGTCGCTGGCTCCCGAGAGGAAGACACGCAGGTAGTCGCGCGCCTGCTTGCTCGTCACGGGGGCCTGCCGGATCTGCTCGTACATGCGACGAAACTCGTCCATCGGCAACAAGAAGAGGCAGTGTTCCTGTCCCCGCGTCATGACCAGGCCCGGCGCTAGCTGGGCCCGGAACTTCGCGGGGAGGATCAGCCGACCCTTCTCGTCAAGACGAGGGGTGTACGTCCCTAGGAGCAGGCTGGGTGAGCCACCGAACAGTTCGCTCACGGGCCTCCCCTTCTGCTCCAAGTGGCTCCACCGTACTCCACTTCCCTCCACTCCTCTCGGGCGAACACAAAAACTTCACCCGGTGACCAATAAATCCGCAGGTCAAAGCGGTGGAGGAAGGTGGAGGGCTTCGAGCGTGCGGAGTGTCGCGCAGGCGCGTTCAGGGCTCACGGGAGGGCGGTCCAGCCCTGAAGGGCGCGCCGAAAGCCGGAATCGCGGCATTGTGGAGCGGACTCCCGAGCACCCACCACGACGGGGTGGAGGGAAGTGGGGCGGAGGGACGTGGGTGCTGGACGTGGGTCCAGAATGCGGGTGCTGGGAGTGGGTGCCAGACGTGGGCAGACGTGGGACCACGGGCACGCGAGACCACAGGCACGCGAGAGACCACGGGCCTACGACAGAGGGAGCCGGCTGCGTGGCAGCCAGCTCCCTCTGTCGTCAGGTGGGTCAGGTCAGGTCATGCTGGTCAGGTCGTGCTGGTCCATGCCGTGGCCCCGTGGCCACCAGGTCGCCCGAGGCGGTCATTCACCGCGGCGGCGGTCCCATCGCTCTTCGAGCCGACGCATGAAGGAACCACGGCTCTTCGGCCGCTGTGGTGCGGGACCTGACGTCGAGCCGGCCGATCCGTTGGACGAGCCCGCCTTCGACGGCTTGACCGTCCCGGACGCCGTCACCGTGCCCAGCGGACCCACCGTGCGTTTCTTCGGCGGAGTGAGCGCGTAGGTGACGGCCGCGAACATGATGACGAATCCGATGACCCCGACCCAGGGGACGGACTGCGCCGCACCCAGGACGAGGGCCAGCAGACCGACCACGAGGCCGATCCCCGCAACGACATATCGCACACCGGACCGCGATGTCGTCGAGGTCAATGTTGTTGCGAGCCGTGGGTCGTCAGACGTGAGCTCTCGCTCCATCTGTTCCAGAACACGCTGCTCGTATTCGGACAGAGGCATCGCTACCCCCGCACTCTTGTTGGGTGAGACCTTGTCAACATCAGGATAGTTCTACATGACGCAAGACGGTAGTCGGGCTCTCCCCTGAGGCCGCCGGACGGATCGCAGATCGTCCGAATCGCATCCGCACCTGGTCGATCGCCGCATCAGCGAGGCGCTGCTGCTCGGTCTTGCCTCCGACGGCGTCCTCGAGCGTGAGCTGCAGCACCGCGGTGGACCTGCGCTCCAGCCCTTCCCCGCGCACCCCGACCAGACGGACCGGCAGGCCTCGGAGATCGACAGACGACACGAGCTCGCGTGCCACGAGATAGATCTCGTGGCCGCTGTCCGACGGGGACACGAGGGACCGCGAGCGGGTCAACGTCCGGAAGTCGCTCGTGCGCACCTTGACACTGACCGTCCGTGCCAGGACCTCCTGCGCCCGGAGCCGGTGGGCGCAGCGGTCAGCCAGGTCGAGGAGCTTCGACTCCACGACCGACATGTCGTAGACGTCTGCGGCGAAGGTCGTCTCGGCGCCGACGCTCTGCTCGGTGCGGGTCGGCTCGACCGGACGAGCATCCCTCCCCCAGGCCAGGTCGTACAGGTGGGCGCCGGCAGCCGCACCCAGGATCTGGCGCAGCACCAGCGGATCGGTGTCGGCGAGCTCGGCCACCGTCGAGATCCCCCACCGCGCGAGGCTCTCCTCGGTCTTGGCACCGACACCCCAGAGGGCACCGACCGGGAGCGTCCGCAGGAACTGGACCGTCGCCTCCCTCGGGATGAGCATCATCCCGTCGGGCTTGGCATGGGTCGAGGCCAGCTTGGCCACGAACTTCGAGGACGCCACCCCGACCGAGCACGTGATCCCGAGCCTGGCCTGGACCCGCTCCCTGATCTGGCGGGCGATCGAGGTCGAGGACCCGAGCCGGCGCCGCGCGCCGCTGACGTCGAGGAAGGCCTCGTCGACGCTGATCGGCTCGACGAGGGTGGTGACCTCACGCAGGATCTCCATGAGCGCCTCCGAGGCCGCCCGGTAGGCGGCATGGTCCGGCGGGACGTAGACCGCCTGCGGGCACAGTCGCCGGGCCGCCGTGACCGGCATCGCCGATCGCACGCCGAAGGCACGGGCCTCGTAGGTGGCGGCCAGCACCACGGACCGCTCCGATCCGGCCACGATCACAGGAAGCCCACGCAGGTGCGGGCGCCGGGCCACCTCGACCGAGGCGAAGAAGGCGTCCATGTCGACGTGGAGGATCGAGCAGTCCGAGTCCTGGGTGCCCCAGGACCGGTAGGCGCCCTCAGCCCGCGGGCCGCGGCTCATGACGCCCACGCGGTCGTGGACCGCAGGTCGGCGAAGGGATCGATGCCGAGGCGCACGCAGACCACGTCCCGGAAGTCCTCAGCGGCGGCGACCCAGGTGCTGGCGAAGGTGTCGTCGACCGTGTCGGGACGGCCTGCGTCGATCGCCGCGCGGACCCGCGCGCCGGTGGTGAAGAATGCCGCCCAGGCGGCGCAGCCGGGCACCGCAGCCGTCAACCGATCCCAGGCGCTGCGCGGTCGACCGCGCGGCGGGCGTGCACCCTCCGCCTCCAGCAGCGCACCCGCGAGCCGGAGCGCGGCGAGGTGGGCGTGCAGGAACCGCTCGGCCGGATCGGTCGCGAGCTGGGCGGCGAGCAGCTCCGCGTCGCACCGCGCGACGAGCTCGACGGCGGCCCGGGCGACCGGCACGTGGCCCGCGACCGTGCTCGAGACGAGGTCGGTCACGTGCGCACCCACCCCGCTCGGTGAACCTGCCGCGGTCACTGCGTCTGCACGTTCCATCTCCCGCACCTCCTCCGTCCAGTATCGAACACCCGTTCGATACCTGTCAAGGGTTCGAGCTCCGTCTACCCTTGGCCCATGGCCCGCCGTGCTTCTCGCAACTCATCCTCCACCGGACCACTGACAAAGCGATCGGCACAGCCCGCGCTCCCCCTCGGCCCGGTCGAGACGGACTCCGGATCGGTCGAGCTCGTCCCCGACCGCGACGACCCTCGCGCGCTGACCGTCATGATCAACGGGGTCCCCAGCTCGTTCATCGACCTCGACGACCCGCGCAACGTCGGCTTCGAGTACATGGACATCATGTGCGCGGTCCTGGACCACACCCGGACCGGGCCCCTCGACGTCGTCCACCTCGGCGCAGCCGGGTGCGCGATGGCCCGATCCATCGACGCCACGCGACCGGGCTCGCGTCAGATCGGCGTCGACATCGATGCCCGGCTCCTCGAGCTCGCCCGAACCTGGTTCGACCTGCCACGCTCGCCCCGGCTGCGGCTGCGCGCCGGGGACGCGCGCGCCCAGCTCGCGACACTCGGTCCCGCGAGCGCCGACGTCGTCATCCGAGATGTCTTCGCCGGCGACACCACCCCCGGCCACCTGCTGACGGTCGAGTTCGTGGTCGACGTGCTCCGGGTGCTGCGCCCGGGAGGCATGTACCTCATCAACTGCGCCGACCGGCCCCCGCTCGACGGTGCGAGGTCGGAGGTCGCGACGCTGCGCGCGGCCCTGGAGGCGGCGTCGGACATGGTGGGCGGACCGGGGCAGCCCGAGGCCCGCGGGGGTGAGATCGGCATCATCTCCGAGCCGGCGCTGCTCAAGTCCCGCCGCTACGGCAACCTCGTGCTCGTGCTCGTCGCACCCTCGCACCCGGGACCGGGCACCGAACCTGGCACCAGGGCAGGCACCGACCTGGGCGACGGCACGCTCGGCACGGCAGCGCTCGGGCGCGCGCTGCGCACCCTGGCCGTCCCGGCCCAGCTCCTGCACACCGGCCCGGAGACGACGAAGTTCGCCGGTCAGGCGCGGGTGCTGCGCGACGTCGTGCAGCAGTGACCGCGCGGCGGTGACCGCGCGGCACGGACACCGACAGGTCACCGACGCCGACCGACCACCGTTCAGGCGCTCGATCCCTCCGGGCCCTGCTGGGCGAGGAAACGCTCGAACTCGGCGCCCAGCTCGTCGGCCGTCGGGAGCGGGGCGGAGTCGGCGAGCAGGTTCTGGCGCTCGGCCGACCGGGTGTAGGCGTCGTACTGCTCCTCCAGCCCTTGCACCACCTGGGCGATCTCGGGTGACTGCTCCACCTGGCGCACGACCTCTTCGCGGGCCTCCTGCGCGGCCTCGTCAAGACCGGTGACCCGCAGGTCGAGCCCGGTGACGCCCTCCACCTTGGTCAGCGCGACGATCGCGGCCGGCGGGTAGGAGGACTGGGCGAGGTAGTGCGGCACGTGGACCGCGTACCCGAGGGAGTCGTGCCCGTGCTCGCCGAGACGGTACTCGATGAGGTTGGCGACCGTCGCCGGGACGGTCACCCGGCCGAACCACGAGCTCGCGTTGGCGATGAGGCCGTCTCGCGACGCGTGCGGGGTGACGGACAGGGCCCGGGTGTGCGGGATGCCCATGGGGATGCCGTACATGCCGATGGTCATCGAGACGTCGAGCCGGTCGACGATCTCGAGCACCGCGGCGACGAAGCGCTCCCACTGCAGGTCGGGCTCGTTGCCGTGCAGGACGAGGAACGGGGCCCCCTCGGTGTCGTGGGCCACGTCGATCGCCAGGCTCGGGGCGTCGTATCCCGCCCAGGAGTTCGTGTCGAAGATCATCGTCGGCCGCTTGGAGCGGTAGTCGATGAGCTGGTCGACGTCGAAGGTCACCAGCCGGGTCGTCTTGCCCAGCTCCAGGAGGTGGTCGACGGCGATCGCCGAGACGCTCCCGGCGTCGACGAATCCGCGCAGCGCGTTGATCAGCACCGGCCCGGTCGCCGCGGTCTCGGCCGGCGTGGCCGAGGGACGCACACCCAACGAGGCCTCTGCCTCGCTGTCGATCTCATAGAGCCCACGGGGGTCGAGCACGATCCACCTCCAGTCCACAGTCGGTCAGTCGTTGACAAGAACGTCGTCGGGACCCGTTTTCTTCCCGGACGGGCCGCTGCGTCGGGCGGGCGGGTGGGCCTGAGCGAGGTTGTCTCAGTGAGGTTGCCTCAGTGAGCGGGCCTCGTGGTGTGCGGGCCTGGGCGGGCGGGCAGGCGGACGACCCTGACGAAGAAATCGTCGATCTGACGGACCACCTCGACGAAGCGGTCGAAGTCGACGGGCTTGGTGACGAAGGCGTTGGCGTGCAGCGCGTAGCTGGCGACCACGTCCTCCTCGGCCTCGGAGGTGGTCAGCACCACGACCGGGATCATGCGCAGCTCCGGGTCGGCCTTGACCTCGGCGAGCACCTCGCGGCCGTCCATCCGGGGCAGGTTGAGGTCGAGCAGGATGAGGTCCGGGGTGAGCGCTCCGGCGAATTCCCCTCGTTTGCGGAGGAAGTCCATCGCGCTGACGCCGTCGCCGACCACCGTGATCCGGTTGACGAGCGTGGTGTGCTCGAACGCCTCACGGGTCATGAGCACGTCCCCGGGATCGTCCTCGACCAGCAGGACCTCGACCACGGTCGTCGCGTCGGGCATGGATCCTCCTCGCGCGCCGCGACCAGGGACGGCCGGGAGCTGTGGTCGAGTGCCGGGATGACAGGCGTGAGGCTACGGTACGCGAGCGGAGTCCGGAATGGTCCATCTCACGCTCGTGCCGCGGACGGGAACCGCTCCAGCCTCGGCGGCGCCGGCGACGGACACGGGGGCGTCGACCCAGATCTCACCGCCGTGATGCTCGACGATCTTCTTGCACAGCGCCAACCCGATCCCGGTGCCGTCGTAGACGTCCCGGGCGTGCAGCCGCTGGAAGATCACGAACACCCGGTCGACGTACTGGGCGTCGATGCCGATGCCGTTGTCGGTGCACCACAGCTCCCATCCCGTGGCGGCAGGCCGGGCACCGATGCTGATCCGCGGGTCGCGCCCGGGGTCGCGGAACTTCAGCGCGTTGCCCACGAGGTTCTGGAAGAGCTGGACGAGCAGGGTCGGCTGCCCGACGACGGTGGGCAGCTCTCCCACCTCCACCACCGCACCCTCCGCGGTGATCGTCGCGTCGAAGGTCGCGACGGCGGTGCGGGCCACCTCGACGAGGTCCACCGGTCGTGGCGCGTCCAGGGAGCGCCCGACCCGGGAGAAGCCCAGCAGGTCCTGGATGAGGCTCTGCATGCGCTTGGCGCCGTCGACGGCGAAGTCGATGTACTGGTCGGCCCGCTCGTCGAGCTCACCGCTGTACCGCTTCTGCAGCAGCTGGGTGAAGCTGGCCACCTTGCGCAACGGCTCCTGCAGGTCGTGCGAGGCGACGTAGGCGAACTGCTCGAGGTCGCGGTTGGAGCGGCGCAGCTCCTCGGCCTGCTCGGTGAGGTGGCGGTGGGCCTCGGCGATCTCCTGCTCGGACTCCTTCGCGGCGGCCATCCGGTCCACGAGCTCGACCCGCATGGAGTCCACCGCATGGGCGAGAGAGGCGATCTCGCCCGGAGCGCGGGTGCGCACCTCCTGGGTGAGCGCACCCTCGCTCACCGCCTCGGCCTTGGCGGCGAGGTCGGCCAGGGGTTCCAGGATCCGACGACGCAGGGTGGACCACACGCCCAGGCCCACCGCGAGCGCGGCGACGGTGAGCAGGACGACCGTCATGAAGAGGTTGCGGGTCCAGCGGGTGAGCTGCTCGGCCGCGTCCTCTCGCGCCTGCCCAAGCTCGGCGGCCATCTGGTCCGCCTGCTGCTGGGTCTGGGCGAAGAGCACCTCCCCGACCTCGACGAGTTCGGGCGGCGCGGCGCCGGCCCCGGAGCCGGCGACGGCGGCGATCGCCGGTTCGGCGAAGGTCGTGCGCCACTCCACCACCCGATCGGTGAGGGCCCCGAACGAGACCGCGAGCGGGGCGTCCGCGCCGAGATGGTCCACGAGGGCGGCGTGCACGTCGGCCGCGGACCGGTCGGGTGCAGTGTCGAAGGACATGAGCGCCGGGCCGTACCCGGTGGCCAGGTACGTGTCGACAGCGGGCCCGCCGTCGCGCAGCCACGTGCGCAGGCTCTCGCTGTACGCGATCGCCTCGACGTAGGTGTGCGTCACCCGGGTCTGCAGCGTCATCACCTGGACCAGGGAGACGACCGCCCCCGAGACGATGAGCAGGAGGACCGCGCCGGCCGCCACGAGCGTGACCCCCAGCTGCTGGCGCAGCGTCGAGACCGGCTCGTGCGAGTCCGGCTCCCCCGGAGACGTCTCCGGGGGCGAGGCTGCAGTCAACGCCACTCCTCGGCGTCGGCCAGGATCGCCGACCGCTGGCCGACTCCGGCGTCCCCGTGGCCGGGCCAGCCCAGGATGAGCACCGCGGCGTCGTCGACCAGCCGACCTCCGTGCAGCTCCCGGACCCGGCGCAGGATCCGCTCCACGAGCCCCTCGGTGCCGTCCAGGAACTCCGAGCTGACCGCCGCGAGCAGTCCCGCGATGCCGATCCTCGTCCGTGGGACGGGTGCCCCGGACGCCGTGCGGCCCGCGGTGACCGACGCCGGGTCCAGGACGGTCGCCTCGAGCAGGCCGTCGGTGTAGAGCATGAGCCACCACGTGTCCTCGAACTCCAGGCGCTGGGCCCCCCACGCCGACTCGACGGGTATCCCCAGCGCACGCCCCCGCGACGTCGGAGCGATCACCGTCGACGCCACCCCGACCAGGATCGGGGCGTGGTGCCCGGCGAGGTAGAGGTCCGCCGTCCGCCGGTCTGCGGAGATGACCACCTGGCACAGCGTGGTGAAGGTCTCCGGTCGGGTCCGCTCGTTGACCATGACGCGCTCGACCAGCGGGAGGATCTGGTCGTCGCTCGTCCCGGCGAGGACGAGGGTGCGCCACGCGGTGCGCAGCGTCGTCCCGAGCGCAGCCTCGCACGGGCCGTGACCGGCCACGTCGCCGATGATGGCCGCCACGGTGCCGTCCGGGCGCTCCACGACGTCGTAGAAGTCGCCTCCGAGCAGCCCGTCCCCACCGGGCAGGTACCCGACGAGGACCGCGAGGTGAGGGTCGACGAGGGCGGGGGTCGGCAGGAGCGCGCGCTCCAGGCGCGCCATCTCCCGCTCCCGGACGCCGTTGCGGAAGATCATCCGTTCCTGGTCGTCGGAGAGACGACGCTGGACGGCGTAGCGGACCGCCCGGATGAGCAGGTCAGGGCCCACCTCGTGCTTGATGAGATAGTCCTGCGCCCCGGCGGCCACGGCCTCGATCCCCAGGTCTGATCCGGTCATCCCGGTGAAGACGATGAGGGCGGGCGGGACGAGCGAGGCCTGGATGCGGTGCACGCCCGAGATCCCCGTCGAGTCGGGAAGACCGAGGTCGAGGAGGATGCAGTCGACATCGAGCATCCGCAACGCCTCGTCGACCGACCGCGCCCGACTGAGCACGACCGGGGCCCCGCTGTCCTCGAGCAGCGCCTCGACCAGCAGCGCGTCGCCGTCGTCGTCCTCGACGATGAGGATCCTGACCGGATCATCCCGATTGGCACTGCTCACGCGGACCCCCTCAGCGATGCTTCCCGTGGTGCGTCCCCCGATGGTAAACGGTTCTTCCCGCCGCGCGAGTCCGCGGGATAGGTCCAGGCCGCGCGATCAGGGATACTGGACGGTCGTGAACGTGGAGTGTCACGTTCCGTGCCGGCAGGAACGCCGGTATCTGGGAGGAGAAGCGTGGCCGATCAGTCCGACGAGATCCAGGTGGAACAGCAGACGCTGGACGTGCTCTATGCGCGGTTGGACGAGCTCCGTGCGGCGACCCGGGCACGGCTGTCCGCGGTGCGTCGCGGCGGGCCGTCGGGATCGCCCCAGAACCGCAGCGAGCGCGACGCGTTCGCGACTCTCTACGAGGACCGGGCGGCGCTGCTGGAGGCCGTCGAGGACCGGTTGTGCTTCGGCCGGCTCGACTTCGACGACCAGGTGACCCGGTACATCGGCCGGATCGGGCTCACCGACGACCAGCACACCTCCATCCTCACCGACTGGCGGGCCCCGGCGGCCCAGTCGTTCTACCGCGCGACCGCAGCCCACCGCGACGGCGTCTTCCGTCGTCGGCACCTGGTGACCACGGGACGTGCGGTGACGGGGCTCGAGGACGAGATCCTCGACCTCAACCTGCCCGGCAGCCACGTGAGCGAGCTCAACCTCTCCGGCGAGGGGGCGCTGCTCGCCGCCCTCGCCGCGGGGCGGACCGGGCGGATGGGCGACATCGTCGCGACCATCCAGTCCGAGCAGGACACGATCATCCGCTCCGACCTGCAGGGGGCCCTCGTCGTCCAGGGCGGCCCGGGGACCGGAAAGACCGCCGTCGCGCTGCACCGCGCCGCCTACCTGCTCTACGCCCACCGCCGGCTGCTCGAGCGGTCCGGGGTGCTGCTCATCGGACCGAGCCAGTCCTTCCTGCGCTACATCGACCAGGTGCTGCCCTCCCTGGGTGAGACCGGGGTGGTCTCCACGACGATCGCGGACCTCATCCCCGGGATCTCGGCCCGCGCGACCGAGTCGCCGGCCGTGGCCGAGATCAAGGGGCGCGCCGTCTTCGGCTCGATCATCCGGCGCGCCGTCACCGCCCGGCAGCGGGTCCCCGCGCAGGACGTCCACCTGCGGGTGGACGGCCACGACATCGTCATCCGGGGCCGCGACGTCCGCGACGCGATCGCCAAGGCCCGGCGCAACCACAAGCCGCACAACCAGGCCCGGGTGACCTTCGTCCGGGAGATGCTCTCGCGGCTGGCGCAGCAGTACATCGACCAGATGACCTTCTCGATCGAGCGGGACGAGCGCGCCGAGGTGATCGAGGAGCTGCGCACCACCCGCGAGATCCGGATCGCGCTCAACCTCGCGTGGATGCCGCTCACCGCCGAGAAGCTCGTGGAGGACCTGTTCGCCAAGCCGCACCGCCTCGCGCAGGTCGCCCACGAGCTGACGGTGGCCGAGCGCGCCGCCCTGGTCCGGCCTGCCGGGTCGCCCTGGACCGAGGCCGACGTGCCGCTGCTGGACGAGGCTGCCGAGCTCCTCGGGGAGGACGACCAGGTCGCCAAGGCTCAGGCGCGCCAGGACGCCGAGCAGCGCGCGCACACCCTCGACTACGCCCGGCAGGTGCTGGAGAACTCCGACAGCGGCGGCGGCCTCGTCAACGCGGACATGCTCGCCGACCGGTTCGCGACCGGCGCCGGCTTCCTCACCACGGCCGAGCGCGCCGAGAAGGACCGCGCCTGGACGTACGCCCACCTCGTGGTCGACGAGGCCCAGGAACTCTCGGCGATGGCCTGGCGGGCGCTCATCCGCCGGTGCCCCTCACGGTCCATGACGATCGTGGGCGACGTCGCCCAGACGTCCTCCCCGGCCGGAGCCCGGTCCTGGTCGGCGATGCTCAGCCCGCTGCTGCGCGACACGTGGCGGATGTCGGAGCTGACCGTCAACTACCGCACCCCCGAGACCGTGGCGACGGCGGCCCGCACCATGGCGCTGGCGGCGCACCTGCCCGTCTCACCGCTCACCTCGGCACGCGAGATCCCCGGCGCGCTGCAGATCCATCCGGCCGCGGTCGCAGACCTGCGCGCGCTCACCCTCGACCTGGCCCTGACCACGGTGGCCGAGGTGCGCACCGGCGGCGCCGGTCAGGTGGCCGTCGTGGTCCCGGCCGCGCAGATCGAGTCGGTCCGCGCCGGGCTCCTCGCGCTGGCCCGGGACCGTGGCGAGGACCCTGCCGCTCTCGCCGACCACGTCGTCGTGCTCAGCCCCGCCCAGGTCAAGGGTCTCGAGTTCGACGCCGTGGTCCTGGAGGAGCCGGCGGACATCTTCACCGGACCGGGTGGGGCGTCCGACCTGTACGTGGCGATGACCCGTCCCACGAGGTTCCTGCACGTGACCCACGCGCGGCCGTTGCCGCCGGGAATGGGCGGCTGACACGCTCGCCGGCCCCTGCGTCCACGAGACAAGATCATTTTGTCTTTCCCGTGGGCAGAGAGCACTATGACCATGTGCTGAAGGCCCTCCTCCTCGAAAACGTCCACCCACTCACCATCGAGATTCTCGCCGCCCACGGGATCGAGGTTGAGACCCGTCCTGGTGCGCTGGACGAGAACGAGCTGATCGACGCCCTCCAGGGCGTCCACATCCTCGGTATCCGGTCCAAGACCCAGGTGACCGCGAAGGTCATCGAGGCCAGCGGGGACCTGCTGACCATCGGTGCCTTCTGCATCGGGACCAACCAGATCGACCTCAAGACCGCCGCGAACCACGGGGTCGCCGTGTTCAACGCACCCTTCTCCAACACGCGATCCGTCGTGGAGATCGCGCTCGCCGAGATCATCTCCCTCACCCGCCGCATGACCGAACGTGACAAGGCGCTGCACGCCGGTGTGTGGGACAAGTCGGCCGAAGGGTCGCACGAGGTCCGCGGCCGCACCCTGGGGATCATCGGCTACGGCAACATCGGCACCCAGCTGTCCGTCCTCGCCGAGAACCTCGGCATGTCGGTCGTGTTCTACGACACCGCGGAGAAGCTCTCCCTGGGCAACGCCCGCCGCCTGGGCTCGCTCGAGGAGCTCCTCGCCGTCTCCGACATCGTCACCCTGCACGTCGACGGGCGCAGCGGCAACGCGGGCCTGTTCGGCGCGGACCAGTTCGCGCAGATGAAGGCCGGTGCGATCTTCCTCAACCTCTCCCGCGGCTTCGTCGTGGACACCCACGCCCTGCGTGAGGGGATCCTCTCCGGGCACCTGGCCGGGGCGGCGATCGACGTGTTCCCCTCCGAGCCGAAGAAGCGCGGGGACGCGTTCGAGTCCGAGCTGCGCGGGCTCCCCAACGTCATCCTCACCCCGCACATCGGGGGCTCGACCCTCGAGGCGCAGGAGTCGATCGGCGTGTTCGTCGCCAACAAGATCAAGGACTACGTGCGCACCGGCACGACGACGCTCAGCGTCAACGTGCCCAACCTCGCCCTGGAGAACACCACGGGTGTGGCCCGGGTGGCTCACCTGCACCGCAACACCCCGGGCGTGCTCGCCGCGGTCAACAAGACGCTGGCCGAGCACGGCGCGAACATCGAGGGCCAGCTGCTGGCCACCCGCGGGGAGATCGGTTACGTCGTCACCGACGTCGGATCAGTCCTGGAGTCCGCTGTGGTCGACGCGCTGCGCGCGATGGACCAGACCATCAAGCTCCGCGTGCTCACCGAGACGAAGCGCTGACACCTCGCACCCACAGACGCCGACAGGCCCCGCCCCACGAGGGGCGGGGCCTGTCGGCGTCTGTGCACGCACCGCTCGGGCGGTGCACGCTCATCGCGAGGCGGGGACGATCACCCGGACTTGCGGCGGAAGACCCGCTTCGTCTTCCCGGCCGTCTCGGAGCCGTGGACGGTCCCGGTGTTCGAGGACCCTTCGGCACTGCGGTGCTGACCGGCGTTCTTGCGGTCGAGCGCTTCCTTGAACTTGGCCTTGGTGTCGTCGCTGACCGTCGCGTCCTGCTGTGAACTGTCCTGCGTCATAGCACCGGACCTCCTTGTCTAGATGTCTGCTGCGTACCTGATGCACCTGCAAGACTTCCCTACTTCACCGGCGCCCGCCAGCGAATACTCTCGTCGGGCGCCGCCTGAGGCAGAACACCAGTATCGCAGCGGTAGCGTGGAACCATGACCTCCCCGCCCGAGAGCACACCCGGTTCCCACCAGCGCAGGCTCGGCGGCTCCGGCCTCACCGTCCCGGCGATCAGCCTGGGCCTGTGGCAGAACTTCGGCGAGCAGGCCACGGCGCAGTCCCAGCGGGAGCTCCTCCTGCACGCCGTCGACGCGGGAGTCGTGCACATCGACCTCGCCAACAACTACGGCCCGCCTCCCGGCGCCGCCGAGGCCAGCTTCGGGCGGGTCCTGGCCCGGGACCTCGCAGGCCGCCGGGACGAGCTGCTCATCTCGACCAAGGCCGGGTACCGGATGTGGCCCGGCGCCTACGGCGAGGGCGGTTCCCGCAAGCACCTGCTGTCCAGCCTGGACCAGTCCCTCGACCGGCTCGGCCTGGACCACGTGGACATCTTCTACAGCCACCGCTACGACCCCAGCACGCCGCTCGAGGAGACGATGGGCGCGCTCGCCGCAGCCGTGGCCTCAGGACGGGCGCGGTACGCAGGCATCTCCTCCTATTCCGCCCGTCGCACCCGTGAGGCACTGGCGGCGGCGGCCACGGTGGGTGTGACGCTCAGCGTCCACCAACCCTCCTACTCCCTCCTCAACCGGTGGATCGAGGACGCCGACGCCAGCGGGGAGTCCGTGCTCGACGTCGCCGCCGACGCCGGCCTCGGGGTGCTCGCCTTCTCCCCGCTCGCCCAGGGCATGCTCACGAACAAGTACCTCGCCGGGATCCCGGACGACTCCCGGGCCGCGCGCGGCGGGTCGCTGCCCGCGTCCTATCTCAGCGCCCGCAACCGGGCGACGGTCGCCGCGCTGGCCGAGATCGCCGGTGACCGCGGGCAGAGCCTCGCCCAGCTGGCGCTGTCCTGGTGCCTGCGGGACTCACGGGTCTCGGGCGTGCTCGTGGGAGCCCGCACGACCGCCCAGCTCGACGAGAACCTCGCCGCGCTCACCCGGCTCGATTTCACCGCCGACGAGCTCGCCGCGATCGAGACCACCAGCGTCGACGGCGACATCAACCTCTGGGCTCCCCGCTCCAGCGCGCTCTGAGCCCTGCTGGCTCTCCGCACGACAGTTCTGCGCACGGAAAGTCTGCGCACGGCGGGTCTGCGCACGGCGGATCTGCGCACAGCAAGGTCTGCGCACAGAAGGTCTGCGCGCGTCGAACCGGGACCTGCTAGGTCCGTGCCCCGGGGTGCGCGGGCGGCTCTCCCGAGGCGGCGCCGGACGGGTGCGGATCACGCGTCCCAGGCTCCTCGCCCTCCGCGTGCTCGGCACGCAGCAGGTTGATAGCCGCCTCGAAGTCCTCGAGCGAGTCGAAGCCCTGGTAGACGCTGGCGAAGCGCAGGTAGGCGACCTCGTCGAGCTCGCGCAGCGGACCGAGGATGGTCAGCCCGATCTCGTACGCGTCCAGCTCGGCCATGCCGGTCGCCCGCACGCTCTCCTCGACCCGCTGGGCCAGCAGCGCGAGGTCGTCCTCGCTGACGGGGCGCCCCTGGCAGGCCTTGCGGACACCGTTGACGACCTTCTCGCGGCTGAACGGCTCGGTCACACCGGACCGCTTGACCACGGACAGGCTTGCCGTCTCCAGGGTCGTGAACCGGCGGTTGCAGCTGGGGCACTGGCGACGACGCCGGATCGAGGCGCCGTCGTCCGACGTCCGGGAGTCGACGACGCGAGAGTCCGAGTGGCGACAGAACGGGCAGTGCACACGGACCTCCGGAGCAACATCGTGGTGGACGCGTCCCCCGAGCCGGAGGACACCAGCAAGAATACGCGCCGCTCCGTCACGGGGCAGACATCGGGCCACCGCACATCACGAGGACCGCTCAGTCACGGACGGGCAGCATGATCTGCTCGCCGGCCCACAGCGTCGCCGACGCCCGGCCGTTGACCTCGACGATGAGGTCGACCACGTCCCGGAGGTCTTCCCCGGGGAGGGCCAGCTCTTCGGCGATCCCCCACAGGTTGTCCCCCGCGGCCACGGTGTACGGAATCACCTCCGGGGCCACGTCCGGCGTGCTCGCCAGCGCTCCCCCGCCCATCACGGCCATCGAGACGGCCACCACGAGCGCCGTCGCCCACAGCACCCATCGACCGCGCCGGGTGAGCTCAAGATCGGACAACGAACCCTCGATCGAGGCGCTGGCCAGCCGTCGGGCGCGAGCGTCCGCCCGCGCCCGGGCCGCCGCCTGGCGTCGGTCCGCACGCGCAGGGGTGGTCGCGCGCTCCGGGACGGCGGCGCGCTCAGGAACAACAACCAGCTCGGGAACAAGGACCAGTGCCATATCCACTCCATCTCTCCAGCGCGCACGACCAGCTGCGCATCTCCGTGAGCTCCTGCCGGCCCGTGCCGACGCCCCGCACTCTTCGTTCGTACATCTGTTCGTAGTACAACTGTACGAACATTTCCGAGATTGGCAAGGGGCAATCCCGACACGCTCGAACAACTGTTTGAGACTTGTCCACTATCGGCCTAGACTTGAGCACGTTCGCGAGACGACTCGACCACGAGCAGACCACGAGCCACTGACATCGCCCGATCGCAAGCAGATGCCCATCACAACCGGAGGTCACCGTGGCACCCAACGACACCAACCCGGCAGGTCCTGCGAGCGTGACGGCGCTCCCCCACGACACCGCCTCACCGTGGCGCAAGGACGGGATCGGCCCGGACGGGCTCACCTCCCGGCAGCGGCGCATCCTGGACACCATCCGGGACTCCGTGCAGAACCGCGGCTACGCGCCGAGCATGCGCGAGATCGGTGAGTCGGTCGGCCTGAACAGCCCGTCGAGCGTCAAGCACCAGCTGACCGTCCTCGAGGCCAAGGGCTACCTGCGGCGCGACCCGAACCGTCCGCGGGCGATGGAGCTCGTGCACAGTCCGTACACCGAAGGGGCCGGCCGACCTCTGGGTGAGATGGCCTCCGGCTCGGGATACGCAGGCTCTGCGCTCGACTCTCCCTCAGACGGACCGGACCGCCCCACACCCTCGTACGTGCCCCTGGTGGGGCGGATCGCCGCCGGTGGGCCGATCCTGGCCGAGCAGCTCGTCGAGGACGTCTTCCCGCTCCCGCGCCAGCTCGTCGGGGACGGCGAGCTCTTCATGCTCAAGGTCGTCGGTGAGTCGATGATCGACGCCGCCATCTGCGACGGCGACTGGGTCGTCGTGCGGCGCCAGCCCGTCGCCGAGAACGGCGAGATCGTCGCGGCGATGATCGACGGCGAGGCGACCGTGAAGACGTTCAAGCGGATCGACGGCCATGTCTGGCTGCTGCCCCACAACCCGGCGTTCTCCCCGATCCTCGGCGACGAGGCGACGATCCTGGGCCGGATCGTGACCGTCCTGCGCAGCCTCTGACCCGGCCTGAGCGCTCGGTCGACGCACGAAGGGCTCCTCACCACCGGTGAGGAGCCCTTCGTCATGAGCGGCCGAGTCAGAAGCCGAACTTGCGCGCCACCTCTTTGAGAGAGGTGGCGGAGTGCTGCAGGCCGCGGATCTCCATCGGGGAGAGCGGGACCGCGAGCCGGTCCGTGCACCCGCGGCGGCCCACGATCGAGGGCACGGACAGGCAGATGTCGCTGATCCCGTAGTAGTCGTCGAGCAGGGTGGAGACCGGGAGCACCCGGTGCTCGTCGTTGAGCACGGCCTCGATGATGCGGGTGCCGGCGAGGGCGACGGCGTAGTTCGTGGCCCCCTTCCCCTCGATGATCCGGTAGGCGGAGTTGATCACCTCGTGCGCGATGTCCTCCCGTCCCTGCACGGTGAGCGGTCCACGTCCGTCGACCCCGTCCCAGTCCAGCAGCGGCACGCCACCGATGGTCGCGGAGCTCCACAGCGGGATCTCGCTGTCGCCGTGCTCACCGGCCATGTACGCGTGCACGTTCTGCACCGCGACGCCGCAGTGCTGGGCGATGAGGTAGCGCAGGCGGGAGGAGTCCAGGACGGTCCCCGAGCCGAAGAGCTTGGTGGGCGGCAGGCCGGAGACCTTCAGCGCCGCGTAGGTGACGATGTCGACCGGGTTGGTGACCATGACGTACGTCGCGTCGGGCGCCACCGCCTGCAGCTCGGGCAGGATCTTCGAGACGAGCCCGATGGTCGCCTCGGCCAGGTCGATCCGGGACTGCCCGGGCTTCTGCTTGGCCCCCGCGGTGATCATGATGACGTCCGCGTCGGCGCACACCGCGACGTCGTCGGAGCCGATGACCTCGGCCATCGGCATGAACTGGATCCCGTGGGCGAGGTCGAGCGCCTCCGCCTCGACCTTGGCCTTGTTGATGTCGTACAGCGCGACGGTCCGCGCAGAGCCGCGCATCAGCGCGGCGTAGGCCATGGTCGAGCCCACCGCGCCGGCGCCGACCACTGCCACCTTCGTCGTCTTGCGGGCCGCGGGGGGGCCCGCCGGGGTGGGTGTACCGGAACGCTCGGCGTCGCTCATGCTTCCTCCACAGGAGATCGGGTTGCAGGTGGTGCTGGTCTCAGCCTAGAGCCGCGAGCCGCTCGAGCGCAGAAGTCGCCACCTGGCGATCGGTCGTCTGCCAGAACTGCGGCAAGGAGTTGACCAGGAACGAAGCGTAGCGAGCCGTCGCGAGCCGCGGGTCGAGCACCGCGACCACCCCGCGGTCCGTCGTCGTGCGGACCAGGCGGCCCGCGCCCTGGGCCAGCAGCAGGGCCGCGTGCGTGGCGGAGACCTGCATGAACCCGTTCCCGCCGTGGCTCTCGATATAGCGCGCCCGGGCGGCCTTGACCGGGTCGTCGGGGCGGGGGAACGGGATCCGGTCGATCATGACGAGCTGGCACGCCGAACCGGGCACGTCGACCCCCTGCCACAGGGACAGCGTCCCGAACAGGCACGTCGCGTCGTCGGCGGCGAACTCGCGGACGAGGGTGGGGAGCTGGTCGTCGCCCTGGCACAGGACCGGGAAGTCCACCTGATCGCGCACCAGCTCCGCGGCACGCTCGGCGGCGCGTCGGGAGGAGAACAGCCCCAGCGTCCTTCCGCCCGCCGCCGTCATCAGCGCGACCATCTCGGCGATCTGGTCGTCCGTGGTCGCCTGCTGCCCGGGTGTGGGCAGCCGTCTGGCGATGTAGAGGATGCCCTGGCGCCGGTAGTCGAAAGGGCTCCCGACGTCGAGGCCGCGCCACGGCAGATCGACTGTGGCGGGCTGGCTCACCTGGGTCGCCGGCTTTCCTTGGGCCCCAGGCTTCGCTGGGGTCGCTGACTTCGCCTGGCCCACCGGCTTCCCCTGGGTCACCTCCGCCGGGTCGTCGGTCTCACCCGCCGCGCGCTCGAGCCCGACGGCGCGAGCGATGGGCACGAAGGAGTCGCCGAGCGCGAGGGTCGCCGACGTGAGGATGCCGACCTTGTCCTGCCACAGGTTCGTCCGGATCAGACCGGCTACCCCGAGCGGGGCGGCGTGGAGCTTGGACATCCCGGCCCCGAAGCCGCCGTCGCTCCCGCGCGAGCACCAGAGCACGTCGAAGCCGGAGTGGTCGGCGGCCATCCGCTCGGCGGTCTCGAAGACGAGGAGCATGCTCGACGACGCCATCTTCAGGCCGCTGGTCGCCGATCCTGCGTCGGCCGGCCCCTTGCCCTGCTCGGGCTTCAGAGCGCTGAGGACCGCACGGGCGGCGTCGCGCACCCCCGCGACCGAGAGACGGGCTCCCTCGGGGAGCCCGTCCGGGAAGCGTTCCGCCGGCAGGCCGGCCAGCACCGAGCCGAAGTCCGCGGCGGCGGCGTCGAGGTCGGGGGTGGGGATCCCCCCGTGCCGGCGTGCCTGGCGGGAGGCGTGCTCGATCGAGGCGACCGAGAGCTCCGCGGTCGCCGCGGCGGTCACCCGGTCGGGCAGCTCGTGAGCCTCGTCGGCGATGACCACGGAGTGCTCGGGCAGCACGCCCGGGGACCCGGTCGCGGCGATGCCGAGCATCGCGTGGTTGGTGACGACGACGTCGGCCTCGCGGGCGATCCCCCGGGCGCGCTCGGGGAAGCAGTCGTCGATGAGCGGGCACTTCTGGCCCAGGCACTCCAGCGACGTGACCGAGACCTGCTGCCAGGCGCGGTCGCTCACGCCGGGGACCATGTCGTCGCGGTCGCCGGTCTCGGTGTCACCGGCCCACTCCCGCAGCCGCAGGATCTGCTTCCCCAGTCCGGCGGACCCGTCGGCGTCCACCGCGCCGGTGCCCGCGCCAGCAGCGGCTCCCGTCCCGGTGAGCGGCTCGGTGGGCCCCTCGGTGCGGGGCATGTCGAAGAGGGTGCCCGCGTCGTCGGCGGGGTAGCCGCCGGCGATCTTGTGCAGGCAGGCGTAGTTGTGCCAGCCCTTGAGCAGGGCGAGCTGGGGGCGGCGCGGCAGGTGCGCGGCGAGGGTCTGCGCCACGAGCGGCAGGTCCCGGGTCATGATCTGGCGCTGCAGGGCCAGGGTCGCGGTCGAGACGATGACGCGTTCGTCCGTGGTGACCGCGTGGTGGACGGCGGGGACGAGGTAGCCGAGCGACTTCCCGGTCCCGGTGCCGGCCTGGACCAGCAGGTGCTCCTTGGTCCGCATCGCCGTGGCCACCGCCTCGGTCATGTCGTGCTGACCGTCGCGCCGCGCGCCGCCGAGCGCACCGACCGCGAGATCGAGCAGGCGGTGGACGTCGGCCTCGCCCGGTGCGTCAGCCACGCGCGGTGTGTCGACCCCGCCCGGTGTGTCGTCATCGGCACGGTCGGGGGTCCTGGCGTCGCTCACCCGTGGAGTCTACGCATCACGCGGGCGCGGTCGGGCCGCCTCGGCCACGCACCGCCCGCCACCCCGCGGTCAGGACCTGACCGCAGCCGCGGCCAGCTCGGCCGCCAACGCGTCGTCGACACGTCCGCGCACCAACGTCCCCTCACCGACGTGCTCGAGGTGATCGATCTCACCCTCGAGGTGAACCCGGTTGACGAGGTCACCCCGGCTGTAGGGCACCACGAGGTCGATCGAGACGCCGGGGTGCGGCAGCGACGCGGCGATGAACTCGAGCAGCTCGGGGATGCCCTCCCCGGTGTGGGCGGAGACGACGATCGTGTTGCGTTCCCGGCTGCGCAGCCGGGCGATGGTCTCCGGTGCGGCGAGGTCGGCCTTGTTGAGCACGATCACCTCGGGCACGTCCGCGGCCCCGGGGATGTCCGCCAGGACGTGGCGGACCGCCTCGATCTGCCCCTCGGGGTCGGGGTGGGAGGCGTCGACGATGTGCAGCAGCAGGTCGGAGTCGGCCACCTCCTCCAGGGTCGAGCGGAAGGCCTCGACGAGCTGGTGCGGGAGCGCGCGGACGAAGCCCACCGTGTCGGCGAGGGTGTAGATCCGCCCGTCGGCGGTCTTGGTCCGGCGGACCGTGGGGTCCAGGGTGGCGAACAGGGCGTTCTCCACGAGCACCCCGGCGCCGGTGAGCGCGTTGAGCAGGCTGGACTTCCCGGCGTTGGTGTACCCGGCGATCGCGACCGAGGGGATCGCGTTGCGCTTGCGGGAGGCGCGCTTGGTCTCCCGCGAGGGGGCCATCGCGTCGATCTCGCGGCGGAGCTTGGCCATCCGGTTGCGGATCCGGCGGCGGTCCAGCTCGATCTTCGTCTCACCCGGTCCGCGCGAGCCCATCCCGGCCCCCGCGCCACCCACCTGGCCACCGGCCTGACGGGACATGGACTCGCCCCACCCGCGCAGGCGCGGGAGGAGGTACTCGAGCTGGGCGAGCTCGACCTGAGCCTTGCCCTCCCGGGACTTGGCGTGCTGGGCGAAGATGTCGAGGATCAGCGCGGTCCGGTCCACGACCTTGACCTTGATGATGTCCTCGAGCGCACGGCGCTGGGAGGGTGCCAGGTCCCCGTCGATGACGACCGTGTCCGCCCCGGTCGCGGCGACGACGGCGGCAAGCTCGGCCGCCTTGCCCGAGCCCAGGTACGTCCCCGGGTCAGGGGTCTGGCGGCGCTGGAGCACGCCGTCGAGCACCTGGGAGCCGGCGGTCTCGGCGAGCGCGGCGAGCTCGCGCAGAGAGATCTCCGCGTCCATCGCGTCCCGGGACCACAGGCCCACCAGGACGACCTTCTCCAGGCGGAGCTGGCGGTACTCGACCTCGGTGACGTCCTCGAGCTCGGTCGACAGGTTCGCGACCCGGCGCAGCGCGGTGCGCTCGGCGAGCTCGAGCTGGTCCCCGTCGTGGGAGGAGTGCTGGGTGCCGCCCGCGGCGCGGGCGGTCCCCGCGCGGGCGAGCACCCGGGCGACGACGTCGCTCGCGACGTCTCGCGCCGACGCCGCCGCAACCGACCCGCTGGTCTCGTCCGGCCGGGACGGGTCCTGGGACGAGGTGGGTTGCGGTTCGTGGCTGTTCGTCATGCATGTCCTTCGGTCGACCGAGCGGGGTGTTCTCCTAAGGTTCCCACGTCACCTCGCCCCGGCCGTAGTGTTTTTGCGGACAGAGGAACTCCCGCCGCCCCGCGGTCGCCGGCTCGCCTACGATTACCGCTTGTGAGCGACGAAACCCCGGACCACTACTTCACCGCCCAGCCGGCCAGCCCGGACGAACGGCGCACCCTCTCCGTCGTGCTGGACTCCCAGCCCTACGAGGTCGAGACAGCCGGCGGGATCTTCTCCCCCGGGCGCATCGACCTGGGCACCTCGGTGCTGCTGCGCACCGTCTCGGGCCCGCCCACCGGCGACCTGCTCGACCTCGGCTGCGGCTGGGGACCGATCACCCTCACCATGGCGCTGCAGAACCGCCAGGCGACGGTGTGGGGCGTGGACGTCAACGACCGCGCGCTCGACCTGCTCGCGCGCAACGCCGAGAAGCTGGGCCTGAGCAACGTGCGCGCGGTGCGGCCCGAGGACGTGCCCGGCGACGTCCAGCTGGCCGCGATCTGGTCGAACCCGCCGATCCGGGTGGGCAAGGAGGAGCTGCACTCGATGCTCGACACGTGGCTGCCCCGGCTGCTCCCGGGGGCGAGCGCGTACCTCGTGGTGCAGCGCAACCTCGGTGCCGACTCCCTCCAGAGCTGGATGGCGAACCGCTACGGCGTCGAGGGTGGGTTCGGCTCCGCGGCGGCGCCGTTCACCGCCACCGTCACCAAGCTCGCCAGCGCCAAGGGGTTCCGGGTGATCGAGGTCACCCGACGCTGAGCGCCGGTCGCAGCCGCCCGTCGGCGACGAGCTCGGCCGGGCCGGCAAGCTCGACGTGGCCGTCCGGGAGCATCGTCACCCGGAGCGTCCCGCCCGGGACCTCGACCAGCCAGACGTCGGGGGCGCCGTCGCCCGCCCAGGCACGCACGGCCAGGGCCGCGGCGCAGGCACCGGTCCCGCAGGACCGGGTCTCCCCCACCCCGCGCTCGTGCACCCGCATCCGCACCCGGCCCACGACGGAGCCGTCGATCGTCGTCTCCTCGCCGAGGGGCACGACCAGCTCGACGTTGGTCCCCTGCGGCGGGGTGGGCACCACCTGGGGCGCGGAGGTCAGGTCGGCACGGTCCAGGTCGGCCACGGTCGCCAGGGCGAGGACGGTGTGCGGGTTGCCCAGGTCCACGCTGAGCGCCGGTCGGGGGACCTCGGCGCCGGCGGGCTCGAGGCCGCGCACCCCCACCTCGGCGTCGAACCCGTCCGCGACCGCGCCGGTGCCTCCGGGGAAGGACCACAGGCCCATGTCGACCGCGAACCACCCGGTGGCCTCCTTGCGGACCCGGCGCACCCCGGCGCGGGTGCCCAGGGCCAGCTCGTGGCCGTCGCCGAAGTGGGCGAGGCCGAGGTCCTCGAGGTAGGCGGCGAAGACCCGCACCCCGTTGCCGCACATCTGGGCGGTCGAACCGTCGGCGTTGCGGTAGTCCATGAACCACACGGCGGTCGGGTCCTGGGCGAGGATCGCCGCGCCCTCGGGCAGCGCGGCGGTGGGCACCACGCGGATCACGCCGTCGGCCCCGACGCCGGCGCGCCGGTCGGTGAGCTCACGCACCATCTCGGGGGTCAGGTCGAGCGCCGCGTGACGGTCGTCGAGGAGGACGAAGTCGTTCTCGGTCCCGTGACCCTTCGTGTAGGAGAGGTGGGCGGCCGACGCGCTGGCGACGGGGTGCAGGCGGTTCTCGCTCGTCATGAGCCAAGACTACGACGCACCGGGTCGGTCCCCGGAGCGGGCGCCGGACCGGCGTCGGCGGCGCGCGTGACCGCGAGCGCGTCGTCGAGCAGGGTCGGGGACCCTGCCGCCAGCCACGTGACGCGGGGGTCCCGGCCGAACCAGCCCATCTGCTTGCGGGCCAGCCGGCGGGTGTTGGCGGTCACGTCGGCCTGAGCCTGCTCCTGCGTGATCTCCCCGGCCAGGTAGGCGAGCACCTCTGCGTAGCCGACGGCACGTGACGCGGTGCGGCCCAGGCCGCGGGCGCTCAGGGTGCGCACCTCCTCGACGAGACCCTCCTCCCACATGCGCTCGACCCGCTCCTCGACCCGGCGGTCCAGCACGTCGCGGTCGCAGTCCAGGCCGATCTGCACGGCCGGGCGGACGTACTCCTGACGGGGCAGGTTGGCGGTGAACGGGGCACCGGTGATCTCGATGACCTCGAGCGCCCGCACGATCCTCCGGGTGTTCTTCGGGCCGATCGAGAGGGCGGCGGCGGGGTCGGAGCGCTCGAGCTCGGCGAAGAGGGTCCGGGTGCCCTCCCGCTCGGCCCGCTCCTCGAGGGCGGCGCGCACCGCCGGGTCGGTCCCGGGGAAGGTCATGTCGTCGAGCAGGGCCCGCAGGTAGAGCCCGGAGCCGCCGACGACGATCCCTCGGGCTCCGCGGGCGGCGATCGCCTCGAGGTCCGCGCGCGCGGACGCCTGGTAGCGGGCGACCGAGGCGTCCTCGCTGACGTCGAGCACGTCGAGCTGGTGGTGGACGATCCCCCGGCGCTGCGCGACCGGGACCTTGGCCGAGCCGATGTCCATGCCGGTGTAGAGCTGGTAGGCGTCGGCGTTGACGATCTCTGCCGGCGGCCCTCCGGCAGGGCTCAGCGCCTGGGCCAGGTCCAGGGCGAGGTCAGACTTTCCGGTGGCCGTGGGGCCTACGACAGCGACGATCAGCACACCGAGACGGTACCGTCTTTGTCTGCAGTCGTTGGTGCATGTCAGCCCGTGCCCATAGGCTGCTCCTCGCATCCGTGGTCGTGTGGGACACCCAGACGTGCCGCGATGCCAGGTACGACGACCGAACGCACCCGAGCTCAGGAGATCATCACGATGGGGTTCTTCAACAAGCCCGACACCGATCCGTCGCTGACCGGCGGCTCAGAGAACGCTCCCCTCACGCGAAGCCGGATCGAAGAGTTCCTCACGTCCCAGGACTGGTCCTTCGGGGTGGACCCGGACGGCGACGTGGGCGGGCAGTGGGACGACAACGTCTTCTACTTCTTCCAGATGGGTGAGTCGCAGGAGGTCCTGCAGGTCCGTGGGCGCTGGAAGCACTCCTTCCCCGCGAGCCGCGAGGCCGAGTTCGCGCTGCTGCTCAACGAGTTCAACCGGGACCTCATCTGGCCCAAGCTCTACGCCCGGGTCGAGGACGAGGAGATCGGCATCTACTCCGAGGTCTCCACCGACCTCCAGCACGGGGTGAGCGACGACCAGCTCGCCCAGCTCATCTCCTGCGGGCTCTTCACCGGGCTGCGGGCCTTCGAGCGCATCGCCGAGCGTCTGGGCATCCCCGAGGAGTGACCCGTCCAGCCCTGAACGGAGCCGCATGAGCCAGACCTTCCAGGTCGACCTCGGGGGGATCGTCGATCTCCTCGCCCGCCACCTCTACTCGAGCCCGCGGGTGTACCTGCGCGAGCTGCTGCAGAACGGCGTGGACGCGATCACGGCGTGGGAGGAGCTGGTCGGGGATCCGGACCAGCCCAGCCAGACGGGGCAGGCTGCGCCGCTGCGGCGGATCGTCCTGCGCCCGCTCCCGGGCGGCGGGCTCGAGGTGACCGACACCGGCGTCGGGCTCACCCTGGCCGAGGCGCAGGAGCTGCTCGCCACGATCGGGCGCAGCTCCAAGCGCGACCTCGAGCTGGGCACCGGGCGCGAGCAGTTCCTCGGCCAGTTCGGCATCGGGCTGCTCTCGGCGTTCATGGTCACCGACGAGATCGAGCTGGTCTCACGCTCCGCGCGCGACCCCCAGGCACCGGCGATCAGCTGGCGCGGTCACGCGGACGGCCGCTACGAGCTCACCGAGCTGCCCGACGGCGACCCCCGCTGCCCCGAGGCGACCGGCAGCACCGTGCGGCTGAGCCCGCGCCGCGACCTCGAGCACTGGCTCGAGCCCGCCACCGTGGAGTCGCTGGCACGCGACTACGGCTCGCTGCTGCCCGTGGAGCTCCTGCTCGAGGAGCGCCTCGCCTCCGGGGAGGTCGGCGTCCGTGACCTCGCCGAACCGGACCTGCCCTGGGAGCGCACCTTCGCGACCCCCCGGGCCCGCGAGCTGGCCCTGCGGGCGCACTGCGAGGGGACCCTCGGCTTCACCCCGCTGGCGGCCATCGACCTGGACATCCCGGTCGCCGGGCTCAGCGGGGTCGCCTACGTGCTGCCCTCGGCCGTCTCCCCCACCACCTCCAGCGCCCACCGGGTGTATCTCAAGCGGATGCTGCTGGGCACCCGGGTGGACGACCTGCTGCCGCCGTGGGCCTTCTTCGTCCGGTGCGTGCTCAACACCTCGACCGTGCGGCCCACCGCCTCCCGGGAGGGCCTCTACGAGGACGACGTCCTGCTGGCCACGCGGGACGCGCTCGGCGCCCGGATCCGGCAGTGGACCCTGGACACTCTCGCCCTGCGCGACGCCGGGTCCGCCCAGTTCCTCTCGGTGCACCACCTCGCCGTCCGGGCCCTGGCCCTGGTCGACGACGACATGCTCGACCTCGCGATCGACGTGCTGCCCTACGAGTGCACGACCGGCGAGGCCACCCTCGCCCAGATCCACGCCGAGCACGGGCAGATCCACTTCACCCCGACCGTGGAGGGCTTCCGGCGGATCGCCCCGGTGGCCCACGCCCAGGACCTCTCGGTGGTCAACGCCGGCTACGTCTACGACGCCGACCTGCTCGAGCGGGTCCGCCGGCGCCGCCCGCACTGGACGGTCTCCCCGATCACCTCCGCCGACGTCTCCCAGGTGCTGTCCCCACTCGAGCCGATGCGTCAGCTCGAGACGACCGACGCGCTCGAGGCCGTCCGCGCGGCTGTGCTGCCCAGCGGCTGCGACGTCGACCTGCGGTCCTTCGAACCTCACGAGATCCCGTCCTTGCTGCTCGACGACCGCGACGCCGAGCACGCGCGGGACGTCAGCGAGACCCTCACGCAGGGCTCCGACCTGTGGGGGGACGTGCTGGGCCAGTTCGCCCGGCCGTCGCACCTGCGCCGGATGGTGCTCAACGACGAGAACCCGGCGGTGCGGGACGTGCTCGACGCCCCGGACCCGGGCGTGCGCGCCGCAGGCGCCCAGGCGCTCTACGTCACGGCCCTGCTGCTCTCGGGGCGTCCGCTCAGCGTGAGCGAGGCGACCTTGATGAACGGGGCCCTCTCGACCCTGCTCCGCAGCGCCACGGGCCGCGGCGACCACCCGACATCGGACCCAGCGCAAGGACCACGCCCATGACCCGGACGATCGACGAGGCCAACCGCGCCATCACGGGCGTGCGGGAGATGCCCTTCGGTCTCGCCCGCAACGAGGTCGCGGCCGAGCTCGCGCGCGAGATCGGTACGCAGGGCCCGGAGTCGGCGCACGCCTTCGCCCTGTTCACCCTCGTGGAGTCGTACGCCTTCAGCGAGGAGGTAGAGAAGGCCTACCTGCCGTTCACCCGGTCGGTGCGGCTGTGGGACGAGCGCCCCGAGCTCTTCGACACCCAGGACGTGCACTCGTTGTTCTGGTCGTTCAAGTGGATGGTCTCCCACCTCATGGGCTACCCGAGCATCCCGGCCGCGCAGATCCACGCGACCATCGAGGACATGGAGCGCCGCTACCGGCTCGCCGGGAACGGGCTGAGCGCCGTCAACCACCTGCGGTTCGAGTGGCACCACCTGCTCGGGGACGCCGAGCTGCCGGCCCGCTACGAGGCGTGGGTGACGACCGAGCGGGACGACTTCTCCCAGTGCCCCGCGTGCGAGCCGGGCGACCGGACGGCGTACCTCTTCGAGGAGGGCAGGTACGCGGAGGGCATCCGGTTGCTGGAGAACGCCCAGGAGGCGGGGGCGGAGTGCCGCACGGAGCCGGCGGACATGCTCTCCCAGCTCCAGCTCGCCTACCTCGAGGTGGGCGACGCCGACGGTGCGGCCCGCGCGCACCGGCGCGGCCTGGCCACCCTGGACACCTCCGGGGAGATGTGCGGCGCGCACGGGCGTCACATCCAGTTCCTCGCCCGCACCGCCAACACCACCACGGCGTTGCGGTTCCTCGTCCGGTACAGCAAGCTCCTCACGCGCACCGAGTCCCCGCAGGGCCGCTGGTCCTTCCTCACCACCGCGGGGGTCGGGGTGGCCGCGCTGCGCGCCGACGACCCGACGACGCCGGTCGTCCTCGACGGCGTCCCCGCCACCACGATCGCCGAGCTCGACGACTGGATGCGCGCCCAGGCCCTCGCCCTCGCCGCCGACTTCGACCGGCGCGGTGGCACGACGGCGATGGCCGACCGCACGCGGCGCGCGTGGTCGGGCGACCACGTCCGCCTGCCGGTGGACCTCTCGGTGCTCGGCGAGGCACGGCTGGCGGGGCTGGGTACGCCCTCACCGGACGGTGACGACCGCGACGGTCAGGTGGGTGCCGGGCCGGTGGGAGCCGGTCGGGTCGGTGTCGGTCGGGTCGGTGTCGGGCCTGACGCGCTCGTCGACCAGGCCGAGCGCGCCGCCGGCTCGGACCCGGTGGCCGCCGCCCGGCTGTACGCCGAGGCCGGCGCGGCCTTCACGGCGGCCGGTGAGACCGAGGCCGGCGGGTTCGCGCTCGCCGAGGCGGCTGCCTTGAGCGACCGCCTCGGTGACCTCGACGGCGCAGCCGCCACGGCCGATGCCGCACTGTCGCTGCTGCTCTCCTCCGGGACTGCCATCGAGTACCTCGGGCCGGTCGCCCGGATGACCGCGCGGCTCCTCGCCTCCACGGACGCGTCCCCGCGTGCCGCGGACCTTCTCACCTGCGCCCTCGAGGCGACCGAGGGTGAGCAGGTGCGCGTCGTCGCCGTCGAGCGTGCCCACCTGTTCGACACCCGGGCCCGCGTCCAGGCCTCGAACGGGAACGGCCCGGCGGCGGTCGCCGACGCCGAGCGGGCCGCGGCCGCGTACGCGGCCCACGACCTCGTCGCCGACGCCTCCCACGCCGTCTGGCTCGCCGGGACCGTCGAGCTGGGCGCGGGGCGCCCGGCCGAAGCCGTGCCCTTCCTGGAGACCGCGGCACGGGGCTTCGCGCAGGTCCGGGCGCGTGCCAGCCAGGTCGAGGTCACCGGGCTCCTCATCCAGGCGCTCACGGATCTGGGGCGCACGGAGGACGCGGCTGCGCTCGTGAAGACCCTCGCGGGCTAGCGGGCCAGCGGGCCAGCGGGCCACCGGGTTCGAGCTGGTCAGGTCGGCGAGGACGCCAGGTCCGACGCCAGCCCTGCCGCCTCGACGGACGCGGTGACCTTGCGGAAGAGGTCGTGCGTCTGCTGCTCGGCCTCGGCGAGCACGACGGAGGCCCCCACGGGAAGGGCGCCGTCCGGTGTCGCGCACGCGACGAGCACGAGGTGAGTCACGCCCGCAGGCTCGCTGATGTCCGGCGCGTCTGCCGTCGGGGCCCACGCGATGCCGCTCGGTCCGATCTCGTGGACCGTGACCTCTCCGGCCCAGCCGGCCAGGCGCACCAGGCTCACCGCCGCCGACGCCGTCACGTGCAGCGGGGGCTCGTCGGGCGACACCGCGTCACCCGCCGGGCCCCCCGTGCCCGCCTGGACGGTCGGCACGGTCGCGGACCGCGGCGCGGCGTAGCCGCTCGCGCCGAGGTCGGGCTGCGCCGTCGTCGTCGTGCGGGACACCAGCGCGGGTGCGATCACCGTGACGGTGCTCCCGGCCACCAGGCACCGCGCGAGCGCCGGGCGCACGGCGGCCAGCAGCTGCTCCCGCGGACCGGCGAGGACGTCGGTGCGGCCGGTGACCCCCGGCAGCAGCGCCAGGCTCACCACATGTCGTTGCACGGTGACTCTCGCGGCGGCTAGCACCTCCCCACGGTAGCCGATGCTCGGGGTCGGGTCCGATGCAGGAGAGTACGGCGACCCTCCGGTGGCGACTGTAGGCTGGCGCGTATGGGGTTCTTCAGAGATCGCAGGCGCCGCAGGGATGACGAGACCGGTCCCCGCCGCGCCGCGACGGGAGCAGCCACCGGCCACCGGGCCGTCCCGGGGAGACCGCTCGCACCGACCGGGGACGACGTCGAGGCGATGCTCGTCGACTCCCTCGGTGCCCTCACCATCGCGGACTCCGACACCAGCCACGCCCCGGGCCCGCTCACCATGGCCCGGATCGTCGACTGGATCGGCGACTACGGGTACTCGTACTTCGTCGACTCCGACGGCGACATCGGCGGGCTGTGGCACTCCCGGCTGTTCTACTTCCTGCTCTTCGGCGGCGACCGGGAGATCCTGCAGGTCCGCGGACAGTGGAACCGCGAGATCACGATCGACCGGATCGAGGAGGTCCTGGAGTTCTGCAACGAGTGGAACACCGACCGCATCTGGCCCAAGGTGTACTTCCGGGTCCGCGACAACGGCATGATCCAGGTCTACGGCGAGGTGTCGGTCGACTTCGAGCACGGCGCCAACGACGAGCAGCTCGACCAGGTCCTCACCTGTGGGCTCAGCACCGGCGCGATGCTCTTCGACGCCCTCGACGCCCTGTACCCCGACCCCGCGCAGGTGGCACCGTGAGCGCCCGCCAGCGCGCGCCCTGGCTCGCCCGGATGCTCGCGAAAGGCACCGGATCGGCCCCCGACCCCGTCGTGCACACCCCCATCGAGCTGCCGACCCCGCTCACCCGGGACCGGGTCGGCGCCTACCTCACCCGCCGCGGCTACACCTTCCGCCTCGACGCCGACGACGACATCACCGGGACCTGGGACGGGAACCGATTCTGGTTCCTGCTGCTGGGCACCCAGCACGAGATCCTGCAGGTGCGCGGCCGGTGGCACCGCCCGCTCGCCGACTCCGCGCGCCTGGCGGTCCTGCAGATCATCAACGACTGGAACCGCGAGCGCATCTGGCCCAAGGCGTACCTGCGCAGCGAGCCCGCCGGGCTGGCGCTCTACACCGAGGTGTCGGTGGACTTCGGCCCGGGAGCGACGAAGCAGCAGCTCGAGCAGATGGTCGCCTGCGGCCTGGGAACCTCGATCCAGCTCTTCACGTCCGTCTCGGCACTGCTCCCGCCCGAGGACCCGGACGACCTCGAGGGCATGGACGACAACGGGGCGTTCGGCGACGGCTGACCCCGGTCGTGTCCAGGCGTCGCGCCCGGCGTCGCGCGTCCAGGCGTGGCGCGCCTAGGCGCGCCGGACGGTCGGCAGCCCGAGGACGACCGGAGCCCCGGGTGCGGACGAAGGCTGCGTCCCGTGGGTGTGCTCCTGGTCCAGCCCCCCGCGAGCCTTCTCCCGCTCCACCCAGGCGTTCCCGGACCGGGTGCGGCGCACCGCGTACACCGCCCGGTCCGGATCGCTCGCCAGGGCGGAGTCGGCGACCAGGTGGTACGGCGCGGACCGGGTCACCTGCACGGTGACCACGTCGCCCGGCCGCGGCAGCATCTCGTCCAGCCGGTCGGCCAGGCGGGGGTCGCCGGGTGCCAGCTCGGCGTGGTCGGTATCGGGCTGGTCGGCGTCGGGGTGGCCGGCGGTGCTGCTCAGGGTCGAGGTCAGGTGGGGCGGCAGCGCGAGGTGCACGAGCCGGTTGTCCCGCGCGCGCCCGGTGAGACGGTGGGTCGCGCCGTCCTTGCGGCCGGCGCCGTCGGTGATGAGGACCTCGAGCGTGCGTCCCACCTGCTGTGCGCTCTCCTGGGCGGAGATCTCGTCCTGCAGGGCCATCAGGCGCACGTAGCGCTCCTGGACGACCTCCTTGGGGAGCTGGTCGGGCAAGCTGGCCGCCGGAGTGCCGGGACGCTGAGAGTACTGGAAGGTGAAGGCCGAGGCGAAGCGGGCCTCCGCCACGACCCGCAGCGTCTGGGCGAAGTCGTCCTCGGTCTCCCCCGGGAAGCCGACGATGAGGTCGGTCGTGATCGCGGCGTCGGGCATGGCGGCACGAACCCGGTCGAGGATGCCGAGGAACTTGTCCGAGCGGTAGGACCGGCGCATCGCCCGCAGGATCCGGTCCGAGCCGGCCTGGAGCGGCATGTGCAGCTGGGGCATGACGTTGGGCGTCTGCGCCATCGCGTCGATGACGTCGTCGGTGAAGGCCGCGGGGTGCGGGGACGTGAAGCGCACCCGCTCCAACCCGTCGATGTCCCCGCAGGCCCGCAGCAGCTTGGCGAAGGCGCCGCGGTCACCGAACTCGACGCCGTAGCTGTTGACGTTCTGACCCAGCAGCGTCACCTCGATCGCACCCTGCGCGACGAGGGCCTCGATCTCGGCGAGGATCTGCCCGGGCCGGCGGTCGCGCTCCTTGCCCCGCAGGTGCGGGACGATGCAGAAGGTGCAGGTGTTGTTGCAGCCGACGCTGATCGACACCCACCCGGCGTACACCGACTCGCGCCGGGTGGGCAGGGTGGAGGGGAAGACCTGGAGCGACTCCGCGATCTCGACCTGCGCGGCCTCGTTGTGCCGGGCGCGCTCGAGCAGCACCGGGAGGGCATCGAGGTTGTGCGTGCCGAAGACCACGTCGACCCACGGAGCCCGGTCCACGATCCCCGAGCGGTCCTTCTGCGCGAGGCACCCGCCGACGGCGATCTGCATGCCCTCCCGACGGTTCTTGAGCGCGGCGAGCTGGCCGAGGTTCCCGTAGAGCTTCGTCGAGGCGTTCTCCCGGACGGCGCAGGTGTTGATGACCACGACGTCGGCCTCGTAGCGTGCGGCGTCCGCGTCGGTCGCCTTGCGGTACCCGGCCTGCTCGAGCATCCCGGCCATCCGCTCGGAGTCGTGGACGTTCATCTGACAGCCGAGCGTGCGCACCAGATAGGTGCGGGGGGCGCCGGGGACAGCCGCGGTGTCTGCCGCGCTGTCCGTCACGGGCGGCCGGGTCAGGTCGGAGCCCGCCGAGGGGTCCAGCGCGGGCGGGGTGGCAGGGGTCACGAGGTATCCAGACATCGGGACAAGGATACGTCTCGCCGGCGACGGCACGAGGGCACGAGGAGCCGGTGGCCAGGGACCGGGTCCGCCGGGTCGTTATCGGACCGAGACCGCCAGGACTCGCCGATGCCTCACCCGTCACATACGTTCGACAGATGGAGGACACGAACCCGCCCACTTCGGACAGCGCCGGTGCCCGGCGGGCACTCGTGCGGCTCACGGGCGTGAACAAGCACTTCGGAGCCCTGCATGTGCTCAACGACATCAACCTCACCGTCGCCCAGGGAGAGGTGGTCGTGGTGATCGGTCCGTCGGGCTCGGGGAAGTCGACCCTCTGCCGGGTGATCAACCGGCTGGAGACGATCGACTCCGGGACGATCGAGGTGGACGGTCAGGTGCTGCCGGAGGAGGGCAAGGCGCTCGCGCAGCTGCGGGCCGACGTCGGCATGGTCTTCCAGTCCTTCAACCTCTTCGCCCACAAGACCGTCTTGCAGAACGTCACCCTCGGCCCGATCAAGGTCAAGAAGATGCGCCCCGCCGAGGCGAGAGACCTCGCGATGGCGCTGCTGACGCGGGTCGGTGTGGAGTCGCAGGCGAACAAGATGCCCGCCCAGCTCTCCGGGGGCCAGCAGCAGCGGGTCGCGATCGCCCGCGCGCTGGCCATGCACCCCAAGGTCATGCTCTTCGACGAGCCCACCTCGGCCCTGGACCCGGAGATGATCACCGAGGTCCTCGACGTCATGGTGGGTCTGGCGACCGAGGGGATGACGATGATCGTCGTCTCCCACGAGATGGGCTTCGCGCGCAAGGCCGCGGACCGTGTCGTGTTCATGTCCGACGGCCAGGTGCTCGAGGAGGCCGGGCCCGAGCAGTTCTTCACCGCTCCTTCCTCCGAGCGTGCCCGGGACTTCCTGTCGAAGATCCTCTTCCACTGATCCTGAGCCCTCCCCCCGCGACCCACCCCGAGCACACCCCGACCACCGACCGACACCCCGGGAGCACCGACCGACCTCTTCGCACCGCCCACGACGGCCCCGCCGGCCGAGAACCGAAGGAGAAGACCATGTTGCGAACACCGAGAACCGCACTCGTCGCCGTCGCCGCTGCCGCCCTGCTGCTCGCCGGGTGCGGGGACGACGACACGGAGGACACGGAGACCACCCCGAGCATGGACGCCAGTGCCTACCCCGAGGGAAGCACGATGGCCCGCCTCGCCGACCAGGGGTCGATCATCGTCGGGACGAAGTTCGACCAGCCGCTGTTCGGGCTGATGGGTCCGGACGGCGACCCGGTCGGCTTCGACGTCGAGATCGCGAAGATCATCGCCGGCGAGCTGGGGATCGCGCCGGAGGACATCGTCTGGAAGGAGACCGTGTCCCAGAACCGCGAGACGTTCATCGCGGACGCCCAGGTCGACATCGTCGTGGCCACGTACACGATCAACGACACCCGCAAGGAGGTCGTCGACTTCGCCGGTCCGTACTACGTCGCCGGCCAGTCCCTCATGGTGCGCGCGGACGAGACCACGATCGCCTCCTCCGACGACCTCGCCGGCAAGACGGTGTGCTCGGCGGACGGCTCGACCCCGGCGAAGAACATCACCGAGAACTTCCCCGACACCGAGCTCGTCGTCTTCGCCCAGTACACCGACTGCCTCGACCCGCTGCGCAACGGCCAGGTGGACGCGGTGACCACGGACAACGTCATCCTCGCGGGGTACGTCTCGGAGAGCCCCGACGACTTCAAGATCGCCGGGGAACAGTTCACCGAGGAGCCGTACGGCATCGGTCTCAAGCTGGGCGACGACGACTTCCGCACCTTCATCAACGACACCCTCGAGGCGTCGTTCACCGACGGTCGGTGGACCACCGCCTGGGACGAGACGGCCGGTGAGGTGCTGCCGACCCCCACCCCACCCACGGTCGACCGCTACTGAGACAGCCGGTCTGACCACGCCGGAACCACCGGAACCAGACCGGCACACCTGCACCCGGCCGGCAGCGGTCGCCGCATCACGCGGCCGCTGCACCGGGTGCCCACCGCGAAGGGAGGGCGCATGGACGCAGTCGTGGAGTCGATGCCGAAGTTCATCGACGGCTTCCAGATGACGCTGTTCCTCGCGGTAGCCTCCGGCGCGCTCTCTCTCGTGCTCGGCACGGTGCTGGCGGCGATGCGGGTCGCTCCGCTGCGCAGCCTGCGGATCGGGGCGACCGTGTACGTCGAGACGGTCCGCAACACCCCGCTCACCCTCGTCTTCATCTTCTACGTGTTCGTGCTGCCCACGCTCGGGTTCGTGCTGCCGCTGGGGACGACTCCCGCGATCATCGCGCTGACCACCTACACCTCCGCCTTCGTCTGCGAGGCGGTCAGGTCGGGGATCAACAGCGTCAGCACCGGGCAGGCCGAGGCCGCCCGTGCGATCGGCCTGGGCACCATCTCGACCCTGCGTCTGGTGGTCCTGCCCCAGGCGCTGCGCAGCGTGGTGCCCCCGCTGATCAACGTGCTCATCGCCCTGACGAAGAACACCTCCGTCGCGGCGGGCTTCGCGGTGGTGGAGCTCACGTCGACCGGGCGGGCACTCGCGCGCGACTACCCCGCCGACGTCCTCCTCCTGCTGGGCGGGATCGCGGTCTGCTATCTCGTCATCACCATCCCCGCCGGCCTGGCCGCCGGGGCCATCGAACGACGGGTGGTGTTCAGCCGATGAGCGGCTCCGTGCTCTACGACGCCCCAGGCCCCCGGACCCGGCGGATGGAACGCATCGGATCCATCGTCTTCGCGGTGATCCTCGTCGCGCTCGTGGCCTGGTTCCTCGTGTCCCTCTCCCGTCGGGGCGTGCTCGACGACCGGTGGGAGGTGCTCACCGACCCGCCCAAGCAGCAGACCGCATCCGACGTCTGGCGGTCCCTGCTCGTCGTGGGGCTGGGCGCGACGCTCCGGGCCGCGATGGTCGCGGCGCCGCTCGCCCTCGTCCTCGCCTTCCTGCTGGCGATCCTGCGGACCTCACGGCTGGCGATCGTCCGGCGGCCCGCCGTCGTCGTCATCGAGGTGCTGCGGGGCATGCCGGTGCTGCTCATGATGTTCTTCGGGCTGCTGGGCTTCGGCCTGTCCTCCTTCGAGGCGGTCGTCTTCGGGCTGACCCTGTACAACGCGGCGATCATCGCCGAGATCCTGCGCGCGGGGCTCAGCGCCCTCCCGTACGGGCAGGTCGAGGCGGGGACGTCGATCGGGCTGACCCGCGGGCAGACGCTGCGGATCATCCAGCTGCCTCAGGTCGTCCAGCTCATGCTGCCGAGCCTGATCAGCCAGCTCGTCGTGCTGCTCAAGGACAGCTCGCTCGGCTTCATCGTCGGCTACGGCGAGCTGCTGTCGGTGATGAAGAACAACTACAGCTTCTTCGGCGACTCCTCCCGCCTGCCCCTCTTCGTCGCCGTCGTCTCGATCTACCTCGTCGTCAACCTCGTCCTGACCCAGATCGCGCAGGTCACCGAACGGCGCCTCTCCTCACGGATCGCGACCCCCGTCGACGACATCACCGTCGTGCGGTGACGATCGGGCCCATCCCGAGCCCCCCGTCCGCGCTCAGCCTGCGGTGGCTGTCGCGCGGAGCTCGCGGACGACGGTGATGGACACCTCGCCCGGGTAGCTCAGGTCCTTCTCGATGCGTGCGGCGATCGCCGCCGCCAGACCGGGCAGGTCCTCGTCGGAGATCTCGCGCGGCTCGACCACGACGCGGACCTCGTGGCCGCTGGCCATCGCGAGCGCCCTCGTCACCCCGGGGTGGCTGCTCACGAGCTGCTCGAGCTGCTCCATCCGCTCCAGGTACCGGCTGAGGTCGTCCCGACGCGCACCCGGACGTGCCGCCGAGCACGCGTCGGCGGCCTGGACCAGCACGGCCTCGACCGAGTCCGCCGCGACCTCGCCGTGGTGGGCCGCCACGGCGTTGACGACGACGGCGGACTCCCTGTTGCGCTCCACCAGTCGCGCGCCGACCGCGGCGTGCGACCCCGCTGTGCCGACGGGCAGGCTCTTGCCGATGTCGTGCAGGAAGGCCGCTCGACGGGACAGCTCGACGTCGGCCCCGACCTCTGCCGCCATCGCCGCAGCGATCAGCGCGGCCTCGACGCTGTGCTCGAGCACGTTCTGGGAGTAGGACGTGCGCAGCCGCAGCCGACCCATCGCCTCGACCAGCTCGGGGGCCAGCCGCTGCACGCCGCTGCGCTCCGCCGCGTCGTGCCCGGCCGCGAGTGTCCGTGCCGGGGCGTCCGCCAGCGCGTGGGCGTAGGCGCCCTCGATCCGCTGCGGGTGGATGCGCCCGTCCTCCATGAGCACCTTCATCACCACCTCGGCGATCTCGCGGCGCTCAGGGTCGAAGCAGGACAGCTGGACGGACTCGGACTCGTCCTCGAGGAGGACGTTGACACCGGTCACGGCCTCGAAGGTGCGGATGTTGCGCCCCTCCTTGCCGATGATCCGACCCCGCATGTCCTCCGAGGGGAGGGCCAGGACCGTCACCGCAGCGGCTGAGCTCGTGGGGACGGCGAGACGCTGCACAGCGGTCGCCACGATGTGCCGCGCGCGCTCGTCCGCGCGCCGGCGGGCCGCTGCCTCCACCCGGTGCACCGACGCGGCCGCGTCCTGGACGGCCTGCTCACGCATCTGTCCGATGAGCAGCGTGGCGGCCTCGTCCTGGGTGAGTCCGGCCACCGCCTCGAGCTCGGTCAGCAACGTCCCTCGTAGCCGCGCCCGTTCCCGGGCGGCCTCCACGCTCACCCGTTCGACCTCCGCGGCGTTCGCCTCGACCTTCTCGGTGATGTCCTCGGCCCGGGTGCGCTGCTTGTCGAGGTGACGTTCGGTGGCGCGGACCTCGTCGAGGCGCTGGGCCGACTCGGCGTCACGCAGCCGCGTGGTCTCCCGCAGCTCGGCGACGTCGAGGACCGCCTGCGCGCGCACCTCTGCGGCCTCACGCCGAGCGACGTGCACAAGGAGGAGCGCCACCAGGGAGGATCCGAGCAGCGCCAGGAGGACCCCGAGATCACCTGCGGTCACATTCCCACCAGCCCCATCTAGTCGACGCCCGGCACCGGCCACCCGTCCGTGTCGGTGCGCTCATCATCGCCGATCTGCGGGACCCACCTCGACCAACACACCGCGGGGATGGCGCCGGAGGCGCTCAGGCGTCCGCGTCGTGGTTGTCGCGCCCTGCGTCGATGCTGTCGTCGCCGGGGAGGCCAGGGTCGACGGCCCCTTCCTCGGCGAGGGCGGTGCGGATGCTCGCCATGGCGACCGCTGAGGAATACCCCTTGCGTCCGAGGGCTCCGAGGGCGCGCCGCATCCTCACCTCCGGGGCCAACCCCTGCGTCCGGCGCAACCGTGACCGCGCGAGCTCGAGAGCCGCGCCGTCCTCGTCGTCGTCGTCGATCTGGTCGAGCGCCGCCGCGGCGACGGCCGGGGGGATCCCCTTGCGGCTGAGCTCCTGGGCGATCGCGCGGCGGGACTGCTTCTTCTCAGCGAACCGGGTCCGCACGACCATCGCGGCAAGCTCGGCGTCGTCGAGCAGGCCCACCTGCTCGAAGCGGTCGAGGAGCCGGCCGATGATCGTCTCGTCGATGTCCCGCGCGGCGAGCCGTTGCTCGACCTGCGCGCGGCTCTTGGGTGCCGCCGTGAGGATGCGCAGGGCCAGATTCCGGGCCTGCTCCTCCTGCTCCAGCGGGCTCAGGGGCGGCGCAGGGGTCCCGTCTGTCTCCTCTTCCCCAGGAGAACGGTGACGAGACCCCCGCGTCGACTGGCGCATCGGACTCAGGCGTCGGCCTTCTTGGCCTTGGCCGCTGCGGCGGTCGACTTGCCGGCAGGTGCTGCCGGGGCGGCCTCGGCGGGCGCGTCGACGCGCGGACCGATGCCAAGCTTCTCCTTGATGCGCTTCTCCAGCTCGTTCGCCAGGTCGGGGTTGTCCCGCAGGAAGCCGCGGGCGTTCTCCTTGCCCTGACCGAGCTGGTCTCCGTCATAGGTGAACCAGGACCCGGACTTGCGCACGAACCCGTGCTCGACGCCCATGTCGATGAGTCCACCTTCGCGGGAGATCCCCACCCCGTAGATGATGTCGAACTCGGCCTGCTTGAACGGCGGGGCCATCTTGTTCTTGACGACCTTGACCCGGGTCCGGTTGCCGACCGGCTCGGTGCCCTCCTTGAGGGTCTCGATCCGGCGGATGTCGAGGCGGATGGAGGCATAGAACTTCAGCGCCTTACCACCCGTGGTGGTCTCGGGGGACCCGAACATGACGCCGATCTTCTCGCGCAGCTGGTTGATGAAGATCGCGGTGGTGCCTGACTGGCTGAGCGCCCCGGTGATCTTGCGCAGCGCCTGCGACATGAGGCGGGCCTGCAGACCGACGTGGCTGTCACCCATCTCGCCCTCGATCTCCGCCTTGGGCACGAGCGCTGCGACGGAGTCGATGACGATGACGTCGATCGCGCCGGAGCGGATGAGCATGTCGACGATCTCCAGCGCTTGCTCACCGGTGTCCGGCTGCGAGACGAGGAGCGCGTCCGTGTCGACGCCCAGCTTCTTGGCGTAGTCCGGGTCGAGGGCGTGCTCGGCGTCGATGAAGGCAGCGATGCCACCGTTGCGCTGCGCGCTGGCGACCGCGTGCAGGGCGAGGGTGGTCTTACCGCTCGACTCCGGTCCGTAGATCTCGACGACGCGCCCGCGGGGCAGGCCACCGATGCCGAGCGCGACGTCGAGCGCGATCGAGCCCGTCGGGATGATCTCGACGGGAGCACGTCCCTCGTCACCGAGACGCATGATGGAGCCCTTGCCGAAGTTGCGGTCGATCTGGGCGAGTGCCGCCTCGAGGGCCTTCTCGCGATCTGCTGGTGCGGGCATGTCTGCCACCTCTACGTCTGGGAGCGGGATCCCGCTCGGTGTGGTGCCTGAAGTTGTCTACAGGTCTAGACGCTACGTCCAGCCACTGACATTCCCGCCTGACCGCTGCGGCGGTGTGGACAGCGCCTCGCGACGATCCACCTGTGATCGATGGTAGCCGAACATCTGTTCGAGCGCCAGGCTGGTGGGTCTCGAGGCGTCGTGCGGCGTCATTGCTGCGCCAGTGCGGCGTCAGTGCGGCGTCGGCCAGGCTCTGCAGAGCCCGTCGAGACTCACCGGGGCGGCGGCGCCTGCCGAGTGGCGTCGTTCCCCCACCGACCGGCATCGGGGATGTCCATCGCGTCGCACAGCGCATGCCACACCACGCGGGGCTCGACCCCGTCCTCGATCGCCTGCTCGACGGTCCGCTCCCCCAGGGCGCTGAGCACCTGGTCGGCGGCCAGGGTCCGGCCGTAGGTGGGTCCGAAGACTTCGTCGACAAGCTGCCAGAACTCTCGATTGCGCACGGTCCAGGGTGCCATGCCCACCCACGTGTCAGCGACACCCGGCACAATGACAGGGTGACCCGACCACCTGTTGAGCCCTCTGCAGCGCAGTCGCCGCTGGAGCGCTTCACCCCTGCGGCAGCGTCCTGGTTCTCTGGCGCCTTCGCCGCACCGACGGCCGCCCAGGCCGGCGCCTGGGCGGCCGTCGCCGCAGACCACCACGCCCTCGTCGTGGCACCGACCGGATCGGGGAAGACGTTGGCGGCCTTCCTGTGGGCCCTCGACGGCCTCCTCGACCCGACCGCACACGAGCCCGAGCCGGTCCGTCGCTGCCGCGTCGTCTACGTCTCGCCGCTCAAGGCCCTGGCCGCCGACGTCGAGCGGAACCTGCGCTCTCCGCTGGCCGGGATCCGTCAGGCCGCGGCGCGCCGCGGCGAACCCATCCGGGAGGTGCGGGTGGGTACCCGCACCGGCGACACACCGGCGACCGAACGGCGCCGGTTCGCCACCACCCCACCGGACATCCTCATCACCACTCCGGAGTCGCTGTACCTCATCCTCACCTCGGCCGCCCGCGCCGGGCTGAGCGGCGTGGAGACGGTCATCATCGACGAGATCCATGCCGTGGCCGGCACCAAGCGCGGCGCACACCTCGCGGTGTCGCTCGAGCGTCTCGACGCCATGCTCGAGACCCCCGTCCAGCGGATCGGCCTGTCAGCGACGGTCACACCGGTCGAGGCGGTCGCGCAGTTCCTGTCCGGGACCCGCCCACGGTCCGAGGGAGGGCGTGACGTCGAGATCGTGCAGCCGGTCTCGACGAAGCAGATCGAGGTGGACGTCGTCGTGCCGGTCCCTGACCTCGCCGACCTGCGCCTGGCCCCGGCCCCGGGAGCACAGGCGGCACAAGCGGCAGGCACGGCAGGGTCCGCGGGCACGGCAACGACGGCGCGCACCGCCGGCCCTCCCAGCCCCGACGACCTCACCGGCGACGGGGGTGGACGCCCGACCCGCCCCTCGGTCTGGCCGCACGTGGAGGAGGCCGTCGTCGACCTCGTGGCTGCGCACCGGTCGACGCTCGTCTTCACGAACTCCCGCCGCGGGGCGGAGCGGCTGACCTCCCGGATGAACGAGGTGTGGGCCGAGCGCAACGGCGAGAAGGTCACCGACCCCGGCGAACGCTACGCCGCCCAGATCCAGGCCCAGTCCGGTGCCACCGCCGGCCTTCCCCCCGTTCTCGCGCGGGCCCACCACGGGTCGATGAGCCGGACCGAGCGCAACCACACCGAGACCGAGCTCAAGGAGGGCCGCCTGCCCTCGGTGGTCTCCACCTCCTCCCTCGAGCTCGGGATCGACATGGGATCGATCGATCTCGTCGTGCAGATCGGTGCCCCGCCCTCGGTGGCGAGCGGGCTGCAGCGGGTGGGGCGGGCCGGTCACCAGGTCGGCGCGGTCTCGCACGGAGTGGTGTTCCCGATGCACCGTGGTGACCTCGTGCCGTGCGCCGTGATCGCGGGACGCATGCGGACCGGGGCGATCGAGTCCCTCCACCCCCTGAACAACCCGCTCGACGTGCTCGCCCAGCACATCGTCGCCATGGTCGCGACGCAGGACTGGGCGCTCGACGACCTCGCCGCGGTGGTGCGCCGCTCGGCCCCCTTCGCCTCGCTCGGCGCCGGCACGCTGCACGCGGTCCTCGACATGCTCTCCGGGCGCTACCCCAGCGAGGAGTTCGCCGAGCTGCGCGCGCGTCTGGTGTGGGACCGCACGACGGGGGCCCTCTCGGCCCGGCCGGGAGCCCTCCGCCTCGCGGTGACGAGCGGTGGGACCATCCCCGACCGAGGTCTCTACGGCGTGTTCCTCGCCTCGGGAGCCGACGACGCGACCGGACCCGAGCGCGTCCGCGGCGGCAAGCGTGTCGGCGAGCTCGACGAGGAGATGGTCTATGAGTCTCGGGTCGGGGACACCTTCACCCTCGGCTCCAGCACCTGGCGGATCGAGGACATCACCACCGACCGGGTCCTGGTCACCCCCGCCCCCGGGGTACCAGGCCGGCTCCCCTTCTGGAAGGGGGACTCCCCCGGACGCCCGGCCGAGCTCGGTCGCGCGATCGGTGCCTGGGTCAGGGAGGCCTCGGCTCTCCTCGCGCACACACCGCACGCCACCGACAGATCCGTGACCTCCGCGCCCGGTCCGACGGCGGGCTCCCCGGCTCGCGCGGCGGCCTCGCACCCGTTGTGGTCGGGTCTTGACCCCTGGGCGGTCGACAACCTCACGTCCTACCTGGGGGACCAGCGTGCGGCGACCGGCGTCGTCCCCGACGACCGCACGATCCTCGTCGAGCGCTTCCGCGACGAGCTGGGCGACTGGCGGGTCGTCATCCACTCCCCGCTCGGCGCCAAGGTCCTCGCCCCGTGGGCCCTCGTCCTCTCCTCCCGGATCCGCGAGCGGTTCGGCATCGACGCCGCCACGATGCACTCCGACGACGGGATCGTGCTGCGCCTGCCCGACACCGGCGAGGAGCTCACCTCGGTGGGGCAGGGCGGGGCCACCTCGGACGCCCTCGACCTGACCGACCTCCTCATCCCCTCCGCCGACGTGCAGGCGGAGGTGCGCCGCGAGCTCGGACAGTCGAGCATGTTCGGTGCGCGGTTCCGCGAGGCGGCGGCCCGCGCCCTGCTGCTGCCCCGACGCCGCCCCGACCAGCGTCAACCGTTGTGGCAGCAGCGCCAGCGCGCCGCCCAGCTGCTGAGCGTCGCGTCCGCCTACCCCGACTTCCCGATCGTCCTCGAGGCTGTCCGGGAGTGCCTCCAGGACGACTTCGACATCGGTGCCCTCACCTCGCTCATGACCGACCTCGAGACGGGACGCACGCGGATCGTCGAGGTCACGACGACCTCACCGTCCCCCTTCGCCCAGTCCCTGCTCTTCGGCTACACGAGCCAGTTCATCTACGACGGGGACGCACCCCTGGCCGAGCGACGGGCGGCCGCCCTCACCCTCGATCCCGACCTCCTCGCGGAGCTGCTCGGCCAGGACGGCCAGACCCAGATCGCGGACCTGCTCGACCCTGCTGCGGTGCTGCGCACGGAGCTCGAGCTCTCCGGGCTGACCGAGGAGCGCCAGGCACGCCACGGCGAGGACGTGTGGGAGCTGCTGCGCCGGATGGGTCCGCTCACCACCCAGGAGGTCCTGGACCGCACCCGTGAGGCGGTGCGGACGCAGGCACCGGGGTGGCTCGACGAGCTCACCCGAGCACGACGGATCATCGCCGTCCGGATCGCCGGGCTGGACACCGAGGCTCGCTGGGCAGCGATCGAGGACGCCGGCCGGTTGCGGGACGCGCTGGGCGTCGCCCTCCCCGTGGGCATCCCCGAGACCTTCACCGAGCTGGTCCCCGACGCCGTCGGCGACCTCGTGCGCCGGTTCGCGCGCACGCACGGTCCCTTCACCGCGCACCAGGTCGCAGCGCACCTCGGGCTCGGCGTGGCGGTCGTCGGCGCCACGCTCGCGCGCCAGGTGGCCGCGCGGACCCTCGTCGTGGGGAGGCTGCGCCCCGACGTCCTGGGGGGAACCGCCGAGGACTTCTGCGACACGGACGTGATGCGGACCCTGCGCCGGCGCTCGCTCGCGGCGCTGCGGGCCGAGGTCGAACCGGTCCGGCAGGAGACGCTCGGGATCTTCCTGCCCCGGTGGCAGTCGGTGGGGGCGCTGCGCGGGATCGACGGTCTCTACCGGGCGATCGAACAGCTGGCCGGGGTGGCGTTGCCCGCCTCCGCGCTCGAGGCGCAGATCCTGCCCGCCCGGGTCGTCGACTACGCACCGTCGATGCTCGATGCGCTGACGACGTCGGGGGAGGTCCTGTGGTGCGGTCACCGCGAGCTGCCCGGGTCCCGCGGCAGCCAGGACGCACTCATCAGCCTGCATCTGGCCGAGACCGCGCCGCTGACGCTGCCCGCTCTGGAGAACGACCCGCCCGTGCCTGTCTCCTCAGACCTGCACGTGCACCTGCTCGATCTGCTCTCCCGGTCCGGGGGGTTCTTCCTCGGGCAGCTCGCTGCCCTCGTCGAGGTGCCGGCGACCACGACCCTCGACGCCTTGTGGGACCTCGTCTGGGCGGGCCTGGTCACCAACGACGGCCTGGGGCCGGTGCGCAGCAGGCTGGGACGCCGCGCAGCCGCACCGGTGCAGCGATCGATGACACGAGCCCGACCGTTGGGTCGGCGTCCGCGCCTGGCGGCCTTCACCCTGTCGGCCGGTCCGCGGGACGGGTTCCTGGCGGCCGGCGCCGATCCTGGGTCCGGGGGCGGGCGCTGGTCGGCGCTCCCCCAGCGCGACGACGATCCCACCCGACGGATCCATGCGCTCGCCACCGTCCTGCTCGACCGGCACGGGGTGCTCACCCGCGCGGTCTCGCCCTCGGAGGGCATCTCGGGCAGCTACACGGAGGTGTACCGGGTGCTGGGTGCCCTGGAGAGCGCCGGCCACCTCCGCCGGGGCTACTTCGTCGAGCATCTGGGCGGCTCGCAGTTCGCCCTGCCCGGAGCCGTCGACCAGCTGCGCTCGAGCGACGCCGACGCGACGCTCGACCGTGAGCGCCACGCGGAGCCCAGGGGACTCTGCCTGGCTGCGACGGACCCCGCCAACCCCTACGGTGCCGCGCTCGCCTGGCCAGTCCGAGAGGACGACCCACCTGGATCTGACGCGGGAGACCTCCCCGGCCGCGCCCCGCTCGCCCCGTCCCACCGGCCCGGGCGCAAGGCGGGGGCCACCGTGGTCCTGGCCGGCGGCGACCTCGTCCTCTTCCTTGAACGCGGTGGTCGCAGCCTCCTCACCTTCACCCGGTCACCGCTGCTGCTCGACGCGGCAGCGGCAGCGCTCGCCCGGACGATAGGCGCCGGTCAGCTCGGCAAGGTGCACATCCACCGGATCGACGGCGGCGACGCTCTGCTCGGCGCCTCGGGGATCGACCGGCCGGCGCCGCTCGCGGCGCTCGTGCGCGCCGGCTTCACGCCGACCCCCTCGGGTGTGCGCCTGTCCCCCCGCGCCCCGGGTCGAGCGCAGCAGGGGCACGCCAGCTCCGGTGCCGGTGCCGGTACCGGTACCGGTGCCGCTCGAGACGTGCCTGCTCGCGGTGCTCCCGAGCGGCGGCGCCCGTCGTCTGCCGGAGGCGACGGTGCCTGAGGGGGACACGGTCCTGCTCACGGCTCGACGACTCTCCTCGGCTCTCGACGGCCGTGGTCTTGAGCGTGCCGAGCTGCGCTGGCCCGGGATCGCTGCCGCCGACCTCGTCGGGGCCACCGCGCTGGAGACCCGTGCCTACGGCAAGCACATCCTCACCCGGCTCGACTCCGGCTGGACCCTGCACTCCCACCTCCGGATGGACGGGGCGTGGCGGGTGTCCCGGACGGGGTCCGCGCAGTCCCGGGGGCGGGGACCGGTGGTCCGGGCCGTCCTGGCCAACTCCGACTGGACGTGCACCGGGTACCGGCTGGGCATGCTCGACCTCGTGCGGACCCGGGACGAGGCCGCGGTCATCGGCCACCTGGGCCCGGACATCCTCGCCGAGGACTTCCTGCTCGCGCCGTCCGGGCTCCCCGCCGTGGTCGCGGCGATGCTCGCAGCCCCGGACCGGCCGGTCGCCGAGACCCTGCTGGACCAGCGCATGGTCGCCGGGATCGGCACCCTCTTCGCGGCTGAAGGCCTGTTCGCCCTCCAGATCTGGCCGTGGGCACGGTGCGAGGAGGTGGATCTGCCGGCACTGCTGTCAAGCATCCGCCGGCACCTGGTCCGGGGGGTCGTCAGCCCCGTCGACGGGCGACGCGTGCACGTCCACTCGCGCGCAGGTGCCCCCTGCCACCGCTGCGGGACGCCGATCGTGCGCGGGATCGCAGGCATCCCACCCACCGAGCGCCCGATGTTCTACTGTCCGCGGTGCCAGCACGGGTAGACCGCGACCAGCCCACGATGCAGGCACGTGCAGTCAGGTGCACCCAGCTGCACGCAGGCGCACAACAGCCCCGCACCAGCATGTGGCGCGGGGCTGTTGTGAGGCTCTGGATCTCAGCCGATGGGCTGCAGGTCCTTGCGGGCGAGGCCGCCACGGTCGTTGTGCGTCCTGCCCAGCGCTGCGAAGTCTGCCGGAACCGTGTCGGGGATGACAAGGCCTTCGGCGATCGCGATCCGGTCGCTCACCTCACGCAGGATCAGCGAGAGCGGTCGGTTGAGAGCTTCACAGATCGAGCCGAGCAGCTCGGACGAAGCCTCTTTCTGACCGCGCTCGACCTCGCTCAGGTACCCGAGCGAGACGCGAGCCGCTGAGGACACCTCGCGGAGCGTCCGTCCCTGCAGCTGGCGGGCGTCCCGGAGAACATCCCCGATCTCCCGACGTAGTAGAACCATGTGACGACCCCCTCTCGTGCCCTGTGCTTCATGTGATCGTGCGTCTGATCGTGCCTGTGATCGTGCGTCGTGCGATCTCGTCGCGGCCGTCGTCGAAAGCGTCTGTGGGGTCCCGGTGACGACTGCGTTCCCCTTACCGTACCCTGCCTGCCCTGCAAGAGGCCCTTCGGAGCCCTCTCCGGTCCCGAACCTTGACCGTTTCATCACATGGGTTGGTCGCTCACCACCGCGGCTGATCATCACACCTTCTCCAACGCCGGACCGATCACCCTTGTTCCCACGAACCCACCAGACACTCCCCCAGCAGGTCCAGCGCCGCGCGCACGGTCGCCGCCCGCACGTCCCCCCGGTCGCCGGGCAGGACCAGGGCCAGCACCCGGGACGGTCCACCGACCACGTCGACGGCGACATAGACGGTCCCGGGCGCGCGGCCGTCCTGGGGGTCCGGTCCGGCCACCCCGGTCGTGGACACTCCGACGTCGGCCCCCATCCGGGCGCGCACGCCGGCCGCCATCTGGGACGCGACGTCCGGGTCCACCGGTCCTCGCGCCGCGAGGAGCGCGGGGTCGACCTCGAGCAGGGCGGACTTGAGCTCGGTGGCGTACGCGACGATCCCGCCGCGGAACGCCGACGACGCACCGGGCACCTCGACGATCGCGGCCGCCAGCATCCCGCCGGTGAGCGACTCGGCGACGGCGAGGGTGCGACCAGAGCGGTTCAGCAGCTCGAGCACCTCTGCCGCGGACGTCGGCTCCGTCATGAGTGTCGGGTCATGAGTGTCGGGTCACGCCGGCTTGGGCGCCTTGGCCGCTCGGGTGACCTGCCAGCCCTTGACCGCGTAGTCGACCCCGGTGACGACCGTCACGACGAGCGCGACGCCCATCACCGCGGCACCCAGCCACGTCACGGCGTCGGGCAGGTGGTCGAGGGGCAGCAGGAGGATGGAGATCGCCACCGCCTGCAGGACGGTCTTGAGCTTCCCCCCGCGTGAGGCTGGCATGACCGCATACCGCAGCACGAAGAAGCGCATGGCGGTGATCCCCAGCTCGCGGACGAGGATGACGATCGTCACCCACCACCACAGGTCACCGAGCCAGGACAGCAGCACCAACGCCGTGCCGATGAGCACCTTGTCCGCGATCGGGTCGAGGATCTTCCCCAGGTCGGTGACGAGGTTGTGCTTCCGCGCGAGATATCCGTCGAGGCGGTCCGTGGCGGCGGCCAGGACGAAGATCGCGGTGGCCACCAGCCGCCAGGTGACGGTGTGTCCGCCGTCGGCCAGGAGGGCCCAGGCGAACACCGGGACCATGGCGATGCGTGCCATGGTGATGATGTTCGGAGCGTTCCACGGCGAAGCGTTCTGTGAAGTCACCCCCCCAGCGTAGGCGCACTTCCTCTGTGCCAGACCCAGGAACCCGCACGGTCGGTGCGTCCGTCACCCCCGGCGGTCATGATCCGGACCGGTTCAGCGGACCGGACCGGTCCATCCGTCGTCGTCGGTGTCGGCGCTGTCGTGATAGTCGACAGCCTCCGGCGGCATGGTCGCGCTGAGGTCCTCGTAGCGGGCTGCCGAGACGCCGCCGGAGATGCCACCGCCCCCGCCGTTGCTGGTGTCGTCGTCCGCGGCGCCACCTCCGCCGCGCAGCATCTCCAGGGTGCCGGGCAGGTCGTCCGGCTGGACGAGCACGTCACGGGCCTTCGACCCCTCGGAGGGCCCGACGATCTCGCGCGACTCGAGCAGGTCCATGAGCCGCCCGGCCTTCGCGAACCCGACACGCAGCTTGCGCTGCAGCATCGACGTCGAGCCGAACTGGCTCGTGACGACAAGCTCGGCGGCCTGCAGCAGCAGGTCGAGGTCGTCCCCGATATCGTCGTCGACCTGCTTCTTCGTGGCCACCACCGCGACGTCCGCGCGGTAGACCGGCTTGAGCTGGGCCTTGACGTGCTCGACGACGGCGTGCACCTCGCTCTCCCCCACCCAGGCGCCCTGCACACGGATCGGTTTGGACGCGCCCATCGGCAGGAAGAGCGCGTCTCCCTGGCCGACGAGCTTCTCCGCGCCCGGCTGGTCCAGGACCACCCGGGAGTCGGCGAGCGAGGATGTCGCGAAGGCGAGCCGTGACGGGACGTTCGCCTTGATCAGGCCGGTCACGACGTCGACGCTCGGTCGCTGCGTGGCAAGCACCAGGTGGATGCCGGCCGCACGGGCGAGCTGGGTGATGCGCTGGATGGAGGCCTCGACGTCGCGGGGGGCGACCATCATGAGGTCGGCCAGCTCGTCCACCACGACGAGGAGGTAGGGGTAGGTGGCGATCTTGCGCTGGGAGCCGGGCAGCGGCTTGATCTTGCCGGCCCGCACCGCGGTGTTGAAGTCGTCGATGTGCTTGTACCCGAACATCGCGAGGTCGTCGTAGCGGGCGTCCATCTCCCGGACCACCCACTCCAGCGCCTCGGCCGCCTTCTTCGGGCTCGTGATGATCGGGGTGATGAGGTGCGGGATGCCCTCGTAGATGGTCAGTTCGACGCGCTTGGGGTCGACGAGCACCATCCGCACCTCGTCGGGCGTGGCCCGCATGAGGATCGAGGTGATCATCGAGTTGACGAAGCTCGACTTGCCCGCCCCCGTCGCTCCAGCCACGAGGATGTGCGGCATCTTCGCGAGGTTCGCGACGACGTATCCGCCCTCGACGTCCTTGCCGACGCCCATGATCATGGGGTGCTCGCTGCGGCGGGCGACCGCCGAGCGCAGCACGTCACCGAGCACGACGGTCTCGCGGTCGGTGTTGGGGATCTCGATGCCGATCGCCGACTTTCCCGGGATCGGGGACAGGATGCGCACGTCGGCGCTCGCGACCGCGTAGGCGATGTTCTTGCTCAGGGCGGTCACCCGTTCCACCTTGATACCCGTTCCGACCTCGACCTCGTACCGCGTGACGGTGGGACCGCGGGTGAAGCCGGTGACCTTCGCATCGATGTCGAACTGCTCGAACACGCCCGTGAGCGACTCGACAACCCGGTCGTTGGCGGCTGAGCGCAGCTTGTGCGGGGCCCCCTTGACGAGCACGTTCTCGTCCGGGAGCACGTAGACCGTGTCGCCGTCGAGCATCGGCTGCTCGCCGCGGGGCAGGGCCGTGGTGGGCGGCGCGTCGAACGTGCGGTCCACCACGGTCGCGGCTGTCGTGGGCGCGGCGGTCGTGGTCTCGGACGCCCCGCGACCGGTGCCAGGTGCGGTGGCCGCCGGCTCGGACCCGAGGAGCTCGGTCTCCGGCTCGGCGTAGACGTCGCCGGCGGCTTCGCGCTTGCTCGCTGCGCGGGCGTCCCGGGCGTACGCCTCGCTGTCCAGGACCGCGCTCTCGAGCAGCTCGCGCTCGAGGGCGGCGGCCCGCTCGAAGGCCTCGTCGCCGACGTATCCCCCGGGCAGCAGCTCGGTCGCGCCGGCGTCGTCGGCGCGGGACTTGCGGGGCAGCTTCATCCGGCGCCGCGCCTTGGCCGGGGTCTCCTCCGAGCCGTCGTGGCGCAGCACGCCCTCTGCCAGGTCCAGCCCGCCGTCGTCGTCCTCGTCCGCCGCGTCGGCGTCTGCAGCGTCGACGAGGGTGCGGTCGTGCCCGGTCAGCCGGTCGTAGACCCCGCGCAGCCGCTCGGGGATCGCGTGGACCGGGGTCGCTGTGACGACGAGCACGCCGAAGAATGCGAGCAGCAGCAGGATGGGCACGGCGATCCAGACGGTCAGCAGCGCCACGAGGGGATGCCCGACGGCGTACCCCACGATCCCGCCAGCGGCCCGCAGCCCGTCGAAGCCCTCGCTGATGTCGGGGCGGCCTGACTTGATGTGCACGATCCCGCAGACGGCCAGGGTGATGGCGGTCAGCCCGATCGTCACCCGGGAGGTGGCCTCCCTCTTCTCCGGGTGACGCATGATCCGCACGGCCATGCCGAGCAGGACGAGCGGCATGGCGACGGCGACGAGGCCGAAGGTCCCGGCCACCACGACGTGCAGGGCGAGGCCGGCTGCGCCTTCGACCCCCCACCACTCCCGGGCGGCGACCACCAGTGCGAGGGCGAGGAGCACGAACGCGAGCCCGTCCCGGCGATGAGCAGGGTCCAGACCGCGAGCATCGCGCCCGACCCGTCGTGCAGTTCCGCCCACGAGGTGTGCAACTCCCATCCATGCGCCGCGTACGGCTCTGATCGGCCACGGACGCCGGGCTGCTGGAGCCTTCGCGGCGGTGGCCGGCTTCTTGACAGCCGTGCTCGGCTTCCTCGCCGGGGAGCGTCCCGCAGCGGGCTTCCCGGCGCGCCCACCCGCGGCGGAGCTCGAACGCGGAGAGGGTGTCGCACGGGTGGCCATGCGTGCCAATCTAGTCGCGGTGCGCGGCCTCGCGCCGGATTCCGCGGTGCGTGTCCATCCCGTGCAGCGAGCCAGGTGACACGGAAGGCCACCCGCCGGGGCGGGTGGCCTTGCGTGCGCTGGAGTCAGCAGAGGATCAGGAGATGGCGAAGTAGCCTTCCGAGTCTCCCTTGTAGTCGGCCCAGGACTCGACGCGCCACACGCCGCCGGCCACCTCAGCAGCCGGGACGGTGATGCACACGTTGCCGGTGGCCGAGGCGTCGGTGTACAGCTCCTGGTACTGGTCGAGCTCGTTGGGCAGGGCCGCGTAGCCGCACTTGTCGTCGTAGGTCGTGCCAGCGGTGCTGACGTAGACCCAGTCGAGGTCGCTGACCGAGCTGCGGTCCGCACCGGTGTAGGCGACGGTCGCCGGCGCCATCACGTAGACGAACCCGGCCTCGGGCGTGTAGTAGTCGTCCTCGGTCGCGGAGATCTCAGCCCAGGCGTCCAGGTTGGCCGCACCCATGGAGACGGTCCACGACGTGAACGTGGCCTGCTCGTTGGGTGCGAGCGGGACGTCCCGGGTGCCGTTGTTGCCGGCCGGCGCAGTGTCCGTCGGCTCATCGGTGGGCTCATCCGTCGGCTCTTCGGTCGGCTCGTCCGTGGGCTCGTCCGTCGGCTCTTCGGTGGGCTCGTCGGTCTCCTCCGCCGTCTTGGACGCGGTCGGCTTGGGCTTGGGCTCGTCGTCGCCGCCCAGGACTCCGGTCGCGAAGAGCACACCGAAGATGGCCGCGATCGCCACGATCGCGATGATCACGGGGATCAGCCACTGCCGGCTGGACCGCGGACCTGACGGCGCGCCGCCCTGGGCCGACGGGTCGCCCTGCCACCCACCGGGCGGCGGGCCGCTGGGGGCACCGAACCCACCCTGCGCGGGGGGCGGTCCGCCGAAGGGCGCCGGAGCGCCGTCCGGCTGCTTGGCGAAGGACGAGGGTCCGCCCTGGGCGGAGAACACCTGCGTGGGCGCGCCCCCGTCGGGTCCGGCGAACCGGGCGACGTCGGGCTGGCCCGGGACGGACTGACCCGCGACAGGAGGAACGGCGCCGCTGGGCGACGCCGCGTCATCGAGCCACAGCTGCCAGCCGGGCGGCGGCGCTGCCCACGACGGGTCAGGGGCCCATCCGGCCGGAGGCGACCAGCCCTCGGGTGCAGGGGGCCATCCCGGGGGTGGATTGAAACGTGCAGCCATGAAGGCCCCTTCCAACAGCGATGCGCAGAGCGCGGGTGATGTCGACGAACTCGACGACCGCCGGACGGCTGGTCCGGTCAACAGGAGGATTCCGGATCAGGCTACACGCGCCACGCGCTTGATCGGCGGAAATGGACAGATGAAGTCTGGGGACTACTCCCCACCCGGTCGCCTCAGACCGCGGCGACCACAGAGACGATCATCGGCCGTCGCCGCAGGGTGCCCCAGACCCACCGGCCGACCGACCTCCGCATCGTCTGCTGGAGCTGGTGGACGTCGAGGGCACCCGGCGTGGCCACCGCCTCGAGGTCGGTCACGATCTGTGCGCGGATCTCCTCGTACACCCCGTCGTCCTCGGCGATCCCGCGGGCGACGACGTGGGGGCCCGAGGCCACCAGGCCCGTCTCGGTGTCCATCGCCACGAACAGCGACAGGAATCCTTCTGTCCCGAGCACGAGACGGTCCTTGAGCTCGGACCCGGTGAGCAGCCCGACGCTGGCCCCGTCGACGTAGACGTACTCGCACGGCACCGATCCGACGACGCTCGCCCGGCCGTCGTGCAGGTCGACGACCACACCGTCCTCGACGACGACCACCCGTTCGGGCGGGACGCCCGAGGCGACCGCGAGCGCCCCGTTGGCCACGAGATGACGCGGTTCCCCGTGCACCGGCATGACGTTGCGCGGGCGCACCACGGCGTAGCACGTGAGCAGCTCGCCCGCGCTCGCGTGACCGGAGACGTGCACCTTGGCGTTGCCACCGTGCACGACCCGCGCGCCGCGCCGGGTGAGGCCGTTGATCACGGAGAACACCGCGTTCTCGTTGCCGGGGATGAGCGAGGAGGCCAGGATCACCGTGTCGCCGGGGCCCACCCGCACCGGGTGCTCCCCCGCCGCGATCCGGGACAGCGCGGCCATCGGCTCCCCCTGCGACCCGGTGCACATGAGGACCACCTCGGTGCTGGTCAGCGCGTCAGCCTGGGCTGCGTCGACGAGCAGCCCGGCCGGGACGTGCAGATAGCCCAGGTCGGCCGCGAGCGTCATGTTCCGGACCATCGACCGGCCGACGAAGGCGACCTTCCGACCGTGGCGGGACGCGGCGTCGAGCACCTGCTGGACGCGGTGGACGTGGGAGGCGAAGGACGCCACGACGATCCGCTGCCCGGACGCGGCGAAGACCGCGTCCAGGACCGGTCCGATCTCGCGTTCGGCGGCGAGGAACCCCGGAACCTCGGCGTTGGTGGAGTCGACCATGAACAGGTCGACCCCCCGGTCGCCGAGGCGGGCGAAGGCGGCCAGGTCGGTGGTCCGTCCGTCGAGGGGCAGCTGGTCCATCTTGAAGTCGCCGGTGTGCAGGACGGTCCCGGCCGGGGTGGTCACGGCGACCGCGAGCGCGTCGGGGATGGAGTGGTTGACTGCCACGAACTCGCAGGAGAACACGCCCAGCTGGGCGTGGTCCCCCTCGGCGACCAGGTGCTGCACCGGGGCGATGTGGTGCTCGACGAGCTTGGCCTCGATGAGGGCGAGGGTCAGCCGGGAGCCGACCAGGGGCAGGTCCGGGCGGAGGCGGAGCAGGTAGGGGACGGCCCCGATGTGGTCCTCGTGCCCGTGCGTGAGGACGACGGCCTGGACGTCGTCGAGGCGGTCCGCGATGACGGAGAAATCCGGGAGGATCACGTCGACGCCGGGCTGGTCCTCGTCGGGGAAGAGCACGCCGCAGTCGATCACCAGGAGCTGGCCGCCGTACTCCAGGACCGCCATGTTGCGGCCTACCTCGCCCAGCCCACCGAGCGCGACGACCCGCAGGGTCCCCTCGGCCAGCGCCGGCGGGAGCGCGGACGGGCGGTCGAAGGCGGTCGGTGCGGTCATCGGATGTGTTCAGACCAGCCCGACGCCGCGCAGCGCGCCGCGGACGAGCGCGACCTCGGCGGGGGTGGCCGGGACCTGGGGCAGGCGCAGGGACATGTTCGGGATCAATCCGAGCTCGGCGAGGGCAGCCTTGACCATGACGACACCGAACCCGGCACCCATGATCGCGTCGATCACCGGGATGATCGCGCTGAACTGGGTGGCAGCGCCCGCGTGGTCGCCGGCGCGGAAGGCGTCCCCGATCGCGGCGAGCCGCGGGCCGACGACGTGCCCGACGACCGAGACCAGGCCCACCGCACCGTGGGCGAGGAAGGCGAGGAACAGGGAGTCGTCCCCGCTGTACCAGGCCATGTCCGTGCGGGACATGTTGCCGGCGGCCGTGTAGACGTCGCCGGTCGCGTCCTTGACCGCCACGATCTTGGCGTGCCCGCTCAGCCGCTCGTACGTCTGGGGAGCCAGGCGCACCCCCGACCGCCCGGGGATGTCGTAGAGCATGACCGGCAGGTCGGTCGAGTCCGCGATCGCCACGGTGTGCTGGTAGATGCCCTCCTGGGAGGGGCGGGAGTAGTAAGGGTTGACGACGAGCAGCCCGTGCGCGCCGGCCTCGGCGGACTGCTGCGCCATCCGGATGGAGTGGTCGGTGTCGTTGGATCCGGCACCGGCGACGATCACGGCGCGGTCACCGACGGCGCCGACGACGGCCCTCACGAGGTCAGCCTTCTCGGGCGCGTGCGTGGTCGGAGACTCCCCGGTGGTGCCGTTGAGCACGAGGCCGTCGTGACCGTTGTCCACGAGGTGCACGGCCAGCGCGACCGCGGCCTCCAGGTCGACGGAACCGTCCGCGGCGAAGGGGGTCACCATCGCGGTGAGCAAGGTTCCGAACGGACGGGTCTGCGTGGAGGGAAGGACCATGGCCTCAAACTACCGTGAGCGCCGCCCTCGCGGGTGCGCGTGTCCAGCACGACCGGTCCGGACGGCCCCGACCGCGGGCACGCGTCCGGTCCGGTCCGGTGGGTTGCGGTCAGGTATGCACTGACTGCCGCTACCCTGTCCCAGGTTGCTCCCGTCCGCGAGGGCAGCCCACCCGACCCCGGTGCGCGCTGGTACGCACCCTCACTGCCTCCGAAGGGCTTCTCTCATGGCACTCGAGCTCAACCGTCGTCAGCTGTTGGGCGCCTCGGCGCTGAGCGCGTTCACCGCAGCTGGCGTCGTCGGGGCCTTCGGTCGAGCGCCCGAGCTCCGCGCACCGCGCAAGTCACCGACCGACCGGGTCCCACCCCGCCGGGAGTCCGCGACCCGCGCGAGCGGGACCGACGTCTTCTGGCGGATGCAGACCGCGGAGAAGCTCGTCGCGCTGACCTTCGACGACGGGCCCGACCCGCGCTGGACCCCGATGGTCCTGGACGCTCTCGCCGACCACGACGCCGGTGCGACGTTCTTCCAGATGGGCAGGGCGGTGCTCAAGGAACCCGCACTCACCGCGGAGGTGCACGCCGCCGGGCACGAGGTCGCCAGCCACACCGCCGAGCACACGGACATCACCGACCTGAGCTACGAGCAGATCTGGGACAGCCTCACGCTCACCCACGAGGCCATCGCGGAGGCGACCGGCACCCCACCGACCCTGCTGCGCCCACCCTACGGGCGGATCGACTCCCTCGGGCTGTTCGCGGCCGCCGAGCTCGGCTACCGCGTGGCCCTGTGGTCCCACCACCTGCCCACCTCGGGCGCCGAGAGCACGGTCGACCACAACGTCGCCTCCGCGAGCCCGGGCATGATCATCTTGTGCCACGACGGTCGGGGCACACCCGCGGAGTCCTTGTATGTCGCGGTGCGCCGGTTGTTGGCCGAGCTCACCGACGACGGGTACTCCTTCGTCACCGTCTCGGAGATGCTCGCCGCCGAGCAGTCGGTCGTGTCGTAGCCGGTCGGTCAGGCCGACCGTGTGTAGTGGAGGAAGCGGAACCGCACCCCTGCGGCGCTGCGACGCCAGCCATCGGCGTCGGCCTCCTCGGAGAGCACCGGGACCGCTGCCCACTCCGGGCCGATCTCGGGGGCGAAGGCGTCCCCCTCGACGTCGAGGTCGATCTCGGTCACCACGAGCAGGTCGGCCACCTCGATCGTCGCCCGGTAGACCTGGGCTCCGCCCATGACCCACGTCCGTCCGGGCCCGGCCGCCGCACGCGCGGCATCGATCGACCCCACCACGAGGGCCCCGGGCGCCTGGTAGCCGGGCTGGCGGGAGACGACGATGTTCGCGCGGCCGGGCAACGGACGGAACGGTTCGGGCAGTGACTCCCAGGTGGCGCGGCCCATGAGGACCGGGGCACCTGTCGTCGTGCGCCGGAAGTGCGTGGCGTCCTCCGGCACGTGCCAGGGCATGGCGCCGTCCGCACCGATCACCCGGGCGTTGGCCTGCGCCCAGATGAGACCGAGCGCGTCGCTCATACCGCCACCGTCGCCCGGATCGCGGGGTGGTGCTCGTAGTCGACCAGCTGGACGTCGTCGAAGCCGTAGTCGAAGAGGGACGCGGCCTTGACCAGCTCGAGCCGCGGGAAGGGGAACGGCTCGCGGGAGAGCTGCTCGGCGACCTGGGCGTGGTGGTTGTCGTAGATGTGGCAGTCACCGCCGGTCCAGATGAAGTCGCCGACCTCGAGGCCCACCTGCTGGGCGACCATGTGGGTGAGCAGGGCGTAGCTGGCGACGTTGAAAGGCACCCCGAGGAAGAGGTCGGCCGAGCGCTGGTAGAGCTGGCAGGACAACCGCCCGTCCGCGACGTAGAACTGGAAGAAGGCGTGGCACGGCATGAGCGCCATCGCGTCGAGGTCGGCGACGTTCCATGCCGAGACGATCATCCGGCGGGAGTCGGGGTCCGAGCGCAGGGTCGCCAGCACCTGGGTGATCTGGTCGATGTGCCTGCCGTCCGGAGTCGGCCAGGACCGCCACTGGACGCCGTAGACGGGGCCGAGCTCACCGTCGGCGTCGGCCCACTCGTTCCAGATCCGGATGCCGTTCTCCTGCAGCCAGGCCACGTTGGACTCCCCGCGCAGGAACCACAGCAGCTCGCCCACGACGGACTTGAGGTGCACCTTCTTGGTGGTCACCAGCGGGAAGCCAGCACTCAGGTCGAACCGCATCTGATGGCCGAACACGCTGCGAGTCCCGGTCCCGGTACGGTCCGCCTTGGCGGTCCCGGTCTCCATCACCAGTGCCAGGAGGTCCTCGTACTGGCGGTCCTGATGAGTGGCAGGTCGCGCGCGAGCGGCAGATGTCATGACGCCATCCTAGATCGCACATGCGGGGCGCACGCGTGCGAAGCAATACTGGTCAGATGGACTCCTCCGGCATCCCACCCACCCTCGCCGCGCACCTGCCCACGACGCTCCTCATCGACGGCGTGTGGTCACCCTCCTCCACCGGAGCCACCTTCGAGGTGAGCAACCCCGCGACCGAGGAGTCCCTCTTCGACGTCGCCGACGCGAGCCCCGCGGACGGGATGCGAGCACTCGACGCCGCGGCGGGCGCCGCGCAGGTGTGGCGCACCACCGCCCCGCGGGTGCGGTCGGAGGTGCTGCGGGAGGTGTTCGACGTCGTCACCGCCCGCGCCGGCGACCTCGCCGCGCTCATCACCGCCGAGTGCGGCAAGCCGCTCGCGGAGTCCCGCGCCGAGGTGACCTACGGCGCCGAGTTCCTCCGGTGGTACGCCGAGCAGGCGGTGCGCTCACCGGGCCTGGTGCGCGCGGCGCCGTCGGGCACGGGGACCCAGCTCGTGCGCAGCCGACCGGTCGGTCCGGCGCTGCTCATCACGCCGTGGAACTTCCCGCTGGCGATGGTCACCCGCAAGGTGGCCCCGGCCCTGGCCGCCGGGTGCACCGTGGTGATCAAGCCCGCCCGGCTCACGCCGCTCACCACGCTCTACCTCGCCGAGATCATCCGGGAGGCGCTCGTCTCGCGCGGGCTGCCCGCGGGCGTGATCAACGTCGTGGCGACGTCGTCCTCGGCCGCGGTGACCGAACCGGTCCTGGCCGACCCTCGCCTGCGCAAGCTGTCCTTCACCGGGTCGACGCCGGTGGGGCAGAGTCTGCTGCGGTCGGCGGCCACCGGGGTGCTGCGCACGTCCATGGAGCTCGGCGGGAACGCGCCGTTCCTCGTCTTCGCGGACGCCGACCTCGACGCGGCGGTCGCCGGGGCGATGGTCGCCAAGTTGCGCAACTCCGGCCAGACCTGCGTGGCGGCGAACCGGTTCCTCGTGGAGGCCTCCGTCGCCGCAGAGTTCACCGACCGGCTGCGGGTCGCGTTCGCCTCCCTCGTCGTGGGTGACGGGTCGGTGCCCGAGGTCACCGTGGGGCCGCTCATCGAGGCGAGCGCCGTCGACGCGGTCGACGCTGCTGTCCAGGGCGCCGTGGACGACGGCGCGCGGGTGCGGATCGGTGGTCGCGCGCCGTCGGGCACGGGGCACTTCTACCTCCCGACGGTGCTCTCCGACGTCTCACGGGAGTCGCTCGTGGTCACCCAGGAGACCTTCGGTCCGGTCGCCCCGGTCGTCACCTTCGGCTCCGAGGCGGAGGCTCTCGAGCTGGCCAACGGGACCGAGTACGGGCTCGTGGCCTACGCCTACACCCGCGACGTCGGCCGCGCGATGCGCCTGACGGAGGAGATCGAGGCCGGGATGATCGGGATCAATCGTGGACTGGTCTCCGATGCGAGCGCCCCCTTCGGCGGGCTGAAGCACTCCGGGCTCGGCCGTGAGGGCGGGGAGGCCGGGATCGAGGAGTACCTGGAGACGGTGTACGTCGCGATGTGAGGCCGGCGACTTGGGCGTGGGGTGGGCGCGGGCTGGGCGCTGGGTGGGCGCGGGCTGAGGACGGGCGCGGGCGCTGCCGGCCCCGCGCGGTAGGGTCGCCGCATGGCACTGTTCACAGAATCTGCTGACGTCTCCGTCCGCCCGGCCCAGCCCGAGGACGTCGACGCGGTCACCGACATCCAGCTCGCGGCGTGGCGGATCTCGCACGACAGCGTGCTCGGCGAGCAGGTCATCGACTCCCTCGACGTCCCCCGCATGCGCGAGCAGTGGGCTGCGGCCATCACCGCCCCGCCCGGACCCGGTTTCGCCGTGTTCGTCGCCTGCAACCGGGCCGACGTCGTCGGCTTCGCCGCGGTGGGACCCGGTCAGCTCGTCGCGCTCGAGGTGCTGCCCGCCGAGCAGCGCTCGGGCCACGGGTCGCGGCTGCTCTCAGCCGCGGTGGACCGCATCCGCTCCGACGGCGCGCAGGAGTTCAGCACCTGGGTCCTCGACGAGGACCCAGCCCGCGAGCAGTTCCTCGCCGGCGCAGGCCTGGGCCCCGACGGCCGACGTCGCACCCTGGCCACCGGCCTCCGCGACGTCACCGAGTCCCGCTGGACCGCCGCCCTCTGACCCCCCGCCGGTCCCGCTGAGTGCTGGAAAATACCCGCGACACGCCGGGCAAAGCGCGTATTGTCCCGCACTCAGCGGGGTCAGCGGGTCTTGTAGAGGCGGGCTGCTGTGCGCAGGGCGGCGCGGGCGCGCTTGCGGTCGCGGGCGGCGTCGTAGGCGAAGGCGACGTTGTACCAGGCCTTCCAGCTCTCCGGATCAGCCTCGACCCGCTCGCGCATGACGACGAAGGCCGCGTCGGCCGCGTCACGGTCGATGCGCCCGCCGGGCGACCGGGGCAGGTCGTCGACCGGGAGCTCCCCGGCCTGGGCGAGCTCGTCGGCCATCCGCTGCACGACGACGCCCAACCACCATTCGCGGGCGATGAGCCCGACCGCGAGCACCGGGATGATGAGCACACCCACGCCGATCGCGATGCCGACGGGTTCACCGGTCTCCATGAGCGCCTGAGCGCGCCCCCAGATCGCGTAGACGTACAGCGCGAGGAGAGCCGTCACCGCCACGGCGCCGAGCAGCGCCTTCTTGTTCATCGCGCGCTCAGGACAGGTCGAGGACGTTGTCCAGGCCCACGGTCAGGCCTGGGCGAGAGACGACCTCGCGGATCGCCAGCAGCACGCCCGGCATGAAGGACGCCCGGTCGAAGGAGTCCTGCCGGATGATGAGCTGCTCACCGACGTTGCCGAAGAGGATCTCCTCGTGCGCGACCAGCCCGCGCAGGCGTACCGCGTGCACGCGGACGCCGTCGACGTCGGCCCCGCGGGCCTCGACGCCCGTCTCGGTCGAGTCCGGGCTGGGGGCGATACCGGCCTCGGCGCGCGCGGCGGCGATCGCCGCGGCGGTGTGCCGGGCGGTCCCGCTCGGGGCGTCGACCTTGTCGGGGTGGTGCAGCTCGATGACCTCGACGGACTCGAAGTAGCGCGCGGCCTTGGCCGCGAAGGTCATCGCGAGGACGGCGCTGAGGCCGAAGTTCGGGGCGATGAGCACGCCGACCCCCTGGCTTGCGGGGACGTCCTGGGCCAGGTGGTCGCTCACCCGCCCCCGGGACTCCTCGGTCCATCCGGTGGTGCCGACGACGGCGTTGATCCCGGCGTCGATCAGCGCGTGGACATTCGCCTCGGTCACGGTCGGGACGGTGAAGTCGACCGCCACCTGCGCGCCCGAGCTCGCCACGACGGAGAAGTCGTCGCCGGCGTCGAAGCGCGCGACGAGCTCGAGATCGGGGGCAGCCTCGACCGCCGCGCACACCGTCTGGCCCATGCGGCCGGCGGCACCGAGCACCGCGACCTTGATCGTCTGAGAAGCTGAGTCAGTCACCCGCCAAGGGTATCTGGCTGTCCGGGACGTTCGGATACTCTCGCTCGGCGGGACGGTCAAGAGCGGCATGTTCCCTGTCGATGAACGTGCGTGAATACTACGAGTACACGATTCGTCAGGTTGGCAATGCTCGAAGCCGTGGCCACGCGATCACCCGGACTGAGGCCAGCGGCATGACCGAACGGGCCACGATCTCGCAGGTCGACGTCGGATTCACGCTGTCGCGACGCTGGCTCCTGATTGTCGTCATCGCCGTCGCCGCGGTGAGTGCCGCGGCGGGCGCCGCGGCGGAGTACCGATCGATCGACGAGATGATTCACCTGGCCCCGATACCTACCACTGCAAACCACATCACCCCGATCCCGAGGTACATCTTTGGACCTCGCGACTACCTCCCGGTGGTGGCGACGACGGCAGCAACAATGGCGGCTTTCAGTCTGCTGTGCTCGGCCATCGGCGCCCAGCTCCTGCGCCGCCATCCTCTGCGAAGCCTCATCGCGCTGGGAGTGGTCACCGCCGTGGTCCTCATCGGACAGCCGTACCTGGCGCTTGCGCAGGAGTGGCTCGCAGTGGCAACGATCTGGGTGGGAACCATCCTCCTGTGGTGCTCGACGTCGTGGTCGACGAGGCGCAGTCGCGATAGCACCGCCACGGCGAGCGTCGACGCTGTGCGTGTCCCGACGCCCGAACGCGTTCCTGCCGACTCATCGATCGGATTGCCGGGCACCAGCGCGGACGAGTCCTTCGTCATCAGGGCCACCACGGCCACCCAGGCCCTCGCCCTCGATACGCGGCGCACGGCGATCGCCCTCGTCGTCGCTGCGCTGAGCATCATCACCACCCTCATCGCCTTCAGCGCTGTAGGCGGCCTCCAGATGGCCTTCGGCGGCTGGGACCCTTGGTGGTCCGGCCTCACAGACGACGCGGCGCTGCTGGCCTGGCTCGCGATCTGGGCCGGGTGGCTGTCCGGCCGACGGCCCGCCGGTCCACACACCACAACCTGGCGTGTCGTCGTGGCCGTCACTGTCCTCCTCCCCGCGATCCTCGAGCTGACCCTCCTCCACACCGGCCGCATCTCCATCGTCGTGCTCACGCTCCTCGGAGCATTCGCCGCGACCTCGCGGCACCGTTTCGCGGACCGCGCCGAGGCGATGCTGTCGCACTGAACCTCCCGGGGCCGCACGGGGCTTTCTAGGGCGAGCGGTGCGCGGCGCTACCCGACGCTCCCAGGCCAGCTGCACGGCGTCGGGCACGACGCCACAGGTGTATCGCCAGGACGAGCCCCGCGCCGAGGGCGAGGAGCGCGATCACGGGCAGCACGAGGGCCAGCAGGGTCATACCGACCGACGCGCCGTCCTCGAAGGTGCTGACCACCGCCCCGCCGACGCCGAGAGTCGCGAGGTTGATGGCCGGGCGCACCGAGGACTTCAGCAGGTGCACGCCGAGAGCGATGAGCACACCGACCACGATCGGCACCCAGCGTTCGGTCGCGAGGACGTCGGAGGGGCTGTCCACCGCGAAGGTCTGGGACGCCGATCCGGCACCGAACACGACGCCGCCCGCACCCGGGCGCACGACGGTCTGGATGACATCGTTGACGGAGTCGACCGCGGGGATCTTGTCCGCGACCACCTCGATGACCAGCAGCACGGCGAGTCCGCCGAGCAACCACTCGTTGGTCAGCCACTCCCATGCGGGCGGCAGGGTCACGACCGAGGTGAATCGGGCGAGGAGGCCGACGAGGATGAGCGGGACGTAGGCGTTGAGCCCGGCCGCACCGGCCAGCCCGATCCCGGTGATGAAGCTCAGCATGTCGGACCCTCCTGGCAGACACGTGATGTCGACCGGCGGAGTCTATCGGGCGGGGTGGTCGTCGTGGGCTGCAGTCCGGACATGGGTGCGGCCGGCTGCTCGCGCAGTCGGCCGCACCATCGGTCCCAGGAGCGTCCCGGTGTCAGTCCCCGAAGGGTCCGACCCGGACGGTCGAGCGGGGCCGTGAGGCGAGGTCCTTGGCCAGGGCCTGGACCTCTTCCCCGGTCACCGACCGGATCCGGTCGAGCGACTCGGCGACGCTGAGCAGCTCACCGGTCACCAGGTCCGCCTTGGCCAGGCGGCTCATCCGCGAGCCGGAGTCTTCCAGCCCGAGCACGAGACCGCCGGAGAGCTGACCGACGCTGCGCACGAGCTCGGCCGTGGTGATCCCGGAGTCGGCGAGGCGTTCCAGCTCGCTCACCAGGAGCGCGCTGACCTCGTCGACCTTTGCCGGGGTGCACCCGGCGTACAGGCCGAACGTGCCGATCCCGCCGTGGCCGGAGGCGAAGGAGTACGTCGAGTACGCCAGCCCCCGCTTCTCGCGGATCTCCTGGAAGAGGCGCGAGGACATGCCACCACCGAGGACGGCGCTGAGCACGGACAGGATGAACCGCCGGTCGTCCGTGGCGGAGATCCCGGTGGAGCCGATGACGACGTTCGCCTGCTCGACGGAGCGCCGGATGGTGAGCTCGGTACCGATCTCCCCCACCCCGGTGATGTCGCTCGCGTCGCGCCGCGCGCGAGGTGAGGCGCCGTCGGCGAGGTCCCAGCCGCCGTCGGACAGCGCGGCCGCCACCTGGGCGCACAGGGCGTCGTGGTCGACGCCGCCCGCCGCGGTGACGACGAGCGTCTCCGGACGGTAGTGCTCCGTGTAGTGATCCCAGACGGCCGACCTGGGGACGGCGTTGATGGTGTCCGGTGTCCCGCCGATGGGACGCCCGAGGGCGTGCCCGGCCAGCACGACCGCGGCGAACTCCTCATGCGCGACGTCGGTGGGGTCGTCGTCGTTCATGGCGAGCTCTTCGAGGATCACTCCTCGTTCGGTCTCGAGCTCCGCCTCGTCGATCCGGGCGGAGGTGACCATGTCGGTGATGACGTCCACGGCCATCGGCAGGTCGGAGTCCAGCACCCGCGCGTAGTAGCAGGTGTGCTCTTTCGCGGTGGCCGCGTTGGCCTCACCGCCAACGGCGTCGAAGGCCTCGGCGATGTCCATCGCGGTGCGGCGCTGGGTCCCCTTGAACAGCAGGTGCTCGAGGAAGTGGGTCGAGCCGTAGTGGCCGCTGGTCTCGTCGCGCGAGCCCACACCCACCCAGGCGCCGACCGTCGCCGAGCGCAGGCCCGGCATGTGCTCGGTGAGCACCCGAACCCCGCCGGGCAGGACGGAGCGACGGATCGTCGCACCGTCCTGCCCAGCGGTCAGCTCGTTCTCCGGCGAACCGGCAGGGGCGAGCGGAAGGTTCCAGGGCACGTCAGGCGTCTGCCTGCCCCGCGTCGGCCGCGTCGTCGCCGGCTGCCTCGTCGATCACGGCGTGCAGCGAGAGCTTCCCGCGAGGGTCGACCTCACCGATCTCGACCTGGACCTTCTGGCCGATGGCCAGGACGTCCTCGACGTTCTCGACACGCTTGCCACCGACGAGCTTGCGGATCTGGCTGATGTGCAGCAGTCCGTCCTTGCCCGGGGAGAGGGAGATGAAGGCACCGAAGGACGTGGTCTTGACGACCGTCCCGACGAAGCGCTCACCGATCTCCGGCACGTGCGGGTTGGCGATCGCGTTGATCGCCGCGCGCGCGGCCTCTGCGGACGGGCCGTCGACCGCACCGATGTACACGGTGCCGTCGTCCTCGATGGAGATGTCCGCGCCGGTCTCCTCCTGGATCTGGTTGATCATCTTGCCCTTCGGGCCGATGACCTCGCCGATCTTGTCGATGGGGACCTGGACCGAGATGACGCGAGGAGCGAAGGGGCTCATCTCGTCGGGCACGTCGATCGCCTCGGCGAGGACGTCGAGGATCGCGAAGCGTGCGTCGCGGGCCTGGGTCAGCGCGCCACCGAGGACCGAGGCGGGGATGCCGTCGAGCTTGGTGTCGAGCTGGATGGCCGTGACGAACTCACGGGTTCCGGCGACCTTGAAGTCCATGTCGCCGAACGCGTCCTCGGCTCCGAGGATGTCGGTCAGGGCCGCGTAGCGCGGCTTGCCGTCGACGGTGTCGGAGATGAGGCCCATGGCGATGCCGGCCACCGGTGCGCGCAGCGGCACACCAGCGTTGAGCAGGGACAGGGTCGAGGCGCAGACCGAGCCCATGGACGTGGAACCGTTGGAGCTGAGAGCCTCAGACACCTGACGGATCGCGTACGGGAACTCCTCGCGGCTCGGCAGCACCGGCATGAGGGCGCGCTCGGCGAGTGCGCCGTGCCCGATCTCACGACGCTTGGGGCTGCCCACGCGACCGGTCTCACCGGTCGAGTACGGCGGGAAGTTGTAGTTGTGCATGTAGCGCTTGCGCGTCTCCGGGCCGAGGGAGTCGATCTGCTGCTCCATGCGGAGCATGTTCAGCGTGGTGATGCCCAGGATCTGGGTCTCCCCGCGCTCGAAGATCGCCGAACCGTGGACGCGGGGGACGACCTCGACCTCAGCGGACAGGGTGCGGATGTCGGCCAGGCCACGTCCGTCGATGCGGATGCCGTCGGTGAGCACACGCTGGCGGATGAGGTGCTTGGTCACGGAGCGGACGGCTGCGGACAGCTCCTTCTCGCGACCCTCGAAGCGGTCGGCGAGCGTGGCCAGGGCGGCGGCCTTGATCTCGTCCAGGCGGGTCTCGCGGGACTGCTTGTCCGCGATGGTGAGCGCCTTGGCGAGCTCGGTGGAGGACTCGGCCTCGATGGCGGCGTACGCGTCGTCCTGGTAGTCCAGGAAGAGCGGGAACTCCCGGACCGGCTTGGCGGACCGGGCGGCCAGAGCAGCCTGCGCCTCGCACAGCTGGCGGATGAAGACCTTGGAGGCCTCGAGTCCCTCGGCCACGATCGCCTCGGTCGGGGCGATGGCGCCCTCGTTCTTGATGAGGTTCCAGGAGTTGTTGGTGGCCTCGGCCTCGACCATCATGATCGCGACGTCGTCACCAGCCACACGACCGGCGACGACCATGTCGAAGACGGCCTTCTCCTTGTCGGAGTACTTGGGGAACGCGACCCACTGGCCGTCGACGAGCGCGATGCGCACGGCTCCGACGGGGCCGGAGAACGGCAGGCCGGACAGCTGCGTGGACAGCGACGCGACGTTGATCGCGAGGGTGTCGTAGGCGTCGTCGGGGTGCATCGCGAGGACGGTCACGACGACCTGGACCTCGTTGCGCAGGCCCTTCGTGAAGGTCGGGCGCAGCGGGCGGTCGATCAGGCGGCAGGTGAGGATGGCCTCGGTACTGGGGCGTCCTTCGCGGCGGAAGAACGATCCGGGGATGCGACCGGCGGCGTACATGCGCTCTTCGACGTCGACCGTCAGCGGGAAGAAGTCGAACTGCTCCTTGGGGTGCTTGCCCACGGTCGTGGCCGAGAGCAGCATGGTCTCGCCGTCGAGGTAGGCGACGGCGGAGCCGGCAGCCTGACGGGCCAGGCGGCCGGTCTCGAAGCGGACGGTCCGGTTGCCGAAGCGACCGTTGTCGATGGTGATTTCTTCAAATTCAATCTCGGGACCCTCCATGGGTGCCCTCCTCTTTGACGAAGGATCCGCCGCGCTGTGCCCTGGCGGTCTTCGATCGAGGTCCTCGGAACAGGTCTGGCGCACAGGCGCACTGCTACCGGGAACCACTACCGAGGACCGGACGAGAGCATCCGAGACGGACCGGAGTGGGTAGTACGTGTTCAGGCGTAACTCAGTTATACCGAACTAGCCCGGCCCCTAGAATTGCGAGGGACCGGGCTATGAAACATGCTGTCAGCGACGCAGACCGAGGCGCTCGATCAGGCTGCGGTAACGGTTGATGTCAACCTTCTGCAGGTACCCGAGGAGGCGACGGCGCTTTCCGACGAGAAGCAGCAGACCACGACGGCTGTGGTGGTCGTGCTTGTGCTCCTTGAGGTGCTCGGTGAGGTCCTTGATGCGCTGCGTGAGCATCGCAACCTGAACCTCAGGCGAACCAGTGTCGCCCTCAGTGGTGGCAAACTCGGTCATGATGGACGCCTTGGTGGCAGAGTCGAGGGGCACGGTTCTCCTTGTTGTGTATCGTTGCGCGGCGCCCGGGGCATTTCCACCCGAGCACTATCGATCCGCGGCCGATCTAACGGCGAGGCAAGTCTAGCAGCACCGCGGGATGGTCCGCGGACGGGGGGTGGCCTCGAATGTCCCTAGCCGGCGGGGCTAGGGGCTCCGCAGAATGTCAGACCCTCGGCATAGCGTCGTCCCATGGAGCAGAACGGGATGCACGACGCCGCTGCCAGGCCTGGGTGGGCGGGTCCGGTGGACGTGCCCTCCGGTGGTCGCGCTGCGTGCAGACATGGGCTCACCAAGGAATGTCAGTGGCCAGATGTAGGTTCGAAACCATGGTTGAGAACCTGATGTGCGACGACGACGACACCTCCGGTGGGGGTGCACGGGCGGGGCTGCTGGCCGCCGTGGTGACCGCTGATCAGATGATCAACTCCATGACGGCCATGCGGTCGGCGCTCATCGAGGAGCTGCGCACCTCCTCCCTGGACCCGAGTGAACTGACCCTTGACCCCGGCGACCCAGACCTCGACCTGGGCGAGGTCACCGCAGAGCTGGCCTGCGCCCTGCACCTGCCCCACACCACCGCCGCGCACCTGCTCGACGACGCCCACGTCCTAGCCACCGACCTCCCCGCCACCGCCACCGCACTGGCTGAAGGGTCGATCACCTACCGCCACACCCAGGTGATGATCAACCACATCGCCGGCCTCGACCCCCACACCCGGGCACGAGCGGAGAAGACCCTCATCCCCCGCGCCAAACTCCTCACCGTCTCGGTCTTCAAGCGGGCCGCCACCCGCGAACGCGACCGCCTGGACCCCGTACCCCTGGTCGTACGCCACGAGACGGCAACGACCGGGCGCACCGTCCTGATCGAACCCGACGTCGACGGCATGGCGTGGCTGCACGCGTTCTTGCCCGCCACCCAAGCCCACGCCATCTTCAACAGGGTCTCCGACGTCGCCGCGTCCCTGCAGCACCCCGACGACGGACGCACCCTGCCCCAGCTGCGCGCCGACACCCTGACCGCCGTCATGCTCGACGACGACGCCCACGACGCCTTCACCCACGCCCTGAGCAACCCGGCTGGCGCGGAGGGCACCGGGCACAACGACAGCACCAGCGAACCAGATCACGGGACTGACGGGGCTGACGGGGCTGACGGGGACGGTCCTGGCTCCGCGGAGGATCGCCGGCGCCTGCGCACCTCGATGCGCGGCATCCGCCCCACCGTCGCCGTCACCGTCCCGGTCCTGACGCTCCTGGGCGCAGACGCACCCGCCGAGCTCGAAGGCTACGGACCCATCGACCCCGACACCGCCCGAGACCTCTGCGGGCGGGCCCCGTCCTTCCTACGCATCCTCACCCACCCCCACACCGGAGCCATCCTCGGCGTCGACCGCGACCGCTACACCATCCCCGCCGACCTCAAAGCCTGGCTCCGCCTCAGAGACGAACACTGCCGCTTCCCCGGCTGCGCACGCAGAGCCACCCGCTGCGACATCGACCACGTCACCAACTGGGCCCACGGCGGAACAACAGACCAGACCAACCTCATCCACCTCTGCCGCACACACCACCGCATGCGACACCGCACCCGATGGAACGCCCAGATCATCACCACCCCACCCGGGACGGGCAGCTCCCTCGGAACCAGCAGCCCCCTCGGCGCGAGCGTGCGCTGGACCGCGCCCTCCGGACGGACCTACACCACCACCGACGCCCACCACGGACGCAGCGGGGACCACGACGGAGACCATGGCGGCGATCAAGGTACCGACCCACCACCAGACCCCGACTCACCTGAACCGCCCAGGCCGCGGACCCGGTTCCCGGACATCCCGCCGTTCTAGTCACGCCACCGTCGCTCAGCCTGCCGAGCCCTATCGCTCGGCCAGCACCCCTTGGTCACGCGCACGCGCCACCGCGGCGGTCCTGGACTGCACTCCGAGCTTGTCGAAGATATGCACCAGGTGCGTCTTCACGGTCGCCCGGGACAGGAACAGCTCGGCCGCGACCTCGTCGTTGGACCGTCCGGCCGCCACGAGCGCGAGCACCTCGAGCTCCCGCCGGGTCAACGACACCGACGGGGTGCGCAACCGTCCCAGTAGTTTGCGCTGGACGGCAGGCCCGAGTGCCACCTGACCGGCCGCCGCCGCACGGATCGCCGTGGTCAGCTCCTCGGTCGGTGCGTCCTTGAGCAGGTAGCCCGTCGCACCCGCCTCGACAGCAGAGAGGATCTCGGCATCGGAATCGTAGGTGGTGAGGATGAGAACGGGCGGTCCAGCCATCGCACTGAGCTCGGCTGCGGCCCGCGACCCGGTCATCCGTCCCTGTCCGAACCGCAGGTCGAGGCAGATGACGTCAGCGCGCAGCCCTCCACGGACCGCAGCGAGCAGGTCCTCAGCGGTCGGGAACTCCGCGACCACGGACATGTCCGGTTCGGCGTCGATCACGGCGCGCAAGCCCGCCCGGACGATCGGGTGGTCGTCGGTCAGCACGACGGCGAGCCCAGTGACGCCTGCGGCGTCCGCCACGGTCCCGGCCACCGGCCCGGCCATCCCATCGCGTCCTGGCCCCGCACCGGGTACCGGTCCCACGCCCGCGCTGCCGTTTTCCGTCCTGGTCATGGCCATGTCCTCGTCTCCTCGTGCATCGTCCCTGACGTTCCCGCCGATGCCGTCCCCGACGCCGCCAACGCTGACGCTGAACCTGACGCCCCAGCCTCCACGACCTCCGTGAGCGGCACGTACACCGCGAGCGCCGTCCCCGAACGTTCCCCGGACGAGGATTCCACGGTCAGCGTCCCGCCGAGCTCGGTGAGCCTCGACCGCATGGCAGTCAGCCCGAATCCGCCCGTCGTCACTGTCTCCCGCACCCCCTCCCCCACGCCCTCTCCCGCAGGCACCGCAGCCGACCCAGCGGTGCGGAGCGGATCGAAGCCGCACCCGTCGTCGACCACGTCGAGCGCGACGCCGTCGTCCAGGTACGTCACCGTGAGGTCCGCGCGCGTCGCACCCGAGTGCTGGACGACGTTCGCCGCCGCGGACTGCGCGACCCGGAGCAGCGTCGCCTCGACCGTCAGGGGCAGCGCCCGCGGCTCCCCGGTCACGCGCACGTGCCAGTCGATGCCCGACCGCTGGGTCGACTGCGCCGCCAGGCGCTCGAGCGCACCGATGAGCGAGGTGGCTTCCAGACCCGACGGGGCCAGCGCCCTGACGACCCGCCGCGCCTCGTCGAGGTTCTCGTGCGCTGCGTCGCGCGCGACGGCGATCCGTTCCCGGGCTGTGGGCACGTCGCCGTCCTCGAGAGACCGGTCCGCCGCCCGCAGCAGGAGGTTGATGGACGAGAAGCCCTGGGCGAGGGTGTCGTGGATCTCCCGCGCCAGGCGCTCACGCTCATGGGCGGTGGCCTGCTCGCGCTCGGCACGGGCGAGCTCGGACCGCGTGCGGGTGAGCTCGGCGATGACCACCTGACGTTGCTGGGACTCCCGCACGACCGCTTCGAACCCGAGCACCACACCGACTGCCACCGCGGCCCCGACGACCGGACCGAAGACCGACCCGACGGGCGTCAGCCCGTTGTGCAGGGCACCTCCGACAGCGAGCAGCGTCGTCCCGGTCACGGCCAGCACCCCGCGCCGGGGGCCGAGCACGTGCATCTGCAGGAACATCAGCGGGAACGCGATCCACAGCGCGGCGTCGCTGAGCAGCAGCAGCCCGGCCCACGTGACGACGAGCGCGATGACCCACGCCCCGCCCGGCCAGAGCTGCCCACGCGGAGCATCGACCGATCGGTCGCTCACGCGGACCAACATCCGCCCGGCCACGTAGACCCCGGCGAAGGACATGACGGCGATCGCGAGCCAGCCGCTGTGCGCCCGACCGTCGGCCAGGGTCGTCCCGACCAGCAGCACGAGCAGCGCGCCGACGAGGACGTCGAGCCCGACCTGGAGCCCGCGGGCGGCCTGGATGACGCTGTGGGGGTTCACCGGTCCACCGTACCGACACCCGCCCACGCCACATCAACCAAAGGACTGACCCCGGGGCCAACCCTGCGGCGGGGACGGAGCATCCACCCGCCTGATCTGCGATCGGCACCACCGCGGAAGGCTGGGAGCAGCAGAAAGCCCCACGACCCACAAGAGGACCACCATGTTCGTCGCACTCCGAGACCTGCGGTTCGCCAAGGGTCGCTTCATCCTCATGACGTCCGTCATCGCGCTCATCACGGTGCTCGTCGGCTTCCTCGCGAGCCTGACCGCCGGCCTCGGCAGGGCAAGCACCTCCGGGATCACCGACCTTCCCGCCACGCACCTGGCCTTCTCGCAGGCGGCCGGAGCCGATCCGAGCTTCACCGAGTCCCAGGTCGACCCGTCGCAGTGGCAGGGCTGGACTCAGGTCGCCGGGGTCGAGAGCGCCGAGCCGCTCGGCGTCGCGCAGACCCGGGCCAGTGTGGCCGACACGACGGCCGCGGTGACCACCTTCGGTCTGCTGCCCGGTTCCGTGCTCGCACCGGGCACCGTCGCCGACGGCGCGGTGATCCTCTCCACGGGCGCCGCAGAGGCGCTCGGAGCGAGGGCCGGCGATGCGCTGACGATCGGACCACGCTCATTCACCGTGGACAGCGTCGCCGCCTCCGACGTCGAGTACGCCCACACCCCCGTCGTCTGGATCTCCCTCGCCGACTGGCAGTCCGTGGGCGCGCGGGGCGCTAGCGGCGAGAGCAGCCAAAGCGGCGGAGAGGGCGGAGGCGGCGCGGCAGTGACCCCCACCACCGGTCTCGTCGCCACGGTCGTCGCGGTGCGGACGACCGACGGTGCGGCACTGCCCGCCGGGGTCGTCGCCGCGGCCGACTCGGGCCTGAAGACCCAGACGCTGGGGCTGACCGGCGCCCGTTCTGCGATCAGCTCCTTTGCCGCCGAGAACCTCTCCCTCACCATGATGCAGACCTTCCTCGTCGCGATCTCAGCGCTGGTCGTCGGCGCGTTCTTCACGGTGTGGACGATCAACCGCGGCCGCGACGTCGCGGTGCTCAAAGCCCTCGGCGCCTCCAGCGGGTACCTGCTCAAGGACGCGATCGGCCAGGCGCTCATCGTGCTCGCGCTGGGCACCGGCGCCGGCGCCCTGCTCGCCACGGGTCTCGGCCTCGTCGCAGCGCGGGTCATGCCGGTCGTCATCGGCGCCTCCACGATCCTCGTCCCCGCCCTGCTCCTCGCTGCCCTCGGCCTGGTCGGCGCGCTGCTCGCGGTCGCCCGGATCACCCGGATCGACCCGCACGCCGCCCTCGCCGCCCGATAGCCGCACCCCGCACACCCCGCAACCCACCCGCCCGAAAGGCTCCCCATGCTCACCCTCGACCACATCACCCTCACCTACCCCGACGGCGATCGGGACCTCGTGGCGGTCGACGACGTCAGCCTCACCGTCGCCCCCGGCACCACGACCGCGGTACTGGGCCCCTCCGGGTCGGGCAAGTCGAGCCTGCTCGCGGTCGCCTCGACGCTCACCCGCCCGACGCGCGGTCTCGTGCGCATCGGCTCGGACGTCGTCAACGCCCCGCCCGGGCACCCCGAGGCCGCGCCCGACGCGTCGAGCGCCCGGCTGCGACGGGAGCGGATCGGGATCGTCTTCCAGCAGCCCCAGCTCATCGACTCCCTCACCGCTGTGGAGCAGCTCGAGCTCATGGCGCACCTGCAGGGCAGGAGCCCCCGCTCTGCCCGTACCCGAGCGATGGACCTGCTCGACGCCGTCGGGATGGCCTCGTGCGCGGCGAAGCGTCCCGCGCAGCTCTCGGGCGGGCAGCGTCAGCGCGTCGCGATCGCGCGGGCGATGATGAGCTCCCCCGAGGTCCTCCTCGTCGACGAGCCGACGTCGGCTCTCGACCACGACCGTGGCCTGCAGATCGTCGACCTCATCACCACGCTCACCCGGCAGTCCGGTGCGGCCACGATCATCGTCACCCACGACGAGGCCACGCTCGCCTCGGTCCCTGACCGGGTCTACCTGGCGGACGGCCGGATCACCGCACAGACGTCGAGTGAGGTATCCGCCGCCGTCCCCCGGTGACCTCCCCACCGCACCGGGCGCCCCGCGTCGCCCCGGCACGACGCATATGCTGCGGCCATGAGCATCTCACCAGACACGAAGAACTGGACCTGGGTCACCGAGCGGGCCTGCCCCGACTGCAGCTTCGACGCCTCGGCCGTGCCGCTCGCCGACGTCCCGAGCCTGCTGCGGGCCGCCGCGGCGAGCTGGCCCACGATCCTTGACCGCATCGACGCAGAGGACCGCCCCGACGACAGCACATGGTCCGCCCTGGAGTACGGGGCTCACGTCCGGGACGTCATGGTGGTCTTCACGGGTCGCTTCACCCGGATGCTCACCGAGGAGGACCCGATCCTGGAGGACTGGGACCAGGACGCCGCGGCCTTGACCGGTCGCTACAGCGAGCAGGACCCACGCGTCGTCGGCGACCAGCTGGTCACGGCTGGCGAGGCACTGGCGATCCTCCTCGAAGAGATCCCCGCGGACGCGGCGATCCGCACCTGCCTGCGCAGCGACGGATCACGCTTCACGGTCGCCTCCCTTGCCCGCTACTTCGTGCACGACGTCGTCCATCACGTCTGGGACGTGACGCGCCCACGACCCTGACGCACCGGCAGAAGACCACGCCTCCGTTCCCCCTCACACACTCCCCCGCCGGACCGACGAACACACCGCCAGCGCTCCGGCCGAGAACAGCACCTGCAGCCCCACGATCCCCCATCCTGGCGCTTCCGCCACGACAGCGACGAGCAACGGGACCATGCCCACGGCGGCCAGGTCAGGTCCCCTCGTGACCACGGTCAGTGCCCCGGTCGGTACCGCGCCCGCGGGGGTCGCCAAGAGCGGGGCGGACCAGGCGGGCGGGCGCCGGTACGCACCACGCACGGCGCCCGCGCCGAGGCACCCCGCACCGGCCGCCAGGAGAGCGAGCCATCGTGGGTCAGCCACCACCGCCGGCAGGCACCCCACGACCAGTCCCACGAAGGCAGCCGCAGCAGGCACGACGGCGCGCACCAGCCGGGTCGCCCGGGCACTGAGCGGCAGCAGCGAGTCGAGCACGGGAGAGACCTCCGCGGACCGTGCTCCCTGCGCGCCGAGCTGGGCACACCGGAGCCCGCCGGCCAGCAGCACGACCGCCCGCCCGAGGCCGTCGGCGAGCACGGGGATCTCCTGGATGAGCACGATCAGCGCACCCAGTCCCAGCACCTGCACGACCAGCATCGGGTTCCGGGCCACCGCCACCACCTCGGTGGCCAGCAGCGCTGTCACCGGCCCCCGCACCCACGGGTGCTCACCGGACCGACGAGGCGGACGGGGCTGGCCCGGGCGGTCCAGCGCCTGCCCGAGCTCACGCAGGTCGAGGGACAGCACGGCGGTGCCCGCGCGCGCGGCCACCGCCGTCGCGGGCGTCAGCGCGACGGCGCCCAGCTGCTCCAGTCTCCGGTGCCACCTCCACGCCCCAAGGGCGACGCTCGCGCTGAGCGCAGCGAGCACCGTCCACACCGGCCACCCACCGATCCACCAACCAGCGTCGTCACGCCCCACCCCGGTCGCCCCCACCGCCAGCAGGCCGACACCGAGCACTGGCGTGAGCGCGAGGACCAGGTCGCACCCGACCACCACCGCGGCCACCACCACCCGCCGTCGCTGGGCGAGGCCGACAAGCGTCACGAGGAGCGCCGCGCCCACCGCCCCGGTCGTGGCGCTCGTGATGAGGCTCCGCGCCGAGACGGGTACCCCTGTCGATGCTGTCAGGATCATGACACCGGCAGCCCCGGCGACCGTCCACGCCAGCAACGCCTGCACGTACCGCGGGGTGAGCAGGCTTCTGCGGTCCACCGGCATCGACATCCACCAGCGCAGGCCCGCCCCGGACACGGCGAGCGGCCCGAGCCGCGCCGCCAGCCCGGTCGCCAACGCTGCACCTGCGACGAGCAGGAGCACCCTCACCGTGGGGAGCGGGAGCCCGGGCACGGCGGACACGCTGGGCGCCACGAGCAGCAGGTCCCGGACCATCCCGGCCGCACCGATCACCAAGCCGATCGTGACGGCGACCGCGGTGACCACGGAGACGGCGTCCGAGAGCGCCTCAGCGACCCCGCGGCGGCGGTGCGACGCGGTCACCCGGGCGGTCAGCTCCACGATCTCCGCGCCGGTGAACTCCTCGTCCGGGTCGGTCTGGAGCCGGGGCAGCATCACAGCCCGCGGGCCAGCGCTGCCACGGCGTCGGCGGGGCTGAGCACGACGCACGCGTCGTCGGCCACCAGGAGCGCCGGTGCGCCGGTGCCCCGGACGAGCTCGGCGTCGTGGGTGGCGTAGACGACGCTCACGCCGCGGTCGGCATCCGCCCGCAGCATCCGTGCGAGCGCACGACGCATGCGCACGTCCAGGCGCTGCTCGGGCTCGTCGAGAACGAGGAGCCGACGCGGTCGGGCGAATCCCGCGGCGAGCAGCAGCCGCCGTCGCTGGCCCGAGGACAGCGACTCAGGGAAGGCGTTCGCGTGGTCGGTGAGGCCGAACTGGTCCAGGAGCTGGTCCACGACGGTCCCCGCGGTCCGCACCGCGTGCCCGCGGGCGGTGAGGACGAGGTGCTCCCGGGTGGTCAGGCCCGGGAAGTAGGCGTCACCGTCCAGGACTCCGCAGACCCGCGCGCGGAAGGACCGTTCACGCTCGTCCACGTCATGACCGAGCACCTGGACAGTTCCGGCAAGTGGCTCCATCAGACCCAGGACAGCCCGGAGCAGCGTCGACTTCCCGCTCCCGTTCGCGCCGATGATCGCGAGCATCTGCCCCGCGCCGACCGTGACGTCCACCGGGGCGCAGACGGGGGTGCTGGCGTAGCCGACACTCAGGTCCCGCGCGCACAGCACCGCAGGCTGCCCGGGGATCCCCGCATCAGCAGCCACGCCCGTCACCGCGCTCCCCCCGCACTCGTGCCCTACCCGCCGGCGGGTCCGCCGGCCAGGATCTCCCTGGCGCGGGCGACGTCGTCGTGCATCTGGGTGATGAGCGGCTCCAGGCCGTCGAAGCGCAGCATGGGTCGCAGGTGCGCGACGAACTCGACGAGAATCTCCTCGTCGTACAGGTCCAGGTCGGTCCGGTCCAGGACGTAGGCCTCGACCCGCCGGGCCACACCGTCGAAGGTCGGGTTCGTGCCGATGGAGATCGCGGCCGGCAGCGTGACGTCGTCGGTCGCGGGCCGGCGGACCCACCCGGCGTAGACGCCGTCGGCGGGGACCATGCCCTGCACCTCCTGGCTGAGGTTCGCGGTCGGGAAGCCGAGCTCGCGCCCGCGCGCGTCCCCGTGCACGACGACGCCGCGCAGCCGGTGCGGGCGCCCCAGCACCCGCGCCGCCGCGCCGACGTCCCCTGCCAGCAGGAGGTCGCGCACGGCCGAGGAGGACCAGCGTGCGGTGCCGTCGGTGCCGTCGGTGCCGGCGTCGTCGATCACCTCGACCGTGAAGCCGAGCTCCTGACCGAGCTCGATCATCGTGGTCAGCGTGCCGGAGTTGTTCAGGCCGAACCGCACGTCACGGCCGACCGCCACAGACCGAGCGCCCAGCGCACCGACGATGTACGTCGCGACGAAGTCGCGCGGGGTGAGCCGGGCGAAGTCCAGGGTGTAGGGCAGCACGAGGACGGCGTCCAGACCGGTGCTCTCGAGCAGGTCGAGGCGATCGGTGAGGCCGCAGATGAGCGGTGGGGCCTCGGCGGGGCGGTGCACCTGGGCCGGGTGCGGGTCGAAGGTGATCGCGACCGACCGCGCCGAGAGGTCCCGGGCGCGGTCGATGAGCCGGCTGATGACCAGGGCGTGCCCGCGGTGGACACCGTCGAAGTTGCCGATGGTCACCACGGACGGGCCCACCCCGGGGGGGACCTGGCTCAGACCATTCCAACGCTGCACACGAGCTCCTGACGATCGACGCGGCGGGAACCGCAGGGACCAGCCTGCCACGCCCACCCCGTTGCGGTGGAACGCGACCCCGTGCTGGGACGGACGAACGGCGCACGCCTCATGGGCGCCGTGACGGACCTCACACGGCGGGGGCGAACACCACCACGGGCTGGGAGCGTTCCTCGGACTCCTCGAGGAGCGCGATGAGCTCGTTCGAGCCGCTGATGCCGGCGTGCATGCCCCGGGCCACCCCGAGCGGCACGAGCCGCCTGCCGTAGCCGAGCGCGGCCACCTCGTCATCGCTGAGCTCGCGGACCGGGAACGTCGCACGGGCCGCGTCGGCCAGCGCCATCACCTCGATCACGCCCCGGTCGTCGACCTGGGCCTGAAGGGACTCCAAGGTCTGTGCGGCTGCCAGGTGATAGCCGCCCACCCGGGTGCGGCGGAGCATGGTCAGGTGACCGCCGGTGCCGAGCGCGGCGCCGAGATCGCGGGCGAGAGCCCGGATGTAGGTCCCTGAGGCGCACACGACCGTCGCGTCGACGTCGAGCACCGCCACGCCGTCGACGATCGCGGGGCGCTGAGCGGTCACCTCGAAGCGGCTCACGGTCACCGGACGCGCGGCGAGCTCGACGCTCTCCCCCGCGCGCACCCGTGCGTAGGCACGCTGGCCGTCCACCTTGATCGCCGAGACGGAGCTCGGCACCTGGAGGATCTCCCCGGTCAGCGCCGCCACGGCGCGGGCCAGCGCCGCCTGCTCGACGGCGCCCGCACCGGACGTGGTGGTCACCTCGCCCTCGGCGTCGTCGGTCGTGGTGGCGATGCCGAGCCGGATCGTCGTGGCGTACTCCTTGTCCTCACCGACCACGTAGGTCAGCAGGCGGGTCGCCCGCCCCACACCGATGACCAGCACACCGGTGGCCATCGGGTCGAGCGTCCCGGCATGGCCGACCTTGCGGGTCGCGGCCAGGCCGCGCATCCGCGCGACGACATCGTGGCTGGTCCAGCCCGCGGGCTTGTCGACCACGACAAACCCGTCCGGTGCGCTGGGGCGACGCTCGCGAGGGGCCCGCGGGTCGAGGGGGGTCATGAAGACTCCTTGGTCGGGCGTCAGAGCGCGGGCGAACCGGTGGCAGCCGAGCCGGGGGCAGCGGGATCGGCCGGGGTCGTCGGAACGGCCACGACATCGTCGGCCTCGTCCGCCTCGTCGCCGGACTTCTTGTACGGGTCCTCGTCGCCGGCGTACGTGGCGTTCTCCCGCAGCGCGACAAGCTCGGCGTCGCGGCGGCGCGCCTCCAGCAGCAGCTCGCCGAACTTCTCGGCCGTCTCGGGGACGGAGTCGAGGTGGAACTCGAGGGTCGGGGTGAGCCGGATCCCGGTCTGCTTGCCGACCTCGGAACGGATCATGCCCTTGGCGCTCTCGAGCGCGGCGGCAGTGCCCGCACGGTCTTCTTCCGTGCCCATGACCGTGTAGAACACCGAGGCGTTCTGCAGGTCACCGGTCACCCGGACGTCCGTGACGGTGACAAAACCCAGACGCGGGTCCTTGATGCGGGTGTCGAGCATCTGGGCGACGATCACCTGGATGCGTTCGGCGAGCTTGCGCGCGCGGGGGTGGTCAACCATGACAGCTTCCTTTCGTGGGCATGCACGTCCCCGACGGGTGCGTCGGGAGACGACGACGCCGGTCCCGGCGCGGCACTCGGGTGAGCGCCGCGCCGGGACCGGCGAGGGATGAGAACTCAGGAACGCGGCTTCTCGCGCATCTCGAAGGTCTCGATGACATCGTCGACACGCAGGTCGTTGAAGGAGCCGAGTCCGATACCGCACTCGTAGCCGTCACGGACCTCGGTCGCGTCGTCCTTGAACCGCTTGAGCGACTCGACGGACAGGTTGTCCTGGATGACCGTCCCGCCACGAAGGACACGTGCCTTCGTGTTGCGACGGATCGTGCCGGAGCGCACGAGGCAACCCGCGATGTTTCCGAACTTCGACGAGCGGAAGACCTCGCGGACCTCCGCGGTGCCGAGCTGCGCCTCTTCGTACTCGGGCTTGAGCATGCCCTTGAGCGCTGCTTCGACATCGTCGATCGCCTGGTAGATGACGGAGTAGAACTTGATGTCGACGCCTTCGCGGTCGGCCATCTCGTCCACCCGCTCGCCGGTCTTGACGTTGAAGCCGATGATCACGGCGTTGTCGACCGTGGCAAGGTTCACGTCGTTCTGCGTGATGGCACCCACACCGCGGTGGATCACGCGCAGCTCGACCTCGTCGCCGACGTCGATCTTCAGCAGAGCGTCCTCGAGCGCCTCGACGGCACCGGAGACATCTCCCTTGAGGACGAGGTTGAGGGTCTCGACCTTGCCCTGCTGCAGCGCCTGGGTGAAGTCCTCGAGGCTGATGCGCTTGCGACGCTTGGCCAGGAGGGCTGCCCGCTCGGCGGCCTCACGCTTCTCGGCGATCTGGCGAGCCGTGCGGTCGTCCGGAGCCACGAGGAACGTGTCACCGGCGCGCGGCACGGACGTCAGACCAAGCACCATGACCGGACGGGCCGGCGTCGCTGCCACGACAACCTCGCCGTGCTCGTCGAACATCGCACGGACGCGGCCGTAGGCCGTACCGGCGACGATCGAGTCGCCGACGTGGAGCGTCCCGGACTGCACGAGCACGGTCGCGACCGCACCACGTCCCTTGTCCAGGTTCGCCTCGATCGCCACACCGCGGGCGTCCTTGTTCGGGTTCGCACGCAGGTCGAGCGAGGCGTCTGCGGTGAGCAGGACCGCGCCGAGCAGCTCGTCGATGTTCAGCCCCTTGATGGCCGAGACGTCGACGAACATGGTGTCGCCGCCGTACTCCTCCGCCACGAGGTTGTACTCGGTGAGCTGCTGACGGATCTTGTCCGGGTTCGCAGACTCCTTGTCGATCTTGTTGACCGCGACGACGATCGGCACACCGGCAGCCTGGGCGTGGTTGAGCGCCTCGATGGTCTGCGGCATGACGCCGTCATCGGCTGCGACCACGAGGATCGCGATGTCGGTGACCTGGGCACCACGGGCACGCATGGCGGTGAACGCCTCGTGGCCCGGTGTGTCGATGAAGGTCAGCGCACGGTCGATGCCCTCGTGCTCGTGGTGCACCTGGTAGGCACCGATGTGCTGGGTGATGCCACCCGCCTCACCGGAGACGACGTCGGTGCGACGGATCGCGTCGAGGAGTCGCGTCTTACCGTGGTCGACGTGGCCCATGACGGTCACGACCGGAGGACGTGTCTCGAGCTCGGCGTCGCCCTCAGCGTCCAGCTCGGCGTCGAGGTCGATGTCGAAGCCGCCGAGAAGCTCGCGGTCCTCTTCCTCGGCCGAGACCATCTCGATGATGTAGCCGAGCTCGGTTGCGAGCGTGCCGAACGTGTCCTCGTCGAGGGACTGGGTCGCGGTCGCCATCTCACCGAGGTGGAAGAGCACCGTGACCAGGCTCGCGGGGTTCGCGTCGATCTTGTCGGCGAGGTCGTTGAGGGAGGAGCCGTGACGCAGACGGACGACGGTCTTGCCGTTTCCGCGGGGAACCTGGACGCCGCCGAGCGACGGTGCCTGCATCTGCTCGAACTCTTGGCGCTTGGCCCGCTTCGACTTCCGTCCACGGACGGGGCGACCTCCGGCACGACCAAAGGCACCCTGCGTGCTGCCACGCCCGGCGCCGCCGGGACGACCGCCGCCGCCACCGGGACGACCGGCGAAACCGCCACCCGCTCCGGGGGGACCGCCGGCTGCGCCACCGGGTCCACCGGTGCCACCACCGGGACGGGAGAACCCGCCGCGGCCGCCGCCTGCGCCGCCACCGGGGCGACCTGCGCCACCGCCGGCCGGAGCACGCTCGCCGGGACGACCCACGGCCGCGCTGCGGCCGGGCATCATGCCGGGGTTGGGGCGTGCGCCACCCGGACGCGGTGCGGGAGGACGAGGTCCACCGGTACGGTCACCGGTGTTCGACGCCGCAGCGGCAGGGTTGACGTTGCCGTCGGTGCGCTCGGTGCGCTCCGGACGCTGGCCGGGGCGAGGCATGCCCTGGCTGGTGGCGAACGGGTTGTTGCCCGGACGCGGGGCGCCCGTGCGAGGTGCGCCGGACCGGGGCATGCCCTGGCTCGTCGCGAAGGGGTTGTTGCCAGGACGCGGGCTGCCGGGGCGAGGCGCCGGGGCGCCTGCGGCCGGGGCGGCCGGGGCCGCTTCGGCCGGCCGGGCGGGGACCGCGGCGGCAGGCTTGGGTCCGGGCGTTGCTGCCGGGGCAGCGGTGGCCGACGGCGCGGGTGCAGCCGGCGCCGCAGCAGCGGGTGCCGGGGCGGCAGGTGCCGGGACGGCGGGGCTTGGAGCAGCAGGGCTGGCAGCAGCCACCGGCGCGGGGGCCGTGGGGGCTGGTGCAGCTTCGGCGGCCGGCTTGGCCGGACGCGGGCCTGCGGGCTTGCTCGCCTCAGGCTTGGCTGCGCTCTCGGACACCGGGAAGGCGTCGCGGAGCTTGCGAACCACCGGGGGCTCGATGGTTGATGATGCTGACCGTACGAACTCACCGAGCTCGGTCAGCTTGGTCATGATTGTCTTACTTTCCACCCCGAGCTCTTTTGCGAGCTCGTAGACGCGGACCTTAGCCACAACTCTCCTGTCTTGGTCCACCCAAGGCAGGGAGGACCGTCGTTAGTACTGGGAACTCATCGCTGAGTACTCATCGGGTGCCCATCGGCTTCACAACCCGCTTCCTTGTCGACGTGTCGTGCTCGCGTGGGACACGGATCCCAACGCTTCGGTCAAGTCACTCAGCTCGATGTCCTTCGACGCACGGAGCGCCCGAGGGAACGCCTTGCGCCTGAGAGCAAGCGCTCCGCAGTCAGCGGAGGCGTGCAACCAAGCACCACGTCCCGGCAGCACACGCCGGAGATCCGCCACGACACCAGAGGTGGTGCCGTCAGCCTCGCTCCGACCCGCGACGAACCGGATCATCTTCGCCTGGTCGTCACGGCGACGACATCCCAGGCACGTACGAACTGGCCCGCTGCCCTCGAGAGAACTGATCGAGGGATCAACAGACCGAGCGGATACGCCAGAGGATGTCGGGTTTCGTGACCCAGACTCCGACAGTCTACCGCGCCGACCCACCGCGTGTGACCTCTTCCTCGTCGGAGGTGCCAGGTTCGCCCGTTCCGGGAGCCCCGCCGTCGGACCGGATGTCGATCCGCCAACCCGTGAGCTTGGCGGCGAGACGGGCGTTCTGCCCCTCCTTGCCGATCGCCAGGGACAGCTGGAAGTCAGGGACGACGACGCGTGCGGCCCGGGCCTCGGCGTCGACCACGGTCACCGACGTCACGGTGGCCGGGGACAGGGCGCTGGCCACGAACGCGGCCGGGTCCTCGTTGAAGTCGACGATGTCGATCTTCTCCCCGTGCAGCTCGGCCATGACCGCGCGCACCCGTTGGCCCATCGGGCCGATGCAGGCACCCTTGGCGTTGACGCCGGCCACCCGGGCACGGACCGCCATCTTGGACCGGTGCCCGGCCTCGCGGGCGATCGCGACGATCTCGACCGATCCGTCGGCGACCTCGGGCACCTCGAGCTCGAAGAGCTTCCGGACGAGGTTGGGGTGCGTGCGGCTCAGCGAGATCTGCGGCCCCTTCATCCCGCGCGAGACGTCGAGCACGTAGGCCCGCAGCCGCTCACCGTGCACGTAGTTCTCCGTCGGGACCTGCTCGTGCGCACCGAGGACCGCCTCGGTCCCGCCCACCTCGACGAGGACCATCCGCGGGTCGCTGCCCTGCTGGATGACACCGGCGATGACCTCGCCCTCCTTGTCCCGGAACTGCCCCAGGACCTGGTCGTCCTCCGCGTCGCGCAGACGCTGCAGGATCACCTGGCGGGCCGTCGACGTGGCGATCCGGCCGAAGTTCGTCGGGGTGTCGTCGAACTCGGGGCCGAGGGTCCGGATCATCCGCGGGACGAGGGCGGCCGCGGCCGCAGCGGCCTCGGCCGCGTGGTCCCGGTCGAGGTCCGCGTCGTCGTCAGCGTCATCGGTGTCGTCATCCGCGTCGTCGGCGGCGTCGGTGTCTGCGGGGTCAGCAGCGACCGGGGCCGTCCAGGACGGGTCCACGATCTCGTACTCCTCGCGGGCCCACACCGTGACGTGCCCGGACTTGCGGTCCACCTCGACGCGCGCGGTGCGCTGGGCGTCGGGGGTGCGCAGGTAGGCGAGCGCGAGCGCCTGCTCGATCGCCGAGATGAGGACGTCGAGGCTGATGTCCTTCTCACGCTCCAGCATGCGGAGCGTCGTCATGTCGATGTCCATCTCAGGCCTCATCATCCATCTGGTCGGAAGAGTCCGACCCTTCAAAATCTACGAATTCACTCTCATCGATCGCGTTCGCGCGCTTGAGCTCGACCTCGACCAGGCCGGTGGCCACGTCCGCGAAGGGGACCCGCTGGTCGCCGTCGTCGAAGACGAGCGTGTCGGCCTCGACTGCGGTGAGACGGCGGGTGAACGTCGTGCCGTCCTGGAGCGTGACCGCGACCATCCGGGTCCGGGCCCGCTTGAAGTGGCGCAGCTCGGTCAGCGGGCGGCTCGTGCCCGGGGTCGACACCTCGAGGGTGAAGACGCCCGGCAGCACGGGGTGCACGTCGAGGAGGTCGGAGATCTCGCGGGAGACCTCGGCGACCCGGTCCAGGCTGAGCGCCCCCGACTCGTCCTCGCCCAGGTCGACGACCACGCGGACCACGGTGCGCGCGCCCGCGGGCGCGACCTTGACCTCTTCGAGGACCAGGCCTGCGTTCTCGACAGCGGGGCGAACCGCCTCCGCCACCTTGTCTGCGGTAGAAGATGCCACCATCAGTTCACTCCCGTCGGCTCCATGGCCCACCGGGCATGGATCAGACCGGTGTGTTGTTGTCACTACAGACGACAAGACTACCGAGTCCAGGACCCGGTGCCGCACCGCCTCCCCGTGGCGCGCGGCCAGCGGCCCCGCTCCCACCCGGGCACACCAGAACATGACATCATCGTGGGCGATGAACACCGCACCGCACTCCCCCGCCTGTGCCGCACAGACCCGCGGATCCATCCCGGTCCCGGACCTCGGCTCGCCCCGTCCGCGCGCGCGGCGAACGAGCGTGATGATCAGCACACTGCTGACCCTGCTCATGCTCAGCGGCTGCGGACTGCGGCTGGAGGGCCCCACCCCGGCCGAGCCCGCGCCCGACGCCGACGAGGTCTCCCGGCAGGCGATGGTCGCCGACGCGACCGCGATCCACGCCGCCGCGCAGGACGCTCTCGCCGTCACCGCACCGGACTCGGACGCGGCTGCGTCGCTCGAGCAGATCATCGCCTTCAGCGAGCTGCACTCGACCGCCCTGGGCGGGGTGTACTCCTCCGGGATCGACCACGGCGCCGACGACAGCGGCGAGGACGGCGCCTTCGACGGCGCCACCGACGAGGGGCAGACACCGCTCGAGCCGGGCTCGATCCCCTCCTCCGACGGCACCACGACCGCCACCCCGGATCCCACGCCCACAGCCGCGCCGGAACCGGTCCCGGGGTCCTCGGCCGAGGTCGTGGCGCTGCTGTCGCAGTCGGCCTCCCGGGCACGTGGTTCCCTCATCACCCCGAGCGACCCGGCCCTCGCCCGGCTGTACGCCTCGATCGCGACGTCACGGCTCGAGAGCGCGCGCTCCCTCGCTGCTCTCACCGGCGTGGACTTCCTCGCGCCGGAGGGGTTCACCACGGACATGCCGGAGACGTTGCCGCTCAACCTCTCCGCCTCCGACCTCGCCACGGTCGTGCGCAGCGAGGACGCCGCCGGCTTCGCCTACGAGGTGATGGCCGCTCGCCTGTCCGACGCCGCCCGTACCCTCGCGGTCGACCGCGCCCGGGTGCACCGCGAGCGGGCACAGACCTGGGCCGAGCTCGCCTCCCTCAACGGCACCGCGACCGATCCACGCCAGGTCGCCTACACGCTGCCGACCGCGGCCGACGGCGGGTCGGCCGTTGCCACCCCCGAGACGATGACGGCGCTGGCGATCCAGCTCGAGGAGACCCTCGCCACGACCTACGCGACCCTCACCGGGCAGGTCGACGCAGACCACCGCGCCGCCATGGCCGACCTCCTCGTCGACTCGCGGGCGGGCGCCCGGGCCTGGGGCGCGCCCCTCGTGCCGTTCCCCGGGATGCCCGAACAGGTCACCACCCCCTGACCCACGCGCACCCCGCCCGCTGGACACGAACGCTCGACACGCGTGCGCTCTGCACGCGACCCCGACGGTCGCGCGATCCCGACGCCGAGCTCGTGAACCAGTCGCCGAGCTCGTGAGCCCGGGCGGTCCCTGAGCGCGGAAGCCGCCTCGCTCACGAGTTCGCGAGGGGGCTGCCGAGAGGTCGACAACGGAGACGACTCTGCCGCGACCCGATGGGTCGCGGCAGAGTCGTCGATCCGGTGTCACCGGTCCATGGCGCGGGGCGCGCCGAGCCTGGGGCTAGAGCGACTCGATGAGCTCGGCGATCCGGTCGCTGGCCTGCTCGAGCGGGACCTGCTCGGCCTCTCCACCCACCCGGGGACGGACCTCGATCACGCCGTCGGCCAGGCCGCGGCCCACCACGACGACCAGCGGCACACCGAGCAGCTCGGCGTCGGCGAACTTCACGCCGGGCGAGACCTTCGGACGGTCGTCGTAGAGCACCTCGAAGCCGCGTGAGGACAGCGTCTGGGCGATCGACTCCGCCGCCTCGAAGACGGCCGGGTCCTTACCGGTGGCCACGACGTGCACCTGGGCGGGAGCGACGTGAGCCGGCCAGGCCAGGCCCTTCTCGTCGTGGTTGGCCTCGGCCAGGGCCGCCAGCGCACGGGTCACGCCGATGCCGTAGGAACCCATCGTCACGGTCACCTGCTTGCCGTTGACGTCGAGGACCTTGAGCCCGAGCGCGTCGGCGTACTTGCGACCCAGCTGGAAGATGTGACCGATCTCGATCCCGCGGGCGAGCTCGAGCGGCCCGGAGCCGTCGGGGGCGGGGTCACCGGCGCGCACCTCGGCGCACTCGATGAACCCGTCGGCGACGAAGTCGCGGCCGGCCACCAGGTCGAAGACGTGCTTGCCGGCCTCGTCGGCGCCGGTGATCCAGGACGTGCCCGCAACCACGCGGGGGTCCAGCAGGTAGCGGATGGCCTTCTCGTCTCCGGAAGCCACCCGGCCGAGCGACTTGGGTCCGATGTACCCCTTGATGAGGGTGGGGTTCTTGGCGAAGTCGCCGTCGCCGGCCGGCTCGACCTCGGCCGGGGCGAGAGCAGCCTCGAGGCGCTTGAAGTCGACCTCGCGGTCCCCGGGCAGACCCACGACGAGCAGCTCCCGGGCGCCGTCCGGCTGGGTGAGCGCGATCACGACGTTCTTGAGGGTGTCTGCAGCGGTCCACCCACGCCCGTCGGCGCGCGGGTGGTCCGCGTTGGCGAGGTCAACGAGCGCAGCGATGGTCGGGGTGTCGGGCGTGGCCTCCACGTGCGCAGCAGGCGCGCCGGTGAAGTCGATCTCCTCGGGGACCACGGTCACCACGGCCTCGACGTTGGCGGCGTAGCCGCCCGGTGACCGGACGAAGGTGTCCTCACCGATCAGCGTCGGGGTGAGGAACTCCTCGCTGCGCGAGCCGCCCATCGCCCCGGAGGTCGCCGCCACGATGACGTACTCGAGGCCCAGGCGGGTGAAGATCCGCTCGTAGGCGCCGCGCTGGGCGAGGTAGGAGGCCTCGAGCCCGGCGTCGTCGATGTCGAAGGAGTAGGCGTCCTTCATGATGAACTCGCGACCGCGGATGAGGCCGGCCCGCGGGCGTGCCTCGTCGCGGTACTTCGTCTGGATCTGGAACAGCGTGACCGGCAGGTCCTTGTACGAGGAGTACAGGTCCTTGACCAGGAGGGTGAACATCTCCTCGTGGGTCGGGGCGAGCAGGTACTCGGCGTCGCGGCGGTCCTTGAGGCGGAACAGGTTGGGTCCGTACTCGGTCCAGCGGCCCGTCGTCTCGTAGGGCTCGCGCGGCAGCAGCGCCGGGAAGTGCACCTGCTGGGCTCCGACACCCTCCATCTCCTCGCGGACAATGGCCTCGACCTTGGCCAGCACCCGCAGGCCCAGGGGCAGCCAGGTGTAGATGCCAGGGGCGGCGCGGCGGATGTAGCCGGCGCGCACCAGCAGGCGGTGGCTGGCGACCTCGGCGTCGGCAGGGTCCTCGCGAAGCGTACGGACGAAGAGCGTGGAGAGACGAAGCAGCATGGGCTGAGCCTAGTCGCTGCGGACCGCCCTCCCCGACAGACGAGACCGACGAGACCGGCGGGATCTTCCCGCTCAGAACAAGATCGTGGCGAACGTCCCGACCTGCTCGAACCCGACCCGGCGGTAGGTCGCCAGCGCCCGGGTGTTGTAGGAGTTGGCGTAGAGCGAGACGGTGGGCGCCACGTCCCGGTGGGCCGCCGCCACGACGGCCGCCATGCCCGGCTCGCTGTGCCCCTGGCCACGGTGGCGAGGGTCCACCCAGACCCCCTGGACCTGGGCGACGGCGGGCGTCACGGCACCGAGCTCGGCCTTGAACACGATCTCCGCCGTGGCGCTCGGCGCTCGGGCGATGAAGGCGTGCCTCGCCACCACGAGGCTGCGGACGCGCTGGGTGTAGGCGCGCCCGGAGTAGGTGATCGGTGAGTACCCGACCTCTTCCTCGAACATCGCCACGCACGCGGGCAGCAGCTCGTCGAGGTCGTCGAGGGTGGCGTGGCGCACGGCCGGGTCCGGCTCGACCAGGGGGTCACCCAGGATCTGCAGTGACGGCTGGTCCGGGCGGACCTCCCGGGCCGGGGACCACGCATGCTCGAGCCGCCGCCACAGGCCCAGCGCGACGTCGGCCGGGCCCACGATCGACGAACACTGGCGACCCTGCAAGCGCCCCTGGTGGGCGAAGGCGTCGAGGATCTCCGGGTCGGGAACGGGCACGACCGGGACGAGGTTCGCGCCCGCCCAGCACACGGCCACGAGCGGGCCGGTCGCCGGGAACCCCCACACCTGGCCCACGCCCCGGAGCAGCGGCTCGGCGACGATCGCCTCGATCCGCGTCGCGGCGAGCACCGAGGCGACCGGGTCCTGGGCGCAGACGGCGAGGGCGGCGGGCAGTTCCACGTCCTCGAGCACCCGCACGGCGGGTGAGCGCCGGGGCGCCGGCCACAACGACCTCATCACCCGTCCTCTCCCTCAGCCGCCGGTGCTCCGGCCTCCGGCACCCGGTCCGGCATCAAGTCCGGGTCAGCCGACCGTCACGGTCGCGCCGCCACCCTCGGAGGTCTTCTCCATGGTCGCAGCGATCCGCAGGGCCTCCTCGATGAGCGTCTCGACGATCATCGACTCGGGAACGGTCTTGACGATCTCGCCCTTGACGAAGATCTGCCCCTTGCCGTTGCCGGAGGCGACACCGAGGTCGGCCTCACGGGCTTCGCCCGGACCGTTGACGACGCAGCCCATGACGGCGACGCGCAGCGGGACGTCGAGGCCCTCCAGGCCCGCGGTGACCCGCTCGGCCAGGCTGTAGACGTCGACCTGGGCCCGGCCGCAGGACGGGCAGGAGACGATCTCGAGCTTGCGGGGGCGCAGGTTGAGCGACTGCAGGATCTGGATGCCGACCTTGACCTCCTCGACCGGGGGCGCGGACAGGGAGACCCGGATCGTGTCGCCGATGCCCTGGGAGAGCAGCGCTCCGAAGGCCGTCGCCGACTTGATGGTGCCCTGGAAGGCCGGTCCGGCCTCCGTCACGCCCAGGTGCAGCGGCCAGTCGCCGCGCTCGGAGAGCAGCTCGTACGCGCGGACCATGATGACCGGGTCGTTGTGCTTGACCGAGATCTTGAAGTCGTGGAAGCCGTGCTCCTCGAAGAGGGAGGCCTCCCACACCGCGGACTCGACGAGCGCCTCGGGAGTGGCCTTCCCGTACTTGGCCATCAGCCGCGGGTCGAGGGAGCCGGCGTTCACCCCGATCCGGATCGAGACGCCGGCGTCGCGCGCGGCGTCGGCGATCTGCTTGACCTGGTCGTCGAACTTGCGGATGTTCCCGGGGTTGACGCGCACGGCGGCGCAGCCTGCGTCGATGGCCGCGAAGACGTACTTGGGCTGGAAGTGGATGTCGGCGATCACCGGGATCTGCGACTTCGTCGCGATGGCCTTGAGGGCCAGCGCGTCGTCGGTGGTCGGGACCGCCACCCGGACGATGTCGCACCCGGCCGCGGTCAACGCGGCGATCTGCTGCAGGGTGCCGTTGATGTCGGTCGTCGGCGTCGTCGTCATGGACTGCACGCTCACGGGAGCGCCGCCACCGACGTCGACCTTGCCGACCTTGATCCGGCGGGTCGGGCGCCGCGGAGCGAGCACGGGCGGAGGGGCTTCGGGCATACCAAGGCTGATCGGAAGACTCACGGGACCAGTATCCCCCTCCGCGGGGCACATGCGGACCTCGGCGCCCGACACATGCAGGATCGCCCCACTCCTCACATGATCTGGATCGGTTTGACGATGTCCGCGTAGATGAGCAGCGCGCCCATTCCCGCGAGCACGACGAACACCCCGTAGGCGAGCGGCATCATCCGGGCGGTGTCCGCCGGCAGCGGGCGCGGCAGACCCCGCCAGCGGGCGACCTGACGCCGGCCTCCCTCGTAGAGGGCTCCGACCACGTGCCCGCCGTCCAGCGGCAGCAGCGGGATGAGGTTGAAGGCGAAGAGCGCGATGTTCAGGCCCGCGACGATCATGATGAGGTTGGCCGTCCGCATCGACATGTCGTAGCCGTCGACGTCGGCCGAGGCGACCTCACCTGCGAAGCGGCCGATCCCGACCACTCCCACGACCGAGGTCGCGTCCCGTTCCTCGGACCCGAACGCGGCCTGGGCGACGTCGACGAGGCGCTGCGGCAGAGTGATGATGACCTTGGCGGTCTGCTGCAGCTGCTCACCGATCATCCCCGGCACGACGGTCGCGGACTGCTGCACGAGGTCCCGGGTGGGGCCAATCCCGAGGAAGCCCATCGGCTCGGTGATCATCTCTCCGTCGGCGTCGAGCACGAGCTGGCCCGTGTCGTCGGTGATGGGCCGGTCGGCCACGACCGGTGTGACGGTCGCCTCCACGCGCTGCCCGGACCGCTCGACGACGACGGACGACGGCGCGCCACCTGACGCGGCGATGAGCGAGGCCAGCTCGTCCCAGTCGTCCACGGCCTGGCCGCCGAACTCCACGATCGTGTCGCCCGGCAGCAGACCCGCCGCGGCGGCGGGTGCCAGAGGGTCGGTGTCCGTGCAGGTGGCGTCGGACGGGGCGTCTGCGGCGAGCACGCACTGGGCGACGGTCGCCAGCGTGGTGGTCGGCCCCATCGTGCCGAAGCCGACGACGACGGAGGTGAACAGCACCACCGCGATGACGAGGTTCATCACCGGTCCGCCCAGCATGACGACGAGCTTCTTGGGTGCGGACAGGTTGTAGAAGGCACGGCCTTCCTCGCCCGGATGGATCTCCTCGGAGCTCGCGTCGCGGGCGGACTGGATGAGCTCAGCGATACGACCCGATCGGGCGGCGCGCCGCGGGTCGCCCGGAGGGTACATCCCGACGAGACGGACGTAGCCGCCCAGCGGGATCGCCTTGATGCCGTACTCGGTCTCCCCCCGGGTGCGCGACCACAGCGTCGGCCCGAAACCGACCATGTACTGGCTGACGCGCACGCCGAACTTCTTGGCCGGGACCATGTGCCCGACCTCGTGCAGGGCGATCGAGACAAGCACGCCGACGACGAGCACGAGCACACCCACGAGGTAGGCCATCTGTTCTCCTGATGCTGGGTGAGACCGGATCACCTCATGATGCCGGGTATTTCTGGGAGCTTGCCGAGAGCCCGCCCGTGGGGAGCTCGTCGGCTACCGCCGGGAGAGCATCTCGTGGGCCCGACGGCGGGCCCAGACCTCGGCGGCGAGCACCGCCTCGAGGGTGAGCGGTCCCGACGACGTGTGCTCGGCGACCACGCGCTCGACGGTGTCCACGATGTCGAGGAAGCCGATCCGACCCGTGAGGAAGGCCGCCACGCACTCCTCGTTCGCGGCGTTGTAGACGGCCGGATGGGTGCCCGAGGCCTCGGCGACCTCGCGGGCGAGGCGGACCGCACCGAAGAGCTCGGCGTCGAGGGGCTCGAAGGTCCACGATGTCGGGTCGGTCCAGGCGCACGGCGTCGCGACGCCGCTGAGCCGCTCGGGCCAGCTCAGGCCGAGGGCGATCGGCAGGCGCATGTCGGGAGGTGACGCCTGGGCGATCGTCGACCCGTCGACGAACTCGACCATCGAGTGGACCACCGACTGCGGGTGCACCACGACCGTGATGTCGCGGACCGCGACGTCGAAGAGGAGGTGGGCCTCGATGAGCTCGAGGCCCTTGTTCATCAGCGTCGCGGAGTTGACGGTCACCACCGGACCCATCGACCACGTGGGGTGCGCGAGCGCGGCGTCGGGCGTCACCGACCTGACGTCGTCGCGGGCCCACCCGCGGAAGGGACCGCCCGAGGCGGTGAGGATGAGCCGGCGCACCTCGCGAGGCTCCCCCGAGCGCAGGCACTGCGCGATGGCGGAGTGCTCGGAGTCGACCGGGACGATCTGGTCGCTGCGCCGCTGGGCGGCCTTGACCAGCTGTCCGCCCACCACGAGGGACTCCTTGTTGGCCAGCGCCAGGGACGACCCGGCGGCCAGGGCGGCCAGCGTCGGACCCAGGCCCACCGACCCGGTGATGCCGTTGAGCACGACGTCGGCTCCCGCACCCGCGAGGGACGTGGCGGCCTCGGGGCCGGCGAGGATCTCCACGGGACGGGCGGCGCGCCCGCTGGCCCGCTGGCGGCCGGCGATGAGGTCGACGAGCTCGGACCGGCGGGCCGCGTCGGCGATCGCGACGAGCGGCACGTCGAAGTCGACGACCTGCTCGGCGAGCAGGGCGAGGTTCGCGCCGCCCGCGCTGAGCGAGGCGACCTGGAACCGGTCGCGGTGGTGGGAGATCACGTCCAGGGCCTGCGTGCCGATCGACCCGGTCGACCCGAGCAGCGCCACGCTGCGCGACGCGGAGGTGATCGACGCCGAGCTGGTCGACACAGAGCTGGTCGACACAGAGCTGCTCGACACCGGGCTACTCGACACCGAGCAGGACCTCGACCGCGCGGGCGAAGAAGGCGTCGACGGGGGCCTCGGCGTAGCCGCTCTTCCCCTTGCGGCGCCGGAAGACGGCGCTGCGCACGTCCTGGGCAGCCAGGGCGGAGGTGCGGTCGAAGTAGGCGACGAGCCGCTGGCACAGGTCGTCGACGTCGTCGGTGTCGTAGGCGGGCGCACCGCGCTCGGCGCGGGCGAACCGGTCCCCGTCCGGTCGCCCCAGACGCCCGTAGAGGGACTGGGCGCGCGAGGCCAGGTCGGCCATCCACGCGTCCGACCCGCGGGTCACGGTGAACTCGTGCCGCTGGCGGGCGACGAAGGCGCTCTCCAGCCGCGCCAGCGCGGCGTCGACCTCAGCGGTGGCGTATCCCCCGCGGGTCAGGTCGAAGGCGCAGGTCTGGATGTCGCGGCTGGTCAGCGGCTCGGTCGCCGCCCCCTCGTAGACCTCGCGGGCATGGTCGAAGAACTCGTCGACCTCGTCGGTGGCGTACCCGACCCGGAGCCTGGAGACCGTGGAGAACACCTTCGTCATGACGCTTCCTCCGCCGCGAGCTGCCCGCACGCACCGTCGATGTCGCTGCCGCGGGTGTCACGGATCGTCGTAGGGATCCCGTGTGCGCGCAAGCGTGCCACAAACTCGTCCTCGACCGCCGGATCGCTCGCGGTCCAGATCGAGCCGGGGGTCGGGTTGAGCGGGATCGGGTTGACGTGCACCCAGCCCTTCCCGCGGGCGGTGAGCTTCTCACCCAGCAGGTCGGCGCGCCAGGCGTGGTCGTTCATGTCCTTGATGAGCGCGTACTCGATGCTCACGCGGCGTCCGGTGACCTCGAAGTAGTTGCGTGCGGCGTCGAGCACCTCGTCGACGGACCAGCGGGTGTTGATCGGCACGAGGTCGCTGCGCAGCTCGTCGTCGGGGGCGTGCAGGGAGAGCGCGAGGGTGACCGGGATGCCCTCCTTGGCGAGCTTGAGCATCGCCGGGACCAGGCCCACGGTCGAGACGGTGATGTTGCGCGCGGACATGCCCAGCCCGTCCGGGGTCGGCGCGACCGCCTGGCGCACGGTGCCCATGACGGCCTTGTAGTTGGCCATCGGCTCGCCCATGCCCATGAAGACGAGGTTGTTCAGCCGGGTGGGGCCGCCAGGGATCTCGCCGTCGGCGAGGGACTTCGCCGCCAGGCGGATCTGCTCGACGATCTCGGCGGTGGACAGGTTCCGGGCCAGGCCCAGCTGGCCGGTGGCGCAGAAGGGGCAGGCCATGCCGCAGCCCACCTGGCTCGAGACGCACAGCGTCGTGCGGTTCGTGTACCGCATGAGCACGGACTCGACCTTGACCTTGTCGTGGAGGTGCCAGAGCGTCTTGACCGTGGTCCCGCCGTCGGCTTCCATCGTGCGGATCTTGGTCAGCAGCTCGGGGAAGAGCTGGGAGACGAGCTGGTCCCGGCTTCCCTGCGGCAGGTCGGTCATGTCCTCGGGGTCGGCCGTGAGGTGCGTGAAGTAGTGGTTGGCGAGCTGCTTGGCCCGGAACGGCTTCTCCCCCAGCGCGGTGACCGCCTCGACCCGTTCCTCCGGCGTCATGTCGGCGAAGTGCCGGGGCGCCTTGCCGCGCTTGGGCGCGGCCATCGTCAGGGCGAGCGGGGTCTTCAGGCCTGCGGCTTGTGCAGCCGTCAGCCCGGTCGTCGCCGCAGTCTGTTGTCCAACCATGTTCACAATCCAGTCACTTGCCAGTCACGTGCAGAGAAGTTCGGGTGCGGTCACCGGTGTGCGGTGGCCATGACGCTGCCGGCGAGGGCGGCAGCGAGCTGTCAGGTCCCCACGCTCGGGGTGACCGAGAAGAGGAGGTAGACGAACGGGGCGGTCAGGAGCATCGAGTCGAGCCGGTCCAGCACTCCCCCGTGCCCGGGGAGCAGGGACCCCATGTCCTTCAATTCTAGGTCGCGCTTGATCATCGACTCGGCGAGGTCGCCCAGCGTCGCGGTGAGCGGGGTGAGGAACCCGAGGGTGAGACCGATCGCCGGGTTGATCCCGAGCACGAGCACCGAGCCCACGACACCCACCGCGAGGGCGAGCGCGAACGACCCGGCCAGGCCCTCCCAGCTCTTCTTGGGGCTGACCGACGGCGCCAGGGGGTGCCGGCCGAACCGGACCCCCGCGAAGTAGCCGCCCACGTCGCTGGCCACCGCCAGCAGGATGAACAGCAGCACCTGCTCGCGCCCGTTGTCCGCCGCCAGCATGAGCATCACGAAGCCCGCCATGAGCGGCAGGTACGCCGCCGCGAACACGCCGGCCGCGGCGTCCCGGACCGCGGAGATGCCACCGCCGTCCACCACCCGCCAGACGACGAGCCCGGCGACCGTGAGGATGAAGGACACCATGAGCGCCTCCGCGCCCGCCACGTACGTCGAGATGAGCATGCCGGCGGTACCGACCCACAGCGGAAGCAGCGGGATCCCCACTCCCCGCCGGCCCAGCGCGCGGGAGAGCTCCCACAGAGCGGCACCGATCGCGAGGATCGCGAAGCCGATGAAGGCCTCCTTGCGGAAGTACAACGATCCACCGACTGCGGCGAGCAGACCGACCCCGACCACGATCGCGACCGGCAGGTTTCTGCCGCCGCGCGTCGGGACGGGGACGGGCTCGGAGAATGCGGACTCTGTCATCAGACTTCGAGCAGCTCGGCTTCCTTGTTGCCCAGCATGACGTCGATGGCCTCGACGTGACGCTTGGTCAGGATCTCGAGCTCCTTCTCCGCGCGGGCGCCCTCGTCCTCGCCCGCCTCGCCGTCCTTGACCAGACGGTCCAGGGTCTCCTTGGCCTTGCGGCGGATGGCGCGCACGGACACCTTGGCGTCCTCGGACTTGGTCTTGGCGAGCTTGACGTACTCCTTGCGGCGCTCCTGGGTGAGCATCGGCAGCACGATCCGGATGACGTTGCCGTCGTTGCTCGGGTTGACTCCGAGGTCGGAGTCGCGCAGCGCGCGCTCGATGCCCGGCAGCGCCGTCTTGTCGAAGGGCGTGATGAGGATGGTCCGGGCCTCGGGGGTGTTGAAGGACGCGAGCTGCTGCAGCGGGGTCGGCGCGTCGTAGTACTCCACGACGATCCGGTTGAACATCGACGCACTGGCCCGGCCGGTGCGGATGCTCGCGAAGTCGTTCTTGGCGACCTCGATCGCCTTGTCCATCTTTTCTTCAGCCTCGAGGAGGGTCTCGTCGATCACCGGTACTCCTTCATCACGATTGAGCGCCACACGGTCCCGCGTGGCAGGGTCTCGGCTGACGCACGTCAGCCCGTCTGGCTTCAGTCTGCGGTGAGCAGCGTGCCGATCTTCTCACCCAGGAGCGCGCGGGTGACGTTCCCGGGGGTGTCCATCCCGAACACGCGCATGTGCACGTTGTTGTCCCGGCACAGGCTCAGCGCGGTGGCGTCCATCACGGCCAGGCCCTCGACGAGGGCGTCGGTGTAGGTGAGCGTGTCGAGCTTGATCGCGTCCGGGTTGGTCCGGGGGTCGGCCGAGTACACGCCGTCGACCCCGTTCTTGCCCATGAGCACCTCCTGGCAGTGGGTCTCCAGGGAGCGCTGCGCGGCGACGGTGTCGGTCGAGAAGTACGGCATGCCTGCGCCAGCACCGAAGATGACGACGCGGCCCTTCTCGAGGTGGCGGATCGCCCGCAGCGGGATGTAGGGCTCGGCGACCTGACCCATCGCGATCGCGGTCTGGACCCGGGTGCTCACGCCTGCCTGCTCGAGGAAGTCCTGCAGCGCGAGGCAGTTCATGACCGTGCCGAGCATGCCCATGTAGTCGGCGCGGGCGCGGTCCAGTCCCTGCTGGGAGAGCTCCGCCCCGCGGAAGAAGTTGCCACCGCCGACGACGATCGCCACCTGAACGCCGGCCGCGACGGCCTCGGCGATCTCAGCGGCGACGCGGCGCACGACGTCGGACGCCAGGCCGATCTGCCCGCCGCCGAACGCTTCGCCCGAGAGCTTGAGCAGCACCCGGCGGGCTTCGCCGGGGAGAATCTCGCCTGTGGTTGCGTCAGTCGTGCCCTGAGTCACTAGTGTTCCCATCCTGCGTTCGTGGCCAAGCAGTCGTCGAGCGGCGCCGTCCGGCGATGATCGCACGAGACGGGCCACTGTGTGCGGAAGCCCGGCCCGCAGATGCTGCGACGAGCCGGGCGACCGATCAAGGGTGTCCTCAGGCGCCGACGCGGAACCGCACGAAGGCGGTGGCGGAGCCGCCGACCTCCTCGAAGGTCTTCGCGACGGTCTTCTTCGGGTCCTTCGCGAGCGGCTGCTCGAGCAGCACGACCTCCTTGAAGAATCCGCCCAGGCGACCCTCGATGATCTTCGGGAGCGCTGCCTCGGGCTTGCCCTCGTTGCGCGAGGTCTCCTCGGCGATGCGACGCTCGCTGACGACCGTCTCGGCCGGGACGTCCTCGCGGCTCAGGAACGTGGGGGACATCGCTGCGATGTGCTGAGCGACGTCCTTGGCCACGGCTGCGCCGGCCTCGTCGGATCCGACGAGGACACCGATCGAGGGCGGAAGGTCCTTGCTCGTGCGGTGCAGGTAGCTCGTGACCTTCGGGGCCGAGAGGCTCGCGACGCGACGCAGGACGATCTTCTCGCCCAGTGTGGCTGCGGTCGAGCTGATGAGCTCGGCGAGGGACTGGCCGTCGGACTCGGCGGCCAGGGCTGCCTCGGTCTCGGTGGCACCGCTCGCGACGACTGCGGCGAGCACGCGCTCGGCGAGTGCGATGAAGTTGTCGCTCTTGGCGACGAAGTCGGTCTCGGAGTTCAGCTCGATCATCGTGCCGACCTCGCCGGCGTCGGTCGGGGTCACGACAAGAGCGACGAGGCCCTCGGACGTCGTGTTGCCCTCGCGCTTGCTGACGCCCTTGAGACCCTTGATACGGATGATCTCGAGCGCCTTCTCAGCGTTGCCGTCGGCCTCGTCGAGAGCCTTCTTGACGTCGAGCATGCCGGCACCGGTGCGCTCGCGCAGTGCCTTGATGTCAGCGGCGGTGTAGTTCGCCATAGTCTTAGTGTCCTTTTGCATGAGGATAGCGGGTTCTACAGATCGGGTGGCCGTCCGAGTGAACTCGGACGGCCACCCGGGACGCACTGCTTACTTGGCCTCGGCCTCGTCGGCAGGAGCCTCGACGACCTCGGCGGCGGCCTCAGCGGCAGGAGCCTCGACGACCTCGGCAGCAGGAGCTGCAGGGGCGGCGGGGACCGGAGCAGCAGGAGCAGCAGGTGCCGGAGCGGCAGGGGCAGCGGGGGCCGGCGCAGCAGGTGCTGCAGCAGCCTCGGCGACGACCTCGGCCGGAGCCTCGGCGACGACCTCGGCGGAAGCCTCGGTGGTCACAGCGGCCTCGGCGGCGGGAGCCTCGAGAAGCTCACGCTCCCACTCGGCGAGCGGCTCGGCAGCAGCACCGGCGTCGGCTCCGGACTTGCCGGCGTGACGCTGGATGAGGCCCTCGGCGACCGCGTCAGCGATCACGCGGGTGAGCAGCGCGACGGCGCGGATGGCGTCGTCGTTGCCGGGGATCTTGTAGTCCACGACGTCGGGGTCGCAGTTGGTGTCGAGGATCGCGACGATCGGGATGTGGAGCTTGCGCGCCTCGTCGACGGCCAGGTGCTCCTTGTTGGTGTCCACGATCCACACGGCGGAGGGGACCTTCGCCATGTCGCGGATGCCGCCGAGGGTCTTGGCCAGCTTGTCGCGCTCGCGACGCATGATGAGCAGCTCCTTCTTGGTGAAGGAGCTTCCAGCGACGTCCGCGAAGTCGATCTGCTCCAGCTCCTTGAGGCGCTGCAGACGCTTGTTGACGGTCTGGAAGTTGGTGAGCATCCCACCGAGCCAGCGGTGGTTCACGTAGGGCATGCCCACGCGGACGGCCTGCTCGGCGACGGGCTCCTGAGCCTGCTTCTTCGTTCCGACGAAGAGGATCGATCCGCCGTGGGCGACCGTCTCCTTGACGAACTCGTAAGCGGTGTCGATGTAGGTCAGCGACTGCTGGAGGTCGACGATGTAGATGCCGTTCCGCTCCGTGAAGATGAAGCGCTTCATCTTCGGGTTCCAGCGGCGGGTCTGGTGTCCGAAGTGGACACCACTGTCGAGGAGCTGGCGCATGGTCACAACGGCCATGGCACTTCCTTTCGATGCGATCCGGACTTGTGTCCCTCATCGCACGCATGTGTGGCGGTCCTCGCGGACCGCTGATCGGTTGATGACGCCTCCGAGACGGAGATCGTCCCTAGCACCAAGGGCGACGACGCCGGGTCTCCCCGGACCTCTGCCGTCGCACCTGACCGACAAGGCCGGACAACTGGTGCGTGAAGTCGATCGTCGAGCCGACCGCTCCGGGTGACCCCGGGCAGCACGAACATGACGATTGCATCTATCAGTCTACCCGACTTCATCCCTGTGGACGGCCACGTGCACGCACAGGTATGCCTGGTTCACCCCCGCCCGTCCGCAGCGTCGAGGCAGGATCGAGGCATGCGCCCCGCCCACCCCGCTCCCGGCCCCGACCCGCGTCCGCCCGCGGGCGCGGCGGCGGTCAAGGGCGCGGCGGCGGTCAAGGGCGCGCTGGCCCTCACACTGGTCCTGCTCCTCGCGGTGGCACCGGCCCCCGCGGGTGGGGTCACCCGTTCGGCCACCGACCCAGCCACCTTCCCAGCCACCTTCCCAGCCACTACCCCGAGTCCCGTCTCCGCCGCGCCCTTCTCCGCCCTCCCCTCGCCCTCCGGGTACGTCCTGCCGGTCCCCGGGCCGACGTCGGCGGCGGGGCGACCCACCCGGGCAGAGCTCCTCGAGCGGGGGGTGCTCGTGCGCGACTTCGTCGACCCGGGGCCGCGCTGGGGAGCCGGGCACCGTGGGGTGGACCTGGCTGCGGCGGCCGGGGCCCCGGTCGTCGCCCCCGCGGCCGGCACCGTGTCGTTCGTGGGTGTCGTGGTCGACCGTCCGCTCATCGTCATCACCCACCACGACGGCCTGCGGTCCACCCTCGAGCCGGTCATGAGCGACCTCGCGACCGGGTCCCGCGTCGGAGCGGGCGAGCGCGTCGGCTCGTTGGCACCCGAGGCATCCACCCACTGCGCGCCCGCCACCTGCCTGCACTGGGGGGTGCGACGAGGTGAGGTCTACCTCGATCCCCTCGTCCTGCTGGGCGCGGCCGAGGCCGTGATCCTGCTCCCGCGGGGGTAGCAGCGCCCCCAGCCGGCCTCCCGTCGCCCTCCGGTCCACCGCCAGGACCGGGTCGGCGTGGTCCCCGGCGACGCACCATCCGGTCGAGGTGGCACCCGGTCGAGGTGGCACCCGGTCAACGTGTTACCCAGCGGAAACGTCGATGAAACCGTTCTCGTCCGGCGCATGGATAGCGTCTGGCGCACCACACCCGAGCGGTCCGCTCGACTCCGGCTGGGCGACGATGCTCACCGTGGCTGAACCGCCGTCCGTCTGGGCGGGGCTCGGCCGCGACCTGCCCACGCCGGGCGTCGGACTCCGCTCCCGATCCGCGAAGGCAGGACTCCGACCTCATGCACCCCGATCTCCCGCGCCCCCGGCGCCACCGCACTGCGATGGCTGTCGGCAGTCTCACCCTCGCCCTCTCGCTGGTGAGCCTCACCCCCGCCGTCGCCGCCCCGACCGCCGAGGCCGTCACCCTCACCGCGATCCCGTCTGCCGCGATCGGCGACACGATCCTCGTCGGCGTCGACCTCACCGGGACCACCGACGTCTATGCCTACGAGGTGACCCTCACCTTCGACCCGGCCGTCCTCACCTATGTCCCGGAGAGCGCGACCGGACCCGCCGGGGGCTTCTCCTCCGTCGCACAGGGCACCGGCAGCGTCACTCTCGTCCACAGCCGGCTCGGCACCTCACCTGCCCTCACGGGCGACCTCGCCGCCTCGGCGTCGTTCACCGCGGTCGGCAGCGGCAGCGCCACCGTCCGTGCCACGACCGTCACCCTCGTCGACGCCGAAGGAGCCGACCTCCTCCTGGCGCCGGCCGCCGCGACGTCGACCACCGTCGCCGCCGCCGTCCCACCCACTCCCACCCCACCAGCGGTGACACCACCTCCCACCGGGACGGGGACCGGGACCGGGACGGGGACGGGGACGGGGACCTCGACGGTTCCGTCCACCCCCACGGCCACCTCCGGCACCGGCGCACCTGCCACCACCACGTCCGCGTCGACGACCCCGTCCAGGAACGGATCCCTGGCGCGCACCGGCTTCGCCGCCGGCACGGTGCTGCTGCTCGCCGGGGCCGCGATCGCCGCAGGTGTGCTGCTCCTCCGACGCCGGTCGGTGGGCTCACGATGAACGGCGTGAACCGCTCCCCCGAGACCAACCCCACCCGGACCCCCCGCTCCCAGAGGAAGAACTCAGTGATCTCACGACGCGCACGCACGACGGCCGCCGCGGCGACGGGCATCGTCTCGCTGCTCGCAGCAGGTACCGTCGGCGCCCTCCCGTCCGCCGCAGCACCGGACCCGACCCCCACGGGCGGTACCCTGCTCGCTCCCTACTACACCGAGCTCGACCTCACGGGCGACCGTCAGGTCACCCGGCCCGACCTCGCGTTCGTCGTCGACCATCTCGGGACGACGAGCACCGACCCGTCCTGGGCGGGCGTCTCGGTGGCCGACGTCGACGGCGACGCCACGATCACGGTCTCCGACCTCGCTGCTGTCTCCCACCGGATGATCTACGACGACGGTCCCTTCGAGATCGTCGAGGCGTCGACCGTGGACATGCAGGCCGCGATGAACGCCGGGGTCATCACCTCGGTCGACCTCACGCAGGGGTACCTCGACCGGATCGCCGCCTACGACTCGGTCGTCGTCCCCGGCGGCGTGCGACCGCTCAACTCGATCATCACCGTGAGCGACGTCGCCCTCCAGGCCGCCGCGGACGCGGACGCGATCCGCGCCTCCCAGGGCATGACGAGCATGCTCCTGGGGATCCCGGTCGCAGTGAAGGACAACTACAACACCCGGGACATGCCCACGACCGGCGGCTGCGGGTGCTGGGACGGGAACCAGACCACGACCGACGCCGCCATGATCACCGGTCTGCGCGAGGCCGGCGCCGTCGTCCTGGCCAAGGCCAGCCTCGACGAGTTCGCCTACGGCTTCGCCTCGGAGTTCTCCTCCTTCCAGGCTCCCGGCACCTCCTCGCTGGTCGCGAGCCCCTACAACACTGCGAAGACCGCGGGCGGATCGAGCGGCGGGACCGGTGCAGCCATCTCGGCCAACCTCGCCGGCATCGGTTTCGGCACCGACACCGGCGGCTCCATCCGGGTCCCGTCGTCCTACAACCAGCTCGTCGGCATCCGCCCGACGGTCGGTCTGGCCAGCAGAGACGGGATCATCCCGCTCGCCCTGAGCCAGGACACCGGTGGCCCCCTGACCCGCAGCGTGACCGACGCAGCGATCGCCCTGGACACCGTCGTGGGCGTGGACCCGGCCGACCCGGTCACCGCCGAGCAGGCGGGACACGTCCCGGAGTCGTTCACGTCCTTCCTCGACCCCGACGCTCTCCAGGGTGCGCGCATCGGCTACGTCCCCTCGATGATCGGCTCCAACGCCACCACGGTCCGCCTGTGGAACGAGTCCAGGGCCACGCTCGAGCAGCTGGGCGCGACCGTCGTCGAGATCGCACCGCCGGTGGGCTTCGCGGCCGTGCTCAGCGAGGGCAGCGGCAGCACGAACGAGTTCAAGCACGACCTCGCGGCCTATGTGGACACGCACCTGTCACCCGCGGTGACCAACCGTTCGATCGCCGAGATCCTGGCGTCGGGGAGCTTTGTGACCTCGCGGACGTCGGTCTATCAGCAGCGCGACGCCGTCACCGAGGAGACCTACCAGGCCTGGGCGGGTCCGACCGGATCCCACACCACCCAGATCGAGGCCGGTGCCACGCTCGTCACCGCGATGATGGAGGACCTGGACCTCGACGCGATCGCCTACCCCTCCGGCACGCCGTACGGCACGCAGAGCACCAACATGCGCCTGAGCCCCAACACGGGAATGCCTGCCGTGACGGTCCCGATGGGTCAGGCCGTCGCAGGGGACAGCACCACGACGGGCGCCGGGGTCAACCTCGAGCTCCTCGGGCTCAACTACGCGGAGGGCCCGCTGCTCGGGCTCGCGTACTCCTTCGAGCAGGCCACCCACGCGCGGACCGCCCCGGCGCTGTACGGCCCCCTGGGCTGAACCGCCCGACCGTCCGACCTGCGGTACCCGTGCCAGTCCCGGTCTCCCCGACACCGGGACTGGCACGGCGCGGCAGCGCGTCGCTGTCTCGGGGCCGCGGCCAGTGGCCGCGGGGCGCAGGGCCCTCGAGTCAGTGGCTCTCGCACTGGGTGAGCTTGGCCCGGAGCCGCACCATCGCGGCTGTGTGCATCTGGGAGATCCGGGACTCGGTGACACCCAGCACCCGGCCGATCTCGGCCAGGGTCATGCCCTCGTAGTAGTAGAGGACCAGCATGATCTTCTCGCGCTCCCCCAGCTGATCCATCGCGCGAGAGAGCAGGAACTTCGTCTCCTTCGCCTCGAAGGTGCCCGCCGGGTCGTGCATCCTGGCCCGTTGCACGGTGTCCAGCGAGCTCACCTGGTCCATCCGCTCTCCGCCGCCCAGCACCTCGTCGAGGGCGACCAGGTTCACCGTGGAGACCTGGCTCTGGATCGACCGCAGGTCCGTCAGCGGGATCTCCATGTGCGCCGCGATCTCGTCGTTCGACGGCACGCGGTGCAGCGTTCCCTCGAGCTCGGCCTGGGCACGGTCGACCGCCCGCGCCTTGGACCTCACCGACCGCGGGATCCAGTCGGCAGCGCGCAGCTCGTCGAGGATCGCTCCGCGGATCCGCGAGTTCGCGTAGGTCTCGAACTTCACGTCCCGGCCGATCTCGAACTTCTCGATCGCATCGATGAGACCGAACATCCCGTAGGAGACGAGGTCCGCGTGCTCGACCGAGCTCGGGAGCCTCATGCCGACGCGTGAGGCGACCATCGCCACGAGCGGTGCGTAGTGCAGGATGAGTCGCTCACGCAGGGCTGACACCTTCGTGGCCTTGTACTGCGCCCACACCGCGAGGATCGCGTCCGGCTGCCCGACGTCCCGGCGACCCGCGTCACCGGCGACGGCGTCTGCGCCGTTGGCGACCGGCGTCTTCTCACCGGCCCGCAGAGCGGCCCGGTCGAGTCGCTCGTGCAGCAGGCCGGACCGTGCCGGACGTGGCGTCGCCGGCGCGGCGATCTGCTCGTCGCGTGCCGCTGCCGCGCTCAGTGCTGTCATGGCGCTCTCGGACTCTCTCATGCGCGTGGGTGCGCAAGCTGATAGGACGACCGCAGGCGTTCAGCGGAGACGTGGGTGTATCGCTGCGTCGTAGCGAGGGTCGCATGACCGAGCACCTCTTGCACAGTGCGCAGGTCAGATCCGCCTTGGAGCAGGTGGGTCGCAGCGGAGTGGCGGAGGTCGTGCGGGGCCACGTCGTCGACCCCGGCGACGGCCGAGAGCCGGTGCACCGCGTCGCGCACCTGGCGCTGTCCCCAGCGCTGTCCCCGCTGGCCGATGAAGAGCGCGTCGGCGTCGTCGGCGCCGGCGAGCGCCGGGCGGCCACGGTCGAGCCACCCACGGATCGCGTGCGCGGCCGGGACCCCGAAGGGAACCACCCGTTCCTTGTCTCCCTTGCCGACCACGCGCACGGACCGCTGGTCGAGGTCGACGTCGCGCACGTCCAGGTCGACCACCTCACCCACGCGCGCGCCCGTTGCGTAGAGCAGCTCGACACAGGCCCAGGTGCGCAGCTCGGCGGGGCCGCCGCCCGCGGCGAGGTCGCGTGCCGCGTCCATGAGCGTCGCGGCGCTGTTCACGGCGAGCACCGTGGGAAGGACCTTGTGCAGGCGAGGGCTGGCCAGCCGCGCGGCGGGGTCCAGCTCCATGCGGTGCGTGCGGGCCGCCCACTCGAAGAACGTTCGCGCGGCCGCACCGCGGCGCGCGACCGTCGAGCGCGAGAGCTTGCGTGCGGCCATCTCGGCGAGCCAGCCGCGCAGCGTGGAGAGGTCCATCTGGTCGTAGGAGTCGACGCCGCGGGTCCTGGCGAAGGAGAAGAGCTGTTCGAGGTCCGAGGTGTAGGCCCGGACGGTGTGCGCGGACAGCCCCCTCTGCGCGCTCAGGTGCACGGCGAAGTCGCTCAGGACGGCTGGCGCGTCAGTGCGCTGCGAAGCCTCGGCTACCGAATGCATGCCATTACGGTGGCGTGTGTTGGCCCAGGTTTCAAGATGCGTCACGCTCCCAAGGGCACAAAGTCGCCCGATTTGCACCTTCTTGCGGTGGAAAATCACGGAAAATCAGCAGGCATCCGAACAAACTTCACCCGCTGTCAACTAGAGTGATCTACGTTTTCAGGATAACCTCCACGTCCGGACTGCGCGCCCCGTCCCACGTCAGAGCCGCCTCCACCCGGCTCCGTCCCGCGCGGCGAGACCCAGCAGCTCCAGCCGGCCGATCCCCGCCATCCCCTCCGCCGGACTCACCCCGGCCGCCCGCACGATCCCTTCCAGCTCCGCCCCCCGGCGCACCGGCAGCGCCTCGTAGACGAGGGCGGTCACGGCATCGAGCCCATCCTGGGGGCGGCGCGCTGCAGCGTCCCTGGCACGCTCACCCTCCCGGGCACCTCCCCCGTCCTCCCCCAGCGCACCGGCCAGCTCCACCACCTCCTCGGTGTCGGTGACGCACACGGCCCGCCCCTCGCGCAGCAGGCGATGGCACCCGGCCGACGCCATCGACGTCACCGGACCCGGGACCACGCCGACCGGTCGGAGCATCTCGACGGCGAGAGCGGCGGTGGCCAGCGAGCCGGACCGCCAGGCCGCCTCCACCACCACGGTCGCCGCACCGGCGGCCGCGATCAGCCGGTTGCGCTTGAGGAACCGCACCCTGCTGGGCACCGAGCCCGGCGGCACCTCACTGAGGACGAGCCCGCCGCCGTCGGCCACGGCTCGCAGCAGGTCGGAGTTGCCCGCCGGGTAGAGGCGGTCGACGCCACCGGCGAGGAAGGCCACGGTCGGTCTCCCGCCGGCGAGAGACCCCCGGTGCACGGCGGCGTCGATGCCGTAGGCCCCGCCCGAGACGGTCGTGAACCCCCGATCGCCCAGTCCCAGGCTGAGTTCCGCGGCCACGCGCTCGCCATAGTCGGTGCTCGCCCGGGCACCCACGAGGGCGACGGCCCGCTCGAGCGTGGCACCGACCTCAGCCCGGCCCCGGACCCACAGGCACATCGGAGCACTCGCGCCCAGGTCCGCGAGGCGCCGAGGCCATTCGTCGTGCTCAGGGACGACCAGCCGCCCGCCGAGCCGGGCCAGCACGGACAGCTCCCGGCGGGGGTCGAGCCCCACCAGGCGCGGCTGCCAGCGGGCGACGCCGCGTTCGATCCGCCGCCGGGCGACGGCGTCGTCCACCCCGAGGTGGGCGCACAGCCGCTGGACCCCGTGCACGATCGAGGACGCGTCGGTCATCGCCCGGAGCCAGCGCAGCGCCGCCGGTGCTCCCACCCCTGCCACGAGCGCCCCAGCCACCTCGTCCCCGGGCTCCACGATCCGGCTCCAGGCCGCCCGGGCCCACGTGATCTCCTCAAGGTCGGTCGGGTCCGCCATCGCGCTCACAGCCCCTGTCCCCGGGTGCGCAGCAGGAGAGCCTGCCCGATCTGGTCGGCCCCGGGGCGCCCCCGGCCGGCGAGGTCCGCCAGGGTCCACGCCACCCGCAGCACCCGGTCCGCCCCGCGCAGGCTCAGCGTGCCACGCTCCAGAGCGCGGTCCAGGTCCCCGAGCAACGACCGGTCGCCTCCCAGCCGGGCGCGCAGCCACGTCCCGGGCACCTCGCTGTTCGTGGTCCAGGTCGTCGCGGCGAGCCGCTCACGCGCGGCACCCCGCGCGGTGGCCACCCGGGCGGCCACCGCCGCCGTCCCCTCGCCGGACGCCTCCCCAGCCATGTCCAACCGGGTCACCGGGTGCACCTCGACCTGCAGGTCGACTCTGTCCAGCAACGGCCCCGACAGCCGCGCGAAGTACCGTCGCCGCGCCATCGGCGTGCACGTGCAGGCGAGACCCTTGCCGATCGCCAGGCCGCACGGGCACGGGTTGGCAGCCAGCACCAGCTGGAAGCGCGCAGGGTATCGGGCGCTGCCGGCCGCCCGCTGGATGACCAGCTCCCCGTGCTCGAGGGGCTGGCGCAGGGTCTGCAGCACACGCGGTGAGAACTCCGGCGCCTCGTCCATGAACAGCACCCCACGGTGCGCCCGGCTGGCCGCCCCCGGTCGTGGGACCCCGGACCCGCCGCCGACCACCGCGGCCGGGGTCGCCGTGTGGTGCGGGTCCTCGAAGGGGGGCCGGACCATGAGGCCGTCGCTGGGATCGAAGGTCCCCGCGATCGAGTGGACCGAGGTCACCTCGACCGCCTCCGCCTCGGTGAGGTCGGGCAGCAGCCCCGGGAGCCGAGCCGCCAGCATCGTCTTGCCGGTGCCCGGCGGGCCGACCATGAGCAGGTGGTGCCCGCCCGCCGCGGCGACCTCGAGGGCCACCCGCGCGTGCAGCTGCCCGACGACGTCGCGCAGGTCCGCACGCTCCTGCGGCTCCCGCGTGGGCCCCGGGCGGAACGACCGCACCGGGACGGGTGGGACAGGCACCGCTGCGCCGTAGGCGTGGGCGACCTCGGCGAGGGTGTGCACGGCGATGATCGTCGCCCCCGGGACGAGCCGCGCCTCCGCCTCGTCCTGAGCCGGCACGACGAAGCGCGTCACCCCGTGGCGCATCCCGGCCACGACCGAGGGCAGCACGCCGCGGACGGAGTGCACCCGCCCGTCCAGACCGAGCTCGCCCAGGTGCACCGCTCCGGCGGGGGCTGAGGGGTTGATGAGGCCGGCACCGGCGAGCATGGCGACGGCGATCGCGAGGTCGTAGCCGGACCCGGACTTGGGGAGCGAGGCCGGGGAGAGGTTGACGGTGACCTTGCGCTGGGGCAGCACGAGACCGGCCGAGGACAACGCCGCCCGGACCCGGTCACGGGACTCTGCCAGCGAGGCGTCGGGCAGGCCCACGAGGGAGAAGCCGGGAACGGAGGCGGCCAGGTGCGCCTCCACCTCGATGACGTACCCCCGCAGGCCGAGGAGAGCCACCGCGAGGGTGCGGCCGAGCGCCATCAGCTGATCCCCGCGATGTGCTCGACGCGGGCCACGCCGTCCGGGCCCAGGATCACGGCCAGGACGTCGATGCGGATGGACGCGGCCCGGGGCGCACGTTCGGTGAGCCACTGCCCGGCCAGGCGTTTGAGCCGGGCGAGCTTGGCCACCGTGATCGCCTCCGCGGGGTGACCGTAGCCCAGCCCCGTGCGGGTCTTGACCTCGACGACGACGATCTCGTCGCCGTCCCACGCGACGATGTCGAGCTCGCCCCGGGTGCCCCGCCAGTTCCGCTCGACGAGCACGTACCCGGCATCGACCAGGAACCTCGCCGCGACGTCTTCACCGCGTCGGCCGACCGCTGCTCTGCTGTCCGTCATGACCCACCTCCGACGCCCACTGTGCGTCGCGGCGGCGGTCAGGTCACGGGCGGGGCGCGACCGCGGTGGACGCCCTCGTCCCTGGCCTGGCCTGTGGGCGGACTGTTCAGAGCTCGAGCTCTGCCTGGACCAGCTCCTCGACGTTCACGTCCTTGAAGGTCACCACGCGCACGGACTTCACGAACCGCTTCGAGCGGTACACGTCCCAGACCCACGCGTCGCTCAGTCTCAGCTCGAAGTACACCTCGCCCGCCGCGGACCGCACCTGCAGGTCGACGTTGTTCGCGAGGTAGAACCGTCGCTCGGTCTCCACCACGTAGGCGAACAGCCGCACCACATCGCGGTACTCGCGGTACAGCGCGAGCTCCATGTCGGTCTCGTAGTTCTCTAGGTCCTCAGCGCTCACTGGACCATCATGGACCATCGACGCCCTGCGGGTCGGCACCGACCACGCCGGGCAGGTTCCAGCTCAGCCGGTGCAGCGGGCTGGGGCCGCGGCTGGTCAGAGCAGCGACGTGCTGGGAGGAACCGTAGCCCTTGTTGCCCACCCAGCCGTACTCGGGGTGCACCGTGGCCAGCGTCGTCATCTCTGCGTCTCGTCGGCACTTGGCCACGACGCTCGCCGCCGCGACCGAGGCGCAGCTGAGGTCGGCCTTGACGCGGGTGTGCACCGCGGGGGCGCGGTAGCCCTCCGGCGCCGGGAGCTCGGGGTCCTCCAGGAGGCTCAGCAGGTCCGGTTCCGGCTCGGTGAGCCAGTCGTGGGAGCCGTCCAGCAGGACGACGTCGACCGGCCCGACGACCAGCGCCACCTCGACCAGCGCGCGCTGGCCCGCGAGGCGCAGCGCACGGATGATCCCCACCGCGTCGATCTCCGCCGACGACGCGGACCCGACCGCGCAGGCGAGCGCCCAGCCGTCGATGAGGGGCAGGTACTCGGTCCGGGCCCGGGCGGTGAGCATCTTGGAGTCGGTCAGCCCGACCGGGCAGGGGCCCGTCCCGGAGTCGACCACGCACACACCGACGCTCACCGGGCCGGCCAGCGCCCCGCGACCCACCTCGTCCATCCCGGCGACCAGCCGAGCACCCGCACCGAGCAGCCGGCTCTCGTGGACGAGGTCGGCCGGGGGCGTCGTGGCGTGCTTGGTCACGGCTCTGGGACGTCCTCGAAGGTCTCCCCGGGGTTGCTGAGCCACCCGAGGCTGCTCATCGGCCAGACCTTGACGAAGGCCGTCCCCACGACGTTGTCGAGAGGCACGAACCCGCCGCCGGGGCTCCCGCCGTTGTACCGGGAGTCGCTCGAGTGGGCGCGGTTGTCGCCCATCACCCAGAGGAAGTCGTCCGGAACGATCTGATCGAACTCGACGACCGACGGCGCGGACCCGGGCTTGAGGTAGGGCTCGTCGATCGGCTGATCGTTGACGCTCACCCGCCCCTGGGAGTCGCAGCACCTCACGTGGTCGCCACCCACCCCGATCACCCTCTTCACCAGGTGCTCTCCGGCGTCCTGGGGCAGCAGGCCGATGAACGTCAACCCGTCGGTCACGCCCTGCTGGAACGGGGTACGGTCGGGGACGGGTGTCCCCTGCAGCCAGGTCCCGGGGTCCTTGAACACCACGACGTCGCCGCGGTGGACATCGAACACACCGGGGACCATCTTGGAGACGAGGATGCGGTCACCCTTGACGAGGGTGTCTTCCATGGACCCGCTCGGGATGAAGAAGGCCTGGACGAAGAACGACTTGATGATCCAGGACAGCACGAGCGCACTGACCAGGATGATGAGCACCTCCCGCAGGAAAGAGCCTCGCTTCGGCTTCGTCGCCGCGTGCCGCTCGCCTGTCTGTTCGTCTGATGTCACCCGCATACTGTGCCACCTCCCGGCCCTGTTCATCGAACGCAGTCGCCTCATCCAACGCAGTCGCCTCATCGACCGCAGTCGCCACTCGTGTCCTTCGCTGCGATCCCCGGGACGACGACGGGCGGCCACCGTGGAGGTGACCGCCCGTCGCAGATCGTGCTCGGCCTGACCTGCGCGTCAGTAGACGCGCTCGGCGCAGCTCAGCAGGCCCGCACCACCGTCACCGGTGGGCGGGCGCCACATCACTTCGCGGGCTCGCGCTTCTCCTTGATCTTGGCCTTCTTGCCACGGAGCTTGCGCAGGTAGTACAGCTTCGCGCGACGGACGTCACCGCGGCTGATGACCTCGACGGACTCGATCGAGGGGACGTTGATGGGGAACTTGCGCTCCACACCGACACCGAAGCTGATCTTGCGGACGCTGAACGTCTCGCCCACGCCGCCGCCGTGGCGGGAGATGACGACGCCCTGGAACGCCTGGACGCGAGAGCGGGTGCCCTCGACGACCTTGACGTTGACCTTCACGGTGTCGCCGGCGCGGAAGGCCGGGATGTCGGTGCGCAGCGATGCTGCGTCGACGCTGTCAAGCGTTTTCATGTGTTCTCCCCGCCCTGCCACAGGTCAGGAACGTGTTGTGGGCTGCGCAGGAGCGCAGCCGATTCAGCAGATGAGGGTGGATCGTGCTGAGGTGGACGCCCCTGTGGCAGAGTCCGGTCCAGCACACACCAAGGAGTCATTCTGCCACACCCCGAGGTCCTCGACGAGCCTCAGGGCCGCCGGAGCGCGCCGTCGGCGCCGGGGAACCAGCCGTGTCCGGCGAGCAGCGCCAGGTCGGCCTTGTCGAGGGCAGCGGGGTCGAGAGCGGCGATCATGTCGGGTCGACGGTCGATGGTCCGCTCGATCGCCCGGTCGCGGCGCCAGCGCACGATCTTCGCGTGGTGACCGCTGAGCAGCACGTCAGGGACGTCGAGCTCCGCCCAGGACGGCGGCTTGGTGTACACGGGGTACTCGAGCAGTCCCGCCTCGCCGTGCGACTCCTCCACGAGCGAGGCCGGGTTCCCGATCACCCCGGGCAGCAGCCGGGCGACAGCCTCGATCATGACCAGCGAGGCGACCTCCCCGCCGTTGAGGACGTAGTCCCCGATCGACATCTCCCGCACGGTCCCGCCCTCGCGGCGGTGGCGCTCAGCGACGCGGGCGTCGATGCCCTCGTAGCGCCCGCACGCGAAGACCAGCTGGGGCTCGGTGACGAGCGACTCGGCGACCCGCTGGGTGAACGTCTCCCCCGAGGGGGTCGGCACGATGAGCGTCCCACCGGGCTGCAGGACCTCGTCGAGCGCGGCGCCCCACACGTCCGGGCGCATGACCATCCCGGCCCCGCCCCCGAACGGGGTGTCGTCGACGGTGCGATGACGGTCGGTGGTCCAGCTCCTCAGGTCGTGGACGGCAAGATCGAGCAGCCCGGACTGGGCCGCCTTGCCGACCAGCGAGAGGCTCAGCGGTGCAAGGTAGTCCGGGAAGATGGAGATGACGTCGATGCGCATCTAGCGGTCACCGTCGGCGGCGTCGGCCTCTTCGGTGCCCTCAGTGCCCTCAGCGTCCTCGGTGCCCTCTGGGAGCGCGACGTCGAGGTTGGCCTTGTCCCGGGCCAGCAGTCCTCCGGGCGGGTCGAGCACGACCTTGCCACCGGGGACGTCGACGACCGGGACCATGTGCCGGATGAACGGCACCAGGGTCCGGGTCCCGTCGGTCTCGCGCAGGACGAGCATGTCGTCGGAGGGCAGGTGCTCGAGTCCGATGATCGTCCCCACCACCGTCCCGTCCGTCAGCTCGGCACGCAGCCCGGTGAGCTCGTGGGGGTACCAGGCGTCCTCCTCCTCGGAGGCGTCGGCGTCGATGACGAGCTCGATCCCGCGAGCGTTCTCGGCTTCGGTCCGGTCGTTGAGCTCGGCGAAGGTCACGTGCCAGCGCCCGTTCTGGATCCGGTTGGCCACGACCGTGAACGGCCCGGACTCGGCGGGGACCGCCCGCAGCACCTGCCCGACGGCGAACCGCAGCTCCGGGTCGTCGGTCCGGAGATCGAGTGCGACCTCTCCACGCAGGCCGTGCGCGCGACCGATCTTGGCGACGGTCAGTTCCATTACGACTCCTTGAGCGATCCGTGCGGGGTGATACGGGGGCGGTGCGGGGCGCAGCGGGACGGCTGCGGGTGCAGACAGATCGAGGCCCGGCTGCCTCACGGCGGCCGGGCCTCGGTCATCGGTGTCGCGTCAGCCCGAAGGCCTCAGCGACGGTCCACGTCAACGACGTCTACGCGAACTGAGTTGTCCCCAGCAAGCGCGCCGACGACGGTTCGTAGCGCTCGCGCGGTACGACCCCCTCGGCCGATCACCCGGCCGAGGTCTTCGGGATGAACCCGGACCTCGAGGAGCTCGCCACGGCGCAGGGCCTTGGCGTTCACTTGCACGTCATCGGGGTTGTCCACGATGCCGCGCACCAGGTGCTCGAGAGCGTCGGCCAACATCAGACCTGCTCCTCCGCGGGAGCGTCGGCCTCAGCGGCAGGCGCGGCGTCGGCGGCGGCGGACGCAGCAGCGGCAGCCTTCGCCTCGGAGGCCTTCGCCTTGACCTTCTCGGCGTCGGACGCGGCAGCGGCGACAGCCTCGGCGACGGCCTCGGCGGTCGGGCGCTCCTTGGTCCGCAGGGTGCCCTCGGCGCCCGGCAGGCCCTTGAACTTCTGCCAGTCACCGGTGATCTTGAGGAGCACAGCGACCTGCTCGGTCGGCTGTGCGCCGACGCTGAGCCAGTACTGCGCACGCTCGGAGTCGATCTCGATGAACGACGGCTCTTCGGTCGGGTGGTACTTGCCGATCTCCTCGATCGCGCGGCCGTCACGCTTGGTGCGTGAGTCAGCGACGACGATGCGGTAGTACGGAGCGCGGATCTTGCCGAGACGCTTCAGACGAATCTTGGTGGCCACAGTGGTGGTCTCTCCTGGTTCTGATGAATGGGCGGACGTTGCTGCTTCCCGGTGGGGCCAGGATGCGCTTCGGTCCAGGACAGGGCTCTGAACGGTGAGAGGGGCCGAACAAGCCGAGTACAGGGGGTCATTCTGCCAGAGATCGCCGCGGGATCCAACTGGCCAGGTCTGGTCCCCCAGGGCGGCCCGTCAGGGCAGCGTCACTGCTGGCTGACGAGGCGACCGCGGAGGATCACCGCGAGCGGGGACCGCAGCACTGCGATGTTGGCCCGCGGGTCCGCCGCGTAGACGACGAGGTCGGCGGAGGACCCGTCGACAAGCTCCCCGAACCCCAGGTACGCCCGGGTCCGCCAGCTCGCGGCGGCGACCACCTCCCGGGCCGGGATGCCCGCGGCCACGAGCTCTGCGCACTCGGCCGCGATCTGCCCGTGCCGGATCGTCCCGCCGGCGTCCGTGCCGACCAGCAGCCGGACCCCGGCCTCGTGCAGGGCAGCCACGTGCCGGTAGCGACGGCGGTGCATCCGTCGCATCCGCGCCGCGTAGGTGGGGAACTTCGCCAGCGCCTGGGCGGCGATCGCGTCGAACCTGCCCACCTGCAGCAACGTCGGGGTGACCGCGACGCCGCGGCGCACCACCTCGTCGATCTGGGTGTCGGTGAGCCCGGTCCCGTGCTCGAGGCAGTCGACGCCCGCCGCGAGGAGGCCGTCGATCGCCTCCGTGGAGAAGGTGTGGGCGGTGACCCGGGCGGCCTCGGCACGGGCGGCCGCGACGGCGTCGGTCAGCTGGGCGGTCGACCACAGCGGCGTCAGGTCACCACGGTCGCGGTCGATCCAGTCGGCGACGATCTTGACCCAGCCGTCACCGGCCGCTGCCTCCTCCGCGACGGCCCCCGCCAGCTCGTCAGGGGATTCCAGCTCCCGACCGAACCCGCGCAGGTACCGTCTGGGACGCGCGAGGTGCTGACCGCAGCGCAGGATCCGGGGGAGGTCGTCGTGCTCCTCCATCCACCGGGTGTCGCTCGGGGAGCCGGCGTCGCGCACCAGGAGCACCCCGCTGTCGCGGTCGGTGACCGCCTGCTCACGTGCCTCCTCGGCGCTGACCGCACCGGTCGGCCCCAGCCCGACGTGGGCGTGGACGTCGACGAGGCCCGGGACGGCGAAGCCCTCGAGGTGCACCGTCTCGGCGCTGAGCCCGGACGGCCGGGTGAGCACGACGACGCCGTCCTCGACCCAGACGTCACCGAGCTCGCGACCGTCCCCGAGGGTGATGTGGCCGTGGATGTGGAGAACCGGCTGCTGGCTCACGGTGTCCTTCCGGTGATGGTCCCTCGGTCATCGACCGAGGAACTTCTCCAGCCCGGGTGGCAGCTCGAGCGGTGCTTGCGACTCGGCCGGCCGGCCCACCCCGAAGGACGACCCGGGTGCGGCGGGCGGTGCCTCGATCGCAGCCCGCTGCTCGGCGGCGCGCTTGGCCGGGTTCCCGGACTTGCTCTTCTTCCCGCGCTGGGCCGGGACCTGCTGGCGGCCGCGGGCCTTCTTGCCGCCCATGCCCGGCAGGTTCCCCATGCCCGGCATGGCCATGCCCCCGCCCCGGCTCATCTGACGCATCATCTTCTGCGCGCCGACAAAACGGTCGAGCAGCTGGTTGACCTCGGTCGTGGTGACCCCGGAGCCCTTGGCGATACGGGCGCGTCGGGAGCCGTTGATGATCTTGGGCGTCTCCCGCTCGGCCGGCGTCATGGACCGGATGATCGCCTCGACGCGGTCGACCTCACGCTCGTCGAAGTTGTCGAGCGCCTCACGCATCTGCCCCATGCCCGGGAGCATGCCGAGCATCTTCTTCATCGAGCCCATGTTGCGCATCTGCTGCATCTGGACGAGGAAGTCGGCGAGGGTGAAGTCCTTGCCCGAGGCCATCTTGTCGGCCATGACCTGGGCCTGGTCGGCGTCGAACGCCTTCTCGGCCTGCTCGATGAGGGTGAGCACGTCACCCATGTCGAGGATGCGGGAGGCCATCCGGTCGGGGTGGAAGGCCTCGAAGTCGGTGAGCTTCTCACCGGTCGAGGCGAAGAGGATCGGGCGGCCGGTGACCCGGGCCACGGACAGCGCCGCACCACCGCGGGCGTCGCCGTCGAGCTTGGAGAGCACGACGCCGGTGAAGTTCACACCCTCGGCGAAGGCCTGCGCGGTCGCGACCGCGTCCTGACCGATCATCGCGTCGATGACGAAGAGGATCTCGTCCGGGCTCGTCGCGTCGCGGATGTCCGCGGCCTGCGCCATGAGCTCGGCATCGACGCCGAGCCGTCCGGCGGTGTCGATGATGACGATGTCGTGCTGACGCGACCTGGCGGTCTCGACGCCGGCGCGGGCGACGGCGACGGGGTCCCCGGCCGAGACGCCGGACTGGCCCTCGGCGCCCTGGTTGCCGGGGCTGGGTGCGTAGACCGGCACGCCGGCCCGCTCCCCCACGACCTTGAGCTGGGTGACGGCGTTGGGGCGCTGCAGGTCGGCGGCGACGAGCAGCGGCGTGTGGCCCTGCTCGCGCAGGTACAGCGCGAGCTTTCCGGCGAGCGTCGTCTTGCCGGCGCCCTGCAGGCCGGCGAGCATGATCACGCTCGGCGGGTTCTTCGCCAGGTTCAGGCCGCGGCTCTCGCCGCCGAGGATCGCGACGAGCTCCTCGTTGACGATCTTGACGACCTGCTGGGCGGGGTTGAGCGCGCCTGAGACCTCGGAGGAGAGCGCGCGCTCCCGTACCGTCCCGGTGAACTCACGGACCACGGAGACTGCGACGTCGGCATCGAGCAGGGCCCGGCGGATCTCCCGCACGGTCGCGTCGATGTCGGCCTCGGACAGGCGTCCCTTGGTCCGCAGGTTCTTGAAGGTCGATGTCAGACGATCCGACAGAGTGGCGAACACCGTTGCAATCCTCACCGTTCGCTCGTGATGTCACGCGGGTGCGCCCTCGAGGGGCGTGTGCCGCGTGTCTAGACGTGAAGCGCCCAGACTACCGGGTGCAGCGGCTCATCGTGGCTCGCCCGTGCTCAGCCCTGTGCCCGGCGCCCGGCCGAGCTCGGCGATCCCCCGCCGGAACAGCTCGTCCACGAGGCTCGCCCGCCAGGTCGTCCACGTGCTCGACCCGAGCGAGGAGCCGTCCGCCTCGGTGAGCGCCCGCAGCACCTCCAGCAGCTCAGGCCGGTGGTCGACGGCGTCGAGCAGCTCGGCGAGGGTCGCCGGGTCGTCGGGATCGTGGCTGACGGCGAGGCGGGACAGGGTCAGGTGGTGGGCGACCATACGGGTCACGTCGTCGACGACGTGCTGCTCGAAGCCCATCCGGCTCAGGATCACCGGGACGAGCTCGGCGCCGGTGACCGAGTGGTCGACGGCCCCGGCGCGCTTGCCGATGTCGTGCAGGAAGGCCGAGAGCAGCAGGACGTCGGTGAGCTCGACGCTCTTGTGCCAGTTCCGGGCCCGGGAGACCACCTCGATGAGGTGCCGGTCGACGGTGTGGCGGTGCGCTGCGGCGCGCTGGGGGCGGTTGCGCACCCCGGCCCACTCCGGGATCCAGGTCGTCACCACGCCGGCGAGGTCGAGGGCCTCCCACACCGGGATCTGGGACACCCCTGAACCGAGCACCGTGAGCAGCGCCGAGCGCGCCGCACGGGGCCACGGCACGGGCAGCGGGGGGCACTGCGCGAGGCTGGACACCGAGACCGGGGAGATGGTCAGGCCGGTGCGGGCCGCGGTCGCCGCCGCACGCAGCGCCAGGAGCGGGTCGCTCTCCGGGTTGGCCGCGATCGCCAGCACCAGCTCGCCGTCGTGCTCGACGAGACCGTCACCGACCGAGCGCAGGCGGGGTGCGGCGCGGCGTCCGCGGATCATCAGCGGGCGGGTGATGAGCGGTCGTTGGAGCGCCTGTCGGGCCCGGCGCACGGTCGTGTCCAGGCCGTAGGAGATCTCCCGGCCGGCCTCGGCGAGGCTCGCGAGGAAGTCGTCCGGGTCGGGGTAGCCGCACAGCGCGGCGACCTCGTCGAGGTCGGCCAGGCCCAGCCGGTTGGTGTGCCGGCGGGTGGTCAGCTGGAGCGCGTCGCGGGCGTCGAGCAGGTGCGCGTAGGCGCGGTCGACGGCGCCGTGCGGGCGGTCGGTGAGCCAGGTGGCGGCCAGCGCCGTGAGGATGACCGCGTCGCGGATGCCGCCGCGGGCCTCCTTGAGGTCCGGTTCGATGAGGTAGGCCAGCTCTCCGTGCCGGGTCGCGCGAGCCTTCGTGGAGGACAGCAGCTCCGGGAGCCGGCGTCGCGAGGCCGCGCGCCAGTCGCTGAGGACCGCGGACGTCGCGCGGTGGGCGACGACGACGTCCCCGGCGATCGGTCGCACGTCGAGCATGCCGATCGCGGCAGGCAGGTCCTTGGAGGCGACCTGCCGGCACTGGGCGAGGGATCGTACGGAGTGGTCGAGGTCGAGGCCGGCGTCCCAGATGGGGTACCACAGCTTCTGGGCGAGGGCCTGGAGCTGGTCGCCCGAATGGGTGCGCCCGTCGTGGATGAGCACGAGGTCGAGGTCGCTCGTGGGGCCCAGGTCGCCGCGGCCCAGGCTGCCGACCGCGGCGAGGGCGATCCCGGAGGTGTCCGCGCCGGCGGTGGCCTCCTCCCAGAGACCCGCGAGCTGGGCGACTACGAGGTCGACCAGGGCCTCGCGCCGGGAGCGCCCCTGCTCGGGTGCGACGTGCCCGTGGGGTCCGGGACCGCTGAGGCGGCCCGCGAGGTCGAGCACCTGGGACCGCAGGCCCCGTACCGCGGACGGGTACGGGGCCTGCGACTCGCGCTCGCCACGCTGGTGAGGCTGTGGCTGGTCTGACATGGGCAGTGCTGCCCTAGAGGGCCGCGGCGCCGTGCTCGCCGGTCCGGACTCGGGCGACGTCGTCGACCGAGACGGTCCAGACCTTGCCGTCACCGATCTTGCCGGTCTGGGCGGCCTGCACGATCACCCCGGTGACCACGGCTGCGTCGTCGTCTTCCACGAGGACCTCGATGCGGACCTTGGGCACGAGGTCGACCGTGTACTCGGCGCCGCGGTAGACCTCGGTGTGACCCTTCTGACGGCCGTAGCCGCTGGCTTCGCTGACGGTCATGCCGCGCACTCCCGCCGCCTCCAGGGCCGACTTCACGTCGTCCAGCCGGTGGGGCTGGATGATTCCGGTGACGAGCTTCATGACTTGACCTCCGTAATGACCCGGCCGCCGCCGATGGTCTCGTATGCACCTTCACCGTGGACCGCGAGGTCGATCCCGCCGACCTCGGCGTCCTCGCTGACCCGCCATCCGAGCGTGCTCTTGATGCCCAGCCCGATCACCAGGGTGACCACGCCGGAGAAGACGATCGCGACGACGGCGATGAGGATCTGGATGACCAGCTGGTCGAAGCCTCCACCATAGAAGAGGCCGGTCTCGGTGGCGAGGAATCCGACACCGACCGTCCCGACGAGGCCACCGACGAGGTGGACCCCGACGACGTCGAGGGAGTCGTCGTAGCCGAACTTGTACTTGAGTCCGACGGCCAGGGCGCACAGGACACCGGCGACCGCACCGAGGATCAGCGCGCCGATCGGGCTGAGGGTCCCGGCAGCCGGGGTGATGGCGACCAGACCGGCCACGACACCGGACGCGGCACCGAGGGAGGTGGCGTGCCCGTCGCGGATCTTCTCCGTGACCAGCCAGCCCAGGATGGCCGCGCAGGCCGCGGTGGTCGTGTTGACCCAGGCCAGGCCGGCCGTCTCGTTGGCTCCGAAGGCGGAGCCGGCGTTGAAGCCGAACCATCCGAACCACAGCAGGGCCGCGCCGAGCATGACGAACGGAAGGTTGTGGGGACGCATGGGCTCCTTGCGGAAGCCCTTGCGTGCGCCGATGATGAGCACGAGCACGAGGCCCGCGACACCGGCGTTGATGTGGACGACCGTGCCACCGGCGAAGTCGATCGGGGCGACCGTGGCCACGCCGTCGGTGGTGCCGAAGATCTTGGCCGCGAGGCCGTCGGGTGAGGCGGAGAGGAGGCCACCGCCCCAGACCATGTGCGCCAGCGGGAAGTAGGACAGCGTCACCCAGATCGCGGTGAAGACCATCCAGCTGCCGTACTTGACGCGGTCCGCGATCGCTCCGCTGATCAGCGCGGTCGTGATGATCGCGAACGTCACCTGGAAGGCGACGTCGACGACCTGCGGGTAGTTGCCCAGGGTGCTCACGACTGCCTCACCGGCATCGTCGAAGATCGTCCCTGAGAGGCCGAACTGGTCGAAGGGGTTGCCGATGATTCCACCGACATCACTCCCGTAGGACATCGACCAGCCCCACAGGACGTAGACCACGCCGATGACGCCCATCGCGCCGAACGACATCATCATCATGTTGAGCACTGACTTGGCGCGGACCATGCCGCCGTAGAAAAAGGCCAGGCCAGGTGTCATGAGGAGCACGAGAGACGCTGAGATCAGCATCCACGCAGTAGCCCCGGTATCCCATTCCATCGGATCATCTCCCATCCCAGCCGGCGGCCGGTCGTAGACAACTCTGATCGAGCGGGGTTTCGGCGGTCGTGCGTGCACGTTTCGGTCCGGTGACGAGATGGCCCTGCAGGTAAACGTTGTGTTACGCGGGGCTGGTCAGCCGCTGTCAGCCGCTGTCAGCCCTGCAGCAGCCCGTCGACGAAGTCCTCCGCGACGAAGGGCGCGAGGTCGTCTGGGCCCTCACCCAGGCCCACGAGCTTGACCGGGACGCCGAGCTCACGCTGGACCGCGACGACGATGCCGCCCTTGGCGGTCCCGTCGAGCTTGGTCAGCACAATCCCGGTGACGCCGGCGACCTCGGCGAAGACCCGGGCCTGGTTGAGGCCGTTCTGCCCGGTCGTGGCGTCGAGCACGAGGAGGACCTCCGACAACGGCGCCTCCTTGGTGATGACCCGGCTGATCTTGCCGAGCTCGTCCATCAGTCCCGCCTTGTTCTGCAGGCGGCCGGCGGTGTCGACGAGGACGACGTCGACGCCGCGCTGGCGCCCGGTCCGGACCGCGTCGAAGGCGACCGCTGCGGGGTCGGCTCCGTCCTTGAAGGAGCGGACGGTCTCCACGCCCACGCGGGCGCCCCAGGTCGTGAGCTGGTCAGCGGCCGCCGCCCGGAAGGTGTCGGCCGCGCCGAGGATGACCTCGTTGCCCTCCGCCACCAGGACCCGCGTGAGCTTGCCGACGGTCGTCGTCTTGCCGGTGCCGTTGACGCCGACGACGAGCAGGACGGCGGGGACCTTCTCCCCCGCCGCGTTCGTCGTGGGAGCGGTGTTCAGGCTGCGGTCGAGGGTGGGGTCGACGAGCCGGACGAGCTCGGCCCGCAGCATGGCGCGCACGCCCGCGGGGTCCTTGACGCCCTGCACCCGGACCTGGGTGCGCAGCGCGTCGATGAGCTCGGCCGCGGGGCCGGCGCCGATGTCGGCGAGCAGCAGCGTCTCCTCGAGCTCGTCCCAGTCGTCCTCGCTCAGGTGGTCGCGGGAGAGGACGGCGAGCAGCTTGGCTCCCAGCGGGGACCCGGACCGCGCCAGGCGGTCCCGCAGCCGGGAGAGGCGCCCGGCCGGTGCCTCGGGGACCTCGATCTCCGGGACGGCGACGAGGGTGTCGTCACGGGTGTCGCCCAGGATGCCCGACGGCGCGCCCCCGGCACCACCGGACAGGTCACCCGGCGCGGACGCGTCGGTGAGGTTGGTCGGTGCCCCGGGGGTGGTGATGGTGGTCCCGGCAGGACCCGCCGGGTCACCGGTCGTGATCGTCGGCGGCGGCGACTTTCGCCGCTTCGAGGACGAGAATCCCAGGAGTCCCAGCCCCAGGAGGGTGAGGACGGCGAGTGTTATCCAGAGCGGCAGCAGATCATTCACGCCTGAAGTCTCTCAGGAGAGGGCGCACTCCCGCACCATGGAGAGCTGGCGAGGGGTCCGTCAGCGGCGCAGGTGCAGGTGCAGGGCGTCGCTCAGCTGCGCAGAGTCGAGGTAGGCAGGCTCGGAGGTCGCGGTCGCCTCGAAGAAGTCCTCGAACGACGTGTTGGACTCCGATGCGTGCGGCTCCTGGTCGAGCAACTCCTGGTCGAGCAGCTCCCGGTCGGTCGGCCCCGCCGCGCCGCGGCCTGCGCTCCCCGGCCGCCGAGCGGTCCACCGGACCTGGGTGGGGCGCTGCCCGGCGAGCACGGAGACCCGCTGGGGGCCGTCGTCGGTCTCCGACCCGGGCGCGTCACCGTGCCGCAGCCGCCTGATCCGGGCGCGCAGGGTCGACGCGCCGGAGCGGAAGTCCCACCACAGCGACGTCCACGCCGATCTCGGGGCGGATTCGTCGGTGCGGTCGGACGGGTCTCCCGGAGAGACGATCCCGGCGAAGAGCAGGACCCCCACAGCGACGACGACCGCAACCACCAACCACACATACATCTCGACCATGCCCCAGTGGTAGCACGCCGCGGGGCCGGGAGCCGCGTCGAGGAGGCGGATGCGCGAGGTCCACGTCCCATCCGCACCCAATCTCCACGGGCTGGGCAGGTCGGGCCGGGCAGCGGGTTGGACAGGGCGCACGAGAGGCGTGACGGGGAGAGACCCGGCAGGTTCACACCTCGGTCGGTTCCCGCAGTCGCTGGCTGATCACCGTCGTCACGCCGTCCCCGCGCATCGTCACGCCGTAGAGCGCGTCGGCGATCTCCATGGTGCGCTTCTGGTGGGTGATGACGATCAGCTGGCTGTCGCGCTGCAGCTCGACGAAGAGGTCGAGCAGCCGTCCCAGGTTCGTGTCGTCGAGCGCCGCCTCGACCTCGTCCATGACGTAGAAGGGGCTGGGGCGCGCCTTGAAGATCGAGACGAGCAGCGCGATGGCGGTCAGCGACCGCTCCCCGCCGGAGAGCAGGGAGAGCCGCTTGACCTTCTTGCCGGCCGGCCGCGCCTCGATCTCGATGCCGGTCGTGAGCATGTTCGCGGGGTCGGTGAGCACCAGCTGGCCCTCACCTCCGGGGAACAGCCGGGGGAACACCTGGGCGAACTGCGCCTCGGTGTCCCGGTAGGCCTCGCTGAACACCTGCTCGACGCGCTCGTCGATCTCGCGGACGAGCTCCATGAGGTCAGCACGCGAGCGCTTGAGGTCGCTCAGCTGGTCGGTGAGGAACTTGTGGCGCTCCTCGAGGGCAGCGAACTCCTCCAGGGCGAGGGGGTTGACCCTGCCGAGGGCGGCCATCGCCCGTTCCGCGGTCCGCAGTCGCTTCTCCTGCTCGACGCGGACGTAGGCCCGGCCGGCTGGCTCTGCGGGGTGAGCGGGGTCGTCAGCGCCGGCGGGGTCGTCAGCGCCGGCGGGGTCGTCAGCGCCGGCGGGGTCGTCAGCGCCGGCGGGGTCGTCAGCGCCGGCGGGGCCCTCAAGGACCGGGACCGGGCGGTGCGGGCCGAACTCCTCGACGAGGGTCACCGGGTCGAGGCCGAGCTCGTCGACGGCACGCGCCTCGAGCGTCTCGATCCGGAGCTGGCGCTGCGCGCGGGCCACCTCGTCGCGGTGCGCGACGTCGGTGAGGCCGCGCAGGTCGGCCATCAGGGCGTCGACGGCGGCCCGCAGCGAGGTGCGCTGCTCCTCCCGGGCCACGCGCGCCGCCTCGGCCTCGTCCCGGCGCGCGGCGGCCTGAGCGATCGAGCGCTCGAGGTGAGCCAGGGTGGTGTCCGCGCCCTCGCGCACGGCCTCCGCCCGAGCGGTCTGGCGCAGCCGGCGGTGCTCGCGCTGGGCGGCGCGCTCGCGCACCGCCCGTTCGTTCGCCGCGGCCCGCTCGAGACCCTGCGCGCGGCCGGAGACCGCCCTGGCCCGTTCCTCGCTCGTGCGCAACGCCAGCCGCGCCTCCGTCTCCGCCGCCCGAGCGCGGGTGGCGTGCTCGTTCGCCCGGTCCCGGTCGGCCGTCCGCTGGGCGACCACCTCCTCGGACTGCTCCGGTGCGGCCTGGGCCACCTCGAGCCGGGCGGTGAGCTCGGCGAGCCCGTCACGCTCCTGGGCGAGGGCCCGCTCGGCGGCATCGAGACGATCCTGGATCCGCACGGACTCCTCGTGGGCCGCGCGGGTCGTCGCGCCCAGCGCACCGAGCTGCTCGGCGACGGCGGCGAGAGCGGCGTCGGACTCGTTGAGCCGGGCCAGGGTGGTGTCGTGCCACCGGCGTGCGGCGCCCTCAGCCTCCACGGCCTCCGCGCGGGAGTCGTGGGCACGGGCCAGCCGACCTTCGGCGTCGACCTGCGCCGCGCGGGCTTCGTCGAGGGCCGCCTGCAGGTGCAGGACGCTCGGTGCGGCGGCCGATCCGCCCCAGGCGCGGTGCGCGCCCAGCACGTCGCCGGTGCGCGTGACCGCGGTGAGCTCGGGGCGATCACCGACGAGCCGCTGCGCGGCCGCGAGGCCGTCGACGACGACGACCCCGGTGAGCAGACGGTGCACCGCCGCACGGATCGAGTCGGCCGGGCGGACGAGGGCCGCGGCCCACACCGCGCCGTCGGGCAGCGCAGCGGGCTCGCCGACCGCCGCCCCGCTGGTGGGTGTGCCCACGCCGCCGACGATCGCGCCGGAGATGACCAGGCTCGCCCGTCCGGCGTCGTCGGTGCGCAGCATCCGGATGGCGTCCGCGGCGGCCTCGGTGGAGTCCACGGCGACCGCGTCGGCGTGCGGGCCGAGGGCCGCGGCGATCGCGTCGGCGTAGCCGGGCTCGATGCTCAGCAGGGCGGCCATGGAGCCGATGGTGCCGGTCAGGGTGTCCGCGGCGAGCAGCGCCCCGGCACCGTCCTTGCGGGTCAGACTCAGCTCGAGGGTCTCGGCGCGGGCGATCCAGGTCGCGCGGTCCCGCTCGGCCGCCTCACGGTCCCCGAGCACCTCACGCAGCGTCGCGGAGGCGGCGTGCAGGGCGACGACGGCCTGTTCGTGGTCCGCGTCGAGGTCCTCCTCGCCCTGGACCGCCCCAGCGACCTGCGACTCCAGGTCGCCGAACGCTCCACGGGCCTGCTCGCCCCGTGCGCGGGCGGCGTCGAGGGAGGCGCGCAGCCGGCCGATCTCGGCCTCGGTCGCCGCGGCGGTCGACCGCTTGGCGGCTACCCGACCAGCGAGCCGGGCGAGGTCTTCGCGCTGGTCAGCGACCCCGCGCGCGGCGAGGGTCAGCGCCTTCTCGGTGGCCGCGGTGGCTGCCTCGGCACCGGACCGAGCGGCGGAGAGGTCAGCGAGCCGGGCGGCCCGGTCCGCGACCTCGGCCGCGAGCTCGGCGTCGGCGGCTCGGGCGCGGGCGGCCTGGGCGTCGAGGTCGCGCGGGTCGGGGCCCAGCTGGGTCGTGGGCTCGCCGGAGAGCAGCCGCAGCCGCTCGGCGGCGAGGGTCCGGGTGCCGGTCAGCCGGTCACGCAACGACCCCAGGGCATACCAGGTGGCGTTGGCCTCGGCGACAGCCGGTCCGGCGGTGGTGATCTGCGCCTCGACGGCGTCCAGCTCGCTCCTGCGGTGGGCGAGGGTGGTCTCCACCTCGCCGGCCCGGGACCGCAGGGCGCTCTCGTCGGCGACCTCCTGCTCGAGGGTCGCGGTGAGCTGGGCCAGGTCGTCGGCGAGCAGCCGAGCTTTGGCGTCACGCAGGTCGGCTGCCACGACGGCGGCCTTGCGAGCCATCTCGGCCTGACGGCCCAGCGGTCCGAGCTGGCGGCGCAGCTCGGCCGTGAGGTCACCCAGCCGCACCAGGTTGCCTGACATCGCCTCGAGCTTGCGCAGCGCCTTGTCCTTGCGCTTGCGGTGCTTGAGGACGCCGGCCGCCTCCTCGATGAAGCCGCGGCGTTCCTCGGGGGTGGCGCGCAGCACGGCGTCGAGCTGGCCCTGCCCGACGATGACGTGCATCTCCCGGCCCAGGCCGGAGTCGGAGAGGAGGTCCTGGATGTCGAGCAGGCGGCACGAGGAGCCGTTGATGGCGTACTCCGAGCCGCCGTTGCGGAACAGCGTCCGGGTGATCGTCACCTCGGCGTACTCGATCGGCAGCGCACCGTCGGTGTTGTCGATGGTCAGGGACACCTCGGCGCGGCCCAGCGGGGGGCGCCCGGAGGTGCCGGCGAAGATGACGTCCTCCATCTTGCCCCCGCGCAGGGTCTTGGCGCCCTGCTCCCCCATCACCCAGGCCAGGGCGTCGACGACGTTCGACTTCCCCGAGCCGTTGGGTCCCACGACGCACGTCACCCCGGGCTCGAAGCGCAGCGTCGTCGCCGAGGCGAACGACTTGAACCCGCGCAGGGTGAGTGTCTTGAGGTGCACGCCCCACAGACTAGTGGCCACCCCCCACAAACCGCCCCACCCACCGCTGAGTGCGGGGAGAAGGCTGCCTCGTGTCCGTTATGGGCAGCCGATCCCCCGCACTCAGCGGGTGGGGCCGGGGTGGGTCGGGGTGGGTCGGGGTGGGGGTGGGTGAATCGGTGGGGCTGAGACGGGTGGGTCAGAGGGTGGGGAACCAGAGGGCGATCTCGCGGGCGGCGGACTCCTCGGAGTCGGAGCCGTGGACGAGGTTCTGCTGAACCTTCAGGCCCCAGTCGCGACCGAGGTCACCGCGGATCGTGCCGGGGGCAGCGGTCGTGGGGTCGGTCGTCCCGGCGAGGGACCGGAAGCCGGGGATGACGCTCTGTCCCTGGGCGACGATCGCGAGGACCGGTCCGGACTTCATGAAGTCGACGAGCGGGGCGTAGAACGGCTTCCCCTCGTGCTCGGCATAGTGGGCGGCGAGCAGGGCGTCGTCGGCGTTCTTCAGCTCGACGGCGACGAGCTCGTAGCCCTTGGCCTCGATCCGGCGCAGGATCTCCCCGCTCAGGCCGCGGCGGACGCCGTCGGGCTTGACGAGGACGAGGGTGCGGGACACGGCTGGTGAGGTGGTCATGGTCCAAACCCTAGCCGGTGCGGGTCGGCGACCCGCTCGGCGACCGCCCGCTCAGGAGACGTTCGGCGCCTGGTCGGGGTGCGCGGCGTCGTAGGCGGCGCGCTCCCGGTCGATCTTCGCGCCCAGCCACAACGAGACCACCCACATCGCGATGAAGACCGCCGCGACCGGGAACATCAAGGGGATGACGAACCCGATGGCCAGGACCGGGATCTGCACGGCAGACCCGGCGATGTAGCCGCCGGGGGCGCTCACCACCCGGCTCAGCACGATGAGCACGAGGGCCAGCAGCCCACCGGCCAGCCACACCCTCGACGACGGGGCGCCGGAGAGCTTGTCCGCCACCAGCGTTGCGAAGAGCACCACGAAGGCTTCGAGGACCAGCATCGTGGAGGTGAACTGTGGCTTCGCAGCCTTCTTCCTCACGATCCTCGGCGTCGCGGGCGACGCGTCCGAGGGGTCCCGGACGGGACCGGACTGCGCAGGCAACTCTGATGAGCTCACGGACTCAGGATACCGAAGTCGGTGCGCCCTTCGGGTCCCCGGCGCCCGTCTCGTCCGTGTCGGAGGTCACGTCCGCGGTGTGCACCGACCCGGTGGGGCCTCGACACAGACCCGGGAGCAGACCCAGGCCTCGCCGGGAGCTGCGGCTCAGGCCTCGCCGAAGCCACCCTCGACCGCCTCGGTGATCGCGGCGACGGCTTCGCGTGCCTGTGGTCCGGTGGCCACCACGGCCAACTCCTGGCCCCCGGTCGCCCCGAGCTTCATGAGCTCGAGCACGCTCGCCCCGTTGACCCCGTTGACGGTGACGGTCGCGTCGAACCCGGCGATGAGCCGGGCCAGCACGGCCGCGGGCCGCGCGTGCAGGCCCAACGGGTTGCGCACGCGCACGGTCCCCTCGCTGGTCCCTGGGGCCCGCTCGACGGCCCGGTCACCCGTGTCACCTTCTCCGGGAGTCCCGCCCGACGGCGTGCCGCTGGCCGGGCCGCCACGGGCCGCGAACATCGTCCCGGCATGCTCCGCGGACCCGAGCACCTCCGCGACCGTACCCCCGCCGTGGGCGGTCACCGCTGCGGCGACGCACCCCTCGACGAAGGGCGCGTCGGCGAGCACGACACGCTCGGCGTCGTCGGACAGCACCTCGAGCACGGACTCCACGGTGAGGATCGCCGACCCGAGGTCGGCGAGGACGACGACGCCGTCCGCAGCGCCCAGGCCCCGCGTCACCGCGTCGAGGACGCGGTCGTAGCTCGTGCCCAGCGTGCCGTCCGGGTTCCCACCGGCGGCGAGGATCTGGACCTCGGGCGCCATCTGCTGGGCGAGGTCGACAGCTCCCTGCGCGAGACGTTCAGAGTGCGAGACCAGGACCAGGGCGACCTGGGCGCTCACGCCGCGGCCCCGCACGCGCGGACTGCTGCCTGCAGCAGGATCACGCTCGAGGCGGCGCCCGGGTCCTTGTGCCCGGCGCTGCGCTCCCCGAGATAGCTGGCCCGACCCTTCGTGGCGACGAGCGGGGTGGTGGCCTCCGCTCCGGCTGCAGCTGCCTGTTCCGCCGCGACGAGCACCTCTTCGGGGCTCGCGCCGGAATCCGCGGCGTGGACCGCGGCGTCCACGGCGGGTGACCAGGCATCGACCATCGTCTTCTCCCCCGGCTGCGCCTTCCCTCGCGCGGTGATGCCCTCGAGGGCCCCCTCGAGCAGGGCGACGACGGCCTGGGAGTCCAGCTCGGCGAGGCCGCTGACCTTCGCGGCCCGCAGGAACGCTGTCCCGTACAGCGGCCCGGAGGCCCCGCCCACCGACGACATCAAGGTCGTGGCGACGGTCTTGAGCACGTCGCCGATCAGCGGCGGCGGTTCCTGGATCGAGTCGAGCTTGGCGACGACGGCCTGGAATCCCCGGTTGAGGTTCTCCCCGTGGTCGCCGTCACCGATCTGCCGGTCGAGCTCGACCAGCTCGTCCTTTGCCGCGGCGATCGCCGCGGCACTCTCTCGTGCCCATCGCTGTGCCCATGCCACGTCCAACGTCATTCCTGCCTCAGTCCCTCTCTAGACAGCCTGTACCGCTCCCGTGGAGACGGACGTCACCAGCGCAGAGCAGCGGTGTGGACCGGTGCGTCCCACAGCTCGGTGAGCTCGTCGTCCAGTCGGAGCACGGTCACCGAGGCGCCCTGCATCTCCAACGACGTCACATAGTTCCCGACGAGCGAACGCGCCACGACGATGCCGCGTTCTTCGAGGAGCCGGTGTGCCTGACGATAGACCACGTAGAGCTCCGACTGCGGCGTGCCGCCCATTCCGTTAACGAACAGCAACACATTCTCCCCGCGGCTGACCTCGAGGTCTTCCAAGATCGGGTCGAGGAGCATGCCGGTGATGACGTCGGCCGAGGCCGCAGGGATGCGGTGGCGGCCGGGCTCACCGTGGATCCCGATCCCGATCTCCACCTCGTCGTCGGTGAGGTCGAAGCTCGGGCGCCCCACGTGGGGCACCGTGCAGGCGGTCAGCGCAACACCCATGGACCGGACGTTCGCGTTGACCCGGGCCGCGATCGCCGCGACCGAGGCGAGGTCGTCGCCGCGCTCGGCGGCCGCGCCGGCGATCTTCTCGACCGCGACCGTCCCGGCCACCCCACGCCGTCCCGCGGTGTAGAGGGAGTCCTTGACCGCGACGTCGTCGTCCACCACCACGACCGCGACGGTCACCCCGTCGTCCTCGGCGAGCTCGACGGCGGTCTCGAAGTTGAGCACGTCGCCGGTGTAGTTCTTGACGATGGCGAGCACGCCGGCCCCGCTGTCCGCGGCCGTCAGCGCGGGGAGGATCTGGTCCGGGGTCGGCGAGGTGAACACCGCGCCGGGGACCGCGGCGTCGAGCATGCCGACACCGACGAAGCCGGCGTGCAGCGGCTCGTGCCCGGACCCGCCGCCGGAGACCAGGCCGACCTTGCCGGGCACCGCACCCCCGCGGCGCAGGACCAGGATCGGGTCGCTGCGCACCTCGACGATGTCGGAGTGCGCCCAGCCGAAGCCTTCGACGGACTCGGCGACCACATGCTCGGGGTCGTTGATGAGCTTTTTCATGACTTCACCCTCCATCGCGCGCCAGCCAGGTAGGTCCATTGAAGCACCGCTGACCTGGCCCTGCTCATCCGAGGCCGAGCAGCATCCGCGCCTCAGCGACGAGGATGACCGACCCGGTCACCAGGACCCCGGTGCCGGTGCCGACCCCGGTGGTGTCCTCGTTCTCGGCGAGGCCGGCGGCCACGTCGATCGCGTCGTCCAGACGGGGGGCCGCGTGCACCCGGTCCTCGCCGAAGATCTCGATCGCGAGCTCTTCGAGGTCGTCGACGTCGTGGGAGCGCACCGAGCTCGACTGCGTGACGACGACCTCGGCGAGGATCGGCTCGAGGATCGACAGGATCGTCTCGGCGTCCTTGTCCTCGAGGATGCCGACCACACCGACGAGCCGGGTGAACTCGAAGGACTCGTCGATCGCGTCGACGAGCACCTGGGCGCCCGCGCCGTTGTGGGCGGCGTCGAGCACGATCGTCGGGCTGGACCGGACGACCTCGAGGCGACCCGGGGAGTCCGCGGCGGCGAAGGCCGCGCCGACGACGTCGCCGTCCAGGGCGCCGCCCCCCGAGACGAGCGCCTCGGTGGCCGCGAGGGCGAGCAGGGCGTTGTGCGCCTGGTGCGCACCGTAGAGCGGCAGGTAGATCTCGGTGTAGAGGCCGGCCGGGGTGCGCAGGCTCATGAGCTGACCACCCACCGCGGGGAAGCGTTCGGCGACCTCCAGATCGGCGCCCTCGCGCAGCACCCGGGCACCACGGCGCGCCGCCTCGGCGAGGACGATCTCCTCGGCGACCGGGTTCTGCTCGGCGAGCACGACCGTCGCGCCGTCCTTGATGATCCCGGCCTTCTTCTCCGCGATCTCCTCGATCGAGTGCCCGAGCCACTTCTGGTGGTCGAGGGAGATCGGGGTGACGATCGCGATCTCCCCGTCGACGACGTTCGTGGAGTCCCACAGCCCGCCCATGCCGACCTCGATGATCGCGACGTCGATCGGGGCGTCGGCGAAGGCGGCGAAGGCCATCACGGTGAGCACCTCGAAGAAGCTCAGCCGCGGGCCGCCCGCCGCCTCGGACCGGGCGTCGATCATCGCGATGTACGGCTCGACGTCGCGGAACACCTCGACGAAGCCTTCGGCGCTGATCGGCTGCCCGTCGATCGCGATGCGCTCGGTGACCGAGCTCAGGTGCGGGCTGGTGAACCGTCCGGTGCGCAGCCCGTGCTCGCGGACCAGGCCCTCGAGCATCCGCGAGGTGGACGTCTTGCCGTTCGTCCCGGTGATGTGGATGGTCCGGTACGCCCGCTGCGGGTCGCCCAGCAGCTCGCACACGTCCCGGACCCGCTCCAGCGTCGGGTGGATGGCGTGCTCCGGGGCGCGGGACATGATCTCGCGGTAGACCGCGTCGAGCTCGGCCTGCACCTCGGGGGGCACGACGGGTCCGGTGTCCCGGCGGCGTCCGTTCTTGCGGGTGCTCACGCGTCGACTCCGTCTGTCGTGGCAGTGGCCGCCGTGACGACGACCTGCCGGTCGGGGGTGGGTGATGTCTCCAGGAGGATCTCGACCGCGAGGGTCTCGCGGGCGATGAGGTCGCGGTGCTCGTCGACCGCGAGGGACCACTGCGCCGGGACGGCCAGGGACAGGATGATCCGGTCGCCGACGTTGAGACCGGCGGCCTTGCGGGCGTCCTGGACGTCGCGCACGACGTCGCGGGCGTACCCCTCGGCCAGCAGCGCGTCGGTGAGCTCGAGGTCGAGGACCACGAAGCCGCCGCCGGGGAGCACGGCTGCGGCCACGGTGGCCGCACCGGCGGTGTCGTCGCCGACGACCGTCACGAGCTCGTACTCGCCCTCGACGAGGGGCACGTCGCCGTCGGCCGTGGTGACCGCGACGACGCCGTCAGGACCGGTGGACCAGTCCCCCGCCTTGGCGGCCTTGATGGCAGCCTGGACGCCTCGGCCCAGGCGCGGGCCGGCCGCGCGGGCGTTGACGTTCAGCCGGCGGGAGATGCCGAACCTCTCCTCCGCGCCGTCGGCCAGCGGGACGAGGACCACGGACTTGACGTTGAGCTCGCTGCGCAGCAGCGCGGTGTACGGCTCGAGCGCCGCGGGGTCGGCGACCACGACCGTGAGAGTGGCCAGCGGCTGGCGCACGCGCAGCTGGTGCGCCTTGCGCAGGCCGAGGCTGAGGGACACGATCGAGCGGATCCTGTCCATGCTGGCCACCAGCGCCGGGTCTGCGGCGAGCACGAGGCCGGCCTCGGTCGGTGCGCCGTCGGCTCCGGTGAGGACGGGCCAGTCGGTCAGGTGCACGCTGCGCCCACCGGTCAGGCCGCGCCAGATCTCCTCCGTGAGCAGCGGCGCGAGCGGCGCCATGACCTGTGTGAGCGTCTCCAGGGCGGTGAACAGCGTGTTGAAGGCGTTGTCGTCCTCGGCCCAGAAGCGGTCCCGCTGGGTGCGCACGTACCAGTTGGTCAGCGCGTCGAGGTACTGGCGCACGCTCTCGCAGGCCCCGGCGACGTCGAAGGCGTCGAGCTGGGTCTGCACGTCGGTGACGAGGTTGTGGGTGCTCGCGAGCAGGTAGCGGTCCATGTCCGGCAGGCCGGCGACCTCTTCGGGGGCCACCCGGCGCGCGGTGTAGCCCGCGCCCGAACGCGCGGCCCCGGCGTAGAGGGTGAAGAAGTAGTACGTGCTCCACACCGGGAGCAGCACCTGGCGCACCGAGTCACGGATGCCTTCCTCGGTGACCACGAGGTTGCCCCCGCGCAGGATCGGGGAGCTCATGAGGAACCAGCGCATGGCGTCGGAGCCGTCGCGGTCCAGGACCTCGGAGACGTCGGGGTAGTTGCGCAGCGACTTGCTCATCTTGCGCCCGTCGGAGCCCAGCACGATCCCGTGCGAGACGGCGTTGCGGAAGGCGGGGCGGTCGAAGAGCGCCGTGGCCAGCACGTGCAGGGTGTAGAACCACCCGCGGGTCTGGCCGATGTACTCCACGATGAAGTCACCGGGGTAGTGGTTCTCGAACCACTCGGTGTTCTCGAAGGGGTAGTGCACCTGGGCGAAGGGCATCGAGCCGGAGTCGAACCACACGTCGAGCACGTCCGGGATGCGGCGCATGGTGGACGCCCCGGTCGGGTCGTCGGGGTTGGGGCGGGTCAGCTCGTCGATGAAGGGCCGGTGCAGGTCGGTGACCGGCACGCCGAAGTCCGCCTCGAGGTCGGCGAGGGATCCGTAGACGTCGATGCGCGGGTAGGCCTCGTCGTCGGAGACCCACACCGGGATCGGGGTGCCCCAGTAGCGGTTGCGGGAGATCGACCAGTCGCGGGCGCCGGCCAGCCACTTGCCGAACTGCCCGTCCTTGATGTGCTCGGGGGTCCACGTGATGTCCTGGTTGAGCTCGACCATGCGGTCGCGGATCTTCGTCACCGACACGAACCAGCTGGAGACGGCCTTGTAGATGAGCGGGTTCCGGCAGCGCCAGCAGTGCGGGTAGGAGTGCTGGTAGGTCTCGTGGCGCAGCACGAGGGCGCGGCGCGACGCATCGATGCGCGCCGATGGGCCGGTGCCGTCCTTGAGGTCCTTGATGATGACCGGGTTGGCGTCGAAGACCTGCTCCCCGGCGTAGTCGGGGACCTGGGTGGTGAAGCGGCCGCGGGCGTCGACCGGGACGATCGTCTGGATGCCCGCCTCGAGGCAGACGGCCATGTCGTCCTCGCCGAAGGCGGGTGCCAGGTGGACGAGCCCGGTGCCGTCCTCGGTCGTGACGAAGTCGGCGCTGAGGATCTGGTGGGCGTGAGGGTTCTCGGGGTCGCCGGCGAAGTAGTCGAAGACGGGCGCGTAGCGCCGCCCGGCCAGCGCAGAGCCGGTGACCGTGCGCAGCACGTGCGAGGCGGCGTCGTCGGACAGGTCGAGCTCCTTGGCGTAGGCGCCCAGGCGCGCGGCACCCAGGATCACTTCGGAGCCGGCCAGCGGAGACTGCGGCCCGGGGGTCACCACGACGTAGTCGACGTCCGGGCCGACGGCCACGGCGAGGTTGGACGGCAGCGTCCAGGGGGTCGTGGTCCAGATGAGGACGACCTCGCTCGTAGGTGCGGCGTCGGCGTCGAGCAGGCGCAGCGCCACGGTGAGCGCGGGGTCCTGGCGGGACTGGTAGACGTCGTCGTCCATCCGCAGCTCGTGGTTGGACAGGGGGGTCTCGTCGCGCCAGCAGTACGGCAGCACCCGGTAGCCCTCGTAGGCCAGGCCCTTGTCGTGGAGCTGCTTGAAGGCCCAGATGACCGACTCCATGAACGTGACGTCGAGGGTCTTGTAGTCGTTGGCGAAGTCCACCCAGCGCGCCTGGCGGGTGACGTACTGCTTCCACTCCTCGGAGTACTTCATGACCGACGTGCGGCACGCCTCGTTGAAGACGTCGATGCCCATCGCCTCGATCTGGGACTTGTCGGTGATGCCGAGGATCCGCTCGGCCTCGAGCTCGGCGGGCAGCCCGTGGGTGTCCCAGCCGAAGCGCCGCTCGACCTTCGACCCGCGCATGGTGCGGTAGCGCGGCACGACGTCCTTGGCGTAGCCGGTCAGCAGGTGGCCGTAGTGCGGCAGGCCGTTGGCGAAGGGCGGGCCGTCGTAGAAGACGAACTCGTTCGTCCCGTCCTCCCCGGCCGGGCGCGCGTCGACGGAGGCCTGGAAGGTGCCGTCCTTCTTCCAGTACGCGAGCACCTGCTCCTCGAGCGCGGGCAGGTTCGGCGAGGCGACGACCCCGTGCTCGGGGCGGTGCTTGGGGTACTGGGCTGCTGCGGAGTTCTGGGCTGAGCTGGACATGAGGATGCGGCTCCTGTTGCGGGTGGTCCGAGTGGTGCGCGTGCCGTGCGAGGACGACGCCGGACGCTCGCGCGCCGTGCCGCGGTACCACCCCGCTTGCCGCCCGGTGCTGCTGGGCGACCTCTCATGCCGGCTGTGACGGGCCTGACCCGTCCGGGTCTACTGGGGTCCGCCGGGAGGGCGGGCCTGTTCTTCCGGAGGCTCGCCGGTGATGGCCGGGTCGATGCCTGTGGGGCCATGCTACCCGGCATTGCTCCGTCACTGCCAGCACGGGGCGTCGGCGCTCGTCGACTCGTCGTCGAGATCGCCGCAGGGCTGGTCGGATGGGTGGACGGGTGCGGGACCGGTGGGGGTCAGGGGCACCTCAGGGGTCGGGTCAGGGGGTGCGCGAGAGAGACCGTCTACCCCGACCGACAGAGAGTCCGGGCCCAACCGGGGACGTCCCGGATAGCCGGGCATGCGGGGGTACGTCGAGGCTGGAGGTGCACCAGCCGTCGATCAAGGAGGCCGTATGAACACCGTCGTCCCGACCACGCCCGCCCGCTCCCCCGTCGGCGCTGACGTCAGCACGGTGTTCTCGTCGCGGTGCAGCTGCCGTTCGCCGGGTCCGAGCCGGATCCGGCGGCCCTCTTCGACACCGCCTACGCGCCCGTCGCGTTCCTGTGCTGGCTCCCGAACGTCGTCGTCGCCGAGTGGCTCATCGCCCGGCGCGGGCTCCCCGGGCTGCGGATGACAGCCCAGGCGTCCGGACCTACAGTGCGCTGACCTCGCGCCCGGTCCGCCCGGGCGCCCGACCGCTCTGACGGTGGCGTTCGGTGTACGCCGAGATGTCGCGGGCGACCAGCGACTCGATGGTCACCACGGACAGGTCGAGGGACAGGTCGACGGAGCCGTCGAAGGACGTGTCGAGAACGAGGCCGGGAGCGAGGTTGGGAGCGTGGCCGGTGAGCTCACGGGTGCGGTCGAGAGGCAGGGCGAGGGTGGTCATGGCGAGTCCTTGGGGTGCTGGCTGGCGCCTGGGTGCACCACAGATCGCAGAGGATCTCAGGTGGTCAGGCCGGTCGGTCGGAGGCGGTGGGCCTCAACAACACGCAGCCGTGCACGACGCCGCACAGAGTCCCGGGCGCACGGTGCGCGCGGGAGAGGTCTGCTCGGTGAAGGTCACGAGGCGATCATGCCAGCCCGGCACGCGTGGGCACAACCGCCGTCTCGGTGCGCGGACCGGTCAACCGTCCCTCACTCGTCCCTCACCCGTCCAAGGCGACGTCGAAGAGGTCCCCCGGCGTGCATCCGAGCACCTGGCACAGCCGGGTGAGGGTGCTGAACCGGATCGCCCGGGCTCGGTTGTTCTTCAGCACGGAGAGGTTGACGACCGACACCCCGACCCGCTCGGAGAGCTCGACCAGGGTCATCCCCCGCGCCTCCAGGAGTCCGTCGAGCCGGCACACCACGGCGTGGTCGTCGCTCTGCTCCCCCATCAGATGATGCCGTCCTGGTCCCGCGCGAGCCGGGCACCGCTGCGCAGGGCGATCTGCATGCAGACGCAGAACAGCATCGCGAAGTAGGCGATCCACACGGAGACGCCGGAGTCGGGGTTCGGGGCCCGGTGCCCGTCCCACCCCAGGGCGCCGATGACCCAGTTGGTCCCCAGGTGCCGCAGGAACTGCGGACCGGCGACCACGGCGAAGACCGCGATCGTGAACACGTTGAGCAGCCACAGCGTCCTCGGCGCGAACATCCGCCCGACGGCGAAGTTCCGGGCGAGCAGCCCGAGCAGGACGAGGACGGCGCACCACAGGACGGCCTGGAGGCCGTCGGCGAGCCAGAGCAGGACGACCGCACCGGTCGGGAGGGCGTCGACGGCGACCGTCGCGGCCAGGGTTCCGGAGGGGACGAGCTCGATCCCGGCGGGCGGCTGGGTGACCATCACCCCGTCCACCTGCTGCAAGGCGACCTCGACGAACCCCTCCTGCCACTGGTACGTGGCTTTCAGGAGGTAGGAGACAACGACGGCGACGACACCGACCGCGCAGGCGGCCACGTTCCAGAAGAGACCTTGACGGTCTTTGGGGGTCTGGTCGACGAGGGTGGTCGGGGTCGTCGGCGGCTCGGGACTCGTGCCGGCGGGCGAGGTGTCGTTGGCATCCATGACAACACCATATCGTTCATCGATACTAACGACAAACGATATGGCACTCCCTCTCTGCCGAGGTCCGCGCGGTCGGGAGGCAGGCGGCTCGGACCGGCGGCGCGGACGACCGGCGTGGGCTCAGGTCGCTCGGCGGGCCACCTGGGTGTTCGACACCTGGGCCCGCGGGCGGATCATCAGGTGGTCGATGTTCACGTGGTGCGGTCGGGTCAGCGTCCAGGTGATCGCGTCGGCGACGTCGTCGGCGGTGAGCGGCTCGTCGACGCCCGCGTACACCGCGTCCGCCTTCGCCGCGTCACCGTCGAACCGGGTCAGGGAGAACTCCTCGGTCCGGACCATGCCGGGGGCGATCTCGATCACCCGGACCGGCTCCCCCACGAGCTCGAGGCGCAGGGTGTCGGCGATCACCCGCTCGGCGTGCTTGGCGGCCACGTACCCGGCCCCGCCCGGGTACGTCCCGTGCGCCGCGGTCGAGGTGAGCACGACGACGTCCCCGCGACCGGAGTCGCGCAGCGCCGGCAGCAGCGCCTGCGTGACGGCGAGGGTGCCCAGCACGTTCGTCTCGTACATCCGCCGCCACCGGTCGATGTCGGCGCCGGCCACGGAGTCCGTCCCGAGCGCGCCACCGGCGTTGTTGACCAGCGCGTGGACCGGCCCGCCCGCGGTGACCCGGGCGGCCAGCCGGGCGACGTCGTCGGCCACGGTGAGGTCTGCGACGACGTAGCTCGTGCCGGTCTCGGCCGCGAGCGCGGCCAGCCGGTCCTCACGGCGGGCCACCGCGACGGTGTCCCAGCCCAGGGCCCGCAGCCGGCGCACGGTCGCCGCCCCGATGCCCGACGACGCACCGGTCACCACAGCGCGCAGGACAGCGGGTGGGGCGGTGGTCGAGGCGGGGTGGGCGGGGGTGGATGTCATGGCTTCTCCAAGAGGGTGAGCAGGTACCGTTCTTGTTCTAGCACGCCTCGACGCACTGGAAGGCAGACGACATGACGGTCGGATTCATCGGCTCCGGGAACATGGCCACCGCGATCGTGCGCGGGATGATCGCAGGCGGTTTCCTGCCCGCATCCGAGATCGTCGTGTTCGACCCGGACGCCGACAAGCGCGAGGCGCTCGCCGCCGAGCTCGGCATCCGCGCCGTGGAGTCAAACGCGGCACTCGTGGCCGCGAGCGACGTCGTCGTGCTCGCCGTCAAGCCGCAGGTGCTCCCGGCGGTGCTCGCTCCGCTCGCCGCCCAGATCGCCGACCGGCGCCGGGTGGTCGTCTCGATCGCCGCCGGGACGACGCTGGCCAAGCTCGAGTCGCTGCTCACCACGGGCGCGACCACGGCCGCCCCGGTCGTGCGCGTCATGCCCAACGTCAACGCGATGATCGGCGCCGGGATGGCCGCCGTCTGCGGCAACGCGGCCGCCACGGCCGAGGAGGTGGCCTTCGTGGTCGCCATGTTCACCGCGGTCGGTGCGGCCATCGAGCTCCCGGAGTCGCAGTTCTCGACGTACACCGCGATCGCGGGCAGCTCCCCGGCCTTCGCCTACCTGTTCATCGACTCCCTCGCCCGGGCCGCCGTGGCGGCCGGGATGGGCAAGGACCTCGCGACGCGGATCGCCGCCCAGACCGTGCTCGGCTCGGCGAAGATGGTCCTCGAGTCGGAGAAGTCCCCGTGGGACCTCATCGACACGGTCTGCTCCCCCGGTGGCACGACCGTCGCCGGCCTGCTGGCCCTGGAGGACCGCGGCTTCCTGGCCACGGTCGTCCACGGCGTCGCGGCCACGATCGCCCGCGACCAGGAGATGACCGCCGGCAAGTAACCCACCCCTCTCCCCCCCCTTCCCCCGCTGAGCGCACGAAAGTGCGCGTGTCGCCTCGGCGTGTCGCGCACAAGATCATGCACTCAGCGGATCAGCGCGGGAGGTGGGGTGGGGCGAGTAGTGTTGGTGCTGATCCTGGACCTGATTTGGTCTGGTGGTGCGGCCCGGACTTGGGGCGCTGATCCTCGGTGCGCCGTAGCCGCGCCTCCCGCTGACACCCCCCTCATCCGGAGATCCCCCGTGCTGCGCACCCGTACTGCTGCCCCTGTCCTCGCCGTCGCGACGGGGCTCACCCTCGTGCTGGCCTCGTGCTCCTCGCCCGCCCCGGCCGGCCCGTCGGAGTCGGCGTCGTCCGCCGCGAGCGGCGAGGCGACAACAGGACCGACCACCTACCCGCTCACCCTGGACAACTGCGGCTTCTCGGTGACCTTCGACGCGGCCCCCGAGACGGTCCTGACGATCAAGTCCTCCACGACCGAGATGCTCCTCGCCCTCGGCCTGACCGACGCGATCGCCGCGACGGCCTTCCCCGACGGCCCCGTCGCGGACTGGCTCACCGACGCCGCCGCGACCAACCCGGCGATCGCCACCCCGCTGAGCGAGAAGGCCCCCGGACCCGAGGCCGTGACCGAGGTCGAGCCGGACCTCGTCTACGCGGGCTGGGAGTCCAACCTCACCGCCGAGAGCGCCGGCGACCGCGCGACCCTGGCCACCCTCGGCGTCGCGACGTACGTCTCCCCCTCCGCCTGCAAGGAGGCCGCCTACCAGCCGAACCCGCTGACCTTCGACGACGTCTTCGCCGAGATCACCGAGGTCGCCGCCATCTTCGACGCCTCCGACGCGGCCGCCACGCTCGTGGCCGACCAGCGCGCCGAGCTCGCCGCCATCACGCCCGACGACCGCGGCCTCACCGCCCTGTGGTACTCCTCCGGCTCCGACATCCCCTACGTCGGGGCGGGCATCGGCGCACCGCAGATGATCATGGACACCGCCGGCCTGACGAACATCGCCGCCGGCGTCCAGGACACCTGGGGACCGTTCTCCTGGGAAGAGGTCATCGACGCCGACCCCGACGTCATCGTGCTCGTCGACTCCGCGTGGGGGTCGACCGAGAAGAAGATCACCCAGCTCGAGTCCAACCCCGCGACCGCGAACCTCACCGCCGTGCTGAACGAGTCCTACGTCGTGGTCCCGTTCCCGGCCACCGAGGCCGGCGTCCGCAACGTCTCGGCCGCGGCCGACGTCGTCGCCCAGCTCGACGCGCTCCCCCTCGCCCCGGGCGCCGCGGGCTGACCATGACCGCCACCTCCCGCACCGAGGCACCCAGTACCGCGCCCGGTGCTGCGTCCGGTGCTGCGCCCGCCGGTGCACGACGGCGCGCACCGCGCCCCGTCGTGTGGCTGAGCGGGGCCGCCGCGGCGCTCGTGGTGACGGTGCTGGTGACGGTGACGATCGGGACGGCGGACCTGAGCGTCGGGGAGGTGTGGCGATCGATCGCCTGGCACGTCACCCACGGCCTCGGCGTGGGCGAGGCGGTCGCGGTCGACCCCCTGAGCCGGCTGCGGGACGGCATCGTGTGGGAGCTGCGCCTGCCCCGGGTGCTCACGGCCGCCGCGGTCGGGGCGGGGCTCGCGCTGTGCGGGGTGGTCATGCAGTCCTTGACCCGCAACCCGCTCGCCGACCCCTACCTCCTGGGACTGTCCTCGGGGGCTTCCCTCGGCGCGGTCGCCGTGCTGGTGCTCGGGCTGAGCGTGCTGCTCCCGGTCGCGGCCTTCACCGGAGCCGTGCTCGCCCTGGCCGCGGCCCTCGGGCTGGCCGGGGCGCTCGGGACCATCACTCCCACCCGGACGATCCTCGCCGGCCTCGCGGTCAGCCAGCTGTGCGCGGCCGCGACGTCGTTCATCATCTTCTGGTCGGCGACCGGGGACACCTACCGGGAGATCCTGTCCTGGCTCATGGGCTCGGTGGCCGGGGCGACGTGGTCCTCGGTCGCGATCGCAGCCGGCGCCGTCCTCGTGCTCGGCGTGCCGCTCGCGCTCAGCGGATCGGTGCTGGACGCCTTCACCTTCGGGGACACCGCGGCGTCGGCCCTGGGGGTGTCGGTCAAGGGCACCCGGTGGGTGCTCCTCGTCGCGGTCGCGCTGCTCACCGGGGCGCTCGTGTCGGTGTCCGGGTCGATCGGCTTCGTCGGGCTGATCCTGCCGCACGCCGTGCGGCTGGTCACCGGCGCCCGGCACCGGCTGCTGCTGCCGCTGTCCGCCCTGTGCGGGGCGACGTTCCTCGTGTGGGCGGACACCCTCGCCCGGACGGTCTTCGCCCCGCGCGAGGTGCCCGTGGGGATCATCACCGCGGCCCTCGGTGCGCCGGTCTTCGCGGTGATCCTGTGGCGCGGGAGGGAGCGGGTATGAGCGAGACCTCCCCCGCCGGCGGGCTCTCTGCCACCGGCGGGGTCTCTGCCACCAGCGGGCTCTCCGTGGACCGGGTGACGTGGTCGGTCGGGTCCAGGCTCATCGTCGACGGCATCGACTGCACGGCCCCCACCGGAGCGGTGACCGGCCTCATCGGGCCCAACGGATCGGGGAAGTCGACGCTCCTGCGCGTGCTCGCCGCCGTGCAGTCCCCCGACGCCGGCCGGGTGGTGCACGACGGCGAGGACCTGCTGGCGCTGGGCCGGCGCCGCCGGGCCCGCCGGCTCGCCTTCGTCGAGCAGGACTCCACGACCGACCTGCCGCTCAGCGTGCTCGACGCCGTCCTGCTCGGGCGCATCCCGCACCGGTCGCTGCTGGCCGGGGACTCCCGGGCCGACGTCGCGGTGGCCCGCGAGGCGCTCGCCCGCGCCGGGGTCGCCGAGCTGGCCGAGCGGTCGCTCGGGACCCTGTCCGGCGGGGAACGCCAGCGGGTGCACGTCGCCCGGGCGCTGGCCCAGGAGACCCCGCTGCTGCTGCTCGACGAGCCCACCAACCACCTCGACATCGCCGCCCAGCTCGCCGTGATGACCGTGCTGCGCAAGCTCGCAGCCGACGGGGTCACCGTGCTCACCGCGCTGCACGACCTCAACCTCGCGGCCGGGGCCTGCGACCACGTGGTGCTCCTCGCTCACGGGCGGGTGGTCGCCGCGGGGACCGTGGCGCAGGTGCTCGTGCCCGCGGTCCTCGAGCCGGTGTACGGGGTGCGGTGCGAGGTGCTCACCCACCCCCGGACCGGGCGGCCGGTGCTGGTGTTCGGAGAGTGAGCGCTGCGGAGACAATGGGTCCGTGCTCACCATCCATGCCCTCCCCGACCTGACCGATCCGGCCACGATCTCCCGCGGCCGGGCCTACGCCCGCACCAACCGCGTCGTGGTCACTGCTGCCCGCGAGGGAACCGTCCGCGCGGAGGTCCAGGGCACCGATCTCTACCAGGTGGTGCTGGCCGGGACCACGTGGTCGTGCACCTGCCCGGTCGGGGTCACCGGGGCGCTGTGCAAGCACATCGTCGCGGTCGTCATCGCGATCGAGGAGGGCACCCTGGCCGCTGACGAGGCCGACGGCATCACCGGTGACGCACCCCCCGCCGGAGCCGCCGCACGACGGGGTCCCCCGGAGGCCTCTCCCCTCGGCTGGCTGCGCGGCCTGTCACAAGCCGACCTGCTCGCGGTCGTAGAAGGCGCTCTCACCCGGGTGGACGGTTTTGACGCGTTCGTCGCCCAGGAGTACCTGGGGGCGACCGGCGACGTGACCGAGCTCGCCGCGGAGGTGGAGCAGACGCTCAAACCACGGCGGTCCTTCTACGAGTACCGCCACGCGAACGTCTATGCGGCAGAGGCCGAACCCCTCATCGCGGTCATCGAGGAGATGGCCGAGCACCACCCCTCTCCCGAGCTGCTCACGGTCGTCGAACGAGCCCTCACCCTCACGGTGCGGACCATCATGCGCAGCGACGACTCTTCCGGGTACCAGGGCAGCCAGGTGCGCAGCCTGCTCAAGTCGCACGCCGTCGTGGCGGCGGGCCTGGCCGGGACCCTCGATCGCAAGGCGCAACGCCGGCTCGCGACGTGGCTGCACAAGTTCGCCTTCTCCGACACCCAGGACTTCTTCAACCCCGAGGTCGACGCCTACGGCGACGTCCTCGAGGCGGCCGGGCTCGAGACCTACTCGACTCTGGTCGAGCGGACCGCCGAGGCGGGCAAGCACCGCTTCGCCGTCGAGCATGCTCGGGGCAGGCTGGCGATCCTCTCGGGTGAGGCCGACCAGATCGTCGAGGCCTTCGGTGGAGACCTCACCGCGCAGCATCAGGCGCTTGCCGTGGTCACGGCGCTGGACGAGGCCGGCCTGCACGACCTCGCCGTCGTCCACGCCTACCGAGGACTGGCGATGCCGCGCGGGCACCGACACGTCTCGCTCGTCGATCGGGCGGCGCTGGCAGCGCGGGAGACCGACGACATCGGCCGGGCCGTCGAGCTCCGCCAGGACCACTTCGACCTCGACCCGACCTCGGCCACCTTCGGGGCGTTGCGTGTCGTGTCTGCCGAGGCCGGTGACTGGGAGTCTCGACGCGAGGACGCCGAGGCGGTGCTGTCCGCCCGGTCCCCGCAGTCCTACCTCTCCGTCCTGCTCACCGAGGCGCGCGACCACGCTGCGTGGGACTTCGCACTCACGCACCCGGAGGCCGCCACCCGGTACTGGGAGGAGCTGTGCACCCGGCGGGCTCTGACCGCACCGGCTGACACCCTGCCGATCTACACGGACCTCGTCACGAGCACCCTGACCGTCACCGACCGCCGTGCGTACTCCGCCGCCGCTCGGCTGCTCGTGCAGATGCGGGTCGCTGCGATCGCCGCCGGTCGCGAGGACGCCTTCGAGGAGTTCATGCAGGCCACGGCTGCGGCGAACAGGCGCCGTCCGACATGCACGGCAGCCTTCAAGAAGGCCTGCCTCATCTGACGCGACCGGCGACCTCCTTCTCGTCGGACTCGTCAACGCGTCCAGAGGTCGTCCGGCGGGACCGGCCGTAGCGTGGACGGCATGGCGCACCACCGGGCGCCAGTCAGGAATCGGCAGCCGCAGCGGCACACCGAGCGGCACAGAGAGCGGAGACAGACATGGCACACGGCGACATCACCCACATCGACATCCCGGTCGACGACATCCCTCGCGCCACGACGTTCTACAGCTCGCTCTTCGGCTGGAAGATCGAGGAGGTCCCGGGCTTCGAGGGCTACCCCATGTGGCAGGCCCCCAACAAGATCAGCGGAGGCGGTCTCGCCCCCCGCGAGGACGGCTTCACCACGCCGCGCAGCTACGTCGAGGTCGACTCGATCGACGAGTCCCTCGCGCAGGCCGCCGCGCTCGGCGGCACGGTCATGATGGGGAAGACGGAGATCTCTCCGACCAGCTGGTGGGCAGTCCTCGAGGACACCGAGGGCAACACACTCGGTCTGTACGAGGGCATCACGTCGATGGAGTGAGGGAGCCGACCAGTCCCCAGCCCGACCGATGGACCGCCCAACACCAGGGGCGGTCCATCGGCGCTGCTAGAGGCTCGGCTAGGCGGAGTCCCGCACCACCAGCGACGTCTGCAACGTCATCGCCGCCGGGTCCTCGCCGTCCATCACCTCGAGGAGCAGGCGCACCATCTCCGCGCTGATCCGTTCGAAGGGCTGGCGCATGGTCGTCAGCGCCGGGTGCAGCGCGGCGGCCACCCCCGAGTCGTCGAACCCGCCCACGGCGATGTCCTGCGGCACCCGCCGACCCGAGGCCTGCAGCGCGACGAGCGCACCGGCGGCCATGAGGTCGGAGGCCACGAAGACCGCGTCGATGTCCGGTCGGCGCTCGAGCAGCTCGAGCATGGCGAGCCGCCCGCTCTCGCGGGAGTAGTCCCCGTGGGCGACGAGGCTCTCGTCGAAGTCCTCCCCGAGCACGTCCCGGTAGCCGTCCAGCCGCAGGGTCCCCCCCGGGGTGTCGAGCGGCCCGGTGATCGTGGCCACCCGGGTGCGCCCGATGTCCAGCAGGTGCTGGGTCATCGTGCGCGCACCGGCGCGGTCGTCGGCCGCCACGTAGCCGACCTTGCCCTCGTAGCCGAGCGGGACGCCGCAGGCCACGGTGGGGATCTTGTGCTTGAGGAGCTCACCGACCATGGGGTTGCCCTGGTGGGAGCTGATGAGCAGCACGCCGTCGACGTGACCGGCCGCCACGTAGGAGGCGATCCGGCGCCGTTCCTCCGCGGTGCCGGCGAGCATGAGCAGCAGCGGGATCTCCCGCTTGGCGAGCTCGTGAGCGGCGCCCCGGAGCAGGATCGAGAAGTTGGGGTCCTCGAACAGCAGGTGCTGAGGCTCGGTGAGCATGAACGCGACCGAGTTGGACCGGCCAGTCACCAGGCTGCGGGCGTGCTGGTTGGCCGAGTAGCCGGTGGTCCGGATCGCCTCGTTGACGGCCGCCAGCGCGTCAGCGGAGACCCAGTGGCCACCGTTGATCACCCGGGAGACCGTCCCACGGGACACTCCTGCGGCGGCCGCGACGTCGCGGATCGTCGGACGGCGCTTCGACGCGCCACCGGGGGACTTGCCCGATTCCTTCACAGGACGAGAGTCTACTGACATGACTCAGGCCTTCACTCCACCGGCGGCCAGGTCGACCTGCCAGTAGCGCTGCAGCACGAGGAACAGCGCAACCAGGGGGATGATCGACAGCAGCGCACCCGTGATGACGAGGGTGTAGAGCGCCGGCTGGGACGCTCCCTGGTTGAGCAGCCCGGACAGCCCCACGGTGAGCGGGAACAGCTTGTCGTCGCCGAGCATGATGTACGGCAGCATGAAGTTGTTCCAGATGGCCACGAACTGGAAGAGGAAGACCGTCACCAGGCCGGGCATCATCATGGGCACCGCGACCTGCAGGAAGGTGCGGGTCTCGCTCGCACCGTCGGTGCGTGCGGCCTCGACGATCTCGTCGGGAACCGAGGCCGCGGAGTAGATGCGGGCCAGGTAGATCCCGTAGGGGCTGATGATCGAGGGCAGCAGGACCGCCCAGTAGGTGTTGGTCAGGCCGACCTGGGCCAGCAGCAGGTACTGGGGGATGGCGAGCACCACGCCCGGGACCAGGACGCCGGCGAGGAGGACGTTGAAGACGGCGGACTTGCCGGGGAAGCTGTACTTGGCGAGCGCGTAGCCGGCCATCGCGGAGACGACGACGGACAGCAGCGCCCCGACGCCGGCGTAGAGCGCGGTGTTGAGCATCCAGCGCCAGAACAACCCGTCGCGGTAGGCCGCGAGGTCACCGATGTTCTCGAAGAGGTACGTCGAGGGGGCGAAGGTGAAGGAGGAGAAGAGCTCGCTCCCGGACTTCGTCGCGGCCACGAGCACCCAGGCGACGGGCAGCAGGCAGTACGCCGCACCGACGAGCAGGATCGCTGTGGCGCTGCCGCTCGGGCGTTCGCCGGCTCCGCGCGTGGTCGTGCGACTCGCGCGCGAGGTCCGGCGTCGGGCTTCGGGGGTCTGGCGGGCGGGCACGCCGGAGCGGGTGCCAGGAGTGTGGGTCTGTACGGTCATGGTCACTTCTCCTGGCCGAAGGCGCGGTTCTGGACGAGCCGCAAGAACCCGAACGAGAGGACAAAGGTTGCGAGGGCGATGATCACCGAGGTCGCCGCAGCCGAGTTGAGGTCTCCGCGCACGAACGCGTCGCGGTAGACCTTCATCAACGGCGTCCACGTGCTCGAGATCGTGTTGCTCAACGGCTTCAGGGTCGTCGGCTCGGCGAACACCTGGAGGGTGGCGATCAGGGAGAAGACGCAGGTCATGATGATCGACGGGATGACCGAGGGGATCTTGATGCGGGTGGCGATCTGGATCTGCGAGCACCCGTCCAGCTCGGCGGCCTCGTACTGCTCGGTCGGGATCGACTTGAGCGCGGTGTAGATGACCACCATGTTGAATCCGACTCCGCCCCAGATGGCGATGTTGGCGACCGCGAACATCACCAGGTCGGAGGAGAACAGGGAGGGCACCTCCCAGCCGAGCTTGTCGAAGACGTAGTAGAACGGGCTGACGCCGGGCAGGTAGAGGAAGCCCCACAGCAGCGAGGAGATCACCGCCGGGACGGCGTAGGGCAGGAAGATCGAGATGCGCGAGAACGTCTTGGCCCGGCTGCGACGGGCGTCGAGCAGCAGGGCGAAGAGGAGGGCAAGTCCGAGCATGATCGGGACGACGAGCAGGCCGTAGAGCCCCACCCGCCCCACCGACGCGAGGAACTCGGGGTCGGAGAGCGCATTGACGTAGTTCGTGACGCCGTTCCACACCTCGGTGCGTGCGCCCTTGCCCAGGCCGAGGCCGCTGACCTTCTCCGCGCGGAAGCTGAGGTACACCGCGTAGCCGATGGGCAGGGCGAGGAACAGCGCGAACAGCACGATCGCGGGGGCGAGGAACGCCCAGGGGGCGGCTGACTTGCGCCGGATCCCGGGATTGCGGCGGCGGGCCGGGACTGTCGGTGGTGCGGTGACCGCACGCGGGTGGGTGGTGCTCACGTTCTCTCCTTCGACCTCAGGTCGGGTGATGCTTCATCGAGGTGGTGCGGGAAGCCTGGGTCGGGCAGGGTCACGTGGACCGTGCCCGACGGCGGCCGCCCGCCTCCGCGAGGAGGCGGGCGGCCGGTGGTGCTACTCCTTGACGCCGAACCCGGAGTTCTTGAGGTCTTCCACGGTGACCTTCTGCATCGCGGTGACCGCGTCGAGGAACTGCGTCTGCGACTTGGCCTCGGCCGCCTTGCCGAACTCGTCGTTGTACGCGGAGTACGCGACGTTGACGTTGGGGCCGTAGGTGAAGTTCCCGGCCGTCTTCGCGGTCTCGCCGGCGATCTCGTAGAAGTCAGGCTGGTTGGAGAAGAACGCGGGCGGCTCGGCGAGCGCACCGGCCTGGGCCGGTGAGTACGCCGGGTAGATGCCGGCCTCGGCGACGAGCGCGTTCACCGACTCCTGAGAGGTGTTGAGCCAGGTGACGAACTCAGCGGCCTCGACGGGGTGCTCGGACTGCGACGTCACGGCGGTGGCCGACCCACCCCAGTTGCCGGTGGCCGGCGCAGAAGCGTCCCACTGAGGCATCGGCGCCATCTTCCACGTGCCCTGGGTGTCGGGGGCGTTGCCCTCGAGGACTCCAGGAGCCCACACCGCGGACAGCCATCCGACCTCGGTGCCGTTGTTCAGTGCGGCGTTCCACTCCGGGGTGTACATCGGCTTGTTGTTGATGACGCCCTCTTCGACGAGGCCGCCCCAGTAGCCGGCGACCTTCTGGGTCGCCTCGTCGTCGATCGAGACGGTCCAGGCGTCGCCGTCGATGCCCCACCAGGAGGCGCCGGCCTGCTGCGCCAGGCCGGTGAACCAGCCCGCGTCCGTGGCGGAGAACGTCCCGAGGTACACGTTCGGGTCGGCTGCGTGGATCGCCGCGGCCGCCACGGCGTACTCGTCCCAGGTGGTCGGTACCGCGACCCCGAGGTTCTCGAAGACGTCGGCGCGGTAGTAGAACTGCATGGGGCCGGAGTCCTGCGGCACGCCGTAGACGGCCTCGGAGCCGAGCGTCACTGCGTTCCAGACGCCGTCAGGGAAACCTTCGGCGACGTCGGCCGGGACCTCGGCGGAGATGTCGGCGAGGGCTTCCGAGGAGACCAGGGTGGGGATCTTCTGGTATTCGGCCTGCATGATGTCGGGGGCACCAGAGCCCGCCTTGATCGCGGTCAGGAGCTTCGTGACAGCGGGGTCGCCGCCGTCCTGCTTGTTGACCGTGACCTGGATGTCGGGGTTCTCGGCGTTCCAGAGAGCGACGACCTTGTCCATGTTCGGGGCCCAGGTCCAGAAGGTCAGCTCGACCTTCTCCCCCGATGCCTTCCCGGGCGAGCCGTTGGCCGTGTCGTCGCTGCTCGAGCAACCGGTGACCAGGAGCGCTGCTGCTGCGAGCGCAGCCGCTGCCTTGAAACCTGTGGTCAGGCGCATGAATCCTCCTCGTTAAGGACCGTCGCCCGCGCCTGGTCTGTGCCGAGGCGCCTCACGACGATGTGAAAAACTGTGCACGGTCACAGTACCTGCATCTCGACCTGGCTTGTCAAGACGGTCATTGATCGTGTTACCTAGTTGATGCACGGCCGAGAACAACTGTGATCGTGCACAGGATTGCACCTAAGGAGTGACATGACGTCTGCCCAGCCCCGTCCGGTCGGCCCCCGTTTCGAGGGATGGCTGACCGGCGTCGACTCGATCTGCTACGGAGGGGACTACAACCCCGAGCAGTGGCCCGAGGCGGTCTGGGAGCAGGACGTCACCCTCATGCGTGAGGCCGGGGTCACCCTCGTGAGCATCGGCATCTTCAGCTGGGCGCTGCTCGAGCCGCGCGAGGGCGAGTTCGACTTCGCCTGGTTGGACCGACTCGTCGAGCTGCTGCACTCCCACGGCATCCGGATCGACCTGGCCACCCCGACGGCGTCCCCGCCCGCGTGGTTCTTCCACACCTACCCCGAGGCCCGGGTCGTCACCCGCGAGGGCACCGTGCTGGGCTTCGGCTCGCGCGGCATGGCCTCTCCGTCCTCCCCCGCCTACCGGGCGGCCGCGCTGCGGATCACCGAGCAGCTGGGCGACCGCTACGGCGCCCACCCTGCGGTGGCCCTGTGGCACGTGCACAACGAGTACGGCGCTCCCGTCTCGGAGGACTACTCCCCCGCCAGCGCCGCCGCCTTCCGCGAGTGGCTGCTCGCCCGCTACGGCTCCCTCGACGGGCTCAACGCCGCCTGGGGCACCCGCTTCTGGGGTCAGGTCTACGGCGAGTGGGAGCACGTGGGGGTCCCCGCGGCGACGCCGTCGGTCGCCAACCCCGCCCAGCGCCTGGACTTCGCGCGCTTCACCAACGACTCCCTGCTCGCGTGCTTCACCGCCGAGCGGGACGCGCTGCACGCCCGCTCCCAGGCGCCGGTGACCACGAACTTCATGGCGGCCGAGTGCCCCTCGACCGACCTGTTCGCCTGGGGCCGCGAGGTCGACGTGGTCTCCAACGACCACTACCTCACCGCCGCCGACCCACGCTGCGAGGTGGGCCTGGCCCGCGCCGCCGACCTCACCCGGTCCGTCGCGGGCGGCAAGCCGTGGATGCTGCTCGAGCACTCGCCGTCGGGCGTGAACTGGCAGCCGCGCAACGTCGCCAAGCGCCCGGGCGAGATGGCCCGCAACGCCTTCTCCCACGTGGGACGCGGCGCGGACGCGGTCATGTTCTTCCAGTGGCGGGCCTCCCGCTCCGGCGCCGAGAAATTCCACGGCGCGATGCTCCCGCACGCCGGCACCTCCTCGAGGGTCTGGCGCGAGGTCGTGGCCCTCGGCGCCGACCTGGCTGCCGCGAGCGAGCTCGTCGGCTCCCGTGTCACTACCGACGTCGCCCTGCTCTGGGACCAGGAGTCGATGTGGGCCCAGGGTCTGGAGTGGCGCCCGTCCGTCGACGTGAGCGCCCGCGAGCGGATCAACACCTTCTACGACCGCTTCTGGCGCGACGGCGTGGCCGTCGACTTCGCCCACCCGTCCCAGGACCTGTCCGGGTACAAGCTCGTGGTGGCTCCGGCGTCGTACCTGCTCACCGCGGAGTCCGCGGCGAACCTCACCCGCTACGTCGAGGGTGGCGGCGTCCTGCTGGTCTCGTTCTTCTCCGGGATCGTCGATGAGAACGACGCCGTGCACGAGGGCGGGTTCCTCGCGCCGCTGCGCGACGCGCTCGGTGTCAGCGTCGAGGAGTTTCTGCCGCTGCGCGAGGGCGAGACCCTCCAGGTGGCGCTCGACGGCGCGGACGTGGCTCCCGGTCTGTCCGGGGTCCTGGAAGGGTCGGTGTGGGCCGACGACCTCACCCTGGCCGGGGCGAGCGTGGTGGGCACCTACCTCGACGGGCCGGCGCAGGGCGCGCCCGCGGTCACCCGCAACACCCTCGGGTCAGGCACCGGCTGGTACCTGTCCACCCAGCTCGACGTCGACGCCCTGGCGACCGTCCTGGGCGCCGTCTACGCCGACGCCGGTCTCGCCCCGAGCGGGCTGCCGGAGGAGCTCGAGGTCATGCGCCGGGTGGGCAGCGACGCGGACTATGTGCTCGCGGTCAACCACAGCGACGCCGACCTCACGGTCGACGCTCCGGTCGTGGCGGGCGCCGAGGTGACGGACCTGCTCACCGGGGCCGCCGTCGTCGGCTCGGTCACGGTTCCGCGCGGCGAGGTCCGCGTCCTGCGCGTCCCCCACCCGGTGTCCTGACTCAGCGGGACCCGGTCAGCAGCGGCGCTTCGATCGCCGGGCAGGTGTCCATGACGACGTCGAGGCCCGCCCGGGCCGCGCGCTCGGCGGCCGCCTCGTCGATCACGCCGAGCTGCAACCACACGGCCCGGGCTCCGACCGCGATCGCCTGGTCGACCACGGCGCCGGCCAGCTCGGAGCGCACGAACACGTCGACGACGTCGATCGGGCCCGGGACGTCGGCGAGCGTCGGGTAGCCGCGAGCGCCGCGCACCTCCTCGGCCTTGGGGTGGACCGGGACGATCTCCATGCCCAGTCCTTGGAGGTAGCCGGCGATGCCGTGGGCGACGCGCGCCGGGTTGTCGGAGAGGCCGACCACAGCCCAGCGGCCTGGTTCGGTCAGCAGCCGGGCGACCACGGCGGGATCGTTCGTGTGTGTCATGGTTCACCGAACCACATCCGGGCGGCCAGGGACAACGCGGGCCGGTCGGGTGCGGACCGCCCACCGCTGCCATGATGGGGCGATGACACCCGACCTGTGGCTCACCGGCGACCCCGAAGCCGACCACCTGCTCTCGAGCGATCCGTTCGCGCTGCTCCTGGGCATGCTCCTGGACCAGCAGGTGACGATGGAGCTCGCCTTCGCCGGTCCGCGCAAGATCGCCGACCGGATGGGGTCCCTCGACGCCCGCACGATCGCGGCAGCCGCACCGGAGGACTTTGTGGCGCTGTGCGCCACGCCGCCGGCGGTCCACCGCTACCCCGGGGCGATGGCTGGGCGGATCCAGGGCGTGGCCGCAGCGATCGAGACCACCTACGACGGCGACGTCACCCGGCTGTGGACCGAGGGGACCCCCGACGGCGCCGAGGTGCTCCGGCGGCTCAAGGCCCTGCCGGGCTTCGGGGAGCAGAAGGCCCGGATCTTCCTCGCCCTGCTGGGCAAGCAGTACGGCGTCCAGCCGGCCGGCTGGCGCGAGGCCGCGGGCCCCTATGGTGAGGACGGTGCCCGCCGGTCGATCGCCGATGTGACCGGCGAGGTGAGCCTGCGCCAGGTGCGCGAGACGAAGCAGGCCGCGAAGGCCGCCGCCCGGGCGGCGAAGGCAACGCGCTAGCGACCTAGACTGGCCACCATGCGCGCAACAGTGATCTACGGCGAGCGCGACGTTCGCCTCGACGACGTCCCCGATCCTCAGATCGTCCTCCCCACCGATGCGGTGGTCCGGGTGGTCGCAGCCTGCGTCTGCGGCTCGGACCTGTGGTCCTACCGCGGGGTCGCCCCGGTCTCGCACCCACGCCGGATCGGGCACGAGCTCGTCGGCATCGTGGAGCAGGTGGGCACGGAGGTCCGCGCGGTGGTCCCCGGCGACTTCGTCATCGCCCCCTTCTACTTCTGCGACAACACCTGCCTGAACTGCGCCAACGGCGTGAGCACCTCGTGCCTGCACGGCGGGTGGTGGGGGTCCACCGACCGCGACGGCCACCCGGTCGACGCCGCCCAGGGCGAGCGTGTCCGGGTCCCCCTCGCCGACGGCACCCTCGTCCCCACCCCCACCGTGCCCGACGACGCGCTCGTCCCCTCCCTGCTCACCCTCGCCGACGTCATGGGCACCGGCCACCACGCCGCGCTGTCCGCCGGGGTCACCGCGGGCAGCACGGTCGTCGTGGTCGGTGACGGCGCCGTCGGGCTGTGCGCGGTGCTCGCCGCCAAGCGGCTCGGCGCCTCGCAGGTCGTGGCCATGTCCCGGCACGCCGACCGCCAGGCGATCGCCCTGGAGTTCGGGGCGACGGGCATCGTCGCCGAGCGCGGCGACGCGGGCGTGGAGCGCGTCAAGGAGCTCTTCGACGGCATCGGGCCGGACTGCGTGCTCGAGTGCGTGGGCACGGAGGAGTCGATGGACCAGGCCATCCGGTCGGTGCGTCCCGGCGGCACGGTCGGCTACGTCGGGGTGCCCAACGGCGGCCCGGAGCTGCCGATCCGGACGCTGTTCAACTCCAACATCGCGGTCGCCGGGGGTGTCGCACCGGTGCGCGGGTACATCGAGGAGCTGCTCCCCGAGGTGCTCTCCGGGGCGATCAACCCGGGCCGCGTCTTCGACCTCGAGCTCCCCCTGTCCGAGGTCGCCGAGGCCTACGCCGCGATGGACGAGCGCCGCGCCACCAAGGTCCTCCTCCGCCCCTGACGCCCGCCCCAGCCCCGTCCGCCGCCCCCAGCCAGCCCCGCCCGCCGCCCCCATCCCGCCCCGCCCGCCGCCCTCACCCCTCCGCTGAGTGCGGCCGTCTGGCTGCCCACACCGGACATCCGGCAGCCGTTCGACCGCACTCAGCGGAGGGTTGTCCACAGGTGGGGGGCCTTTCGGAGCGGGGGCCGGCGGGCGGGCCGAGGATGAGGGATGGACACCTTCACGATCCGGCAGGGACTCGCCCTCGGGCTCACCCGGGCCACCATGCGCTCGCGAAAGTACGCCGCACCCTTCCACGGGGTCCGGGTCGAGGGGCCCAGCCCGGCGTCGGTCGACGCCCGGTGCCACGCGGCGCTCGCGATCCTGCCCGACGACGCCGCCTTCAGCCACTCCACCGCGCTCGCCCTGCACGGGGTCGAGATCCCGTGGCGCCTGCAGTCCGACCCCCTCGTGCACGTGACGACCCGCCGGCGCGAGACCCGCCCGCACCGGCCCGAGATCGCGGCGCACCTGTGCACCCAGGCCGCGCTCGACGTCGTGCAGGTGGGCGCGCTGCCGGTGACCTCACCCGAGCAGACGTGGCTGCAGCTGGCGCACTGCCTGCCGATCACCGACGTCGTCGTGCTCGGAGACGCGATGCTGCGCAGGCGCGAACCGGTCACCGACCTCGGGCGGCTCGAAGGGCTCATGCTGGCCACCCACAAGATGCGCGGCCTGGCCGCGTGCCGGGCGGCGCTCGGGCTCCTCGTCCCCGGGACCGACTCGACCATGGAGACCCGCACCCGGCTGGTCCTGGTCACCGCCGGGCTCCCCTGCCCGGAGGTGAACACCCCCGTCTACGACGACGCCGGGCGCTTCGTCGCGCTGCCCGACCTCCAGTACCACCGCCTCAAGATCGCGATCGAGTACGACGGCGACGTCCACCGCACCGACCCCGCCGCCTGGCGCCGCGACATCGAGCGGCGCCAGCGCCTCGAGGACGCCGGGTGGCTCATCATCACCGCCACGGCCGACGACGTGCTGCGCTACCCGGAGCGGCTGGTGGCCCGGGTGGTCGCGGCGATGCGGCGGCGAGGGGGTGAGATGGCGAAGGTGTCGGAGCCCTGGGGCGATGCCCGCAGCTCCGGCGCCTGACCACATTGCCCCACATACCGCGTCACTCAAGCACTTATATGTGGTGGCATATAAGCGATATGCTTATGGCATGTCAGCCTCTGCAGTAGCGCTCATCGTGGACATCGTCGGATCACGCACGCTCGATGACCGAGAGGCCGCCCAGAACGAGGTCCTCGAGGTCTTCTCGACTGTCCACGCGACGCGCCCCTTCCGCGACCCCCTGTGGGCGACGGTCGGAGACGAGTTCCAGGCGGTGTTCGACCATGTCGGCGACTCCCTGCGGGCCACGGCGATCGCTCAGCTGCTCTTCCCTCCCGAGCTGGACTGCCGCTTCGGACTGGGCATGGGAGAGGTGAGGACGGTCGGGCATGACACCACGATCCAGGACGGGTCGGCATGGTGGTTCGCCCGCGAGGCGATCGTCGAGGCCCACGCCCGGGAGGACAAGGCCAATCCCTATCTGCGCACCTGGTTCGCCTCGGACGGCTCTCATCCGGAGACCACAGCAGTCGTCAACTCCTACTTGCTCGTCCGAGATCACGCGATCCGCAGGATGACCACTCGTGAGCGACGGATCGCCGCTGGTGCCCTGCTCGGCCGACGGCAGACCGATCTCGCGACCGACGAGGGGATCTCCCAGTCCGCGGTGTCCCAGAGCCTCCAGCGATCGGGCGGAGCCGCACTCGTCGCAGCCCACCAGGTACTCGACGAGCTGACTCCCCGATGACCGCGTCGGTGCTCCTGCTCCTCATCGGCCTCGTCGACATCGTGAGGTCAGGACGGACGCAGCGCCTCGCACGTGCAGGGACGGCAGCTGTCCTGGTGACCGTGGCCACCCTCACCATCGTCGGCCTCGGGATCTCGCCGTGGCACGTCCTCGGATGCGCGCTGCTGGCAGTCGGCTGGGCGACGGCCATGCCGACCGACCCGTCTCGCAGACAACGCATGTGGCCGGTGCTCGTCCTTCTCGCCGTCGTGGCGTGCACGACTCTTGCCAGCCCAGCAGTGTCTGGATCCGCACCGGCAGGATCCCCGGCCTTCCTCCTCGCCGCCTACGAACGCGTCACCCACCCAGCACTCGACTCGGTGACACCGGCGACGGTTCTGGCTGCGCTCGCGGTACTGGTCTTCCTCGCCCAGAGCGCCAACCTCATCAGCCGGGCCGCCATCGGGCTCGTCCAGCCGACCACCGGCGCGGCACGGATCGGCCGCGACGATCCCCCTGTCATGGGGGCCAGCTCGATCGACGGCGGGGGGAGCACGGCGACACGTCCTGACGAGTTGCGGGCGACCAGCACGGTCGACGGCGGGTCCAGCTGGGACCTGCGCGTCGGGCGACGACGGCTGGCATCGGTCGATCGACGCGACACCCGTGTCGACCTCACCCCTCCTGCAAGCCCGCTCAAGGGAGGACGACTCATCGGCCCCCTCGAGCGCTACCTCATCGTCACGTCTGCGCTCGGCGGCGCCTACCCTGTCATCGCAGGGCTGCTCGCAGCCAAGGGGATCGTGCGATTCCCCGAGATCTCAGCCGACCGGGGGGTGGGCTCGGCAGCTGAGACCTTCCTCATCGGCAGCCTCACGAGCTGGACGATCTCGGCGGCGGCCATCCTCTATCTCATCTCGACGAGCGCAGGCTGAGATCTCACAAGCGCTTATAAGTGCGTCAATATAAGCACTTATGCGGGCTCCGGTTCACTTCTCAGCAGCCGATAGTCGCCCATCCGCCCACCCGCGGGCGTACGCCTCGGCGCTGCCCTCGCGGAACATGTCCTGGTCGGGGTCGCGGACGAGCGTCCGCGCGCCGGGGCCGTCGCCGGGCAGGACGTGCTGGGCCAGGCCGCGCACGACCGCGACCGGGCGCCCGGCGGACTTGCCCTTGACCAGCTCGGCCGCGGCGGCGATCTCGTCGGCGACGGCGGTCACGGTGACCGTGAGCTCGCGTCCGTGGGAGTCCGTCCCGCCGCGCAGGTCGTCGAGCACCGCGAGGCCGGCGGCGCCGATCGCGATGTCGGTCAGGCCGTTGCGCCAGGCGCGCCCCGAGGTGTCGGAGACCACGACACCCACGCTGACCCCATGCTTCTCGAGGACGGCGGCGCGGAGCCGGCGCGCAGAGGCGTCCGGGTCGAGCGGGAGCAGCAGCACGGTGCCCTCCGGAGTGTTGCTCGCATCGACCCCGGCGGCGGCCATGACGAGGCCCAAGCGGTTCTCCACGATCCGCAGCAGCCCGCCGGGGTGCTCGCGGGTGGCGACGACGCGGACGGTCTCGTCCGTGATGGCCTGCTCACGGTCGGCCGCGGAGATCATCCTCCCCTCGGCCTTGGACACGATCTTGCTCGTCACCACGAGCACGTCGCCGTCGCGCAGGTCCCCCAGGGCGGGGCCGAGCACGGCGGCGAGGTCGTCGCCGTCGTGGACCTCGCCGATGCCCGCGGGCGCCCAGATGCGCAGCTGCGTCTCATGCTCCGTCTCGGGTGCGTCGAAGGGGTCGGCGTCGGACGGGTCGGCGTGCGAGGTCACCGGGTGAGCTTGGGCAGCACGTCTCGGCCGAAGGTCTCGATCCACTCGCGCTGGTTGCGGCCCACGTTGTGCAGGTAGATCCGGTCGAACCCGAGGTCGACGTACTTCTGGATGTTCGCCCGGTGCACGTCCGGGTCCGCCGAGATGACCATCCGGCCCTCGAAGTCCTCCGGGCGCACGAGCTTGGCGATCTGCTCGAACTCGAAAGGTGAGCGGATGTCCGCCTTGGGGAACTTCATGCCGCCGTTGGGCCACTCCGTCATCGCGTTGGCCATGGCCAGCTCGTCGGTCTCGGCCCAGGACAGGTGGATCTGGAGGACCTTCGGCATGGTCTCCGGGTCCCGCCCGGACTCCCGCACGCCGTCGTCGAACTTGCCGAAGAGCATCGCGATCTTCTCCAGCGGCGCGCCCACGGTGATCAGCCCGTCCGCGTGCTTGCCCGCGCGCTTGGCCGTGACCGGCCCGGCGGTGGCGACGAGGATCTCCGGGGCCACCTCGGGCATGGTCCACAGCCGGGTGGACTCCAGCTTGTAGAACGGTCCGGAGTGCTTGACGTCCTTGCCCGCCAGGGAGGCCGTGAAGAGCTTCTTGATGATGTCGATCGCCTCGAACATCCGGTTGATCCGCTCCGGCGCCTCGGGCCAGTACTGACCGGTGATGTGCTCGTTGAGCGCCTCCCCCGACCCGAGCCCGAGCCAGTGCCGGCCCGGGTACATCGCCGCGAGCGTGGCCGAGGCCTGGGCGACCATCGCCGGGTGCCAGCGGAACGTCGGCGCTGTCACTCCGGGGCCGATGTCCCCACGGGTGCGCTCCCCCAGAGCCGCCAGCACGTTCCACACGAACGCGCTCTGGCCCTGCTGCGGGACCCACGGCTGGAAGTGGTCGGCCGCCATCACCCCGCTGAAGCCCTGCGTCTCCGCGAACTCCGAGAGGGCGATGATGTCGGTCGGGTGAAACTGCTCGAGCATGGCGGCATAGCCGATGGTCAGGTCCATGCACCGACCTTAGACCCAGCGGCCCCGATGACGCCCTCGCCCCGCCCCGGACGGGGGCTGTCAGCACCGGTGCCCGGCAGACGGTGCCAGGCACCGGCGTCGGACACAAACCTCGCTGAGTGCGGGGAGCTGGCTGCCCAAACCGGACATCAGGCAGCCGTTTCCCCGCACTCAGCGGAGGTGGGACGGGGACGGGGCGGGTCAGGTGAAGAGGGGGGTGAGGGCCGTGTACTCCTCGACGGAGCCGTCGCGCAGGCAGACCTCGATGATCTGACGGCCCAGCGGGTCCAGGTCGTCGGTGAGGAACTGCGCCAGCTCGCTCTTGAAGAAGTCCGTGATGATCTTCGCCCCGGCGTCATAGGCCTCGACGCCCACCTGGGACTGCTGCTCCGGGCGCAGGAACGTCGGCCGGATGAGCTGGCCGTCGATCTTCATCTCCTTGAGCGTGTACCCGAACAGCGAGCAGCGCGAGGGCGTGAGCTCCTCCGCGCGCAGCTTCCCTCCGCCACGGCGGGAGAGGTACTCGCGGGTGAGCCACTCGGCCGCGAAGTCCACCTTGTAGGCCCCGATGTGCTGGTTGGGGGTGAGCACGTAGCGGGTCCGGTTCATGTCCACCAGCTGACGCAGCAGCAGGTTCGCCGCGGCCACCTTGGTGCCGGTCGCGAACGGCCAGTACGATCCGACGCCCTCGGCGACCATGCCGCCGTGGGCCAGCTTGTCGGTGGCCGTCTTCGACTCACCGATCGAGGGGTTCTTGTCCCCGCGCGGGGCGATCAGCCGCCAGATCCAGGCGAGCGACGGCGGCACGATGTGCATCATGCCCATGATCCCGTAGGTCGGGTTCTCGCGGGTGCAGGCGGGCATCCGGGCGCCGAAGGTGCGCACGTCGACCGTCGCGGGGCCGGTGATGTTCGTCAGCAGGTGGCGGGGCACCACGACGCGCGGGTTGGGGCAGGGCTTGCCGTTGGAGTCGAGGATGTGCTCCCACGGCAGCACCGTGGCGTCCGGGACACCTTCGATGTTGAAGAAGACGAGCGGCACGTCGGGGTGGATGCAGGCGCGCTCGAGGTGGATGTCCTGGCCGTACTCGGTGAGGTTGTCGACCCGCACGAACCAGCCGTCCTCGGCGTCGGCCACCACGAGGCGACCGTCTCCGGTCTGCAGGTCGATGTGGCACAGGGTCATGTCGTCGGTGACCGGGGCGAGAGCACTCGTCTCACCGAGGGTGATGACGTACGGCTCGTTGGAGACGACGTTGGTACCCAGCAGGATCCGGCCGTCCTCCTGACGGCGGATCTCCTGGCACATCTCGGACTTGCCTCCGCCCGAGGCGCCCTCGTGCATGATCACGGTCTCGTTCTCGTAGGGGGTGGTCACCCGGACCGACGACGCGTGCGCGGTGACCCAGCCCTCCTGCTCCCCGACGTCGAGCAGGACGGAGAACACGCCCTTCTTGGCGCTCGGGCCCGGGTAGAGGTTGTAGGCGAACACCTCGTGCAGGGTCGCGGACCTGTCGTGCACGACGACCTGGCGACCCTCGAAGTGGGTGTGGCGGAAGGGTGGTGCGACGTAGAGGATCGAGCGCGGCTCGAAGGGGCCGAGCTCGTCGAAGGTGATCCAGCCCTGCAGGTCGACCAGGGTCAGCGCGAAGAAGGCGGAGTTGACCGGGCAGATCGCGAGCGAGGGGTAGCCGTGCGTGAGGCCACCGGCCTTGAAGGGCACCACGACGAGGTCCTGGCCGGCGAGCCAGTCGAGCGTCTCGGCCTTGACCGAGTCGAACTCCGCCCCGAAGATGTCGCGGTAGCGCGGCTTGTCGGTGGGCAGGTCGTCGGCGATGCGCATGCAGTCCGGGTCCCGGCGGCGCATGTAGTCCTCGGGGTAGTTCACGGCGATGCCGTTCTTGCACCGGACCACCTCGGCCTCGGGCACCGGCGTGCCGAAGACGTCGTACTCGACAGTGAATCTCGGTCCACCCTCGGGGCCGAGCGCCAGCTGATAGAGCTCCTCGCGGGTGGAGGGGATGATGACATTCGCGCAGGCGTCCAGGGCGGCCTGGACAGCGGGGGGGAGGATCATGCCGGCGGGGAGGGTTCCCGTGCCGCGCAGGGCCACGCTGTCGATCAGTGTCATAGCAACTCCAAGGTCGGACCTCACATGCGAGGGCGTCGGATCGTCAGGCGGGTGTGTCCACTTCCACCCATGCCTTTGCTTGGAGATTACGAGCCGATGACCATGCGGACCAGGGACCTTTGACTTAATCTTCTGCCTGACGCCGACGACCGCCACCTGTCCGCACCACGCCTACCACCCGTCCGCGCGGAAGGTGTCGGGGTCGCCGACCTACCACTGGTCCCCCGCCTGCCCCAGGCACAGCAACCGGCTGAGGTCGACGATCGGCGGAGAGTCGGTCGGATCGGTCGCGTGATGGGGCACGCTGGCCGCCACGGTGATCTCATATGCCTCTGCGGCACCTGGAGGAGCCGGGGTCAGCCTGACGAACGTGAGGGCAGCCACGGCGGTGGCCCCGTCACCCGTCGGTCGGGAGAAGACCAACGTCCCGGACATGGCGCCGTTGGCCGCCACGTCCACCCCGGCGAGCGCAGCCTCGATGTCCGGGGTGTCCGGCTCCAACCCTGGCGTCATGGGACAGCGCCCGAAGACCGGCTCCCATCCCTGCGCCAGGGCACCGGCCAGCTCGGCCGTCGCGACCTCCGCGTACCCGCCGATCCCCTGCCGTTCCCAGTGCCCGCGCATCGGGTTGTAGAGACCGTTGGTGCCTGGCCTCGGCCCGCCGGTGCCTATCGCGTCGGGGTAGAGCCACGGGTCGATGATCAGCTGAGCTCTCCGCGCCGCGTCGACGTCGTCGAGGTCTTCGAAGGGGACCGCGCAGCCGGTGACGAGGACTGCGAGCGCCGCGAGCGCGGCCACGGGATGTGAGAGCCGCGCTTGCGTAGTCACATTCACCACCCCCGGGCCGCGTAGGACTCGGGGTCGCCGATCACCGACTGGTCCCCGGACCCGCCTAGGCACGCCAGGACGTCAAGATCGACGCGGGGCGGAGCCTGCGAAGCTGCTGCTGCGTGGTGGGGGGCTGCAGCCCTGATCGTTGCCTCGACATCACCGTCCCCCCTGTCCTCAAGCGTCAAGACCGCCCGTGCCGTCGCCCCGTCGCTCAACGGTCGACTCAGCACCAGCACCCCAGTCTCCGCATCCTTCCGTGTCAGGCCGTCTGGCACGGGCACCCTCGCTTGGGCACCGGTCGCCGGCCCGGCATCCGCCGGGCAACGCCCATACACTCCACCCCAACCGGCGGCGATCGCCCGATCAAGCTCGTCATGCGCCACCTCCGCAACCGTCCCGGGAGCTCTCCTGGTGGTTGTGGCCCGGGTCGGGTAGTACAGGTGGTTGCTTCCGAGCTGAGGTTCCGCCATGGAAACGTTGTCTGCGTCAATCCACTGGTCGTCGCGGAGCTGAGCGAACCGCGCGTCGTCGATCGTGTCGGTCTCCTCGAAGGTCGTGCAGCCGGTCACAACAGCAACCACACACGCCACCACGATGCACATCGCCCTCGTTCTCCTCACGGCCCCACCGTCGCCCAGGCCCGGTCCCACCCGGCGACCTCGAAGGTCCCTGCCACGAAGTCGGTCCGCGAGACCTCCACGACCTGGCCGTTCCCCGGGTCATAGATCTTCAGGTTCTCCCCTTCACGGCCCACCACGAGCACGACGTGGCGGGGCGATGCCTCGTTGCCGATGTACAACGGGGCCGGCGTACCGGAGTCCGCGGCGCGAGACAACGCGTCGTACGCGGCCTGCGTATCCGCAGTCGAGTCCGAGTCGACCAGCCGGACGTCGTAGCCCACACCCGGCACTCCGGCACCGTTGTTCATCTCCTCGCTGGCCCCCCACGGGGGCGTACCCAGCCACGCCGGCCAAGGTAGCTTCGAGCCCCCCGAACGGTCGTCCGACGAGTTCGTCCGCTGCTGGACCACACCTTCCTCTGCTGCGAAGCGTTCAGACACGGCGGCGACACCGTCTCCTGCTCCGTCATCGACATCGGCGGATGCGTCGTACCCGTCGAGGATCGCAAGCGCGTAGACCGGATCTGCCAGCATCCGTGCGACGATCAGGGTCGCCGATCCACACGTGGTGTCGGATTGTTGCTGAAGCATCCCGGGATCGTCCGATGATGTCCGCTCAGCGATTCCCACGTCCGTGGGATCGAGCACTCCCGCCAAGGATTCCGCCTCGAAGGCCGCGATGTGGGTCCCGAACCTCTCGATCGTCTCCAGGTCGGCCCCCGATGCGAGCACGGCTGTGATCCATGCCCGATGCTCGGCGCCCGGCGCCCCCGCGAGGAGCTGATCGATCCGGAGCCGATCAGCGACGTCCATCCCCTCGTACGCGCTCCGTGCTCGCTCGGCCACGTCACCGACGAGCGGCCTGCGCTCCTCGCCGGGGGAATGGAGGTTGATGCTGTCCACCGCGGAGAGCCCGGGTCCACCGGACACCGGGAACGGCATCATGTCGGTGATCTTGTCGAGCTTGCGCGCGCACAGCGCTGCACCGTCGAGCGCCTTCTCGTAGGAACCGATCGCCGCCCTGACCGCCTCGCCCAGGTACAGCACGAAGTCACGGACCCTGCCGGGCACCTGCCACGGAAAGCACGGTGCGAGGCAGTCGGCGGCCGCCCGTACGCTCTCCGCCACCTCGCCGTGGTCACGGTGCGCGGAGGCAACCTCCACGCTGTAGCTCCTGAGCGCGAGGAACGCAGCACCGGCAAGCTCCTCGGCATCGTCGACCGAGCTCCCCAGCGTGCGCACCGACTCACGGCACAGCTCGGCCGCCGTGCCGACCCATCGCGTACCCACGGTCGTCCGCTGCGTCACGAGGTCGGTGGCCACACCGCCCAACGCCGACGTGAGGTCGTTCCACAGATAGGCGATGCGGTCGATCTCGGCCGGGTCGCCGGGAGGCAGGTCCGTGACCAGGCCCCAGGCGCGGCTGACAAGACTCTGGAGCGCCCCGAGGTTGTCGAGCCAGTCCCGCGGGTCGAAGGAGAACCCCAGCTCGTCGATGTCGTCGACCAGCGACCACAGGTCCCGGACACGTCCCTCCCAGTCGATGTCGACGCCGAGGAGGATGCTCATATGATCACCCCCTGGAACGCGACGGCCCGGTCGTCGTCGGTGAGGCGATACGCCGTCGCGCACGCGGTGACGGATGCGGAGACCTCCTCGAGCGCACCCTGGGCGGTGGCGAGCCCGAGCTGCCATCGAGCGACCAGGCTCGAGTGGCTGGACTGCACCACCGGGAGGTCGCCCCCGCGGGTCACGTCATGGGCGATCATCGCCTCGCCCACGTCGCCGGCGATGCGGGCGATCGCCGACGCCAGGGCGTCCAGACCCACCTCGTCCACCCAGAACTCGTCCACAGGTTCCCCTCCACCATCGCCCGACGTTCCGCCGACGTCGTCGTCGACCGAGGCCAGTGAAGCAACTCCTGCCAAGATGCACAATGGGTACTTCTGACCCGTGATCGCGATGTCCGCGACCCAGTCGCTACTCGCGCGACGAAGAGCGCTGCGTGAGCCGGGCGTGCGCCGACGTCCAGCCGGCCTGGTGCAACCGGTCGAAGCCGTCGAGCATGACGTCGAGCGCGAACTCGAACTCGAACTGGTCGTCGCAGCCCTGCCCCACCACGGACGCGTCGTCGTGCATGGCCGACCGTGCGACGGCGACGATGTTCGGGTAGCGGGTCGCCATCGCCTCCAGCGCCGCCGCCTGCACCTCGGCCGGGACGACCGGAGGCGGCTGCGCGGGCCTGCTCGCGGAGTCGTCGAACACCTCCTGGGTGAAGCCCCACATGCGGCTGCCGAGCGCGTGCATGACATGGTGCGTCAGGTCGATCGTGAAGCCGCCGGCGAGGAACATCCCGATGAACGAGTCCATGTACGCCAGGACGGTGGGCGACCTGTTCGTGCGGGACTCGATGACCCTGCGCGCCCAGGGGTGCCGGAGCAGCACCTCCCTGGCGGCGAGCACGCGGCACCGGACCGCGGCCTTCCACGGCCCGCCGGTGACCGGCGCGATCTCACCGACGACGACGTCGACCATGCCGTCGAGCAGCTCCTCCTTGTTGGCGACGTGCTTGTAGAGCGCCATGGGCACCACGCCGAGGTCTTCGGCGAGCGCCCGCATGCTGAGCCCGTCGATGCCGACGGCGTCGGCGAGGGCGACCGCCGCCTCGAGCACGCGGTCATGGTTGAGGCGCACGCGGCGGTCAGGTCGGGTCTCTGCGCTCATGTCGCCTCTTTCTGCGGAACCTGTTGACGGGAGTACGACGTACACCTTAGCCTGATCGGACAAGGTGTACGTCGTACACTTGAACCCCAGGAGCACCCATGCGCACTCTCACCTCCCACCGAACGACCCAGCCATGAAGGCCGCGGTCTACCGCCGCTTCGGCGGACCGGAGGTGGTCGAGGTCGTCGACCGGCCGACGCCCTCCCCCGGCACCGGCGACGTGCTCATCAAGGTCCAGGCCAGCACCGTGAGCGCCGCGGACTATCGGGCTCGCACCCGCGACGTGCCACGCGGCCTCGGGCTGCTCGTGCGGGCCAGCCTCGGGGTGGTCGCCCCCCGCCGCCAGATCCTCGGCATGGACGTGGCGGGAACCGTCGACGCCGTCGGCTCGGCGGTCACGACCTTCGCCCCGGGTGACGAGGTCATCGCCATGCTCGGCACGAGCTTCGGCGGGCACGCCGAGCTCGCCGTCGTGCCGGCGGACGGCGCGATCGCCCGGAAGCCCCGCGGCATGACCTTCGAGAAGGCTGTCGCCCTCGTCTTCGGCGGAATCACCGCTTGCCGGTTCCTGCGCGCCGTCGACGTCCGATCCGGCACCTCCGTGCTCGTCAACGGCGCATCCGGAGCCGTGGGCACGGCCGTCGTGCAGCTTGCGAAGCAGCAGGGGGCCCACGTCACCGCCGTCTGCAGCGCCCGCAACGCCGAGCTCGTCCGCTCTCTCGGCGCCGACGCGACGATCGACTACGCCACGCAGGACTTCACCGAGTCTGGCCCCTTCGACGTCGTCGTCGACTGCGTCGGCACTGCCGACTTCGACCGCGTCGAGGCATCCATCACCCCGGGCGGGGCCCTCCTCGCCGTCATCGCCGACCTGCCTGCGCTGCTCCGGGCGAAGGGGCGCAGCCGGAGGTCCGGCAAGCGGATCGTCACGAGCGGCGGCCCCTACCTGGCCGGCGATCTTGCGTTCCTGTCAGCGCTCGCCGAGGCAGGAGAGCTCCGGGCAGTCGTCGACCGCACCTACCCGCTCGACGAGATCGTGGACGCGCACCGCTTCGTCGCCACCGGTCGCAAGCGCGGCGCCGTCGTCGTCTCCATCCGCAGCGGGGCCTGACGTCGCCCTCGGCGGCGATCCAGGGGTCGTCCCGCAGCTCGGCGAACCGGGCGGTGTCGTCACCGGGCCCACGCCAGTCATTCGACACCACCCAGAAAGTACAAGGGGGACTTCTCCCTGGACTCGGTGCCCGACAGGCCGGGAGGTGGAGGAGGACGGGAACGCCGCGCGAGTCTGGGAAGATGGTCCCCATGAGTTCATCTGCTGACTTCCCCGCGCCCGCGACCGCCCCGACCCCGCCCCAGTCCCTGGTGGCCACGGTCAAGCAGGTTCCGGACAAGGTCAGCCTGGACGGCCTCGAGGGCCGGTGGGACGCAGCCTGGTCCGAGCACGGCACCTACGCCTTCGACCGCACGGCCGAGCGCGCCCAGGTGTACTCGATCGACACCCCGCCGCCGACCGTCTCCGGGTCGCTGCACGTGGGCCACGTGTTCAGCTACACCCACACCGACGTCGTCGCCCGCTTCCAGCGCATGCGCGGCAAGTCGGTCTTCTACCCGATGGGCTGGGACGACAACGGCCTGCCCACCGAGCGCCGGGTGCAGAACTACTACGGCGTCCGCTGCGACCCGTCGCTCCCCTACGTCGAGGGCTACCAGCCGCCGCTGCAGGGCGCCGAAGGCAAGAGCGTCAAGGCCGCCGACCAGCAGCCGATCGGCCGCCGGAACTTCGTCGAGCTGTGCGAGCGGCTCACCGCCGAGGACGAGCAGCAGTTCGAGGCGCTGTGGCGCTACCTCGGCCTGAGCGTCGACTGGCAGCACCACTACCAGACCATCGGGCAGACCGCCCAGGCCACCGCGCAGACCGCCTTCCTGCGCAACCTTGCCCGCGGCGAGGCCTACCAGGCCGAGGCCCCGGGCCTGTGGGACGTGACGTTCCAGACCGCGGTCGCCCAGGCCGAGCTGGAGGCCCGCGACTACCCGGGTCACTTCCACAAGGTCGCCTTCCACGCCCCCGACGGCTCGAAGATCCACATCGAGACCACCCGTCCCGAGCTGCTCCCGGCGTGCGTCGCGCTCATCGCGCACCCCGACGACGAGCGCTACCAGCACCTGTTCGGCACGACCGTACGCTCCCCGCTCTTCGACGTCGAGGTCCCGGTCATCGCGCACACGGCGGCCGAGCCGGACAAGGGTGCGGGCATCGCGATGTGCTGCACCTTCGGTGACCTCACCGACGTGCAGTGGTGGCGCGAGCTGCAGCTGCCGACCCGCTCCATCCTCGTCCGCGACGGCCGCCTGACCCGCGAGGTCCCCGAGTGGCTCACCTCCGAGCGCGCGATCGCGCTGTTCACCGAGCTGCTGGGCAAGACGACGTTCTCCGCCCGCTCGGCGATCGTCGACGCGCTGCGTGAGTCTGGCGACCTGGACGGCGAACCGGTCGCCACCCAGCGCAAGACGAACTTCTTCGAGAAGGGCGACAAGCCCCTCGAGATCGTCACCAGCCGCCAGTGGTACATCCGCAACGGCGGGCGCGACGCGACCCTCAACGCCACCTTGCTGGCCCGCGGCGACGAGCTGAAGTTCCACCCCGAGTTCATGGCCGTGCGCTACTCCAACTGGGTCGGCGGCCTCAACGGCGACTGGCTCGTCTCCCGCCAGCGCTTCTTCGGGGTGCCGATCCCCGTCTGGTACCCCCTCGACGCCCACGGCGAGCCGCAGTGGGACGCCCCGATCGCCCCGGACGAGGCCTCGCTGCCGATCGACCCGTCCTCCGACACCCCGGCCGGCTACACCGCCGACCAGCGCGGTCAGGCTGGCGGCTTCATCGGCGACCCGGACATCATGGACACCTGGGCGACGTCGTCGCTCACCCCGCAGATCGCCGGCGGCTGGCTCACCGACCCGGACCTGTTCGCCCGCGTCTTCCCGATGGACCTGCGCCCCCAGGGACAGGACATCATCCGCACCTGGCTGTTCTCCACGGTCGTCCGGGCCCACCTCGAGCACGACTCGCTGCCTTGGGCCAACGCCGCGATCTCCGGCTGGATCCTCGACCCGGACCGCAAGAAGATGTCCAAGTCCAAGGGCAACGTCGTCACCCCGATGGGCCTGCTCGAAGAGCACGGCTCCGACGCCGTGCGCTACTGGGCAGCCTCGGCCCGCCTGGGCACCGACGCGGCCTTCGAGGTCGGGCAGATGAAGATCGGTCGCCGGCTGGCGATCAAGGTCCTCAACGCGAGCAAGTTCGCGCTGTCCTTCGCCGGGGAGGGCGAGGTCAGCCTCGACCCCGCCCGGGTCACCGAGCCGATCGACCGCGCCATGCTCGCCGGCCTGGCCGACGTCGTGGACCGCGCCACCGCGGCGCTCGAGGCCTACGACCACACCCGGGCCCTGGAGGTCTCCGAGACGTTCTTCTGGACGTTCTGCGACGACTACCTCGAGCTCGTCAAGGACCGCGCCTACGGCGCCGGGGCCGACGAGGTCGCCCCCGAGACCGACTCCGCGCGCACCGGCCTGGCCATCGCGCTCGACACGCTGCTGCGCCTGTTCGCCCCGGTCCTGCCGTTCGCGACCGAAGAGGTCTGGTCGTGGTGGCGCGAAGGCTCCGTGCACCAGGCACCCTGGCCCACCTCGGGCGGGCTGCGTGAGGCCGCCGGTGACGCCGACACCTCGGTGCTCACCGCAGCCGGTCACGCCCTGGCGGCGCTGCGCAAGATCAAGTCCGCGGCGAAGGCCTCCATGCGCACCCCGATCCTGCTCGCCGAGCTGGCCGTGCCCCGCACGTACCTGCACGCGATCGAGTCGGCCCTGGTCGACGTCCGCGGTGCCGGCCGGGTGACCGGGGAGCTCCGCCTCGACATCGCGGCCGACGGCCAGGGGGACCCGGCCGTCCAGGGCGGCATCGTCGTCGTCGCGTCCGAGCTCGGCGAGGCCGAGGCCAAGCAGCCTCGCAGCTGACCCTCGTCCCACCCGACCTCCCCGCACCCCGCCGAGAAAGGCACCCCATGCGCGAGTACTCCTCACCCAGCGTGTCCGACGCCACCGCCGAGACGTCGATCAACACCCTGCTCGCCACCCGGGTCGCCACCGCGGGGGCCGGCGTGCTCATCGAACGCAAGGCGCACCTCGGCGACGCGTGGATACCGATCACCGCGGACGAGTTCCAGGTGCAGGTGACGGCCGTGGCCAAGGGGCTGGTCGCGCGCGGGATCGCCGTGGGCGACCGGGTCGCGATCCTCTCGCGCACCCGCTACGAATGGACCCTGCTCGACTTCGCGATCTGGGCTGCGGGCGCCGTCCCGGTGCCCATCTACGAGACGAGCTCGATCGAGCAGATCCGGTGGATCTGCTCCGACGCCGAGGTGCGGCTCGCCGTGGTGGAGACCACCGCGCACGGTGCCCTCCTCGCGGAGGCCCGCTCGACCCTGCCCGGCATCGAGGACGTCCTCGTCATCGACGAGGACGCCGTCGAGACGCTCCGCACGGCCGGCAGCGAGGTCCCCGACGCCGAGATCATCGCCCGGTCCACAGGGGTGCACGGGCCCGACCTCGCGACGATCATCTACACCTCGGGCACCACCGGGCGCCCCAAGGGCGTCGAGCTCACGCACGGCAACTTCGTGCACCTGACCCGCAACGGCGTCGGCGGGCTGCGTGAGGTCTGCGCGATGCCCGGCTCCCGCACGCTGCTCTTCATGCCCCTCGCGCACGTCTTCGCCCGCTTCATCGAGGTGCTGTGCGTGACCTCCGGGGCGGTCCTGGGCCACACCCCCGACACCCGCAACCTGCTGCCCGACCTCGCGGTCTTCCGGCCGACCTTCCTGCTGGCCGTCCCACGGGTCTTCGAGAAGGTCTACAACTCCGCCGAACAGAAGGCCACCACCGCCACCAAGCTCAAGCTGTTCCGGTGGGCGGCCAAGGTCTCCATCGCGACCTCCGAGGCCAGCGACACCCCCGGCGGCGTGCCGGCGGGCCTCAAGCTCCAGCACGCCGTCGCCCACATCCTCGTCTACCGCAAGCTGCGCGCCACGCTGGGCGGCACGGAGTTCGCCGTCTCCGGCGGCGCGCCCCTCGGCGCGCGGCTGGGCCACTTCTACCGCGGCCTCGGGCTGACCGTCCTCGAGGGCTACGGGCTCACCGAGTCCACGTCGGCGACCGCCGTCAACCGCCCAGGTCTGATCAAGATCGGCACGGTCGGTCCCGCGTTCCCGGGCACGCAGATGCGGATCGACGACGACGGCGAGATCCTCATCAGCGGGGACCACGTGTTCCGGGGGTACCACAAGAACCCGGAGGCCACCGCTGCGGCCCTGGTCGACGGGTGGTTCCGTACCGGCGACCTCGGGTCGCTCGACGCCGACGGGTGCCTGACGATCACCGGTCGCAAGAAGGAGATCATCGTGACGGCCGGGGGCAAGAACGTCGCCCCCGCACTGCTCGAGGACCGCCTCCGCGGGCACCCGCTGGTCAGCCAGTGCGTCGTCGTCGGGGACCAGAAGCCCTTCATCGCCGCCCTGGTCACCCTGGACGCGGAGATGCTCCCCGGATGGCTGCGCAGCCACAACCTGCCGGCCATGGACGTGGCGACCGCGAGCCGCAGACCCGAGGTGCTGGCGGCGCTCGACCGCGCCGTCGACCGCACCAACGAAGCCGTGTCCCGGGCCGAGTCGGTCCGCAAGATCCGGGTGCTGACCACGGACTTCACCGAAGAGAACGGCTACCTGACGCCGTCGCTCAAGGTCAAGCGGGCCCTCGTGCTCACCGATTTCGCCCTCGAGATCGAGCGCATCTACGCGAAGGACTGACCGTGGCCCACAACCCGCTCATCTCCATCGACTCGATCGACCTCGGCCCCGCCGACCTGCCCGAGCAGCTCCCCAAGGCCGCGATGCTGCTCCGGATGCTGCCCGGACCGGACCGTGACGGCTACGCCCTCGCCTCGTTGGCCCACCCGATCCGGTTCGCCACGACGACGGCGCGCCTCGCCGAGGGGACCTACGACACCGGCCGCCTCGCCACGGCCGACCCCAGGACCCTCACCGCGCACCCGGACGGGTCGGTCGAGGCGCTGGTCTACGCCGTGGTCCTGGCGCCGCGCGTGGTCGGTGCCCAGTTCACCCCGACCATGACGAACTTCCCGGTCGCCCTCGCCTACGTGCTCGACCTCACCCAGATGCAGGACGCCGCGGTGGACTTCACCAAGGTGCACTACGCCGCGGTCGCCTTCATCTCGGTCGTCGACGACGGGTCCTGACCACGACGTCCCCTGACCACGGAGCGACCACCCGGGTCAGGCGAGGTTGTTGATCCGGGTGCTGTCCGAGGACAGGCTCGGGGCGAGCCCACCTCCGGGTGTGCCCTCGTCGTGCCAGCGCAGCACCGCCCCGACTCCGTCACCGAGAGTCACCGCATCGGCGGGGACGAAGGTCAGCCCGGAGTCCTGGCCCAACGCGGCCCGCACCAGGGCCACCGTCGCGGGGAGCTGGTACGCGCCGTCGGTCACCCCCAGGTCGGCGAGCCCGGCCTGGGTCAGCGCGAGCTGCAACGGCTCGGGCCCGACCCACACCTGCAGCTCTGCGAGCTCGGTCCCGGGTCCGTACTCGTCGGAGAGCATGAGCTCGCGCACCTGACCGCGGGCCAGGACGACGACGACGCTCTCCAGACCGCTCACGCCGCCGATGTTGCGGCCACGCTCGGCGCGGAACATCTCGAGCGCCTCCTCGCGACGCTGGTCACGGAACTGGGCCAACGCCTGCCCGACGTTGGCCTCGAAGGCCCCTTCGTTGACCCCCGGACCGCGTGCCCCGCCCGCGACGTCCACGACCAGCTCGAGGGTTTTCTTCCCGAGGGCGCCGCGCAGCAGCGCGACCGCGCGGACGTCTCCGGTCAGCAGGATGAGCTCGGGCCGGTGCGCCACGACCTGTCTCTCGATCTCGGCTGCGACGATCTCCGCGTTGCGCTCCCAGGAGTCCTCGGCGCGGGTCTCGAGCCGCTTGTGGGACATCCCCCCGGTGGCGACCTTGTTGATGACGTCATGGCCGCCCTCGACGGCCTCGGCCTCGGAGTAGGGCAGGTGGCCGCCGGCCTCGGACCAGGTGAGGTCGGCCCCCTGCCGGTCGACGACGACTCGGAGGTAGTCGACCGACTCGTCGGCCGCGCGGGCTGCCTGGAGCAGCTCGGGGACGGGCCCGTAGGTCGCCTTCTGGACCGCGGGCGGGTCCTTGATGATCCGGTCGACGAGGATGCCGTCCTGGAGGTTGGCGATGATCACCCGTCCGTGCGGTCCACCGACCCGGGTGGGCCGGACCACCTCGCCCTCGATCGTCTCGATCACGGCGGCGTCGGTGCCGTCCTTCTCGAGTGACCGTCGCAGCCCCTTCCATCTGTTCTCCACCTCCCGGTCACCTTCGCCGGACCGGGTGGCGTCGATGTAGACCGTCACGAACGGGCCGGGCGTTCCCAGAAGCGGTTTGAGCCAGTCAATCTTCATGCAGAGACCTCGTGCCTTCCGTGGGGGGCGGACGACCCCGGAGCGCGTCGACCGCAGGCACTTCAGTCTCTGCCTCCCGGCGGCGACACGCCACCCCACGCCCGCCCACCGGGACGAGCTGGCACTGGCGGGCGCAGGCAGGCACTGCCCAGCCGGGCGCGACGCGGGTCAGGAATAGGTGTCGAGCACACCCGCGCGGCCGTGATCGGCGGCGATCCGCTCGTGGTGGCGGATCACCTCGGAGACGATGAACTCACGGAACTTCTCCGCGAAGGCCGGGTCAAGACCCGCCTCGAGGGCGATCGTGGTCAGCCGCTCGATCTGCACCTGCTCGCGCACCGGGTCCGCGGGGGCCACGCCGCCCTGGGCCTTGAGCTCGCCGACCCGCTGGGTGAACTTGAACCGCTCGGCGAGCAGGTAGACCAGGGCCCCGTCGACGTTGTCGATGCTGGACCGCAGCCGCAGGATCTCCTCCCGGATGGCGGGGTCCTGGGTCGGGTCAGAGCGGTCGTCCGGGGAGGTCATCGACTCAGGCGCTCTTCTCACGGGGAGCGGACTTGCCACGCGAGCGGCGAGGCACGAGCGTCGGGTAGACGTTCTCCAGGACGACTTCGCCGGTGATGACGACCTTCTCGACGTCGTCACGGCTGGGCACCTCGAACATCACCTGCTGGAGGACCTCCTCCATGATGGCGCGCAGGCCTCGGGCGCCGGTGCCGCGCAGCAGGGCCTGGTCGGCGATCGCCTCGACCGCGTCCGTGGTGAACTCGAGCTCCACGCCGTCGATCTCGAACATCCGCTGGTACTGCTTGACGAGGGCGTTGCGAGGTTCGGTGAGGATCTGCACGAGGGCGTGCTGGTCCAGCGGCTTCACGGTCGTGATGACCGGAACGCGGCCGATGAACTCGGGGATGAGCCCGAACTTCAGCAGGTCCTCGGGCATGACGTCGTCGTAGGCGGTGGAGTCGTCGATGGTCTGCAGCGGGGCACCGAAGCCGATCCCGTGCTTGCCCGCCCGGGCGGAGACGATCTCGTCGAGCCCGGCGAACGCGCCCGCCACGATGAACAGGACGTTCGTCGTGTCGATCTGGATGAACTCCTGGTGGGGGTGCTTGCGCCCGCCCTGCGGCGGGACCGATGCAGTCGTCCCCTCGAGGATCTTCAGCAGTGCCTGCTGGACCCCCTCGCCGGAGACGTCACGGGTGATCGAGGGGTTCTCCGACTTGCGGGCGATCTTGTCGACCTCGTCGATGTAGATGATCCCCATCTCGGCCTTCTTGACGTCGTAGTCAGCGGCCTGGATGAGCTTGAGGAGGATGTTCTCGACGTCTTCCCCGACGTAGCCGGCCTCGGTGAGCGCGGTGGCGTCGGCGATGGCGAACGGTACGTTGAGCATCTTCGCGAGGGTCTGGGCGAGGTAGGTCTTGCCGCAGCCGGTGGGACCGATGAGCAGGATGTTGGACTTGGCGAGCTCCACCGGGGAGGAGTCCTCACCGACCGTCCGGGTGCCCTCGCTCGCCTGGATCCGCTTGTAGTGGTTGTAGACCGCGACGGCCAACGACCTCTTGGCGCCTTCCTGGCCGATGACGTACTGCTCGAGGAAGTCGAAGATCGCTCGGGGCTTGGGGAGCTCGACCATGCCGAGCTCGGCGGCCTCGGTGAGCTCTTCCTCGATGATCTCGTTGCACAGCTCGATGCACTCGTCGCAGATGTAGACGCCCGGGCCTGCGATGAGTTTCTTGACCTGCTTCTGGGACTTCCCGCAGAAGGAACACTTCAGCAGGTCAGCGCCATCACCGATGCGAGTCACAGTAGGTCTCCTCCCGGTCCGCTCCCGTGCGGGGCGAATCGTCGTCCCGCGCAGGCGCACGGAATCGTCCTGACGCTGGTCCGAATGATCTTTCGTCCATTGCACACCACCGGAGCGCCAATGTCTCTACGGCGCTCCGGTGGTGGGTGCATCACTTCTGCAGAACTGTCGTCGAGGCGGGTTCAGGCCTTCTTGGCCAGGAGCGGCTTGCGGCTCTCCAGGACCTGGTCGACCAGACCGTACTCGAGCGCCTGGTGCGCGCTGAGGATCTTGTCGCGCTCGATGTCCTTGCGGACCTGGGCCTCGTCGCGTCCGGTGTGCAGCGCGATCGTCGCCTCGAGCCACTCCCGCATGCGGATGAGCTCGTTCGCCTGGATCTCGATGTCGGAGGCCTGGGCGTACCCGCCGCCCTCCATCGCCGGCTGGTGGATGAGGACCCGTGCGTTGGGCAGCGCAAGACGCTTGCCCGGCGCGCCGGCGGCGAGCAGGACCGCAGCGGCCGAGGCCGCCTGGCCGAGGCAGACCGTCTGGATCTGCGACGTGACGTACTGCATCGTGTCGTAGATCGCCGTCATCGCGGTGAAGGAGCCACCGGGCGAGTTGATGTAGAGGATGATGTCGCGGTTGGGCTCGAGGCTCTCCAGCACGAGCAGCTGGGCCATGACGTCGTCCGCCGAGGCGTCGTCGACCTGGACCCCGAGGAAGATGATGCGGTCCTCGAAGAGCTTGTTGTAGGGGTCCTGGCGCTTGAAGCCGTAGGCCGTGCGCTCCTCGAACTGGGGCAGGACGTACCGCGACTGGGGCGCGCCGTAGGGCAGCGCGCGCCCACCAGCGCCGGCGAGGCGCTGCGCGGTCGAGATGAACTGGGACTCAATGCTCATGGGGATACTCCTCGAACTCTTCTGGTGGCTTGCGACGGACTCAGGAGCTGATCGTGCCGCCGCCGCCGGGGACCGAGCCCGCGTGGGTCACGACGCGGTCGATGAATCCGTACTCGAGAGCCTCGGCCGCGGTGAACCACCGGTCGCGGTCGGAGTCGGCGTGGATCTGCTCGGTGGTCTTGCCGGTCTGCTCGGCGATGAGCTCGGCGAGCACTCGCTTCATGTGCAGGATGAGCTCGGCGTTGATCCGGACGTCGGTGGCCGTGCCACCGATGCCACCGGACGGCTGGTGCATCATGACGCGGGCGTGCGGGGTCGCGAAGCGCTTGCCCTTGGCCCCGGACGAGAGCAGGAACTGCCCCATCGAGGCGGCCATGCCCATGGCGACGGTCGCGACGTCGGGCTGGATGAACTGCATGGTGTCGTAGATCGCCATGCCCGCGGTGATCGAGCCACCGGGCGAGTTGATGTAGAGGTAGATGTCCTTGTCCGGGTCCTCCGCCGCGAGGAGCATCATCTGGGCGCAGATGGCGTTCGCGTTGTCGTCGCGCACCTCGGAGCCGAGCCAGATGATGCGCTCCTTGAGGAGTCGGTTGTAGATGCTGTCGTTCAATCCAAGGCCGGCCACGTCACCGCGTGCTGCCACTGGCATCTGCTCGTTCACGCCATCTCCCTAATGCTCCATCAACCGTGCGTTGCAGTGACCCTAACGCGCCACGTGCCGGTGTTTCGTCCCTGAACTGCGCTGTTTCGCTTTGGGCGCACACACCCGGGGGTGCCGGCCGCCGATCGGGACGCGAACGGCCCTGCCTCCATGAGGAGACAGGGCCGTTCATCCAGCCGACCTGACAGGTCAGGCCTTCTCGTCCGTGCCGGCCTCGACCGACTCGTCGGCGACGGCCTCATCGGCACTGTCAGCACTCTCAGCGCCGTCAGCCTCGTCGGACTCGACGACGGCGACACCGGCAGCCTCGGCGGCCGCGTCGTCCTCGTCGGAACCGATGAAGTCGGACAGGTCGACGGGGTTGCCCTCGCCGTCCACGATCTCGACCTGGCGCAGCGCGACCGCGAGGGCCTTGGACCGCGCGACCTCCCCGACCATGGCCGGGATCTGGCCGTTCTCGTCGATCGTCTTGATGAACGTGTTCGGGTCCATGCCGTACTGGCGGCTCGCGTTGACGAGGTAGTCGAGCAGCTCGTTCTGGCCGACCTTGATCGCCAGCTTCTCGGCGAGGATGTCGAGAACGATCTGGTTCTTCAGCGCGGTCTCGGTCTGCTCGAGGACCTCGGCGCGGTGATCGGCGTCCTCCAGACGACCCTCACCCTCGAGATGACGGACGATCTCGGCCTCGACGACGCCCGCGGGCAGCGGGACCTCGATCGTGGTGAGCTCGGCGAGCAGCAGGTCACGGGCCTGGACGGCCTGGTTGGACTGCTTGGTGCTCGCGGCCTGCTCGCGCAGGTCGTCGGTGAGCTCGGCGAGGGTGTCGAACTCGCTCGCCAGCTGGGCGAACTCGTCGTCGGCCTCGGGCAGGTCGCGCTGCTTGACCGTGGTGGCCACGACCGTGACGTCGGCGTCCTTGCCCTCGTGCTCGCCACCGGCGAGCGGAGCGACGAAGGTCGTGGTCTCGCCGGCGGACAGCCCGGTGAGCGCCTCGTCGAGACCCTCGAGCATGTTGCCCGAGCCGATCTGGTAGGAGATGCCGGAGACGGTGTCGACCTCTTCGCCGTCGACCTTGGCCGTCAGGTCGAGGATGACGAAGTCACCCTCGGCCGCGGGGCGGTCCACTCCGACGAGGGTGCCGAAGCGCTCCCGCAGGGCGTCCAGGCGGGTCGCGACGTCCTCGTCGGAGACGGTGACGTCGTCGACGACGACCTTGATCGCGGACAGCTCGGGGAGCTCGACCTCGGGGCGGACCTCGACCTCAGCCGTGAAGTGCAGCTCGCCGTCGGTGCCCTCGAGGTCGGGGACCTTGATGACCTGGACGTCGGGCTGACCGAGCGGACGGATGTTCGTCTCGCTCACGGCCTGGCGGTAGAAGCCGGACAGGGACTCGTTGATCGCGTGCTCAAGCACGGCGCCGCGGCCGACGCGCTGGTCGACGATGCGTGCAGGCACCTTGCCCTTGCGGAATCCGGGGACGGAGATCTGCTCGGCGATGTGCTTGTACGCGTGATCGATGCTCGGCTTGAGCTCGTCGTACTCCACCTCGACGGTCAGCTTGACCTTGGTCGGGTCCAGGGTCTCGACGGCGCTCTTCACTTCGATGATCTCCAACTTGCTCGATGGCATGCCGATGACCCGGCACGGACACTGCTTCGTAAGTTCTCAGGGGTTACCCGGGACGCCGTCGTACACAGACGGCCTCGCTCACGGGCTGAACTCACCCGCGAGCAACCGTTAGATGGTACGCCACCGAGCGCCGTGGAAGACAGTCGTGGCGGACGCGGCTCCCGCGGGAGCGTGCCCGCCCCCCGGATCAGGGCGTGAAGTCGACCGTCGCGAGGATCTGCCCGTCGGTCTCGATGATGACGACCGTCATCGTCGAGACCGCCCACGTCTGGTGCACCTCACCCGGCTCCCAGACGACGACGTCGCCCGGGACCAGCGGAATCCGGCGTCCGTCGGTGACCGAATCACCGGACCCGGCGACGACGGCGAAGGCCTGACGGGTGGGAGCGGGGTGCGGGCCGATGGTTCCGCCGGCCTCGATCGTGGCGAGGTGCACGCGCGTGCTCGTCGCGCCCTCGACCTGGGGCAGGAAGTCCATCGTCACGCCGGTGCTGTCGAAGGCGGTGATGGTGAGACGGGGCTGGCGCAGCAGCTTCATGGACCAAGTATCGCGGTGGTCTGGCGCCGTCGGCGCACTGCGCCGGGTCACGGCGGAAGGCCCGGCGCGAGTCGAGTTCTCCAGCGCCGGGGCCTTCCACTGCGAGTCGGGGTGACAGGATTCGAACCTGCGACCTTCCGGCCCCAAACCGGACGCGCTACCAACCTGCGCTACACCCCGCTGCCCCACTCAGCGTTCACCCTCGGGCGAACACTCGGGCAAGCATAGTAGGAACATCTCGGTGCTCGGGACCACCAGATCCTTTGCTAAGGTGTTCCAGCAGGTCCTTCCGGGGCCCCTGACGCACGCCGTCCCGGGGACCTGGATGAAGGCAGCGCGGGCGTAGCTTAGTGGTAAAGCCTCAGTCTTCCAAACTGATGATGCGAGTTCGATTCTCGTCGCCCGCTCCACACAGAAGGCCAGGTCAGAGGCGTTTCCTCGACCTGGTCTTCTTGCGTCCTTCAGGCAGTGCATCCGTGCACGTCTCCCGGGCACCACGGCGAGAGCCGGCGGCTGCAGCCCCGCTCACCGCGTCCCACCAGCAGACACGACATTGCACCGCGCGAGCACTGTCGATACAGTCGGCAGTGCAGCCTTCGCGCTGCCCTCCCGCGCCTGACGGCGCGACGGTCGGGACCACCAGGGAAAGGACGCACAGTGAGCACGCAGGCCAAGCCTTCGATCAGCCACTCGTTCGCGTCGTCGTGCCCGGTGTCCTGTCAGTGTCCCTAGAGCGTTGACCCGTTCCGGCACCCGCCGGCCGTCAATGCTCCACACCCCCGCGTCTCGGCGCCGGTCCGCACGCCCAGGCCTCTCATCGGCCCGGTCCCCTGCACCCGACCCCGGACGCCCACCCTCGTGGTGACATCGCGCCCCTCGACCGGCTCGACCGCACCGCCGCACACCTCACCGCATTCCACCGGCCTCCACCGGCCGACCCCCGAGAAGACACCGAGAAAAGGACTCTCCCCATGGCACGGATCTACGACGACGTCACCAAGCTTGTCGGCAACACCCCGCTCGTGCGCCTCAACCGTCTCGCCGAGGGTGTGGGCGCCACGGTCGTCGCCAAGCTCGAGTACTACAACCCGGCCAACTCGGTGAAGGACCGCATCGGCGTCGGGATCATCGACGCCGCTGAGGCCTCCGGCGAGCTCAAGCCCGGTGGCACCATCGTCGAGGCCACCTCCGGCAACACCGGGATCGCCCTCGCCTTCGTCGGCGCGGCACGCGGCTACAACGTCGTGCTGACCATGCCGGAGACCATGTCGAAGGAGCGCCGCGCACTGCTGCGCGCCTACGGCGCCGAGCTCATCCTCACCCCCGGCTCAGAGGGCATGAAGGGCGCGGTGAACAAGGCGAACGAGATCGCCGCCGAGCGCCCGGGTTCCGTCCTGGCGCGTCAGTTCGCCAACGAGGCCAACCCGGCCGCACACCGCGCGGGGACGGCCGAGGAGATCTGGGCCGACACCGACGGCCAGGTCGACATCTTCGTCGCCGGGATCGGCACCGGTGGCACGATCACCGGAGTCGGCCAGGTGCTCAAGGAGCGCAAGCCGAGCGTGCAGATCATCGCCGTGGAGCCGGCCGAGTCACCGATCCTCAACGGCGGCGCCCCCGGCCCGCACAAGATCCAGGGCCTCGGCGCGAACTTCATCCCCGAGATCCTCGACACGACCGTCTACGACGAGGTCTTCGACGTCGACACCGAGACCTCGGTCGAGGTCGCTCGCCGGGCCGCCAAGGAAGAGGGCCTGCTCGTGGGCATCTCCTCGGGTGCCGCGATCCACGCCGCCCTCGAGGTCGGCAAGCGCCCGGAGAACGCCGGCAAGCTCATCGTCGTCATCGTCCCGTCCTTCGGCGAGCGCTACCTGACGTCGATCCTCTACGCGGACCTGCTCGACTAGAACTGCACCGGTGCGGTCGGACGTCGCCACCCCGGCGAGGTCCGACCGCACCACCCCGCACCACCCCGCCGTCCCCCACCGAAGGACCCACCTCGCATGTCTCGCCCGATCACCGCTTGGCAGCTGCTCCGGGAGGACCTCCAGGTCGCCCGGGACCGCGATCCCGCGGCGCGCAGCTCACTCGAGGTGGCCCTCCTGTACCCCGGGGTCCACGCGGTCTGGGCGCACCGCCTGACCCACCAGATGTGGCACAACCCCTCGCTGCGCCTGCCGGCGAGGGTCATCTCCCAGCTCATCCGGTCAGCCACCGGTGTCGAGATCCACCCGGCGGCCACGCTCGGCCGCCGGCTGTTCATCGACCACGGGATGGGGGTCGTCATCGGCGAGACGGCGGTCGTCGGCGACGACGTCACCCTCTTCCACAACACGACCCTGGGCGGTCGGTCGATGACCCACGGCAAACGCCACCCCACCCTGGGCAACCGGGTCGTGGTGGGCGCCGGAGCAAAGGTGCTCGGCGCGGTGTGGATCGGCGACGACGCCCAGATCGGGGCGAACGCCGTGGTCGTCAAGGACGTGCCTGAGGGCGCGGTCGCGGTCGGTGTGCCTGCGACGATCAAGTCCCGCCCGCAGTTCTCCCCCACGGTCGAGCACTGCGAGGACCCGGCCATCTTCATCTAGGCGTTCTTCTGCCCAGGCCTCCATGCTTGTACTAGTTGCTGTAGAACAACTACAGTAAGGGCATGCTCTTCCGCATCGACCCCGCGGCTCCCGAGCCGCTCTTCGCCCAGCTCGCGAGCCAGGTGCGCCTGGCGGCTGCCCGCGGGGACCTCACCGCCGGGGAGCGACTGCCCTCCGCCCGCGACCTCGCCGAGTCCCTGGACCTCAACGTCCACACCGTGCTGCACGCCTACCAGGACCTGCGCGACGAGGGGCTCATCGACCTGCGCCGCGGGCGCGGCGCCGTCGTCACCGAACGGGCGAGCGCAGACTACGCCGCCCTGCGGGCGGCCCTCGTCGTCGTCGTGCACGAGACACGCGCCCTGCGCCTCTCCCCGGAGACCACCCTCGCCCTGCTCAAGGAGGCCCTCGCATGAGCTTCACCGCTCCCGCGCCGTCCATGCACCGCCGCTCGACGACGCTGCTCGGCCTCGCCGTGCCGCTCGCCCTCCTGGGCGCGTCCGGCGCCCTCGCGTGGTCCTGGAAGGGCACGCTGCCCGACCCGGTCGCGACCCACTGGGGCAGCGACGGGGTGGACGGCTTCAGCAGCCTCACCGGGGCGATCCTCGTCCCGCTCCTCGTCGGCGCGGTGCTGACGATCCTCCTGTGGGTCTTCGCCCTCCGGGCCGGGAAGGTCGCCTCGACCCGCCGCGCGGTCAACAGTCTCACCGTCTGGCTGGCGGTCTTCCTCTCGGCGATCGTGCTCGGCACGCTGCACGTCCAGAAGGGCCTTGCGGACGCGGCCGACGTCGGCGGCGTCGGCGCGGTGATCGCGCTCGCCTTCGCTGCCGCCACCGCCGCCGGACTCCTCGTCGCAGCTCTCACCCCGGCCCGCGCCGCGGGGCCCACGACCGACCCGGTCCCGGCCGGCGCGAGCCGGCTGCCGCTCGGCGACGGCGAGCGTGCGGTGTGGTTCCAGCGCCCGCGCGGCGGCGTCGGCCTGGCGATCGGCTGCGTCGCAGCCGCGGGAACCGGCGTCGCTGCTGTCGCCAGCGGCCAGTGGTGGATGCTCCTGGTCTCCGTCGCACTCGTGGCGCTCATGGCGGCCATGTTCAGCTGGGTCGTCCGCGTCGACGGGGCCGGGCTGAGCATCCGGTCCGCTCTCGGTGTGCCGCGGACCCGCATCCCGCTCGACGAGATGGTCCAGGCCCGCGCCACGACGGTGCAGTGCCTAGCCGAGTTCGGCGGCTGGGGCTGGCGCACGGCGATGGACGGACGCACCGGGATCCTGCTCCGCTCCGGCGAGGCGCTCGAGGTGACCCGGACCGGCGGCGGTGTCTTCCTCGTCACCGTCGAGGACGCCGAGACCGCGGCGGCCCTGCTCAACACCCTCGCCGACCGCGCCCGCGCGGCGCACCCGGTCGAGTAGGCTCGCTCCGCCAAGGCACACGGCCGGGACCCGCTCGACGGGCCGCGGCTGCCACCCCCTCAACGACGAGGAGCACCATGCGTTTCGGTCTGCACACCGGCTACTGGTCGGCCGGCCCCCCGGCCGGGATCGCCGAGGCCGTCCGGGCCGCGGACGCCCTCGGGGTCGACTCCGTCTGGACCGCTGAGGCCTACGGCTCCGACGCCCTCACCCCGCTGGCCTGGTGGGGCGCCCGGACCGAACGGATCCGGCTGGGCACGGCCGTCATGCAGATGTCCGCACGCACGCCCACCGCGGCCGCGATGGCCGCGCTCACCCTGGACCACCTCTCCGGGGGACGCTTCATCATGGGGCTGGGCGTCTCCGGACCCCAGGTCGTCGAAGGCTGGTACGGGCAGCCCTACGCCCGCCCCCTGGCCCGCACCCGCGAGTATGTCGACGTCGTGCGTCAGGTCCTGCGCCGCGAGGGACCCGTCGTGTGCGACGGCGCGTTCTACCAGCTCCCGCTGACGCCCGGGCGCGGCGGCAACGGCCTGGGCAAGGCGCTGCGCTCCACCGTCCACCCGCTGCGCGCCGACCTGCCGATCCACCTGGCGGCCGAAGGGCCCAAGAACATCGCCCTGGCCGCCGAGATCGCCGACGGTTGGCTGCCGCTGTTCTACTCCCCGCGCCTGGACGGGGAGTTCCGTGAGCTGCTCGACTCCGGCTTCGCCGCCCGCTCACCCGACCTCTCCCCCACCGCCGACTTCGAGGTCTCCGCGACCGTCCCGGTCGTCGTGGGCGACGACGCCGAGCGCGCGGCCGACACGATCCGCCCCTTCCTCGCCCTGTACATCGGCGGGATGGGCGCCAAGGGCGCCAACTTCCACCGCAACGCCGTCGACCGGCTCGGCTACGCCGAGGTCTGCGACGAGGTGCAGGCGCACTTCCTCGCCGGCGCCAAGGACCGCGCCGCGGCGGCCATCCCGCTCGAGCTGGTCGACGACGTCGCGCTCGTGGGGCCGGCCGAGAAGATCGCCTCCGGCCTGGCAGCGTGGTCCCGGACCGCGGTCACCACCCTCGTCGTGCAGGGCGACCCGCGCACGCTCGAGACCCTCATGAGCCTGACCCCGGCGCCGGGGGACGCGAGCTAGAGAACCTCCCGCGGACGGCCCCCGGGCGGCGGGTCCAGATCCACCTCGCCCGCGCGGGCCGAGGCGAGCGCCACCCGCGTGCCGTCCGCGGACAGCGGGCACCCCTCCTCGCGCAGCCGCTCCAGCGCGATCGACCGGTGATGGGCGGGCGGGTGCCCGGCGGCGTTGACCACCCGCCACCACGGGACGCCCCCGCCCATCTGGCGCAGCACCGTGCCCACCTGGCGCGGGCCCCCGCGCCGCAGCGCCCGGCCCACCACGTCGGCGACGGCACCGTAGGTCATCACCCGCCCGGCCGGGATCGCCGCGACGACGTCGAGCACCAGCTCGCGATACTCCTCATCCACCCCACCAGCCTAGGTCGAACCCCGCCGACTCAGCGGTGGCCACACCGGATAATGACTGGTCGGAGCCCCGCAGAGCGGGGATCATGAGGGCATGACCCTTCCCGACGGCTACCGCCTCGTCCCGCTCCCCCAGTCCCGCCACGCCGACCTGCTCGAGCTGGACTCCTGGTCCTTCCCGACCCCGCACTCGGTCGACGACCTCCTCACGCTGGCCTCCCCGCTGAGCTGGGACCGCACCGTCGCGGTCGTCGCCGAGCACCCCGACGCCGACGCCGTGCCGATCGACGGCGCGGTCCCGGTCATCTCGACGGTCGTGGCCATCCACTCCTCCTACCCCTTCAGCCAGTTCCCGGTGCCCGGCGCCGAGATCCCGGTCAGCGGCCTCACCTGGGTCGGGGTGCATCCCCAGCACCGGCGCAAGGGGCTCCTCTCGGGGATGATCGACGCGCACCTGTCGGACTGCACCGACCGCGGGGAGGCCGTCTCCGCGCTGTTCGCCGCGGAGGCCGGGATCTACGGGCGCTTCGGCTACGGCCAGGCCGCCGACGACCTGCGCGTGAAGATCCCGCGCGGCGCCGCGCTGCGCCCCGTCGACGGCTCGGCCGAGCTCACCGTCCGCATCGAGCGGTACGACGCCGCACGCCACGGCGACATGGTCGCGACGCTGCACGTCGAGGCAGGCCGTCGTCCCACACCGGCCTCCCAGGTCAACCGGCCCGGGTGGGCGACCCGGGAGACCCCCGAGCTGCGCAGGACGTTCAACGACGACCCGGCACTGTTCCGGGAGGGCCGCGAGGCGCTGCGGATCATCGTCGTGGAGTCGGACGGCGACCCCCGTGGGTACGTGACGTTCCGCCGCAAGGTCGACTGGAAGGTCCCCGGCCCGCGCGGCACCGTGTCGACCGGGGAGGTGGTGGCCCTGGACCCCGCCGCCGCGCACCGACTGTGGTCGACCCTCCTCGACCTCGACCTCACGCACGAGGTCGAGCCGTTCATCCTCCCCGTCGACGACCCGATCATGGCGCTGCTCGTCGACCCCCGGGCAGCCGAGCCGCGCATCGCGGACAACGTCTGGGTGCGCATCGTCGACATCACCGGCGCCCTCACCGCTCGCCGGTACGCGAGCGACGTTGACGTCGTCGTGCAGGTCAGCGACGCGCGACTGCCGGCCAACGAGGGGACCTGGCACCTGCAGGGGCGCGCCTTCGGGCCGGCCACGCTCACCCGGACGAGCGCCGCACCCGACCTGAGCCTGTCCATCGCGGAGCTCTCGCGGGCCTACCTCGGCGGCTTCTCCCTCGCGAGCCTCGCCGCGGCCGGCCTGGTCACCGAGCACACCGACGGTGCCCTCGCCGCGGCGTCGGTCGCCTTCGGCTGGCCGGTCGCCCCCGTCTGCAGCTGGGTCTTCTGACCCACCCCGCCGACGCCGCCCGGCTCCGCCCGCCCGGCTGCGCCACCTCGCTGAGTGCTGGGTTCTCCACGCAAACCGCCGGTGTGTCGCCGAATTCTCCAGCACTCAGCGGGAGTCGGTGGGGGGACGGGTGGGTCAGGGTTGGCAGGTGGGGCAGCGGAAGAGGTTGCGGGCCGCCAGCACCGACACCGCGACCGGGGTGCGGCAGACGCGGCACGGGAGGCCGTCACGCTGGTAGACGTAGAAGGAGTCCTCGCGCGAGACCGCACCGGGCTCGCCGTCGGTGTTCTGCCGGGCCAGGCGTCGGGTCGCGCCGACGTCCGGCTGCCCTGCACCCGACGCGCGGTCCTCGACCGCGCGGTGCTCGGCGCGGGTGGTCACGATCGCTCCGGTGCGCACGCCGTCGGCCATGAGCGCGGCGACGTCGTGCCAGAGGTCCACGACGACCTCGCGGGGCACCGTGACGCCGGGGGCGAGCGGGTCCTGCCCGGCCCGGAACAGCGCCTCGGCGCGGTAGATGTTGCCCACACCCGCGATGACGTCCTGGTTCATCAGGAGCACCCCGATCGGTGACCGGGAGCGGGCCACGGCCTCCACGAACCGCTGCGGGTCGCTGTCGGGGCGCAGCGGGTCCGGGCCGAGGCGACGCTGGACCGCCCGGGCCTCGGGGGTGCTGAGCACCTCGCAGGCCGTAGGTCCGTTGAGGTCGGCGCAGGCCCGCTCGGACTCCAGCCGCACCCGCACCGCACCGCGCGGGGCCGGCGGCTCCCAGTCTCCATCCCGCTCCTGGTCCCCGCGCGCCACCGCAACGGACCCGGCCGCACCGGACCCGGCTGCACCGGCCAGCACCGTCTCGCGCTCACCGACCCGCTTGCGCGGCGCACCGATCGCATGCACGACGGCTGTGGCCGGGTCCCCCGTGAACGTCCAGGCTCCGTAGAGGCCCAGGTGGACCCGTAGCCAGCGCAGATCTGGCTCCCCCTGTCCCGGGACGACCGGGCGGGCGCCGGCGTGCGGCGCGAAGCCGAGGAACATGTGCTTCCCGTAGGCCTCGGTGGCCACCAGCACGTCGCCGTCGAGCAGCGCAGCGCCGGCGGCGAACCGGCCCTGCGGGCTGGACAGCCGGATCGTCGAGCCGAGGAACAGCTCGCCGAAGGTCGCGGCGAGCCGGTGGACCGTGTGCCCCTCAGGCATGGGTCAGCGCGCTGCCTCGTAGTCCGCGAGCTGGTCGATGCGGCGCTGGTGGCGGGCGTCCCCGCTGAACGGCTCGGCGAGGAACGCGTCGACGAAGGACGCGGCCTCGGCGAGGGTGTGCTGACGGCCACCGATCGCGATGACGTTGGCGTCGTTGTGCTGGCGGCCGAGCCGGGCGGTGTCGAGGTTCCAGGCGAGCGCGGCTCGCACCCCCACGACCTTGTTCGCGGCGATCTGCTCGCCGTTGCCGGACCCGCCCAGGACCACCCCGAGGGTGCCCGGCTCGGCGACGACGGCCTCGCCGGCCGCGAAGCAGAAGGACGGGTAGTCGTCGAGGGCGTCGTAGCCGTGTGCACCGTGGTCGACGACGTCGTGGCCCGCGGTGGTCAGGTGCTCGACCAGGTAGGTCTTGAGCTCGTAGCCGGCATGGTCGGAAGCAATGTGAACGCGCATGCCCTCAATCATGCCGCATCCGACCCGCCACCACCGCGTCCGGCCAGGCTGGGGACGTGGTGGCGGCGGGTCGGGCCGGTCAAGTGCTGGTCAGGTGCTGGTCACTGGCGGAGTGCGGCTGCGGTCAGCCCCAGCCCTGGACCTTCTTGAGGTTGACGACGTACGCCCGCACGACGGGGCCGGGGACGACCGCGCGGACCGTCTGGGCGCCGACCGCGTTGGAGGCACGCACGAGGAGGGCGAAGGGCGGTGCGTCCGGGAACGCTGCGGTGGCCGGCACGGCGACCTCGTCCTTCTTGAGGGTGCGGGTCAGCGTCTTGGTCAGCTGCTTGGAGCCGGCTTTGTCGAGGCTCTGGACCGTGGCTGCGAGGCCGTCGAACCACTGCGCGACCTCAGGGGTGCTGTTCGGTCCCGGCACGATGACCTGGGGGACGAACTGGTCGCGACCGATGGTGAAGGGGATCGGCAGGCCGAGCGCCGACGCGACGTAGCCGTTCGAGGAGTAGCTCGAGAACGCGGTCTCGTAGCGCCCGCCGCGGGTGGCCATCGAGACGATCAGCAGGACCACCGCGACCGGGATGACGACGACCGGTCCCCAGACGAGGAGCACGAGCATCGGGTCGGTCGACCCGTTCTCCCCCATCGTGGAGAAGAACACCTCGAAGAACCGGCTCCCGGGCAGATCATTCTCCATCAGCGTCCGAACGGTGCTGAAGATGTTGTAGGCGAGCAGGACCACGCCGATCGCGAGAACCGCCTTGAGCGCCTTGGTGACCCCGCTCGCCGGCACGACAGCCTGCTCGAACCCTTCCCGCGTGGACAGCTGGCGGACGACGGGTTCGGGGGCGGTCCAGGTGGTGGTCGAGGTGGTCATGAAGGCATCCTGTCGCTCGTGCGGCGTGAGGCGTCGGACGACGCCTGCTAGGTCTATCAGAGACCATATGCGGATGGAAAGCGGCTATCGGTACAGAACCGCGCGCGATGGGTACTTCTCCCCCTGCGCGGCGGCGCCAGTTCACCCCCCACAGGCCTCCGGCGCATCTCACCGGCAGATCCGCCCGCAGGGACTAGCCTGGGTCGATGACGACGCAGGATACCCCCACCCCCGACCTCCGGTCCGGCATCACCCTCGACGACCTCGACCCGACCGTCCGCCCCCAGGACGACCTCTACCGCCACGTCAACGGACGGTGGCTCGACACCCACCAGATCCCGGCCGACCGGTCCTCCGACGGCGCCTTCCGCGCCCTCTACGACGAGGCCGAGGCCCAGGTCCGCGCGATCATCGAAGAGCTCGGTGGCGGTGACGACCACCTCACCGGTGTCTCCGCGCAGATCGGCGCCCTCTACGCAAGCTTCATGGACACCGCGACCGTCGAGGCCGCCGGCCGCGGGCCGCTGACCCCCGACCTGACTCTGCTCGACAATGCCTCCACGACGGCCGAGCTGACCGGTGTGCTCGGAGCGCTGCAGCGATCCGGCGGCGCGGGCGCCTTCGGCTTCTGGGTCGACAACGACGCCAAGGACCCCGAGAAGTACGTCGTGTACCTGCACCAGGGGGGCCTCGGGCTCCCTGACGAGTCCTACTACCGCGAGGACAAGTACGCCGAGATCCGCACCAGCTACCTCGCCCACGTCGCCCGGATGCTCACGCTGTCCGGCGTCGTGCACCCCGAGTCCGCCGAGGCCAGCGCCCAGCGCCTGCTCGACCTCGAGACCGCGCTGGCCTCCCACCACTGGGACGTCGTCGCCGACCGCGACTCCGAGCTCACCTACAACCCGACCACGCTCACCGGGCTCGCCGAGTCGGCGCCCGGCTTCGACTGGTTCGCCTGGGCCTTCGCGGTCGGCGCCCCCGTCGGGTCGCTCGACGACGTCGTCGTGCGGGAGCCGGCGTTCTTCACCGGCTTCGCGGCGCTCTGGCAGTCCCTGCCCGTCGACGACTGGAAGCTGTGGGTCATCTACCACCTCGTCACCGCGCGCGCACCGTACCTGTCCACGGACTTCGTCGAGGCCAACTTCGACTTCTACGGCCGCAAGCTCTCCGGCGCGCAGGAGGTACGCGACCGCTGGAAGCGCGGCGTCTCTCTCGTCGAGGGTGCGCTCGGCGAGGCGGTCGGCGAGGTCTACGTCGCCCGGCACTTCCCGCCCGCGCACAAGGAACGCATGGACGTGCTCGTGAGCACCCTCATCGAGGCCTACCGCGAGTCGATCACCCACCTCGACTGGATGGGACCCGAGACCAAGGTCAAGGCGCTCGCCAAGCTCGACGCCTTCACGCCCAAGGTCGGCTACCCGGTGAAGTGGCGCGACTACTCCGCCCTGACCATCCACCCGGGCGACCTCGTCGGCAACGTCCGCCGGTCCAACGCCGTCGACCTGGACCACGAGCTGGCCAAGATCGGCAAGCCGATCGACCGCGACGAGTGGCACATGACCCCGCAGACGGTCAACGCCTACTACAACCCGTCGATGAACGAGATCGTCTTCCCGGCCGCGATCCTGCAGCCGCCGTTCTTCGACCCTGAGGCCGAGGACGCCGCCAACTACGGCGGCATCGGCGCGGTGATCGGCCACGAGATCGGTCACGGCTTCGACGACCAGGGCTCCAAGTACGACGGAACCGGCCGGCTCGAGGACTGGTGGACCAGCGCCGACCGCGCCGAGTTCGACGAGCGGGCGGGCGCACTGATCGCCCAGTACGACGCCGTCCACCCTGCCCAGCTCGACCCCGAGCACACCGTCAACGGCGCCCTGACGATCGGGGAGAACATCGGCGACCTCGGGGGGCTGTCGATCGCGCTCAAGGCGTACCAGATCGCTCTCGGGACGGACCTCGCCGACGCCCCGGTGATCGACGGGCTCACCGGCGCCGAACGGGTCTTCCTGTCCTGGGCCCAGGTGTGGCAGACGAAGATGCACGACGAGGCGATGATCCAGCGCCTCGCCACCGACCCGCACTCCCCGGCGGAGTTCCGTTGCAACGCCGTGGTGCGCAACCTCGACGAGTTCCACACGACCTACGGGGTCGGCCCGCAGGACGCCCTGTTCCTGGCCCCCGAGGACCGGGTCCGCATCTGGTGACGCCCGGGCCGACCCGAGCGGATCACCGCCGAGGTCGGCCCGGCATCAGCCGGGTCAGAACCGGGTGACACCGGCACGGGCGAGGGTGAACCCCTGGCCCGTGTTGGTGTCCGAGCACCGCATGCCGGACTCGGTGCTCTCGCACTGGAAGTTGTTCACGGACTCGGCCGCGCCGTAGGCGAGCACCGGGATCGCGGCGTCGGCCTTGCCGGGCACCGCCGGCACGCACGGGGTCTGGACCCCGTCGTTGGTCAGCGTGACGACGTACCCCACGCTCCCGTCGCAGCCGTCGACGGCCTCCGGTTCGGTCGCCAGCGAGGCGATCGCGCACTCGGCGCCCTCGGGTGAGACGGTGCACGTGATGTTCCCGGTCGGCGAGGCGACCTGCTTCGCGTCGGCACCGACGGCCAGCGGCGTCGCGGACGGGAGCGGTGACGCGTCGTCGGTGTCCGGGGACGCCGATCCACTCGCCGAGCTCTGCGCCGGGTCCGGGGACTCCGCGGACTCCTCGGTCCCGTCCGACCCCATGGACAGCCCGACCATGACCGCGATCGCGACGAGCACGACATTGAGCGCGATGAGGGCGATGATCGTCGGAGACAGCCCACGGCGTCCGGACGTGCCTCGGTTCGCGGACGGTGTGGTGCCTGACATACGGGTCTCCTCCTGGTGCAGCGAACACGTTTTCACCCGCCAGCATCCCACGCCGCCGCCGCGCTGGGCGAACCCGGGAGCACCGTGGGCCGACCTGGAGGGTCTCCCGCTAGGTCCGTCGGATCGTCGAGACTAGGTCCGTCGGATCGTCGAGACGCCGTCCCCGGACCGCCAGGTCGTCATGGCGAGGGCGGCGCCGTCCGAGGTCAGCTCGGTGAGCGTGACGGCCTGCAGCCGGAGGAAGAACAGGTGCAGCGGCTGCGGGACGTCGTTCGCCGCCAGGAACGCCTCCCGGACCGGACCGTCGGGAATCGCGAGGACGCTCCCGGCGATCTTCGCGTCGCCCCCGCGCAGGGACCCGTCACCGGGGTTGGAGTGCAGCGCGAAGCGCGGGTCGGCGGCCAGGTCCTGCGCCTTGCGGGCCCCCCACATCGACCCCACCCACAGCTCTCCGTCCCACCAGCCGACCTCGGTCCCGCTGACCCGCGGGGCTCCCGAGGCCATGACCGTGGCGAGCACGTGGTGCTTGAAGGCGGTCAACCGCGCCTCGACGCGGGCGGCGAGCTCGGGGGCCTGCCGGGCGAACTCCGCCCACCGCACAGGCGGTCCCGACGGCGCGCGTCTGACCGTGCGTCCCAGGCTCACCGGTACACCGCTCACTCGAAGACCGGGCCCTGCGTCCGGGTGCGCTTGAGCTCGAAGAACCCGGGGGTGCCTGCCACCAGGACGCAGCCGTCCCAGAGGCGCCCCGCCGCCTCGCCGCGCGGTGCGGGGGTGACCACGGGTCCGAAGAACGCCACGCCGTTGAAGGCCACGACGGGCGTACCCACGTCCTCCCCCACCCGGGAGATCCCGTCCTGGTGGGAGGCGCGCAGCTCCGCGTCGTAGCGATCCGACGTCGCGTGGTCGGCGAGCGCGGCCGGCAGGCCGACCTCCGCGAGCGCCTCGGCGATGACGGCGGCGCGGTCCGAGCGGCCACCCGGGTGCAGGCGGGTGCCCATCGCGTCGTAGAGCGCCTTGACGACGTGGTCGCCGTGCTCGATCCGGGCGGCGGTGATGACCCGCACCGGTCCCCACGCCGTGGCCATGGACTCGCGGTAGGCCTCCGGCAGCTCCTTGCCCTCGTTGAGCACCGCCAGGCTCATGACGTGCCACCGCACCCGCACGTCGCGGACCTGCTCGACCTCGCCCATCCACCGCGACGTCATCCAGGCCCAGGGGCAGAGGGGGTCGAACCAGAAGTCGGCGATGCCCGCAGACGCCTCGGTGGCGTCCGGCGCGGCGGGGGTGGAAACGACGAGGGGTGCGACGGTCATGGTGCTCCAAGGGTGAGGAGGGGTGCGGGGTCTGACGCAATCTCACCACGGTGACGCCTGAGGCGTGAAATGATCGGTCCGGGCCGCATGAGGCCCGACCACCAGGTGCCGGACCTCCCGCTGCGCTCGCTCACAAGCTGCGCGGCAGACCCGTGCGCCACGTAGCCGAGGAGGCGTCCGTGCCCGGAGAGAACCTGACCCGCACCGAAGCGAGGGACCGCGCTGCGGTCGTCGCCGTCAGCTCCTACGAGGTCGCACTCGACCTGACCACCGGGGCGGAGACCTTCGCCTCGACGACCGTGGTGACGTTCACCGCCCAGCCCGGCGCGAGCACGTTCATCGACCTCGTCGCCCCGACCGTGCGGGAGGTCACCCTCAACGGCGTGGACCTCGACCCGGCCGCGGTGTTCGCCGACTCCCGGATCCAGCTCGACGGACTCGCGGAGTCGAACGTGCTGCGGGTGGTGGCCGACGCCGCCTACACGAACTCCGGCGAGGGCCTGCACCGCTTCGTCGACCCGGTCGACGGCGAGGTGTACCTGTACTCCCAGTTCGAGGTGCCCGACGCACGCCGCGTCTACGCCGCCTTCGAGCAGCCCGACCTCAAGGCGACGTTCCAGCTCACCGTGACCGCACCGGCGGCGTGGCAGGTCGTCTCCAACTCCCCCACCCCGGACCCCGTCCCGGCCGGGGAGACCACGTCGACGTGGACCTTCCCGCCCACCCCGCGCATCTCCACGTACATCACCGCGATCGTCGCCGGCCCCTACGTGGTCGAGCGCTCCGAGCTGACCAGCAGCGACGGCCGGGTCATCCCGCTCGGGCTGTTCGTACGCGCGTCCCTCGCCGAGCACCTCGATGCCGAGTACATCTTCGACACCACCCGCAAGGGCTTCGCCTTCTACGAGGAGAAGTTCGCCTACCCCTACCCCTTCGCCAAGTACGACCAGCTCTTCGTCCCGGAGTTCAACGCCGGAGCGATGGAGAACGCGGGCTGCGTGACGTTCACCGAGACGTACGTCTTCCGCTCGAAGGTGACCGACGCGATCAAGGAACGCCGGGTCGTGACGATCCTGCACGAGCTCGCGCACATGTGGTTCGGCGACCTCGTCACCATGCGCTGGTGGAACGACCTGTGGCTCAACGAGTCCTTCGCCGAGTGGGCCTCGACGCTGGCCACCGCGGAGGCCACCGAGTGGCACGGGGCGTGGACCACCTTCGCCGCGATGGAGAAGTCCTGGGCCTACCGCCAGGACCAGCTGCCCTCGACGCACCCGATCGTGGCCACGATCAACGACCTCGAGGACGTCCAGGTCAACTTCGACGGGATCACCTACGCCAAGGGCGGATCGGTCCTCAAGCAGCTGGTCGCCTGGGTCGGCATCGACGCGTTCATGGCCGGTGTCGCCCAGTACTTCGCCAAGCACGAGTACGGCAACACCGAGCTCGTCGACCTCCTCACCGAGCTCGAGGCCACGAGCGGGCGCGAGCTCGGCACGTGGTCGAAGCTGTGGCTGGAGACCGCGGGCGTCAACACCCTGCGTCCCCAGATCACCGTCGACGGCTCCGGGGTCATCACCGGGTTCACGGTGCTGCAGACCGCCCCGGCCGACTACCCCACGATCCGCCCGCACCGCCTGGCGATCGGCTTCTACGACGTCGACGGCGCCGGTGCGCTCGTGCGCACCCACCGCCTCGAGCTCGACGTCGACGGCGCCAGCACGGACGTCCCCGAGCTGCTCGGGCGCGCCCGCCCGGACCTCGTCCTGATCAACGACGACGACCTCGCCTACGCCAAGATCCGCCTCGACGAGCACTCCCTCGCCGCCGCGACCGGACGCCTGGCCGCGATCGCCGACCCGTTGGCCCGCTCGCTCGTGTGGGGATCGGTCTGGGACGCGACCCGCGACGGGGAGACCCCGGCCGGGGACTACGTCCGCCTGGTGCTGGGCAACATCGCCACCGAGACCGAGTCGACGACGATCCGCACCACCCTCGCCCAGCTCGCCCTCACGGCCCGCAGCTACGTGGCCCCGGAGCGCCGGGCCGCGACGATCGTCGAGGTCGGGGACGGGCTGTGGGCCCTGGCCCAGGCCGCGGCCGCCGGCTCGGACGCGCAGTTCCAGTTCGTCAAGTACTTCGCGAACCTGGCCAGCACCGACGAGCACGTGCGGGTGCTGCGCGCCCTGCTCGACGGCGACGTGACCCTCGACGGCCTGACCGTCGACACCGACCTGCGCTGGGAGCTGCTCGAGGGCCTCGTGCTGTGCGGCGCCGCCGCCCAGGACGAGATCGACGCAGCGCTGGCTCTGGACAACACGTCCAACGGTCAGCAGTCGGCTGCCCGGGCGACTGCCACGCACCCGTCGCGGGAGTCCAAGCTGGCCGCTTTCGCCTCCCTGGTCAGCGACGACAGCGCACCCAACGCGATCGTGCGGGCCACGACCGTCGGCTACAACCACGTCAACGACGCCTCCTCGCTCACCGACGTGGTCGCGCCGTACTTCGCGGCGCTGGAGACCATCTGGGCGGAACGCAGCTACCACATCGCCGAGACCGTCGTGGAAGGGCTCTTCCCGGCACCGCTCGCCGACGACCGGCTGCGCCACGCGGCCCAGTCGTGGCTGGACACCCACCCCGACGCTGCACCCGCGCTGCGCCGGCTCATCGTCGAGAGCCTGGCCGGGGTCGAGCGGGCGCTGCGCGCCCAGGCCGTCGACGCGGGATCCTGACCGCGCGCGGCTGAGACCGGACAGGGTGAGCCGCGGGACCTGGACCCGCGACTCACCCTGCCGGCCCCGGGCCGCCCGGCCCGTCCCGGCCGGACCGTCAGGCCATGAACCCGAGCTGACGCAGGCGCTTGCGGTCCTTGAGCGAGGAGCTCGCCTGCAGGGCCAGCAGCTCGGAGTAGATCCCCCCGCTGCCCGCCAGCTCAGCAGGGCTGCCGACCTCGTCGACACGCCCGTCCCGGAGCGTGACGATCGTGTCGACCGAGGAGATGGTCGAGAGCCGGTGGGCGATGATGATCGTCGTCCGGTCGACCATGAGCTCGTCGAGCCCGGCCTGGACCGACCGCTCAGACTTGGAGTCCAGCGCCGACGTCGCCTCGTCCAGCACGAGGATCGGCGCGTCCTTGATCATGGCGCGGGCCACCGCGATGCGTTGCTTCTGCCCCCCGGACAGCTTCAGCCCGCGCTCACCGATCGTCGTCTCGTACCCGTCGCGGAAGTTCGAGACGAACCCGTGGGCGTGCGCGCGGGTCGCGGCCTCGACGATCTCCGCCTCGCTGGCACCCTCGCGTCCGTAGGCGATGTTCTCCTGGATCGTGCCCGAGAACAGCGACGCCTCCTGGAACACCACCGCGACCTGACGGCGCAGCAGGTCGAGCGGCACGTCGGCGACGTCGTTCCCGGCCACCCGCAGGGCGCCCGACGTCGGGCGGTAGAACCCCAGCAGCAGGCTGACCAGCGTCGTCTTCCCGCCGCCGCTCTCGCTCACGAGGGCCACCCGCTCGCCCTTGCGCACGGTGAACGACACGTCGCGCAGCACCTCCACACCCTCGTCGTAGGCGAAGGTGACGCCGTCCAGCTCGATCATCGGTGCGCCGTCGGGCACGGAGCGACCTGTCCCCCACGCCGGGTCCTGGCCTGGGCCGGGCGCCGCGCCCGGCGCGGTGGGCGCGCCCTCCGCGCCCGGCGCGGTGGGCGCCGCGGCGACCACCACTCCGGAGTCGGTGGCCACGAGGAGGGGTTCGTCGCGGTCGGCGGGCTCGGCCATCACCGCGAAGTAGTCCTTCGACCCGGCGATGGCCCGCTGCGCGGTGTCGATGAGGTAGCTCATCATGGTCACCGGCGCCTTGGCCATCGCGACGAGCTGGATGAGCAGGACCATGTCGCCCACGGTGAAGGTGCCCCGGGCGGTGCCGACGAAGAGGATCACGTAGATGCCGAAGAACACCACATCGAGGAAGCCGCGGCGGCCGGCGTCCATCATGTGCCAGTAGCGCGACTGTCCGCGGGTGGTCTCGACGGTGCTCGCGAACCGGCCGGCGAAGATGCCCAGCTCGCGGCGCTCGGCGGTGAAGCTCTTGACGACGTTGATCTGGCCGACGACCTCGGCGAAACGCCCGCCCGCGAGGTCGACCTGTTCGTTCTTGCGCCCCTCCAGAACCTGCCACTTCTTGCTGGTCATCGCGGTGAGGCCGACATAGACCGGGAAGACGAGCGCGAGCAGCAGGGCGAGCGGCCAGGAGTAGCTGGCCGAGATCACGAGGACCGCGACCACGGTGAGCAGCATCGGGAAGAAGTTGTTGGCGAAGTTGTTGAGGAAGCCCGTCGTCTCGGTGATCGACCGGGTCAGGCGGCTGATGATGGATCCGGTGACCTGGTCGTCGAAGTACCGCTGCGGCAGCCCGAGAAGCTTCGCGAAGTACCGGGTCGAGAGGATCTGGCGCATCCGCGAGGCCATCACGTCGCCGAGGTACCCGCCGATGTTCTGCACGGTGGAGCTGACGACGTCGGCCACCAGGAGCGCGACGGCGAACCACACGACCGTGGTGATGACGTCGTCGGCCGCTGCGCCCTGGACCACCTCGACGACGGTGTCGGTCGCGGCCTTGAGCACGAACGGGGTGACCAGGGCGGCCGCGGTCGCGATGAGCGAGCAGATGACGATGCCCACGTAGAACGGCCACAGCACGCGGGTAGCGCGCAAGATCGAGGCAAGGCTCCGCACAGGTTCTCCTCCGACGACGACGAAGCCCTATCCTCCCCCATCGCCGCCCCCGTCAGGCACCGCGTCAGGCGGGTGGGCCGTCCTCGTTCATCACGGCGGCCAGGGATCGCAGCCGGGCGTTGTCGAGCAGGTCCTCGATGAGCACCACGTTGCCGCTGGAGTCCCCGAGCGGGACCTTCCAGTTCGGGTACTCCCGGTCGGTGCCGGGCTGGTTCTGCGCCCGGCGCTCCCCGACCGCGTCCGCGAGCGAGACGCCGAGCAGCACCGCGGGCGTGCCCATGATGTAGCGGTGCAGCGCCTCGACGAGCTCACGCTCGGACGGGTCGTCGCCGATCAGCCCACGGGTGGCCAGCGCGAGGATCATCTGGTCCCGCTCGCGCCGGGCCTGCTGGCGCACGAGCTGGACCGGCTCGGTGAGCAGACCCAACCGCTCCCGGAGCTCGACGTGCTCGCCGGCGAGGTACCCGGCCGACGGGGGCAGGTCGTGGGTGGTCACGGTCGTCAGGGACAGCGCACGGTAGTGCTCGGGAGCGAGCGGACGACCGTCGCCGTCCTGCTCGAACCACAGGATCGAGGTGCCCAGGATCCCCCGGTCGGTGAGGTAGTCACGGACCCAGGGCTCGAACACGCCGAGGTCCTCGCCGATGACCACGGCACCCGCGCGGTGGGCCTCCAAGCACAGGATCCCGATGAGGGCCTCGTGGTCGTAGCGCACGTAGACGCCCTCGTCGGCACCGTTGCCCTCCGGGATCCACCAGAGCCGGAACAGCCCGATGATGTGGTCGATGCGCAGGGCACCGGCATGGCGCAGCACGGTGCGCAGCAGGTCGCGGTAGGCGGCGTACCCGGTCCGGGCGAGCTCCTCGGGGTGCCACGGCGGCTGGGACCAGTTCTGTCCCTGCTGGTTGTACATGTCCGGGGGGGCGCCGACGCCGATCCCCTGAGCCAGGACGCCGGCGAGCGCCCACGCGTCGGCACCTTCGGGGTGCACACCTACGGCGAGGTCGTGCATGATCCCGATCGCCATGCCGCCCTCGAGGGCGGAGCGTTGAGCCTGCTCGAGCTGGACGTCGGCGACCCACTGCAGCCAGCAGTGGAAGTCGACCTGGTGGGTGAGCTCGCCGCGCAGCGCGGCGACCTCCTCGGACCCCGGGTCGCTCAGGGCGGGCGGCCACGGCGTGCCCGCGAGGTGCTCGGTGAAGGCGCACCAGGTCGCGAAGTCCTCCAGGCCGCGGCCCTGCGAGACGCGGAAGGCTTCGAAGGCGGTCTGGCGGGCCGCGGACCGCGGGGCCTCGAACACGACCCGCAGGGCGGCCTTCTTCGCGTCCCAGGACGCGTCGCGGTCGATCGGCCCCGGGTCGGTGCTCAGCTCGCGCACCCCCTCGGCGGACCACTCCACGATCGAGCGGTCGGCGGCCGAGAGGTACGCCGTCTCGCGGATGTCCTCCACGCGCAGGTAGAGGGGGTTGATGAAGCGCCGGCTGACCGGCAGGTACGGCGAGGGGGTCATCGGCGTCGTCGGCTCCGCGGCCGCGACCGGGTTGATGAGCAGGAAGTCCGCACCCAGGGCCTTGCCGCCGATCCACCCCAGGTCGGCGAGGTCGGCGAAGTCGCCCACCCCCCACGACTGCCGCGACCGGACCGAGTACAGCTGGGCCATGAGGCCCCAGGACTGGCGTCCGGCGAGCGCGGCCGGGACCTCGAGGCGGGCCGGGGTGACGGCGAGCGTCGCCCGGGACTGACCGTCCGGGGTGGCCGCCCGCACCTCGTGCCAGCCCAGCGGGAGCGTCCGGGGGATCTCGAACATGGCCCGTCCGATGGTGCGTCCGTCGACGGTCCGCGGCTCGGTGTACAGGTCGATCTGCCCCAGGTCGATGCGACCGGCGTGCCCTTCGAGCTCGATCCACACCTCGACCGGCATGCCGTCGGTGACGTGCACCGGGAACTTCTGGGACTGCCCCTCACGCAGCACGAGGGTGGCCGGGAGCATCCGGCGCCACGGCCCGTCCACCATGCTGGCCAGCGCGACGTCGATCCGTTCGGGGGTGCTCGCGTCCACGCCGAGCGCGGCGAGCACGGCGGTGAGGGTCCCGGTCGAGGCGGTACGCGGCTCTCCGTGGAAGCCGTAGTGGTCTGGAGACACCCCATAGGCCCGTGCAAGGTCGATCAGTGCAGGTGACGGGTTTGAGTGCTCAGCATGGTCCACGAGAGAATCCTGCCAGAGTGTGGGACATCGAGCAGCCGCAGGCACCGGCGCGCCGAAACCTGGGACTGTGATCTGCGTTCGCTGGGTAACCTTCGACCATGTACTCCGTAGACCTCGTGCCCGACGACATCGACTCCTCCAGCGCCGAGTCCTGGGTGACCTGGTTCACCGGGACACCGCTGCGCCTGCTGCTCGTCGCGCTCGTCGGCACCCTCCTCCTGGTGCTGCTGCGCCGGCTCATCACGTCCGCGACCGATCACCTGGCCGACGGCACGTTGATGAACCGCCGGGGCCTGCGCGGGCTCGGTGAGACGAACGTCGGTGCCGCGCTGATCCGCACCACCCCGCTCGCCAGCGCCCGGCGGGCGCAGCGCGCCCGCACGATCGGGTCGGTGGCACGCTCGACCGCGACGCTGGTGATCGGCTCGATAGTGCTCCTCATGATGCTCGACGAGGTGGGCATGAACATCGCCCCGCTCCTCGCCTCGGCCGGTGTCGTGGGGGTGGCCCTCGGCTTCGGTGCCCAGAGCCTGGTCCGCGACTTCTTGTCCGGCACCTTCCTGCTCCTCGAGGACCAGTACGGGGTCGGGGACACGATCACCCTGGGGGACGTCACCGGGACGGTCGAGGCCGTGGCGCTGCGGATCACCAAGATCCGGGACGAGACGGGGACGCTGTGGTACGTCCGCAACGGGGAGATCCTGCGGGTGGGCAACCGCACGCAGGGATGGTCCCGGGCCGTCGTCGACGTCGCCCTGGCCACCAGCACCGACCTGGCGCGCGCCCGCGCCGTCCTGGCGCGCGCCGCCGCGAAGGTCAAGGACGACCCGGTCCTGTCCAGCTACCTGCAGGAGGAGCCCGAGGTCATCGGCATCGAGTCGCTCGCCGCGGACGCGATCCTGCTCAAGGTCCAGGTCAAGACCGACCCGGCCATGCAGTGGGACGTCGCGCGGGCGCTGCGGGAAGCGGTGCGGGTCGAGCTCGAGGCCGCGGGCGTCGAGCTCGCGAAGTAGCGGCCGGTCACTACGGCGCGGCGCGCCAGCGCAGCACCGGGTCCCCGGCCAGCACGACGTCTCCGGCCCGCACGAGCACGTCGAGGTGCACCGGGTCGCCCTGCAGCGCGATCACCGGGCACACCGTGGCGAGGCCGGCCGCCGCGACCGCGACCGGGTCCCAGCTGAGCAGATGCTGCCCGACGACGACCTGGTCGCCCGCGGCGACCAGCACGTCGAAGCCCGCGCCCTTGAGGGTGACGGTGTCGATGCCCAGGTGCACCAGGACCGTGCGCCCGCCGGCGGTCTGGAGCGCGAAGGCGTGCGGGAAGAGCGAGGCGACGGTCCCCGCGACCGGCGCGACGACGACGCCGTCGGACACGGGCGGGAGCGGCTCGCCGGGGGCGGGGGCGGGCAGCGGCTCGATGGCCAGCCCGGGGCCCACGATCTCCTGGGCGAAGACCGGGTCGGGCACGTCGGCGAGGGCGACCACGCGGCCAGACAGAGGAGCGACCATGCTCAGCTCCGTGGAGGGACCCACGGGGCGAGCATGGTCGCGGTCGTTCGTCGCATCAGGCACGCGGCGGACTCAGATCAGCGCAGGGCGTCGAGCTCTGCTGCGAGGTTGTCGGCCTCAGGACCGACGATGACCTGGACGACCCGGCCGGAGCGGACGACTCCGAACGCTCCGGTCGCCTTGAGCCCGGCCTCGTTGACGAGGTCCGGGTTGGTCACCTCGACGCGCAGACGGGTGATGCAGGGCTCGAGGTCGACGACGTTGGCCTGCCCTCCGAGTGCGGCGAGGATCTGCTGTGCCTTGCTCATAGAGTAAAACTCCTGGTCTGGAGAACTGTGAATCGGGTACTAGGTCCTAGAGTAGTCGCCCGCGCCCGCAATTACTGCGAGACTTCCTGGGAGCATGCTGAACAGGAGGTCCTTATGACCACGCCCACTCATCCCACTCCCACTCCCCCCACTCCCCGCACCGTCGCTGGGATCGGAGTCTGCCCCGGGCTCGTCGCCGGCCCCGTCGTCCACATGCCCGAGCCGATCGCCGAGCCGGCTGCGGGCCTTCGGCTGTCCCCGCGGGAGAACCACACCACCCGCGCGGCCGCGATCCTCGACGCCAGCGCTCGGGTGACCGCCGACCTCGACGCCGCCGCCTCGCGCGCCACGGGTGAGGCGAAGGACGTGCTCGAGGCCACCTCCGCGATCGCCGCGGACCCCACCCTCGTCGCCGACGCGCAGCGTCGTGTGATCGAGGACCACCTCGTCCCCGAGCGTGCCGTGTGGGAGGCGGCCGAGGAGGTCGCCGACCAGTTCCGGGCCCTGGGCGGGTACTTCGCCGAGCGCGTCGCCGACATCGTCGACATCCGGGACCGGCTGGTCGCCGCGCTCACCGGCCGACCGCGCCCGGGCCTGCCGAGCTGCGACACCCCCTTCGTGCTGGTCGCCCTGGACCTCGCCCCCTCCGTCACCGCCTCCCTCGACCCGGCGAAGGTCATCGCGATCGTCACCGACGGCGCCGGGCCCACCTCCCACACCGCGATCGTCGCCAACGCCAAGGGGATCCCCGCCGTGGTCGCCGCCGCCGGCGCGCACGCGCTGCTCACCGACGGGGCGATCGCTCTGGTCAACGGGTCGACCGGGGTGGTCACCCTCGACCCGACCCCGGAGCAGCTCGAGGCTGTCACGGCCCTGGCCGCCCGCGCCCGGACCGTCACCGGCCCGGGCCGGACCAGGGACGGCCACCCCGTCCAGCTGCTCGCCAACATCGGCGACCCGGGTGAGGCGGCCCCCGCCGCCCGCGCCGGCGCCGAGGGCGTGGGTCTGTTCCGCTCGGAGTTCTGCTTCCTCGACCGCGATCTCCCGCCCACCATCGAGGAGCAGGTGGTGGCCTACCGCCGGGTCTTCACCGAGTTCCCCAGGCACAAGGTCGTCATCCGCACCCTCGACTCCGGGGCCGACAAGCCGCTGCGCTTCCTCACCGCCGACGACGAGCGCAACCCCGCTCTCGGCGTGCGCGGTCTGCGCACGGCCACCCGCTCCCCCGAACTGCTCACCGACCAGCTCGAGGCGATCGCTCGCGCCGCCGCGGCCGAGGAGGCCGACGTCTGGGTCATGGCGCCGATGGTCTCGACGGTGCCCGAGACCGAGGCCTTCGTCGCCGCCTGCGCGGCGCACGGGCTCGACGTCGCCGGGGTGATGGTCGAGGTCCCCAGCGCCGCCCTGCTCGCCGGGCCGATCCTCGCCCGGGCGAAGTTCGCCTCGATCGGCACGAACGACCTCACCCAGTACGCCATGGCTGCCGACCGACTCCTCGGTTCCCTCGCCGAGCTCTCCGACCCGTGGCAGCCGGCCGTGCTCCAGCTCATCGCCGCGACCTGCGCGGGCGGCGCCCAGCAGGGTCGCCCGGTCGGCGTGTGCGGGGAGGCCGCCTCCAACCCCGTGCTCGCCGTCGTGCTGGTGGGGCTGGGGGTCTCCTCGTTGTCGATGACCCCGCGCGCCCTGGCTGACGTCGCCGCCGTCCTGGCCGAGGTGGACCTGGCCGTGTGCCAGCAGGTCGCCCAGCTCGCGCTGACCGCGGAGACCGCCGCCGACGCCCGTGCCCTCGTGCGGTCCCGGCTGCCGGTGCTCGTCGAGCTGGGGCTGTGAGACAGAGCACCGCCTGCCGACGGCCTGGGGCGCGTGTTTGTTTGGGATAGTGGACCTGTGACAGAAACCTCCTCCCCGCGCGCGGACTCCTTCTACGAGCTCGTCGGCGGGCACGCGACCTTCGTCAAGCTCATCGACGTCTTCTACGACGGCGTCGCCCAGGACGAGGTGCTGCGCCCGATGTACCCCGAGGCGGACCTCGGCCCCGCCAAGGAACGCTTCCTGCTCTTCCTCGAGCAGTACTGGGGCGGCCCGACGACGTACTCCGACACCCGAGGTCACCCCCGCCTGCGGATGCGCCACGGGTCGTTCAAGGTCAATCCCGACGCCCGGGACCGCTGGCTCGCGCACATGCGCGTGGCAGTGACCGCGATCGACCTGGCTCCCCTGCACGAGGCCACGCTGTGGGACTACCTGGAGCGCGCCGCCCACTCCATGATCAACACCTTCGACGAGTAGGAGAGCCCGTGAGCGACCAGGACACGACCGGCGCGGGGGAGGTCGGGGGGCCCCCCGACCAGACCGCGATCTCCCGCGACCCGCTCGGGCACCTGCTCACGGTGCTCCAGCTCGAGTATCACGGCGCCGAGACCGGTGAGGACGTGTACTCCGGGGCGAGCATGCACCAGCCCAACGGGCGTGTCTACGGTGGTCAGGTGCTCGCCCAGGCGCTGCTCGCGGCCGGGTCGACAGTCGATCGTGGGCGTCTGCCGCACTCGCTGCACGGGTACTTCCTGCGGGCCGGGGACATCCACCAGCCCGTCGACTTCGCCGTCGAGAGGCTGCGTGACGGGCGGTCCTTCAGTGCCCGACGCACGCACGCCTACCAGGGCGGCAAGGCGATCCTGTCGATGATCGCCTCCTTCCAGGAGGACCAGGAGGGATTCGAGCACTCCTCGACGATGCCGCAGGTCCCCCCGCCCGAGGACGTGCTCTCCGCCCAGGACCTGCTCGGGGCCATCGACCATCCGGTCGCGGACTTCTGGTCCCGGCAGAGCGCCTTCGACGTGCGTCATGTCGAGGGTGCGCTCTACCTGGGGGCCGCCGCCGAGTCGGCCGCCCACCAGGCGGTATGGATGCGGTCGCGGGGCGCGGTGCCCGACGACCAGCTGCTGCACCGCGCGCTGCTCGTCTACGCCTGCGACCAGATCATGCTCGAGCCCGTGCTGCGTGCCGACGGGCACAGCTGGATGACCCCGGGGCTGAGCGTCGCGAGCCTCGACCACGCGATGTGGTGGCACCGCGACGTCCGGGTGGACGAGTGGCTGCTCTACGTCCAGGCCTCCCCGTCCGCGCAGGGCGGTCGTGGTCTCGGGTCGGCGCGGGTCTTCGCCCAGGACGGCACCCTCGTGGCGAGCATGGCCCAGGAGGGCATGGTCCGGGTGCCTCAGGCCTGAGGAGACCGCCGGCGGAGCACCGCCGGCGCCTCCAGGTACGGCTCCCACGCCTCCCGCTCCGCCGCGGTGATGCGGCGCGGTCTCCCGGTGGCGGCCTCGACGACCACGATGGTCGTCGAGGCGCGCGCATAGGGCGTCCCCGCGCGTGCCGGCCCGCTGCGCCCGTCGGTCCCGTCCTCGTCGAACACCTCGTAGCAGACCTCCAGGCTTGCGCCACCGAGGTGCCCGATCCACATCTGCACCGTGATCGGGTCCCGGGTGAACCCGAGCGGGCGAAGGTATTCGATCTCCTGGCGGGCGACGAAGGTGTGCGAGCTCGCCTGGGGGCCGGAGTCGAGCACCGCTGTGGGCCACACCAGCTCCGGGTCCCCCTCACGGTGGCGCCAGAACACCGTGATCCGGGCTTCTTCCAGGAGACGGAACATCTCGACGTTGTTCACATGGCCGTAGGCGTCCAGATCGGACCACCGGAGGCTGACGGGGACATTGAGGCGGGTCATGGTCTCACCGTAGTGCCGCCAGAGGCGTGGTCGGGGGCTCCTACCGACCGGCGAGCGCTGCCGCGGCCCGGGCCTCGTCGAGCAGCCGGCGCCGCGCCTCGACCGGCTCGATCACCGCCGTGCCCGCCACGACGGAGATCTGGGTGCGCAGCCGGCGGGCTGCCCGACGCGCCGCCCGGTTGGCGTCGACGTAGGCCATCAGACGGGTGACGAGCGCGAGGCCCACGCCCGCCACGAACCCGCCCACGACCATGAGGGTCGGGATCGGGAACCCTCCGACGTCTGGGGAGGCAGGGACCGGCAGCTGGATGAACGCGAGGATCGCGAGCACCCCGAGCCAGCCCAGCCCGGCGAGGAGGACCCCGAAGAACACCCACTGGACGAACGAGGCGAGAGCCCACCACCAGGGCCGGTGCTCGGCGTCGAGCTCGGTCCGGGCGACCGCCTGGTCGAGGGCGTCCGGCAGCCCCTCGTCATGGACCGCGGTCCGCGCGAAGACCACCCACCCCGCCGGTGCACCCGCTGAGGCCGCGTCGACGTAGCCACGCACAGCGGTGTGGGTGCGCGCGGTCATCGCGGCGTCCACGGTCGGCAGCGAGGTGCGGGCAAGATCGGCGCGCGCGGCCTTGCGGTGCAGGTTGAGGCGGCGCAGCGGGTCGGCGCGCAGGCGCCCGACCCAGCGGGTCACCGGCCACCCGGTCGCCGCACGAGCGCGGTGCAGGGCCGAGCCGCGCACGGCCTCGACCACGACGTCGGTGCGCGCGGCGGCGGCGAGGGCATCGAGCAGCTCGCGGCGTGCGGTGTCCCCGACCCGGCTCTCGCGGGAGGGACCGCACTCCGTCTGGATCAGGGCGGCGGCGCCCCGCACGTCCGCGAGCAGCCGGTCGGTCGCTGCGGCGCGCTCGGCGGCCGCCTGCGTCATGAGCTCGTGCAGCTCTCCCATGCCCTGGCCGGTGACCGCGGAGAGGCCCAGGACGCTCACCCCGGCCAGTCCGTCGGCGACCGCGAGCCGGCGCAGGTCGGCCAGGCACTGCTCCTGGTCCTGCGGGGTGAGCCGGTCGATCTGGTTGAGCACGAGCACGACGACGCCCACGTGGCCGCTCAGGCGCCGCAGGTAGCGCTCGTGCAGCGCGGCGTCGGCGTACTTCTGCGGGTCCATGACCCACACGAGCAGGTCGGCGCGCTCGAGCAGGCGCTCGGCGCGAACCCGGTGCTCGACGACGACGGAGTCGTGATCGGGGAGGTCGAGCAGGACCAGGCCGCGGTTGTCCCCGCTCGGTTCGAGGTAGCTGCGCTGGCCGACCTCGAGCCAGTCGAGCAGCAGACCCACCTCACGGTGGTGGCCGTCCTCGACGTCCCACACGGCTGCGACGGGACGGGAGGTGGTGGGGCGCAGGATGCCGGGGCGGGAGATCTCCTGCCCGGCCAGGGCGTTGATGATGGTCGACTTCCCCGAGCCGGTCGACCCGGCGAGGGCGACGACCGTGTGGTCGATCGAGTGGGCGAGCCGCGCGTTGGCCCGCTGGACCACCTGGTCGCCGCGCTCCACGATCGCCGGGCTGAGCCAGTCCCGTCCGGCGTCGAGGGCGCTCTCCAGGGCGTGGACGCGCATCGTGAGCATCTCGCCGCGGCGGTGGGTGGCGGTCGCGAAGGCCCTCACGCGTCGCCCCCGGGGGACGCCGGGGCTGCGCCCGGCTGGGCCTTCCTGCGCCACCAGCGGGCCCGCACGCGCGGGGGTGCGGGGGGTGGGACCGGGGCGTAGGGATCCATCACGATCGGCTGGTCGGCCCCCCGCAGCCGCCCGGTCCGCACCCGGTCGGTCTCGGTGTGGTCGGTGCCGGTGGGGAAGGCACTCTGGGTCAGCGGGACGTGCGTGGGGTGGGTTCGCCCGTGGGGCGTGCGGGCGGCCCGCTCGCGGGCCGCGGCCCGCTCGACCTCCTGCGCGGCGGCGCGCAGCGTCGGCCCGCTGCGCAGGGTCCCGGCCCGGTCGTCGGGGACCAGCGCGTCCAGGATCGTGGTGAACCGCGCGGCCTGTGCGGTCAGCACGGTGCTCACGCGGGTGTCCAGGAGCTCCTGTGCGGTGCGGGCCAGGGACCGGACGGCCTCGTCGCCGAAGACCGCCTCGAGCAGCCGCTGCGCGAGCACCGCCGACCCGCCGGCGATCCCCACCTCGGCCCCGGTCAGCCCACCGGTCGAGGCGAACACCACGACCATGAGCGCCGCGCCGATCCCGTTGACCCCGATGGCCAGCGTCCTGGCCTGCCCGCGCTTGCCGGCGCCGCGGTCGGCGACGAGGGCGAGGACGTCCCCCTGCCAGGCGCGGACCTGCCCCGCGAGCTCGCTGCGCAGGTCAGCCGAGGCTCGGGACAGGACCAGCCCGTCGAGCAGCCCTGCCCCGGCCGGGTCGGCCCGCCACCGGAGGAAGGCCCGCTCGGACCCGCGGTCGGCGGCGTCGAAGACGATCGCCTCGAGGCTGTGGCTGATCGCGGCGTTGACCTTGGGTGCGACGGCGGGACGGCCCCGGAGGTAGCCCGCCACCCGGTCTCGCAGCACGCCGAACTTCTGCTCGACACCTCGCATGAAGTCCCCGGTGCCGACGAAGTCCTGCCACCGGGACAGCACCTCCCCGCGCAGCATCGACCCGTCCGACGTCGCCTGCCGCACCTCGCCGGCAGCGGCGGCGTAGGCCTCGGCGACTGACCGGCGCAGGGCCGCGTCGGCCAGCGCCTGCGCGTCGCTCGCGTCGGCCAGCGACATGGCCCGCGCGGTGAGATCGTCGATGGCACCGTCCCGGGTGGCTGTGATGACCGCGTCGCGGGCACCGTCGTCGCTGCCCATCGCGGTGAGCCAGCGGGAGACCGGGGCCACCTCGGCCACCGGGAGCATGCCGTCCACGAGGATCGACTCGCGGAGCAGGAACACCGGGGCGCCGGCCAGTCCGTGGTCGGCGAGCATCTGGCGCAGGTGGTCGGCGACCACCTCCGCCCCCGGGTCGACCCGGTCGATGACGAGGGCGACCTGGGCGTGCCGGGCGGCGCCGGCGCTGAGCAGCTCCCAGGGGACGGCGTCGGCGTAGCGGGCGGCGGTGGTGACGAAGAGCCAGAGGTCGGCTGCGGCGAGCAGCTGCGCGGCGAGCTCGCGGTTCCCGGCGACGACCGAGTCGACGTCGGGGGCGTCGAGCAGCGCCAGGCCGCGGGGCAGGACGTCGGTGGGCACGAGCCGCAGCGACCGGGGGTCGCCGTCCCGGGGGCGGTCACCGGCGGCTGTGGGGGCTGTGGGGGCTGTGAGGGCTGTGGGGGCTGCCGGCACCGGAGGAGCTGTGCGGCTGGGGACCGAGAGAGAGCTGGGCGACGGGACAGCCGCGGGCGGGACCTCACGGGCCAGGTGGGGGAAGACCCGGTCGGAGGTGAACCACTGCCCGTCGAGCGGGTGGTGCACGAGGACCGGGGACCGGGTGGTGGGGCGCAGCGCGCCGGGGGTGGTCACGTGCTGCCCGAGGATCGAGTTCACCAGGGTCGACTTGCCCGCACCGGTCGAGCCGCCGACGACGACGAGCAGCGGTGCGGAGTCGGCCTGCAGGCGGGGCAGCAGGTAGTCGTCGAGCTGGTCGAGGGCGTGCTCGCGCTCGTGGCGGGCCGCCGCGGCGGTCACGGTCTCCAGCGGCAGGGCGACCGCGTCGATCTCGCGGCGCAGCGCGCTGAGGGCACCGACAAGATCGGCGACGCCGGAGGGACCTCCGGCGTCGCCGATCAGTGCGTGGTCACCCGTCGCGTCAGACATGACTGCAGTCTGCCGGAAAAGGCTCCTGAACACCGCATGAGCGGTGGATCAGTCGCGGGTGAGCTTGCGGTGGGTCACCCGGTGCGGACGGGCTGCGTCGGCGCCGAGACGGGACAGCTTGTTCTCCTCGTAGGAGTCGAAGTTCCCCTCGAACCAGTACCAGTTCGCCGGGTTCTCCTCGGTGCCTTCGTAGGCGAGGATGTGCGTGGCGACCCGGTCGAGGAACCACCGGTCGTGGGAGACCACGACGGCGCAGCCGGGGAACTCGAGCAGCGCGTTCTCGAGCGAGCCGAGCGTCTCCACATCGAGGTCGTTGGTGGGCTCGTCGAGCAGGAGGAGGTTTCCACCCTGCTTGAGGGTGAGCGCGAGGTTGAGGCGGTTGCGCTCACCACCGGAGAGGACCCCGGCGGCCTTCTGCTGGTCCGGTCCCTTGAACCCGAAGGCGGCGACGTAGGCGCGCGAGGGCATCTCGACGTTGCCGACCTTGATGTAGTCGAGTCCGTCGGAGACGACCTCCCAGAGCGACTTCTTCGGGTCGATACCACCGCGGGACTGGTCGACGTAGGAGATCGAGACCGTCTCACCGATCTTGAGCTCTCCGGCGTCGAGCGACTCGAGGCCGACGATGGTCTTGAACAGCGTGGTCTTACCCACACCGTTCGGGCCGATGACCCCGACGATGCCGTTGCGGGGCAGCGTGAACGACAGGCCGTCGATGAGCGTGCGTCCGTCGAAGCCCTTGTTGAGGTTGTTGGCCTCGATGACGATGCCACCCAGGCGCGGGCCCGGTGGGATCTGGATCTCTTCGAAGTCGAGCTTGCGGGTGCGCTCGGCCTCGGTCGCCATCTCCTCGTACCGGGCCAGGCGGGCCTTCGACTTGGTCTGACGGCCCTTGGCGTTCATCCGGACCCACTCGAGCTCGTCCGAGAGACGCTTGGCGAGCTTCTGGTCCTTCTTGCCCTGGACCTTGAGACGCTCACCCTTCTTCTCCAGGTAGGTCGAGTAGTTGCCCTCGTAGGGGTACAGGCGTCCGCGGTCGACCTCACAGATCCATTCCGCGACGTGGTCGAGGAAGTACCGGTCGTGGGTCACGGCGAGGATCGCGCCGGGGTAGCTCGACAGGTGCTGCTCGAGCCACAGGACGGACTCGGCGTCGAGGTGGTTGGTGGGCTCGTCGAGGAGCAGCAGGTCAGGCTTCTCCAGGAGGAGCTTGCACAGTGCCACGCGGCGACGTTCACCTCCGGACAGGACCGACACGTCGGCGTCCGGCGGCGGGCACCGCAGCGCGTCCATGGCCTGCTCGAGCTGGGCGTCCAGGTCCCATGCGTCGGCGTGGTCGAGGGCTTCCTGCAGCTCGCCCATCTCGGCGAGGAGCTTGTCGAAGTCCGCGTCGGGCTCGGCCATCAACGCGGAGATCTCGTTGAAGCGGTCGAGCTTGCCCTTGATCTCGGCGACGCCTTCTTCGACGTTGCCCAGGACGGTCTTCTCTTCGTTGAGCGGTGGCTCCTGCAGGAGGATGCCCACGGTGTATCCGGGAGACAGACGTGCCTCACCGTTGGAGGGCTGCTCGATGCCCGCCATGATCTTCAGGATCGTCGACTTTCCGGCTCCGTTGGGGCCGACCACACCGATCTTCGCTCCGGGGAGGAAGTTCAGCGTGACGTCATCAAGGATGACCTTGTCGCCGTGCGCTTTGCGCGTCTTGTACATGGAGTAGATGAACTCAGCCACTGGCTCTCGGTCCGCCTCATGTTCGATTGCGTTGGAGCGGGTTCGCTCGCGCTGGTCAGGTGTGCGCCTGCTCAGCCGACCAGCACGAACGACCACGAGCGAGGCTGCGTGGAAGCAGGGCTGGGCGCTGAGAAAGCTGCCCAACCCCACAGACTACGCCGTCCGGCACCGGCGCGCTCGTACGCCCCCGATGTGGGACGCACCAGCGTGCCGGTCCGGACCCGCCCAGCACGACCCGGCCCGGCCCGGACGGTGGTCGGCTATGCGGCGGTGCGGTCGTCGACCGGGACGGGCGTCTCCTCGGCCTCGACCGACCCGGCCTCAGCGCCTCCCCCTGCGTCGGGCTCACCGCTCACCGCCCACGGGTCGGTCGGAGCGTCTGCACCTCCCGGTGCAGCCTCCCCCACCTTCGTGTGCACGGTGTGCCGGAACGTGGCCTGCCCCCGGGCCAGGTCGGGGCCGACCGCATCGGCCTCGATGACGATGGTGGTCCGCGGACCGTCCGGGGACTCCCAGGTCTCGGACGTGAGCGTGCCGTGCACCAGGACGGGGTCGGACTTGCGCAGCGACTCGGCGATGTTGATCGCCATGCTCCGCCACGCCTTGACGGTGAACCAGGTCGTCAGCCCGTCGACCCAGGCGTCGTCGGCCCGGTTGTAGAACCGCTTGGTGCTGGCCAAGCGGAAGCTCGTGAAGTTGGTGCCGCTCTCCGAGACGAAGTGCTTGGGCTGTGTCCCCACCCAGCCCGTCACGGTCACCTTGGTGTCTGTGCTCATGGATCCTCCAGCGACGGGGGACGACGAGTGTCGTCCCGTGTGCTGCCAGGCTCCAGGGTCAGGGCTCCCGTCCGCTCCGGGTCAGACCGTGGCTGTGGGCACGGTCACGCTGCGGCGCCCTGTGGACGAGGTCTCCCGGACCGAGAGCGCCGAATCGCGGACGTCGCGGTGCTCGGTGAGGATCCGCTGGGCGGGCTCGGCCAACGTCGTCTCGACCACGTCGCGCAGCGCGGCGAAGGCTGCTTCGCGGACCTCTTCGGCCCGCAGGTCGGCGAGGGTCGAGCGCATCCGGGCGCCGACCATGAGCGCGCCGATCGAGACGGCGGCGGCGGCGACCGCCACGCCTGCCGCCACGAGCATCCAGCCCTCGTCGACGTCGACGAGCCCGAGAGCAAAGACCAACGACACGACCGCGGCGAGCAGCGCGACCCCTCCGGCGACCCAGCCGAGCAGCCGGGCCCGACGGGCACCGACCGATCGCTGCGTCGAGATGGGCACCTGGCTCAGCGCCTCGACCAGCGCGGTGGAGATCGCGCCCTGGTCGGGGACGGCACGGTCGATCGACTCCGCCCAGGAGGGCCGCATCGCCTCGCTCACCTTGGTCACCCAGCGGCTGCGGATCACTCGGATCGCCGACTCCTGGGGCGTGCGGAACGTGGGCACCCGGTCGCCGTCACCGCCGAAGCGCACGGTCGCCCGCACGTCGTCGACCACGGCGGAGACGCCGACGGCCACAGCGACCCGGTCCACCTCGCCGTCGACGAGCGGCTCGACGCTCTGCAGGACGGTCGCGGGGACCTCCTCGGCGATCCGGCGGCCCTCGCGGTCCAGCTCGTCCGCGAGCCGGCTCGCCGCGACCGAACGGCGCGCGACGGCCTCGCGCAGCGTCTCGCGCAGCTCGGTGACGCCCTCGCCGGTCTTCGCGGAGATGGTGCGCACGTCGACCCCGACCAGTCCGTCCTCGGTGAGCAGCCGCGCGACGTCGGCCACGAGCGCGGCCCGGCCGGACTCGGCGATCGTGTCGATCTGGTTGAGCACGACGATCATCGACGCCTCAGCGCCGGCGAAGGCCTGCAGGTAGCCGGCGTGCAGCGCCTCGTCGGCGTACTTCTGCGGGTCGACGACCCAGATGAGCAGGTCCACCAGCGGCAGGATCCGGTCGACGATCTCGCGGTGCTTCGGCTCGATCGAGTCGTGGTCGGGGAGGTCGAGCAGGATCAGCCCGGCCAGGGACGCCTCGTCGCCGTCGAGCACGCTGTCCCGGTTGATCCGGCGCTCGGTGTCCACCTCGAGCCAGTCGAGCAGCGCGGTCGCGGTGTCGCTCCAGGCGCACGCGGTGACCCGGGCGGTGGTGGGGCGACGGACACCGACGTCGGCGAAGGTCAACCGGGAGATGGCGTTGAAGGTGCTCGACTTGCCCGACCCGGTGCCACCGGCGAGCGCGATGATCGTGTGGTCCACGCCGAGCGCCAGGCGTTCGTCCGCGCCGGCGAGCACGGACCGCGCCCGGGCCGCGATCGTTGGGTCGAGCCGGTCGCCGCCGATGTCCAGGGCCCGACGCAGGTTCGCGACGTGCTGGGCGTAACGCTCGCCGTCAGACGTCGTCGACTGCTCGCTCGATCTGCGATCCACGGCCGGTACGGTCTGTGTCACGGGCTGCTCCTGTGTTGCGGCGGGCGGTGCGGCTGGTGCGGGCGGGTCAGGTGAGCTGAGCGAGCTCAGCCAGCCGAACCCGCAGTCCCACCGCGGCGTCGTCGGCCAGGGCCGGCACGGTGAGCGCGCGGCGGGTCGGAAGGATCTCCCGATCCACCAGAGTAGCCGCGGAGTCGGCCAGCTCGCTCGTGACCTCCGGGCTGAGATCCCGCCCGGCGTTGCCGAGCAGGCGCCCGAGCAGCTCCTCGGCGGGGGCCAGCCCGACGGCGGAGGCGAGCAGGAGGGCCGTCAGCCCGCCGCGGCCGAAGGCGCGCACCGCGGCCGTGTACTGCTTGCTCTCGGCGGCATCGACGGCGGCGACCCGGTCGACGGTCTGGGCGATCCAGAAGTCGACGGCCGCCCGGGCCGCCCCTTCCCGGGAGTCCCGCGCGGAGGCGCCGGCGAGGGTGGTGAGCAGGCTCGCGCCCCCGGGCACCGACTCCAGCGCCCGGCGCAGCGCAGCGTCGGCGTCGTCCCCGGCCGCGGTGAGCGTCGCGGTCGCCGCACGGCGCACCGCCTCGACGAGCTCACCCAGGCTGGTCTCGCGGGACCGGCCGCGTCGGGCCGAGCCCCGGGCGATCCCGGCGCGGGAGATGGCCTTGTCCAACCGGGCCGGGCGCAGCAGCTGAGCCCACTGCGACTCGACGGCGCCCTGGGCGAGCTTGCCGGACTCGATCGCCTGACGCACGTCCTTGGCCACCGGTGGCAACGCCGCCTCGGCCACCTCGCGGATCCGTTCGCCGGCCATGACCTGGTGCTCGACGTGCGCGCTGAGCTGCTCGATCCACGGCGGCAGCGCGGCGAGCGAGCCGCGCAGCGTCCGCAGGATGACCGTGCGCGCACGGTCCGCGCCGCCCAGGGTGCGCAGCCAGCGCCCGATCGCGGCCACCTCGGAGACGGGCAGGAGGCCCTCGTGGGGGCCGGCGTCGGGCACGACGAAGAGCGGGGTGTTGTCCATGTGGTGGTCGCGGAGCCGGTCGAGGAGGTCGCCGCGCACGGTCTTGAGGGAGGCGTGCGGTGCGCGGTTGAGGACCATGGCCACGGTCGCCCCGCGGTGCATGGCGCCCTCGAGCGCCTTCCAGGGCAGCGCGTCGCCGTAGCGGGCCGCGGTCGTGACGAACAGCCACAGGTCCGCGCCCTCGAGCAGGCGTGCCGCGGTCTCGCGGTTCTCCTCCAGGACGGAGTCGAGGTCGGGGGCGTCGAGCAGCGCGATGCCACGCGGGACGTTGGCGTTGGTCACCGAGCGGACGGTCTGGACCAGCGGGGTGTCGGCGACGATCGCCGCGTCAGCGGGGTTGAAGACGACGACCGGCTCGCGGGTCGTGGGGCGGATGACCGACGCCTCGGAGATCTCCTCCCGCAGCAGCGAGTTGAGCAGCGTCGACTTCCCGGCGCCGGTCGAGCCGGCGATGACGACGACGGCGGGGGTCGAGAGCTCCTTGAGGCGCGGCAGCAGGTGGTCGTCGAGCTGGCTGACCAGCCGGGACTGCTGGCCCCTGGCCTCGTCGGCGCCGTCGATCTCGAGCGGGAAGTCCAGCAGGGCGACCTCGCGGCGCAGGTCGGTCACGACGTCGAAGACGGTCGAGTGCGGCTCGAGCACGTCGGCGCCGCCGGAGGCGTGGCGGCCCGTCCCTGCACTCGAGGGCTGGTCTGGGCCGCTGCTGATAGTCACTCGATGATTCTTGCGTGCAACTGTGAGGAGGCCAAACGCGCGCGCCGTGACGCGGGCCACGGACTTGCTGCGGGGCGTGGCCCGGGCAGCGCCGCCGGTCCACCCGGCCGGGTCACCGGTCAGGCCTGGTCGACGCCGAAGCGCGCCCGCAGCGTCGACCGCAGCACGGCGTCCACCCCGATCGCGTCGAGGTACCCGGTGAGCGACCCGAAGCTGCGCCCCACCTGATCCTCGGCGGCGGCCAGGTAGGCCGGGTGCACCCGCAGGACGGCGTCCCACAGCTCCGGGGCGACGCCCGGGGCCAGGGGCATGGCCGCGGCGAGCTCCCCGGCGGCCTGCGCGGAGAGCAGGTACTCGTGGAGGATCTGGTCCCGGGGCACCGAGCACACGGCCTGGACGAGGGCGACGATCCACCCGGTCCGGTCCTTGCCCGCCGAGCAGTGCACGAGCACGGCACGGGTCGAGGAGGCGACCGCGGTCAATGCCGTGCCGATCGCGGCGTGCGCGTCCGGGTCGGTGACGAAGCCCCGGTAGATGCTCTCCATGACCAGGTGGCCCAGCCGAGCCGGGGCGGGCGAGGTGTCCGAGCGGGTTCCGACGAGGTTCGTGATCATCTGCGCCCCGAACGGCAGGGCGAGCACCTGGGTGCCCGCGGGGACGACGTCGGCTCCGTCGCGGGCCACCTCTCGGGGGCCGCGCAGGTCGAGCACGGTCGTGACGCCGTGGTCGGCGAGGAGGCCGACGCCGGCCGGTTCGAGCCGCGCGAGGGACGCGCTGCGCAGCAGCACACCGGTCGCGAGGGGTTCGCTCGCGCCCTCCGGGACGGCGCGCCCACCCATGTCGCGGGCGTTCCAGGTGCCCGGGAGGGTGAGCGTGGGGTCTGCGGTCGGTGCCCCACGGGTCGCCGTCAGCTCGTCTGTCATCACGGACCTGCCTGTGCCTCGGAGTGAATCTTCACCCTACGCGCGGCGGCGGCGTCCACCTCTGGAGCCGGCTGGCGGCGTCGGCGGCGAGGCGCGCAGGCATGACCCACATCGCCGCGTCCCGCACCCCGGCGGCGAGCGGGGAGGACAGCTGCCCCACGGCGCCGGCCAGGCGCGACTGGCGGGCGATGCGCTGGCTGCGCCTGCGGCGGGCGCGATCGTACGCGCAGGTCACGCGCTCGACGGGCGCGCGGTCGGCGGCGTCTGCGGTTTCTGTGGCTGCGGCGGTGGCGGCGGTGGCGGCGCGCACGCAGAGGACGATCGTGGCCGCGTCCTCGATCGCCTGACCGGCTCCTTGCCCCATGTCCGGAGTCATGGCGTGGGCGGCGTCCCCGAGGAGGATCGTCGCCCCCTTCGCGTACGAGCGCAGCGGACGACGCAGGTCGTGCACGTCGTGGCGCAGCACGTCCGCCGCGTCGGTGGCCTCGACGAGCGCCCGGATCGGGTGGTGCCAGGGCCCGAACTGGCGCAGGACCTCCTCGCGCTCGTCCGCGGCGGTGGTCCCGGGCGGGAGGGTCTGGGTCGCGAACCAGTAGACGCGGCCGTCCGGGAGGGGGACCACCCCGAACCGTCTCCCGCGTCCCCAGGTCTCCCCTGCCCCGTCGACCGCGACGGGAGACCTGGTGACGCCTCGCCACGCGGTGTAGCCGGCGTACCGCACGCCCGTGTCCAGCCCCAGCGTCGTCCTGGCCGGGCTGCGGATCCCGTCGGCGGCGATCACCAGGTCGAATGGTTCCCGGTGCCCTGCGAGGAGGACCGCCGGTGACCCGTCACCGGACACGGATGCCTCGACCCCGGTCCGCAGCGACCCCGCGACGAGGGCGCCCACCAGCGCGGCGTGCAGGTCCGCGCGGTGGAGCGCCCGCATCGAAGACGCCGCATCAGGGGGCAGCAGCATGGTCCAGCGCCCGGACGGGGTGCGTTGTCCCGCCCGGAGCACCGGCACATCATGCGAGACCAGCGGCTGGACGAGGTCAGCCAGCCCGATCGCGGCGAGCGCGGCGAAGGAGTTGGCGAACAACGACAGTCCAGCCCCCACCGCACCGGGGCGCTCCTGCCGCTCGAAGACCGTCGCGTCGTGCCCGTCGCGCTGCAGACCGAGGGCGGCGACGAGCCCGCCGATCCCTGCGCCGATGACTGCGATCCGCATCTGTCTCAGTTCGTTTTCACCCTAGGCGCGGCCGGCAGGCGCGGCCGCGGCTACGGGTGTCGGTGCGCAGATCTGCACGAGGCGCGCGGCCGTCTGCTCCGGTGTGTCAGCTCCGGTGACCACGATCTGCGTGGCGAGCGATCGTGACCCCTGGTCGTCCAGCCACTCGGCGAGCAGGTCGTGTCCGTCGTAGGTCCATGACGTGCCCTTGGCGATGAGCGAACGGGTCCGCAGCTGCCCCAGAGCGGCGTCGCGGTCCGTCGAGGGGGTGATCATGACCACGTGGGCCACGTCCCCCAGGGCCGAGCGGACCTGGTCGAGCAGCTCGGCCCCGGTGTACGAGCTGTGCCCGGCGCCCAGCGCCAGGACCCCGCCCGAGCAGTCCTGCACCGCACGCACGACCGCGTGCGCGCGGGCAGGTTCCCACTCGCGTTCCGCGGGGATGCGTCCGACCTCGCCGATGCGCCCGACCAGACGATCGATGCTCCAGCCGACCTCTGCGTAGTAGACGTCCCCGATGCCGTCCAGGTCGACGAACGCCACTCCGAGGGACGCGGCCACCAGCTCGCCGAGGGTCGACTTGCCGACGCCCGCGGGCCCGATGAGCACGAGTACGGGTGGTGTGGACATGTCGGAGAGTGTGTCAGACGGCGGTCACCGGGCGCGATAGGCCTCCACGGCCAGGCGCAGCTCCTCGTTCATGAGGTCGGCGTTGATCGCCGCGCCGACCATGAGACCCCGTCCGGCCGACGTGACCACCTGGGCCATGAGGTCGCTGACGTTCCCGGCTGCCCACACCCCGGGTACGGACGTCAGGCCCGTCTCGTCGGTGACGACGTAGGTGCCCACGCCCATGGGGTGCTCAGTCGTGGCGACCCCGAGGGCGGCGGCGAGCTCGGTCCGGGCGGTGAAGGTCGGGCCGACGACGAGGGCCTGGACCCCGTGGCGCGGACCCTCCGCGAGCAGCACCGCTGCGAGCGCGTCGTCGTGCACCTCGAGGCCTGCCACGTCGCCCGGTACGACGGCGACGCCGCGGGCGGCGAGCTGTTCGGCCTCCTCCGCGGTGGGCGCCGGGCGGCCGTTGAGAAAGAGCGTGACGTGCTCGCTCCACTGGCGGAACAGGAGGGCCTGGTGGACGGCCATCGGGCCGCTCGCCAGGATGCCGACCACCCGGTCGCGGATCTCCCAGCCGTGGCAGTACGGGCAGTGCAGCACGTCGATGCCCCAGCGTTCGCGCAGGCCAGGGATGTCGGGAAGCTCGTCGACGAGGCCGGTGGCCAGCAGCAGGCGCCGGGCGCGGACGCGGGTGCCGTCGTCGGCCACGATGTCGAAGTCCTCGCCCACCCGGGTGATGGACTGCACGCTCGCAGTCAGGACGGTGCCGCCGTAGCGGGCGACCTCCTCACGGCCGACCCGGGCGAGCTCGGCAGGGCTCATGCCGTCGCGGGTGAGGTAGTTGTGCACACCCGCGGCGGGCAGGTTGCGCTGCTCGCCGGCGTCGACGACGAGCACCGAGCGGCGGGCACGGCCGAGGGCGACGGCGGCGCTCAGGCCGGCTGCACCGCCCCCGACGACGACGACGTCGTAGGTCGCGGTGGGAGGCTGGGGGGCGGACGCGGGGGGCGGGGAGGACTGGTTCATGGTGCGCTCCTTGTGCGAGGTGGGTGTGCTCGTCCCAGGGTGCTCCGCGCGAAGGCCGGACAGCAAGGAAGCTTGCCGGAGTGGCAAACTGGGCCGATGACCGACACCCCGGACGCCACCGACCCCACCTTCACCGTGCTCGCCGCGGTCGGCCCGCGGCTGCGGGCCCTGCGCACGGCCCGCGACCTGACCCTCGCCGAGCTGTCGGGCGCCACCGGGATCTCCGTGAGCACGCTCTCGCGCCTCGAGTCGGGGCAGCGCCGACCCAACCTCGAGCTGCTGCTTCCGCTCGCCAGGGCCTACGGGGTGCCGCTCGACGAGCTGGTCGGTGCCCCGGCCACCGGCGACCCGCGGATCCACATCCGGCCCATCACCCAGCACGGCATGACGATCCTGCCGCTCAGCCGCGGCGCGGGCGGGCTGCAGGTGTTCAAGCACCTCGTGCCGGCCGGGGCGACCACGCCGGTCGTCACCCAGCAGACGCACGAGGGGTACGAGTGGGTCTACGTGATCCGCGGTCGGCTGCGTCTCGTGCTCGGCGAGCAGGACCTCGTGCTGCCCGCCGGCGAGGCGGCCGAGTTCGACACCCGGACCCCGCACTGGTTCGGCCGGGCGGACGAGCAGGGGGTGGAGTTCCTCAGCATCTTCGGCCCGCAGGGCCAGCGGATGCACGTGCGGGCACGGACCACGAGGTGACCGGCGTCTACCGGGTGAGCGGTCCTACGGGGTGACCTGCGCGCGCCACCGGCGCCCGAGCAGCCGGTAGACGATGCCCACCGCGAGCACGACGAGGCCGCCGGCGATCGAGGCGGGCGGCAGCATGGCCGCCAGCCCGAGGCACCCGAGTGCACCCACCACCTGGAGCCCCCGCGGGAAGCGCCGGTCCTCGGCGGTCTGGGTGAAGGCGGCGGCGTTGGCCACGGCGTAGTAGAGGAGCACCCCGAAGGACGAGAACCCGATCGCGTGGCGCACGTCGACGGTCAGCACGAGCGCGACGACGACCACGGCGAGGGCGATCTCGGCGTGGTGGGGCACCTGACGCACCGGGTGCACCGCCGCGAGCCAGCCGGGCAGGTCCCGGCCCCGCGCCATCGCCAAGGCCGTCCGCCCGACGCCGGCCACCAGCGCGAGCAGCGCACCGAGCGACGCCGCGGCGGCCCCCACCCGGACGACAGGTTCGGCCCAGCCTGCGCCGGCGGTGCTCACCAGGTCGACGAGCGGGGCCGTCGAGGCGGCGAGCCGGTCCGGCCCGAGGACACCCAGCACGCTCACGGCCACGAGCGCGTAGACGACGAGGGTGATCGACAGCGCGATGACGATCGCCCGCGGGATGGTCCGGCGCGGTCGCCGCACCTCCTCCCCCATCGTGGCGATCCGCGCGTACCCCGCGAAGGCGAAGAACAGCAGGCCGGCCGACTGCAGGATCCCGTACCACCCGCTGGCGAGGAGCCCGTCGGTGCTCACGCCAGGTCCGGCGCCCCCGGTCACCCCGACGGCGAGGACGACCACGAGCACGGTGAGAACCACGGTGACGATGATCCGGGTCAGCCGGGCCGTGCGGGTCACCCCGAGGTAGTTCACGGTCGCGAGAGCCACGACGGCGCCGGCCGCGGCCGGCTTCTCCCAGCCAGGGGCCGCGTAGGCGGCGAAGGTCAGCGCCATCGCCGCGCAGCTCGCCGTCTTGCCGACGACGAAGCTCCAGCCCGCGAGGAAGCCCGGCCACTCCCCCAGCCGTTCGCGGCCGTAGACGTAGGTGCCGCCCGAGGTCGGGTACTGCGCCGCCAGCTGGGCGGAGGCAGTCGCGTTGCAGACGGCGATGACCGCGGCGATCGCCAGACCGACGAGCAGGCCCGCCCCGGCTGCGGCCGCTGCGGGGGCGAAGACGACGAAGACCCCGGCCCCGATCATCGACCCGAGGCCGATGACGACGGCGTCGCCGGTGCCGAGGCGGCGGGCTAGGGCTGGCGTGTCGGCCACGGGACCCACCCTCCGGGGATCGCGGTGAGAGCCGTGCGGGCCGCGACGGACCGCCGTCTGGTGGCCGGCCGGGCGAAGGAGGTGCTGCCCTGGGACAGGGTCCCGTCCACGGCGGTGATGGTGCTCGAGACCTCGACCCGTCGACCACGCAGGTCCAGCACCGGCTCGACGCGCTCCACCAGCAGCCCGGCGACGACCGCGAAGGTGTGCCACTCCATCTCGTCGGCGCACCCCTGCCAGCTGTCGTCGCAAGCCCCGCACCCGCAGACCGGGTAGGTCCAGTCGGTGAGCAGACCTGCGTGAACGGCCACCAGCGGATAGGCGGCCAGGACGAAAGTCAGTCCGGCGGCGTCGGGCGCGTTCGGGGTGAGGCGCACGGCCTGCACGACGTCGTCGCGGGGGTACATGAGGTCGTCGCCGTGCGTGACGTCGTCGCTCACGGTCACGTCGTAGGCCGCGGCGAGGTGGTCGATGAGCGCGCGGGCGACGTCGTGCAGCGGGGCGAACCGCTCCGGGTGCTCGTCGATCGAGTAGGTCTCTGCCGGCGGGCTCTGGCCGTTCCAGCGGTCGCCGTAGTCGACGACCCGACCGTCGGTGTCGTAGAACACCTGATCAGGGACGTGGGGGCGCACGTAGGTGGACATAGCGCCAGCCTAGGTCACGGGTCCTCGACCCTCGCCGGCCGCGCCCGGCGGGTGCGCTAGGAGATCCTGCGACGGTACGCGGCCATCGCGGCGAGGTACGCGACGAGGAGGATCCCGACGCACCAGGCGAGGGCGACCCAGATGACGGCGTCGACCGGCTGCTGGGCGAGCAGATCACGGATCGCGTCGACGATGGACGTCACCGGCTGGTGCTCGGCGAAGGCGCGCACCGGGCCGGGCATCGTCTCGGTGGGCACGAAGGCCGAGCTGATGAACGGCAGGAGGATGAGCGGGTAGGCGAAGGCGCTCGCGCCGTCGGCGGTCTTCGCGGAGAGCCCGGCGATGACCGCGATCCAGGTCAGGGCCAGGGTGAACAGGGCGAGGATGCCGGCGACCGCGAGCCACTCGGCCACCCCTGCCCCCGAGCGGAAGCCCATGAGGAGCGCGACGCCCACCACGACCACGATCGAGATGCAGTTGGCGACCAGCGAGGTCAGCACGTGCGCCCACAGCACGGACGACCGTGCGATCGGCATCGACTGGAACCGCTCGAAGATGCCGCTCTGCAGATCCAGGAAGAGGCGGAACGCGGTATAGGAGGTGCCGGTGGCGATCGTGATGAGGAGGATGCCGGGGAGCAGGTAGTCCACGTACGCATCCGACCCGGCGCTGATCGCTCCGCCGAACACGTAGACGAAGAGCAGCATGAAGGCGATCGGCATGATCGTCGTCGTGATGATGGTGTCCAGGCTTCGCGTGACGTGGCGCAGGGATCGTCCCAGCAGGGCGGCGGTGTCGCCGAGGAATCGTGTGGTCATCGTGAGTCCTTGCCGCTCGTGTCCGTGCCGTCGGGGCTGTCGTTGCCGACGACGGCGAAGAAGACGTCTTCGAGGGTCGGCTGCTTCTCGATGTACTCGACGGTGGCGGGCGGGAGGAGCTGCTTGAGCTCGGCGAGGGTGCCGTTCACGAGGATCCGGCCCTCGTGGAGGATCGCGATCCGGTCGGCGAGCTGTTCGGCCTCGTCGAGATGCTGCGTCGTGAGCAGCACCGTGGTGCCCCCGGCCGCGAGGCCCTTGACGGTCCGCCACACCTCGATCCGCGCCTGGGGGTCGAGGCCGGCAGTCGGCTCGTCGAGGACGATGATCGGCGGGTTCCCGATCAAGGACATCGCGATGTCGAGCCGGCGTCGCATGCCGCCGGAGTACGTCGACGTCGTGCGCCGTCCTGCGTCGGTGAGGGAGAAGCGGGCGAGCATCTCGTCGGCGATCGCACCTGGGTCCGACAGGTGACGCAGCTTCGCGATCAGCACGAGGTTCTCCCGGCCGGTGAGCACGTCGTCGACGGCGGCGAACTGGCCGGTGAGGCTGATCGACTGGCGCACGTCGCCAGGCTGGGTGGCGGCGTCGAAGCCGTTGACGGTGACGGTCCCCGCGTCGGCCCTGGCCAGGGTGGACAGGATTCTCACGATCGTGGTCTTGCCCGCCCCGTTCGAGCCGAGCAGGGCGAAGATGCTCCCCGCTGCCACGTCGAAGTCGACACCGCGCAGGACGTGAACGTCCTTGAACGACTTCGTCAGGGACTGCACCCGGATCGCGGGTGTCGGGGGGATCGGGGGGATGGCGGGTTCAGGGGGCTGGTCGGTGGTCATGTGCAGGCTCCTCTCTGCATGCTCAGGCAGTGGCGTACTCAGGTCTCGTCAGCGGCAGCCTCGTCGACGGCTGCCTGGTCGACGGCTGCCTGGTCGACGGCTGCCTGGTCGACGGCTGCCTGGTCGACGGCATCGATCAGGCGCTTGCGCTCCTTGGCGATCCACTGGCCGTCGGCGTAGTTCGCGATGAACGTGTCTGCGAACTCCACCGGGTCGTCCCCGACGATGTCGCGGATCGGAGTTCCGTCAGCTGCGGCCCCCTCGATGAGGTCCCCGAGGTCCTCGAGCATCTGCATGAGGACGTCGCCCTTGACGATCGACCCGGCGTACATGAAGTAGCGCTCGATGCCGTCGATCGCGATTCGATAGCTCGAGGGGAGCTGCTCCTTGCGCGCCTTGTACCGGCGCCAGCGCTTCTTGTCCTCGAACGAGCCGGTGATCTGCTCGATCCATCGTGCGGTCATGGCTGTTCTCCTTCGAGTGGGTCTTCGGTGTGGCGGTGAAGGCGTTCGATTCGTTCGGCGAGGAACGCCCAGTTCGTCCAGAACTCGTCCAGGTACTCTCGGCCCTGTGCGTTGAGCGAGTAGACCTTGCGCGGGGGCCCCTTCTCTGAGGGGACCTTCTCCACGTCGACGAGGCCACGGTGCTCGATTCGCACCAGCAGGGCGTAGACGGTGCCTTCGGCGAGGTCGGAGAAGCCCTCCTCGCGCAGCCTGGTCGTGATCTCGTAGCCGTAGGCGGACCGCGCGTCCAGGACCGCGAGGACGATGCCTTCCAGCGTGCCCTTGAGCATCTCTGTCATTTGCTTGCCCATGGCCTGCCCTCCAACTACTTAACGATGCTGACTACTATTACATAGTAGTGCTAAGTAGAGATGGCGCAAGGTTCTCTGGGCGTTGGCGTTCCCTGTTTCGTGAGCGTGGCGGCAGGCCAAGGCGGTCAGGAGGTTCCTCTCCGGAACGGCCGGACGTGCCGGTGCCGTCCACATCGCATCGGGCGTACTTGCCTGTGCCCTCGACCTCACATCGGGCGTTCGGGAGACGTCTACCTAGTGACGGGCAGTTCGTCGGAGGGCGGCGAGTGTCGGTCGTGACGGGTGGTGACCGGCTCGGGCTGCGTGTCGGTGGTCGGGTCTAGGGTCGAAGTATCTGGTGGGAGCCCCGCATTCTCCGGGGACATGGCGGTCTCTGTAGCGGTCGACGACGGCGTCGGGTGGTGGGTCATGGCGGGTCACGCGAGGGCGGTGGTGCAGCCCGGGTTGGCGCTGTTCGGCGCCGCGGGTGACGTGGACGCGGGTCTGGCCCCCATGCCTGGCGCGGCCGTGGGCGTGCAGCCGGTCGCTGCCGCGTCGCGGGCCCGGTGTGGGCGGATCGTGGAGCTGGACAGGTCGATCGCGGCGTTGACCGCCGAACGGGCGTCGCTGCTGGTCGCCGAGCGCGACTGCGGGGAATGGAAGAAGGCCGGATACTCCTCGTTCGAAGCCTGGCGCGGACAGATGTCCGGGGAAGGCCTGCGGACCGCGCGCACCCAGCTCACGGTCGCCACCGTGCTCGAGGAGTCCCCCGAGGCTGCCCAGGCGGTCGCGACCGGGACGGTGACGGTCGTCCACGCCGAGATCCTGGGCCGGGTCCGGTCCAAGGCGGAGCGCCCCGGCACCACGGAACTGACCCCCAGCGAGAACAAGGAACTGCTGGACCTGGCGACGAAGGAAGACGCCGACGCCTTCGCCAAGACCGCCGACCGGTGGTGGGCCCGCCGGGACTGCCTCGCCCACGACGCCACCCACGAAGAGACCCGCCGCAAGCGGTACCTCACGATCAGCCACACCCCCACCGGCACCCACCTCAAAGGATTCCTCAACGTGGTCGCCGGACGCCGCGTCGCCGTGGCCATCGAGGCGGCGATGCACCGCCCCGAGGACGGCGACGACCGCGACTACCCCCAACGCATGGCCGACGCCCTCGTCGACGTCGCCGACCGCGCCATCAACGGCGGGACCTTCAAGAACGGCGCAGCAGTCCGCCCCCACGTGTCCGTCATCATGACCGAAGACACCTTCGTCCAGTCCCAACGCGAACTCCGGCGCCGCGCAGCCGCAGCCGCAGCCCAAGCCGCCAGTACCGAGGGCGATGACCCGGCATCGAACCAGGACAACCCATCCGGGGGCCACAGTCCAAACAGCGGCGAGTCCAGTGAGTCCAGCGCGTCCAACGCACCAGGGCTCGTGGAGCCCGCGACGTTCGAGGACGGGACCCCCGTCCCCCTCAGCGAACTCGCCCGCATCCTCTGCGACGCCGACCTCACCCGCATCGTCATCACCGCCGACAACGTCCCCATCAACCTCGGCCGCACCGCCCGCCTCTACACCCGCGAACAACGCCGAGCCATCATCGCCCGCGACCGCGGATGCCAATTCCACGCCTGCACCCAACCCGTCCACTGGTGCGAAATCCACCACATCCACTGGTGGACCAACGGCGGAGAAACCTCCCTCAACAACGCCATCCTCCTCTGCAGCCACCACCACGAAGTCCACCGCCTCAACCTCACCATCCACCAGAGACCCGCCGGAGGGCACGAGGTCCGCGCCGCACGCCGGGGTGTCCACAGCGAAGTCCGTGCCACCCGCAGCCCAGGCACAGCCGAATGCCGGGTCTCCGACGCACCGCCACTCTTCGTCAGTGACCGGCCGGACCGGCAGGACCATCAAGAGGTCGTGCAGGTCGACGCGCCTCGGCCGCCCGGGCCGAACCCGCCGACCGGCGAGCTACGGCCGCCCCCGACAGGAAGTCCGCACGGTGAAGGTCAACCATCCGCAGAGACCCGAGCGCACAGCGGGAGTCCTCCGAACCCCGGCCTCGCCGCAGGGCAGGCCGCCGCAGGTCAAGATGGTCGACCGCCAGCTGAAGCAGGCGTCACACTCGACCTGGAATCCGCCGACTCGCTCTCCCCGACCAGCACCATCGCATCGGGGTGACCTCGGCCGACTGAGCGGATTACAGTCACTGTATGTGCCGAAACATTCGGGTGCTTCACAACTTTGACCCGCCGACGACCGACGCAGAGGTTCGCGAGGCCGCCTTGCAGTTCGTACGGAAGGTCAGCGGGTCGACGCGCCCTTCTCGTGCCAACGCCGAGGCTTTCGATCGCGCGATCGACGAGATCGCGCTCGCGACTCGTCGCCTGCTCGACGATCTCGTGACGCACGCACCACCGAGAAGCCGCGAGCTCGAGGCCATCAAGGGACGTGCACGCCACGAGCAGCGCATGGAGCGTGAGGTCCGTACCCGGACTGCCTCGACCTAGGACCAGCACTGACCATTGGGTGCCCCCGACAGGACTCGAACCTGCGACCTAGAGATTAGAAGGCTCTTGCTCTATCCACTGAGCTACGGGGGCACGGAGATTCTATGCGACACGTCGACCTGGGGGCACGCTGCTCGTCGTGTCAGGCTGTCCGGGGGCACACCCCCCGCCCACGCCTGGGATGATGGCTGCCATGACGTTGCAGACTCCCCCCACAGACGCCCTGCCCACCGGATCCCCCGTAGAGATCTGGACCGACGGTGCCTGCAAGGGCAACCCCGGTGTCGGCGGCTGGGGCGCGTGGCTCAAGTCCAACGGGCACGAGCGCGAGCTCTTCGGCGGCGACCCGCTGACCACGAACAACAAGATGGAGCTCACAGCCGTCATCGAAGCGCTGCGAGCGCTCAACCGCTCTTGCGTGGTCACCCTGCACGTCGACTCCACCTACGTGATGAACGGCATGTCCAAGTGGATCGCCGGGTGGAAGCGCAACGGCTGGAAGACCGCCGACAAGAAGCCGGTCAAGAACGTCGAGCTGTGGCAGGCCCTCGACGAGCAGGTCGCCCGGCACACGATCACGTGGAAGTGGGTCAAGGGCCACTCCGGGGACGTCGGCAACGAGAAGGCCGACGAGCTCGCCAACCGCGGCGTCGACGAGGTCCGTGCTGGGGCCCGGCGATGAACGGCCCGCACGCCCACGACCACTCCCACAACAACGCCGCCGAGCCTCGCTGGGACGCAGCCGCCTGGGACGAGCGCTACAGCGAGCGCCAGATCGTCTGGAGCGGGAACGTCAACCCGTGGCTAGAAGAGGTCACTGCACCCCTCACCCAAGGCCGCGCGCTCGACGTCGGGTGCGGTGAGGGAGCCGACACCGTGTGGCTGGCCACCCACGGCTGGACCGTGACCGGCGTCGACATCTCTGTGGTCGCGCTGGCCCGCGCGCAGACGCACGTCGACACGCTCCCGGACCCCTCCCGCGTCACCCTCGAGCACCGTGACCTCGCTGAGTGGACCCCGCCCCCGGGCACCTTCGACCTCGTCTCGGCGTACTTCTTCCACCTGCCCACCGACCTGCGCGACGCCGTGTACCCGCGCCTGATCGCAGCCATCGCCCCAGGCGGCACACTGCTCCTCGTCGGGCACGACGCCGCCGACGCCGAGGCGCTCGCCCAGCGCCCGCACGCCGAGATGCTCTTCACCCCCGAGCTGCTCGCGGCCTACGTACCGTCGTCGTGGCGGGTCGCCGCAGAGCAGCGGACCCGGCTCGGCAAGATCCACGGAGGAGAGCCCGGACAGATGGGCGAGGTCACCGACTCCGTCCTGATCGCCGTCGCGCCGGCCTGACCTGTGCCGGTCGCCCGGCAGGTCCTCGCCCACGCCGCCACCGCGCCCGACCGGGTGGCTGTCCGGGCCGGTGACGCACCTCCCCTCACCTACGCGGACCTCGCCGCTCGCGCGCTGGGTGGCGCCGCCGCGCTCGTGCGCGACGGCGTGCTCCCTGGTCAGGTGGTCGCGATCGACCTGTCCCGGGGCGCCGCGGCTCCACCCTGCACGGCCCCGGCCCCGGCCCCGGCCACAACGGTGCCGGCCACCAAGGTGCCGCGCGGCACGCTCGACGGCGCGCGGCACGCCATCGACACGCTCGTCGCGATGCTCGCCGTCGACCTCACCGGAGCCGTGGCTCTCCTGTGCGACGACACCTGGACTCCCGCCCAGCGCACCGAGATCCTTGCGGCGACCGTGCCCGACCACCACCTGACGACGTTGGCGACGTCACCGCCGGTCACCAGCGGCTCAGTCTCCGGCTCTGCAACCGAGCAGACCGCCGAACCGGTCGCCGAACCGGTCGCCGAACCGATCCCCGTCAGGGACGACGACCTCGCCTGGGCCGGGTTCACATCGGGCAGCACCGGCCGGCCGCGTGCCGTGGTGCGCACCCGCGGGTCGTGGACCGCGTCCTTCGCTGCCACGTCCGAGCTCACCACGATCACCGACGCCGACACGGTCCTGGTCCCCGGTCCGCTGTCCACGTCGCTGTTCTGCTTCGGCGCCGCGCACGCACTCGCGGTGGGCGCGACGATCCGCCTCGCCCCGAGCCTCCCCGCCGCGATCCCCCACCTGGGCACGTGCGACGTCGTGCACCTGGTCCCGGCCGCACTGACCGTCGTGCTGGACGCCCTGGATGCCCTCGAGGCCAGCGAGGCCAGCGAGGCCAGCGGCAGCATCGACTCCCCGGCTCCCCCGCCGTCCCGGCTCCGGGTGGCCGTCGTCGGCGGCGCTGCCCTCCCTGACGCCACCCGCGACCGCGCAACCCGTCACGGCCTCTCCGTCATCGCGTACTACGGCGCGACGGAGCTGTCCTTCGTGGCGATCGACCCGGACGGCGACGGCCTGCGCCCCTTCCCCGGCGTCGAGATCGAGATCCGCAACCCTGTGGTGGGCCTGGGCGAGGTGTGGGTCCGGTCGCCCTGGATCGCCCACGGCTACCTCGCCGGGGCCCCTGGCCCGCTGCGCACCGCCGACGGTTGGGCCAGCGTCGGCGACCTCGCCGAGCTGACCACAAGCGACACCGACCACCCCCGGTCTCCCCCTCGCCTCCTTCTTCGCGGCCGGGGCACTGGCGCGATCACAGTCGGCGCCGCGACGGTCGTGCCCGAGGACGTCGAAGCTGTTCTGCGCACAGTCCCGGGGGTGCGCGACGTCGTGGTGGTGGGGACCCCGCACGTACGGCTGGGCGAGGTCGTCACGGCCGTCGTGGTCCCGGACCATGAGGACGAGGATGGGGCGCCCCTGGACCTGGCGACCCTGGAGCGCACCTGCCGGGACCAGCTGAGTCCCGCCCAGCGCCCCCGGCGCTGGTTCACCGCCGACGCGCTCCCGGTCACGTCCACCGGGAAGGTCGCACGCGCCGTCGTGCAGGCGGAGCTGGCCGAACAGAACCCGGCGTATCGGGTGGTGCGCTAGCCAGACCCTCGGCCTGCCCGTGAACGGGCACCCGGCTGGCGAGGGGTCATGCCGCGGGGCACCCGCCCCGGACCCGGGCTAGAGTCGAGTTCCGGCCCGAACGAGGTGTGGCGAGGTGTGGCATGGACAGTCGCAAGGACACCACCGCCGAGTTCGCTCGGCTGCACATGTCAGGGTGCTTCGTCATGCCCAACCCGTGGGACGTCGGCAGCGCGCGGGCCCTGGAACAGCTGGGGTTCCCGGCGTTGGCCACCACGAGTGCTGGGCTGGCCTGGACGCTGGGCCGAGCCGACGCCCACATCGCCCGCGACGACACGCTCGCCCACCTGCGTCGCATCGTCGGCGCCGTCCAGGTGCCGGTCAATGCTGACTTCCAAGGCGGCTACGCGGTCGAGCCTGCCGGCGTCGCCGCGAACGTGACGATGGCCGCGGACACGGGCATCGCCGGGCTCTCGATCGAGGACGCTTCGGGGGTGACCTCCGATCCTCTGTTCCCGTTCGACCTGGCCGTGAGACGCATCGCTGCCGCGCGACGAGCGATCGACGAGAGCGGCACGGGCATCCTGCTCACGGCACGGTCCGAAGGTTTCGTCGTGGGGCGCCCTGACATCGACGAGACGATTCGCCGGCTCAGCGCCTACGCCGAGGCCGGCGCTGACTGTCTCTACGCACCTCGGATCGACAAGCTCGAACACATCTCGGCGATCGTGTCGGCGGTGTCGCCGAAGCCGGTCAACCTGCTGATCAACGCTCCGTTCACGACAGTCGCGGAAGCGGCACAGCTGGGGGTCCGGCGGATCAGCGTGGGCGGCACACTCGCCCGCACCGCGTGGGACGGGTTCCTCAGGGCCGCTGCGGAGATCGCCCGCGAAGGCACGTTCTCACGGTTTGACGGTCTGCCGGACGTCAACACTTTACTCGCAGACTGAAGGCCCGCGCATCAGCCCCCGCGAGACGGCCGTCGGCTATGTGGAGCACGGATCAGGGCGACCGGTGCTCGTGCTGCACGGCGCCGGCGTCGACCACCGCGAGACCGAGGCCTGCTTCGAGCCGATCCTCGGCGCCGTCGGCGGGCTCCGGCGGATCTATCCCGACCTTCCCGGGATGGGTCGGACGGTGGCGTCCGCGAGGCACCGCAGTGCGGAGGACGTCCTCCGCACGATGCTCGACTTCACCCGGGAGGTCACCGACGGCGCTGCATGCCTCGTGATCGGTCACTCGGCCGGCGCCTACTTCGCGCAGGCGATGGCCGCGAGAGCACCTGCGCTGGTCGCTGGTCTGGCGCTGGTGTGTCCGCTGCTGCCGGGCCCCCGCGACGTCCCGGAGCACCGCGTCGTGGCCGGACCGGGCGATCTCGGCGATGACGACTTCCGACGCTACTTCGTGGTCCAGACCCCGGAGATGCTGGAGCGGTATGAACGCTATGTGCTCCCGGCGGCCGCGCTCGTCGACCACGCCGCACTCGCACGAATCGGCGAGCGGTGGGAGCTCGCCCGCGACCCCGAGCAGGTCTATGCAGGTCCGACGCTGATCGTAGCGGGAAGGCTGGACTCGACGGTCGGGTACACGGCCGCAGCCGCGCTTGTGGACGACTACCCGCACGCCTCGCTCGCGATCGTCGACGACGCAGGCCACGCACTGCCCCACGAGCAACCCGACCTCTTGCGCGCCCTCGTCACCGAGTGGCTGGCGCGCGTCGCGCGCATCGGCTGACCTCGGCGTCGACAAGCACGAACACCATCGGTCGCCCGGCGGCACTAGGCTCACGGTGTGATCGAGAAGAAGACTCCAGCCCAGATCGAGAAGATGCGTGAGACCGGCCGCGTGGTCGCCCGTGCGCTCGAAGCCATGCAGCAGGCCGCCCAGATCGGGGTGAGCCTGCAGGAGATCGACGCCGTGGGCGCCCAGGTGCTCGCCGACGCCGGCGCCACGTCGCCGTTCCTCAACTACCACCCCGACTGGTCCCCCGTGCCCTTCCCCGGGTCGGTCTGCACGTCGGTCAACGACGCGATCGTGCACGGTATCCCGACCGACTACGTCATCTCCGACGGTGACCTCGTCAGCCTCGACTTCGGCGCGGTCCTGGACGGCTGGTGCGGCGACTCCGCGCGCAGCTTCATCGTGGGCACCCCGCGCCCGGGCGACCAGGAGCTCATCGACGTGACCAAGGCCGCCCTCGACGCCGGCATCGCCGCGGCGCAGGCCGGCAACACGATCGGCGACATCGGCTACGCCGTCTCCAAGGTCGCCCGCAAGGCCCGCTTCGGCAACCTCGAGGACCACGGCGGCCACGGCATCGGTACCGAGATGCACATGGACCCCTTCGTCCCCAACGAGGGGCGCCGCGGCAAGGGCCTCAAGCTCACCGCCGGCATGGTCATCGCGATCGAGCCGATGTTCATCGCTGACGGCCGCAGCGACTACAAGCACGACGACGACGGCTGGACCCTGCGCACGGTGCGCGGGGCCCGCGCGGCGCACTGGGAGCACACCGTCGCGATCACCGAGGCCGGTCCCCGGATCCTCACCGCGCTGTGAGCGTGGCGCACCCGACCGCGCGATGACGGTCGTCGTCGCGGCGCGGCGCACCCCGATCGGCACGGCCGGTCGGGGTCTGCGCACCCTGCTCGCCCACGAGCTCGCTGCCCCCGTCCTGAGCGCCGTGCACGACGACGCAGGCCGGGCCGGTCTGCTCGGCCCGGCGGGCGCCCGGCCGGGTGGTGCATGGCCGGCTAGTACCCGGCCGGCCCCCGACGACGTGGTGCTCGGCAGCTGCACCGGGCCGGGCGGCAACCTCGCCCGGGTCAGCGCCCTCGCAGCCGGTCTGGGCACCGGGGTGCCCGGGCTGACCGTGGACCGCCAGTGCGGCAGCGGACTCGCCGCGATCCTCGTCGGCCACCAGGCCATCACCGCCGGGGACGCGACGTACGTGCTGGCCGGGGGTGTGGAGAGCGCCTCGACAGCGCCCGACCGTGCGCACCGCCCCGGCGCGGCACCCTCCCGTGACAACGCGGCCCCCCAGCCGTTCACCCGGGCGCCGTTCGCCCCGCCCGGGTTCCCCGACCCCGACATGGGACCGGCCGCGGACGCCCTCGCCGCCGCCCGGTCGATCAGCCGCGAGCGCCAGGACGCCTACGCCGCCCGGTCCCACGCCCGGGCCCTGGACGCCCGCGCCGCGGGCCGCTTCGACCGGGAGCTCGTCCTCGTCGGCGGTCTGCGCCACGACGAACGTCCCCGCCGGCTCGACCCGGCCCTCCTGGCCCGGCTGCGACCGGCGTTCACCCCTGCCGGAGCGGTGACCGCGGCGACCGCAAGCCCGATCAGCGACGGCGCGTGCGCGGTCGCTCTCGTGTCCGACGACGTGTGGGCGCGCTCGGGCGGCGGTGACCACGGACGGGCTCCGGGGCTGCGGATCGTGGCGAGCGCCGTCGTCGGCTCTGACCCGGCCCTGCCCGGCTGGGGCGCGGCACCCGCGATCGAGGCGGCTCTCGCCCGGGCCGGGCGCTCCGTCGCCGACGTCGCCGTCCTGGAGCTCGTCGAGGCCTTCGCCGCGCAGGTGCTCGCCGTGACCGACGCCCTCGGCCTGGACCCGCTCGGCGTGGACGGTGACCGGGTGTGCCCGGACGGCGGGGCGCTCGCCCTGGGCCACCCGTGGGGCGCCAGCGGCGCCGTCGCCCTCACCCGCCTGTTCTCCCGACTCGTCGCCGACGGCCGACCGGCTGGCACGCTCGGCGTGGCGGCCGCGGCGATCGGCGGTGGGATGGGGATCGCGCTCGTCGTGGAGGTCGTGCGGTAGCGGGACCTACCCGACCTGAGTGCGCGAGAGCTCGCTCCACCGGTGGATCATCATCACCGCGCCGAGCACCCCCACCGCGAGGCAGATCGCGGCGAGGACGTCCGTGACGAAGTGGTAGCCCAGGTACAGCCGACTGAAGGCGACCAGCACGGTGACGGCCAGCGCCGCCGTCGTCCACACGACCGCGACCGTGCGTGAGCGCCGTCGGGACCACACGAGGTAGCCGCTCACCAGGACGAGGGTCGCCGCCCCGATCGTGTGCCCGGACGGGAAGGAGAACGAGGACTCCACCCCCGCGACCGTCATGAAGCCCTCCGGCGGGCGCGGCCGGGCGACGACCAGCTTGATCAGCGAGGAGATCGCGGTGGCTGCCACCATCGCCCCCACGAGCAGCAGCGGGTCCCGCCAGCTGCGCGAGAGCCGTGCCCAGACGAGGCAGCCGACCCCCACGAGGATCGGCAGGACCACCGGACCGAAGAGGTTGGTCACCCAGGTCAGCGTCGTCGTGGCCGCCGGGGACCGGATCCCGGCCAACCACTCCAGGATGGGGGTGTCCAGCCGGGACAGGTCGTCCTGCTCGTGCACCGCGTCGAAGATGCCCGCGAAGCCCACCACCGCGACGATCACGAGGACCAGGCCGGGCAGCAGCGCAGCGAGCGCGAGAGTCACGGACCGTGAGGGAGGGTTCGGAGAAAGCACCCGTCGACCCTACAGCGACGACATCGCACCTCACGACGGGCACCGGCGAGGCATTCTCGTGTGCCCCGTTAGGCTGTCGGGGTGGCCACAACACCAACCAACGACCGGATCGTCTGGATCGACTGCGAGATGACCGGGCTCGACCTGGGCGCCGACGCCCTGGTCGAGATCGCGGCGGTCGTCACCGACTCCGAGCTCAACGTGCTCGGCGAGGGCATCGACATCATCATCAAGCCGCCGGCCGAGGCCCTCGAGCAGATGAACGACTTCGTCCGGACGATGCACACCACGTCCGGGCTGATCACCGAGCTGGAGAACGGCACCACCCTGGCCGACGCCGAGGCTCGCGTGCTCGAGTACATCCGCGGGTTCGTCCCCGACCCGGGCAAGGCGCCGCTCGGCGGCAACTCGGTGGGCACCGACAAGATGTTCCTCGACCGGGACATGCGGGACCTCTCCGCGCACCTGCACTACCGGATCATCGACGTCTCCTCGATCAAGGAGCTCGCCCGCCGCTGGTACCCGCGGGTCTACTTCGCCTCCCCCACCAAGAACGGTGGGCACCGTGCTCTCGCGGACGTCCTGGAGAGCATCGACGAGCTCCGGTACTACCGCGCCGCGGTCTTCGTCCCCCAGCCCGGACCCGACACCCAGACGGCCCGGGCGACCTCGGCCACGATCGCCGCGTCCTCCGTGTCGGGGACGTTGTCCGTGCCGGCGAGCTTCGCCAAAGGACTTTGACGTAGGTCACACCGGTACCGGCGCCACGGTGTTCCCGGTACCGGAAAACTCCAGGTAGACTTCTTCACGGTTCGCAGTACAGGAACTGTTCATGGTGGGTATAGCTCAGCTGGTAGAGCACCTGGTTGTGGTCCAGGGGGTCGCGGGTTCAAGTCCCGTTACTCACCCCATGCGAAAGGCGCCTCACGGATTTCCGTGAGGCGCCTTTGTCGTTGTCGGGGGTGGGGCGTCGTTGTCGGGTGCTGGGCGCCGTTGTCGGGTGCTGGGCGTCGTTGGCAGACGTCGGGCGTCGTTGGCAGACGTCGTCGCCCGGTGTCGTGGTCTGGCGGGCTGATGATGTATCGACCTGCGCGGGCACGCGCGGGTCACCCCTCAGGGATGACCCCTGGAGGCAGCCCTAGGAGCTCTCGCACCTCGGGCGAGGAGTTCGTCGTGGGAACCATGAGCCAGATGTCATAGATGTCCGCGTCCGTGGCCGCCAGCGCGGTCGCATCCCAGGCGGCTGCGTCGATCTCGGCCTCGGCGGCCACCAGATCGATGCTCGCCTGCACGTCGGCTGGCCACTGAGCCTCGGCCAACCCTGTGGCGAAGGTCCGGTGGGCCTCGGCCATCCACGGTGCGATGGCCACCACCTCGTCGTACGTCACCGTCTTGTTGGCCTCCCCCATCGCGATGTTGATCGCGTCGGAGAGCGTGACGTACTGCGCCGCCGCGTCGCTGATGCTGATCTCGTCCTCGTCCTCGTCCTCCGACTCGCTCGGTGACGGTGACGGCTTGGGCGACGGAGTGGGCGACGCCGACGCCGACGCCACGTCCGAGGTCACCTTCCCGGCCAGCGCATCAGAACAGCCGCCGAGCACCACGACGGCGCCGATCGCGAGGAGCAGGGACACAGGTCTGAGGTTCATGATCGTCCGAACTCCCCACCGGCGTGGGGTACTGGGAGCCGTGCGGGAGCGGAGGTGCGCCGTGACCTACTGGTGAGCGGCGCGGGCCACGATCGCGTCAGCGAAGCGGTCCAGCGCACCCACGGACTTGCCCAGGAACAGCGACGGCTCTGTGAGCTCGAGCTCAAGGAGGATCGGGTCGCCGTCGTCGCCGGGGACGAGGTCGACACGGGCATAGAGCAGGTCACCAGCGACGTCGCCGAGGATCGTGCGGGCAGCCTCGAGAGCACGCTTGGCCAGAGCGAGCTCGGCCTCCGTGGCGTCTGCGCTGCGCATGACCTCTTCCATGTAGAGGCCCTGGGTGGGTCGGTGACCCCGGGAGAGCATCGCGTTCTTGCGCACAGCGTGCGAGAACTCCCCGTTGAGGAAGATCAGGCCCGTCTCACCGACGACGTCGATCTGGTTGAGGTAGGGCTGGACCATGACGTGCCGACCCGAGCGCAGCAGGTCACGGGCGTGCAGGATCGCCTCGCCGCGGGCCTTCGCGGTGTTCTCCTGGTACCGGGCGGTGTCGCGCGCACCGGCGCTCACCGTCGGCTTGATGACGTAGTCGCCGTGCGCGGGCAGGCGCGTGTGGATGGCCTGGGACGTGAGGTGACGATCCGGGTCCAACCACAGGGTCCGCACGATGGGCAGGCCCATCTCGCCCAGCGTCTTGAGGTAGTACTTGTCGATGTTCCATGCCAGCACCTCGGCGTCGTTGGCCAGGTGGGGAACGGTCTGGGACCAGGCGATGTACTCGTCCCGGCGCTGGGAGTAGTCCCAGGTGGAGCGCACGACGACGAGGTCGAAGGCGGACCAGTCCACCTCGGGGTCGTCCCAGACGGCGGCAACCGCATCGACGCCGCGATCGGCGAGCGCACCGAGCAGCGGGGCGTCGTCAGGATCGAGATCAGGCAGGACGGAACAGGTCGCTAGGGCTACACGAGTCGTCGGCACCCTCACAGGATACCGACCAGGCAGCAGATCGCGGACTGACACTCGGATCTGCAGGGCGTGGGCCTCGCCGGCCACACCCCCACGCACCATCTGGTGGACGCCGCCCGCGGGTGGGTCTGTGGGGCTTGTCACAGGGGCCACCACCCAGACCGCGCGGGGTGGGGCGCCGGGGATGGCGAGTGCCGCGGGGGAATGCAGCAAGGCCCGGAACTGTGAGGTTCCGGGCCTTGGATATGTGCGCCATCCTGGACTCGAACCAGGAACCCGCTGATTAAGAGTCAGCTGCTCTGCCAATTGAGCTAATGGCGCGCGATTGGAAACACTAACAGGCTTTGGCCACTCAGTGCCAATCCGACCTGCTGTCCGTCGAGAACGATGGAATATCAACGAAAATCGTTGAGATCCCGCTGTTTCTTTCCTCGACTTCGGAGATAACTCTACCCCACGTCGAGACGCTCAGACGCCATGATCTCCGCCGAGTCGGGTCCCGAGGGGCTGGCGAGGTCGGCGATGAGGGCCAGCGGGATCGGCTCGTCGAGCATCCGGGCCAGCAGGCCGTCCACGTCCGGCAGGTCACGCAGTCTCGGGTCGGCGATCTCGCGCCGCACCCGCTCCGGGCCCGTCCGCGGACGGGCGCTTGGGCACGGCCGGACTGCCATGATCGGGAACACACCGGCAGCCCGTTCACCCCGCCCGTCCGAGCATCCCTCATGCACCGTCGTCATGTCGTCCTACCCCCACCGTCGTCAGTCGTCCCACGAAACCCGGTCCGCGGCCAAACCGCAATGGTGAGAAGTACCCATCAGCCGGTGCGGCTCGACACCTCAGCATGCTGGCCGGTGCTGGGCCTCGCGCGGGGAGCGCCTCTCAATCACCTGGGAATCACCCCGCGCCCACCCGCGACCGCTACCCGGCGTACGCTGGCGCCCGACGCGGCCCGTGCATCGGCACGCGCCGTCCCGACCTCCCCGAGGAGCACGATGTCCGTCCGCCTGTCCCCCGGCGCCCCCGCCCCCGACTTCTCCCTCGCCACGGCCGACGGCGGGACCGTCTCGCTTGCCGACCTGCGCGGCCAGCGCACGATCGTCTACTTCTACCCCGCGGCAAGCACACCGGGCTGCACCAAGGAGGCGTGCGACTTCCGCGACAGCCTCGCCTCGTTGCAGAGCGCCGGCTACGCGGTCGTCGGGATCTCCCCGGACCCGATCCCCGCGATCAGCCGCTTCGTCGAGGCGCAGGCCCTGACGTTCCCGCTCGCCTCCGACCCGGACAAGGCCGTGGCGACCGCGTACGGCGCGTTCGGCGAGAAGAAGCTCTACGGCAAGGTCGTCACCGGCATCATCCGCTCGACCTTCGTCATCGATGCCGACGGCCTCATCGAGGTGGCCCAGTACAACGTGCGGGCCACCGGACACGTCGCCAAGCTGCGCCGAGACCTGGGCATCGACGGCCTCGACGGAGCCTGAGAGACCGTAGACTCTGACCCGAGCGCGAGTGGCGTAATTGGCAGCCGCGCCAGGTTTAGGTCCTGGTGTCTTCGGACGTGGGGGTTCGAGTCCCCCCTCGCGCACAGCTCATCCCTCGTGACAGGACCTCACCGTGCATCACTCCCCCGGCCGCGATTCCGCTGTGCCCGACGCCGTGCCTGACGCGACGCCCGACACGGCGCCCACCGCCCCCGCCCGGTTCCGCGCCCCGATGGTGTCCTTCGTCCAGCGCAGCACCCGGCTCAAGGACCGTCACCAGCGCACCTGGGACGAGCTCGCCCCACGGTTCGTCATCGAACCCCCACGGGTGGTCTCCAAGACGTCCGTGCAGCCGGAGTTCCTCTTTGACCCCGCGGAGAGCTTCGGGCGCTCGGCGCCCCTGGTCGTGGAGATCGGGTCTGGCCAGGGCGAGGCGCTGGCCCACGCGGCCGAGCAGCGCCCGGACACGAACTTCCTCGCCGTCGAGGTGTACGCCCAGGGCGTCGCCCAGACCTTGCAGCGCATCCGCCAGCAGGAGCTGACCAACATCCGCATCGTCCAGGCGAACGCGGTCGAGGTGCTCAGCACGATGCTTCCTGCGGCGTGCGCGGACGAGCTGTGGTTGTTCTTCCCCGACCCCTGGCACAAGTCCAAGCACACCAAGCGTCGGATCGTGACGCCGTCGTTCATGGACCTGACGGCGCGCGTCCTGCGCCCCGGTGGGGTGTGGCGCCTCGCCACGGACTGGGCGGACTACGCCCGGCAGATGCGCGAGGTCATCGGGGCCGACGAACGGTTCACCGCGGACCTGCGCGCCCCCCGCTTCGAGGGACGGGTCCTGACGAGCTTCGAGCGCAAGGGCCTGGAGAAGGACCGCGACATCGCCGACATCACCGCGGTCCTGTCCCCCCGCACCTGAGTCGCTCCTCCGTCGCCCCTGCGTCACACCTGAGCCGGACCTGAGCCGCACGCGAACCACACCTGAGCCACCACGCGGGACAGCCCAGCCGTCCGCCCCACGAGGGCGGACGGCTGGGCTGCTGACAGGGGCCGGTGCCGGACGGGCTGCCGTGGCGCGGGGGCGAGTACTCCACTGCGGCGCCTACGCCGCTGCGGCGACTACTCCACTGCAGCAACTACTCCGCTGCCGGGGCCTTCTCGGCGATCTGCTGGCGCACCTCGTCCATGTCGAGCGCCTTGACGGCGGAGACGACCTCGGCGAGCGCGGGCGCAGGCAGCGCACCGGGCTGGGAGAAGACGAGCACGCCCTCACGGAACGCCATGAGCGTCGGGATGGACGTGATGTTCGCCGCGGCAGCCAGCTCACGCTGCGCCTCGGTGTCGATCTTGCCGTGCACCACGTCCGGGTTCGTCTCGGACGAGGCCTCGAACACGGGGGCGAACTGCCGGCACGGCCCGCACCATGAGGCCCAGAAGTCGACAAGGACGATGTCGTTGTCCTTGATGGTCTGCTCGAAGGTCTCCTGCGTGAGTTCCTGGGTGGGCATGCGCTTCCTCTCAAAGAAGTGATCGGGTGTGCCACGTACGACACATCCGTGGCTCAGCCTATTCCCGGGACCCCTCGGGCGCTGCCCTGACTGGGTACTGACGAGGGCGGGACACGGGCGGGACCTGGGCCACCCCGGGCCGGACCCTGCCGGACCCGGGCCAGACCGGGGCTGACCGGTGCTGCCCAGGTCGCGACCGGGTGCTCACCGGGCGCCGACCGGGTGGCGGCCGCCCGTGCGCTCGGGGTACAACTGCACAGTGACCGACACTGCTGACTTCCCCCACCCAGAATTCGATCCCAAGGACTCCCAGCCTGCCGGGTGGCTCAGCGAGCAGGAGATGGCCGCAGCCCGTGGCAGCCTGCCGCTGGTCTACGTCGACGCCGTCCCGGTGCGCGTGGACGACTCCGGCGACGTCGTCGCCGTCGGGCTGCTGCTGCGGGTCTCCCGGGAGGGCGTGATGACCCGCGCCCTGGTCTCCGGCCGGGTGATGTACCACGAACGGCTGCGCGACGCCCTGCTCCGGCACATCGAGAAGGACCTGGGCCCCGTGGCACTCCCCCAGATCCCGCCGTCCCCGCAGCCCTTCACCGTCGCGGAGTACTTCCCGACGCCGGGCATCACCCCCTACTTCGACCGTCGCCAGCACGCAGTCTCGATGGCCTACGTCGTGCCGGTCACGGGCGACTGCCAGCCCCAGCAGCACTCCCTCGACCTGGCGTGGCTCACCCCCGAGCAGGCGTGCAGCGAATCCGTCCAGGCGGAGATGTACGGCGGCCAGGGCGTGCTGCTGCGCCAGGCGATGGCGCACGTGGGGCGTCTGTCCTGAGCTCAGGCTGACCGACCGCAGTCACCGCAGTCGCGGTCACCGCGGTCACAGGTCCAGCCGCGGCCAGTCGTGCAGGTCCTCCTGCATCCGCCGGTCGTGGGTGGCCACGACCACCGCGGCCGACGTCGCGCGCAGTGCCTGGGTGAGGTCGTCGACGAGGTCGATGGACAGGTGGTTGGTCGGCTCGTCGAGCAGCAGCACGTGCGGGGCGGCGAGCAGCGCGCAGGCCAGGTCGAAGCGGCGCCGCTGGCCAACGGAGAGCTCGGCGACGGGCCGGTCGAGGTCCTCCTCGGAGAGCACACCGAGGTAGGCGACCGGGACGACGTAGGACGGGTCGAGCGCCCCGGACTCGAGGAGGTCCAGGGCCAGTGCCGCGTAGTGGTCGAACCCGCTGGGTCCCGCGCCCGGGGGGCGCACCCCCTGCGCCTCGACGTCGCCGCGCCGCACACCCTCCTGCGCGACGACGCCCAGACGCGCGTCGGGCAGCACGGAGCGGTACCCGCGGTCCAGCGCGATCGTGCCCGCGAGCACGCCGAGCAGCGTGGACTTCCCGGCGCCGTTCGCCCCGGTGATGAGCAGCCGGCCCGACGGCGGCACCGCGATCCGCGCGCCGGACAGGTCGAGGCGAGCCGGTGCACCTGGGCGCCCGGCCACCGACGGGTTGCGCACGTCGAGGACCGGGGAGTCCGGGTGCCATCCGGGAGCCATCGTCGGCAGGTCCGGGAAGTACAGCCGCGGCGGCGGCGGCGGCACGTCGACGGCCTCTGCCTTGAGCTTCTCCACGAGGCGGTCGGCGGCCTTGACGTGGATCCGCGCACCGGTCGCGCGGCGGTTCTTGTTGCTGCCCTTGGGTGGGCGCCACTCGTCCGAGAGCCCTTCGTAGGAGGCGTCCAGGCGCTGGGCGAGCTGCTCGGCGCGCTTCGTCTCGGCCTTGTAGCGCTGGCGCCAGCGGTGCAGCCCCTGGTTCTTCGCGAAGCGGTAGGCGACGTACCCGGGCTGGCCGTAGAGCACCGGTCGGCCGTCGATCGAGGGGTCGAGGTCGAGGATCGCCGTTGCCGTGTCGTCGAGCAGCTGACGGTCGTGGGTGACGATGACCACCGCACCTGCCCACCGCGTGAGCTCGCGGGTGAGGAAGTCGATGCCGTCGCGGTCGAGGTGGTTGGTCGGCTCGTCGAGCAGCAGCAGGTCAGCGCGCCCGGCCAAGCGGCAGGCCAGGCGTACTCGGAACCGCTCCCCCACCGACAGCGTCTCCAGGGTCCGCTCGGGGTCCCGGCACGCCCCGAGCCGGGTCAGCGCCACGTCCACGCGCCGTTCGGCGTCCCAGGCGGCCAGGTGCTCCACCCGGGCGAGGATCTCGGCGAGCTCGCGCAGCGAGGACGTCTCGTGGTCGAACTCGGCCGACGCCCGGTCGAGCTCAGCCGCGGTGGACCGGACGGTGGCCAGGGCGTCCGCGACGAGGTCGCCGACGGTCTCCCCCGGGGCGACCTCGAGCTCCTGGGGCACCATGGCCATGCTGCCCAGGTGCCGCACCACCCCCGTCGAGGGGGTGAGCTCACCGGCCAGCAGCCGCAGCAGCGTCGTCTTGCCCGAGCCGTTCTCCCCGACGACGGCGAGCCGCTGCCCGCCGGAGACCCGCAGCGAGACGTCGCGGACGACCTCCCGACCGGGGAAGGCGAAAGTCACGTGGTCGCTCACTAGATGCACCCCGCCACGATACGCGGTGCGGTGCCCGACGCCGGGCCGCCACCGGTTCGCCGCCGGTCCGACGGTACGGTTCAGGGGTGCAGACCACCCCGCTCCGGACCCGCCCCGTGTGGGCCTTCCTGCTCGACGCCGTATGTGTCCTCGTCTTCGCTGCGGGAGGACGGTCCAGCCACGAGGAGCCCCTCTCGATCGGTGGCGTCGCGCAGACCGCCTGGCCGTTCCTCGTGGGACTGGGCGTCGGTTGGGTCCTCCTCCTCGCGGCCGCCCGCCGGTCTGGCGCGGCTGGAACTGGCACGGCTCGACCTGGCGCCGCTGGAACTAGCGCCGCTGGCACAGGCATCGCTGGCACGGGCACCGCGAGACCCACCCGGTGGACTCACCTGTCTCCCGTCCCGGCCGGCGTCGTCCTCGTGCTCGCCTCCTGGAGCCTGGGCATGGGGCTGCGCCTGGTCACTGATCAGGGCGCCAGCGGCGCGTTCCCGCTCGTCGCGCTGGCATTCCTCGCGCTCACGCTGATCGGGTGGCGGGTGGTCGCTGCCCTGGTCAGCCGGCGAGGATCGCAGAGATCGCCGGTGCCAGCGCCCTGAACGCCTGACCCCGGTGGCTGATGGCGTTCTTCTCGGCCGGAGTCAGCTCGGCGCAGGACCGGGTCTCGCCGTCGGGACGCAGGATGGGGTCGTAGCCGAAGCCGCCCGCCCCACGCGGCGCGGTGAGCAGGGTGCCGGTGAGCGCCCCGGTCTCCACGTACTCGCGGCCGTCCGGGGTGACGAGCGCCGCGGCGCAGACGAACCGCGCGCCGCGGTGCTCCTCGGCGACGTCGGAGAGCTGGGCGAGCAGCAGCTCGAGATTGGCCGTGTCGTCCCCGTGCCGCCCGGACCAGCGTGCGGAGAAGATCCCCGGCGCACCGCCGAGCACGTCGACGGCCAGACCCGAGTCGTCCGCCACGCACGGCAGTCCCGTCACGGCCACCAGCGCGCGGGCCTTGATGAGGGCGTTGGCCTCGAAGGTCACGCCGTCCTCGACCGGCTGGACGTCCGTGAACGCGGCGGCCCCGACGACGTCGTCACCGTGCAGGCCGTCGAGGATCCCCGCGGCAAGCAGGATCGCCCGGAGCTCACCGACCTTGTGCTCGTTGTGGGTGGCCAGGACGAGGCGGGGCGGGGTCACGACGGCTCCTTCGAGAGAGTCAGGTGTGGGCACGATCAGCGGACGGGTCACAGTACCGGAGTCGCGGGACGGGAGTCGCGGGACGGGAGTCGCGGGACGGGAGTCACCGGACCGGAGCACCGGACGGGAGGCTCACAGGACGTAGCTGAGCCCCTGCTCGACGACCTCCACCGGACCGTCGTAGGCCGTGGCGGCCTCTGCGACGGAGACGGCGGAGTCGTTCCAGGCGGGGATGTGCGTGAGCAGCAGCCGCGCGGCTCCGGCTCGCGCGGCGACCTGCCCGGCGCGCAGCCCGGTCAGGTGGATCCCGGTGGCCGTGTCCCGGCCTTCGACGAATGCCGCCTCGGCGAGCAGCAGGTCGGCTGACCGCGCGAGCTCGACCACGCCGTCGCACAGGTCGGTGTCCCCGGTGTAGGCGAGCGTCACCCGGGTCCCGGGGGCGCGCGTGCTCGGGCCGGTGACCCGCACCCCGTAGGCCGGGATGGGGTGCGAGACGGCGACCGGTTCCAGCGTGAACGGCCCGACCTGGACCGGTGTCCCCGGGCTCCAGGTGCGGAAGTCGAACTGCCCGGCCATCGTCTCGTCGTCGGGCAGGCCGTAGGACTCGGCGATGCGGCGCTCCGCCTCAGCGGGGCCGTAGACGGGTACTGCGGTGCGCGACGGGTCGCGCTCGGTGCCGCGCTCGGGGTGGTACTTGAGGTAGACGTAGTACCCGCACAGGTCCGCGAAGTGGTCGGGGTGCATGTGGGAGAGCGCGACGGCGTCGACCGCGAAAGGATCGACGACGCGCTGCAGCGCCCCCAGGGAGCCGCTGCCCAGGTCGACGACGATCGACCAGGTGCGCCCTGCGGCGTCGTCGGCCTGCAGGAGGTAGCACGACGCCGGTGACGCCGGTGACGCGAACGAACCGGCCATCCCGACGATCGTCAGCTTCATAGGACAGATTCCACCATGACGACCTCGGGTCCGAGGAATCGGCGGGCGAGGCCGGAGAACACCGCGGCGTCGCCGGTCGACCGGAACACGTGTTCGGGAGGTCCCGCAGCGACGTCCCTTTCCAGGCCATGAGCCACAAGCGTGCGGAAGACGTCCTTCGCGGTCTCCTCGGCACTTGAGACCAACGTCACGTCCTCCCCCATCACGTAGGAGATCGCGCCGGTGAGCAGCGGGTAGTGGGTGCAGCCCAGGATGAGGGTGTCCACACCGGCCTCGCGGACCGGGTCGAGGTAGCGGCGGGCGGTGGCGAGCACCTCCGGCCCGGCGGTCACACCGGCCTCGACGAGCCGGACGAAGTCCGGGCAGGCCTGCGCGATGACCGTGACCCCGGTCGCGACCGCGAGAGCGTCCTCGTAGGCGCGGGACTCGATGGTCGCGCGGGTGCCGATGACCCCGACCCGCCCGGTCCGGGTGGCGGCGACGGCGCGGCGGGCGGCCGGAAGGATGACCTCGACGACCGGGATGCCGTGCCGGACCGAGTATCGCTCGCGGGCGTCGCGCAGGACGGCGGCGGAGGCGCTGTTGCAGGCGATGACGAGCATCTTGACGCCCTCGTCCACGAGCTTGTCCATGACGTCGAGGGCGAGGGAACGGACGGTCGCGAGCGGCTTGGGGCCGTAGGGAGCGTTGATGGTGTCGCCGATGTAGTGGACCGACTCGTTGGGAAGCTGGTCCAGGATGGACCGTGCCACCGTCAGCCCACCCACTCCGGAGTCGAAGATTCCGATCGGGGCGTTGTTCACACGGTCGAGGATAGTCGAGCCCCCTCCCGGGACCGAATGAGGACACAAACGAGCGGCGCCCCGCACGATGGTCCGTGCGGGGCGCCGCTGAGAGTGTGAGTACAGAAGCCGCTGGGCTAGACCCGCGAGTTCTTTCCGCGTCCGAGGAGGCCGAGGACCAGGCTCACCACAAGGACGGCGATACCGATCCAGATGAGGAACTTCGCCGCTTCGACTGCAACTCCGAACACAAGGAGAACGACTCCGACGAGCAGGATGAGCAACCAGCTAGGCATGGGGACCTCTTTCCTCTGCAAGACGCCCCACGGTCATTCCGCGGGGCAACAAATATCATCCTTGCAGTGTCTTGACAGATGCGCATGTCGAGGGGACATGTTGCAGGCTCACGGTTTTCGTGCAGGGTGCGCACAGGGTGCATACGGGGCGCTCGCAGGTCGTGCACAGGATCGAAGGAGACCGATCCGCCGTTCAGCTGGTGATGTCGAGCCCGGTGGTCTGTGCGGCGTCCTGCAGCGAACCCGCGTCCATGACGTTCGTGAACCCTGCGGACTGCATCTGCGCGGCCGCCTGGGCCGACCTGTTGCCGGACCGGCAGTAGACGACATAGGCACCGTCGGTCGGCAGGAGCGCGATGTCCTGTGCGAACGTTGCGGACTGGACGTCCAGGTTGACCGCACCCGCGAGATGCCCCTCGGCAAACTCTGCGGGCGTGCGCACATCCACGATCACGCTGTCTGCGGCGATGGAGGTCGCGCCGGTGGTGCTGGTGGGGGTGGTGGTGGTGGAACCTGCCGGTCCGGGGTCCCCCGGGCCGGCGCAGGCGGTCACGGTGAGGCCCAGCACCGTGGCGATCGCCAGGAACGAAGGAAGAGATGGACGACGGCGCATGTGGGGCTCCTCGGCTGCGGGTTGGGTGGGCGAGTCTCCAGCAAGGATACCCCGCGGGGTATCCCTGGGGGTATCTGCGTGTGGCATCCCCGTCTCGACTAGTGCCGCTTCTTCCTCTTCTTCCGGCTCCGGTAGTCCTCGAGCATGCAGTCGGTGAGCGACTCCTGGAGGTACCCGGCGAGCAGGAAGACCGAACCGAGGAACAGCCGCGCGCCGCTCATCCCCTCCCCCGCCGTGGTCGTGCCGCGCCCGCTGTCGTGGTCCGCCTCGTCGTCGAAGGCTGCGTCGTCAGAGGCTGCGTTGTCGAAGGCTGCGTCGTCGGAGGCTGCGTCGCTCTCCCACGTCGCGGTGACCGCGTCGTAGAGCTCTTCGGAGTCGCGGTCCGAGCGCAGGCTCAGCCGTTCGCCGATGACGAGTCGGATGTCGGCGAGCGCCCCGGCGATCGCCTCGGCCTCGTCGACCATGATGACGAAGTCCAGCTGGGCGCTCTCGTCCGGGGACGGTGGCACCTCCAGGAGCAGCTCGGCGAAGAGCAGCAGCCGCTCGACCTTGCGCTGACGCAGGTCGTCGTCGGTGTAGCGGCGGAACTCCGCCGCGACCTCCGGGTCCTTCGAGGCGTCCGGGAGCAGACGACGGACCGCGGGGTCCAGGGGCGCCTCGACGGGCGCGCCCTGGATCCCGTCGAAGATGGACCGCAGTGCGCTGAACGCCTCGGCGGCCGCCTCGGTCCCGTGCGGTCCCCCCGCTCTCGGGAAGGTGTCCGGTCCGGCGTCGCGAGGGTCGTCGTCGCGAGGGTCCGCGGCGTAGCGAGGCTCCGCGTCGCGCGCGTCCACGTCGTCGCGTGGGTCCTCCGCGTCGCGCGGGTCACTGTCGTCGCGCGGGTCGCTGTCGTCGCGCGGGTCGCTGTCGTCGCGCAGATCGCCGTCGTCGTCCCCGTCGGGGCCGGGGAAGAAGTTCTCCTCACCCCCGAGCAGCTCCACCACGTCGCCGGTGACCTGGGCGAGCACGAGCCGCTCAGGGGTGGACAGCGCCGCGACGTAGGTGCCCTCGGGGTCGGTCGGGCGAATGAAAGGACGCATGACTAGTCACCGCTCCGAGTCATCGTCGCCCACAGCCCGAAGGAGTGCATGGCCTGCACGTCCATCTCGACCTTCTCCCGGCTCCCGGTCGAGACGACCGCGTGTCCGTCCTGGTGCACCTGCATCATGAGGGTGTGGGCCTTGCGCTGGGAGTACCCGAAATAACTCTCGAAGACATAGGCGACATAGTTCATGAGGTTCACCGGGTCGTTCCAGACGAGCGTCACCCACGGCTCGGCGCCCTTGACGTCGGCCTCGATCCGGGTGGCCTGCTCGGGGGTGGTCTTCACTGTCACGGATCAACTCTAGATCCTTCCCTCCGCGCCTCGTGCCCTACGGTTGTCCGCATGGGAACAGCGCTGCTCACAGACCGGTACGAGCTCACGATGGTGCAGGCGGCACTGGCCGACGGCACGGCCGACCGCCACTGCGTCTTCGAGGTCTTCACCCGCCGTCTGCCGTCCTGGCGCCGCTACGGCGTGCTGGCCGGTACGGGCCGGGTGCTCGAGCTGCTCGCGGACTTCCGCTTCGACGCCGAGGACCTCGAGTGGCTCGGCCGGGAAGGGGTGGTCGACGACGCGACCCTGGAGTTCCTCGCCGGCTACCGGTTCACCGGCGACATCCGCGGCTACGCCGAGGGTGAGGTCTTCTTCCCCTCGAGCCCGGTCATGGTCGTGGAGGGCACCTTCGCCGAGGCGGTCCTGCTGGAGACGCTCATCCTGTCGGTGCTCAACTACGACTCCGCGGTGGCCTCCGCGGCCTCGCGGATGACCAGCGCCGCCGTCGGGCGCCCCTGCCTGGAGATGGGCTCGCGCCGCGCGCACGAGCAGGCCGCGGTCGCCGCCGCCCGCGCCGCCGTCGTCGCCGGCTTCGCCGGGACCTCCAACCTCGAGGCCGGTCGCCGCTACGGCCTGCGCACCATCGGCACCGCCGCGCACGCCTTCACCCTCCTGCACGACGACGAGGAGGCGGCCTTCGCCTCCCAGGTCGCCTCCGCGGGTCCTGGCACCACCCTCCTGGTGGACACCTACGACGTGACGCGCGGCGTCGAGCGGGCCGTGCGGATCGCCGGCACCGGTCTCGGCGCCGTCCGGCTGGACTCCGGCGACCTCGGGGTGCTCGCCCAGGAGGTCCGCGGGCAGCTGGACTCCCTCGGCGCCACGAGCACCCGGATCACGGTGACCTCCGACCTCGACGAGTACGCGATCGCGTCCCTGGCGGCCTCGCCGGTGGACTCCTACGGCGTGGGCACCAAGCTCGTGACCGGCTCGGGTGCCCCCACCTGCGGCATGGTCTACAAGCTCGTCGCCCGTGAGGGGGCCTCGGGCACCCTCGAGCCGGTCGCGAAGGCCTCGACGTCCAAGACGAGCGTCGGCGGGCGCAAGAGCGCCGCCCGCCTGCTCGACGCGTCAGGGCGGGCGGTGGCCGAGGTGGTGCTCACCGGGTCCGGCGAGAGATCGCCCGACCCGGCCGGACTCGACCTTGCCGGTCTCGACCTCGCGGGCATCGACCTCGCCGGCATCGATCCGCGAGGCGCCACGCTGCGCCCGCTGCACACCACGCTGGCCACCGGCGGCGTCGTCGAGGAGCGCTGGACCGGGGCGGGCGGGGTCCTCACGGCAGCCGCCCGGCACGCGGCGTCCCGCGAGGAGCTGCCACGCGGCGCCCGTCGGCTGTCGACCGGTGACGTGGCCCTCCCGACCATCACCACGGACCTCAGCTAGGGGGACCAGGGGGGCCGGAGGGACCAGGGCGCCCGGGTCGGCTGACTGCCCGCCGCCCGGCACCTCCCGGCACCGCCCGCACCTACTTCTTGCCGACGAACCACCCGCGGACCACGTCGACGCGGACGGTGAGCTGGTCGAGGCTGGCGAGGGGGACCTCGGGTCCTCCGCTGCGCCGGCGCAGCTCGTTGTGCACCGTGCCGTGGGGCTGACCGGACCGGCGGGCCCACGCCGAGACGAGCTGGGAGAGCTCCTTGCGCAGCTCGGCGGCCTTGCGGTGCTCGAGCTCGCTGCGCTCGGCCGCCTGCTGCACGGCTTTGCTCTTGCCGCTCAGCTGGCTCGCCTGGCGCTGCTTGAGCAGGGTGGTGACCTGGTCGGCGTCGAGCAGGCCGGGCAGGCCGAGGAAGTCGAGCTCCTCCGCCGAGCCCATCTCCCCGCCCGTGCCGAACTCGCCGCCGTCGAAGAGCACCCGGTCGAAGGACGCCTGCGCCTCGAGCATCTCGAAGGAGCCGCCGAGCATGGCGTCCGAGCTCTTCTCCTCCCGGTTGGCCGCCGCCATCATGGCGTCCTCGGGGTTGTACATGTCCCCCTGCTCCTCGGCCGTCAGCGGACGGTCGAGGGCGTGGTCGCGCTCCAGCTCGAGGCTGCCCGCCAGGCCGAGCAGGTTGGGCACGCTCGGCAGGAACACCGACGCGGTCTCGCCGCGGCGCCGGGCCCGCACGAAGCGGCCCACCGCCTGGGCGAAGAACAGCGGGGTCGCGGTCGACGTCGCGTACACCCCGACCGCCAGGCGGGGCACGTCCACGCCCTCGGAGACCATGCGCACCGCCACCATCCACCGCGCATCGCCGTCGCTGAACTCGTCGATGCGCTTGCTCGCCCCGTCGTCGTCGGACAGCACGACCGTCGGGGACTGCCCGGTGAGGCGGGCCAGGTGCCCGGCGTAGGCCCGGGCGTCGGTCTGGTCGGTCGCGATGACGAGCCCACCGGCGTCGGGCACGGCGCGGCGCACCTCGGTGAGCCGCTTGTCCGCGGCGGCCAGCACCGAGGGGATCCACTCCCCGTTCGGGTCCAGCGCGCTGCGCCAGGCCTGGCTCGTCATGTCCTTGGTCATCGCCTCGCCGAGGTTGGCGCTGATCTCGTCGCCGGCCTTGGTCCGCCAGCGCATCTGCCCCGAGTAGGACAGGAAGATCACCGGCCGCACGACGCCGTCGCGCAGCGCCTCCCCGTAGCCGTAGGTGTAGTCCGCGTGGGAGCGGCGGATGCCGTCCATCCCACGGTCGTAGGTGACGAACGGGATCGCCGCGGTGTCCGAGCGGAACGGGGTCCCGGTCAGCGCGAGGCGGCGGGTGGCGCCGTCGAAGGCGTCCCGGATCCCCTCGCCCCAGGACAGTGCGTCCCCGCCGTGGTGCACCTCGTCGAGGATGACCAGCGTCTTGGCGGCCTCGGTGCGTGCAGTGTGCAGCGCCGGGTTCGCCGCGACCTGGGCATAGGTGAGGGCCACGCCGTCGTACTGCGCGCCGTGGCGCCCCTGGCTGTTCTTGAAGCTGGGGTCCAGGCGCACGCCGACCCGCGCCGCGGCGTCGGCCCACTGGTGCTTGAGGTGCTCGGTCGGTGCGACGACCGTGATGCGCCGCACCACGCCCTGCTCGAGCAGCTCGGTCGCGATCCGCAGCGCGAAGGTCGTCTTCCCCGCGCCCGGGGTCGCCACCGCGAGGAAGTCGCGGGGGCTGCGCGCGCGGTAGACGTCGAGGGCCTGCGCCTGCCAGGCGCGCAGCTTCGAGGCCGTGCCCCAGGGAGCGCGGGTCGGGAAGGACGGCGAGAGGTGCGAGGCCGCCGACGACGACGCCGCCTGGGGCACCGGGGTCACCGGAGGCCTCAGCGGGGCGCCGGCGGGGGTGCCGTGGCGATCCGGGGCGATGTCCAGTGCTGCCGAGGACATCAGGTCGAAGGGTTCGTCGTGGTCCAGCTCAGGGCTCACTTGCCGGCGTCGCCAGATCCCGAGCCGGACTCGTTGTCCTGAGGGGCGCGCAGGCCGTCGTAGACCTCTTTGCAGATGGGGCAGACGGGGAACTTCTTCGGGTCGCGGCCGGGAACCCAGACCTTGCCGCACAGCGCGATGACGGGCTTGCCGGAGAGCGCGGAGTCGAGGATCTTCTCCTTGCGCACGTAGTGGGAGAAGCGCTCGTGGTCACCGGGTTCGACCTCTTCACGGGCTTCGACGTGCTCGAGCACGCTCGTCGAGGTGCCAGACCCGGGAGCCCCCGGGGCCCCGGGGGCGTCGAACGGATCGAGGGGTCCGGTGCTCATCGAGGGGGTCTGTGTCATGGGAAGAAGTCTACGTGCGCGCTCACGACACGCCCAACCGTTGGGACAGCACCAGGACCGCCGCGCCGGTCAGCACGTCGTCCCCGCTGTGTGCCGCCATCCGGATCCGGAAGCCCCGCCCGATGGCCGGCATGGTGCGGTCCTGGACCGCGCGCTCGGCCGTCTCCCGCACCGTTCCGTCGAGCAGCGCACGGGGTCCGCTGAGCACCACCTCGGCGAGGTTGAGCACGCTGACCACGGGCGCGAGGGCGATCCCCAGCAGCAGGCCGACGTGGGTGAGCGCCTCCTGCGCGGCGGCGGCGTCCAGGCCGGCCAGGCGCCGTTCGAGCGCTCCGACGGAGAGCACGGTCTCCAGGCAGCCGGACCGCCCGCACCCGCACTCCAGGCCACCCTCCTCGACCACCCGGACGTGGCCGATCTCACCCGCACCGTCGCTGTGGCCCCGCACCCGGGCGCCGTCGAGCATGACTCCGGCGCCCACTCCGTCGCCGATCATGAGGACCATGAGGCCCGCCCCGTCAGCCCGCCCGAAGGTGTACTCGCACAGGACGGCGGTGTTCGCGTCGTTGGCCACGAACACCGGCAGCCCCAGGTCGTGGGTGAGCATCGCGGCCAGCGGTACCTCGGACCACCCACGGCTGGGTGCTTCCACGACGAACCCGCCGGCGTCGATGATGCCCGGGGCGGCGACGGCTGCGCCGATCACCGGGGCCGTCGCCAGGGAGACGAGCCTGCGCAGGAACCGGGTGACCAGCGCCGTCAGCGCTGCGCCGGAGCGCCCACCGATCGCCACGCTCGCCTCGCTCAGGAAGCGCCCGCGCAGGTCGACCACCGCGCCGCGCAGGGACCCGCCGGTCCCCAGGTCGACCGTGACGATCTGGAAGGCGTCGGTGCGCAGGGCCACGAGGATCGCGGGCTTGCCCACCTTCCCCTGGGGACGGGCACCGAGCTCGGTGACGAGGCCCTCGGCCAGCAGCACCCCGACCAGCTCGGAGGTGGTCACCCGGTTGAGGCCGGTCACCCGGGACAGGTCCGCCCGGGAGGTGGCACCCTCATGGAAGAGGTGCTGCAGGACCAGTGACCGGTTGTGGGCGCGGGCGTGCTCGGGCAAGACCTTCGCGAGCGGCCGCAGCGGAGCGCTCGCGCTCTGCCAGGTGGCGGCAGTACCCGTGGAGTGCTCGTTCATGAGTGCAAGTGGAACCGCGCGTCCTCGCCGTGTCAACTGGCGGCGCGCATCGTCGAGGTCACGCTTGCCTCACAGAATGGTCACGTATTGCCCCAGACTGCCCTGCCGGGTTGGTCACGCACCTAGTCTCGAGCCATGACCATCCCACCCGGCCCGCGCACCCGCACCCGCCCCCACCTGCTGCAGGGCCTCCTGCTCGCGGTGGTGACCACCTCGCTCCTGATCGGCTGTTCCCAGGAGGAGGCGTCGAGCACGGCGGATCGGAGAGACGCCTCGGCCGCGGACCAGAGCGAGTCGATGCCCGCCCCGGCCGGCGCCGACGCGGGCTCGGCCAGCGTCTCGGCGACGGTCTCGGCCGCCACCCAGGTGATCACCACCGCCACGGTCGGTGTCGTCGTGGCGGACCCGGTCAAGGCAGCCGCCGCGGTCAGCGACCTGGTCGATCAGAGCGGAGGGCGGGTCGAGTCACGCGAGGAGCGGGCACGGTCCACCGAGGACGACCAGCGAGCCTGGGCCGAGCTCACCGTCCGGATCCCTGCGGAGAAGCTCACCGCCACGCTCTCCTCGCTCGCCTCCATCGGGACCGTGGAGAACACCACGATCTCCTCGACCGACGTCACCGCCGAGGTCACGGACGTGGCAGCGCGGATCGAGGCGCTCAAGGTCTCGGTGGCCAGGCTGGAGACGCTCATGGCACAGGCGGCCACCACCTCCGAGCTGCTCGAGGCCGAGTCCACCCTCACCCAGCGCCAGAGCGACCTGGAGAGCCTCCAGGCGGTGCAGGGCCAGCTCGCCGACCAGGTGTCCATGTCGACGCTGTCGATCTCCCTCACGACCACCCCGGCCTCTCCCGAGCTCGCGCCCTCGGGGTTCTGGGGCGGGCTCAGCGCAGGCTGGGACGCGCTGACCACCACGCTGAACGGCGTCGTCGTCGCGCTCGGCGCGGCCCTGCCGTGGCTCGCCGTCGCCGGTGCGGGCTACCTGCTCTACCGCTGGGTCCGTCGTCAGACCCGGCGTCGGGTCCGGGTCACGAGCTAACGCCCGGACGCACCCGAGGCCGGCTGCACGTGCAGGACCGAGGCGAGCTCGCGGCGGCTGCGCACCCCCGCCTTGGCGAAGATCCGGGAGAGATGGGAGTCGACCGTCCGGACCGACAGGACCAGGCGGTCGGCGATCTCCTTGCTGCTCAGCCCGCCGGCGGCCAGCCCGGCGATCTCCTGCTCGCGTCGGGTCAGGGCGATGGACGGCTGGATCAGCGGGAGCCACACCCCACGCTCCCCCAGCTCCCGGCTGGTGACCAGGAGGAGGTCCCGGTCCCCCGTGAACATCGCCACGACGTGGGCGAGCATCGCCTGCGTCCGTCGGCCGTCCACACGCTCGGCCACCACGTGGACCCGCTCGAGCAGCTCTTCCCCGGCCGGCAGCCGTCCGGTGCTGTGCAGCGCGAAGGCGGCCCAGTGCAGCCCGTCGAGCTCGACCCGCCACAGCCCGCGCGCGGCCGCCCACCCGGCCAGCTCCATGGCCTGCTCGTACAGGTCCGGTGAGCGCAGCCAGGCGGCGGCGTTCAGTCGCAGGCACCGGATCTCGGCCTGCATGTAGGCGCTGTACATGCGCGACGGCGCGATGGCGGCCCGCTCGAGCAGGTCACGCCCGGCGGCGGTGTCGCCCGCGGCGATGGCCGTGAACGACTCCGAGACCAGCGTCATGGCCGAGAGGCCGATCACGTCGGACACGGCGAACTGGACGTTCGCGGAGTGCAGCTCCGCGCGTGCATCGGTCCACCGCCCGCGCAGGGTCCCGAGCCCGCCGCGCAGGAGATGGCCTGTGGTGCGCTCGATGTTGAACGAGCCGCCCTCCGCGCTGAGCATCGCCACGACGCCCTCGGCGGCGGACACCTCGCCGAGACCGACGAGCGTGAGGAAGCCGGCGCTGAGGATCTCGGCGGCCGACCACGGCCGGGTGTCGGCGTGGGCCACCGCGGTCCCGAGGTGCTTCTCGACGAGGTTCTGGGCCTCGAGCAGCCGACCCGCCTCGTTGAGGTCGACGATGACCATGGGGACGAGAGGCAGGATGTCCGGGGAGAATCCCTGCGGGCCCGCGACGAGGGCCTCCGCCTCGTCGCGGCACTCGTCGAAGCGGCCGGCGCACCCGAAGGCGACCAGCCGCGCGACGGTGAGCTTGAGCGCGACCTCGGCGGGCACCTGCCCGTCGTACCGCGCGGTCACCTGTTCGTCGGCGAGGCGCAGCGCACGCAGCGCGCTCTCGGTGTCGCCGTTGTGGTACTGCTCGACCGCCATGACGGTCTCCGTCGTGGCCACGACGTGACGGACGAAGGTCGCGGCGTCGACGTCGGTCTCCGCCATCTCGGCCATCTCGGCGCGGAGCTGGCTGATGTCACGCAAGGCCCGGGACGGCTGGTCGAGGAAGCGCCACGCGATGGACCGGGCGTTGAGCACGTCGAGCCGCGCGGGGTCGCCGGTCGGGAGCACCGACAGCGCGCTCGTCGCCATCTGCTGGGTCTCGGTGCATCGGCCGGCCATGAGCGCGGCGTGCAGCGCGGCCAGGATCCGCGGCGAGGTCTCGGACAGTCCGCAGTCGAGGGCGGCCATGACCGCGGTGACCAGCGCGAGGCCCGTCTGGGTCTCCAGGTTCCCCTGCACCGCACGCAGCGTCGCCAGGATCTCCCGGCGCTGCCCCGCCGACGCGAGCGCGTGGAGCACCGCGGCGACCATCGGCTGGCACCGCAGGTGCGGCAGCCGGACCTGCTCGACGCCGGTGTGCCCACCGTCCGGGCGCGCGCCCGGCTCGCCGTTGCGGTACCGCACGAACAGGAACCCCTCCTCAAGGAGGGCGTCCACGACGGGGGCAGGGACGATCCGTTCCAGCACGTCGCGGTCCAGGCCGTGGGCGATGGCGACGAGGTCGAGAGCCCGGCGCCCCTGCGGTTCCACATGACTGATCTCGTGCTTGACGATCTCGATGAGCCGGCTGCTCAGCGGCGCCTCCCCGGTCCACACCCAGACCTCGGACTCCTGGCGCAGAGCACCGGACCGGAGGGCGCTTCCGGTGACCTCGATCATCTGGAGCGCGTTCCCGGTGCACGCGAGCCACACCTGGTGCATCGACTCCGCGGTGACCGGCCCGCCGAGGCTGCCCTGCAACCACGACTCGACCTCGCCGTGGGTGAACGGGAGCAGGTCGATGCGATCTGCCACGCCGTCCTTCCACAGCTCGATCCAGGGGCTGCGGCCGGCGGCGAAGTCACGCGCCGTGGCCACGATCTGCAGCTCGTCCTGGCGGGCCAGGCCGGCGAGCACCCGGGCGCTGAGGTCGTCGAGCAGGTGGGCGTCGTCGACCCGGACGACGAGCGGCCGGCCGGCCGACATGGCGCGCAGTCCGGCGAGGACGAGGCTGCGCACCGTCCCGATCGACGCGGTCACGTCGACCGCGGTGCCCGGAAGGACGTCGTGCAACGCGCCGAGGGGCGTGCGCGACCGCTCACGGGAAGCCCCCACGCTGACCCACACCGGGGCGCCCACGGCTGCGGTCGACGCGCGGTGATGGAGCGCACGCTCGGAGCCGGACGTGTAGAACGCGCCGGAGGAGGCGAAAGAGTCGATCAGGTGGGTCTTGCCGACCCCGACCTCACCGAAGACGAGGGCGCTGCGCCCTGCCCGCAGCGAGTGCTCGAGCTCTGCGAGCTGGTCGCCGCGCGGGACGGTGGTTGCGCGCAGGCGCACGGGCCTGGACGGGGCCGCCGGGGCGGCGACCGTCTGGTACCACCGGGTGGTGATGACCTTCGTCATAAAAGAAAAAACCTCGTAAGTCCGACCCGATCGAGGCCTGTGGGAGTGTCGCTGCTCCGAGGATAGTTGCCCGACAAAGGACCAAGGACCCCCTGGAAAGGATTTCACCCCCTCTGAGAGTGACGTCCGGCACACCCCGTCCGCTCGGCCCGTCCGACGCGGTCCGCCGCGGAATCGCGGCGCCGGGACGCTGCCGTCCGCCCCCGTGTCCGCAACCCGCTCGGATGCACCCGGCACGCACCGGGCACGCACCGGGCGCGACGGAAAAACTGCGTAGCGACTACCGATGCCCTGGCAGCCACCCGGCTCCTATGGTGGCGACCAAGCGTGCCTCGGTCACGTGTCCGAGCCGACCCGCGCGACGGCACGGGACCCGGGGCGGTTCACCAAACAGGAAGAGGAAGAGCTCTATGCCTACCTACACCGCCCCCGGCGTCTACATCGAAGAAGTGCCGTCGTCTCAGAAGGTCCTCGCGTCCGCCCCCACGGCCGTGGCGGCGTTCGTCGGCTTCACCGAGCGCGCACCGTCCGACGACGCGAGCGATCCCGAAGGTCTCGCCCCTCGCCTGGTCACCAGCTGGACCCAGTTCGAGGCCCTGTACGGCGGGTTCGTCGAGGGCGCGGTGCTGCCGCTGTCCGTCTACGGGTTCTTCCTCAACGGCGGGAACCTCGCCTACATCGTGCGCATCCCCAACGCCAAGCCCGCCGGCGAGCCGGCCCGCCTGTCGCTGCCGGCCGTCGACCGTGCGCTCGGCCTGCCGATCGCGATCGAGAGCATCGAGCCCGACGCGAACATCCGCGTGGCGGTCGAGAACGCCGAGTCCGCCGACGACTCCGACGGTCCCTCCCTGTTCACGATCTCGATCCTCGAGGGCGACGAGGTCGTCGAGTCCTTCCCGGGCCTGACCATCGGCGGACCCACCGACGCCGCGACCGTCATCAACAAGACCTCCACCCGGGTCAAGGTCGAGATCAACCTCGAGGCCAAGACCGACCTGTCGAGCCAGCTCGAGATCCTCAAGCCCGGCGTCTACGCCCTCGAGAAGGCCACCCCGGTCTCGGTGCCGGTCAACGGCCGCAAGTTCGCCGGCTCCGAGAGCGCGCGCACGGGCATCAACGGCCTGGCCATCGCCGAGGACGTCACCATCGTGGCCGTCCCCGACCTCGTCACCGCCGCGACCCGTGAGGACGGCACCCTCGACCTCGACCTGTGGAAGGCCGTGCAGACCGCGCTCATCGCGCACTGCGAGCTGCACCCCAACCGCATGGCTATCCTCGACGCCCCTCCCGGCTTCGGCCCGCAGCAGATCAAGGAGTGGCGCACCGACACCGCGCAGTACGACTCCGCGTTCGCCACGCTGTACTACCCGTGGATCAAGGTCGAGAACCCCATCCCGGGGAGCTCCTCCGCCGACATCCTCATCCCGCCGTCCGGCCACGTGGCCGGTGTGTGGGCCCGCACCGACGACACCCGCGGCGTGTGGAAGGCCCCGGCCAACGACACCATCCGGGGTGTGCTCGACGTCGAGCGCAACATCACCCAGAACGAGCAGTCGCTGCTCAACCCGCTGGGCATCAACGCGATCCGCCCCTTCGGCACGCGGGGCATCCGCATCTGGGGCGCACGCACCCTGGCCTCGGACACCGACTGGCAGTACATCAACGTCCGTCGCCTCTTCAACATGATCGAGTCGACCATCCTCGAGGGCACCCAGTGGGCCGTCTTCGAGCCCAACGACGTCAAGCTCTGGGAAGGCGTCATCCGCACGCTCACCGGCTACCTCCACGGACTGTGGCAGCAGGGAGCCCTCTTCGGCTCCTCGGCGAGCCAGGCGTTCTTCGTCAACTGCGACGCCACGACCAACCCGCCGGAGTCGGTCGACGCCGGCAAGCTCGTCGTCGAGGTCGGCATCGCGCCGGTCAAGCCGGCCGAGTTCGTCGTGTTCCGGATCAGCCAGAACAAGCAGACCGGCAACTGACCTTCCCCAGGCGCCGCGCCAGCGCGGCGCCTGGCCACCGTGCCTGCCCCACGGCACGGCACGGCACGGCACGGCACGGCACCTGATTCGCCCCCGCACCCACCCTAGGAGTCCCAGTGGCAGGCCTTTTCACCAACGACCCGATCATCGCGCAGAACTTCTTCCTCGAGCTCGACGGCGCGGTCATCACCTCCCTCATGTCCGTCTCCGGGCTCGACATCGAGGTGACCGTCTCCTCCTCGAAGCAGTCCGGCTCCGGCGGGACCCAGGAAGAGATCAAGAGCCTCGGCGCGACCACGGCCGCCCCGGAGCTCAGCCTGGTCCGCGTCGCCCCGCTCGACTCCCCGAAAGACAAGATGTGGATGTGGTTCAACGAGATCCGCGGCACCGGCCTGGTGGCCACCGACCGCGCGGCCAAGCGTAAGAACGGGTCGATCGTGCTCTACGACTCCTCCCGCCTGGAGGTCGCACGGTTCAACTTCTTCAGCTCCTGGCCGAGCAAGATCTCGACCGACCAGCTCAGCGTCGACAGCACCGACGTCGTCAAGGAGACCATCACCCTCCAGTGCGAGCGCCTTGAGCGGGTCAAGTGACCCTGCAGACCAAGTACGCGTTCACCCTGCCCCGCGGGTATGTCGACCCGCGGGGCGTGCTGCACCGTGAGGGCGTCATGCGGCTCGCGACGGCGCGCGACGAGCTCGAGCCGCTGCGTGACCCCTCGGTGGACGGACCGGAGGACCCTCGTCTGACGGTGGTCATCCTCGCGCGGGTCGTCGAGAGCCTGGGCGACCTCGAGCTCGTCACCACGAACGAGATCGAGAACCTCTTCGCGGCAGACCTGGCGTTCTTGCAGGACTTCTACGGCGTGATCAACTTCGGCAGCCAGGCCGAGTACGAGGAGCTTCTCGCCGCCCAGCGCGACGCCCTCGCACCTCCGGTCCCGGCAGCGCTGGCCCCGGTCGTCACCCCCGAGGCCGTCACCGCCCCGGTGGTCGAGGTCGACGCCGACGACGCAGCATCCGCGCGCCTGCCGCCGGTCACCTCCTCGGTGACCTACGCACGACGCACGGTGGCCGACGAGGCTCCGTCGGACGCTCGCTGACCGATGCTTCGTTACCCCGCGGAGGCGCTGTGGCAGGAGATCGCCTATCTCGCGTACCACCTGCACTGGCCGCTCGACGACCTCATGGACCTCGAGCACCTCGACAGGGTCCGCATGATCCGTGCGGTCTCCTCCTTGAACGACCGCGCCTGGGAGGCCGTCCGTGAAACCATCTGACAGCGAAGCCCTCGGCGGTGAACCGGGAAACACCTCGTGGTTCCTCTTCGAGGTCGACGGCGTGCCGATCGGCACCTTCCGCGAGGTGACCGGCCTGCAGCTGGCCGTGACGGTCGACGAGTACGTCGAGGGCGGGCAGAACGGGTACGTCCACAAGCTCCCCGGAGTGCTGACCTGGCCCAACCTGGTCTTCACCCGGGGGCTCGTGGAGTCCGACGCCCTGTTCACGTGGGTGAGGAACTCCTCGGGGGAGAACTTCGCCGCGAACGGCAACAAGCTGACGAAGTCGACCGGGGCGATCACCGCACTCACCTTCTCCGGCGACCGGATGCGCGCCTGGGAGTTCGACGGAGTGTTCGCCGTCGGCTGGCAGGGGCCCTCGTTCAGCGTCGACTCCGAGACCCAGCTCACCGAACGGCTCGAGGTGGCCCACAACGGGTTCCGCTCGAAGACGACCTCATGACGAGCCCCGACGAGACTCCGGCTGCGGACTCCTCGGCGTCTGCGGACTCCCCGGCCTCACTCGCCGCCCCGGCGGCTCCGGTGCCTCCGCCTTCGATGACCTTGCCGTCCTCTTTCCACGCGCGCTTCCGCGCCGGTTTCGTGGGACGCCTGGCCGCCGACTCCACGGTGTTCGTGCGGGCCAACGCCCAGTCCGCGCAGATCCGTCGGCTCGTCACCGGACCGCTCCACCATGTGGGCACCGCACAGCCGGTGACCGCCCCGCGGCCCGGGACCGTCGGGACCCCGCGGTGGTGGCACCCCTCGCTGCGTTCGCCCGCGACCAGCGGTCCCGACGTGGCCGGCGCCGCCACCGGGCCCCGTGCCGGCGCGCCGATCAGCTCGCCGACCACCGGTGCGACCACCAGCGCGACCACCACGGCGTCGGCCGCCACCGGGAGCAGCCCACGCCCTTCTCGTGCTTCGACGGAGCCGGTCGCATCGCTGACACCGGTCGCCTCGGCGACACCTGCCCCGGTGGCACCTGCTCCGTCTGCTCCCGGTGCGTCGGCTCCCGGTGCCGCGCCCACCGGACCTGATGTGCGGCGCGCCACCGGGCGCCCGGTCCTCCCTCCCCGGACCGACCTGGCCGGACCTGTCCCCACCCGGGGTCTGGAGCGCGTCGTGCGGCGCGTCCCGGACGAGAAGACCTGGTCACCCGGGTCCTTCTCGAAGGCCGCCGCGGGCAAGGCCGTCGCCATGCGCCTGCCCGCCGAGGTCCGCGCGGCCGGGGCGATGCTCACCCCGCAGGACAACCGACGCCGCTCGTCCGCGGCACCCTCACCGGCCGGGAACACCGCGCCGGGGAACTCACCGAGAGCCAGCACCACGCCCACCTCCGCGGGGACAGGTACGGCCGCTGGCTCTCGAGCACACTCACGTCCCGTCCCCGCATCCGGAGGGCAGCCGGCTGGCGTCCGTCGGTGGATTCGTCGTCGCGCCCTGGCAGTCCAGATCGTCGCTGCACGCTCCGAAGCGGCTGCCTACGCCGACGCCGCGTCGTCACGCGCAGCCTCCGCACGCCTCCCTCACCCAGCACGCACCGCCGCGTCTGCCGGGTCAGCGCAGTCCGGGTCAGCGCAGTCCTGGTCTTCGCAGTCCGGGTCTCCGCAGTCCGGGTCTCCGCAGTCCGGGTCAGCACACGCTGGGTCAGCACACGCTGGGTCAGCGCACGCAGGGTCAGTGCACGCAGGGTCGGTGCCAGCCGGATTCACGCACGCCGGGTCCGCGAGCGCAGCGAGCTCTCCCGGTCCGCTCCGTCGCGCTCTGCACACCGGTGGGGGCCTGCTCGACCGCCAGGTGCGTCGGACGGTCGCCCCCGCCCCACGTCCGGCGTCCGGGTCGCAGGGCTCTCCCGGCTCGTCCGGCACGCTCGACTCGCCGGGCGCGGTCGACTCGTCGAGCGGACCGACCCGACGCCTGCTGCCAGGACCAGCCGGGCTGCGCACCTCGGCACCGTCCGTCCTCGCCGGGGCTGCCGGCGACTCCCTCGTGACCACGCAGTCCAGCACGGGCCGGTCCATGACCGCGTTCCCCGCACCCACCGACGTGCGCTCGGGACCGGAGACGGCGCACCGGTCGGTCATGCCGCGGGCGACAGGGGTGGCAGGGGTCCGCCGGAGCATGTCCATCGGGTCGATCGCGCGCGGCACCTCGCTGACCGCGGTCGGGCACCTCCCGGCACCTCCGTCGTCCCTCACCCGTTCGAGCGCCGCGGCACCAGGCGCTGCGACCGGCGCCATAACCCGTGCGATGACCGGCGCCCGCTCCGTGACGGCCGGGGCTGAGCCCACAGCAGGATCAGCATCCACCGCTGCCGCCGTCACCCAGGTGCCCGCCCGGTCCGTGCGCTCCCTGGGTGCACCGGCAGGTCCCTCGGTGTCCTCCTCGCCGGTGCGATCGGGCGCTCAGAGCACGTCGCGCGCGGCAGGGCCTTCGACCGCCGGAGGCGTGTCCACGACCGTGTCCTCCGGATCGTCGTCCGCCCGGGTACCGTCCACCAGAGCCTTGTCCACCGGGTCGCCGGACTCTGGGTCGCTGGCCACCGGGTCGCCGGACTCTGCGTCGCTGTCCACCGGGTCGCCGGACTCTGCGTCGCTGGCCTCTGCGTCGCTGACCACCGGGTCGCCGGCCTCTGGGTCGCCGACTGTGGCTCAGGGAGAAGCCGTCGGCAGGCCAGCTGTGGCCGCCTACTCGTTGGGGGTGTCCACGGGGCTGCGCCGCATGATGGGTTCGGGGGCCCGGGTGACCGGACGGGCTCTCTCTGCCGGTGCCACCGTGAACGGTGCCTCCATGGTCGGTGCCTCCATGGTCGGTGCCTCCATGGCAGGCGCCCGCACGGCGGCGGTTCACACCCGCTGGTCCACTGCCGCTGGCGGCCCGGCCGACGCCATGACCCAGGCGTCGACCGGCCGCTCGGCCGGCGCCTCGGCCCGTCCGACGGCCAGCGCCCCGGCAACCACGTCGGCCAGGACCGGCGGTGCGGAGCACTCCGGAAGTCGGGCTGTCACCGCGCGCACCACCGGCGGCACCCGTAGCTCGGGCATGCTGCGCCGCGCGCTCGTCGCCGGTCTGCCGGCCACCCTGACCGGGAAGTCCGCCACCGGTCGTTCCGACACCGGTGGTCCCGACAGCGGTCGCGGCGGCAACGGTCGCGGCGGCAACGGTCGCTCCGGCAGGCTGGGTCGCCCCGGTGCCCCGGGCGCTACCGGCGTCCAGGGAGCCGACTGGCGACGTACCTCGGTGCGCCCGGCGGGCGCAGCACGGTCAGCGGGCGCAGCACGGTCAGCGGGCTCCCCCAGACACGCACCCGCAGCCTCCCAGCTCGACTCCGCCGCTCGACCCATCGCCCAGGCTCCGCTGCGCGGCTGGTCTCGCGGGACGGCGTCGGGCACAGGCGGCCCGACCGGATCGACTCGATCGACTGGTTCAACGGGATCAACCGGATCAACCGGATCGGCGTCCGCCGGCGGGCGGCTGGTCACCCCCGCGGGGCTCGGGTCGCTCAGCGCCTTCCGGCCGGCCCAACCGGTCGTGGGCGCCCGCGGCGACCAGCGCGGCGGGCCGGGTCAGGTGCGACGTCTCTGGCAACCCGCCCGTTCCACAACCGGCCCCGGAGGGCGGTTCACCGCCGCTCCCGCGGCCGCGCCCGCACCGGTCCTGGTGCCGTCCACCACCGGCCCGCTGTCCACCACCGGCCCGCAGTCCCCTCCCGGTCTGCGGTCCACCACCAGCCCGCCCTCGCCCACCGGACCGCCCACCGGACCACCCTCACCGACAGCCGCACGCTCCACGCCGTGGCTCTCCGCGCGCCCGACACCACCGGGTGGCGGGCGCCCGACCCCGGCAGGCGAGGCCGGCTCCACCGGTCCGGTGGGTCCGTCCACGCTGGCGTGGGCCTCGGTGCGGCCCTCCCCCGGGGCCGGCAGCCAGCGCGCCCGTCGCGCCGGCGCCACCCCTGCGCCGTCCACCCCACCGACCGTCCCCGCTGTGGCAGCCGTCACCGACGACGCCGCTCAGCTGGGTATCCTCCGCAGAATGACCGGCCGCACACTGGGCCCACCCCGCGCGCTCGACCTACCCCAAGGACTCCCGATGATCGACGGATCCAGCTCTTCGCGCGGCCAGGGAGCGGGGAGCGGGCAGCTTCCCGGATCGGTTGCCGGCTCCGGAACGGTGTCCCGCCACTCGACCACCCCCGCCCAGCTCGCCGAGATCGAGCAGCACGTCCTCGACCACCTCGATGCCCGCATCACCGCCCGACTCGACGACGAGCTGGCCCAGATCATCGAGGACCGGGTCATCCGGCGCGTCGAGGACCGGCTCCTGGACGAGCTCACCCGCCGCGCATCCTCCTTCACCCCCGGAGCGTTCTGATGTCTGCACCCGAGAAGGCCTTCATCGAGATCGAGGGCGGCGACCGGATCCCCTGCCTGTTCAACCCCTCGCAGCTGACCATCAGCCGCAGCAACCGGTGGACCGGGGACTCGATGCCGGGCCGGGGCGTGCCCAAGCTGCGCTACTCCGGTGCCCGCCCGGGCACGCTCGCCGTCGACCTGTTCTTCGACACGACCCACTCGGGCGCCTCGGTCACCGACCACACGAACAAGATCCTGGCGATCATGGAGATCGACACGTCGCTGCCCGGCTCGAACGAGGCGACCAACAACGCCCGGCCGCCCTACGTCGGCTTCCACTGGGGTGATCTGCACTCCTTCAAGGCGGTCATCTCCGACCTCACCCTGACCTACACGTACTTCTCGACCACGGGTGTGCCGTTGCGCGCCTCGCTCGCCCTGCTGCTGCACCAGTACGAGCCGGCCAACAGCTACGGAGCGCAGAACCCGACGTCGGGCACACCCAACCCGCACCGGGTGCACCGGGTCCAGGCCGGGGAGACCCTCGACCGGATCGCGGCCCGGTACTACGGGGACGCCACCCGGTGGCGCACCCTCGCCGGGGCGAACACCATCGCCGACCCCCTCGCGCTGCGCCCCGGCTCGCTGCTGTCCATCCCCCGCCTCGAGGACCTCTCGTGAGCATCACCTCGACCGGGGTCCAGCTCTCCCCCACCGTGTCGGTGAACGGCACGGCGCTGAGCGCACCGGACATGTCGATGCTCGTCGAGCTGCGCACCGACCGGGCGGTGCGCACCGTCGGGCGGTGCACGCTGCGCTTCGCCGACCCGGACTACAAGCTCGCCGAGTCCGGCAAGCTGACGATCGGCTCATCGGTCGTGGTGCGCGCCCAGCGCGACGCCCAGAGCTCGTCCATGACGGCGATCTTCACCGGAGAGGTGACCGGACTGGCGCTCAACAACAGCCCGGACGCCCGCCCCGAGCTCGTCGTCACGGTCGAGGACCTGGCTCATCGCCTGGGCCGGGACAGCCACGTGACCACGTACGCCAAGTCCAGCTATCTCGACATCCTCGGCAAGCTCCCCGGCGGTGCGGGTCTGAACCCGAGGATCACCGGCGGGGCGCAGCTGGCCCACGAGTACGTCCTGCAGACCGACACGGACCTGGCCCTGATCAACGACCTCACCGCCCGCACCGGACTGGACTGGATCGTCACCGGCAAGACCTTCACGACGTGGGTCCCGGCCAAGGGGCACCCGGACGAAGCGACCCCGGTCGCCCTCGCCCTCGGGGTCGACATCGACGACTTCTCCGTGCAGGTGACCTCGGCCGCACCGACCTCGGTCGAGGTCCGCGGCTTCGACGTGCGGACCTTCAGCGAGGTCGTGGGGACCGAGAAGGGGCGCAGCGCCCGGTCCGGGGGCCCCGCGCTGGCCAAGCCGAGCTCGGCCATGACCTCGAGCGTCCTGGACATCTCCGGCTACCCCTCCTCCAGCACCGAGGCCAGCGAGCTCGCCGCGGCGCGGCTCAACGCCCAGGGCAACGTCACCGCCCGCGGCCGGCTGCACATCCACCCCGCCATCACCCCCGGCGGCCGGGTCAAGCTGGCCGACGCCGGGCCGGCGTCGGGCGAGTACTACGTCCGGGAGGTGTCCCACGTGTACTCCTCCCGCGGGTTCCACACCGAGCTCGTGGCCGGTGACAGCCCGCGCTCGACGCTGCGGTCGGTGCTGGGCGCCCAGGCCGCGCCGAGCACGGCGAGCTTCATCCGCCAGGGCACCGTCGTGGGGATGGTCACGAACATCACCGACCCGGAGAAGCTCGGCCGGGTCAAGGTGAAGTTCCCGGTGCTCGGCGACGCGATCGAGTCCGAGTGGGCCCGGGTCACCTCGGTCGGTGGCGGCCCCAGCCGCGGGCTCGTGGCGACCCCCGAGGTCAACGACGAGGTCCTGGTGACCTTCGAGAACGGGGACATGCGCCGACCGGTCGTCATCGGGGGGATGCACAACGGCAAGAACACCCCGGCCGCGCACTCGGTCGCCAGCTCGGACGGGAAGGTTGACACCCGCTCGTTGTCCTCCCGGCTCGGGCACGTCGTCGAGCTCTCCGACGGCGCAGCGCGGGACAAGCAGTACGTGCTCGTCTCCCTCGCCGGGCAGGAGCACAAGTTGCACCTGGGCAAGGACCGGGCCGACCTCGTCGTCCCGGCCGACGTCCCCCTCACCATCTCCTCAGGAACGTCGAAGATCACCTTCGACGGGTCGGGGAAGATCACCCTGAAAGGCACCGAGATCACCATCGAAGCGGACTCCAAGATCTCGCTCAAGGCCCCGACCATCGACGTGGCGGCCAGCGCCGCGCTCACCGCCTCGGGCACCTCCAAGGCCGAGCTCTCCGGGGGGATGGTCTCGGTCAAGGGCTCCGGCGTCACGGAGGTCTCCGGTGCGATGGTGATGATCAATTGAGTGTCCAGAGCTCCTCCGAGGTCCCCTCGTTCATCGGCCGCGGGTTCAGCTGGCCGATGGCCGTGGACCACACCGGGTCGATCGCGCTGACCAACGGCGCCCACGACCTCGACCACTCGATCAGCGTCGTGCTGCTCACCGCCCCCGGTGAACGGCTCATGCGCCCCCAGTTCGGCTGCCGGATCTGGGACCTGCTCTTCGAGCCGGTCAACGCCAACCTGCTCGGGCTCATCTCCCAGGCGGTCCGCGACGCGCTCGCCCAGTGGGAGCCGCGGATCGCGGTCGAGGACGTGCGTCCCGTCCAGGACGCCAAGGACTCCGCGCTGGTCCGCATCGAGATCCTCTATCGCGTCAAGGCGACCAACGATCGCCGCAACCTGGTCTACCCCTTCTACGTCATACCTCGCGAGGACTCCTGATGCCCATTCCCGCACCGAACCTTGACGACCGTTCCTTCCAGGACATCGTCGACGAGACCAAGCGGCTGATCCCCCGGTTCACCCCGGAGTGGACCAACCACAACGTCTCCGACCCGGGAGTCGCGCTCATCGAGCTCTTCGCGTGGATGTCTGAGATGGTGCTGTTCCGCGTCAACCAGGTGCCCGAGCGGCTCTACGTCCACTTCCTCAACCTCGTGGGCATCGAGCAGTTCCCCCCGAGCGTGGCGCACACGAACCTCAGCTTCTGGCTCTCGGGACCGGCCGCCGCCCCGGTGCGGGTGCCCGCCGGGACCGAGGTGTCCACCCTCGCGGCCGCCGAGGCCACCGGCGTCGTCTTCACCACGACCGCCGAGGCCCTCGTGGTGCCCCCGGTCCTGACCATGGTGCACACCGTCCAGGCCGGCTCGGAGGCCGTCACCGACGGCTGGGAGGCGCTCACCTACCCCGGGACGTCCCTGACCTGCTTCGCGACGCCCGGGCTGGCCGAGAACGACGCCGCGTACTTCGGCTTCACGACGTCGCTGGCCAACCTCGCGATCAACCTCACCGTCCGCGCGCACGCCGAGGGCATCGGTGTCGACCCGCGCAACCCGCCGCTGCTGTGGGAGGTGTGGTCCGGGGAGGTCTGGATCCCGGCGCGGGTGCAGGCCGACTCGACCGGCGGCCTCAACCGGGACGGTGCCGTCATCCTCCTGGTCCCCGACCAGCACGAGGCGCTCACCCTCGGCGGGAAGCCCGGCTACTGGCTGCGCGCGCGGCTCACCCGGCCGCTGCCCGGCCAGCCCACCTACCAGGCCTCCCCCCAGATCGAGGAGCTCACGGTCGCCGCCGTCGGCGTCACGGTCGCAGCCGAGCACGCATCCGCCGCGGCGGCGGAGATCATCGGACGCTCCACGGGCGTGTCCAGCCAGGTGTTCGCGGTGACGCACACGCCGGTCGCGACGCGCCGCGGCGAGGAGGCGGTGCGGGTCATCACCCACGACCAGTCGACGCCCTGGACCGAGGTGCCTGACTTCTCCGCCTCCGGTCCCCTCGACCAGCACGTCGTGTGGGACTCGATCACCGGCGACATCCAGTTCGGTCCGAGCGTGCGCTACCCCGACGGGACCGTCGTCCAGCACGGCGCGGTGCCCCCCGACGGCGCCCAGATCCAGGTGACGAGCTACCGCTACGGCGGCGGAGCGGCCGGGAACGTGGGTGCGGGGACCTTGACCGTGCTGCGCTCCAGCGTCCCGTTCGTCGCGAGCGTGACCAACCTCGCCGCGGCGAGCGGCGGCGTGGACGCCGAGAGCATCGAGGAGGCGAAGGTCCGCGGTCCGTTGACGCTGCGCACCGGGGAGCGAGCGGTCACCGCGGGCGACTACGAGCGCATCACCCACGAGTCCTCGGTCGAGGTCGCCCGGGCGGCGTGCCTGCCCCGCAGCGGCGGGGCCCCCGGCGCGGTGCGGGTGCTCGTCGTCCCGCAGGTCCGCAAGGACCCGCGCGACCACACGATCGACGACTTCGCCCTCTCCACCCCGCTCGTCGCCTCGATCACCCAGGCCCTCGAGGCCCGCCGGCTCGTGGGGGCCGCGATCGAGGTCGGCACACCCTTCTACCAGGGCGTGAGCGTCGCGGTGCTGCTGCACGCGCTGCCCGGGCGCTCGGCGCCGCTCCTGAGGCAGCGGGTGCTCGAGGCGATCACCCGGTACGTCAACCCGCTCTTCGGCGGCCCGGACGGGACCGGCTGGCAGTTCGACACCGACCTGACCGCCACGGCCGTGGCCCAGCTCATCGAGCCGATCGAGGGCATCGAGCGCATCGACGAGGTGCAGCTCTTCGACTACGACCTGCGCAACGGGACGCGGATCGGCGCGGGCCGGGACACGCTGCGACTGTCCCCGGACGCACTGTTCCTGTCAGCGGACCACCGCGTCGTGGTCCGGTGATCGCCCTGTGAGACGTTCCGACTGGCTGGTCAACCAGCTCCCGCCGGCGATGCTCCAGGAGAGCTTCTTCCGGCGCTTCGTCGAGCTGTTCCAGGCGCAGGCCGACACCGTCATGGCGCACGCGGACAACCTCGTGCACCTGCCCGACCCGCGCATCACCCCTCCGCAGATGCTGCCCTGGCTCGCCAGCTGGATCGGCCTGGAGTCGGTCGACGGCGCGGGCAGCGCGGACGTGCAGCGCGAGGTGCTGCGCACGGCAGCACGCACCCTCGCCTGGCGCGGCACGCCGTTCGGGCTGTGGACGATCCTCGAGCTGTTCAGCGGCGGCCCGGTCGTCATCGAAGAAGGTGGTGGGGTGTGGCGCGAGGGTGAGAGCCCGATCGACACGGCGTGGGTGGTGATGCGCGTCGCCTCGACGGGTAATCTCTCGGAGCGGGCGTTCGCGAAGCTCGTCGCCGACGAGGTGCCCGCTCACGTCCGCGCGGAGCTGTGGGTGGGCGACAAGCTCGTCTGGCCCAGACAGACCACGGACTCCACCACGCACGTCGCCCTCCCCCAACCGCCCACGGAGACCTGACCCTGATGCAGCTCACCAGCGTGACGTGCCCCGAGTGCGGGACGCCCAGCGAGATCATGAACGGCCGACGCGACGCGAGCGACTTCTGCCGGACCTGCGACTTCCCGCTGTTCTGGTCGAGCACGGCCATCGCGGTCCGCGGCCCCGACGACGACTCCGGAGACGCCCTGCGCCGCCTGCCCGGTACCTCCGGGACCGGCGTGAGCTACTCCGTGCCGTGCCCCACCTGCGGAGAGCTCAACGTGCCCACCGCATGGGTGTGCCTGCGGTGCACGGGGAGCATGACCCCGCCTCCTCCGCCGGTCCCGGCCCCGGTCCCCCAGCCCGTGCCGGCCCCCGCCCCCGAGCCGGTCGCCCCGCTCGAGGAGGAGCCGCGCTTCCGGTGGTGGGTGCTCGTCGCGGCGGCCCTGGCGCTGACGACCTTCGTCGTCGTGGTGCTGCAGCTCGCCTGACCCTCGCCTACGGAACCTCCGTCGGCGTGGGGGTGGGGGTGGGCGCGGGCGTCGCTGCCACCGTCACGGTGAACTGCGCCGATGTCGACGCTGCGTGGTCCGTGCCGGACGGGGTGAAGGTGGCCCTAAAGTCCGGGTAGCTCCCGGCCTTGAGCGTCTTGACGCACGTGATCGGGGCGGAGGCAGTGACCGTCGCGGTGCAGGTCGCGGACGGTCCGGCGCTGGCCGAGGTGAAGGTCATCGTCCCGGCGACCTGCGGGGTGACGGTCGCACTGAACGTCGCCACCAGGCCGACCGTGGTGGCGTCGGCGCCGGAGACCGACGTCGCGACCTTCGTGACCGCGACCGAGGCCGCCCCCTCGGACGTGAGCAGCTGCGCCGTCCCGCCTCCGGCAGCCCTGCCCAGGTACTCGGCCGTGAGCGTCACCGAGGGCCGGTCCACCATGGCCTCGGTGATGAGCACGTCCCCGGTCGTCGCCTTCCCACCGGACGCGGCGAAGGTCCCCAGAGCTGTCCCGCCGAGCGTGAACTCCACGTCGCCGGTGATCCCCGTGACGCCCGGGGCCGTGACGGTCGCGGTGAACCGCGCCGTCTGACCGACCGTGAGCGTCGCCGGTGTGCTGGTGACCGTCGTGGTGGTGGTCACCGGCGGCTGGCTCAGGGTGAAGGCCGCGCGGACGTCCCGGTCCGCGGCCGACACGGCGATGCTCGTCGGTGCGATCACCCACGGCGGGGCCGCGCTCGGCGTCACCGTGTAGGCGCCGGCGAGCAGGGAGATCGTCCGCGTCCCGGAGCTGACCGGGACCGAGACCACCTGGGGCGTGATCGCGGGCCCTCCCGCGGGCGCCCCGGCGATCGTCACCTCGAGCGAGTCGGGTCCCGAGGCCGGGGCCGAGGCTGACAGCGTGATGGCGACCTCGGTGACCGCCGCCGTGACCGTCACGGGGTTCGCTCCGTCGTCGGCGACGGACGCGGTCGTGGTCCACGGGTGCCCGGCGGCCCCCGTCACCGTCGCCGTCCAGACCCCCGTAGGGACCTGGCTGAAGCTCGTCGTGTACGTGTTCCCGGCGCCGCGCACCAGGGGCTGGGCGGCCAGGGACGCCGGACTCACACCGGGAGTGGTCGTGCTCAGGCCGACGAGCGCCCCGGTGAGGTCGGAGCCGTCGGCGGTCACGACCACGCTCACCTGCCGGGTCACCGGGAACATCACCAGGTCGAGCACCGCGACCTGTCCGTTGCGCACGGCGATCGTCCGGGTGAGCGACCCGTAGCCGGTCAGCTCGGAGGTCAGGGTGTAGGTCGCGTCCGGAAGGCCTTCGAAGACGAAGATGCCGTTGGCGTCGGAGACCATCGGAGTGCCGACGGCCGCTCCCGCAGCGTCCTTGAGGGTGACGGTCGCCCCGGGAAGGATCACGGGTGCCCCGCCGCCGCTCTGGCTGGAGACCGTTCCGCGCACCGTGTTGGTCATGGTGACCAACGGGACGGTGACGACCCAGGGATTCTGTCCGAGCACGGGACTCACCGCGAGGGACAGCCGAGAGTGCCCCTGGGCGCTGCCGTCGATCTCCAGGACCGACTGGACCGGCAGGACCCCCTCGAAGAGGTACTCGCCGACCTCGAGCGGTGCACACCCCGGTGCGGACGGCACAGACTCGGCCGGCACGGTCCCGGACTGCGCGTGGGTGCAGGTGGGCCGGAGCGAGGCTCCGGAGTTGATGAGCTGCACGGTGAGGCCGTCGATGCCCTGACCCGTCTCCAAGGACTTCACCACGGTGACCTTGAAGTCGACCCGCTCGAGGGTCAGCGCGATGTTCTGTGACGTGGTCGCCCCCATCGTCACCACGACAGCGGGCAGCGACCAGTCGGCATACCCCTCCAGCGACGCCGTGACCTCCCACGTGCCACCGCGGAGACCGGGCACATCGATCGTGCCGGCCAGCTCGTAACGGCCCTGGGTGTCGCTCACGGTCGTGAACGAGACCTCCCCGGGCTGCGGGTTGGTCCGGGTCGCGGTGATGCTCACACCCGCAAGGTTCTGGGAGTTCGCACCGACCTGCGTGGTCACCCCTCCGGCGATCGATCCGTACTGCGCCAGGAGCACGACCTCAGGCTCGGTGATCGCGTTCTGTCCCGCGTCCACCGTGATCTCCTTCTCGCCGCCGACGAACCCCGCCGCCTGGATTGCCACCCGGTAGGTCCCTGACGGGAGCTCGCCGAAGTCGACGGAGTTCTGCCCGGGTGCGGCGGTCGCGGTCTGCTGGCTGCCGTTGCCGCGCAGGGTCATGACCGGGTTGGGCACCGGGGTGCAGGAGGACAGATCCGTCACGTCGCACGTGTCGGAGTAGGCGGCGACGCGGAGGTCACCGAACCGCTCCAGCTTCACCGACACCTCGGTGACCACGCTCGGGCCCACCATCATCGTCCCCCCAGGCAGGATCGTGAAGGACTGCACCACCGGGTCGAAGCCGGCCAGGCTGACCCGGATGCTGTAGGCGCCGGGTCGGGCCATCCGTCCGCCCGCCGAGGCCGGGTCCTCCGGTTGGGTCAGGTCCGACCACACGAGCCGTCCCGAGACCGCAGTCGACGGTGTTCCCACCGCGGCGATCGTCACCGGACCGGCACCGGGAGGGCTGCTGAGGACCTCGACCTTCACGGCGGACAGCTGATTGGCCGCGCTCGCCACGGCACCGACAAGCGTGATCGTCCCGGCGAAAGGCTGCCCGACCGGCTGCAGCTCCATCTCGGTCACGGTGTTCGCGACAGTCACTCCCTGGAAGGTCTGCGCCTTGAAGTCGTCGTCGGCACCACCCGAGCCGGTGGCCCCGGCGAAGGCGACGTCGACCGTGTCGGCGACGACCGGCAGGTAGTTGGCCGCCGCGGAGTCGGTGCTCTGCGTCGTGATGGTCCCGTCGCTGCTGCTGGTCACCAGCACGGTGTGGCGGACCGGGGTGGCGCCGGTATAGCCGATGATGCCGGTCACCTTGACAGGGAGGGACCCGACGCCGGTGACCGAGTCGGCCGAGAGGCGCGTGATGAGCTTGCCCGTGAAGTTCTGAGCAGTGTTGGTGAGCACGAGCTGGGAGCTCAGCTCCTGGTTGTGGGCCAGCGTGACCCCCTCGAGCTTCCCCGTGAGCGTGGTGACCGGGGTGGTGGCCGTGAGCGCGGACACGTCGAACCGGTACGCACCGGCCGGGAGGTTCGTGAGCTGGACAAGCCCCTGGGCGTTGGCGGTCCCGCTGGCCTGCGGCACCTCCGTGCCGTCTGGCAGCAGCAGGACCGCCGCGACCTTGGCCTCACTCGCCGAGACGAGCGCGGACGACCCGGTGCTGATGAGCGTGGTGATGGAGATCCGGGCCAGTCGGTGGAGCACCGCGTCGAAACGGCGCACGTCACCGGCCAGCAGGGAGATCTCGGTGGGAGCGTCCGTGAAGACGTACTCGGCGTCGCCCGACTGGACCGAGGCGGAGTAGCTCCCGCTGGGGATGTTCGTGATCGTGTAGCCGCCGTTGACCCCGGTCAGGCCACACCTCGCCGGGGCGTCGATCACACAGGTCGCGGCGCCTGCCGGGTCCAGGACCTCCGAGCACCCTGCCGCCGGCACGGTCGTCCCGCTGGGCACGACGATCACGCAGGTGCCGTCGGGCACGCTGCCCACCCGGGCGAGCACGGTTCCCATGAGGGAGGGTGAAGGATAGAGCGCGACCTGTCCGGCGGTCACCGTGGCGTCCATCGGCACGCTCACCCGGATGCTCGACGGCTCGTACCCCGGTGCCGACACCTCGAGCACGTAGAGGCCGGGCAGCAGGCCCTCCTCCCCGGCCCCCGGGATGAGGTACTCGGTGTTCGGGTCCGCGGTGACCGAGATGTCGCGGGGCGACCCGTCGAGGGCCTGCGCCTTGAGCTTCACCGTCACCAGGCACGCCTCCCCGGGGGCCAGGCCCGTGCAGGTCAGCTGCCCGTTGGTCCGGGCGTCACCCACCCGCCCGCGGATGCGTGAGGTGGAGACCAGGCCGTCGCCCTCGACCTCGGTCAGCACGAGGTCGACGATCGTGGCGAAGCCCGCGCTCGCGCGGACCGTCGCGTACCCGGTGAGGTGCCCGAACTGGGTCGCGGAGACGACGTACTCCCCCGGCGCGATGCCGTTGAGGCGGAACGAACCGTCTCCGGTGACCATCGTCTTGTAGGTGTTGTCGTCGTTGTGCAGGGTGATCCCCGCGCTCGTCAACGGCTCCCCGGCGGTGTCGGTGACCCGGCCCTGGACGGCGCCGTTCGCCGTGCGCAGCGCGACGTCGAGCGTCGAGGAGGAGGTCGCCGCATCGAGGGTGAGCTGGAGCGTCTGGGTCGCGTAGCCGTCGGCTTCGACCGTGATCTCGTAGCTGCCCGGGATCGGCAGGTCGACGAGCGTGTACGATCCGACCATTCCGGAGGTCACGGTCGACGCGGTGCGCGTCGTCTTCCCGTCGCTGGCGGTCACGGTGGCTCCTCCGACGCCCGAGTCGAAGCCGAGGGAGTCGGGGCCGGTGACGATCCCGGACAGGCTCGCGACGCCGTTGCTCAGCGCCATGTCAGCGGTGGCGGTGCCCCCCGCGGCGAGGGTCACCAGCCGCGACTGGGCGCCGAGCCCGTTGCCCTGGGCGGTCACGAGGTACGTGCTGGGCGTGGAGAGTCCCTCGACGGCCCAGGAGCCCACCGAGCCTGAGGTCGTGGTCGACGTCGTGACGGTGGTCGTGCCGTCGGTGATGACGATGTCGACCCCACCGGCGCCCGCGCCGTCGGGGCCGGTGACCCGCCCGGAGAGCTGCCCGTCCCCGGCGACGAGCTCGACGTCGAGGCCGGCCGCGGCCTCTGCCCCGGAGACCACGTGCCGCACCGTCTGGTAGCCGGGTTTGGAGACGGTGAGGAGGTAGTTGAGGTTGGGCGAGAGCCCGGCGAAGGCCCACGCGCCGTCGTCGCCCGTGGAGGTGGTGCGGGTGGTCGCGAGCGAGGTCGTCGACTCGATCGCCACGCCCCGGGTGGAGGTCTTGGCGAGCGGCGCGTCGTCGGTGTCCCGAGCCGGCCCGGCAGCCAGCCCAGCAGCCAGAACGGCGTGCACCGGCACGGGCGCGGAGCTGGACATCCCGCCGGCGCCGCCGCCGCCACCCGGGGCGTCGGCGATGATGCTCGCCGGGGAGATCTGGACCTGCACCCCGGCCGGGTCGGTCGCCGTGACCACGCCGCCGATCCGGACGGTCGGTTCCACCTCCTGCGCTGCGCCACCGGCCCCGTCACCCCCGGCACCGCCGGGGTCGTCGGCACCGTCGGCACCGCCGGGGTCGGCCGGGTCGCCGGAGTCGCCCGGCGCGCCGGGATCGGTGCCCGCCCCAGCGGCCGGGTCGGCCGTCTGCTGGGCCGTCACGCGGTCGGTCAGCCACGGCAGGCCGACCACCAGGCCACCCGCCCAGATGGCCATGATGAGCAGCAGGGACATGACCCGCATGAACCCCGAGCTGAGCAGCGGTCGAGAGGTGATCGTCCCGGAGAACCGGGCCGGCGCCTGCTTTCCCGCCGCCGCGACGGAGAACCCGCGGCGGTTGAGGTGCCCGAGGAGCTGGGGACGCAGGTTGCGGGCCTGGGCGGTGAGCCTCAGGGTCGTCCGGGCGGGGACCACGACGTCGCGGTCGCTCAGCTCCAGGCGCAGCCCCGCGTCGGTGCGGGTGGACAGCACCACCTCGACCGGCTCGCTGCCGGTGTTGGAGAGCACGACGTCGACCTTGCGGCGCAACCGCATGCGGGAGTCGGCCGGCTCGACCGTGAGCAGCACCTCGCTCGGGGCGTCGACCGTGAGGTGCGCCTCCACGAGCGTGGTCGCCTGGGCGGCGGCCGGCGCCTGATCGGCGGGGCGCGGCTGGGCAGGGGGGAGCGCCTGGGCGGCGCCCACCGGCAGCGCCTGGACGACGACGACGAAGGGGTACTCCCCCGGCACGGCGCCGATGCCTGGCACGAGTCCGGCCTCGGCGGACACGGTCATGTCTGCGGGGACGTCACGGAGCACGACCGGCTCGGGCGCCCAGCCGTCGTCGAGCCCGATCACCGTGACCGAGATGTCCCGCGGTCCGTCGCCGAGGTTGCGGACGTGCACCCGCATGGTCGCGGGGTTTCCCGCGCTCGCGTGGACGTCGTCCTCGACGAGGACGCTGGGTGCACCGTTGCTGCGGACGGTCGTGGTGAGCTGCTCGGTCATGACAAGGACTCCAGGGTGAAGTCGTACGTGGCTGAATCGCTCTGAGCGATCGTGATCGCGGTGGAGGTGGCCAGGGACGTGGTGCCGGCCGCTGATCTCACCTCGATGATGTAGTGCGCTGGTGCGTCCACGTCCTCGAAGGCGTACCTGCCGTCCGTGCCGGTGCGGGTGACCGCGACGGGGGCGGCCGCCGTCCCGAACTGCTCCGCGGTGTACAGGCGCAGCTCGACACCGGCCGCCGGGTCGGTGCCGAGCAGGACGCGGCCGCTGATCGAGGCCGGGGAGACGAGGTTGGGCGTCAGCGCGACGTGCTGACCCGCGGCGAGGGTGACGATGGAGGACATCGACCGCGTGCCCTTGCGGGAGAACGTCACGGTGTACGTGCCCGGAGGCAGGTTCTCCAGGACGAAGTTGCCCCGGCTGGCCTCGGGTGTGGACGCGCTGGTGACCGCGAAGGTCGCTGCTCCCGACGTCGCGGTCACCTGGACGTTGGCCGCCGGCTGGGACACCCCGGTCCCGGTGGCGGTCTGGGTCACGGTGCCGGTGATCCGACCGGTGGCCAGGCGCATGCTCGCGTCGATGCTCGTCACGGCGGACGAGCCGGTGCTCACGACGCCGTTGGCGTCGATCGTCACCGACGTCACCTGAGACTCCAGGTCCGCCCGGGAGAACGTCACCGTGTACGTGCTGGGCAGCGGCAGGGTGCTGATCCGCCAGGCGCCCGACGACCCACCGGACTGGGTGACGGTCTGGCGGGTCACGGGGCCGCCGGTCACGGTCACCGTCACACCGGCGCTCGACGTGCCGGCCGGGGTGGTGACCGTGCCGCCCAGGGTGCCCGAGGACTTCCCCAGCGGGACCGACAGGCCGGTGAGCTGCTGCCCCTCGCTGAGGTTCACGCTCAGGGTCGCCGGCGCGTACCCGGGGGCGCTGACCACGACCGTGAAGGTTCCCGGTGTCTGCAGCCCGCGCAGCGTGAACGTGCCGACGGCGTCCTGGGTGAGGCTGACCGTCTGCGCGACGTTCTGCCCGAAGGTCGCCACCACGGTGGCCCCGGGGACCGGTCCGGACGCGGAGGTGATGGACCCGGCGATGGACCCGTCGCCCTCGATGAGGCTGATCTCGATCCCGGACCGGTCCTCCCCGGCCGCCACGTCCACCCGCTGCACCTGGGTGCTGAACCCCGCCTTGAGCACGACGAGGTCGTACACCCCGGGCGAGGGCACCACCGCGAGGGTGAAGGTCCCGTCCGCGCCGACCGGTGCGGTCCGCACGATCGCGCCGTTGCCGCTCTCGGCGGCTGCGTCTCCGGCGTCCACCATGCCCTGGAGGATCTCGGCGTCCAGGGGGATCTGCAGCTGGACGGTCGCACCGGCCACGTCCGTGCCCAGGACCGTCCCGGAGATGGTCGCGGGCACCCCTCCGAGCAGCACGCTCAGCCCCGTCATCCGCTGACCCGCGCTCAGGGTGAGCGCCTCGGCGTCGGCGTCGGTCAGTGCGGCCGGGTACCAGACCTCGGAGAAGTCCGCCCCGAGCAGCCGGATCTTGTACGTCCCGGCGGGCAGGTTGCCGATCGCGAAGTCACCCTGGTCGTCGGTCGCGGTCGTGGCGATGGCGACCGTCGTGTCGGACTCCTCGTAGGCCTCGACCGAGACCCCGCCGATCGGTTGCCCGTCGGAGAGCAGCCGCACCGTCCCGGCGAAGCCGGCCGTCCCGGTGGTCGAGGTGGTGTCGTAGCGGGCCTGGGCGACCTGGAGGGCGAGGTCGCGGTCGGCGGCCGAGCGCGCCATGACCGACGTCAGCGCGATCGAGATGACGAGCGCGAACAAGGACACCGCGACGAGCAGACCGATCATCGAGATCAGCCCCCGGGCGAACACCGGTTTCTGGATGAAGATGCCGCCGGCCGCCGGGGTCGGTGCCTCGTCGGCGCCCGGGTCGTCGGCCGGGTCGGTGACTCCCGCCGGGACGGCAGGTGCCGGCTCGGCCGGGGCGCGCACCACGCCGTCGTCCACGAAGAGCCCGAAGGGGCGCACCGCGAGCGCTCCGAACACCGGACGCTTGGCCTTGGTGCGCAGACGTCCGTTGAGCGTCTCCCCCGGGGCCAGGCGGAACTGGCCGGGGGTGAAGGCGAAAGTGATCTTCTTCTCGGCGTCCACCCCGCGCAGCGCGCCGGTCAGGACGGTGTTGCCGTGGTTCTCGACGACGACGCCGAACTCGCCGCGCCGACCGGCGGTCACGGTCGCCGGGTCGAGGCGCAGGGCGAGGCCGGGCTGGTCGGGGACGGTGACGACGATCTCCTCGATGGCCACGGCGCGGTCGGCGGTCAGCTCGCGGACCTGGACCGCCATCCGCCGGGCGCCGGCGGGCACCCCCACGGGCAGGCGCAGCCCGACCCGGATCTCGGCGCTGGCATCGGGGAACAGGCGCGCGTCCGGGTTGTCGAAGGTGACCCACTCGGGGTCGGCGCCCAGGAAGCGGAGGGAGTACCCGGCGATGACCTCGGAGGTGTTCGTGATGGTCACGGTGAGGTGCGCAGGCACCCCGGGGACGACGGAGATGCGGCGCTCGGAGACGACGACGCGCACTCAGCTCACCCCTGTCGTCTCGAGGTTGCGGGTGGCGCTCGCCCCGGCGGTGACGGTGACCAGGCCGGTGGCCCGGACCGTGCCGCCGAGGGAGACCGTCACGGTGTACGTGCCGGGGGCGAGGCCGCTGAGCACGTAGACCCCCGGTGACCCGGCTTCGCTGCTGGTGACCGTCGTCCACGACTGGGAGCCGTTGGTGACCACGACGTCGGTGCCCAGGACCGGCTGGCCGTTGGTGGTGACCTGGCCGGTGATCGAGCCGAGGGAGGCGGTCATGGTGACCTTGATCGGCGCGGTCGGTTCCCCGGCGACCAGCTCGACCGGCACGCTCTGCGGCTGGTACCCGGACAGGGTGAAGGTGAGGGTGTAGGAGCCCGGCGACGCGAGCCCGGCGATCGTGAAGCCGCCGACGTTCCCGCTGGTCAGAGTGGTCGCGGTGGTCGACGTCGTGCCTCCGCCGACGCTGATCGTCGCACCGCCCAGGCCCTTGCCCGCCCCGTCCACCAGCCGGCCGGTGAGGGTGCCCACGCCGTCGGCCATCGAGACGACGAGGTCGCTGCGGGACTGCCCGGCGGTGAGGTCGACGACGACCGTCTTGTCGCCGAACCCCTCCTTGGAGAACGTCACGACGTAGGTCCCGGGGGTGCTCAGGCCCGGGATGACGAAGGAGCCCACGACGCCGAGCGTGGGTGTGCCCACGGTGATGTCCTGGCCGTTCAGGGTCGTGGAGACGACGACCCCGCCCAGCGGTGAGATCCCGTCCGTGACCAGGCCGCTGATCTGGCCCGGGGTCGAGCCGAGCCGGATGTCGCTGACGAACCGGGACTGACCGCCCACGAGCGCCTCGCGCGCGCTCGCCGGCTGGTACCCCTCGGCGGTGAAGGTGAGGTCGTAGGTCCCCGGTGCCGGCAGGTCCGCGAGGGTGTACGTGCCGTCCCCTGCCGTCTCGGTCGTGTACTCGAGCGTCGGGTCGGCCTCGGCCCACGAGGGCCTGGCCACGACCGTGGTCACCACCGGCTCGCGCACGTCGCCGGTCTGGACGGTCCCGGACAGGGATGCCGGATGGCCCGTGATGACCATGGAGGCGGGGTCGCTGACCTCCTGCGCGCGGGCCCGGACGGCCGTCGCACCCGTCTCGGTGGGCACGGCCGGGTACCACAGCGTGTCGTAGCCGTCGGCGCTGATCCGCAGGTAGTACCGCCCGGGGAACAGCCCAGCGATCGTGAAGGTGCCGTCCGCCTGGGTCGCGGCCGAGGCTGTGACCACCATCCCGGTGCGGCTCATCCGCAGCGCGTCGACCGTGATCAGCCCGACGCCGGCCAGGTCGCTCTGGGCGGTGACGGTCCCGGTCAGGGTGCCTCCCACCCCGGGCCCGACGACGCCGTCCTTGGACAGCGCACCGGCCGGGGCGCCGCCGGCGGTCCCGGAGGCGTCCGAGGCCGCGAAGAACGACGCCGGGGCCACCTTGGCCACAGGGTCGGCGCCCAGCACGTTGCGGATGCCGAAGAGGAAGATCGCCGCCCAGATGAGCAGGATCCCGACGAGGATGGCGACCGTGAGCAGTCCGCGGCTGATGAGCGGACGCTGGCGGAGCAGGAGCGAGATCGAGTCCTCGACGTCGCTCGAGGACGCCTCGACGGTGAGCGGACGGTCGAGGTCGGAGCCGAAGACGTGGCGCGGGCCGGTGGCCACGATCGTGGAGAGGACGGCCTCCCCCGGTGCGACGGTCAGCGCCGACGGGGAGATCGTGGTGTTGAGGCTGCGGTCGGAGTCCCGGGCGCGCAGCGCGACGTCGAGGGGGACGTTCCCGCGGTTGATCGTCTCGACGGTGAAGGTCCCGCGCTTGCGCGCACGGATCATGCTCGGTGCGGCGCGCAGCACCATCCGGGGACGGGCACCCACGACCAGCTCGACGTCGTGGTGCACCGGGCGGGCGGCCGGGGTGCTGCCGCACACCTCGATGGTCAGCGGGTGCCGGCCTGCCGGGAAGGTCCCGGGGACGGCGAAGGTCAGGGTGATCTCACCCTGGGCGTCGGGGAAGAGCGCGAGGGAGGCCGGCCGCGCTCGTACCAGGGCGGCGGGCATGCCGATGACCCGGGCGGTGACCCCTTCGATCACCGGCTCGGTGTTGACGACGTCGAGGACGAGGTCGATCGACTCCCCGGGTGAGACCTCCAGACGCGGGACCGCGGCGAGGATCCTCATCGGCCGCTCGCCGCGGACTCCGGGAGCGACTGGGTGTCGGGGGTCTGGGGTCGGGTCTGGGGTCGGGGGGTGTCCGTGCCCCACCGCTGGGTGCCGGCGGGCTGCGTGCGTGCCTTCGCGGACGTGCGCGCACTGATGTCGGCGACCGAGGTCGGGGCGGTCTCCCAGTCGTAGGCGTCCGAGGCCACGGTGACCAAGAGCGTGAAGGACGCCTTGATCCCGCCGCCGAGCGAACCCCACAGCTCGCGGGGGCGGTTGAGCTCGTCGGTGGCCAGGGCCACCTGGATCGAGGAGCTCAGCTCGGTCTCGACCGCCCACTCGGGCAGGACCTGGATCGCCAGCATGCGGGTGAGGACCTCACCGAGCAGCTGGTGCTCGTCGCGCACGCTGCCCGCCCAGGCGCTCACGAGGAAGCTGAACTGGACGAGCGGCAGCGGCGCGCGACGCTCGATGGTGCCGTCCGCGGCGGCGCGCGGCGCCGAGGAGCGTGGCGGCTGGGGGCTGCGGGAGACCGCGTAGAGGAAGACGTTGACGGTGATCCGGTTGACCTGGGCGGACCACGTGCTCGACGGCGGGTCGAAGGAGATGTCACCGATCTCGTCGGTCAGCGGGAGGGTACCGCGGAGGTAGCGCTCGAGCGCGTCCTCGACAGCCGGGATCAGCATGCCACCCTCATCTCCTCGTCACCCTTCGTGACCTCGAACAGGGTGCACGCGCACAACGATAAGGATCTGGCGGTCAGGGGGCATCGGTAATCGCTACCGAAGTTCACGGTTCAGCCGGCGGTCGTCTTGAGGGCGCCGGGCATGAGGATCTGGATGACGCCGCCGTAGGCGCACGAGCACGTGCTCCCCTGGGTGAGGGCGGGGGCCCCGGCGATCATCGTCTTGGGTGCCCCGGGCGCCCACGGCCCGACCGTGACCGGCAGGCACGGCATCGGGACGAGCACCCCGAAGGCCGCCGCGGTCGCGGCGGCCACCATCGGGTTTGCGAGCGACATGCACATCCCGAACGGCGGGATGTTGACGACCGGCAGCGTGTCCATGACGTTCGCCGCCGGCAGCTTCTCGATCATCACCCGGTTCATCGGGAGCACCACCAGGGCCGACGGCGCGGCGCCGAAGGAGCACAGGAGCTGGCCTCCGGTGATGGCTGACGGTTGTCCCATGGTGGTGTCCTCTGGCTGGCTGTCGGTCTGTCGGTCTGTCGGTCTGCCGGTCTGTCGTGCGGCGTCGGGCGGTGCGTGGCGGGCGTGCCGGTTACGTCTTCGTCCCGCGCACGGAGGCGGTGAGCTCGTCCCCGGTGGTCGTCACGAAGCACAGCACGGTGGTGTCGGGGCCCTGGTCCCAGCCGCGGGCGGAGGGCAGCAGGTAGGTGAAGTACAGCGCGGAGTCGCGGTAGTCGACCCCGACGTAGTCCGCGAAGTCCTCGGCGCAGACACCGTCGGCGAAGGTCACCAGCGCGGCATCACCGGGGAAGTCCCCGACATCGCCGGTCTCGGTGGTGAAAGCCACCTCGGCGTAGAGCTCGAGCTCGTGGCCCGTGCCACAGGGAACCCGGTCGACCGTCTCGACCTCGGCGGAGATCTCCTCGGCAGCCCGCAGGCAGTCGCCGATCTCGAGGTCGAAGATCGAGACCTCGGTGGCCTCGTCGTCGGATCCGGAGCAGGCTGCGGTGGCGAGCAGCAGGGCGCCGAGCAGCGCGGCACGGCGGGCTGGGCGCCGGGCCGGGTGGAGCAGGGTCATGCGGGGTCCTCTGGCGTGATCGGGGTGGTCGGCGCGGTCGCGGGGCGCGTGCGGGCGAGCACCGCCTCGAGCTCTGGCTGGGTCCGCTCGTGGACCGTCTCGACCTCGACGATGAGCCTGTCCACGATCGCCTGCACGACAGCGAGGTCGAGGGCGAGGTCGGGGAAGGCGAACCCGGACCGCAGCGACAGGTTGCCCGTGTCCAGGTCCAGCTCGAAGGCCGACGTGGTCAGGTGGGTGTTCTGCCGGGTGACGAACTCCGCGACCGCGGCGCGGGCCTCGGCCGCGACGTACTCGGGGTGCACCCGGTAGAAGACGATCGAGCGGGTGTGGGTCATGGCGACGCCGAGCAGGGGCTCTCCCTGGCCGTCGCGCGGCGCGACGTCGAAGACCTCGCGGTCCCAGTCGACGTCGAGGGCCCAGCCGGACTCGGAGAGCGCGGCGACGACCGTCGCGAGGACGCCGGCGCCCGGTGCCACCTGGTCGGCGCTCATCAGGCACCCGCCTTGGACGCGCCGGCGTGTGCGACCTTCTTGTGCAGCCGGTCCTGGACGATCTTGATGAGGATCGCGCGCCCTTCCTCGGAGTTCTCCGTGTTGGTCGCGGCAGCCACGACCACGGCGTCACTGAGTCCGTCGACGCCCTCGAGGAACGCCTTCTGGTCCGCCTCGGTGCTCTTGGCGGGCAGCTGGTACGGGCCGCAGACGAGGGACACCCCGGAGTCTCGGACGGCGCCGCCCTTGGCGGCGCTCTCCCAGTTCACCTCGGTCTTCTTCGCCGACCGGCCGAACTTCTCCTCGCCCTTGACCATCATCTTCAGCCGCCAGAGGATGCCTCGGCCACCGGGCTTGGTGTCGGCGTCGGGGCCCTGGTCGTCCATCCGGTTGCGCTGGTCCGCCATGGCCCCCGTCGCGGACCACTTGTCGGAGATCGCGACGGCCTTCTTCTGGTAGGTCTGGTAGGCGTACTCCGGGTCCGCGTCGTCGCCCATCTCGTCGAGCACAGCCTGACGGATCTTGAAGAGCATGTCCTGCTCGAGCACCACCGGCGCTGCGGCCGCGGCGCCCTGCGGTCCGGCCTTGGTCGGACCCTTGGCGAGCGGCGCCGCCGGGGCGGGCGTGCGGTGGACCTTCGCGAGCATGGCTGCGTCGACCGCCGCGCCGTCGACCGCGTAGTTGGCCAGGAAGGCGATCGCGACAGGATCCTTGCCCGCTGCTCGCAGGATGATGCCGTCGACGGCCGTCCCCGGGTTGTGGGTGAGCACCTGCTCGGCGGACCCTTCGAGCGCGCCCACGGACGCGTCGCTGGCCTTCTTCGACAGGAAGGTCATGTACTCGTCGGCGATGAAGTGGCCGAGGTCGTGCAGCTTGTCGAGGACGCCGATCCCCAGGTCGACGGCCACCGGGATGCCGAAGCCGCCGGCGGTGGCGACCGTCGCGATCGACGTCACCACCTGGGAGATGGAGACCGCCGTGCTCCAGGACGCCTTTTCGAGGTTCTTCGTGTACTTCGACGCGACCTTCAGCAACGGGTAGACGAGGACGTTCACCTTGGAAGGGTCTGGGTCGGACAGCCGGGCCTGGAGGATCGCCTTGTTCGCCTCGTCCATCCGCTGGGACTTGTCGGCGAGGGCCATGGCGTTGCTGGCGACCGAGATCACCGCACTGACGATGTTGAGGCCCGGGATGACCTGCTTGACGCTGCTCTCCACCGAGGAGTCGATGAGCACGGCGAGCTTCGCCGTCTTCTTCGCCGAGTCGACGAGGTTGCCCAGACCGTCCAGACCGGCCTTCGCCGCAGCAAGGTCCTTACGGGGGTCCTTCGCCTTCTGGGAGTCCTCCAACGCCTTGACGAACTTGATGATGCCGTCGACGCTGCTCGTCAGGGACGTGAAGACGTCCGAGACGGTGCCGATCCCTTCGGCGGCCTTGGTCTGGACCGACTGCGGGTAGGTGGGCCCCTCACCCGACCGGTTGCCCGTCTTGAGGTTCTCTGCGGCCTGCTTCGCGCCGGCGACGAGCTCTCCGGCGCCGAGCGGGTCCTTCGACGAGAGCGGATCGCCGGTGTTGGCGGCGTCGAGCTTGGTGTCTTCCGCCTGCCCCTTCGAGGCGACCACCGACTGGATCTTGCCGACGACGTCAGCGCCCTTGTCGACGTACCCGCCCGCCTTGTCCGAGAACGCGTCCGCCTTCTCGGTGTCCGTCACCTCCGCGCGGGGTGACCCTGCCAGACGCACGCGGGCGTCCATGATCGCGCGGACGTCCAGCGCGCTGTCCTTGGCCGGGCGCTGGGACCTGATCTCCTCCGGCGCGGCTCCCCAGGTCTCCGCCGCGGCCTTCTTCTCGGCCACGTCGAGAGAGAGCGGGGGCACTGCGGACGTCGCGGCCTGCAGCGCGAGGACGTACTTCTCGTAGAGGATCTCGACCGGCTCGGGGAGCATGGTGCCCAGCTTTGTCGCCTGCGACTCCGCCTCGTTGTTCACGCTCGCGACGGCAGCATGGTTGCGTGCGTCGCGGATCTCCCGCATGAGGCGCTCGGCGACCGTCTCTCGGGTCGGGCGCACGTGGAAGAGGTTCTTCGCGCGGAAGCCCTCCAGCCAGATCTGCTTGAACGCCTCGTCGATGACCTTGTCGTCGGTCCACGTGGGGTTGGCGGTCGTCAGCTCGGCCGCGAGCTCCTTCTCGGCCTGGAGGGACTCGTCCATCTGTGCGTCGAGGAGGGCCTTGGCGGTGGTCACCCGGTCAGCGTCGCCGGCGTTGACGATCTTGTCGCTGATCGCCTGCCGTCCGGCGATGCCCTCCTCTCGTGCCTTCTCGTTGGTCTTCGCCGTGGATTTCTCAAGCTTCTGATGACCGGACACGGTCTTGGCGTCCTTGACCTTCGCTGCCTTCGCCTCGTCCTTGATCTTCTTGGCGTCCGCTGCGGCCTCCTTCTTGACCAGCTCCGCGGCTGCCTCTTGATCCTTCTGCTCAGGAGTCTTGGGCTTGAAGAGACCGCTGACCGCGTCGGACACCCCGCTGAAGAACGACTTGGACGCCGGCTTGGCCGCTGTCGCCGTCGCCGATGTCGACGTGGCGCGACGCACCGGCGCACCCCCGCCTTCGGTCACGACGTGGGCCAGCTCGTGCGCGAGCACCCGCTGGCCGTCGGAGTCGTGCGGGGCGTACTGACCGGCCCCGAAGAAGATGTCCGACCCGGTGGTGAACGCCCGGGCGGACACCGCCTGGTTGAGCGAGGCCGAGGTGGAGTCGTCGTGGATGCGCACATGGCCCAGCCCGGTGCCGAAGGCGCCCTCCATCGAGCGCCGGATGCCCTCGGGTAGCCCACGTCCGCCGCCGGTGCGGGCCGCAATCTGTCCGCTCGTCGCCGCATCCAGGGCGCCACCGGCTGCGCCGACCACGGCGCTGGGCGTCGGGACCGCGCTGCGGCGCAGGTGACCGCAGCCGGGGTCGTGCGCGTGGACGTCGTCGGCCGGGCCCTGGGAGCCGTCGCCGGACGGGGCGCCCCCCGCGCGCAGGCGACGCAGCACGCTGTCGGCGAGTGCATCGGCATCACGCTCGGCGCGGTCGTCGGCGCTGCCGACCATGAGACCGGCGACCGGGACCACGTGGGCAGGGGCGACCGGTGCCACGGCCTGGTCCACCTGATCCGCGGTCGCGGTCGTGGGCTGGGGTGCGTGGGTCAGCGACATGGTCTTCTCCGCTCATCAGGACGATCGGGCTGTGCGGTACGCGACCACTTCCTGTCCCGCGAGCGGGGCGGGCGACGGCCGAGTTGGCGCTGCTCTGGCCATCCTTGACCAGCCGACCGTCCCGGCACTACCGCAATTGATACCCAAGTCCGTCGGGCTAGGGGTGAACTGGTGGCCCCGCGCGCTGAGCCGTGGCAGTACGTGCTCCGCGGGTGGAGCCACTGGGAGAAGCGATGCGGGGTCTACATCTCCGGTGGAGAGCAGGTGTGAGACATCGGCCCTGGTCACACCTGTATGGCTGTGATCGCCCTGGAATGTCAGTGGCCATCCGTAGAGTCAGGACATGAGCAGGAACGGGATGGTCGACGGCGATCGCGGGCCCCGCTGGGCGGGTCCGGCGGGCGGGTCGGTGTGCGCGACGGCGGGTGCGACGGCGTGCGCGACGGCGGGTGCGACGGCGTGCGCGACGGCGGGTTGTGCGCGCACTGCTGCACCGTTGGCACCTGCGTCCTCAGCGGGTGGTATCGGTGGTCTCGCCCGGGAATGTCAGTGGCCAGATGTAGGTTCGAATCATGGTTGAGAACCTGATCTCCGAAGACGACGGGCCCGGTGGAACCGTCAAGGCGGAACTGCTCGCCGCCATCGTCACCGCCGATCAGATGATCAACTCCATGACGGCCATGCGGTCGGCGCTCATCGAGGAGCTGCGCACCTCCTCCCTGGACCCGAGTGAACTGACCCTTGACCCCGGCGACCCAGACCTCGACCTGGGCGAGGTCACCGCAGAGCTGGCCTGCGCCCTGCACCTGCCCCACACCACCGCCGCGCACCTGCTCGACGACGCCCACGTCCTAGCCACCGACCTCCCCGCCACCGCCACCGCACTGGCTGAAGGGTCGATCACCTACCGCCACACCCAGGTGATGATCAACCACATCGCCGGCCTCGACCCCCACACCCGGGCACGAGCGGAGAAGACCCTCATCCCCCGCGCCAAACTCCTCACCGTCTCGGTCTTCAAGCGGGCCGCCACCCGCGAACGCGACCGCCTGGACCCCGTACCCCTGGTCGTACGCCACGAGACGGCAACGACCGGGCGCACCGTCCTGATCGAACCCGACGTCGACGGCATGGCGTGGCTGCACGCGTTCTTGCCCGCCACCCAAGCCCACGCCATCTTCAACAGGGTCTCCGACGTCGCCGCGTCCCTGCAGCACCCCGACGACGGACGCACCCTGCCCCAGCTGCGCGCCGACACCCTGACCGCCGTCATGCTCGACGACGACGCCCACGACGCCTTCACCCACGCCCTGAGCAACCCGGCTGGCGCGGAGGGCACCGGGCACAACGACAGCACCAGCGAACCAGATCACGGGACTGACGGGGCTGACGGGGCTGACGGGGACGGTCCTGGCTCCGCGGAGGATCGCCGGCGCCTGCGCACCTCGATGCGCGGCATCCGCCCCACCGTCGCCGTCACCGTCCCGGTCCTGACGCTCCTGGGCGCAGACGCACCCGCCGAGCTCGAAGGCTACGGACCCATCGACCCCGACACCGCCCGAGACCTCTGCGGGCGGGCCCCGTCCTTCCTACGCATCCTCACCCACCCCCACACCGGAGCCATCCTCGGCGTCGACCGCGACCGCTACACCATCCCCGCCGACCTCAAAGCCTGGCTCCGCCTCAGAGACGAACACTGCCGCTTCCCCGGCTGCGCACGCAGAGCCACCCGCTGCGACATCGACCACGTCACCAACTGGGCCCACGGCGGAACAACCGACCAGACCAACCTCATCCACCTCTGCCGCACACACCACCGCATGCGACACCGCACCCGATGGAACGCCCAGATCATCACCACCCCACCCGGCGAACCCGGGTCAGGCGGATTTGGAGCTGGTAGACCCTGGTCAGGCGGATCCGGAACCGGCGGACCCCCACGACCGACCGGCCCCCTCGGCGCGAGCGTGCACTGGACCGCGCCCTCCGGCCGCACCTACACCACCACCGACGCCCACCACGAACGCGGCGCACACCACGGCGCCGTCCCACCACCGAACCCACCCGGTGCCAACCAAGAGACCTGCCACAACGCCGACCATCGCGCCGATCCGGATACAGACGGCACAGCCGAGAACGCCACGTCGAGAGCGCCCGTGGCGCCCGAGGCGCCTGCGACACCGGCCAGGTTCCCGGACATCCCGCCCTTCTGGCAGGGCTGCATCACCCTGCAGGAGCTACTCGAACGCCTTCGCCGGGACCCGCCGGCCGAGCTTGGTGAACTCCCGCACCACGGCGAAGTGCAGGTCCCCCATCCCCACGAGCCGTTCCTGGGCGACCGCCTCGTACGCGGCGGACAGCACGATGTTGCGGATGTCTCCACCGGCCACCTCGAGGTTGTCGGCCAGCACGGCGATGTCGACCGGGTCACCGGGGTCGAGGGCGGGCAGCTGGGCGAGGTGGTGCTCCCACAGGCTCGCCCGGGTCGCGGCGTCGGGATCGGGGAAGTGGATCATGAAGTGCAGCCGGCGGGCGAAGGCCTGGTCGAGGTTGCCCCGCAGGTTCGTGGCGAGCACGGTGATCCCGTCGAAGGACTCCATCCGCTGCAGCAGGTAGGCCACTTCCTGGTTGGCGTACCGGTCCTTGGAGTCGCTCACCGCCGACCGCGACCCGAACAGCGAGTCCGCCTCGTCGAAGAACAGCACGCAGTTGAGCGACTCCGCCTCGGCGAACACCTTCTCCAGGTTCTTCTCCGTCTCCCCGATGTACTTGTCCACGACCGAGGACAGGTCGACCTGGAAGAGGTCCATCCCGAGGGCGTCCGCGACCACGTGCGCGGCGAGCGTCTTGCCGGTGCCCGGGCTGCCCGAGAACAGCGCGGCGATCCCGGTCCCCTTGCCCCCCTTGCCCTGCAGGTCTCCCAGGGCGAAGACGTCGTCGCGGTGCTTCGCCCACCCGATCAGCCGGCTCACCTCGTCCCGGGTGCGCTCGGGCAGCACGAGGTCGTCGAGGACCGCCGAGCCGCGGCGGCCGGCCGCGCTCTTGGTCCCGCCGCGTCCCAGCCGGCGCGCGGCGTCCTGCACGATCGCGGCCGTCACCTCGGTCCCGGCCTGCTCCGCGGTGCGCAGGGAGAGCCGTCCGACGGCGGCGATCTGCTCCGGGGTCAGGCGCAGCCCGGTCACCGCGTCTTGGGGCACCTGCCCGCCGAGGGCGACCCACCACAGCTCCCCGCGCTCGGTGGGGGTCAGCCGCGGCGCCGTCACCGCGACCGGGATGACTCGTGCCCAGGACGTGTCCCAGTCCGTCGAGGCCACCGCGATCACCGGCATCACCGCGCCGGTGAGGAGGTCCATCGCCCCGGCGGCGAGCTCGGCCCCGGCCAGGATGAGCACGCAGCCGTCCAGGGCCGCCTCGAGGACGAGGTCGGCGACCAGGCCCCGGACCTCGGCCTGGCTCAGCCCGGTGCCCCCGGGCCCGCCCTCCCCTGGCCCGCCGAGGTGGGGCACCCGCCGCAGGTCCGCGAGCAGGCACATGACCTCGAGCTGCTCGCAGGCCGCGGCCGCCAGCGCGGTGCCGGCCGTCCCCGGCCCGGCGGTGACCCACACGAGGCCGGCGCCGCGCTCGAGGGCGCCCGCGACCGTCGTCGTGCCTTCCACCGGGACCGGCATGACCTCCCCGAACAGCGGCAGCAGCCGCGCCGGCGGGGAGTCGTCGCCGATCAGCGCGGCGACGACCCGCTCACTGAGCTGGAGCCGCCGGGCCAGGAAGACGTCGTCCCCGAGCACGGAGAGCAGCCCGTGCCGGCGCAGCGGCGCGGACGCGGCCAGCAGCCGGCGACCCTGCGCGGACACCGGTGAGAGACCAGCGAGCTCGAGCGCCACGGCCACGCTCGGGCGCGCCGCCCCCTCGTCGCCGGAGAGCAGACCGAGCAGCAGGTGCCCGGCCGGGTGCAGCTCGGGCAGCAGCGCGATCGTGAGCAGCCGACGATCGGCCTCGGCCAGGCCGAACCTGCCGGCCAGCGCGTCGATCGGGTCGGCCAGGACGAGGAAGGCGCCGGTGGCGTGCTCGGCGTCGAGCACCTCCAGGGCGGCCTGCGCGCCGCTGATCTGCGCGCCGTCCCCGCGCCGCGCGACGGCCGCGGCCAGGGCGAGCAGCAGAGCGCTGAACGGTGAGACGGGGCCCGGGACGGCGTTGATGGACTGCTCCTTCGAGGACGGCAGGTGCACGAGAGGGACGAGGGGACATGCTCGGATGTCATGCTGGGCACAGGCTACAAGTGCTGGCAGGCTACAACCTCGCGCGCCCGCGGCGCTTGTATGATCCAGACACCCGCACAGTCAGGAGCCCCACCGTGCCCACCGCAGGAGACCGGCCCGTCCCGCCACCCCTGCCCGACGCCGGCGCCCGCGCCCGGGTGGACAGCTGGGCCTGGGCGGTGCGCCTGTTCCGCACCCGGTCCCAGGCCGCCGCGGCCTGCCGCGCCGGGCACGTCAAGGTCAACGACGAGCGCGCCAAGCCGGCCACCCCGGTCAAGGTCGGCGACGAGGTGCACGTGCGCGGGGAAGGTCTGGAACGGATCGTGGTGGTGAAGAAGGCCATCACCAAGCGGGTCGGAGCCGCCCTGGTGCCCGAGTGCATCATCGACAACTCCCCGCCCCCGCCGACGCGGCTCGACACGCCCCTCGCCGGTGCCCGCGACCGCGGTGCAGGCCGCCCGACCAAGCGTGAACGCCGCGAGATCGACGCTCTGCGCGGGCGAGAGCACCCCTGAGTGACGCTCTACATCGACTCCCCGCTCTGGCCCGGGCACGGGACCACGTGGTCCCATCTCGTCTCCGACTCCTCCCTCGCCGAGCTGCACGCCTTCGCCGCAGACTGTGGTCTGGCGCGGCGCGCCTTCGACCTCGACCACTACGACGTCCCCGCCGCGCGGGTGGCTGACCTCGTCGCGGCCGGAGCCGTGCCCACCTCGGGACGCGACCTGCTCACCCGGCTCGCGGCGTCGGGCCTGCGGGTGCGCGGACGGGACCGGGTGGCGGCCAAGCGCGCGGCGCTGCTGGCGAGGTGGACGGCGCTGCTGGCGGGCGTCCCCGGCGCCGCGGGGGTCGGGGAGGACCTGCTCACCCGCTGGTCCGAGCCGCACCGCGCTTACCACGGCACCGCCCACCTCACCCACGTGCTCGACTCCCTGGCCGTCCTCGAGCCCGGCGCACCCCGCGCGGTGCACCTCGCGCTGTGGTTCCACGACGCGGTCCATGACGGCGTGGCCGGCGCCGACGAGGCAGCGTCCGCGGCTCTCGCCGGTGATCTGCTCGGCCCGCTCGTGGGGCGGGCTGCGGAGCCCGTCGGCGGACAGACCGCTGACCCGGCTGGCGGACAGTCCGCGGTGCCTGTTGGCGGCCCGGCCGCGAAGCCAGCTGGCGGACAGGCCGCGGCGCCTGTTGGCGGACAGGCCGCGGCGGGTGAGCCGCTCACCGCGACCGAGGTCGCCGAGGTCGTCCGGCTCGTGCTGGTCACCGTGGACCACTCCCCCGCCGCAGGCGACGCCGCCGGCGCCCTGGTCTGCGACGCCGACCTGGCGATCCTGGCGAGCGCGCCGGACCGCTACGCCCGCTACGTCTCCCAGGTGCGCACCGAGTACGCCCACGTACCCGACGCCGCCTTCGCGGCCGGCCGGGCGGCCGTCCTGGAGCGGCTGCTGGCGACGGTCCCGCTGTTCCGGACCCCGGTCGGAGCAGCACGCTGGGAGGAGACCGCGCGGGAGAACCTGCGGGCGGAGCTGGCCGGGCTGGTGGGGTAGGAGCCGAGCTCCTGACCCGGCGGCTCAGATCTTGCCCCGGCGCTGCAACGAGTTGTAGAAGTACCAGCCCACGCAGGTGGGGATCCAGGTCGCGACGATCCGGTAGCCGAACGTCGCCGCGAGCGCCGTCCCGGGATTGATGCCCAGCGCCGTCAAGCTGGCGACCAGAGCGGCCTCGACCGCCCCGATGCCCCCCGGCGTCGGGGCCGCCGAGGCGAACGTCGCCCCCACCATCGTCGCGAAGGCTGCCGTCACCGGGCGGCTCCCGGCGCCCACGGCTACGAGCACCGCCCACAGCGTCACGGCGGAGGAGAGGGTGCCGCCCGCCGCACCGAGGACCGACGACGTCAACCGGCGCGGGGAGCGGATCAGGGCGGCGAAGTGCTCGGCCCCGGGGCGCCCGCGGTGGCGCCACAGCTCCGAGAGCGCAGCCCGGATCCGGCGGACCCCGAGCGCGACCCCCACGACCGCGAGCGTGACGCCCAGGATCACCAGCACGGTCCAGCCGCTGGGTGCGTCTTTGAGCACATCGACGCTCCGGCCGCCGACCAGGGCGAGCACGACGAGGAAGACGACGTGCACGAGCGCCTGGATGAGGTTCTGCAGTCCGACGACTGCCGCCGCGACGCTCGTCGGCAGCCCGTGGGCGATGAGGAACTGCACCGCGAGTGCCAACGACCCGACCGAGGCGGGGGTCGACGTCCCCGTGAACGTCGAGGCGACCTGCATCTGGACGCCGTCCCGGTACGGGATCGGGATGCCTGCGCAGGCCCGCAGCGCCACCGCGACGCTGACGAACCCGCCGGTGGTCGCGACCGCGGCGACGACCAACCACGCCGGCCGCGCGGCTCGGAGCGCGCCCAGGACGTCCGGCAGCTCGCTGACCAGCGGGATGGCCACGTAGGCGAGCCCGAGCACGAGGACAGCCTGGATGATCCGGCGCCGGGTCAGCCACCCTTTGGCCCAGGTCCGCCCCGGCGCCTCGGGGGTCCCGGGCGCGGCCTGCAGTTCGGCGTCGGGCTCAGCATCGGGCTCGCTCGCGGGGACGTCGGCGTCGTCAGCCACCCTGCGATCGTAGGCCGGTCGCTCTGGGACTGCCCCCGGGCCCTCCCCGTACGCCGCTCAGCCCCGGAAACTACGTAGCGATTGCTCTGTATCACCCCTGGTGGGGACGCATATGGTGCTCATGACTTCCGATACCCGACCCCGAGACAGAGGACTTCATGCTGGTGCACCACCGTCGGCTCTCCCCGACCACCGCCCGGGCCGGGGGCGCCGTCCTCGTCGCCTCAGCCGTCATGCTGCCGCTCGCCCTCCTCGCCGGTCCGGCTACTGCTGCCCCGGCTCTGGTGGCACCCGCCTCGTCCACGGCCACCGTCGTGGCCTCGACGATCGACGTCCGGTCCCAGGTCAGCGTCCGCGGCCTGCAGACGGGATCGATCGATCCCGCGCGCAACCGGCTCTACCTCGCGGACGCGGTCTGGAAGGGCACCCAGCAGGTGGCCCAGATCGACCTCTCCACCGGCACCGCCTCGCTCATCCCCCTGGGTGGCGGGTATGCGGCCAACGACACGGCGGTCTCCCCGCTGGACGGGACGGTCTACGTCTCGCACAACACCATCGGCGGGGGGATCTCGGTCATCGACCCCGCCCAGACGTACTCGGCCGACACAACGCCACCCGTCATCACCAGCGGCCTGTCGGGCAACACCCAGCAGCTCGGCGTGGGGACCGACGGCCGCGTCTATGCGCTGCACTCCTATTCAGGCGTGGTCTCTGTGGTGGGAGCCTCCACCGGAACAGATCGCCTCGCGGTCGTGCAGTCGATCAGCGTTCCTCAGGCGAGCACCGGCGCCATGGCGATCGACGCCCCCCGCAACCGCCTCTACGTCGTCGGCATGGAGTCCGACACACTCACTGTCGTCGACACCGCCACAGACCCCGCGGTGGTGCTGGGCGTCGTCCCGCTCCTGCCGTCGCGGGACGTCGTCGGCGTCGGCGTCGACGCCCGGACCGGGCAGGTGATCCTCAGCGACCAGGTGTCACGCACCCTCGAGTGGCTGACCATCGATCCCACGTCTCTGGCAGTCACGACGGACCGGACCGAGGCGCTCGCGCCGCTGCCGGCCGGAGCCGACCCCTGGTCGATGCCGTCTTCGATCAGTGTGCGCCCGGACGGGACCACCTTCGTCGTCACGCTCGTCTACGCTGCTCCGAGCCAGGCGTCCCAGGTGACGGTCATCCCGCCCACCGTGTCTGCCACCACCCCGGTGACCACACTGACCGTCGGCACGATGGCCAACGGCGGGATCCTCGATCCTCGGGCCGGAGGCACCCTCTACGTGCCCAGCGCGACGTCGGGCACCATCGCCGAGATCACCGACGTGACGCTCTCCGCCGCGACGACCACCACCTCCGCCGGGGCTCAGGGCCTGCTGCGCGCCAGCCTCGTCCGCTCCGACGGACGTGCCGTGGCCGGGTCCATCACCTTCACCGGACCGGTCGGCGACAACCTCGGGGTCACCCCTCTCCAGGCTTCCGGCCTCGCCGAGCTGTCGGTCCCGGGCACCCCGGTCGGGACCCTGGACTTCACCGCGTCGGTCAGCGCCCCCGCAGGCATCGCTCTGACCGCCAGCGGGGCCCTCACCACCACGGCCAGCATCTCGACGACCACCCTGACGCTCACGACCCCGTCCACCGTCGAGGGCAGCACCGTGACCGGCGAGATCGCCGTCGCGGCAGCGGCAGGACCCGCTGCCACCGGGACGGTCTCCGTCGTCGACGCGACCGGAACCGAGCTCGCGACCGCCACCCTCCTGGACGGCCGTGCGACCGTGACCTTCGCCGCCCCACCCGCCGGGACCACCACCCTGACCGCCGTGTACGCCGGCGTCACCGACGTCGCAGGGTCGGTGTCCGCCCCGGTCGACCTCGTCGTGGCCGCCCGTGTCCCCGTCGCCTCGGCGCCCAGCGCCGTGGGCGCAGCCGGGTCGACGTCGACCACGTCGATCTCGGGCTTCCTGCCGGGTGAAGAGGTGGTGCTCACGCTGCACTCCGACCCCGTCTACCTCGGCACCGTCCGGGTCGACGCGACCGGATCGGGGACGCTCACCTTCACCGTCCCCGCGGTCGACGCCGGCGCGCACACGATCGTCGCCGTCGGCCAGACCTCGGGCCGCACGACGAGCCTCCCGTTCACGGTCACCGGCTCCGCCGTCACGGCTGCGCTGCCGGTCACTCAGTCGGGGGCCACCTCCGCACCGGTCGCCACCGCGCCCCGGGCGCTCGCCTCAGGTCTGGCCGCAACAGGCAGCGAACCGGCCCCGCTGGTCGCCCTGGGCGCTCTCCTGGTGCTCCTGGGAACCGGTGCGGTCGCGGCAGCGCGACGTCGCGTGAGCTGATCGGTGGCCGGCGCGTCGGTCAGCGACCGGCGCGCTGGCGCCACAGCAGCCAGACGAAGTACGGCGCGCCGATGAGAGCCGTCATGAGGCCGGCGGGGATCTGCGCCGGGGCGATCGCGGTCCGTCCGATCGTGTCCGCCACGCTCACCAGGAGCGCGCCGAGCAGCATCGCGACGGGGATCACCCGCCCGTTGCGCGCACCGACGAGCGCCCGCGCCGCGTGCGGGGCGACGAGCCCGACGAAGCCGACCACCCCGACCGCGCAGACGGCGGCCGCGGTGATGAGCACGGACCCGCCGAGCAGGAGCCGGCGAGAGCGCTCGACCTCGACGCCCAGGGTGCGAGGGGTGTCCTCGTCGAGGGCGAGGATGTCCATCTCGCGCCGGCGGGACACCGCGAGCGGCGTCACCAGCGCGAGCACGATCGTCACCGGCACGATGTGGGACATCGTCCGTCCGTAGGTCGACCCGGACAGCCAGGTCAGGGCGAGGTTCATGTTCCACGGCTGCGCCACGACAATGACCAGCGTGGTCAGCGCGGCCGCCCCCGCGCTCATCCCCACACCCATGAGCACCAGCCGGTCCGAGCTCAGCCCGCCCCGGTAGGACAGCAGGTAGACGATGAGGAAGGTCACCACGGCGCCGAGCGTCGCGGCGGCGGAGAGCAGCCACACCGAGGCGCCCGGGACGAAGAGGATCACGCTCACCGCGCCGAGGCCGGCCCCGGCCGTCACCCCGAGCAGGCTCGGCTCGGCGAGCGGGTTGCGGCACACGGCCTGGACCATGGTCCCGGCGAGCCCGAGGGCAGCTCCGGCGAGCAGAGCGGCGAGCACCCGCGGCAGACGCTGGTCGAGGACGAAGGACACCTGGCGCCCGGACTGTCCGCCGAGCCAGTTCGCCACGTCCCCGAGCAGCAGCATCCGGTCGCCGAGCAGCACCGCGGCGATCGCGACGAGGACCAGCCCGACGGCGAGGATCCCGGCCACGAGCGCGGCGCGGCGACCGGAGCGGGCACGCACGTGCGCCGCGGAGCCATGGGCGGCCGGACCGGAGTCGCGCAGCCTCCGGGCGAGCGCGATGAGGGTCACCGCCCCGAAGACGGTCGTGATGATCCCGGTCGGGACCGCGACGCCGTAGGTACCCGGCAGCACGATCCGCAGCAGGACGTCGGCTCCGAGCACGACGACGACCCCGACCAGGGCGGCGAGCGGGATGAGGGTGGCGTGCCGGCTCATCCCCGGCACGGTGCGGGCGAGGAGCCGGGCGAGCACGGGGGCGCACAGACCGACGAACCCGATCGGGCCGGCGATCGTCACGGCCGCCGCGGACAGCACCACCGCGACCACGACGGCGAGGGAGCGGGTCCGGCGCACGTCGATGCCGAGGACGTGCGCGGCGTCGTCGCCCAGGGCGAGCAGGTCGAGCCGGCGGGCCAGCAGCGCGAGGCCGAGCATCCCGGCGAGCACGACCGGGGCGGCGAGGGTGACGCTGCGGGTGCCGGACTGCACGATCGAGCCGCTGCCCCAGGCGAAGAGCCCGAGGGTCTCCTGCTGGAAGAGGACGAGCAGCACGCTCGTCGCCGCGCTCAGCGCAAGCGTCGTCGCGGCGCCGGCGAGGATGAGCCGGGTCGGTCCGGCCGCTCCCCCGCGGGCGAGCACGAGGACCAGGCCCGAGGCGGCCATCCCGCCGAGGAAGGCGAGCAGCCCGGAGACGTAGAAGGGCAGGGAGATCCCGACGACCGCGACGGTCACCACGGCGAGGTACCCGCCGGCGTTGACCGCGAGGGTGTCGGGTGAGGCGAGCGGGTTGCGGGCCACGGACTGCAGCGCGGCGCCGGCGGCGCCGAGCGCGAGACCCACGAGGATCCCGGCGAGCAGGCGCGGCAGCCGGGAGGCGGCCAGGACGGCGACCGTGGTCGAGGCGTCGTCGCGCCCGGTGAGCGCGGCGACGATGTCCCCGAGGCCGACGTCGGCCGTGCCCTGGGTGACGTGGACGGCGGCGAGGACGAGGGCGAGCGCGCCGGTGAGGGCGAACACCCACGTGGTGCGCAGGAGCGGGCGACGTCCCCGGGTCGACGTCGGCGACGTCGGCGACATCGGCGACGGAGCCAGGTCGCCGAGCGGTCCCGGGGTGGTGAGCCGGTCGGCTCGCTCGTCGGCCCGCCCCTGCGCGGTGCTCACGCGGTCAGTGCGGCGACGACCGCGTCGACGTAGGCCTCGGCCGAGGCCGGACCGCCGAACATCCAGATGCCGTCGGGCACGCGGTGCACGTCACCGGCGGCGACGAAGGGCAGCTGCTCCCAGATCGCGTTGCCGGCGAGGCCGTCGGCGAAGGGGTCGTCCTCGGAGCCGCTCGCGGCGTAGAGGAAGTGCAGGCCCTCGGTCGCGGTCAGTGCGGTGAGGCCCTCGACGTCGGTCGTGGACAGGCCGTAGTCCGGGTCGCCCTCACCGGTCCACGCGTTGGTCAGGCCGAGCTCGTCGCCGATCGCGCCGAAGAACGAACCGGAGGTGTACATGCGCACCGAGACGGTGCCGTTGGCGATCCAGCCGTCGGCCATGGTGAACGGTGCCCCTTCGACCCCGGCGGCGGCGAGGGCCGCCTGGCCGTCCACGACCTTGGCGTCGAAGGAGGCAAGGATCTCCTCGCCCTTCTCCTGGGTCCCGGTCGCGTCGGCAAGCGTCTCGACGGTGCTGCGCATGTACCCGATCGGGTCGGCGCCGTCCGAGCCGCGCAGCACGAGGACGGGGGCGATCTCCTCGAGCTGGTCGATCACCGTGTCGGCGGTGTCCGTGGTCACCGCGATGAGGTCCGGGTCGAGGGCGGAGATCGCGTCGAGGCTCGCCTCTCCGCGGGTCCCGACGTCGGGGGTGGACGCGTCGATCGGCATCGACAGGTTCCAGGTGTTGTAGCCGGTGACGTCGGCCTGGCCGACGATCGTGGCGTCGAGGGCGAGCAGGTTCTCGGTGAGGCCCCACTCGAGGGAGACGACGGCGGTGGCAGGCGCGTCGAGGGTGTGCTCCCCGCGCTCGTCGGTGTAGGTGACCGGGCCGCTGGCGACCGGGGCGGCCGGCGCCGTGGCCTCGGCGGGTGTCTCGGTCGTGCCGCAGGCGGACAGGGTGAGGGCCGCGGCGAGCAGAGCCGCGGGCAGGCTCAGCAGGTGGGACGGTCGCATGGGGGTGTCCTTCGGTGGTCGGCTCCGGTGCGCGCGGCGACGGAGCGGGTGGGTGCACGGGTGTGCGGTCAGGAAAGTTCGGGGCGGGCGTTGCGCAGGGCGGGCGCTGCGCGGGCGACCCGGCGCGCCCGCTCGGCTCAGACGAGGACGGGTCTGCGCACGGTGTGCCGGCCGACGGGTTCGGTCCGCACGAACCCGGTGAACGGGTCGACGGACACGTCGATGCGCAGGCCGTACGTCTCGCTCAGGGAGTGCGCGGTCATCACCTCGGCCGCGGTCCCGCTGGCATGGACGGCGCCCTTGCGCAGCAGCACGACCCGGTCGGCGACGGCCGCCGCCTGGTTGAGGTCGTGCAGCACCACCCCGACGGCGACGCCGTGGTCGTCGGCGAGGTCGCGCATGAGGTCGAGGATCTCGACCTGGTATCGCAGGTCGAGGTAGGTGGTGGGCTCGTCGAGCAGGAGCACGCCGGTGTCCTGGGCCAGGCACGTCGCGAGCCAGACCCGCTGGAGCTCACCGCCCGAGAGCTCGTCGACGCCGCGGTCGGCCATCTCCGTCACCCCGGTCACGTCCATCGCGTGCGCGACGGCGCGTGGTCCGTCCGCGTCGGTGCGTCGGTAGCGTCCGCGGTAGGGGTGGCGGCCGTAGCCGACGATGTCGCGCACGGTCACGCCGTCGGGCGTGGGGCGGCTCTGGGACAGAAGGGTGACTTGGCGGGCGAAGTCCTTGGGGCGCAGGGCGAGCGCGTCCGCTGCGCCGGGGAGGCTCACCGTGCCCGACGTCGGGCGGTGCAGCCGCGCGAGGGACCTCAGCAGCGTCGACTTCCCGCTGCCGTTCGGGCCGATGAGCGCGGTCACCTGGCCGCGGTGGAGCGTGAGGGACGCGCCGTGCACGACGGTCGTCTTCTCGTACGCGAGGTGCAGGTCCGACCCCGAGAGCGCTGGATCGGCGGCGCCCGTAGCAGGCAAGGTTCGACTCATGTTGGTAAGGCTAACCTCACACACACAATGCGTGAAGTCCTACACTCGGTCCGCGGCGGCAGACGACTGTCGCGTGCGTCACAGTGAGCGTCGGCCCGGGGCGTCAGCCGAGCGGGTCACGCCCTGCTCTCGCGGCACCATCCCGAGCCCTCACGTCACCGCCCCGACTCCGCGGGGCGCAGAACCCCGCCCGGCGCCCTGCGCGCCACCTGCGCACGAGCACAGCGATGAGGGCGACCATCGTCACGACGAGCACGAGCCACGCGTAGTCGTAGAACGCGTTCTGGGCTCCGAGATCGATCACGGGTGCACGCCCTTCGGTGGGGTTCGCGACCGTGGGAGTCGCCAGGGCGAGCCTATGCGGACCCAGAGAATCATGTCCAGTTCGCACGGTTCGCGCGGTGGCTTGCGGGGTGATCCGCACGACTCCCCGAGAAACGACGAATGGCCGCCCTCGTGAGAGGGCGGCCATTCGTGACTGTCACAGGTGATCTGGTGGAGGTGCGGGGAATCGAATACCGCATGCACAACTGCTAGAATCGTTGAAATACCAACGCTTAGAGCAATTTCGCGCCGCCCTCTGTATGCGCCCTGTATGTAGGTGAATTGGGGCCTCATTGAACCTCGATGTGGACGGCGTCCACGGAACCAAGGGAGATGTCATGGCGTCCATCAGGCGCAGAACGCTCACCGGAAAGAAGACCGCAGGGCAAGTCGTGTGGCAGGTCCGCTACCGCGACGACGACGATACCGAACGCTCCGAGTCCTTCGGGACCGACAGGTCCGCCCGGGAGTTCAAGGGGCTCGTCGATGACCTCGGCTGGCGTGAGGCCCTCGAGATCCTCAAGGACACCGAAGACCCGACCGCCCGGACCCCGCGACTGCGCGACTGGTGCGCGACGTACATCGAGACCCGCACCGGCATCACCAAGGGCACCCGCACCCGCTACGCCCTCCATACTGAGAAGCACCTCGGCGCGCTCGGCGCCCGGCCTGTCGACAAGATCACCCCGGCGCTCGTCGCGAAGTGGGTCAACGCCATGTCCGACGAGGGCCTGAGCGGGAAGACGATCAGCAATCGGCACGGCTTCCTGTCCGGCGCCATGAAGGCCGCGATCCGGGACGGCCACGCCGCCGCGAACCCGTGCGACGGGACGCGCCTGCCGAAGACCGAGCGGCAGGAGATGACCTTCCTCACCGGCTCAGAGTTCGCCCTCTTCCTCTCCCACGTGCGCGTCGACGCCCAGCCGTTCGTGTCCCTCATGCCCGCCACCGGCCTGCGCTGGGGCGAGATCACCGCGCTGCAACCCCGTGATGTTGACCTCGACGCCGGGACGCTCAGCGTGTCCCGCTCGTGGAAGTACGTCGAGGGCCGCGAGAAGAAGGCCGAGCTCGGCCCGCCGAAGACCCAGCGGTCCCGGCGCACCATCGCCCTCCCCCACCAGGCCGTCGACGTCCTGCGCGACGCCGTCGAAGGGCTGCGCCCAGACGCGTTCATCTTCACGAACTCCGCCGGCAACCCCTGGACCGGGTCGAGGTTCCATGAGGGCGTGTGGCAGCCCGCGGTGCGCGCCGCGAACAAGGAGGTCGACGACAAGCCTGTGCTCGGCAAGAAGCCCCGAATCCACGACATGCGCCACACCTGCGCGTCATGGATGCTCAAGGCCGGCGTCTCGCTCCCCGTCATCCAGCGTCACCTCGGCCACGAGTCCATCCAGACGACCATCGACCGGTACTCACACCTCGAGCCCGAGCAGCTCCTCGCCGCCGGCCGGGCGCTCTCGTCGGCCATGACCTTCGCACTCCCCCAGATCGAGTCCTGACCTCGGAACAACGACAGCCCCCGACCTCGCCGAGGTCGGGGGCTGTTCTGTGTTGCGGGTCAGGAGGCGCGCGCTGGACAGGCCCGGGTGAAGGCCTCGTTCTTGTGTGCCCGGATCGCTTCGTCCTGCTCGAAGGTGCGCAGGTCTCGGTCGGCTGAGAAGCCGAGCAGTGGCGCGAGCGCGTCGTTCACCTCAAGGTTGGTCAGCTCCGCGTCGGCGGCGCAGAGGCCGGCGTCCGTGGATAGGTCAAGCGCCGCGACAACAGCTGCGTCGTCGGCCTTGTCCTTCGCCTCGGCCGCCTTCTTCGCATCTGCGGCCGCGATCGACGCGAGCAGTTTCGCGTTCTCGGCTTCCTCCGCTGCGACCTTCGCGGCCTCGGAGGCCTTCGCATCAGCCTCCACCTTCGCCTTCGTGGACTGCTCGGCGGCCGGGTCTGTGGTCGGCGCCATGGTTGCGCTCGCCGATGGGCTCGCCGTGCCGTCGCCTTCGCCGGCCGAGCATCCGGCGGCGAGCAGCATGAGGACGATGGTTGGTGCGATGAGTCGGATCTTCACGGGCTCCCCTGAGGTTGATGTTGCCCAGATCGTAGCGGCTCAGGCGAGCCGCAGGTGGGACCGTGCGGCTATCTCCTGCTGCCACGACTCCCGCCACAGTTCGATGAGCTCGGCGGTGACGTCGAGGTGGCGAGCCAGGTGACGGGCGTCCGTCCCGACTTCACGCTCGGCGTCGCGGTAGGCCCCTGGGCTCACCAGGAGCCGCGCCGCGAACGTCTTTGCCTGGCGCTCGTCACGGAGGACGCCATGCCGCGCGACGGTCCAGTCGTGCCCGTGGTAGGCGTGCCCCGCCTCGTGCGCCAGGGTGATGCGCATCGCCTTCACCGAACGCTCTTCGTTGATGATGATGAGCCCGCTTGAGTGGATCTCACCGTGCCGCCGGCCAAGCTTGTCGAACTTCACGTGCAGCCCCATCGCGTGCACGTGAGCCAGCAGGTCATCCATGTTCAGGGCATCTCCTCGTGGCCTTCAAGCTCGTCCAGTAGGTCGTCGTCGTCGTACGCCGCGAGTGTGACATCGTCCTGTGACACAGCGGTCAGGTCGGGTCGAGATGCGTAGCGCGCGACCTCTGCCGCCAGGTGAGTCACGACCTCCTCAAGCACGATGTCGCGCGGACGCTCCGGGATGCTCTCGATCATCGGACCGAGCGTTGCAAGCCATCGCCGCGTGCTGATCGAGTACGTGTCCAAGCTGTCGTCGTAGAGGTCGACGGCAACCATCAGCCGCTTGAGCACTGACGCCTGAGGGATCTTGTCGCCACGTTCGGCGCTGCCAACCGTCCGGCGCGTGACGCCCGACATGTCAGCCACGTCTTCCTGTGAGAGTCCGGCCGCCTTGCGCGCGGGCTCGATCATGGCCGCGAAGCGCTTCCGCTCCTGCTCAGTCCAGCGGGGGGCGGATTCTGATTCATTCCCATCGGGGCGCGTGGTCATGTGACTTACTGTAGCGGTTCTTTCCCATGAAGGGCAAGAGAGAGGGTGAAGGTTCCCAATGGCCCTTGCTCTCCATGGGCAAGAGTGGCTAGTGTCTTACCCATGAAGCAACCCACAGCACACGGACCAGGAGCCAGTCTCCGGGCGCTTCGGGGCCTCGCCGGGCTGACGCTCGAAGACGTCGCCAGCCAAGCTGCGGTCTCTGCCTCCTACCTCTCGAAGGTCGAGAACGGAACTAAGGAAGCGTCGCCGGTCTGGATCGGTCGCGTCAGCGCGATCATCGCCCAGCACCTGCAGGCAACCGAAGAGCCCCAGCCGCACGAACAGACCGCGGCGCACGCCGCCTAACCCCCCCACCCCCCCGCAGCCGTCCGGCATCACGCCGTCCGGATGCACCGTCACACCCTCTTCCGACCAGTGCCTCGGCGCCGGCGCAGACACCACGGAGTACCGCCATGCCCACAGACGACATCACCCTCACCGGGTGGAAGCGCCGCATCGTCGCCTTCTGCGATGAGCGCGGCATCGAGAAGACCCCACGGCAGGTCAAGAACCTCGCCTCGAAGATCCACCTCCGCGCCGAGCGCATGCAGAACGTCGACCCCGACGACCTGCTCCGCTCGGTCCTCGACTACAAGGACCCGACCGGCGACGAAGCTGTCGCCAACGTCATGGATGGAGCAGCAGCATGAGCACGGACCTCACCTCCTACGGCTTCCACGGACACAGCGTCCGTGTCGTGACTGACGAGCACGGCGACGCATGGTTCGTCGCCACCGACCTCTCCCGAATCCTCGGGTACGGCGATGCCACCCACCTCACTCGCCGACTCGACGATGACGAGAAGGGTCTCCGCTCAGTGGAGACCCCTGGTGGTATCCAGCGTCTGGCTGTCATCACTGAGCCGGGTCTGTACGCCGCGATCCTCGGCTCGCAGGTCGACGGCGCCCGAGCGTTCAAGCGGTGGGTAACGCACGAGCTGCTCCCCCAGGTGCGCCGCACCGGTGGGTACTCCATGCCGACCGACTTCCCGTCTGCGCTCCGGGCGCTCGCGGCTGAGCACGAGAACCGAGCGACCCTCGAGGCGAAGGTCGCCGCGGACGCCCCCAAGGTGCTGTTCGCCGACGCGGTCGCGACCTCACAGACCGACATCCTCGTCGGCGACCTCGCGAAGATCCTCCGCGGCAACGACGTGCAAGTCGGAGCGAACCGCCTGTTCGAGTGGCTGCGCAACGACGGCTACCTGATCCGCCGCCAAGGCACGGACTGGAACATGCCGACACAGCGCTCGATGGAACTCGGCCTGTTCCGCCTCAAGGAGACCGCGGTGACGCACTCCGATGGCCACGTGACCGTATCCAAGACCCCGAAGGTCACCGGCAAGGGCCAGACGTACTTCGTCAACCGGTACGCGAGGGCCGCCGCATGAGTGACCCGTCCGTGAGCTTGCAGTTCCACGACAGCGCGTGGTTCGCAGGCCAGATCGACGTCTCGCTGGACTACGTGCGCCGCAACGTCAAGTCCCTCCCGCACCACAAGGTCGGGCGCCTCACGAAGTTCGACGACCACTGCGTCGAGCTCTACCGCGACCGCACGGCCGTCCACCAGGGCGCACTCGCCCGCACCCCCGCCTCCCAAGCCCGAAAGCGCAGGTAGCCCTCATGATCCACCCCACCTCGACCCCTCCCGAGGGTCGTCACGCAGCGTCGCCGGCCCCGTCTGTTCTGACTGACGAGCGTGAGGCGGCGAACCTCAACGCGGCCTGCCATGGCGTCAAGGTCCCGTCGCTCGCCCGCCGTCTTGAGGTGGCTTAGTGGACGAGGACACCGCCGTGGCGAACGCTGCGCACAACCTCGAGGAGTCCCGGGCCCGTCAGCGGCAGATCGACGAGCACGACCGGGCGCTCGCGGCTGAGCACGAGGCCGGTCGGGCGCTGGCGGCCTTGCTGCGGTCACCGGGGATCGTTCGGCTCCCCCCGGAAGCGTCCGCGTGGATGGACGCGTGGGACGCGACGGAGCTGGCGACGTGATGCCGACCGCTGAGCAGTGCGCACGGTGGGAGCAGCGTCTCGACGTCGCGGAGGCCGAGGTCGTCGCTGACCTCTGGGACGGCGAACCGCTCGAGGTGCCCTGTTGAGACCGCACCCGCCCGTCTACTACGACGTCCGGTCGGCCGTGAGAGTCACGGTCCGGACCATCCGCTTCATCATCTTGGCGCTCCTCGTGGGCGCCTTTCTCATTGGCGGGCCCGCGCTCGCATCCATCTGGACAGAAGGAACAGGACTATGAAGATCATCAACCTCGTCGCTGAGAACGTGAAGCGCATCAAGGCCATCGAGATCACCCCGGACGGCACAGTGCAGATCGTCGGCGGCCGGAACGCACAGGGCAAGTCGTCCGTCCTCGACGCAATCTGGCTGGCGCTCGGCGGCGGCCCCGCGGCCAAGGCAACGACGCGCCCGATCCGGGACGGCGAGACGACCGCGAAGGTTGTGCTGCACCTCGGCACGCTCGTCGTCACGCGGACGTGGACCGGCGACAAGACGGCCCTGACCGTGGCGTCCGCGGAGGGTGCGAAGTTCTCCGGGCCGCAGGGCGTCCTCGACGCGCTCGTCGGCAAGCTGGCATTCGACCCGCTCGAGTTCACGCGGATGCCGGCCAAGGCCCAGCGCGACGCGCTCCTCGCTCTCGTCGACCTCCCCTTCGACCCGGCGGACCTCGACCGGCGCCGCGCGACGATCTTCGACGAGCGGACCGACATCGGCCGCCGCTCGACGTCGCTCAAGGGCCACCTCGACGGGCTGCCCGAGATCGACGCCCCCGACGTGGAGGCGTCGGCCACGGCCATCCTCGACGAACTGCGCGCCGCCAGCGAGACCGTGCAGCGCATCGAGGCGGCACACTCCCGGGCCGCGAGCATCCAGACCTCGCGCGAGTCCGCGCAGGAGCGGCTCTACCTCGCCCAGGCAGCGCTGAACCTCCTTGTCGCCCAGGAGAAGGACGCCACCGCGACCATCGCGTCCCTGCCCGAGCGCCCGGACGTAGCGGAGATCGAGCAGCGGCTCGCGTCCGTGGACGAGGTCAACTCCGCGGTGCGCGCGAAGGTCGACCGGGCCAAGGTCGCGGCGGACGTCGTGGCGACCCGCGCTGCCTACGACGCGAAGACTGCAGCGCTCGCAGCCCTCGACAAGGAGAAGGCGGATGGTCTCGCCAAGGCCGCATTCCCGGTCCCGGGTCTCGGCTTCGACGAGACCGGCGTGACGTTCCAGGGTGTGCCGTTCTCGCAGGCCAGCAGCGCCGAGCAGATCCGCGTGTCCCTCGCCATGGCCATGAGCATCAACCCGAAGCTGCGCGTCGTGCACATCCGCGACGGCTCGCTCCTCGACGCGGACGGTCTCGCGATCATCGCCGAGATGGCCGCGGCGAACGACTACCAGGTGTGGATTGAGCGCGTCGGCGACGCGGACGAGGGCGCCCTCGTGATCGAAGACGGCGAGGTCGCGGCGTGAGTCTCGTCGAGCACAAGGACCTCGAGCAGGGGTCGGACGAGTGGCTGGCGGCTCGGCGCGGGATCATCACGGCGTCGGTCGTCGGGCAGTTGATCACGCCGTCGACATTCAAGGTCGCGGCGAATGACAAGTCCCGCGCGCTCGTGCTGTCGCTCGTGGCCGAGCGCATCACGGGCTACACGGAGCCGACGTTCCTCTCGGACGACATGCAGCGCGGCCACGACGACGAGCCTCTCGCCCGGGATCTCTACGGCGAGCACTGGGGGCCAGCCACGGAGATGGGCTTCCTGGTCCGCACGGAGCCGGGGTGGACGCTCGGCTACTCCCCTGACGGCATGGTCGGCAACGACGGGCTCATCGAGGTCAAGTCCCGCCGGCAGAAGAAGCACCTGGCGACGATCCTCGCCGACGAGGTGCCACTCGAGAACATGGCCCAGATCCAGTGCGGGCTACTCGTGTCCGGGCGGAAGTGGTGCGACTACATCTCCTACTCAGGTGGGATGCCGATGTGGGCGCAGCGCGTGGCCCCAGATGAGCGGTGGGCTAAGGCGATCGTCGCCGCGGCGACCGCGTTCGAGAAGGCCGCCGAGGAGATGGTTGACGCCTACCTCAAGGCGGTCGAGGGGCTGCCCCAGACCGAGCGCGCACCCGACTACGAAGAGATGGTGATCTGAGATGGACCTGACCGAGTCGATCGCCCCGAAGAGCGACCAGCTCAACGCTGACGATCTGATCTCTGGCCCCGTCACTGTGACGATCGCCGAGGTGCGCAAGGGCAGCGACGAGCAGCCCGTGGACGTGCGCCTGGTCGAGTTCCCGGGGCGCGCGTACCGACCGTCCAAGAGCATGCGGCGCGTGATGGTCGCGGCGTGGGGGAAGGAGGCATCGGCCTACGCGGGTCGGCGCCTGACCCTGTACCGCGACCCCGAGGTAACGTTCGGCCGGGACAAGGTCGGCGGCATCAAGATCAGCGCACTCTCGCACATCGAGAAGCGCCTCTCAGTCTCCCTGACCGTGACTCGCGGGCAGCGGAAGCCGCACACCGTCGACCCGCTGCCTGACGCCGCACCTGCTCAGCCCGAGCCGTCCGCCGAGGACGTGGCCGCGTGCACGGACCTCGAGATCCTGCGCGCCTGGCACGCGATCTCGAGCCGTGAGCGCAAGGCCGAGATCCTCGCCAGACGCGACGAGCTCAACGCCACCACCAACTGATCCCACCCACCACGAAGGCCCCCGCCATGCACGGCGAGGGCCTTCTGTCGTTCCCGGAAGGAACTGATCTCATGCCCAACCCTACGCTCACCATGCCCCTCGTCGAGTGGGACTCCCTCGTCGGCCGCGTCGCCCTGTTCGCTGAGCGACGCGGGATGGTCCCGATCCTCAACGCGGTCCACCTGTACGAGTCTGGCGGGCGCCTCTACGCCGAGGCGACCGACCGCTACCGGCTCGGTTTGACGGTCGCCCCGGCTGACATCGAGGTGCCGACTGGTTTCGACGCGCTCCTGAGGCTCTCCTCGATCGCTGACCTCGCCCGGGTGTCCAAGGTGCCCGTGAGCCTGCGCCGGTCGCTGACGATCACGCTCACCCTCGACGCCCCGCGGGGGTCGCTCGACGTCGAGCTCGCAGCCCTCCCCGGCCTGGGCGACGTGAAGATGCGCCTCCCGCTCTACGACGGCGGCGACACCTACCCGCGCGTCGGCAAGCTCCTGCACGAGGCGCTCGCGAACACCGACCCGCCCAAGGCTGCGACCTACAACCCGCACTTCCTCGCCGACTACGCGAAGGTCGCCGGCGCCAACGAGACGATCCACTTCACGCCTCACGGCAACAAGAACGCGCTGATCCGCATCGGCGACGACTTCATCGGCGTCCTCGTGCCGCTCCGCTTCCGCGATGACGAGGTCACGCACGACGACACCGTGTGGGCGCACCTCGCGCCCACCACCGCCTGACCCACCCCACCCCTTTCGGCCGCCCGGCCAGCGTCACGACCGGGCGGCCTTTGCGTACCTCAAGGAGTCCCCCATGCCCACCCCGAAGCCCAGCCCTCCCCCACCGACGCGCTCTGGTCGTCGCAGGCCCCGCACGCGACGGCCGCGACCCGCACCGCCCATCATCCCCATCGCCGCGTTCGACCCGGCGGACTACATCGAACCGAGGACGACATGAGCCTGACCCTGACTGACCTGTTCTGCGGCGCTGGCGGGTCCTCGACCGGCGCCACGATGGTCCCCGGCATCGAGGTCAAGCTCGCGGCCAACCACTGGGACCTCGCGATCGAGACCCACAACGCGAACCACCCCGGCGCCGATCACCTGCAGGCTGACATCTCGGTGACCGACCCGCGGTACATCATCTCGACGGACCTGCTCTGGGCGTCTCCGGAGTGCACGAACCACAGTCGCGCGAAGGGCCGGAAGAAAATCTTCCAGCCGGATCTGTTCGACGAGACCCTGCCCGACGCCGCGGCCGAGCGGTCCCGGGCGACCATGTGGGACGTCGTGCGGTTCGCCGAGGCGCACCGGTACAAGGCGATCGTCGTCGAGAACGTCGTCGAGGTCGTCGACTGGCTGCCGTTCCAGGGCTGGTTGATGGCGATGGACGCCCTCGGCTACGACTACCAGTACGTGTCGATGAACAGCATGCACGCGCAGGCCTACGGGCTGCCCGCGCCGCAGTCCCGGGACCGGGTGTACATCGTCTTCCACCGCAAGGGGAACAAGGCGCCGGACCTCAACCACATGCAGCGTCCCAAGGCGTACTGCCCGGGCTGCGACGAGATCGTCAGCTCGATGCAGACGTTCAAGCGCGAGGACGCGAAGGTCGGCCGGTACCGCTCCCAGTACGTGTACCGCTGCCCGAACATCCGGTGCCGCAACCAGGTCGTCGAGCCCGCGTGGCTCCCGGCATCGTCGATCATCGACTGGTCCATCCCGGGCCAGCGGATCGGCGACCGGCCCTTGCGGGAGTTCTTCGCGGACAAGAAGAAGACCGAGTCGCTCGGCTTTCACCACCTGTCCCCGAAGACCTTGCGGCGCGTGCAGATCGGCATCGACAAGTTCTGGACGCCGTTCGTCGTCGAGCATGGCGGCAACGGCTACGACGCCGCGGACGTGAAGCACCCCCGCTTCATGGATCCCGCGTCCTACTACCGGGCGTGGTCGGTCGACGAGCCCACGCAGACCATGCACACGCGGGAGTCCAAGGCGGTCGCCTACGCGCCCGTCATGGTCCCGGTCGAGGGCCGCGACGGCAAGCAGCCGATGAGCACGATGGATGCGCTCCGCACCCAGACCACCCGGTCCGAGTCGGGGCTCATGTTCCCGCCGTTCATCGCCGAGCTCCGCGGTGGCGGGTCGACTGCCCGAGCCGCGGCCGACGCCCTGGCGACAGTCACAGCATCAGGCAACCACCACGCGCTCATCACCTCCTACTACGGCAACGGCGGCACCCAGCCCGCCGTCGACCCGATCGGCACCCTGTCGACCGTCGAGAAGCACGCCGTCCTCACCCGACCGACTGTCAACGTCGAGGACGTCCATTTCCGCATGTTCGAGCCGCAGGAGATCAAGCAGGCGATGGCGTTCCCGGCTGACTACTTCATGGCCGGGAATCGCCGGGAGCAGGTCAAGCAGTCCGGCAACGCGGTCACCCCGCCCGCCGCGCGTGACCTCCTCGCGACCGTCGCCGAGTCGCTGGGGGTATTGGCATGAACCGCGACTGCATCCTCGAAGCCCACTGGGAGATCGAGGATCCCAAGGCGACCATCGCCGACCTCAAGGCGGAGGCGCTCGATGACCTGGCCGAGCAGGCACGGGAGGACGGGTGGTCACTGCTCGGGCCGCCGATGGTCCGTGTGTTCCACGGGGTGCCCGCCCGGATCCACCTGTCCGTCCCTGTGCGGGTGCCGGCATGAGCGTCGTCGTCTACTCCAAGCCGGCGTGCGTGCAGTGCGATGCGACGTACCGGGCGCTCGACAAGGCCGGCATCGAGTACACGGTCATCGACCTGACCACGGACCCCGCAGCGCTCGAGCTCGTGCGCGGGCTCGGGTATCTGCAGGGGCCCGTCGTCGTCGCCTGCGACGAGCACTGGTCCGGGTTCCGACCGGACCGAATCACGGCTCTCGCGAGGAAGGAAGTGACCTGATGGCACGCATCCGGACCATCAAACCGAGCCTCTACACGTCGCTGACGGTGTCGTCGTGGCCTGTTCCGGTTCGCTGGACGTTCGCTGGGCTCTTCACCTACCTCGACGACGCGGGCCGCGGTGTCGACGAGCCACGACTCATCAAGGCCGAGCTCTACCCGCTCGACGACGCGATGACCGCCAAGAAGGTCGAGCAGCACATGGCGACCATCTCCTCGAACGGACCCCTCTGCCGCTACGAGTTCGCAGGTCAGCGCTTCATCCACGTGACCTCGTGGGCCGAGCACCAGCGCATCAACCGACCGACGCCCTCCAAGATCCCTCCGTGCCCACGGCATGAGGCGGACGCGCAGGGTCACCTCGACTTCAAGGAGGACTCATGGAGTGCTCAGTGAGGGCTCACCACCGGAAGGGAAGGGAAGGGAAGGGAGAGGAACAGGGAACAGGAAGGGAAGTTCCTGGGTCAACTTCTTCATCATCGTCACCTTCTGTAGAGCGCACGATCGGCGACGGATGATGACGTCGATCAACCGAGACCAGGCGAACGCCGTCGCCGCGCTCGTGGCGACCCTCCGACCCGACTGGGACACCCCTGGCGTCCTCAAGGCCCTCTCGGACGCCAGGGACCGCGGCACCGCATGGGACCTCGCCCACGCGGCCCTCTACGCCGCGGCTGACCCCAAAGTCCGCACACCGGCCGTCATCGCGATGGCCGGTGAGCACTGGACCCGCGGGAAGACCCTCGGCGCCACGACGTCGACCATGGCCGCCCGGTGCGAGCAGCCCGGCCACGAGCACGAGCTCGCCCACAACTGCCGCACCTGCAGGAGCGAGCAGCTCGAGCGCACCACCCCATCGCAGCACCAGCAGGACCGCACCCCCGCGGTCCCAGCCGACCGCGTCCGCGCGATCCTCAAGGAGGCCTCGTGATCATCCACTGCCCCACCTGTGCGTGGGAGTCCTGGGGCTCCACCGACCGCGCCGCCGCCGCGCTCCTCGCCAAGCACAAGTGCAAGGCCAAGAACCCGTGACGACGCCCCGCAACAGCCCGTTGCGCGACGACCCATTCGTCACGTGCCGGTGCGGGAAGCGCGGCTACCAGCGTCGCCGGACCGCGAAGTACATCCGCCGACGCATGGCCACGCGCGACTTGCACGTCTACCAGTGCCTCACCACCGACCTCTGGCACGTCGGCCACATGGCCCCCGGCGCCACCCGCAACGACTACCGAACGGACACGACATGACCGACCCCGCCGCGCCCGCCGCGCCCCCGCACCTCGAGCGAGCACGCGCCCTCCTCGACCTCATCGACGACCAGTACGAAGGCAACACCGGCCGCGTCAACCACGACGCGATCATCCGCTACGCCGCCACCGCTCAGGCCCACGCGACTCTCGCACTCGAGGCGCAGACCGCGAGGCTCGCAGACGAAGCGAGGACCGCGAACCTCATCGCGCTGTACGAGCTGGGCGGCGAGACCTCGGTCTTCGTTGGCCTCAACTACAGCGCCCTGTTCGACCAGATCCTCACCCGCCTCGACCTCACCACGGCGGTGTCGGAGTGACCGCCCCGGAGATCCGCGTGCTGACCGTGAGGCAGCCGTGGGCGTGGGCGATCGTGCATGGCGGCAAGGACGTCGAGAACCGGACCAGGAACCTGGCTGGGGACTACCGCGGCCTCATCGCCATCCACGCCGGGCTCGCCCCGTTCGAGCAGGACAACCTCGCCAGCCGCGTTCACCGCAAGGCCCACGGCACCGAGACCCCGACCATGCTGCACTACGGCGCGATCATCGGCGTCGTCGAGCTCACCGACGTGCACCACGACGACGACTGCAGCCCGGAGTCCCTGGACGCGACCAACGGGCAGCCGTCGCCGTGGGCTCAGCGCGACCACCAGCACCTCGTGCTCGCGAACCCCCGCCTGCTGTCCTCCCCGATGCCGTTCAAGGGTGCGCTCGGCCTCCGCCGACTCCCCGACGACGTGACCGCACTCCTGACCGCCCGCCTTGACCTCACCCAGGACGTGACCCCATGAGCGCCGAGACCACCTGCGCGTCCGTCTGGCCTGCTGGCCTGTACGGAAACCTGCTCATCGAGTGCGACCGACAGGCCAAGCACGCCGGAAAGCACGCCCGCCTGGACCTGACGTGGACTGGGAAGCCACTGCCCACCGAGGAGTCCCTGGTTGCCACGCTCAAGGCGGCCCGCTCATGACCGCCCCGAAGCGCATCCAGCAGCGCAGGACGGCCGGCTGGCGGAAACCCGACGGAGCCGTCGCAGTCACCCGTGCGACTCGATGGGGGAACCCGTTCGTCGTGGCCGAGTACTCGATCGACTACCCGGCTGACTCGGACTACACGGAAACCGACTGGCGACGCATGGCGACGTCAGACTTCCGCGGCATGGTCGAGGGCCGCTGGGACCCGCCGGACGAAGCAGCGGACTACCCGACGCTCGCCGAGATCCGCACCGAGCTGGCTGGCAAGGACCTCATGTGCTGGTGCCCGCTGCCTGAACCCGGCCAACCCGACCACTGCCACGCCGCCGTGCTCATCGAGCTAGCCAACACCCCGGAAGGACTGCCCTCATGACCGCGACTCTCCGCTTGGCGACGCTCGTCGCTGACATTCACGTCGGCACAGATGCCCTGGTCGAGACGCACCACGGCGACCCGCTGCATGGGCCGCGTGTCCTGCTGCGCCTGTACGGCGGCGGAACGTCCGGGCGGGACGTGGACTGCTTGTCGCTGGTGTTCGCGTCTCCTGCGGTCGCCGAGACCGTCGCACGGGCACTCCTCAAGGAAGCCCTGAACGCACCCACGCCACCCCGGCCTGCTGACGAAGCGACCCTCGACCTCGAAGGAACCCCATGACAGCCGCCCCTGTCACCCCCGATGCCGTGGAAGCCGCCGCGAGAGCGCTGTACGACCACTGGCGACGCAACAGCCCGGACGTCGGCCCGTGGGAAATAGCATCCCCCGAGTTGCAGGCAACGTTCACCCGGCAGGCAACCGCCGCCCTGGCTGCTGCTGCCCCGCTGATCGCCCAGCAGACGCTCCTCGACGCGGCTGCCGAGGTCGAACGCATCGACCCCCAGTGGGACTCGGCCCTCTACGTCGATGGCACCTACCAGCCGGTCCCTGAATGGCTCACCGCCCGCGCTGCCACCCTCACCACGAAGGAGAAGTGACCATGGAGATCCGACTCCGCGCCGCCACCGAGACCAAGAGCGCGCACCTCACCAACATCCCGCTCGACCAGGTCGACACCGTCATCCCCACCATCCAGGGCTGGGGCATCGCCAGCGCCGAGGGCGACCTCGCTGACCTCAACGACCTGTCCGGCCAGTTCGTCTACGACGCCACGACGAACACCGCCTACTTCGAGGTCATCATCGGAGACGACGAGTGACCGCCGCCGACCAGACCCCCGCCACCGACAGTCCGAAGATGATCCGCGAGACGCTGTGCGCCGCACAGTCGGCTGTGCTCGGGCTGCGCAGCAAAGACCCGCGGACGCCTGATCACGTCGCTCGCTTGCAGCGGCTCATCGACGAGGTGGACGCTCAGCGCCCCCTCGGCCCTGACGGCAAGCACGGCAACCGGCACACACCGACGTGCGGGTGTGAGGACACCCCCGCCACCGACAGTGAGCGGGACGACAACCGCGGCCCTGACCGTCTGGCCTGGGCGCGAAAGACCGCCGCCATCTTCCGCGGCAGGGCGCCCTACCTTCGCAGCAATCGCGAGGACGCGATGGTCGCGCTCGACGGCGAGGTGACCCGCCTGACCAAGGCTCTCACCGAGCCGGCCGCGCCCACCGAGCCGTGGGACGTCCACTGGGCTGCGCTCTACGACCAGATCGCCCCCCTTGCTGCGGAGATCCAGAAGGACCCGGAGTACGAGTCACCCTCCCCTAGCCTGGCCCGGATCTTCGCCCAGTCTCAGATCGGACATGGCCTGAGCGGAGATGAGCGCTACACGTTCGAGAAGTACGTCGATGCCCGCCGTCAGAACGAGTGGTTCGCCCGCAAGCACCCTCTCGGTTCGCAGCGGACGGAGGGTGACCGTGGCTAAGGCAAGGGTGGAGTCGTGGACAACCGACGACGGCGAGACTCACGCCCACTGCCTGACGTGTGACACCCGGGCCGAGGATCGCCCCGACGACTCATCCACGCAGCGAGCATGGGCGCGCCAGCACGCGGCCAGCAATGACGGGCACCTCGTCGCCGTGGAGGCTGTCAAGACGACCGCATACCAGCGGACGGAGGGGCAGGGATGAGCGGCGAGGAGACACCCGAGATCGCCGCAGCCAAGGCGACCATCCACCAAGGCATCACCGCCCTGGTCGCCGCCAACAACCCCGACCACGAAGCCCTCTACGTCGAAGGCTGGGTCATCACCGCCGAATGGACCAGCGTCGAACTCGAACGCACCAACCGCGGCGGCATCCACACCTCCAACCCCCGCGGACAGAGCCTCGCCATGTCCCGCGGCCTCAGCCAATTCGGCACCGAGAAGCACACCCTGCTCACCAAACCGGAGGACGAGTGACCATCACCAACCTCGAGGGCCTCGCCGCCCGCGACTCACTGCTCTGGATCGTCCACCACTGGACCTACCTGACCAACGAGCTCGCGGGCGGCGGCACGTCCGCCGGCGACAAGGTCTCCGGCAGCACCGAACCCCCACTGCCCATCGACATCGACGTCAGCGCCCTCATCCAAGACATCACCCGGCACGCCCGCGACCTCGCCCAGATCCTCCAAGAGGAAGCCGACTGGACCCTGGGCGCCTCGACCATGCCCGGCCTGCTGCGCGACGTCGCCCAGCAGCACGCCCACTTCATCGACGACGACCAGAAGACCGCCCTCGACTACTGCGACGCCGCCCACGACCTCAACGACCGCGCACGACGCGCCATCACCCCCACCGCACCACCCACCTACATCGGCCCCTGCTCCACATTCGACTGCGACGGCCGCCTCAAGCTCCGCGACGGCGAGACTGACGTCACCTGCCCAAGATGCAAGACCCTCCACACCCTCACCGAACACCAGCTCTGGCTCCACCAGATGCTCGACGAACGCCTCATGACCCTCGACGAGATCCGCCCAGCCCTCAAGGTGCTCGGCAAGGAGATCAGTGACCGTACCCAACGCCGCTGGCTCACCGGCGACACACCCAAGCTGCAGCCCATCGACCCCGACACCGGGCTCTACCGCCTCGCCGACGCCGTCGAACTCGCCGACGCCGGCCGCCGACACAGGCCAGTTGCGGAAGTCAGGAGTGTCCGCTAGTCTCTGCTTGGATCAAAGTTCTGCACCCAAGGCCTGACCGCAACAGTGGTCGGGCCTTTGTCGTACCCGGACACGGGACGACACCGGCCCCGCCACAAGCGGGACCGGCCAGGAAGAGCCAGCCGACTGGCGGCGGCACCGCATTCGAAACGCGACTGCCCGAAAGGGCGTAGGAGTTCGACTCTCCTCTCTTCCGCGAGGGCCACCCGAGCTAGCACCGGGTGCGTCCGACCACTTGGTGCACGGCTGAGGCCCCACTCCACACCCGAAGACGGTGGGCGAGCCCGGCCGTGCACCTCGATGCCAAGGCGGTGACCATGCCAGCCGCCCGCCCCCGCAAGACCAACGGCCACCGCTGGCGCCAGCTCGAAGCCCGCGTACTCGCCGAAGAGACCACGTGCGCGCTCTGCTCCGAGCCCGTCGACAAGACACTCGACCGCAAGACACACCCCAGAGCCGCCGCCATCGACCACGACTGGCCCATCCATCGAGGTGGACCGGAGTACGACCGCGACAACCTCCGACTTCTGCACCGCGAATGCAACCGCTGGAAGTCCACGAAGACCCTCGACGAAGCCATCGCGGCCTTCACCGGGGCCCTCATCGCATCACCGCAGGTCACAGCCTCCCCCGGATGGTGACACCCCCCTGGGGGGTGACCCCCGGGTGGGGGACGGCCACCCCAGGGGGATACGGCCTTTCACACACGGCGAGCGACCGAGCGGGGGGAGGGGTGCTGATGGTCCCCGACGAGCCTCTCTCAACCCGTCTCCGAGCGCAGTTCGCGGAGCAGTCCGCGGCTGATGCTGCGGTTGCCGTCCTCGTCCAGGAGGCATGCCGGATCGCTGATCGGCTGGACGCGATCGACGCGATCATCACCGGCAAGGCCGAGTGGATCGAGCTCATGCGCTTTCGCACCGGCCAGCACGGTGACGACCAGGTCGAGGTCAAGTTCGACAACGTCCTCGCGGAGGCTCGCCAGCAGGCGAGCGCCCTCCGCGGTCTCATGGCCCAGCTCGGCGCCGGCAAGGTCGGCGCGGTGAAGCCAGCAGCGGAGGAGGTCGATCCGCTTGACGCCCTCGCCGCCCGCCGTGCTGCTCGCGGAGCAGGCGCCACCTCACGTCAACGTCGCACCGGCGGCGACCCGGGCTAACTCCTGGGAGGACGTCGCTGATCTGTCGGATTCATTCGGTGTGACGCTGGATGACTGGCAGGAGCTCGTCCTGCAGTCGGCGATGGGTGAGCGTTCTGACGGGACGTGGGCGGCGCAGCGCGTGGGCCTGAGTGCTCCGCGGCAGAACGGGAAGTCGCAGCTGATCGTGGCGCGTGCCCTGGCTGGGGCACTGCTCTTCGGTGAGACGACGATCATCATCTCCGCCCACCAGCAGGACACAGCGCGCGAGACGTTCGGGAAGTTCCTCGAGATCATCGAGGCGAGCCCGAGCCTCGAGGCGCGTCTGCGTGGCGGGAGCATCCGCACGGGCGTGATGAACGCGCTCAACCGGGAGTTCATCCGGTTCGCGAACGGCGCCAAGATCCAGTTCAAGGCGCGTGCGGCGTCGGGCGGCCGAGGCTTTTCGGCTGACCTGCTGTTCCTCGACGAGGCGCAGATCCTGTCTCAGCGTGCGTGGGCGTCGATCAACTCGACGATGTCGGCGCGGCCGAACCCGCAGATCTGGCTGCTCGGCACTCCGCCGACGCCGGAGGACGACGGCGAGGTCTTCGCCCGGGTGCGCCGCGGGGCGATGCAGGGCAAGTCCCCACGGTCGGCGTACCTCGAATGGAGCGACGACGGTGACCCTGCGCTCGAGGCAACGCGCGCGAGCGCGAACCCGGCCTGGCACACACGCATCAACCATGACGTCGTGCAGGGCGAGTTCGAGACGTACACCACTGAGCAGTTCCGGCTCGAGCGTCTGGGCGTGTGGACGTCGGACGTCGCTGGCTCGCGGCTCATCACGGCCGAGCAGTGGGAGGACACGGCGATCGACATCGCGCCTGAGGGCACGCGGTCGTTCGGTGTGGCTTTCTCGATGGACGGCACGAAGGTGTCCCTGGGCGGCGGTCGCAAGCACGACGACGGCGTGCACGTCGAGCTCGTGGACGCACTCACTGGCGACTTCGACGAGGGCCTGGGCGCGCTGGCTGACTGGCTGGCCGAGCGTCACCGTGACGTCGCAGGCATCGTGCTCTGCGGCCGGTCCGGTGCCTCGGCTCTGGCTGAGGAGCTCTACGCCCGCCGGGTCCCGCGCCGCAAGGTGATCGTGGCCACGAGCGCCCAATACTTCACGGCCTGCGCGATGTTCCACGTCGCGGTCAAGGCCGGTGACGTGACGCACCTCGACATCGAAGGGCAGAAGGTGCTCGACGACGCCATCGCGATCAGCGACAAGAAGCTGCGCGGGCAGGACGGCGCGTGGGGCTGGCGTGCCACCACGAAGGACGGCGACGAGACGCCCGTCGAGGCCGTGAGCCTGGCCCACTGGGCCGCCAAGACCATGAGACAGCGCGCGACCGGAGGGGGGGCGATGTTCGGATGACCACGACTCTCGAGCGCGACGACGCAGAGGCGATCGACGACGAGCTCACGCAGGTAGCGAGTGCCGCGATCCACGGTGCGCTGGCGGTCCGCGGCGGTCGGCTGCTCAAGCTCGACCGCTGGGACCGCTACCGCCGCGGCAAGGCCGGCATCCCCGAGGTTCCCGAGGGCTCCTCTGATGAGATCACGGAGATCGCGAACCTGTCTCCCATGAACATGTGCGGGGTCGTGGTCTCCACGTTCGTGCACGGTCTCGTCGTCGAGGGGTACCGCTCCCCTGACTCCAAGGACGACGAGCCGGCCTGGAAGATCTGGCAGACGAACGGTCTCGACGCTCGCCAGACCGAGGTGCATGACGGCGCGAACACCTACGGGTGGTCCTTCGCGTCCGTGCTCCCGGAGAGCAAGGGTGCCGACGAGGGCAAGCCGCGCATCGTGACCTGGTCGCCGAAGGACGTCGAGGCGGTCTATGACGACCCGCGCCGCGACGACTTCCCCACCTCCGCGACACTCTTCCGCGAGGTCGAGGGCGGCTGGTCTGTGCTGCTCGTCGACACCACCCACGTCCGGTCTGGTTTCATCCCCCGCAAGACCAACCGGAAGGGCAAGGCGAAGACGCCGGACGAGGTCCAGGACGTCTCGGAGCCGTGGGCACACGGGGCGACCTACCGCGGTCAGGCCGTCTGCCCGGTCATCCGGTTCATGAACGAGCTGCCTGCCGACGACTGCGACCCGCGTGGCGAGGTCGAGCCGCTCATCCACAACCAGCGCGCGATGAACTCGGTGAACTTCGACCGGCTCGTGGCGTCCCGGTCCTCGGTCTTCGAGCAGAAGGTCATCATCGGGTGGGCGGCCTCGAAGGAGCAGACGCTCAAGGCATCGGCTTCGCGCGTGTGGGCCTTCGAGGACCACCCCTCGGACCTGTCGGTGCAGTCGCTTCCGTCGTCTCCGATCACGCCGTACAACGAGTTGCTGCGGGAGATGAAGGAGCAGGTCGCCCTTGAGGCGTCCATCCCGATCTACCAGGCGACAGGCTCGGTGGCGAACGTCTCCGAGAACACCGTGGCCATGGTCGACAACGCCTACCAGCTCAAGCTGCGCGCCAAGCGGGACCTGCTCGGCGAGGCGTGGGAGCGGGTGCTGCGCGTGGCCGTCGCGATGGACGGCGGCGAGGAGCCGTCCGAGAGTGCCGAGGTTGTCTGGCGTGACACCCGGCCGCGGTCCACCGGTGTGGTGGCGGACGGGATCTCCAAGCTCGTCGCCGCCGGCGTGCCGGTCGAGGAACTCCTCGAGCTCGTGCCGGACTTCTCGCAGCAGAAGGTCGACGCGATCCGCAACGAGCTCCTGCGCAGCACCGGCCTGGCGCAGATCGATGCGATCACGGCGGCCATCCGCGAGGCACCTGCTGCTCCGATGCCCGCCTCGCCCACCGGTGCGGCAGTAGCGGCGCCGGCGGACACGAGTGCGCTCGACGACGCCGCGGTCCTCAAGGCGAAGTTCGATGCGCTCGGTGTCGCGGTGCGCGCTGGCGTGAAGCCGGAGTACGCCGCGAAAATGCTGGGGCTCGAGGGCATCGAGCTCACGGGCGCCGTACCGACGTCCCTCAAGATGCCGGGTGAGGACGCTGGCGGCGAGGTCGGGGCCTGATGCCTTCCTCCGCTGACACCGACCGTCTCAAGGAAGCGCAGGCGACGATCGTCGCTCTGGCCACCCGGGACCTCGAGGAGTTCTTCGCCTCGCTGGATCTGGACCGGCCGGAGCAGGCGCGCGATGCCCTGGCCGCGTACATGCCGCTGCTGATCCAGAGGTATGGGGCGGCCGTGGCGACCTTGGCGGCGGACTGGTACGACGACGTCCGCGCGCTCAACCGGATCGTGGGTCGCTTCCGTGCGGTCGCCGCGGCACCGCTCGTGACGGCGAGCGTGGAGGCGACGGTGCGGCGGACGATGGGCGCGGCATTCGCGCCCGCTGGCGCTGCTGCCGTCGCGGCCGGGGCTCTGCCGATCATCGGCGCGGCGGCGTCCTCGACGATCCTGCCAGCGCTGACGGACCCGATGACCAAGCTCGTCCTGGCGCCGTCGCGCGAGACGATCGTCGCCTCGACGATCGCGGACCCGAAGGCGTCCGGCTGGCAGCGGATCACCCGGGCCGGGTCGTGCAAGTTCTGCCGCATGCTCGCCGGCCGACCTGGCGCGGTCTACAAGGAGCGCACGGCGGACTTCGCAGCGCACGGCCACTGCAACTGCGCGGCGGCACCGTCATGGGACCGCTACGCGCCAGAGGTGGACGTCAAGCAGTACGTCGCCTCCGAGCGTCTGGACGGCGTGCGCAAGCGTGCCGCGGCCGGCGACAAGAAGGCCGCCGCGCAGATCGAGCGCCACACAGCCCGCGTCCGGGACTACCTCGCGGATATGAACGACTGATCTTCCGTCGCACGACGGAGACCCACACCCACCACCGCACGCCCCGCACGGGGTCGTGTGGCGATCCCGCACGGGAGGACACCATGCCTGACCCCATCGAAACCACTGCCACGACCGGCCCGGCCACCGCTCCTGCACAGGAGCCGACTGACTGGACCGCCGAGTCCCGCAAGTGGGAGGCGCGCGCCAAGGAGAACAAGGCCGCGGCCGACGAGCTCGCGGCCCTCAAGGCCTCGCAGCTCAGCGACGCACAGAAGGCCGAGAAGGCCCTCACCGACGCGCAGGCCGAGCTTGCGAAGTACCAGAAGCGCGACGAGGTCGCTGGCTGGGCGAAGGAGATCGCGAAGGACTCCCCTGTCCCGCCCGACGCTCTGCGCGGGGCCACCCGCGAGGAGCTCGAGGCACACCACACGCAGCTCGCCGCGCTCATCACCGGCAAGCCCGCGATCCCCAAGCCCGCAACGCCCCCGGGGAAGTCCCCGGCAGAGCGTGGCGGAGCGACCGGGTCTCGGGCGGCAGAGGCCGTGCGCGCATACCGCGCACGCGAGTAACCCCACAGACTCCCGCGAGGATCGACCTCGGCGGGCGAACCACGAAAGGAGTCAGCAATGGCTGACATCTCCCGTTCCGAGGTCGCTTCTCTCATCGCTGAGGAGTACGGCCCGGAGACCATCAAGTCCGCGATCGAGGGCAGCACGGCTCTTGCCGCGTTCCCCAAGGTCAACATGGGGACCAAGACCCGCAACCTCCCCGTGCTCGCGACCCTGCCCGAGGCCGAGTGGGTCGGCGAGTCCGCGACCGAGGCGTCCGGCGTCAAGCCCACCTCTCAGGTCACGTGGGCCAACAAGACCCTCGTCGCCGAGGAGATCGCCGTCATCGTGCCCGTGCACGAGAACGTGCTCGACGACGCAACCGAGGACATCCTCGCCGAGATCGCCAAGCTCGGCGGGCAGGCGATCGGCAAGAAGCTCGACCAGGCGGTCCTCTTCGGCATCGACAAGCCGGCCTCGTGGACGTCGCTCGCGCTCCTGCCTGCCGCCGTCGCGGCGGGCCACGCGTTCCAGGTGACCAGCGGAGTGGCGAACGAGAACGACCTCTTCGGTGCCATCGCTCAGGCTGCCGGTGCTGTCGCGCTGGACGGCTACGCGCCGGACACGCTGCTCGCATCCCTCGCCCTGCGGTGGCGCATGGCGAACCTCCGCGACGCTGACGGGAACCTCGCGTTCCGGGACGACTCCTTCGCGGGCTTCTCGACGTTCTTCAACAAGAACGGCGCGTGGGATCCGGCGGCCCTCGAGGCGCTCGTCGTGGACTCGTCCACGGTGCGCATCGGTGTCCGCCAGGACGTCACGGTGAAGTTCCTCGACCAGGCCACGGTCGGCGGCATCAACCTCGCCGAGCGCGACATGGTGGCACTGCGCTTCAAGGCGCGGTTCGCCTACGTCCTGGGCAACCCGGTCCAGGCCAACGGCGCGGTCGGCTCGCCGGTCGGCGCCGCGCTCCCCGCCGTGGTCATCCCCTGATGGCGCCGAGCTACCGGCACGTCGCGTCAGGGCGGGTAGTCGCGGTCCATGAGGACTCTCTGCTCGCCCGCCTCGTCGCAGCAGACGCCGGATACGAGGCCGTCGAGGAGACGGTCGCGGTGACCGAGCCGCCCATGCCGATCGGTGACGACGGCATCCCCGTGCTGACGCAGCCTGAGGAGCCGGCCGAAGAGGCTGGCCCCGAACAGGTCGTGACCGAGGCCGTCGAGGAGACGGTCGTCGAGAAGGAGGTCGAGGATGCTGGCATCAGTGACGGACGTGGCACGGCGCCTCGGACGCGAGCTCGACGACGCGGAGACGCAGCGGGCTGACGGCCTCCTCGAGGAGGCGAGCGTGCTGGTCGAGGAGTACCTCAACCTCACGCCCGCCCCTGTGCCCGACGCGGTCCGTGTGGTCACGAGCCGCATGGTCGCCCGGGTGCTGAGTGCGCCGAAGGGGGCGAGCGCCACGGCGCTCGCCCCCGGGCAGCTCTCCTCGCAGATGAGCATGGGTCCGTTCGGTCGGTCCGCGACCTACGAGCCGGGGTCAACCTCCGGCGGTCCGTGGCTCGAGTCGAAGGACAAGGCGACGCTGCGGCGGCACCGGCTCAACGGCGGCATGGTCTCCGTGGCGACGTCGAGTGAGCACACCGGGCGCTACCGGATGAGGTCCTGATGGAGCGCCTACCTGAGGAGTTCACGCCACACGTCGTGAACGTGCGGGACTTCGCCGAGAACACGGGCATGGGGTCGGGCTTCGGTCCGCCCCGGTCCGTGGTCGCGTTCGCCGAGGACGAGCAGAAGGTCGTGCGCAACCGTGACGGCGCCGAGGTCGTCTCGACGTCGCAGGTGACCGTCAACTTCGACGAGCTCGTCCCTGCTGGCTCTCTGGTCACGGTGTGGCCGGGTCTGCCTGGCGAGCGTGAGGCGGAGGTGCTGGCGATCGGCCGGCACGAGGCGCCCGGGTGGCCGGCCTACCAGACGCTGTCTCTGGCGTGACGAGGGGATGTCCGATGCGCTTCTACAGGCCGATCTTGGACGTCGTCGAGCGGGCCGCACAGGACGGTCTGCGGGAGGTCGCCGAGCACGTGCTCGAGGAGTCGAACCAGCGCACCCCGAAGGACGACGGCGACCTCATCGCATCGGGCGGCGTGGGCGTGGACGACCTCCGCGCCAACGTCGCCTACCGATCCTTCTACGCCATGTGGATGCACGAGCGCGTCGACTGGCAGCACGCGGACGGCGGCGAGGCGAAGTTCCTCGAGAACGCCGTCGAGGCAGAGCAGGGGAAGCTCCTGCAGATCATGGCTCGCGCCGCTCAGGAGGGCACCCGTGGATGACGCTGACCTGACGATCGCCGTGTGCCGGCTGCTCGCCGAACGCTGCGGGTGGGGCTGGCTCCCGGACGGCATCAACCCCGCGGCCCCCGTGCGCCTCTTCTACGGGCCGGTCGGGAGCGCCCCGGACGATGCCATCGGAGTCACTGTCTACGGCGGCACCGACAACCTCGTGGACGGGCTCACCACGCGCCGTGTGCAGCTCATGCACCGCGGCGCGAAGAACGCCCCTGATGGTGCGGACCGGCTCGCCACGCAGTCCTTCACGGCGCTGCAGGGACTGTCCCGCACGTCGGGCATCAACACCGCTTTCCGGCTGTCCTGGGCTCGCCTCGGCGCGGACGGGAACGGCCGCCAGGAGCGGTCGGACAACTACCAGATCATCATCGACAACGCGGAGGCGTAGACCATGGCACCCACATCCCCTTCGGTCCCGGCCGGGACCACGCTCGGCAAGTCCTACGAGTACGGGATCGACATCGACACCGCCTACCCCGGGGTCACCCCGGCGTGGCAGTCGGCGCGTCGCATCTCGGACCTGCAGCCAGGCATCACCCCGAAGACGCAGGACGCCCAGACCTACGACGACTTCGGATCGTCCAACGCCGACAAGGTCGGCGAGGACTGGGCGCTCAGCTTCAACGTCCTGGGCAACCGCTCGGTCACCACGGGCGAGTTCCTGCCCGAGGTGCAGGCGATCATCGACACCACGAAGCCTTCTGCCAAGGGCGAGGCCGCAGTCCTCCACATCCGCTACTACCACAAGCCCGAGTCCGGCACCCCGGACCCGAGCGACGCCTACGAGGGCTACGCCACGGTCGCTGTGTCGCGTGCCAACGCGGGCGCTGACGGTGCGGTCGAGCGCCTCTCGGTGACCCTCACCGGGAAGGGCCCGCGGCTCGAGATCACGAACCCCTTCGAGGGCTGGGTCCCTGAGCCCCCGGTCGGCGGATGACCGTCGACTTCTCGGCGTGGGCGGTTCCCCCGCTCACGCTCTCGCTGGGCGAGCGCACCTACTCGGTGCGCCCGCCCAGCGTGGGCGACATGGGGAAGCTGCTCGCATGTGCCGTGCGCGCCGAGGTCAACCTCGGGCTCGTCAAGGGCCCCATCTCCCCCGGCATCCAGGCCGTCCTGGACACCATCGGCCCGACCGACCGCCCCGCACTCGGGGACGAGGTCTACGAGCAGATGGTCGCTGACGGCCAGCACCCCACAGCGATCGACCGCATGGGCTACTACGCGGTCCTGTACTGGGCGCGCGGCAAGTCCTATGCCGACGCCATTGCGACGCTGCTGTGGACCCCGCGCGTGAGACCTGAGGGTACCCGGGAAGTGGACGACCTCGCGGGAAAAGCGCAGCCGACCTCACCCCGGAGCAGTGGGCGAGGTTCGGGGTCGGCGAACCGATCGACGAAGACGAGCAAGGCCTCCCGATCTACGCGGACTACCGGCTCCCGGCGCACCTGAACACCACCCAGCCGGACCGACCCAAGGGCCCGCGGCTCGATGACTCGTGGACTGCGATCACCGGTCACTGGGGCGCGGTCGTGGCGGACCTCTCGGAGATCCACCACCTCGACCTGTTCGACCCTGCGGTCCAGAGCCGTCCGTGGCTCGGGGTGCGCACGATGATCTACGACCTCCTGACCGACCCGCGCAGCAGGCTGCGCCGAGCTCTCCCCCGGAGGTAGCACGATGGCTGGACTGCGCGCTGGCACCCTCGAGTTCCTGTTCACCGCGAACACGACCGACGTCGAGCAGGCTGAGGTCCGTGTCCGTCAGATCGGCCAGCGGATCGAGCGGAACCCCGCCGAGGTCCAGGTCACCGCGGACGCCACGGACGCACTGGCCGGCATGGACCGCGTCGAGGATGCGGCCCGGCGGCTCGTGTCCCAGGACGTCATCACCCGCGTCGAGGCCGACATCTCCCAGGCCCAGGCAGAGTCCGACAGGCTCCGCGGAGAGCTCGACTACCTGCGGGCCGTCGAGACCAGCGTCGAGGTGTCCGCCGACATCACCCGTGCCGAGGACCGCCTTGCCCGCGTGGACCGCTCCCTGCAGGGGCTCAACTCCGCGCGCGCCACGATGGAGGTGGACGCGGACACGTCCGGCGCCGAGGGCGCCCTCGAGGACATCGCCTCGACGGCCGGCGAAGCGGGCGCTGAGGGTGGCGAGGCAGCCGGAGGTGGGCTCTCGGCCGGCATCATCACCGCGCTGGTCGGCATCCCCTTCGCCGGCGCCGTGATCGGCGTGGGCGTCGCCATCGGCAAGTCGCTCATGGACGGCATCAGCGACGGCCTGCAGGTCGAGGTCCGCCAGGACCGGCTGCAGGCACTCACCGGGATGTCGAAGGAAGACGCGATCGTCATGGGCCGATCCGCTGGGGAGGCCTACGCGAACGTCTTCGGCGAGAGCATCGAGTCAAACATGGACACCGCACGTATCGCCGTGCAGTCCGGGATGCTCGACCCCACCGCGACCCAGCGCGACTCCCAGCTCATGATCCAGTCCCTGTCCGGGATCTCTGACGTCCTCGGCGAGGAAGTACTGCCGATCAGCCAGGCCGTGACCACGATGCTGCGCACCGGGATCGTGAAGAGCGCCGACGAGGCGTTCGACGTCATCGCCGCAGGCGCCCGGAATGGTGTCAACCTCCACGAGGATCTCCTCGAGACGATGACCGAGTTCCCCGCCCTCTTCGACCGCCTTGGCCTGACCGCTGATGAAGCGATGGGCCTGATGAACCAGGGCCTCGAGGGCGGAGCGTGGAACGCCGGTCTCGTGGCAGACGCTCTCAAGGAGTTCCAAATCCGGGCGACCGATGCGAGCGAAGCGTCGGCTGCAGGGTTTGAGGCCATCGGTCTCAACGCCGCGGAGATGACCACCCAGATCGCATCAGGTGGCGAGGGCGCTCGTGATGGGCTCGAGCTGGTCATTGACAAGCTGAACGAGATGGAAGACCCGGTCGCGCGGAACGCCGCAGGGGCGGCACTATTCGGCACGCAGTGGGAAGACCTTGGGTCTGCCTTCGCATCGCTCGACCTGACCACGGCGGTCGACTCGCTCGGTCAAGTCGAGGGCGCGGCCAAGCTAATGTTCGACACGCTCGCTGGCAACGACGCGTCCAAGATCGAGCAGGCCAAGCGCAACATCGAGGTCGCCGCGGACGGCATCAAGGGCGCCCTGGCCGCAGCCTTCTCTGACCCGATGGGCGAGTTCGCGGACTGGGTCTCGAGCAACCGCGGCCCGCTGACGGAGTTCCTGCTCGACCTCGCCAACGGCGCGATCGAGTTCGGTATCGCCATGGTGGAGACGGCAGCCTCGGCAACCGTGGGTATCGGCGGATTCATCTCGGGACCGATGGCCGACATGGTCGAGTCCATCGCCGACGCACTCGACGCGACCGCCGCGCTCGGGTCAATGATGGGGCCCGTCTTCGGTTTCATCTTCGACGCAGGCACGGGGGGCGACGAGTTCCGCGACCTCGCGGACGGGATGCGCGAAGTCGAGGGGTCAACTCAGGCGACCGCCGACACCATGCGCGCCGAGCTGCTCGAGAAAGGGCTCATCCCCGCGCAAGAGCGCATGAACGAGTGGGGCACAGGTGTCGTCGCGATGGGCTACCTCAACGACGCGACACTCGTCCTCGCGCAGACGGTCGGCGCACTGGGGTACGCCGCGGATGGCACGGCCCTCTCACTCGATGGCTTCGACGGCGCGAACATCCTCACGGCCGCCAGTGGGGCCGAGCTCGAGGCGCAACTCCTCGCGTCCGTCGCCGCACTTGACGCCGAGGCCGCTGCCGCCGCGACCGCTGGCGAAGGTCAGGGTGAACTGACGGTCCGCTACAACGCGGGCCGCGACGCGCTCATCAACCAGCTCTCGGCGATGGGCATGACGGCCGAGCAGGCGCAGGTCTTGGCGGACAAGTACCTCGCCGTCCCAGGCGGGGTGAATACGTCCATCACCTCGAACGCGCCCGAGCGAACCACGCAGGTCGACGGCCTCACGCTGGCAATCTCGCAGTTGCCGGACGGGACGTTCTCGGTCTCGGCGACTGGGCTCTCCAACGCCCTGACCCAGGCTCAGGCACTGAACACGACGTTGAACACGATCAACGGGAAGACCGCCACAGCCGCGGTCACGATGAAGCAGTACGGGCAGGCCGCGATGCATGACGGTGGCGTGCTCGAGTTCATGGCGCAGGGCGGGGTGCGGGGGCTGACTCCGATGTCGTCCGTGGCGCAGGTCGTCCCGGCGAGCACGTGGCGCGTGGTCGGTGACAGGTCCGACGTGCCCGAGGCGTACATCCCACTCGACGGGTCGGCGCGGTCCATGGCGATCCTCGCCGAGACCATGCAGCGCATGGGCGTCACGCCGATGGCAGCCGGCGGCATCACGGCACCGGCCACCGCAGCACCCGCTGCCCCGGCGATCTATGTCCAGAACCCGTTCACAGGTGAGTACCTCCTCGCTCAGGTACGCGTCGAGGCGGGGCGGGTCATGACCGGGCGGACCACACCTCTGAGCGAAGGGCGGGCATCATGGTGAACGACGTCCTGACCTTCGAGCTCGTCGGCCCCGCAGGGTCGGTCACCTTCCACGGCCGCGCCATGGGTGGATCGCCTGGCGTCACCGCGCTGGCCGGCCTGGCGGGCACGGGCCTCGCCCCTCGCCAGGTCCAGTGGTTCGAGGGCGCCGGGGACGGGGCAAGGTGGCGCGGGTCCCGCACCGGCCTGCGCACCATCCCGATGCGGATCGACATCATCGGCCCAGACCGCACTGCGCTGCTCGCTGAACTTGGCCTCTTCGCCCTGCTCCTGGACCAGAACGCGGAGCAGCCGAGGCTGCGCCTGATCGAGCCGTCCGGGGACGCGTGGTCGACGCAGGTCGTGTTCGTCGCGGGCCTGGACGACTGGGCATGGGGAGTGGACACAGACGGACGCACGCGTGTGCGCACGAGCCTGACCCTGCAGTCCGGCGACCCGCACTGGACCCGGGAGACGGCTTCGGATTTCGAGGTGCGTGTGACGTCGTCGGGCCGCGGCCTGCTGCCGAAGCTCAGCCGTCTGCGCCTCACATCGTCGCAGGCGATGGGGTCGCGCACCGTGGAGTCCCCCGGTGACACGGTGGCCTATCCGGTGTGGTCGATCACGGGGCCGGGGTCCAACCCGACGCTGACCGGCGCGGGCGGTGAGGTGCTGCGGTGGGAGGGGACTCTCTCCGCGGGTGAGGTTCTGACGATCGACACCCAGCGGAACACGGTCGTCGACCAGACGGGCGCGAACAGGTACGACAAGCTCGCCGCCGCGCCGCGGTTCTGGTCCATTCGCCCCGGCACCTCCACCGTCTCAGTGACGATGGACGGCGCCACCACGGCATCCCGGATCACGTGCGCGTGGCGACCTCGAAGGCAGGTGATGATCTGATGCGACTCTCTGACCTGACCGTCGAGGTCCGCGACAAGACCCTCAAGCGGTGGGGTGCGATCGACCCGGACCTCCTCGTGCTCGAGGGCACCGTCCGCCACTGCGGGGTCGGATCGTGGACGCTGACGCTCCCGGCCGATCACGACCTCGTGCCACTGCTGCGCACGCCGGGCTCGGGGATCCTGGTCACCGGCCGCCAGGATGTCCTGTGGTCCGGGCCGACCACCAATCCCGCGCTGTCCGTCTCGGCGGACGACCCGCACGGCACAGTGACGATCACCGGCGAGACCGACGACGTGATCCTCGCGGACGCGCTCGCCTGGCCGACGCCGGGTGCAGCGATCGGTGCGCAGGGTGGGCATGACACCCGCACGGGCCCGGCCGAGACGGTGATGCGCGCCTACGTGAACGCGAACGTGGGCCCGGGTGGGGCGCTCGCTCGGCGGGGGCTGCTCGCGCAGAAGCTCACGCTCGCCCCGGACCTTGGCCGTGGCATCACCGTCGTGAAGAACGCTCGCTTCCCGGTGCTCGCGGACCTGCTCACCGAGATCGCGACCGTCGCCGGTCTGGGCTGGCGGGTCGTGCAGCACGGCGAGGTGCTGGTCTTCGAGGTCTACCAGATCGCCGACCGGTCCCGGTTCGTGCGCTTCGACATCGCCAACGGCACCCTCTCCTCGCAGTCCGTGGAGCAGTCCCCGCCCGAGCACACGCACGTCATCGTCGGAGGGCAGGACGAGCTCGCGGCGCGGACCCTCATCGAGCGCACCTCGCCGGCGTCGCTGGCGGGCATGTCCGAGTGGGGCCGGCGCCGGGAGTTCTTCCGAGACCAGCGCCAGACCGACGACCTGCTCGAGCTGCAGCAGGCCGGCGACGAGATCCTCGCCGAGTCCGGCTTCACCGCGACCGCCGTCAAGGCGCTCCCCAGCGATGACCAGACGATGCTCTACGGCACGGACTGGCACGAAGGCGACCGTGTGACCGTGGTGGTCGACGGCCAGGAGACCACCTCGACCGTGACCGCGGTGTCCCTGTCGGTCGGGAGGTCCGGCGTGCGGGTCGGCGCGGACATCGGTGACGTGTCCGGCTTCGACCCGACGTCGTCCATGAGCCGGCGTGTCGACGACACCGAGACTCGAGTCTCCCAGCTCGAGCGCAACGCCGAAGCGGGGTCTACGACCCCCACGTGGCGGGACATGGTCGTGGCCCCAGCATGGGTCAAGAACTCTCCCGGCGGGGCCCTCCGCCTCTCGCTGTGGCAGGGCCGCGGGCACCTCGCCGGGAACCGTGTCTATCCGACCGCTGCGTTCACGGCCTCACCGGGCACGGACTACATGATCGCGTCAGCGGACCTTGCTTGGATGTCCATCCTCCCCGGCACGGCCGTCTTTATCACTGCGATGGGGTTCTCGGGCACCGGGGTGCCGTTCCTCGCCCCGCTCTACATGACCGCGGCCGGCCTGTTGTGGTGGCGCCCCAGTGCGTCCGTGAGCATGGGAACCACGGGGTACATCACGATCCCCCACACGGCGTACTGGCCAGCCGGCACCCCCTGACCCATCTTCTCCTCACACCCGCGGCGTCGCTGACGGGTGCCTGACCCACGCCTGAAAGGCGGACCCCATGGCGATCACCGCGTTCCCCTTCGATGGGCAAGACACGACCGAGGCCCAGTACTCGGCCTTCTTCCGCGAGCTGCAGGACTCCGGCGTCATCGGGGGCTTCGGTGATGCGTCACTGCGGGTGACCGCGGACTCCACCGGGATGCAGGTCAAGATCGCGCCCGGGTCGGCGATCCTGCGGGGGCACTGCCTCATCTCCACCGCGATCGAGACCCGGACGGTCCCGGCCGCCGCCGCCCAGCCGCGCATCGATGCAGTGGTGGCACGCCTGGACCCGGCCACGGACTCGATCACCCTGATCGTCCTGCCCGGCGCACCGGCCACCAACCCGGCGCCCCCGACCCTGCAGCAGACGGAGACCGGGCAGTGGGATCTGCTGCTCGCCCTGGTGACGGTGGCCGCCGGCACCGCGACCATCGCGGCCGGGGCGGTCGCTGAGCGGCGCCCGTGGATCGGGCAGCGCGTCGGTGCATGGTCCGTTGACACCCGTCCCACCTCCCCGCGTCGGGGGCGCCTCGGACTCAACACCACGACCAGCGCGTGGGAGTGGCACAACGGGTCCGCGTGGGTTGACCTCGCCCCCGTGGTGACCTGGACAGCGGTCACCGGCAAGCCGGGCACCTTCGCCCCGTCAGCGCACGGGCACACCATCGCAGAGGTCGCGGGGCTCACCGAGGCCTTCGCCTCCCGAGACGCCCAGATCGCGGGCCGCGCACTCACCAACCACCAGCACTACATCAGCTCCATCCTGACCAACGACGGCACGGAGCAGTACACCGCCGCGCTGCAGCGGACCTTGGACGCGAACGCCTACGACCGCGCCGACATCCGCGCCGCGGCTTCCTCCGCGCAGACCCAAGCAGCGCAGGCCTACTCCCTGGCCGCGGGCAAGGCGAACGCCTGGGGTGGGGACGCCAACACCGTCCGGTACGCCCCGGGCCCGAACTCCGGGTCCTACGGGCGGTCCGTCTCCGGCGGCGGGTTCTTCCAGTGCTGGATGGACGACTCCCTCCAGTTTGGGCGCAACACCAGCTCGCGCCGCTACAAGGAGGACATCGCCGACCACCAGATCGACCCAGCCGCGGTGCTCGCCCTGCGACCGGTCTCCTACCACCGCATCGGCTCCAACGAGCGCTATGAGTACGGGCTGATCGCCGAGGACGTCCACGCCGCCGGTGTCCCTGAGATCGTCACCTGGTACGCCCCCCTCGACACCGACGACGACGGCGAGCCGATCCCCGGCACACCCAGCACCGCGCCCGTCATCGACGGCGTGCGCTACGACCTGCTGGCCGTCGCGCTCCTTGAGGTGTGCAAAGCCCAGCAGACCCAGATCGACGCACTCACCGCCCGCCTCGACGCCATCGAGGAGGGGTGAGCATGGATCCCCAGGTCGCCGTCGCCATCATCGTCCAGGCGGGGGCAGTCGTCTCCGTACTCCTCTCTCAGAACCGCAAGCTCCGGAGCATCGGCGAGGACGCCCGCGAGGCGCGCGACCAGACGGCGAACTCCCACGGCACCAACCTCCGCGACGACATCGACCTCATTCGCGACGACGTGCGGCGCATCGGCGCTGACGTCCGGGCGCTGCACACCGATGACGCCGAGCTCGGGGACACGATGTCGCGCGGGCAGGTCCGAGCGCAGCGGGCACTCAACGCTGCAATCGACGACCGCAACGAGCAGATCGACCACGTGCGCCAGGAGATCCCCGTCATCGTGCGGCGTGGCATCGCCCAGCACGTCGCTGACTGCCCGCTACGCAACGGCACGGCGGGGGGTGCGTGATGGCCGCCTACCACCTCGCCCCCGCGCTCGTCCGGCTCCGGTCCGAGATCAACACACTCTGGCCCGGGCGCGACCGAACGTCAGATGGCTGGATCGGGGACACGTCCCACGCGGCCCGACCCTCCGATCACAATCCAGCGCCGCCCGCTGGCATCGTCCGCGCGATCGACGTCGACAAGGACGGCATGGACGCTCGGGCGCTCATCGCGTGCGCCATCCAGGACTCCCGCGTCGAGTACATCATCCATGCCGGATTGATCTACCAGCGGTCGCGTGGATTCGAGCCCCGCGCCTACACCGGCGTCAACGCTCACCACGGGCACGTGCACATCAGCGTCCGTCACAACGCCGCGCTGGAGACCTCCACTGCACCATGGGGCCTCGCCGTGGTGGCCGCATCGCCCGTCGGAAGTGGCGCGGGCACCGGCACCTCGACCGGCCTGCGCCCTGCGCCGCCGATCACCATCGCACCCATCACCCCGCAGGAGGGCTTTCTCATGGCACTCACCCACGACGACCAGGTCGAGGCGCTGCGCATCCTGCGCAACCTCAACGCCCAGGTCACCGGCGCAGACGGGCAGCACCCATCGATCGCGTCCCGGGTCATCGCGATCGAGGGGCAGGTGACCGGCCTGCCTGACGCCCTCGCCGCCCTGCCCAACTCTGTGCTGATGACGCCCGTCTCCGGGGCCGACCCGGCCACTGGCCAGATCCAGACCCACCCCGCCGCGTCGTGGCTCACCGTCATGGCGTTCCGTGTCGCCGCCGCGCAGTCGCCGGCTGCCGTCGTCGATGCGATCCCTGCCGAGATCGCACGCGCGGTCCTCGATGAACTCACCCGCCGACTGGAAGGCTGACCCATGAGCCTCACCCCCGCTCGCCGCCGCTACATCTACGGCGTCGCCATCGCGCTCCTGCCCCTGCTCATCGCGTTGGGCTACGTGACCGAGTCGCTGGCCCCGCTGATCGTCGCGGCACTCGGCGCGATCCTCGTCCCCGAGCTCGCGCGCCGCAACGTCACCACGCCCGCCGAGCTCGACCCGGACGAGCGCTCGATCATCGACGACATCCGCGCCATCGAAGGCCGCCCACCCCTGGCTTGACCCGCACGACCAGCGCCCGTCCACCCTCACCGGTGGGCGGGCGCTTTCGTCACGTGCCGAGCCGCCCGTCCGCGCTCGCCAGCATCGGCCGCTCGCCTCAACCGCCGAAGTCCGGTTAGTCGCGCTCGACTAGACTGCCCCAAGTTGACTTGGCGCCGTCAATAGTGCTCTCGGTTTATCAACGTCACGAGTGCATAACGATCCCAGAGACGTTCGAGCGACCCGGAACGTCCGACGGCCCACCAGCCAGGCCGTGAGCCGATCCCGAGCTGGGGGTGGTGGGCACCTCGGCGCGGGGGTCGCTCAAGGGGCAGGGGTTGATTCGCTGGGATCAAGGCGTGGGGGTTGAGGGGGATGGCGCGAGCGCGCAAAAGGCCCCGCACATGTAGCCCGTGCGGGGCCTCTGCGTGTCCACGATGCCCCTCGATGTGGACAGGGCGTGTGGACGTGGGGTGTACGATCGGGCATAACCCCAGGTCAGACAGGGTGGAGGTGCGGGGAATCGAACCCCGGTCCGATGGCGCAAATCGAGGACTTCTCCGTGCGCAGTCCGCTAGGGATTTTCTCGGCCTCAGCACTCTCGCGGACAAGTAGCTGACAGGCCCAGTTGTCTAAGAGTCCCTGCAACGCCAACAACAAACGTTACAAGCAGTGGCTTCCTAGATGACGCTAGGAACCAGAGCGGAAGCTACCCTGGGCTAACGGACTTCAGAACTCGCTCAAGCGGCGAGTGCGAAGTCGGTGCGCTTGGAATCGGCACCTATTGTTTTGCAGACATCGTTTACGAGATAAGTCTGCATTCTCGGCACGCTTCTCCTCGAAACACGACCACCGTCGAAACCGATCACCCCCTGTGCAGTTTTCAAGCACTCACCACGCGGTCAGGACCGCCCAGCGAGTAGTGCCACTGTACTTGATCAACACGGCTCGGCGCACGGATATTTCCGGCGCCTGGCCAGACGGTCCCCACCACGCGGCGGAGACGCCTCGTGCGAGGTCAGCAGCGGATCAGCGGATCGGCCAATCGGCCGATCAGCGAATCTCACGCTGGCGGATCGCGCGGTGCGCCTCGCGGTTGTCCTGCTGCTCACGCAGGGTGTGCCGCTTGTCGTACTCCTTCTTGCCGCGGGCCACCGCGATCTCGACCTTCGCGCGGCCGTCGAGGAAGTACATCTGCAGCGGGACGAGCGTGAACCCCTTCTCGCGGGTCTTCTGCTCGAGCCGCTCGATCTCCTCGCGGTGCAGCAGCAGCTTGCGCTTACGACGCGGGGCGTGGTTGGTCCACGTCCCGTGGGCGTACTCCGAGATGTGCGCACCCTCGAGCCAGGCCTCGCCGCCCTCGATCGTGCAGTAGCCGTCCACGAGCGAGGCACGCCCGGCGCGCAGCGCCTTGACCTCGGTCCCGGAGAGGACCATCCCGGCCTCCAGGACGTCCTCGATCGCGTAGTCGTGGCGGGCCTTCTTGTTGCTCGCGATGAGCGAGCGCACGGGTCCGGTCGCCGACGGTGCCTTCTTGGACCGCTGGGGTGAGCCGTCCGGGACCATGTACATCTTTTCCTTGGCCATCACACCTCCTCAGGGGTCCAACTCGTAGGCCACGAGCAGATCCAGGGTAGTTCACCGTTCCCCGGCGATCGAGCCATTATCCTCAGAGCATCGTCATCGGGTCGACCGTGGAACCGTTGACGTACACCTCGAAGTGCAGGTGGCAGGCCGTACCCAGGCCCGTGTTGCCGGAGTAGCCGACGAGGTCGCCCTTGGACACGGACGTGCCGGCCGACACCGCGAAGCTCGTGAGGTGGTTGTAGCTGCTCATGAGGTTCGCCCCGTTGACCGTCCCGTGGTTGAGGAGGACCTGGTTGCCGAACCCGGAGCGGCTCTTGGCCCATTGGACCGTGCCGCTCGCCCCGGCGTAGATCGCCGTGCCGCAGTACGCCCGGAAGTCGGTCCCGGCGTGCAGCCGGTAGTAGTTGAGTACCGGGTGCAGCCGCATGCCGTAGCTGGAGGTGATGTGGGGGACGGCCGTCGGATAGGAGAAGTACCCCCGGCCACCCGAGGGCGGAGCAACCGGGGCGACCGGTGCCACCGGGGCGGGCGGGGAGACGGTCCCGCCGCCTCCGCCACCACCGGTGCTGGGCTTGGGCTTGGCCGCTTCGGCCTTGGCTGCCGCGGCTCTGTCCGCCGCGGCCTTCTCCGCGGCCGCCTTCTCCGCAGCCAGCTTCTCCGCGGCGATGCGCGCCCGCTCGATCTCCTGGAGGCCGATGATGTCCTGGATGTCGGCGGTCAACGAAGCGCTCTGGCCCTCGAGCTCGTCCTGTCGGACCTGCTCAGCGGTCTTGCGGTCTTCGATGACCTGCTTCTTCACGGCCTGGTCGACGATGAGCCGCTCGACCTCTGCCTTGGCCGAGGCCGCCGCAGTCTGGGCCTCGTCGGCCTCGACGACCTTGGCGTCGGCCGCGGTCTTGAGGTCGGAGATCGCGACCTTGACCGCAGCGAGGCGCACCTCGTTGTTCTTGGTCACGGCTGCCGTCTGGCGCAGCGAGTCGAGCGACGCGGTCTGGGTCCGCATGGCCGTGGTGGACATGTTGTATTGGTTGATGAAGTCGTCCGTGCTCTGCGCACCAACGACCAGCTCCACCCCAGACATGCCCATGTCCCCGCGGGCGGCCTGGCGGGCCATCTCCGCGACGCCGTTGCGTGCGTCTGTGGCGGCCGTCGCGTTCGTCGCGATCTCGGCGGTCAGTGTCGCTTCCTCCGCCTCCGCGTCGGTGAGCCGCAGCGCCAAGGAGTCGGCCTCACGCTGGGCCGTCTCGAGCGTCGCGGTCGCCTGGGCGAGGGTCGCCTCCGCAACCGGCAGCTGGTTCTCGATGGTCTGCAGGTCGACGTAGGCCTGGGCGAGCGCGGCGTCTGTCTCGGACAGGTCGGCATTCACCTGGTCGAGCGCGGCGGCCGCGGCCTCCTGCTGACGCTTGGCCTCGGCGAGGCGGTCGTCGAGGTCGTTCGCGGTCGCCGCCGTGAAGGTCAGTCCGCCGAAGACCGCGACGGTGAGCAGGGAGGCGAGCAGAGCGGTCAGCCGTGATCTCAGGCGAGGCATGTCACACCTTCGTGTAGCGGCTCAGGGTGACGATCGAGGAGATCGCCGCCAGCAGGAACGCGACGCCCACGAGGATCGGGGCGATGACCCAGACGTCGCTGGTGGTCACGTAGGGGATCCACTGGACGGACTGGCCGAGCCAGTCCTCGATGAGGAACCGCACGCCCAACCACAGCCCGCCCATGGACAGCAGCGCCCCGACCGTGGCCGCGATCGCCCCCTCGAGCATGAACGGCAGCTGGATGAAGAAGTTCGACGCGCCGACCAGCCGCATGATCCCGGTCTCGCGCTTGCGGCTCAGGGCGGAGAGCCGGATGGTCGTGGTGATGAGCAGGACCGCGGCGAGCAGCATGACGCCGGCCAGCCCGGCGGAGAGCAGCGTGGCCCGGTTGAGCACGAGGAACAGCGGCTCGAAGATCTGGCGCTGGTCGCTGACCTCCTCGACGCCGGGTCTCCCGCTGAGGACGTCGTTGATCACCTGGTACTGCTCGGGGTCGGTGAGCTTGATCCGGAAGGACGCGTTCATGTCGTCCTTGGTCAGCGCGTCGAACCACCACCGGTCGGCGTACACCTCGGAGAAGGCGACCCACGCCTCGTCCTTGCTCTCGAAGGCCGAGCTGTGGACCTCGCGCGCGACGTCGGGCTGCTCGAGCAGCGCTTCGATCGCGCCGATCTGCTCCTGCGTGGCCTCTCCCCCGGCGCAGGTCGGCTTCGTCGATCCCTGCGGGCACAGGAAGACGGAGATCTCGACCTTGTCGTACCACTCGCCCTTGAGCTTGGTGATCTGCATCTGGGTGAGCACCGCTGCGCCGACGAAGGTCAGCGAGACGAAGGTGACGAGGATGACCGAGACGGTCATCGACAGGTTGCGCCGGAGACCGATCCCGATCTCGGACAGGATGAACTGGAAACGCACGTGTAGTCCCCTTAGCGGGCTGAGCCGTAGACGCCACGAGACTGGTCACGGACCAGCTCGCCGGTGGACAGTTCGATGACGCGCTTGCGCATCTGGTCGACGATCTCGTCGTCGTGGGTGGCCATGACCACGGTGGTGCCGGTGCGGTTGATCCGGTCCAGCAGGCGCATGATCCCCAGCGACGTGGTCGGGTCGAGGTTTCCGGTCGGCTCGTCGCAGAGCAGGATCGAGGGGCGGTTGACGAAGGCGCGGGCGATCGCCACGCGCTGCTGCTCACCACCGGAGAGCTCGTGCGGGCGGCGCTTCTCCTTGCCGGCCAGCCCCACCATCTCCAGCGTCTCGGGCACGGTCGTCATGATGTGGTGGCGTGGTCTGCCGATCACCTGCAGCGCGAAGGCGACGTTCTCGAAGACGGTCTTGGTCGGCAGCAGGCGGAAGTCCTGGAACACCGCACCGATCTGGCGGCGCAGCATGGGCACCTTCCAGTTCGACAGGGTCTGCAGGTTGCGACCGGCCACGTGGACGTTCCCCGAGGTGGCGCGCTCCTCGCGGAGCACCAGGCGCAGGAACGTCGACTTTCCCGAGCCGGAGGCGCCCACGAGGAACACGAACTCGCCGCGCTCGACCTCGAGCGAGACGTCGTCGAGCGCAGGACGTGCGCCGCGCGCATAGACCTTGCTGACGTTTTCAAGACGAATCACAGCTGATGACCAGTTTCGGTTCGGGGGGCGCGACGTAAGCCGCTGGTCGCTTCGAGGGTAGTCACGGCGGTCGGTGATCACGGCACGGACACGCCGCTACGGCCCACGCCGGTCACCCACCCCCACTGATCGCGGGGCCCCCGAGCAGCTGCTACTCGGTCGGCTTGGACCGGCGCCAGCGGATGCCGGCCTCGATGAAGTCGTCGATCTCGCCGTCGAACACCGCGGAGGTGTTGCCCACCTCGTGCTCGGTCCGCAGGTCCTTGACCATCTGGTAGGGCTGGAGGACGTAGGAGCGCATCTGGTCGCCCCAGCTCGCCTTGACGTCCCCGGCCATCTCCTTCTTCATCGCCTTCTCCTGCGCCTGGCGCTCCAGGAGCAGCCGGGACTGGAGCACGCGCATGGCGGCGGCGCGGTTCTGGATCTGGGACTTCTCGTTCTGCATGGACACCACGATCCCGCTGGGGATGTGGGTCAGGCGGACGGCGGAGTCGGTCGTGTTGACGGACTGCCCACCGGGGCCGGAGGAGCGGAAGACGTCGACGCGGATCTCGTTGTCGGGGATGTCCACGTGGTCGGTCGCCTCGATCAGCGGGATGACCTCGACGGCCGCGAAGGACGTCTGGCGGCGGCCCTGGTTGTCGAAGGGGGAGATCCGCACGAGGCGGTGTGTGCCGGCCTCCACGGACAGGTTGCCGAACGCGTAGGGGGCCTTGACCTCGAAGGTCGCGGACTTCAGCCCCGCCTCCTCGGCGTAGGAGGTGTCCAGGACGGCGGTCGGGTAGCCGTGGCGCTCTGCCCAGCGCAGGTACATGCGCATGAGCATCTCGGCGAAGTCGGCCGCGTCGACACCACCGGCGCCGGCGCGGATGCTCACGACGGCCTCGCGGGCGTCCCACTCCCCCGACAGCAGCGTGCGGACCTCGAGGTTGCCCAGGTCGCGGCGGATCGCGGCAAGGTCCTTCTCGGCCTCGGCGATCGTCTCGACGTCGTCGGCCCCGTCGCCCTCGGTCGCCATCTCCACGAGGACCTCGAGCTCGTCGATGCGGGCTTCCATGTTCGTGATCCGGTCGAGCTCGGACTGCGCCTGGGACAGGGCGGTGGTCACCTTCTGGGCCGCGTCGGTGTCGTCCCACAGGTCAGGGGCGGACGCCTGCTCCGAGAGCTCGGAGATGCGGATCTTCAGCGCCTCGGGGTCTGTCACGGCGCTGATGGTCGCCAGGGTGCCGCGCAGGGCGCTGATCGCAGATGCAAAGTCGGTAGTAGCCACGGTTGTCAAGGTTACGCGACGCAGCGCGGGGGCGTGGCGTCGGGGTCAAACCTCAGTGGAACACATCGAAGACAAGCTCGATCGCGATACTGACGAACTCGGCGAAGCCGCGTCGGCGACGGGGGCGACGGGGACGGCGGGGACGGCGGGGACGGCGGGGACGGCGCCGCAGGTTGATCGGCACGGGGTCACAGCAGGGGCACGCCCAACCGCTGTCGATGGGGAGTTTCCGTGGCATCACCGGACGGGCGACGGCCGGGCACCCTGGTGAGGGTGCCCGGCCAGCCGATGTTGGTGTCTCGCCCGAGTGGCGCTGCGGGTCAGGACACCGCGTGCGCGGCCATGAGCGCCTGGGCCAGGGCGACCGAGGACCCCGGGTTCTGACCGGTGTAGAGGTTCCGGTCGGTCTCGATGTGCACACTGAACGGATCGACCTCGACGAAGTCCGCGCCGAGCTCGACCAGACGCGACTGCACGAGCCATGACGCCTTGTCTGCCAGCCCGCCGATGCGCTCCTCCTCATCGGTGAACCCGGTCATGCGGTACCCGGCGAAGGGCCAGCTGCCGTCCTCACGAAGGGAGGCGAGCATCGCCGCAGGCGCGTGGCAGACGACCCCGACCGGCATCCCGGAGTCCAGGGCTCGGGTGAGCAGCCGCCCCGAGGTCTCGTCGATCGCGAGGTCTTCCATCGGTCCGTGGCCGCCGGGGTAGAACACGACGTCGAACTCGGTCGGGTCCAGGCCGTCCAGGCTCACCGGGTGGGCGAGTTGGTCGGAGATGGAGTCCAGGTATGCGGAGATCTTGGCCGCGCGGTCTTCGCCGCCGGCGTTGTCCGGGGTGAGGCTGCCCGCGTCGACCGTGGGTGCCACGCCTGCCGGGGTGGCGACGGTGATGTCCCAGCCCGCCTCGGTGAAGAGGCGGTGCGGTTCAGCCAGCTCCTCGGCCCAGTACCCCGTGGGATGAAGGGAGCCGTCGGCGAGGGTCCAGTGGTCCGCAGCGCTGACGACGAACAGAGCAGTGCTCATGATGTCTCCTTGAGGTGTGGGAGCAAGAGGTGGTCGGTGAGGTCGTCACCGACCCTTCATCCGACCAGAACGCGACCTCCCCAGCAACCGGGGAGCCAGCCGCATCCCCCCGACGGGGCCTGGATGCCAGCCTGCACCGCCCGCCTGCACCGGGCGCGATACCCGGTCGGTGGAGGTCACCACACCCGCGCGGTCGACTCCGCAGTGAGCGTCACCCCGTCGGAGAACAGGCGCGTCACCGGGCTGATGAGCGCCGGCTGGGCGAGGGAGGCGAGCACCACCCGCGCCGACCGCCCGTCGGGTGAGTCGGCGAGAACCACGACGACGTCGCTCAGTCCGGTCGTCACGTCGGGGTGGGCCATGAGGTAGTCGGTGACGGCCCGGGCGACGTCGTCGTCGGTGAGCGCCAGGTTCGCGTCGGTCGGGTCGGTCGCGTCCGGGCTGACCGGCCCGGCGGGCGCGGCGGTCGCGCCGTAGAGGGACTCCTCGGTCATCGCGTCGGCGGCCGCGAGCGCCAGGTTGTCGGTGAGGTCGATGAGCCGCTTGCGCTCGAGGTGGATGCCGGAGAGCGAGACGATGACGGTCACCAGGAGCAGGACGACGAGGGTGAGACCGAGCGCCAGCACGAGGATCTGCCCGCTCTCGTCCCCGCGCGCGGGCAGGCGAGAGGACCCGGGCTGGCGGGAGGACCCGGGCTGGCAGGAGGACCCGGGCTGGCAGGAGGACCCGGGCTGGGGAGAAGACCCAGGCTGGCGAGAAGACCACCGGTGGCGCGCGCCGACGGGACCAGCACTCATCGGGGGGCCTCCTTGTACTCGTCGACGGGGGTGACCACGTGCGCCGAGACGGGGATGGACAACGGCAGCCACGTGCCCGGTCCCCCGCCCAGGCCGGGGAACGTCACGTCGATCCGGACGGTCGTGGTGATGTCTGACCCCGGGTCCAGGCACCCGGCGGAGCACGCGACGGTCAGCGCCGCCGCCGGGTCGTCGTCGAAGCCCTGGTCCGCGAGGGCGACGGTGACGGCCGACTGGGCGCGGTCGAGCCCGACGTCGGCGGTCTGTGCGACCGAGAGCGCGCGGCCTGCATCCTTGGCGGCGCCCTGGGCGGCGAAGGCGGCGGCCTGGACCCGGCCGAGGGTGAGCACGAGGTAGAGCGTGGGGATCATGAGGACGAGGGCGGCGCCGAGGAACTCCACGAGGGCGTTGCCGTCGTCGCGACCGGCGAGCCCACCAACCCGGGCCCGCGCCCGCGCCACGAGGCGCAGCACCGCTGCGCGCCCGCGGATCATGGCTCCTCCCGCAGCGCGTGCCCGGTCACCGTGACGACGCCGGCCGGTCCCCACAGACCGATCACCGGGATCGGCGCGCTGACGGTGACCTCCACGAGGGCAAGGTCACCCTCGGTGACGTAGGACCCGGCCACGTCACGGGCGTAGGCGCCGCTCAGCGACGCGGTGATGAGCTCGCGGGTGCGGGCTTCGCCGTCGGGCAGGCCACGGTCCGCGCGGGAGGCCAGCCGCGCGCCCTCCGCTGCGCAGTCGATGAGCACGGACCGCACATGCACGATCACTGCCACCTGGACCAGCCCCAGGAACATCGCGGTGACCAGGAGGGAGACGAGCAGGAACCCAGCGACGGCCGATCCGCGCTCCCTCTCCCCTGGGTTCCCTCCGGCGATCACGGCCCCTTGACGCTCTTGAGGGCGGAGTCGAACATGTCGGTGAGCGCCGGGCCGGCCACCGCCCAGATCGCCACCACGAGGCCCGCGGTCATCAACGTGATGAGGACCCACCCGGGCACGTCACCGCGTTCGCGGTCACCGACCCGGGCCAGGACGGCAGCGACGCGTTGGACGAAGGGGCGGCGGGTGGAGAGGCGGCGGGGGGAGGGGCGACGGGTGGAGGGCTGTCGGGCGTGCACGGTGCTGGTCATGGGTGACCCTTTCGCTGAGGCCGAGGGAGCGACGGGAGAGCGGAACAGGTTGATCTGGGCACCTCACAATCCGATCTGCAGCGTGATGAGTGACGGGAAGACCGCGAAGACGACGGTGACCGGCAAGATCAGGAAGACCACCGGGACGAGCATGAGGACCTCCTTCTTCCCGCCGAGCTCCATGAGCGCCCGGCGGCTGGCCTCGCGGACGTCCTGCGCCTGGAACCGCAGCACGTCGGCCAGCGGGGTCCCACGTTCGACCGCGACGCTGACGCCCTCGGCGAAGCGGGCCAGGGTTGCCACTCCGGTCCGGTCGGCGAGCGCCTCGAGGGCCCGGGTGAGGGGCACCCCGGAGCGCACGGCGGCGAGGGTGATCCGCAGCTCGGCCGTGAGCTCCCCGTGCGCAGACCGCGACACCCGCTCGAGCGCACCGACGGGCCCCTCACCGGCGCCCACCGACAGGGCGAGCAGCTCGGCCACGGTCGGGAACTCCAGCATCATCCGTTCCTCGCGGCGGCGGACCTGCTGGCCGAGGCGGTAGTCGCAGACCACGACCATCGACACCGTGGTCACCAGGACGAGGACGAGGAGCACCACAGGTGACGGGCTCCGGGTCGCGGCCAGCAGGAGTGCGAGCACGATCCCACCGGCCAGCCCGACGGCGCCCCAGGCCACCTGGGTGATCCGGAACTGCTCGGTCGTCTCAGGCCGCCCGGCGCGGACGAGCTTGCGCTCGAGCTCCGCAGTCGGCGAGCCCAGGCGCGCGACCAGGCGCGCGGCGTCGTGCAGCCAAGGGGCGACAAGGCGTTCCAGGACGCCGAAGGGAGAGCTCACCGGGACCTCCCCGAGCAGGCCCGACGTCGGGTCCGGGATCGAGAGGTATGGCGCGAGGCGTTCGTCGAAGCGGATGGGGCGCGCGCGCAGCGCCGCGGCGGTCACCAGGACCCCCGCGGCGAAGAGCCCGCCCAGCACGACGCCGATCATCGCAGCACCCGGATGTCCTGCGGCAGCCGCCCGATCCGCAGCATGAGCTGGTAGGCCGCGATCGAGCACGCGGCCCCGCCGGCGAGCACGACGACGCCGAGCGGGGAGTTGTAGGCGGCGGCCGCCTCGGGGCGGGTGGCGAGGAAGGCGAGGACGACCCAGGGGCCGGCGGCCGCGGTGCGCGCACCGGCCACGGTCCAGCTCTGGCGTGCCTCGAGCTCCCCGCGGGTGCGCAGGTCCTCCCGCAGGAACGCCGACAGCGTCCGCAGCAGCCGTCCCAGATCCGTCCCGCCGACGTCGCGGGTGATCCGTAGGGCCTCGATCACGCGGTCCGCGGCCGGGTCGGCAAGACGTGCTTTGAGGGTCAGAAGGCTCTCCTCGAAACGTCCCGAGGACCGGTAGTCGCGGGCGAAGGCCTGGAAGGGCTCGCGCAGCGGGACCGGGCCGCGCTCGCCGATCTGGGCGACGGCCTCGGGCAGGGACAGCCCGGCGCGGACACCGGACCCGAGGTGGTCGACGACCTCGGGCCACAGCTCGCGGAGCTCGCTGCGGCGGCGCCGGCTCCGCGACTTCACGAGCGCCGTCGGGCCCAGGCCCGCGATGAGCGCGAAGGCCACGGCGATCGGCGCCGAGGCGGTCAGCGCCCAGGTCACCACGAACGCGACCGCGCCGACGGCGCCGCTCGCTCCGATGAAACCGCGCGGGGTGACGGACGCGGCCCCGGAGTGCACGAGCAGGTCGTGCAGCTGCAGCGCCCACCGGGTCGGTGTCCGCGCGGTCCGCGGCGGTCCGGACCAGCAGGACAGCCACACGCACAGCACCCCGGCACCGAGCAGCAGACCGCAGACGACTCCCATCGCGGGCCCCTCAGCGTCCCGGTCGCAGCATGGATGGCAGGTCGATCCCGGCCTGCTCGAAGCGCTCGAGGTGCGGCGGGAAGCCGTCGCCGCGCACCAGCTCGCCACCGGACCAGCGGTGGATGCTCGCCGTCTCCACGATCCCGGCCTCGACCCTCCCGGTCACCGCCACGATCTCGCGGACCGTGCGCAGCCCGCGAGCGTCCATCGCCAGATGCACGACGACGTCGATCGCGGTGGCGACCGTGGGCACGACGAACGGCGCGGTGACGTTCTCCCCGGCCAGCAGCGGGAGGATGCAGATCTTCGCGACGGCGTCGCGGGCGGAGTTGGCGTGGATGCTCGCCATCCCGGGCACACCGGAGTTGAGCGCGATGAGCAGGTCGAGGCTCTCGGCCTCGCGCACCTCCCCCACGATGATCCGGTCTGGGCGCATCCGCAGTGCCTCCTTGACGAGGCGGCGCAGCGGGATCTCGCCGGTCCCCTCGAGGCTGGGCTGACGGCACTGCAGCGCGACGACGTCGCGGTTGGCGAGGTTGAGCTCAAAGACCTCCTCGGCCGTGATGACCCGCTGGTGGGCGGGGATAGAGCCGGCGAGGGCGTTGAGCATCGTGGTCTTGCCGGAGTGCGTGGCCCCGGAGACGAGGATGTTCAGGCCGGCGCGGACGCAGGCGTCGAGCAGGCCGGCCGCGTGCGAGGTGAGGGACCGCGCGGCGACGAGGTCGCTGAGGGAGGTGGCGCGCATGACGAACTTGCGGATGTTGACGGAGGCGTGGTGGCGGGTCACCGTGGGGATGACGACGTGCAGGCGCTCCCCGCCGGGCAGTGCGGCGTCGACGAAAGGGCTCGACAGGTCCAGCCGACGGCCGGAGGACTTGAGCATCTGCTCGACGAAGTAGAGGACCTGGTCCTCGGTGAGGATCGTCGTCGTCAGCTCCGGGCGACCGAACCGAGAGACGAAGACCTGAGTGGGCCCGTTGATCCAGATCTCCTCCACGTCCGGATCGTCGAGGTACTTCTGCAATGGGCCGAGGCCGGCGACGGCGTCGAGCACGTTCTTCGCCGCGCGGGCGATGTCGGCGATCGCCGGGACCGCGCCCGTCAGCGACCGCAGATCGTAGTCGGCGATCACCTCCGCGACGAGGTCACGCACCCCGGCGGAGTCCCGCGCCGGATCCAGGCCGCGCCGTCGCACGAGCTCTCGCACCTCGGATTCGAGGATGGCTATGCCGTCCACGGTGCCCCCTTCACGCTCGCCCCTGCACGAGACCGGTGCCCCACTCACGAGGGTGCCGGGTGTGTCGTGTCGCTGGGGTCGGCGTATGACCTGCTGAAGGATCGACCACTGCGTCACATGTCCAGAATGAGACTAAGGGACGGTGGGCGATCGTGCAGAGTGCCTGTGGACAAGCGCCGCAGATCGCGACACGGGTCCACCGGTGCCGGTCCGTCGAGAGGCATACCGCCGGGCCTCTCCGTTCCCCTCGAATGGATCTTTTCACCCATACGCTACTGTTGCCCCGCTGGTATCGGGTCGCACATCAAGGGGAGCACGGTGGCTGAGATCGAGTCCAGGAAGCGCCATGGCGGATGGGCGGCGATCGCCGCCGCAGTGGTGGGTGTGCTTGCCGGGTGCTCGGCGGCGTCCTCCCCTCCTGCGACCACCGCGCCGGGCTCCGACCCGGCCACCGTGGCCCACAGCTTCCTCCGCGCGATCGCCGACGGGAACTTCGCGACCGCCCTGTCGCTGTCGACGTCGGCGGCGTCCGACTTTCCCTGCGACGGGATGGTCGCCGACGGAGGGGATCGTGTCGGTCTGGCCGCTCCGGTGGTGAGATCGGTCGAGGTCGACGGGTCGAGCGCGACCGCCGAGGTCTACTACTACTCCGGCCGTGACGTCGAAGAGACCCTCAACCTCGACCTCGTCGACGGGGTGTGGCGGGTGGAGATGCCGGAGAGCTTCCGCATCTCGGTGTCCTTCGACGCCCCGACGATCGCCGAGGTCGTCATCGACGACACCTGCACCGTTCCAGTCGTCGGCGCCTCCGCCGACATCGTCGCCTGGCCGGGCAGCTACATCGTGCACACCGTCGACCCGAGCGGTGTCCTCACCGACCGTTTCGACGGTTTCAACCTTGTGGTGCCCTCCGACGACGGGGATCCCTCGACTCCGGACCACGAGGCGCTGCAGGCCGTCCCCGACACCGCCTTCGCCACCGTCTCTGTCACCGCCGCCGCACTGCTCAACGACGCGATGGACACCTGCTTCGCCTCGGCGTTCACCGACCCGTCGTGCCCGGCGGGCGTCGTCGGCGCTGACGCCCCGACCGGCGAGAAGAACCCTCCCATCACGGTGGGCTACGTCGTCCTCGACAGAATCTGGACCGACGACGGCGCGACGTGGCGGTTCGAGACGACACCCGCGACCCTCTCGGTGTCCTTCGACGGTGTACCGACCGATGTCGAGTTCACGACGACGGGGACGCTGTCCGTCGACAACCAGGACGAGCTGGTGCTGACCATCGACGCTCCGTAGGAACGGCGGAGCACGTTCCGCCGGCTCGCAGGTGGCTCCCAGCAGGGCCAGGGATACTGTCCCGATGACGCCCACCGGTGAGCCTGCGACTACCCCCACGCCGCCCGCGGCGCACGCGCCCCGGCTCCGCCCCGACGATCGCTGGGCGGCGCTGTCCGGGGTGCTGGCGTGCGCCATCACCCTCGGCGTCGCCTCGTTGGTCGCGGCGCTCTTCGGCCCGTCGTCGAACCCGGTGGTCGCCGTCGGCGGCGCCTTCGTCGACGCCACGCCCGCGTGGCTCAAGGACGTGGCCATCTCGACGTTCGGCACCAACGACAAGGTGGCGCTCTTCGTCGGCATGGCGCTCGTCGTCGGAGTCCTCAGCGCGGGGATCGGCCTCGTCGCGGCCCGCCGCCTGCGCGTGGGGCTCGGACTCGTCGCGGCCCTCGGCGCCGTCGCCCTCGCCGCGGTGCTCACGCGCGAGGGCGTCGGGGCGGCCGACGCGATCCCGACCCTCATCGGCACCGTCGCCGGGATGATCACCCTCCGAGGCCTCGTCGCGCGCCTGACGGCACCGGGCTCGACCGATCAGCCGTCGAACGGTGGTGACCGCCGAGCCTTCCTGCGCTACGCCGTCCTCACCGGCTCGGTCGCCGTGATCGCCGCCGTCGGCGGACAGCTCCTCGGTGCCTCGCGGCGCGTCGCCGACACCGCGCGCGGGGTCCTGCGGCTTCCCGTACCGGTCCGGCCGGCACCTGCCCTGCCCGCCGGAGTCCAGTCCGCGGCCCCGGGCGTCACCCCCTTCGCCACGCCGTCGGACGAGTTCTACCGCATCGACACGGCGCTGATCATCCCCCAGGTCGACCCGGCCACGTGGACGCTGCGCGTCTACGGGATGGTCGAGAATGAGGTCGAGATCACCTTCGACGAGCTGCTCGCGGAGGACCTCGTCGAGGCCTGGGTGACGCTCGCCTGCGTGTCCAACCCCGTCGGCGGCGACCTCATCGGCAACGCGAAGTGGCTCGGCCTGCCCATCCGTGAGCTGCTGGCCCGGGCCAAGCCGCTCCCCGGCGCGGACATGGTCCTCTCCCGCAGCATCGACGGGTTCACCGCGTCGACACCGCTCGAGGTGCTCACGGACGACCGCGACGCGCTGCTCGCCGTCGCGATGAACGACGAGCCGCTGCCGCTGCGTCACGGCTTCCCCGTCCGCATGGTCGTCCCTGGCCTCTACGGATACGTCTCGGCGACCAAGTGGGTCACCGAGCTCAAGGTCACCACCTTCGCCGACGACGTCGCCTACTGGACACCGCGCGGATGGACCGAGCGCGGCCCCATCAAGACGTCGTCACGCATCGACGTCCCGCGGGCGAGCGCCGACCTGACGGCAGGAACGATCGCGGTCGGTGGCGTCGCCTGGGCCCAGCACGTGGGTGTCGTCGCGGTCGAGGTCCAGGTCGACGACGGGGACTGGGAGGCGGCGACGCTCGCCGACGAGGCCTCGACCGACACGTGGCGCCAGTGGAGCTACCAGTGGGAGGCGTCGAGCGGACCGCACACGCTCCGGGTCCGCGCGACGGATGCCACCGACGAGGTGCAGACCTCGACCGAGGCTCCCCCGGCGCCCGACGGCGCGACCGGCTGGCACGAGGTCACCGTCACCGTCGGCTGACCAGAGCCGCTCAGTAGTGGGTGTTGCTCACGTGGACGAGCATGAGCGCGATGATCGCGCCCAGGAAGAAGACGGCGCTCACGCGGTAGGCCACGGCCCCGCGGGCGCGGTTCTTCGCGGGCCAGCCGTCGAACAGGTCCTCGATGCTGGCCCGGCGCGCTCGGGCGATGAGCAGCAGGCCCCGGATCAGCTGGACGACGCCGACCATTGCGAAGAGGACGCCGACGACCAGGACGGCCGTGGCTACGTGGTTCTCGCCCATGGCGCCTCCCCGTCCGGAGGCGAGAGCCGCGGCCGGACGATCGGCTGCGGGGAGGCCCCGCGCAGCGAGGACTTCAACCGCCGGGGCAGCCCGAGCACCACGTTGTCGTAGGAGTCCTCAACGAGCCCCTCGACGAGCTCCAGGTCCCCGCCGGCACGCAGCTCAACGGTGATCCAGTGCTTCTTGTTCATGTGGAAGCCGGGCAGGATCCAGCCATGGTTGGAGATGAGCAGCCCCAGCTCGTCCGGGTCGGCCTTGAGGTTGACGATCGGGTGCTCGCTCACCCGCGGGTTGCGAGTGAGCAGGGCGAACATCTTGCGGTGGATCCGGAACACCTCCGCGCCAGGGCCGAACGGGGAGTCGACGCTCGCGTCGGGCAGCCCGAGGCACACGTCGCGGCACCACTGCGCGGGATCGCCAGGGAGCGCCGCGCCGGTCGGTGTCAGGCCTGTGTCCATAGGTCAACAGTAGGCACCACCCCCGACAGCGCTGGTCGGTGTCGGTGCCCATTGCTACGTTCGCTCCATGAGCTACTCCCTCCAGGTCACCGTCGACTGCGCCGCCCCGCACCCCCTCGCCCACTGGTGGGCGCAGACCCTAGGCTGGCAGGTCGAGCCGAACGACGAACCCTTCATCCGCTCGATGCTCGAGCAGGGTCACGCGACCGACGCCGACACGACGACCTACGACGGAGTCCTCGTATGGCAGGAAGGCCAGGCGATCACCGACCCCACCGGCCCCCCGGGCACACCACGGATGTACTTCCAGCGGGTCCCCGAGCCCAAGACCGTGAAGAACCGCATGCACCTCGACGTGCGCATCGGCGACGACGACGCCGCAGCCGTGCGCGCCGCGCTCGAGGCCCGGGGGGCGACGTTCCTCTACACCGGGTCCCAGGGTCCGCACACCTGGATCACCATGGCCGACCCGGAGGGCAACGAGTTCTGCCTCAGCTGACCCGGGCGGGCAGGGACCGCACCCGGCCCCGTCCCCGTACCCCCGTGGGTAGGATCACCGCGTGACCTCTCGGACCGCTGGACGATGGCAGGACGCCGCGCGCGCGACGGGGCTGCTGCGCCCGGACGGGACGGTCGCCTCGACGGTCTTCGCCGAGATGACGACCCTCGCCGCCCGCACCGGCGCCCTCAACCTCGGCCAGGGCTTCCCCGACGCCGACGGCCCCGAGTACATCAAGGCGGCCGCGATCGCTGCGATCACCGACGGCCACAACCAGTACCCGCCCGGGACCGGGATCCTCGAGCTGCGTCAGGCGGTCGCCCGCCACCAGCAGCGCCGCTACGGCCTGGCGCCCGACCCGGACACCGAGGTGCTCGTGACCACGGGGGCGACCGAGGCCCTCGCCGCGACGATCCTCGCCCTGGCCGGCCCCGGTGACGAGGTGGTCACCCTCGAACCGTTCTACGACTCCCACGCCGCGTGCATCGCCCTCGCCGGCGCGACCCATGTGACGGTCCCGCTCGTCGCCGGGCCGGACCGCTTCGCCCTCGACCTGGCCGCCCTCGAAACCGCGGTGACCCACCGCACCCGGATCATCCTCGTCAACTCCCCGCACAACCCCACCGGGACGGTGCTCACCCCCATCGAGCTCGAGGCGATCGCCGCCGCGGCCCGGCGGACCGGCGCGATCGTGGTGACCGACGAGGTCTACGAGCACCTCACCTACGGCGCCCAGCACGTCCCGATCGCGACCCTGCCGGGCATGGCCGAGCGAACCCTGACCATCTCCTCGGCGGGCAAGACCTTCTCCTTCACCGGCTGGAAGATCGGCTGGCTGCACGGCCCGGCCGACCTCGTGACGGCGGTGCGGACCGTCAAGCAGTTCCTCAGCTACTCCTCGGGCGCGCCCTTCCAGCCCGCGATCGCCCGCGCCCTCGACGACGACGACGCGCCCCGCGAGCTCGCCGCGAGCCTCGCCGCCCGGCGCGACCTGCTCTGCGAGGGCCTGCAGCGGGCGGGTTTCGACGTCGTCGTGCCCCAGGGCACGTACTTCGTCGTGGCCGACGCCGCGCCGCTGGGCCTGAGCGACGGGACGGACCTGTGCCGCCGGCTCCCCGGGCTCGTCGGCGTCGCGGCGATCCCGGTGTCGGCCTTCTGCACGCCCGGCTCCCCGACGGCCGCTGCCCTCGCCTCGCGGGTGCGGTTCACCTTCGTCAAGAGCGAAGCCACCCTCGTCGAGGCCGTGGCCCGCCTGGGCCGGCTGCGGGGCGCCTAGGCCAGGCGCACCAGGGCGCTACGCGGACAGCGAACTGGGGCTCCCTGTCGCGCTGCTGCGCGGTCGGCGTGGCTACGCTGGCAGCCAGGCCGACGAGAATGCTGAGCCGACGAGAACGCTGAGACGACGACGCTGAGGAGACCCACATGGGCGAGGTCATCGCATTCCCCAGCGGACGCCGTCTGCGCCCGGTCGAGCAGGCCACCCCGGCTCCCGGCGCCCACCCGCCCCGTGAGCTCCTCTGGCGCGAGGCGGCTGGCCACGAGCTGCGCCGCGAGCGCACACGCCAGGGGCGCGCCCAGTCCGACGTCGCCGACAGCGCCGGCGTCTCGACGCAGTACCTCTCCGAGATCGAGCGCGGCCGCAAGGAGCCCTCGTCGGAGGTGCTGCGCGCGGTGTCCGGAGCGCTCGGCCTCGGCCTCCTCGACCTGACCAGCCGCGTCACCCGCACGCTGACCACGGCGTCATCGGCACCGGCGTCACCGGTCCTGCTGGCCGCCTGAACGCTCGGCACCAACCACCTCACCGCGTGAGCGTGCGCACCTTCCGGCTGGCGACCACCTCGTCGGCCAGCCCGTAGGCCACGGCCTGGCCGCTCGTGAAGATCCGGTCACGGACGGTGTCCTCGCGCAGCTGGTCCGGGTCCTGCCCGGTGTGCGCGGCGAGCAGCTCGTCCATCTCCCGGCGCATCCGCTGGATCTCCTTCGCCTGGATCTCCAGGTCCGGCAGGGTCCCCTGGCTCCCGGCCGACGGCGGGTGCAGCAGCACCCGCGCGTGCGGGAGCACCCCGCGCCGCCCGGGCTCGCCGGCTGCGAGCAGCAGGGCGGCGGTCGAGGCGGCCTGCCCCACGCACACCGTGCCGACCGGGGCACGCAGGAACTGCATGGTGTCGTAGATCGCGAGCATCGCGGTGATCGAGCCGCCGGGTGAGTTGATGTAGAGGTTGATGCCCTGGTCGGGGTTGGTCGACTCCAGGTGCAGCAGCTGGGCGATGATGACGTTCGCGACGCCGTCGTCGATCTGTGTACCCAGGAAGACGATCCGGTCCGAGAGCAGCCGGCTGTAGACATCGGCCGCCCGCTCCCCCGTGACCGTCCGCTCGATGACGCTGGGGATCGTGTACTGCCCGCTCATCGCACACCGCCCAGGCCCGCGCCGGTGCGCGGCCCCACCGGCAGGATCTCCGCCAGGCTCGAGGCGACCGCGTCGACGAACCCGTAGTCGCGAGCCTGCTCGGCGGTGAACCAGCGGTCCCGGTCGGAGTCGACGACGACACGCTCGTAGGGCTGTCCGGTGTGCTGGGCGATGAGGGTGAGCAGCACCGTCTTGGTGTGCTCGAGGTTCTGTGCCTGGATCTCGATGTCGACGGCGCTGCCCCCGATCCCCGCGGACCCCTGGTGCATGAGGACCCGGGCGTGCGGCAGCGCGAACCGCTTCCCGGGGGTCCCAGCGGCGAGCAGGAACTGTCCCATGCTGGCGGCCAGGCCCATCGCGACGGTGCGCACGTCACACGGGACCAGGCGCAGGGTGTCGTACATGGCCAGGCCTGCCGAGACCGACCCGCCGGGTGAGTTGATGAGCAGGGTGATGTCGGCGTCGGGGTCCTCGACGGCGAGCAGCAGCAGCTGGCTGCACACCCGCGCGGCGAGCTCGTCGTCGACCTCCTGGCCGATGACGATGACGCGTTGGTGCATGAGGCCGGCGGTGAGGCGGTCGGCCACCGCGGAGGGCGGCGGGGCTCCGGCGGCATCGGTCCGTGCGGCGGACGGGCGGGGCGTAGCAGTGGGTGACGCGGTCATGATCGCTCCTTCAGTGAGTGGGACCCCTCCACCATCACCCCGCCGGCCGGCCCGCCGGCGACCCTGCGTCTGTCGGCTGATCTGCTGTCAGCAGACGGCTCAGGCCGTGGCCGCCCGAGCAGCTCGCGATTACGCTCGAATCTCCGACTATGTCCCGGAGTCATCATGTCGCCAGCCACTGTGCCCCACCTGGCAGCGCCCGGACCGCACCCGCCCGGCTCCCGCCGCTGGCTGGTGCTCGCCACCGTCGCCCTCGCCCAGCTCATGGTGGTCCTCGACGCCACGATCGTGAACATCGCCCTGCCCTCCGCCCAGGCCGACCTCGGCTTCAGCGACAACGACCGCCAGTGGGTCATCACGGCCTACTCCCTCGCCTTCGGCAGCCTGCTGCTGCTCGGCGGCCGGCTCTCGGACATGTTCGGCCGCCGCCGGATGTTCCTCATCGGCCTGGTCGGCTTCGCGGCAGCCTCCGCCCTCGGCGGCGCCGCGCAGTCCTTCGAGATGCTCGTCGGTGCCCGCGCCCTCCAGGGCACTTTCGGTGCCGCCCTCGCCCCGGCTGCCCTCGCCGTGCTCACCACGACGTTCACCATTCCCGAGGAACGTGGCCGCGCCTTCGGCGTCTTCGGAGCGATCGCCGGGATAGGCGGCGCGATCGGGCTGCTGCTCGGCGGCTACCTCACGGAGAACTTCGACTGGCGGTGGAACCTCTACGTCAACGTCCTCATCGCGATCGTCGCGTTTGTCGCCGGGGTCGCCCTGCTCGCCCGTGGTGGGCACACGGGTCGCCAGTCGCTCGACGTCCCCGGTGTGCTGCTCGGTTCGCTCGGGCTGTTCTTCCTCGTGTTCGGCTTCTCCCAGGCCGAGCCCCAGGGCTGGGACTCCCCACTCACGTGGGGTTCGCTCGTGCTGAGCGGTGTGCTCCTCGTGGGGTTCGTCGTACGCCAGCGCACCTCGGCCAACCCGGTGCTGCCGATGAGCATCGTCGTGGACCGGGACCGCGGGGCCGCGTTCCTGGCGATCCTCGTCGCGGGCTCGGGAATCTTCGGAGTCTTCCTCTTCCTCACGTACTACCTGCAGTCGACCCTCGCGTTCACCCCGATGCGGACCGGCCTGGCGTTCCTGCCGATGGTCGTGTCCATCATCATCACCGCGCAGATCATGACCAACCTCGCCGTGCCGCAGTTCGGGCCGCGCGTCCTCGTTCCCGGCGGGATGGTCCTCGGTGCGACCGCCATGGTCTACCTCACCACCCTGCAGCTCGACAGCACCTACCTCCACGTCCTGCCCGGGCTGATCCTCCTCGGTATCGCGATGGGCACGATCATGCCCGCGTCGTTCCAGATCGCCACGGCCGGCGTGAGCCGTGCCCAGGCCGGCGCCGCGTCCGCGATGGTGTCCACGAGCCAGCAGGTCGGTGGGGCCATCGGGACCGCGCTGCTCAACACCCTCGCCGCGACCGCCGCGAGCACCTTCGTCGCCGAGCACCCTCCGACGACGCCGGCCGTGCTGGCCGACGCCGCGCTGCACAGCTACGCGACCGCCTACACCGCCTCCGCCCTCATCTTCCTGGCGGGTGCCGTCGCGACGGCTACTCTGTTCCGGTCCAGAGCGGACCGCGCGGCCCGGGTGGCCGGCGCCCCGCCCGAGGACGCCGGGGATGTCCCTCCCGGCGCGGTGGCCAGCGCCACCGACTGACGCCGGCCGCCCGCTCTGCGCAGACCTGCTCAGCCCTGCACAGCCCTGCTCACGTCACCCCTGGGCCACCCGCACGACCATCTTTCCGGTGTTCTCCCCGCGCATGAGGCCGAGGAACGCCTCGACGGTGTTCTCGATGCCGTCCACGACGGTCTCGTCGAAGACGACCTGGCCGGCGGTGAGCCAGCCGGTCATGTCGGCCATGAAGGCCGGGAAGTGCTGGACGTAGTTGCCCACCGTGAAGCCCTGGAGGGTGAGCCCGCGGGTCACGAGGTTCGCCATGTTCCGGGGTCCGGCGGCCGGGCCGGTCGCGTTGTACTGGGAGATCGCCCCGCACAGCGCCGCGCGACCGCCGTCGTTGAAGGCAGCGAGCGCAGCCTCGAGGTGGTCGCCGCCGACGTTGTCGAAGTACACGTCGATGCCGTCGGGCGCGGCGTCGGCGAGCTGGTCCATGACGGGGGCGTCCTTGTAGCTGAACGCGGCGTCGAATCCGTAGCGGTCGGTGAGCAGCGCGACCTTCTCGGCCGTCCCGGCCGACCCGATGACCCGCCCGGCGCCCTTGAGGCGGGCGATCTGGCCAACCATCGAGCCGACGGCCCCGGCGGCGCCGGAGACGAACACGGTGTCCCCCTCGTGCAGGCCGGCGATCTCGAGCAGGCCGACATAGGCGGTCAGCGCGGTCATGCCGAGCACGCCGAGGTAGGCGGAGGTGGGCACGCCCGGGACCACGGGGACCACCCGGAAGCCGGCGGCGTCGCCCTGGGCGACGTCGCGCCACCCGAGCTGGTGCACGACGGTGTCGCCGACCGCGACCGAGTCGGCGGCCGAGGCGACGACCCGCCCGACGGCCCCGCCGGTCATGGTCTCCCCGAGCGCGTAGGGCGGGGTGTAGGACTTGACGTCGTTCATGCGGCCGCGCATGTACGGGTCGACCGAGAGGAAGTCGTTGGCGACGCGGACCTCGCCGGGGGCGAGGTCGTCGAGCTCGACCGTGACGATCGAGAAGTTCTCGGCGGTGGGCCACCCGGTGGGGCGGCTGACGAGCTGGACCTGGGTGCTGGTCGCGACGGTCATGGGACTCCCTGCGCTAGTATTGAACTGATCAGTTCACTATAGGTGTCCCGCTCCCCCCGGGACAACGAGACCCCCACCACAGGAGAGCGCATGGGACGCCTGCAGGCCTTCGACACCACCACCGCCGTCCAGGCCGCCCGCGACCTCTTCTGGGACCAGGGCTTCGAGGCCACGTCCCTGGCCGACCTCGAGCTGGCGACCGGCCTCAACCGCTCGAGCCTCTACCACGCCTTCGGCAGCAAGCGCGGGCTGTTCGACGCCGCCGCCCAGGACTACCTCGACACCGTCATCCGGCCCCGGCTGTCCGGGCTCGTCGGGGCCGCCGGCGAGGGCCCCGACGGCGAGAACCCCGGCGCCCCGCAGGCCTCAGCCCACGAGGCCAACGCCGCCATCGTGGAGTACTTCGACTCCCTCGCCCGCGCGGTCACCACCCTGCCGGCCGGGTCCGCCCGCCGCGGCTGCCTCCTCGTCAACGCGAGCGCCGGCCTCGCCGCGCACGACGACGCAGCGCGCTGCGTCGTCGACGGCTACCGGGCCGAGCTCGTCGCGGCGCTGCACGGCGCGCTCACCCGCGCTGCCCCCGACCGCGCGTCAGCCGCGCTCGACGCCGACGCCCGCGTGCTCGCCTCGCTGTCCATCTCCGCCATGGTCCTCGCCCGGGTCAACCCGAGCGAGGCGGTCGCGGTGCTGGCCTCCGCGGCCGAGATGGTCGGGCGCCTCACGGCCCAGTCGTAGCCGAGGCCGCTACCCTCTCTGCCTGCTCGGCCCGCTCGAGCGCTGCGTGGACGTGCGTCACCGCGTCGGCGGGGAACCGGCGGGGGAGGTCGAGGAGCAGGTAGCGACACGCCCAGGCCGTCGCCGCAGGAGTCACGTCCTCGAGCGCGGCGGCTGCGGACCAGCCGTCGACGAAGGCGACCCAGCCCGGGTCAGCGCGCATGCTGATCGCGGCCGGCTCGAGCTGGAAGATGCTCGCGGTGCGGGCCCGGTCGTACTCGGGCGCCCCGGCCCCGGCGTTCGTCCAGTCCAGGACGGCAGCGACCTCGTCGTCGGGTCCCATGAGCACGTTGAGCGGGTGCAGGTCGAGGTGCAGCAGCCGCGCACCGCCGGCACCAGCGGGGGGTCCGACCACCGGCAGCCCGGCCGGGGCGGGGACCTCACCCAGGGCGAGCTGCATGCGCCCGCACGCCTCGCCGCGCCGTCGGGCACGGCCGGGGTCCATCCCGGCCGGCGGCACCGCGGGCTGGGCGTCGACGCGGGGCAGGAGCACCACGGACCCCTCGGCGCCGTCGTAGCGGTCGAGCGTCTCGGGGACCGGGACCACCGCAGCGCCCGCCGCGGCCGCGACGGCCTCGAGGTCGAGCACGCCGGGCCAGCCCACCCGCAGCACGACGTCGTCGAGGGCGAACACCTGGCCGGTCGTGCCACCGAGCGGGACCGCCCGGGTGGCGTCGAGGCCGAACCGGGCGGCGGCCCGGCCCAGGAGGAGGGAGACGAGCGCGGCGTCCATCAGCGGCTACCAGCCCACCCTCATCCGGCCGCGCCGACCAGCGCGGCCGCGACCTCGTCGGCGATCTCCTTCGCAGACTCCGAGGACTCCTCGCCCTTGCCGTCGCCGTAGAAGGAGCGCCAGGTGATCCGCCCCTTGGTGAAGCCGGACTCGCAGTAGGTGTCGTCCTCGATGGCGGCGATCATGAGCAGCTCCGTCCCGGAGGCGACCGCGATCATGTTGTCCGGCTTCTCGTGACAGCCGAGGTCGGCCGTCGCGTCGGCGAGCGCCTGCGCGTCGGCGAACTGCATCGTCACAGTCCACGCGGCGCTCTCCTCGCCCACTGCCGGCTCGTCGGCCACCTCGACGGAGTACACGAGCGCAGCGGTGACCAGCTGCTCTCCGAGCATCACGTCGAAGGTGTCGTCGCTGGCCGTCTGCTGGTCACCGGTCGGCCGCAGGTACCCGGTGACCTCAAGGATCGAGTAGTCGAGGACGCGGTAGAAACCGACCTCAGGAGCGAGAACGCTGGTCCAGCCGACGGGGGCGACGGCGATGTCCTCCTCGCCGTCGGCCGGTTCGCCGGCGTCCACCTCCTCCACGTCGGAGGCCACCGGGGTGTCGACCACGACACCGGAGGCCGAGGCCTGCTGCGGCCCGCCGTTGACGAGCACGAGGGCGGCAAAGGTGAGCGACCCGACGAGCAGGGTCACCGCCACACCCCACAGGGCGAGCATGCCGCCGGAGGTCCCGTTCCCGGGGCCGCGCGGCGGACCGCTGCGGTGAGGTGCGACGCTCATCTGCGCTCCTTCGGTCGTGGGAGGTGGCCGCCCACCTCGGGTGTCGGTTGCCATGCTAGGTCATGAGGGGACGAAGCGGTCTGACCGGGCTACTGCTGCAGCCACCCACCCCGCCGGTACGCCGGTGTGGCCAGCGCGAGGATCGCGAGGCCGACCATGATCGAGGCGATGATCACCCCGGTCATCGCGACCGCTGTGCCGCCGAAGACCCCGACGAACGGGCTGACCACCCCGGCGATCCCCGCCTGCATGGAGCCGATGAGCGCCGCGGCCGTCCCCGCCATGTGACCGTAGTTCCCGAGTGCGAGGACGGTCGCGTTCGCCGGGATCAGCCCCTGCATGCCCAGCACGAACCACAGACCGACCACCACCCCGACTACCCCGCCGAACCCGGTCACCACGATGACGAGCAGGATGATCGCCAGGATGAGCTGGGCGATCATCGCCACCCGCAGGATGCGGATCGGGGCCACCTTGCGCACGAGGTAGGCATTGAGCTGGGCCGAGAGGACGAGCGCCACCCCGTTGAGGGCGAAGATCGCCGAGAACTGAGGCCCGCTCATCCCGTACTCCTCCTGCAGCACGAAGGTCGACCCGACGACGTAGCTCATGATCACCGCCATGCCCAGACCGGGCAGGACCGCCAGGGCGAGGAAGTGCCGGTCGCGGAGCAGACCGAGGTAGCTGGTGAGCGCACCCCGTGGGCCGGCTGCCCGGCGCCGGTCCTTCGGGAGCGTCTCGGGCATGAACCGCCACACGATGACGACGAGGACCACCCCGATGATCGCCAGGGCGTAGAAGACCGCGCGCCACTGCCACTGCCCGGCGATCGCCTGGCCGACGCTCGGCGCGAAGAGCGGAGCGACACCGATGACGAGCATGAGCCGGGACAGCAGCCGCGCTGCCTCCGAGCCGGTGAACCGGTCCCGGATCACCGCGATGGCCACGACGGCCGCCGCCGCGTTGAAGAACCCCTGGACGACGCGCAGCGCGATGAGGGTCTCGATGCTGGGGGCGATCGAGCACAGCAGCGAGGTCAGGACGTGCAGGCTGATGCCGATGAGCAGCGGCATCCGGCGCCCGTACCGGTCCGAGAACGGCCCGATGACCAGCTGCCCGACCGCTCCACCGATGAGCATCCCGGACATCGTCATCTGCGCTGCGGCGGCGCTCGTGCCCAGGTCCGTGGCGACGGTGGGCAGAGAGGGCAGGTAGATGTCGGTGGTGATCGCGGGCAGCGCTGCGAGCGCGCCGAGCATGAGGACGTACTTGACGGAGGGGGTGTAGCGGGGCGACGGGGATGCGGGGGGCGTCGGGTCGGTCACGCGTTGATCATAACGATTCGACGACGCGGGTCCGGACGGCCCTGGCTCAGTCCTGGAGGATGATCTCGGAGTGCTCGGGCACGGGCTGCGCGGCGACCCACGCCGCGACGTGGTCGACGACCGGCTCCGGCTCGGGCGAATGCAGGGCGGTCTCGCCGGCGGTGCGGGTGTGGGTCCACCCGGGCCCGCCGGGCGCGGCCTCGTCCCAGAAGATGATCACGACGGTCTTCCCGGATCCGTCGCTCACCTGGTCCGCGAGCGCCTGGACCCGCTCGGGCACGCCGTCGGGCAGTGCGCTGAGCCGGGCCATCTCCGACTTCACCTGCTCGACGACGACGTCGGAGAGGTCGTCGACCGGCGCGGTGGGCGCGGAGGTGGGCGCCGGGCTTGGCGTGGTGGTCGCGTGCGGGTCGACCCCGTCGCGGAGGGAGGGAGAGTCCTGAGCCGCGACGACGTCGACCGGGAGCTCGAGGGTGTCTGCGGCGTAGCTCGTCGGCTCTGCGTCTGCGGCCCCTTGCACGAGGGTGGAGAACGCATGGCCGGAGGTGATGCCCGCTGCGACGACGACCGCGCAGGCGCTGAGGACCGCGACGAGGATCATCGACCTGTCCCGTGGGCTCTTCATCAACGATCCTCCGATCGGTGCCGTCCCTGCCGAGTGACGATCATCACCCTGACACCCTTGTCATCGGCAGATTGTCGCTCGTCATGATGCTCGACGTGCGCCTATCTCATCGTATGCCCGTCGAGTGGCTAGGGTGAGCGGTTGCACCCGTGCCCACCCCTGGAGATGACGATGGCGCCGCCCCGCTCTGACAGCCCACGCGCAGGAGGGCAGCGTCGGCCTCTCCCGCACCTGCTGTGGACCATCGCCTCCACCGGGAGCGGGGTGCAGCCGCCGCGGGCGGGGTCGCGAGCCGTCCGGATCCTCGCCGGCAGCTTGTCGCTGCTCGCGATCGCCTGCCTCGTGGTCATCGGGCTGGACAACTATGCGGGCCTCGGGCTCGCCGCCGGAGCTCGATCCGCGGTGGTCACGGTCACCTATGTCGTCGTCGCACTGGCCGCGGCCGGCCTGACCGTGGCGCTCACGTGGCAGCGGTTCTCGAGCCCGACGCCGCGCGCTGCAAGGAAGGAACGCCTTGCGGCTGAGGAACGCCACGCACCCCGTGGTCGAACCACGGGAACCAAGGGTCAGGGCACCCCGGCTGCGCCGTCGCCCGTGGCGCAGCCCTGGGCGCGATGGTGGCCCCTGATGCTGGGCCTGGGCTGGGCGCTCGGTGCGCTCGCCGTCGCCATGACGTGGGTCTACACCCACACCTTCGTCTGGCGGGGTGAGGAGCTCGGCGGGATGGATCTGCCCTTCGTCGACGAGTACCCAACCGTCACAGAGATCATGATCCCCGCGATGCCGGTGATCCTCGGGGCGACGGTCCTGCTGTTCGCCGGGGAGATGCTCCGTCGCGGCACGATCAGCGCAGGCGGTGCCAAGAACATCGCCGTGTTCCGGCCGCTGGCCTCCTGGGCCCATGCCCTCTGGGCCCTTGGGCTGCTGACCGGCTGGGCCGCCGTCGTCCCGGTCCTGCTCTCCCGGTCCTCGACCGACGTGGGCAGCTCGATCGTGCTGTCCTACCTCGAGCCGAACGGCGACGTGGTCTTCCTCGCGGGGTTCTACGGCGGGCTGCTGGCCGCACTGTTCGGGGCTGTGGCAGGCTCCTTCTTCAAGAAGGCCTGGTACCGCCGCGCTGTCGCGCGCGGGCAGGACGGCCCGACGTCGGACTTCTGGTCCTGGTTCACCTTCACCTGGCGGATCGACCTGTGGCTCGTCGCCGCGGGGACCCTGCTCCTGGGGCTCGCGCCGTTCCCGTGGTTCTTCGACAGCACGGCGGTGGTCGTCCTCCTCGGGGTCTGCGGAGCGGTGCTCACCGGCGCGGGCCTGGTGACCTCGACCTTCTACCGACTTGCTGGGGCGCCGCTCGGGACCGCGGTCTCGTTGACCGCGCCACCGACCCGCGCTCGACAGCGGGCGTGACCCGCCCGCCCCAGCCTACGATCGCCGTATGTGCGGACGCTTTGCGATGAACGACGCGGTCAACGCGATGATCACCGACTTCGTGCTGGCCACCGGCCGGGACCCGGACGAGTGGATGTCCAGTTGGGCGCCGTCCTACAACATCCGCCCGACCGACCCGGTGCCGATCCTTCTGGAGACCCTGCTCGACAAGAGCGACCCCACCGGTCCGACCACCCGCCGCGCCGAGCTCGCCCAGTGGTGGCTCGCCCCGTCGTCGGCCAGAACGCTGCGGGGCGCGGCGCCGATGTTCAACGCCCGCAGCGAGACCGTCACCGAGCGGCCCGCCTTCCGTGGTCCGATCAAGCGGCAGCGGTCGGTGATCCCCGCCGCCGGGTACTTCGAGACCATGACCGTCGAGGGCAAGAAGGTCCCGCAGTTCATCCAACCGCCGCAGGGGCTGCTGTACTTCGCCGGGCTGTACTCGTGGTGGGCGGACCCGGACCTCGCCTCGGGCGACCCGGCCCGGTGGCACCTCACGACGACGATCCTCACCCGCGAGGCGGTCGGCGACATCGCCCGCGTCCACGACCGGACACCCGTCACGCTGCCGCGGGAGCTCATCGACACGTGGATCGACCCACACGCCCTCGGGGACGCCCGGTTCGTCGAGGACATGGTCGAGGCGGCCACCGACGTCGCGACCGAGCTCACGTTCCACCAGGTGGCCTCCCCGATCCGGGGCGACTCACCGGCGACTATCGCACCGGTCTGACTGCGGCAGCGACGTGTTCAGGGGCTCAGCTGCACAGATATTCACCGGCCAGGAGGTGATCAGGCGACTCCAGCGCCGGTGACCCGGCACGCCAACACAGCGCGGTCAGGCTTGAGGTGCTCCCCCACGGCTTCCAGTCCCAGCTCGTCGAGTGAAGAGCCGGTTAGCCACGGCCATGGCCTCTCAAAGGTCGAACTCGCGCGACGTTTCGGAGGGAGCACCCAACCTACCCCCCGACCCGGATCGAGTTCCCGGCTCGCACCCAATCCAAGCATTCGAGCCAGTCCTCCCACGCCGCCGGGTCCGTAGGCCAACCATCACTTTCCAGATCCGTGTCGCCGATGAGCGTGATCAAGTCGTCGCCGGCCCGCTGCCCGAAGCGCCAGATGAACTCTGACATCGCGAGGAACGACTCCCTGATGCTGAGCTGCTCGTCCCTGCGGGAGTGACTATCGGGGAGTGGCATTCAAGCCTCCGTTGGTGATCTCGTTCCCGTTGCGAAATTCCGCCCGCGCCCGCGTCCCGTCTGGGAGCTCCTTGAAGTACTTGGCAATGGAGGTTCCGTCAGGATGCATCGTGGTTCGCCGCAAGTTCCCCGGCGAAACCGCCACCTGGATCAACGCCCGGTTCTCGGCGGTGTCCTGCGCCCAAGCGACCGTACTCAACTGATCGATGAAAAATCGAGGCTAGAGACCGACACTCGCACAAGCGGCCAATTCTGAGGCCGCACGGAACGTCAGGAGGATATCGCCCGCACGTATTTAGGATATTCAGCGAACTGCAGGTGCGGTGCGCCGGGAACCTCGATCGAAGGAGCTTCAACCAGCACTGATGACCCCTCGTAAAATGAATCAACAAAGGGATACAGACCCAAGGCACGACAATACTCCTCCAACATCACCGCGGTGAAGCGATCGACTTTGCGGCGGCCATCATAGAAGTCTTGTCGTTCAAAACCTCTAGGTTTTCCAAACGTCTCGAAGTGCCATCTGCCGTCCTCTGCGGTGAGTGAGATTGTTCGCAAACCTCGGTGAAGCAACTTTCCACCGTCGCCGTACATTGCAAATTGCAGAGCATCGTATGTCGGTGGCCCTTCACCACTCGGATCGCACCGGGGCACCCGTGTTACAGCGACGCCCTCCGCAGGAATTCTCGATGAGACGACACCAACCTTGCCGAATTTCGGGTCTCCGAGTAAGTCACAATCAAACCACGCCACCCATTCCGGGTTCGAAGTCTGAATTAGAAGTTCACGTCGAGCACCAATAGTCAATGGCTCCAGAGTGCGCAGGCGGTCGCCGAGCGGCCCTTCGACGCGAGTGTGGATTGGTGGACCAGGAGAGATTTGCAGATACCACGACTCGATCGCATCAACTACAACTTCGATCGGCGCCTTGATAAACCCGATCGACCAAGATGAGGGTGCGAACGCCCCGCTCGTGATCAACATTCTGTCTACTCAACTCACTTCCTTCAAGAATGCAATACCCAACGGATCATTCTGTCTGAGCCGCGCTAGGTGACCCGAAGCCCGTGTTGAGGCCGGCGTGTCGTACACTACATAGTACCGCCGACCGTTCAAGGTGTACTGGAGGTCTGGGCGGTTGATTCCTACCCGCGCACCGCTCGCATTCACCTGTTGCTGGTTGACCCTCATGGACGTTGCGCCCTTGTCAAGCAAAGCACCGATGCCCCCTCCAATTTAGCATTTTGTGTCGGACTCAAGCCAATTGGTCGGTTGAGCGACATCGCTTTGGGCGAGGTGGCACTAACGGTTCGATCTTGTGGGAGGCATTGGGTTGGCGTATTGAGTGTGACTGGCGTGCTGCTCGAAGATTTCGTGCTGCGGGTGCTGTTTGACTTGATTGAGGTGAAACGGTTGGTCGTTGGGGAGGGCCGGTTGGTGAGTGTGGCAGATCGGGGTGGGTGTGCTGCGGTGACGCGGTTGGAGAGGTTGGTCAGTCCACGATTGACGCCAGCTCCGACGCCCGTGAGCTTCCCGAAACCGCCTCCGGTCAATGCGCCAAGCGCAGTGTTGAATCCTAGACCGGCCAGCTGAGAGTGCCCTGCCCGTCATCGCCGGTGAACGCGTATCCTGCAGCCGCACTCGCTGCTCCCGCGGCCATTCCGGTCGGGGCGACTCACCGGCGACCATCGCACCCGTCTGACTGCGGCAGCGACATGTTCAGGGGCTCAGCTGCACAATCTCCTCCGGCCAGGCGAGCTGATCAGGCGACTCCAGCGCCGCCGACGACGTGACCGCTGGACAGTTCAACGGCGAAGTCTCGCGGCTCGTCGTCGTTCGGGTCAGCAACGCCGCGGATCCAGCCGCCGTCCGACTCATCGACCCGCAGCCCGTCAATGGCGACTCGGGCGGTCACCCAGCGCACCCCGTCGACATCGATGGCCACGATCGACCATGGCGTCACCAACAGGAGAAGACCGTCCGCGACCAGTTCTTCGGCCCCTACGACTGGGCCCGGGGTCTCCACGACGGCGAAGCCCTCTGGATGGAGAACATCACCGAGGAATGGCGTCCCTCTCTCGACCACGCACAAGCCTGTTGGGGATGGCGTACCAAGCAGCATAGACAACGCACGGACGCCCGGATCTTGGGCCGAGAACGTTGCCACCCAAGCAGGCTCGCCCCACGGCTCAACCCCGATCGCAACGGCGCGAGAAGTCGCACCCGCAGCCGCGAACACACGCCTGGGCTCACCGACTGGACGGTCCGCGATCACAGCATCGAACTCGGATGCGAAGTGTTCTTGGGTCATCATCAACTGAAACGAGTCATTCCCGAGATATACCTTCGCCCGAGGTCAGATTGATCCAACAGATCCCCGGACCCGAAAACGCCTCGGCCGAGTCGCGCCGTCAAGAATACCAGTTGCGATAGAATTCCGCAAAATCGTTGAACCGAACCTCTGGCGCGCCTGAGATCGGGACGCTTGACGCAGAAACGAGAACCGATGATCCCCCATAGAAGTCGTCCGCGAACGGGTGCAACCCGAGTGCTTCGCAATAGGATCTCAACATCGGCTCAGTAAATCGGTCGACCTTGCGCCGACGACTGTAGGAATCCACATCTTCAAATGGCTGGGATTCACCATACGCCTCGAAGCGCCAGCGGTCATCCTCCCGAGTGAGCGATACCGACCGGAGCAAATTGTCGATGAGGTCGCCTTTGTCGCGAAAGATGTCGAACTGCAGGGCATCGAACTTCGACGAGTCTCCGGCACTCACCTTGCCCCAGGGCACACGGGTGATCGACACTCCTGCAGCCGGGATCCTCACAGAAAGGAAATCGACCTTTCCAGACATGGGCTCCCCAAGCAGATCGGCATCGAACCAAGCAACCCATCCCGGATTCTCTGTTTGGATAAGCAATTCCCGACGAGCGCCGATTGTCAGGGGTTCTAGGGCACGGAGTCGATCTGCAAGCGAACCTCTAACGTCGGTCGAGGCAGGCGGAGTAGAGGAAATCGGCCGATACCACGCTTCGACAGCATCCACGACGACCCCAAGTGGAGCTTTGAGGAATCCAACTGACCACGTGGCCGGCGCGAAGTCTCCGCTTGTGATTGTAGAGATCTTTATATCCTCACTATCTCCGGCGTTGCAGTACCCAGCGGATCATTGCCCCAGTCACGCCACCAGTCAACCTCGGGGGTTCAATGCCAGAGCGAGTCGTCCGAAATCCAGATCATCGATTTCCAGATAGCCACTCGGGTCGACGAAGAAGACCCCCTGCTCAAATACCTGCGCGAGGGCCACCAGCATGGAGACGAGCGAGGAGAACTCGATCGGGTGCTCGGACTCATCGATCCTGAAATGCCGAACCGGGCTCGAACCGAGCGCACCAAGATCGAGGACATAGAAGTCCCCACCACCGTTGGCGAAGACCGGCAGCCACCCTGTCCTCCATCGCGAATCCGACGCGAACGCTTGATAGGTCGCGACCGCGTCCGCAACAGACAGCAGATAGAAACCCGGCAGTAGATGGACGTCATCAAGGACAACGTGCTCCGTCGAGGTCCCGTCTCGCCAGCCGTAGAGCACCTCCAGCTCTGGCGGACCAACCAGACCAACCACGCCAAGCTCAGCCTGGACGGCCTCGCTGGGAAGGCCAGCCCTGAGGGACCGCAGCAAGACCTGTCGCCCGAGGCGTTGCAGAGCATCTTCGATCGTCGCGAGGTGCCCAGCAAGGTTGTCTGTCATCACAGCCCAATTCTCACATTGAAGGTACCGCCAGGTTGCACGCCTGAACTCCGGAAGACCTGAAGCTTGCGGGCCGAGAGAACCCTGTCCGTCGCCTCCCATGAAAAATCGCCCGCCCTTGAACCCGCAAACCCGGCGGCCACGCAGGTGGCGATCGTCGCCGCCACACCGGCAAGCACGACCAAGGACGTGACGACTACTGCCGCAGCGACTGAGGCGTAGGTCCGCCAGTGCCCTTGGCGTGATTGCCAGCGGTGGAATCAGTGTCCTTCACCCAGTTCCCACCGCTATCAGCCCAGCTGGAGGCGCATGCGGAACGCGGCGACGAAGGAACGCAACTCGACCGCGGCCGGATCGTCCCGATGGCCGAGTTCGGCCTCGGCAGCGTCGACCAACCCGGCAGCACGATCGAGGTCACCAGCAAGCATCCAGGCCACGGGCAGCCGGTAGACGAGCTGATGCTCGAACCCCAGGCCCTCGCTCATCAGCTCGCACAACCCCGTCAGGGTAGAGCCCGAATCCATGAACGGCAGGGCATACTCCCTGACCGCCGCGATGAGGTCCTCCACGCTTGCGCCCGGGTCATCCACACTCACGATCCAGGCTCGATATCGTGACTCGGGCATCAGATAGCCCAGCGGGCAACTCACCGTCGGCGGCAGATAGCCGTGGGACTTCTCGTTTCGCGACTCGGCAACCACGCGTTCGACGCCCTGGTGCCGAATCCCGACCACTGGGTTCACCTCGAACTCGCCCGCCGGCCTGTGCTGGCTGGCCCTGTTGAGACCGAGCCAGCCGAGCACATCCTCCGCGACCTCTCGGGTGAAGATCGTGCCCGCGCGCTTCTGGAGGCCCAGTTCCCGCAACGGTGCTGAGAATTCTTGCGACAGCGTTGCGCTCACGGGACGAACGGCCACGATTGGCGAACCATCCTCACGGGCGTCGGCCGACCCCAGGTATCAAACCGGCTTTCGCCGCGTTCCGACCAGGTGACCGTACACCACGCGGTCCGCGAAGGTGCTGATGGCGACCTGGACGCTTCACCGTCAACGGCGCTGACCTCGACTGTGCTCTACGGCGACGTCGAGCGGAGGCAAGGTCCTCCAACCCGGCGATATCAGCTTTGATACGGAAGCTCGAGACCGTTCTTGACCATCATCTCCTCGTACGCAGACACCCCGCCTCTGGCAGTGGCCAACGCGAAGGATTCGGGTGCCTCATCCTCGAGGTCAACTGACGCGTGCGGCGGTCACGGCAGTGCACGTGCCCATTCCTGGCCGTCCGCTTCCGCGTCAGCCCGAACTTCCTGCCAGGTTGACGGGGCGGATTCCACCGCTGCAAGAGAGCGGTCAAGCGCAGTGAGCGCCCGTTGAACAACGTCCGACGCCACGACACGTGCCTCAGCGCCAGGAACGTTCAAGTCAAGTTCTAAGTCGCCCTGCAAGACCGAGTAGTCAGCAAGCTCGTAGACTTGGCGCGCCGCCCACGCCGCCTCCTGGGGATCATCCGTCAGCCATGTCCGGATGGCATACTCGGCGGCAGCAGCAGCGTTCTGGCCATAGCCGATCTCCAAGAACCAGTCCTCCTCGTCGGAGGGGACCAGGCCCTCAGCTTCAGCCTGGTATGCCTGAACGTCAGCTTCCACACCCGAGGCAACCTCCCAAGCCGCACCGACGATCACCCGCAGTCGGGCTCCCAGCTCCGGCGCTCCTACCGAGACCGCATAGCGCTCGAAGAGCGGAAGGAGACGTTGCGCACATGACGCCGCAAACGCAGTCTTCGAGCTTCGGTCCAGCGCAGCCAGCCGCGCGAGAATCGCCACCTCGTCAAAGGTCCGCATACTCACCATCCCCACCATGCTGTCGTAGGACTCGTGATCTTCGCCCCGACTTCTTGAGGAATTCCTGGTAGGCGGAGCATATCGGACGAGAGACTCCGATGCCCCGAGGCTCAGGCCTGCGCACTGAGCACCGTTCACAGGTGTGACCTCCGCGTGGGCACATGGAGACTGTGGCCCCGCCGTACCATCCGAGCCGGTGCCATCAAGTGCTCTTCCCCGTCTCGAATATCAGCCGACCAAGGGTCTCGCGGTGCTGCAGGAAGTCAGCGACCTGTTGAGCGTGGGGCTGATCGCGAGCATCAATCGCCAGCAGCTTCGCCGACGACCATTCCACGAGAGCACCAAGTACTTCCAGCCGCTCCACGACTTCATCCCGAGGCTGCGTCGACTCATTGAAATAGGCCCGGAACACATAGCGTCCCGACGGCGTGGACACCCGTGCCACCTGGAAACCCAAGTCGACCTCGACGATGTCCCCGAGCGCGAGGTCATACGCGAAGAACGGGATGCAGCACAGTTCGTAGTGCGCAGCATCGAGCCGACGAGCCCAGAGTTGCTCGATGGTCGTCTCGGTGTCACCGGGGTCGATCGCCGCGGCGATGATGAAGTTCGATCGGCCGCGCCACACCGGGTCACAGTGCACCGCCTCGCGTCTGGCTGACATGGTCACCACCGACCTTGGGCTGGGACCCAGAGAACCCAGGTCGCGGGCTCGCAGGAAGCACTCCGCTCCATCTACCTGAACTGCGCATTCGGTACGCACAAGGTCCGAACATACCGCGTGGGGAGAGCAGGTGGGCCATGGCGACCCAGTTCACCGCCAGGCAGCGGCAACGCCGCAGCTGCCGACAGCGACAGTCCCCCTACGACACGGCTCGCGAACCGGGTTGCGTGCCCTGCAGAGCCGCCGACACGGTGTGCGCAGCCGACAACCGTGCCGGGACGTTGACACTGGTGGCCCCGTCGTAGGCGTAGGTGACCACACTGGCGGATGCCGGACGCGGCAGCATCAGCGACGCAATCGCAGACATGAGGACGACCAGCAACGTCGCCTCAGCGCGACTTCACCGGTGCCTCACACACTCCTCCCTACCAGGAGACGACCATGCACCTCGAGCACCCAAGGATCCCAGTACTCGTCCGGAGTCGCGATCAAGGTCCCAGCCGAGAACTCGAACCTGACCACAGCCCCTTCATCCACCACAGCGACGAGGTCTTCGCCGATCAGATCCCAGACACGGTCCTCCATGTCGTCGTCATCCCAGGACAGGGCGCGCCCGCCGACCGTCCCCTCCCAGTCGCAAGCGATCGTGAGCCCCCAGTCGTCGCCGAACAAGGTGAGGATTCCCGACTGTTCTTCCACGCCTCGCACGCGGACCGGGAGCGCTGTCAGCGGGTCGGAGTCGATCATGGTCCCAACTCGATGTGTGTGCGACTGCGGACGTCGATGCTTCGCTGAGCCGGTGGCATGCCGCGAGGAGGTTGCTCTGGCTTGCCCGTGAACGGCTCAATCGGACCACGGTTGGCGTTCGTGAACGAGGCACGCCACGGCGCTTGCCCGGACGGCGCCATCACTCGGACGAGCGATCCATCGGGGAGTGTACTGCGTCCCTGCCGAGGTCGTCGGTGTTGAACGCAGGTCGGCCTCCTCGCTACTCCAGGCCCTCGACTCGCCCGTCAGCAAGGCCAAGCTCCGTGCACCGACCTCCGCCGTCAGCTGACCGTCACACCAGGAACTGCTCGATCTCCACGGCATCCCCGAGTGCCGCCAGTCCGCCAAAGAACTGCTCGTGCGGCAGCCCCAATTCGAGATTCACCGCAACATACCCAGGCGCGTACCACTCACACAGGTACTCCAGCCGCTCCAGCAGCTCGTGGAGCTTCCGATGCACCCCATCGACATCTTCGCGTCGCTTGATCGCGACCCGGACGACGCCGTTGCCCGATCGACGTGCTACGCCTTGGACGACGTAGCCGGAAGACGCCTCAGCACGAACCATGTCGCCAAGCGCCAGGTCGTAGGCGAAGAACGGAATGCAACACAACTCGAACAGGTCCTCGCCGACGCGCTTGGTCCACAACTGCTCGAAGTTGTCTCCCTCGCCGATGCCCTCCAGCGCAGCCCGGACCATGAAACTGGGGACCGGCCTGCTAACTGGGTTCGAATGAGTGGTCATTCGTCAGTGAAGGACGCGTGCACGACCTCGAACTCCGACGTCCACTGAGCCATCCCGGACCGGACTTCCCTATCCGTGGCTGTAGTGAAGTCCGGCGGCGCGTCGTCGCCACCCGGGATGTCACCGACATAGAACTCCGCAGCCGCACCACTGAGGCGCACGTCCGTGTCAGGAATCATCTCAGCCGCGACGGAGAACGCCCCACCGACTGTAGTCGGCAGCCAACTCATCACAGCGCTCCACATCCGGCCCATGCTCGGATCGGCTTTCCACTCCAGGTCTGTGACGCCCCGGACGACCACCACCGCGGTATTGCCCGCCTGGATCGGAATCGCACCCTTGAGGTCGAACAACATCCACACAGTTGACGTGATCGCGTCGATCCTGATGGCCACGAGAGCAGCCTCGAGCAGAGCGTCCTCCTCGGACAACGCATCCGCCTCCGGCGCAGCGGCCAGAGAGCGGCGCTCGGGCCAGATCAGCAAGTCTTCGATGTTCACTTGTCAAACTCCCCGTGCCACCAGGGGTTAGACTTCGCAACCGTTTTTTCGGTGAATGGTTGGATAGTCTGAGGACCTTTGAAGTAGGAAACGTAGCCGATTGTCTTGGGGTATTTGGCGCCCAGGGCGGGATCTATGCTTCGGACGCCAGTGGCAACATCGCTGAGCCCATGCCCGCCGCTGCCACCTATGAACATGAACCCTTTTCCACTTTCCGTCGACAGCGGCCCTGTGGCCCCATCTGGAATAATCACGTCACTCGCATGCCCCGGACTTCACCCACCTGACCAGCCAACCCAGGCGTCACCCGCGTCCGAGCGAGACCCCGATCAGCCCTCCGGCGTGAACGCCCGCTGCAGTCGCACCGGGGCGATGACCCCCAGCCCGCGGACCTCGCGCTCGGGCTTCCCGGTGAGCGCGAACTTCGAGTTCCCGGCCAGCAGCGCCGCGGTGGCCTGGTCGAGCAGGACCGTCCCCGGGTCGGCCTCTGCGGTCAGGCGCGCGGCGAGGTTGACGGAGGGACCGAACACGTCGCCGAAGCGGGAGAGCACCCGCCCCCAGACCAGGCTCACCCGGACCGGGGGGACGTCGACGAGCTGGCCGTCCCGGCCCGCGGTGGCCAGGCCGAGGGCCACCTCCGCGCCGGTCTCGACGTCGTCGGCGATGAACAGGACCGCATCACCGATGGTCTTGACGACCCGGCCGCCGGCCGCAGTGATGACGTCTCGCGCCCCGGCCTCGAAGTCGGAGACGAAGTCGGACAGCTCGGAGGAGAGCAGGCTCGCGGTGCGGGTCGTGAAGGAGACGATGTCGGCGAACCCGACCGCACGGGGCAGCGGCAGCTCCCCTTCCCCGCGCTCGTCGGCGGCCCGCACGCCGGAGAATTCCACGGCCCAGCGCCCGGCCAGTGCCGCGATCTGCCGCCGCCACGCGTGCACCATCTGTGCCTCGAGGACCGGCGCCAGGCTGGGCAGGCGGTCGAGCAGGAGCAGCCGCGCGGAGGTGTCGTCGAGGTCGTGGCGTTGGACCATGTGCTCCACGAGGGCCTCGGCCTGCCACAGCGCGAGCCGTTCGGTGGTGTGCCCCACCGACCGGACGAGGGAGGTCAGCGACCGGTTGGAGAGCTCCTCGGTGCCGGCCACCTCGGCGATGTCCCGCAGGGCCTGGGCGTCGTCGGCGGTGAAGCTCGTGTCGTCGTTGCCCAGGATCGGCAGGCCGAGCGCCTGCCAGTAGGACCGCAAGAACTCGGTGCTGAGGTTCGTCTGGGCCGCGAGGTCGTCGAGGGAGAGCGACCGCTCCCCGCCGAGCAACGCCTCGTCGAGGGCACGACCACGGTCCACCTCGAGGGAGGTGAGGGGCTGGGGGGACGGTGGACGGGAGGCGGGCTCGTCTGACACAGCGTCAGTTTAGACGAAGGTGATGCACGTCACCGCTGCGTACCGTGGTGGTCACTCCAGCGTCGTCGGTCACCAGCAGGCCGCCGTCCTCGGCGAGGCCGGTGGCGGTCCCGGTGAGGACCTCTCCCCCGGTGAGCTCGACGCGCACGGCGCGTCCGATGGTGGCCGAGACCGCGGCGATCTCACCGACCAGCCCGGCGGCCTCGACGTCGCCGTCGGCCGCGGCCCAGCGCCCCAGCACCGAGACGGACGCCTCCGCGAGCGCGGTGAGGATGACCGACCGGTCGGTCGTCGCCGCGCCGGCGAGGGCGAGCGAGGTGCCGCTCTCCACCGGGAGCTCGTCGCGGGTCTGGGAGACGTTGAGGCCGACACCGACGATCGCGCCGCCGTCGGGCAGCAGCTCGGTGAGGATGCCCGCCACCTTGCGCAGCGACCCCCAGCCGTCGATCTCTTCGTCCTGCGTCGGGACGAGCACGTCGTTGGGCCACTTGACCTGGGCGTCGAGTCCGAGGGTCGAGCGCAGTGCGGTGACCGTGGCGAGCCCGGCCAGCAGCGGCAGCCAGGTGAGCGACTCCCGCGGCACCTGCGGACGCACGAGCAGGGAGCACGTCAGCGCCGCCCGGTCGGGGGTCTGCCATGTGCGCCCGGACCGGCCCCGGCCCGCGACCTGGTGCTCGGCGACCAGCAGGGCCGGTGCAGGCCAGGCCTCCGGGGCGGCGGCGACCGCCGCGGCCAGGTCGGTGTTCGTCGACTCCGACGTCTCGGTGATGCTCAGCGCCGCGAGCGGGCCGTGCGGGGCGAGCAGCAGCTCGGCCAGGAGCCCACGGTCCAGGGACGGACGGTCCAGGGACGAAGCGTCCACGTGCGGACGGGCGATCGGCGCGGGGTCCTCGGTGTGCATGCCACCCATCATGCCCTGATCGGCCCCGAGACTTGTAGGTATCCGCCAACAGTGCGCCGTGAACCATCCCGCGGGCCCTGCATGATTCGCGCGCGCCCACCTACTAGGCTCGGGGCGTGACTGACGCAACCTCTCCGCCCGCCGCTGGCACCGCCGCCAAGCTCGCAGACCTCGCGCTGCGCTACACCGAGGCGGTGGCGACCCCCGAGGTCGCTGCCGCCGAGAAGCAGCACGCGCGCAAGAAGAAGACCGCCCGGGAGCGCATCGACGCCTTGCTCGACCCGGGCAGCTTCGTCGAGATGGATGCCTTCGCCAAGCACCGTTCGGTGAACTTCGGGTTGGAGAAGAAGCGCGTGGCGGGCGACGGCGTCGTCGTCGGGCACGGCACCGTGGACGGGCGCCAGGTATGCATCTACTCCCAGGACTTCACCGTCTTCGGGGGCAGCCTGGGTGAGGTGCACGGGCAGAAGATCACCAAGGTCATGGACCTCGCGCTGCGCACCGGGGTCCCGCTGGTCGGCATCTCCGACGGCGGTGGCGCCCGCATCCAGGAGGGTGTGGCGGCCCTGACCCAGTTCGCGGAGATCTTCCGGCGCAACGTCGCCGCCTCTGGGGTGATCCCGCAGATCTCCCTCATCCTCGGCCCGTCCGCGGGTGGCGCGGTGTACTCCCCCGCGCTGACCGACTTCATCGTCATGGCCGACGGCACGTCGAACATGTTCATCACCGGCCCGGACGTGATCCGCGCGGTGACCGGTGAGGACGTGGGCTTCGAGGAGCTCGGTGGCGCGCTCACGCACAACGAGCGCTCCGGCGTCGCGCACTACATGGGTGCCGACGAGGACGACGCGATCGACTACGTGCGCAGCCTGCTCGACTACCTCCCCCAGAACAACCTCTCCGACGCGCCGACCTTCGCCGCCGAGACCGCCGCGCTCGAGGTGAGCGACGCCGACGTCGAGCTCGACACGCTCATCCCGGACTCCGACTCCCAGCCCTACGACATGCGCACGGTGATCGAGCACGTCGTCGACGAGGGTGTGTTCCTGGAGGTGCAGCCGCTCTACGCGCGCAACATCCTCATCGGGTTCGCACACATCGAGGGGCACTCGGTCGGGATCGTGGCCAACCAGCCGATGTCCATGGCCGGGACGCTCGACATCAACGCCGCCGAGAAGGCCGCGCGGTTCGTGCGGACCTGCGACGCCTTCAACATCCCGGTCGTCACCCTCGTGGACGTACCCGGCTTCCTGCCCGGGACCGACCAGGAGTGGAACGGCATCATCCGCCGCGGCGCCAAGCTCATCTACGCCTACGCCGAGGCCACCGTCCCGCTCGTCACCCTCATCACCCGCAAGGCGTACGGTGGTGCGTATATCGTCATGGGTTCCAAGCAGCTCGGCGCTGACGTGAACCTGGCCTGGCCGACGGCGCAGATCGCCGTGATGGGCGCCGGCGGTGCGGTGAACATCCTGCAGCGCGGGGCGCTCAAGGCGGCCGCCGACGCCGGCCAGGACGTCGACGCCGAGCGCAAGCGGCTCACCGACGAGTACGAGGACCACATCGTCAACCCGTGGGACGCGGCCGAACGTGGCTACGTCGACGCGGTCATCGCCCCGCACGACACGCGGATCCAGATCATCCGCGCGCTGCGCGCCCTGCGCACCAAGCGCGCGTCCCTCCCTCCGAAGAAGCACGGGAACATCCCACTATGAGCAACGCATTCGACCCCACCGCCGGCGAACCGACCGGCGACGACGGGCACGGCGACCACTCTGACCACGGCCACGACGACGGCCACGGCCACGCCGGGCACGACCACGCCGCCCACGGCCCGGCACCGCTGCCCGGCGTCGACCCCGCCGACCTGCACGCCGCCGTCGACCAGATCGCCGCCGCGCTGCACGAGTACATCGAGTCCGCAGCCGGGGTGCGCGCGGAGTTCGGTGCGCACGAGGCCGACGAGGACCCGCGCATCCTCGCGATCGAGGAGCGGGTCTCCGGCCTCAACGCCGGTCTCTACGACCTCATCCACGAGCGCCTCGGCATGCACGCCGACCTCACCAGCCTCGCCTGGGAGGAAGAGCCCGGTGACAGCCACAGCGACGTCGACGACGACGGCGCGCCCGACAGCTTCCACCTCGGCTTCTACGTCTGGCCTCCCACCGGGCCGTCCGACGAGTCGATGGACTCCGTCATCTCCATGATCGACGCGGGCGGCGAGGCCATCGCCCAGCGCCTCGCCGACTCCGGGTTCCAGGTCTCGGAGTGGGGCGCCGCGCGCGGGACACCCGTCCTCTTCGAGGACGACTCCGACGAGGACACCGACGGTGACCGCTGAGCCGACCGGCCCGGTGACGACGGTCGCGGGAACCGCAGCACCCGCCGTTCCGGCCGCGCTCGTCGAGGCAGCCGCGCAGATGCGGGTGGTCCGCGGCGCCCCAGACGACCACGAGGTCGCCGCGCTCGTCGCCGGCCTCGTCGCGGTCGCCTCCTCCGGCGCCGATCTGCCCGACGACGCCCCCACCGGGCAGTGGACCCGGCGGTCCCGCCCGGGACCCGCCCTGCCCACCGGCGGGGACTCCTGGCGGTGGAGCCTGCGCTAGGCGCGGTGCGGAAGACCTGTCCGACGCCGTACGGTGAAGGAGAGCGTTCGATCCGCATCGACGAGGAGACCCGTGCCGCACCTCCCACCCACGACCGATGACCTGGCGCCGGACCATACGGCAGGCCCGCCGTGGCACACCCTGACGGCCGACGAGGCTGCCGCGAGGCTCGGCGTCGACCCGGCCACCGGCCTGAGCACGGACGAGGCGAGGCGCCGCCTCGACGAGACCGGTCCCAACGAGCTCGACAAGCCCCCGGCCGTCCCGGTGTGGCGCAAGATCCTCGCGCTGCTCACCGAACCCATGACGGTCGTCCTCGTCGGCGCCGCGGTGATCAGCGCGGTCATCTCCCGCGAGCTGAAGACACCGCTCGTCATCCTCGCCGTGGTCGTCTTCAACGCCGTGCTCAACCTCGTCCAGGAGCGCCGCGCCCAGGACAGCCTGCTCGCCCTGCAGGACATGACCGTGACCCGGGCGCGCGTGCGCCGCGACGGGCGCGTCATGCTCGTCGCGGCCCAAGGGCTGGTCCCGGGCGACGTCGTCCTGCTCGAGGCCGGCGACGTGGTGCCCGCCGACGGGCGGCTGCTCGAGGCCGCCGGGCTGGAGATCCAGGAGGCGGCGCTGACCGGGGAGGCGGAACCTGCCGACAAGTCCACCGAGCCGATCCCCGATCCCGGCACGGTGACCGGCGACCGCCTCGACATGGCGTTCATGAGCACCGAGGTCACCCGCGGGCGCGGGCTCGTCGTGGTCACCACGACCGGCATGGGCACCGAGATCGGCCGGGTCGCCGGGCTCCTCGGCTCCGCCGGCCGCGAGACCACACCCCTGCAGCGTCAGATCGCCCACCTCGCCACGCTGCTGAGCGTCATCGCCGGGATCGTCGTCGCGATCGTCGTCGTGCTCGGTCTGCTGCGCGGCACCGACCCCGCCGACCTGCTCCTGACCTCCGTGTCGCTAGCGGTCGCGACGATCCCCGAGGGACTCACCGCTGTCGTCGCCTTCACCCTGGCGATGGGCGCCGGGCGCCTCGCCCGCCACGGCGCCATCATGAAGAAGCTCTCCTCGGTCGAGACCCTCGGCTCCACCGCGCACATCGCGACCGACAAGACCGGCACCCTGACCCTCAACCAGATGACCGCCCGGGAGCTGTTCGCCGGGCAGCGGCTCTTCGACGTCACCGGCGAGGGATACAGCACGCAGGGCCGGCTGCAGCTCACCGGCGACGGGCCGGCGCCCGACGTGCGCGCCGCGCTGCTGGGCCTGGCGCTCGCGAGCGAGGCCGTCGTGCACGACGGCGCGCTCATCGGCGACCCGACGGAGGGCGCGCTCGTCGTCCTGGCCGCCAAGGGCGGCCTCGACGTCGTGGCTGCCCGGGCGAGCTGGCCGCGCACCGCGGAGATCCCCTTCGACTCCGCCCGCAAATACATGGCCACCTTCCACCGGTGGGAGGCCATCGGCGCCGAGGCGCCGGTCGACCCCTCGCTCGCTGCGTGGGGCGAAGGGCTGGACCTCGACGGACGCCGCGGGGTGCGGGTCTTCGTCAAGGGCGGGCCCGACGTCGTCCTGGGCCGGTGCGCCTGGCTCGACACCCCCGCGGGGCCGGTCCCCCTCGACGCCGCCCAGCTCGACCGGCTCTCCGCCCTCAACGCCGCGATCGGCTCCCGCGGGCTGCGGGTCATGGCCGTCGCCCAGCGGGACCTGCCCGCCGCGGACGCCGCCCGGGCGTCCGGGAGCCCCACCCTGCCCGAGCTCGAGCCGCTCGTGCGCGACCTCACGCTCCTGGCCCTGGTGGGGATCATGGACCCGCCGCGGCCCGAGGCGCGTGAGGCGATCGCCCTCGCCCAGCAGGCCGGCATCGTCGTCCACCTCATCACCGGGGACCACGTCGGCACGGCCGCGGCGATCGCCGAGGACCTCGGGATCGGCGGGCGGGCGATCTCCGGCAGCGAGATCGACGCGCTGAGCGACGACGAGCTCGCCGCGAGCGCCCGCACGTACGGCGTCGTCGCGCGGGTCAGCCCCGAGCACAAGATCCGGATCGTCGACGCGCTGCGCTCGGACGGGTCGGTCGTGGCGATGACCGGCGACGGCGTGAACGACGCACCGGCCCTCAAGGAGGCCGACATCGGCATCGCCATGGGGATCACCGGGACGGAGGTTTCCAAGGGCGCCGCGTCAGTGATCCTCACGGACGACAACTTCGCGACCATCATCACCGCGGTGCGCGAGGGCCGCGGGATCTACGACAACGTGGTGAAGTTCGTCCGGTTCCAGATCGCGACGTCCTGGGGCTTCGTGCTGATCTTCCTGGCCACCGGGGTGCTGGGGATCGCCGGGGGTGCCCCGTTCTCAGCCCTGCAGATCCTCTGGGTGAACATCATCATGGACGGACCGCCGGCCATGGCGCTGGGCCTCGACCGCCCCGACGCCGGCGTCATGAACCGGCCCCCGCGCCCGGTCGGGGAGAAGATCCTCACGGGGTCCCGGATCGGGCGGATCCTCGTCTCGGCCGCGGTCATGGCGGCGGGGACGCTCGCCGTCCTGGCACTGTCCCCGGGGGCGGAACCGGCCGCCGGCCGCGCGACCGAGACCGGCACGCTCGCCTTCACGACCTTCGTCCTCTTCCAGGTGTTCAACCTGCTCAACGTCCGCAGCCGCGAGACGACCGTCTTCAGTCGCCGGACGCTGACCAACCGTGCGCTGTGGATCTCCCTCGGGGCGATCCTCGTCCTGCAGGTCGCGGTCGTCCAGGTGCCCGCGCTGCAGGACCTGTTCACCACGACGGTGCTCGACCCCGCGCAGTGGGCCACCGCCGTCGTGGTGGCCTCCTCGGTCCTGTGGGTCGAGGAGGCGCGCAAGCTGGTCAGCCGAACAGCTTCGAGCCGTGCTCGATGAAGATCAGCACGAACAGCAGCGCCACCCAGGCGATGCCGGCGTAGAGGTCGTAGTCCTTGCGGAACCAGCCCTGGACCCGGGCCTGCACGGCGGGCGGCAGGTAGAGGTTGTTCTCGCGGACGTTGTAGTGCAGCAGCGTGAGGAAGACGAGCGACGTCGAGATGGTGATGAGCAGGCACCACGGGCACAGGGCGCCGATGACCCACATCGACTGGCTGAACAGCCACACCGCGAAGATCAGCCCGAGCAGGTAGATGACCTGCGCGGTGAACATGAACCAGCGGGGGAACCGCACCCCGGCCAGGCCCGCCACCGCGATCGTCATGACGACCGGCTCGGTGATCAGCCCGAGGAAGGCGTTCGGGAAGCCGAACAGGCTCGCCTGCCAGGTCAGGCCGACCGTCCCGCAGCTGATCACGGTGTTGACGTTGCAGCTCAGGGCGGCCAGCGGGTTCTCGGCGAGCTTGATCGCGTCGTAGGAGAGCACGAACGCGGCGATGAGGCTCATCGTGGCCGAGAAGAGCATCGTCCCGAAGATCCAGCGGGTCGAGTGCCGGAACCCGGTGAGCGCCAGCGCGGCCTCGGCGAGCTCCTCGTCGGTCAGGTCGACGTCGTCGGTCAGGTCGACGTCGTCGGCCTCCGCGGTCGCCAGCCTCCCGACGGGCGTGCCTGTCGTGTCGTGCGCCATGATGCTGTCCCCTCAGACGATGCAGGTGGTGCCCGGAACGGGGTGAACCTCCCCGAACCATAGTCCCGTACGTCTCCGTCGGGCGGGAAGGACCATCGTCCCCCGGACGGGGCTGGAAGCTGGCACAGAGACCGGCAGGATGACCGGCACGGAGACCGGCACAGATCCGGGCTGGAGTAGCGTGCTGACCATGACAAACTCTCCCCCCGTGCCACCACGCTCCCCGTCCGACATCGATGCCCTGGCGAACTCCTTCGTCCAGGAGTCGGTCAAGCTCAACCCCTTCGCGGCGACGTCCCTGGGCATCCCCGGCCACGACCACCTCGTCACCGACTTCTCCCCCGCCGGCATCGAGGCCCGCGCCTCGCTGGTGCGCACCGTCCTGGCCGACGTCGAGGCCGCGACCCCGGTCGACGACGTCGACCGCGTCACCCAGGCGGCCATGCGCGAACGCCTCGGGCTCGACCTCGAGCTCAACGCGGCCGGCGAGGAGCACGCCATGCTCAACGTCATCGCCAGCCCGCTGCAGGAGATGCGAGACGTCTTCGACGTCTCCGGCCAGGACACCCCCGAGCAGTGGGAGAACATCGCCGCGCGCCTGGGCGCGCTGGGCACGTCCGTCGACGGGTACATCGAGTCGTTGCGCTACGCCGCCTCCCGCGGGCAGGTCGCCGCGATCCTCCAGGTGAGCGAGGGCATCAAGCAGGCCGCCGAGCTCGCCGACCCGGCCGGATCGTTCTTCACGTCCTTCGTCGCCGGCCCGGCCGCCGCCGCGGCCCTGGACGGGTCCGCCTCGTCCGGCGCGATCCGCGCCGACCTCGAGCGCGGGGCCGGTGCGGCCCGGGAGGCCTACGGCCGTCTCGCGGACTTCCTGCGCGACGAGCTCGCCTCGCAGGCGCCCACCCGCGACGCCGTCGGACGCGACCGCTACGCGCTCGCCTCCCGGTACTTCCTCGGCGCGACCGTCGACCTGGACGAGACGTACGAGTGGGGCCTGGAGGAGCTGGCCCGGGTGGTCGCCGAGCAGCAGTCCGTCGCCGAGCAGGTGGCCGGCAGCGGGGCGAGCATCGCCGACGCCGTCGCCCTCCTCGACGCCGACCCGTCCCGCGTGCTGCACGGCACCGACGCGCTGCGCACGTGGATGCAGGAGACCTCCGACGAGGCGATCCGCGCCCTCAACGGGGTCCACTTCGACATCCCCGCCCCGGTCCTCGACCTGGAGTGCATGATCGCCCCGACGCAGAACGGCGGGATCTACTACACTCCGCCGAGCGACGACTTCTCCCGCCCGGGCCGCATGTGGTGGTCCGTCCCGCCCGAGGTCACCTCGTTCAACACGTGGCGCGAGAAGACGACGGTGTTCCACGAGGGTGTGCCCGGCCACCACCTGCAGTGCGGTCAGGCCGTCTACGAGCGCGCGACCCTCAACGACTGGCGCCGCCTCGCCTGCTGGGTCTCCGGTCACGGGGAGGGCTGGGCGCTCTACGCCGAGCGCCTCATGGCCGACCTCGGCTTCCTCGACGACCCGGGCGACCGGCTCGGCATGCTCGACGCCCAGCGCATGCGCGCCGCCCGCGTGGTCCTCGACATCGGGGTGCACCTGGGCAAGCCGGCACCGGCGGTCTGGGGCGGCGGGACCTGGGACGCGGCAAAGGCCTGGGACTTCCTGCGCGCCAACGTCAACATGCCCGAGGCCTTCGTCCGCTTCGAGCTCAACAGGTACCTCGGCTGGCCGGGGCAGGCGCCGTCGTACAAGGTCGGGCAGCGCCTGTGGGAGCAGACGCGCGACGCCGCGAAGGCGTCGGCCACCGGCCGCGGCGAGGACTTCGACATCCGCGCCTTCCACGCCCGTGCCCTCGGCCTGGGCTCGGTCGGCCTGGACGTCCTCAAGGGCGCCTTGTCCTGAGGACAAGGCGCCGGGGCCTGCGCCCGCTGAGGGGGTCGTGCGCAGGCCCCGGCGCGATCATGGGGCGGGGTTCTCACCCGCCGACGGACGCCTCCACGGCATCCCGGATGGCCTGTCCCCAGGCCTCGTAGGTCTCACCGGAGGCCTTCTCGTCGTCGACGAACACCTGCGGGATGCTCTGGATCCCGGACGCGAAGGCGGCCTCGGTGGACGCGTCGACGAAGGGGTCGAAGGCCTGGTCGGCGAAGTCCGCGAGCGCGGCGTCGTCCAGGTCGGCGCCGGCATCGGTGGCCAGCCGGGCGAGGTCGTCGCCCGACGGCGCGTCCGCCTGCGCCTCGAAGACCGCGTCCTGGACGGCGATCCACGACGCCGGGTCGTGCGCGGCGACGGTGGCCAGCAGGTTCGCCGCCTCGGTCGAGAAGTCCGTCGCGGACTGGCCCAGGAAGTCGACCGTGATGATCTCGATCGCCACGTCCGGGTCACCGGCCCAGGTCACCACGTCGGTCCCGATGACGTCGTGCAGGCTCTTGCAGTGCGGGCATGCCAGGTCCTGGTAGACGAGCACGCGGGTGGGCGCCGCCGGGTCGCCGAGGATGACCGACTCCCCGGTGATCGTCACGGGCACACCCTCGTCGGTCGTGACGGTCACCTGCTCGGGCAGGCCCGAGGTCGTCGCGCCGCCGGAATCTGTCCCGTCGGTCGGCTCGCTCGCCTCGCCGGAGGCGGGTGCCCTCACCTCGCTGGTGGTCTTGCCCGCGACGTCGGAGCTGCAGCCCGCCAGGGCGAGGAGCACGGCGCCTGCGGCGGCCGCTCCGCGCACCCAGAGACGGCGAGAGACGAAAGTGGACATGGGACGATTCTCCTCGATAGATGTCATGACGGGCTGGGACGAAGGTCCGACCCTCCCGGCGCACTAGGCTAGTCGGCGTGACCACCCTGCTCCTCGCCTCCGCCTCCCCCGCCCGCCGCACCACGCTCCTCGCCGCCGGCGTCGTGCCCTTCGTCCGCGTCTCCGACGTCGACGAGGACGCCGTCCTCGTCGCCGCCCGCGACCGGTTCGGTTCCCTCGAGCCCGCCGACGCGGTCCTGCTGCTCGCCCAGGCCAAGGCCGAGGCAGTGACCCAGCTCGTCGAGGCCGAGGCCGAGATCGCGGGCACCGACAGCGCACCAGCCCTCATCGACGGCGACGTCGTCGTCGGCTGCGACTCGATGCTTGAGCTGGACGGGGAGATCTACGGCAAGCCCACCTCCCCCGCCGAGGCCGTCGCCCGCTGGCAGGCCATGCGCGGCCGCTCCGGCGTGCTGCACACCGGTCACTGGATCGTCGACCTGCGCGACGCCGCCGACGGCGGGACCGGGGGCACCCTCGGGGCGTCCAGCGCGACCGTGGTGCACTTCGCCGACGTGAGCGACGCCGAGATCGAGGCGTACGTCGCGACCGGCGAGCCGCTCTCCGTCGCCGGGGCCTTCACGATCGACGGGCTGGGCGGGGCGTTCATCGACCGGATCGAGGGCGACCACCACAGCGTCGTCGGGCTGAGCCTGCCGCTGCTGCGTGAGCTGCTCGGCCAGATCGGCGTCACGTGGACGGACCTGTGGGTCCCCGCCCTGTCGCCGGTGGCTGCGCGCTGAGCCACGCCGGCCCCCGCTGAGCCACGCTGGCCCACCGGATGTGCGACTCCACCAAGGATGCCGGTCCGCAGCGGCGTCGCACCCGATATGCGGGCCCGCGCCATGGAGGATCCCTACAACCGGCCGCGAACCCGGTTGGTCGACCCCCCAATCTTCGACCGGTGCGCGCGCCGACCATGAACACAGGCGCGTGGAAGCGTTACGGTGAGCCGTGCCCCTCATCTCCAAGGTCCTCATCGCCAACCGTGGCGAGATCGCCGTCCGCATCGCTCGCGCGTGCGCCGACGCCTCCATCGCCTCGGTCGCCGTGTACGCCGACTCCGACCGTGAAGCCCTCCACGTCAACCTCTGCGACGAGGCCTACGCGCTGGGAGGCAACCGCGCCGCCGACACCTACCTCGACATGGGCAAGCTCATCGACGTCGCCCGTCGGTCCGGCGCCGACGCCGTGCACCCCGGCTACGGCTTCCTCGCCGAGAACGCCGACTTCGCCCGCACGGTGATCGCCGCGGGCCTCACCTGGATCGGCCCGCCGCCGTCGGCCATCGACGCCCTCGGTGACAAGGTCAGCGCCCGTCACATCGCCCTGCGCGCCGGCGCGCCGCTCGTCCCCGGGACCCCCGACCCGGTCGCCGACGCGAGCGAGGTGCACGCCTTCGCCGCCGAGTTCGGCCTGCCGGTCGCGATCAAGGCCGCCTTCGGCGGCGGCGGGCGCGGCCTCAAGGTCGCCCGCACCGCTGACGAGATCGACGAGATGTTCGACTCCGCCGTCCGCGAGGCCACCGCCGCCTTCGGCCGCGGGGAGTGCTTCGTCGAGCGCTACCTCGACCGCCCGCGCCACGTGGAGACCCAGTGCCTGGCGGACGAGCACGGCACCGTCGTCGTCGTCTCCACCCGTGACTGCTCCCTCCAGCGCCGCCACCAGAAGCTCGTCGAGGAGGCGCCCGCTCCGTTCCTCACCGACGCCCAGCGCGCCGAGCTCTACGCCTCCTCCGAGGCGATCCTGCGCGAGGCCGGCTACGTCGGCGCCGGCACCTGCGAGTTCCTCATCGGGGTGGACGGCACACTGTCCTTCCTCGAGGTCAACACCCGCCTGCAGGTCGAGCACCCGGTCAGCGAAGAGGTGACCGGGATCGACCTGGTCCGCGAGCAGCTGCGGATCGCTGCGGGCGAGCCGCTCGGCTACTCCAGCGTCGAGGTGCGCGGGCACTCCATCGAGTTCCGGATCAACGGCGAGGACCCCAGCGCCAACTTCATGCCCTCCCCGGGCAAGATCACCCGGCTGCGCCTGCCGAGCGGACCGGGGGTCCGCGTGGACACCGGGGTCGTGGAGGGCGACACCGTCTCCGGGTCCTTCGACTCCCTCCTCGCGAAGGTCATCGTCACCGGTGCCACCCGCGCCGAGGCCATCCAGCGGGCCCGCCGCGCGCTGCGCGAGCTCGAGGTGGTGGGCATCCCCACCGTCACGCCCTTCCACCGGGCGGTCCTCGAGGCCCCCGCCTTCGTCACCGACGCGCCCTTCTCCGTGCACACCCGGTGGATCGAGACCGAGTTCGTCGACGAGTGCGCCGCCCTCCTGGGGACCCCCGCGCCGGTCGAGACCGAGGAGCACGCACCACCCGCGACCGAACGCGTGGTCGTCGAGGTGGGCGGCAAGCGTCTCGAGGTCGTCATCCCCGCCGGCCTGGGCATCGGCTCCGGGCTCGGCGGACGGGCCCGCGGCAGCGCCCGCCGCCCGGCCCGCCGCACCACGGTCAAGGCCACCTTCGGCAGCGGGACCTCGCTCAGCTCACCCATGCAGGGCACGATCGTCAAGGTCGCGGTGGCCGACGGCGCGATCGTCGCCAAGGGCGACCTCGTCGTCGTGCTCGAAGCCATGAAGATGGAGCAGCCGCTGCTCGCCCACCGCGACGGGACCGTCACCGGCCTCTCCGCCGTCATCGGCGCCGGAGTGAGCTCAGGATCGATCATCTGCGAGATCCTCGACTGACCTCGACGCCGACCTGACCCCAGACCTGGACCGCAGATGACCGCGAGCGACCCGCCCTCGATCCGCCACCCCGGTGACGGATGGGTGGACTGTGCGTGCGGCGCCCGGCACTGGGGGGTCTTCGGTGCGGCAGGGCTGCTGCTCGCCCGCCGCGACGCGGCCGGGCAGGTCTCCCACGTCGTGCTGCAGCACCGCGCCCTGTGGAGCCACCTCGGTGGCACCTGGGGCGTGCCCGGTGGGGCGTTGGCCCCCGGGGAGACACCGCTCGACGGGGCCCTGCGCGAGGCCCACGAAGAGGCGGGCATCCCGCCCGGCGCCGTCCGGATCCTCGGCGAGCACACCCTCGACCACGGGCCCTGGCGCTACACCACGGTCCTCGCCGACCTCCTCCCCGGGACCGCGGTCGACGTGCGTCCCACCGATCCCGAGAGCCTCGAGATCGTCTGGGTGCCGGTGGCCGGCGTCACGGACCGGTCGCTGCTGCCCGCCTTCGCGGACGCCTGGCCGGGGCTCCTTGCGCGGCTCACACAGCCCTGATCAGCCCTGATCGGTCCTGATCCGCTGAGACGTGCGCCACTTCTGCACCGGATCCCCTTGATTCCGTGGTGAGGCGGAGTACATTTCTTCCCGTCGGACAAAGCAAGGGTAGCCTTGCCTACAACCCCCGGGAAGGCATCAGCCGTGTTCGCGAACTTCCTCATCGGCCTGCGCGAGGGCCTCGAAGCCGCCCTCGTCGTCGGCATCCTCGTCGCCTACCTCGTGAAGTCCGGACGACGCGACCTGCTCCCCCAGCTCTGGACCGGCGTCAGCCTCGCGGTGGTCGTCTCCCTCGCCTTCGGGGCGGCACTGACCTTCGGCCCGCGCGGGCTGACCTTCGAGGCCCAGGAGGCGATCGGCGGCACCCTGTCGATCATCGCGGTGGGCCTCATCACCTGGATGATCTTCTGGATGGGCAAGACCGCCCGGCACCTCAAGGCCGACCTGCACGGCAAGCTCGACGACGCCGTCGCCGCCGGGAGGTGGGCCGTGCTCGTCATGGCCGTGCTCGCCGTCGGGCGTGAGGGCCTCGAGACCGCGCTGTTCCTGTGGGCCGGCGCCCAGGCGACCGGGGCCACCACCAAGCCGCTCGTCGGCGCCGTGCTCGGCCTCGCGGTCGCGATCGCCCTCGGCTGGGCCGTGTACAAGGGAGCCGTCCGGCTCAACCTGCGGGTCTTCTTCGCCTGGACCGGGCTGTTCCTCATCGTCATCGCCGCCGGCGTGCTCGCCTACGGCGTGCACGACCTCCAGGAGGCCGGGATCCTGCCGGGCCTGCACTCCCTCGCCTTCGACGTCTCCGCGACCATCCCGCCCTCGAGCTGGTACGCGACGCTGCTCAAGGGCGTGTTCAACTTCTCCCCCGCCACGACGTGGCTGCAAGCCGTCGTCTGGGTCGCCTACCTCGTCCCCGTCCTGACCGTCTACATCCGCACCGTCTGGTTCGGCTCACCCCGCACCGCGCCTGCGCCCGCCCCCGTCGGGGCCGTCGCATCCACCACCGGAGGAAACGCATGAGCCCCACCCTGACCGCCCGCGTCGCCGTCGCAGCCGGCGCCGTCGCGCTGCTGCTGCCGCTCGCGGCGTGCACGAACAACACCGTCTCGGCCGACGCGACCGGCCCGGCCGGCGGCACCGCCACGCTCACGGTCGACTCGACCGCCGACGCGTGCACCCTCTCGGCCGCCCAGGCGCCGTCCGGGAACGTCGTCTTCTCCGTGACCAACTCCGGCGACGACGTCACCGAGTTCTACCTGCTCGCCGAGGACGGCCTGCGCATCGTCTCCGAGGTCGAGAACATCGGCCCCGGCCTGAGCCGTGACCTCGTGGTGGTCGCCAAGCCCGGTGAGTACATCACCGCCTGCAAGCCCGGCATGGTCGGGGACGGCATCCGCGCCGACTTCACCGTGACCGACTCCGGGGTGGACGTGAGCCCCACCGGCGAGCTCGCCGACCAGGTCGACGTCGCCACAACGAACTACGTGGCCTACGTCAAGGACCAGACCGAGCAGCTGCTCACCGGCACCCAGGCCTTCGTCGACGCCTACCTCGCCGGCGACGACCAGGGAGCCCGCGACCTCTACGCCGCGACCCGCGTGCACTGGGAGCGCATCGAGCCGGTCGCGGAGTCCTTCGGCGACCTCGACCCGCGGGTCGACCTGCGTGAGGCCGACCTGGAGGAAGGCCAGGAGTGGACCGGCTGGCACCTGCTGGAGAAGGACCTGTGGGCCCCGACGCCCGAGACCAACGGCGGTGAGGCCTACGTCCCGCTGACGCCCGCCCAGCGCACGCAGTACGCCGAGCTGCTGCTCGCCGACACGACCGAGCTCAACGACCGCGTCCACACGAGCGAGTTCGCCGAGACCATCGACGCCGCGAGCATCGGCAACGGCGCCAAGGGCCTGCTCGACGAGGTCGCCACCGGCAAGGTCACCGGCGAGGAAGAGATCTGGTCGCACACCGACCTGTGGGACTTCCAGGCCAACGTCGACGGCGCCAAGGTGGCCTACGACGGGCTGCGGGACATCGTCCTGGCCCAGGACGCCGACCTCGCGGCCACCCTGGACACCCAGTTCGCCACGATCCAGTCCCTGCTCGACGCCCAGCGCTCCGGCGACGGGTTCGTCCTCTACACCGACCTCACGCAGGCTCAGGTCAAGGAGCTGGCCGACGCCGTCAACGCACTCGGAGAGCCGCTGTCCAAGCTCACCGCGGCCGTCGTCCTCTAGCCCCCCCCCCCCCCCGCGAAACCCACGAAGGCAGCCATGTCCCAGACCCCCTCGGCCCCGGGCGCACCCACGCCCGACGCACCTCGCGAGCAGTCCGGCGTCTCCCGGCGCAGCCTGCTCGCACTCGCGGGGGCGGGCGTGGCTGCCCTCGGCGTCGGCGCCGCCGGCGGCTTCGCGGCCGCGCGCCCCGGAACGCCGGACGCCTCCCCCGTCGCCGACGTCTACCCCTTCGCCGGGGCGCACCAGGCCGGGATCACCACCCCCGCGCAGGACCGCCTGCACTTCGCCACCTTCGACCTCATCACCGACTCCCGGGAGGAGGTCGTCGCCCTGCTCAAGGCCTGGACGGTGGCCGCCGAGCGGATGACCCGCGGGCTGCCCGCGGGCGAGCTCGCCGGCCCCTACGACGCACCGCCGGAGGACACCGGTGAGGCGGAGGACCTCAGCGCCTCGGGGCTGACCATCACCTTCGGGTTCGGCCCGTCGTTGTTCACCGACGCCGCCGGCGAGGACCGGTACGGGCTCGCCGGCCGCCGCCCGGCGCTGCTGGCGGACCTGCCGCACTTCCCCGCCGACGCCCTCGAGGACGCCCGGTGCGGGGGCGACATCGCCGTCCAGGCCTGCGCCGACGACCCCCAGGTCGCGGTGCACGCCATCCGCAACCTCGCCCGGATCGCCTTCGGTCGGGCGTCGGTGCGCTGGAGCCAGCTCGGCTACGGGCGCACGTCGGCGACGTCGACCGCGCAGACCACCCCCCGGAACCTCTTCGGCTTCAAGGACGGCACCGCGAACATCAAGTCCGAGGAGCCCGACGCCGCCACCACACACGTGTGGGTCTCCGCCGAGGACGCGGCCGGTGCGGGGGCCGACTCCGCCACCGACGCCGCCTGGCTGGTCGGCGGCTCCTACCTCGTGGCGCGCAGGATCCGGATGACGATCGAGACCTGGGACCGGTCCTCCCTGCGCGAGCAGGAGACGATCGTGGGCCGCACCAAGGTCACCGGCGCGCCGCTGTCCGGGGGTGAGGAGTTCACCGAACCCGACTTCGCCAAGGCAGGCCGCGGGGACCGGCCGCTCATCGACACGGCCTCGCACGTCGCACTCGCCCACCCGAGCGCCAACAACGGTGCCCGGATGCTGCGCCGCGGGTACAACTACACCGACGGGTCCGACGGCCTGGGCCGGTTGGACGCCGGGCTGTTCTTCATCGCCTTCGTCCGGGACCCCGCCACCCAGTACATCCCCATGCAGACCACCCTCGCCCGCGACGACCTCATGAGCGAGTACCTGCGTCACACCGGCTCGGGCCTGTGGGCCGTGCCGCCCGGTGTCCCCGAGGGCGCGACCCTGGGTGGTGCCGACGGCGCGTACGTCGGGCAGGGACTGTTCGAGGGCTGATCCCTCCCCCTACTTCCCTCCCCTACTCTGTCGGCACCTCGCTGTCTGCCTCCCCGTCCACCTCCCGCGACGGGCGCCCCGCGCCCGTGAGCGAGTAGCGTCGTAGTATGACCGCGCACAGCCCCGCGCAGAGCCCCGGGAGCGCCCCAGCGCCGCTCACGGCGCAGCCCCTGGCGCAGTCCCCGCGCACGCTCGTCGCGCTGCTCGTCGTCGTCACGACGATCTCCGCCGAGCTCGTCCGGATGAGCGGTCCGCTGATCGACGCGGCGTTCACCACCGGGGTGCTCACCGCCGCCGTCACCGCTGTGGGCACCTACGCCGCGGCCGGGCTCTTCACGCTGGCGGTGAGCGCGCGGCGCCCGATCGACGGCCGGGTGGTCCTGCTCACCGTCGCCGCGCTCGCGGCCGGGCGGCTGGGCACCCAGGCCCTGACCGGGTCGGTGCGCTACGGCGTCGCCCTGGCCACGGTCGCGCTGTCGGTCGCGGCCGTGGTCGTGGTCGCCGCGACCGTCGCGCGGGTGTCGGGGCGCGCGGTGGCGGCCGGTGTCGGGGGCGGTCTGGCCGTCTCTGCGACGATCAACCTCGCGCTGCGCACCTGGGACGCGGTGTGGCGCCCGGACGCGGTGGGCTGGCTGGTCGCCCTCGCGCTCACCGTCGCCGCCCTCGCCCTGGCCTGGCGGCTGCGGTCGCTTCCCGCCGCCCCCGCGGTCCGCGGCCTGTGGCTGCTCGGTCCCTACCTCGGGCTGGCCGTCATGACGTTCGCCAACCCCGCCTTCATCTCCTCCCAGGCGGGGGTGCCGCTGTGGCTGGCGGGTGCGGTGGTGGTGGTGGCTGCGCTGGGCACGGCGTCCCTGCTCGCCCTGCCGGCACCCGACCCTGCCCGGTTGCCGGCCTGGACCGACGGGATCGTCGTCGTGGTCGCGGTGGGCGCCGGGGCGCTCGTCTTCCGCACCTCCGACTGGCCACAGGACCCCGACCCGGGCAGGTCGGTCCTCGCCGCAGCTGCGTTCGTGCTGCTCACCGGGTCGACGACGATCGCACTCGCCCAGGCGCTCACCCGGCCCACCCACCGTCAGCGCCCGTCGCGCCTGGCCGGGGCGGCGGCCTGCGCCGGCCTGGGACTCATCCTCCCGCTGCTCGTCTACCTGCTCCACTACGCGGCACCGCTGCCGTTGCCGAACACGCTGGTCCCGGTCGCCGTGGCGGCCCTGATCTCCGGCATGTCCGTCCGCGCCCGGATCCGGGCGCGGATCTTCGACGGCGAGGTCGTCCTCACCGCCACCCCGTTGGCGCTGCACGTCCAGGCACCGGCACTCCTGGCCACCTGCGCCCTCGGTGTCGTCGGCATGATGATGGTCGTGCCCCTCGGGTCCCCCGGCGTCGTCGACCGCGCCCCGGGCTCGTTCCGTCTCCTCAGCTGGAACCTGCACTACGGGGTGAGCGCGGAGCCGTCGGTCGACCTGGCGGACATGGCCGCGGTGATCGGGGAGTCCGGGGCCGAGGTGGTCACCCTCCAGGAGGTCTCCCGCGGCTGGATCATGGGCGGCGGCACGGACATGGCCACCTTCCTGTCCCAGGAGCTCGAGATGGAGTTCGTCTTCGTGGCGGCCGCGGACCGCCAGCTCGGCAACATCATCCTGTGGAAGTCCTATCTCGGCGAGCTCGGCGACGTCGAGCGCACGGCGCTGCCCTTCGGTCAGGGCCCGCAGGCCCGCTCGGCCATCTCGGGTACCCTGATCGACGGCGCGCCCGTGCGGATCACCTCCGTGCACCTGCAGCACCTCGCCGACAACACCCCGACCCGCATCGTCCAGCTGAGCGAGCTGCTCGAGGCCCAACCGGTGGCCGGGGCCTACCTGCTCGCCGGCGACCTCAACGCCGAGCCCGACTGGCCCGAACCGCACATGCTCGCCGCCGCCGGCCTCGTCAGCGCCCAGGACGCCGCCGGCAACCCGGCAGAGCTGACCTACCCCAGCTCCGCACCCACGCAACGCATCGACTGGATCTTCGGGAGCGACGTGACGTTCACCGACTTCGCCGTCCTGGACACCCAGGAGTCCGACCACCGCCCGCTCGTGACCACCGTGACCCTACCCATCCCCTGAGGAGCCATCATGCAGATCGTCCTTCCCGTGAGCGAGGCCGTCGCGCTCGCCGTCGCCACGGAGCCTCTCCCCCCGGTCATCCGCTCGGTGACCGCCGAGGGCGCCTCGCTGCTGCTCGACATCGACCTGCGGGTGATCCAGGACGCCCCCTTCCCGCTGCGGGTGGCTGCGGCGGCCATCGGCACCGTCGCGGTGACCGCCACCTTCTCCGGCTACGACCTGGGCGTGGCGACCTTCGAGGTCACCGCGCAGGCACGGACGCTGCCCGCGCACAAGCTGCTCAACCACCTCACCGGCCCGATGGCGTCCGCGCTGCGGCGGCGCGGGCTGCCTGAGGGGCTCGTGGAGATCCGCAAGGGCGAGAGCGAGCCGGTCCTGGCCGTGCGCCTGCAGGACGCCGTCGCCGCCAAGGCGACCGGCGTCACCCTCACGGACTTCGCCCTGCGCGACGCGACCGCCCACGTGACCCTCGCCGTCGGCCAGGTCACCCTCCGCTAGCGGGTTATTCGGTGCGGTGGTGGCTCATCCGGGCGACCTCACCGATCGAGCCGGACAGGGACGGGTAGACCGTGAACGCCTCGGCGACGTCGTCGGCCGTGAGCCGGTGCACGACGGCGAGGGTGATCGGGAAGATCAGCTCGCTCGCCCGCGGCGCCACGACGACCCCGCCGAGGACGACGCCGGCGTCGGGGTGGGAGAACAGCTTGATGAAGCCGTCGCGGATGCCGAGCATCTTCGCGCGGGGGTTGCGGTTCAGCGGCAGGATCGTCGTGATGTACCTCGAGCCCTGCTCGACGAGCTTGCTCTCGGAGTACCCCACCGTCGCGATCTCGGGGGCGGTGAAGATGTTCGCCGCGACCGTGCGCAGCTTGATCGGGGTGACCGCGTCACCCAGGGCGTGGGACATCGCGACCCGCCCCTGCATGGCCGCCACGCTCGCGAGCGGGAACACCCCCGTGCAGTCCCCGGCTGCGTAGACCCCGCGCGCGCTCGTGCGGGAGACCTTGTCCACCTCGATGTGGCCCGACGCCGTCAGCCGCACCCCGGCCTCCTCCAGGCCGATCCCGGCTGTGCTCGGGACGGACCCGACGGCCATGAGCAGGTGGGACCCCTCGACCACGGACCCGTCGGTGAGAGTGACCTCGACCCGCGCGTCCGCGCCCTCCCCGACCACCCGGGCGGACTCTGCGCGCGAGCGCGAGTGCACGGTCATCCCCCGAGCCCGGAAGACCTCTTCGATGAGGTTCGCGGCGTCGGCGTCCTCCCCCGGCAGCACCCGGTCGCGGCTCGAGATGAGCACGACCTCGCAGCCCAGGGCGTTATAGGCACCGGCGAACTCCGCACCGGTGACCCCCGAGCCCACGACGATGAGCTTCTGCGGCAGCTCGGTGAGGTTGTAGATCTGGGTCCAGGTGAAGATGCGCTCGCCGTCGGGCACGGCCGTGTCCAGGATCCGCGGGGTCGCGCCGGTCGAGACGAGGATGACGTCCGCGTCCAGGACGAGCGGCCCGCCGCCGCCGTCCGGGCTGTCCACGATCACGCGGGACGGACCGTCCAGCCGCCCCGTGCCGAGCACGATCCGGATCTTCTCCCGTTCCAGCCTGGCCCGGATGTCCGCTGACTGCGCGCCCGCGAGCGCCATGACCCGGGTGTTGACGGCGGCGAGGTCGACGTCGAGGCGCGGCGGCGCACCGGCGGGCGCACCGGCGACCCGGATCCCCAGCTCCGCGCCGGTCTCGGCGACCGTCATCCACTCGGCGGTCGCGATGAGCGTCTTGGACGGGACGACGTCGGTGAGGACGGCCGCGCCGCCCATGCCCAGCCGTTCGACGATCGTGACGTCAGCGCCGAGGCGCCGGGCCACGAGCGCGGCCTCGTAGCCCCCTGGGCCACCACCGAGGATGACGATGCGGGTCGCCTGCAGGTCGGACGAGGCGGAGTCGGGAGCGGAACCGGGGGCGGGGGGAGGCGTCTGAGTCACGTGCCTCAGTATCCCAGCAACTCCTCCTCCGGCCATCCGGCGCTGACCAGCGCGCGAACTCGTCTCGGCCGCCCAACACGGATAACCTCGGAGGCATGACAACTCCCTCGGTCCCGAGCCCGGCCACCACCCCGGCCACCATCCCGGCCACGGCGCACGCCCCCTCTGGCGACGTCGATCCCTTCGATCTCGCCCGCGACGCCGCGGCGCACATCGCCCGGGCGACCGGCGTCGCCTCCCACGACGTGGCCCTCGTGCTCGGGTCCGGCTGGGGCGGCGCGGCCGACCTGCTCGGGGAGACGGTCGCAGAGATCCCCAGCGACGAGGTCCCCGGCTTCTCCAAGCCGGCCGTCGAGGGGCACGTGGGAACGCTGCGCTCGATCCGCATCGCCGCGACCGGCAAGTATGCGCTGGTCCTCGGCTCGCGCACGCACCTCTACGAGGGCAAGGGGGTGCGCGCCGTCGTGCACGGGATCCGGACCGCGGCCGCCGCGGGAGCCCGGACCGTCATCCTCACCAACGGCTGCGGCGGGCTCAACGTCGACTGGTTGCCCGGGACCCCGGTTCTCATCAGCGACCACATCAACCTCACGGCGACCTCCCCGCTCGAGGGCGCGACCTTCGTCGACCTCACCGACCTGTACTCCGCGCGGCTGCGCGGGCTCGCCCGCGAGGTCGACGCCGCGCTGCCAGAGGGCGTCTACGTCCAGTTCCGCGGCCCGCACTACGAGACGCCGGCCGAGGTGCGGATGGCCGGGGTGATGGGCGGTGACCTCGTGGGGATGTCCACCACCCTGGAGGCCATCGCGGCTCGCCAGGCGGGCATGGAGGTGCTGGGGATCTCCCTGGTGACGAACCTCGCCGCCGGGATCTCACCGGTTCCGCTCTCCCATTCCGAGGTCATCGAAGCAGGGCAGGCCGCCGGGCCGCGCATCTCCGCGCTGCTCGCCGCGATCGTGGAGAAGGTGTGACATGAGCATCCCCGGACTGACCCGGCTCACGGCCGACATCGAGGCGTGGATCGCCGACGACCCCGATCCCTACACCCGCAACGAGCTCACCAAGCTGCTGCTGACCGCCCAGGACACGACCGAGGACTCCCGTCACGACGAGCTCCGCGCCGACCTGGCCGACCGGTTCTCCGGTCCGCTCCAGTTCGGTACCGCGGGCCTGCGCGGACGGATGGCCGGCGGGCCCAACCGGATGAACCGTGCGGTGGTCATCCGCGCGGCGGCCGGCCTGGCCGCGTTCCTGCTGGAGGCACTGCCCGGCATCGAGCACCCCCCGCGCGTCGCCGTCGGGTACGACGCCCGGCACAACTCCCAGACCTTCGCCCTGGACAGCGCGGCCGTGTTCGTCGCGGCCGGGCTCGACGTGGTGATCCTCGACCACGCGCTGCCCACCCCGGTCCTCGCCTTCGCCGTGCGCCATCTCGATGCCGACGCCGGCGTCATGGTCACCGCGAGCCACAACCCCCCGGCCGACAACGGCTACAAGGTATATCTCGGTGGCAGGGTCGTCGGCGGGTCGGGACAGGGCGCGCAGATCGTTCCGCCCTACGACGCCGCCATCGCCGCGCACATCGCCGCCGCGCCGGGCGCCGTCGCCGTCCCCCGGGCGAGCGAGGGCTGGCGTGTCGCCGGGCCGGGACTGCTCGCCGACTACCTCGCCTCTGTCGGTTCCCTGGCCGACGCCGGTGCCCCGCACCGGTTGAGCATCGTCGCCACCCCGCTGCACGGGGTGGGAGGTGCGGTCCTGGAGCAGGTGCTGCGGACCGCCGGCTACCCGGAGGTGCTCATGGTGCCCGAGCAGTCCGCCCCGGACCCGGACTTCCCCACCGTCGACTTCCCCAACCCGGAGGAGCCCGGGGCGATCGACCTGGCCCTGGCCTACGCCCAGACGGTCGAGGCCGACCTGGTCGTCGCGAACGACCCGGACGCGGACCGGTGCGCGGTCGCGGTCAAGGACATCCGTTCCGTGCTCGAGCGTCAGCCCAACACAGGCCCGGAGACGGCCATCTCCGAGGGCTGGCGGATGCTGCACGGTGACGAGGTGGGTGCGCTGCTCGGTGAGCTCGTGGCCACCGAGCACGCCGGCGACGGCGGGACGCTCGCGAACTCGATCGTGTCCTCCCGGCTGCTCGCGCGGATCGCCGCCGCGCACGGACTGGCCCACGCCGAGACGCTCACCGGCTTCAAGTGGATCTCCCGGGTCGAGGGCCTCGTCTACGGCTACGAGGAGGCGTTGGGGTACTGCGTCGACCCGGGGCAGGTGCGGGACAAGGACGGCATCTCGGCCGCCCTGCGGATCGTCGGGCTCGCCGACCGGCTCAAGGCCGAGGGCAGGACACTCCTCGACGCCCTGGACGACCTGGCCCGCGCGCACGACCTGCACCTGACCGACCAGCTCGCAGCCCGGTACACGGACGTGGCCCAGATCCCGGTGACGATGCAGCGGCTGCGGAACGCACCACCCGCGCTGCTGGGCGGCTCACCCGTCGTGGAGCTCGTGGACCTGTCCGACGGCGTGGGCGGCCTGCCGCCCACCGACGGCCTCCGCCTGCTCACCGAGGACGGCAGCAGGGTGATCGTCCGGCCCAGCGGGACCGAGCCCAAGGTCAAGTGCTACCTCGAGGTGATCCTCCCGGTCAGTGAGACCGCCACCCACGACGAGGTCTCGGCCGTCCGGCACGCGGCGCGCACGCGCCTCAACGCGATCATCGCCGACATGTCGGCGGCGCTGGGCCTGTAGCGCCCCTGATCGGCGGCGCCCCGCACCTGAGGATCAGGAGCGGGGCGCTGCTGCGTGCACAGGGCGCCTGGTGGTCGCCTGCGGTCGGGTGAGAGTCAGGTCAGGTGAGAGTCAGCTGAGCGCGACGGTGACTCCGCCGGAGAAGGGCGAGTCGTGCAGCTCGAGGGAGGCCGGGGTCGCGTCGGCCGGGATGTCGAAGACGACGATCCCCTCGACCGTGTTCCCGGGGTTGATGCTCGTGAGGAAGCTGTTGGAGTCGGGCAGGTAGATGGCTGCGGTCGCGTCGGCCGAGTGCGTGCGGCCCTGGGCGTCGAGGAGCTTCTGCGAGCTCGAGTCGAAGTACTGCGCCTGATCGCCCGCGTTCGTCACCGTGACGTGCACGAGGAGGAACTGTCCCTGCGCGTCCACGCCGAAGGTCGCGTCACCGATGTGGGTGCCCCCCGGCTCCAGGCTGGTCACCGTGAACTCGAACTTCCCGTCGGCGACCATCGACCCAATGCCCGGAGCCGCCGGGGCGACGTCGGCCGGAGCGGCCGGGGCCACGTCGGCCGGAGCCGCCGGGACGTCCTCAGCAGGAGCCACGGGCGCAGTGGAGGCGGCGCCCGCCCCGGGGGTCGTGGCGGGCGTGTCCCCGCCCGAGGCCATCTGCGAGACGATGACGAGGCCGACGATCACGAGCAGGGCCGTGAGGATCTTGTGCCGGACGAAGAAGTTCTTCTTCGGCGTGGGGGCTTGGGGTGCGAACGGTGGAAGCTGCGACTGGCCGGGGTGCTGGGGAAGGCCGTTCTGCACCTGCTGGTGGGCGAGACGCAGCTGGGCCTGCTCGTAGGCCTGCTGGGCCTGCGTGTGCTCGGCCTGAGAGTGCTGGGCCTGAACCTGCTGGGACGGGTCGGTGCCTCGTGATCGTGCCATCGGAAAACCTCGTTCTGACGTGGTGGGACTCGGGTCGTGGAGCAACATCCACACCTCATCGCAGACGGCCGCTCGAGCGCATCGCCCGGACGGGGCGCACCTGCTACCCGATCGGGGGACCCGGGGCGGGGAGGGTCCACCCGGTCGGGGGACGCCGGCGTCGGTGGCTGCCCCTACGCTGACGCTGTGTCCCGACCACCGCCCTACCCCGCCTATGCCCCCACCCACGCCCCCGCCCATGACCTCACCCGTGCACCCGCCCACCAGCCCGGACCCTCGGGACGCTGGGCTGCCGGGGCGCGCCGCGCCTCACCCGTGGCCGCCACGATCGCCCTGGTCACCCTGAGCCTGTTCAGCTCGTTGGCCGCGCTGGCCTTCGCGTCGAACGCCCACGGGACCGCCGGCGTCGCCGCGGTGTGGACCACGGCGGGGTTCTTCGTCGCCGTCGGGGTCTCGGCGATGCTCATCGTCCGCCACCGCTACCCGGTCGCGGTCACCGTCGTCGCCTCCGTCTTCGCGCTGGTCTTCCCGGCCGACTCGGTCGCCGCACTCGTCGGGCTGTCCTGCGTCGTGGCGACCCGATCCCGCCGGAACGCGATCACCGCGACCGCGGCGGTCTCTGTCGTCACGGTCGTGGCGGTCACCCGCGACTTCCTCCGCCCGGCGCCGTTCCAGCTCTTCTCCCCGAAGACGCCGGTCGAGTCGGCCCAGCCGCTGCCCTGGTGGTTCTACGCGATCGTCGCGATCGTCGCGATCGCCTTCGCGGTCGGCGTCGGGCTGTTCCGGCGGACCTCGACGAACCTCGGCGACCTGCGGGAGCAGTCCTCGCGCAGCGCGCAGACGACCGCCGACCTGCGCTCCGAGCTCACCCGCCAGGAGGAGCGTGACCTCATCGCCAGGGAGGTCCACGACACCCTGGCGCACCGCCTCTCCCTCGTCTCCCTGCACTCCGGCGCCCTGGAGATGGCCGCACGCGAGCACCCCGAGCTCCAGGTCTTCGCCCACGAGGTGCAGGCGAACGCGCACCGGTCGCTCGAGGACCTGCGCGGGCTGATCGGGGTGCTGCGCGACCCGGCGTCCCGGCGCGTCGACGGTCCCGGCGCCCCGGCGACGGTGACCCTGGAGGACCTGTCGGAGCTGCTCACGGCGTCTCGCACCGCCGGCAGCCAGATGGTCGCCACGGTCATGATCAACGACTCGGCCGCGGCGAGCTCGCCGCTCACGCATGCCGCCTACCGCATCGTCCAGGAGGCGCTGACCAACATCCACAAGCACGCGCCCAGTGCCCCGATCGACGTGGACCTCACCGCGAGCGCGGCGGCCGGGGTCCGGATCCTCGTCTCCAACCCGCTGCCGCACGGCTCGGGTCCGGCCATCCCGGGGTCCGGTGCCGGTCTCGCCGGGATCCACGAGCGGACCCGGCTGCTGGGCGGACGCGCCTGGATCGGCCCGCACGAGGGGCGGTTCGTCGTCGACGTGTGGCTGCCCTGGCAGCCGGTCGCAGGGCCGGGCTGAACCAGACCTGACCAGCCCGGACGCAGATGAAGGCCTACCATGACTCTCGTGATCCGCGTGCTGCTGGTAGACGACGACCCCATGGTGCTGAGGGCTTTCGAGGCGATCCTGGGAACCGACCCGGTCATCACGATCGTCGGGACGGCGGGCGACGGCGACGAGGTGGTCACCGCGGTCCAGGCCCACCACCCTGACGTCGTGCTCATGGACCTGCGGATGCGCCGCGTGGGCGGCGTCGAGGCGACCGCGGCGCTCGCGTCCCTGCCCGCTCCCCCGCGGGTGGTCGTCGTGACGAGCTTCGACGCCGACGAGAACATCGTGCGGGCCCTCGAGGCGGGGGCGCACGGCTACCTGCTCAAGGACTCCACCCCGCACGAGATCATCGCGGCCGTGCACGCGGTCGCCTCGGGCGACGGCGCCCTCTCACCACGGGTCACCCGGTATGTCATCGACCACGTCACCGGCGACACCCACGCAGGCCAGCGCGCCGCCGCGCGCCGCCGGCTGGAGGTGCTCACCGAGCGGGAGCTGCAGATGGTCTGCGGCGTGCACGCGGGGCAGACCAACGACGAGATCGCCGCGGCGAGCTTCCTCAGCGCGGCGACCGTCAAGACCCACCTGTCGAGCGCCCAGACGAAGCTGGCCGTCTCAGGGCGGATCCAGCTCGCGATCCTCGTGGAGCGCTCAGGCCTGCTCGCCTGAGGCGGGAGACGCGGCAGCCAGCTGAGCCTCGTCGGAGTCGACGGCGGCCTTCCAGTCCGTCTTGTCGCTGCGCCAGCCCTCCTCGGTACGACCCCGGCGCCAGTATCCCGACGCCGACAACGCGCTCACGGGAACCCCTCGGTCACCGCGCAGGTGCCGGCGGAGGTCCTTGACGAACCCGGCGTCCCCGTGCAGGAACACCTCGGGCGTCCCGTCCGGGAAGGCCCACCCGGTCACCACGTCGACGAGCGTGCTGCCGCCTGAGGTGCGGTGGACCCACGTGACGAGCTCGCCGTCGCAGCCCTGCGCCGACGAGGTGAGTTCCTGCTCGTCGCCGGCGTCGCCCACCTCGCAGAAGACCTTCGCCCGCGCGCGGGCGGGCAGCACCTCCAGGGCCGCGGCGATCGCCGGTAGCGCGCTCTCGTCACCGATGAACAGGTGCCAGTCCGCCGTGGCCGACGGCGCGTAGGCGCCACCCGGTCCGACGAAGCTCATCGGGTCCCCCGGCTGCGCTGTCGCGGCCCACGGCCCGGCGAGGCCGTCGTCGCCGTGCAGGACGAAGTCGATGGCCAGCTCCCCCGCGGCGGCGTCGAAGGACCGGATCGTGTAGGTGCGCAGACGTTCACGCTGCCCCTCGACCTCGGGTGGGAACTGGAGCTTGACGTACCGGTCGGTGAACTCGGTGGGGTCGAGAACTCTCAGCGCCTCCCCGCCCAGCACGACCCGGACCATGTGCGGGGTGACCTGCTCGGTGCGCACGACACGGGTGTGCGTGACGGTCCGCACCCGGCGAGGCTCGATGGGTGCGGCTGACGGGCTGGGCGGGCTGGGCTGGGTGAGCGGGCTGGGCTGGGTGGGCAAGACGACCTCCGTGGCGTGGGACTAAGGCAACCCTAACCCGTGCCGCGACGGAGGTGGACCAGGGGTCAGTAGCCGTCCGCCGGAGAGTCCTGCGCGGCGGACGCTCCCTCGAGGCCGGCGAGCACGGCTGCGGTCCCGGACAGCCCGAGCCGCGTGGCACCCGCGGCGACCATCGCGAGGGCGTCGGCGGCAGTGCGGACCCCGCCGCTGGCCTTGACACCGAGCCGGCCACCGACCGTGGCGGCCATGAGCTCGACCGCGTGCACGCTCGCCCCACCGGCCGGGTGGAACCCGGTCGACGTCTTGACGAAGTCCGCCCCGGCGGCCTCGCTCGCCCGGCAGGCGGCGACGATCTCGTCGTCGGTGAGGGCCGCGGACTCGATGATGACCTTGAGCACGGTCGGGTGCGGGGCCGCGGTGCGTACGGCGGCGATGTCCGCCTGGACGTCCTCCCACTCCCCCGCCTTGACGGCGCCGAGGTTGATGACCATGTCCACCTCGTGGGCGCCGTCGGACACCGAGTGCGCGGCCTCGGCGGCCTTGATCTGGCTGTGGTGCTTGCCGGAGGGGAAGCCGCACACCGTGGCGATCTTCAGGGTGCTCCCGGCGGGCAGCGCGATGGGCAGCATGGACGGGGAGACGCAGATCGAGTACGCGCCGAGCTCGGCGGCCTCCTCGGCCAGGGCGGCGACGTCGGCAGGGGTGGCCTCGGGCTTGAGCAGGGTGTGGTCGACGCGCTCAGCAAGCTCGGCGGGGGTGAGGTGGGTGTGGCTCATGGTGCTCTCCGTCTTCGGTGGGTGGTGCCGCGGGGGCGGTGATGGGTGGGCCACCCCCGCGGCGGTCGTGCTCGGTGGTGCTCGGTCGGTCGTGCGCAGCCAGCTCGGGTCGGCCCCGGGCTGGTCAGCCCTGCGCGGCGTCGGCGTAGCCGGCGAGGATCAGCTCGCCGAGGGCGTGCCGCTCGTCGTGGTGGATGAAGGCGCTCCAGGCGGCCGCGAGCGTCGCGTCACGCAGGTCGTCGAGCGACCAGCCGGCCTCCTCGACGAGGAGCGTCATCTCCCGGGTCATGGTCGTCCCGGACATGAGCCGGTTGTCGGTGTTGATGGTCACCGCGAAGTCGAGGTCGCGCAGCCGGGAGATCGGGTGCGCGGCGATCGAGGACGCCACCCCGGTCTGCAGGTTGGACGAGGGGCACAGCTCGAGCGGGATCTGGTTGTCCCGCACCCAGCTGGCGATCCGGCCGAGCGTGGGTGCGTCGGTGTCGAGGCCCGTGATGTCCTCGACGATGCGCACGCCGTGCCCGATCCGGCTGGCCTGGCCCAGGTGCACGGCCTCGGCGATCGACTCGACTCCGGCTGCCTCCCCGGCGTGGATGGTCACCGGGAAGGACGCGTCGTTGAGGGTGCGCCACACGGCGGGGAAGCGGGAGGGCAGGAACCCGTCCTCGGCGCCGGCGATGTCGAAGCCGACGACCCCGCGGTCCCGGTTGGTCAGGGCCAGCTCGGCGATCTCCTCCCAGCGGTCGGCGTGCCGCATGGCGGTGACCAGCTGGCCCACCCGGATGGTGCGTCCCTGCTCGGCGGCCAGCACCACGCCCTCGTCGAACCCGGCCTGCACGGCGTCGACGGTGTCCTGGAGCGTCAGACCCTGGGTGAGGTGCTGCTCGGGCGCCCAGCGCTGCTCGGCGTAGACGACGCCGTCGGCGGCGAGGTCGAGCACGGACTCGCGGGCGACCCGGCTCAGGCCCTCGCGGGTCTGCATGACGGCGATCGTGTGGTCGAAGGTCTCCAGGTAGCGCACGAGAGACCCGGAGTCGGCAGCCGCGACGAACCACGCGCGGAGCTCTTCGGCGTCGGTCGTGGGCAGCGTGTGGCCGGCCGCGGCCGCGAGGTCGATGATGGTCTGCGGGCGCAGCCCGCCGTCGAGGTGGTCGTGCAGGACGACCTTGGGCAGGGCAGAGATGAGCAGGTCAGAAGTCATGGTCCAACGGTACCGCCGCCTCGCTCGCGACGGGGCGGTCAGGGCTGAGACTCCTCCTCATCGGCGGGAACCTTCCAGGCCTGCTCGACGACGTCGGCCTCGTCGGCCGTGTCGTCGAGGTCGGGGCGCGGGGTGCCAGGGCGGTACTCCTCGAGGTCCTCCCCGAGGTCGGGTGCGCCCGTCGTCACCTCCTCGGCGAGGTTGACCACGTCCTCACCGTCGGGCTGGGTCAGGCCAGCGTCGCGCAGCGCGTCCTCGCCGGGCAGGGTGCTCATCGTCGTCCTCCATCGGTGGGTCGGGGTGGCTCGCCGTCACCTCCCTCCCATGCTCACCTTCTCGTGGCTCCCCCGCCACCGCGCCCGTGGATCAGTCCGGGACGACGGGCAGCAGCACCCAGGACACGTGCGACCAGTTCCCGTAGGCCGGTCGGCGGGTCCCGCCGCGGGCGAGCTCGTCGCCGGTGATGGGCAGCATCCGTCCGGACGAGGGCTCATAGATCTCGAGTGCCTCCCCGTCCGGGCTGGTGAGCAGGACGACGTGGCGCGGCACGGCCGCGTCGAGCCCGCCACGGGTGTCCCCCCCGGTGTAGAGCGGCACCGGGAAACCGCCGCGAGCCGCGGCGACGGCGCGGTCGAGCAGCGGACCGGACTGGCCCGGGTCGGTGTCGACAAGGATGCGGTGGGTGTACCGGACGGTCCCGAATCGCGCGACCCGCGCCGCACCCCACGGCGGCGTGCCGAGCCCGCTCGGCCAGGGCAGGCCCAGCAGCGCACCCCGGTTGCTCGCCACCTTGACGGTCTGCTGGAGCGCGGCGAACCGCGCGGTCGGGGTCCGGTCGTCGCCGGTCGCCAGCCACCGCGCCACCCGACGGTCCCCGGCGGCGGCGACCACCACGAGCACGGCCGACCCGCACGTCGTCGGGTCACCCTGGACGGGGCGGTCGGCCCCGAACTGCGCGACGACGCGCTGCACGGCTCCCACCAGTCCGGTCTCGGCAGGTGGCAGCGGAGGCAGCGCAGCGCGCCCGGCGCCCAGGGCATGCAGGATGCCGGTGAGCTGTCGCCCTGGATGCGGCGTCGTGCATGGTGTCGTCCCCGGTGTCAAGGCCACGGCGACCCCACGTCGGCCAGCGCGGCCAGTGCGGTCAGCGCGCCGAGCGCCCCGAGGCACGCCACGGACCAGGTGATCCGGACCAGCCCGGGCCACACCTGGGTGCGGGTGCCCACCCGGAGCGACCGGGACGGGCTGGCGACCATGAGCCGCAGCGCGACGTAGACGGTCAGCGCCGCCGCGGCGATCGCCAGCACCGGTGCGTGGGTGCGGATGGCCGTCATGGACAGCAGGAACGCCCCGACGACGGTGCCCATGACCGTGCGGTGCCAGGCCAGGGCGGTACGTTCGGGCTGGGCGCCGTGCGGGGCAGGGGTGCTCATGTCGCGGCCGATCAGCCCAGGATCGAGGCGATCGCGTACCCGGTGAGCAGCAGGGCCATCGCGACCACCCCCCCGACGAGCACCGGGAGCGCCGCCGGGGCCGGCAGCGGCGAGCCGGTGCGCAGCGCGATCTCGTGCAGCTTCCAGGACCGCAGCGCGTAGACCGCGAGGACGGCCCCGGCGAGGCAGGCGATCGCCGCGACGATCTCCAGCACCACGGGCAGCTCGGCGAAGGTGGAGAAGGAGGTCAGCGCGACACCCCCGGCGACGAGCCCCAGCCCGGTGCGCACCCACGCCAGGGCGGTCCGCTCGTTGGCGAGGGAGAACCGGGCGTCGGGCTCGGTGCCCACGCCGTAGACCGCGGTGGGCCGCCGGTCCTCGCCGGACCCGCTCGCCGCCGGGCCATCGTGTTTCCGCAGGTTAGCCACGCGCCCACCCTATCCTTCGCCCACCGGGCCCTGCCAGGCCCCAGCAGGCCCCACCAGGCCCCACCAGGCCCTGCCTGCCCACGGCTCAGGCGAGGCGGTCCAGGATGAGCTGGCCGGTGGGCGCCGTCGTCGGGTTGGCCTCGACGGTGATCCCCGCGCGGGCCGACTCGAGCGCCCGGGCGAACCGTTCGGGGGTGTCGGTGTGCAGGGTGAGGATGGGCTGCCCGGCCATCACGCGGTCGCCCGGCTTGGCGTGGATCTCCACGCCGGCACCGGCCTGGACCACGTCCTCGCGCCGCGCACGCCCCGCGCCCAGGCGCCAGGCGGCGATGCCGACGTCGAGGGCGTCGAGGCGGGTGAGCACGCCGTCGGCGGCGGCCAGGACCTGCTCGGTCTCCTTCGCGACCGGCAGGACGGCACCGGCGTCGCCGCCCTGGGCGGTGATCATCGCCCGCCACACGTCCATCGCCCGGCCGTCGCCCAGCGCGGCACGCACCTCGTCCTCCCCGGTCGGCCGGCCGGCCCCGGCGAGCATCTCCACGGCGAGGGCGACGGTGAGGTCGACGACGTCGCGCGGGCCCCCGCCGGAGAGCACCTCGACGGACTCCCGGACCTCGAGGGCGTTGCCGGCGGTGAGGCCGAGCGGGGTGGACATGTCGGTGATGAGCGCGACCGTGCGCACCCCGGCGTCGGTCCCGAGGTCGACCATGGTGCGGGCGAGCTCGCGGGCGGAGGCGAGGTCCTTCATGAAGGCCCCCGAGCCGACCTTGACGTCGAGCACGAGCGCCCCGGTGCCTTCGGCGATCTTCTTGCTCATGATCGACGACGCGATGAGCGGGATCGCCTCGACCGTCCCGGTGACGTCACGCAGCGCGTAGAGCTTGCGGTCGGCCGGGGCCAGGCCTGACCCGGCCTGGCAGATGACCGCTCCGACGTTCTCGAGCTGGGCCATCATCTCGTCGTTGGTCAGCGCGGCGCGCCAGCCGGGGATCGACTCGAGCTTGTCGAGGGTGCCTCCGGTGTGACCCAGCCCGCGCCCGGAGAGCTGCGGGACGGCTACGCCGAAGACGGCCACGAGCGGGGCCAGCGGCAGGGTGATCTTGTCGCCGACGCCCCCGGTCGAGTGCTTGTCCGAGGTCGGCCGGGACAGGGCGGAGAAGTCCATCCGCTCCCCCGAGGCGATCATCGCCGCGGTCCACCGGGCGATCTCGGTGCGGTCCATCCCGTTGAGCAGGATGGCCATGTTCAGCGCGGCCATCTGCTCCTCGGCGACCGCTCCGCGGGTGTAGGCGTCGATCACCCAGTCGATCTGCTCGGCGCTCAGGGTGCCGCGGTCACGCTTGACGCGGATCACGTCGACGGCGTCGAAGGCTTCGTGGGTGGGGGTGGCGGCCAGGTCGGAGGTCATCGTGGGTCTCTCTTCGTCGGGCTCAGGGGCGCGCAGGTCATGCGCGCGAGCTGAGGTCGTCGGGGCCGAAGGCGTCGGGGAGCACCTCGGTCATGGGTCGGATGCCGCGGGTGGTCTCCACGAGCAGCGTGGGTCCCCCGTGCTCCCAGAGCAGCTGGCGGCAGCGCCCGCACGGCATGAGGGTGGTGCCGTGACCGTCCACGCAGGTGAAGGCGACGAGTCTGCCTCCGCCGGAGGCCACGAGGGAGGAGATGAGCCCGCACTCGGCGCACAGCACGACGCCGTAGGCCGCGTTCTCGACGTTGCAGCCGGTCACGACCCGGCCGTCGTCGACGAGGGCCGCCGCACCCACCGGGAAGTTCGAGTAGGGGGCGTAGGCCTTGGTCATGATTTCCTGGGCGGCGCTGCGCAGCGCCGCCCAGTCGATCGCGGCCGGTGGTGTGCTGGAGGTGGTCATTTGGAGTACGGGATCCCTTCTGCGGCCGGCGGCCGCACACGGCCCACGAGGCCGGCGACGGCGAAGATCGTCGCGAGGTAGGGCAGCATCGCCAGGAACTGGCTCGGGATCGAGGACCCGACGATCCCCAGGGTCCCGCGCAGAGCCTCCGCGAAGCCGAAGAGGAGCGCGGCGAGCATCGCCCCGCGCGGGTTCCACCGGCCCAGGATCATCGCGGCGAGGGCGATGAAGCCCTTGCCTGCGGTCATCTCCTTGCCGAAGGCGAGACCCAGGGCGATGGTGAACGAGGCGCCACCGAGACCGGCGATCGCCCCACCGAGGATGGTGTTGCGCCACCGGGTGCGGTTGACCTTGATGCCGACGGTGTCGGCGGCCTTGGGGTGCTCACCCACCGAGCGCATCCGCAGACCCCACCGGCTGCGGAAGATCATCACCTGGAGGGCGACGACGACGACGAACATGATGTAGACGAGCGCCGTCTGGCGGAAGAGCATCGGCCCCACGAGGGGGATCTCCGACAGCACGGGGATGTTGATCACCGGCAGCCGGGGCGGGCTGTTCATCGTCGAGACGTTGTCCTTGAGCACGGTCGAGAACAGGAAGCTCGTCACGCCGGCGACGAGCACGTTGAGGACCACACCGACGATGATCTGGTTGACCCGGAAGGTGATCGCGAACCAGGCGAGCAGGACGGCGACGGCCGCCCCGGCCACCGGGGCCGCCACGAGCCCGGCGTAGGGGTTGGTGGCGAGCGTCGCGACCACCGCGGCGATGAAGGCACCGGCGAGGAGCTGGCCTTCGATCGCGATGTTGATGATGCCCGAGCGCTCGCACACCAGGCCTGCCATCGAGCCGAAGACGAGCGGGATGGCGAAGTACACGCCCTGGGCGAGCAGGTGCGGGACGGGGAGAGCGTTGTCCTTGCCGGCCGCGGCCCACACGAGGAAAGCGAGCACGACCGCGATCGCGAAGAGGATCGGCAACCAGGCCCCGGCCTTGCGGTGCCGGGTCGCGTAGTAGGTCGCGAGGCCGGCGAGCACGAGGGCGAAGAGCGAGAGCGCGATGGCGACCGGGCGGGCCGAGACGGTGAGCGCCGGGAGCTGGACGAAGTCCGACTTGCTCGCCAGGTTGAAGGTCGACTCGGACCCGGCCGGCGACCCGAACCCGAAGAACCACAGCGAGATCAGCCCGACGATGCCGTACCCGATCGGGGCGCGCAGGGACACCGGGGGCTGGACGACGCTGGACAAGGACTGGAGGTCGTCCTTCCCACCCGGGGTGGAGACATCTGCGGTGACGCTCATGCTGCGACCTCCTTGGTGAACGTGGTACGCGCCGCTGGGTCGGGCAGCCGGTAGATCGAGCGGACGAGCGGCGGAGCGGCGATCAGCAGCACGATGAGCGCCTGGACGACGAGCACGATGTCGATCGGCGTCCCGCTGGCCGTCTGCATGAGCGCCGAGCCGGCGCGCAGCGCACCGAACAGGGTCGCGGCGAGCACCGTGCCGAGCGGACGTGACCGTCCCAGCAGGGCGACCGTGATGGCATCGAAGCCGATCGATCCGGCGACGCCGTCCTGGAGCACTCCTTCGGTGCCCAGCACCTGGGAGACCCCACCCAACCCGGCGAGACCACCGGCGATGAGCATGACCCACAGGTAGACCGAGGGCACCGAGATTCCGGCGGTCCGGGCGGCGTCGGCGTTCTCACCCACGGCGCGGAACTTGAAGCCCCAGGTCGAGCGCTCCATCAGCCACCACGTCCCGAAGGCGGCCAGCAGGGCGAGGATCCACCCGAGGTGCAGCCGGAAGTTCGACCCCAGGATCTGGGTGAACATCGCCGTGTCCTCGAGCCGGGGCGAGATGGGGTTGTTGCTCCCTGGCCGCTTGAAGGCTGTCGTGGAGAGGAGGTAGGACATGAGGAAGATGGCGATCGAGTTGAGCATGATCGTCACGATCACCTCGTTGGCGCCGAAACGTGCCTTGAGGAACCCGGCGATGCCGGCCCAGATCGCCCCGGCGAGGAGACCCCCGATGACGGCGACGAGCACGTGCAGGTAGGGCGGGAGCTGGAAGGCGAAGCCGATGTAGGCCGCACCGATCGCGCCCAGCACCACCTGACCCTGGGCACCGATGTTGAAGAGACCGGCACGGAAGCCGATGCCCAGTCCCAGACCGGCGAAGATCAACGGGACCGATGCCGTGAGCGTCTCGGTGATCGGTTTGAACATCCGCGCCGTGGTCTGGGCCTGCGGGTCGAACACCGCTCCTCGGAAGAGCGAGGAGTAGGCACCCCACACCGCGTCCCAGACGGCGGCGACGAAGTCGCCCGGACGGGCGAAGATGTATCCCGCTGTCCGCTGGACCTCGACGTTCGCCGCGGCCACCAGGACGGCGGAGAGCGCCAGAGCCGTGACGATGGCGAGGAAGACGAGCAGGGAGCTGCTCTCGGTGATCTCACGGACCAGGGTCCGTCCCCGGGATTCGGTGGCCTCGTGCGCGGGGTTGTCGGGGGCGGGGTCGGGCGAGACTGCAGCGGGCGAACCGTCGGTGGACGGGGAGTCAGTCACGGTTGGACCTCCGGGGTGGTCTCGGCTGCAGCATCCGCGGCGGAGAGAGTGGTCGTGTGCTTGGCGGCCTCGGCCTGCGCGGCGTCGAGCGGCAGGCCACCCATCATGAGTCCGAGGACGTCGCGGGAGGTGCCGCCGGGAACGATCCCGACGATCTGCCCGCGGTACATGACGGCGATCCGGTCAGCGAGGCCGAGGACCTCGTCGAGCTCGGTCGAGACGATGATGACGGCGGTGCCGACGTCGCGCTCGGCCACGATGCGCTTGTGCACGAACTCGACGGACCCGACGTCGAGACCACGGGTGGGTTGAGAGGCGATGAGGAGCTGGAGCGGGCGGGACATCTCGCGGGCGAGGACCACCTTCTGCTGGTTGCCGCCCGAGAGCGTGCTCGCCAGGGACTTCCCGGACCCGGCCCGGACGTCGAACTGCTCGATGTACTTGGCGGCGTTGTCAGCGACGGCCTTCTGGTCGATCGAGGCACCACGGGCGAAGGGGGCACGATCATGCAGGTCGAGGATGAGGTTCTCCTCGATCGAGAAGCTGCTGATCAGCCCATCCTTGCTGCGGTCCTCCGGGACGAAGCCGACCCCGGCGCGCAGCACCTCTCGGACGCTGCGTCCCGTGAGCTCGGTGCTCCCGAGCCGGATCGACCCGGTGACTCCCGGCTGCATGCCCAGGATCGCCTCGGTGAGCTCGGTCTGCCCGTTGCCCTGGACGCCGGCGACCGCGAGGATCTCTCCGGAGGCGACGTCGAAGCTCACGTCGTCGACGACGACCGTGCCGGAGGGGCTGCGCACCGACAGGTGGGAGACCTCGAGCCGGGCTTCGCCGGGCTTCGCGGGAGTCTTGTCGACGCCGAGGGAGACGCTGCGCCCGACCATGGCGGAGGCGAGCTCCATCTCTGAGGCACTCGGCAGCGCCGACCCGACGACCTTGCCGCGCCGGATGACGGTGATGCGGTCCGCGACGGCTCGCACCTCGCGGAGCTTGTGGGTGATGAAGACGATCGAGGTGCCCGCGGCCTTGAGCTGGCGCATGATCTCGATGAGCTCGTCGGTCTCCTGGGGCGTGAGGACCGCGGTGGGCTCGTCGAGGATGAGCACCGAGGCGTCGCGGGACAGGGCCTTGACGATCTCGACGCGCTGCTGCGCCCCGACCGGCAGGTCCTCGATGAGAGCGTCGGGGTCGATGTCGAAGCCGAACCGGTCAGAGATCTCGCGCACCCGGGCACGGGCGGTCTTGAGGTCGATCAGCCGACCACCCTTGATCGGCTCGTGGCCGAGGATGACGTTCTCGGCCACGGTGAAGACCGGGACGAGCATGAAGTGCTGGTGGACCATCCCGATCCCGGCGGCCATCGCGTCGCCGGGCCCGGCGAAGGTCCGTGGCACGTCGTCGATGAGGATCTCGCCGTCGTCGGGGTCGTAGAAGCCGTAGAGCACGTTCATGAGCGTGCTCTTGCCCGCTCCGTTCTCACCGAGCAGGGCGTGGATCTCCCCCGGCTCGACCACGAGGTCGATGTGGTCGTTCGCGACCAGCGAGCCGAAGACCTTCGTGATCCCCCGCAGCTCTAGCTTCATCCTGATGAGCCCTTCACATTCGACGGATGCCGGACAGGTGTGACTGCCATCACTCTCCCACGCTGGGAGTCGTCCGGCACAGACGCGAGTGGCCCTGGGCATCAGCCCAGGGCCACTCGCTCGGAGACTACTGAACCGGGGTCGCGCTGACGGACTCGACGACGAGGTCGCCGCTGATGATCTGCTCCTTGAGCGCGTCGATCTGCGCCTGGAGCTCGGCCGGGACCTCGGACTCGAGGTCGTGGTACGGAGCGAGCGAGACGCCGCCGTTCTCGAGGGTGCCCACGTACGGGGTGGCGTCGAAGTCGCCGGTGCTCGTGGTCTCGATGACGTCGAAGACGGACTGGCCGATCTCCTTCATGACCGAGGTGAGGATCAGGCCCTTGTACTGGGCGAGGTTCTCCTGCATGAAGCCGTCGGAGTCGACCCAGATGACCTTGACGCCCTCGTGCTGGCTGGCGGATGCGAGCGCACCCTCACCGACCGGTCCGGCGACGGGGAGGATGATGTCAGCGCCACCGGCGATGAAGCCGTCGGTGAGCGAGGTGCCCACACCCTTGTCCTCGAAGGTCTCCGAGAAGGACCCCTGCTGGGTGTCCTTGTCCCAGCCGAGGACCTTGACGGAGTCGCCGTTGTCCTCGTTGAACTTCGCGACGCCGTCGACGAAGCCGTCCATGAAGATCGTCACGGACGGGTAGGGCTGGCCGCCGAAGGTGGCGACGGTCTTGGTCTCGCTCATGCCTGCGGCGAGGTAGCCCGCGAGGAAGGCGGCTTCCTGGGTGTTGAACAGCAGCGGCTTGACGTTCTCACGCGCCGGGTCGACCCCGGAGTCGATGAGCGCGAAGTTCTGCTCGGGGGTCTGGTCGGCAGCGGCCGCCGTCGCGTCGGCCAGGTTGAACCCGACCGTGACGATGAGGTTGCAGTTGGCCTGGACCATGGAGTCGACGTTGCCCGTGTACTGGCCGGCGTCGGTGGACTCCGCCGTCGCGGTCTCGATGCCGAGGTCGCTCTTCGCCTTCTCGAGTCCTTCGAAGCCGGACTGGTTGAACGAGTTGTCGTTGAACCCGCCGAAGTCGGAGACCATGCAGGCCTTGAAGTCGGTGGCCTCGGCACCGGCGGAGGTGGTCGCGCCACCACCTGCGGTGGTCGCGCTGTCGTCGGGGGCGTCGCCGCACGCCGTCAGGGCCAAGGCTGCGACGGCGGTGATCGCCGCGAACTGAGCAACTCTCTTCACTGGAACTCCAAGTGTGCTTGTCGAGGAGCTGCCCGATCAGGTCTAGAGCACGCCAGCGACGCTGCTGTTTCGCGATCACGGGCCGGGCAGCCCTTTGTTCACTTGAACCCTAGTGGTGGCGAGGTTAACGCGCTGTTACTGGGGCGTAACACGCGCGGTTCGTTATGGAACTGCAAGCACAGTCTGCGGACCGAACACCGACGTCCACATCATGAGATTCCTGGTCGGTGCGCTGCGCTATCGCCCGGTGACCGCGACCCTGGCCAGCACCGCGACCCCCGCGACGATCGCCCGCTCGTCCACCTGGAGGTCGCCCTGGTGGATGTCGTAGGTGCGCCCGCCCGGGGTGCGGGTCCCCAACCGGGCCATCGCCCCGTGCACCTTCGTCAGGTACCAGGCGAAGTCCTCGCCGCCGAGGGACTGCTCGGTGAGCAGGACCGAGTGCGGGCCGAGCACCTCGCGGGCGGCCGTCTCCAGCGCCGTCGTGCACAGCTCGTCGTTCTCGACCGGCGGGACACCGCGGTGGTGGACGACCTCGACGCCGACGCCGTAGGGCTCGGCGATCTGCTCGACGGCGTCGTGCAGCACCTGGGCGGCCTGCTCCCAGGCGCGCACGTCGAGGCAGCGCAGCGTGCCCCGCACGGTGCCGGTGGTGGGGATCGCGTTGTGCGCCTGGCCCGCCGAGACCGCGCCCCAGGTGAGGTTGACCCCCGAGCGCGGGTCGAGGCGGCGCCCGAGGACCGCCGGGACCTGGGTGATGATCTGCCCGAGGGCGTAGACGACGTCCCCGGTCAGATGCGGGCGGGAGGTGTGCCCGCCCGAGGAGCTCACGGTCACGGTCACCTCGTCCGAGGCGGAGGTGATCGGCCCGATCCGGGTCCCGATGCTCCCGGCGTCCACCTTCGGGTCGCAGTGCACCGCGTAGATCTCGTTGACGCCGTCGAGCACGCCCTGGTCGAGCAGGTCGAGCGCACCGCCGGGCTGGACCTCCTCGGCCGGCTGGAAGATCAGCCGGACCGGGCGGGTGAGCTCCCCGGCCTTGTGCAGCTCAGCCAGCACCAGCCCGACGCCGAGCACGACAGTCGTGTGCACGTCGTGCCCGCAGGCGTGGGCCGCACCGTGCACGGTGGAGGCGAAGGGCAGCCCGGTGGTCTCCACGAGCGGCAGTGCGTCGATGTCCGCGCGCAGCGCGATCCGGCGCAGCCCGGTCAGCGCGGGGCTGGGACCGATGTCGCAGGTGAGGCCGGTGCCGAGGAGCAGCCGCGGCTCCAGGCCGGCGCGGGTCAGGCGGTCGGCGACGAGCGCCGTCGTGCGGGTCTCGGTGCGTGCGACCTCAGGGTGGGCGTGGATGTCGCGGCGGATGGCGACCAGCTCCTCGTGGAACTGCTCGGCAAGCTCGACGACCCGGGCGGCAGTGGCGAATTGACTCACCTCCTGAGGTTAGTCCCGTCGCAGGTACGCCAGTGCCGCCGTTCGCCCGCTGATACCGGTCACCGCGCGCGATGCCTAGAGCAGCTCTTCGAGCCCACGCTCGCGGAGCTCGACGACGATGTCCTTGACCTGCTGCGCGCGCGCCCGGGTGGTGACCAGCAGCGCGTCCGGGGTGTCGACGACGACGACGTCGTCGAGGCCGAGGATCGTGATGACGCGCTTGCCCGAGGGGACCACGACCGAGCCCGCGCTCTGCACACGGACGACCTGGCCGGCGTCGCCCAGGACCTTCGAGCCCGCCTCGTCGTCGGCCGGGAGCAGTGCGGCGAGGGAGTTGAAGTCCCCGACGTCGTCCCAGCCGAAGTTGCCCGGGACCACGACGACGCCGCCCGCGTCGGCCACCGGCTCGGCGACGGCGTGGTCGATCGCGATCTTCTCCAGCCCGGGCCACACCCGGGCCAGGACCTCCTCGCGCTCGGGGGTGTCCCAGGCCTTCGCGATGGTCATCAGGCCCGCGTGCAGCGCCGGGCGCTGGGTGGCGAGGTGACCGAGCAGGACCGAGGTCTTGGTGATGAACATGCCGGCGTTCCAGCGATACTCCCCCGTGGCGAGGTAGCGCTGCGCGGTGATCGCGTCCGGCTTCTCGGTGAAGCCGACCACGTGCTGGGCGCTCGGGGCGCCGTCCAGACCCAGCGGCTCGCCGCTGTGGATGTACCCGAAGGCCGTCGAGGGGCGCGAGGCCGCGATCCCGATCGTCACGACGTAGCCCTCCTGCGCGGCGCGCACACCCTCGCGGACGGCCTGCTCGAAGGCCGCGGCACCGGTGATCACCTGGTCGGCGGCGAAGGAGCCGATGACGACGTCGCCGGAGCGCTCCGCGAGCACCGCCGCAGCCAGGCCGATCGCGGCCATGGAGTCGCGCGGGGACGGCTCGGCGAGGATGTTCGTCGCGTCGACCTCAGGGAGCTGGGCGCCGACCGCGGCGGCGTGCGCCGTCCCAGTGACCACGACGACGCCGCCGGGGCCGGTCAGGCCGGTGATGCGATCGACGGTCGCCTGGATGAGCGACCGGCCGGAGCCGGTGAGGTCGTGCAGGAACTTCGGCGAACCCGACCGGGACAGCGGCCACAGGCGCGTGCCCGCCCCGCCGGCAGGGATGACCGCGTAGAAGTCAGGGATGGGAGTCGTCGTCGAAGGCATGGTCCTGAGCATACTGAGTGCGGACCCATCGCCTCGACGCTGAGGTGACATAGGTCACGATTGCGTACTGAGGTCGCGTCGCGCGCCGTCCTCGACCGATCGAGCACAGAACGTTCACTACAGTGGGTTGTGACAGACGGTCGTGGACAACGTTGCCCACGATCTCCACGGGAGCACCGGACTTGCCAGTTCCGCCCCCCTGATCTCGCCACAGGAGGCGCCCAAGTGCCTAGTGCACCTGCTGGCACGTTGTACCGCGGCCGCGAAGGCATGTGGTCCTGGGTCGCGCATCGCGTGACCGGCGTGCTGATCTTCTTCTTCCTACTCGTCCACGTCCTCGACACCGCACTCGTGCGGGTCTCCCCCGAGGCGTACAACGCGGTGATCGGCACCTACCAGACCCCCGTCATGGGTCTGGGCGAGGCCGGCCTCGTCGCCGCCATCGTGTTCCATGCCTTCAACGGTATCCGCATCATCCTGGTGGACTTCTGGGCCAAGGGTCCTAGGTACCAGCGCGTCATGCTCTGGGTCGTGGTGGGACTGTTCGTCGTCACGATGGCCGGGTTCCTTCCCCGCCACCTCATCAACGTCTTCAGCGGAGGCCACTGATGACCACGCACGCACCCACGCTGCCCGACCCGCGTGAGGCCTACAAGCGGCTCAAGACCACCCGGACCAACTTCGAGCTGTACGGCTGGGTCTTCATGCGCGCCTCCGGCGTGATCCTCCTCGTCCTCGTCTTCGGTCACCTCTTCGTCAACCTCATGGTCGGCGAAGGCGTGCACGCGATCGACTTCGCCTTCGTCGGTGGCAAGTGGTCGAGCCCGTTCTGGCAGGTCTGGGACCTGATGATGCTGTGGCTCGCGATGATGCACGGCACCAACGGGGTCCGCACGATCATCAACGACTACGCCGAGCGTCCTCTGGTGCGGATGTGGCTGAAGATCGCGCTGTACGTCGCCTTCGTCGTCGTCACCGTCGTCGGCACGCTCGTGATCTTCACGTTCACCCCGTGCCCCGTCGGCGCACCCGCGGACCTGCTCCCCTCGATCTGCACGTAGCTCTTTCGTCCCCCCTACTCGTCACGAGGAGGCATCGTCCCCGATGCAAACCCATCAGTACGACGTCGTGATCGTCGGCGCTGGCGGCGCGGGCATGCGCGCCGCCCTTGAGTCTTCCGGCCAGGTGCGCACCGCGGTCATCTCCAAGCTCTACCCCACCCGGTCCCACACGGGCGCTGCCCAGGGCGGCATGTGCGCCGCCCTGGCCAACGTCGAGGAGGACAACTGGGAGTGGCACACCTTCGACACGGTCAAGGGTGGCGACTACCTCGTCGACCAGGACGCCGCGGAGGTGATGGCCAAGGAGGCCATCGAGGCCGTGCTCGACCTCGAGCGGATGGGTCTGCCGTTCAACCGCACGCCCGAGGGCAAGATCGACCAGCGTCGCTTCGGCGGCCACACCCGCAACCACGGCGAGGCCGCCGTGCGTCGTGCGTGCTACGCCGCGGACCGCACCGGTCACATGATCCTGCAGACGCTCTACCAGAACTGCATCAAGCAGGACGTCGAGTTCTTCAACGAGTTCTACGTCCTCGACCTCATCGTCGACCATGACCTCTCCGCGGGGAACGTCGCCGACGGCGAGACGGTCAACGCGACCGGCGTCGTCGCCTACGACCTCGCCACCGGCGAGATCCACATCTTCCAGGCCAAGGCGATCATCTTCGCCACCGGCGGGGCCGGCAAGATCTTCAAGACGACGTCCAACGCGCACACCCTCACCGGTGACGGCATGGCCCTCGCCTACCGTCGCGGGCTGCCGCTCGAGGACATGGAGTTCTTCCAGTTCCACCCGACCGGTCTGGCCGGCCTGGGCATCCTGCTCTCCGAGGCCGCCCGCGGTGAGGGTGGCATCCTGCGCAACGGTGACGGTGAGCGCTTCATGGAGCGCTACGCCCCGACCATCAAGGACCTCGCCCCCCGTGACATCGTGGCGCGGTCGATGGCCAACGAGGTCCGCGAAGGCCGCGGCGCCGGGCCGAACAAGGACTACGTCCTGCTCGACCTGACCCACCTCGAGCCTGCGCACATCGACGCCAAGCTCCCCGACATCACCGAGTTCGCGCGCACGTACCTGGGCATCGAGCCCTACACCGAGCCGATCCCGGTCTACCCCACCGCCCACTACGCGATGGGCGGCATCCCCACGAACATCGAGGGTGAGGTGCTGCGCAACGAGACCGACGTCGTCAACGGCCTCTACGCTGCCGGCGAGGTCGCCTGCGTCTCGGTGCACGGCTCCAACCGCCTGGGCACCAACTCGCTCCTGGACATCAACGTCTTCGGCAAGCGGGCCGGCCGTGCCGCCGCCGCCTACGCCAAGACCGCGCAGTTCCACGACCTGCCCGTCGACGCCGCGGACCGCACGATCGCCCAGCTCGAGGAGATGCGCGAGCGTCCCCAGGGTGAGCGGGTCTCCGACGTGCGCACCGCCCTGCAGGTCACGATGGACGCGAACGCCCAGGTGTTCCGCACCCACGAGTCCCTGACCCAGGCCACGGACGACATCCGCGCCCTGCAGGCCCGGTTCAAGAACGTCTCGGTCCAGGACAAGGGCAAGATGTTCAACACCGACCTCCTCGAGGCCCTCGAGCTCGGGTTCCTGCTCGACATCGCCGAGACGGTCGTGCTGGGTGCGCTCAACCGCAAGGAGTCCCGCGGCGGGCACTTCCGCGAGGACTTCCCCGACCGCGACGACGCCAACTACATGCGTCACACGATGGCCTACCGTCGTCCCCTGGACGGCACCGAGGCAGCCACCGCTCTCGCCGAGGCCGGCCAGGGTGACATCGCACCGGAGAACGCGTTCACGCACGTCTCCGACTTTGAGAACTACAAGGTCATGCTCGGCTCCAAGCCCGTCACCATGACCCGGTACGAGCCGATGGAGCGAAAGTACTGATGACTGCCACCCTGGAATCCTCCGCCCCCACGGCGATCGGTGAGATCCCCAGCTTCGACGTCACCATCCGGCTGCGGCGCTACCTGCCCGAGTCCGGCCGCGGCGAGGAGTCGTACTGGGAAGAGTTCGTCGTCCCGGTGCACGGCACCGACCGCGTGCTCGACGCACTGCACAAGATCAAGTGGGAGCAGGACGGCTCGCTGACCTTCCGTCGCTCGTGCGCCCACGGTGTGTGCGGGTCCGACGCGATGCGCATCAACGGCCGGAACCGGCTCGCCTGCAAGACGCTCCTCAAGGACGTCAACCCGGACAAGCCGATCACCGTCGAGCCGATCAAGGGCCTGCCGGTGATCAAGGACCTCGTCGTGGACATGGAGCCGTTCTTCGCCTCCTTCCGCGAGATCATGCCGTTCCTCATCACCACCGGCAACCAGCCCAGCGGTGAGCGCATCCAGTCCTCCGAGCAGCGTGAGCGCTTCGACGACACTACCAAGTGCATCCTGTGCGCGGCGTGCACGTCGTCGTGCCCGGTGTTCTGGACCGACGGGCAGTACTTCGGCCCGGCCGCGATCGTCAACGCGCACCGGTTCATCTTCGACTCGCGCGACGAGGGCGCCGAGAAGCGCCTGGAGATCCTCAACGACAAGGAAGGGGTGTGGCGCTGCCGCACCACCTTCAACTGCACCGAGGCGTGCCCGCGTGGCATCGAGGTCACCAAGGCGATCCAAGAGGTCAAGCGGGCGATGATCACCCGAGCCTTCTGAGGCTGCTCGCTCCGTGCGGAGCGTGCACTGCCCTGCTTCACTGCGCTGCCCGACGGCGGTCCCTTCCTGGGGCCGCCGTCGTCGCGTTGGGGGGTGGGTGGGTTGGCCTGGTCGGGAATGTCAGAGGGTCGAGCTAGGGTCGGGGTAGGGGTTGGGAGGCCCGGGATTCCGGGGTTTCTGGGGTGGTGGTCGGCTGGTGGTGGGGCCCTCGGATTGAATGTCGGAGGGTCGGGCTAGGGTCGGGGTAGTGGTTGGGAACCGGGCGATATGGGTTCTCTCGGGCATGGTTTTTCGTCTTTCGACAGTGACGTCGGGTGGTGAGTCATGGCAGGCACCGCGAGCAGAGCGGCGGGTACCGCGGCGGGCACCGCGAGCACTGCGACGCGCAGCTCGGGTGGGTTGACGCTGTTCGGTGAGGTGCCGGGCGCGAGCGTCGGGCTGCCTGCTCCGGCCGCTCCGGCTGGTGTGTCGGTGGTGGTGCAGTCGCGGGTGCGGTGCGCGCGGATCGCGGAGCTGGATCGGTCGATCGCGGTGTTGACGGCGGAGCGGGCGGGGTTGCTGGTCGCCGAGCGCGAGTGTGCGGTGTGGAAGGAGGCGGGGTTCGCCTCGTTCGAGGCGTGGCGGGGGCAGGTCTCCGGTGAAGGGCTGCGGTCCGCGCGGACGCAGGTGAGCGTGGCGGTGATGCTGGAGGAGTCCCCCGAGGCCGCGGACGCGGTGGCCACCGGTGCGGTGACGTTGGTGCACGCGCAGGTGCTGGGCAAGGTCCGCGAGCGGGCGCAGCGCACCGTCCGTGGGGCGCTGAGCAGTGCTGACACGCGCGAGCTGGTGGACCTGGCGGCGGGTGAGGATGCGGATTCGTTCGCCAAGACCGCGGACCAGTGGTTGGCGCGCCGGGACAGCGTCGCCCACGACGCCACGCACGAGGAGTCGCGTCGGCGCCGGTTCCTCTCGATCAGTCACACCCCGACCGGCACGCACATCAAGGGGTTCTTGGACGTGGTGGCCGGGCAGAGCGTGCAGATCGCGGTGGAGGCGGCGATGAACCGCCCCGAGGCCGGTGACGACCGTGACTACGGCCAACGGTGCGCGGACGCCCTGGTGGACGTGGCCGACCGGGCAGTCAACGGGGGCTCCCTCAAAGGTGGGGCGCTGGTGCGCCCGCACGTGTCGGTGATCATGACCGAGGCCACGTTCGCCCAGGCCCAGCGTGAGCTGACCCGCCGCGCCGCCCAAGCAGCAGCCGAAGCCGCGGGCGCCAGTCCCGACGCTGACGTCGGTGCTGAGGTGGGTGTGCCGGGGTTGGTGGATCCGGTGACGTTCGAGGACGGGACCCCGGTCCCGCTCAGCGAGGTCGCCCGGATCCTGTGCGACGCCGAGCTTACCCGGATCGTGGTGACGGCAGAGGGCGTCCCGGTCAACCTGGGCCGCACCGCACGGGTGTACTCCCGCGAGCAACGCCGGGCGATCATCGCCCGCGACCGCGGCTGCCAGTTCACCGGCTGCGCCCACCCCGCCCGCTGGTGCGAGGTCCACCACATCCACTGGTGGGACCGAGACCACGGAGAGACCTCCCTCGACAACGGCATCCTGCTCTGCCGCTTCCATCACCAAGAGGTGCACCGCAAGAACCTCACCATCCACCGCCGCACCGGCGGAACCCGCGAGGTACGGGCCACCCGCCACAAGGGGCGGGAAGCGTCGGGCCGGGAAGCGCCGGGCCGGGAAGCATCCCCGGCCAGAGCAGACTGCCGCGTGGGATACCAGCGCGTGCTGACAGCACCGCCGGCCGCAGGAGCGAAGCTCGCGGCCGGACTCGAACACGCGGCCCAACCCGATCGAGACTCCAGTCACGACCACGACCACGACCACGACCACGAGAGAGGCGACCACGAGGTGAGTCTGGCTCACTGCACGAGAGCCGACCACGTCGCGATCTGGACCTCGTCGAGGCGGCCAGCCGCGAGTCAGCCGCCAGGATGTCGAGACCGGATCAGACCACCGAGGCACTCGGTCGGGAAGGCCCCACCCCGGGACCTGGATGAGACCGACCCACCAAACCCACCAGTCCCACCAAGCCCACCAAACCCACCAGTCAGGGGACGCCCGCCAGGCTCATCCGTCAGAGGCAGCATGCCCACCTCACCGGTCAGAGGACCGGGAGTCGTGAACCACTCTCAGGGCAGACGGTCGGGACTGGAACGAGCAGTCGTGCACGGCGCACTGGTCGACGATCCCGTGCACGGCACACTCGTCGACGATCCCTAGCGGGACTCCCGAGTCAGCGCCGGCGGCGGCCGAGGAGGAAGCCTGCGAGAACCGCGGCAGACACGGTCGCGGCACGGCGGGCCGGGGAGGCCGTTCGGCTTCCGTCCACAGCCACGGAGGCGACCTCATGGCCGGCCGGTGCGAGCGCCGGCCTCTCCCGGACCGCGATGATCGCGTCCCTGGCCGCCGTCTCGTCCGCCGCACGCTCGAGGAACCCCTGGGGCAGGTTCGCGGTGAACGCGGCCGCGGTCAGCACGATGCGCGCAGACAGGTTGATCCAGATCAGCAGCGTGACGATCACCGCGAAGGACGCGACGACAGGGTTGGTGTCCACTCCCCGGGCAACCACCGACGTTCCCAGGAAGCGGACCACCCCGAACCCGGCGGCGGCCAGCGCCGCACCCGACCACAGGTCACGGCGCGGGGGACGGACCCCGGCGAGGAGCACGACGACGAGCGCGAAGGTCCCCATGTCGATCGCGAAGGCGACGACCGTCCCGATGAGCGGGGAGAGCACCTTGCTCGCACCCTCGATCCCCAGCAGTCCCAGCAGCCACCCCGTCGCGGCGTTGAGCACGATGCCCAGCGCGGCCGAGATGAGCAGGACCAGGCCCACCGTGACGAACCCGCCCAACTGGCGGGCCTTGGCCTTCAAGGCGCTGCCGCCCCCGGGAGGCAACGCGAACATGACCCGCACGGAGCTGCGGATCGCTCCCATGCACGCGATCGCGCTGACCAGAAGGACGACGACGGCGACGATGCCCGCCACGGTGAAGCTGGTGGTCATGACGAGGTCGTCGGGGTTGAGGAGGCCGTCGCCGCCGTTGATCTTCAGGAGCCCGGGCAGTGCCGAGTCGAGGGACTCGAGCAGGGAGTCGCGCAGCTCGGCGTTGGACCCGAGCACCGACATGAAGACGGTGTACCCGATGGTCAGACCGGCAAAGAGGGAGAAGATCGCGGAATACGCGATGCCTCCGCACAGCAGCGCGCCGTTGGCTTGGGAGTACCGGGTGAGCGCCCTGGCTGCTCGGGTGAGCTTCCACCAGGCCGCGATCGCCTGGACGCGCTTCATCAGGTTCGCGCTGGTCGATGTCACCACGACAGCCTAGGAGTTCGGGCCCTCCTGGACGGCCGCGGCTCGCCCGACGTTGAGCGCGAACCTCCGGACCGGGCGCCACACGTTGTCGTCACCGTGCTCGTAGAGGGAGATCGCCTCCACCTCGAAGGCGGCCTGGTAGTCCGCCATCGTCTCGAAGGCCACGTCGAGCGCGACGTCGGGCACCTCGTGGGCGACGGTCACGTGCGGGTGGTAGTTGAACCGCAACAGCTGCTCCAAGGGACCCGACCGCACGGCACGCTCCAGCGACTCGCACTCCGCGATACCCTGGGCGACCTGGACGAACACCACCGGTGAGACCGGCCGGAAGGTCCCGGAGCTCTGCAGGCGCATCGTGAACGCGGGGAAGCACCCGGCGATCTCCTCCAGGTGCCCGGTGACCGCGTCCATGTCCGCCGGCTCGACCACGGTCGGTCCGAGCAGCGTGATGTGGGGAGGGATCAGGTCGGCGAGGGGATCGCCGAACTCCTTGCGTGCGCACTGGAGCTCGAGTCCGAAGGGATCCGGTACCTCGATCGAGACGCCGATGCGACGCTGGTCCCCGATCCGCACGGGGAAGATCACGGCGCAGGCCTCACAGCGGGCAGCAGACCGACCCGGTCGTAGACCCTGCTGAGCGTGACGGCGGCCAGCTCACGAGCCTTGGCGGCACCGCGGGCGAGCAGCTGGTCGAGCTCGGCCGGGTCGGAGAGGTAGTGGTCGACCTTCGCCTGGAACGGGGTGAGGAAGTCCACCACGACGTCGGCAAGGTCGACCTTGAGGTGGCCGTACTGCTTGCCCGCATACTCCGCCTCGAGGGCCTCGATGCTCTGACCGGTCAGCGCGGAGAAGATCGTCAGCAGGTTGGACACCCCGGGCTTGTTCACCCGGTCGAAGACGATGTCGCTCCCGGCGTCCGTGACCGCGGACTTGATCCGCTTCGCCGACACCTTCGGGTCGTCGAGCAGCCAGATCGTCCCCTTGCCGGTCGCCGACTTGCTCATCTTCGCGGTCGGGTCCTGCAGGTCGTAGACCTTCGCGACCGCCTTGACGATGTGCGGGTCGGGGACGACCGCGGTGCCCTCACCGAAACGGGAGTTGAGCCGCTCGGCGAGGTCCCGGGTGATCTCCAGGTGCTGGCGCTGGTCTTCGCCGACCGGCACCAGCGCGGCGTCATAGAGAAGGATGTCTGCAGCCATGAGCACCGGGTAGGTGAACAGACCGACCGACGTGCCGTCGTTGCCCTGCTTGGCGGACTTGTCCTTGAACTGCGTCATCCGGCTCGCCTCGCCGAACCCGGTCTGGCAGGACAAGATCCAGGCCAGCTCGGTGTGCTCGGGGACGTGCGACTGGACGAAGAGGGTGGACCGGTCCGGGTCGACGCCACCGGCGAGGTACTGGGCCAGGGTCCGACGGGTGCGCTCGCGCAGCTTCGCCGGTTCCGGGTTGACGGTCAGTGCGTGCAGATCCGCCATCATGTACAGGGTGTCGTAGGAATCCTGGAGTGCCACCCACTGGGTCAGCGCACCGATGTAGTTGCCAAGGGTGAGCGAGTCGTCGGTGGGTTGCATCCCCGAGAGAATCCGGGGCCGCTGTGCGTCGTTGGCCATCTGCACATTCTGGCAGCACGACCACGCTTTCTCCGAATCTCAGGTCGCCTCGGCGTCAAAGGGAGCGAGCGCTCCCACGTCGAGACCCGGCTTCGGTTCCGGCCACTTCTGGGTCGGCGCGGTCCCGGCGGGCGAGGAGAGCGTGCTGGCCGAGGTGGGCGTGGTGGCCGACGCCGCGCCGGCCGCCGCGCGGTCGGCTGCAGCCAGGCCTGCCGCGGCGCTGGCCGCCCCAGCTGCCTTCGCCTTGACCCGCGGGTCGAGGATCGTGTCTTCCAGGAGCGCGTCGCGCACGATGCGCCGCGGGTCGTAGCGCCGTGGGTCGAGCTGGGCCCAGTCGACGTCGCCGATCTCCGGCCCGAGCTCCTCCGAGACCTTCACCTTGGTGTCGGCCATGAACGTCTTCACCCTGCGCACGATGCCCGCGAGCTGCTCCGCGTACCCGGGCAACCGCTCCGGGCCGATGACGAGGACCGCGATCACCAGAAGGATGATGAACTCGCCGCCGTTGATTCCGAACATCGTCAGTCTTCCTCGCTGGTTGCCGTGTCGAGCACGATCGAGACGTCACGCTCATCATCGCCTGAGCGCACCCGCAGCACAACGGTATCCCCCGGCGCCTGGGCCCGGATGGCGACGATGAGCTGGTCGGACTGGGTCACGGGGCGACCGTCCACCGCGAGGATGACGTCTCCGGCCTTGAGCCCAGCCATGTCAGCCGGGCCGCCCGGGGTCACCGCGTCCTGCCCGGTCTGGGACGTCGTGACGACCTGGACCCCCTCCCCGTCGTAGGCGGAGTCGAGCAGCACCCCGATGATCGGGTAGGTCGCGGACCCCGTCGCGATGATCTCGTCAGCGGTGCGGCGGGCTTGGTTCGACCCGATCGCGAAGCCGAGCCCGATGTTGCCGGCAGCCATCGTGCCGGGCGGCTGGGCGATCGCGGAGTTGATGCCGATCACCTCACCCGACCCGTTGACCAGCGGTCCCCCGGAGTTGCCCGGGTTGATCGCCGCGTCTGTCTGGAGCGCGTTGATGAAGGCCGTGTCCGAGCTGTCCCCGGCCGAGACGGGCCGGTTCAAGGCGCTGATGATCCCGCTGGTGACCGTTCCCTCCAGACCCAGGGGGGCGCCGATCGCGATCACCGGGTCCCCCACGACCACCGTGTCGGAGTCCCCCAGGACGAGCGGCGTGAGTCCGTCGCGGTCGACGCGGATGACCGCGATGTCGTAGTCGGAGGTCCGCCCGATGAGCGTGGCCTCCTCCTCCGACCCGTCGACGAAGGTCACCCGGATGGTCCCGGAGGGCACCGCGCCGGCGATGACGTGGTTGTTGGTGAGGATGTAGCCGTCCTCACGGATGACGAAGCCTGAACCGGTGCCCTGGCCGTCCGCTCCTGCGACGTGGATCGAGACGACGCTTGGGGAGACCGTCGCCGCGATGTCGGCGATCGACCCGTCCGGGCGCGTGATGTCGGGGTTGGCGGAGATCGTCGGCAGCGGCTGCCCCCCACCGCCGTTCAGGCGGTCCCAGGTCCGCTCACCCACGACGCCGCCGACCGCACCCATGACCAGTGCGCCGACGAGCAGCGCGACGACGGTCCCGGCGCCGACGGCCCTCCGGCGCGGCGAGCCGGCCTTTGCCGGTCCGCCGGCCTCCTCGGGCTGCTCGAACCAGGCCTGCACTCCGGTCCACTGCTCGGTCGGGGAGCCAGTCCCGGCGGGATGCAGGACGGCCGTCTCGTGGACCTGGGGCTGCGGGTCCGCGGCGGGGCGAGCGCCTGTCGCACCGGCTGGTGCATAGCGGGCGTGCTCGGGGTGCTGCGGAGGAGATGAGGCCTGGTAGGACGGCGCGGCATAGGGCTGCGAGGCGAAGGACGGAGCGCCGTGTCCTGGTGGCAGCGGCACCGGTGGCACCTGCTGGCCCGGTTGGCCTGGTTGGCCCGGTTGGCCCGGTTGGCCTGGTTGGCCTGGTTGGCCTGGCTGCCCGGACTCTGTCTCGGCGGGGTTCTGCTCGGTCACGAGAGCACTCCTGTCAGTGTGGACCAGCCGCGCCCGACGCGCGCCTGGAACCCCGAGTCGAACTCATCGACCGAGAACGTGGAGACAAGTTGTAGCACGTCGTCCAGGGACGCCGCTGAGACCAGGTCGATCACGGTGTCCGAGGACTGCCACACCAGGTGCAGCGGCTCAGCCGAGATGACGTACACCGGGGCGTCACCGACCATGACGGAGCTCAGCCCCTCGAGCATGGCCGGGGACAGCTGCCCCTTCTGCTCCCGGATCACGACGTCGCCGATCGGGCTCTCCAGGTCCACCTCGAGCACCGTCACGTCCGACCCGGTGAAGCGCAACGACCGGACCTGCAGACCCTCGGGGAGCGCGTTCGGGCCGGGCCAGCCCTCGACCTGCATCCATTCCAGCACCTCGTGGTCGTACTCCCCAGGCCCGCCCGGTCCGTCGACGCTCGCCGTCACGATGGCAGGGCTCGTCTCCGGGGTCCACTGGACGGCGCCGGCGAGAGCGGTAAAGGCGTCTGCGGAGTGACGGACCGGCGTCACGAGCGGGCGCGCGCCCAGGACGAAGAGTCCCGAGGCAGCCACGCCGGACACGACGAGCGCGGCCGCGAGGATCCGTCGTCGGCGGCGTACGACGTGCGGCTGACTCGCGCTGGCCACGTCCCGGCTCGGCAGGTCACCGCAGAGCGCCTGCCACCGCGGTGGCAGCTGCTGCGGCGCGGTGAACCGCTCCGGGGCGCCCGCCAGGCCCGCGGCTCCCCCACCCCGCCCGGCCTGTTCGGCCGGCCCCGCCAGCGCCAGCAGCCGGAACATGAGCTCCGGAGCAGGCGAGACGTCACTCAGCCCGTTGCTGAGCACACCCCGGGTGGCCCTGGCCGAGCGGACCTCACGGGCGCAGTCCGGGCAGCCGGCCAGGTGGGACAGTGCCCGGTCGGTAGCTGCCGCGTCGAGCTGGCCGTCGATGAGGGAACTCACCCGCGAGCCCAGGTGGCTGCTCACGCAGCGCCGCCGGCGGACCGGGCAGGCGAGTCCGCCGCCGTGAGCTCGTCAAGAGGGTTGATCTTGGTGAGCCCGACTCCGCCACCGGGGCGGACAGGGGCACGGTGGGCGAGCATCAGGCGCAGCTGGGCCCGCGCACGGTGGATCCGGGACCGCACCGTCCCGAGCTTGATCCCCAGGGTCACAGCGATCTCCTCGTAGGAGAGCCCTTCGATGTCGCACAGCACGACGGCGGCGCGGTACTCCGGGGTGAGCGTGTCGAGGGCACGCTGGATGTCGTGGTCGAGGTTCGCGTGGGCGTAGCCGCGCTCAGGGTCGTGCAGGTCCCCCTGGGCCGGGTACAGCGCTGCGTCGTCGCCCATCGAGTCCATCCGGATCCGCTGCCTGCGTCGCGCCTGGTCCAGGAAGAGGTTCGTCGTGATCCGGTGCAACCACCCCTCGAAGGTCCCGGGGGTGAAGCTCTGCAGCGAGCGGAACACCCGGATGAAGACCTCCTGGGTGAGGTCCTCAGCGTCGTGCTGGTTGCCGGTGAGCCGGTACGCCAGCCGGTACACGCGAGCGGAGTGGTCCTCGACGATCGACTTCCAGCTCGGCGGCTCCCAGGGCACGGTCGCGGGCACCGGTCGCTCATGCGCGCGGTCAGGAGCTGAGACGTGGGATTCAAGCACCTCCTCAGTGTCCCAGCATCTGCGGGTCGTTGTCTCATCCGCGTCCCGACCACCGGGAACCTTCACCTGGTCAGCACAGGACGGTGCAGGCCAGCCCAGGTGGACACTGATGACGACTGCGCAGGTGGGCGCGCTGGAGGATCTGCCGCAGGCGGGTTGCGACGGTACCATCTCCTGAGACCAGTGCCTGCGCCTATCACCCTTGGAGGGGACCATTTCCGTCGACAGAGCTCAGAGCTGGGCGTACGCCGAAGACTTCGTCGTCGAGGACCAGGTGGTCCTCGCTGCTCGTGACCGTGCCGCGCAGCTGGGCTGCTACTCGATCCTGCCCGGCGGCGCCGCCGCGCTGACGGTGCTGACCGCCGCGGTGGGCGCACATGCTGTCGTAGAGGTGGGGACCGGCACGGGCGTGGCGAGCCTGGCCATGCTCCGCGGCATGCACGACGACGGTGTGCTGACCACGATCGACGTCGAGGTGGAGCACCAGCGCGCCGCGAAGAAGGCCTTCGCCGAGGCCGGGATCCGCTCGCCGCGGACTCGGGCCATCTCGGGGCGGGCCCTCGACGTGCTGCCCCGGCTGACCGACGCCGCCTACGACCTCGTCTTCGTCAGTGCGGCCGAGACGAACTGCGCCGCCTACGTCGACCAGGCCCTGCGGCTGCTGCGCGTGGGCGGGCTGCTCGTCGTCGACAACGCCCTGTGGGGCGGTCACGTCGCCGACCCGGCGCACCGCGACCCGGCCACCACCGCGGTCCGTGACGTCGGCCGTCAGCTGCGCGCCGACGAGCGGGTGCTGCCTGCGCTGCTCCCGGTGGGCGACGGACTGCTCGTGGCGGTCCGCCGCGCGGACTCCTGACGAGGTCCAGCCGGCGCGGCGTCGCGCATCAGTCGAGCGACTCCAGGAACCGCAGGAGCAGGCGCGCGCCGTAGCCGGTGGCTCCCTTGCTCACCTCGTGGGAGGAGGCGGCCGCCCGGGCCGGTCCGGCGATGTCCAGGTGCGCCCAGCGCCGTGAGCCGGTGAACTCCCTCAGGAACAGTGCCGCGGTGATCGCGCCGGCCCCGGCAGGGACGCTCGGGACGTGGCGCAGGTCGGCCACCTCCGAGCGCAGCGCCGGGCGGTAGTCCTCGACCAGGGGCAGTCGCCACACCTGCTCCCCCGACCGGCGTCCCGCCTCCTCGAAGGCGGTGACGAGGTCGGCGTCGGACGTGAAGAGAGCGCCGTGCCCGCGCCCCAGGCCCACGCTCGCCGCCCCGGTGAGGGTGGCCACGTCGATGAGCAGGTCGGGAGCCAGCTCGGCGTCGGCGTAGGCGAGGGCGTCGGCGAGCACGATGCGCCCCTCGGCGTCGGTGTTCGCGATCTCGACGCGGGTTCCCCCACGCAGCGTGAGCACGTCACCGGGGCGGTAGGAGTCCGCGCCGACGTGGTTCTCCGCGAGCGGCAGCACCGCGGTGACGCGGTGCCGGCTGCGCGCCTGGGACGCACCCAGCACGGCAGCGAGCGCGACGGCGGCCCCGGCCATGTCCGTCTTCATCGGGACCATGGCCTCGCGAGCCTTGATCGAGAGGCCACCGGTGTCGTAGGTGATGCCCTTGCCCACGATCACGACGTGGCTGGCCAGCTCGGCGACGTCGTCGTCGAAGGGCGTGTAGCTGATCGTCACGAGGCGCGGAGGACGGGACGACCCGGCACCCACGGCGAGGATCCCGCCGAAGCCGTCACGGGCGAGGTCCGCCTCGTCCCAGACGGTGACCTCGAGCCCTTCGATCTCGGCGAGCTCGCCCGTGCGATCGGCGAACCACTGCGGGGTCTTGATGTTGGAGGGTGTGCTCGCGAGGTCCCGGACCAGCCAGGTAGCCCACGCGTGACGCGTCGCGGCGTCGATGACACGCTCGGGGACGTCACCGAGCAGCACCAGCTGGTCGGCCGGCCCGCGGGGCGGCGTGCTCGAGGACAGCCGCGGTGGGGTGTAGGCGGCGAGGAGATACCCCTCGATGAAGGCCCGGGTGTCGTCCTCGGAGGTGTCGCCCACGAGCGGGGACACGACGCGGGCCAGGCCCACGGTGGCGCGTGCCAGAGCGGCGCCGGCCCGGCGCAGGTCGGTCGTCGACGACCTGCCCACCCCGACGAAGATGATCCGTCGGGCCAGGCCTGCCCACGGCAACCCCTGCCCCGTGCCCGTGTGGGCGGTGGGCAGGTCGATCGTGTGGGTAGTCCCGGCGGAGCCGCTGAAGGCGGCGCGCTCGGCCAGCTCGGCGAGGTCGATGCCGTACCGCGCGGAGGCGTCGACCGTCCCGGCGCGGGGCTGGAGCTCGTCGTCTCCGTCGACCGGAGCGCCGATCGCGACCGCGATCGCATCGACGTCACCGGAGTCGAGGAACGTACAGCTGGCGATCGTGCCTGCCGCGCTGACGACCTCGGGAACAGGCCGTCCGACAAAGCGCGCCGCGGCCTGAGCCGCGGCGTGAGAGGAGAAACCGGTCCGAGAGGACACGGTCAGCCCACTACGGCCTGCAGCGCCTCGCCCAGCTCGCTCGCCTCGACGGCGTTGAGCTCGACCACCAGTCGGCCACCGCCCTCGAGCGGGACCCGCATGACGATTCCACGGCCTTCCTTCGTGACCTCGAGTGGGCCATCACCCGTCCGGGGCTTCATCGCAGCCATTGGTGGCTCTCCATTTCCGTCGATACCGCCGTCAGTCTTCAGGCCATATTCTAGTTCACCCTGGGTGTGACCTGCGCCCTCGCTCGCCGAGAAGGGGTTCCTCAGTCGAAACCTGGGGCGCCCGGGCGCCCCCGGGTGGTCATTCGATGCCCCGCAGCACGCGGGCCGGGGGCAGTTCTCCGCGGATCGCGGCGGTCATGTCGAGGACCCGGCGGGTCGCGCGCACGTCGTGTGCGCGGAAGACCGCCGCGCCGAGCCAGGCGGCCACCGCCGTCGCCGCGAGCGTGCCTTCGAGCCGTTCGTCGGCGGGCAGGTCCAGGGTCTCCCCGACGAAGTCCTTCCGGGACAGCGCCATGAGCACCGGGAAGCCGAGCTCGGTGAGCCTGTTCGTGCTGCGCACCAGGTGCAGGGAGTGCCAGGTGTTCTTGCCGAAGTCGTGGGTCGGGTCGACGAGGATCGACTCGCGGGCGACCCCGCAGTCCAGCGCGCGCCTCGCGGCCGCGGCGAGCGTCCCCAGGACGTCCTGGACGACGCCGTCGCGCGGGTCGGTCCCGGCGGGGCTGCCCGGGGCGAGCGGGTAGCTCACCCGGAACGGGTCGGTGCGCGGGGCTGCGCCACCGGTGTGGGAGCACACGACGCCGACGCCGAGCTCGCCCGCGACCTCGACGAGGCCCGGGTCGTGCCCGGCCCAGGTGTCGTTGAGCAGGTCCGCGCCCACCCCCACGGCCTCCCGCGCCACCTCGGCACGCCAGGTGTCGACGCTGACGAGCAGGTCGGGGAACTCTGCGCGGACACGTTCGACGAAGGGCACGATCCGGCGGATCTCCTCGACCGCCGTCACCTCGGGCCCGGTCCCCGCGCGCACTCCCCCGATGTCGACGATCTCAGCGCCCTCGGTGAGGGCGCGTTCGACGGCCACGAGCGCTGCTGCGTCGTCGAACTGGCGAGCACCGGCGTAGAACGAGTCGGTCGTGCGGTTGACGATCGCCATGATCGCCGGGGAGAAGGCGCCCACCTCCCGGCCGCGCAGCACGAGCGGTGGGGCCCGGTGCGGCACCGGGCCGGGCACCTGCGGCTGCGGCTGTGGCTGTGGCTGTGGCTGTGGCTGTGGCTGCGACGATCCCTGCCGGTTCACTCGACGACGTCGCCCAGCGGCTCGGCGCCGTGCAGCGGGTCGGCCGGGTGGTTGAGCTCGGCGACGCGGGCGGTGACGACGCGGACGGCCTCGTCCGCGTCGTCCACGATGGTGAAGATGTCGAGGTCCTTCGGGCTGATCATCCCGCGGTCGACGACGGCCGAGCGGAGCCAGTCCAGGAGCCCGGTCCAGTAGTCGGAGCCGACGAGCACGATCGGGAACTCGGTGACCTTGTGGGTCTGGACGAGGGTGAGCGCCTCGAAGAGCTCGTCGAGGGTGCCGAAGCCACCGGGCAGCACGACGAAGCCGGAGGCGTACTTGACGAACATCGTCTTCCGGGCGAAGAAGTAGCGGAAGTTGACGCCGAGGTCGACCCACTCGTTCATGCCCTGCTCGAAGGGCAGCTCGATGCCGAGGCCGATCGAGAGACCGCCGGCCTGCCGGGCGCCCTTGTTGGCAGCCTCCATGACGCCGGGGCCGCCGCCGGTGATGACCGCGAAGCCGTTCTCCACGAGCCCACGAGCCACCTGCTCACCCATCGCGTAGTCGACGTGGTCGGGCTTGGTGCGGGCCGAGCCGAACACGCTCACGGCGGGTCCGACCTCAGCGAGGGCGCCGAAGCCCTCGACGAACTCGCTCTGGATGCGCATGACCCGCCACGGGTCGGAGTGCACCCAGTCGGTGTCGTGCTGGCGGTCGAGGAGCCGTTGGTCGGTCGTCTCGCCCGGGATCTGCTCTCCTCGGAGAAGGACCGGTCCCTTGCGGTACCCCTTGCCGACCTGCGCCATTCCCTCGTCAGTCATGCCCCCGAGCCTAACCTCCCCCACCACCTCCCACCCCTCGCCGAGTGCACGAGAACGAGCGTGTCGCACCGGCGTGTCGCGTACACGATCGTGCACTCAGCGGAGGGGTGGGGGGCGGGTCAGGTGGTGAGCCAGGCGTGGAGGGCGGTGTAGCAGATCTCGATCTGGGCGGCGGGGCAGTGCTCGTTGTCCTTGTGGGCCAGGAGCGGGTCGCCGGGGCCGAAGTTCACCGCGGGGATCCCCAGCTCGGCGAACCGGGCGACGTCGGTCCAGCCGTACTTGGGGGCGGGCACCCCGCCGGTCAGCGCGAGCACCGCCTCGGTGAACTCCGCGGCCAGCGGCGCGTCGAGGCCGGGACGGGCGCCCGGTGCGGCGTCGTCGACCGTGACCTCGAAGCCGGCGAAGAGCTCACGGACGTGGGCCACCGCCTCGTCCACGGACCGGGACGGCGCGAAGCGGAAGTTCACGGTGATCACGCACTCGTCCGGGATGACGTTGCCGGCCACCCCGCCGCGGATGGCGACGGCGTTCATCCCCTCGCGGTAGACGAGCCCGTCCACCTCGACGGAGGCCGGCTGATAGGCGGCCAGCCGTTTGAGCACCTCGCTCGCGCCGTGGATGGCGTTGACCCCCATCCAGGACCGCGCCGAGTGGGCGGTCTCCCCCGGGACCCGCACGTGCACGCGCACGGTCCCGTTGCACCCACCCTCGATGCCGGCCGCCGTCGGCTCGCACAGCACCGCGAAGTCGGCGTGCAGCAGCTCGGGGGCCTCGCGGGCGAGCCGACCCAGCCCGTTGAGGGGCGAGGCGACCTCTTCGTTGTCGTAGAACACCCAGGTCACGTCGCGGGTCGGGGCGACCAGCTCGGCCGCGAGGGCGAGCTGGACAGCCACCCCGCCCTTCATGTCGACCGTCCCTCGACCCCACAGCTCGCGGTAGGCGCCCTCACCGACCACCCGCACGGGGAGATTGTCGGCGATCGGGACGGTGTCGAGGTGGCCGGCCACAACCACCCGCTGCGCCCGTCCGAGCATCGTCCTGGCCACGATCGCGTTGCCGTTGCGCACGACGTCGAGGTGCCCGAGCTCGCGCAGCGCGGTCTCGACGAGAGTGGCGAGCTGGGCCTCGTCCCCGCTCACCGACGGGACGTCGCAGAGCGCTCGGGTGAGGGCCACGACGCCGGAGCCGAGGGAGAGCGGGTGCACGACGGCGGGCAGGACGGACTCGGCGGGGCTCTCGTTCGCAGGCATCTCGCGATGCTACCGTCCGGATCAGCAGGGATACCAACCGAGAACGACGCACTCTGGTCGATCCTGCAACCCCGGGGCACCCCCTCACGGGATAGGTTTGTCGCATGACTCTCACTCCGCGTACGGCCTGGGCCTTCGGCCTGGCCACCGTGACCTCATCCGGCACCACCCTGGACGTCTGGTACCCCAGCCCGTCCCTCGACAGCGCTCCGGACGACGTGGCCGTCCCGGCCGAGCTCGAGGCGCTCACCGGGCGAGACGACGCCCGAGGAGTCGAGCTCGTGGTCGTCCGCACCGAGATCGACCTCGACGAGGCTCCCGCCGACGCCGCCGACGCCTACCTGCGCCTGCACCTGCTCTCGCACTGCCTGGTGGCACCCCACGAGCAGAATCTCGACGGGGTGTTCGGCGTCCTGGCCAACGTCGTGTGGACCAACTTCGGCCCGTGCGCGGTCGACGGCTTCGAGGCCACCCGCCTGCGACTGCGGTCCCGCGGCCCGGTGACGGTGCACGGCGTCGACAAGTTCCCGCGGATGGTCGACTACGTCGTCCCCCCGGGCGTCCGGATCGCCGACGCCGACCGGGTGCGGCTGGGCGCGCACCTCGCCCCGGGCACGACCGTCATGCACGAAGGTTTCGTGAACTTCAACGCCGGGACGCTGGGCACCTCGATGGTGGAGGGTCGGGTGTCGGCTGGGGTCGTCGTCGGCGACGGGAGCGACATCGGCGGCGGCGCGTCGATCATGGGCACGCTGTCCGGGGGCGGGCGCGAGGTCATCTCGATCGGCGAGCGGTCGCTGCTGGGCGCCAACGCCGGCCTGGGCATCGTGCTGGGCGACGACTGCATCGTGGAGTCCGGGCTGTACGTGACCGCGGGCACCAAGGTCACTCTCGCGAGCGCCGACGGCCCGCGCGTGGTCAAGGCCCGTGAGCTCTCCGGCCAGAACAACCTCCTCTTCCGCCGCAACTCCCTCACCGGGGGCGTCGAGGCCGTCTCCCGTGCAGGCGTCGGCATCGAGCTCAACGCCGCGCTGCACGCGAACTGATCCCCCTGTGCCCCCTGCCCACCCGGCCACCTCAGCCCGCCCGACCCGCACGGCAGGTTCTGCGCGCACGGCCCGCTCGGCCCGTGCGCGACGCAGGGCGAGCCGCCGCGGACTGGCGGCGATCGGGGCGGGCCTCGTCGTCGTCGTGCTCGCGGTCGGCGGGGTCGTGGTCCTGCTCCAGCAGACCACCCCGCTCGCCGCGGTCCGGCAGGGGTGCACCGCCGACCTCGACGGCACGACCTGGCGGCTGTCCGCCGCCCAGGCCGACAACGCGGCGCTGATCACCGCGGTCTCGCTGCGCCGTCAGATGCCCGCACGGGCGGCAACCATCGCCCTGGCCACCGCGCTGCAGGAGTCGAAGCTCATCAACATCGACTACGGCGACCGCGACTCCGTGGGTCTCTTCCAGCAGCGCACGTCCCAGGGCTGGGGAACCATCGAGGAGATCATGGACCCGGTCTACTCGACGAACGCGTTCTTCGACGGACTGGACACGGTCTCCGGGTACACCGAGCTCCCGGTGACCGAGGCTGCGCAGGCCGTGCAGCGGTCCGGGTTCCCGGACGCCTACGCCCAGCACGAGGTGCGCTCCCGGGCGTGGGCGGCCGGCCTCACCGGGCAGCTGCAGGCGACTGTGACGTGCGAGCTGACCGAGGCCGACCTGGTCGCCGCGGACGACCCGGTCGCGGTCGCGGCTGCCCGCCTCGCCCTCGGCGAGCGTGTGGTCCGCGACTTCGGCGACCTGGTGATCACCGATCAGGGGACGACGTCGATCGTCGTCGACATCGCCTCCCTCGCCCCCGCGCCCGACGACGTGAGCCGGCTGGCGTGGGCGCTCGCCCAGTGGGGCGTCGCGTCGGCGCACGCGACGGGCGTGGAGTCGGTGACGGTCGCCGGGCAGCGGTGGACCCGCGCGGACGGCGCCTGGTCGGTCGTCGAGACGGGCGACGCCGCCACGGACGGCGAGGGCGGCAGCACGCTGGCAGAGTCCAGCGTGCTGCTCACCCTCGCCGTCCGGTAACCGCGTCCGTCCGGTAGCCCGCGTCCGTCCGGTAGCCCGCGTCAGCGGGTAGAGAGGTCCACGTAGTCGCGCTCGGTCGCACCGGTGTAGATCTGACGCGGGCGGCCGATCTTCGTCTGCGGATCCTTGATCATCTCGCGCCACTGGGCGATCCAGCCGGGCATCCGGCCGAGGGCGAAGAGCGGCGTGAACATCGCCGGGTCGAAGCCCATGGCCTTGTAGATGAGGCCGGTGTAGAAGTCCACGTTGGGGTAGAGCTTGCGCTCGATGAAGTAGTCGTCGCTCAGTGCGATCTCCTCGAGCTGGAGCGCGATGTCGAGCAGCTCGTCGCGCTTGCCGAGGGTCTTGAGGACGGCGTCGGCGCTCTTCTTGACGATCGCGGCGCGCGGGTCGTAGTTCTTGTACACCCGGTGCCCGAACCCCATGAGCCGGACGCCGTCCTCCTTGTCCTTGACCTTGGCCATGAACTGCTCGACGGTGAGGTCGGAGGACTGGATCGACTGGAGCATCTTCAGGACCGACTCGTTGGCCCCGCCGTGCAGCGGACCGGACAGCGCGTTGATGCCCGCGGCGACCGAGGCGAAGACGTTCGCGTGGCTCGAGCCGACGATCCGCACGGTCGAGGTGGAGCAGTTCTGCTCGTGGTCGGCGTGCAGGATGAGCAGCTTGTCGAGGGCGTCGACGACCGTGGGGTCGGAGTCGTACTGCTGGTACGGGACCGCGAAGGTCATCCGCAGGAAGTCGTCGACGTACCCGCGAGAGTAGTCCGGGTACAGGAGCGGCTCCCCGACCCGGCGGCGGTGCAGGTAGGACGTGATCGTGCGGGCCTTGGCCAGCAGCAGCACGGTGGCGAGCTCGATGGTGTCGTCGTTGAAGGGGTCGAGCGCCTCGGGGTAGAACGTCGAGAGCGCGTTGACCGCTGACGCCATGACGGCCATCGGGTGCCCGGTCCGCGGGAAGGTCCCCATGAGGGTGCGGAAGTCCTCGTGGACGAGGGTGTGCCGGTTGACCCGCTCGACGAAGGCGTCGTGCTCGGCGTGCGTGGGCAGCTCGCCGTGGATGAGCAGGTACGCGACCTCGAGGAACGTCGACTTCTCGGCGAGTTGGCCGATCGGGTAGCCGCGGTAGCGCAGGATCCCGGCGTCGCCGTCGATGTAGGTGATCTGCGACTCGCACGAGGCGGTGTTCATGAAGCCGGGGTCGACGGTGACCATCCCGGTCTCTTTCAGGAGCGAGGAGACGACGATGCCGTCGTTGCCGTCGGTCGCCCGGACGACGGGGAGGTTCTGGGACCGATCTCCGACGGTGAGTGTGACCGCAGGCTGCTGGGTGTCCGACATGTCTTCCTTCCTGCTGCACCTCGCACCCTGGTCGGGTGGAGCGGTGCGTCTGCCATGTCGACGCTCTGTTAAGCGCCGCGGTGCGCCTGAGTCAGTCCTGGAGAAGGACGACGCCGGCCGTAGTCGACGGTACCTGCCACATGCGCATGTGCCCAATTCGTGAAGGGGCCTATGGCCTGGTCGGCCAGTGATACCAGACACAGTACGAGCCGCTGGGCCACCGGACCAGCGGCGGACGATCAGGTCGCGACGAGGCGTTCCGCTGCCGCGTCGATGCGCTCGTCGGAGGCGGTCAGAGCCACCCGCACGTGCCCGGCACCGGCCGCCCCGTAGAACGTCCCCGGAGCCACGAGGATCCCTCGATCGGCGAAGGTGTCGACGGTGGCCCACGCGCCGCCGTCGGGTTGTGCGGGGCGCGCCCACAGGTACAGCCCGGCCTGGGAGTGGTCGACCACCATCCCGGCTGTGCCGAGGGCGGCCCGCATGATCTCGCGGCGACGCCGGTAGACCTCGCGCTGGGCGCTCACGTGGGCGTCGTCGGACAGCGCCACGGTCATCGCGGCCTGCACGGGGGCAGGCACGATCATGCCGAGGTGCTTGCGCAGCTCGAGCAGCCGGGTCACCAGGGCGCGGTCGCCGGCGACGAAGGCGGCCCGGTAGCCGGCGAGGTTGGACTGCTTGGACAGGGAGTAGGCGGTGAGCAGTCCCTCGTGGGAGCCGCCGTTGACCCGCGGGTCGAGGATGCTCGGCACCCCGGCGCTCGCCCAGGGCTCGTCCCAGGCGAGCTCGGCGTAGCACTCGTCGCTCACCACGATCGCGCCGATCCGGCGCGCGGCGGCGACGATCTCGGCGAGCTCGTCGACGGACAGGACGGCGCCGGTGGGGTTGCCCGGCGAGTTGACCCAGACGAGCCGGACGTCGCCGCGGTCGGCCCAGTCCTCCACCCGTGCCGCCGGGAGCGGGGTGGCGCCGGCGAGGCGGGCGCCGACGTCGTACGTCGGGTAGGCGATCGCCGGGTGCACGACCGTGTCCCCGGGACCGAGGTTGAGCAGCGACGGGAGCAGCCCCACGAGCTCCTTGGAGCCGATGGTCGGCAGGACCGCAGCAGGGTCGAGCCCGGCGACGCCGCGGCGTCGGGCGAACCAGCCGGTCACGGCCTCGCGGAGCTCGATCGTCCCGTGGGTGGTGGGGTAGCCGTGCGCGTCAGCGGCGCCCGCGAGGGCACGCCGGATGATCTCCGGGGTCGGGTCGACCGGCGTGCCCACCGACAGATCGACGATCCCGTCGGGGTGCGACCGCGCGCGCCGGGCTGCGGGGACGAGGGTGTCCCACGGGAAGGTGAGGTCGCTCAGGTCGGCGAAGCCCACGGCGCGCGGGCCGTCAGGCCTGCGGGGGCAGCACGGAGATGACGGCGTGATCCTTGTCGATCATGCCCATCTTCGCGGCACCGCCCGGTGAGCCGAGGTCGTCGAAGAACTCGACGTTCGCCTTGTAGTACTCCGACCACTCCTCGGGGACGTCGTCCTCGTAGTAGATGGCCTCGACCGGGCAGACCGGCTCGCAGGCGCCGCAGTCGACGCACTCGTCGGGGTGGATGTACAGCGATCGTTTGCCCTCATAGATGCAGTCCACGGGACACTCTTCGATGCACGCCTTGTCCTTGACATCGACACAAGGCTGAGCGATCACGTAGGTCACTTCGTGGTCCTTCCCGGAGGGCGAGTCCAGACGACTTCCCGTGCCGACCGGCACGGGACTCTAGTATCGCCTAGATCACGTGCGCACATTCGTGCTGCCCACCCTGTGAGTACTTGAGGTCTTGTGAACTATCTAACACCCGCCTCCGGCCCGCGCCCAGACGCCCCGGTCTGGCTCGCCTGGTCGCCCGGGATGCGCGTGATGATCCGCCGGACCTTGCCCGCAGGGTCCTCGCACCTGTTCACCGACCTCCTGGGCGTCGTCGTGGAGATCAGCCCAGACGGCGTCTGGCTGCAGACCCGCACGGGTCAGGTGCTCGTCCCCGGGGACGAGATCGCGACCGGCAAGCCGATCCCCCCCGCTCCCCCACGCCGACGCCCCCGCACCGACGACGTCGGCAACGCCGACGACGCCGACGCCGCCCCGCGCCCCGGTCCCCCGCCGACCTCGTGAGCGCCCCGCCGAACTCGTGAGCCACGGGACTCGGAGCCCGCCAGCGGTCCTGGCTCACGAGTTCGGCGGGCGATTCACGAGCTCGACGGGAGTCGGCGCGGTCGGGCCGACGTCGGGTCGGGTGGGCGTCGGGTCGGGTGGGCGTCGGGTCGGGCGGGCGTCGGGTCGGGCGGGCGTCGGGTCGGGCGGACGTCGGGTCCGGCGGACGTCGGGTCGGGCGGGGGTCGGGTCGGGCGGGCGTCGGGTCAGGTGGGGGTGGCGACGACGACGGTGCCGCGGGAGGGGTCGGCCGCGAGCACCTGGCCGCCGAGGGCACCCAGCCGGCTCAGCTCGACCTGCCAGCCGGGAAGGTCCGCCAGGACGAGGCTCCGCACGACCTCCGATCCGAGCTCGCCGTCGTTCGTCAGCGCGGCGGCGTCGGTCGCGCCGGTCGCACCAATCGCGCCGGTCGCAGCGGTCGCGCCGGTCGCGTCAATCGCACCAGTCGCACCAGTCGCGCCAGTCGCACCGGTCGCGTCACCTGCGTCACTGGCGTCGGTCGCAGCGCTGCCGCTGGGTGCGTCACGCAGGATGTCGGCACGGTCGAAGAACTCCTCGGTCGGGCCGTTCGACTCCAGGGCCTGGGCGAGGCGCTCGAGGTCGGCGATGGCCCGGCGCAGCACCGGTGCGACCCAGGCGGCGTTGTCGGTCACCATCGCCTGGGTGCGGCGCGGGGTGGTCCGGGCGACCCGGGTGCCGTCCCGGAAGCTCCCGGCAGACAAGCCCACCGCGACGGCGCGGATCTCCGCGTGGGCCACGAGGTTGAGCAGCTCGGTCGCCACGACGTGCGGCACGTGGCTGATGAGCGCGGCGGCCTCGTCGTGCACGTCGTCGGTGAGCGGGAAGACCGCTCCGTCGAAGAGGTCCGTGATCATCGCCGTCACCATGAGGAACGCGCGCTCCGACGTCGAGGCGTCGAGCGTGACCGCCCACCGCACCCCGACGAGCAGGTCGGCGTCGGAGGCACGGAAGCCGCTGTGCTCGGTCCCGGCCATCGGGTGCGCACCCACGTACTGCTCGCCCAGGCCCACCCGGACCATGGCGGCCCGGACCGGGGTCTTGACGCTCGCCACGTCCGTGACCACGGTGCCGGGTGGCAGGACCCCGGCGAGGAGGTCGGCGGTCTGGTCGACCGCTCGCAGCGGGACCGCCAGGACCACGAGGTCGACGTCGGCGCGGGCCAGGTCATGGAGCGAGGCGAGGATCGTGATGCCGACGCCGCGGGCCGCCTCCCGGGTTGCGCCGTCTGGGTCCCATCCGACGACCGTGTGGCCGCGGTCGACCAGCCGGCGGGCCACCGACCCGCCGATCAGGCCGAGACCGAGGACGGCGACCCGGATCATGCCCACAGCAGCCCGCGCCTCAGCACCGATGCGTCCGCACCGGCCTGGACGCTGCCCGCCGGGACGCGGTGCACCTCGACCGTCTCGTCGAGCTCACCACGGGAGGGGAAGACGCCGAGCGTCTTGACCGAGTCGCCTGCGGTGAGCAGGCCTTCGAGCACGCTGCGCACGGGACCGTCCCAGGGGGCGCCGTCGACCGTGACGATGAAGACGTAGCGCGCCTCAAGCGCCTTGAGCGGCCGGGTGATCAGGCTCGACATGTTCACGCCCAGCGAGCCGAAGGCCGCCGTGATCCGGGCCAGCACACCCGGGCCGGTGAGGTGAGGGGTGATCGCGACCATGGTGCGCCACGTCGTCGCACCGCCGGCGGGCACGCCGGCCTCGACCGCGCTGGTGCGGCTGGTGAGCAGCAGGAACCGGGTGCGGGCACCGTGGAAGTCCTCCACAGACCGGGTGTGGGTGCGCAGACCGTAGATCTCCCCGCAGATCCGCGGCCCGAGGGCCAGTTGTCCGGGTTCGATGTCGCGGCAGGCCGCGGCGTTGGACGTGGCCGGGACGGTCACCAGGTCGCGCGCGGTGACGAAGCCCTGGCACTGGGCCAGCCCGTGCGGGTGGCTCGAGACCTGCGTGAAGGGGCCGTCGTCGTCGGGCAGGGAGAAGGCGTCGAAGGTGATGGTGACGAAGGCCTCGTCGATCGCGACGACGTCCTCGGCCGCGACGATCGCGTCGAGGGAGGGGACGACGTAACCCTCCACGGAGTTCTCGATCGCCACCACGCCGTGGCTCACCTCACCCGAGGCGACCTGGGCGTAGACGTCGGAGACCGTCCGCAGCGGCACGAGGTCGACGGGTCGACGCACCGGACCCGCTCCCAGGCCGGCGGCCCAGCCCAGGGCGGCCTCGTGGGTGAAGGTACCCTCCGGCCCGAGGTAGGCCAGCCGCAGCCCGGCAGCGGGCTCGGTCACCGGGCGAAGACCTCGGCGGACGCCCAGACCGGGGTGAGCGCGTCCGGGCCGGGCAGGAACTCCTGGCCGGTGAGGACCGCGAGCACCCGGTGCTCGACCCCACGCGCGGCGAACTCCCCGAGCAGGCTCTCCAGGACCGTCGAGCTCGCGCAGGTGAAGGAGGTGAGGAAGATGTGCGGCCCGGCCTGCGATCGCTGGCTGCGCAGGTGCTGGAGGTCGATCCCGGTCGCGGCGATGACACCCAGGGTCTCCTGGAGCGACCCGCGGTGGTCGTCGCGCGGCCCGAAGGCGAGCCAGATCTGGGCGGGCTCCTCGAACCGGGTCAGCGTCTCGTGGGTCTCGAGCAGGCCGTACCAGATGAGCGGGACCTGGCCCAGTCGGGCGCTGCCCGGGAGCTCCTGGAAGCCGGCGGGGATGATGGAGCGCTCCACCACGAGGGTGCCGTGCTCGCCGGCGAGGGCGATGCGCTCCTCGAGCGTGGTGGTGGTGGGGACCAGGTGCGGGCTGACGCCCATGGCCCGGAGCACGTGCCGGCAGTCGCGCATCCCGGCCTCGTCGACGATCGCCGTGCCGTTGGCCTCGGCGGTACGACCCACCCAGGCCCACTCTGAGGCGACCGCGACCGCCTGGGTGAGCAGGAGCGACCGGTCGCCCGAGAGCAGGGACCGTTCGAGCTCGGGGGTGGGCTGGGCGGGGTGACCGATGTGCACGACGGCCGCGAGGTTGGAGATGTTCGCGATCGTGCCCAGGGTCGCGGTCGTGGACCCGAGGTCGAGGAGGTCTCCCTCGCCCCATCCCCCCGTCGAGGCTGCGAGACGTGCGTGGGGACCGGATTCGCGAGCGCTCTTGCCGAGCATCGTTCGCTCCTTACAGTGGACGTGCCGATGGGACGAGGACCTGCCCTGATGCTAGCGGTAGCGGGTCAGCCGTCGCAGACCACGGCGTTCTGTGGACGGTACCGCCACTTGTTCGTCTCGTTGATGGCTTCAACCCCGGTCGCGGTGACCGTCACCTTGCGCCAGACCGAGACGGAGAACCCTTCCCCGCCCTTGCTCTGCGGCACGCAGGTCGCGCCCGTGCGGTGCTCGGTCGTGGGTGCCACGACACCGGACCGGGCGCTCGTCGTCGTCTCGACCGTGTAGTGCGGGGTGCTCCACGCCGCGACGTGCAGCTTGCCGTCGGCGATCCAGGACTGCAGCAGCACACCGTACGGGGAGTCGTTGCGCCACTTCATGTCGATCTGCCCCTCGTAGAGGGTCGCCTCGCGGCCCTCGGGGTAGTGGGAGAACCAGTAGCTGTGCGGCTGGTGCTCGACGTCGACCATGCCCGCGAAGAAGCCGACGTTGTACGTGGTCGTGGACATCTGGGAGAGTCCACCACCGACCCCGTCGACGATGTTGCCGTTGACGATGACGTGGGCGTCCTTGTAGCCGTTCGCCTTCGTGAACGGGCCGATCGCCTCGGTCAGGCTGAACGTCTCCCCCGGCTTGACGAGCACGCCGGTGACCTTCTCGGCGCCGATCCGCAGGTTCTCCGTCCGGTCGACCTCGTTGGTGAGCGGGGTGGAGAATTCGGCGACCTTGGTCGTGACGCCGAGCGCCTCGAGGGCCTGGGTCGATTGCGTCGGGTCGCTCGGCACCAGATCGACCGCGGCGCCCCGCACGTCGGACAGGGCGGCCTGCTGAACGGCGGCGGCGAGGGCCGCCGGGTCCAGGGTTGTCCCCGGGACACCTGGCTGGATCACCGGTGCACCGCTGACGAACACGAATGTGGCGTCGGAGGAGTTGGCGAGAAGGTTGGTCGTGCGGTCGAGCACGTCCTGGACGAGCATGGCGCCGTCGAAGGCGAGGACCAGGTTCCCGTCGGTGGGGGTGAAGGTCGCGGCCGCGGTGAGGAAGTCGACCGGGATCTCGGCGACCTGGCCGGCCACGGTGACCGACACCGACGACGCCGCGACCTGCTGCGCCTGGGCGAAGGCGGCGTCCGTCTCGGCCTGGGTGATGTCCGGTTCCACCGTGGTCGTGGGCAGGTCGATCGGGCGGACGGCGGAGAGCCAGCCGGCGGCGACGACCTCGGCAGCGCCCTCCTCGTCGAGGGCGGTACCGTCCACCGCGGGGGTCTGCACCGCGGCGGCGTCCACGAAGCCCACCGTGCCGCTCGTCGGTGCCACGGCGAGATCGACGGTCAGCACCTCGGTCGCAGCGGCCAGCTTCGCCTCGTCGACGACGACTACCGGGTCGACCTCCTGGCCGCCGGAGACCTGGGCCACCAGGTGCCCGGGGGCGAGGGTGAACTCGGTCAGGCCGTCGACCGTCGCCGCAGCGTCGAAGGTCAGGCCCGCGCTCACCGGGTCGATGGTCGTCGCCGCGCCACCGGCGGTGACCGGGATCGGCGCGGTGGAGATCCCGCCGAGCTCGGTCGTCAGGCGCGCCACAGCGTCGCTGGAGGACAGACCACCGATCTCCACCCCCGCGACCGTGGTGCCCCGGGCGATCCGGTCGGCGAAGTGCCACTGGGCTCCGACGTAGGCGCCAGCCGCGATGACGACGCCGATCCCGGTCCACAGCAGGACCTTGGGCCAGCGCCGTCCGGAGTCGTCGCCGTCGAACACGCTCAGCGGGGATCCGGTGCCCTGGAGCGGCTCGGTGGTGGTCTGTGCGGGCACGGTCTCATCCTGGGGGGTCTGGGGAGTCTGGGGGTCGGAGGCAGGCTCAGAGGTGACGGACTCAGAGGTGACGGACTCAGAGGTTGCGGATTCCGACGTGGCCGGTTCCGACTTGACGGACTCAGACGTGGAGGGTGCAGCGTCGGCGGGCGCAGGATCAGCGCCCTCTCCGGCGGGCCGCACGGGTGCGGGCTCCTCGACCGGGGGACGCTGCAGGACCGGGTAGCTCAGCCTCTGGCCCGTGAAACCGGACGAGCTTCCCTCGCCGCGGGGGGTACCGGCGGCTGTCGCCGCAGGTCCGCCGCGTCCGTCGAGCGGCTGAGATGGCAGAGGCGTCGAGCTCTGCGGCACCGGAGTCGTCTCGTCGGCACTGCTGGTCATCTGGTCGCTCCACTCGCGAAGAAGGCCGGGGTGAACCCCGTGGACTGGCGTTGGATGCGGTAGCCCCCGCCTGCCCAGTGTACGGTGCCCGCCCTCACGGCCGGTGTGCTCTCAGTCGAGGAACCACCGGCGGGGGGCGAAGGCGGCCACACCGATCATGACCATCCCGCCGATCATCCACGCGTAGCTCACGGGCTGCGCGGGCATGATGATGTCTCCCCCGGGCCCCTGCGCGGCGAGGATCTGGACCGCGACGAGCCAGCCGACGCCGTAGGGGATGAGTCCCCCGCCGCCCAACCAGGCCCGCACGAGGACACCGGCGACTGTCACGGTGACCAGTGCGGCGATGAGGATCCACGGCGCCCACTGCCGGTGCATGACCGTCCCGACGATCCCGACCACCGCCCCGAGCAGCGCCGCGCACAGGTACCAGACGAGCGTGATCGGGTGCAGGCTCGACCGAGCGGGGGGCTTCTGGGGGGCGTACGCCGCTGGAGGCGGCGTGGAGGGGTCCGCGGGCGCGGAGTACGGGTCAGACATACCCGAGACGGTACCGCCCCAGCCTGACAGTCCACTGACCGCCCGCTGAGTGGACTCAGACTGGCCGGAAACTGCACTGAGAGTGCACTCAGTCCGGGCTCACACTGGGCCTACACCGAGCTCACACCGGCTCACTCAGCGCGGGCGTAGTGCTCGTGGGTCAACCACGGGACGAGGACGTCGTTGCTCAGGGCGTACCAGCCGGCCAGCCCGGCACCGGCGACCTCGGGCCCGCCGGCGGACAGCCGGTGGATCCAGTGCACCTGGGTCGCGTGCGCCCGCAGCGCGGCCTCGACGCGGTCGAGGACCGCCGCGGCGTCGATCGTCGCGACCACGGGCAGGCCGGGCGCGGCGGCGGCCGGCAGCGCGGCGTCGGGCACGCTCGGGTCGGGCAGGGTGGCCGACGGCGCCGCCGCGAGCAGCCGGGCCAGGTCCGGGTCACTCGTGGACAGGGCGCGCAGCGCGGCCCGGGAGCCGCGCACGACCGGTGCCGGGACGACGGCCCACCACACGTCGTCGGGCACGTGGGCGGGACGGGTCCCGGACGCCTGCGCGGCGAGCCGGAGTGCGCGCACGGTGATCTCGTGGGTGCGCACGTGGTCGGGATGCCCGTACCCGCCGCCTCCCTCGTAGGTCACCACGACGGCCGGACGGCGGTCGCGGATGAGCTCGGCGAGGGCCCCGGCGGCCTCGTCGAGGGGCGCGGCGACGAGGGCGCGCGCAGGGACGGAGTCGGCCTGGCCGGCCTGGCCGCCCGCCGCACCCACCCACGCCATGCCGGAGTCCTCATAGCGGGCCGGTGCCCCGGCGGCGTCGGCTGCGTCTCCCACCGCGACCCCGGCGACGAGCTCGTCGAGGTAGCGATGGTCGCGCACGCCCAGCGCGGCCAGGGCGCCGGCGAGCTCACCCTCGCGGTGCTCCGCCAGGCCCAGACCGTCCCCCTCGAGGTGGGCGAGCGCGGCGTCGATCACCTCGCCCCGCTCCCCGCGGGTGCAGGTCACCAGGGTCACCGGCTGACCGGAGGCCGCCCACGTGGCGAGCAGCGCGCCGGTCGCGAGCGTCTCGTCGTCGGGATGGGCGTGCACGGCGAGCAGAGGGCCGGTCGGGAGCGAGGCTTCGGTGATCATCACGGGTCCATCCTGACAGCGAGTCGTCGGTGAGCAGACGACGATGGCCACCAGGTGAGCCTGGTGGCCATCGTCGAGGGAGCCCGGGGGCTCAGCAGCTGATCAGGGTGCGATCAGCCCTTCTTCGAGCGGGAGAACGCACGGGCACGCTCGGACTGGTCGAGGATGACCTTGCGGATGCGCACGACCTCGGGGGTGACCTCGACGCACTCGTCCTCGCGGGCGAACTCGAGGGACTCCTCGAGGGTGAGGTGCTTCGGCGGGGTGAGGTTCTCGAACGTGTCGCTGCTCGCAGCGCGCATGTTCGTGAGCTTCTTCTCCTTGGTGATGTTGACGTCCATGTCCTCGTTGCGCGAGTTCTCGCCGACGATCATGCCCTCGTAGACCTCCTGCGTGGGGTCGACGAAGAAGGAGCCGCGCTCCTGCAGGTTGATCATCGCGAACGGGGTGACGGCACCGGGGCGGTCGGCGACGAGCGATCCGTTGACACGGGTGTCGATCGCACCGGCCCACGGCTCGAAGCCCTCGGCGATGGACGAGGCGATCCCGGTTCCGCGCGTGTCCGTGAGGAAGCGCGTGCGGAAGCCGATGAGGCCGCGGACGGGGACGACGAACTCCATACGGACCCAGCCGGTGCCGTGGTTGGACATGGTCTCCATGCGGCCCTTGCGCTGCGCGAGCAGCTGGGTGACGGCACCGAGGTACTCCTCGGGGACGTCGATGGTCATGCGGTCGGTCGGCTCGTGCGTCTTGCCGTCGACCTGCTTGGTGACGACCTGAGGCTTGCCGACCGTCAGCTCGAAGCCTTCGCGGCGCATCTGCTCCACGAGGATGGCGAGCGCGAGCTCTCCACGGCCCTGGACCTCCCAGGCGTCAGGACGCTCGGTCGGCAGCACGCGGAGCGAGACGTTACCGATGAGCTCCTTGTCGAGGCGGTCCTTCACCTGACGGGCGGTGACCTTGTGGCCCTTGCCGCCCTTGCCCGCGAGCGGGGAGGTGTTGATACCGATGGTCATCGAGATGGCCGGGTCGTCGACCGTGATGAGCGGGAGCGGACGCGGGTCGTCAGGGTCGGTGAGGGTCTCACCGATCGTGATGTCCTCGATGCCGGCGACGGCGACGATCTCGCCGGGGCCTGCGGAGTCGACCGAGACGCGGGTGAGCGCCTTCGTCTCGAGCAGCTCGGTGATCTTGACGTTCTGCATCGTGCCGTCGGCGCGGGCCCAGGCCACGGTCTGGCCCTTGTTGATGGTGCCGTTGAAGATGCGCAGCAGGGCGAGACGGCCCAGGAACGGCGAGGCGTCGAGGTTCGTGACGTGGGCCTGGAGCGGCGCGCCCTCGGTGTACGTGGGGGCCGGGATCTTCTCGAGGATCATCTTGAACAGCGGCTCGAGGTCTTCGCTCTCAGGAACCGTGCCGTCAGCGGGCTGGACGGTCGAGGCGCGCCCGACCTTGGCAGCGGCGTAGATGACCGGCATGTCGAGGATCGCGTCGAGGTCGAGGTCGGGGACCTCGTCGGCGAGGTCGCTCGCGAGACCCAGCAGCAGGTCGGTCGCCTCGGCGACGACCTCTTCGATGCGGGAGTCGGGGCGGTCGGTCTTGTTGACCACGAGGATCACAGGGAGCTTGGCGACGAGCGCCTTGCGCAGGACGAAGCGTGTCTGGGGCAGCGGGCCCTCAGACGCGTCGACGAGGAGGACGACGCCGTCGACCATGGACAGGCCGCGCTCGACCTCTCCGCCGAAGTCGGCGTGGCCGGGGGTGTCGATCACGTTGATGGTGATGCCGTCGGGCGAGCCGGAGGCGGCCGCGGCCGGTCCGTTGTAACGCACGGCGGTGTTCTTCGCGAGGATCGTGATGCCCTTCTCGCGTTCGAGGTCGCCGGAGTCCATGGCGCGCTCGTCCACGTGAGCGTGCGCACCGAAGGCGCCGCACTGCTTCAGCATCGCGTCGACGAGGGTCGTCTTGCCGTGGTCAACGTGGGCGACGATCGCGACGTTACGCAGGTCGGAGCGCACAGACATAGAGAAACTCATTTCACAGTGTGAGAAGGAACGGGGTGCAGCGCGCAGGTGCACGCTGCTGATCACCCAGTGGTCACGCGTCATTGGTCCGGCGGGGACGGCGCGCGTAAGCACGCCTGGAGCACAAATCAGCACACGGACGACGTTGACCTATGCAATTGTACCCTCCGCCGGATCCTTGCCGACCACCGGCAGGTGGATCACCGAGCAATGTGTCAGGAGACACGTCCGTCGTGCATGGTCAGCACCCGGTCCGCGCGGGCGACGAGCAACGGGTCGTGGGTGGCGATCAGGGCCGCGACACCCGCCGCCGCCGTGAGCTCACGGAGCAGGTCCATGATCGTGGTCGCGGTCGAGGAGTCGAGCTGGCCGGTCGGTTCGTCCGCGAGCAGGATCGAGGGCCGCGCGACGAGCGCGCGGGCGATGCCCACCCGCTGCTGCTGCCCTCCAGAGAGCTCGTGGGGGCGCTGGTGGGCGTGACCGGACAGCCCCACGAGGTCGAGCACCCGCGCTACCCGCTCCGCCCGGTCACCGGGGTCGGTCCGCATGAGCCGTAGCGGGATCTCGACGTTCTCCGCCGCGGACAGCACCGGGATGAGGCCGAAGGACTGCAGCACGTAGCCGACGCCCTGGGTCCGCAGCTGCAGCCGTCCCGCCGCGTCGAGGGAGTCCAGCCGCGCCCCGCCCACGCTCACGGTCCCGGAGGTCGGCTCGTCGATGCCGCCGAGCAGGTTGAGCAGGGTGGTCTTGCCCGAGCCGGACCGGCCCCGGAGCACCACGAGCTCACCTGCCTCGACCGACAGCGAGACCTCACGGACCGCATGCACCTGGCCCGCGGGCGTGCTGAAGCTGCGGCTGACCGCCTCGGCCCGGAGCAGGCCCGTCCGTCCCGGATGCACGGGCGTGGTCACGGTCGTCGTCACGGTCTCTCCTCCTCGGCTCGGGCGGGTGCGCCCGGCCACAGCCCGACGTGGTCGACCTCGAGCGCGAGCCGCACCCGGTCCCGCAGGTCGAGGCTCTGGACGAACTCGGGCGGCAGCTGCAGGCGCCCGACCCGGTCGAGCACCGCGAACTCCTCGGCGACGTGCCGGGCCGTCCCGTCCTCGTCGACCTCGGTGCGGCGCAGCACCTCGGTCGAGGTGCGCCCGTCCCGGATCTGCACCGTCCGGGCCACGTGCTCGGAGACGGCCGGGTCGTGCGTGACGATGAGCGTGGTCACCCCGGTCTCGGCGTTGACCGTACGCAGCATCTCCAGCACCTCAGCCGAGGTCGCCTCGTCGAGCTCACCGGTCGGCTCGTCGGCGAGCAGCACCGTGGGTGAGGCGGCCACGGCTACCGCGATCGCCACCCGCTGCTGCTGACCACCCGACAGCTGAGCGGGCAGCCGGTCGGCGCACTCCCCCACCCCGAGCAGGTCGAGCAGCTCGGCGACCCGCGCCGCGCGCGCCGGTGCGCGCGTGATCATCAGCGGGACGGCGACGTTCTGGGCCGCCGTCAGGTAGGGAAGGAGGTTGCGTGCGGCCTGCTGCCAGACGAAGCCGACGGTGCGGCGCTGGTAGGCGACCCGCTGGCGTCGGCCCATGGTCAGCAGGTCGGTGCCCGCGACCTGGGCGGTGCCGCCGGTCGGCCGGTCGAGGCCGGACAGGATCGACAGGAGCGTCGACTTGCCCGATCCGGAGGCTCCCACGACCGCGACGATCTCGCTGCGGTCGACCCGGAGGTTCAGCCCCTGCAGCGCCTGCACCTCGATCCCGTCGGTGACGAAGATCCGCACGAGGTCGCGGCACAGGATGTCCGGGGTGCCGGCGCCGGGATCAGCGGCCGGTGCGGGCGGGCCTGCCGGGTCGAGGGCGCTGCGTGCCCTCGCGGGGTGCTGGTCGATCGTCATGTCGCTCACTCCTGAACCGACCGCAGCAGCGCTGCGGAGCTGACTGTGCGTCCCACGGCGGCGGAGGCGAGTCCGCAGCCTGCGACGACGAGGACGAAGACACCCAGGACGAGCGCGACCCATCCTGGCGGGTAGACGAGCGCGACCTCCGCGCTCCCCCCGGTGAAGGCCCGGAGGTCGACCACCCGATGGACGAGGACCGGCAGCGCCAGGCCCAGACCCAGGCCACCGAGGATCGACGGGAGGGTCCACGACGCGACCTCCCACACGCTGACCACCTGCCCCCGGCGCCGCGGCATGCCGAGGATCTCCAGGACGGCGAAGAGGCGCTCCCGGCGAGGCTGGGCGGCGGCCTCGCTCGCTGCCACGGTCGCCGCCCCGAGCCCGAGGGCCGTGATCAGTGCGATGAGCACGGTGGTCTGCAGCCCACGGAGCGTGGGGTCGGTGAGCCGCGTCGCGACGGCCTCGGTCCGCAGCTCGAGCGCACCCGGACCGGTGAGCGCGACGACCTGGTCCGCGACGGCGTCGCGCTGTGGGGCATCTGCTGCCTCGTCGAGGCGGACCAGCAGGATCCGCGGGCGGTAGGTCGCCCCGGTCGCCTCCGCGACGGCGGACCGCTCGAGCAACACCCACCGCGTCCCGCGCGACGCACCGGGCACGGTGGCGGCCGTCCCGGTCACCGCGACCTCGAGGGTGTGCGCGTCGACGGAGAGCGTGACGGGCCCGGGCGACGCGTCGACCCCGTCGGAGACCACCGCACGCAGGCCCGCCGGGTCCGGCGCTCCGAGCCCGGTCGGCACCGTCCACCCGGGGACGGCCTCCTGGACATCGCTGAGGTCGACGCTGTCGACGAGGAGCACCTGCGCCGGGGACCGGCCGTCCGCGGTCGTGACCGCGGCAGGCGTCACATCGGTCACGGTCGTGGCGGCGACCACCCCGTCGATCGCTCGGACCTGGGCGAGGGTCGCGTCGTCCACGTGCGGACCGGTCAGGCGCAGGTCGGCGCCGACCGTGGTCCACGCGTCCGTCTCCAGCCCGGAGCGCACGGTCGTCAGGAGCACAGTCGAGAGCACGGCGACCGTCACGGCGACGACGAGGCCGATCGCCGCGGGCAGCCGCCCGCGGCCGTCACGCTGCGCTGAAGCCGACCCGAGGAAGGCGAACGCACCGCGTCCCGCAGCGGTCAGCCGCACGACGACGGCGAGCAGGGCGGGCGCGCCGCGCGCCACCAAGACCGCCACGGCGACACCCACCAGAGCGGGCGCGGTGACGAGCATCGGGTCGAGGCCGCCCGCGCCGGCGACCCCGCGCCGCAGCAGCTGGACCGTGGCGAGGACCGCCGCTGCGACGACGAGCACCTCCCAGACCCACCGCAGCCGGCTCCGCACATGTCCGGGGCGCTCGGTCCGCAGTCCCGCCGGGAGGCCGCTGGCGGCCAGCACGACTGCGGGGACGACGGCCACCAGGGCCGGGCCGAGGAGAACCGCAGCGGTCGTCGGTCCAGGGAGGACCCCGACGGCGACGGCCGCCCCGACCCCTGCCCCCAGGAGTCCCAGGACGGCCCCTTCTCCCGCCAGCACGATGCGGATCTGGACCCCGGACGCGCCGCGGGCGCGCGCCAGCGCGATAGCGGGACGGCGTCGGTCGTGGATCATCCGGACGGCCGCGACCAGCAGCATCACAAGGACCGCGATCGGCCCGGACGCCACGAGCGCGACGATCGCGGTGGTCGCGGCCACGTCCCGCTGGACGGTCTCCAGGACACCGACGAGCTCGGTGGAGAAGGTGGCGGGGACCCCCGCGTCCTGACGCTGCGCGGTGAAGGCGCGGAGCTGGCTGACCACCTGGTCGATGTCGGTCGCCCTGAGGGTCGTCGCCTCGACCGGGAACCAGAGGGACAGCTTCGGGGCGAGAGTGAGCATCGAGTTGTTCTCCGGCCCGACGTAGCCGGCGGCCACGACGATCAGGCCGAGGTCGGGGTCGTCGATGACCCGCGGACCGGACGCCGCCGGGCTGTGCGTCCAGTAGCTGTCGCCGGTGTCGTCGGCCACGTACGTGCCCACCAGGACGAGGGTCTCGGGCCCCGTCTCGCGGGTTTCCCCCATCCCCCACGCCAACCGGTCGGCGCTGGACTCCTCGAGGACGATCTCGATTGCGGGTCTGAGCGCCGCGTCCGCCGTCGACCAGTCCTGCGCGAGCGCCCAGCGGCCGGCGGTGAGCGTCGTGTACTCCGCGATGTGCGGGTCGGCGACGAGCTCGATCTTAGGGAAGCGCACGTCGTGCCCGGGGACGGGGGGCACGGACACGCCCCCGGTCGCCAGCCGGACCCGGCCCGCGCCGACGATCTGGGCCATCGGCTGCGGCAGGGCGGACCGGGTCTGCTGGAGCGCGCCGTCGAGCAGCCCGAAGGTGGTCTCCCACTCGGCCGGGACCGTCGACGTCGTCCCGGGGCGCGCGGGGCCGACGGCCATCTCGGTCGGCCGGGCGGTGAGGTCACTCACGAGCGTGGTGGTGCGTGCCATCCGGTCGGCGACGATGTCGTCGGCCAGCGTGTGCACGGCGCGCGGCAGGGCCGCGAGCAGTGCAGCGGTGACGATCACGACGAGCAGGACGACGACGCCGATCCGTCGGTCGTCGCGCAAGATCCGGCCCAGCAGGGCCGGTGTCGTCGTCGCACGGTAGGAACGGTAGGCACGGGGGGTGCGGGGGCGTGTCACTGGGCGTGTCACTGGGCGTCCTCCCGGTGGTCGAGGTCGAGCGCCTGACGGCGGACCGCCCGGGCATGGGCCCAGCCGAGCAGCGCGGCTCCGAGCACGAGCCCGCCCAGAGCGAGAGCGCCGGGTGCTGCGGCGACCGTGACCGCCTGGGTGAGCCCGGACGGTGCGGCCGGGACGCTGATCCGGGCGAAGAGCCCGACGACCGCCCCGGCGACGACCACGCCGGCGAACAGTCCAGCGAGCAATGCGAAGACAACGATCCCGGTGAGCTCGAGACTGCGGGACCGGCCCTGCTGCGACGCGGTGACCCCGACCGAGCGCAGCGCCACGACCTCCCCGCGCCGGTCCCGCGCCAGTGCGCCCAGGACCGACCATGTCCCGGCCAGGGCCAGGGCCACGGCGCCTGCCGCGGCGAGCCAGAAGGCGGTCCCGATCGACCCGGAGATCCCCGGGGGGCCGCTCACCGCGCTCACGACCGTCCAGCCTGCGGGGACAGCCGCAGCGACGGCCGCAGCCGAGTCCGCGACCGACACCCCCGGGCCCACCGCGATCCAGATCTCGTTGGCCACCACGGGAGCCGGGCGTGAGCGCAGACCGTGGGCGTGCAGCGCGTCGAGGTCGACGGCCAGGGCCATCGAGTCGAGTCCCCCCGGGACGACCGCGAGCTCCCCGACGAGCCGGACCGACACCCGGCCGCCGGTGATCCGCAGGTCGGTCGTGTCGCCGACCTCCAGCTCCAGCCGGTCCAGCAGACCGGCGGTGGCCAGGGCGGGGACCTCCGTCGGCCGATCGGACCCGGTGCCGGTGCCGGAACCGGGGTCCGCACCCGCCCCTCCCACAGTGAGGCGCACGCGCTCGGCGGCCAGTCCGTAGACGAGGTCCGCCGTGACGTCGATGTCGTGGCCGTCGGCAACCTGGACGGTCACCTCCCCGGTCCAGGGCGAGGTCAGGCCCGACCCCACGAGGTCCTCCGCGAACGTCCAGCCCGGGTCGGCACCCGCGCCGAGCGGGACCAGGTCACCCGTGGCGAGCGTCACGGACACGACCGGCACGACCACCTGGAACCTCACGTCGGCGTCGTGCTTGTCGACCACGACGTCCACGGCCACCACCCGCCAGGGACCGCCGCCCGGCACGTCGGCGCGCACCGTGGCGGGCTCGGTGAGCACGGCGTCCGTGAACTCGCCGACGACGGGGAGAGACGCCGTCGGACCGGGGACCTGCACAAGCCCCCCGGACGTGTCGGCGAGCCACAGCGTCGTGGTGACCCGCACCGGCCGCCCGCCCACCGCGGACCACCCCCACAGCATCTCCTCGGCGGGGACAGCACCGGCTCGGCCGTGCACGGAGACGGCGAGGTCGACGGCGCCGGCCGGCAGCGCCAGTCCGGGCAGTGTCTCCTCGGCTGCACCGGCGAGCGGGGCGAGCTCGGACGCGGCACCGGGGCCGGAGGCCGGCAGCACGGCGTCGAGCCGACCGCCGGGCACACCGAGCACCCGGACCTCGGCGTCACCGACGTCGCCGGTCGCATTGAGCACGAGCGAGCTCTGCGCTCCGTCCCCGCCGTCGACGGCCGGGACGGTGGTCCGCGGGGTGACCGTGCCCCGGGCGCCGGTGAGCACCCGGACGTCGGTCCCGGCCCCCACCGCGTCCACATGTCCTTGCAGCCCGGCCCGGGTGGCGTCGTAGGTGTCGGCGAGTACGAGGGCGCCCGTGGCGAGCGCGACGAGGACCGCGGGGACCGCGTAGCCGGCCAGCCGCCGGGAGACCTGGCGGGCGGGCAGCGCCGGTGCCAGGCCGCGCCGCCGGCCGGCCCACATGTCGACCAGGCGCAGAGTCGGCGCGAGCACCACGAGCGCGACCAGGGCCCCGGTCAGCAGGAGGATCCCGGGCGCCAGGACCACGAGCTCCTCGGCCGAGGGGACCACCTGCCCCTGCGCGCGCCAGACCCGCCACCCGGACAACGCCGCGGCGGCGACCAGCAGCACGAGCGCTCCGAGCCCGACGACGGTCCGGGTCCGCCCCGCGGCGTCCACGGCGCGTAGCCGCGCGAGCCCGCGCGCATCCAGCACGACGACCGTGACGAGGACCGCGACGACGGAGACGGCGAGGAACGCCGCGCTGAGGACGATCCACCGCCAGGCGGCGTCGGTGAGGCTGCCGGGGGTGGCCGCGGTGACCGCGACCCAGGACAGCCCAGCCCCCACGAGAGCGCCGGCGACCGCGCACGGGACCGCCTCGGCAGCTGCGAGCAGGCCTAGTTGCGGCACCGAGGCGCCGCGCGCCACGAGCATCTGGGACTCCCGGCCCCGGATGGCCACCAGCAGACGCGCGACCTGGACCACGGAGACGAGGCTGATGAGCAGGAGCACGACGATCGGCACCCCGGTCACCGACCGGGCGGTGGTCGCCTCGGCGTCGAGCCGCGCGACGGTCGCCGTCAGGGTGCCCGTCTCCACGACGCCGCGGACCTGCGCGGGTGACGCCTGGAGCGTGCCGCGCAGGCCCGCCAGCCCGGCGGCCATCGCAGCGGTGTCCTCGACGGTGAGCTCGGTGACCCGGGGAAGCAGGCTCCACCGGACGAAGGGATCGTCCTGGACGGTGAGCACGGTGGTCTCGTCGACAAGGATCACCGGGGGCTCTTCGCCGGCCTCGGTCGCGAGGGTGTCCGTCGCCCAGAACGGGGAGTCCGGCGCGGTGGGTTCCCACAGGCCGACGATCGTCACCGTCGCGCCGCCCACGACGATCTGCTCACCGACGTCGACGCCGAAGGCCGCCGAGGCGCGCACGGCACCCTGTCCGGCGTCGTCGGGCCAGGTTCCGCCGGTCAGCTCGGCATGGGCGGGCAGGGCCGGGTCGGCGACAAGCACGACCTGGACGAGGTTCTCGTCCCCGACCTGCGGTGTCACGGGCTCGGTGCGCACGGACCGGAGCACGTCGACCGGTGCACCGGCGAGCGTGCCGTCGATGACCGCGCGGGCGAGCAGGTCCTGCTCCGCGGCGTCCGCAGCGATCCGGGTGTCCAGCCGGAGCACGGCGGCGGCCCCCGAGCTGAGCTCGGGGGCTGTCTGGACGGACTGCGTCGAGGTCTGCTCGACGAAGGCGAACGTCCCCCCGACGGCGGCCGTCACGAGCGCGGTGAGGGTCGCCAGGGCGACCAGGGTCGTCCGGTACGCGCGCAGCCGCGCGCGGACCGTCCCGTCCCACCTCGTCATGGCAAGCCCCCGTGCCCGTGTCGGTGCTGTTCGGTGCTAGTCGGTCGGGTTGATCCGGAGCTCGGTGACCTTCTCACCCAGCCGGACGAGCAGCTCGTGCCGGGCCTCGCGGCGTCGGCGCTGCTCTCCGGGCTCGGGCACCGGAGCGGCTGCGAGCAGCCGCTGCGTGTACTCCTGCTGCGGGTTGAGCAGCACGTCCTCACGCAGCCCCTGCTCGACGATCTTGCCGTTCTGCAGCACGACGACGCGGTGCGCGAGCAGGTCGATGACCGCGAGGTCGTGGCTGACGAAGAGGCAGCCGAAGCGGTACCGCTCCTGCAGCGCCGAGAACATGGCCAGCACGCTCGCCTGGACGGACACGTCGAGGGCCGAGGTCGGCTCGTCGGCGACAAGCAGCTCCGGGTCGAGGGTCAGCGCGCGGGCGATGCTCACACGCTGGCGCTGTCCGCCGGAGAGCTCGTGCGGGTAGCGGTTGATCACGTCGCGCGGGAGCTCGACCGCGTCGAGCAGCTCGTAGACCTTCGCGAGCTGGGACTTGCGGTCGCCGACCTTGTGGACCACGAGGGGCTCGGAGATGCACTCACCGACCGGGAACCGCGGGTTGAGCGAGGAGGCCGGGTCCTGGAAGACGACGCCGATCCGCTTGCGCAGCGCCTTGGACTCCTTCTTGTTCATCGCGGCGAAGCTCGTGCCGAAGATCGACACCGATCCACCGACAGCCGGGATGAGTCCCAGTGCGCAGCGGGCGATGGTGGACTTGCCCGAGCCGGACTCCCCCACCAGGCCGACGATCTCGCCGGCGCCGACCGTCAGCGTGACGTCGTCGACTGCGCGGAACGGCGTCTTGCCGAGCCTCGTGTACTCGATCACGAGGTCCGTCAGTGCGAGGGCGGGAGCCTCCCCGGCGACCGCTGCAGCTGGTTCGGCGACCTTCACGCCGAACTGGCCCGGACCGGAGCCGAGGTGCGGCACGGAGGCCAGCAGGCGCTGGGTGTACTCGTGCTTGGGGTGGTTGAGCACCTCGTCGGCCGTGCCGGTCTCCACGATCTCGCCCTTGAGCATGACCGCGACCCGGTCCGCCATGTCTGCCACGACACCCATGTTGTGGGTGATGAGCAGGATGCCGGTGTTGAGCTTGTCCTTGAGCGAGCGCAACAGGTCGAGGATCTCGGCCTGGACGGTGACGTCGAGGGCCGTCGTCGGCTCGTCGGCGATGATGACCTTCGGGTCGCAGCTGATCGCCATGGCGATGACCACGCGCTGGCGCTGCCCGCCGGAGAGCTCGTGCGGGTACTGCTTGATCCGCCGCTCGGGCTCGGGGATGCCGACCATCCGCAGCAGCTCGACCGCGCGGGCCACCGCCGCCTTGCCGTAGACGATGCCGTGCAGCTCGAGGGCCTCGGTGAGCTGGGTGCCGATCGTGAGTACCGGGTTGAGCGCGGTCATCGGCTCCTGGAAGACCATGGCCACGTCGTTTCCCCGCAGGCGGCGCAGCGCCCGGTCGTCGAGCCCGCCGATGAGCGTGCCGGCGACGGTGATGTCCCCGGTCACCCGGGCATTGCCGGGCAGCAGGCCGAGCGCCGTCATCGACGTGACGGACTTGCCCGAGCCGGACTCGCCGACGAGGGCGAGGACCTCTCCGGGGCGCACGTCGAGGGAGATGCCCTTGACCGCGTGGACAGTCCCGAACTCGGTTCCGAACTTGACGTCGAGGTTGGCGAAGGACAGGACGGAGGTGTTCTCCACGGTGGCTGTTCCTGGTGTGCTCATCAGTCCTTGTTCCTGTTCTGGCGCGGGTCGAAGGCATCGCGGAGACCGTCACCGATGAAGTTCACGGTGAGCGCGATCGCCAGGATGAACAGGCCGGGGAACCAGAAGAGCCAGGGGCGGTTGGTGAAGGCGTTCTGGTACTGGCTGATCAGCAGACCCAGGGAGACGTCCGGGGGGCGGACGCCGAAGCCTAGGTAGCTCAGCGCCGTCTCCAGCAGGATCGCGGAGGCGATGGACAGGGTGGCCGAGACGATGATGACGCCGACGGTGTTGGGCAGGATGTGCTTGAAGATGATCCGCCGGGTCCCGGTGCCGATGGCCTGGGCCGAGGCGACGAACTCCCGCTCGCGCAGGGAGAGCACCTCACCGCGGACGAGCCGGGCCAGGCCGGTCCAGGTGACCAGACCGAGCATGATCGCGAGCCCGGCCACCCCCCAGTCCTGGGCGATCTGACCGAGGACTGCCGCGAGCACGAGCAGCGGGATGACGATGAAGAGGTCGGTCACACGCATGAGCGCGTTCTCGATCCAGCCGCGGTAGTAGCCGGCGAGGCCGCCGATGACCGTCCCGATGACCGTCGCGATGATTCCGACGGTGAAGGCGATGGTCAGGGAGACCTGAGTCCCGCGCATGACGAGGGCGAAGTAGTCCTTGCCCGTGGACTCCTGCCCGAAGGGGTGCTCACCGAGCTGGAAGGGCCACAGCTGGAGGGTCGGCTTCCCGCCGTTGATGACGTCGGCGGCCTTCGCGTAGTCCTTGTCCCACCAGCCGGGGATCGGGCCGTACCCGATCGACGTGAAGGCGAGCACCGTGATGAAGAGCAGGACGACGAGGGAGACCATCGCGCCCTTGTGCCGCAGGAAGCGGCGTCGGACGAGCTGTCCCTGGCTGTAGGACTTCTGCTCGGTCTTGAGCGGGCTCGGGTCATCGTGCATGTGCCCGGCGACGGGGTCGATGCCACCGTCGGTCGGGGTCATGACCCGCTCGGGCTCAAAATCTTTGTTGCGGTCAGTCATTGCGCACTCCGGTGTTCATGGCGCGGGAGGAGGTCGTGAGGAAGCGTGCGAGGTGGGTCATCACGCCATCACCGCCTGATCCGCGGGTCGAGGCCGGCGTAGGCGAGGTCCGCGACGAGGTTCATGACGATCGCGGCGGTTCCGGTGACGAGGAAGAAGGCCATGACCGGTGCGGGGTCGACGTGGCTCAGCCCACCCTGGAACATCGCTCCCATCCCCTTCCAGCCGAAGACCTGCTCGGTGATGACCGCGCCGCCGATGAGGCCGGCGAAGTCGAAGGCGACGATCGTCGTGATCGGGATGAGCGCGTTGCGGAAGGCGTGCTTGACGATGACCATCCGCTCGGAGAGTCCCTTGGACCGGGCGGTGCGCACGTAGTCCTGGTTGAGCACCTCGAGCATCGAGGACCGGGTGTACCGGGTGTAGGAGGCCACCGAGATCAGCGTGAGCACGATCGTCGGCAGGATGAGCTGGGTGCCCTTGTCGAGGAAGGACTCCCAGAAGTCGCCGGAGAAGTTCGGCGTCTCGGAGCCGATCGTCGAGATGGGCCGCGACTTGAGCGTGAGCAGCCCGCTCCAGCTCGACACCGCGTGGTCCGCGATGGTCATGGCACCCATGAAGAGCGCGGTCGACAGCGAGACGCTGATGGCGAGTCGTCGCGACTCCCCACCCCAGAGCCAGCCGACAACGACGCCGACCGCCGCGGCCACGAGACCGAGCAGGAAGATGATGCTCCAGGAGGGGTCCTCGAGGATCGGCAGTGTGACGAAGTAGGCGACGATGCCCACACCCGCGGTGGTGAGGCCCGCGTACAGCACCCGCCGGTTGCTCAGCCCGACGATGAGCATCGTCAGCCCGACCGCGAAGGCGATCGAGACCAGGGCGACGACGCCGATCCCGAGGGCGGGGCGACGGAACCACTCGACGGCCGAGAAGTAGGTCATCGCCGCGGCGACGAAGACGAAGGTCGCACCGGAGGTGTAGAGCCGTCGCTTCATCGGTCCGCCGAGCACCCCTTGGAGGATGAACGCCAGCACGATCGCGACGATGGCTATCTGGACCATCGAGAACGTCGGCTCGACGATCCAGTCGTTGAACCGGATGGCGCCGTACTCCTTGAGGAGGACCGCGACCCAGAAGACCGGGAGAGAGAAGAAGAGGAAGGCGAGGAACGTCACGCCGTAGTCGAATCCGGAGTACTGGCGGATCGCGGTCATGATCCCGACGAGGACACCGATGACGATGGCGAGCAGGGTGGCCAGGATCACGAGTCGCAGCGTCGAGCTGATCGCGTTGCCGAGCATGCTCGTCACGTCGGTGCCGGACCGGTTGGTCCCCAGGTCGCAGCTGAGGCGCAGGCACTGCCCCACGCCACGGAGCCAGTCCCAGTACCGGGAGTACCACGGCTGGTCGAGCCCCATGAAGGAGGTGCGCTGCTGGATGAGGTACTCGCGGTTCTTGGCGTTGCTCTCGCGCAGTTCCTCGAGAGGATCCCCAGAGTTGATCACGAGGACGTAGAGCAGCAGAGAGCCGCCGAGCAGGACGAGGAGCGACTGCCCCAGTCTGCGCAGGATGAACTTGGTCACGAACTAACCCTTCAAGTTCCATTGGATGCATTCGACTGGGCACGTGGCATTCACGCGTCGAGCCACAAAACTTCTCCATACTGCCATGACCTGGAGGCCACTGGCTGCCACGGCCGGTCTGACGTGGGCTCGAAAAGGCTGGGGTGGGGACGTGGCGCCCCCACCCCAGCCGATGTGGTGGACACCCAGATCAGGCAGGTGGCCACCGGACCGTCACCGAGGTGTCAGTCCGTGGTGCTGATCAGGACGCGCGGACCCACTGCTCGGCGTTCCACGCCACGGTGTTCTGCGTCGCCGTCTTGCGGACGTTCGAGATGGTCGAGTCGAAGCCGACGACACCGGGGTGAGCGAAGACCGGGATGCCGGAGAGGTTGTTCCACAGCTCGGTCTCGATGATCTTGATCTGCTCGAACTGCTCTTCGGGGTCGAGGGTCGAGCCGAGAGTGGTCCAGGCTGCGTCGACCTTCTCGTTGGAGAAGCCGCCGTAGTTCTGTCCACCGGTCGTGGAGTAGATGTTCTGACCGGAGACGATCTGGCCCGATCCGGCCCAGGCGAAGAGCGCAACCTCGTAGTCGCCACGCTCGAGCGTGCCACCGGGAGCGAAGAAGTCCTTGTTCCCAGCGTCGACGACCTCGAAGCCGGCTTCTGCGCAGCTGGACTGGATGAGCGCGACCTGCTCGGTACGGCGCTGGTTCGGGGCGGAGTAGCCGATACGGACCGTGATGGGGGTCGCGACGCCGGACTCGGCGATCTTGGCCTTGGCACCGTCGATGTCGACCTCGTCGTAGCGACCGTCGTAGGAAGCCTCGAGGAGGTCCTCGTAGCGCTCCTGGAACGGGAAGACCTCACGGGCGTTCATCACGACTGCGTCGGGGTTGACCGGCTTGACGAGGTTGTCGACGATCTGCTGGCGCGGGATGCACATGGCCAGGGCCTCACGCAGGGCGAGGTCCTCGGCGAACACACCGTTGTTGAAGTTGAAGTCCAGGTGCTCCCAGGTCAGGCTCTCCCCGGTCTCGACCGTGACGGTCGAGCCGATCGCGTTGAGCTGGGCGACGGTGTCGACCGTGGCCTGCGGCTCGATGATGTTGAGGTCACCGTTCTGCAGTGCCTGGACCATGGCCTCGGGGGCCACGAAACGGTAGACGAGGGTCTTCGTCGCGGGCGGGGTGCCCCAGTAGTCCTCGTTGGCGACCAGGGTGACCGACTCGCCGGCGGTCCAGGAGGACAGCTTGTACGGGCCGGAGACCGGGGTCATCGCCTCGTCCGGGAGCTCGCCCGGGTTCGGGGAGAGCCATCCGGTGTTCCAGAACTCGGCGGCGGGGCGAAGCGCCTCGACGTCCTTGGCCTGGATCGCGGCGACGAGAGCGTCGACCGTCATGCCGGCCTGCTCGGCCACGATGTGCGCGGGGAACGCACTGCTCACCTGGAGCGCGTAGTCGGGGTACGGGCTGGCGTAGGTGTACGTGAACGTCTTGGCGCCCACCTCGCCGGCCGGTCCGTCGAGGACGCGGGTACCGAAGTCGACCCCACCGACGTGGTTGAACAGCGGGATCGGGTTGCCTTCTTCGTCGACGCCGTCGGTGATGGCCTGAGCGGCCCAGTCGAGGAGGTAGTCCTCGTACGCGATCGGCGTGCCGTCAGACCAGGACGCGGCGTCGTTGAGGGTGTACTCGACCGCCATCGGGGATTCGCTGACGAGCTCGAAGGTTCCGTACTGCTCGTCCTGGTACACGGCACCGTCGGTGCCGAAGTACATGAAGGAGCCCTGGATCCGGTCGTTGATGACCGAGTTGTAGGTGGAGTACGTCTCCGGCGTGTTGCCGTTGTATCCCAACCACTCCTCGCCGCCGAGGGTGTAGTTGATGGTGTCGTCCGCGGTGACCACGTCGCCGAGGTCTTCCTTGCCGGTCGACGTCGGTGCTGCGGACGAGTCCCCGCTCGGGCTCGTCGTGGCAGTGCCGTCAGCATCGTCAGACGTGGTGCACGCGCCGAGCAGCAGTGCACCGCTGGCCAGCATCGCGACCGCGGCGTATGTGCGCCTGATCTTCAATGTTCCTCCTCGAAGGATGAGAAATACCCCTGCATGTGCAAGCTCTTCTCGGCAGACCGGAGGAGACCGGCCAGCCGACCGCGGCCAGGGCATGGTTGTGTACAACGAAAACTACCCATGAGATCTGCGCCACTTCGCCAGAACGTTGTTCCAGGCGATGATCGTTATGAAGTTGATACTGCCTAGTAACATTGGTCACATGTTGTTCACATGGTGGGACAACGTCCGGGAAGTTGTTGGAAACCTGCCGATCGCAGCGCATCTGAAGGGTCCGACAAGTTGCGCTTAACCCCCGACTGATGGCACCGGATATCCTCGTCAGGAGCGCCCGTCCCAGGGCGGCCGGTGAGAAGGAGCAGGATGGACGCCGAAGTCTTGGCCGACCCGACCGCGCGGGCCCGCCTGCGGGACGACATCATGAGGTTCCTCCTGTCGTACCGCTTCGGCATCGAGGAGATGATGACCAAGGTCAACATCCTCAAGGACGAGTTCCAGTACATCCACGCGTACAACCCGATCGAGCACGTCTCCTCCCGGATGAAGTCGCCGGAGGGCATCGTCAAGAAGGCGCTGCGCAAGGGCTGCCCGCTCACCACCGACGACATCCGGGCGCAGATCTTCGACATCGCCGGGATCCGGGTGACCTGCAGCTTCCTCTCCGACATCTACACGGTCCGGGACATGATCACCGGTCAGTCAGACGTCACCGTGCTGCAGGTGAAGGACTACATCGCGAACCCCAAGCCCAACGGCTACCAGAGCCTGCACCTCATCGTCGCGGTGCCGGTGTTCCTCTCCGACCGTGTCGAGAACGTCACCGTCGAGATCCAGATCCGCACCATCGCGATGGACTTCTGGGCCAGCCTCGAGCACAAGATCTTCTACAAGTACGACGGCGCGGTCCCCCAGACCCTGCTCGACGAGCTCACCGACGCCGCCGACGTCGCGAACCGTCTCGACCGCAAGATGGAGCGGCTGCACACCGAGGTGCTCCAGCTCGGCTCCTCCCCCGGCGCCGCAGGAACGAGCGAGGTCGTCGAGGCGCTGCAGTCCTTCCCGTTGTCCGAGGGCCTGCTCGACGCCTTCGTCGCGGCCACGACCGAGAGCGCAGACCGCCGGAACCAGGGCGGTCGCGGGCCCGTGTGAGCTCCGGCGCCCTACCGCAGTCGGACGCTGACCTCCTGGTACCCGCCCGCGGGGTGCTGCGCCGTGACTGGCGCCGCTGTTCCAGGTTCGATGAGCGTGGTGGCCGCGAACAGCTCCTCCAGGAGGATGCGGAGCTCCATCCGGGCCAGGTCCGCACCGGGACAGTAGTGCGGCCCACGGCCGTAGACCAGATTGTGCTCCTGGTGGGCGGTGGGGTTGAAGGCGTCGGGGTCGGCGAAGACGGCCTCGTCCCGGTTGGCCGAGGCCCACAGGACGACGACCTTCTCCTCGGCCGGGATCTGCCGTCCACCGATGGTGACCGGGGCCGTGGTGCGCCGCCGGTTCGTCACGAGCGGGGCACCCAGACGTTGCAGCTCGTCGGTGACCGCATCCAGGTCCCACTCGCCGGCGCGGATGCGGAGCTGTTCGGCGGGGTGGGTGGCCAGGAAGTGCAGGATGATCCCGACGGCAGCCGAGATGGTGCTGAGCTCCCCGACGGTCCAGTTGCGGATGATGGAGACGATCTCCTCGTCGCTGAGCGCTCGACCGCCGACGGTCTCCGCGAGCAGCCGCGTCGTCGGGTCGTCGTGGGTGCCGGAGTCGGCGCGTCGGGCATCGAGCTCGGCGCGGATGAAGGAGTCGAACTCCTCGGCCACGGCGCCCATCCGGGCACAGTCGCCCGAGCGACTGGCTGCGTGGTTCTTGCGGACCCACCCTTCGAGCGGCTCCCGCATCGCGTCCGGCCATCCCATGAAGGCGCGCTGCACCTCGTTCGCGAACGGGTCTCCGAGAGCGTTCATGACCTCGATGTCCACGTCGTGGGCGAGGCCCGCGACGAGATCAGCGCAGATCGCTCGGCACGCCGGCTCGAAGGCGGCGAGCCGCTCCGCGGTGAACGAGCGGTCGACCACGGCCCGGTACTCGGCGTGGGTCTGGCCGTCGAACCCGTTCGGGACCGCGAGGTGCCGGGAGACCTCGTTGGAGAAGGCGAGAGGATCCTCGAGGATCCGGACGGTGTCGGCGTGACCGAACACGGTCCACGACCCGTCGACCCCGTGGGCGACCGGGCACCGCGCACGCATCGCGTCGTAGGAGGCAAGCTGATCGGCTTGAACCTGCGGCGACCGCATGTCCCAGTCGAAGGTTCCGGACTCGCTCATGGGTGCCTCTCGCTGGTGATCATCCCGACGTCGCAGCGTAACCCCGGTCAGTGCGTGTTTATTGAGCGCTCCCACCCCCTACCACCGGTCGCACGGTCTAGCGGAGCAGTGTCACGCTGCCCATGACCGGCCTAGCCTTGACCTACCACTGATTGACCGGTGCCGAGCCGATCGCCCTGACGAGCCCTCAGCGCACCGCGTCGGAAGGAACGCTCATGAGCACCCCGCCGACCAGCTACCACGTCCGCGCCGAGGTCTCCGCCGGCGGCCGCGCCACGCTCACAGCCGGCAACCAGACCATCCCGGTCGACGCCACCTGGGCAGCGCCCGAACCACCCGGCACTCCCGGTCCCGCTCAGCTCCTGGCCGGGGCATTTGCGGCGTGCCTGATGAAGAATCTGGAACGCTCAGCGGCACTGCTCTCGTTCCGCTACCTCCATGCGGACATCGACGTCCGGGCCCGCCGTCAGGACGTCCCGCCTCGCTTCATGGAGATCGAGTACGAGGTGCGCCTGGTCACCGAGGAGAACGAGCGCCGCGTCGACCTCGTGCACCGCAACCTGAGCCAGTACGGGACCGTCTACAACACCCTGGCCGCAGCATGTGACGTTCACGGACGAGTGGTCGCCGCACCCCCCACCAGTGCGAAGAGCCGGTAGAGCTCCACCTCGTGCTGGTCCCGAGCCTCGCTCTCGGTGTCGAAGACCATCATCGTGGCGTCCTTGGTGGTGTAGGCGGGCCAGGGAAGCGCGCCCGTGCTCGGGTCACCAGTGGTCGCGAAGGCGAGCAGCGCGTCCGACGCCGCCTCCGACATCACCGCGAACTCGTCCTCCTGCCCAGCCACGATGTGCCCCATGAGCGCGTGGTTGCGGAACAGGAACGGAACGTCACCCCCGGTGTGAGGCGGCGTCACCCCACCGAACACCGGGAGGTCCTTGGCGAACACCGCGCCGAAGACGGGTGCGCCTCCCTGGCGTGCCTTCGCGGTGGTCACCGCGACGCGGGTGGAACCGAAGAACGAGCCGTCCTCCATCCACAGCACGTCGGCGACCGGGTGGCCCGGGTAGGCCGCGGTGAACGCGTCCGTGATCTCCTCGGCGTGGTCGCCGAAGCGCTGCGCGATCATGGTGTCCACCTCGCTGCTGTCGAGGGTGGGCAGGTAGGCGGACGCCAGCGGGTCCGTGGAGTCCCCGATGGCGTAGGTCATGCCGCCGAGGTTGCTTGCGAACTCGCCCAGCACGGTCGTCACGACCAGGGGAACGTCGCGGGCGAGGTCCGTGAAGCCGTCCGCGTCGAAGGACGCCTCGGGGAAGGCGTCCCCGCCGATCACGGGGCCGGCGAGGAAGCCCGCGCGGTCGGCGGCGTCGAACAGCTCGAGATAGGGCAGGTCGGTGAGGCTCGCGGGGTCCGCGGCGCCCGCCTCGGCGAGCAGCGCCGTCGTCTGAGCCTGGGCCTCCTCCTGGCTGCGCCACATCGGTGCTGCGCTCATCACGACGGCCTGGTCGATGAGCCCCTGGGCCGCGGGCATGCCGAGCAGCGTGAGCACCTTGCCACCGCCTCCGGACTGACCCACGACCGTGACGTTCTCCGGGGTGCCGCCGAACTGCGCGATGTTGTCCGTGACCCACTGCAACGCCACGACCAGGTCGAGCTGGCCGAGGTTGCCCGAGTCCGCGTACTCCTCCCCGTAGGCCGACAGGTCGGTGTAGCCGAGCACGTTGAGCCGATGGTTGACGCTGACGAACACGGCCTCGCCGGTGGCCGCGAGGTTGTGCCCGTCGTAGAACTCCAGCTCGTTGGAGGCACCGGTGGAGTATGCGCCCCCGTGGATCCAGACGATCACGGGCTTGGCCGCCTCCGGGTCGAGCGAGGGGGTCCACACGTTCGCGTAGAGGCAGTCCTCGTTCTGCGGCAGGTTGTTGCCGGAGAAGTTGACGAACTCGGTCAGGCTCACGGCGTCGTTCGCCCCGGCAGGACAGGTCGGTCCGTAGACCAGTGCCGGCTTCACCCCGGTCCAGTCAGGGACGTCCTCGGCCGCGCGGAACCGCTCCGCCTGGGCGTACTTCACGCCGCGGAACGTGTGCACGCCACGGTCGCTGTAGCCGAGCAGCTGGCCCCCGGCGGCCTCGACCACGGCCGGTTCGGTCGCTCCGGACGACGTCGATGAGGCCGCCTCCTCGGGGCCGGGAGTCCCCGTCGGCGCCGGTCCACCAGCAGCGCACCCGACCAGGGCCAGCGTGACGGCCACGGCAATCATTGAGGGCCTCAGGCGAGGGATACGCGTCATGGTGTTCCTTGGCATCGTCGTCGAACAAGCCCGCACGAACTGGACGGACTGCGAGTCCAGCACGTGGCGCCCGACCGTGCCTGGCGGACGCACATGAACTGTCGCTAGAAGCGCACAGCCTGTGGGTGGAGCCCGCTCACGAACGCTTCCGGGGAGGGCTCCACGACCCTTGACGGCCGGAGACGACCGCGAGGAGACTGAAAGTCTGTTCACGAACAGGGCTTGGCACGATCGGGGGTTCTTGACCATGGCATATCTGAAGCCACCAGCCGTCACCCGGCACGTGGCCAATCCGTTGGCGATGCGGTTGGGCATGCGCGGCGTCGCCACCCTCACGGTCGTCGGTCGCCGCACCGGTGAGCCGCACCGACTTCCGGTCATCCCGATCGAGGTCAACGGCGGTCGCTATCTGGTCTCGCCGTACGGCGAGTCGGAGTGGGTCAAGAACCTGCGGGTCGCCCGCACCGGCGACCTGCGCACCAAGGGCCGGACAGAGCACTTCTCCGCTGAAGAGGTGCCCGTCGCGGAGAGACCGCGGATCATCGCTCGATACCGCGAAGCCGCAGCGACGTTCGTGGGCCCGTGCTTCACGAAGCTGCCTGACCCGAAGGACCATCCGGTCTTCCGGATTGGCTGAACCCACGTCGTCCTTTCCACCGAGCACGTCACGGCTCGTCGGCTATCGTCACGGGCATGGCGAACACGATCAGGTCCCGACGAATGGTCTCAGCGTCCGACCGTGCAGGCCAGCCGTGAGCCGGTGGACCCGGGTCAGCCAGAGCTTCTGGTTCCTCCCCGCGCTGTTGTGTCTGGGAGCCGTCGTCCTGGCCGAAGGGCTGATCCTCATCGACCAGAAGTTCGGGGACGCCGACCTCGGACCCTTTGACGTCCTCATCACCCGAGTCGGTGAGTCAGGCAGCCGAGACCTGCTCGGTGCGATCGCTGGCTCGATGCTCACGGTCGCCTCGACGACCTTCTCCATCACCATCGCGGTCCTTGCGCTGTCGTCCTCGACGTACGGGCCGCGACTGGTCCGCAACTTCATGGCTGACCGGGGCAACCAGGTCGTCCTTGGCGTCTTCGTCGCCACGTTCCTGTACAGCCTGCTGGTGCTGCGCTCCATCCGTGAGATCGGCGAAGACCCGGAAGGCTTCTTCGTCCCGCACCTGGCGGTGAACGTGGCCGTCCTGCTGGCCGTGCTGTCGATCGGTGTGCTGGTCTACTTCATCCACCACATCAGCGACTCGGTCCAGGTGTGGACCCTGGCTGACCAGGTGCGCGTGGACCTGGTCGAGGTGATCGACCGGCTGTACCCGGTGAGCACCGACCACGACCGCACGGCTGCGGGCGGGTGGGGAGAAGCGCCCGCGCAGGCCGCCACGGACGTCCTCCTCACCGCTGACGAGACCGGGTACGTGCAAGGCATCGACTACGACGGCCTCGTCGACCTCGCCCGCGAGCACGACCTCGTCATCTCGCTGCAGGTGGGCCCCGGCAGGCACATCACGACCGGGACCGGGCTCGCCTCTGTGAGCCCTGCGGACCGCCTCAGCGAGGCGGTCCGTGAGGCCGCGCGTCGGACCTTCCAGATCGGCCGGGCGCGCAACCCGCAGCAGGACGTGGAGTTCCCGGCCCTGCTGCTCGAGGAGATGGCCGTTCGGGCGCTGTCTCCGGGCACCAACGACCCGTACACCGCCCTCAATGCCCTCGACAACCTGGCCGGGGGTCTGACGACACTGGCGGGGCGGCCGACTCCGTCGCCCTACCGCCGCGATCAGGACGGCCGTCCGCGGGTCGTGGCACCAGCGGCGTCGCTTCTCGACATCGTCCAGCACCTGATTGACGCCATGCGCTTCTACGCAGCTGAGCACCCACCCGTCCTGCACCGGACCATCGACCTCCTCGCGCAGGTCGGCTCTGCCTGTCTCGATCCGAGGGCAAGGGCGGAGATGGCCGCGCACACCCGCCACCTGGTCGACGCCTTTGCGGTGACATCACCGCAGAGCACCGACCTCGAGAGGTTGACCGATCACGCCGCGAGGGTGCGCGAGCTGCTGCTCCGGTCGACTGCCGGAGCGTAGAGGGGACCGAAGAGGTCCGACAGGGCACTTCTCCACTAGGGACGTGCCCGGTCTTCCCTCGCCGTGGCTACACCACGCGCCCGACGCCGGGCAGCCGGGTCACGGCGTACCCGACCACGAAGCACACCGGCACCGCGACGACCGAGACGACGATGAACTTGAGCTCGGCACCCAGCGGCACAGCCCGGAATGCCAGCATCACCGAGACCAGCACGACCGGGTGCAGCAGGTACGTCGCATACGAGCTCCGTCCGGCCTTGGCCATGAGCGGACCGTGGGTCGGCCAGCGGCGGCGCAGCCAGGCCAGGCACCACAGCGTGAACGCGATCGAGACGACGCCGTAGAGGATGGCGAACGAGAGACTGGCCCAACGGACGCCCCCCAAGGCCTCGTCCAGCTGATCGCGTGCCCCGGTGTAGGACATCAGTGCAACGGTGAGGCTCACACCGACCACGGTCACCTGGCCGAGCCGGTGCTCGGTGTGCCGGGACACCCGGCCGTCCCACCCGGACTCCGCCGCCATCACCCCGAGCGCGAACACGCCGGAGATCAGAGCCACCCGCAGAGAATCCACCCACTGCTCACGCTGGAGGGCCAGCACCGAGTTCTCGTCCGGGCAGCACGCCCTCGGCGTCGACGTCTGGCACGGCCTTGATGAGCAGCCACAGCGCCAACCCGACCTCGGCGATGAAGCCCAGGGCGAACGAGGGGTAGCTGAGAGCGGGGAGGTCCGGCAGCAGCAGGGCCTGGAAGAACCAGATCATCACCCCGACCCCGTCCAGCATGAGAATGACCCCGAGGATCCTGGGCAGGATTCCCGACCTGAGCACGAGATAGCCCAGCGGGAACAGCCACGTGCCGAAGAACAGCTGGGCTGTGGTGAAGCCCGCCTTGTAGACGTCGATCGACAGGTACGCCAACCCCTCCAGCTGCTCCGCCGAGTAGGCCTGAAGGCGATCCGCCCCGTCGTGCTGCAGGAGCGCCGAGATGAGGGGAATCATGCTTGCGCACTGGATGGCGACGCCGACCGCGTTGAGCAGGAGGAAGAGCAGCGCCAGGTGCCGGTTGACCGGTCGCAGCAGAACGTAGAGGCCCCAGGCCGCCACGAGGAAGAAGAAGGCCGACAGGTACGCGATGACCAGGGCGAGCCGGAACACCCCCGGAGTCGTGACGATCGACTCGTAGACACTCTCGGCTCCGCCCATGCCGATGTGCCCGGCCAGGCCGGCGAGCACCGATGCCAGGACGAACGCGAGGTAGAACCCTCCCGCGAGGCGGGCCACGGTGCGCGGCGCCATGTCATCGACTCGTCCCGCAGTCATCCGGCTCATCTTCCCGATTCAACCATTCCGGTCAGTCCCTCGCCCGCCCGCAGAGGAGGACGAGCCGCCAGGCGTCAGGCGTCGGGACGGGCGGTCCCGGGTCAGGGGATGAGAAGCACGGTGCCGCGCTTGTGCCGGGAGTCGATGAGCTGGTGGGCCTCCGCGGCATCTCCCAGGGGGAAGGTGCGGTCCACGACCGGGCGGATGCGACCCTCCACCGCCAGTCCCATCAGGACCGTCATGTCGGCCGCCTTGTCCGCCTGGGGCCGCAGGCCGGTGAAGGCGAGTCGCACGCGCCGCCCGCTCCCCCGCGTGAGCAGGCTCTGCACCGCTGCCACCGGGCTGGGCGCCGTCGTCAGATACACGCCGCCGGGGCGGAGCGCCTGCCGGCAGCGCCGGAAGGAGCTGGTCGCGACCGTGTCGAAGACGACGTCGTACGCGCCGCGCGCCGCCGTGAAGTCCTCAGCCGTGTAGTCGACCACCTCGGTGGCCCCGAGCGATCGCACCAGCTCGGCGCTGGGGCCGCTGCACACTCCCACCACCTCGGCACCCAGGTGCGCCGCAACCTGCACCGCGGCGGCCCCCACGCACCCGGACGCGCCGTTGACGAGCACGCGCTGACCAGGCGACAACCGCGCCTGGTCCCGCAGGAACGGGAGCGCGGTGAGACCGCCCTCGATGACCCCGACGGCGTCGGGCATGGTGAGGGCGTCCGGCACCCGGGCGATGCCGACGGCCTGGAGACAGACGTACTCGGCGTATCCCCCCATCCGGGCGCCGGTCGCGCCGACGACCCGCTCCCCCACGGAGATGGATGTGACGCCGTCCCCGAGCGCGACGACGACGCCGGCCACCTCGCTGCCCAGGATCGGGTTCCGGGGGTGCAGCAGCCCACCCGCGAGGCGTGCGACGGCCGGCTGCGCAGCGCGCAGTGCTCCGTCGGCGGCGCTCGCGGCGACCGCGGCGACGCGGACGAGCACCTCGCCGGGCCGCGGAGACGGCAGGGGCATCTGCTCGGGGTGCAGCACCTCGGGTGGGCCGTAGCGACGGTGCACGGCGGCTGTCATCGTGCGCGGGAGGGGTGGGGTGGTCATTGCGGCTCCTTACCGAGGGTGTGCGCGATCCCGAACTCCACCTCCAGCGACGGGTAGACACGGGCGCCTCACTCTCCATACGGCGCCGCGGCCGTCCCATCCCCTCAAGTCAGGAATCGTCGACATTTTGAAGGTACCGCGCGGATGTCGAGAATTCGCAACATCTTCCTTCCGAGTCAGGTCAGTCGGGGATGTCAAGGCGAAGCGTGAGCACGTTCGGCGTCGCCGACAGTCCCGCCCGTCCGGAGCGCCGCCGGTACCGGTCGCCGGTGGATCACACCAGTCGAGCGAGATCCCGGCGGACGTAGCGCAGGTGCGCCCACTCCTCCTCCAGGATCACGCGGATGCAGTCACCGACGCTGGGACGCCAGTCACCGCCGCCCCACGGGCCCTCACGTTCCTCCGCGAGCAGCTCCGAAGTGGCAGTGGCCAAGAAGTCGGTCACCATCCTCTGTCGCTCGGCCCGCACCGCGAGAATCTCCTCGTAGGTCGGTGGGTCCACGCGGAAGATCGACATGTCGAAGCCCATCTCGTCGGCACCAGTGAAGATCTGGCCGATCTCGTGGAAAGGCTGCCGCATCCCCAGGATCCCGCCCCGGAGCCAGGCGTCGGTCGCCAGGATGAGGTGCCGCAAGGTCTGGGACAGGGACCACTCGTCCTCGACGTGGGCGTCCACCCGGGACGGCGGTGTGCCCGCCACCGTCACCTGCCACGCGGACTGCACAGCGACCCACCCCTCGCGCAGGCCCTCGGGCATCTGCGCCTTCTGCAGCTCGCGGCCCGGGAACTGCCGATTGAGCTCGGCGTCCACGAACGGCACCACGTCGACTCCATTGACGATGAGGGTGCCGAAGAACAGGTCGTGGCTGTCGATGTCGAGTCCGTCCACATCGACGCCACGCATCGTCACACCGCTGACATCGGAGAATCGCAGGGTGGCCCCCTTGAAGCTCGCCTTGACGAAGGTCGCGCCTTCGAACTCCTTCGTGCCGGAGTAGGTCGTCATGGCTCCATCATCACCATGTCGGGACAGTCCTGCTCGATATGACGTCAACCTCCGTGAGGCCGCGTCGGAATGGCGCGAGCACATCGGCATCATGTGAGCGAGTGGCAGACGCGGCACGAGCTGCTGGTCTAGACGATGGGGCGACGAAGCCGCAGTCTCCACGCACGAGTTGGACGTCCGTACACGCTGGTCGTCCCCGCATCTGGTCGGAAGCCTGCGGTGCGGTGCACCCGCACTGCTGCCAGCCGTTCGTCCTCGAACTCATTGACCGCCTCGATCGCAGTCGTGCTCTCCTGGATCGCCGCGAGGAGAACCGCGAGGAACTCACGTCCGAGTCCTTGACCACGAACCGACGGAATGACGTTGAGACCGATCGAGGCCACGCCATCCTCGACGAGGTAGTGCACGTGCCCGAGCGTCACGCCCGTGACGCCGTCCTCAACGAAGTAGTAGCCGTGCTCTCCCCGGGGCAGACGGAGCCGATCCTCGAAAGCGTCCCACTGCGACTCGGGCCACTCGATGCATCCGGTACTCCGGTTGTACCCTGGATGCGCCAGATCCCAGCCTGCGTTGTAGGACATGAACGCAGGGTCCGCGAGCCACGCCTGCCTCGTTGCGAAGTCTTGGCGAGCGGGAATGCGGAGCGACAGCATGAACTCGCTCACAGCCGCATCACGCGACCTGCGGGCGATCCACCGCGGGGTCCGTGACCAGCGCAGGGGGGAACGTGGGCCATCGCGTCAGACTACCGGCCTCCCCTGCCCGCGCCGCCAGCCCCTGTCTCCGACGTCCAGATCATGACCGAACCACCAAAGCCGGAGCACCCCCACAGGCGAGTCAGTAGGGGATCCCGAGACTGACCGGCCCGGCCTCACTGGGACCGCCGCATTGCGCACTGCCACCCACCCGCCGCCAGTCGAGCACAACATCCTGTTCGACGAGCACGTGACCTGCTGAGGACAACGCGCGAAGCGTGAGCGCTTCCGGCGTCGCCGACTCCAACGAAACCTGCCAGTACGATCCATCAACACGTGAGGTGGCAAAGGGCACCGAGCCAGCAGTGGGAGTCGGAGGAGTCGACACGCCACACACGCCGTCGGCACACAGCTCGACAACCGCGACGTCGCCTGCATTTCCCTCTAGATGAATGCGGACCGGGGCGTTGATCCACCCGATCGCGGGGCAGACCACGTCGGTAGAACACCCCGCCGTCATGCCCACGAGCAGCGAAGCAACGAGGCCGGATCGGCGGATTCTTCCCATGCCAGCCGACCGTAGCAGCCGCCGTCAGCCAGCGCCCGAACGGAGCGTCACCAGAAGACAGAGACGGCGTGCCCTGAGTGTTCACACCGCCGTCGCCCGGGTGGCTAGGCTGGCTGGATGGCGACAGTTCTTCTCGTGCGGCACGGCCGCACCACAGCAAATACCGCCGGGCTGCTGGCCGGTCGGGCCGTCGGCGTCAGCCTGGACCAGATCGGGCACGACCAGGCGGCTCTCACCGGAGACCGGCTCGCGGCCGTTCCCCTGGTCGCGGTGGTGTCGAGCCCCCTTGAGCGGTGTCAGCAGACCGCCCAGTACATCCTCGATCGCCAGGCGGGCACGCCGTCCGCGCCGGTCGATCCCCATCTCACCGAGTGCGACTACGGCCAGTGGCAGGGCCGCACGCTCTCCGAGCTCGCGACCGAGGATCTGTGGCCGCTGGTCCAGTCGCAACCCTCTGCCGTCGTCTTTCCCGACGGTGAATCCATGGCCGCGATGCAGGCTCGGTCGGTGGCAGCGATTCGCCGCCACGATGCAGCCTTCGAAGCCGAGCACGGGCCGGAGGCCGTGTGGGTTGCGGTCAGCCATGGCGACATCATCAAGTCGATACTCGCCGACGCGCTCGGCATGCACCTCGACCTGTTCCAGCGCATCACCGTCGGCCCCGCATCCGTCTCGGTCGTCCGCTACGGCGCGAGCCGGCCGAGCGTCCACGCGACCAACACCGACGCGGGTGATCTTTCGTGGCTGTCGAAGGGCGTCCACTCCGGCGATGCGCCCGTGGGCGGCGGCGCTGGGCACTAGGCGCCGTCAACCACCGGCGCCTAGGATACTGACATGCCTCCACGCGTTCACGAGTTTGACTGGCCTGATCGGGCCGTCGTCGGCACCATCGGCCTTCCGGGGGCGCGCACGTTCTACCTCCAGGTGCGCTCAGGGACACAGGTGGTGAGCATCGCCCTCGAGAAGCAGCAGTCGGCTCTGCTCGCTGAGAAGATCGACGAGATCCTCGACCAGCTCTTCACCGTCGAGGGCAACCCCTTCAGCATTCCCACGAGCACACCCCCTGAGCTTGTCGACAACGACCAGCTCGATGCCGTTCAGGAACATTTCCGCACCGGCGCCATGAGCCTGGGCTGGGACCCGACCACGGCCCAGATCGTCATAGAGGCCTACCCCATCACGGACATCGATGCCGATGACATCGATCAGATGCCTGATGAGGACGTCGCTCACGAGACCGAGATGCTGCTGGTGCGGATGCCGGTCGGCACCGCCCGTGCATTCGCACGGCGCACGCGTGAGATCGTGGGCGCCGGGCGCCCGGCGTGCCCGTTCTGCGGCTACCCCATCGACCCTGACGGGCATGTCTGCACCCCTCCTGAGGACTGATGTCGGCGACGGACCTCGTGACCGCCGAGCTGACGATCACCGGCCGCATCAGGACGGCTTCCAACGCGACATTCCTCGGCACCATCGGCGACGCGAGCGTCGTCTACAAGCCCATAGCCGGCGAAAGCCCGCTGTGGGACTTCCCCGACGGCCCCCTGGCGCACCGGGAGGTGGCCGCCTACGTGGTCTCCCAGGCCCTCGGCTGGGGCGTGGTACCGCGCACCTGGCTGCGCGACGGTCCCCTGGGCGAAGGAATGGTCCAGCTCTGGCAGGAGCAGGACCCCGGCCACAGCGCCGTCGACCTGGTCGCGACGGACCACGTGCCGACGGTGGGCTGGAAACACGTTCTCGAGGGACGAGACGAGAACGGACACCTGGTCACCCTCGTTCACGAGGACTCACCAGCGCTCAGGCGCATGGCCGTGTTCGACGTGGTCGTCAACAACGCCGACCGCAAAGGTGACCACATCCTTGCCATGCCGGACGGCCACCGGCACGGCGTGGACCACGGGCTCACCTTCCACCGTGACCACAAGCTGCGCACGGTCCTGTGGGGATGGCTGGGCGACGCCCTGACCGCCGAGGAACGCGACGGCATCGAACGTGTCAGCGAAGGTCTCCACGGTGACCTGGGAAGAGACCTGGCGGACCTGCTCAGCACCCAAGAGATCGCAGCGCTCGCTGCCCGCTGCTCCAGGTTGCGCTCGGCGGGCCGGTTCCCGGCTCCCGCCGGTGAGATGCCGGCGGTTCCCTGGCCGCTGTTCTGAGAGAGGCGCGGCTGCGGGCGTCGCCAGGTCGTGCGACGGTGAGGTCTAGACGTTAAAGCGGAACTCCACCACGTCGCCGTCGTGCATGACGTAGTCCTTGCCCTCGATGCGGGCCTTGCCGCCCGCGCGGGCGGCGGCGACGGAGCCGGCCTCGATGAGGTCGTCGAAGGAGATGACCTCGGCCTTGATGAAGCCGCGCTCGAAGTCGGTGTGGATGACTCCGGCGGCCTGCGGGGCGGTCCAGCCCTTGTGGATGGTCCAGGCGCGCGTCTCCTTGGGCCCAGCCGTGAGGTAGGTCTGCAGGCCGAGGGTGTCGAAGCCGACGCGGGCGAGCTGGCTGAGGCCGGGCTCGGCCTGGCCGGAGTCGGCGAGCATCTCGGCGGCCTCGTCGGGCTCGAGCTCGATGAGCTCGGACTCGAACTTCGCGTCGAGGAAGATCGCCTGGGCGGGGGCGACGAACGCGCGCAGCTCGGCCTGGAAGGCCTCGTCTGCCAGGCCGGCGTCGTCGGTGTTGAAGACGTAGATGAACGGCTTGGCTGTCATGAGCTGCAGCGTCGCGAGCTGCTCCAGGTCGAGCTTGGCCTTGGCCGCACCCGAGAACAGCGTGGTGCCGGCCTCGAGGAGCGTCTGGGCTCCCTGGGCGGCGGCGAGCAGGGCGGGGTCGCCGCGCTTGATCTTCACGTCCTTCTCCAGGCGCGGGATCGTCTTCTCCAAGGTCTGGAGGTCCGCGAGGATGAGCTCGGTGTTGACCGTCTCGATGTCGTCCTTGGGCGAGACCTTGCCGTCGACGTGCACCACGTCGGGGTCGGCGAAGGCGCGCGTGACCTGGCAGATCGCCTCGGCCTCACGGATGTTGGCGAGGAACTTGTTGCCCAGCCCCTCCCCCTCGCTGGCCCCGCGGACGATGCCCGCGATGTCGACGAAGGACACCGTCGCCGGCAGGATCCGCTCGGAACCGAAGACCTCCGCGAGCTGCGCCAGGCGCGCGTCGGGCAGCGGGACCACGCCGACGTTGGGCTCGATCGTGGCGAACGGGTAGTTCGCCGCGAGAACCTGCGCGCGGGTGAGTGCGTTGAAAAGGGTCGACTTGCCGACGTTGGGCAGTCCAGCGATACCAATAGTGAGAGCCACGGGATGAGAGTCTACGTGCCCCGCGGCGCCCCGGTCAGCCCGCGGCGCCGACCTGCGGGGCGTCGAGCGCGCGCAGCAGCGGCCGGTAGTGGTCGACGACGGCGGTGCGGAACCGCTCGACGTCCCCGTCCTCCGCGGCGCGGAGCATGTCGCCGTGCGCGCACACGGTGAGCTCGAGGTCCGTCGGCAGACCTAGTCCCAGCCTGGGCAGGACGCCGGAGTACACGTCCCAGAAGGCGGTGACGAGCTGTCCCACGAGAGAGTTGTCGATCCGGGAGAGCAGCTCGGCGTGGAAGAGACGGTCCTGGACGGGGAAGGTCTCGCCCTGCATCTGCAGGCTCGCCATCTCTTCCACGAGTCGGTGCAGCGTCTCGTTCTTCGTCCCCTGCAGAGAGGAGACGATCCGGTCCGCCATCGCCAGGTCGAGGGCCTGACGCACCTCTACGACCTCACGCAGCGCGTGCAGGTCGCCGCCGGGGCTGAGCACCCCGCGGAAGATCAGGGACTCCACGAGGGCGTCGAGGGACATGTGACCCACGAAGGTCCCGTGACCGTGCCGCACCTCGACGATGTCCAGCGTGGCCAGGGTCTTGATGGCCTCGCGGATGCTCGTCCGGGACACGCCGAGGAGCTCGCAGAGCTCGATCTCGGTCGGCAGTCCGTCCCCGGGCCGGAGGTGTCGAGCCACGATCAGGTCTCTGATCTGCGTACTCGTCGAAGACATGCCTGTCCGGGAGGCTCGCTGCGCCGTAGCTTGCGGGCCGGGGGCCGGGATGTTCGCGGACATCTGTGACCGTTCTGTTATGGACACGTTGTTGCTCCAGGTGGCGGACTCATCGTACTGTGTGGACTATAGATACGACATCATACGTCGTATGTACTCAGACAGTGGAAGAGGTCTTACATGCGTAACTCACTGACGAGCACGACCGCGCCCTTCCCCCGAGGGCTTGCGATCGGTGCAGCCGTCCTCGCCTCGACCCTCCTCCTGGGAGCATGTGGCGGGTCCAGTCCCGCACCGCAGGGCGGCGCCACCGAGTCGGTCGACCCCGACTCCATCGACCCCGAAGCGATCATCAACGCAGGCATCTCCTATCCGCTGGGGTCCGGCTTCGACCCGATGATCACGACCGGCGCGGTCACCGTCGCCGCCAACTGGCACACGATGGAGGGGCTCACCGAGCTCGACCCCGTCACCCGTGAGGTCTACCCGGCACTGGGGGCAGAGCTGCCCATCCAGGTCGACGACACGCACTACCAGGTCGACATCCGCGAGGGCGCCGTCTTCCACGACGGCTCACCGGTCACCACCGACGACGTCGTCTTCAGCTTCGAGCGTGTGCTCGATCCCGCCAATGCGTCCCTCTACGCCGGCTTCATCACCTTCATCGACACCGTCACCGCAGTGGATGAGGACACCGTCGAGATCGCTCTGAAGTTCCCGTTCAGCCTGGTCGACGAGCGTCTCTCGGTGGTCAAGATCGTCCCCGAGGCCGTCGTGACCGCTGACTACGAGGCCTTCAACGCCCTGCCGGTGGGCACCGGCCCCTACCAGATCACCTCGGCCGTGGCCGACGACAAGATCACCTTCGACCGCTTCGACGACTACACCGGCTCCCGACCCGCGCAGGCGGCCGGCATGAGCTGGAGCCTGCTCTCCGACTCTGCCGCCCGCGTGACCGCGATGACCTCCGGGACCGTCGACGCGATCGAGTCCGTGCCCTACATCGACGTGTCCTCGCTGGCCAACCAGGTCGACGTGGAGTCGGTGCAGTCCTTCGGTCTGCTGTTCATGATGTTCAACACCCAGAAGGCGCCGTTCGACGACGTCCGCGTCCGCCAGGCGTTCTTCTACGCGCTGGACATGGACAAGATCATCGACACCGGTCTGCTCGGCAACGCCGAGGCGGCCTCCGGGTTCCTGCCGACCTCGCACCCGAACTACTCCGAGGCCTCCACGGTCTACACGTACGACCCCGCAAAGGCCAAGGAGCTCCTCGCCGAGGCCGGCGTGAGCAACCTCGCGATCACGCTCACCACGACCGACACCGACTGGGTCGCGGACATCGCGCCCCTCATCAAGGAGGACCTCGACGCGATCGGTGTGGACGTCACCCTCGACATCGGTCAGTCGGGCGGCCAGTACTCCAAGGTCGACAACGGTGACCTCGACGTCATGGTCGCCCCCGGCGACCCCTCGGTGTTCGGCAACGACCCCGACCTGCTGATGCGCTGGTGGTACGGGGACAACGTCTGGTCCCAGAGCCGCTACAGGTGGAGCGAGACGCCTGAGTTCGCCAACCTGACGACCATCCTCGACGAGGCCGTCCGCACCACCGGCGACGACCAGCAGGCACTGTGGGACGACGCGTTCGACGTCGTCTCCGACGAGGTCCCGCTCTACCCGCTGCTGCACCGCCAGCTGCCGACCGCGTGGAGCTCGGACTCCCTGGCCGGGTTCGCCCCGATCCCGCTCACCGGACTGTCGTTCCTCGACGTCGGCGTGATCAAGGAATAGCACCCCGGACGGCGGGCCCACCATCCCTGGTGGGCCCGCCGTCAGGGCCCGGCATCAGCAATGACGCAGCCGGGTCACCACCCCCCGAAGAAGGAGGCCAGAGCGTGATCGCTCTGCTACGACTGACCGGACGGCGCCTGCTCGCCCTGCCGTTCATGGTCCTGGGAATCACGTTGCTTGTCTTCGTGGTCATGCAGTTCTCGAAGGTCGACCCGTCGATCACCGCACTCGGTGAAGGCGCCTCGCTCGAGGCCCGCGAGGCATACAACCAGGCCAACGGATACAACGACCCACTCTTCGTCCGCTACTGGGACTTCCTCGTCGGACTGTTCCAGGGTGACCTCGGCACCTACAGCGCGCGCCACCAACCCGTCGGCGAGGCCGTCGCCAACGCGTTCCCGCTCACCCTGCAGCTGACCTTCATCGGCCTCGTCCTCGCCGTCGTGATCGCCCTCGTCTTCGGTGTGCTCGCCGCGGTGTACCGCGACCGGTGGTTCGACCAGGTCGTCCGGGTGTTCTCGATCGCCTCCGTCGCGACGCCGTCCTTCTGGCTCGCCGTCCTGCTCATCCAGGCCTTCACCCTCGGGCTCGGGTGGTTGCCCGCCAGCGGCAACCTGCCCACCTTCTCCGAGGACCCCACCGAGTACCTGCGCAGGATGGTGCTGCCCGCAGTCGCCCTCGCGATCCCGGTCGCCGGCTCGCTCACCCGCGTGGTGCGCACCGCGACCGTGGAAGAGCTGGACAAGGACTACGTCCGCACCGCGATCGGCGCCGGCATCCCCAAGCTCGAGGTGATCGGCCGCAACGTCCTGCGCAACGCGCTGATCACCCCGATCACCGTGCTCGGCCTGCGGGTCGGGTACCTCATCGGCGGCGCCGTCGTCATCGAGATCATCTTCGCGCTGCCCGGCATGGGCACGCTCATCCTCAACGGCGTGACCAACAACGAGCCGAACCTCGTGCAGGGCGTGACCCTCTGCGTCGCCCTCGCCTTCGTCGTCGTCAACATCGCGGTCGACATGCTCTACCTCCTCGTCAACCCCCGAATCAGGACGGTGTGACCATGCGACGCACACTCACCGAGCGGCTGAGCGTCCCCGGACGACGCTTCGGAGCGCTCTCGCTCAGCGCCAAGATCTCTCTCGTCTTCGTCATCCTGGTCGTCCTCGCGGCGATCTTCGCCCCGGTCGTGGCGACCCACGACCCCCTCGCCAGCGGCACGCCCGTGCAGCCCCCGAGCGGGGAGAACTGGTTCGGCACCGACCGCCAGGGTCGTGACATCTTCTCCCGGGTGATCTACGGCGCCCGGTACTCCCTCCTCATCGGGCTCGGGGCCACCGCGTGCGCCCTGCTGGCCGCCGCCGTCCTGGGGTCGATCGCGGCCACCGCGAGCAAGCACGTCGCCGAGGTCCTCATGCGGGTGCTCGACGTCGTCATGTCCTTCCCGGGGATCGCCCTCGCCGCCGTCTTCGTCGCCGTCTTCGGACGCTCGCTGCCGGTGCTCATCTTCACGATCGCCTTCCTCTACGTCCCCCAGCTGACCCGGGTGATCCGGGCCAACGTCCTCTCCCAGTACGGCGAGGACTACGTCGCTGCGGCGACGGTCATGGGCGCCCGGACCCCCGGCATCCTCTTCAAGCACGTCGCCCGCAACTGCCTCGCGCCGGTCATGGTCTTCACCACCGTGCTCGTCGCCGACGCGATCGTCTTCGAGGCGTCCCTGTCCTTCATCCAGGCCGGCGTCCCCGACCCCGAGCCGTCCTGGGGCAACATCATCGCCGCGGGCCGTGACCTGGTCATGGGCGGCTACTGGTGGGCGACCCTCTTCCCCGGTCTCGCGATCATGCTCACCGTCCTCTGCCTGAACATCCTCTCCGAGGGACTCACCGACGCCCTCGTGGCCCCCTCCGCCGTACCAGCCCCGAAGGCCGCGACGCTCGTCGCTGCCGAGGCCGCTGCGGCAGCGGACACCGACATCGTCGACCTGGCCGAGGCCGGCGCCCTCGTCGTCGAGGACAGCGAGCCGGCCGTGGCCGCAGCCGAACCCCCCGTGCCGCTCACCACGCGCCTGGCCTCGCTGCGGGCCGCCGAGCTCAGCCGATCTGACCGTCTCCAGGCAGACAGCTCCGTCCCGCCGCTGCTCGAGGTCGACAACCTGACGATCCGCTTCCCGCGGCGCCACGGCGACATCGACGTCATCGACCACGTGAGCTTCTCCGTGCGACCGGGCGAGACCATGGCACTGGTCGGCGAGTCCGGCTGTGGCAAGTCGATCACCAGCCTGGCCATCATGGGCCTGCTCGACCCGTCCGCGCAGATCACCGGCGAGATCCGGTACGACGGAACCGACCTGCTCACGCTCAACCCGAAGGCCCGCAACGCCCTGCGCGGTCACGAGCTCGCCATGATCTACCAGGATGCGCTGAGCTCCCTCAACCCCTCGATGCTCATCCGCACCCAGCTCCGCCAGCTCATCAAGCGAGGTGGCACACGCACCGCTGAGGAGCTCCTCGAGCTCGTCGGCCTCGACCCGGCCCGCACCCTCAAGAGCTACCCGCACGAGCTCTCCGGCGGCCAGCGCCAGCGCGTGCTCATCGCGATGGCACTCACCCGCGACCCCAAGCTCGTCATCGCCGACGAGCCGACCACCGCCCTCGACGTGACGGTGCAGGCTCAGGTGATCGACCTGCTCAACGAGCTCCGCGAGAAGCTCGGCTTCGCCCTGGTCTTCGTCAGCCACGACCTGGCGCTCGTCGCCGAGGTCGCCCACCGGATCACGGTCATGTACGCCGGCCAGGTCGTCGAGCAGGCCACCACCGCCGAGCTGCTCACCAACCCGGTCCACGAGTACACCCGCGGGCTGCTCGGCTCGGTGCTCTCGATCGAGTCCGGCGTCGGACGGCTGCACCAGGTCCCCGGGGCGGTCCCCTCCCCCCGGGACTTCCCCACCGGAGACCGGTTCGCCCCGCGCTCGGGCGTCCCCGGCCGCGCCCACGACGTGCGTCCGGTCATGCGCACCCTCCCCGGCACCGACCACGTCTACGCCGCCCAGCCCGATGACACGGTGCCCCCGCACGCCCTCGTCACCACCGAAGGAGGAGTCCGATGACCGCACAGACCACGGCCGCGCAGGTGGCCGATGCGCCCCCGGTGATCGAGCTCCGCGACATCCACGTGTCTTTCAAGGCACGCACCGGCACGCTGTTCCGGGCTGACGTCGTCAAGGCCGTCAACGGCGTCTCCCTCGTCGTGCGACGCGGGGAGACCCTGGGCATCGTCGGGGAGTCCGGCTGCGGGAAGTCCACCACCGCCAAGGTCCTGCTGGGACTGCAGCAGCCCACCTCGGGCGAGGTGCTGTTCCGCGGGGAGGCGATCGCCCACCGCAACGCCGCCGCGCGCAAGCGGATCGGCCGGGTGGTCTCGGCCGTGTTCCAGGACCCCTCGACGGCGCTCAACTCGCGCATGGTCGTCCGCGACGCGCTGCGTGACCCGCTGGACGTGCACGGGATCGGGACCTCGCGAAGCCGCCAGGAGCGGGTGCGCTCGCTCGTCGACATGGTTGGCCTGCCCGCATCCGCCCTCGACATGCTCCCGTCCCAGCTCTCGGGGGGCCAGCGCCAGCGGGTGGCGATCGCCCGAGCCCTCGCCCTCGAACCCGACATGATCGTCGCCGACGAGCCGACCTCGGCCCTGGACGTGTCCGTGCGGGCGCAGATCCTCAACCTGCTCCTCGACCTCAAGAGCGAGCTGGGACTGAGCCTGGTGTTCATCTCCCACGACATCCAGACCGTCCACTACATCTCCGACCGGATCGCCGTCATGCACGGCGGCCTCATCGTCGAAGAAGGGCCCGCCGACCACATCATGGCGAACCCCGCACACCCCTACACCCGCAAGCTTCTCGGCGCAGCACCCTCGCTGCTCCATCCAGAGCTCGCCACCAAGAACCGGAGTGCACAGTGAGCAACCCCACCTTCCACGGCGTCATCCCGCCCGTCGTCACACCGCTCAACGCGGACGGCAGCATCGACCACGCCTCCTACGAGCGTCTGCTGGAGAAGCTCATCACGGCGGGGGTGCACGGAGTCTTCATCCTCGGGTCCAGCGGAGAGGTCGCCTACCTCGGCGACGCGGCACGCAAGGAGGTCATGGAGACGGCAGTCCGCGTCGTCGCCGGCCGGGTGCCGGTCATGGCCGGCGTCATCGACATCTCCACGAACCGCGTCATCGACGAGATCCGCGTGGCCGAGGCCGCCGGGGTCGACGCGGTCGTGGCCACCGCCCCGCTGTACATCCGCACCTCCCTGCCCGAGATCGAGACGCACTTCCGCGAGATCGCGGCAGCCACCGCGCTCCCGGTCTTCGCCTACGACGTCCCCGTGTGCGTCCAGGTCAAGCTCGACCTGGACATGCTCGTGCGTCTGGGGTCCGAGGGGCTCATCGCCGGGGTCAAGGACTCCTCGGGCGACGACGTCGGATTCCGCCGTCTCGTGGCCGCGAACCGGTCCGCGGGCTCGCCCATGGTGCTGTTCACCGGGCACGAGGTCGTCGTCGACGGCATGCTGCTGCTCGGCGCCGACGGCGTCGTGCCGGGTCTGGGCAACGTCGACCCGGACGGCTACGTGCGGATGTGGGACCTCGCCCAGGCCGGGAAGTGGGAGGACGTGCGGGACGAGCAGGACCGTCTTGCCGCGCTCTTCGAGATCGTGTTCCAGGCGACCGGCCTCTCCGGGGGTGCGGGCGGCGTCGGCTCCTTCAAGACCTCGCTCAACCTCATGGGCGTCATCGCGCACAACCGCATGTCCACTCCCGCCGGTGCCTTCGTCGGCGAGAACGTCACGAAGGTGGCCGCCGTGCTGACGTCCTCCGGGATCGCGCTGGCATGAGCGTCGTCGGCGTCGACCTCGGCGGCACCAAGACGTCCGCTGCCCTCGTCGGCGTCGACGGCCGGGTGGGGACGGTGCACACCGTCCCCACCCCGGCCCGGTCCGGCCCCGGCACCATCCTCGACACCGTGGCGCGCCTCGTCGAGGCTGTCCTCGACGAGACGGTCCCCGACACCCAAGGCCGAGCACCGCGCCCCCCGCTCGCCGCCGTCGGGATCGGGACGGCCGGCACGGTCGACGCCGTCCGCGGAACCATCGTCTCGGCGACGGACGTGCTGCCCGGATGGGCCGGCACCGACGTCGCTGCTGGCCTGCGGGCCCGCCTGGTCGCGAGCCCGCTCGTGGCTGCCTCCCCCGACCTCCAGGTCGCCGTCGAGAACGACGTCGACGCGCACGCCGCCGGGGAGGCGTGGCTCGGGGCCGCGGCCGGCACCCGGATCGCGCTCATGGTCGCCGTGGGCACCGGGGTGGGCGGTGCCGTCGTGCTCGGCGGGGTGCCCCTGCGCGGCGCCCACCACCTCGCCGGCGAGATGGGCCACATGCCGATCCCGGGCGCTGAAGGACTGACCTGCGGCTGCGGACGCACCGGGCACCTGGAGGCGATCGGCTCCGGCCCCGCGCTGCACCGCTACTACCTGCGCCTGGGCGGCGACCCTGCGGTCGTGGACGCCCGTGGCGTGGTCGCCCTGGCGACCGACGCCGACCCTCTCGCCGCACGCGCGGTCACCGACTCCGCCACCTGTGTCGGCCGGGCGATCGCCGCGATCTGCACGGTCCTGGACCCGGAGGTCGTGGTCGTCGGCGGCGGCCTGGCCGAGGCCGGGCCGCTGTGGTGGTCCCCCATGCTGCAAGCCCTGCGCGACGACGTGATCACCCCCCTCGCCGACCTGCCCGTGCTGCCCGCGTCGCTGGGCTCCCGCGCCGCGATCGTGGGAGCGGCCGGCGCCGCGCACCGCGCCCTGGGCCGCCCGCTCACCCCACCATCCAAGGACACCCCATGAATCCCCTCCTCCAGACGTTGCAGGGCCGGCTCGTCGTCTCGTGCCAGGCCTACCCGGGCGAAGCCATGAACGACCCGGGCACCCTCGCCCAGATCGCCCGGGCCGTCGTCCAGGGCGGCGCCGCGGGGGTCCGGGCCCAAGGCCTTGACAGCATCCGCCTCATCGCCGCCCAGGTCACGGTGCCGGTGATCGGCCTGTGGAAGGACGGTGAGGACGACGTCTTCATCACCCCGACCGCTGCCCACGCCGTCGCCGTCGCCCGGGCGGGCGCCCAGATCGTCGCCCTCGACGGCACCCGGCGCGCCCGTCCGGACGGGCTCACCCTCGCCCAGACGATCGCCGTGCTGCGGGAGCAGAGCGACGCTCTCGTCATGGCCGACTGCGGCTCCCTCGACGACGCCCTGGCCGCTCAGGACGCGGGCGCCGACATCCTGGGAACCACCCTCGCCGGCTACTCCGGTGAACGCCCCATGACCGTCGGGCCCGACCTCGACCTGATCTCCCAGGTCGTCGCCGCCTGCACGCTCCCGGTCATGGTCGAGGGCCGCGTGCACACCCCCGCTCAGGCGCAGGACGCCATGGCCCGGGGTGCCTTCGCCGTGTGCGTGGGCACCGCCATCACCCATCCCACGACCATCACCGGCTGGTTCGAGGCGGCAGTGCGTGCCGGCTCGGGCCACCACGCCACGTCCCGAGAGGCCACCCAGTGAACACCCCGCACACCCCCGCCCCGCACGACCTGCCCGGACACCTGCCCGGACACCTCATGGAACGCGAGATCGATGAGCAGCCCGAGGTCATGGCCCGGCTGCTCGCCGCGACGGAGGACTTCGCGGCCGTCGCCGCCGCGATCCGCGCGCGCGCCCCGCACACGGTCATGATCGTGGCCCGAGGGTCGAGCGACCACGCCGCCCTCTACCTGAAGTACCTCGTCGAGGTCCGCCTCGGTCTGCCCACCGGGCTGTGCTCGCCGTCCTCGACGACCCTCTACGGCTCCGCACCGTTCACCCCGGGCACCCTCGTGCTGGGGATCAGCCAGAGCGGCGGCTCTCCCGACCTCGTGGCGACCCTGGCCGCGGCGAAGGACCGTGGCTCGCTCACCCTCGCGCTGACCAACGACGCCGCGTCACCGCTGGCCACCATGGCCGAGATGCACCTGCCCCTGCTCGCCGGCACCGAGCGCTCGGTCGCGGCGACCAAGACGTACACGGCCGAGCTCATGGCCGCAGCGCTGCTCGTCGACGCCCTCGCCCCGGCGTCCCCGGGCTCCGTCTTCACCACGGCGGATCTCCTCGAGGTGCCGCAGGCAGCCGCGGCGATGCTCAGCGTACGGTCCCAGGTGGCCCACATCATCGAGACGGTGCCTGCGCTGAGCGAGAGCGGCCAGCTGCTCTTCACCGCCCGCGGCTACGGTCACGCGACCGCCCGTGAGGGAGCGCTCAAGGTCATGGAGACCTGCTACGTCCCGTCCCTGGCGTTCAGCGCCGCCGACCTGCTGCACGGTCCTTTCGCGATGCTCAGCCCCACCACCGCGACCGTGGCGTTGCTCGCCTCCGGCGCACCCACGGACCCGATGGCCGAGGTCGTCGACTGGATCGTCGCGTCCGGGTCGCCGACCATCACCTACGGCCCCGGCGCCCCCCGCCCCGGTGTCCTGGCGCACGTCGTCAGCCCGCACACGCTCCCCGCGGCCCTCGCACCGATCGTGGACGTCGTCGCCGTGCAGTACCTCGCGCTCGAGCTCTCCCGGCGCCTCGGGCTGGACGCCGACTCGCCCCGCGCGCTGCTCAAGGTGACCAGCACGCTGTAGGTCGCGGGGTGCCGGGCGGACGGGCGGACGGGAACCGACCGATAGAGTCTGGCGGTGACTGTACGACCGACCACCAGGGACCGCACCACCTCGCCGAGCACCCGGGCACCCCGCGCACCCCGGCCGCCCCGCGCGCCCCTCGGCTCCACGCCCGTCGTCGTCGGGATGATCGCGCTGGTCTCCCTCGGCGCCTTGGAGGCCCTCGCCGTCTCGACCGCGATGCCGGTGATCGCCGAGGCCCTCGACGGTCTCTCGCTCTTCGCACCGGCCTTCGCGATCACCCTGGCCACCTCGGTCATGGGGATGGTCCTGGCCGGGCGGTCCACCGACCGCGGCGGCGTCGGGCCGGCGCTGCTGGGCGGCGTCGGGGTCTTCGTGGCAGGGCTGCTGCTCGCAGGGCTCGCGCCCTCGATGGGTGTGCTCATCGCCGGGCGGGCGCTGCAGGGACTGGGGTCCGGTGCCTACATCGTCGCGCTCTACGTCGTGGTCGCCCGTACCTTCGCCGGGAACGCCCGCGCCCGGGTGCTCGCGATGTTCTCCGCGGCGTGGGTCATCCCGTCCCTGGTGGGCCCGCTCGTGGCCGGGGTCGTCGTCGAGCACGCCGGCTGGCGATGGGTGTTCCTCTCGGTGGCGGTCCTCGCCGTCCCGGCCACGGCGCTGCTCGTCTCCGCGGTGCGCACCACGCGCGCGCCCGCTGCGCACGCCCCGCCCGCACAGCCCGCCGCTCTCGACCTGCCCGCCCAGCCCGCTCTGCCCGCCCAGCCTGCCCTGCCCGCCCTGCCCGACGACGCGGCCGGGCCCCGGCCGGCCGGTGCCGGTCGGCTGTGGTGGGCCGGGGCCGCGAGCGCCGGCGTCGCGCTCATGTCGCTCGGATCCCCGGACGACCGTGCCGGGTACCTCATGACCGCTGCGGGGGCAGCCGCTGTGCTGCTGAGCGGGCCGCGGCTGCTGCCGCGGGGGACGCTGCGGGCGGCGCGCGGGCTGCCCACGGTGATCGCGCTGCGCGGCCTGATCGCGGCCGCGTTCTTCGCAGCCGAGGTGTACCTGCCGCTCATCCTCCAGCACGACCGCGGGTTCAGCCCGGCGCGCTCAGGCATCATCCTCACCGCCGCAGCGATCACCTGGTCGCTTGGCTCGATCGTGCGCAGCCGGTTGCCCTGGACCAACCTCGCCTTCCTGCGGGCGGGGACGGCGCTGGTCGCCGCCGGGATCCTCGTGGTGTCCCTGCTCGTCCTGCCCGGGGTCTCCCCCGCGCTCGCGATCGGCGGCTGGGCGCTGGCCGGTCTGGGCATCGGGATGGTCTACCCGACCCTCGCGCTCCTCGTCTTCGACCTCTCCCCTCCCCGCTCCCAAGGGGCGAACACCTCCGCCCTCCAGGTCTCCGATGCACTGACCAGCGCCTTCGTCCTGGCGGTGGTGGGGACGGCGACCACGTGGCTGGTCGGTGCGCACGGCACGAGCGGGTATCTGGGCGGCTTCGCGCTCACCGCGGCGCTCGCCCTGACCGCGGTCGCCATCAGCGGGCGGATCACCGTGGTGGAGCGGTGAGATCGGCTCAGCCGACCGCGACGACCTGCTGCATGAGCTCGGCAGAGCGGGCGTCGTAGACGCGGCCGCCGAGGCGCACGCCGACGACGAGGACGACGCTGCCCGCCACGAGGCCCGTGATGCAGGCGGCCCACCCCAGGGCGGGGCTGGCGGTCGCGACCGCCGCGACGGCGAGGGCGATCTCGGGGAGCACGAGCAGGCCGAGCACGAGCCAGCCTCCGGTCTGGATGGTGATGTTCGCGACCGCGGATCCTTGCGGGGTGCTGAACGGCCCGTCCCCCGGTTTGGGCACGGGGTAGACGAAGCGGGCGGAGATCACGCTCGAGAGCCCCAGCGCGGTCAGCAGCACCCCGAAGCTCGCCCCGACCACCGCCGGGAGGTCCTCCCACCGCCCGGTGAACCACACCGCCCCGACCGTGAAGACGGCCGTGACCGGCACCCCGACCAGGGCGGCCGCGATCACCCGGCCGAGCCGGTCGGCTCGCCCGGGCAGCCCGGTCACCACGTGCAGCCAGAACGCGGTGTGGTCGTAGGCGACGTCCGCGGAGATGATCCACCCGAGCATGAACGCCGTCACCGGCGCGAGCGCCAGCATCGCGATGCCCGTGCCCGGGTCGATGAGGTGGACGAGGAAGGGCAGCAACGGCACGACCGCGAGCGAGCCCACGTACCGCGGGTCGCGGATCCAGTAGACGAGGCAGCGCGCCGCCACGGCCCAGGTCGGGGTGGCCGGCAGAAGGCTGAAGACTCCCAACCCCTTGGACCGGGTGCCGCGCCCCTCGCGTCGGGCGGGGTTCGTCAGCGTCCGGTCCAGGGCCCAGCCCCAGATCGCGACGAGCGCCACGACGGTGGCCACGGCGATGGCCAGCTTGGCGGCGGCCGTCCCCAGGTCCCCGGCCTCGACGGCGGCCGGCACCCCCCACACCGCGCCGAACGGCAGCCAGGACACGACGTCGGCGGCCTGGGCGAGGGTGACCCGGTCGGCATCGATCTCGGCCGATGCCCACACGGCGATCGGCACGATGACGAACAGCGGCAGGAACACCAGGACCCCGGTGACCTCCCGGAACCTGCGCGAGGAGCGCAGCGGGGCGAGCGCCGTCGTCGTCGCCCGGGAGCCGACGACGCAGGTCGCCACCGCGATCACCCAGCAGATGAGCGCGGCCAGCAGCGCCGCGGGCGAGTCCCGCCAGACGAGCAGGGTGCCGAGCGTGACCAGGACGGTGAGCAGGCCGGGGACCCCGACCAGGCCGGCCAGGCCCAGTCCCCAGAGCAGGTCGCGGCGCCGGATCGCGAACAGCGCGAAGCGCTGCGGATCAAGGGTGGAGTCCACACCGAAGGCGACCAAGGGCAGGAACCACCAGCCGAGCACGAGCAGTCCGCCCGCGAAGACGACGACCGTGCCGGCCATCTCGATGTCGCGTCGGCTGAGGTAGGCCAGGCCTGCGAAGAGCGCGACGCCCGCGGTGGAGGCGTAGAGCAACGAGAAGATCAGGCCGAGGATCTGCCAGACGCTGCGCTTGAGCGCATTGCCGAGCAGCACCAGCTTGAGCCTTACGACGTGCGCAACCACGCCAGGCCCTCCGTGGTGCGGGTCCGCCCGACGAGCTCGACGAAGCGGTCCTCCAGCGAGCGCCCGGCCCGCACCTCCTCGACGGTGCCGGCACTGAGGATCTGGCCGCCGGCCACGACCGCGACGTGGTCGCACATGCGCTGCACGAGGTCCATGACGTGGGAGGACACGATGACCGTCCCGCCGGTGCGGACGTACTCGGTGAGGATCTCGCGGATGTTGGCGGCCGAGATGGGGTCGACCGACTCGAAGGGCTCGTCGAGGACCAGGACCCGGGGGGCGTGGATGAGCGCCGCCGCGAGAGTGACCTTCTTGGTCATCCCCGCGGAGTAGTCGACGATGAGCTTGTCGGCGGACTCCCGCAGGTCCAGAGCCGCGAGCAGGTCGCCGGTCCGGGAGGTGACCGTGGCACGGTCCATCCCGCGCAGCAGTCCGGCGTAGGTGACGAACTGCGTGCCGGTGAGCCGGTCGAAGGTGGCCATGCCGTCCGGCAGGATGCCCAGGGTGCGCTTGGCCTCGAAGAGGTTGGTCCACAGGTCGAGGCCGTCGACCGCGACGGTCCCGCCGTCGGGGCGCAGCAGCCCGGTGGCCATGGACAGCAGGGTGGTCTTGCCTGCTCCGTTGGGACCCACGATCCCGTAGAAGGACCCGGCCGGGACGTCCAGGGAGATCCCGGCGACCGCGACCTTCTCCCCGAAGCGCTTGTAGAGGCCACGGACGGACAGGGCCGGTGGCAGCGGCGACTGCATGGCTGACGGCTCGCGGTCAGAAGCGCTGGTCATGAGCCTAAGGTAGCGCCAGAACGGCTTTGTCGGTGGGGTGAGGCAGGGTGTCCCCCATGGGAACAGTCATCTGGTGTGTCGTGGGCGCCGTCGTCGGCGTGGTCGTGGGGTATCTGCTCGGAGTGGTGCGAGGTGCGCACCGAACCCACGCCGCGCAGCTGGGTCAGACCCGCGCCGAGGCGGAGCTCTCGGCCGAGCGGCGCGGCACGGGTGAACGCATCCTCGCCATGCAGCACGACCAGGACCGGCTCTCCGACCAGTTCCGCGCTCTCGCGGCCGAGGCGCTGGCCTCGAACAACGAGCAGTTCCTCGGGCTTGCCGAGCAGCGCCTGCGCTCGACGCAGGTCGCCGGTCAGGCCGACATGGCCTCGCGGACGCAGGCGGTCCAGGCGCTCGTCGACCCGCTCGCCCGGACGCTGACCGAGGTCCGCCAACAGATGCTCGCTGCCGAGGAGTCACGGATCGCGAGCACCGCGGCGCTCGGTGAGCAGGTCCGCGGCATGCGTGACGCCTCCGAGCTGCTGCGCCAGCAGACCGGCTCGCTCGTCACCGCACTGCGCACCTCCGACATCCGGGGCGCCTGGGGAGAGATGCAGCTGCGCCGGGTGGTCGAGGTCGCCGGGATGCTCAACCGCGTCGACTTCGTGGAGCAGAGCCACGTCACGACCGACGACGGCGCGCTGCGCCCGGACATGGTGGTCCACCTCGCCGGTGGCAAGAACATCGTGGTCGACGCCAAGGTCGCCTTCCTCGGCTATCTCGACGCCCAGCAGGCCACCGACCCGGCGGTGCGCGCCCGTCGGCTCTCCGACCATGCCCGCCACGTCCGCAAGCACATCGACGACCTGGCCGGGAAGCGGTACTGGGACCAGTTCAGCCCCTCCCCGGAGTTCGTCGTCATGTTCATCCCCGCCGAGCCCCTGCTCTCCGCCGCGGTCGAGGAGGACCCGTCGCTGCTCGAGTACGCCTTCGGGCGGGACGTCGTCATCGTCACCCCGATGACGCTCATGGCCCTGCTGAGGACCGTGTCCTACGCCTGGCGGCAGGAGGCCCTCGCCGAGAACGCCCAGAAGGTCCTCGAGGTGGGCAAGGAGCTGCACCAGCGCCTGGGTGTGCTCAGCAAGCACCTCACCGAGCTCGGCTCGCGGATCTCCTCCACGGCCGGGGCGTACAACAAGGCGGTGGCGTCCTTCGAGAGCCGCGTGCTGGTCAGCGCTCGCCGCTTCAACGAGCTCGACGTGGTCAGCGGTGAGCTGGTACGACCGGACCCGGTCACCCCTCAGCTGAGCGTGGTGACCTGGGCGGACGACGCCTCCGACGAGCAGGACCTGCTCGGGGAGGTCGCATGGGAGGGACCCGCCGTCGGGGGCCCCCGGTAGCCTGAGCGAGCACCGTCCCTCGCCCCGTTGCCACGGCACCGCGGCTTCGCACCCCCGGGAGTCCCATGTCCGCCGAAACACCCGAACCCGCCTACCTGACCGTGGCGGACACCATCGGGAACACCCCGCTGGTCCGGCTCCAGCGGCTGGCCGGCCGGGTGGGCGAGGGCACGACCGTCCTGGCCAAGCTCGAGGGCAACAACCCCGCCGGGTCGGTCAAGGACCGGCCGGCGCTGCACATGATCGAGAACGCCGAGGAACGCGGGGAGATCGCTCCCGGCGACACCCTCATCGAGGCCACGAGCGGCAACACCGGCATCGCCCTCGCGATGGCCGCGGCGATCAAGGGCTACCGGATGATCCTCGTCATGCCGGACGACCTCTCCCTCGAACGGTCGCAGACGATGAAGGCGTACGGCGCCGAGCTCATCCTCACCCCGCACGCCCAGGGGATGGAGCACTCCCGCGACCTCGCCGACGCCATGGAGGAAGCTGGCGAGGGGCGCGTCCTCAACCAGTTCGCCAACCCCGACAACCCGCACTCCCACTACCGGACGACCGGGCCCGAGCTCTGGACGGCCACGTCCGGGCGGATCACCCACTTCGTCAGCTCCATGGGGACCACGGGCACCATCACCGGCACCTCGCGCTACCTCAAGGAGCGCAACCCCCGGATCCAGGTCATCGGTGTCCAGCCCGAGGAGGGGTCGCGCATCCCCGGGATCCGCAGGTGGCCGCAGGAGTACCTGCCTGCCATCTACGACCCGACGCACATCGACGAGATCCGCACCGTCAGCCAGGCCACAGCGGAGGAGACCGCCCGCGAGCTGGCTCGCCAGGAAGGGATCTTCGCGGGGGTCTCCTCGGGCGGCGCGGCCGCCGTCGCGCTCGAGGTGGCGCGGGAGGTGACCGACGCGACCGTGGCGTTCATCGTGTGCGACCGCGGGGACCGCTATCTCTCGACCGGGGTCTTTCCCGCCTGAGAACGCGGGGCGGGGCACCTCCCGAGCGCGGGACCTCAGCCCTCGACGCTCTCCCCGCGGAACGGACCGATGCGCACGGTCGTCATCAGCCCGATGTCGATCCCGGTGTCCGGCTCGCCCATCCCGGTCGACTCAGCCGACACGGGATGACCGATCGCCTCGCCGTCGGCCGTGAGCTGCACGGCCAGCAGCGAGATCGGCTCGGACTCGGCGCCGGCGAGCTCACCCGTCCATTCCACGTTCGCCACCGCCGAGGCACAGGGGGCGAGCATCACCTCGTCCTGCGTCGCGGCCTCATCGATCGGATCGCGCTGCTCGGCTGCGAGCTGGAACGTCGAGCCCCAGGCGCCGCGCGCGCCGATCCCCGGATAGCCCTGGACGCTGCACGCCACGGGTGAGGTGTTGACGACCTCGAGCACACCGTAGCGGTGCCCCATCGCGGCGTCGGTGAAGGTCAGGGAGAGCTCGACCGTCTCCGGGCGGCAGGACGTGGAGCTGCTCGTCGCGGTCGCCGGCAACCGCAGCAGGTCGGCGAGGTCGCCTTGGGTGAGCTCGGCGTCGGCCACCACGTCGCCGTCGCCTTGTTCGTCCCACCCGGGGGCGAGGTCCCGCTCGGCCGGCCCGGGCACGCTCGACGGAGCAGCGGTCGACGCGCCGGACGGGCCTGCGGTGTCTGCGCATCCGCCGAGAGCGAGGACCACGACGGACACCGCGAGCATCACGCGGGCAGGCGCATCCACCGTGCCCGCCCTGCCCACCGCGCTCAGAGCACCTCGACCGCGAGCGACGCGCGCGGGCCACGCTTGGGACGGGGCTCCGCGATGCCGGCCTTCTTGAGGTCCGCGCGCAGCTCCTGGGGCAGGGAGAACATGAGGTCTTCCGTGGCGGTCCGCACTTCCTCGACCGTGCCGTACCCGCGGTCGGCGAGGTAGGCCAGCACGTCCTGGACGAGGATCTCCGGCACCGAGGCGCCCGAGGTGACCCCGACGGTCCGCACACCGTCGAGCCACGTCTCGTCGATCTCCTTCGCGTAGTCGATGAGGTGCGAGGCGCGAGCGCCGGCGTGCAGCGCCACCTCGACCAGGCGCACCGAGTTCGAGGAGTTCTTCGAGCCGACGACGATCACGAGGTCGCAGTCGGGAGCGAACTTCTTGACCGCGACCTGACGGTTCTGGGTCGCGTAGCAGATGTCGTCGCTCGGCGGGTCCTGCAGGGTCGGGAAGCGTTCACGCAACCGGCGGACCGTCTCCATCGTCTCGTCGACCGACAGCGTCGTCTGGGAGATCCACACGACCTTGTCCGGGTCGCGCACGGTGACCTTGTCCACCTCATCGGGGGAGTTGACGATCTGGATGTGGTCGGGAGCCTCACCTGCGGTGCCCTCGACCTCCTCGTGACCGGTGTGCCCGATGAGCAGGATGTCGTAGTCGTCGTCTGCGAACCGCACCGCCTCCTTGTGCACCTTCGTCACGAGGGGGCACGTGGCGTCGATGGTCTGCAGGTTGCGCGCCTTCGCCGAGGCCAGGACGGCCGGTGAGACGCCGTGGGCGGAGAACACGACGAGCTTGCCCTCGGGGACGTCGTCGGTCTCGTCGACGAAGATCGCCCCGCGGTCGCTGAGGGTCTCCACGACGTACTTGTTGTGCACGATCTCCTTGCGCACGTAGACCGGCGCACCGTGCAGGTCGAGGGCTTTCTCGACCGCGATCACCGCCCGGTCGACGCCGGCGCAGTAGCCGCGCGGCGCGGCGAGCAGCACGCGCTTGGGCTGCTCGAGGGGGTCACTCACGTCGGACACGGCGGGCTGCTCAGCTGCGGAGAGAGGAGGCGTCACGCGGCCAGTCTAGGCGACGCCACCCCGGGTATCGGGGTCCGGGAGGGTGCTCCATGACACTCTCACCGAACCCGGCGACCTGTTCCCGCCGACCATCACCTGCGCCGTCAACGCGCCCCGTCCGCACGACGGGGCGTCCTGTGATGTCGGTGGCATGAGGCAGGCTAGTGCCGTGGCATCTTCGACAGCACCCCTGAGCTCCGGCCCGCCGAGCGCCCCACCGACCGGCGAGCAGGCTCCGCGCGCGCCGCTCGCGGCCAAGGCCGCCGACACGACCGCCGAGAACCCCTGGCCGGTCCGGCTGCTCTCGGCGAAGATCAGCGACTACATCGACCGGATGGCGCCGCTGTGGGTCGAGGGGCAGATCGTCCAGCTCAACCGGCGCCCCGGCGCCGGCATGGCCTTCCTCACTCTGCGGGACACCGACACCGACATGTCGCTCCCGGTGTCGGTGTATGCCAAGGTGCTCGACGCCGTCGGCGCCCCGCTCGAGGAGGGCGCGCACGTCGTCGTGCATGCGAAGCCGACGTTCTGGGCCAAGCGCGGGTCCTTCCAGCTCCAGGCGGACCAGCTCAAGCCGGTCGGGATCGGGGAGCTGCTCGCGCGGATCGAGCACCTCAAGCGGATCCTCGCCGCGGAGGGTCTGTTCGACCTCTCCCGCAAGAAGCCCCTCCCCTTCCTGCCCCGGGTGGTCGGGCTGATCTGCGGGCGGGAGTCCAAGGCCGAGCACGACGTCGTCGTCAACGCCCGCGCGCGCTGGCCCCAGGTGCGGTTCGAGATCCGCGAGGTCGCCGTCCAGGGTGTCGCCGCCGTCCCGCAGGTCAGCGCTGCGATCGCGGAGCTGGACGCCCACCCCGACGTCGAGGTGATCGTCGTCGCGCGCGGCGGTGGGGCGGTCGAGGACCTGCTGCCGTTCAGCAACGAGACGCTCGTGCGGGCCGCAGCGGCCTGCCGCACGCCGCTGGTCAGCGCGATCGGCCACGAGACCGACTCACCGCTGCTCGACCTCGTCGCCGACTACCGCGCCTCCACCCCGACCGACGCCGCGCGGCGCATCGTCCCGGACGTCAGCGAGGAGCGGGCCCGGATCACCCAGGCCCTCTCCCGGATCCGCGGAGCGATCACCTCGCGCGTCACCCACGAGCAGGCCGGGCTCGACTCGCTGCGCTCCCGCCCGGTGCTCGCGACCCCGCAGACGATGATCGACTCCCGCGAGCGCGAGGTCTCCTCGCTGCTCGACGGCTCGCGGAGGCAGCTCGACCGTCTGCTGCTGAGCGCTGCGTCGACCGTCGACCGGCTCGGCGCCCAGGTGCGCGCCCTGTCCCCCGCGGCCACCCTCGAGCGCGGCTACGCCGTCGTGCAGGGGCCGAGCGGTCGCGTGGTGCGCTCCCCCGGGGACGTGACCACCGGCGACGTCCTGCGGATCCGACTCGCCGACGGCGAGATCTCCGCTACCTCCCACTGAGAGAGTTGGTTTACTACTCCTATGCCCACTGACCCCGCGCGCACCGCCGCCGACACGTCGGTCCTCACCTACGAGCAGGCCCGCGACGAGCTCGTCCAGGTCGTCTCCCGCCTCGAGGCGGGCGGCGAGCCGCTCGAGGCCAGCCTCGCGCTCTGGGAGCGCGGGGAGGCGCTGGCCGCACGCTGCCAGGAGTGGCTCGACGGCGCGCGCGAGAAGCTCGACGCCGCACGGTCGAGCAGCCTGGCCGACGCCGTATCCTCCACCACCGACGACGAGTAGGACTCCCATGACCCCCACCCAGCCGACACCGGCCGAGGCCACCGCCCTGCTCATCGGCGAGGCCCTCATCGACGTGGTCCACCGGGCCGACGGCAGCATCGACGAGCACCCGGGCGGTAGCCCCGCGAACGTCGCCCTTACCCTGGGGCGGCTGCAGCGCCCAGCCGAGCTGCTCACCTGGATCGGGTCGGACGTCTACGGCGACCTCATCCGCAAGTGGCTGCTGCGCTCTGCGGTGACCCTCGCCCACGGCAGCGACGGGGCCGCCTCGACGTCCATAGCGACCGCGCAGCTCGGCGCGGACGGCGGGGCGACCTACACCTTCGACCTCACCTGGAACCTCCCCAAGGACGTCGTGGTGCCCGAGAGCACGGTCGTGGTGCACACCGGGTCCATCGCGGCCGTCCTGGAACCCGGGGCGACGGCGGTGCACAAGGTCATCGACAGCGCCCGGCACCGCGCGACCATCACCTACGACCCGAACGTCCGCCCGACCCTCATGGGCTCCCCCTCCCACGCCCGGCCGCTGATCGAGTCGCTCGTGCGCGCCGCCGACGTCGTCAAGGTGAGCGATGAGGACCTGCGCTGGCTGTACCCCGGAGCGAACCTGTCCGTGATCGCCACCTCGTGGCAGCGGTCCGGTCCGGCGATCGTCGTGGTGACCTACGGCGGCGAGGGGGCCGTCGCGTACACCGCGACCTCACACCTGGAGGTCAAGGCCCCCAAGGTCACCGTCGCGGACACCGTCGGGGCGGGTGACTCCTTCATGGGCGCCCTCATCCACGGTCTGTGGAGCGCGGACCTGCTGGGTGCCGCGAAGCGCCCGGCCCTCGCGGCGATCACCACCGACGTGCTGCAGGGCGTGCTCGAGCAGTGTGTCCAGGTCGCGGCGATCACCGTGTCCCGCCCCGGAGCGAACCCTCCGCGCCTGGCGGAGCTCAGCTGACCAGACGGGTCGCGCCGTCGCTGTGAGCTCGCGACGGCGGGGCCGTGCGGTCCGCCGAGTGCTCGCGGTCCAGGCGTTCCACCTCCCCCGGGTCATAGGCGAGGTTCTCCTCGCTCTCGGGGTCGAACACGAGCATCCTCTCCGGGGTGAACCACCGGGACGCGGTGCTGGCGTCGCGGACCCGGGTGCGCTTGCCCCTGCGGTCCAGGTCGCGGTCGAGCTCCTCGAGCGTGGCCGCGACCTCCGGGGTGGTCTGGAAGGGCACGTGGACGACGAGCTCTGCGTCCTCCGACCGCTCGGGGCGCGCGGGGCGCAGCCCGACGATGACGAGTGACCGGTCTCCCACGGCCGCCGCGATCCGCTCCGGCACCGGATAGGTCCCGAAGGGCAGCGTGATCTGGCCGCCAGCCACCTCGCCGGGCATGAAGCTCATCGGCGGGGAGCCGATGAACCCCGCCACGAAGAGGTTGACCGGCTGCTCGGCGAGGGCGCGGGGGCTCGCCACCTGCTGCAGCTCACCTCTGCGCAGCACCGCGACCCGGTCACCCAAGGCCATCGCCTCGGTCTGGTCGTAGGTCACGTACACCGTCGTCGCCCCGAGGCGGCGCTGCACCCGGGCGATCTCCGTGCGCATCTGCCCGCGCAGCGCGGCGTCGAGGTTGGCGAGCGGCTCGTCGAAGAGGAAGGCGTCCGCGTCGCGGACGATCGCCCGGCCCATCGCGACGCGCTGGCGCTGGCCTCCGGAGAGGGAGGCCGGCTTGCGGTCGAGGTGGTCGGTGAGCTCGAGGGCGTCCGCGGCGTGGGCGACCTTCGCCTTGATCTCGTCCTCGGTGAACACCCCCTTGCGCAGCCGCAGCGGGAAGGCGATGTTCTCGGCGACGCTCAGATGCGGGTAGAGCGCGTAGTTCTGGAACACCAGCGCCAGGTTCCGGTCCTGGGGGGCCAGGTCGTTGACCCGCTTCCCGCCGATCTCGAGGTCGCCGGCGGTGATGTCTTCCAGGCCCACGATCATCCGCAGCAGCGTGGACTTGCCACTGCCCGCGGGACCGGCGACGACGACGAACTCGCCGTCGGCGATGTCCAGGCTCACGCCGTTCACCGCGGGGGGCCCGTCGCCGTAGCGCTTGACCATGTCCTTCAGCGTGATGGCAGCCATGCGTCTGCTCCTTCGCCGCGATGTGCTGGTCGTCGAGATGGACACGTCAGCCGCGCCGCTGATCTCTGCCTATCCTCAGGACTACACGAGAACCAGGCACGGCGCACCACGAGGGTCGCGCCGGTGCCCCACGGCCGATCGACCAGGACGGATCCTCATGCCACACCACGTCTCACCCGCCGCCGCCTGGACCGAGCTGCGTGCAGGGAACAACCGGTTCATCGCCGGAGAGATGCTTCATCCCTCGCAGGGCTTCGACCGCCGCGAGGAGATCAAGGTCTCCCAGAACCCCTTCGCGCTCGTCTTCGGCTGCTCGGACTCCCGGGTGGCCGCCGAGATCATCTTCGACCAGGGGCTGGGGGACGTGTTCGTGGTCCGGACCGCCGGCCACGTGCTCGACACGACCGTCATCGGGTCGATCGAGTACGGCGTCGACATCCTCGACACCCAGCTCATCGTCGTCCTCGGTCATGACAACTGCGGGGCGATCGCGGCCGCGGTGCACGCCCTGACCACCGGCGAGCAGCCGAAGGGCTTCATCCGCGCGGTCACCGACCGGGTCATCCCCTCGATCGTCAGCCTCACCTCCGCCGAGGGCGGGGGCTTCATCTCCCTCGACACGCACGTGCTGCGCCGCGAGCACGTGCGCCACACCATGTCGATGCTGCACTCCTACTCGGCGGGCATCGCGACGGCCGTCGCCGAGGGCCGCTGCGCCATCGTGGGGGTGGAGTACGACCTCGACGACGGCAGCGCCCGCCTCGTCGACGTCATCGGCGACATCGGGGACGTCCCGCTCGACGTCTAGGGCTGCGGCCAAGATCACGGGCCTGGTCGGTGCCGCGCGGGTCGCCGGTACGGCACGATGGACCCATGACTTCCACACCTGACACCGACGTCACCGGCGAGTTCCGGATCGAGCACGACACGATGGGCGAGGTCCGCGTTCCCGCGGCCGCGCTCTACCGCGCCCAGACCCAGCGCGCCGTCGAGAACTTCCCCATCTCCGGCACGCCGCTCGAGCGCAGCCACATCGAGGCCCTCGCCCGGGTCAAGAAGGCCGCCGCGCGCGCGAACGCCGAGCTCGGCGTGCTGGAGGCCGACATCGCCGAGGCGATCGTCGCCGCCGCCGACGCCGTCGCCCGGGGCGGCTACGACGAGCACTTCCCGCTCGACGTGTTCCAGACCGGCTCGGGCACCTCCTCGAACATGAACGCCAACGAGGTCATCGCCACGCTCGCGACCCGGTCGCTGGGCCGCGAGGTGCACCCCAACGACCACGTCAACGCCTCGCAGTCCTCCAACGACGTCTTCCCGACGTCGGTCCACGTCGCGGCCACGGCCGGCGTCGTCGGCTCCCTCATCCCGGCCCTGGCCCACCTGGCCACGAGCCTGGAGGCCAAGGCCGGCGAGTTCGCCACCGTCGTCAAGTCCGGTCGCACCCACCTCATGGACGCGACCCCGGTCACCCTCGGGCAGGAGTTCGGCGGCTACGCCGCCGCGGTGCGCTACGGCATCGAGCGGCTCGAGTCGGCGCTGCCGCGGGCCGCGGAGGTCCCCCTGGGCGGGACCGCCGTGGGCACCGGCATCAACACCCCGGCCGGCTTCCCGCAGCGCGTCATCGCCCTCCTCGTCGAGGACACCCAGCTGCCGCTGACCGAGGCGCGCGACCACTTCGAGGCGCAGTCCGGCCGGGACGGTCTGGTCGAGCTCTCCGGCGCGCTGCGCGGCATCGCAGTCTCCCTGACCAAGATCTGCAACGACCTGCGCTGGATGGGCTCGGGCCCCAACACCGGTCTCGGCGAGATCGCCATCCCGGACCTGCAGCCGGGCTCCTCGATCATGCCGGGCAAGGTCAACCCGGTCATCCCGGAGGCCGTGCTCATGGTCGCCGCACGCGTGATCGGCAACGACGCGACCGTGGCCTGGGCCGGGGCGAGCGGGTCCTTCGAGCTCAACGTGCAGATCCCGGTGATCGCCCTCGGCGTGCTCGAGTCGATCCGCCTGCTCTCCACCGCGAGCGTGCTGCTCGCGGACAAGACCGTCGACGGGATCACCGCCAACGTCGAGCGGGCCCGCGCGCTCGCCGAGTCGTCCCCGTCCATCGTCACCCCGCTCAACCGCGTCATCGGCTACGAGGCCGCCGCCAAGGTGGCCAAGCACTCGGTCAAGAAGGGCCTGACGGTCCGCGAGGCCGTGATCGACCTGGGCTTCGTCGAGCGCGGGGAGGTCACGCACGCACAGCTCGACTCCGCCCTCGACGTGCTCGCGATGACCCGCCCGCCGCAGGTCTGAGGCGGCAACCAGCCACCTGCACGACGACGCAGCGCGGGGCCCCGAGCAGGGGCCTCGCGCTGGTGTGCGTGCGCTGAGAAAAAACTTCGCCCACGGTGCATCCAAACGGGCCCGGCGGGCAGAAGACATGGGTGTCAGTCAGTTCCACCTGAAAAGCTCGTCCCGATGGCGGGGCGACCACACCCACCTGGAGCACTCATGAATGCACGATCTGCCACCCGTTCCACCACCCGAGGGACCGCCCGCCGCACGACCCTCGGTGTTCTGGCCCTCACGGCCGCGACCACGCTCACCGGCCTCACGCTGATGCCCGCAGCCCACGCGGCCGACGGCGACGCCGAGCTCTCGGTGCTGCACGCCGTCCCGGGCCTCACGGTGGATGTCTGGGTCAACGGCGAACGGACCCTGGACGACTTCACCCCGGGGTCGCTCGCCGGCCCCCTCGAGCTCCCCGCCGGGACGTACACCGTCGCGATCACCGCGGCCGACGCGGTCGACGCGAGCGCGCCGGCCATCGGCCCGATCGACCTCACCCTGGCGGGCAGCACGAGCTACACTGCCGCGGCGCACCTCGACGCGGCCGGGGCCCCGACCGCGACGCTGTTCACCAACGACACCGCCACCACCGCCCCCGGCGAGGGCCGGCTCACCGTCCGCCACGTCGCGGCCGCGCCCGCCGTCGACGTGCTCGCCGGCGGCGCCGCGGTGATCACCAACCTGTCCAACCCCGCCGAGTCGGTCCTCAACCTGCCGGCCGGTACCGTCTCCGCCACGGTGGCCGCGACCGGGACCACCACACCCGTCCTCGGCCCGGCCGATGTCCCGGTCACGGAGGGGGTCAACACGATCGTCTACGCGTGGGGCAGCCTTGCTGACGGGAACCTCGCGCTCGCGACCCAGACGATCGACGGCCTGCACGACGCACCTTCCGGGGTGCCCGCCGGTGAGGTCGGGCTGGCCGACACGGGCTCCGGGAATGGCGCTCTCCTGGGGGCCGGAGCCGCCGTCGGGCTCCTCGCCCTCGGTGCAGTGCTCTACCGGCGCCGCTCAGCGGTCCGCGCCGACTGACGTGACGCACATCCGCGTGGCGGCCGCCCTCGTGGCGGCCGCCCTCGTGGCCTCGTGCAGCACCGGCACCGACTCCTCCGGCACGGCCGCCCCGTCCCCCACCACGGCGGCCGCGCCGGAGGTCACCACCGAGGCCACGCCGGACGCCACGCCCGACGCCGCATCCGCACTCCCCGACATCCCCGTCCGCCCCGCGCAGGACGCCGCCGTCGCGCCGCCCCCGGCGCCGGTCCGGGTCACCGTGGCCGACCTTGACGTCGACATGCTCGTCGTCGGGGTCGGCACCGAGCCCGACGGGACGATGAGCGTGCCTGCGGCGGGCTCGGAGGCCGGCTGGTACCGCTTCGGCTCGGCGCCCGCGAGCCCGACCGGCACCACGGTCCTCGCCTCCCACGTCGACACCCTGGCCGAGGGCCTCGGCCCGTTCGCCCGGCTGCGCGAGGCGCAGGCCGGGTCGTCCGTCACCGTGACCGACGCCGCCGGCGTGGTCCACAGCTACACCGTCACCTCGGTCGAACGGATCCCCAAGCCCGATGCTCCCCTGGACGCCATCTTCGACCGGGCCGGTCCGCCCCGTCTTGTGCTTGTCACCTGCGGTGGCGCGTGGGACGCGTCCGTCGGACACTACGAGGACAACATCATCGTCACTGCGACGCCGAGCGTGTGACGTGACCCTCGTACCAGGACGAACAGGACGAGCGGTATTCAGGATCGAAGGAGCGTGCGTGAACGACCCCCAGGTGGACCAGCGTGGCAGCACGCTCGACACCTCCTTCGCCGGCGGTGACGAACGCGGCCTCGCCGAGGCCTACCGACGATGGTCTCCCCTGGTCTTCACCGTCGCCCTGCGCTCCCTCGGGGACCGCCAGGACGCCGAGGACGTCACCCAGCAGGTGTTCGTGGCCGCGTGGCGTGCGCACAGCACCTTCGACCCCGCTCAGGCGCGTCTGTCCACCTGGCTGATGGGCATCACCCGGCACAAGGTCGCCGACGCCCACGAGAGCCGCACCCGGTCCCGCCGGTCGGAGCTGGCGGCGCTCACGCTCACCCCGGCCGAGCCACCCGGCCCCGCGCACGACACCCAGGTCGCCGATCGTGTCATGATCGCCGATGAGCTCGCTCGGCTCGACGAACCCGGCAAGACGATCCTCGAGCTCGCGTTCTTCCGTGACCTCACCCACGTGCAGATCGCCGATCACCTGGCCCTGCCCCTGGGCACGGTCAAGAGTCATCTGAGACGGAACCTGACCCGACTACGCACACGGCTGGAGGTGGATGATGCAGCACGTTGACCCGGAGACCCTCGCCCTCATCGCGCTCGGCGAGGACGGACCCGACGTCGTCGGGCCGACCGAGCGCGAGCACCTCGAGGCCTGCCCTGCCTGCCAGGGCGAGACGGAGGAGCTCGCGGCCGTGGCCGCGCTCGCCCGCACCGTGCACCCCGACGAGCTCGAGCACCCCTCCCCCCTGGTGTGGGACCGGATCAGCACCGAGCTCGGGCTCGGTGCCCCCGCGGTCGAGCGGACCCACGTGGTGCGTCGTCACCGCAGGTCCCCCCGCGCCCGCTGGAGCCTGGCGGCGGCCGCGAGCGTGGCGCTCGTGGCCGGCATCGGCGTCGGGATCGTGTGGGACCGGGCGACCGCGCCGGACGCTCCCGACCCGGTCATCGCGCAGGCGCGGCTCGACGCCCTGCCCGACTGGCCCGACGCGTCGGGCCAGGCCCGGATCGAGACAGCTCCGGACGGCACCCGCCAGGCCGTGATCACTCTCGATGCGGAGGCGAGCGACGACGGCTTCCGCGAGGTCTGGCTCATCGCCGACGACCTGAGCGCCATGACCAGCCTCGGGGTGCTCGAGGGGTCCCAGGGGCGCTTCGACGTCCCCGCCGATCTCGACCTGGCGGCCTTCCCGCTCGTTGACGTGTCCCAGGAGCCCCTCGACGGCGACCCGGTGCACTCGGGCGACTCGATCGTGCGCGGGAGCCTGGTCGAGGGGTAGGCCTGGTCGAGGGGCGAGCCTGGTCGAGGGGCGAGCCTGGTCGAGGTCTGGCGCGCGGCGTCAGACCTCGATGCGTTCGAGCATCTCGGTGACCAGGGCCGCGACGGGTGAGCGTTCCGACCGGGTGAGCGTCACGTGGGCGAACAGCGGGTGCCCCTTGAGGGCCTCGATGACGGCCGCGACGCCGTCGTGGCGGCCCACCAGGAGGTTGTCCCGCTGCGCGACGTCGTGGGTGAGCACCACCCGCGAGGACTGCCCGATCCTCGACAGGACCGTGAGCAGCACGTTGCGCTCGAGCGACTGCGCCTCGTCGACGATGACGAACGCGTCGTGCAGCGACCGGCCGCGAATGTGCGTCAGGGGCAGCACCTCGAGGATCTCCCGTTCCATGATCTCCTCGATCACCTCCCGGCTGACCACCGCACCCAGGGTGTCGAAGACGGCCTGGGCCCACGGGTTCATCTTCTCCGCCTCGGAGCCTGGCAGGTAGCCCAGCTCCTGCCCGCCCACCGCGTAGAGCGGCCGGAAGACCATGATCTTGCGGTGCTTGCGCTTCTCCAGGACCGCCTCGAGACCGGCGCACAGCGCCAGCGCCGACTTCCCGGTGCCGGCCCGCCCGCCGAGGGAGACGATCCCGATCGAGTCGTCCATGAGCAGGTCGATCGCGACCCGCTGCTCGGCCGACCGGCCGCGCAGCCCGAACACCTCCTGGTCGCCGCGGACGAGCTGCAGGTGCTTGTCCGCGGTCACCCGTCCCAGGGCGGACCCGCGCGGGGAGTGCAGCACGAGACCCTTGTGGCACAGCATCGGGGCGACCTCGGCCAGCGCGGTCGGGTCCAGGCTCGCCAGCTCGAGGGACTCGTTCTCCCACAGCGCCGCCATCTGCTCCTCCGGAAGGACGAGCCCGCCCATCCCGGTCCACCCGGAGTCCACGGCCAGCTCAGCCCGGTACTCCTCGGCGGCCAGCCCCACGGCGGAGGCCTTCACCCGCATCGGCAGGTCCTTGGACACGACCGTGACGTCCGCTCCCTCGGCTGCGAGGTTGGCCGCGACGGCGAGGATCCGGGTGTCGTTGTCCCCGAGCCGGAACCCGTCCGGGAGGCCTCGCGGGTCGGTGTGGTTGAGCTCGACCCGCAGCGTCCCGCCCTGGTCCCCGACCGGGATGGGTGCGTTCAGCCCGCCGTGCTCCACCCGGAGGTCGTCGAGCATGCGCAGCGCGCCGCGGGCGAAGTACCCGAGCTCGGCGTGGTGGCGCTTGGCCTCGAGCTCGGAGATCACGACGATCGGGAGGACGACGTCGTGCTCGGCGAAACGCAGCGGAGCGGTGGGGTCCGAGAGCAGGACCGAGGTGTCAAGCACGAAGGTTCGACGAGCTACCACAACTGGCTCCCTCCGGCGCGGGTGCGCCTGGGTGAGTGGACGGCGCGAATACCGTCCGTCACCTGAGAAACTACGCCCATGTAGTTCATGTCGCCACGGCGGACACAACATGTAGTGGGACCGTCACCTTCCGTTTACCCGGTGGATACCTCGGCGGCTAGCCTGGGGGCCATGACAGCACACGCGGCGTTGCTCCGGGGCGTGAACGTGGGCGGGCGCCGCTTGGTCCCTGCGGCGGTCCTGCGCGCGATCGGGGACGCCGCCGGATTCGAGGCCACGGCCACCCTGCTCAACAGCGGGAACCTCGTGCTCGGCGCCCCTCGTGCGGGAACCGCGGCAGCCGCCTGCGCCGGGCGCGAGGACGTGGCCCGGCTCGTCCGGGACGGGCTCCGCACCGAGCTCGGGCTCGAGGTCGACGTCGTCGTGGTCACCACCGGTGATCTCGACGCAGCCCTCGCGGCCAACCCGTTCCTGGAGCAGAGCGTGGCAGAGCCGTCGAAGGTCCTGCTCACGTTCTACCCGGCGCCTCCTGACCCCCGGCGGGTGGCCGCTCTCGACCTCACCGGCTTCCCCGAGCAGATGGTCTGGGCGGGCGGGGTCGGCTTCACGTACTACCCCGCCGGGGCCGGGACCAGCCGGCTCACCCCGGCCTTCCTGCGCCGGGCGCTGGGGGTCGACGGCACGGCGCGGAACGTCCGGACCGTCCTCGCGCTGCGCGAGCTCGTCGCGGACCGCGACGCCAGCTCACCGGGTCAGCCGATCGACTGACCTCCGATCGGTGGTCGCAGGGACGGCTCCCGGCTCCGTAGGCTAGCTCCCATGCAGGTCAGCGACCGTCCCCTCCTCGACGCCCGGTGGGCCCTCCCCGGTCAGCTGGCCCGCGCGGGGCGCATGGTCGATGGCCGCGCCCCCTCGCGGCGGACGGCCCGGGACTGGGCGATCGACACGCTGTTCTTCCTCCTCGCCACCGCGGTCTGGCTGGTCGCGACGCTGGTCGGCTTCGACACGTCCTTGGAGGTGGCCTCCGAGGTCGACAACGGGGTCGGCATGGCGACCCCGGCCGCCTACGACCCCTCGATCCTCCTCGACGTGGTGGACCCTGTCGTGGGTGCGGTCCTGTGCCTCGCGCTGTGGTGGCGCCGCCGGATCCCCGTCGTCCTCGCCGTCGCGGCGCTGCTCGCCTCGACCTTCTCCGACAGCGCGTCCGGGGCGGTGATCATCATCATCTTCACCGTCGCGGTCCACCGTCCGTGGCCGATCTCGATCCCGCTCGGCCTGCTCCACGTCCCCACCAGCCTCCTCTACGACCAGGTCAGGCCCGACCCCTCCACGAGCGTGGTCACCACCGTCGTCGTCGGGACCCTCCTCATCCTGGTGCTCCTCGCCTGGGGCATCGCCGTGCGGGCGCGGCGCCAGCTCGTCCTGAGCCTGCACACCGGCGCCGACCAGGAGCGACGCGAGCATGCCCTGCTGCTGCACGACGCCCGCCGCGCCGAGCGCGAGCGCATCGCCCGAGAGATGCACGACGTCCTCGCCCACCGCATCTCGCTGCTCTCCGTGCACGCGGGCGCCCTCGAGTACCGCACCCTCCAGGGTGAGACCGGCACCGCGCCCCTGCTGACCTCCGCCGAGGTGCACACCGCCGTCGCGGTGATCCGGGAGAACGCCCACCAGGCGCTCGAAGAGCTCCGAGAGGTGCTCACGGTGCTGCGCACCGACGGGGGTACCGACGGGGTCGGAGCCGATGGCGACGGTGCCGCATCGGCCGCCGCCCGGGCCGCGCCGCAGCCCGCGATCAGCGACCTCGTCGGGCTCGTCGCGGAGGCCCGCGCCGCGGGCCAGCAGGTGCACCTGGAGATGGACGTGCCGGGACTCGAACGGACCCGGCCCCAGCTGCAGCGCACGATCTTCCGGGTGGTCCAGGAAGGCCTGACCAACGCCCGCAAGCACGCCCCGTCCGCGCTCGTCAACGTCTCGCTCCGGGGCGACACGGCCGCCGGGATCGACCTCGTCATCACGAACGTCGTCGAGATCGACGCGGTCGAGTCGGAGATCCCCGGGGCCGGGGCAGGGCTGGCCGGACTGACCGAACGGGTGGCGATCGAGGGCGGCACGCTGGTCCACGAGATCCGTTCCGGCGCGTTCCGCCTCCGGGTGCGGCTACCGTGGCGAGCATGATCCGCACCCTCGTCGTCGACGACGACGCACTCGTCCGGTCCGGCCTGCGACTCATGCTCGCCGGCGCTCACGACATCGACGTGGTCGGCGAGGTCGCCGACGGCGCGCTCGTCGCCGACGCGGTACGGGACCTGAGCCCCGACGTCGTGCTCATGGACATCCGGATGCCCGTCATGGACGGCATCGCCGCGACCCGGGCGCTGTCCGCGAGCGGTGCCGGGCCACAGGTCATCGTGCTGACGACGTTCGGTGGGGACGACATGATCCTCGCCGCGCTGCGCGCCGGCGCCTCCGGGTACCTGCTCAAGCACACTCCCCCCGAGCTCATCGTCGACGCGGTCCGTCGCGCGGCAGACGGCGAGCCGGTGCTCTCCCCGGCGGTCATGCAGGTGCTCATCGACCAGGCGACCAACCTCGTGCCGGTCGGCGCGACCGCTCCGGGCGCGCCGTCGTCGGCGGTCCCCGACGTCTCCGAGCGTGCCCGTGCCGCCGAGACCCGGCTGGCGGTGCTCAGCGGCCGCGAGCGCGAGGTCGCCAGCGCGGTCGCGCAGGGGAAGACGAACACCGAGATCGCCCAGATGCTCTACCTGTCGATGGGCACGGTGAAGTCCCACATCTCCAGCGCGCTGACCAAGCTGGACTTCTCCAACCGGATCCAGCTCGCGCTGCTCGCCTACGAGGCCGAGCGGTAGCAGGAACGGTCCTGCACGGGCCGGTCGGCGTCGGCATCGGTGCCGCGCAACCGCAGGTCACCGACGTGACGCACTTCACAATCATGGTCCCGTATTGCTACGCTTGCTGTGCATTTACTTAAGACTTTGAGTTTCAGATAGAGCGTGCGAGTCGGACCAATGGCGGTCCGTCCCACGCTCTCTCGCCCCGACAGTCCCTACCAGCCTGGCGCTGCGCCAGGCTGTCCACACGCGCGCCGCATACCTGGCGCGAGACAGGACTCCGATGAGCTCGCACGCGACCGCCCCCGAACCTGCCCGACTCCCCCGGCTCCCCTTCTTCACCGGGGTCTCGATGATCCTGCTCGCCCTCGTGGCGATCGGGCTCGTCGTCTACCTCCAGATCTTCAACACGAAGGTGCACAACGCCTCGATCAAGCTCAACGACGGCTCCACCCTGGTGGCGGCCGGCGCGCGCGAGCTCGCCACCGGATCAGGCAGCGCGGCCACGGGCGCCGGCGAGCTCGCGACCGGGGCCGAGACGCTCGAGGCCGGCGCCTCCGACGTCGCCGAGGGCGCGACCACCGTCTCCGACGGCGCCGCCACGCTCTCCGAGGGCGCACTCGCCCTCCAGACCGGCACGACAACCCTGGAGACGGGGGCCCAGGACCTCGAGGACGGAGCGACCAAGGTCGCCACCGGCGCGTCCAGCGCAGCGACCGGCGCGCAGCAGCTCAAGGTCGGCGCGGCGTCCCTGAGCACCGGGGCCGGCACGCTGTCGACCAAGACCGGTGAGCTCCGTGACTCCGTCGCGATCCTGGCCGGCAAGCTCCCGGCCCTGGACACCGGGGCCGGTTCCATCAGGGACGGCGCCAAGACCGTCTCCGACGGTGTCACCAGCGTGAAGAAGAACGTCGAGGCCATCAGCGCAGGTCTGGGCCAGATCGCCGCGGCCGTGTCGACGGCACCTCCGGGCGCGACGTCGCTCCTGGGCGCCGCCGACGCCGTCGGGGCAGGGGCGGGGTCCCTGGCCACCCAGCTCACCACCTTCGAGGCCACCATCGAGGCGTTGCGCACGAAGCTCGCCGACGGCGGCACCGTGACCGACGCGGAGCTGGCGGCTCTGTCCACCGGGGCGGCAAACCTGTCGACCGCGGCGACCAGCCTCCAGGCCGCCGTGACCGACTCGACCCCCGGCGCGGCGCCGATGAGCCTCTCGGACGGCCTCCTCGTCATGCAGGCCGCGATCGCCGGCGTCTCCACGAGCGCCGGGACTCTGGCGACCGGGATGACGCCTCTTGTCACCGGCGCCACCACCCTGCACACCGGGGCCACCACGCTCAAGGACGGAACCGCCGCCCTCGCCCTCACCGGGCCCGCGCTCGCCGAGGGCACGACGCTCATCGCCGCCGGGGCGAGCACCCTCAAGGACGGAGCGGCGAAGGTCGCCACGGGGGCGTCGACCCTGGCCACCGGGACCCAGCTGCTGGCCACCGGGACCACGACCCTGGCCACCGGGACCGGCACGCTCTCCGAGGGTGCCACCGCCCTGAGCACCGGAGCCGGCACCCTGGCGACGGGATCGCAGACGCTGGCCACCGGAGCGCAGACCTTGGCCACCGGCGCCGGCGACCTCAGTGACGGCTTGGTCACCCTGGCCGATGGCGCGACCACCCTGGCCGACGGCACGACCGCGATCGCCGAGGGGGCCAGTGCCGTCGGCGGTGGGACCAGCAAGGTCTCCGAGGGCACCCACCAGCTCCAGACCGACGTCGAGAACGGCCCCACGCTCACCCTCGCCGTCATGGGAGCCGCCCTCGCGGTCCTCGGGCTGGTCGTGGGCATCGTCGCCGTCGGGGTCGGGATGCGTCGACGACCCGGCGCATAACGTACGGTTGACCCAGAGGTTGAACCCTTGGTGTGCCGGGAAGGCTGGTCGGCGTTCTCGTCGTCGACCCCTTTGGGAGAAGCATGACCACCGCGCCCGACCACAACACCCCAGGCCCTGACAGCAGTGTCGGCACCACACCCTCCGCAGGCCAACGGCTCAGGACGTGGGTCACCCGTGAGACCACGGGTGGCCTGCTCCTGATCATCGCCGCGGCCGCGGCCCTCCTCTGGGCGAACTCCCCCTGGCGTGAGGCGTACGCGAGCCTGTCCCAGCTGACCTTCGGCCCGGCGGCGCTGCACCTCGACCTCACGCTCGCCCAGTGGGCCGCGGACGGTCTGCTGGCGATCTTCTTCTTCGTCGTCGGGCTCGAGCTCAAGCACGAGTTCGTCGCCGGATCGTTGCGCCAGCCGCGACAGGCCGGCGTCCCGATCCTCGCTGCCGTCGGCGGCATGATCATCCCCGCGGCCCTGTTCGTCGCCGTGCTTCACCTCACCGGCGACACGACCGCGATCGACGGGTGGGCGATCCCCACCGCGACCGACATCGCCTTCGCCCTCGCCGTCCTCGCCGTCTTCGGGCGCGGTCTGCCGACCGCGATCCGCACCTTCCTGCTCACCCTTGCCGTGGTCGACGACCTGCTCGCCATCGTCGTGATCGCGGTGTTCTACACCGACAGCCTCTCCGTGCTCCCGTTGGGGCTCGCCGTGGCGGCGCTCATCCTGTTCCGGGTGCTCGTGACGGCCCGCACGGTCCACGGCTGGATGCTGCTCCCGCTGGCCGTGGTGATCTGGGCGCTCGTGCACGCCTCGGGGATCCACGCGACGGTAGCCGGCGTCGTCATGGGCTTCCTCGTCCCGGCGGCCCTCGTCCACGGCGAGCGTGAGCCGCGCACGCACACCTTCGAGCACGTCTGGGGTCCCATCTCCTCCGGCATCGCGCTGCCGGTCTTCGCCTTCTTCGCCGCTGGGGTCTCCCTCGTCGACGACGGTGTGCTCGGTGTCCTCAGCCAGGGCGTCGCGGTCGCGATCATGGTCGCGCTCGTCGCCGGCAAGTGCCTCGGTGTGCTGGGCACCACCTGGCTGCTGACCCGGCTCACGCCGCTGCGGCTCGCGCCCGGGATCGGGCTGCGTGACCTGCTCCCGGTGAGCCTGCTGGCCGGGATCGGCTTCACCGTCTCGCTCCTCATCACCGAGCTGTCCTTCCCGCCCGACTCGGTCCACGCCCACGCCGCGAAGGCTGCCGTGCTGGCCGCGTCGGTCATCGCCGCGACCCTGGCTGCGCTCACCCTGCGCGCGGACGCGCGGCGCAAGCGGGACGCCGACATGAACGAGGACGGCCTGCCCGACGACATCACCGAGTTCATCGGTGACGGAGAGCACACCAGCCACTAGAGTCGCAACATGGAGCGAATCGGTCATCTCATGGCTCGGCTCGGTGCGGCCCTGCGCCGCTACGGCCACACCTTCTCCCCGAGCGGGCTGACCGTGGCGCTCATCTTCTACTGCGTGTCCATGACGCCGTCCCTCATCCCCCGAACGTGGCTCTACCAGGGGCTGCTCACGGGGCTCTCGGTGGTCGGCGGCTACGCGGTCGGCGCTCTGGCGGGGTGGGTGCTGCGCCGGTTGGGCTTCGCTGCGCCGTGGCCGGCGCAGGTGACCCGGGTGGCGTGGTGGGCCTTGGCCGGGGCCACCCTCGTCCTCATCCCCTGGTTCCTCGTGCTCGGCGCCAGCTGGCAGAGCGAGCTGCGCAGGCTCTTCGGCATGGACCCGTCCGCCGCGATCCACTCGATCAAGCTGCTCGCGCTCGCCCTCGTGCTGGCGCTGCTCGTGCTGCAGATCGGTCGTGGACTGCGCTGGTGCAGCCGCAAGGCTGCCACCCTGCTCGGTCGGTGGATCCCACCGCACGTGGCCAAGCTCGTCGCGGCGGTCGCGGTCACGGTCCTCACGGTGACCGTGGTCAACGGCGCGCTCGTCGACGGCGCCCTGGCCGCGCTCCGCTCGGTCTACGCCCGGGTCGACGAGGCCACCCCGCCCGGCGCGGTCGAACCCGTCGCCGCCGAGCGCTCCGGCTCCCCCGGTTCCCTCTCGTCCTGGGACTCCCTCGGCAACCAGGGCCGCGGCTTCGTCTCCGGCGGGCCGACGCTCGAGGAGATCACCGACTTCGTCGCCGGCGGCGACGTCGTCGACCCGGCCGACGTCATGGAGCCCATCCGGGTCTACGCGGGGCTCGACTCCGTGGACTCCGCCGGCTCGGAGGACGCACTCACGGCCGCGGCCGACCTCGTGGTCGCCGAGCTCGACCGGACGAACGCCTGGGACCGGGAGATCCTCGTGGTCACCACGACGACGGGCACCGGCTGGGTGGACCCGAGCATGTCCGAGGCGCTCGAGTACATGCACGGTGGCAACTCCGCGATCGCCGCCATGCAGTACTCCTACCTGCCGAGCTGGATCAGCATCCTCTCCGACCGCGAGACGCCGCCGGCCGCCGGCAAGGCGCTCTATGAGGCCGTGTTCGAGGCGTGGTCGGCCAAGCCCGCCGACGACCGACCTTTCCTGATGGCCTACGGCCTGTCCCTGGGGTCCTTCGGCGCCCAGGGCGCGTTCAGCGGGTTGCAGGACATGAGCGCCCGCACCGACGGCGCGCTCTTCGTCGGCACCCCGAGCTTCACCCCGAACTGGCGGCACTTCACCGACAACCGCGACCCCGGCACCCTCGAGTACAGCCCCGTCTTCGATTCTGGCCGTCAGGTCCGGTTCGGGACCGAGGTGGACAGCGCCGCCAACGTCTGGGACCTGCCCGGTGACTGGCAGACCCCCCGCGTCGTCTACATCCAGCACGCCTCGGACGCGGTCATGTGGTGGTCGATGGACCTGCTCTGGCGCGAGGCCGACTGGATCTCCGAGCCCGGACCGGACCGGATGGAGATGACCTGGGTGCCGATCGTCACGTTCTGGCAGGTCACCTTCGACATGTTCGTCGCGGCCGACGTCCCCTCGGGCCACGGCCACGACTACCGCCAGGCCTACGTCGACGGTTTGTCCGCCCTGGGCGCTCCGGCGGCGTGGACCCCGGCAGAGACGACCCGGCTGCGGGAGCTGATGGGCCCGCAGGAGACGGGGGGCTGAGGCGGTCCAGCCCCCCCCAGAGCTGGCCCTCTGCGCGCCCACCCGCACCCATCCGCCTCCATCCGCGCCCCCCATCCGCTGAGTGCGGTCAAACGGCTGCCGAATGTCCGGTGTGGGCAGCCATCTGACTGCACTCAGCGGCGTGCGCTCCGGGTCAGGCTGGGGCGGAGGTGAACAACACGGGGTCGCTCCGCACATGTGCACCGACTGGTCCGTGCGCGACGCCGTCGATGCAGACCAGGACAGTCCACATCGAGAACATCCACACCCGGCATCCGAACCAGACGAAGTAGCACCTCAGTACCCGCGCGGAAGGTCCCCCCTCGCGACGGTACTTTCGGACCCTTTCCGTCCATACGGTGCGTGTATTCGTCTACGGGGCGTGCGATCAACCGCACGTTCCGTAGACAAGAGCACGCACCGTACAAAGGCTGCGGCGGCGCCCCCACCCCGCACCCCCTGAGTGCGGGCACATGGCTGGACAAACCGGGCATCGGGCAGCCGTTTGGCCGCACTCAGCGGAAGGGACGCAGCCCCCACGGGTCAGGGCTCGAAGAGGTAGCCCATGCCGGGTTGGGTGATGATGTGGCGCGGGGCGGAGGGGTCGGCCTCGAGCTTGCGGCGCAGCTGGGCGGTGTAGACACGCAGGTAGTGGGTCTCGGCCGAGTACGCCGGTCCCCACACCTCGTGCAGCAGCTGCACCCGCCCGACCATCCGGCCGCGGTTGCGCACCAGCACCTCGAGCAGCGACCACTCCGTCGGGCTGAGCCGCACGTCCTTGCCCAGGCGCTGCACGCGCCGTCGGGCGAGGTCGATGGTGAGGTCACCGGCGACGACGACCGGCTCGGCGAGCTCCGCGCCCTCGACCGGGGCGGCCCGGCGCACCGCCGCGCGCAGCCGCGCGAGCAGCTCGTTCATCGCGAACGGTTTGGTGACGTAGTCGTCGGCACCGGCGTCCAGGGCGTCGACCTTGTCGTCGCCGAGCTGGCGTGCGGAGAGCACGACGATCGGGACCCGGCTCCAGCCGCGGATCCCCGCGATGACCTCGAGCCCGCTCATGTCGGGCAGGCCGAGGTCGAGCACGACGACGTCGGGCTGCCCGGTCGCTGCGGCGTCGAGCGCGTGGGCGCCGTCGGACGCGGTGGTCACCACCCAGCCGTGCGCGCGCAGGTTGATGGCGAGCGCACGGACCAGGCCAGCGTCGTCGTCGACCACGAGGACCCTGTGGCCGGCGACCGTGGACCCGCCGCCCGGGGTTGGGCTCACTGCTGCACCTCGTTCTCGACAGGCTCGGTCGACGTCGCCAGCGGCGCCGTCGGGACGGTCATGACCATCGTCAGCCCTCCCCCCGGTGTGTCGTCGACGACCAACGTAGCGCCCACCGCCCCGGCGAGGCCGTGCGCCACGGCGAGACCGAGCCCCAGACCTTCTGGGGACGTGTCCCCGAGCCGCTGGAACGGCTCGAACATCCGCTCCTTGCGCGCCTGGTCCAGGCCCGGGCCGCGGTCGACCACCCGCACCTCGACCTCGCCGGGCCGGGCGGAGGCGGTGATCCGCACGGGGACCCCCGGCGGGGAGAAGCGCACCGCGTTCGCGGTGATGTTGGCGACCACGCGCTCGAGAAGCCCGGGATCGGTGAGCACGAGCGGCAGGTTGTCGGGCACGTCCATGACGACCTCGCCGGGCGTGAAGGGCTCGAGGGCGAAAGGCACCACCTCGTCGACCGAGACCGCCCGGATCATCGGGCGCACGCTGCCCATCTGGATCCGGGACAGGTCGAGCAGGTTGGCGATGAGGCGTTCCAGGCGGGTGGTCGACTCCGCGATGGTCTCCAGGAGCGCCGTCCGGTCGTCCTCGTCGACCTGGACGTCGGGGGCGCTCAGCCCGTCGATCGCCGCGCGGATCGAGGCGAGCGGGGTGCGCAGGTCGTGCGAGACGGAGGCGAGCAGCGCGGTGCGGGTCGCGTCCGCCTGCTCGAGCACCGCAGCCGCCGCGCCCTGCTCTCGCAGGCGCCGGTACTCCAGCACGAGACCGGCCTGTGCGGCGAACGCCTCGAGGACCTGCTGGTCGCTCGCCGGCAGCACCCGCTCGACGACGAGGCGCCGGTCCGGGGAGATGGCCACGACCGTCGTCGGCTCGGCAGGCTCGCCCCGGCCGCCCCGGTCGCGGCCTGCGCCGCCCGGGGCGGGCCGGTTCGCCTGGGCGAGCACGGTCCAGGCCTCCCCCGGTCCGGTGCGCTCCTCGAGCCGGACCTCGGGCACGGAGAAGGTCTCGGCCAGCCGGGACACCACAGCCTGGGCGGTGTCCTCCCCCGACATGACCGACCGGGACAGGGACGCCAGCGTCGTGGCTTCCGCCCGTGACCGGGATGCCTGGACGGTGCGTCGCGCGGCGAGGTCGACGACCGAGGCGACCGCCGCGGCCACGACGACGAAGACCGTCAGGGCGATGAGGTTGTCCGGGTCGGCGACGGTGAGCCGGCCGGTGGGCTCGGTGAAGAACCAGTTGACGCAGACGAAGGAGACGAGCGCCGCCACGACCGCCGGCCACAGTCCGCCCACGATCGCCACCCCGACCATCCCGGCGAGGAAGAGCATGAGCTCGGTCGTCAGGGACACGGCGTCGCGCTGGAGCCAGAACACCGCGGTGAGCACCGCGGGGACGACGAACGCGAGCGCCCACCCGGTGACCAGCCGCGGCCGGGACAGCGCCGACCAGCGTGCGCGCAGCAACGTGCCGGCACGCGCCCGCTCGTGGGTGACCAGGTGCACGTCGATCGTCCCGGCGAGCTGGGCCATCTGGGTGCTCGAGGAACCGAGCAGCGCCTCGCGCACCCGGGAGTGCCGGGAGACGCCGACGACGATCATCGTCGCGTTGACGCCCTGGGCGAAGTCGACGACCGCGCTCGGGATGTCCTCCCCGACCACGGTGTGGAACGTGCCGCCGAGCGCCTCGACGAGCGCGCGGTCTGCGGCGACGGCCGCGGCGGGGACGCTGGGCAGCCCGTCGGTGGCCAGCACGTGCACGGCCAGCAGCTCCGACCCGGCCGCCCGCTGGGCGATCCGCGCCCCGCGCCGCAGCAGCGTCTCCCCTTCCGGTCCTCCGGTGACGGCCACGACGATGCGTTCGCGCGCGGGCCAGGTGCCCTCGATCGCGTGGTCGCTGCGGTAGCGGGCGAGGTCGTCGTCGACGCTGTCGGCGAGCCAGAGCAGGGCGAGCTCGCGCAGCGCCGTGAGGTTCCCGACCCGGAAGTAGGAGGACAACGAGGCGTCGATCTGCTCGGCGCGGTAGACGTTGCCGTGCGCGAGGCGCCGGCGCAGCGCGTCCGGGGAGAGGTCGACGAGCTGGATCTGGTCGGCGCTGCGCACCACCTGGTCCGGGACGGTCTCGCGCTGGCGCACCCCGGTGATCGTCTCGACGTCACCGCTGAGAGACTCCAGGTGCTGGATGTTCACCGTGGTCACCACGTCGATGCCGGCGGCGAGGAGGTCCTCGACGTCCTGCCACCGCTTGGCGTGGCGCGACCCGGGGGCGTTGGTGTGGGCGAGCTCGTCGACGAGGGCCACCTCAGGGTTGCGCGCCAGGACCGCCGCGGTGTCCATCTCGCCGAGCGTGGTGCCGCGGTAGGTGATCATCGCGCGCGGCACGACCTCCAGGTCGGCGATCTGGGCGTGGGTGCCCTCGCGCCCGTGCGTCTCGACCAGCCCGACGACGACGTCGGTCCCCCGCGCGCGACGTCGTCGTGCCTCCCCGAGCATCGAGAAGGTCTTGCCCACCCCCGGGGCGGCTCCCAGGTACACCGTCAGCCGTCCTGGGCGCCGCCCTTGCGGCGAGGATCGATCAGACATCTGCGTCGCTCATGAGGACATCTTCTCAAGCGGAGCGGAGTCCTCGAGCGCAAGGTTCAGCTCGAGGACGTTGACCCGAGGCTCGCCGAGGACACCGAAGGTGCGCTCCTGGGTGTGCTCGTCGACCAGGGCGAGGACCGCCGCCCGGTCGAGCCCGCGGGCCTGGGCGACCCGGCTCACCTGCTGGGCCGCAGATTCCGGGGAGATGTGCGGGTCCAGACCGGAGGCCGAGGCGGTGAGCGCGTCGGGCGGCACCTCGCCGGAGGGGGTGCCGTCCGCCGCGGAGACCTCGGCTCGGCGGTCCTCGATCTGCGCGACGAGCTCGGGGTTGAGCGGCCCGAGGTTGGATCCGCCCGAGGCGAGGGTGTCGTAGCCCTCGCCCGCCGCGGACGGGCGGGGGTGGAACCACTCCTCCCCGGTGAACAGCTGACCGACGAGCGCAGAGCCCACCACGGGTTCCCCGGTCACGGCCCCGCTCGAGCGGGAGTCTGCGTGGCTGCCGTCGGCCCGCAGCAGGGACCCGTTGGCCTGCCAGCGCAGCCCCACCTGCCCGACGGCGTAGACCGTCACCGGGTAGAGCACGCCGAGCAGCACGGTCAGGACGAGCAGCACCCGCAGCCCGGCCATCGTCTGCCGGCCGAGGGCGAGTGCACCGCGGCGCAGCCCGAGCGACCGCTGCCCCGCCGGGCGGACGGAGGAGGTGATGTTGTGAGCCATGTCAGCCGATCCCGGGAAGAAGTGAGGTGAGCAGGTCGATGAGCTTGATCCCGACGAACGGGGCCACCAGGCCGCCGAGCCCGTAGACGAGCAGGTTGCGGCGCAGCAGCGCGGACGCGGCGACCGGGCGGTAGCGCACCCCGCGCAGGGACAGCGGGATGAGCGCGACGATGATCAGGGCGTTGAAGATCACCGCGGAGAGGATCGCGGACTCCGGGCTGGACAGGCCCATGATGTTGAGCACCTCCAGCTGGGGGAATCCGACCATGAACATCGCCGGCAGGATCGCGAAGTACTTCGCGATGTCGTTGGCGATCGAGAAGGTCGTCAGTGCGCCGCGGGTGATGAGCAGCTGCTTGCCGATCCGGACGATCTCGATGAGCTTGGTCGGGTCGGAGTCGAGGTCGACCATGTTGCCGGCCTCCTTGGCGGCCGACGTGCCGGTGTTCATCGCGACGCCGACGTCGGCCTGGGCGAGGGCGGGTGCGTCGTTCGTGCCGTCCCCGGCCATCGCCACGAGCCGCCCGCCGGCCTGCTCGCGCCGGATGAGCGCCAGCTTGTCCTCCGGTGTCGCCTCCGCGAGCACGTCGTCGACCCCGGCCTCGGCGCCGATGGCGTGGGCGGTGATCGTGTTGTCGCCGGTGACCATGATCGTGCGGATGCCCATGGCTCGTAGCTCGTCGAAGCGCTCCCGCAGGCCCTCCTTGACGACGTCCTTGAGGTGGATGACGCCGAGCACCTTGGCCGGTTCGCTCCCGCGCTGCTGGGCGACGACCAGCGGCGTGCCGCCCGTCATGGACACGCCGTCGACGAGGGTCTCGATCTGGTCGGGGGTGGTGCCGCCGGTCGAGTGCACCCAGCGCGCGACGGTGCTTGCTGCGCCCTTGCGGATGTGCAGGACGTCCGCGCCGTCAGTGCCGTCCGCGCCGTCCGCGCCGGGCAGGTCGATCCCGGACATCCGGGTGTGCGCGGAGAACGGGACCATCTCGGCCCCGGCGGGCAGGGCGACCGGCTGGGCGCCGGGACCGGTGAACCGCTCGTCGACGAGCACGACGACGCTGCGCCCCTCGGGGGTCTCGTCGGCGAGGGAGGCGAGGCGGGCGGCGCCGGCCAGCTCCTCGGTGGTCGCGCCCGTCGCCACCAGCAGGTCGGTGGCCCGGCGATTGCCGTAGGTGATCGTCCCGGTCTTGTCCAGCAAGAGCGTGTCGACGTCGCCGGCAGCCTCCACGGCCCGCCCGGACATGGCCAGGACGTTGCGCTGGACGAGGCGGTCCATGCCCGCGATGCCGATCGCGGAGAGCAGCGCCCCGATCGTGGTGGGGATGAGGCAGACCAGCAGCGCCACCAGGACGAGCAGCGACTGGGGTGAGCCGGAGTAGATCGCGAAGGGCTGCAGCGTGACCACGGCCAGCAAGAAGATGATGGTCAAGGTCGTGAGCAGGATGTTCAGCGCGATCTCGTTGGGGGTGCGCTGCCGCTCGGATCCTTCGACGAGAGCGATCATCCGGTCGACGAAGGTCGACCCGGCCGGTGCGGAGATCCGGATCGCGATCGTGTCCGAGAGCACCACGGTGCCCCCCGTCACCGCGGACCGGTCACCACCGGACTCGCGGATCACCGGGGCGGACTCCCCCGTGATCGCCGACTCGTCGACCGAGGCGGCACCTTCCACGACGTCGCCGTCGCCGGGGATGGTCTCCCCGGCCGAGACGAGCACGACGTCGCCCACCGCGAGGGTGGAGGACGGCACGTCCTCGGTCGCCATCCGCGTGTAGGCCGCGGTGTCCGACGCCGTGGTGCCCGACGGCGTAGTGCCCGCCGGGATCACCTTCCGCGCCGTCGTCTGCTTCTGCGTCGCGCGCAGGCTCGACGCCTGCGCCTTGCCGCGGCTCTCGGCGATGGACTCTGCGAGGGTCGCGAACACCACGGTGGCCCACAGCCAGGTCGTGATGAGAACCGCGAAGAGCGACGGATCGGTGATCGCCAGGGCGGTGGTCCCGACGGCGCCGACCTCGACGACGAAGAGGACCGGTGAGGACACCATCTCCGTCGGGTTGAGCTTGCGCAGCGCGCCGGGCAGCGCGCCGCGCACCTGCGCCCAGCTCAGGGCGGCGGCGGTGGCGCTGCGCGCATGGGTGGTCGGCGATGCCTCGACGCTGGTCAGCGTAGGTGCGCTCATGTCAGGGACTCCACAATCGGACCGAGGGAGAGGACAGGGATGAAGGTCAGGCCGACGACGACGACGGTCACCGCGGCGACGAGGGCGACGAACAGCGGCTGGTGCGTGGGAAGCGTGCCGGCGGTGGCCGGCGTCGTGCGCTGGCTGGCGAAGCGGCCCGCGAGGGCGAGCACCAGGGCGATCGGGATGAAGCGGCCGGCGAGCATGGCGACGCCGAGCAGCGTGTTGTAGAAGGGTGTGGCCACGCTCAGCCCGGCGAAGGCGGACCCGTTGTTGTTGCTCGCCGAGGTGAAGGCGTAGAGGACCTCCGACAGGCCGTGCGGACCGACCTCCTGGATCCCGGCCTGGCCGGCCGGCGTCGCGACGGCGAGCGCCGTCCCGACGAGGACCAGCAGCGGCATGGTGAGCATGTACAGCGCGACGAGGGTCATCTCCTGTCGGCCGATCTTCTTGCCCAGGTACTCCGGGGTGCGTCCGACCATGAGCCCGGCGACGAAGACCGCGACGATCGCGACCATGAGCAGCCCGTACAGGCCGGTGCCGACGCCGCCGGGGGCGACCTCGCCGAGCAGCATGCCGAAGATCGCGACTCCGCCGCCCGGGGCGGTCAGAGAGTCGTGCATGGAGTTGACCGCGCCGGTCGAGGTGCCGGTGGTCGCGGCCGCGAAGAGTGCGGACCCGGCGGTGCCGAAGCGCAGCTCCTTGCCTTCCAGCGCACCGCCGGCGGCACGAGCCGCAGCACCCGCTCCGGACATCTCGGCCCAGGTGAGCAGTGCGAGGGCGGCCAGCCACAGGGAGGCCATGACGGAGAGGATCGCCCAGCCCTGGCGCTTGTCGCCCACCATGATGCCGAAGGTGCGTGGCAGCGTGAACGGGATGAGCAGGATGAGGAAGATCTCGATGAGGTTGCTCATCGGGGTGGGGTTCTCGAAGGGATGAGCGGAGTTGGCGTTGAAGAAGCCGCCGCCGTTCGTTCCGAGCTCCTTGATGGCCTCCTGGGAGGCGACGGGGCCGCCGAGCACGTGCTGGCTCGCCCCGGTGACGGTCTGGACGGCGGTGTGGGGGTCGAAGTTCTGGATCACGCCGGTGGCGAGCAGCGCGATCGCGGCGACGAAGGCCATCGGCAGGAGCACCCGGACGCAGGTGCGGGTGAGGTCGGACCAGAAGTTGCCGACTCGCCCGTCGGTGCCCGAGCGCTGGAACCCGCGGATCAGGGCGATGGCCACGGAGATGCCCACGGCCGCGGAGACGAAGTTCTGGACCGCGAGCCCGGCCATCTGGAAGACGTGGCCTGCGGCGGCCTCACCGGAGTACCACTGCCAGTTCGTGTTGGTCACGAAGGAGACCGCGGTGTTCCAGGCTCCCGCGGGGTCGAAGGCGCTCACCCCGAGGTTCATCGGCAGGTGCTGCTGGAGCCGGCCGAGGGCGTAGAGGACGAGCACCGAGGCCATCGAGAAGCCGAGCACGGAGAAGAGGTAGGAGCTCCACTTCTGGTCGGCGTCGGCGTCGACCCGCATGAGACGGTAGCCGGCGCGCTCGAGGCGCAGGTGCCTCGGGCTCGTGTACACCCGGGCGAGGTAGGCACCCAGGGGCAGGTGCACCGCCGCGAGGGCGATGAGGAGGACGGAGATCTGGCCGACGGCCAGCCACGGTGAGCTCATGGGTCACCGCCTCTTGCCGGGGCGGCGTGCGCCACCGGAGCGGATCAGGGCGACGAAGAGGTAGACGAGCAGGGCGGCCGCGACCACGAGGCCCACCCAGTCGGGGGCGCTCATCGCCGGCCCGCGGTCGAGTCGGGACCGGGAGAGCCGGCCGGGGGCGAGTCGGTGTCGCCGGCGCGCCGGGCGAGCATCGCGATCGTGGTGAAGAACGCGATGGTGAGGAGGATGAAGGCCACGTCGGCCATGGGTGTCATGCCTTCTGACGTCGGGCGGCAGACCGGTCGCGGACCCGCTGGGACCGTCGACGTGCCGGCGCACCAGAGGGTGCGCAGCTACAGGTCTACGCGTCGCCGGCCTCGGCGGAGGCGGTGTTGACGACACCTTGACGGGCCCGCCCGCAGTGTTGACACAACCCTGACGGCGCCCTGACGAGCCCCTGACGAACAGCGCCGAGCAGAGCCCACCCCGCCCCACGCACGAAGTCCGCTGAGTGCGGGCGAACGGCTGCCGAAATCGGACATCGGGCAGCCGTTCGCCCGCACTCAGCGGACCGGGGTGGGGCTGGTGGGGCTGGTGGGGCGGGCGGTGCGGTGGTGCGGTAGTGCGGTAGTGCGGTGGGGCGGCTGGGTCAGCGCTGGACTCGGGCGCTGCCGCCGCCGGCGAGCTTGGTGACCTCGGCGAGGCTCGCGGTCGACGTGTCGCCCGGGGTGGTCATCGCGATGGCGCCGTGCGCGGCACCGAACTCGACGGCCGAGGTGATGTCGCCGATCTCCATGAGCCCGTAGGCCAGGCCCGAGGCGAAGGAGTCCCCGCCACCGACCCGGTCGAGGATCTCCAGGTTCGCCCGGTGCGTCGCCTCGGCGAAGCCCTGCGTGCGGCTCCAGGCGATCGCGCCCCAGTCGTTGTCGGAGGCCGAGTGGACCCCGCGCATGGTCGTGGCGATGACCTGGAAGTTCGGGTACGCCGCCGCGGCCGTCTCGATCATCGCGCGGAAGGCACCGGTGTCGAGGTCGGTGAGGTTCTCGTCGACGCCCTCGATCTTGAAGCCGAGGCTCGCGGTGAAGTCTTCCTCGTTGCCGATCATCACGTCGACGTACTGCGCCAGGCGCTGGTTGACCTCCTGGGCGCGGGCGGAGCCGCCGATCCCCTTCCACAGCGACGGGCGGAAGTTGAGGTCGTAGGACACGACCGTGCCGTGCTTGCGGGCGGAGGTCATGGCTGCCTCGGCGACGTCGGCCGCCGACTCCGAGAGCGCGGCGAAGATGCCGCCGGTGTGCAGCCAGCGCACCCCGCGCCGGCCGAAGAGGTCGTCCCAGTCGACGTCGCCGGGCTGCATCTGGGCGATCGCGGTGTTGCCACGGTCGGAGACCCCGACCGCCCCGCGCACGCCGAAGCCGCGCTCGGTGAAGTTGAGGCCGTTGCGCACCGAGCGCCCGATGCCGTCGTACTCGACCCACTGGATGTAGCTCGTGTCCAGGCCGCCGGTGAGGATGAAGTCCTCGACGAGCCGCCCGATCTCGTTGTCGGCCAGCGCGGTGACGATCGCCCCGCGCAGGCCGAAGCAGCGACGCAGGCCACGGGCGACGTTGTACTCCCCGCCGCCCTCCCAGGCGTCGAAGGTGCGGGCGGTCTTGATCCGGCGCTCGCCCGGGTCGAGGCGGAGCATGACCTCGCCGAGGGAGACGACGTCGAAGTCGCAGTCGGCGGCGGCCTTGACCTCGAGGGCGCGTGAGCTGGTCATGGTCAGGCTCCGATCGAGGAGGTGGCGGGCGCGGCGAGCGCGACGGCCTCGGCGGTGCGGCGGGTGATCTCGGCCCAGTCCTCGGCCTCGATGAGGGCGCGGTCGACCATCCAGGACCCGCCCGCGGCCAGCACGGCCGGGATGGCGAGGTAGTCGCCGACGCTCGCGGCGCTGATGCCGCCGGTGGGGACGAAGCGCAGGCCCGGGAAGGGTGCGGAGAAGGCCTTGATCGCCGACGGTCCACCGAGGGTGGCGGCAGGGAAGAACTTCACCACGGACAGCCCCAGGGACAGCGCGGTCATGATGTCCGACGGCGTCGCGATGCCCGGCAGGATCGGGATCCCGGCCGCCTGGGCGCGCTGGACGACCTCGACGCTGAGCCCCGGGGAGACGAGGAACTGCGCGCCGGCGGCCATGGCGCTGTCGACCTGGTCGGGGCGCACGACGGTGCCGGCACCGACGATGAGCTCGGGCAGGGCCTTGAGCGCGGTGAGCGCGGCCTGGGCACCCGCGGTGCGGTAGGTGACCTCGATGACGTCGAGGCCGCCGTCGAGCAGGGCCTTGCCCAGGGGGAGGGCGTGGTCGGGGTTGTCGATGACGACGACGGGGACGATCCGGGCCGCTGCCAGGGCGTCGATGATCTGGTTCTCGGTTGACATGACCGCCTGCATCTCTGCTAGAGTTTCGTGATAGTGAATGGGCGTTGCTGGTTACGAAATTACCATAGCAAAGGACTTCCACGATGAACACCTCCGGGACCGCGGGGACACAGGCGACCGAGGCCACCTCCCCCATGGGCAGCGTGGACAAGGCGCTCCTCGCGCTCCAGCAGCTCAGCGCCGCCGGGGCGGGCGGGCTCGCGCTCGCCCCTCTCGCCGAGATCCTCGGCCTGAACAAGACCTCCCTGCACCGCACCCTGGCCGCCCTGCGCTTCCGCGGATTCGCCGACCAGGACCCGGTCACCGGCAACTACGTGCTCGGCGCCGCGGCCGCAGCGCTCTCCTCGGCCTTCTACTCCGACGAGAACCTCCCCCGCCTGCTGCAGAACGCGCTCGTCACGCTGTGCGCGCGCGCCGACGAGCTGGTCCACCTCGGGGTGCTCTCAGGTGCGGAGATCCTCTACCTCGACAAGGTCGAGCCGGTCCGCCCGGTCCGGGTGTGGTCGGCCGTGGGACGGCGCCAGCCGGCTGCGACCACCGCCCTGGGCCGCGCGATCCTCTCCCAGCGCGACGTCGACCCGGTCTCCCTCGCCTGGTACGCCGGCAGCCACCTGCCCACCGCCCGGCTCGCCGAGATCCTCACCGCGGCCCGGTCGGACGGCTACGCGACCGAGACGGAGGAGAACGAGGCCGGCATCAGCTGCCTGGCCGTGCCGATGCTGCGCGACGGCGTGCCGGTCGCCGCGGTGAGCATCACCGCGCCGTCGGACCGGATGACGCCCCGGCGCCGCAGCGAGCTCACCCAGATCATCGCCGCGGAGCTGCCGGCCCTGCTGCCCGCCGGCGTCGTGCTGCCCGCGGCGCTCCTGGCGGGCCGGTGAGGAACACGCCGGACGAACGCCGTCGCCAGCGCCCTGAAGCCGGCCATTGGCCCTAGGCTATGGGTCAGCGCTCGGCCCTCGCACCGCGGGGCACACACCCAGATCGCACAGATCAGACAGATCACACAGGGAGCATGGCACCATGACGGTTCTCGTGGCTTACAACGAATCCCCCCAGGGCGAGGCCGCCTTCGGCGCCGCCGTCGAGGAGGCCCGGCGCCGCGCCACCACCCTCACCGTGCTCGTCCTGACCCCGCAGCCGGAGACCACTCCCGTCCCCGCCCACCTCGCCGCGCTGGTCGAGGCCGCGGACGCAGGTTCCGTCGTGGAGATCACCTTCCGCAGCGACGAGATCGACGTCGCCGACGCCATCCTCGACCACGCCGAACGCACCGCGGCCGAGCTCATCGTCATCGGCTCGCGCAAGCGCTCCCCGGTCGGGAAGTTCCTGCTCGGCGGCACCACCCAGCGCGTCCTGCTCGACGCCGCAGTCCCCGTCCTGGTCATCAAGGCGGCGCGCTAGCCCACCCGGCGCTCACCCGGCGTCGGGCGCCGTCTCCTCGGCCACGGCGAGCACCTCGCTCAGGTGCTGCTCCATCGCCGCGCGTGCGGCGGCGCCGTCCTGCGCGGCGATCGCCGCGGCGAGCATCTGCAGGGTGGCCAGCGACCTGCGCCGGACCCCTGCGTGGGCACCGGTCGCGCCCCGGGACCACGCGATGCGCTGACGCAGACCGCGGTGCACCCCGACCAGCACGGCGTTGCCGGCGGCATCCATGATCGCGTCGTGCACGGCGGCGTCGACGGCGGCGAACGCCTGGGCGTCGTCGACCACGGACGCGGCCTGCTCGAGCAGCGCGCTGATCTGCTCGCGAGCCCGTGGATCGGCGCGGGTCGCGGCCTCCGCGGCCGCGAACGGCTCGAGCAGCGCCCGGACGGCGAAGAGCTCCCGCGCGTCCGTGCCAGTGAAGTACACCCCTGACCGACCCCGGGCCTCGACCACCCCGTGCTCGACGAGCGTGGCCACGGCGCGCCGGACCGTCGGGCGCGCGACGTCGAAGTGCACCGCGAGCTCCCGCTCGGAGGGCAGGCGTTCACCGGGTGCGTAGCGGCGATCGCTGATGAGCCGGCGCAGGTCGTGGACGAGGTCCGTCATCGCGGGGCCCCTCCGTTCCTCCTCGGGGCGGTGGGGTCGGCTCTGGACATTGACTCCCGACCGGACTGCCCGCCATAGTTGGTCAGACCAGATTGGTCTGACCAGATCGACGTACCTAGACGAGGATACCGAGAACACGATGCGGCTCACCACTGTGCACACGCCCGAGGGACCCCAGCTCGCCGTCCGGGACGGCGCCGTGCTGCGGGCAGCCGCACCGGTCGGGGTCACCCTCGTCGACCTGCTCCGCTCCGGCACCTCGCCCACCCCCGACGGCGCCGTCGTGGAGGGGACGCCCACCGCACAGCTCGCCCCGCTCGCACCGGGCAAGATCGTGGCGATCGGTCTGAACTACCTCGACCACATCCGTGAGTCGCAGATGGCCGTCCCGGCGGCGCCGCTGATCTTCACGAAGTTCACCACCTCCGTCGTCGGCGACGGCGCAGCGATCGAGATCGACCCCGACCTCACCGCGCGGGTCGACTGGGAGGTCGAGCTGGCGGTGGTGATCGGGCGCACGGCCCGGCGGGTGAGCGTCGAGGACGCCCTCGACCACGTCTTCGGCTACACCGTCGCCAACGACGTCTCCGCACGCGACCTGCAGTTCGGCGACGGACAGTGGGTCCGGGGCAAGAGCCTGGACACGTTCTGCCCGCTCGGCCCGGACGTGGTGACCGCGGACGAGATCGGCGACCCGCAGGACCTCGCACTGAGCACCCGGGTCAACGGGGTGGCCGTGCAGGAGTCCAGCACCGCCGAGATGGTCTTCTCGGTCGCCCAGATCATCGCCTACTGCTCACAGAGCTTCACCCTCGAGCCCGGGGACGTCATCCTCACCGGCACGCCGTGGGGCTGCGGGGAGTTCATGACCCCGCCCCAGCACCTGCACGACGGCGACGTCGTGGTCTGCGAGATCGAGCGCGTCGGGACCTTGACCAACCCGGTCGTGCACGTCTGACCGGGTTGGTCGCGGGCCCGGTCCCGCTAGGCGCCGACCGGCGCCAGCACCGCGGCGAGCCCGGCCGCGAGCGGCGTCGTCGGGCGTCCCAGCAGCTCGGCGAGGTCGTGCGTGGCGTCGGCGAGCAGGCCGTCACGGATGTTGGCGTCGAGAGCGACGAGGAACCCGACGGTCCCGTCGTCGAGTCCGGCTGCGGTCAGCGCCGCGGCGTGCTCGGTCGAGCTGAGCGGGGTGTACACGACCTCGCGACCGAGCACCTCGGAGGCCGCCCGGGCCAGGTCCTCATGGGTCCAGGCGACGTCGCCGGTCAGCTCGTAGACCTTGCCCGCCTGGTCGTCGCGGGTCAGGACCACCGCGGCCGCCTCGGCAAAGTCCTGGCGGGTCGCGCTGGCCACCCGGCCCTCCCCCACGCTCGCGGCGATCACGCCGGTCTGGCGCGCCTGCTCGAGGGCGGCGGCGTAGTTCTCGGTGTACCAGTTGTTGCGCAGGATCGTCACAGCGAGGCCGGAGTCCGCGAGCAGCTCCTCGGTCGCCTTGTGCTCAGGGGCCAGGATGAGTGCCGAGGTGTCGGCATGAGGTGCGCTCGTGTAGACGATGCGGGACACCCCGGCGGCCTGGGCGGCGCCGATGACGTTGGCGTGCTGGGCGGCGCGATGGCCGACCTCGGAGGAGGAGACGAGCAGCAGGGTCTCGACCCCGTCGAGGGCGGAGGGGAGGGTCTCGGGGCGCGAGTAGTCCCCTTCCCGGACGGCCACGCCGAGCGCGGCGAGGTCGCCGGCCCGCGCGGGGGTGCGTACCACGGCGACGATCCGCTCGGGGGCGACCCCGGCAGCGATCAGGGCGTCGACGACCAGGCGTCCGAGGTGGCCGGTGGTTCCGGTGACAGCAAACATGGGGGACTCCTTGAGAGGTGAGGGTCGGGAGGGACGGCCCGACAACCCCCTGAGCATGGCACTAACTTTTAGTTAGTGCAAGCGAAACAGGTTGTGCTGCTGTTGGCGCAGGTACCCGGTACGATGAGGTATGCCCAGGACCTCGACCCCGCCTCCCGCCTCCACGACCGACGCCGACAGCTTCGACGACCTCGTCCCCGACGTCTTCCAGCGCGGCTGCGACTCGCGCCGGACCCTGGAGTCGGTCACCGGGAAGTGGGGCGTGCTGTCTTTGGCTGCGCTGCGCGAGGGATCGATCCGGTTCAACGCCCTGCGCCGGCGGGTCGACGGGGTGAGCGAGAAGATGCTCTCCCAGACCCTGCAGACCCTCGAGCGCGACGGCCTCGTGCTGCGCACGGTCCGCGAGACCATCCCCCCGAACGTGGAGTACGCCCTCACCCCGCTCGGCACCCAGGTCGCCGACCGGCTGCTCGCCCTCATCAGCGTCGTCGAGGAGGCTGTCCCGGAGGTCGTCGCGGCACGTTCGGCCTACGACGCCCGGACCCGGTCCGGCTCGTGAGTCAGTGCACCTGACGCGTCGTCCGGTGCATCATCCCCGCGACCTCCCGCAGCGCCTGGTCGGCGTCACCGCTCGCGCGGACCCCGGCCAGCACCACGATCCGCACCTCCTCGTCGAGCCGACGCCGCAGCACCTCCACCGTGGCGCCGGCGCCGGCGCCGGCCACGCAGTCGAGGAGGATCGCCAGTTCACCGGGCCCGCGCAGGGTGACCGTGTCCCCCGGGCCCGCGACGTCGCGCACCGCCTCGAGCACGACGTCGAGCAGGCCCTCCCCACCACGGTCCCCGTCCCATGGTCCGCGCAGCAGCACCAGGGAGCTGTCACAGTCATCGCGCCGATGCCCGCGCTCGATCGCCCGGTCGAGACGGTCCAGGAAGACCGTCCCGGCGACCAGGCCCGGTGTGGCCTCGCGCGCGACCAGCCGGGCGAGCGCACGCTCCCGGTTCTTGGCCTCGGACAGGTCGCTCATCGCACCGACCAGGCGCGCCGGGCACCCAGCCTCGTTGAGCACCGTCACCGCCCGGCACAGCATCCACCGGTATGACCCGCTCGCGTCGAGCACCCGCTGCTCCAGAGACAACGGCTCGTCGACCCCGGCCAGCTGGGCGGCGATCGCCATGGACAGCTCATCGCGGTCATCGGGGTGCACCCGCCCGGTCCATTCCTCCAGGCTCGAGCCGATGTCCTCCTCGCCGTAGCCGAGGGCCGACTTCCACCGCGGGGAGAAGTAGACCGCGCCGCTGAGCACGTCCCAGTCCCAGACGCCGTCGGAGACCGCCCCGGCCGCGAGCACGTACCGCTCCTCGCTCGCCCGGATCTCCCTGGCCAGCTGACGCTCCCGCTCGGCGGCGATCTGCAGCGCTCCGCGCTGCTCGCGCAGCGACCCGAGCACCCGTTCGTGGTCGAGGGCGATCGCGAGCATCGCCGCCCAGTGGTTGTACTTGTCCCGTGAGCTCGTCGACCGGGTGTCCACAGGGCCGGCGATCGTCAGGTATCCCCAGTCGCTGTCGGCGAAGGTCACGGGGATGACGAAGGTCAGCTCAAGGCGCGCGGTCCCGGCCGACCGGGTGAGCGCCGAGGGCGGGAACTCCCGCTCGGAGAAGGCCATCCCGACGAGCCGGCTTCCGGTCGCGCCGACGTCGCGCGTCCCTGCGATCTCGAGCTGGCGGTCCCCCTTCTGGGTCCGACGCCCGGTCCACAGCGCGAGCGAGGCCGGCCCGCGGTGGGCCGCCGGCAGCCAGCTCAAGGTCCGCGGGCTAGCCCCGCTCGTCCGCATCAGCTCGAGGTCGATCTCATACTGGTTGACCAGCGTCTGCTCGAGGTATCCCGATCGTGCGAGAAGCGCACGCGCGCAGCCTTTGGTCAGCGCGACGGTGACGCCGGTGACCGCCGCATGCAGCGCGCTCGCGTGGGACGGCGATCCCGGAGGCGCCTGGGCGGCGGCCTCGGTCTCCAGCGCCCGCAGCCCCACGAGCAGCTGCTCGAGCGCGTCCGGGTGCGGATTGAGGGCCGTCGTGGCGTCGGCGAGCCGGTTGAGCACGACGCTCGCAGGGACGACGGCGCGCTGAGCCGCGGAGACCATGAGCTCGGCGATCGTGCGGACCCAGGCCCGCGCGTCGAGCGTGGCGGTGTGCTCGTTGCCCGGGGCTCCGAGGAACACCGCCCGGGTGAGCTGGCTCAGCTGCGCGACAGCGGAGGCCGGCGGGTTGTCCGCGACGGCCTCGTGGAGCCGCACCCCGCCCAGGCTGCCGATGCCGTCTACGAGCAGCCCGGTCCGGGTCGAGCTCAGGCAGCCGCAGGACTCACGGGCGATCAGCGTCGTCTGGCTCAGGTGAGCCCCCGCCCCCACATCCTGCCCACCGAGACGGGCGAGCAGCAGCTTGGCCGCCAGTTCGCCGACCCAGTCGTGGTGCGGGTCCACGCTCGACAGCCGCGGGCGAGCTCGTGCACCCTGGTCGATATGGTCGAACCCGACCACCGCGTGGTCGGTGGGCACCGAGAGCCCTCGCAGCTTCAGCGCCTTCATGAAGCCGAGTGCGTTGCGATCCGTCGCCGCGACCGTCGCGGTGGTGGGCACACCCCGCTCGAAGAGCTCGGCCGCGGCGGCCGATCCGCTCGCCTCCTGGTTGTCGCTCGTGGTGAGGATCCAGCTGTCGAGCGGTTCGATGCCGTTGGCCGCGAGGGTCGATCGGTACGCCTCGTACCGCTCACGGATGTCGAGCTGCTGGGGGTTGCCCAGGAACCCGATCCGGGTGTGCCCGTGCTCGATGAGGTGCTCGACGGCAGCACGCACCCCACCTCGGTTGTCGGGGGTCACGACGGGTGCGCGCAGCCCCGCCTCGTGCTCGCTGACCACCACGAGGGGCTTCGCCGAGGCGTCGAGCTCGCGCAGGGTGTCGCGGTCCACCGCCGAGGTGATGACGATGAAGCCGTCGAGGACGTCGAAGCCCAAGGGCACGTCGAAGCGAGACTTGTCCGGGAAATGTCCTCGATCAAGATCGGCGGCGTAGGTCTGGATGGCAACCACCTGGTGCCCTCCCACGCGGGCCGCGCGGGTGATGCCCGCCAGGAGTTTTCCGAAATAGAAACCTCCGACAACGGGCGACAGGACCCCGATCGTGAATGGTCCAGCGCTGGAACCGCGATATCCTGCCATAGTCGTCATGGAATCTGTACCAACATCAGAATCTCCCTCGCCCCTTCGGTGGAGTCGAGCAGATGCGCGCACGCGCTCCGTCGAGCATGCTGTGGTCTCGTGACACCCGAAACTTCACCCGAATTTACGCATGCAACGACGAAACGTCCAACCATCACCGATATTGCTCGGATGGCTGGGGTGTCGATCGCGGTCGTCTCCTACTCCCTCAACGGTCGCCCGGGCGTCTCGGCCGCGACCCGGGACCGGGTGCTGAGGATCGCCGACGAGCACGGCTGGCGTCCCAATGCCGCCGCCCGATCGCTGCGCACGAGCAGCCGCACCGTGGGCCTCGCACTCGTGCGAGGAGACTCCGCGGCGACCCACCCGTCGTACTTCATGAACCTCCTCAGCGGGATCCAGGACACCCTCGCCGAGCGCGGACTGGCCCTCGTGCTGCAGATGGTCGGCGACCACGAGAGCGCCGCGGCGCTCTACAAGTCCTGGTGGGCCGAGCGTCGCTTCGACGCCCTGCTGGTGACCGACGTCCAGACCGACGACCCGAGGATCCAGACCTTGCGGTCGTTGCGGATCCCCGCGGTGGCGATCTGCCACCCAGAGGCCGCGCGCGGTCTGGCCTGCGTGTGGGTCGACGAGGAGGGCGCCTACCAGCGCGTCGGCGAGTATCTGGTGGGGCTGGGGCACCGGCGGATCGGGGTCGTCACGGGACCGGCGAACCTCGACATGTCGGTGCGGCGCGCGCGGTCGCTGCGGGAGGCCGTCGAGGCCGGCGGCGGGCAGGCGGTCGTCGCCTCGAGCCTGGCCTCCCACGAGGCCGGAGCAGGTGCCGCGCGCCGGCTGCTCATCGACGCCCACCCGCCGTCGGCGATCATGTTCGACACCGACCTGTGGGCGGTCACTGCGCTCGACGTCGCGCGCCGGCTGCGCAAGGACGTCCCGTGGGACCTGTCGATCGTCTCGGGGACCGACTCGGCCGCCTGCCGGTTGGCGACACCCTCGGTCACCACGCTGCCGCACCCCGTGGTGGAGCTGGGACAGGCTGCGGCCCGCGCCGTGCTGGACCTGCTCGACGGCGTGACCGGCATCGAGGTGCAGCTGCCGATCGGGCCGCTGACGGTTCGTGGGACGACTGCACCCGGGAGCCGGTGACGCAAGTCATCCGATGATCACGTTTCGATAACGTCGCCATTGCCTAAACCTTTAGGCCACTATCAACGGGCGGCCACGCGTGTCAGATTTCACCCGGTGCCACAGTCCTGTGCACCCGGTCTGCGACCCGTTCGGGACGCACACCTGACTTGCTCGATCATTCGGAGGACCTTGTGTCTCAAGCCTCAAAACGGCTACGCAAAGGCGCGACAGCCGTCACTGTGGGAGCGCTCCTATCGGCGCCCTTGATCCTTGGCACCACGACCGCCGCGATCGGCGCCGAGGGCCACGTCGACAACCCGTACGCGGGCGCCACCCAGTACGTCAACGACAAGTGGAGCGCGTCGGTCGCTGCTGAGGCAGCGGCTGTGGCAGCCACCAACCCGACGCTCGCCGCACAGATGCTGGCGATCAAGGACCAGCCGACCGCCGTCTGGATGGACCGCATCGGCGCCATCAACGGCAACGTCGACGGCCCGGGTCTGAAGTACCACCTGGACGCCGCCCTGGAGCAGAAGCAGGGCACCACCCCGATCGTGCTCAACGTGGTCATCTACGACCTGCCCGGTCGTGACTGCTACGCGCTGGCCTCCAACGGTGAGCTTCCCGCCACCGCAGCCGGCCTGGCCCGGTACAAGACCGAGTACATCGACCCGATCGCAGCGCTGCTCGCCAAGCCCGAGTACGCCGGCATCCGCATCGCCGCCACGATCGAGCCCGACTCGCTGCCCAACCTGTCCACGAACATGAGCGAGCCTGCCTGCCAGACCTCCGCCCCGTTCTACAAGGAAGGCGTCAAGTACGCCCTGGACAAGCTGCACGCGATCTCCAACGTGTACAACTACGTCGACGCAGCGCACTCGGGCTGGCTCGGCTGGGAGAACAACTCCACCCACGCCGTCCAGACCTTCGTCGACGTCGCCAAGTCCACCAAGGCCGGCTTCGCCTCCATCGACGGGTTCATCACGAACACCGCGAACTCCACCCCGCTGAACGAGACGTACCTCCCGGACTCCTCCAAGTCCCTCAACGGAACCCCGATCCGCTCCTCGAGCTTCTACGAGTGGAACTTCGACTTCGACGAGATCGACTGGACCGCGGACCTCTACAACCGCCTCGTCGCGGGCGGCTTCCCGTCCTCCATCGGCATGCTCATCGACACCTCGCGCAACGGGTGGGGTGGCCCCAACCGGCCCACCGCCACCAGCACGTCCTCGAACCTCGAGACGTACATCACCGACTCCAAGGTCGACAAGCGCACCCACCGCGGCGCCTGGTGCAACCCGGCCGGTGCCGGAATCGGCGAGCGTCCCCAGGCCACCCCGGCCGGCTACGCCTCCTCCCACCTCGACGCCTTCGTCTGGGTCAAGCCTCCGGGAGAGTCCGACGGCTCCTCCACCTTCATCCCCAACGATGAGGGCAAGGGCTTCGACCGCATGTGCGACCCGACGTTCAACTCCCCCAAGCTCGCCGGCAACCTCACCGGAGCACTCCCCGACGCACCCGTCTCCGGCAAGTGGTTCTCCACCCAGTTCCAGCAGCTCGTGACCAACGCCTACCCGGCGATCCCCGCCACCGGCACCGTCGACCCGGGCACGGACCCGACCACGGACCCGACCACCGACCCCACCACGGACCCGACTCCGGGCACCGGTGAGGCTCACGTCGACAACCCATACGCAGGTGCGAGCCAGTACGTCAACGACAAGTGGAGCGCCGCCGTGGCCACCGAGGCCGCGACGGTCGCCGCCACGAACCCGACCCTCGCCTCGCAGATGGTCGCGATCAAAGACCAGCCGACCGCCGTCTGGATGGACCGCATCGGCGCCATCAACGGCAACGTCGACGGCCCGGGTCTGAAGTACCACCTGGACGCCGCCCTGGAGCAGAAGCAGGGCACCACCCCGATCGTGCTCAACGTGGTCATCTACAACCTGCCCGGTCGTGACTGCTACGCGCTGGCCTCCAACGGTGAGCTTCCCGCCACCGCAGCCGGCCTGGCCCGGTACAAGACCGAGTACATCGACCCGATCGCAGCGCTGCTCGCCAAGCCCGAGTACGCCGGCATCCGCATCGCCGCCACGATCGAGCCCGACTCGCTGCCCAACCTGTCCACGAACATGAGCGAGCCTGCCTGCCAGACCTCCGCCCCGTTCTACAAGGAAGGCGTCAAGTACGCCCTGGACAAGCTGCACGCGATCTCCAACGTGTACAACTACGTCGACGCAGCGCACTCGGGCTGGCTCGGCTGGGAGAACAACTCCACCCACGCCGTCCAGACCTTCGTCGACGTCGCCAAGTCCACCAAGGCCGGCTTCGCCTCCATCGACGGGTTCATCACGAACACCGCGAACTCCACCCCGCTGAACGAGACGTACCTCCCGGACTCCTCCAAGTCCCTCAACGGAACCCCGATCCGCTCCTCGAGCTTCTACGAGTGGAACTTCGACTTCGACGAGATCGACTGGACCGCGGACCTCTACAACCGCCTCGTCGCGGGCGGCTTCCCGTCCTCCATCGGCATGCTCATCGACACCTCGCGCAACGGGTGGGGTGGCCCCAACCGGCCCACCGCCACCAGCACGTCCTCGAACCTCGAGACGTACATCACCGACTCCAAGGTCGACAAGCGCACCCACCGCGGCGCCTGGTGCAACCCGGCCGGTGCCGGAATCGGCGAGCGTCCCCAGGCCACCCCGGCCGGCTACGCCTCCTCCCACCTCGACGCCTTCGTCTGGGTCAAGCCTCCGGGAGAGTCCGACGGCTCCTCCACCTTCATCCCCAACGATGAGGGCAAGGGCTTCGACCGCATGTGCGACCCGACGTTCAACTCCCCCAAGCTCGCCGGCAACCTCACCGGAGCACTCCCCGACGCACCCGTCTCCGGCAAGTGGTTCTCCACCCAGTTCCAGCAGCTCGTGACCAACGCCTACCCGGCGATCCCCGCCACCGGCCCGGTCGAGCCCGTTCTCGACACCATCGCCCCGACCGTCCCCACCAACCTGGTGGCCGGCGCGAAGACGACGTCGAGCATCGCACTGTCGTGGACCGCCTCGACCGACAACGTCGGCGTGACCGGTTACGACATCTACCGGGGCGACACCCTGGTCGGTACCTCCACGACCACGTCCTCCACCGTCACCGGCCTCACCGCCGGCACGAGCTACACCTTCTCGGTCCGGGCCAAGGACGCCGCCGGCAACGTCTCGGCTGCTTCTGTGCCGCTGACCGCCTCGACGGCCTCCACCGTCCCGACCCCCGACACGATCGCACCGACCGTCCCCACCAACCTGGTGGCCGGCACGACGACGACGTCGACCGTCCCGCTGTCCTGGACCGCGAGCACCGACAACGTCGGCGTGACGGGCTATGACATCTACGAAGGCGGCGTCCGGATCGGGTCCTCGGTGGGCACCAGCTACACCGCGACCGGTCTGCTCTCGGGCACCAGCTACACCTTCACCGTCCGGGCCAAGGACGCGGCCGGCAACGTCTCCGCAGCCTCGGCCGCGGCGACCGCGACCACCAAGTCCGCCGTCGTGGTCGACACCATCGCCCCGTCGATCCCCACGAACCTCGTCGCCACAGCGACGAGCACCTCAGCCATCGCGCTGACGTGGACCGCGAGCACCGACAACGTCGGTGTGACCGGTTACGACATCTACTCCGGCACCGCAAAGATCGGCTCCTCGACGGGGACCAGCTTCACCGCGACCGGCCTGGCCGCTGACACCAGCTACACGTTCACGGTCCGGGCCAAGGACGCAGCCGGCAACGTCTCTGCCGCTTCCGTCCCGGCCACGGCCACCACCGAGGCCAACCCCGTCACCCCCGCCGGCTCCTGCAAGGTCGTCTACTCGACCAACGACTGGAACACCGGCTTCACCGGCTCGGTGAAGATCACGAACACGGGTACCAGCGCCATCACCGGCTGGTCCCTCGCCTTCGCCTTCCCCGCCGGCCAGGTCATCACCAACGGATGGTCTGCCCTCTACGCCGCCAACGGCGCCACCCAGACGATCACCAACCAGTCCTGGAACGGCACCATCGGCGCCGGCCAGACCGTGGAGATCGGCTTCAACGGCAACCACAACGGCACCAACACCCACCCCACCAGCTTCACCCTCAACGGCGCCACCTGCTCCTGAGCAGATCGCACCACTTGCTGAACACCGGCCGCCCGCGCCCTCGCCCTGCGAGGAGCGCGGGCGGTCGGCCCGCTTCCCCGCCGCCGCAGCTCCTGCCACGGTGCCCGCTTCCCCGTCTTGGAGGATCCACGTGTCTGACACCTCTGTCCGCCGCTCGTTGGCGCACCGCCTGCGGTTCGCGACGACGACCCTCGCAGCGACCTCGCTGCTCGCGGTGCCCATCGCCGCCGCCCTCCCCGCCCAGGCCGGCGCGCCGTCGGGCATCTCTGCAGCCTCACTCCCGAGCGCGATCTCGCCGAGCGGAGCACTCACCTCCGACGAGACGGACTGGTTGCACACGTCCGGGAACAAGGTCGTGGACGCCTCCGGCAAGGAGGTCTGGCTCACCGGCACGAACTGGTTCGGCTTCAACGCGAGCGAGCGGGTCTTCCACGGCCTGTGGACGGCCAACATCGAGACGACGACCAAGGGCATGGCCGACCGCGGCATCAACGTCGTGCGGGTGCCCATCTCCACCCAGCTGCTGCTGGAGTGGAAGAAGGGGCAGACGGTCGCCTCGCCGAACATCAACACCTACGCCAACCCCGAGCTCGTCGGGATGAACAACCTGCAGATCTTCGACTACTGGCTGGAGCTGTGCAAGAAGTACGGGCTCAAGGTCGTCCTGGACGTGCACAGCGCCGAGGCGGACAACTCCGGGCACGTGTACAACATGTGGTTCAAGGGGGCCATCACCACCGAGGACGTCTACACCGGCTGGGAGTGGTTCACCGAGCGGTACAAGCACAACGACACGGTCATCGGCGCGGACCTCAAGAACGAGCCGCACGGCAGCCAGGGCGACACCGAGCGCGCCAAGTGGGACGCCTCGACCGACAAGGACAACTTCAAGTACTTCGCGGAGACCGCCGCGGCACGCATCCTGGCCATCAACCCGAACATGCTCATCCTCGTCGAAGGCGTGCAGATCTACCCCAAGGCGGGGAAGAGCTGGACGTCGAAGAACGTCGACGACTACAACAACTACTGGTGGGGCGGGAACCTGCGCGGGGTCGCCGAGCACCCCGTCGACCTCGGGGCCCACCAGGACCAGCTCATGTACTCCCCGCACGACTACGGCCCCCTCGTCTCCCCGCAGCCGTGGTTCGAGGGCACCGCCTGGAACCGGGCCTCGCTCGAGCGTGACGTGTGGGGACCGAACTGGCTCTACATCCACGACCAGGAGATCGCGCCGTTGCTCATCGGCGAGTGGGGCGGGTTCCTGGACAACGGCCCGAACGAGAAGTGGATGGTCGCCATGCGTGACCTCATCCAGGAGAAGCGGATCCACCACACCTTCTGGGTGCTCAACCCGAACTCCGGGGACACCGGCGGTCTGCTCACCAACGACTGGGTGAGCTGGGACGAGGCAAAGTACGCCCTGCTCAAGCCGGCTCTGTGGGCCGAGGGTGGCAAGTTCGTCAGTCTCGACCACGAGGTCAAGCTCGGTGGGACAGCCTCCACGACCGGGATCAGCCTGTCCCAGGCCCCTGGCGGCACGACCACCCCGCCCACCGACACGACGTCACCCAGCGTCCCGACCGCCGTGACCGCCGGCGCCACGACGACCTCCTCGGTCGCCCTCTCCTGGACCGCCTCGACCGACAACGTCGCTGTCACCGGCTACGACGTCTATCAGGGCGGCGCCCTGGTCGGCTCGTCGACCGGGACCAGCTACACCGCGACCGGCCTGGCACCGGGCACGGCCGTGACGTTCACCGTCCGGGCCAAGGACGGCGCCGGCAACGTCTCCGCGGCATCGGCCCCGGTCACCGCGACCACCCGGCCCGTCGTCGTGGCCGACACCACGGCGCCGACCGTCCCGGTCGCTCTCACCGCGGGCCCGACGACGACCACGTCGGTCCCGCTGACCTGGACCGCCTCGACCGACAACGTCGCCGTCACCGGCTACGACGTCTACCAGGGCCAGACGAAGATCGCGTCCACGGTCGGCACGGCCTACACCGCCACCGCCCTGACCCCGTCCACGGTCTACACCTTCACGGTGCGCGCCAAGGACGCGGCCGGCAACGTCTCGGCCGCCTCCGCCTCCGTCACCGCGACGACCGCCCAGACCCCGGTCGTGGGCGACACGACGGCGCCGACCGTCCCGGTGGGCCTGACCGCAGGCACAACGACGACCTCGGCCGTCCCGCTGACCTGGACGGCGAGCACCGACAACGTCGCCGTCACCGGCTACGACGTGTACCAGGGCCAGACGAAGATCGGGTCGTCGTCCACGACGAGCTACTCCGTGACCGGTCTCGCGGCAGGCACCGCGTACACCTTCAGCGTCCGGGCCAAGGACGCGGCGGGCAACGTCTCGGCGGCCTCGGCCCAGGTGGTCGCGTCCACCCAGGCCGCCGTCACCCCGGCCGGCACCTGTCAGGTGACGTACGCGACCAACGACTGGAACTCCGGTTTCACGGGGACGGTCAAGATCAAGAACACGTCCTCGGCCGCGATCAGCTCCTGGTCGCTGGGCTTCGCCTTCCCGGCCGGTCAGGTCATCACCAACGGGTGGTCGGCGCTCTACGCCCAGACCGGGTCCCAGGTCACCGTGAGCAACCAGGCGTGGAACGGCTACATCCCGGCTGGCGGCACGGTCGAGATCGGCTTCAATGCCAACCACTCCGGCACGAACACCGCCCCGGCCGCGTTCGCCGTCAACGGATCGACCTGCTCCCAAGGCTGACCCGACTCCAGCGGCACACCCCCCGCCCTGCACCAGCCGTTCCGCGCCCGGTGCAGGGCGGGCCTGTTCGACGAAAGGTGCACCATGTCTCGTTCCCTCCGCAGCCTTCCCCACCTGGCCCGACTCCCCCGTCGGCGCCGCGCCGCCGCGGCCTCCCTCGTTGCGGTCTCCCTGACCGCCCTCGGCCTGTCCCTCCCCCTCGGTGCGGTGGCCGCACCGGACCCGCTCGCGGCGTCGGGCAGCGTCCTGGAACCCTTGGCCGACGCCGCAGCCGACCACGGCAGGACCCTCGGCTTCGCCCTCGCCCCGGACCGCCTCACCGAGACCGGGTACCGGTCGATCGCGGACCGTGAGTTCTCCCTCGTCGTCGCGGAGAACGCGATGAAGTGGGACGCCACAGAACGTGTGCAGGGGCAGTTCAGCTTCACCGGGGCCGACCAGGTCGCCGCCTACGCGGGCGCCAACAACATGGACCTCTACGGTCACACCCTCGTGTGGCACTCCCAGCTGCCGAGCTGGGTCTCGGCGCTGGGCACCCCGGCCGCGCTGCGTTCGGCGATGACGTCGCACATCACCGCGGTCGCCGGGCACCTGCGCGGGAAGGTCACCGCCTGGGACGTGGTCAACGAGGCCTTCGAGGACGACGGCTCCCGGCGCCAGTCGGTCTTCCAGACCAGGCTCGGCGACGGCTACATCGAGGAGGCGTTCCGCACCGCCCGGGCTGCGGATCCCGGCGCCCAGCTGTGCATCAACGACTACAGCACCGACGCGGTCAACGCCAAGAGCACCGCGATCTACCAGCTGGTCAAGGACTTCACGGCCCGTGGCGTGCCGATCGACTGCGTAGGGTTCCAGGCCCACCTGATCGTCGGCCAGGTGCCCGCGTCGCTCCAGGCGAACCTGCAGCGCTTCGCCGACCTGGGCGTCGAGGTGCGCATCACCGAGCTCGACATCCGGATTCCGCTGCCGGCCGACGAGACCCGGCTCGCCCAGCAGGCCGCCGACTATCGCACGGTCATCGGCGCCTGCCTCACGGTCGAGGGGTGCACCGGGGTGACCCTGTGGGGCATCACGGACAAGTACTCCTGGATCCCGGACGTGTTCCCCGGCCAGGGATCGGCCCTGGTGTGGGACGCGAACTATGCACCCAAGCCCGCCTACGCCGCCATCGCGAGCGCGCTCGGCGCTGGGGCGGTCACGGAGCCCACTCCGGTTCCGACGCCGACGTCTGAGCCGACGGCGGAGCCGACCGTCGCACCCACGAGTACCCCGAGCGGGCCCAGCTGCTCAGTCACGTACCGCGCCAACGCCTGGACCACCGGGTTCACCACGTCCGTGACGGTCAAGAACACGTCCACGACCGCGGTCTCGGGCTGGTCGTTGTCGTTCACGCTGCCGGACGGACAGCACCTGACCCAGGGCTGGTCGGGACGGTGGAGCCAGGCAGGACAGGTCGTGACGGTGACAAACGAGTCCTGGAACGGGTGGCTCGGGGCCGGTCAGAGCGTCGGTATCGGGTTCAACGGGTCCCACACCGGGAACACGAGCGCGCCGACGCGCTTCGCCGCCAGCTCTGTCGTGTGCGACTGAGGCGTCTCTCTCCCGTATCCCGGGCGAGCCCCGGGACACGGGGCGAGGATCGGGCGGAAATCCAACGATCGACCGGGTGAAGGATGTCACCCGGTGAAACGTTTAGGACGTTCCCATCGTCGAAGCGCTTCGCTAACCTGACGGCAGCCGCGTCAGACGAAGGCCTCCCTGCCTGAGCTGTCCCCTGCGGCACCGCCTGACAAAGGAGTGACGCGGATGCGTGTTCTTTCTGCTGTGGTACCACTCACAGCCTTCGGCCTGCTCGCCAGCGGCTTGGGGACGGCGTCCGCCGCCCCACCGGCCGCCCGGCCCGCCGCCCCTGTCGTCGCTTCGGTCAGCCCCTCCGGCTACGACTGGGGCAATGTCGAGATCGTCGGCGGCGGCTTTGTCCCCGGCATCATCTTCAACCAGAGCGAGCAGGACCTCGTCTACTCGCGCACCGACATCGGTGGCGCCTACCGCCTCGACAAGACCACCCAGCGGTGGATCCCGCTCCTCGACCACCTCGGCTGGGACGACTGGAGCCACACCGGTGTCCTCAGTCTCGCGACCGACGCCGTCGACCCCGACCGCGTGTACGTCGCCGTGGGCACGTACACCAATGGCTGGGACCCCAACAACGGAGCCATCCTGCGATCTGACGACCGGGGCGAGACCTGGCAGAAGACCGACCTCCCGTTCAAGGTCGGCGGCAACATGCCCGGTCGTGGCATGGGCGAGCGCCTGCAGGTCGACCCGAACAACAACGCGATCATCTACTTCGGCACGAGCAGCGGAAACGGCCTCTGGAAGAGCACCGACTACGGCGTCACCTGGGCGCAGGTCACCCAGTTCCCCAACGTGGGCAACTACGTCCAGGACGCTGCCTCGGCCGAGTTCGGTGGCTACCTGGCCGACAACCAGGGCGTCGTCTGGGTCACCTTCGACCCGTCGACCGGTGCGAACGGCTCCACCACCCAGTCCATCTACGTCGGCGTCGCCGACAAGGACAACAACGTCTACCACTCGACCGACGGCGGCGTGACGTGGTCGCGGGTGGCCGGTCAGCCGACCGGGTACCTCGCGCACAAGGGTGTGCTCGACGAGGCAGGCAAGCAGCTCTACATCTCTACCTCCGACACCGGCGGCCCGTACGACGGCGGCGCGGGTCAGGTCTGGCGCCTGGACATCGCCTCGGGCGTGTGGACGGACGTGAGCCCGGTCAAGACGTCCAGCACCGACCTCACCTACGGCTTCTCCGGCCTGACGGTCGACCGCAGCGACCCCGACACGATCATGGCGGTCACCCAGGTCTCCTGGTGGCCGGACATCATCGTCTTCCGCAGCACCGACCGCGGGCAGACCTGGACCCGGATCTGGGACTGGGCCGGCTACCCGGAGCGGACGCTCAACTACACCCTCGACATCTCCGGCGCCCCGTGGCTCACCTTCGGCAGGGAAGCGAACGGTGCTGAGCCCAGCCCGAAGCTCGGCTGGATGACCGAGTCCTTCGAGATCGACCCCTTCGACTCCGACCGGTTCTACTACGGGACCGGCGCGACAGTGTTCGGTGGAACCAACCTCACCGACTGGGACGAGGGCGGAAAGGTCAACATCTCGGTCAAGGCACAGGGCATCGAGGAGACAGCGGTCCTCGACCTCATCGCCCCGCCCGCCGGTGCTGAGCTCATCTCCGGTCTGGGTGACATCGGCGGGTTCGTGCACACCGACATCACCAAGGTCCCCACACTCATGTACACCCAGCCGTATCACGGCGCGGTGCACAGTCTCGACTACGCCGAACTCAGCCCGACGACGATCGTGCGGGTCGGGCAGGGCGTCGATGGCGGCGTCGACTCCCACATCGGCGTGTCCACCACCGGAGGGTCCTCCTGGTTCGCCGGGCAGGAACCCGCCGGGGTGACCGGCGCCGGCACGGTGGCCGTCAACGCCACCGGCGGCCGGATCCTGTGGAGCCCGGTCGGGGCCGGAGTGCACGTGTCCACGACCCACGGGTCGAGCTGGACGGCGTCGACCGGGATCCCAGCAGGCGCACGCGTCGAGTCCGACCGCGTCAACCCGGACGTCTTCTACGGCTTCGCCGCAGGCACGTTCTACATCTCCACCAACGGCGGCGCGAGCTTCACGGCATCGGCAGCCACCGGCCTCCCAGCCGAAGGCAACGTGCGCTTCGCCGCGGTTCCCGGGCACGCCGGGGACGTCTGGTTCGCCGGCGGCATGACCGACACGACCTACGGCATGTGGCACTCGACCGACTCGGGCGCGACGTTCACCCGGGTTGCAGACGTCGACGAGGGCGACGCGATCGGCTTCGGCAAGGCCGCGCCCGGGGCGACCTACCCGACGATCTTCACGTCCTCGAAGATCGATGGCGTGCGCGGGATCTTCCGTTCCGACGACGCCGGATCGACCTGGAACCGGATCAACGACGACGAGCACCAGTGGGCGTGGACCGGCGCCGCGATCACCGGCGACCCTGACGTCTACGGACGGGTCTATATCGGCACGAATGGGCGGGGCATCATCGTCGGCAACACCGACGGCACCGTCGCACCGCCGATCGACGCCGTCGCTCCCTCGGTCCCCGCGGCCGTGGTGGCCGGCACCACGACCACCTCGACCGTCCCGCTCACCTGGACCGCCTCGACCGACAACGTCGCCGTCACCGGCTACGACATCTACTCCGGCACCACCAAGATCGGCTCCTCGACGGGGACCAGCTACACCGCGACCGGCCTGGCCGCTGACACCAGCTACACCTTCACCGTCCGGGCCAAGGACGCAGCCGGCAACGTCTCCGCAGCCTCCGTCCCGGCCACGGCCACCACCGAGGCCAACCCCGTCACCCCCGCCGGCTCCTGCAAGGTCGTCTACTCGACCAACGACTGGAACACCGGCTTCACCGGCTCGGTGAAGATCACGAACACGGGCACCAGCGCCATCACCGGCTGGTCCCTCGCCTTCGCCTTCCCCGCCGGCCAGGTCATCACCAACGGATGGTCAGCCCTCTACGCCGCCAACGGCGCCACCCAGACGATCACCAACCAGTCCTGGAACGGCACCATCGGCGCCGGCCAGACCGTGGAGATCGGCTTCAACGGCAACCACAACGGCACCAACACCCACCCCACCAGCTTCACCCTCAACGGCGCCACCTGCTCCTGAGCACATCGCTCCTGACCCAGCGGCCCCCCTCCCACGGCAACACCCCGGCTGGTCTCCCGTTCGCCCGAGCGGGAGGCCGGCCGCTGCCACCCACTAGGCTGTGCCCACCATCGTGTGACCACGGCCACTCGTTCGGCGCGAGGGAGGAACACCGTGCCAACCAGCGACGACGCAACGACGCGTCGACGCACCGCCACGCTCAAGGATGTGGCGCTGCTCGCCGACGTCTCCATCGCCACCGCCTCCAAAGCGCTCAACGGTCGAGACAACGTCCATCCCGACACCCGTCGCCGGGTGGTCGAGGCTGCCGAGCGGGTCTCGTTCACCCCGAACCGGCTCGCCCGGACCGTCGCCCCCCAGCGCACCGGAGCCATCGGCCTGCTGGCCCACGACCTCGAGGAGCGCGCCTCGACCCTCATCATCATGGGGGCTGAGGACGCGGCCAGCGCGCGCCAGGTGTCGGTCGTCCTGTGCGACGCCCGCGGGGACTCGACCCGCGAGCGTCACCACCTCACAGCTCTGCTCTCGCAGCGGGTAGACGGACTCCTCGTCATCGGCAGTCGGACCGACCCGCGTCCCTCCCTCGGTCGTGACCTGCCCGTGCCCGTGGTGTACGCCTATGCTCCCTCCCTCGACCCTGCCGACTGCTCGGTCGTCCCGAACAGCACGGGCTCGGGAGCTCTCGCTGTCGAGCACCTGCTGGCAGGAGGCCGTCGCCGGATCGCCCACGTCTCGGGTGACGCCGACGCTCTCGTCGCACGCGAACGCGCCGACGGGGCGGTGCGCACCCTCGCCGACGCAGGCTTCCCCCTGGCCGGTGGCAGGGTGCTCTACGGCAGCTGGACGGAGTCCTGGGGGCGGTCTGCCGCGCACACCCTCATGGACAGCGACCCTCAGATCGACGCGATCCTGTGCGGCAGCGACCACATCGCTCGCGGGGTGCTCGAGGCACTACGTGATCGCGCGATCGACGTGCCTCGCACGGTCGCAGTCATGGGCTTTGACAACTGCCCCGTCCTGGTCGGCGGCGCGCGGCCTCCGCTGACCAGCGTCGACACGGACCTTGAGGTGTTGGGCGGGCGCGCCGCCCACCGGCTGCTGGGGTCTGGTGCGAGCGGGGGGCACCCGGGCGTGGAACGGCTCGACTGCCGGGTGGCGGTCCGCGAGTCGACCGCCGACGGCCACTGACCCACCCTCACGTCACTGGGGACCAGCGGTGACGAAGATCCGCTGGGCGTCGCGGGTCCAGTGCACGAGGACCACCGTGCAGTCGTCCGTGAGCTCACCGCCCTGCCAGTCCAGCACCGTCCGGCACAGCTTGCGGGTCATCTCCGGCAGCGGCGTGAGCATCGCCGCCTCGCGTTCGAGGAAGTCGACCAGGCCATGGGTCCCGAACATCGTCTGAGATGCGTTGCGTGCCTCGGTCACCCCGTCGGTGAACAGGACCAGGCAGTCACCGGGTTCCAGGTGTTCCTCACCGATGCTGATCGACGAGGCCTCGAGGCCGAACAGGGGTCGGCGCCCTGAGCGCAGCGTGCGCACGACGTGACGGTCGCGCAGCACCACAGGGTAGGGGTGCCCTGCCGACACGTAGCGCAGCCGCCCCGTCATGAGGTCGAGGTGTGCCAGCACACCGGTGACGTAGGTCCCCGGGCCGAACTGGTCGGCCACCGCCCGGTCGACCGCCTCGGCCTGGGCGAACAGCGAGCGCCCCTCCCGCCGTGCGTTGCGATAGGCGCACAGAGCCGTCGCAGCCACCAAGCCCGAACCGAGGTCGTGCCCGGTCGCGTCGAAGAGCGCGACGTCAGCCGCTGAGTCGGAGACAGCGGCGTCGAAGATGTCGCCGCCGGCGTCGTTGATCGGCTCGACCCGGCCGGTGATGACCACCTTGTCGGTGCCCGTCGTCATCGGCGGGAGCAGCGCCCAGACCAGCTCGGAGGCGATGCTGCGCTCCTGCTGGCGCCGGATCCGGTCGATCGCGTCCCCGTGCCTGCTCACCACGGTGATCAGGTGACCGGCGAGCTGAGCCAGAAGCTGGACGTGCTCACGCAGCGCCGCGTCCACCAGCCGTGCGCTGTCCACCCGCACCTCGAGCACACCCATGCGCACCATGCCGTCGGCGACCGGGACCCACAGGTGCGCCCCGCCGCGCTCGGAGGCCTCGACGGAGAACTGACGGTAGGCACGCCCTGCCAGGGTGGAGTCGACATCGAGGTGCACCTGGCCCACCGTGAGTCTGCCCGGGAAGGCGACGAGCACGCTCGTCGAGTAGTCGACGATGTAGAGGACCACCTCGACACCGAGCAGCTCGGCGGCGGCGTCCAGCACGCCGGGAAGGCCGTCCGGCGCCATGAGACGAGCTCCCTTGAGCAGCTCCACCATCGCGGCGAGCGGCTCCTGGGCATTGGTCGTCGACCGCAGGGGCCCCGCGTAGGCTGCCCGGTTCCGGGCGCGCGCCACCTCCATCTGCTCGTTGATCACCTGCGCCACGAGGTCCTGCTGCTCAGGGTCGAGCCGGGTCCTCCCGTCGAGGAAGTCCGAGAGAGTCTCAGGCCCGGCGCTGCCCCCCACCGAGAAGTACCGCAGCCACAGCTCGTCCACGCTGAGCCCGGAGCGCTCGAAGGCGCGCACCACCGCGTCCAGGACCTTGTCCCCTGACGTCGGCATCGCTGCTCCTCAACGACCGGGCCGTCGCGCGACTGCGTCGACGAGCTTGGCCGCGACCTCGTGGACCGGTTTGCCGTCGCGCTCGGCGATCCCCACGAGCCGCGCGAAGGCCATGTCGGCGGGCACCGTGTCCCTCGACATGATGATCCCTTTCGCGAGGTTCACTACGTCCCGCCGACGCAGCGCCGCTCGCACCCGGTCGCTCACCCGTCCCGCCTGGTCGGCGACCTGGTCGCTCTTGAGCAGGAAGGCCGCCTGGGCCGCCAGCAGGGCGAGCATCTGCTCCTGCCGGTCGCCGAAGGCCGCGGGCTGGTGGGCGTAGACCTTGAACGCACCGAGCCCTTCGTCCCCGGCCACGATCGGTGCGCTGATCACGGAGAGCACCCCGAGCTCGACCGCGACCGCGGACCACTGCGGCCACCGGCGGTCCAGGCGCAGGTCGTCGGAGCGGATCACCGAGCGCTCGGTCCACGCAGTCAGGCAGGGTCCCTGTGCCAAGGAGTACTGCATGTCGTCGAGACGCTCGACGACGTCGTCGGTGGAGGCGAGCGACTGCGGCACGCCGTCTGCACCGATCACCGAGAGTCCCGCACCGCAGGCGTGCTCGATGCTCGTCACCGCGACCGACGTCACGAGGAGGGCTGCGGAGCGGAGCGCCTCACGGGTCAGCAACCCGCCGGTCGACCCCGCGAACACGGTTCCCAGCTCGTCGGAGACGGACCCTGTGACTCGTTCCTCACGCCCGGGCGGGGGTCCTGACTGCGTCGTTTCCGCCAGCACTGCGGTCGTCGGCACGGTTGATCGTTCTCGGAGCATGGCACCTCCCAGGATGAAATCCTGTATCTGACGCTACGCCTGTTCCGGTGCCGTGGCGAGGTGTGCCGGGGGCAGCGTCAGCCCGTGCGAGGCGCGTGCGGGTGCTCCTCGGAGCGGCCCTGGAAGGCGAGGATCGCAGGGTTGAGCACGTGGCCGTCGCGGATCTCGATCGCCCGGGTGATCGTCTCGTCCGCTGCCCACGACGCGGGTCCCTCGAGGACGGTCCGCAGGAACGGCAGGAGCGCCTCGCTGATCTCCCAAGTCGCCGAGTTCCACAGATAGGACGGGCTGTGGTCCACGGCGTAGTAGTTGGTGCTCTCCCCCACCGTGATCATGGGCTCGGTGAAGGAGGTGGGGTGTGCCCACTCGAACCCCATCCCCGCGTCGCAGGAGACGTCGATGATGAGGCTGCCGGGCCGGAAGGCGGACAGGTCGTCGGTGCGCAGATAGGTCAGCGGCGCCTCGGGGTCCTGGAGGGTGCAGTTGACCACGATGTCGGCGGTCGCCAGGAACGGCGCGAGCGGCACCTTGCCCTGCTCGGTGATGACGTTGCTGAGGAAGGGCGCGGCGTCGTCATGGTCGAACTGCACGATCCGGACGGAGTGGATTGGTGACCCGACCGCCGCGACGCCGCGGTTGGTGAGCACCTGGACGTCGTGGATTCCGTGGGCGTTCAGTGCGGTCACCGCACCGCGCGCGGTCGCCCCGAAACCGATGACGACGGCGCTCAGGCGCCGGCCGTAGTCGCCGGTCGAGCCGCACAGCTGCAGCGCGTGCAGGACCGAGCAGTACCCGGCCAGCTCGTTGTTCTTGTGGAAGACGTGCAGGGCGAAGCGGCCGTCGCTGGCCCAGTGGTTCATCGCCTCGAAGGCGATGAGGGTGAGGCTCCCCTCGATCGCGACCTGGGTGAGCTCACGGTCCTGCACGCAGTGCGGCCAGCCCCACAGGACCTGCCCCTCGCGCAGCTCGGCGAGGTCGCGTGCCTGAGGCTTGGCGAGCAGGACGACGTCGGCCTCGGCGATGATCTCGGCGCGGCTGGCGATCCGGCCGACCAGCGGGGCGAGCTGGGCGTCGGTACAGCCGAAGTCGGCGCCGTAGCCGGTCTCCAGGATGATCCGTGAGCGCAGGTCCTCGTCGATGAGCTCGAGGTGCGACGGGTGGATCGGGAGTCGCCGCTCGTCGAGCTTGCGGGAGGTGGCCATGACCCCGAGGGTGAGCAGCGGGACGGTCATCGGGTCACCCGCTCCGTGCTCGACGCGCGCGGAAGAACGGACGGATGTGAAGACCTGACGGTCATCGTGACTCCCTCAAGGGTCACCCCATTGGTGAACCATCACCAAGAGTATCCCGAGAAATCGTCAAGAGGCCATATGTCGGTCGGCGTCAGGCCACGCGGAACCGCTCGACCAGGCCATCCATGAGCCCATCCATCCGAGCGTCGACGGTCCGCCGCGCAGGGTCGCCGTCGTGCCACTCGACGATCTCGCGCGCGCCCTGCTCGAAGGGGATGGTCGCCCGGAACTCCGGGACCAGGGAGCGCACCTTGGAGTTGTCGAAGATCATCGAGTGCGCCTTGTCCCCGAGCAGGCCGGCGCCCCACCCGGCGTCGACCGCAGCGATCGCGGCGGAGGGGACGTGCACGATGCGCGCCTCCACGCCGGCGGCCCGGGCGAGGGCCTCGACGATCTGGTTCCAGGTCGGCGAGTCGTCGGAGGTGATGTGGAAGGCGTCGCCGACCGCGCGGGCGTGGCCCAGCAGCGGGACGAAGGCCTTGGCGAAGTCCTCGTTGTGGGTCAGCGTCCACAGCGACGTGCCGTCCCCGTGGACGACGACCTCCTTGCCCTGGCGCATCCGCTCCACGGCTGTCCAGCCGCCGTCGAGCGGGATGCTCGTGCGGTCGTAGGTGTGCGAGGGACGGATGATCGTCACCGGGAAGCCGGAGTCGCGGTAGGCGCCCACCAGGAGGTCCTCGCAGGCGATCTTGTTGCGGGAGTACTCCCAGAACGGGTTGCGCAGCGGTGTGGACTCCACCACCGGGACCCGTGCCGGCGGCGTCTGGTAGGCCGACGCGGAGCTGATGAAGACGTACTGCCCGGTGCGGCCGGTGAACAGGTCGATGCCGGCCTGGACGTGTGCGGGCTCGAAGGCGACGAAGTCGACGACGGCGTCGAAGTCGTGTCCGGCGAGCGCCTCCCGGACCGCCCGGGGGTCTCGCACGTCGGCGTGGTGGACGGTCGCCTCTGCGGGCAGCGGGCGAGGTGTGCTCGACCCCCGGTTGAGGACGTGCAGGTCGATCCCCCGCTCGACGGCGAGCTGTGCGCTCGCCGAGCTGATGACCCCGCTGCCGCCGATGAACAGTACTTTCAGTGCGCTCATCTTCGTCACCCTAGTCGCTGCGGCGGCTCGGGGGGACGGACGCGGCCGAATCGATTCGATCCAGTCGACCGCTGGGTCGAGATCGGAGCGAACGCTCGGCGGTCAGCGCCGTCGGCACGACCAAGGCGCGGTATGGCCAGCGCAGGAGCCTGCCTGGTATGCGGCCGTGCCGTTCCTCGAGGGCGACCCGTCCACGGAGGTGTTCCAGCCGACCGGGTGCTCGGTGCCCAATCAGCCGCAGCCCCACGAGATGCTTGACGCTCTTGTAGCCGTACTGCGCGGGACTGACCAGCCGCAGCGGCGCACCGTGCCGCGCGTCCAATGGCTGCCCGTCCAGCTCTCGGGCCAGCAGCACGTGGTCTCCGAGCAGGTCCTCAAGCAGGAAGACGACCGTGTACCCGTCTCTGCCTCGAGCCTCCACGAGTGCGAACTCCGCCGCTGGGTCGAGCCGCGGCACGACGACCTCGTGCCAGAAGTCCCGCATGGGGATGCCCGCCCACCGCAGCGCGCGGACGCTCCAGGTCGTCACACAATGGAAGTCGCTCACCTGCTCCCGCCGTGGGAGGGCGTCCAGCTGGGCCGACGTCACGACGAGACTCTCGGCGATCCCGAGTCCGTCGAGGCACAGCTCTTCGGGGCCGGCCGGCGGGGGTGGGGTCCGCGACTGCTTCCCGAAGCGCGGAAAGGAGTCGCGCAGCAGGCGCTGTCCCGGGGGCAGACCGTCGACGCGCCTGGGCCAGTACGCGGACATCGCCAGCCGGTCGCTCACCGAGGCCCCCCGTGCACCGATCCCACGGCCGCCGCTCCGAGCACGATGCACAGGGGTGAGTAGATGCGGAGGTCGTGGTGCCTGTAGACCGCCGTCGAGTCCCCGATCTGGGCGCCCGACATCACGAGGCCGCCCATCCCACGAGCCAGCAACACCGCACCCACTCCGCGCGCTCCCAGCCGCACCCATCGATGGAGCGAGGCCGTGGTCGACGCGGCCGCGGTGATGCCGACTGCCGTCGAGAGCAGCCCGACGACCCCCCACGTCACTCCCGCCGAGGGGAAGGGCTGGCGGCCGACAACGAGGTCCGCCAGCTCGTCCTGGTCCGCCGCCGGCCAGGGCGAGCCTGTGGCCCATGCCGCGTGCAGCGACGCCGCAGCCGCGAGCCCGGTCGTGGCCACCAGAGCAGCAGTGCGTCGCGCCATCTCCGTACTCATCCGTATGGTCATGTTCCGTACGGTAGCGTATGGAACATGACGCCGCCATCTCATCTCTCTGCTGACGACTGGGCGTTGGCTGCGCTCGAAGCCATCGCCCTGCGCGGCCTCGAAGGACTGCGCGTCGAGGGACTCGCCCGGCACCTTGGTGTCACCAAGGGCAGCTTCTACTGGCACTTCACCGACCGCTCGAAGCTCGTCGAAGCGGCGCTGCACCTGTGGGAGCAACGCGGGACGATCGACGTCATCGCCCAGCTGGCCACGATGGACGACCCGGCCGACCAGCTGCGCAGCGTGTTCGACGCCTCCTTCGGCGACGAGGCCCACGGACTGGTCGACGTGGCGATGGTGACACGGGCCGACGACCCGACGGTCGGACCTGTCGTTCGCCGCGTCACCGAGACACGAATCGCGTTCCTGCACCAGATCTTCCGGGCGCTCGGGTTCACACCGGCGAAGGCGGCGGTCCGTGCGCGGATGGCCTACTCCACCTACATCGGCCACTTTCTGGTCCGCCGTTCCCTGCCTGGCGACGCGGTCCTCGTCACGCGCACGACCGCCTATCGTCGGCAGCTCCTCGAGCTGCTGTCGACCGACTGATCAGCGGCGACACCCGTCTGCCCATCGCATCGAGTCGATGTGACGGGTCGACGATGGGACCGCACGACTCCCCCAAACGAAAAGGTCCAGGTCAGCCTGTGGCTGACCTGGACCTTCTTTTGTAGCGGGGACAGGATTTGAACCTGCGACCTCTGGGTTATGAGCCCAGCGAGCTACCGAGCTGCTCCACCCCGCGTCGGTAAACACAACTCTACGTCATGTTTGAGGTTGCCCCGACCACCACCGTCGGAGGACCCTGCCGCCCCCCTCAACGGGCACGTCAACGCGTCCGTCCGTGGCGCGCGTAGTGCCGCGCCGCGCGGGCGCGGTTGCCGCACGCAGTGGAGCACCACTCGCGGCGCGGGTGGTCCTTGACGAAGTAGAGGACACACCCGGGGGCGAGGCACGCTCGCAGCTCAAGATCGTCGCCGTGGCCGAACAGGACGATCGTCTCGGCCGCCAGATGGCTGAGCAGTGCCTGCGCGCCGGTCCCGGCGGCGTCGGTTCGCGCGCTGAACGACCTCTCACCGTAGAGCTCGAGGACCGGCCAGGACGGCGTGCGACCCGCACAGGCATTCACCGTCGCGACCGCTTCCTGGACATCGGCGGTCGCCGACTCGGCCCGTTCACGGGGGTCCTCGGTGCGGTGCGCCGCGAGCCGCCGGGCTGCGTCACGGAGACGGCGCAGATCAGTCACGTCCGTGGCGGCGACCGCGTCGACGCGGTCGCGGAGCGTCTCGGTCAGGCGCGGCGCGAGCGCCGCGATCCAGCCTGCTGCGTCTGGGGCCGTCTCGAGGGAGTCGTGGATTCCACCGCGGTCTGCCCAGATGGTGTTCATGAACTCCACCGGCAGAGGCTCGCCGATGAGGGGTGCACTGGTGGTGGGGGCGTCGGTACTCACAGCCCCATCCTACCGCGCCTAACGGATAGAAGGGCATCGTGCCGTTTGACATCCAGAACCGGATCCTGCACTCTTCTCTAACGGAAGCAACTGCTTTCACCCGTTAGAAGGATGAAGGAGAAGCCATGACCCGCATCGCCCCGATCGAGCCCGAGAACGCCACCGGTACCGCCGCCGTCCTGCTGGAGCAGGTACGGAAGTCGCTCGGCGTGACGCCGAACATGACGAAGGTGATGGCGACCAGCCCGGCCCTGCTCGCGGGCTACCTCGCCCTCTCCGGTGCACTGGGCGGCGGTGTCATTCCCGCCCCGGTCCGCGAGCGGCTGGCCCTGGCAACCGCAGAGGCCAACGGCTGCGAGTACTGCCTCTCCGCACACACCTACATCGGCGCGAACATCGTCAAGGTGGACGCCGACGAGCTGGTCCGCGCTCGCTCGGCCGAGTCCACCGACCCGCACACCGCCGCCTTGCTGTCACTCTCGGACGCGATCCTGCAGAACGCCGGCGACGTCGACGACGCCGCCCTGGCGGCCGGACGCGCGGCCGGGATCACCGACGCCGAGATCGGTGAGGTCGTGGGACACATCGCGCTCAACGTCCTGACGAACTACTTCAACGTCCTGACGCAGGTCGAGAACGACTGGCCGGCCGTCATGCCGGGCTCCCTCGCGGCCTGAGTCGCGGCGCAGGTCGAGGGGCTCGGCGACCTTCCGGTCGCCGGGCCCCTCGCCCTGGAACCACGCACCGACGAGTGCACAGAGGCGCGCAGACAGAGCCAGAACAACGAAGGGGTACCCCCATGACCGAAAGCCGACCATCGTTCCCGCCGTTCCCGCCGTTCCCGCCGTTCGACGAAGAGTCCGCCCTGCACAAGGTGCAGGCGGCCGAGGACGCCTGGAACAGCCGTGACCCGCACCGCGTGAGCCTCGCCTACACACCCGACTCCGTGTGGCGCAACCGAGGCACTTTCATCACCGGCCGCGAGCAGATCGTCGACTTCCTCACCGCCAAGTGGGAACGCGAGCTCGACTACGTCCTGCGCAAGAGCCTGTGGGGCTTCCGCGGCAACCGCATCGCCGTCCGCTTCCAGTACGAGTGGCACGACCGTGCAGGTCAGTGGCACCGCAGCTACGGGAACGAGCTGTGGGAGTTCGACGACCACGGCCTCATGCGCCGCCGCGAGGCGTCGATCAACGACACCGCCATCACCGAGGACGACCGCCGCTACCTCGGGCTCCGCAGCGAGGAAGAGCGCATCGCGGGCTACGAGATCCCGCTGTCGTAAGCACGCCGACGCTGGGTCAAGCGCTGGTCGGGTGGGGCGGGAACGTGTTCAGGCCCGGAGAACAGTGTTCTCCGGGCCTGAATCTCGTAGCGGGGACAGGATTTGAACCTGCGACCTCTGGGTTATGAGCCCAGCGAGCTACCGAGCTGCTCCACCCCGCGTCGGTAAACACAACCTTACGTCACGTCGGCCGTCGAGCCAACCGAACACCCCGTGACCCCAGTCACAGCCCAGCCCACGCCCCGCTGAGTGCGGGCGAACGGCTGCGCAAACCCGACATCGGGCAGCCGTTCGCCCGCACTCAGCGGAGGTGCTGGGCGTGGGTGGGTGGGCGGGGGCGTGGGTGGGGTCAGTGGGTGATGGTCTGGGCGCCGAAGGCGAAGGTCTTGGTCTGGCCGACGGCCAGACGGACCTCGTGCTCGCGGTCGGGGCGGTTGAAGGCGTCCGTCGTCGTCTCGAGGGGCTCGATCGCGGCGGACTCGCGCTGGCGGGTGGCCAGTGCGTCGCCGGTGAAGACGAGCAGCGTGCCGCGGTCCTGCCACACGGCCACACCCTCCCCCGTCGCCGGGTCGGTGAGCAGCGTGCGCGACCTGCCGTCGGCGTCGGGCACCAAGCGGTCCCAGGCGTGGTCGTAGACCACGCCGGCGAGGGTCTCGTGGACGAGGTCGGAGTCCATCGGGGCGTAGGCCGCGTCGCCGGCGAGCGGGACGAGCGTGGCGTCGGTGACGATCGCGGCGCGGGCCGGGACCCGCAGGGAGAGGGTGTCGATCGTGGCGTGCCCGGGAACCCGGAAGTAGGGGTGCCAGCCGGCCGCGACCGGCGCGTCGGACTCGCCCACGTTGGTGTACGTCAGCACCACGTCGAGGGAGGACTCGGTGAGCTCGAAGCGCACGGTGGCGTCGAGGGCGAAGGGGTACCCGGCGATGTCGCCCGGGCGCAGGGTGTAGGCGAAGGTGATGCTCACCGCGCGGGGGTCGGAGGTGTCCTCGTCGACGACCGTCCAGTCGGCCATCCGTGCCGAGCCGTGGATGACCTCCTTGTCGACCGGGAACTGCAGGCCCACCTCGTGGGTCACCCCGTCGAAGGTGTAGCGGTCCTCCCGCAGGCGGTTCGCGAAGGGAAGGAGAATCGCGCTGCGTCCCCCGTACTGGCCGGCGAAGTCCGCCTCGTCGACGTACCCGTCGATGAACTCCCCCAGCCCGCCGTGCCACGGAGCCGTCCAGGACAGCACGGTGGCTCCGCGCACGAGGATCTCCGTCTGGGCGCCGCTGGCACCGTGGCGCAGGATCTTCGTGGGCAGGGTCCCGAACGTTCCGTCCGAGATCGTGTTGGCGACGGGGGTCGCGGGTGTGTTCATCGTTGTCATGTCCCTATCGTCCTCGCTCGACCGTGCTGTCGGCAAACTGCCACGCACGACGACGGCGACGCACCCTGTGGGGATGCGTCGCCGTCGTCGTTCACTGAGACCTCACCGACGAGCTAGCCGAGCTCAGCCTCTGCGGCGATGGCTGCCTCCAGCGCCGCGGTGAGGCGCGCCTGCGCCTCGCCGTAGGCTGCGAAGTCGCCCGCGGTGAGGGCGGTCTGGCTGTCCGCCAGGGCCTGACCCGCATCCGCCAGCGCCGCGGTGAGCCGCGCCTGGGCGTCCCCGGCCGGCGCGTCGGTCGGTGTGTCCGTGGGCGTGTCCGTGGGCGTGTCGGTCGGCGCGTCCGTGGGCTCGTCGGTCGGGGTGTCCGTCGGGGCGTCCGTGGGTGGCGCCTCGACCGGCACCTCCCCCTCGTCGGGGGCGGTCGCGTCCCCGGCGGTGGCACCGGAGTCCCCGGCGAACACCTGGTCGAGCGCCTCGTCGAGGGTGTCGGCGAAGCCCACCTGGTCACCGAAGGCGACCAGGACCTTGCGCAGCAGCGGGAAGACCGTCCCGCTCGAGGACTGCACGTAGACCGGCTGGACGTAGAGCAGCCCACCACCCATCGGCAGCGTCAGCAGGTTCCCGTTCTTGACGACCGAGTTGCCCTGACTCAGCAGGTTGAGGACGCGTGCGATCTCCGTGTCGGAGTCGAAGTTGTTCTGCACCTGACCCGGCCCGGGCACGGTGGACCCTCGCACCAGCTCGAGCAGCCGGAGCTGGCCGTAGTCGCTGTCGGGGGTCCCTGCGACGTTGCCCGCCTCCGCGTTGACCGCCAGATACCCGGTCATGATGTTGCGGTCGCTCGTTCCTCCGGTGATGAAGGAGGAGGACAGCGAGAACGTCGGCGTCGTCTCGCCCGGCATCTGCAGCGTCTGGTAGTACGGCGGCTGGAGCGTGACCGGGTCGCCTTCCTTCAGGGTCGGCTCGTCCGGGCTGCGCCAGAAGTCCTGTCCGGAGAAGAACTCGCTCGCGGTGGTCACGTGGTACTTGGTGAGCAGCGACCGCTGGACCTTGAACATGTCCTCGGGGTAGCGGATGTGGCTCATCAGGTCCCCGGAGATCTCCGAGACCGGCCGCACCGTGTTCGGGAACACGCCCTGCCAGGCCTGGAGGATCGGGTCCTCGGCATCCCACGCGTAGAGGGTCACCGAGCCGTCGTAGGCGTCGACGGTGGCCTTGACCGAGTTGCGGATGTAGTTGACCTCCTGCGGCGCCTGCGCCTGGATGCTCAGCGAGGCTGCGGTGAGGGAGTCGGTGGTGGCGTCCTCGAGGGACTGCGAGGCCGAGTAAGGGTACTCGTCAGAGGTGGTGTATCCGTCGACGATCCATACGACCTTGCCCTCGACAACGGCCGGGTAGACCCTGCCGTCCAGGGTCAGGTACGGGGCGACCTTCTGGACCCGCTCGCGCGGGTCACGGTCGTAGACGATCTGCGACTCCTCGGTGACCCGGTCGGAGAAGAGGATCTCCTCGGACTGGAACTTCAGCGCGTAGAGGGTCTTGTTGAGGAAGGAGCTCACCGACGGGCCGATCGCGATCTCTTCCGTGGGGAAGGTCGTGTTGACCTGCCCGCCGGTGTCGTCGGTCGGGTAGTCGAGCTCCCAGGGGTCGGTTCCCTCGGGGGCCCCGACGATCGAGAAGGACGGCGCCGTCGGCGAGAAGTAGATCCGCGGCTCGTAGCCGCCGGGGGCGAGCTCCGTCAGCGCACCCACCGAGGGGATGCCCCCCTCGAAGAAGGCGGGCCGGCCGTCCGGGCCGATCTGGTTGCCGTAGGCGGCGACCACTCCGAAGCCGTGGGTGTAGACCGTGTGGTCGTTGACCCAGTTGCGCTGCGCGTTGTCCAAGCCACCGAGCTCGAGCTCACGGACGGCGATGACGGTGTCGCGGCTCTCGCCGTCGATCACGTAACGGTCGACCGAGAGCGTGTCGGCGAAGTTGTAGTAGCCACGGTTCTGCTGGAGCTGACGGAAGGACGGGCTGACGATCGTCGGGTCGAGCAACCGGATCGACTGGGTCGTCTGGGCGTCTTCCCGCAGCGCGCCCTGCTCGGCTGTGGTCTTCGCGTCGTAGCTCTCCTGGACCTTGATCCCGTCGATGTCGAAGGCGGTGCGCGTCGCGTCGATGTTGCGCTGGATGAACTCGGCCTCCTTCGTCTGGGCGTCCGGGGTCACCTGGAATCGCTGGACGACGGCCGGGTAGACACCGCCGACGGCGATCGCCGCGACGACCATGAGGCCGACGCCGATCGCCGGCAGCCGCCACGTGCCGCGGACGGCCGTGACGACGAACAGGGCAGCCACGAGGAGCGCGACCCCGGCGAGGATCGCCTTGGCCGGGATCACCGCGTTGACGTCCGCGTAGGAGGCGCCGGCGAACTTGTCACCGTCGGTCTTGAGGAGGGAGTACCGGTCGAGCCAGTAGTTGAGCCCGATGAGGACCATCAGCACCGCGGCGATCACCGCGAGCTGGATCCTGGCCGCGGGGGTCGTCCGGACGCCCCCCTCGGCGATCCGCACCCCGCCGTAGAGGTACAGCGTCGCGAGCGCGGCGATCCCGGAGATGACGACGACGGCGACGAAGAACCCCGCCACGAAGCGCAGCGCAGGGAGGATGAAGACGAAGAAGGACAGGTCGATGCCGAACTGCGGGTCAACGGTGCCGAAGGACACCGAGTTGAGCGCGAGCAGCACGGTGGTCCACTGCGAGGACGCCGCGACCCCGGCGAACAGGCCGATGAGGACGGGCGCGGCGATCATGACGAGCTTGCGCAGCGGCTCGATCGCCTCGCGGTACTGGTCCAGCGTCGCCTGCTCGGGGGTGGAGGGTGCGTAGATCGGCCGGTTCCGGTAGGCCAGCTGCAGACTCGCCCAGACGGCCCCGCCCATGATGAGGAATGCGCCGGCGAAGAGTGCCGCACGGGCTCCCCACTGGGTCCAGATGACCTTCTCGTACCCGAGCTGGTCGAACCACAGCACCTCCGTCCAGAACTGCGCGAGCAGGAACAACGCCACCACGACCATGCCGACGGCGATGGCGGTGATGACGAGCGGACTCGGCCTGCGGCGACCCGGACCCCGCGTGGGGGCGGGGCGGCGCGGCGGTGCTGCTGAAGACACGACGGAGAATCCTCGCTGTTGGTGGCACTGCTCGGTGAGGGCTGCAGAATCGGCTCTCACCCGGTCAAACGCTTGTGGACATCTTTAGGTTCCCACAGTTCATCCGCCGGTCGCATCGCGACCAGCACCCCGGACGCGGGTCATCTGACATCCTGGTGACCATGACCGTGCCCCTTGAGCCCACTGTGCCCGCCGAGCCCGCCGAGCCCGCTGAACTCCCCGTGACTCCCACCTCTCCGCTCTCCCCCACCCAGCGCGCCCTCGCCGACGCGGTCGTCGATGTCGAGCAGCACGTCGCGTCGACCGGGTGGGACGCACCCACCCGGGTGTTCGCGCTCGTCTCGACCCAGGCGGCTCTGGCCGCCGAACCCGACCTCGCCGGCGTCCTGCCGCCCGCGACCGTCGAGGCGGCCCTCGCCGACCCCACGCACCTGACGTCGGTCGAGCAGGACGACCTCCCCGACTCGGGGTCCCTGGAGGACCTGCTCGCCTCGATCATCTGGCCCGAGACCGTCTCCGGTGCCGCGGTCGTCGTCGAGCGCATCATCCTGCCGCCCTCGGCCGAGGCCGACATCCCCGACGACCCGACCGCCGCGCTCGCCTTCCTCGCCGAGCACCCCGACCGTCAGGACGTCCGGATGGCGGTCGGCGTGCTGCGCGACGGCGGGTCCTGGTGCGCGCTGCGCACCCGGGCGAACGACTCCGACGCCGACGTCGCGACCGGGATGAGCCTCGTGCCGGGCCTCATCGAGGCGTTGCGCTCGACGTTCGTCTGAGCCGACCCCTAGGACGTGCAGGTGGGGAGCGAGTCGCCGTCGCCCGCGCCGATCGCGGTCATCGCGTCCCGCGCCTCGGCGAGGGTCGCGACCTTGACCACCTGCAGCCCGTCAGGCACGTACCCGACCACCTCGTCGCAGTTGGTGGCCGGCGCGAGGAACCACGTCGCGCCGTCCCGCAGGGCGCCGTTGAGCTTCTGGCGGATGCCGCCGATCGCGCCCACCGTCCCGGTCGTGTCCATGGTCCCGGTCCCGGCGATGACCTGGCCGTTCACCTCGTCCTCGGGGGTGATCAGGTCGATGATGCCGAGCGCGAACATCGTCCCGGCGCTCGGCCCGCCGATGTCGTCGATCTGGATCGCCACGTCCACCGGGAAGTCGAAGGCTGACCTGACCTGCACGCCCAGCCGCGACCCCGTGCCGCCCTCGGCCGGCGCGGTCGTGGCGAAGGACGCCTCGACCGGGGCGCCGTCGCGGATGAGCCCGAGCGTGACCGCCGTGCCGGGGTCGATCGTGGTCAGGGCCTCGATGAGCTCCTCCGCGCCGGCGACGGGCGTGCCGTCGAGGGAGACGATGGTGTCCCCGGCCTCGAGGTTGCCGGGGGCCTGGGTCCCCTCGACGGTGGAGGCCACCTGGAGGGTCACCGGGATCTCGTAGCCGAGCTCGGTCAGGGCCGCGTAGGTCGCGTTCTCCTGCGAGCTGGTCATCTCCGCCGCGCTCTCCGCGTCGCGCTCCTCGCGGGTGACGTCGGTGGGGAACACCTCCTCCACGGGGTACACCGCACGCGTGCCGTCGACCCAGCCCTGCACCACCTGAGCGAAGTTGACCGGGTAGCCCGGTCCCCCGCCCACCCCGACGGTGGTGAGCAGCAGCTCACCCGTCGACGGGAAGGTCTCGGTCCCGGTGATCTGGATGAGGTCCTTGCCGTCGGCCTGCCCGAGGGTGTCCAGGGTCGGTCCGGGCGACTTCACGACGTAGGGCGCGGGAAGGACCGCGAGCCCGGAGAGCAGCAGGACCGTCGCCATGAACGCCACACCCAGGGTGATCGACCGCGGCCCGGGGCGGTCGTTGCCGACCACCATGTAGGGGTCGCTCAAGGGCGAGACCCGCTCTGCGCCGGCGTAGCCCTGCGCGGTCGGGCGGTTGTCAGCGATCGGGCTGTGGTCAGCGTTCGGCTCTGTCGACACCGGACCATCATCCCCGAGAAGTCTGGAAGCACGCTGAGCGCCGCTCAGCGCAGCCCGCGGGCCTGTCTCCAGATCGCCGCGGTGCCCAGCAGCGCGACGGCGGCGCCCGCCGCACCCAGCGCGGCCGCGTCCCGCCCGCCCATCCGCCGACCGGCGACGCCGACCCGTCCCCGCACCTGTGCCAGCAGCGCCTGCAGGCACGCCTCGCTCGACCACGACGGCGACCAGCCGGCGTCGCGCAGGGTGGTTGCGGTGACCGTCCACGGGTAGACCGCGAAGCTCATGTCGGAGGCCGGCACGGGGAGCACGCCGACCCGGTGCAGGCGCTCCGCCGTGCCGAAGGCGGAGGCGGCCGGCAGGTCGATCCCACGCATGCCGGAGAGGGCGGTGACCGTCTCCGGGGCGAGGACGTCGGGCTGCCCCTCCCGCAGCGCACCCAGGGTGAGCTGCCCGGTGAGGCCGTGGGCGGCGACGACGCCCACGGCGTCCGCGACGTCCTCGACGTGCACGAACTGCCATCCCCGTCGCGCCCCGCGGATGGTCAGCACACGCGGCGCCTCGAAGTGGCGGGTCATCAGCGTGTCGACGTCGGGCCCGACGATCACGGCCGGTCGCAGCACGGTGACCGTGAGACCGGTCAGGTTCGCCGCGACGCGCTCGAGGGCCGCCTCGAAGGCGAGCAGGTCTCCGGCGGAGCCGTCGTCGACCACGGACAGGCGCGCCTCCCCGTCCTCGATCGCCGGGCGGTCCGGCTCGGCACCGTTGACCATCGCCGAGCTGATCGCGACCACGTGCTCGACGCCGGCCGCCGCGGCGTCGGCCAGGTCCGTCTCGACCGCGGCGACCAGCTCGCCGCGACGCTCGGCGGCCCGGCGCGCGGTCACCCGGGCGAAGTCCCCGGTGTGCCCGACCACGACGACCACGCGTGCGCCGGCGAAGCGGGCCGGGCCCGGTCCGCTCGAGGCCCCCGTGGCGCGCAGCCGGTTGCGGATCCCGCGGGCGATCGGGGAGTCCCCCACGACGACGACCTCGGTGTCGGTGCGCCCTGAGCGAACCGGTCGTGCGGGCATGGCGCTCCTGCCTCCCTGAAGACGGTTTAGTGGTTACCGTAAAGAGCATCGGGGTCGGCGACCGCGTCATCGAGGCGACCCGCCGTCGATCGGGCGCGAACAGCCGCCGATCAGGAATCGACCAGCCATCGCACTTGGAGACTCTATGAGCAGCGACCCGTCCGACCACTCTGGCGCGCCGGGCGATCCCGACCCCACCCAGTGGGAGGAGCTCCTGCGCTCGCTCTTCGGGGCCGACTCCGAGGATGCCCTGCGCGAGCTCCGCGCCCGTGGCTTCGACCCCGCGACCCTCGCGGCCGGCTCGGAGTTCCAGAACGACCCGCAGATGCTCCAGCAGATCCTCGACCAGGTCAAGCGCCTGCTCTCGTCCTCCGGGACGGGTCCGGTCAACGCCGACGTCGCGCACGACGTCGCGCGGCAGGCCGCCGCCGTCGGCGGGGACCCCTCGCTCACCTCCCGCGAGGTGCGGGTGGCCACCGAGGCGCTCTCCGTGGCCGAGCTGTGGCTCGACGCGGCCACCGACATCCCCCCGGGCGGCGGCAAGGCTCACGCCTGGACACGCTCGGAATGGGTCGAACGGACCCTCCCCGCCTGGAACACGCTCGCGCGGCCGGTCGCCTCCTCCGTCGCCGACGCGCTCACCGCGATCCTGCGGGACCAGCTCCCCGGTGACCTGTCGGCTCTGGGTGACCCGGCGGCCGGCGCGCTGCCCGCCGGGCTCTTCGGCGGCGACGGCGCGATCGACCCCACCCAGATCATGCGCCAGATCGGTGCGGCCGTCTTCGGCATGCAGATCGGCACCGCAGCCGGCACCCTATCCCGGGAGGTCTTCGGAGCGACCGACATCGGTGTGCCGCTGCTGGGCGAGCCGGCCACGGTCCTCGTGCCGGCGAACATCGCAGCCTTCGCCGAGGGGCTCGACGCCCCCGACGAGGAGGTCCGGCTGTTCCTGGCGCTGCGCGAGGTCGCCCACGCCCGCCTGTTCACCCACGTCGCGTGGCTGCGTGGGCACCTGCTGGGTCTCGTCGAGGCCTACGCCATGGGCATCACGATCGACATGGACGCCCTGGAGTCCTCCATGCGAGAGATCGACCCCACCGACACCGAGGCGCTGCGCGGCGCGCTGTCCGGCGGCGTGTTCGCCCTGCAGTCGACCCCCGAGCAGGAGGCGACGCTGCTCCGCCTGGAGACGGTCCTTGCCCTGGTCGAAGGCTGGGTGGACGAGGTCACCGCCCGCGCCTCGCTCCCCCACCTCCCGCACGCCCTCGCGCTGCGCGAGATGATCCGGCGTCGCCGCGCGGCTGGTGGACCGGCCGAGCAGACCTTCGCCTCGCTCGTCGGGCTCGAGCTGCGACCCCGCCGATCCCGCGACGCGGCCGCGCTGTGGGCCTCGATCGAGTCCCAGGGTGGTCCCGAGGCCCGGGACGCCGTCTGGGACCACCCGGACCTGCTCCCTGGCACGCTCGACCTCGACGACCCGGCCGGGTACTTCGCCCGCCGCGACGCGGTGACCGCGGAGCAGTCCGACGTCGACCTCGCCCTCGCCGAGATCTTCAGCGAGGCGGAGGGTGAGAACCCGACCGAGTCCGGCAGCGACAGCGCACCGGACGCACCCGCGAGCTGACCCGCCCAGCAGGAGTCAGGCGAGGGTGATGGTCGCGTCGCCCTCGCCGGGCTCGTCCTCGGGTCCCACGTCCCGCGCGAAGGCGTGGCCCTCGAGGAACCCCCGGGCGCGCTCGGTGCGCGGGTAGGAGTCCAGCAGCGCCCAGAAGTCCGGACCGTGACCGCTGTGCAGGGTGTGCGCCAGCTCGTGCAGGAGCACGTAGTCGAGCACCCACTCGGGCATCCCCCGCACCCGCGTCGAGATCCGGATGGACCGTTCGGGCAGGCTGCACGATCCCCAGCGCCGGCCCTGGCGGCTCGACCAGCGCACGGAGGACGGCCGCGCACGGCCACCGAGGTACTTCTCGGAGAGCTCACGCGCGCGTGCCTCGAGCCCCTCGTCCGAGGGGCGACGGCGCTGCTCCTTGTCGGCCAGTCGGTCCAGCATCCGCTGCACCCACTCACGTTCTTGGGCGCGCGAGAATCTCGCGGGTATGGACACGATCGTCCGATCCCCGTCACGGTACGCGCTGACCGTGCTTGTGCGGCGACGGCTCCGTCGTACCTCGACCTGGGCGTTCAGGACACCGTCAGCAGACTCGGGCACCTGCTGACCGTAGCGGGTCTTCTGCCCGAAGTGGGAGCTACGCGCCGAAGGCAGACCCAGGTTGTGCACAACCTCGCTGGTCGCCGCCACGCGTGCCACGATCGCAGGATGAAGCTCCGTCCCGGCCTCCGGGTTCTCGACCGTGACCCTGGCACGCTCCAGTTCGGCGTCGACCGCCGGTGGGCATCGGTCCTGTCGGGCCTCGCTCCGGCCGAGATGACCCTGCTGCGCACCCTCGCCGGACCGGCCCCGTCCGCCGGGGAGGACCTGCTGCGTCGCTGTGGCGGGCTCGGGGTGCCCGCTGACCGGATGACCGCGCTGCTCGCCCAGCTCGGCCAGGACGGTCATCTCGTCGCGGGGACGCCCGGCGTGCCGGTCGGGTCCGGAGCCGGGGACGACGCGCGGGGCGCCGCGTGGGCCACCTCGGACGGTGACGGCGCCCGCGTGGTGAGGGCCCGCAGGGCGGCGACGGTCGCCGTGGTCGGGCTGGGCCGGCTCGGGATGGTCCTGGCTGACACCCTCGCCTCGGCCGGGGTGGGCGGGCTTGCCGTCGAGGACCCACGCCGGGTCCGCGCGGGCGACGTCGGCGTCGGTGGTCTGCGGGAGGGGCACGTGGGGATGCGCCTGCCCGAGGCGGCGGCCCAGGTGCTCGGTGCGCGCTACCCGACGCTGCGCCTGACCGCGGGGGGACGCACCGTGCCCGACGTCGTCGTCGTGGTCTTCGAGGAGGTGGCGGACTCGCTGCGGACCGTGCGGCTCATGGCGGAGGGGGTGGCGCACCTGGTGGTCACGGTGCGCGAGGGGGACGTGGTGGTCGGGCCCTTCGTCCGTCCCGGGCGGACACCGTGCCTCACCTGTCTGGACGCCCGGCGCACCGATCTCGACCCGGCGTGGCCACGGATGCGCGACCAGCTCAAGGACGCCGCCGCGCTGCTCCCACCCGCCCAGGAGTCCTCGACCGTCACGGCCGCCGGAGCCCTCGGGGCCGCGCAGGTGCTCGCCCACCTGGACGGGCACCGTCCCGCGACGGCCGGGGCGTGCATCGAGGTGTCAGCCCCCGACGCCGTGCCCCGGCTGCGCGAGTGGTCGATGCACCCCGAGTGCGGGTGCATCGAGGTGGCAGGGGGCGGGCACGGCTAGGCCGCCTCGTCCTTGCGCGGGCGTCCGCGCCCCCGCTTCCGGGCGACGACCACCCCGTCGACGAACACCTCCCCGCCCCAGACCCCCCAGGGCTCGGCGCGGTCGATCGCCCCAGACAGGCAGGCCGCCACGAGCGGGCACTGGTGGCACATGGCCTTGGCCTGCTCCACCTGGTCAGCCTGCTCGGCGAACCAGAGCTCGGGGTCGCTGGACCGGCAGGGCAGCAGCCCAGCGACCAGCTGGGCGAAGTCGCGCCCTTCCTGGCGGGTCAGGGTGGGTGCGGTCGTGACAGCAGGGGCGGTGGTGCGTGACATCGTGTCGAGCAGCGTGGGCCGCACGGTGTTCTCCTCAAATCCCAGTTTCGTGTGTGTCGTCGAAAAGGAACTCGCGGGGCTTCACTGTCGACCGCCGTCGAGCATCGATGCCCGACGGTGGAGAAACACGAAGGCCGCGGATCCCTGAGGACTCCGCGGCCTGGTCAAGCTCACCTGGTTCAGATGAGATGTGCCCTGGGGACGGAGACGTGGGGTGCGCGAGATCCGGTGGCGCGGAACCGGTGTGTAAACCCGGTTGCGGCGTCATGCCCGGTGACCGGAACGGTCATCATGGTGATCTTCATCTGTGCACCCACCTCCTTCTCGTCTCGGGCTCAGGCCTCTCGGCCGTCGCCTTCCTACAGGGACTCAAGAACCATAGGTCGCCGCGTCCGAGCGGTGCAACCTATTTAGCCGGCGAGTTTTCCACGAAGGTCCGGACGACCTCCAGGACCGAGGCGCCGTACGTCTCGATCTTGCTCGGACCGACTCCGCCGATGCGCACGAGCTCGGCCACCGACGTCGGCCGGGTCTCGGCGATCGCCTCGAGGATCGTGTTGGAGAACACGACGAAGGCGGGCCGGTCGATCTCCTTCGCGCGGGCCAGCCGCCACTCGCGCAGCGCCTCGAAGAGCGCCTCGTCGTAGTCCCCGGAGATCTTCACCGCACTGCGCCCGACGACGTCGCGCGCGTCGCGCGCGGGCCGGCGCACCCCCGCGCCGGGGCCCTCCCCCGGCCACAGCCCGTCCAGGAACCGGGTGCGGCGCCGGTTGGCCCGGCCCCCCGGGTTGCGGGACTTCGCGAAGGACAGGTCGAGGTGGATCCGGGCGCGGGTGATCCCGACGTAGAGCAGGCGCCGTTCCTCCGCGACGGCCTCGTCGGTCTCGGCGAGCGAGATGGGCATGAGCCCCTCGCTCATCCCGGCCAGGAACACTGCGTCCCACTCCAGGCCCTTCGCCGCGTGCAGGGAGGCGAGCGTCACGCCCTCCACGGTCGGTGCGTGCTGGGCCGCGGCACGTTCGGTGAGGTCCACCAGCAGGTCCGCCAGGGTGGCCTGCTGCTTGGCCGCCAGATCGTCCGCGAGCGCGACGAGGGCCTGCATGGACTCCCACCGCTCGCGGGCGGCGCCTCGGCCGGCGGGCGGGGCGACGGACCACCCGGCCGAGGTGAGGACGTCACGGACGGTCGTGGGCATCGGGATGTCGGGCTCGGCCGAGCGCGCCGCTCCGCGCAGCAGCACGATCGCGTCGCGGACCTCACGGCGGGCGAAGAAGCGTTCCCCACCCCGCACGAGGTACCCGATCCCGGCGTCGGCCAGGGCGGCCTCGAAGCCTTCGGACTGGGCGTTGGTGCGGTAGAGGACCGCGATCTCGCTCGCCAGGGTGCCGGCCGCGATGAGCCGGCCCACCCGGACGGCGACGCCGGTGGCCTCAGACTCGTCGTCGTCGTACGTGGTGAACTGCACGGGCGGGCCGGCCGGGCGCTGGGCCACGAGCTCGAGGGCCGGGTGGCTGCCGGAGCGGCGCACGCCGCGCACCGCGAGGAGGTTGTTGGCCAGCTCGACGACCTGCGGGGTCGAGCGGTAGTCCCGGATGAGCTTGACGACGTGGGCGGTGGGGTGGGCCTTCTTGAAGGTGAGCAGGTGGTGCGGGGTCGCGCCGGTGAAGGAGTAGATCGTCTGGCTCGGGTCGCCGACGACGCACAGCTCCTCCCGGCCGCCGAGCCACTGGTCGAGGACGAACTGCTGGAGCGGGGAGACGTCCTGGTACTCGTCGACCACGAAGTGGCGGTACTGGCGACGGACCGTCTCGGCGATGTTCACCTGCGAGGCGAGCATGTCGCCGAGCATGAGGAGCACGTCCTCGAAGTCGATCACCGACCGCTCCGTCTTGACCTCCTCGTAGGTGGTCAGCAGCCGGGCGACCGTGCGGTGGTCGAACCCGCCGGGGGCCGGACGGGCGATCGCGGTGCATGCGCGCTCGTAGTCCTCGGCGGTGATCAAGGACACCTTGGCCCACTCGACCTCGGAGGACAGGTCACGCACCGCGACCCGGTCCACGCTCAGGCCGAGCCGGCGGGCCGCCTCGCCGACCGCCGGCGCCTTGTGCTCGAGGATCCGCGGCGGCGGCCCGCCGACGACCTGCGGCCAGAAGAAGCTCAGCTGACGCAGCGCGGCCGCGTGGAAGGTGCGCGCCTGGACACCTGAGACGCCGAGGTCGCGCAACCGGGTGCGCATCTCTCCGGCCGCCCGTGCGGTGAAGGTCACCGCGAGCACGGTCGTGGGGGTGTACATGCCCGTGCGCACGCCGTAGGCGATGCGGTGGGTGATGGCCCGGGTTTTGCCCGTCCCGGCTCCCGCGAGCACGCACACCGGTCCGGTCAGCGCCTCGGCGACCTCACGCTGGTCGGGGTCGAGCGCGTCGAGGATCGCCTCGGCGGAGCGAGGGACGTGGGGCAGCGAACGCGGGTTGTCTGACATCACCGTCCATTCTCCCAGGCTCCACCGACACGACGACGCGTGGGGTGGGCCGGGCGAACAGCCCCGCGACCTGGGCGTCGGGGAATACTCCGTGGACGCCCTACGGTTGAGCACGTCGTACCCCCACAACGAGAGGACTCACGCGCCATGACCGAGACCACCATCACCTCCCCGACCATCCCCGAGGCCGGATCGGTCGTGATGTACTCCACGTCGTGGTGCGGCTACTGCCGCCGGCTCAAGACCCAGCTCGACTCGGCAGGGATCGGCTACACGGAGATCAACATCGAAGAGGTCCCCGGGACCGCGGACTACGTCCAGGCGGTCAACGGCGGCAACCAGACCGTGCCGACCCTCGTCTTCCCCGACGGCAGCTCAGCGACGAACCCGTCCCTGGCCGACGTCAAGACCCGCCTGGCCCTCTGACAGCGCCCTCTCCCCCTGCTCGCCCGCTCCCCCTGCTCGCCCGCTCCACGCAGGCGCACCCCACGCCCCCCGCCGACCTCGTGAATCCTTCGCCGAACTCGTGAGACACGGCCGTTCGATCGCGGCCACGGCCTGTGGCTCACGAGTTCGGCGAGCCGTTCACGAGGTCGGCGGACCGTTCACGAGGTCGGCGAGCCGTTCGCAAGGTCGGCGCGGGGCGCGGGCAGGGGCGGGGATCACGCACCGGGGAGGGCCGCGCCGTACCAGTCCTCGATCAGGGCTCGGGCGATGGACGCGCGGCTGGGCAGGACGACGGATCCGTCGTCGATCGCCCCGGCCAGGGCCGGGCGGGTGAACCATCGGGCGTCGACGACCTCCTCGCCGTCGACCGTGATGTCGGTCGAGGTCGCGCGGGCGACGAAGCCGAGCATGAGGGACGCCGGGAAGGGCCACGGCTGGCTGCCGCGGTACGCCACCGCGCCCACGCTCACCCCGACCTCTTCCAGGACCTCCCGGCGCACGGCCGCCTCGAGCGGCTCCCCCGGCTCCACGTAGCCGGCGAGGGTGGAGAACTTGCCCGGCGCCCACTGGGCGGCGCGGCCCAGCAGCAGGCGGTCGTCGTCGTCGACCACGGCCATGATGACGGCTGCGTCGGTGCGCGGGTAGTGCTCGCTGGCGTCGTTGGTGCACCGGCGCACCCACCCGCCCTGGACCGGTTCGGTCGGTTCGCCGCAGCGGGGGCACCGGGGGTGGCTCGCGTGCCAGGCCGTGAGTGCGACCGCCGCCGTCGCCAGGCCGGCGTCGCGTGCGGAGAGCGCCGGTCCGAGGTCGCGCAGCGACAGCCAGGTGTGGGCGGCGACAAGATCACCGGCAGGGCTCACCGGGGCGATGCCTTCGAGGCCGAGCGCGGGGGTCCCGGCGTCGTCGGGCAGGATGAGCGCGACGAAGGCGCCTGCGTCGTCCTCACCGAGGTACAGCCAGGTGCCGGCGTGCGGGTCGCCCGCGCTGTGCGGGGGCGCGAGCGTGGGGTCGATCGCTGTGCCCCCCTCGAAGGTCAGCTCGGCACCGGAGGCGTCGCCGGTCGCCGAGAGCCGTCCGCGGTGCACCAGCAGCACCCGCGTGCTCTCCTCGGTCAGCACCTGCGCGACGACGTCCGGCTCGGTGCGCCGGTGCGCCCCGCGTCCCGTCGTGGCTCGTGACAGCGGCAACGTATCCCAGTCGACATATCCCATGGCTCCACCGTATGTCTCCCGGGCCTGCGCACCGACCACCGGTGAGAGCCCCGGCGACGGGTCCGGTGAGATGTGCAGCGCACGGCTCGGCGGGGAGCCTTCGAGCCAATGGCGGCTGAGCCGTCTACCGTTTGTGGTGTGTCCCGCTCACCGCTCGCCCTCGCCGCCCTCTCGACCCTCGCCGTGCCCGGTCTTGACGTCCACCACGTCCAGGAGACCACCGCACCCGACGGCTTCGACGCCGCGATCGCGATCGACGCCGAGAAGCGTCGGTGGGTCGTCCGGGCACCGAGAACCATGGCTGCCGGCGCGGCGCTGGAGGCCGAGGCCGCGTTCCTGTCCGGCCTGGAGGACTACGTCGACTCCGGGCGGCTGCCCTTCGAGGTCCCACGGGCGGCCGGCTTCGCGGTGCTGTCCGAGGGGGGCCGGGCGGTCGTCTATCCCGAGCTGCCCGGTCACCCGCTCCGGGTTGAGCGGATCGTGCCGGGTCCGGGGATCAGCGCGAGCCTGGGCCGCGCGATCGCCGCGCTGCACGAGCTGCCCGTCCACCTCGTCGAGAGCTCCGGTCTTCCCGTGTACTCGGCTGAGGAGTACCGCCAGCGACGCCTGTCCGAGGTCGACGAGGCCGCCCAGACCGGCCAGGTCCCCTCGAGCCTCCTGCGCCGCTGGGAGCGCTCGCTCGAGGACGTGTCGATGTGGCGTTTCCGTCCGACCGTCACCCACACGGCGCTCTCGGCCGAGACGCTGCTGGTCCGCGCCGGGCAGATCAGCGCGATCACCGACTTCTTCGAGGTGCAGGTCGGGGACCCGGCGGACGACCTGTCCTGGCTGCTGGTCACCGCACCGCAGGAGGCGGTCGAGTCGATCCTGGAGGCTTACCAGCTGCGCCGCACCGAGCTCATCGACCCGCACCTGGTGGACCGGGCACTGCTGGCCAGCGAGCTCGCGCTGGCCCGGTGGCTGCTGCACGGGGTGCGCAACGACCGGGGCGACGTGGTCAAGGACGCGGTCGGCATGCTGCGCGACCTGGACCGAGCCGCGACCGAGGTCGGCGCGTTCAGCGTCGCCGCCACCGACCAGGGCGCGCCGCCGGCGACCACCCCGCGGACGGTCCGCGGGACCGCGAAGCCGGTCGCACAGCCGGACGCGAAGCTGACCACCAAGCCCACCGCCAAGCCCACCGCCGAGCCCACCGCTGCCCCTGGTGGCCAGCCAGCCGCGGAACCGGCAGCGGAGTCAGGCGGGGTCGAGCGCATCCCGGACTACGCCAAGGTCCTGCCACGTCCCTTGCAGGACGTCGACACGACCGCCTATGCAACGGTCACGTCCCCCGACGACGCAGCGGAGGAGCCGCCCGTTCCCCCTGCTCCCGGTGACGACGGGCCGCCGCAGCCGCGCCCCTAGCTGCTCACGACAACCACGCCCGCACCCACGACGAGTCGTTCCAGGTCAGCCAGCCCGGCCAGGTTGGCCGGGCGGACCGTGCGGTCGTCGCCGACGTAGTAGAAGGCGGCCGAGACCTCCTCGAGGGGCACCTTGGCCCACTGCGACCAAGCGATCCGGTAGACGGCCAGCTGCACCTCACGGGCTCGCATCGCCTCCGGGTCGCTCGGTGACCGGCCCGTCTTCCAGTCGACGACGACCACCCCGGGGCCGGCCGCGGCAGGCCGGTCCGGGTCGGGGAACACCGCGTCGATCCGGGTCCTCGTGGTCACCCCGGCGACGACCGTGTCGATCGCCACCTCGACGGCGATCGGCTGCAGCGCGGCCCACGGTGAGCGTTCGAAGGTGCGCTGCAGGTCGTCGAGGGTCTGGTCGGCGTCCATCCGCTCGTCGTCGGCGCCGGGCATGTCGTCCAGGTCGAAGAGCGACGTCGAGCCGTAGAAGCGCTCGACCCACAGGTGGAACGCCGTCCCGCGGCGCGAGTGCACCGACGGCTCGCGCGGGATCGGACGACGCAACGACAGGGCGTAGGCGTCGCGGTCGAGGGCGATCTCCACCAGTCCCGACGCGGAGATGTGCGCGGGAAACTCCATGGACGTCGCCGCCCTGCCGCGCGAGGCCCGTTCGGTGAGCAGGATGTCGCTGAGCTCGGACAGGTCGGTACCGTCCCGCCCGAGCACACCAGCGCCACCGGCCGGCTCCCCGAGATCGGCGGGCGAGTCGGCGGGCGGGTCGGCGAGTGCACCAGCCACCAGCTCGCTGGACCTGCGCAGCACGTCCAGCAGCGCGCCGCGATCACCGTGCTCACGGTGATCGCCGTCGGGCCCCTCGGGCGCGCCGTCCCCGGCCGGCGACGGCACGCCGGGCCAGACCGCCTGGCGGGTGAGGTCGTCACGCGGGTTGGTCGCATCGGTGTCCGGGGCGTCGGCGACGGTGAACTCCGCGAGCACACCGGCGTCGTGCAGCTCGGTGAGGAACAGCGACGGTGAGGTCGGCTTCTGCGCGGTGCGCCACCACGCACCGGTCAGCAGCAGGTCCGAGCGGGCCCGGGTGAACGCGACGTAGGCGAGACGGCGTTCCTCGAACACCTCGTGCTCCCCGCAGCTCGCCCGGAAGTCGGCGAGGCGGGTGGCGAGCTCGGCCGAGTTCTCCGCTCCGGTCACGTCGAGCTCGGGCAGGTCCACGGCGTCTCCCCGCAACGGGAACGGCAACGCTCCGAGCCCGGTCAGCCAGCCCGAGGACACCGGCCCCTTGGCCCCGTTCGCCTTCGTCGACGGGAACCCCCCGTCCACCAGTCCGGGCACCGCCACGACGTCCCACTCGAGGCCCTTGGAGGCGTGGACGGTGATGAGCTGCACGGCGCCCGGGTCGGGGGCGTTCGCCGGACGGTCCAGTCCGCGCTCGCGCTTCTCGGCCATGGTCAGCCAGGCGAGAAACGCACCGAGGGTGGCCATGTCGGAGGTGTTCGCGAAGTGCACCGCCACGTCCCGGAAGGCGTCCAGGTGCGCACGGCCGCGGGGGTCGGAGACGGGGCGGGCGGTTGTAGGTTCCCACCCGGCGGCGGCGACGAGGGCCACCTCGATGTCGAGCCCGAGTGCCCGCTCGGCCCGGTCGACCAGCTCGGGGATGGACAGGTAGGTCAGCGACCGCAGCTCCCGGAGCAGGGTGGCGAGCTCCCGGAGCCGGGTGCCCCCCGCGGGGGTGAAGGTCCGGCCGTCCGGCGCGTGCCAGTCGGGGCCGGGCAGGTCGTCGATCGCGTCGACGATCGAGCGTTCGTCGGAGGAGTCGCCCTCCACGGCACCGTGGGGACCGTGGGCCGAGCGCCGGCGGGCGAGCTCCTTGGCGCGGCTGCCCAGGGCGTGCAGGTCCGCGGCCCCCAGGTTGAGCCGCGGGCCGGTGAGCAGCCGCATGAGCGAGTCGCCCCGGGACGGGTCGTGGACCACCTCGAGGAGGGCCACGAGGTCGACCACCTCGGGGGTGGTGAGCAGCCCGCCCAGGCCCACCACCTCGACCGGCAGCCCGCGCATCCGCAGCGCGGCCTCGATCACCGGGAACTGGCTGCGCGCACGGCAGAGCACGGCCGCCGTCGCTGTCCCCGGCTTCCACCGCTTGACGATGAACTCCGCGATCGCGGCGCCCTCCTCCTCCACGGTGGGGCTGTAGACCGCGTGCACCGAGCCGAGCCCGGCCGCGGGTCGTGCCTCCAGGGACGGCAGGGAGTTCCCCGGGTCGGCCGCGTACAACGGGCCCGACGTCGTGTTGGCCGCCTCCAGGACGGCGAGGTCGTTGCGCCAGGAGGTGCTCAGCCGGTGCACCCGGGCCGGGGCCCCGCCCGCGTCGCGGAACTGGTCGGGGAACCGCGCCGGTCCCGAGGCGCTCGCACCGCGCCAGCCGTAGATCGACTGGTTGGGGTCACCCACCGCGGTGACCGGGTGCCCGGACCCGAAGAGGGAGCTGAGCAGGCGGATCTGCGCGTAGGAGGTGTCCTGGTACTCGTCCAGGAGCACCACCTTGAACCGCTCGCGCTCCCCGGCGGCCACGGCGTCGACCTCCTCGGCGAGCCGGGCCGCGAGCGCCACCTGGTCCCCGAAGTCGACCGCGTCCATGGCACGTTTACGGTCCTGGAAGGTCTGCACGACGTCGAGCAGGCGGCGACGCTCGGCGAGGGACTGGGCGAGCTTGACCACGTCGGCGTGCAGACCGGTGCGCCGGGGACCGAAGGGTGTCGCCTCGATGCCGGCCAGCAGCGTGTCGATCCCGGACACGGCCTCCTCGACGGAGAGCAGGTGCTCGCTCAGTGCGTTGGACAGGTCCAGCACGGCCGCCACGACGGTCGAGACCGCGGCGTCGGTCGCCAGGTCCGCGTGCCAGCTCTCGACGACGTCGCTGGCCACCTGCCAGCTCGAGGCCTCCGACAGCAGCCGCGCGCCCGGCTCCCGCCCGATCCGCAGCCCGTGGTCGCTCACCAGGGACGCCGCGTAGGAGTTGTACGTCGAGATGGTCGGCCGGTCGAGGGCGTCCAGGGCGCTCACGGCGCTGCTTCCGGCCGCCGACCGCGCCCGGCGCAGCTGCCGCAGGCGTTTGCTCACGCGTTCGGCGAGCTCGCCCGCGGCCTTGCGGGTGAACGTCAGGCCGAGCACCTCGTGCGGCTCGACGAGCTTGTTGGCGATCAGGTAGACCACCCGCGCGGACATCGTCTCGGTCTTGCCCGACCCTGCCCCGGCCACCACGAGCATCGGGGTCAGCGGCGCCTCGATGACGGCGGTCTGCTCCGGGGTCGGTGAGTGCTGGCCGAGCAGCTCGGCGATCTGGGCGGCGCTCATGAGGCGCGCGTCAGCAGTCGGCTGGTCGGTCATGATCGGTCCTCTCGCGGCGCGGGCAGGTCGGGTTGGATTGGCGGCGCGGGCAGGGCGGGCGCCCCGGGCACCCCGGGCACCCCGAGGTCGACCACCTGGCGACCCTCGGACTGCAACGGGCACGAGCGCCGCACCCCACACATCGAGCACAGCGAGTTCTCGGTCGCGGTGAACGCCGCCCCCGCCATGGTCTCGGCGGCGTCCTCGACGAGGGTGCGCGCCCAGTTCTCCGGATCGGGTCCGAGCGCGTCCTGGCCGCGGCGGGTGCCCTTCGCGCCGTCGCTGAGGAACACCAGCTGGGCACCCACGCTGCGGGTCCCGGGGGGCAGGGAGGGGAACGCCCCGGCCTCCACCGCGAGCTGGTACGCCCCGAGCTGGGCGTTGGTGCGTCCCTCGGGAACGGTGGGGATGCCCTTCCCGGTCTTGAGGTCGGTCACCCGCACCCCGCCGTCGCCCGAGAGCTCGAGCCGGTCGACCGCACCGCGCAGCACCGCCCGGCCCACCGTCACCTCGAAGGCCTCCTCGACGACGACGTCGCCGGCGATCTCCTTGTAGTACTCCGAGAGCCGGGCGATCATCGCGTCCGCGCGCCGCCGGGTCTGCGTCGTCGGCCAGCCGGGCGCCTGGCCGAGCTCGTGCCAGCGGCGGTCGAGCTCGGCCGCGAGCGCGGCGTGCCCGGCGGTGGGGAGCTCGCGCGCGATGTCGTGGATGAGGGTTCCCACAGACTGCGACAGGGCGCTCGCGCCCGTCCCGCCAGCGCTCTCCAGCGCCCAGCGCAGCGCGCACCGGTGCACCTGCTCCACCTTGGAGGGGGAGACCATCACCGTCTCGTCGGGGGCCCACAACCCCTCTTCCGAGGAGACCTGCGCAGATCCGTACCAGGTGCGCGGGTCTGCCTCGCCGACCCCGGCCCGGGCCAGCCGGGCGAGCAGCGCGGCGATCGCGCCAGCGCGATTCCCCGACGCTCCGTCACCGGCACCGTCCTCACCGCCGTGCCCGACGGCGTCGGCCAGCTCCGCGCGCAGGGTCGCGACCACGCCGCGCAGGTCGAGCGGGGCGGCGAAGACGTCCGGCGCGCTCGTGGCGGCCGCGTCGTCGTCCGGCCCGGTCAGCAGCTCGACGAAGACCGACGGTTCGTGGTCGGTGTCGCTCGCGGCTGTGACGACGAGGCGGCGGGTGGCGCGGGAGACCGCGACGGCGAAGGCGCGGAGCTCGTCGGCCAGGACCGACCGCCGCGCCTCTCGGCCCACGCCCGCGGCATCCTCGGACCGACCGGAGAGGACGTCCACGAGCGCCTGCGAGCCGAGCAGGGAGTCGCGCAGGCGCAGGTCGGGCCAGCTGCCGTCCTGCAGCCCGGCCACGATCACGACGTCCCACTCCCCCCCGGCGGCCCCGGCCGGGGTGAGCAGGGAGACCGTCTCGGTGGCTCCGGCGCGCGCGGCGAGGTTGTCCGCGGGCAGGTCCTGGGACTGCAGGAAGTCGGCGAAGGCGAGCGCGGTGGCCTGGGGGACGCGGTCGACGAACTGCTCGGCCGAGCGGAACAGCCCCATCACGGCGTCCAGGTCACGATCGGCCCGCGCGGAGCCCGGACCGCCGTTGACGGCGATCGACCGCCACGTCTCGGCGACGTCGGCGGCCGCCCACAGCGCCCACAGCACCGTCTGGGCGGTGGCCCCGGGCGCGTCGATCGCGGCCCGCCCGGCCGCGAGCACCCGGGTGATCCGGCGGGGTGCACGGGCGATGTCGGAGGGCAGCAGCTCCACCTGGGCGGGATGGGCGATCATCTCGACGAGGAGCGCGTCGGAGGACCGGCCCCCGCCCGCGCTCAGCTCCTCGGTGCGCAGCGCACGGCGCAGCCGTCGCAGCCCGACGGCGTCGATCCCGCCCAGCGGCGAGGTGAGCAGGTCGACGACCACCTCGACCGGGAGGTCCCCGGAGGCCGCCGCCCGCAGCGCGCCGAGCAGCGGCCGGACGGCGGGCTCGTCCCGCAGCGGGATGTCCGCCCCGAGCACGGTCACCGGGACGCTCGCGCTGGTCAGTGCGCGGCGCAGGCGCAACAGCTCCGACCCGGACCGCGCGATGACCACCATGCGTGACCACGGGGTGCCCCGAAGCAGGTTCTCCGACCGCAGCGTCTTGGCGATGTGGGCCTCTTCGAGGGCCGGGCTGGGCAGGATCGCGGTCTCGACAGAGCCATCAGTGCCGTCCGTGCCAGTGCCGTCGGCGACGCCCGGGCGCGCCACAGCCCGGCGGTGCTCGACGGCGCCCACCGACCCGATCTCCTGGGTCACGGCCTGCGTCGCGGCCCGGAGGACCGGCCCGTGCCGCCACGCCGTCTCCAGCACCAGGGTCCTCGCCCCGAACTCGCCCTCGTCACCGGTGCCACCGACCACCCCGGGGCCCGGCGGGTGCCCGGCCGCGGCTCGTCCGATGAGCGCGGGAGTCGCGCCACGGAAGGCCTGTGCGGAGGCGTCAGGATCCCCGATCAGCACCAGCCGTGCCCCGGCAGCTGCCAGGCCGCGGCAGAGCCGCGCGGTGGCGGCAGTGGCCTCCTGGTAGTCGTCGACCACGACCAAGCGCCAGGCGGGACGCTCCGGCCCGGACCAGTGCTCGAAGACGTATGCGGCCTCGTCGACCACGACCGCAGGGTCGAAGCGCGCACCCGAGTCCGGGGTGAGCTGACGCAGCGCCATGACCGAGAGGTACTCGTCGTAGAGGCTGCCCGCGGCCTCCCACTCCGGACGCCTGTACCGGCGCCCCAGAGCGCCGAGGTCGTCGGGGGTCAACCCACGTTCGGCGGAGCGCATGAGCAGGTCGCGCAGCTCCTCCCGGAAGCCGCGCAGCGCGAGGGTCTCGGCCGGGATCGTCGCCGGCCACGGGACGCTGGCCCCCTCCCCGCGGGCGTGTCCGGCGAGCAGCTCGGCGAGGGCGAGGTCCTGCTCGGGGCCGGTGATGAGGACGGGGGCCGGTTCGCCGGCGGCCTGGGCGTGCTTGGCCAGGATCGCGAAGGCGGCGGATGCGGCGGTGCGTACGACCGCCCCGCGCACGGTCATCCCGAGCCGGGCGGCGAGGGCGTCACGGAGCAGACCGGCACCGCGACGGGTGGCGCTGAGCACGAGGATCTCGTCGGGGTCGAGGCCGTCCCGCTCGACCGCGGCGGCTGCGATCTCCAGGGCGAGCGTCGTCTTGCCCGTCCCCGGCGCGCCGAGGATGAGCGACGTCGGCGCGGCGAGAGCCCCGTCGAGCGCGCGGACCTGCGCAGCGTCCAGCACGACGCGCTGCGCCCGGGCGTCCCGGGGCGCATCGAGTCCCTCAGGCGCCTCAGGCGCAGGGCGGCGGTCGCTGCGGGGGCCTGTTCGGGGCGGGAGAAGATGCACAGGGGAATCCCACCACACGCCACTGACATCCCGGTCATCGCCCGGGCTGAGGCAGCTCCCAGGTCAGGGGAAAGGCCACCCGTTGGGGAGGCAGGCGATCGAGGGTCCGCTCTGCTGGACCATGACGTCGGCCAGCGCGGTGGATGAGGAGCACCGGCTGTGCCGGTGGCCGAGCACATGGCCGACCTCGTGGTTGACGAGGTAGTGGCGGTAGGAGGCCATGTCGTCCCCGAACGTCCCGGAGCCCTTCACCCAGCGCATGTGGTTGAGCACCGCCCGCCCTTCGATACCGCAGGACCACAGGCCCACGGTGTCGAGGGGGGCGCAGAGCCGGTCCACGCTGGTCGGGCTGGCCAGGGTGACGGTCACGGTCGCCTCGCCCGCGGTCCGTGAGAAGGACTGGGATCCGTCCCCGCCCCAGCTGCGCGGGTCGTTGAGCGTGGACAGGACCTGGTCGGCGAACATCGCGGGGTCGACGTCGAGCCCTCGCTCGACCTCGATCCTCACGGACTTCACCTCGCCGGCGCCAGGAGCGGGCACCTCCCCGGGCACGACGTCGAACACCCCGCTCGCGGCGTCGGGCACGGTCGTGGAGAGCAGACCGGCCGCGAAGCCGGCCGCGTCGACGCCCTCGGGCAGCGGCAGCGGCTCGGGCACGATCGCCTCAGGCTCGAGCGGCGGCGCCCCGTCGGGCGGGGCGAGCGGCCCCGGGGCCGCGGCTGCGTCGTCCGAGGGCGCCGTGGAGTCGGTCAGCAGCGAGTCGGAGTCGGTCAGCGCCGTCCGTGCGAGGCCGCGGCTCGCGACCTCGAGCAGCGTCTGGCGCTGGTCAGGGCTCACGGACACGCCCGAGGCCAGGTCGGACTCGATGACGAGCGGCGGGCTGGGTGTCACCGTGGAGACGGCGGCTCCCGAGCCGACGCCGGCGACCAGCCCGACGACGGCCAGCACGGTCGCCGGGAGGACCCGCATCCGCGACCTGGTGCGCCCGACCGTGCGCGCCGACGAGCCGCGGTGACGGGTCTCTGCTCCCTCGCGGCGGTCCCGGCGGGTCGCCACGGGCGCCTCGAAGGCACCCGCAGGTGCGCCGTCGGCTGCGCCGGTATCGGGAGTGGTCACCAGGCCATCGTGCCAGAAGATCTGAGCCCTCCCCTAGGCTGATGCTGTGACCAGCCGTCCCGCGTCCGATCCGGTGCCCGAATCACACAGACGCAACCGACCTCGCATGCCGAAGATCGAGCGGCAGGCGCAGCTTCTCGCGATCGCGCAGGGGCTCTTCGCGGCCCACGGCTTTCACCACATCTCCATGGACGACATCGCCGAGCAGGCCGACGTCTCCAAGCCGATCCTCTACCGCCACTTCCCCTCGAAGCTCGACCTCTATCTCGCGGTCATCGACGAGCGCGGCCAGGCCCTCGTCGACGCCGTCTCGCGGGCTCTGGAGCCCGTCGAAGGGTGGGGCGGTGACGGCGGCGAGCCCCCCGACGGCTACGACGTCGTGCACGCGGTGGTGCGCGCCTACGTCGAGTTCGCGGAGGGGTCCGGGGTGGCCGCGTCGCTCCTCTTCGAGTCGGACGTGACCCGCGACCCGGCCGTGCGGGAGCGGGTGGAGGGACCCAACCGGCGCAACGCCGAGCGCTTCGCCCAGGTGCTCGTGTCCATCACGGACCTCACACCCGTCCAGGCCCTCACCGTGGCGCGCACGTCCACCGCGATGGCCCGGGTGGCCGCCTCCGACGCGCTGCACCCGGACCCGTCGGCGGAGGCCGCCGACGCCACCGCGGGATCGAGCGCACAGGAGACCGCAGATCTCATCGCCCAGTTCGCTTGGCGCGGAATCCATGGGATGTTGCGGCGCGAAGAGCCACCTCCGCCGGTTGCAGCGCTCTAGGATCAGAGCGAGCCCGGCTGAACTTCAGCCCTCGACCATGGAAAGTGAGACCTCGTGGACATCACGATCGGCGTTCAGAACCTGGCACGCGAAATCACCCTCGAGACGGATGCGACGGCCGACGAGATCACCCAGCTCGTGACGGCCGCCCTCAGCGGCGGTCCCGTCCTCGAGCTCGTGGACACCAAGGGGCGGCGGGTGCTGGTCCCCTCGGCGACCATCGGCTACGTCGAGATCGGCACCGAAGAGCAGCGCAAGGTCGGCTTCGGCTCCATCTGAGCCTGCTCCGGCTGGGTCTCGCGGCTCAGGCCGCGAGACCCAGCCGGCCCATCCGCCGGGTGTGCTCGGCGGTGAGCTGGGAGAACACCCAGCTCTGGTCGACGTCGGCCGCTCCGGCGCGCTCCCGCGCACCGTCGAGCAGCAGCCGGCCGAGCGCGTCGTGGTGGGTGGTGAGGTTCTGCATGAGGCCGAGCGCCTCCCCCACCAGACGCCGGCCCCACAGCGCGAGCCGCGAGGCGAGGACCTCGTCGCAGCCCGCAGCGTCGGCGAGCAGCCGGACAGACATCTCGGCATTGCGGTTGTCGTCGAGGACGTCGATGACCAGCGTGCGGGTCTGGGCGTCGAGGCCGTCGACCGCGATCCGGCAGAAGTCGTCCGCCACGCCGTTGCCGACGTATCCCTTGAGCAGGTTCTCCCACCACGTGCCGGGCACGGTGCGAGCGTCGTAGTCGTCGAAGGTCCCGTCGAAGGCGAGCAGGTGGGCGTCCGGATCGCCGCCGAGCTCCTCGACCCGGGCGAGGATCCGCTCCATCCGGCTCACCGCGTCCCCGGCCAGCCGCACCAGGCGGAGCTGGTGCTCAGGGGTCGGGGCGGTGGTGGCTGCCCCGGCGAGACGGGTGAAGGTCGTGAGCTCGGTGTAGGCGATGAAACCGAGGAGCTCGAGGGTGTCACTCATCCCCCCAGGATAGGACGCCGCGCCTGCCCGGCCGTTCCCCGACGCGGCGCCGGCGTCGCCCGGCAGTGCCCGACCGTGCCCGGCGCCGTCATCCGGAGGTTCTCCGCGGGCGATCCGCGGGGATGGACGACTCGTCCGATAGACTGCGGGTGTACATCGGTTGCCCGGTCGTCTCGACCCCAGTCGCGCAGGACCGCTCGAGCGAGCGCGTCGTGCCTGACACCGCAAAATTGCGATCGGCTGCCGGCCACAGGCGAGCATGCCCGTACTGACACCGGAGCACCCTGGAATCCTCAGGGTGCGGCCCCTGCAGCGTCGCGCGCCGCCGCCCAGACCTTCATGAGGCAACGTGACCAGCACTTCAAGCAGCGTCCAAGCTGCTGACGTAACATTCGACGACTTCGGCGTCCGTCCTGAGATCGTTCAGGCCCTGGCGGACGCAGGCATCACCACCCCCTTCCCGATCCAGGCGATGACGCTGCCGGTCGCGATGGCGGGGCACGACATCATCGGCCAGGCCAAGACCGGGACGGGCAAGACGCTCGGCTTCGGCGTGCCGCTGCTGCACCGGGTCGTCGGACCTGGCGAGCCAGGCTTCGACGAGCTGCCCGACGCGGGCAAGCCGCAGGCCCTCGTCATCGTCCCCACCCGCGAGCTCGCCGTGCAGGTCGCCAACGACCTGACCGCCGCGTCCGCGAAGCGCCCTGTGCGCATCGTCCAGCTCTACGGCGGCCGCGCGTACGAGCCCCAGGTCAGCGCGCTGACCAAGGGCGTCGAGGTCGTCGTGGGCACCCCCGGGCGGATGATCGACCTGCTCAACCAGGGACACCTCAACCTGTCGCGGGCCCAGTGCGTCGTCCTCGACGAGGCTGACGAGATGCTCGACCTGGGCTTCCTGCCCGACGTCGAGAAGCTCCTCTCGCGCACCCCCGCCTCACGCCAGACCATGCTCTTCTCCGCGACCATGCCCGGCGCCGTCGTCTCGATGGCCCGCCGGTACATGACGCAGCCGACCCACATCCGGGCCAACGACCCCGACGACATCGGCCAGACGGTCAAGAACATCAAGCAGGTCGTCATCCGCGCGCACGCCCTCGACAAGGTCGAGGTGCTCGCCCGGATCCTGCAGGCGAACGGCCGCGGTCTCTCCATCGTGTTCGCGCGCACCAAGCGCACGGCGGCCAAGGTGGCCGACGACCTCACCGAGCGCGGCTTCGCGGCCGGCGCCATCCACGGCGACCTCGGCCAGGGCGCCCGCGAGCAGGCGCTGCGCGCCTTCCGCAACGGCAAGGTCGACGTGCTCGTGGCGACGGACGTCGCGGCCCGCGGCATCGACGTCGACGACGTGACGCACGTGATCAACTACCAGTGCCCCGAGGACGAGAAGACGTACCTGCACCGCACCGGCCGGACCGGGCGCGCAGGGCACAAGGGCACCGCGGTGACCTTCGTCGACTGGGACGACATGCCTCGCTGGGGTCTGATCAACAAGGCCCTGGGCCTGGACATCCCCGAGCCGGTCGAGACGTACTCCACGTCCCCGCACCTGTACGCCGACCTCGAGATCCCCGAGGGCACGAAGGGCCGTCTGCCCCGGTCCGCCCAGGTCCGGGCCGGCCTCGGTGCCGAGACCCTCGAAGACCTCGGCGAGACCGGCAAGCGCGGCGGCGCACCCAAGCGCGACGGTGGTCGTGATGGGGGCCGTGACAGCGGCCGTGGCGGCTCCCGCGAGAAGGGCCCCCGCGAGGCCGGCTCACGCGACGGTGGTTCCCGTGACGGCAGTTCACGCGACGGCGCCCGCCCCGCGCGGGAGTCAGCACCGGCCGGCGACGAGCGGCGCTCCCGCACCCGCCAGCGTCCGGCCACCGACACGACCGGCGAGTCGGCCGCTCCCACCGAGTCGGTCTCGGCCCCCGCCGCACCGACCACCGCTGCACCGACCACCGGCCCGTCGTCGAACACGACGGCCGTGAAGTCGGAGAACGACGGGGCCGAGCGCCCTCGTCGTCAGCGGAGCCGTCGCCGCTCCCGCGGCGCGGGCGAGGGTGCACCCGCAGGCGGGGACGCACCGGTCACCGCGTGATCTAGTACACCGACGAAGGGGCGTGGCCACCGGCCACGCCCCTTCGTCGTCCGCACGGTGCGGTCCCGGTCAGCCGGCCGCCTTGACGAAGGCGGTCACGGCGTCGGCGATGAGCTGGACGGCGATGGCCGCGAGCAGCAGGCCGGCGATCCGGGTGACCAGGAGCGTGCCGCTCTCGCCCAGCACCTTGTGCACGACGTTGGCGAAGCGCATGGCCAGCCACAGGCACACGCACACCGTGACGAAGCCGAGGAAGATCGAGATCCAGTCCTCGCTCGAGCCGTCGGCGCGCTGGACGAACAGCATCGACGCGACGATCGCGCCCGGGCCGGCGAGCAGCGGGGTGCCGAGGGGGACGAGGGCGACGTTGACGCCTTTCGCCCCGGGCTTGGGTTCCTCCATCTTGCCGGTGAGCAGCTCCATCGCGATGAGCAGGAGCAGCAGCCCACCGGACGCCTGCAGCGCCGGCAGGGAGATGTGCATGTAGCTGAGCAGCTGTTGGCCGAACACCGCAAAGGCGAGGATCACCCCGGCGGCGACGAAGATCGCGGTCCGCGCGGCCTTGGCCCGCTGCTTGTGGGTCATGGCGCTGGTCAGCGCAAGAAAGATGGGAACTGTCCCGGGCGGGTCCATGATGACGAACAAGGTGATGAACACCTCGGTGAACAGGCGGGCGTCGAGCAGTGCGCTCACTGACGAATCACTTCACTACGACCTAACTCCTCTATCCGTGCGAACACCTCGGGGTGGGTGGTGTTCTCTGCGAGCCGGTTCGGTTTTCCGGTCCCGTGGTAGTCGCTCGACCCGGTGATGAGCAGGCCCAGCGACCGTGCGATCTCGGTGAGTCGCACCTGTTGTGCCTGACTATTGTCCCGGTGGTAGACCTCGAGCCCGACCAACCCCGCCTCGGCCATCTCCTCGATGACCGCGTCGGGGACCACTCGACCGCGCCCGTCTGCACCTGGGTGGGCGAAGACCGGGACGCCGCCGGCGTCGTGCACCGCCCGGACGACCTCGATGCAGTCCGGGGCGTAGTGGGGCACGTAGTACGGGGTCCCCGGGTGCAGGATCGAGGTGAACGCCGCGGACCGGTCGCTCAGGTACCCCAGGGCGACCAGCGCGTCGGCGATGTGCGGGCGCCCGATGGTCGTCCCCAGCTCGGTGTGGGCGAGGACGTCCTCCCAGGTGATCGCGTAGTCGATGCCGAGGCGGTCGACCATCTGCCGGGCGCGTTCCGTGCGGGCCGCCTGGACCTCGGCGTTCTGCAGGATGAGCGCCGGGTGGGTCGGGTCGTGCAGGTAGCTGAGCAGGTGGACGCTCACCCCGTGGGAGCGGGCCGAGAACTCCGTCCCGCGGACGAGCGCGACGCCGAGCCGGCGGGCGGCGTCGGCGGCCTCGGCCCAGCCGGACGTCGTGTCGTGGTCGGTGAGGGCCACGACGTCGAGCCCCGCCTCTGCTGCTGCTGCGACGACGCCGCCGGGACTATCCGTCCCATCAGAGGCGTTGGAATGGGTGTGGAGGTCGATCACCAGGTCGCGAGGCACACCCTCACTGTACTTTCACGCTGCACGCCCAGGGCTCCCGCCACCGGCGCCGGAGTCCGTGACATTCTCGGAAGTGGTGACGCCTTCCTCGTCTCTGCTCTGTAGTTCTGTGCTCTCGATCAAGCTCCCGATCAACAAGGTGGTTCCTGTGCGGCGTCCGGCTCTCGTGTTCATCCATGGTGTCCGCAGCTCGAGCGCACTCTGGGAAGCCCAGCTGCAGGCCGCGCACGCCGCCGGCTACGAGGCGGTCGCCGTCGACCTCCCCGGCCACGGCGCGCGCCGGGACGAGCGCTTCACCCTGGACGACGCGTTCACCGTGATCGACGACGCGATCGCCTCGATCGTGGATCCGGCCAGCCCGGTCGTGCTGGTCGGGCTGTCCCTCGGCGGGTACGTCACCCTCGAGTACGCCGCCCGGGGCCCTGCCCGCCTCGCCGGTGTGATCGCCTCCGCCTGCACCTGCGACCCCAAGGGCAAGCCCGTGCGGATGTACGGCCAGATCGCCCACCACGTGACGCGCGCCCTCTCCTCGGTGCAGTCGTGGGCGGGCTCGGTCGCGTCCTTGGCGGGCCGGTGGACCCCGGCGCTCGTCCCCGACCAGGCCGGTCGCCGGCTCCGGGTCGACGGGGCGTCCGTGCCCTTCCGTCCCGGCTGGGACGTGGTCACCGACATGCTCGGCCAGCTCGCCGGGCGGTCCTCGATCGACAACCTTCGCCAGATCACCGTCCCCACCTGGTTCGTCAACGGCAAGCGTGACCACATGCGCGTCGAGGAGAAGAAGTACCTCGCCGCCGTCCCGACCTCCCGCCTCGTGGTCATCCCCAAGGCCGGTCACGACGTGAGCTTCGAGGCCCCGGACGAGTTCAACCGGGTGATGCTCGCCGTCCTGGAGGACGTCGAGCACGAACGCGCCACGCAGCCCGTGGCCGCCCGCGCGGTCCCCGCTGCGCCGGCCACGGCTGTGGTCGTGGCGCACGGGGTGTGAGGCGGAGTGTGAAGGAGTGTGAAGATGGACGCATGAGCGACCAGACCACACCCCTGACCCCCGTCCAGGATCTCACCACCCACCCCGCGGAGAGCTCCGACGAACAGCCCCTTGCCGACCGCGGAGACAACCGCTCCCAGCGGCCCTCCTCGCCAGCCTTCCGGGACTTCATCACGGGCAGCTGGGCCCCGCGCTCGGACCTGTCGGTCCAGGCCGGCCCCGCCGCCGCGTTCACGCCTGCCCGCCGTGCGGCGATCTCGGCGGCCTTCCCCGGTGACCGCCTGGTCATCCCGGCCGGCACGCTCAAGCAGCGCTCCAACGACACGGACTACCGCTTCCGTCCGCACTCGGCCTTCGCTCACCTCACCGGTCTGGGCACCGACCAGGAGCCCGACGCCGTGCTCGTGCTCGAGCCGGTCGCCGGCGGACCGCACGAGGCCGTGCTCTACGTGCGTCCGCTCGCGGACCGGGACACCGAGGAGTTCTACGCCGACTCCCGGTACGGGGAGTTCTGGGTCGGCGCCCGCCCCTCCCTCGCCGACGTGACGACGCTCACCGGGATCCGCGCCGCGCACATCGACTCCCTCGCCGACGCGCTCGCCGTCGACACCTCCACGGTGCGCCTGCGCGTGGTGCCCGACGCCGACGAGCACATCGCGATCCTCGTCGAGTCGCTGCGCGCCGAGGCGGAGACCGACGCGCAGGCTGCTGCCTACGACGAGCTGGACGCCGAGCTCGCCGAGGCGCTCTCCGAGCTGCGTCTGGTCAAGGACGCCTACGAGATCACCCAGATGCGCGAGGCCGTCGCCGCCACCATCGACGGCTTCGCCGAGGTGGTACGCGCCCTGCCCCGCGCCAGCGACCACCGCCGCGGCGAGCGGCTCGTGGAGACGACCTTCGATGCCCACGCCCGGCTCGAGGGCAACACCGTGGGCTACGAGACGATCGCCGCCTCAGGCGAGCACGCCACGATCCTGCACTGGATCCGCAACGACGGGCAGGTCCGCCCCGGCGACCTCATCCTGCTCGACGCGGGCGTCGAGGTGGAGTCGCTGTACACCGCGGACATCACCCGCACCCTCCCGGTGAGCGGCACGTACACCGACGTCCAGCGCAAGGTCTACACGGCCGTGCTCGACGCCGCCGACGCGGCCTTCGCGGTCGCCCGCCCGGGCTCACGGTTCGCGGACGTGCACGCTGCCGCGATGGAGGTCATCGCGGACCGGCTGGCCGACTGGGGGCTGCTGCCCGGGACCGCCGAGGAGTCCCTCGACCCCGAGGGTCAGTTCCACCGCCGGTGGATGGTGCACGGCACGAGCCACCACCTCGGGCTCGATGTGCACGACTGCGCGCAGGCGCGGCGTCAGATGTACCTCGAGGCCCGCCTCGAGCCGGGGATGGTCTTCACGATCGAGCCGGGCCTGTACTTCAAGAACGACGACCTCTCGGTCCCCGAGGAGTACCGCGGGATCGGCATCCGGATCGAGGACGACGTCCTCATCACCGCCGACGGCCACGAGAACCTCTCCGCAGCGCTCCCCCGCCGCCCCGAGGCCGTCGAGGCCTGGATGGCCACCCTCCGCTAGACCCGCCCCACCCCACCCCAGCACTCAGCGGGGTGGGAGGAGGTCTGGGGTGTCGGTCAGGGGTTGGGGGTCTGGGTGGGGTACTGGGGCTTGCCGTCGACGACGCGGACGCCGTACTTGGGCTCGCCGGTCGGCGCGGGCGGGGTGGGTGCCTGCGGTGTCGGCGGGGCGGTCGGCTGCGCCGTGGGTGACGGGGTGGGCTGCTGGGTGGGTACCACTGGCGGTGCCGGCGCGTAGCCGACCGGCTGCCCCGCGACCGGCGCCGAGCCCTGCAGGTTCTTCTCGCGCAGGAGCCGCACCGCCTCACCGGCCCGCTCGCTGTCGCAGAGCAGGGCGTAGGACGCGGCCACGATCTGGCTCGCGGAGGTGAAGTCCCGCTTGCCGCGGGTCAGGGAGTAGGACAGCACCGAGAAGAGCAGGCCGAACCCGGCCCCGATCCCGATCGCCGCGAACATCGGCAGGACCGTCCCGTCACCGCTGAACAGGGAGAGCACCAGCCCGACGAAGAGACCGAACCAGGCGCCCGAGGCCAGGCCGGCCGCGGCGACCCGGGAGTACGTCAGCCGGCCGGTGACCCGCTCGACCATCTTCAGGTCCGTCCCCACGATCGTGACGTGCTGGACCGCGAATCCCGCCGAGGACAGCGCCTCCACCGCCTTCTGCGCATCGAGGTACGTGGAGTAGGAGGCGATCTGGTCGCCGCGCGGGAGGGTGGGAAGCTTGGGCGCGACGTTCTGGCGAGGCATGCTCATATCTCATTCTCGCCCACCTCCTGCGAACCCGCCAGGGTCCGGATCTGTGACGTTCACCAGCACAAACAGTGATCGACGCACACCTGAGGGCGCACCAGTGCGTACGCTTACCGCGTGAGCAGCGTCGGAACACAAGTATTCGTCGCGCGCCTCGCCGGAACCATGGTCTTCGATCCGATCGGCGACCAGGTCGGGCGGGTGCGCGACGTCGTCATCCTCATGGGGTCCAAGGGCGCGCCCAGGGCCGTCGGTCTCGTCGTGGAGGTCCCCGGTCGCCGCCGGGTCTTCCTGCCGCTGACCCGGGTCACCGCCATCGACGCCGGCCAGGTGATCAGCACCGGACTGCTCAACATGCGCCGCTTCGAGCAGCGTGCGCTGGAGACCCTCGCGGTCGGTGAGCTGCTGGACCGTCCGGTCGAGATGGCCGACGGCTCCGGCAAGGCCACCGTCGAGGACCTGGCCATCGAGAAGCAGCGCACCGGGGACTGGCGGGTCACCAAGCTCTTCATCCGCCGTGCCCCCGAGGGCAAGTCGGCGCTCGGCCTGCGGCGCCGGGGCCACACCCAGGTCGTCGACCTCGACGCGGTGACCGGACTCGCCGACACCGCGGCGACCCAGGGGGCCGCCCGGCTGCTCGCGGCATACGACGACCTCAAGCCGGCCGCGCTGGCCGACGTGCTGCACGAGCTGGGCGAGAACCGCCGCCTGGAGGTGGCCACGGCCCTGGACAACGAGCGCCTCGCCGACGTCCTGGAAGAGCTCCCCGGCGACGACCAGGTCGCGATCCTGTCCTCCCTCGACAACGACCGCGCCGCGGACGTCCTGGAGGCGATGCAGCCCGACGACGCCGCGGACCTCCTGCACGAGCTGCCCGTCGCGCAGGCCGCCGAGCTGCTCAGCCTCATGGAACCCGACGAGGCCAAGGACGTGCGGCGCCTGCTCGCCTACGACGAGAACACCGCCGGCGGCATGATGACCACCGAACCGGTGGTCCTGTCCCCCGAGACGTCGATCGCGGCGGCCATGGCGCACATCCGCCGGGCCGACCTGTCCCCGGCGCTGGCCTCCGTCGTCTTCGTCGTGCGCCCGCCGCTGGAGACGCCCACCGGGCGCTTCCTCGGCGTCGTGCACTTCCAGAAGATGCTCCGCGAGCCCCCGCACGAGCCGCTCGGCTCGGTGCTCGACTCCGACGTCGAGCACGTGCGCACCGACGCCCCGCTCGGGCAGGTGGCCCGTCTGCTCGCGGCGTACAACCTGCTCGCCCTGCCGGTGCTCGACGCCGAACGCCGCCTGGTGGGCGTGGTGAGCGTCGACGACGCGCTCGACCACATGCTCCCCGAGGACTGGCGGGAGAGCGACGACTCCGAGAGCACCCTGGAGGGGGGACCACGTGGCTGACCGGCTCGACACACCCAAGGAGGCCAAGCGGTCCCTGCTGCCGACCATCCGGGTCGAGCAGGACTCGTTCGGCCGTTCCGCCGAGGGCATCGCCCGGTTCATGGGTACGCCCCGCTTCCTGCTCTACATGACGATCTTCTGCATCGTGTGGCTGGCCTGGAACGTGTGGGGTCCGGAGAGCCTGCAGTTCGACTCCGCGGCGCTCGGCTTCACGGCGCTCACCCTCATGCTCTCCCTCCAGGCCTCGTACTCGGCGCCGCTCATCCTGCTGGCGCAGAACCGCCAGACCGACCGGGACCGGGTGACCGCCGAGCAGGACCGCCAGCTCGGGGAGCGCAACCTCGCCGACACCGAGTACCTGGCCCGGGAGATGGCCGCGCTGCGGATCGCGCTGAGCGAGGTCGCCACCCGCGACTTCGTCCGCTCCGAGCTCCGCAACCTGCTCGAGGACATCACCCTCAAGGACAGCGTGCGCGACGCCGAGCGCGAGGTGGAGCGCCAGACGGAGCGCGAGGGCGAACGCCCCGGGCAGTCCTGACCCGACCTAGGTCATGCCGGGGCGCTCCCTGCGCTGCGTAGGATGGCGCCATGGCTGACTCCCTCCTCCCGGCTGACCTGACCGCCCTCGAGACCACCGTCCGTGAGGCGCTCGCCACTGTCATCGACCCGGAGATCCGCCGACCGATCACCGAGCTCGGGATGGTGCGCTCCGTCGTCGTGCAGGAGATCGCGGGGCGCCCGGGGGCGGCGCGCGCCGTCGTCGGGATCGACCTCACCACGGCCGGGTGCCCGATGAAGAGCACGCTGACCAGCGAGTCGAGCGCCGCGGCGCTCACCGTGGCCGGGATCGAGGACGTGAGCATCGAGCTCGGGGTGATGAGCACCGAGCAGCGCCTGAGCCTGCGCACGCTGCTGCGCGGGGGCACCGGCGCCCCCGAGATCCCCTTCTCCAAGCCGGGCTCGCTCACCAAGGTGTACGCGATCGCCTCCGGCAAGGGCGGTGTCGGCAAGTCGACCGTGACGGCGAACCTCGCCGCCGCGATGGCTGCGGACGGCCTCAAGGTCGGTGTGCTCGACGCCGACATCTACGGCTTCTCGATCCCCCGCCTGCTGGGCGTGACCGGGCAGCCCACCAAGGTCGACAACATGCTCCTGCCGCCGATCTCCCACGAGGTCAAGGTCGTCTCGATCGGCATGTTCGTACCCGCAGGGCAGCCGGTCGTGTGGCGCGGGCCGATGCTGCACCGCGCGCTCGAGCAGTTCCTCGCCGACGTGTTCTGGGGCGACCTCGACGTGCTGCTGCTCGACCTGCCCCCGGGCACCGGCGACATCGCCATCTCCGTGGCCCAGCTGCTCCCGGACAGCGAGATCGTCGTGGTGACCACCCCGCAGGTGGCCGCCGCCGAGGTCGCAGAACGCGCCGGGTCCGTGGCCATGCAGACCAGCCAGGGGCTGGTCGGCGTCATCGAGAACATGTCCTGGCTGGAGCAGGCGGACGGCTCCCGGCTCGACCTGTTCGGGACCGGCGGCGGCGAGCGGGTCGCGGCGAACCTGTCGTCGTTGACCGGCACGCAGGTCCCGCTCCTCGGGCACATCCCGCTCGACGTGACGCTGCGCGAGGGCGGGGACGCGGGGGTACCCGTCGTGCTCAGCGATCCTTCGTCCCCGGCTGCGCTGGCTCTCATCGAGATCGCCCGGGGGCTCGCGACCCGCGGGCGCGGGCTGGCCGGGCGGCGGTTGGGGCTCAGCGTCGTCTGACACCCGACGATCCGCAATATCCCCTTGTGGGGGGGATACGTGCAGGGTGCGCCGTCTCTAGGGTGAAGGCAGCAGCGCGGCGACCGGCGTCAGCGCGAGCATGCTTCCTCGCCGAAGGAGATCTGCCGACGATGATCCGCCCCGCCCACCTGCGCCTGTCCTCAGCGGTTGTCCTGGTCGGCCTGGTCAGCCTGGTTGCTCTCGCCGGGTGCTCCGGCGGCGCGAAGGCCGGCTCCGACGCTGCCGAGCCCGTTGACGGTCCGGTGACCGCGATCCTCCGCGAAGCCTGGGGCGACTTCGGCCTGGAGAGACGCGCGCAGCAGGATGTCGAGGCCGAGAACCTCGTCGCCGAGTGCATGTCCGCGGAAGGCTTTGAGTACGTCCCGCAGGACCACTCGAGCACGAGCAGCACCGTCGCCGACGAGGACTACGTCGACCAGAACACCGAGGAGTGGATCGCCGAGAACGGCTACGGCATCGGGCTGGACATGCGATCGGCGAACGAGACCGTCGACGGTGAGGAGCAGCTCGACCCGAACGCGGACTACCTCACCTCCTTGTCCGAGAGCGAGATCACCGCCTACTTCCAGACCCTCTACGGCAAGCACCCGGAACTGGCTGATGAGGACATGGAGACCTACGAGGACAGGTGGGAGGACGAGGGGTGTCGCGGCTGGGCCCAGCACGAGGTCGCCGGCGACGAACAGGACCCCACCACCGACCCCAGGTTCGCAGACCTCCTGGAGTCGATGAACTCGATCTACACCAAGGGCGAGCAGGATCCACGGGTCCTCGAGGCGGCCGCCGGGTGGGCCGACTGTATGGCCGACGCCGGGTTCACCGGGCTTGCCACCCCTGACGACGGTTACAACTCCGTGTCGGTCCAGAATGTGTTCGTCAGCGAGACCGGGGGCTCCGTCACCCCCTCGACCCAGGCCATCGCCGAGTTTCGTGAGCTCGAGATCTCGACCGCGCTCGCCGCCTTCAGGTGCAAGGAGAAGGTCGACTGGGCGGGAGTCCGCGCCCAGGTCAACCTCGAGGGTGAGGAGCTCTGGATCAAGGACAACAAGGTTGCCCTCGAGGAGTTCGCCGCCGCCCTCCAGGAACACCTCACATAGTCCCGAGCCGCACCGACCATGATGATCACCAGGAGCGAGACGCTGTCGGTGACCCTCCTCGTCGGCCTGCTCCTCGCCGCCGGAGGCTCTCCTCGACGCGTACGTCGCCGCCGTCGAGGACGCCGGTCAGCCGATCGGATGACTCCCACCTGCGGGAACAGAAGCGTTGTCCTCCTCTAGGGGGATACGCGGGGTATTCGTGGCATCTATGGTTGTCCCAGCAGCGTGCCGCCTAGTGCTGCTTTCAACCATTTTGCGTTTCTCGCCGAAGGGGACCCGCCACCCATGTTCCGACCCTCCCACCTGCGCTGGACCTCAGCGCTGACCCTCGCCGGACTGCTCGCTCTGACCGGGTGCTCGGACGACAAGGCGTCCGGTTCCGACGGCTCAGAACCTGAAGAGGGCCCGCTGTCCAAGATCCTCAACGCCGCCTGGGGCGAGTACGACGAGGAGGAGAACAACCGGAAGCAGGCTGAGGTCGAGAACCTCGTCGCCAAGTGCATGGCCGAGGAGGGCTTCGAGTACATCCCGCAGGAGATCTCCACGTCCTCCTTCACTCAGGAGGACTTCGACGACCAGAACACCGAGGAATGGGTCGCCAAGAACGGGTACGGCATGTCCATGGGCATGGAGCCTGAGGAGAGCGTCGACGGCGAGGAGCCCGAGGAATGGGTCGACCCGAACGCCGACTACCTCGCCACGTTGTCCGAGGGCGAGACGACGGCCTACTACGAGCTCCTCTGGGGCGTCCAGGACGAGATGACCGAGGAGGAGTCGGAGGACTACGAGTACAACTGGGAGGACTCCGGTTGCCAGGGCGCCGCCCAGCACGAGGTCTACGGCGAGGAGGACATCTACTCCGACCCCCGGTTCGAGGACCTCATGGAGTCCATGAACGAGATGTACACCGACAGCCAGAAGGACCCCCGGATCACCGAGCTGGCCACCAAGTGGGCCGACTGCATGGCTGACGCGGGATACACCGACTTCGCCACCCCTGACGAAGCCATGTCCTCGGTCAGCGACGCGCAGAACGAGCTCTATGTCTTCGACGGCGAGATGACCGAGGAGTACACCGGCCCCTCGGACGAGGCCATCGCGGAGTTCCGTGAGCTCGAGCTCTCGACCGCGCTCGCCGACTTCACGTGCAAGCAGGAGGTCGACTGGGAGAAGGTCGGCATCGAGGTCAACCTCGAGTTCGAAGAGGCCTTCGTCAAGGACAACAAGGCAGCGCTGGACGAGTTCGTCGCCGCTGTCGAAGAGTCGCGCAAGTGAGCGGCACCGGCCGAGGCACCGCCCTGCTGCGCGGCAACCGGGTCATCTGGCTGATCGCGATCGTCGCCGTCCTCTCCCTCGCGGCCGGCGTGCTGCTCAGCCGCTTCATCGAGTCCCCCAGCGACGCAGCCGCGAAAGCACAGCCCCCCGCCGCAGGACTCATCACCGTCCCCGTGGAGAACCGCGTCATCGCCAACGACGTGACGATGCGCGCCGACGTCCTCTACGACGAGGCGGTCGAGGTGACGATCGAGACCGGTGAGATCTCCGGGGCCGCCGTGGTCACCGGGAAGGTCCCCGAGGTGGGGACCGAGCTGGCCGCGGCGTCGATCCTGCTGGAGATCGCCGGGCGCCCGGTCATCACCCTGCCCGGGGAGCTGCCCGCCTACCGGAGCCTGCGGGTCGGGGTCTCCGGGCCGGACGTCCTCCAGCTCAAGCAGGCCCTGGTGAGCGTGGGGATCGACCCGGGCAGTGTCGACTCGGACCTCTTCGACGCCCGCACCTCCGCCGCCGTCGACAAGCTCTACGTCATGGCCGGGTACCCCTCACCGGCCGCCTCCCAGGAGAGCCAGGACGCGCTCACCGGTGCCCGGTCCGCGCTCACCTCCGCCAAGGACATGCTCACAGCGGCCGACGCCGAGCTCACCACAGCGAAGTCCGGACCGACCAAGGCGGACCGGCTGGCCGCCGACAACGCCGTCAACAGCGCGGTGCGTGCACGCGACACGGCCGTCGCCGAGCGCGACGCCCCAGCCGGCGTCGACCTCGACGGGGTTGCGATCCCCAAGGACACCCGTGCCCTGGACAACGCCGTCGCCGACGCCCAGGACTCCCTCAACCTCGCGGTCGTCCAGCGCGACGCCGTGATCGCCGGGACCGGCTCGGCCGCCCAGCAGACCGCCCGCAACACCGCGAGCCAGGCCGTCAAGGACGCCGAGACCGAGCTGGCCAAGGCCCTCGAGGCCACCTTGACCTCCCTCCCGGCGAGCGAGATCACCTACTTCCCCGCGCTCCCCCGGCGCGTCGACCAGGTCACGGTGGCCCGCGGCGACACGGTCACCAGCGCCAAGGCCGTCATGAGCGTCTCGGGCGCCGACGTCGTCGTCTCCGGCTCGGTGGCCGGCTCGGACGCCGAGCTGCTCGCGGCCGGCATGACCGGTGCCTTCCCGCTCCCTGACGGCACCACCGCCACCGCGACGATCACCGAGATCACCGCGGCGGAGAAGACCGAGGAGTCCGAGGGGGGCGAGGGTTCCACCGACGGCGCAGCCGCGGGCACCGGCCGATTCACGGTGCTCTTCACTCCGGACGCGCTCACCCCGGAGCAGATCGCCAGCCTGCAGGGCTCCAACATCAAGGTGACCATCGGGGTGAACTCGACCGGTGAGGAGGTCCTCGCGGTGCCCTCGGCCGCGCTAACCGCCGGGCCGGGCGGGGAGTCACGGGTCGAGCGCAAGACCACCGGCGAGACGACCGAGCTGATCAGCGTCGAGACCGGCCTGGCTGCCGGCGGCTACGTGCAGATCGTCTCTTCCGAGATCGACCTCGCCGACGGTGACCTCGTCGTGGTGGGCAAGTGAGCGTCACCGAGGAGATCCACCTCCCCCGGCCGCTCACCCACCCCGTCGTCGAGCTCGCCGGGCTGACCCGGACCTTCCTCGGCCCACCCGACGTCAACGCGCTCACCGGCGCGAACCTCGTGGTCAACCCCGGCGACTACCTGTCGATCATCGGCCCCTCCGGATCGGGCAAGTCGACCCTGCTACACATCCTCGGGCTGCTCGACCGCCCCACCGACGGGGAGTACCTGCTGGACGGCCTGCCGACCGGGAAGGCCTCCGAGGCCGACCGGTCGGCGCTGCGCGGGGGACGGATCGGCTTCGTCTTCCAGTCCTTCCACCTGCTGCCCAACCGCACCGTGCTCGACAACGTGCTGCTGGCCACCCTCTACTCCGGGGTCCCGCGGGGCGAGCGGACCAGACGCGCCAAGGTCGCGCTCGAACGGGTGGGCCTGGAGCACCGGATGACCTTCACGCCGTCGACCCTCTCCGGCGGTGAGCGCCAGCGCGTGGCGATCGCCCGCGCCGTCGTGGCGAGCCCCAAGCTGCTGCTCGCTGACGAACCGACCGGGAACCTCGACACCACGAACTCCGCCGGGATCATGGACCTCTTCGACGAGCTGCACCGTGACGGCCTCACCCTCATCGTCATCACCCACGACCTCGCCGTCTCCGCCCGCGCGACCCGCAGGGTCCGGATCACCGACGGCGAACTGACGGAGGTGGACTGATGGACCCTGTCTCGACCCGGACCGCGCCGCAGGAGGACCTGCTCACCCCCGTCCTGCCCGACGTCGGCCAGGAGCCCCCGAAGCCCCGTCGCCGCCCGCGGCTGCCACGCTTCCTGCGCCGTCTCCTGCAGCGCGGTGGGCGGGGCGGCCGCCCCGCGAAGGCGCAGATCCACCTCAGCCACCGCCGCGACCGCTTCTCGGTCAAGGACCTGTTCGCCGAGGCTGCCCACGGCATCGGCGCCCGGCCCGGCCGGCTGCTGCTCACCATCCTGGGCACCGTGCTCGGCATCGGCAGCGTCGTGGTCACGGTCGGCCTCGCCCAGACCGCGGCCGGCCAGATCAGCGCGCAGTTCGACGCGGTGGCCGCGACCCAGGTGGTCGTCGAGTCCGACACCACCGGCAGTTCCTGGAGCGGGAACGCCCGTCCCCTGACGAGGCTGCCGTGGGACTCCGCCGAGCGGGTGCTACGGCTCAACGGCGTCGAGCGGGCGGGCCTCATCGCCGCCGTCGACACCGCCGGCGCCAAGGTGACGGCCGTCCCGGTCAACGACCCCTCCGCCTCGGCGAGCATCGGCCCGGCGGTCCTGGCGACGTCGGGCGGGCTGCTCGATGCCGTGCGCGGGGAGATCGTCACCGGGCGCTATTTCGACGAAGGGCACAGCGACCGCGGCGATCGCGTCGTCGTGCTCGGTGAGCGCGCCGCGGAGAAGCTGGGGATCAGCCGGCTGGAGAGTCAGCCGTCCCTCTTCATCGGCGACGACAGCTACACCGTCATCGGGATCGTCGGCGCCATGGAACGCCGCCCGGACATGCTCGACGCGGTGATCCTGCCGATGGGCACCGCGCAGGTGGACTTCGGCCTCACCCGCCCGGACGAGCTGCAGATCCAGATCGCGACCGGGGCCGGGCCGCTGGTCAAGACCCAGGCCCCGATCGCGCTCGACCCGAACGGACCGGAGAACTTCAAGGTCAAGGCTCCCCCGGCGGCCTCCGAGCTGCGGGAGAACGTCCAGGCGGACATCAACGCGATCTTCCTCGCCCTCGGCGGGGTCGCCCTGCTGGTCGGCGGGCTGGGGATCGCCAACGTCACGCTGCTGTCGGTGATGGAGCGCCGCGGGGAGATCGGGCTGCGCCGCGCGCTCGGGGCGACCCGGCGCAACATCGCGTGGCAGTTCGTCGTGGAGTCCGTGGTGATCGGCCTGCTCGGCGGGCTGATCGGCGCCGCGATCGGGGTGTTCGTCGTGGTCGGCGTGTCGATCCTCAAGGACTGGACGGCGATCCTCGACATCAAGATGGCCCTCGGTGCCGCCGCGATGGGCGGGGTGATCGGCCTCCTGGCGGGTCTGTACCCGGCGATGAAGGCGGCGGCGATCGAGCCGATCACCGCGCTGCGCGGGGGGATCTAGAGCGATGGCCGACGGCGTGACGGTCTGAACCTGCAGTCGGCAGGCCCAGACCGTCACACCGGCCGAGATCGTTCAGGTCGAGGTCACAGCGCGTAGTCGACCACGAGCGGTGCGTGGTCGCTCCAGCGGGTCTCGTAGGAGTCCGCGCGGTCGACGCGGACGTTGGAGGCGTGGTTGGCCAGGGCCGGGGTGACGAGCTGGTAGTCGATGCGCCAGCCGGAGTCGTTGGCGAAGGACTGGCCGCGGTTGGACCACCAGGTGTACGGACCGGGGCCGTCGCCGCCGTGCAGCCGCCCGAGGTCGACCCAGCCCTGGCCGAACCAGGCGTCGAGGTAGGCCCGCTCCTCGGGCAGGAAGCCCGCGCTCTTGAGGTTGCCCTTCCAGTTCTTGATGTCGTTGTTCGTGTGGGCGATGTTGAGGTCCCCGGCCACCACGACGTGCTGGCCGCTGGCCATGAGCTCGCTCAGGCGGGCGCTCACCTTGTCCAGGTGGGCGTACTTCTGGTCCATCTTCGGGGTGCCTGCGGTCCCGGAGTGGACGTACGTCGAGACGACGGTGATGCGCTCCCCGGACGGGAGGTCCAGGTCGGCCTCGACCCAGCGGCCGGTGTCCACAGGGACCTCCGGGTCACCGTTGCCCAGGCCGATGCGCACGGCGTGGAAGGGCAGCCGGGAGGCGATCGCGACGCCGGCGCGGCCCTTGATCTCGCAGGCCTCGTGGACGACGTTCCAGTCCTCGCCGAGCAGAGTGGTGACGATGTCGTCGGGGGCGCGGACCTCCTGGAGCAGGAGGATGTCGGGTTGGCGCTCGGCGAGCCAAGCCTCCATACCGTTGCGGTAGGCGGCTCGGATGCCGTTGACGTTGGCGGTTGCGATGGTGACCATGCCCCTATCCAACCGCATGTCAGGGACAGGTCCGCATCACCTCGTGGGCTTGACGCCCACCGGCGGGGGGATCACGGTCGACGCGGTGGCTCCGGCCTCGGGCACCGGTGTCTTGGGCACCGCGGTCTCGTGGAACCTGCGCGCGAGCACGGCCGACACGAGTGCAAGGAGCGACAGCACGACGAATCCGGCACGCAGCGCGTCTGCGGTCGCGAAGACACCGGTCAGCGCCCCGCCCAGGACCGCGCCGACGTACGTGAAGACGTTGAGCCGGGCGACCGCCTGGTCGGTGACTGCCTCGACCGACACGCCGACCCCGGGGGCGCCCTGACCCGCCAGCGCGGCCGCCTCCGCCGCGCGGTCCCCCGCGGCGGAGAAGGCGAGCGGTGCGACGACGCCGAGCCCGAGCCCGGCTGCCGCGAAGCCGACGAGGGCCACCGGCCAGCCGGGCGCGAGGGCGACCGCGAGCAGCCCGGCCGCACCGACCGCCCCACCCAGACGCACGACCGCGACCCGTCCGCCCCGGGCCACCCAGGAGTCGGCGAAGAGCCGGGAGACGATGAGCGTCGCCTGGTAGGCGGCATACCCCAGGGGGGCGACGACCGCACCAGCCTCCAGGACGTCGCGCAGGAACGGCGCGCCCCAGGTCGACGCCGAGGAGTCCGCGACCGGGAAGGCGAGCATCGCCGCACCCAGCACGACGATCGTGGACAGCGGCACGGGCGAGGCACCGGTCCGGGCGCGCGGCGCACCGGCCGGCAGCGCGTCGTCGGGCAGGGCTGTGTGGCCCAGGGCTGCACGGGGCAGGGCTGCGGCCTGGTCGCGGACCAGGCCCCGGGAGAGCACCAGCGTCGCGGCGACGACGACGAGCGCGATGGCCGGGAGCGACTCGTCGAGCTCGGCGCCCAGTGCCGCCGCGCCCGAGACGCTCAGCGCGCCGAGCACCCCGCCGGCGGCGTTGGCCGCGAAGAAGGAGGCGAGGACGCTGCGCCGGTAGCCGCGCTCGACCGTGATGCCCTGCATGCTCGTCGAGGCGTCCACCGCACCCAGGAAGAGCCCGTAGGCACCGAAGGCGACGAAGAAGGTGGGCCACGTCGTCGCGAGACCGACCGCGAGGACGGCCAGGGCCGCGCCGATCAGACCGCCGGTGACCACCCGGGCGGAGCCGTGCCGCGCGGCGAGCAGCCCCGAGAACGCGCTGCCGGCGCCCGCACAGAGGCAGACGCCGAGGACGACGAGGGTGATGACCGCGTCGTCCATGCCGAGGCGGTCCTTGTAGGTCGGGACGTTCGTCAGCATCACGGCGAAGGCCATGCCCTGGACGGCGTAGGCGGCGGTCACGCTCCCACGGGCGCGGCGCAGGGTGGGACTCGCGGGAGGGGGTGGCGTCGACCGGCGCGCGGAAGTCATGGCGGCACACTAGCCCCTCATACCCGGACGGACCTCCTGATCTCGCGTCAGGAGGTCCCGTCCGTGCTGGTGAGCGCGCCGCTGTGGCGGGTCAGGCGGTGGGTCAGGCCTGGCTCGCGGCGAGGTGCCGCTCGGCGCTGTCGACGACGTTCGCGAGCAGCATGGCCCGCGTCATGGGCCCGACGCCGCCGGGGTTGGGCGAGATCCAGCCGGCGATCTCGGCCGCAGCCGGGTCGATGTCGCCGACGACGACGGACTTGCCCGTCTCAGGGTCGGTCGCGCGGCTGACGCCGACGTCGATGAGCACGGCTCCGGCCTTGACGTCCTGTGCGCGGACGATGCCCGGCACACCCGCAGCGGCGACGATGACGTCGGCCGTGCGCAGCAGCGCGGGCAGGTCCGTCGTCCCGGTGTGGGTGAGGGTCACGGTGGCGTTGACGGCGCGGCGGGTGAGCAGCAGACCGATCGAGCGACCCACCGTCGTCCCCCGCCCGACGACCACGACATGCTTGCCGGCCAGCGAGATCCCGTTGCGCTCGATGAGATCGATGATCCCGGCCGGGGTGCACGGCAACGAGGAGGTGATCGGCTCGTTGGTGCGCAGCACCAGGCGGCCGAGGTTCATCGGGTGCAGGCCGTCGGCGTCCTTGTCGGGGTCGATGAGCTCGAGCACCCGGTTCGTGTCGATCCCGCGGGGCAGCGGCAGCTGGACGATGTACCCGGTGCAGGCGGGGTCGTCGTTGAGCCGGCGCACGGCCGCCTCGATCTCGTCCTGCGTCGCCTCGGCTGGCAGATCCTCGCGGATGGAGGCGATGCCGACCTCGGCACAGTCACGGTGCTTGCCGGCCACGTACCAGGTGGATCCCGGGTCCGCGCCCACGAGCAGGGTGCCCAGCCCGGGCGTCGAGCCGGCCTCGCGCAGCGCCGTGACACGGACGGTCAGCTCGGCTTTGATCTGCGCCGCAGCGGCCTTGCCGTCAAGAATCTGTGCAGTCATGTTGTTCTCCTTCGTTCCGCCAACCACCGGACAACCCGCCAAACGGACCCGCGTCCTGCCAACCCGCGCCGACCACGCCCCGACCCACCCGCTGAGTGCGGGCGAACGGCTGCCCAAACCGGACATCCGGCAGCCGTTCGACCGCACTCAGCGGGGTGGGACTTCGTGGCGCGCGGGTGGGTCAGTACTGCTGGAGGCCGGGGTAGAGGGGGAAGCTGGCCGTCAGCTTGTCGACGCGGGCCTTGAGGGACTCGACGTCCGTGGCCGCGCCGTTCTTCAGGGCGGTCGCGATGATGTCGGCCACCTCGGTGAACTCGGTGTCGCCGAACCCGCGCGAGGCGAGCGCCGGGGTGCCGATGCGCAGGCCCGAGGTCACGCGCGGAGGGCGCGGGTCGAAGGGCACCGCGTTGCGGTTGACCGTGATGCCGACCGCGTGCAGGAGGTCCTCGGCCTGCTGGCCGTCGAGCTCGGAGTGACGCAGGTCGACGAGCACGAGGTGCACGTCGGTGCCGCCTGTGAGGACCGAGACGCCGGCCTTCGTGACGTCGTCGGCCACGAGGCGCTCGGCGATGATCTTCGCCCCGCGCAGCACGCGCTCCTGGCGCTCGGCGAACTCGGCCGAGCCGGCGATCTTGAAGGCGACCGCCTTCGCGGCGATGACGTGCATGAGCGGGCCACCCTGCTGCCCGGGGAAGACGGCCGAGTCGATCTTCTTGGCGAACGCCTGCTTGGACAGGATGAAACCGGACCGCGGGCCACCGATCGTCTTGTGCACGGTGGAGGAGACGACGTCGGCGAAGGGCACCGGGTTGGGGTGCAGGCCGGCCGCGACGAGCCCGGCGAAGTGCGCCATGTCGACCCAGAGCTTCGCGCCGACCTCGTCCGCGATCGCCCGGAAGGCCGCGAAGTCGAGGTGGCGGGGGTAGGCGGACCAGCCGCCGATGATGACGTCGGGGCGCTCGGCCAGGGCCGTCTCGCGGACCTTGTCCATGTCGACGAGGTGCGTCTCCGGGTCCACGCCGTAGGCGGAGACCTCGTAGAGCTTGCCCGAGAAGTTGATCTTCATGCCGTGCGTGAGGTGACCGCCGTGGGCCAGCTCGAGGCCGAGGATCTTGTCGCCCTTGTTGATGAGGGCGTGCAGCACCGCGGCGTTGGCGGTGGCGCCCGAGTGCGGCTGGACGTTGGCGTGCTCGGCGCCGTAGAGCTCCTTGACGCGGGCGATGGCGAGGTTCTCGGCGATGTCGACCTGCTCGCAGCCGCCGTAGTACCGGCGGCCCGGGTAGCCCTCGGCGTACTTGTTGGTCAGCACCGAGCCCTGGGCCTCGAGGACGGCGCGCGGGACGAAGTTCTCGCTCGCGATCATCTCGAGGGTGTCGCGCTGGCGAGCCAGCTCGCCGTCGAGGACGGCGGCGATCTCGGGGTCGACCTGGGCCAGGCCCTGGTTCATAACGGTCTCGTTCTGGGCGGTCATGCTTCTCCTTGCGGCGGGGCGGGCCGGTCGATCCCCTGGACGGGGCGACCGGACTGTGGCCTGCTGTGTGTGAGAGCACCCGGATGGCTCATCCGGGCACGCGCACGCACGGTGCGGGTGACCGGGGCCCAGGCGAACGACCCGAAGTCGAGAGAATGCGTCGCTCCCCAGTGGTGATCCACCATTCCACGCTGCCCTCGCGGTCTCATTGACCAGGAGAGGAGCAGGATGCGCCAGTCGCGACCGGGCCAGCCTAACCCACCAGGGCGGGCACGTGCCAGAGGCCTGGTCCTGGGACGACGACGGGGCCCCGCCGGATGGCGGGGCCCCGTCGTACGTCAGATCCGGTCCCGAGGGACTACTTCAGCAGTGCGAGGCGCTCGGGGTCGTTGGCCCAGAACTCCTGTGCGGTGGCCTTGGTGACGAGCACCGGGTCGAGCTGGTAGACGGCGACGTCCTTCTTGCCGTTGTAGACGTCCTCGTCGCCGGCCGGAAGCGGGTTGCCCTTCTGGGCGTCCTGGACCAGCGAGACGGACTTGGCGACAAGATCGGTGGTCGGCTTGGCGACGGTGGACCACTGCTCGCCCGCCCAGATGGACACGACGGACTCGTTCTCGCCGTCGAGCCCGCTGACGACCGGCGTCTCCTGACCGGCCTGCTTGGAGGAGGTGAGGATGGCACGGGCGATGCCGTCGTTCGGGGACAGCACGCCGTCGATCTTCTTGTCCGCGTAGAACCCCGAGAGCAGGGAGTCCATCCGCGACTGCGCCTTGCCGTTGTCCCAGTCCAGGGTCGCCACCTGGGTGAACTCGCTCTGCCCGGAGACGAGGATGAGGGTGCCGTCGTCGATCTTCGGCTGGAGGACGGACATGGCGCCGGCGAAGAAGGCCGGTGCGTTCGGGTCGGCAGGTCCGCCGCCGAAGAGCTCGATGTTGTACGGCGCCTCACCCTTGCGCTCGGCGAGGCCCTCGAGGAGCGACTCCCCCTGCAGCACCCCGGTGCGCAGGGACCCGAACTGGACGACGCCGTCGACCGCGGTGGTGTTCTCGATCATGCGGTCGTAGCCGATGACGACGATGCCGGCATCGGTGGCCTTCTCCAGGACGCTTCCGAGCTGGGTCCCGTCGACGGCACCCACGATGATGACCTCGGCGCCCTGCTCGATCATTGCCTCGATCTGCTGCTGCTGCTGGGGAACCTTGTTGTCAGCGGCCTGGACCAGCGGCGTGAAGCCTGCTTCGGTCAGCTGCGCAGAGAAGAGGTCCTGCGCTTCCTTCCAGTTCTGGGTCCCGAGCCATGGGAGGGACACGCCGATGACGGCGTCGGCGGCGAAGCCTTCTTCCGCTGACGAGCCCTTGGCTCCATCTGCGTCGGCGGCGCGGCCGTTGTCGCTTGAACAGCCAGCCATGGCCAACGCGCTGGCGGTGACCAGGCCCACGAGGCCGAGCATCTTCTTGTTCATGTGTGTCTCCTTGTGAGGGTGCGCACCCGACGCTGGGTACGCCTCGGAATCCCGTGAGCGTGCAGGCTGACGGGTCTGTGGCTACTGGGCTCCGGCAGAGTGCTGGGCCAGCAAGTGGGTGGGTGTGATGCAGTGCGGGTGAGATGCGGGGTGGAGCGGTCAGGCCGGGCTGGAACCGCCAGCCTTCGGCGTCGGGCGCCCACCGTCGGCGGCGGTCATCAGCGACTTCGAGGAGGCCGCGCCGACCAGTGCAGGAGTCTCCTGCTCGGCGGCCCCGCCCACCTCGGTGGGCGGCTTCTTCCCGAACAGCAGGCCCGTGATGGACGGCCGGCCCTGCTCCTTGTTGTAGACGTCGAAGGCGACGGCGATGAGCAGCACGAACCCCTTGATCACCTGGGTGCGGTCTGCTCCGACTCCCATGAGCATCAGGCCGCTGTTGAGGACAGCCATGACCATCCCTCCGACCATCGCCCCCATGACGGTTCCGATGCCTCCGGAGACCGCAGCCCCGCCGATGAAGACGGCGGCGATCGCGTCGAGCTCCCAGGACGTCCCGTCGGTCGGTCCGGCGGCTGTGGCACGCCCGACGAAGAGGATCCCAGCCAGCGCCGCGAGGAACGACATGTTCATCATGACGAGGAAGTAGGTCCGCTTGACGTTCACGCCGGACAGCGCGGCCGCCGCCCGGTTGCCGCCCACCGCGTAGACGTGGCGCCCGAAGGTCGTGCGCTGGGTCAGCACGTGGTAGACGATCACGAGGGCGACGAGGATCAGACCTGGGATCGGGAACGAGGTGCCCGGCCGACCGCTGCCGAAGAGGTAGGTGACGTAGCTGATGAGGCTGACCACGACCGCGACGCGGACGAGGATCGGCCAGAGCGGCGAGGCGACGTCAGACACTGCTGCCTGGCGGCGGAACTTCACCACCTCGGACCATCCGTAGACGAGGACTCCGATGATGCCCAGGAGCAGCGTGGAGTTGTTCATCTGGGTGAAGGTGGGGCCCCATTCAGGCAGGTAGCCGGCGCCCAGGACACGGAACTCGTCGGGGACGGGGACCGAGATGGACTTGCTCAACCAGATGACCAGTCCGCGGAAGATCATCATGCCTGCGAGCGTGGTGATGAAGCCGGGGATCCCGATCTTCGCCAACCAGAATCCCTGCCACGCGCCGATGAGGGCACCGAGGGCGAGGCCGAGGACCAGGGCGATCCACCAGGGCAGCCCCCAGTCGCGTGCGGTCAGCGCCACGACCATGCCGACCAGGCCGGCGACAGATCCCACCGACAGGTCGATCTGCCCGATCACGATCACCATGACCATGCCGATCGCGAGGATCAGCACGTACGCGTTGCCCGCCAGGAGGTTCTGGACGTTCGACGACGTCAGCATCCGCCCGTCCGACGCCACATTGAATCCGATGAGGAGCGCAATGAGCGCGAACACCATCGTGAACTGGCGGTACTCGCCGCCCAGCACTTGCTTGAGAGACTTCATCGTCGGTAGCTCATTTCTGTGGTCAGCGCGCGAGCGTCGACGCGGTCGTGGTCATCATGCGCATGAGTTGTTCTTGGTCGGCCTCGTCGCGGTCAAGGACCCCGGTGATCCGGCCTTCGCAGATCGTGTAGATGCGGTCGCTCAGCCCCAGGAGCTCAGGCAGCTCGGAAGAGATGAGGATCACGGCTTTGCCCTCGTCGGCCAGCGCCTGGATCAGGCGGTAGATCTCAAACTTCGCGCCGACGTCGATCCCGCGGGTCGGCTCGTCGAGGATCAGGACCTCGGGGTCCGTGAACATCCACTTCGCCAGCACGACCTTCTGCTGGTTGCCGCCCGAGAGGGTGGAGACCCCGGCGTTGACGTCGGAGGTCTTCGTCCTGAGCGAGATGCGGTAGCGCTCGGCGACCGCGTGCTCCTCGTCGAAGTCGATGAGGCCATGCCGGACGATGGCTCCCAGGTTTGCAGAGACCGTCGTGGACTTGATCGAGTCGAGCAGGTTCAGGCCCAGGTTCTTGCGGTCCTCGGGGAGGTAGGCCAGCCCGTGGCGGATGGCGTCGGAGACCGTGGTGGTCGTGATCTCCTTGCCGTGGAGATAGATGCTACCGCCGCGGTAGGTTCCGTAGGTCCGTCCGAAGATCGACCGGGCGAGCTCGGTCCGTCCAGCTCCCATGAGACCGGCGAAGCCCACGATCTCGCCCTTGCGGACGTGAAAGTTGGAGTCCTTGCAGATCATGCGGCCCGGGACGAGAGGGTGCTCGATGCGCCAGTCCCTCACCTCGAAGATCGTCTCGCCGATGGTCGGTGTGTGCTCGGGGTACCGGTTCTCGAGGGAGCGCCCGACCATCGCCCGGATGATGCGGTCCTCATCCACCTGGCCGGCGATCACGTCGTAGTTCTCGACGGTCTGGCCGTCGCGGATGACGCTGATCGAGTCAGCCACCTCGGCGATCTCGTTGAGCTTGTGGGAGATCATGATCGACGTGATGCCCTTGGCCTTGAGCCCACGCAGGAGGGCGAGCAGGTTGGCAGAGTCTGCCTCGTTGAGCGCGGAGGTCGGCTCGTCGAGGATCAGCAGCTTCACGTCCTTGGACAGCGCCTTGGCGATCTCGACCAGCTGCTGCTGCCCGACGCCGAGGTTCTTGATCGCCGTCTGAGGATCGACGTCGAGACCGACCCGGGCCAGCAGGTCGAGAGTGCGCCTGGTGGCCTTCCCCCAGTTGATGAACCCCCGCTCGACGATCTCGTTCCCGAGGAAGATGTTCTCGACGATCGAGAGCTCAGGGATGAGTGCAAGTTCCTGGTGGATGATGACGATGCCGGCGTGCTCCGAGGACTTGATGTCCTTGAAGGCGACCACCTCGTTCTGGAAGACGATCTCACCGCCATACGTCCCGTGCGGGTAGACGCCCGACAGGACCTTCATCAGCGTGGACTTGCCCGCGCCGTTCTCTCCGCAGATCGCGTGGATCTGAGCGGCTCGGACTGTCATCGTCACATTGTCGAGAGCACGGACACCGGGGAACTCCTTGGTGATGTGCCTCATCTCGAGGATGACGTGGTCGCCGTCCATCGTGCCTCCAGTACGCCATTGATCCTGGTGGTGCAACATCGCACCTTGCCTTCGAGACTCGAACGTACTGACCGAGAGCCCCGCGGTCAACAGCCCCGGCATGTCGTGACGCATTCGTTATGTTCTCAAACTCAACACCGCTGACGTTGTCCAGGTTCCAACCCCAAGACATGCAGATCTTCGCGGAAACGTCGCCCGACGCTGTGTGTGTTGTTAACGCTTGATGTCCCCGGTGCCCTGGTATGCTCACCACCGTGAGGTCAACGGGAGCCACGTCTGGATCGCAGTCGTCGCTGCGCGAGGCCAACAGCGCCCTCATCGTCGAGACCGTTCAGCACTTCGGCGGGATCACCCAGGTCGAGCTGGCCGGTGCGACGGGTCTGTCCACCGCCACCATCTCGACCATCGTCAAGCAGCTGCTCGCGGCCGGCGTCGTCGAGACGCGGACGACCATCCGGAGCGGGCGGCGGGCCCAGCTCGTCACCCTGGCCCGGCAGACCGGGCTCGCCGTCGGCCTGCACATCGGCGACCGGCACATGCGAATCGCCCTGGCAGACGTCTCGCACGAGATCGTCGGCGAGCACATCCTCCCCCTCCCCCTCGACCACCGCGTGGACACGAGCCTCGATCGCGCCGCGCTGCTGATCGTCGAGATGACCGATGGTGTCGGCGCCTCCCTCGACGAGATCGTGGGGATCGGCGTCGGCCTGCCCGCCCCCGTCACCCCCGACGGGGGCACGACCTCGGTCAAGGGCATGATGCGCGGGTGGGACGAGTTCGAGATCGCCGACGTGCTGTCCAGACGGCTCAACAAGCCGGTCTTCGTGGACAACGACGCCAACCTGGGTGCGCTTGCCGAGAGCCGGTTCGGTGCAGCACGCGCCTTCCAGGACTCGATCTACGTCCGCGCCTCGTACGGAACCGGCTCCGGCATCATCCTGTCGGGCAAAGTTCGCCGAGGCCCGACCGGCACGGCCGGGGAGATCGGCCACGTCCAGGTCGACCCGCAGGGCCCGATCTGCCGCTGCGGCAGCCGCGGCTGCCTCAACACGGTGGTCGGCGCGAGCGCGCTGATCGAGGCGCTTCGCGTCAGCCGCGGGCCGCTCACCCTCCGCGACGTCGTCCAGTTCGCACTCGAGGGTGATGCCGGGTGCCAACAGGTCGTGGCCGATGCCGGCGCGGCCATCGGGGCGGTCGTGGCGAGCATGGCACTGGCGATCAACCCGGAGATCATCGTCGTGGGGGGCGAGCTCGCCGAGACCGGGGAGATCCTGCTCGGGCCGATGCGCGATGCCATCCGCAGGGCCGTGCTCCTCAACCAGTCGACCCCGCTCGAGGTCGTGCCGGCACTGCTGGGCAAACGGGCCGAGGTGCGCGGCGCGCTCGCGCTCGCCCTGGAGTCGACGGTCCCGGTTCCCCCCCTCACTCCCGAGCCGAGCGAAACCCCACCACACAGCACGTCAGTGCAACCACACCCAACCTATTCAATGAAGAGCAGGTGATTCTGGTGAGTTCAGGACAGAGAGTTCCCTTGTTGTCCATGCGAGGCGTCAGCAAGAGGTTCGGCGCTGTCGAGGCGCTCGACGACGTGGACTTCGAGGTGCACGCGCACGAGGTCGTCGCCCTGGTCGGCGACAACGGCGCCGGGAAGTCCACCCTCGCCAAGATCGTCTCCGGCGTGCTGACCCCCGACGCGGGCACGATGACCCTGGGTGGCCAACCGTTGCACCTGCAGTCGGCTGCTGCCGCCCACGGGAGCGGCATCGCCACGGTGTTCCAGGACCTTGCCCTCTGCGACAACCTCGATGTCACCGCGAACCTCTTCCTCGGTCGAGAGATCAAGGTGCACGGGATCCTCGCCGAAGCCCGGATGGAGCAGATCGCCCGAGACATCCTCCTGCAGCTCAACAGCCGGATCCCGTCGGTCCGGACCCCGGTGTCGAACCTGTCGGGAGGGCAGCGCCAGTGCGTCGCGATCGCCCGCACGCTGGTGAGCAACCCGAGGCTGGTCGTGCTCGACGAGCCCACGGCCGCGCTGTCGGTCGCGCAGACCGCGGAGGTGCTCACGCACATCGAGAGGCTCCGGGAGCTGGGCCTCGGTGTCATCCTCATCAGTCACAACATGACCGACGTCAGGTCGGTGGCCGACCGCGTGGAGGTGCTCCGGCACGGCCGGAACAACGGCTCCTTCGACGCGTCCACGGCCAGTTTCGAGGAGATCGTCGCGGCGATCACCGGCGCCACGCGGGTCCGGTCAGGACTGCGCCGCGCGGTCTGAGCTCGCTCGCTCAGGCCTCGTCGTCGCCGAGCTCGTCGCTGTCGGCCTGCGCGGAGTCTCCGAGGATGCGGCGCAGGTAGGCGAAGGTCAGGTCGCCGGCCACCTGGTCGTACTGGTGCTCGTAGCCCTGCTTCTGGTACATCGCCAGGTTCTGCTTGGAGTCCTTGCCGGTGAAGACCCAGATCTCCTTGGTCTCCTCGGGCAGGTGGGGCAGCACCGCGAACATCATCTGCGTGCCGATCCCCTTGCCCTGCAGGTCGGGGGCGACGGCGAGGCGGCCGAGCGTGGCCTTGTCGTCCTCGATCTCCACGCGGACCGAGCCCACGAGGCGGTGCCCGGACCAGGCGCCGAGCGTGACGACGCCGGGCGCGCGCAGATCGGCGCGCAGATCGCCGAGGGTCTGCGTCAGGGGTGGGATGTTCGGGTCTCCGTAGACCTGCGCCTCGGTGACGAACGCGGCACGCCGCAACGTGAGGAGCTCTCCGGCTGCCTCGTCGGTCACCAGGCCGATCGTGATGTCTAGGTCGGTCATGCACGTATCGTCTCAGACTTCATGACGGTGACGGGGACCGGCGCGCAGACCGCACCCGGCCGGCGGTGCCCTCGGAGATCTCGGTGGCATCCCAGCCACCACGCCATGGTTTGGTATACCGTTTTGGGTCCGGCCCCACCCGCCACCTCTGGAAGGCCACGATGACCCCGACAGCACGCACCGCACCGCCTGCCGAGACCCGCGTCACCAACGTGCGCCCGTGGGGCGGCGAACCGATGGACATCCATGTGACGGGCGAGATGATCACCGCGCTCACCCCCCACCGGGGCTCGGGCATCCCCCTCGACGCGCCCCGCGTCACCCTGGTCGACGGTCGCGGCCTGCTCGCCCTGCCGGGCCTCGTCAACACCCACGCGCACGTGGACAAGAGCTGGTGGGGCCAGCCGTGGGTGAGCTACGGCGGCGAGGGCACCACCCAGAGCCGGATCGCCCACGAGCGCGCGCACCGCGACGCGCTCGGCATCCCCGGACGGGACGTCACCCTTGCGGTGCTGCGGGAGTTCCTCCGCCACGGCACGACGGCGATCCGCACCCACGTCGACGTCGACCTCGGCCTCGGGCTGCGCGGTATCGACGTGGTCCGCGAGTCGCTCGCCGAGCTCGACGGTGCGATCGAGGCGACGATCGTCGCCTTCCCCCAGGACGGTGTGCTGCGCCGGCCGGGTGTGCTCGCCCTGCTCGACGAGGCGGCGGCCGCCGGCGCCGACATGATCGGTGGGCTCGACCCCGCCTCGATCGACCGCGACCCGGTCGGCCAGATCGACGCCCTGGTCGACATCGCGGTCCGCCGCGACGTCGGGATCGACATCCACCTGCACGACGGCGGGGAGCTCGGCGCCTTCCAGATCGAGCTCCTCATCGACCGCACCGTGCGCGCGGGCCTGCAGGGGCGGGTCAACCTGGCGCACGGGTTCGCCGTCGGGCAGCTGGCACCCGGTCGCCAGCAGGATCTCCTCGCCGCGATGGGCGAGGCCGGGATCTCGATGACGACGGTGGCCCCGATCTCCGCCGCTCCGCTCCCCCTCGACCTGCTCACCACCCACGGGGTGGTGCTGGGCCTGGGAACCGACGGCATCCGCGACCTGTGGGGGCCCTTCGGCGACGGCGACCTGCTCGCACTGACGACGCGGTTCGCCCAGCTGTCCCGGCTCCGCACCGACGCCGAGCTCGTGGGCGCCGCTGAGATCGCCACCTCCCGGGCCGCGGCCTTCGTCGGCCGGTCGGTCCACGACCTTGTCCCCGGCTCCCGCGCCGACCTCGTCCTGGTCGATGCGGAGAACGTGCCCGACGCCGTCGTACGAGCCCCGCGCCGCGAGACCGTGCTGGCTGGGGGACGCGTCGTCGTCCAGGACGGACGGCTCCTCCTGTAGGCAGACACCTGGACTAGCCTGAGCACCGTGACCACCATGGCGTTCTCCTCGCACACCGCACCCGCATCCCCCGAGCACTGGGTGCTCTCGCTCTCCTGCCCGGACCGCCCCGGGATCGTGCACGCCGTGGCGGGGCTGCTCGCCGAGCACGGCGGCAACATCACCGAGTCCCAACAGTTCGGGGACCCGGACACGCACCTGTTCTTCATGCGGGTCCAGGTCGAGTCCGCGGCCTCGCGCGAGGAGCTCGGCGCCGCACTGGACGCCCTCGCCGCCGACTTCGACATGACGTGGACCCTCGACGTCGTCGGCCGCCCGGTGCGCACCCTCATCCTCGTGAGCACGGCCGCGCACTGCCTCAACGACCTGCTCTTCCGCCAGCGGTCGGAGAACCTGCCGATCGACATCGTGGCCGTGGCGGGCAACCACCGCGACCTCGAGCCGCTCACACAGTTCTACGGCAAGACCTTCCACCACATCCCGGTCACCAAGGCCACCAAGGCCGAGGCCGAGGCCGCCCTGCTCTCCCTCGTCCGCGAGCTCGACGTCGAGCTCGTGGTCCTCGCCCGCTACATGCAGGTGCTCTCCGACGACGTGTGCCGTGAGCTCGAGGGCAAGATCATCAACATCCACCACTCCTTCCTGCCGAGCTTCAAGGGCGCCAAGCCCTACCACCAGGCCCACGACCGCGGGGTCAAGCTCATCGGGGCGACGTCCCACTACGTGACCGGCGACCTCGACGAAGGCCCGATCATCGAGCAGGACGTCGAGCGGGTGGACCACTCCCGGCACGTGAGCGAGCTGGTCGCCCAGGGCCAGGACGTCGAGCGCCGGGTGCTCGCGCGCGCGGTGCGCTGGCACGCCGAGCACCGGGTGCTGCTCAACGGCCACCGGACCGTCATCTTCCGCTGAGCAGACCCCCGTCCGGGGCGTCGCGGCGGCCTCGACGAACGGTCACGATTTGGACAACACGGCGCTCACCTTTTGACACCTCGGGTGCACGGGCTTTTGATGAAGATGGATCGAGATGGGGCGCGACGGCGCGCCCCTGAGTCGCATCCGCGACGTCGAACCCCTTTTGGCAACGGAGGCGTGATTACCATGACGCGTAAACTCACCCGTTTCTCCGCCGCGGTGGCTGCTCTCGCAGCGGCCACGCTGGCCCTGAGCTCCTGCGGGTCCGACGACGACGGCGGAGGCGACACCCCGGCAGAGGGCAGCGACCAGGTCGAGGTGTTCACCTGGTGGGCCTCCGGCTCGGAGAAGCTGGGGCTCGACGCGATGGTCTCGGTGTTCAACGAGCAGCACCCCGACGTCGAGTTCATCAATGGAGCCGTCGCCGGTGGCGCCGGTTCCGCGGCGAAGGACCTGCTGCAGTCCCGGCTGCAGACCAACGACCCGCCAGACACCTTCCAGGCCCACGCCGGCGCGGAGCTCAGCGACTACATCGCCGCCGGGCAGGTGGAGGACGTCTCCACCCTCTACGACGAGTTCGGCCTGACCGACGTCTTCCCGGCCGACCTCATCGACCGGCTCACCGTCGACGGCCAGATCTACTCGATCCCCTCCAACATCCACCGCGCCAACGTGGTCTGGGCCAACCCGGCCGTGCTCACCGAGGCCGGGCTGGACCCTGAGGCGACCTACGCCACGCTCGACGACTGGTTCCCGGCCCTCGACGCCGTCCAGGCCACCGGCAAGACCGCCTTGTCCGTCGCGACCACCTGGACCCAGGTCCACCTCCTCGAGACGGTGCTGCTGGCCGATCTCGGTCCCGAGGCCTACTCCGGGCTGTGGGACGGGACGACCGACTGGAGCGGCCCCGAGGTCACGGCCGCGCTGGAGGACTTCGAGAAGCTCATGAGCTACACCAACACCGACCGGGACGGACTCGACTGGCCGGATGCGACCCAGCAGGTCATGGACGGCCAGGCGGCGTACAACATCATGGGCGACTGGGCGGTGGCGGCCTTCGAGGAGGCCGGCAAGACCGCCGGGACCGACTTCATCTACTTCCCGGTCCCGGGGACCGACGGAGTCTTCGACTTCCTCGCAGACTCCTTCACCCTCCCGGTCGGCGCCCCGCACCCCGACGGCGCCAAGGCCTGGCTCGAGACGGTCGGGTCGATCGAGGGACAGACAGCCTTCAACAAGGCCAAGGGCTCGATCCCGGCTCGCACCGACGCCGACCCGTCGGAGTTCAGCGAGTACCAGCAGAGCGCGATCACGTCCTTCGGTGAGGACACCATCGTCTCGTCCCTCGCTCACGGGGCAGCCACCCCGATCGCCACGCTGAACGCGATCTCCGACGCGACCAGCAAGTTCACCTCCGGCGCCTCGGACCTGGCGACCTTCCAGAGCGAGCTGGCCACAGCAGCGGGAAGCTGACCGTGCACGGCTGCGGCCCCGGGATCATCTTCCGGGGCCGTGGCCGTCTCGCCGCTCCGCTCGCTGTCCTCAAGGAAGAGGCACCGACGTGTTCCGTAAGCTCCGGCACTGGGGACCACCCCTGCTGCTCATCTCCCCGACGCTGATCCTGCTGGGCGTCTTCGTCTACGGCCTGCTCGCAGTCAACTTCAACACGTCGATGACGGACGCGAACGACGCGGCCCGGTCCGTGGGGACCGAGCCCACGACCTTCGTCGGGCTGCGCAACTACGTCGACCTGCTGGGCACCGAGGCCTTCCAGCACTCCCTGCGCAACCTCGTGCTGTACACCGTCGTGTTCCTCGTCGGGACGATGGCCTTCGGGTTCCTGTGGGCGTGGCTGCTCGACAAGCCGGTCCGCTTCGAAGGGTTCTACCGCTCCATCTACCTCTTCCCGATGGCCGTCTCGTTCATCGCCTCGGGTGTGGTGTGGCGGTGGCTGCTCAACTCCAACCAGGACGAGTCAGCCCTCGGGCTCAACCGGCTCTTCCAGATGGTCGGGCTGGGGTTCCTGCAGAACAACTGGTGGAACAACGTCGAGGTGGGCATCGCCGCGATCGCGATCCCGGCGATCTGGCAGCTCTCGGGCTATGTGATGGCCCTGTTCCTGGCCGGCTTCCGGGGCATCCCGGAGGAGCTGCGCGAGGCGGGCCGGATGGACGGCGCGTCGGAGTGGAAGCTCTACCGCCACGTGATCTTCCCCCAGCTGAGCCCGGTGGCCCTGTCCGCCGTGATCATCGTGGGGCACATGTCGCTCAAGGCCTTCGACCTCATCATGTCGATCTCCAAGCCGGCGAACTACCAGACCAAGGTGCCCGCGGTCGACATGTACATCCTCAAGTCGAGCTTCGACTACGCGAGCGCGGCGGCGGTCGGCACGATCCTGCTCGTGATCGTCGCGGTGCTCATCGTTCCCTACCTCATCCACAACCACCGGGAAGGCCGGTCATGACCGCCGCCGCCCAGGAGCTCACCACTCCGATCAAGCCCGCCTCGGGCGGCAAGCCACCCGTCGGCCGGTTCTCCGCGGCGCGCACGATCAAGTACGTGCTGCTGCTCTTCTTCGTGGTGATCGTGTTCATCCCGGTGTACGTGCTCATCGTCACGAGCTTCAAGGGAGCCGGGGACGCGAGCCCGGCACGAGCCTGGAACCTCCCCGAGATCTGGACCTTGGAGAACTGGCAGACGGCGTGGGAGACCCTGTCCCCCGCGATCGGCCGCACCTTCCAGATGGTCATCCCGGCAGCGCTGATCTCCTCGATCCTCGGTTCGCTCAACGGGTTCGTACTCGCCCGGTGGCGGTTCCGCGGGGCGGACATCGTCTTCACGCTCATCCTCTTCGGCATGTTCATCCCCTACCAGGCGGTGATCATCCCGCTGTCGAAGATCGTGGTGGAGGTCGGGCTGCCGAGCGGCGTGCCGACCCTGATCTTCCTGCACGTGATCTACGGCCTGCCGATCACCACCCTGATCTTCCGCAACTACTACCAGTCGATCCCGCACGAGCTCATCGAGGCGGCCCGGATCGACGGGGCAGGGATGCTGCGCACGTACTACTCCGTCGTCCTGCCCATCTCGGTCCCCAGCTTCGTCGTCGTGCTCATCTGGCAGTTCACCTCGGCCTGGAACGACTTCCTCTTCGCGGTGTTCTTCTCCTCCAGCCAGAACGGCCCCGTCACGCTCGCCCTGAACAACCTCGCCAACGGAGCGATGCTGCAGAACTACGGCGTGTCCATGGCCGGCGCGCTGCTGGCCAGCTTCCCGACGCTCCTCGTGTACATCCTGCTCGGGAAGTACTTCATCGGCGGCCTCATGTCCGGGTCGGTCAAAGGCTGACCCTCGCACGGAGGGGCGTCGCACGCGGAAGAACCCCGGACGGCCGCAGCCGTCCGGGGTTCTTCCTGTCACCTCACAGCGCGTCGAGGGCGTCCAGCGCATCCACCTCGTCGAGCTGTTCACGACGGTTGCGCGCCACGAGGTAGAGACCGGCGCCCAGGACGAGCAGGAGCACCCCCGCCACCCCGAGGATCGGTGAGAACCCGGTCAGGCTGAGCCCTCCGCCACCCGCCACGGCGACCACCGTGAGCGGGGTGCTCGCCTCGCGCGCGGAGGTCAGGCCGACTGCACGGATCGTGTGCTTGCCCACGGCCGCGTCGACCGGGATCGTCACCACCACCGAGAAGGTGCCGTCCGCCCCCGCCACCCGGGCGACGAGCAGTTGCGGGGCAGACTGGATCCACACCTGCACGGTCTCGCCGGGGGCGAAGCCGGTCCCGGTCACGGTGACCGTGTCCCCCGCGCGGACCGACGTCGCCGAGAGCGACACGCTCGCCGCAGATGCGATGGTGTCAGCGGGGTCGGCCGGGGCGGCCGGGTTGGAGGGGTCGGCCGGATCCACCGGGACAGCCGGGTCGGTCGCCTGCGTCTCCGCGAGGACCGCTACCGTCCGGGCCGGCACGGTGACCTGACCGGTGGTCGCGTCCCAGGTCGTCCCGCGGACCACCGGGTCAGCACCGTCCGCCTGGATCTGGGAGAGCGTCAGCTCGTGCCCGGCGAGACCGTCGACGGTCTGGGTGACCGTCTCCGGGCTCGCGTTGAAGACGACGAGCATGCCGGCCAGCGCCGGGTCGACGTCCCCGCCGACGGTGTCGTCGACGCGCATGACGATCACTCCCGGAGCCGCACCGATGCCGGAGCCGGGGAAGGTGACCTTCTCCTGGATCAACGCACCCGTCCCGAGTCGGAACAGCGGGGTGGAGTACCGCAGCCGGAGCAGGTCCTGAGCGCTCTCGGTCGCGGTCGTGATGTCCGCGGTCGCGGGCTTGAGCGCCGGGTTGGCCAGCAGCGGTCCCTGCACTCCCCACTTCTCCCCGTTCTTGCCCTCGCCCGGCAGCCCCACCCCGAAGTTGTTCTGGGTGCCGGTCCAGTCGATCGCGTTGAAGTGGTCACCGGAGTTGTAGCTGTCCCGGTCGAGGGACTTGCTGCGCAGCAGGTCCGTCCCGGCGTGCCAGAACGACGGTGTCTGCGACAGCGTCGTGGTGGCCAGCGACAGCGTGTTCATCCGCACGCGGTCCGCCATGGACGTCTCCACCGGCAGCTTGAGCGCCAGGATGTCGAAGAGCGTCTCGTTGTCGTGGGCGTCGACGTAGCTGACGACCTCCTCGGGCGAGTCGGCGTACCCGGCCGGTGCGCCGCGGTAGTCGATCTCGTCACCGCGCTGCACCTGCCCGGACGACGTCTCGAAGGAGTACGCCCGGAGGTTCCCGGCAAGTCCCAGACGGACCAGGTCGCTCTGCTGGGCGAGGTCGGCGAGCTCGTCGAGCGAACCGTCGTTGACGGTCGAGTCGTCACCCTGGCGGGCGGGGAGCCCGTTCGGGTCGGTTCCCAGACCGGTGCCGAATCCCTGCTGGAAGAGCGAGGCGCCGTCGACCGGGCTGCCGCCGTGCACGGCGTCGCGCAGGCGGTCGGAGAACGTCCCGATGCCGGTCCCGCCGAGCTGACCCTGCGTCGCCTGGGTGAAGCGGGCGTTGTCGGCGATCTCGCCGAAGTTCCAGCCTTCCCCGTAGAGGTAGACCGAGGATCCGTCCACCCCGTCGTCGGCGAGCGTGAGGGCGTCGAGCCCGGCGCGCACTGCCGCCATGTTCGCCGTCGAGTGGTGTCCCATGAGGTCGAAGCGGAAACCGTCGACGTGGTAGTCGCGGGCCCAGGTGACGACCGAGTCGACCATGAGCCGCTCGGCCATCGCGTTCTCCGTCGCGACGTTCTCGCAGCAGGTCGAGGTCTCGACCGCCCCGGTCGCGCTCAGCCGGTGGTAGTACCCCGGGACGACCCGGTCGAGGATCGACCGGGCGTCCTGCCCGCTGGCCGCCGTGTGGTTGAACACCTGGTCGAGCACCACCTGCAGGCCGCTGCCGTGCAGCGCGCCGACCATCGACCGGAACTGTGCGGTGCGGGCGCCGCCGTCCTGGCTGCCGGCGGTCGCGTAGGACCCCTCGGCGACCTGGAAGTGCAGCGGATCGTAGCCCCAGTTGAAGCCGTCCGCGTCAGCGATGTCGGTCACGGCCGCCTGCTGCTCCGGCGAGTCCGCCGCGAAACCGCTGAGGTCACCGGTCACCGCCTGCGCGGAGCGTTCCTCCTCGATCGTGGCGATGTCGAAGGTCGGCAGCAGGTGGACGGTGTTCAGGCCGGCGTCGGCCAGCGTGCGCAGGTGCTTCATCCCGGCAGAGTCGCGGGTGAAGGCCTGGTAGGTGCCGCGCTCGGCCTCCGGCACTGTCGCGTCGGTGATCGAGAAGTCGCGGACGTGCAGCTCGTAGATGCTGCGGTCCACGTCGCGCTCGATGATCGGAGCCGGTGTGCTTGCCCACAGGGTCGGCGCGAACGCCGGGTCCGCGAGGTCGACCAGGACGGACTGCTGGGAGTTGAGCGTGAGACCCACCGAGTACGGGTCGGTGACGACGTTGTGCTCGACCGCCCCGGTGGAGTGGACGAACACCTCGACGTCGTAGACGTACGCCGCGTTCTTCCAGCCGGGCGCGCCCGGGGTGACCCAGGTGCCGTCGCTGCGTCGGGTGGCGGGGACCTCGAGGGCCTCGCCGGTGGCCGCGCCGTCGCCGGCGGGCCACACGGTCGTGGTCACGGACTTCGCGGTCGGTGCCCAGAGCGCCAGGGTCGGCGTCCCGGCCGACCAGGTCACCCCGAGCGCCTGGTCCGGGGCGACGGTGAACTGGTCGTCGAGCACACCCGCGATCTGCACGCCGGTGGAGAACTCCAGGGCGTCGGGCCCGGACTGCGTGAGCCGCAGCTGGCCGGTGAGCAGCGCCGCGACGGCCGCCGCATCCACGTCCAGACGCAGCGCGAGGTGACCCGCGACGTGCGGGTAGGCGGTGCGCAGGTCGGCGGGCAGACCGCCGTCGAGCAGGGTGAGGGGCAGGTCGGAGCCACCGGCCGGGGTGGTCACCACGCCGCCGGCGACGGTGATCCCGCCGGTCGGGGCCCCGTGCAGGGTCCATGTCCGCTGGGTCAGGTCCGCGCCGGCCGGGACGGCCGACGTCGGGACGGCGAGGGTCTGGGCGTCGAGCCAGTAGGCCTGGTCGCCGTCGCCGGGGACGGAGTCGTCCGCGGCGGCGGTGAAGACGGACGTCTCGGAGTCGAAACGGAAGACCATCCGCGCCCAGTCGGTGGGCACGGTGAAGAGGACGTTGCTCGCCGGGTAGGCCTCGGCCCAGGACAGCCCGAAGGCGGCCTTGGCCTCGTAGGTCCCCGCCGGGAGGCGGTCGGTCTCCAGGACGTAGACCTTGCCGTCGCGCTCGTGGTTCTGCAACCACGAGCCCAGGCATGCCGGGTCCCAGTCGGCCGCGCAGCCCTGCTCGCTCTGCACGCTGCCGGCGACCACCGCGATCCGGCCCTGCGTGCTGCCGTCGAAGAAGTGCGCGACGAAGTGCGTGGAGTCGTCGTAGACGAAGGTCACCGTGGCGTCGGCGGGCAGGGTGAAGGCGATGTTGCCCCCACCGGTCAGGCCGTAGCTCTCGCCCCAGGAGTGGTTGATGACCGCCTTGTACTCGTAGTCGCCCGCGGGCAGGTCGACGGAGCGGGAGTAGACCGACCCGGACCGCTCGGTGAGCTCGGCCTCGACGCAGGTCTCCATCCAGTCCGCGGTGCAGCCCATCTCGGAGCTGACGGTGCCCGCGATCGAGACGGTCACGTCCCGCAGCGGCGCCGGGCCCTCGGTCACCGGTGCGGTGGCGGCCACGACGGTGAGCACCGAGGTCAGCGGGTCGAAGGTGAAGGTCACCAGCGGCGCGTCCGCGGTCACCGTGAAGATCACGTCAGCGCCGGTGGCGTCGCCGTAGCTGGTGTCCCAGGACAGGTCCTGGATGGCCTTGACCTTGTAGGTGCCCGGGGTGAGCGTGTCGGTGGCGTAGGTGTACGTGCCGTCGGCGCCGGCGAGCAGCTGACCGGCGAGGCACGCGTCGGAGAAGTCGCCCGCGCAGCCGAGCTGGGTCTGGAAGTCCCCGGCCAGGGTGTAGATCGAGGAGCCCGCGGGCACGCTCGCGCCGAGCTTGGTGGCCGGGTCGAAGTAGAAGGTCCGGTCTCCCCCGGGGTGGGTGTAGGAGTAGTTGTCCGACGCCGAGTTGTGCACCCCGCCGACGCCGTAGTTGTCGGTCCAGCCGGCTCCGAAGGCGTACTTGTGGTCGTAGGTGCCCGCCGTGACGGGGAAGGTGCCCGCGTAGAGGCCGTCGGTCCCCAGGAGGAGCTCGGCCCCGAAGCAGGCCGGGTCCCAGTTGGCGCAGCCCATCGCGGCACCGTGGCTGCCCGGGATGGTGAGCCGGTCGCTCGGGTCGACCACCACGGGAGTCCCCGATCCGTGGTCGTCACCCACGGCCGCGGCCGTGACGGTCTGCGTGAGCGTGCCTGCGGCGTCGCGCACGACGGCGCGGTACTCCAGGACGGTGCCGGGTGCGAAGGATGCCATGTCGTGGAAGAGACGCGGGGCGCCGGTGTCGACGGTGCCGAGCAGGGTCCAGGCGCCGGCACCGGCGACCCGGTAGGAGATCGAGGTCTCCGCATACCGTTCGGTCCCGAGCTCCACGGTGATCTCCTGGAGCCCGGTGAGGCCGGCACCCAGGGTCGGGGTGGTGAACGTCGGGGTGATCCCGGCGGCGTCCGCGGTGAGCGGCGTGGCGGCCTGGAGGACGACGGCGGACAGGGCCGGGACGGTCACCGAGAGGGTGCCGTCAGCCGACGAGGAGGCCAGGGCGCTCCCGTAGATCGCCGCGAAGGCCGTCGACGGGGTCAGCGCGGTGAGCTCGACCGTTCTCGCCTCCGTCGCGTTGTTCACCGCGACGAGGTACTCGCGGGGCGCGGGGTCGGTGGTGTCCACGCGGGAGAAGGCGTAGACGCCGGTCCCGGCGGTGACGTGCTGCTCGATCTGCGCGCCGTCGGACAGTGCGGGGTGGCTCGAGCGCAGGTCGGCGAGCTCGGCGATGTGGGTGTAGAGCGGAGCGGTCGTGGAGTAGTGGTCACCGGCGCCCGTCGTGCCGTCCAGCAGGTTCTGACCGGTGAACTCGGCGACCTGGGAGGAGAAGAGGGACTGGCGGGAGTTCTTGTCCTTGCCGTCCCCGACGCTGCCGACGAAGCCCTGCTCGTCGCCGTAGTAGACGACCGGCTGGCCGCGGGTCAGGTACATGAGGGAGTGGGCGAGCTCGGAGCGCTGGAGCGCGTCGGGCTGGTCCTTGACGACGTAGCCGATCCGGCCCATGTCGTGGTTGCCCAGGAAGGTGGGCAGCGCGTAGGCGTTCTTCGTGGCGGTCGTGTAGTAGTCGTCGCCGGCGAAGAGGAGCTGCAGGCCCGCGGCGGTGCTGCCGTTGGCGAAGGCGGACGCGGCGGACTGGTAGGTGAAGTCGAGCACGGAGTCCATGTCCGTGCTGCGCACGTAGGGCGAGAGCTTGACCGGGTCGGCGTCGTAGATCTCCCCGAACATGAAGAAGTCGGGGTTGTCGGCGGTGGCGGCCTTGAGCGCGGTGGTCCACTGCTCCCAGAAGGAGAAGTCGACGTGCTTGACGGTGTCGATGCGGAAGCCGTCGATCCCGGACGTCGCCCAGTGGGTGTAGATGTCGATGAAGCCGTCCACGACGACCGGGTCCTTGGTGTCCAGGTCGTCCAGGCCGTCGAAGTCGCCGAGGATCGCGGACTCACCCTCCCAGGTGGAGTTGCCCCGGTTGTTGTAGACGCCGGTGTCGTTGAGCCATTCGGGAGACTTGGTGTTCTCCAGGCCGACGGGGATGAAGGGCGTGTACGGCTCCCCCGGCGTCGCGCGGTAGGTGTAGACGCCCTCCTCGTAGTCGATGATGTCCGCGGTGTGGTTCGTGATGATGTCGAAGTAGACCTTCATGCCGCGCCCGTGGGCGTCGGCGATCAGGGCGTCGAGCTCGGCGTTGGTGCCCAGGTGCGGGTCGATCTGGGTGAAGTCGGTGACCCAGTAGCCGTGGTAGCCGGAGGACATGTCCGCCCCGGTGCCCTGGACGGCGTTGTTCTTGAAGGATGGCGTGAGCCAGATCGCGGTGGTCCCCAGGCCCGCGATGTAGTCGAGGTTCTGGTGCAGGCCCGCGATGTCGCCACCGTGGTAGAAGCCCTTGTCGCTCGGGTCGAAGCCGGTGACCGCGCGATCGGTCGCGGGGACGCCGTCGACCGTGATGTGGCCGGTGTCGTTGGAGGTGTCGCCGTTGGCGAAGCGGTCGGTGAGGACGAAGTAGAACTGCTCGTCGCTTCCCGGCTGGCGCACCGGGTCTGGGGCGTCGGCGTCGGTGGGGTCCGCGACCGGATCGACGGGGACGATGCTCGTCCGGCCGCTGACCTCGTCGAAGACGAAGGACATCGTCGTGTCGCCGGCGACCGTGAGGCGGATGTCTGCCGCGTCCGGTCCGGTCGCGCCCGCGCGGCCCCAGGCCTGGTCGTCCCAGGTCCCTCCGGCGAGCACCTTGAACTCGTAGGACCCGCCCGGCAGCGTGAACTCACCGGCGAAGAGGCCGTCGACGGTGCTCGCCACGAGCTCGCCGTCGACGCACTCCGGGAGCCAGTCGCCGGTGCAGCCGAGCTCGCTCTGGAGGCTTCCCACCAGGCGATAGACCGGCGGCGCGGCCGACGCCGGAGCAGCGGCCGGCAGCGCCACGAGGCTCGTTCCCAGCAGCGCGGTGGCTGCGAGGAGGGCGGGGACCTGACGGGACGACCTTCGAGACAACGTGGAACGACGCAAACCTGGCTGGACCATGCACGACCCCTTCGACGGCGCGCGCATCGTTGCGCGCAGCACTCACGGGCGAGACAGTACGCGTTGCTGAAAGTTGCAGCAAGCACAGGGATTTCTGTTGCAGAGGGGTTCGAGGGCTGGGGAAAATACCAGGACGAAACACCGTGAAATCGAACACCATTCTTGCAGGCGATTCATCCCACTATTGGCGATGGTCCGCCGCCTCGCCGATCCCCCACCTGGACGTACGTCAGGGGAGCGCCCCACCGGGGGCCAGCCAGGGGGCGGCGGCAGGCAGGTTGCGCAGGACGGCGTACCCGAGCGCCACCACGAGGGGCACGACCCACATCCACGTCGACACGTCACCGAGCCTGCGCCCGCGCCAGGCGCGCCGGAGCCAGGCCGTCCAGGCGAGCACGACGACGGGCACCAAGAGCACCCACAGCGGGTTCATCGACCAGGCTCCCACCAGATCGAGGTGGGCCAGGTCGTAGGTGGCGCGCAGCGCACCGCACCCCGGGCAGTACACACCGAGGAGCCACAGGCTCGGGCAGGACCCGTACTGGCCGGGAGTGTGCGGGCTGACCGTGGCGAGGAGCACCACCGCGCCCACGACTCCCGCCCCGGTGAGCACCGGAGGGCGCAGCCGACGCCACCGGCCGGCCTCCCCGCGGGCAGGAACCTGCTCGTCGAGGGCGGCTCGGTCGATGCCGCCGGCTGCGTCGCTCATCGTGGGATCAGAGGGTGTCGTGAGCTCAGAGGTTGTCGAAGGCGGAGAACCCGGTCGCCGCCTGGACGATGAGACCGATGGCCGAGAGGCCGATGGCGATCCACCCCATGATCACACCTGCGGTCGCCATGCTGGCGTTGTTGGCGAGCCCGGCCGCGACAGCCTGCTTCGACTTGTTGCCGAGGATGACGGCCGGGATGCCGGCGATGAACCCGCAGCACAGCAGGGAGACGATGCCGAGGATCATCGACCACAGTCCGAGGTTGTTCTTGGAGATGTCCCCGCCGGGGTACTGCTGACCGTTGTAGGGGGGCATGCCACCGTAGGGAGGCTGGCCACCGTACGGGGGCTGGCCACCGTAGGGAGGCTGACCACCGTAGGGAGGCTGACCACCGGAGGCAGGCGGGCCGCCGTAGGGGGACTGGCCTCCACCCGCCGGTGGCTGCTGAGACCCCTGCGAGGGGTCCCCGTCCTGGGGGCCTTTGGAGAAGGGGTCCTGCGGCGGATACGTCATCGTCGCTGTCCAGTCGTTCGGTGACCGCGTGCGCGATCAGAGTCTGAGACGAGATGCGCAGTGTGCGCAGCCCGCGAAGAAAGCCCTCATAGGGTATCGACGTCGTGCGGATTCCGTCTGCGGCACGCCCGGACCGCTCGACTCCTCAGATCAGCCCGAGCACCCGCACGGCCTCGCGCTCCTCGACGAGCTCGGCCACCGACGCGTCGATGCGTCCGCGCGAGAAGTCACCGATCTCGAGCCCCTGGACAATCTCCCACGCACCACCCCGAGACACCACCGGGAAGGAGGACACCAGGCCCTCGGGCACCCCGTAGGACCCGTCCGAGACGATGCCCGCCGACGTCCAGTCACCCTCAGGGGTCCCGGTCACCCAGTCGTGGACGTGGTCGATGGCCGCGTTGGCCGCCGACGCCGCCGACGACGCCCCGCGCGCCTGGATGACCGCCGCACCCCGGGTGGCCACGACCGGGATGAATTCCTCGGTCAGCCAGGCGGTGTCCTCGACGAGGGAGGTCGCCGGCCGGCCGGCGACCTCCGCGTGGAAGAGGTCCGGGTACTGGGTCGCCGAGTGGTTTCCCCAGATGGTGAGCCGTCTCACGGCGTCGACGGGCACCCCGGCCCGCTTGGCCGCCTGGGTCAGCGCCCGGTTGTGGTCGAGGCGCGTCATCGCGCTGAACCGGTCCTTGGGGACGTCGGGTGCGTTGGAGGCAGCGATGAGCGCGTTCGTGTTGGCCGGGTTGCCGACGACGAGGACGCGGATGTCATCGGCCGCGACGGCGTTGATCGCCTCACCCTGCGGACGGAAGATCCCCCCGTTCGCCTCGAGCAGGTCACCGCGCTCCATGCCCTTGCCCCGCGGGCGCGCGCCGACCAGGAGCGCGATGTTCGCGCCGTCGAAGCCGTCCCGGGGGTTGTCGAAGATGTCGATGCCGGAGAGCAGCGGAAAGGCGCAGTCGTCGAGCTCCATCGCGGTGCCCTCGGCGGCCTTGACCCCCTGGGGGATCTCCAAGAGGCGCAACCGGACCGGGGTGTCCGGGCCGAGCAGCTGCCCGGAGGCGATCCGGAACAGGAGGGCATAGCCGATCTGGCCGGCCGCTCCGGTGACGGTCACATTGACGGTAGCGCGCATGTCACAACTCCCTTGTTCGCAGACACTCCATTCATACTGTCCCATCGAGCCCGGCCCTGCTGGAGCGACGCGCGGCAGGTCAACGCACCAGGTCAGCGCACCAGGTCAGCGGGGCGTTGTCATGCGCTTCACAGGTGGACATGGAACGATTCCCTCTGAAGCGGAACTATGCATGCCGTCGACGCACCGCTACCGTTCACCTGATCGACGCAACCATCTCTCCACACGACAGGATCAACATGTCTCAGGACGCCTCTGCGCAGCAGACACCCATCGCGGAGACCGTGGTCATCGACCACGAGCGCGACGCACACACCTCCCGCCCGGGCCCCGTCACCTCCTCGCCGTTCACCCTCATCGGGGCCGAGCTGCTCGGCTCGTTCCTCATGGTGTTCGTCGGCCTCGGTGTGGCGCTCTACGCCTCGCTCCAGGGTGCAGGTCCGCTCGAGATCGCGCTCGGCTTCGGCGTCGCGCTGCTGGCCGGGATCGCCGCCGTCGGGCACATCTCCGGCGGCCACTTCAACCCGGCCGTGACCTTCGGCTCCGCCCTGGCCGGCCGGACGCCGTGGAAGCTCGTCCCGCTCTACTGGATCACGCAGGTCGTCGGTGCGGCAGCCGCGGCCGCCGCACTCTTCGCCACCATCCCCCAGTCGCTCGTCTCCGGCGACGGGGCGGCCTACTCGAGCCTGAAGAACTTCTTCTCCACGGTCGCGAACGGCTACGGCGACCACTCCCCGCCCTTCGTCACGGCTCAGCAGGCGTTCTTCGACACGTACCTGTCCCAGGGCGCGACCCAGGAGCAGATCGATGCCGCGCTCACCTCCGGCGAGCTCGTGATGCCGACGTTCACGGCCTTCGACCTGACCGCCGTCGCGATCATGGAGGTCATCGCGACCGCGCTGTTCGTCGGCGTGATCCTCGCGGTGACCGACCGGCGCGTCCGGGCGAAGTCCGCCCCGATCGTCATCGGTCTGACGTTCTTCATCCTGCTGCTGCTCGCCGCGCCCTTCGACGGTGGATCGCTCAACCCGGCACGCTCGCTCGCCGCTGCGCTGTTCTCCGACGGCTGGGCCCTCAGCCAGGTCTGGATCTTCTGGGTCGCCCCGCTCGTCGGTGCGGCGATCGCCGCCCTCTTCTACCGCGGTTTCGCCGGTGAGGAGACCGTCGTCGACTACGTCTACTACGACGACGCCCCGGCCGACGGCGAGCTCGAGCTCGACGAGATCGCGGTCGAGGAGGACGCTGTCGAGGAGGACGCCGCTGCGCGCGCCGACGTGGTCGTCGAGGAGCCTGTCTCCGCTGACGAGCCCGCTGACGAGCCCACTGACGAGCCCGCTGACAAGCCCACTGACGAGCCCGACGCCACGCCCGGCACGGACGAGTCCACCACGAAGTAGCACCCGCTCCCCCGCCGAGGTCGTCACCGTCGTTCACGCGACGGTGGCGGCCTCGGCCTCGTTGCGGGAGGCCTAGATGTTGGGGGCGGTCTGCGCCAGCACGGCGATGACCGCCGCGAGGGAGAGGTACATCGCCGCGTCGAGCCCACGGGAACGGACGGCGATGCCGACCAGCCCGGGGCCGGGGACGACGAGCCGTGCGATGCCGGCTCCCAGGAGGATCCCGGCGAGGCCGAGGGCACCCAGCCGCGCTCCTTCGAGGACGGTGACGACCGCCACGCCGACGACTGCCGCGGCGATGATCCACATGGCCGCGTTCCGTCGCGGGCCCGCAGGGCGCGGGCGCAGTGGCGTCGGCCCGTCAGGGGACGGCAGAGCAGAGGGTTCCAGGGCAGGGGACGTCGCGTCCTCGCCGCCCGGGGGCGCCGGCACCTGAACTCCGTTGCTGACCATCACGCTGCCTGTCACGTCCACGAGCACTTCACCGCACCGAGACTACCGTTGCGACCATGGAACCGACGCACCACACGACGCCCGTCCCCCCCGAGCCCCTGGCACGCCCGCCACGGTCGGTGCTCATCGTAGGAGCGGGTCTGGCCGGGACGCAGACCGCGGCGGCCCTGCGCGCGCACGGCTTCACCGGGCACCTGACCGTCCTGGGCGCCGAGGGCCTCCTCCCCTACGACCGCCCGCCGCTGTCGAAAGAGCTGTTCACGCGGCCGTCGCCGGCATGGCTCACCGACGAGCTCGGCGTGGACCTCTCCCTCCTCGCCGACGACCTCGTGCTCGACGACGCCGCGCGTCACCTCGAGCGCTCCAGCCCGATCTCGGTCGTCACCGCGAGCGGGCGCAGTGCCCGCGCCGACGTCGTCGTGCTCGCCTGCGGGTCGGTGCCCCTCAGGCCGTGGGACGACGCGGTGACCCTGCACGGCGCCGCCGACGCCGACCTGCTGCGGGCCCGGCTCGTCCCCGGCACGCACCTGGTGTGCATCGGTGCGGGCTGGATCGGCGCCGAGGTCGCCGGCGCGGCCGCGCGGGCCGGTTGCGCGGTGACCGTCGTCGAGGCCGCAGACGTCCCGCTGCACCGCCAGCTCGGCCCGGCGGTCGGCGCCCACCTGAGCAGCTGGTACGCCGCCGCGGGAGTCACCCTGGTGACCGGGGCCCCCGTGGTGGGGGTCGACCCGGGCGCCGTGCACCTGGGGACGCCCGTCCCCCGGACGATCCCCGCCGACGTCGTGCTCGCCGCGGTCGGTGCACGTCCGGCGACCGACTGGCTGGCCGGGGCGCTGCCCCGCGACGCCCGCGGTGCGATCCCGGTGGACACCCGCGGCAGGGTCGTGGGGACCGACGCCGTCTTCGCGGTCGGCGACTGCGCCACCCGGGCGGATGCTGTGTGGGACCAGGTGCCGGGCGGCCACTGGTCGGCAGCGCTGCTCGACCCGGACGCGGTCGCCCGCGAGATCCTCGGCCTGGAGCCACCGCCCCGGCACGCGCCCTACGTGTTCTCCACCCAGCTCGGCCACGACCTGGCGCTCTTCGGCCTCCCCGACACGGCCGACGAGGTGGTCTTCCGGGGCGACCCCGCCGGCGCCGGGTGGGCGGCCCTGTACGTCTCGGCCGCCGGACTGGTCACCGGGATCGTCGTGGTCGACTCCCCCAAGGACGTCGCCGCGGCGCGCCGGGTGATGGCCGGCGGGCCGGTCAAGCTCGACCTCGCGCAGGCCCGGGACCCGCAGGTCCCGCTGCGGTCGACGCTCGTCTGACCACGCGCGAACGGCGCCACCCCGGTGGGGATGGCGCCGTTCGGGTGGTCCTGTCAGTGCGCGAAGTGGCGCGTGCCGGTGAGGTACAGCGTGACGCCCGCGGCGCTGGCCGCGGCGATGACCTCGTCGTCGCGCACCGAGCCACCGGGCTGGACGACGGCGCGCACGCCGGCGTCGAGCAGCACCTGGAGGCCGTCGGCGAAGGGGAAGAACGCGTCGGATGCGGCCACCGCCCCGCGGGCCCGCTCGACGTCGCCGGTGTTGGCGCGCTCGACCGCGAGCTTGCAGGAGTCGACCCGGTTGACCTGACCCATCCCCACGCCCACGGACGCGCCGCCGGAGGCAAGGAGGATGGCGTTGGACTTCACGGCTCGCACCGCGCGCCAGGCGAAGGTGAGGTCGGCGAGGGTCGCGGCGTCGGCGGCCTCACCGGTCGCGAGGGTCCAGTGCTCGGGTGCGTCGCCGCCGGCCCGAGAGGCGGCGTCGATCCGGTCGACCGCCTGCATGAGCAGGCCGCCGCTGATCGGGCGCAGCTCCACGGCGGCCGAGGGTGCACCGTCGACCTGGAGCAGGCGGATGTTCTTCTTGGCGGTGAGGATCTCGATCGCCTCGGGCTCGAAGCCGGGTGCGACGACGACCTCGGTGAAGATCGGGGCGATCTGCTCCGCGGCCTCCTTGGTGATGATCGCGTTCGCGGCGATGACACCGCCGAAAGCGCTCATCGGGTCGCAGGCGTGGGCCTTGGCGTGCGCGTCGGCGATCGAGTCGCCCACGGCGATGCCGCACGGGTTGGCGTGCTTGATGATGGCCACGGCGGGGCCGGTGTGGTCGTGCGCGGCGCGCCATGCGGCGTCGGCGTCGACGTAGTTGTTGTAGCTCATCGCCTTGCCGTGCAGCTGGGTGGCCTGGGCCAGGCCCGCGGCGCCGTACCCGCTCGTGTACAGGGCGGCGCGCTGGTGCGGGTTCTCCCCGTAGCGCAGCACGTCGGAGCGGTTCCAGGTGGCGCCCACCCAGGCCGGGAAGCCGGTCGAGACGGGGCCGTCAGCGGTCTCGACGGCGTCGGTCGGGGACACGACCGTGCTCATCCAGCTGGCCACGGCGACGTCGTAGGTGGCGGTGTGGACGAAGGCCTGCGCGGCGAGGGCCTTGCGCTGGGCGTAGGTGAACCCGCCCGCGGCCACGGCGGCGGTCACGGCCGGGTAGCTCGCCGGGTCGACGACGACGGCCACGCTCGGGTGGTTCTTCGCGGCCGCGCGCACCATGGACGGCCCGCCGATGTCGATCTGCTCGACGCACTCGTCGGGCGTCGCGCCGGAGTCGACGGTCGCGGTGAAGGGGTAGAGGTTGACGATGACCAGCTCGAAGGTCTCGATGCCGAGGTCGGCGAGCTGGGCGAGGTGGTCGGCCTTGCGGGTGTCGGCGAGGATGCCGGCGTGCACGCGCGGGTGCAGCGTCTTGACGCGCCCCTCGAGGCACTCGGGGAAACCGGTGAGGGTCTCGACGCCGGTGACGGGCACGCCCGCGGCGGCGATGGTCGAGGCGGTCGACCCGGTCGAGACGATCTCGATGCCTGCGGCGTGCAGCGCCTGGGCGAGGTCGGTCAGGCCGGTCTTGTCGTAGACGCTGATCAGGGCGCGGCGCACGGGGCGCTGGGCGTCGTCGGCGAACGCCGGGATCGGCGTGGAGGAGTGAGCGGCAGACATCTGGTGTTCTCCTGTCGTGGCGGTTCGGGGCGTGACCCGCATCTGGGAGTCACTTCGGTGAACCCAGGCGCCCAGGCGGACGGCGCCACGCAGCCCCTCCGTCGCCGGAGGGCCTGCACAGGGACTTCCCGGTCGCTCCCCGGTGGTGAACCCCACCCTCGCCAGTCGCGACCGCTGCCGATTCTACCGGCTTTCTAGCCGACGTCCACGATCAGCCCGACCCCCGCGGCGGCGGTCGCGATCGTCGCGTCGAAGACACCCGCGTAGTCGGCGGCGGCCTGGTGATAGTGCCCGAACAGCTCTGCGCTGATGGCGCCGAGGACCGAGGCGAAGAGCGTGAAGGACCGCACGACCATCAGCTCGATCTGGCGGGTCTGCTCGGTGTCACCTGCGGCCGGGTCGAAGCCGGCGAAGGCGAGCGTCTCGGGGGTGAGGAGGCCTGCGGTGGGGAACTGCGGTCCGGTCGGTGCGAGCGTGCCGGTCGCCTCGGCGTCGTGCATGACGGCGATGATGACCCCCCACAGCCGGGTCGCGGCGGCGACCGTGTCGGTGGGCGCCCGGTAGCCCGGGACGGGAGTGCCGTAGATGAGCTCGTAGGAGCGGGGATGGGCCAGCGCCCAGCCCCGCAGCGCCCGCGCGGCGGCGAGCCACACCTGCGCGGGAGCCTCTCCCCGCCCGCGGGCGGCCGCCGCGGCGTCCTCGCAGGCCTGACCGGCAGCGTTGTAGCCGTCGAGGATGAGCAGGGTCAGCAGCGCGTCGCGGGAGTCGACGTAGCGGTACACCGCGGAGGACGCCATGCCGAGGTCCCGGGCGATGGCCCGCAGCGAGAGCGCCGCAGCCCCGTCGGTCCCCAGTCGGGCCTTCGCGGCGGCGAGGAGCTCGGCCATGACCTCCGCCCGCGCGCGGTCGCGGGCGGTGCGTGGCACGTTGGGCTGGTCCGGGTGATCCATAGCCGCCACTCTGCCTCAGGGGGTTCGGTGCACGCAAAAGAGAGCACTGCTCTTGACGGAGGCGACCGCTCGATGCGAGCATTGTTCACACCAGAGAGCACTGCTCTCATCGTGCGGTGCCGGGGTCCCCGGACCGATCAGAACGGAGCACGACCATGACCGTCCACGTCATCATCGGCAAGGGGCCCATCGGCTCGACCACCGCCGAGCACCTGCTGGCCCGCGGCGAGGAGGTCCGGATGGTCAGCCGCTCCGGCGCCCCCGAGGCCACCAGCCGCCGGTCGTTGGACGACGTCGAGCACGTCGCCGCGGACGCCTCGGACGCCGCGGCACTGACTGCCGCGACCCGCGGCGCGGACGTCCTCTACAACTGCGTCAACCCCGCCTACCACCGGTGGGCGACCGACTGGCCGCCGGTCGCGACCGCGCTGCTCGGCGCGGCGCAGACGCACGACGCCGTCCTGGTCACGGCCGCGAACCTCTACGTCTACGGACCCGACGCCTCCCCGATGACCGAGCAGACCCCGCTCGCGAGCACCGAGACCAAGGGGAAGGTCCGCGCACAGATGTGGCTCGAGGCGAAGGCCCGTCACGACGCCGGGCTCGTGCGCATCGCCGAGGTCCGCGCCAGCGACTACATCGGGCCGCGTGCGCTGGGCACCTCTCACGTGGGCGAACGTCTGCTCGGGCCGCTGCTCGCGGGCAGGACGATCCGCCCGATCGGCAGCGCCGACCAGCCGCACACCTGGACCTATCTGCCCGACCTCGCCCGCGCCCTCGTCGCGGCCGGGGAGACCGAGGCAGCCTGGGGACAGGCGTGGCACGCACCGTCCCCGCAGCCGCGGACCTTCCGTGAGGTCGCGCGCGGCTTCGCCCGCGAGGCCGGTGTGGCCGAGCCGCGGATCAGTCCCGTGCCGATCTGGGCGGTCACCGCACTGGGCACCGTGCAGCCGATGATGCGGGAGGTCGCCCGGGTCGGCTACCAGTTCACCGCGCCGTTCGTCATGGTCTCGACCGCCGCCGAGCAGGTCCTCGGCGTGACCCCGTCGACCTGGGACACCATCACCACGGAGACCCTCAGGTGGTGGGAGTCCCAGGCACCACGGTGACCTGACGGCCGTCGACCGTCAGGGTCCCGGTGGCGATGCGGCTCACCCACTCGACGAGGAGCTCGCGTTCGACCGTCTTGATCCGCTCGTGCAGCGTCGACTCGTCGTCGCCCAACTCGACCGGCACGGCCGCCTGGGCGATGATCGGGCCGGTGTCGATGCCCGCGTCGATGAGGTGCACGGTGCAACCGGTGACCCGCACACCGTAGGCGAGCGCGTCCCGCACACCGTGCGCACCGGGGAAGGCGGGCAGCAGCGCGGGGTGGGTGTTGATGATCCGGCCACCGAACCGGTCGAGGAAGCCCGCACCGAGCAGCCGCATGAAGCCGGCGCTGACCACGTAGTCGGCGTTGAAGACGGCGACCGTCTCGGCCAGGGCCACGTCCCACTCGGCCCGGGAACCGAAGTCGGCGAGCGTGACGACCGCGCACGCGACCCCGGCCTCGCGGGCCACGGTGATCGCACCGGCCGCGGGGTTGTCGGTGACCACTGCGACGACGCGCGCGCCGTAGCCCGGGGCGTCGTGCGCCGCGAGCAGCGCGGCCAGGTTGCTCCCCCCACCAGAGGCGAGCACGACGACGCGCGCGGCCGCGGCGCGGCCGCGCCCCACGACGGTCACCGGGTGGCCGGACGGGGTGCGGGCCGAGTCGTCCTGAGCGCGAGAAGTCACGGACGAAACCCTAACGCGTCGTGCACACCACCCGGCGACATGGGCCATGATTGGTCCATGGGAAACCCGTACGCACCGAAGCCACCGGGCACCCCACCACCGGACCCGCGTCGATTCCAGCCCGAGGCCCCGGCGCCCGACGGCGCCCCCGCCCCCGCCCCCGCCCCACCACGCACCGCGGACGAGCCGGGCTCAGGGCCCGCCAGGGCGAGAGGCGCCCACCGGCCCCCACGCCCGCCGGTCGACCCCGACGCCGCGCGCGCCGCGACCCGCTCGGTCATGCACTTCGGTCTGCTCATGCTGGCCTCGCTGCTCACGAGCTCGCTCGCTCTGCCGTGGCGGTTCGTGAGCGTCGCGATCGCGCTGGTCGCGCTCGTCGTGGGGATCCTCGCGCTGCGCCGGATCTGGCGTGCCGGCCTGCGCGGCTTCCTTGTGGTCGCCCTGTCGGCCGGGGTCGTCATGACCTTCGCCCTCGCCCTGACCACGCTCGCGGTGATCCCGGTGTGGCAGATCGAGATGGACCGTCAGGCCTGCCTGAACGAGGCCATCACCGTCTCGGCGAGGACCACCTGCGAGGCGGACTACCAGACGGCGATCACGAAGTACCAGAAGTCCCTCACCGACTAGCCGGTCGCGCTAGGAGCCGCTCGTCTGAGCGCGCTCGTGGATCGAGGCGCGCAGGCGGGTCCATCCGCGATGCACGGCCGACCACACCTCGTGCCGCACGCACAGCAGCAGCGCCAGCGCGCCGACGGTCACCTGCGCGGACACGGTCAGCCCGATGAACGCGCCCGAGGCGCCCACGTCCTCCAGGCGCCCCGGTCCCCCCACGCCGGAGGCGAGCGCCACGAGGAGACCGGTCACGAGGCCGGCTCCCGCGCCCACCAGGGCCGCCAGCACGAACACGTGCCACCACGCGATCTGCAGGAGGCGCCGGTGCACGAACCATCCCCCCAGCACGCCCGCGCACCCGATGATCACCGGGGCCCAGGCCACCAGGGAGGCGCCCGTCGTTGGGCCGGGGAGGGCGCCGAGCAGCGGCAGCGCGGGCAGCGGCGCTGACGTGACCCCGTCGAGGCCGAAGTGTGTCCCGGCGCCGACCGAGAACCCTGGTCCGGCGAGCCAGGCCAGCGCCCACACGACGAGGTTGGGGACGAGCGCGAGCTGCGCGACCGCGAGGGACACCCCGCTCGCGCTGTCCAGGGCGAGCCCGCGCACGACGTCGGTCACGGTGGTGTGCTCGGCGACCATCCAGGTGGCCACGACCACGCCGGCCATCAGCAGGGTCGAGCTCGCGGCGACCATGCCACCGCGGGCCCCCACCCTGATCAGGACCGGCACCCGCAAGATCACGTCGTGCACGGCGTCGGCCAGGTCACCGGCGTCGGGCCGGGCGAGCACGCCCCAGGAGAGCCCGACGGCACCCACGACCAGCCCGCCCCCGGCCGCGGAGGTGAGCTGGACGGGGCTGACGGCGCCGTTGAGCAGCCCGATCATCAGCACGCCGACCGCGTAGGTGCCCAGACCCGCCAGGAGCGCTGACCAGTGCGGGGTCATGGAGCGCCGCGCGCAGACGTAGGCGCCGAACACCGCGACGGCGCTCACCCCGAGCGGCACGATCGTCAGGTCGGCGACTCCCGTGGCGAGCGGGACGGAGTGGCCCAGCAGCCAGATCCGGGCGGAGATCGACACGGCCCCGCCCCAGCTGGTCGACGCGCCGGCCTGCTGCGCCGCGGCAGCCACGGCCATCGCGATCGCGGGGATGACGACCGCCGCGAGGGAGAAGATCAGCGCCTGGGCGGCGGCGAGCACACCGGAGACCCACGGCGCCGCGCCGTCGATCGAGCTGCGCACGGAGTCGCCCGGCAGCCGCTGCTCGAGGGTCTGGCGCAAGGCGCGCAGACGCCCGGGCGGCTGGGTGGGAGGAGGCGATGAAGTCACGGGGTCATCGTCCCCCGAAGGTCCGCCCTGGGCCGGGAGGAGCGACGGCGCGCCTGGTTGTGAGGCGCGTCGCGGGTGAGGGTGGGCGGTCCCGGACGCAGCGGCGCCCGCCCCGACGAGGTCGGGACGGGCTCCGGATGGTGCTGAACAGGTGCTGCGGATCAGGCGGAGAGGATCTCGCGGATGAGATCGGCAGCCGCGGACGGCGTCTTGCCGACCTTGACTCCGGCGGCCTCGAGGGCCTCCTTCTTCGCCTGGGCGGTGCCCGAGGAGCCGGAGACGATGGCGCCGGCGTGGCCCATCGTCTTGCCCTCGGGAGCCGTGAAGCCCGCGACGTAGCCGACGACCGGCTTGGTCACGTGCTCCTTGATGTACGCCGCGGCGCGCTCCTCCGCGTCGCCACCGATCTCACCGATCATGACGATCACCTCGGTCGCCGGGTCGGCCTCGAACGCCGCGAGGGCGTCGATGTGCGTGGTCCCGATGATCGGGTCCCCGCCGATGCCGATGGCTGTGGAGAAACCGAAGTCCCGCAGCTCATACATCATCTGGTAGGTCAGCGTGCCGGACTTCGACACGAGGCCGATCTTGCCGGCGCCGGTGATGTTCGCGGGGATGATGCCCACGTTGGAGAGTCCGGGGCTGATCAGACCGGGGCAGTTGGGGCCGATGAGCCGCACGCCCTTCTCCTGCGCGAGTGCGAAGAACTCCGCGGTGTCCTTGACCGGGACGCCCTCGGTGATGATCACGACGAGCGGGATCTGCGCCTCGATGGCCTCGACGACGGCGGCCTTGGTGTGGGCCGGCGGGACGAAGACGACCGAGACGTCGGCGCCGGTGGCAGACATCGCCTCGGCGACGGTGCCGAAGACGGGGACGTCGACGGACGCTTCGCCCTTCGGGAACCCGACGGAGGTGCCCGCCTTGCGCGGGTTCACCCCGCCGACGATGTTCGTGCCCGAGGCGAGCATGCGCGTGGTGTGCTTCTGCCCCTCGGAGCCGGTCATGCCCTGAACGATGACCTTGGAGTCCTCAGTGATGAAGATTGCCATTGTTGTGTCGCTTCTTCTCTCGTTCGGGTACGGATCAGGCGGAGGCGTTGGCCAGCTCGGCAGCCTTGTCGGCGCCGCCGTCCATCGTCTCGGCGAGGGTCACGAGCGGGTGTGCAGCCTCGGCGAGGATGCGACGGCCTTCTTCGACGTTGTTGCCGTCGAGGCGGACCACGAGCGGCTTGGTCGCGGCTGCGCCGAGCACCTTGAGGGCACCGACGATGCCGTTGGCGACGGCGTCGCACGAGGTGATGCCACCGAAGACGTTGACGAAGACCGACTTCACCTGGGCGTCGCCGAGGATGACGTCGAGGCCGGCGGCCATGACCTCGGCCGAGGCGCCGCCGCCGATGTCGAGGAAGTTGGCGGGCTTGACGCCGCCGTGACGCTCACCGGCGTAGGCGACGACGTCGAGGGTGCTCATGACGAGACCCGCGCCGTTGCCGATGATCCCGACCGACCCGTCGAGCTTGACGTAGTTGAGGTCGTTCTCCTTGGCCTTGGCCTCGAGGGGGTCGGCTGCTGCCTTGTCCTCGAGCTCGGCGTGGTCGGCGTGGCGGAAGCCGGCGTTCTCGTCGAGGGTGACCTTGCCGTCGAGGGCGACGATCTTCCCGTCCTCGGTGAGGACCAGGGGGTTGACCTCGACCAGGGTCGCATCCTCCTCCTTGTAGACGGTCCACAGCTTCTGGAAGGCGTCGACGACCTGAGCCTTGATCTCGTCGGCGAAGCCAGCGGCCTCGGCGATCTCGATGGCCTTGGCCTCGTCGATGCCCACGATCGGGTCGACGGCGATCTTGGCGAGGGCCTCGGGACGCTCGACTGCGAGCTGCTCGATCTCCACGCCACCTTCGACGCTCGCCATGGCGAGGTAGGTGCGGTTGGACCGGTCGAGGAGCACCGAGAAGTAGTACTCCTCGGCGATCTTCGCGCCGGCCGCGATCATCACACGGTGAACCGTGTGGCCCTTGATGTCCATGCCGAGGATCTGTGCGGCCTGTGCGGCGGCCTCGTCGGGGGTGTGGGCGAGCTTGACGCCGCCCGCCTTCCCGCGGCCTCCGACCTTGACCTGTGCCTTGACGACAACAGTTCCTCCGCCGAGCTTTTCTGCTGCTGCGCGAGCCTCTTCAGGAGTGGTGGCGACCACTCCGCCCAGCACGGGAACGCCGTGCTTCTCGAAGATGTCGCGTGCCTGGTATTCGAACAGGTCCACCCTGCTGCGTCCTTCCGTCGACCGGTACACATGTGTCTCGACGTCGAGACACTTTCTCCCACACTAGTGCCGATCCACGGCACGTGGCTCCTGACAAGGTGTCAGGTACACCACAGTGCCCTCAGACGGACTCGGAGGGCTGGACCACGACGAAGCCCGGACCGTGGAAGGAGTACTGGACGGCCTCCCCCGAACCGCGACCGATGAAGGACATGGCCGACATCGACGAGACGATGGACGGCTTGATGTCTGCCGACCAGCACACGGCCGCGTCGGTGTCGACGAAGACGGGTTGCTGGGAGCAGTCGAGGATGAGCGGCTGGCCGTCCGAGGTGAGTGCGACCGTGCCGTACCCGCCGACGACCGTGTTGAACAGCCCGGCGCCGACCAGCCCCGCCCCGCCGCTGCGGTGGATGTCCCACTGCAGCGCAGCGTCGAAGGCGAGCAGGGAGTGCCCACCGACGCTGATGCCCTCTCCCTCGAGCTCCATCGTGAAGACGTTCGCGGCCCGCCGGGCGAGGTAGACCTGACCCTGCCCGGTCATCCGCATGAGGGGCTGGTCCTCGGCTGTGAGCACCCGCTTCATGACTTTCGCGACGCTGCCCGCGCCTTCGTGACGGAACTGCACCTGGCCGGTGTAGGCGACCATGACGCCTTTCGCGGCGATCACGTCGGGGCCGAGGGAGACCCGCAGCATCCGAGGGTTCTGCAGGGTGTACCGCTCGCCGGAGTGCACCTCGTTGTGTGCCTGGCTGAAGAGTTCGCTGCGCATGGTCGAAGTATGCCCCTGGTGACGGGTCAGAGCTTCGTCACCGGCGCGAACCGCAGCAGCAGCCGCTTGGTGCCGTCCCCGCCGAAGTCGATCTTCGCCACGGCCTTGGGCCCGGACCCCTCGACCGAGACCACGGTCCCCAGGCCGAAGGAGTCGTGGGTGACCCGGTCCCCGACCGACAGGGACGGGATGTCCCCCTCGGCCTTGCCTCCGCCCGAGCCGAAGCTGGGGCTGGCCGGCTCCGCGGGCTGCTTCCACGACCCGGCGCCCGACGACGCGCCGCCCCCGGACCGAGAGCCGCGTTCGCTGCGGTAGCCGCCCGAGCCGATCGGCGGGGCGAAGTCGTCGTCGTCGGAGGACCGGCGCCGGTTCCCCGAGCCGTACCCGCCCGAGCCGTAGCCGCCGGTGAACCCGCCCGGCCCGCGCAGCATCGACATGGACGACTCCCGCCGGCGCCAGTCCCACAGCTCGTCGGGGATCTCGTCGAGGAACCGGCTGGCCGGGAACTCGTTGGCCATCCCCCAGGCGGAGCGCACCGCGGAGCGGGAGACGTAGAGGCGCTCGCGCGCCCGGGTGATGCCCACGTAGGCGAGGCGCCGCTCCTCGGCGAGCTCGACGTCGTCGTGCAGGGAGCGCATGTGCGGGAAGGTGCCGTCCTCCATGCCGGTGAGGAAGACGACCGGGAACTCCAGGCCCTTCGCGGTGTGCAGGGTCATAAGGGTCACCACGCCGGGGTCGATCACCGGGGCGCCCTCGTGGCCCGCGTCGTCGGCGCTGGGGATCTGGTCGGAGTCGGCGACGAGGGAGACCCGCTCGAGGAAGTCGGCGAGGGTGCCCTCGGGCTCGGACTCCTCGAACTCGCTCGCCACCGCGTGCAGCTCGGCGAGGTTCTCCACCCGGGACTCGTCCTGGGGGTCGTCGCTCGCGCGCAGGTCGGCGAGGTAGCCGGTGCGGTCGAGGACCTCACCGAGGATCTCGGCCGGGCCGGCGCCCTTGTCGGCGAGGGTGCGCAGGCCGTCCATGAGGGTGCGGAAGGCCTTGAGCGGACCCCGCGCCCGGGTGGTCAGGCCGGGAATCTCCTCGAGGTGGTCGAGGGCCTCGTTGAAGGAGGACCGGTTGCGCTCGGCCTGGGCCACGACCATCGCCTCGGCGCGGTCCCCCAGCCCGCGCTTGGGCACGTTGAGGATGCGGCGCAGGTTGACGTCGTCGTCGGGGTTGGCCACGGCCCGCAGGTAGGCGATGACGTCCTTGATCTCGCGGCGCTCGTAGAAGCGGGTGCCGCCGACCACCTTGTAGGGCAGACCGACCCGGATGAGCACCTCTTCGAGGGCCCGGGACTGGGCGTTGGTGCGGTAGAAGATGGCCACGTCACCGGGGCGGACCTTCTCGGCGTCGCCGAGGCGGTCGATCTCCTGGGCGATGAACCGGGCCTCTTCGTGCTCGTTGTCGGCGACGTAGCCGATGATCTTCGCCCCCGCCCCGGCGTCCGTCCACAGCCGCTTGGGCAGCCGGTCGGTGTTGCGGGAGATGACGGCGTTGGCCGCGGAGAGGATGTTCTGGGTCGAGCGGTAGTTCTGCTCGAGCAGGATCGTCCGGGCGTCGGGGTAGTCGACCTCGAACTCGAGGATGTTGCGGATCGTCGCGCCGCGGAAGGCGTAGATGGACTGGTCGGAGTCGCCGACCACGGTCAGCTCCCCGGGTGGCAGTGTCCGTGCGGAGGCCCCGGGGGCGGGGTCGGCCGCGCTCACCCCGGCGAGCTCGCGGACCAGGGTGTACTGGGCGTGGTTGGTGTCCTGGTACTCGTCGACGAGCACGTGCCGGAACCGGCGGCGGTAGTGCTCGGCGACCCCCGGGTGCTCCTGGAGCAGGCCGACCGTGCTCATGATGAGGTCGTCGAAGTCGAGGGCGTGCGCCTGGCGCAGCCGCGCCTGGTAGCGGGAGTACACCGAGGACAGCATCTGGTCGAACTCGTTCGCGGCGCTCCCGGACGGGTCGGACGCCCCGGACTCCAGCGCGTACCGCTCCGGTCCCACGAGCTCGTCCTTGAGCGCGGAGATCTTGTGGGCGAGCTGCTTGACCGGGTACTTCTTGGGGTCGACGTCGAGCTCGCGCAGCACCATGGTGAGCAGCCGCTGGGAGTCGGCGGAGTCGTAGATCGAGAAGGACTGCCGCAGCCCGAGGGCGGCCGCCTCGCGGCGCAGGATCCGCACGCAGGCCGAGTGGAAGGTCGAGACCCACATCCGTCCTGCGGCCGGTCCCACGAGCGCGGCGACGCGCTCGCGCATCTCGGCGGCGGCCTTGTTCGTGAAGGTGATCGCGAGGATGTCGCTCGGCCTGGCACGGTGGGTGGCCAGCAGGTACGCCACCCGGTGGGTGAGCACCCGGGTCTTGCCGGAGCCGGCGCCGGCGACGATGAGCAGCGGACCGCCGGAGTGCATGACGGCCTCGCGCTGCTGGGGGTTGAGCCCCTCGAGCAGCGCCTCGGCGGTGGCCGCGGAGGCGGCGCGGGCCTGGGCCGCTTCACCCTCCCAGTCCTGGGGCTGGGCGGCGGACACCCTCGCCAGGGCCGACGCCGCAGGGCCGGGGGCGGGGGCGTCGTCGGGCAGGCTGGCGCGGGCGGGCGGCGCGGCGGGCGCCGGCGCGCCCGGCAGGCCGTCGAAACCGGGGAGGTGATCAAAGAGTGACGTCATAGCCCACCCAGCCTATGCGTCCCCACCGACACTCGTGTCCGGCGTCGGTGGGGACGCGCTCAGGAGGAGAAGGCGGTCACCGTCGCCTGCAGCTGACGGGACGTCGCGGCGAGCTCGGACGCGGCCGAGCGGATAGCGTCGATCTCCTCGGTGGTGGTCCGGGACGCCTCCTGGACCCCGCGCAGGGACTCCGCGATGCTGCGACCGCCGTCGGCGACCGAGGACACCGTGTGCGCCATGGCCGACGTCGTGGCTGTCTGCTCCTCGACCGCCCCGGCGATGGTCACCTGGAGATCGTTGATCTGCCCGATGATCAGCGAGATCTGGGTGATCTCCCCGGCAGCCTGCTCGACGGCGGCCTGGATCGCGTCGACCCGGGTCGAGATCCCCCCGGTCGCGCGGGCCGTCTCCTGGGCGAGGTCCTTGACCTCGCTGGCCACGACGGCGAAGCCCTTGCCCGCGTCGCCGGCCCGGGCCGCCTCGATGGTGGCGTTGAGCGCGAGCAGGTTCGTCTGCCCGGCGATCGAGGTGATGACCTTGACGACGGTGCTGATCTGGGCGGAGGACTCCCCCAGCTCGGTCACTGTGCGGTTCGTCGCCACGGCAGCCACGACCGCCTCCGCGGCGATCTTCGCGACGAGGTTGGCGTTGCGGGCGATCTCCGAGATCGAGGCACCCATCTGGTGCGTCCCTGCGGCCACGGTGTCGATCCCGGCGCTCACGCCCATCGCCGACTCGGTCACCTGAGCCGTCTGCTCGGACGTGACCCGTGCGGACACGGCGATCTCGTCCCCGCTGCGCAGCAGCTGGGAGGCGGCGGTCTCCAGGTGCACGGCCGCCGTGGAGACCTCCTGGGCGATCGAGGAGGACCGGTCGAGGGTCGCGTTGAGAGAGACCGCGAGCTGCTCGAGCTCGGTCCGCCCGCGCCCGGTGTCGAGCCGCGCGTGCAGGTCGCCGGAGGCGAGGACGGTCGCTGCGCGGCGGATGGGACGCACGATCGAGCGTCCGATGGCCACCCCGGTGAGCGCGCAGACGAGCACCAGGCCTGCCGCCGCGAGGAGCAGCTTCCCGGCGTCGGCCAGCGCCGCGCCCTGGACGTCGTCGACGTAGACGCCGGAGCCGATCACCCAGCCCCACGGCTCGTAGCCCTGGACGTAGGAGATCTTCGGCTGCGGAGAGTCGGAACCCGGCTTGGGCCACTGGTAGTCGACGAAGCCGGCACCGTCCGCCTGGACCACCCGGACCATCTCCACGAAGAGGAGCTTGCCGTCGGGGTCGGCGTTCGCGGACAGGTCGGTCCCGTCCATCTCGGGCTTGATCGGGTGCATGATCATCGCCGGGGTCTCGTCATTGATCCAGAAGTACTCGGCGCCCGCATAGCGCAGCGCACCGACCGCGGCGACGGCGGCGGTCTGGGCCTCGGTCTCGGTCATCTCCCCCGCACCCGCCTGGTCGCCGTAGTAGGTGACGATCCCGGCGGCCGTCTCCACGACCGCCCGGGTGGCGGCCTGCCGCTCGGTCATGATGCGGTCGCGCACCACGACGGAGGCGATGAGCGCCAGGAGCCCCATGCCGAGTGCGGAGACGACGACGATGGTGACGAGTCTGGTCATGATCGACGTGGAGTTCAGGCGTGACAGCATGGTCGCTCGCAAGGTCGAAGGGACATTGGGGCCCCCATCGACCGCCACCCACGACGTATGAGTGATCTGCAGCACGCGAACCGGGTCCGCCCGGATCGGACCCGGGTCAGCTGACCAGGACCGCCAGCAACCACGCGCCGCCCGCCAGCATCGACCCGGCCAGCTCGATGAGGATCGTCAGGCCGGTCGCGGTGAGCGCGGCCTTCGTCGCCGTCCAGGCAAGCGCGCCGTCGCGGCGCCGGGCGAGCTCGGCCAGGTAGATGCCGCCGATGAAGCCGACGAAGAGCCCCACGACGGGGATGACGAAGAACCCGACGATCCCGGCGACCGTCCCGACGACGATGGTCGACCCAGGCACCTCGGCGCGGCTCATGTGCCGCCCGGCGAAGACGTACTTGACGATGCCGGACCCGACCACCACGGCCACCGCGAAGCCGAGCACGAGCCAGGCGAGCGTCCCGCCGGTCATGAGGGTCCAGACGAGGATCGCGCCGAGCACGATCAGCCCGCCCGGCACGAGCTGGGTGGTGCCGCCGACGATCCCCAGGAGGATGACGACGCCGACGATGATCTCCTGGGCTCCGGTCACGCCGGACACACTATCCCCGCGGTCTGCTCAGACGAAGACCGCGACGACGATGTTGACCAGCGTCAGCCCACCGATCGAGTGCTTGAGCGCGGGAGCGACCGTGTCGCCCTTCCTGACCGCGAGGAAGGCGAGGACGGCGATGACCACCGCGATGGTGAGCTTCACGCCGATCTTGGCCATCGACGGCCCGCCGTCGTCCCACAGCCCGCCCATCTCGGCGACGCCGACCATGAGGATGCCCGCGACGGCGGCCGTCGCGGCGCCGTGGAAGACCCCCTTGTTCAGCCCCGGCGTGCGCATCGAGACGACGTAGCCGCCCAGGACGATGGCCCAGCCGACGAAGTGCAGGACAGTGAGGACGTCATAGAGGAATTCCATGGGCCCATCCTAGGTTTCCGACGCGTCGTCGCCACGCTGCACAGCACGGTGTGGCGCGATTGACCAGGGAAAATGCGAATCTCAGATCTTGGACCCTGCGACCACCATGTGGACGCTCTCGACAGGTCGTCACAGGGGCACGTACGGTCATCGACATGACCACGGCTCGGAGCACCCAGGAAGCGACCTCTCGTCGCGCCCTGATGACGTGTGCCCCCAGCAGCACCTGTTGTTGCTGTTGTTGATTCGCGCCTGAACCTGCCCACCCGGATTCCTTCCCGCTGGGCACCACAGACCAGGGCGCGTGAGGTCATCCCGCCCGGTCCGGTCATGCACGACGACCTCCGACGCCCCTCGCGCCCACGAAGCACACGAGGAAGTCATCATGTTGCCGTCGACCGCCCCCACGGACGAGCTCTCCACGCCCGACGCCGCACCCGCCGCGGCGCGCCCGGCCCGCCCCGCGCGCGCCGCCCGACCCAACGGACAGTGGGTCGTCGACGGCACCGAGCCGCTCAACGGCAACGAGAAGTGGAAGCAGGAGGACGGCGGGCTCTCCGTCCGCGAGCGCATCGAGACGATCTACTCCCGCGACGGCTTCGACTCCATCACCGACCACGACCTGCACGGCCGTTTCCGCTGGTGGGGCCTGTACACCCAGCGCAAGCCCGGGATCGACGGAGGGCGCACCGCCCTGCTCGAGCCGCACGAGCTCGAAGACCGCTACTTCATGCTCCGGGTGCGCATCGACGGCGGCGGGCTGACCACCGAGCAGCTGCGGGTCATCGCGGAGATCTCCACCGAGTTCGGCCGCGACAGCGCCGACATCACCGACCGCCAGAACATCCAGCTGCACTGGATCGAGGTCGAGGACGTCCCGGAGATCTGGCGCCGCCTCGAGGCCGTCAACCTGCAGACCACCGAGGCCTGCGGGGACGTGCCCCGGGTCGTGCTCGGCAGCCCGGTCGCCGGCATCGCCAAGGACGAGCTCATCGACCCGACCTCGATCATCGACGCGATCACCGAGAAGTACATCGGCATCCCCGAGCTCGCCAACCTCCCCCGCAAGTTCAAGACCGCGATCACCGGCCACCCCAGCCAGGACGTCGTCCACGAGATCAACGACATCGGCCTGGTCGGCCTCGTCCACCCCGAGCTCGGGATCGGCTTCGACCTGTGGGTCGCCGGTGGGCTGAGCGCCAACCCCCGCCTGGGCGAGCGCCTCGGCGCCTTCGTCACCCCCGAGCAGGCGCCCGACGTCTGGCACGGCGTCGTGCAGATCTTCCGCGACTACGGCTACCGTCGGCTGCGCAACAAGGCCCGCCTGAAGTTCCTGCTGGCGGACTGGGGACCGGCGAAGTTCCGCCAGATCCTCGAGGACGAGTACCTCGGGTACCAGCTGCCCGACGGGCCGCCCGCCCCGCGCCCCACGAGCCCCGGCGACCACGTCGGTGTGCACGAGCAGAAGGACGGGAACTTCTACATCGGCGGGGCGCCCTACGTCGGACGAGTCTCCGGCTCGACCCTCGCCGCGGTCGCCGACCTCGCCGAGTCGGTGGGGTCGACGCGGATCCGGCTCACCCCGCACCAGAAGCTCCTCGTCCTCGACGTGCCCCCGGCCGCGGTGGCCGGCGTCGTGACGAGCCTGCGGGCCCTCGGCCTGGAGGCCGAGCCGAGCAACTTCCGCCGCTCGACGATCGCCTGCACCGGCATCGAGTACTGCAAGCTCGCGATCGTCGACACGAAGGAGACCGCGAAGGTCGCCATCGACACTCTCGAAGAACGCCTCGGGGACATCTCCCGGCTCAAGCCGATCACCTTGCACATCAACGGCTGCCCCAACTCCTGCGCCCGCATCCAGACCGCGGACATCGGCCTCAAGGGTCAGCTCGTGATGAACGACGACGGCGAGCAGGAGCCCGGCTTCCAGGTGCACCTGGGCGGCGGGCTGGCCAGCCAGGACCGTGCCGAGGCCGGCATGGGGCGCACGGTCCGCGGGCTCAAGGTGACGACGGCGAACCTGCCCGACTACGTCGAGCGCGTGGTACGCCGCTTCGAGTCCGAGCGCACCGGCGAGGAGTCCTTCGGCGAGTGGGCCGCGACCGCGGACGAGGAGGCACTGCTGTGAGCACCACCCCGATCACCCCCGCCCCGGCGACCGACCCGCTGGCCGCCCTGCGCGCGGCCGCCAAGGCGCGCACGGCCGGGCGCTCCGCCTCGCAGGCGGCGCACGCCGCCGACCGCGCCGCGACCGCCCGCCCCTTGCGCAGCCCCGCCGAGCTCCAGGAGATCGTCGCCCGGGGCCAGGCCGAGCTGCACGGGTCGGGCCTGGGGGCGCCCGACGAGGCCACCGCCGAGCAGGTGGTGGCCTGGGCCGCCCGCGAGTTCGGCCACTCCATCGCCGTCGCCTGCTCCATGGCCGACGCCGTGCTCCCGCACCTGGTCGCCGCGGCCGCCCCCTGGGTGGACGTGCTGTTCCTGGAGACCGGGTACCACTTCGCCGAGACGATCGGCACCCGCGACGCCGTCGAGCAGCAGATGGAGGTGACCATCGTCGACGTGCTGCCGCGCCTGACCGTCGCCGAGCAGGACGCCGTCCATGGCAAGGACCTCTTCACCCGGGACGCGGCCGCGTGCTGCGCGATGCGCAAGGTCGAGCCGCTGCAGCGCACCCTGGCCGGCTACGAGCTGTGGGTGACCGGCGTGCGCCGCGACGAGGCACCCACCCGCACCACCACTCCCCTGGTCACCTGGGACGAGAAGAACTCCCTGGTGAAGATCAACCCCTTCGCCGCGTGGACCTTCGACGACATCCTCGCGTACGCGGCCAAGCACCAGGTGATCCTCAACCCCCTGCTCAACGACGGCTACCCGTCCATCGGCTGCGCACCCTGCACCAAGCGCGTCGCCCCCGGCGAAGACCCCCGCTCCGGACGCTGGTCCGGACTCGACAAGACCGAATGTGGGCTCCACGTATGAGTATCACTGAGACTGCTGCCACCGCTTCCGCTGCCACCACGGCCGCGACCGCCGCTCCCGAGCGCCGGCTCAGCCAGCTCGACTCGCTGGAGAGCGAGAGCATCCACATCATCCGTGAGGTGGTGGCCGAGTTCGAGCGTCCCGCGCTGCTGTTCAGCGGCGGCAAGGACTCCGTGGTCATGCTGCACCTTGCCGAGAAGGCCTTCTGGCCGGCGCCGGTGCCCTTCCCGCTGCTGCACGTGGACACCGGGCACAACTTCCCCGAGGTGCTCGCCTTCCGCGACGCGACCGTCGAGCGCCTCGGCGCCCGGCTCGAGGTCGCCTCGGTCCAGGACTACATCGACGACGGGCGCCTCTCCGAGCGCGCCGACGGCACCCGCAACCCGCTGCAGACCCAGCCGCTGCTCGACGCGATCGCCGCCGGGAAGTTCGACGCGCTGTTCGGCGGGGCCCGCCGCGACGAGGAGAAGGCCCGCGCCAAGGAGCGTGTGCTGTCCCTGCGCGACGAGTTCGGCCAGTGGGACCCGCGCAACCAGCGCCCCGAGCTGTGGAACCTCTACAACGGTCGCCACCGCCCGGGTGAGCACGTGCGCGCCTTCCCGCTGAGCAACTGGACCGAGCTGGACATCTGGCGCTACATCGAGCGGGAGACCATCGACCTCCCGTCGCTGTACTACGCCCACCAGCGCGAGGTCTTCGAGCGCGACGGCATGCTGCTCGCCGTCGGGCCCTACTCCCAGCCGCGCGAGGAACGGGTCTTCACCGAGCAGGTGCGCTACCGCACCGTGGGCGACATGTCCTGCACCGGGGCAGTCGAGTCCGACGCCGCCGACGTCGCGGCCGTCATCACCGAGGTCGCCGCGACCCGCATCACCGAGCGTGGCGCGACCCGCGCCGACGACCGCATCTCCGAGGCCGCCATGGAAGACCGCAAGAAAGTTGGGTACTTCTGATGAGCACTCTCGCCCCCACCACCACGCTGCTGCGCCTGGCCACCGCCGGGTCGGTCGACGACGGCAAGTCCACCCTCGTGGGCCGCCTGCTCTACGACTCCAAGTCCGTCCTCGCCGACCAGCTCGACGCCGTCGAGCGGGTCTCCCGCGACCGTGGCCTGGACACCCCCGACCTGGCGCTGCTCACCGACGGCCTGCGCGCCGAGCGCGAGCAGGGCATCACGATCGACGTCGCCTACCGGTACTTCGCCACCGCGAAGCGCTCCTTCATCCTCGCGGACTGCCCCGGTCACGTGCAGTACACCCGCAACACGGTCACCGGCGCCTCCACGGCCGACGTCGTCGTGCTCCTCATCGACGCCCGCAAGGGGCTGCTCGAGCAGACCCGGCGCCACCTCGCGGTGGCCAGCCTGCTGCGGGTGGCGCACGTCATCGTCGCGGTGAACAAGATCGACCTCGTCGACTACGACGAGGCGCGCTACCGCGAGCTCGCCGCGCAGATCAGCGCGACCGGGGCGGACCTGGGCGTGGCCAACCTCGTGACCATCCCGGTGTCCGCGCTCGAGGGCGCCAACGTCGTGGACCGGTCCGCCAAGACCCCGTGGTACGACGGCCCGAGCCTGCTCGAGCTGCTCGAGGAGCTCCCCCCGGCCGACGAGCCGAGCGCGGAGTCCTTCCGCTTCCCGGTCCAGACGGTCATCCGTCCCCAGGGCGCGGCGCGCGACCCGCGCTTCACGGACTATCGCGGCTACGCCGGGCAGATCGCGGCCGGCGTCGTGCGGGTCGGTGACCAGGTCGTCGTGCTGCCCTCGGGCCGGCGCTCGACCATCGAGGGCATCGACACGGCCGACGGCGAGCTCGCCGAGGCCTTCGCCCCGCAGTCGGTCACGCTGCGCCTGAGCGACGAGATCGACGTGACCCGCGGCGACCTCATCGCCACCGCGGCGGACGCGCCCGAGGTCACCCAGGACGTCGTGGGCACCGTGGCGTGGCTGGCCGAGCGCCCGCTGCTGCCCGGGTCTCGGGTGCTGCTCAAGCACACGACCAAGACCGTCCAGGCGGTCGTGCGGGACGTGGTCGGCAAGCTCGACCTCGACTCCGCGTCCCTCGAGCCGGCCGAGCGGCTCGAGCTCAACGACATCGGCCGGGTCACGCTGCGACTGGCGTCCCCGATCGCGGCCGAGGAGTACCTGGTCTCGCGGCGCACGGGCTCGTTCCTGCTCATCGACGCGGCCGACGGCGGGACCCTCGCCGCCGGCATGGTCGGCGACGCCCTCACCGCCGCCCGCAACCCTGCGGACCGCCCGGTCCAGTACACGATCTGAGCGCGGCGATGACACGCATGCTGGCGGCGGTGGCACTGGTGATGCTCCTGCTGTCCGCGTGCGCGACGACCGGCCGCCCGGCCAACGCCGCGGTCTTCACCGATCTGGGCCCGGCGCAGGAGGTGCGGATCGGCTACTTCGCCAACGTCACGCACGCCCCCGCACTGGTGGCCGACGTCGAGGGGTACTTCGCCGACGCGCTCGGCCCCGACGTCACGGTGACCGTCACGACCTTCAATGCCGGGCCGGCGGCCATCGAGGCCGTGCGCGGCGGGTCGATCGACATCGCCTACCTGGGCCCGAACCCGGCGATCACCGGCTACGTCACTACCAACGGCAGCCTGCTGCGGATCGTGGCCGGGACCGCCTCGGGGGGCGCGCAGCTCGTCGTCGACCCGGAGGTCACCTCGGTGGACCAGCTCGCCGGCGCCCGGATCGCCACCCCCCAGCGCGGTGGCACCCAGGACGTGGCGGCGCGGGCCTACCTCGCCGAGCACGGCCTGACCACCGACATCAACGGTGGTGGGGACGTGTCCGTCGTGCCGACCACGAACGCCCAGACCCTGCAGCTGTTCGTCGACGGGCAGATCGACGGGGCGTGGCTGCCCGAGCCGTGGGCGTCCCGGCTGGTCCTGGAGGCCGGGGCGAGCGTGCTGGTCGACGAGGCGGACCTGTGGCCGGGAGGTGAGTTCGTCACCACGAACGTCATCGCCACCCAGGAGTTCCTCGGCGAGCACCCCGCCTCGGTCACCGCGGTCCTGGAGGCGCACGTCCGCGCGGTGGACTGGATCACGGCGAACCCCGCCGAGGCCGCGGCCGTCGTCAACGACGCCCTCGAGGACAAGGCCGGCAAGGCCCTGCCCGACGACGTGCTGGCGCGGTCTTTCGCCAACCTCACCTTCACCCCCGACCCCTTCGCCTCGACCCTGGACACCCTGTTCACGGACGGGCTCGACGCCGGGACCACCGAGCTCCCGCTCGGCATCTCCCCCGACGGCGCCCTCGACGGCATCTATGACCTGCGACTGCTCAACTCGGTGCTCACGGCCCGCGGGGACGCCCCCGTCTCGGCCGGTGGGCTCGGCAAGGAATGAGAACCATGACCTCCCTCAGAGCTGGCGCTCCGGCCGTCGACGATCCGTCGTCGGGCACCGCGTCGTCGGGCACTGCGTCGTCGGGCACTGCGTCGTCGGGCACTGCGTCGTCGGGCACTGCGTCGTCGGGCACTGTGCGCCCGGGCGTCACGACCGCCCCGGCGGTGCGGCTCACCGGGGTGAGCAAACGCTTCGGCCCGGCGAGCCCGCTGGTGCTGGACGGCATCGACCTGACCATCAAGCCGGGTGAGTTCGTCTGCCTGCTCGGCGCCTCCGGGTGCGGGAAGTCCACCCTGCTCAACATCATGGCCGGCCTGGAGAAGGCGACCACCGGGCAGGTCGCCGTCGCCGGCGACGGCGCGGCGCTGATGTTCCAGGAGGCTGCGCTGTTCCCGTGGCTCACCGCGGGCCAGAACGTCGACCTCGCGCTCAAACTGCGCAAGGTCCCCCGCGCCCAGCGGGCCGCCCGCGTCGGGGAGCTCCTCGACATGGTGCACCTGAGCGGGGCCGCGGACAAGCGGGTCCACGAGCTCTCCGGCGGCATGCGCTCCCGCGTCGCCCTCGCCCGGGCGCTCGCCCAGGAGCAGGACGTCCTGCTCATGGACGAGCCCTTCGCCGCCCTCGACGCGATCACCCGCGACCTGCTCCACGACGAGCTCGAGCGGGTGTGGAAGGCGACCGGCCGCACGGTCGTGTTCATCACCCACAACGTCCGCGAGGCCGTCCGCCTCGGCCAGCGGGTGCTGCTCATGTCCAGCCGTCCCGGGCGCATCGTGCGTGAGTGGGACGTGTCCGTCACGGGTGAGCGCCGGATCGAGGCCCCCGAGGTCGCGAAGCTGGCGATCGAGATCACCGACAAGCTGCGCGAGGAGATCCGCCGCCATGCCCACTGACCTCGACGACCGGTCGCTCAGCTCCCTCGAGGCGGGGCTGGACGCCCTGCAGACGGCGCCCGCAGCGGCTGTCAACCGCGTGCGGGCGATCACCCGCTCGGTCCTGCCGCTCGTCATCTCCGTCACGGTCCTGCTCGCCGTCTGGGAGATCGCCTTCCGCCTCGGTCCCCAGGACGTGACGAAGTTCCCCCCGCCCGCGCTCGTGGGCATGACGTTCCTGCACCTGTGGGAGAACGACACGGCGAGCGAGGCGCTCGTCACGAGCGTGCAGCGCGGCGTGATCGGGTTCGTGCTGGCCGCGATCATCGGCACCCCGCTCGGCATCGTGGTGGCCCGGGTGCGGTGGATCCGGGCGTCCTTCGGGCCGCTCATCACCGGCCTGCAGGTGCTGCCCTCGGTCGCGTGGGTGCCCGCGGCGATCATCTGGTTCGGGCTGAGCAACGCCACGATCTACGCGGTGATCCTGCTCGGTGCGGTGCCGTCGATCATCAACGGGATCGTCGCCGGCGTCGACCAGGTGCCCCCGCTGTTCCGGCGGGTGGGTCAGGTTCTCGGGGCCAACTCGTTCCAGATGGTCGGCCACGTCATCCTGCCCGCGGCGCTGCCCGGGTACATCGCCGGCCTCAAGCAGGGCTGGGCCTTCTCCTGGCGCTCGCTCATGGCCGCCGAGCTCATCGCCGTCGGCGGGGACATCGGCTTCGGTCTGGGTCAGCTGCTCCAGCAGGGCCGCGACCTCGGGGACATGTCCCGGATCTTCGTCGGGATCATCCTCATCCTCGTCGTCGGGATCGCCGTCGAGCTGCTGTTCTTCGCCCCGGTCGAGCGTGCTGTCATGCGCCGCCGTGGCCTCGCCGTAGAGTCTGGCTCGTGACTTCCTCCATGTCTCCCGACATCCTTCCGCTCGGACTCCGCGTCACGGGCCGCCGGGTCGTGCTCGTCGGCGGCGGCCCCGTCTCGGCGCGTCGCGCCCAGACCCTGGCCGACGCCGGCGCGCACCTGGTCCTCGTGGCACCGGCCGCGGGCTCGGAGATGGCCGCGCTCGTCACCGCGGGTGCGGTCGTCTGGGAGCACCGGCGCACCTACCGCGCGGGCGACCTCGCCGGGGCCTGGCTGGTCCACGTCGCCACCGGGTCACCGGAGATCGACGCGCAGGTCAGCGCTGACGCCGAGGCCCAGCAGACGTTCTGTGTGGCCGCCGGCGACGGCGACGGCGCCACCGCCTGGGTGCCCGCGGTCGCGCGGGTGGGTGAGTCGGTCGTGTCGGTGACGTCGGCGTCGGTCAGCGACCGCAACCCGCGCCGGTCCATCCGGGTCCGGGACGCCATCGAGGCGAGCCTGCGCACGGGGACGCTTCCGGTGCGCGCGACACCGCCCCGCAGCGAGAGCCCGTCCGGGGGCGGGCCGTCCGGTGGCGGGCCGTCCGGTGCCGGTCCGCGAGCCACCGCCGACGCTCGGGCGGTCGCGCTCGCGCGGACACGGTCCGGGGCCCCTGCGGGTGCGTCGGTGGGGTCTGTCGCCCTCGTCGGAGGCGGGCCGGGTGCGATCGACCTGCTCACCGTCCGGGCTCGCAACCTCATCACCGCGGCCGACGTCGTCGTCATCGACCGCCTCGCCCCGCGCGCGATCCTCGACGAGCTGCCCGGCGACGTGGAGATCATCGACGTCGGCAAGACCTCCGGGCACCACCCGATCCCCCAGGACGAGATCAACGCCATCCTCGTCGAGCGCGCCCTGGCGGGCTACGCCGTCGTGCGTCTCAAGGGCGGAGACCCGTACGTGTTCGGCCGCGGCGGGGAGGAGCTCGACGCCTGCGTGGCGGCGGGCGTGCCCGTCGAGGTCGTGCCCGGCGTCACCAGTGCCATCTCCGTGCCGGCGGCCGCGGGGATCCCGGTGACCCACCGGGGGCTCTCCCGCGGGTTCACGATCCTCACCGGCCACGAGGACGTCGGCCACGTGCCGTCCGCGAACGACCACACGGTCGTCCTGCTCATGGGTGTCGCGCACCTGCCGCAGACCACCGCCGGGCTGCTGGCCAACGGCCGGGACCCGCAGACGCCCGCCGCGATCGTCGAGGACGGCTACGGCCCGCGCCAGCGCACCACGGTCGGCACCCTGGCGACCATCGCGGCTCGCGCAGTCGAGGCGGGCGTCCGCCCGCCGGCGATCACCGTCATCGGCGACGTCGTGCGGCGCGCGCCGGAGTGGGCGGATCAGGTGGACGTGGTGGATCTTGTGGGGCTTGCGGATCCCGGCGCTCGCTAGTCCATCACTCGACGTGACCCCGTGCGCCTCGGTCCCTGGCCGAGCTTGGCGTTGTCGCTGCTGACAACGGTGGGGTGTGGGGTGTGCCCTGGAATGTCAGTGGCCATCCGTAGAGTCGGGACATGAGCAGGAACGGGATGGTCGACGGCGATCGCAGGCCCCGCTGGGCCGGTCCGGCGGGTGCGTCGGCGGGTCGTGCGCCCTCCTCTTCGGGTGCGACGGCGGGTCGTCCGCCGTCTGCCGCGGTGAGGGGTATCGGGCGGCTCGCCCCAGAATGTCAGTGGCCAGATGTAGGTTCGAATCATGGTTGAGAACCTGATGTGCGACGACGGGCCCGGTGGAACCGTCAAGGCGGGACTGCTCGCGGCCATCGTCACCGCCGATCAGATGATCAACTCGATGACGGCCATGCGCTCCGCGCTCATCGAGGAGCTGCGCACCTCCTCCCTGGACCCGGAAGAGCTGACCCTTGACCCCGGCGACCCAGACCTCGACCTGGGCGAGGTGACCGCAGAGCTGGCCTGCGCCCTGCACCTGCCCCACACCACCGCCGCGCACCTGCTCGACGACGCCCACGTCCTGTCCACCGACCTCCCCGCCACCGCCACCGCACTGGCTGAAGGGTCGATCACCTACCGCCACGCCCAGGTGATGATCAACCACATCAGCGGCCTCGACCCCCACACCCGGGCGCGCGCGGAGAAGACCCTCATCCCCCGCGCCAAACTCCTCACCGTGTCCACCTTCAAACGGGCCGCTGCCCGTGAACGCGACCGCCTGGACCCCGTACCCCTGGTCGTACGCCACGAGACGGCCGCGACCGGGCGCACCGTCCTGATCGAACCCGACGTCGACGGCATGGCCTGGCTGCACGCGTTCTTGCCCGCCACCCAAGCCCACGCCATCTTCAACAGGGTCTCCGACGTCGCCGCATCCCTGCAGCACCCCGACGACGGACGGACCCTGCCCCAGCTGCGCGCCGACACCCTGACCGCCGTCATGCTCGACGACGACGCCCGCGACGCCTTCCACAACGCCCTCGGCGACCCCGCCGGCACCGATCGCACCGATCGCACCGATCGCACCGATGGTGGGCACGACGACCGCGCTGGTGGCGGGCATGACGACCGCGCTGGTGGCACCAACGCTGGCACCGACACACCAGCTCCCAAGGCTGACGGGGACGGTCCTGGCTCCGCGGAGGATCGCCGGCGCCTGCGCACCTCGATGCGCGGCATCCGCCCCACCGTCGCTGTCACCGTCCCGGTCCTGACGCTCCTGGGCGCAGACGCACCCGCCGAGCTCGAAGGCTACGGACCCATCGACCCCGACACCGCCCGAGACCTCTGCGGGCAGGCCCCGTCCTTCCTGCGGATCCTCACCCACCCCCACACCGGAGCCATCCTCGGCCTCGACCGAGACCGCTACACCATCCCCGCCGACCTCAAAGCCTGGCTCCGCCTCAGAGATGAACACTGCCGCTTCCCCGGCTGCGCACGCAGAGCCACCCGCTGCGACATCGACCACGTCACCAACTGGGCCCACGGCGGAACAACAGACCAGACCAACCTCATCCACCTGTGCCGCACACACCACCGCATGCGACACCGCACCCGATGGCAAGCCCAGATCATCACCACCCCACCCGGGACGGGCAGCTCCCTCGGAACCAGCAGCCCCCTCGGCGCGAGCGTGCACTGGACCGCGCCCTCCGGCCGCACCTACACCACCACCGACGCCCACCACGAACGCCACCCACACGACGACCACGACCAGGGCACCGACCACGGCACCGACCCACCACCAGACCCACCCACCCGCTTCCCGGACATCCCACCGTTCTGACCTGCGCTCCGGGGGCCAGCGCCTCGCCGGCCGGTGTGGACACGGTGACCGGGCAGCCGCCTAGGAGTCGGCCCCAGAGCTCCGGCCCGACCGTCCCGACTTGATCCGCGACCGAGACTTCTTCGCCACCAGGCGCCGCTCGATCGAGCCGCGGGTCGGTTTCGTGGACCGGCGCGTGCGCGGTGGCGGGGCGAGGGCTTCACGCAGCATCTGGGCCAGCCGTTCACGCGCCGCCTGGCGGTTGCGCAGCTGCGCCCGCTGCTCGGAGGCAGCGATGACCACCTTGCCGTTGACGAGAACCGGCTCGAGCCGGGTCATGAGTCGGTCACGTGCAGCGGACGGCAGCCCCGCGACGGCGAGGGACGGCGTCGGGTCCCAGGTGAGCTCGACCCGGCTGTCTGCGGTGTTCACGCCTTGCCCACCCGGACCTGAGGACCGCGAGAAACGCCACCCGAGCTCGCTCGGGGCGAGGCTCAAGGTGTCGGTGACGCGCAGCGGAGTGTCCATGGCTCAAGGATGCCCCGCCGCCGCTGCGAAAGCACACGGTTGTGGCAAGCACACGGTTGTGGCAAGCACATGGTTGTGGCAAGCGCGGTCGTCAGCCGCCGGCAACCGTCGGGAGCTGCGTGAGCGCCTCGTTGAACCGGTCCACGATGATCTGCGCGATCGCCGGGTGCGCACCGAGGGGCTCAGCCACGATGTCCGCCCCCGCCTCAGCAAGACGCTGGGTGAAGAAGCCCGGAGCCAGCAGGTACGTCGCCAGGACCACTCGACCGTGCTCGGCGCCGCCGAGCGCGGACCGCGCCAGGTCGGTCGCCACCGCCACGCGCGGCGTCGCGGAGGCCGCGTATCCCAGAGTGACCGGCCCTTCCCAGGACCGCGCGACGTCTGCCGCGATCTGCTCGACGTCCGCTGCCGCAGCCTCGTCGCTCGACCCGGCTGCCGCCACGACGACCGCGTCTCCAGGCAGCGCGCCGGCGGCATCGAGACGGTCCACGAGGATGCTCGCCAGGCGCGGGTCCGGTCCCAGCGGGGCAGCCGCGACCGTGGGGGAACCGGTCGAGGCGCGCAACGCCACGGCCGAGGCGATGTCGACGTTGACATGGAAGCCGCCCGAGAGCAGCATCGGCACCACGACCACCGGACGACCCGAGGCGACGCTGCCCACGACCTCGTCGACCTGGGGGTATTGCACGTCCACATAGGTCTCGAGGACCTCGACGTCGGGCAGCAGCTCACGGACCTGACCCACGAGATGGCTCACGACGGCGCGCCCCTGAGGGTTGTCCGTCCCGTGGGAGCACGCGATCAGCACAGGGTGATGGTCGGTGCCTTCGAGGTCATCGGTGAAGGCGGCATAATTCATCGTCCCATCGTGCCCGACGCTGCTGGGGGGCCGGACAGATTGTGGGTGATCTTGCGGGTTATTTCCGTGACCTTGATCTCGGTTCACAGCAGCCGCCGCGCCGCCGCCCACCGGGTGAGCTCGTGCCGGGAGGAGAGCTGCAGCTTGCGCAGCACCGCAGAGACGTGCGTCTCGACCGTCTTGATCGAGATGAACAGCTCGCTCGCCACTTCCCGGTAGGAGTACCCGCGTGCGATCAGACGCATGACCTCCTGCTCGCGGGCCGAGAGGCGGTCGAGCTCGTCGTCAGCCACCGCGACGTCGGCCGCCTGCGTCCCGAAGGAGTCGAGCACAAACCCGGCCAGGCGCGGGGAGAAGACGGCGTCGCCGCCGGCCACCCGGTCGATGGCCGCGCTGAGCTCGAGTCCCGAGATCGCCTTGGTCACGTACCCCCGCGCTCCGGCCCGGATGACCGCGACGACGTCCTCGGCCGCGTCGGACACGGACAGCGCAAGGACTCGGGTCGCCCCGAGCAGGTCCGCGCAGCGGGTGAGGACCTCCGCCCCACCACCACCCGCACCACCAGGGAGGTGGACGTCGAGGAGGACGACCGACGGCCTCGTCGCGTGGATGATCTCGACGGCGGAGTCGACGTCCCCGGCTTCCCCGACCACCTCGACGTGGGGGTCGAGGCTGGCCCGCACCCCGGCCCGGAACATGTCGTGGTCGTCGACGAGGACGACGCAGATCGGATCGGTTCCGGTCATGGGTGCTCTCCTGCAGGATCGGTGGGATCGGTGGGATCGGTGGGATCGGCGAAATCAGTGGGACGCGAAGCAGCGCCATGGTTCGAGTGAGTGGCGTCGGTCAGCGGCAGGCGCAGTCGGACCTCGGTCCCACGGCCGGGACCGGAGCGGACGCTCGCCTCACCCCCGCGGCGCTGGACCCGCCCGAGGATCGACTCGCGTACCCCGAACCGGTCACGCGGGACGCTGTCCAGGTCGAACCCGTCGCCGCGGTCCCGCACGAACACCTCCGCGGCGTCCGCACTGACCTCCAGGTACAGCGACACTGGCGGCTTCCCGTGCACGACGGCGTTCACCAGGGCCTCGCGGGTGGCCTGCAGCAGGGCGCTGGTCGCCTCCGTCGGGACCGCGTCGCCGACGATGACGGTGTCCACGGAGATCGACTCCCCACCGCCGGAACGCTCGGTGAGAGTGTTCTCCACCTCCGCGACGAGCGCGGTGAGGTCTGCGGCCACAGACGTCCCGGCGGCCGACCTGTCGGTGTACAGCCACTCGCGCAGCTCACGTTCCTGGTTGCGGGCGAGCCGGGTCACCTCGCCGGGCCGTTCGGCGCTGCGCTGGATGAGGGCGAGCGTCTGCAGGACGGAGTCGTGCAGGTGGGCGGCGATATCGGCCCGCTCGTTGGCACGTTCTCGCGCCGCCCGCTCCTCACCGAGCTCGCGGCCCAGCCGCAACCACCACGGCGCCAGCACGATCGCGGCGCCGGCGAGCACCGCGAGCGCAGCGACCGCAGCCGGCAGCATCGCGGTGGACGGCATGTCCTGACTGACCAGGAGCAGCACCCCGACGAGGGCGAGGACAAGTCCGGCAGCAAGACGCAGGATCCCGTTCGAGGTCCGCCCTCCCGCCCGGGTGAGCCACTGACCGCGTTGCGTCTCGTCGAGCTGGCTCCACGCGAGCCCCAACCCAGCCAGCGCGAGGATCACCGGGAGCACCCAGGACCACTCGATCTGGACCCCGAAGCGGCTCGCGATGAGCGCGCTGGCACCCACGAGAGCCAGCACACCGATGAGGATGTCGCGGACCGGGAACCGGGACAGCCACCCGTCGAGGCGGTTCGCGCCCGGGGCGAGATCCGCGCGAGGGGCCAGGCGCGCGAGCGCCGGGTCACGCTCGTCGGCCGCCACCTGCGCAGGATCACCGGACGGCACGAGCGTCCACAGGAACAGGTAGGCGAGGATGCCCATGCCCCCGACGAAGGCCAGGATCACGGCGAAGAGCCGGACGGTGCGCACCGGCAGGTCCAGGTGCGCAGCGATGCCCAGGCACACCCCGCCCACGATCCGGCCCCGGTGGGGACGGCGCAGCGGGAGCCGCGCAGGCTGCGCAAACCCTGGCGCCGGCGCGGCCGCGGTCGGTGGGGGCTGGTTCACGGGGAAGGTCACTCCTTGATGGTCACACGCGATGAGGCGCGCGGCGGGGTCTGGCCAGCCTATTCGGTGGGAACCAGGGAGGAGTCAGGGCACGGTCCACGCACAGATCAGGGTCGGGTCAGGGTCTCACCCGATAGCCAGAGGGCACCGGCAAGGACAAGGATCGAGACATGAACAGCGACGACTCCTCCCTCCCCCCCACCGGGTCGACCCCACCGCCCTGGGTGCCCGGCGGACCGTCGGGCCCTGCCCCGGCCCCGCCCCCCGGCCCGACCGGACCGGACGGTCCCGACCAGATCGACGCATTCTTCAACTCGATCCGCCGGACCGGCATCATGCGGGCGAACGACCGGTGGATCGGTGGTGTCGCCTCCGGCCTGGCCCTCCGGCTCGGGATCGACGCGCTCCTCGTCCGAGCCGCCTTCGGCGTGCTCATGCTGCTCTCGGGTGTCGGGTTCGTCCTCTACGCCGCGGGCTGGGCGCTGCTGCCCGAGCAGAGCGACGGCAGGATCCACCTGCAGGAGGCGATCCGTGGCCGGTTCGACTCCGCGATCGCCGGAGCCGGGATCCTGCTGCTCATCGGCCTGTTCTGGCGCACCGGGGAGTTCGGCTGGTGGGGAGCCTGGGGGTTCGGCTGGTTCGACGGGCTGTTCTGGCTCGCCCTGGTGATCTTCGCGATCTACTTCTTCGTCACGGTCCGCAAGCAGAAGAGCGGGGCCTTGCCGCCGCACGGCCAGTACCCGTCGCGACCGTACCCGCCCACACCGCCTGGATACTCAGGCCCCCAGTCCCCCAGCGCGGCGTACCAGGCCGGCCCGACGCCGCCGCAGCCGACCGTGGTCTACCCCACCACGTCGCCCACCACCCCGCCCACCACCCCGCCCACAGCTCCGGCGCCGCCGAACCTGTCCAAGGCGCTCCCCCCGCCGCCCTACGTCCCCTACGCCTCACCGCCTCCCCAGGGCTGGTCCGGGCAGGGCTCATCCGGGCAGGGCTGGTCCGGGCAAGGCTCGTCCGGGCAGGGCTGGTCCGGGCAGCCGCCGACGCCGGTCAAGGCCAAGGCGTCTCGCCCACCGGTCAAAGGACCAGGTGCTGCCTCCTTCGGCATCGTCGCCGGACTGTCGCTGCTGACCTTTGCGGGGCTGCTCCTCGCTGACCGCGCCGGGACCTTCGACGGGTCCGACGGACAGGTGTTCTTCACCACCTTCGCCGTCGCGACCATCCTTGCCGGGGTCGGCATCATCATCGCGGGCCTGCGCGGACGGTCCTCCGGGGTCCTCGGCTTCATCGCCCTCGTCGCGATCGTGGCCAGCCCGCTCTCGGTCGTCGCGATCGACTCGACGGGGACATCCGGTGCGCTGGTCGGTGAAGGGACGTTCACCCCGACATCGGCCTCGCAGGCCACCGATGGCTTCTCGATCGGAGCCGGAGACCTCACGGTCGACCTCACCGATCTTCCCCTGACCAGCAGCGAGACCATCACCGTCCCGGTCAACATGGGCCTCGGCGACCTCACCGTCATCCTCCCCGAGGACACCGCAGCCTCGGCCGAGGTCCGGCTGGGAGCCGGGAACGCCACGTGGCGGGTCGCCGGCGACGAGGTCAGCCACGGTGGTGTGGGCAACGGCACCACCGACTTCGAGACCTCCGACGTCCGTGACGGCGCCACCCCGCAGATCCACCTGGACATCCAGGCCGGTGCGGGCGACATTCTCATCAAGGAGGAGTCATGACCGATTCGACAGAGCGCCCCGAGACCGGGGACTTCCCGACGGAGAAGTTCCCGACGGAGAGGTTCCAGACGGAGAGCTTCCCGACGGAGCCGTCCCCCACAGATCAACCCACGAACCAGCCCACGACCGGGCAGTCCCCCACGGACCAGGCTCCCGCCGCCGCACCGCGTCCACCGGTCCGGATGAGCACCGTCGTGTGGGGCCTGATCATCGTCGTGATCGGCGGCGGAATCCTCGCCAGGGCGCTCGGGGCCGAGTTCGACAACGAGCTCGCACTCATCGTCCTGCTCTGCGTCGGGGGGGTGGCCCTGGTGGTCACCTCGATCGTCTCGGCGGTGCGCAAGAAGTAGCAGTGCGCACGAAGGAGCAGTGCCCACGAAGCAGTCCCGGACACCCCAGGGACCACGCAGGCCGGGTGGGACCTCACGGTCCCACCCGGCCTGCGTCGTTACGAGCTCGCGGTCGCTACTTGCTCGTGCCGTTCTCGCCCGAGCCCTCGACCGGGGGAACCCGGTCGGCCGGTGAGGCCCACCCGGACGGTCGCTCGTCCGTGCGGGGTGCGTCGGTCGGCGCTCCGGACGTGGCCGGCTGCGTGGACGACGTCGTCGGGCTGGTGGGTGCTGCGCCGTCCTGCGTGGCGCTGTTGGCTGAGGACGAACCGACGATCGGCGTCCTGGCCGTGGTCGTCTCGGGGCGCTCGCCCGCAGGCGACGGGGACGAGGTCGGGGCGGAGCGCTCGGAGCGGCTGCGCCGGACCGGTTCGTCGGACACGGCAGCTGAGGGCTGAGCGGAAGAGAGCGGAGCGGCAGAGGTCTGAGGGGCGGAGGACTGAGCAGTGGAGTCCGACGTCACAGCCGGCGTCACGACGGGTGCAGCGGCAGCGACAGGAGTGGTGGTCGCGGCAGCGGCCGGCGGTGACTGGTGACGTGGTCCGGCCGAGGTCGCCGAGTCAGGGGCGAGCGCGTGCGCGCCGGGCGACCCGGTGGTCTCCACCACGACGGGCGGTCCTCCGGCGATGCGGCGCAGTGCCCAGCCTACGAGGATGAACAGCAGACCCAGTCCCATCACGAGAGCCGCGACGCCGAAGGACACGACCGAGGTGAAGAGCGAGGCACGCAGGAACGAGGCGTTCATGACCGTCTCACGCCGCGGGTCGTCCTGCTCCAGCTCGGCGTAGGTCATGCCGTCGCTCGACTCCAGCGCGTGCTTGTTGATGACCTCGGCCTGGGCATAGGCGGAGAACGGGTCGTTGACGTGACGGCCGGCGAGGAAGGACGCGTCGTCGGAGACTGTGATGCCTTCCTGGGAGAGCTTGTCCGAGACCGCCCACCACGTCACGCCACCGGCGAGGATCATCAGGACCCCTGCGATGAGCGTGATCATCCCGACGACGCTGACGCCCTTGCTCTGCCTGATCGTGACCTTGCTCGACATCTGATCTCCTAGACCTTGAAAGTGCTCGATGGCCGACCCCGTCGAGGTCGCCGCCGCTGGTGACTCTTCGACACACCGTAGCGAACGGGGGCGAGGTTCGCGCCCTCGTACCAGCCCGCGTCCCCCTCGCCCGCACCCGGATGCAGGACGGCGGGGCAGGTCCGCAGACCTGCCCCGCCGTCGGGCGTCGATCAGAGAGCGTGAGCTCTCACTCCCACTCGATCGTGCCCGGCGGCTTGCTCGTCACGTCGAGGACGACGCGGTTGACGTCTTTGACCTCGTTGGTGATCCGGGTGGAGATCGTCGCGAGGACGTCGTAGGGCAACCGGGTCCAGTCCGCGGTCATCGCGTCCTCGGAGGAGACGGGACGCAGCACGATCGGGTGGCCGTAGGTCCGCCCGTCACCCTGCACGCCGACCGAGCGCACGTCGGCGAGCAGCACCACGGGGCACTGCCAGATCTCGCGGTCCAGGCCGGCCTTGGTGAGCTCGTCGCGGGCGATGAGGTCCGCTGCGCGCAGGATGTCCAGGCGTTCGGCGGTCACCTCGCCGACGATGCGGATACCGAGCCCGGGGCCCGGGAACGGCTGACGCCACACGATGACCTCAGGCACGCCGAGCTCGAGGCCGACGGCCCGGACCTCGTCCTTGAACAGTGCGCGCAGCGGCTCGATGAGGGAGAACGCGAGGTCGTCGGGGAGCCCACCGACGTTGTGGTGGCTCTTGATGTTGGCCGCACCCTCACCACCGCCGGACTCGACGACGTCGGGGTAGAGGGTCCCCTGGACGAGGAACTTCACCTCTTCGCCGTGCTCGCCGGCTTCCTCGACGACCTCACGGGCGGCGATCTCGAAGACGCGGATGAACTCGCGGCCGATGATCTTGCGCTTCGTCTCGGGGTCGGACACCCCGGCGAGCGCGTCGAGGAAGCGCTGGCGCGCGTCGACGACCTTGAGCTGGACGCCGGTCGCCGCGACGAAGTCCTCCTCGACCTGGGTCGCCTCGCCCTCGCGGAGCAGACCGTGGTCGACGAAGACGCAGGTGAGCTGGTCACCGATGGCCTTCTGCACAAGTGCAGCGGCCACCGAGGAGTCGACCCCGCCGGACAGCCCGCAGATCACCCGGGCGTCACCGACCTGGGCGCGGATGAGCTCGACCTGGTCGGCGATGAGGTTGCTCGGCGTCCAGTCCGGAGCCAGGCCCGCGCCGACGTAGAGGAAGTTCTCGAGCGCCTGCTGACCGAGCGGGGAGTGCCGGACCTCGGGGTGCCACTGCACGCCGTACAGCCGGCGCTCGGTGTTCTCGAAGGCCGCGACCGGAGAGCCAGCCGAGGTCGCCAGGACCTGGAAGCCCTCGGGTGCGGAGTGCACGGCGTCGCCGTGGCTCATCCACGTGGTCTGCTGCTCGGGCGAGCCGTGCAGCAGGGCACCGGCCTCGCAGATGTCGACCGACGTGCCGCCGTACTCGGACAGCCCCGTCTGGGCGACGGTCCCGCCGAGGGCCTTGGCCATCGCCTGGAAGCCGTAGCAGATGCCGAAGACCGGCACCCCGGCCTCGAAGAGGGCGGGGTCGACGAAGGGCGCGCCGTGGGCGTAGACCGAGGACGGTCCGCCGGAGAGGATGATCGCCGCCGGGTTCTTCGCGAGCATCTGCTCGACGGAGAAGGTGTGCGGGACGATCTCGGAGTAGACCTTCGCCTCGCGGACTCGGCGTGCGATCAGTTGCGCGTACTGCGCGCCGAAGTCAACAACGAGGACCGGGCGCGGCAAAGTGGGTGGGGTGTGCGTCACGGACCCAGGATAGTCGCCCCGCGCGGCTGGTCGTTCAGCCGTTCACCGCCGGTCTCCGCCGAGTCACCGCCGAGTCGCCGCCGAGCGGCCCCAGGGCCGCGCGCAGCGCCCGCGCCGCCGCCTCCGGGTCCCGCGCCTGCGTGATCGCCCGCACGACGACGACCCGCTCGGCCCCCGCGGCGACGACGTCGGCCACCGTGTCCAGGTCGATGCCACCGATCGCGAACCAGGGGGCGACGACCTCTGTGGCTTCGGTGTCGCTGCCGGTCAGGACACGGCCCGACGCCGCGGCGTCGGCCATGGCACGCACCGCACCGGTCCCGACCGGCGCCCGCCCCGGCTTGGTGGGCGTCCCCCACACCGGCCCGACGCAGACGTAGTCGACGTCGGGGTCGGCGAGCGCCGCAGCGCCCTGCCCACCACCCCCCGACGAGCGGCCCAGGATCACCTCGGGGCCGAGCAGCGAGCGCGAGAAGGCCGGCGGCAGGTCCCGCTGACCGGTGTGGAGCACGTCCGCGCCGGCGGCGAGCGCGAGGTCAGCCCGGTCGTTGACCGCGAGCAGCGCCCCGTGCTCGCGGGTGACCGCACGGGCGAGCGCCAGGTACTCGAGCTCGTCGACGACGTCGAGGGTCCGGTCCCGCAGCTGCACGACGTCCACGCCACCGCTCAGCGCCGCATGGAGAAAGGTGACGAAGTCGCGCGGCCCGCCACGGTCCGTGCGAGCATCGGTGCACAGGTACAGCCGCACCTGCGCCATTCGGGATCGGCGCTGGCCGTTGGCACCATTCACGGTCAATGTCATGGTCCGTGAGTGTACTGTGGCTCGTGCACGGGAGCCCCGCACAGGCGGGGCTGAGAGGGCATCACGCCGACCGTCGAACCTGCTCTGGGTCATTCCAGCGAAGGGAGCACCGTGACATGCGCGCACCCACAGGAGCGTCAGCACCGCCACCACAGTCGCCACCAGCACCGTCGCCACCAGCACCGTCGCCACCAGCACCGTCGCCCCAGTTCTCGTCCTCACCCACGGCGCTGACCACGAGCGACGTCCTCATCATCGGCGTCGGGATCATCGGGGCCGCGCTGGCCTGGCAGGCGCTGCGCGCCGGCCTGAGCGTCACCTGCCTCGACCCCTCCCCCGGCGCGGGCTCGACCTTCGCCGCGGCCGGCATGCTCGCCCCGGTGGCCGAGGCGGCCTTCGGGGAGGACGCCCTCACCGCGCTGTGCGTCGCCTCGGCCGCACTGTGGCCGGCCTTCGCCGCCGAGCTGTCCGACGCCGCCGGCATGGAGCTCGGCTTCGAGACGAGCGGGACGCTCACCGTCGGCTACGACCAGGCCGACGCCGCGCAGCTGGACCGCCTGCACTCCCTGCACACCCGCCTCGGTCTGCGCTCGGAGCCGATCACCGTCGCCGAGGCCCGCGAGCGTGAACCGTTCCTCGGACCGCGGCTGTCCTGCGCACTGTGGGTCGAGGGCGACCACCACGTCGACCCGCGGTCCGTGCACCGCGCGCTGCTCGCGGTGCTGATCGCCGATCCTCGCGTCAGGCTCGTGCGGTCGAGCGCCGCCGAGCTCCTGCTCGGCGGCGACGGACGGGTGATCGGTGCCACCGATGCCCACGGCGGGGTGCACCATGCCGGGACGGTGGCGCTGGCCGCCGGGACGTCGTCGGGCAGGCTGGTGACCCCGTTGGCGCAGGTGCACCTGCCGGTCCGGCACGTGGCCGGCCAGACCCTCCGGCTGCGCACCTCCAACGGATTCGACCTGGCGCATGTGGTGCGCGGGACGGTCCAGATGCGGCCGATCTACATCGTGCCCCGGGCCGGCGGGGACGTCGTGGTCGGTGCCACGAGTGAGGAGGGCCCCGCGGAGGACCTGGCCAGCGCGGGCGGTGTCTTCGCGCTGCTGCGCGACGCCCGGGCGCTCGTGCCCGGCATCGACGAGCTGTCCTTCCTCGAGGTGACCAACCGCGGCCGGCCCGGCACCCCGGACAACCTGCCGCTGATCGGGGAGACCGGTGTGCCCGGTCTGCTCGCCGCGACCGGGCACTTCCGCAACGGGATCCTGCTCACCCCGCTCACCGCCGCCGCCCTGGCCCCTCTGCTCGGCGCACCCCACGCTGCTCCTGACCTGACGGCGGCCCTCGGTGCCGCCGACCCACGACGCTTCGGACCGGAGACCACCCGATGAGCACCACAGGCACCGTGACACCTCTCTCGACAACCGCATCGACCACCGCTTCCATCACTGCTTCCATCACTGTGAACGGTGAGGTGCGTGCGCTCACGCCCGACGTCGCGCAGCTCTCCGCACTGCTGGCGCGGTTCGCGCCGTCGCGGCCACCCGGATCCGCCCCGATCGGGGTGGCTGCCGCCGTCAACGACCGGGTCGTCCCGCGCGGGGCCTGGGCCAGCACCACGCTGCGCGCCGGGGACCGGGTCGAGATCGTCACGGCGGTGCAGGGCGGATGACCGCTCCGAGGATGGACCCGCTGATCATCGCGGGTGTCGAGCTGGGTTCCCGGCTCATCATGGGCACCGGCGGGGCACCGAACCTGTTGCACCTGGAGGAAGCCCTCGTGGCCTCGGGCACCGAGCTGACCACCGTGGCCCTGCGCCGGGTGAGCGTCGACGGGGCGCCGGGCAGCGGCGGCACCGTGTGGGACCTGCTCGCCCGCAACGGCATCCGGGCGCTGCCCAACACCGCGGGCTGCTTCACCGCCCGGGAGGCGGTGCTCACCGCAGAGCTCGCCCGTGAGGCCTGCGGCACGGACTGGATCAAGCTCGAGGTGCTCGCCGACGACGTCACCCTGCTGCCCGACCCGATCGAGCTCGTCGCCGCCGCGGCCACCCTCGTCCGCGCCGGCTTCACGGTCCTGCCGTACACGAGCGACGACCCGATCCTGGCCCGCAAGCTGCACGACGTCGGGTGCGCGGCGGTCATGCCGCTCGGCTCCCCGATCGGGTCCGGTCTCGGCATCCTCAACCCCCGCAACATCGCCGCGATCGCGGACTGGTCCCCGGTCCCGGTCATCCTCGACGCCGGGGTGGGTGGCGCCGCCGACGCCGCGCAGGCGATGGAGCTCGGCTGCGCGGGAGTGCTGCTCGCCTCCGCGGTCACCCGGGCCGTCGACCCTGTCCGGATGGCCCACGCCATGCGGCTCGCGGTCGAGGCCGGGTACCTCGCGGCGACCGCCGGCCGGATCCCCCGCCGCGAGCAGGCCCTCGCGTCCTCGCCGACGACGGGGCTGCTGGACCTGGCGGTGTAGGAGGTCAGTAGAGCGGCAGGCTCGGGTCGACGTCGTGGACCCAGGCGAGCACACCGCCGGTGAGGTTCACGACGTTGGCCAGCCCCGCGCGGCGGGCCGCGTCGACGACGACCTGCGAGCGCCCGCCCACCTTGCAGTGCACGACGACCAGGCGGTCGGTCGGCACAGCGGCGAGGCCGCCGTCGGCCAGCAGCTGGTCCATCGGGATGTGCACCGAGCCGTCGATCGTGACGATGTCACGCTCGTAAGTCTCCCGGACGTCGAGGACGTGGACGTCGGACCCGGCAGCGAGCAGGGCGGCGAGGTCGCGTGCGGAGATCTCTGCCGCTGCGCCGTCGGGAGCCGGCAGCGCGCACGCGACCTCGGTGTCGACGAGCTGAGTCACCGGGACCCGGCTCGGGTCCGCCCCGACCGACAGCTCGCGCCAGCTCACCTCGAGGGCGTCGTAGAGCGCGAGGCGCCCCAGCAGGCTCCGACCGGCGCCGGTGATGAGCTTGATCGCCTCGTTGACCATGACCGACCCGACCGTCGCGCACAGCGCGCCGAGCACCCCGCCCTCGGCGCAGCTCGGGACGGTCCCCGCGGCCGGCGGCTCCGGGAAGATGTCGCGGTAGGTGACGGCCTCGACCCCGGGCGGCGGCGCCGCCCAGAACACGCTGACCTGGCCGTGGAAGGTCAAGATCGCACCCCACACGCAGGGGATGCCGAGGATCTCGCAGGCGTCGTTGACGAGGTAGCGGGTGGGGAAGTTGTCGGCGCCGTCGAGCACGAGGTCGTAGCCGCCGAGGATGTCGAGGGCGTTGGCGGAGGTGAGGCGCACCGGGTGGGTCTCCACGACCACGTGGGGGTTGATCGCGGCGATGGCGGCCCGGGCGGAGTCGACCTTGGTGGCACCGACGTCGCCCACCCCGTGGATCACCTGGCGGTGCAGGTTGGACTCCTCGACGCGGTCGTCGTCGACCACGCCCAGGGTGCCCACCCCCGCGGCGGCGAGGTAGAGGAGGGCGGGGCTGCCCAGCCCGCCCGCGCCCACGACGAGGACGCGCGCGTTCTTCAGCCGGCGCTGACCGCTCATGCCGATCTGCGGCAGCGTGATCTGGCGCGCGTACCGGGCGAGCTCGGCCGGGGGCAGGGGCGGCGACTCAGCAACGAGGGGGCCGAGCGCGGGAGGAGCGGGTGAGGGGGCGAGCGCGGGAGCGGTGGTCACCTCCCCACCCAACCACACGGGCTCGGCCAGAGGGGTCAGGGATGTCAGGGGTGTCAGGGGTGTCAGGAGTGTCGGGGGTGTCAGGGGCGTCAGGGCAGGGGCGTCAGGGGCACGCGTACCCGCCCGCGTCGAGCCCGGCCGCGATCTCGAAGTAGTTGGTGCACGGGTCGGTGCCCTCGAGCAGGTACAGGAGGGCGAAGTCCGGTCCGAACAGCTGCCACTGGCGCACGTGCTCGCTCTCGTGGGCGAGCAGGTCCGCGTCGAGCACCTCGGCGCCTCGAGGGGTGAGGAAGGTGTCCCCGTAGGTCGTCCCGCCGCGCTGGGCGAGGAGCGACTCGATGTCGAAGCAGACCCACAGCCCGGACTGGACCTCGCAGGCGCGGCCCTGCGCGACGGCGTCGGCCCGGTGCCCGGCGCCCTGCACCATCGCGGTCACCGCGCGGGCGGTCACGCACACGAGGTCGCCGCTGCCGCCGCTGCACAGGTTGCGGGAGAACGGGCCGGCTGCGTAGTCGGGAGCCGCGGTGTCGGGAGCGACGACGTCGGGGGCTGCGGGTGCCGCGGGGGCCGCCGACCCGGGCGCGAGGCCCACCCCGACGGCGACGGACGCCGCGACCGCGACGAGCCGCGCGAGCGCGGCGCCCGGACCGCGAGCCATGGTCGCCTCAGACCTCGCGGGCGGCTGCGATGCGGGTCTCGGCGTCGGCGTGGACCTTCTTCTCCACGACGAAGGACATGACCGGCACGACGCCGCCGAGGACCATGACGGCCAGCCGGCCGAAGCGCCACCGCATCTTCGACCACAGGTCGACGACCGTGACGAGGTAGACGACGTAGATCCAGCCGTGCGCGAAGGGGATCCACTTCACATACTTCACAGCCTCGTCGCCGGCGAAGATCTTGACCAGGATCTCGACGACGAGGAGCAGCAGCATCACGCCTGTGACGTACGCCATGATCCGGTAGCGCGTGAGCGCGCCGCGGGCGGCACCGATGATCTTCGCCCGGGCGGCCTGGGCCGCCTCGGAGGAACCGCCCGCCGCGGCAGACGGCTGTGACGAGGAAGTCTGTGCGCTCTTGTCTGAGGGGGACGTCATTGGAAGCCTTCCGAATAAACTGTGGCCGAGGGTCAGTGCCACGACCTAATGTTAGTGACCGTGCGCCCCCTTCCCCTCCCCGACCCCGGGACTCCCCCTCTGACCTCACCCGCTGCGTTCCTCTCCTGGCAGGCTCGCCGCCAGTGGGGGGTGCTCACGGTCGCCGTGACGCTCGGGATCGTGACCTTCCTCGCACAGGCCGTCATGCCCTACGCCCTGGGCCAGGCCCTCGACCAGGGTCTGGAGCAGGGAATCGGCCGCGAGCTCTTCAAGTGGGCCGGTTTCATGCTCGCTGCCGGGACCGTGCAGGTCGTCGCGAGCGCCTTCGGCCACCGGTACGACGTCGAGAACTGGCTCCGTGCCGCGTTCTCCGTCTCCCAGCTCGTCGGCGACAAGGTGAGCCGCAGCGGCGACGCCGTGACCGAGACCATCCCCACCGGCGAGGTCGTCGCGACCGTGGCGAGCGACTCCGGACGGATCGGGGAGTTCTTCTTCAACTCCGCCCGGTTCATCGGCAGCGTCGTCGCCTACATCGCCGTGGCGATCCTCATGCTCGCCACCTCGCTCAAGCTCGGCATCATCGTCGCGATCGGGCTTCCCGCGGTCGCCGCGATCCTCGGCCTGCTCGTCAAGCCCTTGCAGGCCCGTCAGAGCGCCCAGCGCGAGGCGTCCGGGCGACTGACCACCCTCGGCGCGGACACCGTCTCGGGGCTGCGCATCCTGCGCGGCATCGGCGGCGAGGCGGTCTTCACCAACCGCTACCGCGCCCAGTCGCAGCGAGTTCGCGCCGCGGCCGTCCGGGTGGCCACCACCCAGTCGTACCTCGACGCGCTCCAGGTGCTCCTTCCCGGGATGTTCGTGGCCCTCGTGCTGTGGCTCGCCGCCCAGCAGGCCATCACCGGGGAGATCACGCCCGGACAGCTCGTGACGTTCTACGGCTACGCCGCGTTCCTGTCCTGGCCGCTGCAGAACCTCACCCAGACGCTGCAGATCACCACCCGCGCCGTCGTGTCCTCACGCAAGATCATCAAGGTCCTCCAGGTCACCCCGGCGGCCGGGGACGCCCCGGGCACCGTGGCTGCGCCGAGCGCGGGCGCCGTGCTGCGCGACGCGACCACGGGCGTGACCCTGGAACCCGGTCGTGTCGTCGCCCTGGTGAGCGAGACTCCCGACGAGTCCGCCGCGGTCGCCACCCGGATGGGCCGGTTCAACGACGACGCCGAGGCAGCCACCCCGGTGCACCTGGGCGGCGTCCCGCTGCGTGACATCGACAAAGCCGTGCTGCGCGAGCGGATCGTCGTCGCCGAGGCGACCTCCCACCTGTTCTCCGGGGTGCTGCGCGACGAGCTCGACGTGCGCGACCGCGCGAGCGTGGAGGAGATCCACGCGGCACTGACCGTCTCCGACGCCCAGGACGTGCTCGACTCCACCCCGGGCGGCCTCGACGGGGAGCTGCCCGAGAAGGGCAGGTCGCTCTCGGGCGGCCAGCGCCAGCGCGTCGCCCTCGCCCGGGCACTGCTCACCGAGGCGGAGTACCTCATCCTCGTCGAGCCGACGAGCGCGGTGGACGCGCACACCGAGGCGCGCATCGCCGAACGCCTGGTCGCCGCGCGCGCCGGGCGCTCGACGCTCATCGTCACGGCGAGCCCGCTCGTGCTCGACCACGTCGACGAGGTCATCGTCCTGCGCGACGACGAGGTCATCGCCCGGGCCACGCACCGCGAGCTGCTCGACGGCGTGGGCGAGGCCCACGACCACTACCGATCCGTGGTGGGCAGGTCCCTGGCCGAAGAACCGGTCGCCGCGACCGCGAGCGACACCGACGAGACCTCACAGGAGGTGACCCGATGAACAACAAGCTCCCCATCGCGGACGGCGCGACAGTGCGTAAGCACACAGCCATGCTGCTGCGTGCCAACAAGCGTCCCCTGGCCGGCGTGATCACACTGCACACCCTGGCCGCACTCGCCGGCCTGGTCGGCCCGCTGCTGCTCGGCGGGCTCGTCGACGCCGTCTCCCAGGGCACCACCTCGGGCTACGTCAACCAGGTCGTCGCCATCTTCGTCGCCGCGGTCCTCGCCCAGACGGTGCTCATCCGCTTCGCCCAGCGCAACGCGATGATCTTCGGCGAGACGGTCTTCGCGGACCTGCGCGAGGACTTCCTCGCGACCGTGACCGAGCTGCCGCTCTCGACGGTCGAGCGGTCCGGGACCGGTGACCTCGTGGGCCGGACGACCAACGACGTCGACCGCGTCCAGCACTCGGTGCGGTTCGGGGTGCCGCGGATCCTCGTCGCCTCGGTCACGATCATCCTCACGTTCATCGCGGCCTTCTTCACGGCGCCTCTCGTCGCGCTCGGCATGTTCGTCGGAACGCCGATCATCCTCGTCATCGGTCGGTGGTACCTCAAGCGTGCCGCGCCCGCCTACCTGCGCGAGTCGGCCGCCTACGCGGCCCTCAACGGCTCGATCACCGAGTCCGTCGAAGGCACCCGCACGGTCGACGCCCTCGGCCTGGGCGCCCGCCGCCGGGCGAAGATCGACGGCGACCTCCGCGAGGCCTTCGCCGCCGAGACCCGCACGCTCAACCTGCGCACGGTCCTCGTCCCGGGGATGGACTCCGCCTTCGTCGTCGGCCCGATCGCGGTCCTGCTGTGGGGCGGGTACCTGCTCTCCCAGGGCCAGGTGACCATCGGCGCGGTGACGACCGTGGTGCTCTACTCCATGCAGCTCGTCGGTCCGGTGTGGGAGCTCATCTTCTGGCTCGACGAGATCCAGGTCGCGGCCACGTCGATGGCCCGCATCATCGGCGTCGGGCTCGTCGAGCGCGACCGCGAGCAGGGTGAGCGCACGCCGGCCGACGAGCACATCGTCGCCGACGGCGTCGAGTACGCCTACCGGCCCGGGCACAACGTGCTGCACGGGATCGACCTCGACCTCGTCGTCGGCGAGCGCCTCGCGGTGGTCGGCCCGTCCGGGGCCGGCAAGTCGACGCTGGGCCGGATGCTCGCCGGCATCCACCCTCCCACCGGCGGATCGGTCAAGGTCGGCGGGGTGCCGCTCATCGAGCTGCCCCTGGAGGACCTGCGCCGTCACGTCGCGCTCGTCACCCAGGAGCACCACGTCTTCGTCGGCTCGCTCGCGGAGAACCTCCGCCTGGCCGACGTCACCGCCGACGACGCCGCGCTCCTCGACGCCCTCGAGGCCGTCGACGCGCGGACGTGGGTCGAGGCCCTCGCCGAGGGGCTCGAGACCGAGGTCGGGTCCGGCGGGTACGTGCTCACCCCGGCGCAGGCGCAGCAGGTCGCGCTCGCCCGGCTCGTGCTGCTCGACCCGCACACGCTCATCCTCGACGAGGCCACGAGCCTGCTCGACCCGCGCGCCGCACGCCACCTGGAGCGCTCGCTCAACGCGGTGCTCGCCGGGCGGACCGTCGTCGCGATCGCGCACCGCCTGCACACCGCGCACGACGCCGACCGCGTCGCCGTGGTCGACGGTGGGCTGATCACCGAGATCGGCTCGCACGACGAGCTGGTTGCGGCCGACGGCGAATATGCCAGACTCTGGCACAGCTGGCAGCAGGCCTGACCGGGTCGGACAAGAGCCGGGGGACGTCGTGGGGGGCGCAGCGGGAGGCACACCGGAAGGCACCGTGGGGGCAGACAGGTCCGGACCGGGTAGCATGCGGCCGGTCGACCCGCACGAGTATCTCGGGGACGACTCCCCGCGCCCGCCCCTGGCCCGGCAGCTGCTGTCGTGGGTCCTGCCGGTGCTGGTCGGCGTCGCGATCGCGATCCTCATCGCCTGACCCGACCTGACCCGACCCGACCCGTGAGACGGTTCCAGCCATTTCCCAGACTCGTCTGGATTACTTGGTGGTTCAACTACTCGAGCGTCAGGACCATGACATGCAGAAGAAGTGGATCATCGCCCTCGCAGTCGTGATCGTCGCGATCCTCGCGGTCGTCGGCGGGACCGCGCTCTACGCCCGGATCGAGAACAGCAAGGCCCCGGACGAGCTGGGTCTGAGCACCCCGACGGCGTCCGCAGACTCCGGATCCGGTGACCCGGTCACCCTCGACTCCCTCGCCGGCGACTGGACCATCGCCGACGGCTCCCAGGCCGGCTACCGCGTCGCCGAGGTGCTCAACGGCCAGGACGTCACGGTGGTGGGCCGCACCACGGACGTCACCGGCTCGGTCACCATCACCGGGTCCGAGCTCACCGCGGCCGACGTCACCGTCTCGATGACCTCGGTCACGACCGACAGCTCCAGCCGCGACGGCCAGTTCCTCGACATCCTCTCGACGTCGGAGCACCCGACCGCGACCTTCGTGCTCACCGCCCCGGCCGACATCTCCGGGATCACCGACGGCGTGGTCATGGTGGACGCCGCCGGCGACCTCACCATCGCGGGCGTGACCCAGCCCGTCACGGTCGCGCTCAGCGCGCAGACCACGCCCGACGGGGTCGAGGTGAGCGGCTCCATCCCGGTGACCTTCTCCGACTACGACGTCGACGCCCCGAACCTCGGGTTCGTCAAGGTCGAGGACGCCGGCACGGTCGAGATGCTGCTCCGGCTGGCGCAGTAGGCGCGACGCAGCAGGTGCTCAGTCGAGGGCGGCGAAGGGGTTGAGATCGTCGGTCGCGTCGCTGCCCCGGGCCTCGTCCCGGACGGTGCGCAGCCACAGCGCGACCGCGAAGGCACCGAAGATCCACCACTGCAGCGCGTAGAAGAGGTTCTGCAGGTCGAGGCCCTCTCCGCCCTCGATGCTCGGGCGGTCCAGGAGTGCCAGGGACGGGTCCTGGGCGGGGTCGGAGGAGACCACCACGAGATAGCCGGCGTAGATCGGCCCGCCCCACTCGTTGGCGAGCGCGGCGGAGCTGATCGAGTCGGTCTGCCCGGCCGGGAGGTCGGCGTAGCCCTTCGCCTCGGAGGCCTGCAGGTACCCGGTGAGGGTGATGGTCCCCTGGGGCGGGACGAGCTGGTCGGCCGGGACGGCGGCGCTCTCACCGGTCGGGTCCGCCGGGACCCACCCGCGCACGACCGGCAGGATCGGTGCCCCGGACAGGTCGGCCCAGGACTCCCCGCCGGTCCCGTCCTCGGAGACCCGCAGCGGGGTCAGGACGAGGAACCCTTCCTGTCCGTCGTGGGCGCGTCCGGCGACAAGGAGCTGCCCGGCGGGGTCGTACTCCCCCTCGACCCAGCCCTGGCGGCCGACGAGGTCGCCAGGGAAGGTCGTCTGGGGCGCGAGCAGCAGTCCGAGCCCCTCGGGGCCCTGGCTGGCGAGCTCGGCGGCCGCGTGCTCGGCGGCCAGCTCCCCGCGGGCCTGCGCGCGGTCCAGCTGCCACACCCCGAGGCGCGCGCAGACCGCTGCGGCCAGCAGGAACACGACGAGCAGCACCAGCATCCGGGGCCGCAGGGCCACCGTGAGCAGCGGCGTGCGGCGGGGCGCCTCGGGCACTGCGGGACCGTCCCCCGCTCCGGACAGCTCGGTCTCTCGGGGCTGCTCGGTCACTCGATCTGGCACCGTTTCAGGCTACCCGAGACGGTGGCCCGGCACGGACCGGCCGCCGCGGACCCCGGCCCCGCGACTCACCCCCGTCGCCGCAGGGCAAGAGCGGCGAGCAGGACCGCACCGACGCACCACACCAGGAGCACGGCGAGCGAGGTCACCGGGAGGGTGAAGGTGGTCTGCGCCAGGGCGGACCGCATGAGCTCAGCCATCGGCTCGATCGGGAGCACCCGGTGCAGGCCGGCGAGCCACTCCGGCAGCCGCTCGGCCGGGAAGCTGATCGGGGAGAAGAGCAGGATCGCGAAGACCAACAGCTGCGTCATGAGCATGGCGATCGTCGGCGGCAGGACAGCTGCCATGGCATATCCCACCGCAGCCGCGGTCAGGGAGACACCCACCGCGGCAGGCAGCGCCCACGGCGCGATCGACAGCTCGACGCCGAAGCGCAGCACACCTGCCAGCAGCGCGAGCAGCATCCCGGGCAGTGCGACGAGGGTCCACACGGTGAGGTCAGCGGCGAGGAAGGTCAGTCGTGGCACCGGCAGCGTCATCATCCACGCCGCACTGCCCTCGGTCTTGGCCTGGCTGAGCATCTGCGGGGCCATGACCAGCCCGACCGTGATGAGCGTGACCGTCGGTGCTCCGGTCGCCAGGAAGAGCGCAGCGGTCGGGGACAGGTCGCCCATGATGATCCCGAAGCCCAGCACCGTCCCGACGGCGAGCAGCGCCTGGACCACGACGAGGATCGGCAACGACGCCGACTGGCGGCGCAACTGCCACTGGGTGAGCAGTCCGTACTGGCGCAGCGTGGTCATCGCAGGGCTCCTTCACGTGCGGGGGCGTCGCGCCGGTCGGCGACGAGCTGGATGTAGACGTCCTCGAGCGAGGCCGGGGTGATCGCGAACCGGTCCAGCGTCCCGGCCTCGACCCCGCCCTGTGCCCAGGTGACGGCGTCGGCGCTGCGGGAGATCGGGACGCTCGCCTGCGCGCGGTGGCCCTCGCGGGACACCCCGGTGACGAAGGCGGGCCAGGTGTGGTCACCTCCCGGTGGCAGGTCCACCTCGAGCTGCAGGGTGCCCCGCAGCTCATGGGTGAGCTCGGCCACGGTCCCGCGCGCCAGGACCGCGCCGCGGTCGAGGATGACGAGGTCGTCGACGGCGTGCTCGGCCTCGCGGACGTTGTGGGTCACCAGCAGGACCCCTGCCCCGTCGTCGGCGAGGCGTCGGATCTGGTTCCACAGCATCCGCCGTCGCACCGGGTCGACGTCGTTGGTGGGCTCGTCGAGGATCACGAGGGCACCGGGGACGACGGCGGTCATCGCGAAGGCGGTCAGCCGGGCCACCCCGCCGGAGACCTTGTGCGCGGGCGTGTCGGCCCACTCGGTGAGCTCAAGAGCATGGAGCAGCTCCTCGGTGCGTGCGCGGACCGAGGTCCGGGCAGAGCCGCGGATCCGCCCGACGAGCTCGATCGCACGACGCGGGGTGAGGCCCGTGATCGGGACGTTGGCCTGCGCCTGGACGCTGATCTGGCGGCGCACCTGGTCGGGCTGGGAGACGGCGTCGTACCCGGCGACGCGGATCGACCCGGCGTCGGGCCGGACGAGACCGGCGATCTGGTTCACCAGGGTCGTCTTGCCAGCCCCGTTGTGCCCGAGGAGGCCGACGACGCGTCCCGCCTCGACGGTGAGGTGGACGTGGTCGTTGGCGCGGACGGGGCTGCGTCCGCGGAAGGTCTTGGAGACGTCGTCGACGTCGAGCACAGGGTCAGGGGTCATGACGATCCTTTCAAATACCAGATGGTTTGTGATACCGGAAAGTATCAGTACCGGGTGGTATCTCACAAGGTAGAGTGGTCGGATGAGCTCACGACCCCGCGAGGAAGGCCGCCACCCGTCTCCGCTGAGCGTGGCCGCGCAGGCGCTGACGGAGGCGACCGCCGCCCTCGGCGAGGCGCTCAAGTCCGCCACCACCGACGCCACCGATGCCCTCGAGGGCGACCTCGCGCACGGCCTGCGGACAGCGGCCCGCACCGTCGAGTCCATGACGTCGAAGCTCGGCACCCGCGAGGCCCGCCGCGACCGCACCCGCCAGGACCTGCTCGCCGCGGCCACGACCGTCTTCGCCGGGCGCGGCTACGACGGAGCCTCCGTCGACGACGTCGCCGCCGCCGCGGGCTACACCAAGGGCGCCGTCTACTCCCACTTCACCTCGAAGACCGACCTCTTCCTCGGGATCTACCTGGCCCGCATCGAGGCCGCCCGGGCCGACCCGCAGAAGGCGGTCACGTTCCCGGTCCCCGACGATGCGTCGCTGGCCGGATCGCTCGCGCAGGCCCGGACAGATCCGTGGCTGCCGCTGTCCTACGAGCTGCTCCTGTTCGGCATGCGCCATCCCGAGTCCCGGGACGAGGTCGCGCGGATCTACTCAGAGCTCCTCTCGGTCACCGTCGACGCCCTTGAACCGCCCCGCACCGCGGACGACGACCCCGCCGCAACCGCGGCACAGCGCACTGCCGCGCTCGACGCGGTGCTCGTGGGGACCGCCGTCGCCCACACCCTGACCATGCTCAACACCCTCGGCGTGAAGGACGTCGACGACGCCACCGCGCTGCGTCTGGTCCGCACCCACTGGCCGCTGAGCACCGCCAGCTCACCCCGTGACGGAACTCACGGGTCCGCCCACCGCTCCTAGCACGCCCCAGCGCACTCACCTCACACCTAAGACCCACTGCGAACCACCAGCAGATACGGTTACATGAAAGCGTCATCCACAACGCCGGTAGGAGATCTGATGAGCACCACCGCAGCCGCTGATGCCACGCACACCACGCCGCAAGGCACACCCGCCTGGCGCGCCCGGCCCGACGGGCCGCTCACGCAGGACACCCTGCGCCGGGTCGACGGGTGGTGGCGCGCCGCGAACTACCTCTCGATCGGGCAGATCTACCTCCTGTCCAACCCGCTGCTGCGCACCGAGCTCTCCCGCGACGACGTCAAGCCGCGCCTGCTCGGGCACTGGGGCACCACCCCCGGCCTCAACTTCCTCTACGCCCACCTCAACCGCGCGATCGGCGAGCGCGAGGTCTCCGCGATGTACGTGACCGGCCCCGGCCACGGCGGCCCGGGACTCGTGGCGAACTCCTACCTCGAGGGCACCTACACCGAGACGTACCCGGACATCACCCAGGACACCGAGGGTGTGCGCCGCCTCTTCCGCCAGTTCTCCTTCCCCGGTGGCATCCCCAGCCACGTCGCACCGGAGACCCCCGGGTCGATCCACGAGGGCGGCGAGCTCGGCTACGCCCTCTCCCACGCCTACGGCGCGGCCTTCGACAACCCCGACCTGCTGGTCGCGGCCGTCGTCGGGGACGGCGAGGCCGAGACCGGCCCGCTCGCCACGAGCTGGCACTCCAACAAGTTCGTCAACCCCGCCAAGGACGGCGTGGTCCTGCCGATCCTGCACCTCAACGGCTACAAGATCGCCAACCCGACCGTGCTCGCACGGATCTCCGACGACGAGCTGCGCTCGCTCATGGTCGGCTACGGCCACACCCCGCACTTCTTCGTCGGCGGCTTCGACGGCGAGGACCACCTCACCGTCCACGCCCGCTTCGCCGCGCTGCTCGACGACGTGCTCGACGAGATCGCCGCGATCAAGGCCCGCGCGGCCGCCGGTGACGAGTCCCGCCCCATGTGGCCGATGATCGTCTTCCGCACCCCCAAGGGGTGGACCTGCCCGCCGGTGATCGACGGCAAGAAGGCCGAGGACTCCTGGCGCTCCCACCAGGTGCCGCTCGCGAGCGCCCGCGACACAGACGAGCATCTCCAAGTGCTGAGGCAATGGATGGAGTCCTACCGCGTCGACGAGCTCTTCGACGACGAGGGGCGTCTCGTGGCCGACGTCGCCCAGCTGGCCCCGGTCGGTGAGCTGCGGATGAGCGCCAACCCGCACACCAACGGCGGACTGGTGCTCAAGGACCTGCGGCTGCCGGACTTCCGCGACTTCGCCGTCGAGGTCCCCACCCCCGGCGGGTCCATCGCCGAGGCGACCAAGGTCCTGGGCCAGTGGCTCACCGAGGTCGTGCGGCTCAACCCGCACAACTTCCGGATCTTCGGGCCGGACGAGACCGCCTCCAACCGCCTGCAGTCCGTCTTCGACGTGACGAACAAGCAGTGGAACGCCGAGTACCTCCCCTCCGACGTCGACGACCACCTCGACCGGGCCGGACGCGTCATGGAGATGCTCTCCGAGCACCAGTGCCAGGGCTGGCTCGAGGGCTACCTGCTCACCGGACGCCACGGCCTGTTCAACTGCTACGAAGCGTTCATCCACATCATCGACTCGATGTTCAACCAGCACGCGAAGTGGCTCAAGGTCACCCGGGAGATCCCGTGGCGCCGCCCCGTCGCCTCGCTCAACTACCTGCTCTCCAGCCACGTCTGGCGTCAGGACCACAACGGCTTCTCCCACCAGGACCCGGGCTTCATCGACCACGTGGTGAACAAGAAGGCCGAGGTCGTCCGCGTCTACCTGCCGCCGGACGCCAACACCCTGCTCTCGACCTACGACCACTGCCTGCGCAGCCGCGACTACGTCAACGTCGTCGTGGCCGGCAAGCAGCCCGCCCCGAACTTCCTCACCATGGACCAGGCCGTCGCGCACTGCACCCGTGGCCTGGGGATCTGGGACTGGGCCGGCACCGAGGTCGCGGGCGAGGACCCCGACGTCGTGCTCGGCTGTGCGGGCGACGTGCCCACCCTCGAGGTGCTCGCCGCGGCCGACCTGCTGCGCCGCCACCTGCCCGAGCTCAAGGTGCGCGTCGTCAACGTCGTGGACCTCATGCGCCTGCAGGACGAGAAGGAGCACCCGCACGGGCTCTCCGACCGCGACTTCGACACCCTGTTCACCACGGACAAGCCGGTCGTCTTCGCCTACCACGGCTACCCGTGGCTGATCCACCGCCTCACCTACCGCCGCACCGGTCACCCCAACATCCACGTGCGCGGCTACAAGGAGGAGGGCACCACGACCACGCCCTTCGACATGGTCATGCTCAACGACCTCGACCGGTTCCACCTCGTCATCGACGTCATCGACCAGGTGCCGCACCTGGGGTCCAAGGCCGCGGTGCTCCGCCAGGAGATGTCCGACGCACGCCTGCGGGCCCGGGAGTACACCCGTGACCACGGCGAGGACCTTCCCGAGGTCCGCGACTGGGTCTGGCCCGACGCGGGCGACACAGCAACCGAGATCGGCGGCCCACAGGCGGCCACCACAGCAACTGGAGGCGATAACGAGTGAGCACCACCGCTCGCAGCATCTTCATCACGTCCCCCGAGGGCGAGACCGGGAAGTCGACGATCGCTCTCGGAGTGCTCGACCTGCTCACCCGCCGGGTGCAGCGGGTCGGGGTGTTCCGCCCGGTCACCCGGAGCGGGCACACGGGTACCGCGACCGCCGGGGAGGTCCCCGAGCGTGACTACGTCGTCGAGCTGCTCCTCGCCCACGACGGCGTCGACCTCACCTACGAGCAGTGCGTCGGCGTCACCTACGACGACCTGCACGCCGACCCTGAGGCCGCGCTGTCCGAGATCGTGACGAAATACCACGAGGTCTCCCGCCAGTGCGACGTCGTGGTCATCGTCGGCACGGACTACACCGACGTCGCCGGACCGACCGAGCTCGCCTACAACGCCCGCATCGCGGCGAACCTCGGCGCGCCCGTGCTGCTCGTGGTCTCCGGCAACCGCCGCACCCCGGCCGGCATCCACCAGATGTGCGAGGTGGCGATCAACGAGCTCGAGGCCAACCACGCCCAGGTGATCGGCGTCGTCGCGAACCGGTGCCTGCCCACCGACCTCGCCGAGATCCGCGCCGAGTTCGAGGGCACGTCCTCGGTCCCGGTGTGGACGGTCCCGGAGGATCCCTTCCTCATGGCACCGACCGTCAACCAGCTCATGCAGGCGGTCGGCGGCCGCCAGGTGATGGGCGACCCCCAGCTGCTCGGCCGCGAGGTGCTCGACGTCCTCGTCGGCGCCATGAACTTCGAGCACCTGCTCGACAAGCTCGCCGACGGTGCCGTCGTCATCACCCCGGGCGACCGCACCGAGGTGCTGCTCGGCCTGATCACCGCGCAGAGCGCGAAGAGCTTCCCGTCGCTGTCCGGGATCATCCTCAACGGCGGGTTCTACCCGCCGGCCTCCGTCACCGCCCTCATCGAGGACCTCGCCCCCAGCGTCCCCATCATCCAGACGGACCTGGGCACGTTCCGCACCGCGAGCGCCGCGGCGTCGGCCCGGGGACGGGTGTCCAAGGACTCCCAGCGCAAGGTGGACATCGCGCTCGCGCTCTTCGAGCAGAACGTCGACGGCGCGGCGCTGCTGGCCAGCCTCGACGTCGTGCGTCCTGAGGTGGTCACCCCGCTGATGTTCGAGTACGAGCTGCTGGCGCGGGCGCGGGCCGACCGCAAGCACATCGTGCTTCCGGAGGGTTCCGACGACCGTATCCTGCGGGCCGCCTCGACCCTGCTGCAGCGCCAGGTGGCCGACCTGACGATCCTCGGCGACGAGGAGTCCATCCGGGCCCGCGCCGTCGAGCTCGGGCTGGAGATCTCCGAGGCGAAGGTCATCGACCCGCGCAGCGGCGAGCTGCACGAGCGCTTCGCCCAGGAGTACACCCTCATGCGCGCCCACAAGGGCATGACTGTGGACCGGGCCCGGGAGATCGTCTCCTCGGTGTCCTACTTCGGCACGATGATGGTCCAGCTGGGCCTCGCCGACGGCATGGTCTCCGGCGCCGCGCACACCACGGCGCACACGATCCGCCCCGCCTTCGAGATCATCAAGACGGTGCCGGGGGTGTCCGTCGTCTCCTCGGTGTTCGTCATGTGCCTGGAGGACCGGGTCCTGGTCTACGGCGACTGCGCCGTCAACCCCGACCCGACCGCCGAGCAGCTGGCCGACATCGCGATCTCCTCCGCGGCCACCGCCGTGCAGTTCGGTGTCGAGCCGCGCATCGCGATGCTCAGCTACTCCACCGGGGAGTCCGGGACGGGCGCGGACGTCGACAAGGTCCGCGCCGCCACGGCGCTGGTCCGCGAGCGCCGTCCGGACCTCTCCGTCGAGGGGCCCATCCAGTACGACGCCGCGGTCGACGCCTCGGTCGCCGCCTCCAAGATGCCGGACTCGGCCGTCGCCGGGCGGGCCACCGTGTTCGTCTTCCCCGACCTCAACACCGGGAACAACACGTACAAGGCCGTCCAGCGGTCCGCCGGGGCCATCGCCGTCGGGCCGATCCTGCAGGGGCTGCGGATGCCCGTCAACGACCTCTCCCGCGGGGCGCTCGTGCAAGATATCGTCAACACCGTCGCGATCACCGCGATCCAGGCGCAGGCACTCTCAGCCGAGAAGGCGCGCATGACCGAAACAGGAGCTCACACCGCATGAACCCGTCGACAGGTGCCGGCGACCGCCTCAGCTCCTTCAGCGCCCACGGCGCCTCTGCAAGTGTCCTCGTCATCAACTCCGGGTCCTCCTCGGTCAAGTACCAGCTGGTCAACCCGATCGGTGGCGAGGCGATCGCCTCCGGCCTGATCGAGCGGATCGGTGAGGAGGACGGCAAGCTCACCCACAAGTTCGCCGGGAACACGACCAAGCGGACGCAGGACGTGCCCGACCACGGCACGGCGCTGCGGATCGTGCTCGACCTCTTCAACGAGCTCGGCCCCGACCTCGCCGCGGCCGACGTCGTGGCCGTGGGTCACCGCGTCGTCCAGGGTGGCAGCAAGTTCTCCGGACCGGTGATCATCGACGACCAGGTCGTCGAGGACATCCGGGCCCTCATCCCGCTCGCTCCCCTGCACAACCCGGGGCACGTGCGCGGCATCGAGGTCGCCCGGGCGCTGCTGCCGGACGTCCCGCACGTGGCGATCTTCGACACCGCGTTCTTCCAGACCCTGCCCGAGGCCGCGTACACGTACGCGATCGACGCGGAGCTGGCCAAGGAGCACGGGATCCGCCGGTACGGCTTCCACGGCACGAGCCACCAGTACGTCTCGGGCAAGGTCTCCCGGGTGCTCGGGCGCAGGCTCGAAGACCTCAACCAGATCGTGCTGCACCTGGGCAACGGCGCGTCCGCGTCGGCGATCAAGGGCGGCGTCGCCGTCGAGACCTCGATGGGCCTCACCCCGCTCGAAGGCCTCGTCATGGGCACCCGGTCCGGGGACATCGACCCCGCGATCGTCTTCCACCTGCACCGCAACGCCGGGATGTCGATCGACGAGATCGACGACCTGCTCAACAAGAGGTCCGGCCTCAAGGGCCTGGCCGGCGACAACGACTTCCGCGGTCTGCACGACCTCGTCGACGCCGGTCACGAGGGCGCCAAGCTGGCCCTGGACGTCTACATCCACCGGCTGAAGAAGTACATCGGCGCCTACCACGCGATCCTGGGACGCGTCGACGTCATCGTCTTCACCGCCGGAGCGGGCGAGAACGACGAGATCGTGCGCCGTCTCACCGTGGCTGGTCTGGAGAGCCTGGGCATCGCGATCGACCCGGCCCGCAACGACGAACGGTCCAAGGAGCCTCGGATCATCTCCCCCGACTGGACCTCGACGCTCGTCATGGTCGTCCCGACCAACGAGGAGCTGGCCATCGCCCGCCAGTGCATCGCCCTCATCGACGGCACCGCGGCCTGACCGTCCCTGTCGGCCGACAGTGGGTAGGGTCTGCCCATGCTCATCGAACACCGAGGTCATGTCCCCTCCGTCCACGACTCCGCCTACGTCGCACCGGCCGCGGTGCTCTGCGGTGATGTCGTGGTCGGGCCGGGGACACGGGTGCTCCATGGCGCGGTCCTGACCGCCGAGGACGGTCAGGTCCGCGTCGGGCACGACGTCGTCATCATGGAGAACGCTGTCGTCAAGGGCCGTGCCGGTCACCCGGCCGTCATCGGCGACTTCGTCCTCGTCGGGCCCCACGCCCACGTCAACGGGGCTGAGGTCCGCGCTGGAGCGTTCATCGCGACGGGCGCCTCGCTGTTCCCCGGCGCGGTCGTCGGCAACGGCGCGGAGGTTCGTGTCAACGCCGTGGTCCAGGTGAACACGACCGTCGAGGCCGGGGCCGTCGTCCCGATCGGCTGGGTCGCGGTCGGCACGCCCGCAACGATCTGCCCCCCGGACCGCCACGACGACATCTGGGCCGTGCAGCGCGGGCTCGACTTCCCCGGCACCGTCTATGGTGTCCCGCGCGGCACGTCGATGCAGGCGATCATGACCGGCCAGTCGGCGTACTACGGGGCGCACACCGACGACGTCGTGATCTGAGCAGCCGGCCCTCGCCGGTGCGTGGCGACGATCGGCGTGCGCCGTTAGGCTGACCCGATGACACACGCCGCGGGATCACGCCTCCCGCGCGTCCTCCTCCACCTGGCCGACGGCGTCCGCGTCCTGGGTGTGGTGAGCATCCTCGCCGCGGCCGTGTGGCTCGGGGGTGTCGACGTCGCCCTCTTCGCGCTCGTGCTGGGCGGCCTCATCGTGCCGCGGGTCCTGGGCACACCTCCCGGCGTCGACCTCGCGACCGGAGCGACGCTGCTCGCCGCCGGCTGGATCGCGGTCCTCGGGCTCTTCGAGGTCGTCGGCCCCCTCGACCTCATCATGCACTGGGCGGCCAACGGCCTGCTCGCGGTCGTGGCGTACGACCTCCTCGTCCGGCTCGAGGTCGTCCCCGCGGTCGACGCCGCGCCCGTAGCGGGCCTGCCTTCCCGCGCGCGGGCCGGCGTCGTCGTGGTGACCACGGCCGTCGGGATCACCCTCGGTCTGCTCTGGGAGCTCGGGGAGTGGGCCGGCCACACCTTCCTCGACGACACCATCAACGTCGGGTACACCGACACCCTGGGCGACCTCGTCGCCGGTGGTCTCGGATCCCTCCTCGGCGCGTTCCTCCTCCTCGCCCACCGCCCTCCGCACCGAGAGTCCCGATGATCCGCCTCTCCGTCATCATCCCTGTCCTCGACGACGCCAGGCACCTCGACCTGTGCCTGCGCGCCCTCGCGCTCCAGACGGTCGCGCCCTTCGAGGTGGTCGTCGTCGACAACGGGTCGACCGACGACAGCGCGGCCGTCGCCACCCGGCACGGCGCGCGGGTGGTCCGGGAGCCGGTCCGTGGCATCCCCGCCGCCGCCTCCTGCGGCTACGACGCGGCCCGCGGGGACATCATCGTGCGCTGCGACGCGGACACCCGACCACCGGTCACGTGGCTCGAGCAGGTGCTCGACGCCTTCACGCAGGACCCCGGCCTCGCCGCCGTCACCGGACCGGGGACCTTCTACGACCTGCCGGCGGTCCGGGGCTGGTTCGCCCGGGTCTTCTACATGCGCGGCTACTACTGGGGCATCCACGCCGCTCTTGCCGGTGTCCCGCTGTGGGGGTCGAACATGGCCCTGCGCCGCGTGGTCTGGCTCGAGGTGCGCGACCAGGTCTCCCGCACGGACCCGCGGGTGCACGACGACATCGAGCTGAGCTTCCAGCTCACGACCTCGATGCGGGTGCGCTACCACCGTGACCTCGTCGTGGGTGTGTCGGGGCGCACCTTCGCCAGCCCGGCCGCCTTCTGGCGACGTCTCGACTGGGCTGTCCACACCCTCGACGTCAACTGGCGCCGGACTCCGCCGTGGGACCGCTGGCGGGCCCGGCTGCGCCCCGGGGTGCAGGCCGTCCACCCTGCTCCCCGCCCCACTCCCGGCCCCACTCCGCGCCCCACTCCCGGCGACCCCGTCGAGGTTGCCGGGTCTGTCCCCTGATGGCGTAGTGTGCCAGCCATGCCTGAGCCGACCACCCGAACGATCCCGGACCGGCTCAACGCCTGGCTCAACGACGTCGAGGAGCCCCAGTGGGAACGTCCCTCGCCCACACCGCAGCAGATTCGCCACGACGTCTACGGGGCGCTCGGGCTCGTCGCGGTCGCGCTGGTCACCCTGGTGATGTCCCGGAGCATGCAGGAGGCCCCCGAGGGCGAAGGGACCTGGGCAGCCTACGGTGCGCTCGTCCTCATGATCGCCCCGCTCGCCGTGCGGCGGCGTCTCCCGCTGACCGTCCTCGTGCTCTCCAGCGGGTTGTTCCTCACCCTCAGCTATGCGGCGCCGTCGGTCGCCTACGAGGTCGCCTTCCAGATCGCCTACTTCGCTGCGCTCTACGCCGCCGTCGCGTGGGCCCGCGACCGGCGGGCCCTGTGGATCGCCATGGGGCTCGTGCTCCTCACCATGACCCTCTGGCTGGTCATCACGTTCACGATGGTGTCCGGATTCGAGGCCATGCTCCGGCCGGAGACGCATCCCGAGGGACCGGTCTCCCTCCTCGTCGCGGCGGTCGTGTACACAGCCGTCATCAACCTCGCCTACTTCGGCGGTGCCATCGCGGCCGGGCGGGCCTCGTGGCGCAGCGCCCTGGCGCGCACCCGGCTGGTCCAGCAGGCCGAGCGCATCCACGCCCAGGGCGACGAGCTCGCGCGCCGCGCCGTCGTCGACGAACGGCTGCGCATCGCCCGCGAGCTGCACGACGTCGTCGCGCACCACGTGTCGGTCATCGGGGTGCAGGCGGGCGCCGCCCGCACGGTCCTCACCCGGGACCCCGACGCCGCCTCCGAGGCGCTGCGGGGCATCGAGGGGTCGAGCCGGCAGGCCGTGACCGACATGCGGGCCCTGCTCGGGGTGCTGCGCACCGAGACCGACACCGAGCGCACCGGCGGTGACAGCCGCGCCCCCGAGCCCGGGCTGTCCGAGCTCGGGGACCTCGTCGAGGTGCATCGCGGCGCCGGTCTGACGGTCGATCTCACGATCGTCGAGGACGCCGGCGCGCTGGACACCGTGCCGGGACCGGTCGCACTGTCCCTGTTCCGCACCGTGCAGGAGTCGCTGGCGAACGTCGTCCGGCACTCCACCGCCGCCCGCGCCAGCGTCTCGGTGCGCACCGGCGCGCCCGTGACCGGTCCGCGCTGGGTCGAGGTCGAGGTCGTCGACGACGGCCATCCTCGGGACGGCTCGGGCGGGTCCGGCTACGGTCTGCGCGGCATCGAGGAGCGGGTGGCGCTGCACCGCGGCGAGGCGGAGGTCGGACCCCGCCGCACCGGCACCGGGTGGAGGGTCCGGGTCCGCCTGCCGCTCGCCGCCCTTGACACGTCCCCCGCCCTCGCCACCTCGCAGAAGGACACCTCCTCGTGACGCACCCGCCCCGCCCCGCCCCCGTCCGGGTCCTGCTCGTCGACGACCACGCCCTCGTGCGGTCGGGCTTCGCCATGGTGCTCTCGGTCGAGGACGACATCGAGGTCGTCGGTCAGGCGGCCGACGGGCGCGCGGCGATCGCCGCCCTCGCCGAGCACCCGGCCGACGTCGTGCTCATGGACGTGCAGATGCCCGTCATGGACGGGATCGCCGCGACCCAGGAGATCGTCGCCGCGGGGCTGGCGAAGGTCATCATCCTCACCACCTTCGACCGCGACGACTACCTCTTCGACGCCCTCGCCGCCGGCGCGAGCGGGTTCCTGCTCAAGAACGCCGACCCGCAGGACCTCGTCGACGCGGTCCACGCCGTGGCGCAGGGACACGCGCTGCTCGCCCCCGAGGCGACGCTCAAGGTCATCTCCCGGCTCGTCGGGGCGACGTCGTCGGCCACCTCGGAACCGCCGGCACCGTCACTCGCTCCCCCGATCCCTGTCGCGCTCACCCCGCGCGAGCTCGAGGTCCTCGAGCTGCTCGCCGACGGGCTCTCCAACGCCGAGATCGCCGCACGGCTCTTCCTCGGGGAGTCGACCGTGAAGACCTACGTCTCCAACGTCCTCGCCAAGACCGAGTCCCGCGACCGCGTCCAGGCGGTCATCTTCGCCTACCGCAACGGGCTCCAGCGCGGCCGGTGACAGCGCAGGAGACGACCCCCGCGGTCCGTCCCCTCCTCCGCGGGGAGGAGGCGGCGCCCCCTCCCCCGCACCCACCCCGGCTGACGTTCCCCCTGATGGGGGAGTTGCCGGCAGGTCTGCGTCCCTAGGCTGGGACGGACGCAGGAAAGGACACTCATGACTGACACACCCGCGCTCCAGGTGCGCAACCTCACCCGACGCTTCGGCGACGCGACCGCCGTCGACGACGTCTCCTTCACGGTCCAGCCCGGCCAGATGACCGGGTTCGTGGGGGCGAACGGCGCCGGCAAGACGACGACCATGCGGATGATCATGGGCGTGCTCACCGTGCACGGCGGCGACGTCCTGTGGGGCGATCGGCCGATCACCGCACGCGACCGCACCCGCTTCGGCTACATGCCTGAGGAGCGCGGCCTCTACCCCAAGCAGCCGATCCTCGACCAGCTCAGCTACCTCGGTCAGCTGCGCGGGATGACCCGCAAGGACGCCGCGACCGAGGCCACCCGCATGCTCGAGCGCTTCGGGCTGGGCGGGCGGCTCAAGGACAAGCTCGAGTCGCTCTCCCTCGGCAACCAGCAGCGCGTGCAGATCACCGCCTCGCTGCTGCACCGCCCGACGGCGCTCGTCCTCGACGAGCCCTTCTCCGGCCTGGACCCGGTCGCCGTCGACTCCATGGTCGACCTCCTGCGCGACCGGCTCCGGGAGGGCGTCCCGGTGCTCTTCTCCAGCCACCAGCTCGACCTCGTCGACCGGCTGTGCGACTCCCTCGTCGTCCTGGCCGGCGGCAAGGTCATGGCCGCCGGCACCAGCGCCGAGCTGCGGTCCCGCGGCCCGCGGCAGTTCACCCTGACCACCGCACCCGACGCCGGCTGGCTGCGCGGCGTCCCCGGGGCACGCGTCGTCGACGTCGACGGTGCGCGCGCCGTCCTCGAGCTCGACGACGACGCCGCGAAGGACCGTGTGCTCCGCGAGGCCGTCGACCGCGGGATGAGCGAGTTCAGCCCGATCGTGGCGTCCCTGTCCGACATCTACCGGGAGGTCACACGATGACTGCCGCGACCGTCACCCCGACCAGCCCCCCTGCACCCGCGCCAGGCTTCGCACCCGCGGTCGAGCTCTCCCCGGTGAAGAACCCGTGGCTCGTGGTGACCGTCCGCGAGATCATGGTCAAGCTCACCGACCGCAGCTTCCTCATCTCGACGGCGGTCACCGTCGCCCTCATCATCGCCGGCGTCGGGCTCTCCGCCTTCCTCGGGTCCCGCTCCACCGACCACACGGTCGTCGTGGCATCCTCGGACGCGGCCGCCATCGCCTCGGCCGCCACCACGGAGATCACCGCGGGCGACTCGGGCGACACGCTCACGGTCACCGAGGTCGCCGACGCGGAGGCGGCGCGCCAGCAGGTCCGCGACGGCGACGCCGACGCCGCGCTCCTGGCCACCGAGGACGGCTGGTCCCTCGTCGGAGCGGAGAGCATCGACGACTCTCTCGCCGCGGCGCTCACCACGAGCGTGACGTCCTCGGTCCTGGCCGCCAACGCCGAGGCCGCGGGCACGACCGTGGCAGTCCTCACCGCAGGGTCGGAGGTCACGACCGACCTCCTTGAGGGCAGCGACGAGCGCAACGCCCTCAAGGCCGCAGCGGCCTTCATCTTCGCCTTCCTCTTCTACATGGCGGCGCTGATCTTCGGGATGGCGATCGCCAACTCCGTCCTCGAGGAGAAGCAGAACCGGGTCGTGGAGATCCTCGCGACCGCCATCCCGATCCGCCAGCTGCTCTACGGCAAGGTGATCGGCAACTCGCTGCTCGCCTTCGCCCAGATCGGGCTCTTCGCGGTGGTCGGGCTCGTCGCGGTCAACGTCACCGGGGCCGCGAGCGACATCGGCTGGCTGCTCGGCGCGTCCGGATGGTTCATCGCGTTCTTCGTCGTCGGCTTCACCGCGCTGGCGGCAGTCTGGGCCGTGCTCGGGTCCCTCGCGAGCCGCACCGAGGATCTGCAGTCCAACACCGGGCCGATCACGACGGTCATCATGGTCGCGCTCTTCGTCGGGCTCTTCGCCGACGGCGTGTGGCTCACGGTGGCCTCCTACGTGCCGGTCGTGTCCTCCGTCGCGATGCCCGTCCGCCTGCTCGACGGCGACGTCGCCCTGTGGGAGCCGATCGTCTCCCTGCTCGTCGTGGTCGTGGCCGCCTATGCCCTGCTGCGTCTGGGTGAGCGTGTCTACCAGCGGGCGGTCATGCAGGGAGGCACGGCGCTCAAGTGGCGCCAGGCCTTCAAGCTCGAGGTCTGAGCCGGCGGCACGCGAAAGACCCGCCGCGGGAAGCATGTGTCCCTGCGGCGGGTCTTCTCGTGTGCGGACCTGGCTACAGGCCGAGCACCTCAGCCGTCCCCGGGGCCAGCGCGGCGACCGCGGCGGCCCGGGCCTGCGGCGCGGACGAGGCGCCCAGGGCCGCCTGCGCGACGGCCTCGGCCTGGGCCTGGGTGTGCTGGGCGAGGGCGTAGCGCACGAGCGGGACCGCGCCGGCAGACATCGACAGCGAGGTGACGCCCAGGCCGGTCAGCACGACCGCCATGACCGGGTCGGAGGCGGACTCCCCGCACACCCCGGCGGGTTTGCCCGCCCGGCGCCCGGCCGCCGCGGTCGCGGCGACGAGGTCGAGCACGGCCGGCTGCCAGAGGTTGATGAGGTCGGAGAGCTCCCCCCGCAGCCGGTCGGTCGCCATGACGTACTGGGCGAGGTCGTTCGTGCCCATCGAGACGAAGTCGACCTCGGCGAGGATCGCGTCCGCGCGCAGCGCCGCCGCGGGGACCTCGACCATGACCCCGACCGTGGTGATCCCGTGCCGGTGGGCCGCGGCCGCGAAGTCGCGGGCCTCCGCCGGTGTCGAGATCATCGGCGCCATGACCCAGGGCTGGACGCCGGTGGCCTGCTGAGCGTCGGCGAGCGCGGCGAGCTGGGTCTCCAGGAGCTCGGGGACGGTGCGCACCAGGCGGTAGCCGCGCACCCCGAGGGCCGGGTTCTCCTCGTCGGGCTGGGTCGCGAAGGCCAGCGGCTTGTCCGCCCCCGCGTCGAGGGTGCGGACCACGACCTTGCGTCCGGCGAAGGTCCGGAGCACGCGGGAGTAGACCTCCGCCTGCTCCTCGCGGGTCGGCGCGCTCGTCCGGTCGAGGAAGAGCACCTCGGTGCGGAAGAGCCCCACACCTTCGACGCCGCTCCCGGCGACGCGTTCGGCGTCCTCGGCGGTCCCGATGTTGGCGAGCAGGTTGACGCCGATCCCGTCCGCCGTCGCGCCCGGGGAGGTGTCCTCGGCGAGGCGGCGGGCGACGTCGGCGCGCCGGGCGAAGGCCTGGGCGACCTCGGGCGCGGGGTCCACCTCGAGGGTGCCGGCGGCCGCGTCGACGGCGACGACGGCTCCCTCGGCGAGGTCCATCGCCCCCGCGACCCGGACCAGGCAGGGGATGGCCCGCTGCCCGGCGATGATCGCGGTGTGGCTCGTCGTCCCGCCGAGCTCGGTGACGATCGCCAGGACGAGGGACAGGTCGAGCGCCGCGGTGTCGGCGGGAGCCAGGTCCTGCGCGACGACGACCGAGGGGACGGCCAGGTGCGGGACCCCCGGTGCGGGCAGGCCGAGGATGTGCGCGGCCACCCGGTCACGCACGCTGCGCAGGTCGGTGACCCGCTCGGCGAGCATCCCCCCGGCCTTGGTGAACATGTCGACGAAGCCGCCCACCACGGCGTCGAGGGCGGTGACCGGCGGTTCGCCCGCGGCGACCTTGGCGAGCGTCTGCTTGCGCAGCGCCCGGTCCTCGGCCATCTGGGCGGTGGCGCCCAGGACCGCGACGGCGGCCCCCTCGGCCGAGTCGGCCTGCGCGCGCAGGCCGGCCGCGACCGCGTCGAAGGCCGCGACGACGTCGGCCGCGGCTGCTGCGGAGTCCTCGGGCACGGGTTCGTGGGCGGGTGCCGCCGGGGCCGGGGCGATGCGGACGACCGGTCCGATCACCGCCCCGCGGCCGACACCCGCCCCGGTGAGCATCACGGCTCCTCGTCGAGGTCTGTGGCCAGCAGCGCGACGAGCTCGTCGAGCACGCGGTCGGCGTCGGGCCCGTCGGCGGTGAGCGTCACCTCGGCGCCGCTGGGGACGCCGAGGGACATGACGAGCAGGATGCTCGCCGCGTCCACGGGTTCGTCGTCCCCGTGGGCGATGAGGACGTCGACGCCGGAGTCGGCGGCGGCCTGGGTGAAGATCGAGGCGGGACGCGCGTGGAGCCCCGAGCTGGAGGCGACGGCAACGGTTCGTGTCGACATGGTGTGTCCTTACTGTGAGGTCGAACGGTCGGTGAGGACGCGGTCAGGAGGTGGCCGGCGCGCCGACGCCCGGGGTGGTCTGCGACTCGGCGAGGGCGTCAGCCGCCTGCTCCGCCGCGACGACGGAGTTGGTCCCCAAGCTCTTGAGCACGACGACGATGACTGCAGTGACCAGGGTGCCGGCGACCACGGCGAGGACGAACAGGATCGGGTTGCCGATCAGCGGCAGGACCCAGATGCCACCGTGCGGGGCGCGCAGGGTGGAGTCGAAGGCCATGACGAGCCCGCCGGTGACGGCCGAGCCGACGATCGTCGAGGCGAGCACCCGGAGCGGGTCGACCACCGCGAAGGGGATCGCCCCCTCGGAGATGAACGACGCCCCGAGCAGCCAGGCGGCCTTGCCGTTCTCGCGTTCGGCATGGGTGAACAGGGACTTGCGGATCACCGTGGCCAGGGCCATGGCGAGCGGGGCGACCATGCCGGCGGCCATGACCGCGGCCATGACCCGGTACTGGGTCGCGTCGCCGCTGAGGCCCTCGGTCGCCAGGCCGGTGACGGCGAAGGTGTAGGCCACCTTGTTGACCGGTCCGCCGAGGTCGAAGCCCATCATCGCGCCGAGCAGCACACCGAGCAGGATGATGCTGCCGCCGGAGAGCGAGTTGAGCCAGTCGGTGAGCCCGTCCATCAGTGCGGCGATCGGGCGGCCGAGCACGACGAACATGAGGAAGCCGGTGACGAAGGTCGACAGGAGCGGGATGACCACGACCGGCATGATGCCGCGTGCTCCACGCGGGACCTTCCAGCGGCTGATCCACAGGGCGAGGAAACCGCCGACGAAGCCGGCGACGAGGCCACCGAGGAACCCGGCGCCGACGGTCACCGCGATGGAGCCACCGACGAATCCGGGGACCAGGCCCGGACGGTCCGCGATCGCGTAGGCGATGAACCCGGCGAGCACCGGGACGAGGAAGGCGAAGGCTGCCCCGCCGGTGAGCATGAGCAGCACGGCCCAGTCCTGCCCGGAGGTGACCGAGAAGCTGTTGATGAGCTGTTCGGCGGTGACCTTGGTGACCTCGACCGGACCGTCGGCGTCCCAGGCGACGTTGGCGACCATGAAGGCGAGGGCGATGAGGATTCCCCCGGCGGCGACGAACGGGATCATGTACGAGATCCCGGTCATGAGCCACTGGCGGATCCGCGTGCCGACGCCGGCGTTGCGGTCGACCTTGGTCGCCAGCCCACCGGCGGCGCCGCCTGCCGGAGCAGCGGCGGCGGGAGTGACGACCCCGGCCTCGACCGCGGCGATGGCTTCGGCGAGGACGCCCTTCGCGTCGTGCACGGCCTTCTTCACGCCGACGTCGACCGTGGGCTTCCCGGCGAACCGTTCCTTGTCCTTGACCTCGAGGTCGGCGGCGAAGATGACGCCATCGGCCGCGGCGATGACAGCCGGGTCGAGCGCGATGGTCCCGGCCGAGCCCTGAGTCTCGACCTGGACGTCGTGCCCGGCGGCCTTGCCGGCCTGCTCGAGGGCCTCAGCGGCCATGTAGGTGTGAGCGATGCCCGTGGGGCAGGAGGTGACAGCGACGAACTTCATGAGGGTGCGACCTCTCGGGTGACGATCTGTGCGACCGTGGCGGCGTCGGGGGCTGCGCGCAGGGAGTCGCGGAAGGACTCGTGCACGAGGCGGCGGGCGAGGGCGGCGAGGATCTTCAGGTGGTCGGAGTCCCCACCGGCGGGAGCGGCGATGAGGAAGACCAGCGTCGCTGGCCCGTCCGGAGCGCCGAAGTCGACACCGGCCGGCACCCGCGCGACGGCGAGGGAAGGCACGGTGACGTGCTCGGACCGGGCGTGCGGCAGGCCGATGCCGCCCGGCATCCCGGTGGCCATCTGGGCCTCACGGGCACGCACGTCGGCGTGGAAGCCGTCGGCGTCGGTGACCCGCCCGGCCGCGGCCAGCAGGTCGATGAGGTGGCGCGTGGCCTCGTCCCGGTCGGCAGCGACCAGGTCGAGGGCGACGAGCTCGGGGGTGATCAGTGCGGCGGGAGTCGAAGTGCTCACGTCACAGCTCCTTCAGTGCGATGTGGCGGGGTGGGTGGGCGATCGTGACGTCAGCCAAGTGGATGTCGGCGGGCGTCGGTACTGCTGATCCGGGGAGCAGGACGGCTGCCCTGCCCCAGGCGACGGCGCGCTGGAGCGCGTCGGTGGGGGTTGACGGTGTGGACGGGGAGAGGAAGCCGGCGAGGGTGATGTCTCCGGCGCCCACGGTCGAGAGCGGGACGAGCGGGGCGCCGCCGGCCCAGACCGGGTCGCCCGGTCCCACGAGCAGGGCGCCGTGCGCGCCGAGGGAGACGAGGACCGCGTCGATGCCGGAGGCCATGACCTCGTGGGCGGCGTCGACCACGTCGGCGACGGTGACCAGCTCCCGGCCGACGAGCTCGGCGAGCTCCTCGTCGTTGGGCTTGATGAGCGCGAGCCCGCCGACCGCGACGGCCGCACGCAGCGGCGCCCCGGAGGTGTCCAGCACCGTCCGGGCGCCGAGCTCGGCGGCGAGCGCGGTGACCCGGACGTAGAAGTCCGTCCCGGCACCGTCGGGCAGCGATCCGGCGCCGACGACGAGCGGGACGACGCCCGAGCGGGTGGCCCGGACGATCTCCTCGCCCAGCGCGGTGAGCAGGGCGTCGACGGCCTGCGCGGTGAGCGCGGCGCCGGGTGCGTTGATCTTCGTGGTCACCCCGCCCGCGTCGACGAGGGTGACGTTGGAGCGGGTGTCGGCATCGACGGGGACCGGGTGGACCGGGACAGAGCGCAGCCGGAGGTCGGAGACGAGCCGGTCGCCGTCGGACCCACCGGCGGGGAACACCGCGACGGAGTCGAAGCCCCCGGCGACGAGCGCCCGGGTGACGTTGATGCCCTTGCCGCCGGCGTGGATGTGGGTCGCGTGCGCCCGGTTGACCTCTCCGAGCTCGATCGTGGTGGCCTCGAAGGTCCGGTCCAGGCTGGGGTTGGGGGTGATGGTGATGATCATGCCTGGATCACCGCCAGGCCCGCGTTCTCCAGCTCGACGACGAGCTCGTCCTCGATCGCGGAGTCGGTGATGAGCAGGTCGATCTCGTCGATGCCGACGATCCGCGCGAAGTCGGACCGGCCGATCTTCGTGTGGTCGGCCAGCACGACCACGCGGCGTGCCGCGTGCACGAGTGCTCGTTTGACGGCCGCCTCGCCGAGATCCGGCGTCGTGACACCGCGGTCGGGGGTGATCCCGTTCGCGCCGAGGAAGACGACGTCGGCATGGATGTCGGCCAGGGCCCGTTCGGCCCACGGGCCGACCGAGGCGAGGGTCCGGCCCCGGATGGCCCCGCCGACGAAGTGCAGGGAGATGTTCGCGCGGGCGGCCAGGACGGTGGCGATCGGCAGCGAGTTCGTCACGACCTGGAGCTCGCGGTCGGTGGGGAGCATCTCGGCGAGGCGCACCGTCGTGGTCCCGGCGTCGAGGACGATCGTCCCGGCGTCGGGCAGCTCGGCGAGGGCGACGCGGGCGATGCGTTCCTTCTCGGTCGCCAGCAGCGCCTCCTTGTCGGCGATGCCCGGCTCGAAGCCGAGGCGTTCGACCGGGATCGCGCCGCCGTGGACCCGTCGCACGAGTCCGTGCCGCTCGAGCACGGACAGGTCGCGGCGGACCGTCTCGGGGGTGACGTCCAGGGTCAGGGACAGGCTGTTGACGTCGACGCGCCCGGCGGTGCGGGCGAGTCCGAGGATCTGCTGGTGGCGTTCAGGTGCGTACACGTCCAACTCCATCGTTGATCCGGGTCGCCGACGACTCGGATGTCTGTATGGACTTGTCTACGCCCGTTTTTCTTTGAATGCAACCCCGGACGAAGAAATCTTCACATCTGACGATGCGAGATGACCGTTAAACGTATTTAGTACCTGAGTTGTGGACGCAATCGGGGGTGAACGGGCATCGCTCGGACACTGCCGGACAGCATCGGGTGGAGGCGCGTCAGCGTGCGCGCAACGCCTTGAGCACCCGCAGGCCGCCGGTGAGCAGCGCCTGCCCCCTGCCCTCGGGGAGCGCGAAGAGCGCGTCGAGGGACAGCCCCGCGCCGACGCCGACCTGCGCGGCGACGGTCTGGGCCTCGGTGTACTCCTCGATCCCGTCCCGCCCGTGCCGGCGGCCCATCCCGGAGGCCTTGAGACCGCCCATCGGCGCCTCGACCGAACCCCAGGCCGCGGCGTAGCCGTCGTTGATGTTGACCGTCCCGGCGCGCACCTGGCGCGCCAGCTCGCGCCCGCGGGCGACCTTCCGGGTCCAGATGCTCGCGTTGAGCCCGAACTCGGTCCCGTTCATGACCGTGATCGCCTCGGCGTCGCTGCGCACCACGGTGACCGACACCACCGGCCCGAAGGTCTCCTCCTGGGCGCACAGGGCGTCCGGTGGGACGCCGTCGAGCACGGTGGGTGCATAGAACAGCGGGCCGATGTCGCCGCGGTGCACTCCCCCGGTGAGGATCCTGGCGCCGCGGGCGATCGCGTCGTGGACGTGGTCCTCCACCCGGTCGAGCTGGGCCGGGGTCGTCAACGAGCCGACGTCGGCCGTGTAGTCCATCGCCGGGGACAGGGTGAGCGCCTTGACCTTCGCCACGAACGAGGCGACGAAGGCGTCCGCGATCGCCTCGTGGACCACCAGCCGCTCGATCGACATGCACAGCTGCCCGGTGTTGCCGAAGCAGGCGCGGACCGCGCCGGTCGCCGCGGCCTCGACGTCCGCGTCCGCGGCGACGTACATCGGGTTCTTGCCGCCCAGCTCGAGGGTGGCCCCGATCAGCCGCTCCCCGGCCCGCGCCGCGATCGTGCGGCCGGTGGCCGTCGACCCGGTGAACGCGATGTGGTCCACCTCGTCGACGAGCGCCGCCCCGACCCCGCCGCCGCCGGCGACGATCTGCAGCACGTCCTCGGGCAGGCCCGCTTCCTCGAGCGCGGCCGCGGCCCACAGGGCGGTGAGCGTCGTCTGGGGGTCGGGCTTGAGCACCACGGCGTTCCCGGCCACGATGGCGGGCAGCAGGTCCGCCAGGGCCAGGGTCAGCGGGTAGTTCCACGGTGAGATGACGCCCACGACCCCGACCGGCAGCCGGTTCACCCGCGTCTGGGTGAGCACCGGCAGCATCCCGCGCACCCGGCGCGGGGCGAGGTAGGCAGGTCCACGCACCCCGTAGTGCCGCGTCACCTGCGCGACGTCCCCCACCTCTTCAAAGGCGTTGGCGCGGGTCTTGCCCGACTCCGCCTGGATGAGGTCGAGCACCTCGGACTGCCGGTCCAGGACGATGTCGTGCAGGCGCAGCAGCACCCGCGCGCGCTCGCGCACGGGCACACCGGCCCAGTAGCGCTGGGCGTCCCGGGCGCGGTCGACGGCGCGCTCGACGTCTTCCGTGCTCGAGAGCGGGAGGTCGACGAGGGGCTGTCCGGTGAACGGCGCCATGCTCACGCGTGACCCCGCAGAGTGCGAGGTCACGATCCGCGCCACGAGCGGCGCCGTGAGCTCTGGCGGGAGCAGGTAGCTGGCCCGCGGGTCGTCTTCCGGATCCAGCACGCTGACCTGCGGGGTCTCGGGTGCTGCTGGGACGGGTGTGCTCGACATACCGGCGAGCGTACGCGGGGCCACCGACGTTGACACTCGTAGGACCCTGTTCGGGTCGAACTCCGCCACCGACTGACCTAGTGCCCTAGCGCTTGTCCGTCGGCTTGGGCGGGGTTTGAGGTGGTGCACTGTGCTTGACGGAAGGCGGAGGTCAGAAGCCGCCACCTTCTCACCTACAAGCGCGCTTGCCTACCCGAAGTCGAAGCCCCCCTCGCTACGGTAGGCATTGACAGTCCCGCTCTCGGGCAGCGTCACCTCGACGCACCCTCCTGAACCCATCAGACAGACAACTGCTGGGCCTGGGGCCACGTTGATGCGGAACAGTCCGTTCGGCTGGACCTCGACCAGGACAGCTCCGAACTCGTCGGCGGCTCTGGTCACGTCACGGGTACGCGCGCCCAGGTCGGGATAGAGCCGCCCCTCGTGATTCTCGACCTCCGGCCACACATCCTGGACCGTCACTCCAGGAATGACCAAGAACGTCCCTTCGCCGATAGTCGAGTTACCCAGACCTGTGTCGTCGACCATCTGGCATTTCCCGGTCACGCCGCCCGACCCAGGGGGCTCAACTTCGGCGAAGAGGTAGAAGCCCGCCCCTATGATGACGAGGGCCGCGAGGCCGCCCACGACGACCCGGGTGCGCGTCCTCATTGGCACAGTCCTCCATTGAGGCGGAACTCTCCAGGTACGGCAGGATCACTGCCTGTTGGGGTCGAACCGTTGAACCCGAACGTCACAGTTCCTCCAGCAGCGATCGAAGCGTTCCACGACAGGTTCGTCGCGATCGTACCGCTCGGCCCGGAGGTGATGTCAGAACTCCCCTGATGGCTCACCGACTCGCCGTTGGAGAAGCGCCACCCCAGCGACCACCCGTCGATCGCGTCGGGTCCGGTGTTGGCGATGGTCACCTGAGTCGTGAACGCGTCGGGGGAGGTGCCGTGGACCACGTATGCCACCGTGCCTGTCTCGGGTTCAGCGGGCACGTCCGCCACCCTTCTGACGTGTACGGTCACCGACGCCGAGGTCTTGGCGCCGGCGGAATCCGTCACGGTCACCGCGATCGGGGCTGATCGGGTAGGCCAGGGTGGCGCCGCTCATGATGTGGTTCCTTGCATGGTGGGGTGTTGCTGTTCCGATAGATGAGCCGTAGCGCGCTCGCGTGCTAGTACACAAGTTCGCGCAGCCGCTTCCCCCTCCGCCCATACCACCGGTGCGCCACCCCACTTTGGGAGATGGCGCACAGGCGAGAAGGCCTCGTCAGCCTCCATACGGAGCCTTCGAGCGCTACAACACCTTCCCTACTCGACGACGATCCGGAAGCCGAACTCACCAGCATCGGCGCGCAGGGTTCCGTGCTCGGGTAGGTCGACGTCGCTGCACCCGGATATACCGCCCATCCCGATGTCGCAGATGACCGTCGGCCCGGGGGGCGCTACGACCCGAAACCGGCCGTTGCTCGCAACCTCAACCACCGTCGCACCGTACTGCTCCTCGAGCTGGTCAAGGTCGTAGTCCGCGCTGAATGTCGTATACCACGGCCCCGTCCTACTACTGGCATCCGCGTCGTCCGGCCAGAGACCCGCAACGGTCACCCCAGGCACGACGAGCAGACGACCGTCGCGGGCGGGAGTGTCGGGCCTCCCGGTGTCATCCTTCAACCAGAAGCGGCCAGTCACTCCGCCCTCACCCGGAGGTGGCGCGTTCTCCCACACCTCACCCGGAGGCGATGCGTCGTCCCGTGCCCACATGACACCTCCAACCGCGGCCACGGCAGCCAGCACCCCGAGCAGGACCCACGTGCGTGCCCTCACAAGCAAGGTCCTCCATTCAGTAGAAACTCGGCAGGCACCACAGGGGTCGCAGCACCCGCGGTCGATCCGTTGAATCCGAGAGTCACGGTTCCTCCTGGGGCGATGGGGGGAGCGCTCCCACAGGTAGCATCTTCGCTATTTGTGCGATTCGGATGGACGGAACGTATTGGGTCGGATGTGCGTCTGTCAAGGACGGCAAAGAGGCAGGGTTGATATCCATCGCCACCGACGTTGAGCACGGCCGCAGCACGGCCGGTCAGCCCGAGGCCGGCTGGAACCGTCTACCGAGCACGACGCACTCCTGGTCGGTGTACCCGAGCGCAGCGTAGAACCCGGTCACCGCCGCGTTGCCGGCGCGGACCATGAGTTGGACCTTGCCCGCGCCCTGCGCGGCCAGCCACGCCTCAGCCGCCACCACGAGTGACCGGCCAATCCCCCGGCCCTACAGGGCGGGGTCGACGGCCAGGTAGTACAGCCAACTGCGGTGCCCGTCGAAGCCGACCGTGACCGTCCCTGCCACCGCCCTGCCGGGCTCAGACAGGTGCGCCACGAGGACCGTCGACGACTCGGTCGCGACCGCGTTCGCCAGGTCGGCGGCGGGGTCGTTCCACGGCCGGGTCAGCCCGCAGGCCTCCCACAACGCGACGACGGCGGGCCCGTCGCCGTCGGCCATCTCCGAGACTGTCCCGGGGCCGAGGGGCGCGTGCCCGCCGTCGTCCATGCGTGCCTGGCGCGTGCTCGCCGCGGTCAGCGCGGCTGGTACGGGGAGACGACGACCTCGACCCGCTGGAACTCCTTGAGGTCGGAGTATCCGGTGGTCGCCATCGCGCGCTTGAGCGCGCCGACGAGGTTGAGCGTGCCGTCGGCCTGGCGGCCCGGGCCGAAGAGGATCTCGGCGAGGGTTCCGGCAGTCCCGACGCTGACCCGCTCCCCGCGGGGCAGCTCCGGGTGGTGCGCCTCGGAGCCCCAGTGCCAGCCCTGGCCCGGTGCCTCTTCGGCACGCGCGAGCGCCGCACCGACCATCACTGCGTCCGCACCGCAGGCCACAGCCTTGACGAGGTCCCCGGCCCGGCCGACGCCGCCGTCGGCGATCACGTGCACGTACCGGCCGCCGGACTCGTCGAGGTAGTCACGGCGAGCCGCCGCGACGTCGGCGACAGCGGTGGCCATCGGCGCGTGGATCCCGAGGGAGATGCGCGTGGTGTGCGCCGCACCGCCACCGAAGCCGACGAGCACGCCGGCCGCACCGGTCCGCATGAGGTGCAGCGACGCGGTGTACGTCGAGGCGCCGCCGACGATGACCGGGACGTCGAGCTCGTAGATGAAGCGCTTGAGGTTGAGCGGCTCGGCGTTGCCCGAGACGTGCTCGGCGGAGACGGTCGTGCCGCGGATGACGAAGAGGTCCACCCCGGCATCGATGACCGTCTGGTAGAACTCCTGGGTCCGCTGGGGCGAGAGCGCACCGGCGACGGTCACGCCCGCGGCGCGGATCTCCTTGAGGCGGGCGGTGATGAGCTCGGGCTGGATCGGCGCGGAGTAGATCTCCTGCATCCGGCGGGTCGCCCGCTCGGGTGCCAGCTCCGCGATCTCGGCGAGCAGCGGTGTCGGGTCCTCGTAGCGGGTCCACAGGCCCTCGAGGTCGAGCACACCGAGGCCGCCGTGGCGGCCCAGCGCCACCGCGGTGGCCGGGCTCATGACGGAGTCCATCGGTGCCGCGAGGATCGGGAGGTCGAAGTGGTACGCGTCGATCTGCCACCCCACGGACACGTCCTCGGGGTCGCGGGTGCGGCGGGACGGCACAACCGCAATGTCGTCGAAGGAATATGCGCGCCGTCCGCGCTTGCCTCGGCCGATCTCGATCTCGTTGCTCACGCGACAAGGTTACCGCCCATCCACGCCGGGACATGCAGAAGCGTCGTGCCTTGACCGGAGTGTCAGTACCTCCTGGGATGCTGTGCACGGTGGTCGTCGACCGGCACCACCCTCGCGTACGGCGGTGGCCCCCCGGCCCCGGTCAGGAGAAGACACCCATGACGTGGACAGCTGGCCCTCTGCTCGGCTTCGACACCGAGACCACCGGCGTCGACGTCGCCACTGACCGGATCGTCACCGCAGCGCTGGTGCGTCGCGACGCGACCGGGTCCCAGGTGCGGACCTGGATCATCGATCCCGGGGTCCCGATCCCCGCGGAGGCGGCGGCGATCCACGGCGTGACCACCGAGATGGCCCGTGAGCAGGGCGCCGCGCCCGCCGTGGCCCTCGACGAGATCGCAGCCGCCCTCGCGCAGGCGCTGCTCGAGGGCGTCCCGGTGGTCGCCTTCAACGCCACCTTCGACATCTGCATCCTCGACGCCGAGCTCGCCCGCCACGGCCTGCTGTCCTTGTCCGACCGGATCGGGCGCGAGGTGAGCCCGGTGATCGACCCGCTCGTGCTCGACCGTGCGGTGGACCGGTACCGCCGGGGCAAGCGCAAGCTCGTCGACCTGTGCGGGGTCTACGGGGTCGGTGGGGACGGGGACCTGCACAACGCCGACGTCGACGTCCTGGCGACCCTGGACGTGCTCGCCGCCATGGTGGCGCGCCACCCCGACATCGCCGAGCTCGAGCTCACCGCTCTGCACGCCTACCAGGCCGCCGAGCACACCAAGTGGGCGGTGAACTTCAACTCCTGGCGCGAGAGCAAGGGCCTCAGCGGGCCAGGGGCCGGGGAGTCATGGTTGAGCGAGCACCGCCAGATCGGCGTGCTCGAGGGATGACACGGACGACTCGCCCGGCCACAGGCTCAGCTGCCGACGGCTGGTGAACTCCCGCCGGTGGCCGGTGAGCGGGTCCGTGAACTCGATCGACCGGGCCAGCAGCTGCAACGGCGCGGAGTAGTCGTCCGGGGCCACGTCGTAGAACTGCGGGTAGAGGTTGTCGTTGCAGATCGCCAGGCCCAGGGAGGCCATGTGCAGGCGCAGCTGGTGGGTCTTGCCGGTGCGCGGGCGCAGCACGTACCGGCCGAGCCGAGGGCCGGTGTCCTCGCCCCTGACCGCCACGAGGTCGATGAGGCTCTCGCTGTTGGGCTCCCCGGGGATCTCCTGCGCCGCGAGGACCCCCGCCTCCTTGACGATCCGGCTGCGGACGGTCAGCGGGAAGGTCCGGGCCGGATCGACCCGCGCCACCGCCTCGTAGGTCTTGTGCACGGTCCGTTCGGCGAACAGGCGCTGGTAGGCGCCGCGCACCGCGCGGCGGGTGGTGAACACAAGCACCCCGGCGGTGATCCGGTCCAGCCGGTGCGCGGGGCTGATCTCGGGGAGGTCGAGCTGACGGCGCAGGCGGACCACGGCCGACTCCACGACGTAGGCCCCGCGCGGCGTGCTCGCCAGGAAGTGCGGCTTGTCGACGACGAGCAGGTCGTCGTCGTGGTGCAGCACGTCGATCTCGAAGGGCACCCGCGCCTCGACCGGGGCGTCCCGGTAGAGGAAGACGAGGGCGCCGGGGACGAAGGCCGAACCCTCGTGGAGGGGCCGACCGATCTCGTCGACCACCTCTCCCCCGGCGACCTTCTCCCGGAGCCGGGCGGCGTCCTCGGGGAACCGTGCCACGAGGTAGTCGAGGACGGTGGGCCAGCGCGCGTCGGCGCCCGGGCTGTGCGGCCCCTGGCTGTGCGGCCCCTGTCCGTGCGGCACCTGCCCTGGGTGCGGCAGCTGCAGGCGCACCGGGTTGAGGCCGTCCCGCACCGGGAGCGGTGCAGTGCGGTGCCCGCGGGCCCTGCTCAGCGGCCCGTGTAGTTCGGTGCCTCGACGGTCATCTGGATGTCGTGCGGGTGGGACTCCTTGAGCCCGGCCGGGGTGATCCGGACGAACTTCCCGCGCTCCTGCAGCTGGGGGATGGTGTGCGCGCCGACATAGAACATCGACTGGTGCAGACCGCCGACGAGCTGGTGCGCGACGGCGCCGAGCGGGCCGCGGTAGGGCACCTGGCCCTCGATGCCCTCGGGGACGATCTTGTCGTCGCTGTCCACGTCCGCCTGGAAGTAGCGGTCCTTGGAGTAGGAGGCCTTCTTCCCGCGGGAGGCCATCGCTCCGATGGATCCCATGCCGCGGTAGAGCTTGAACTGCTTGCCGTTGACGAAGACGAGGTCACCGGGGCTCTCGTCGCAGCCGGCCAGGAGCGAGCCGAGCATGACGGTGTCGGCTCCGGCCACGAGGGCCTTGGCGATGTCGCCGGAGTACTGCAGCCCGCCGTCGCCGATGACCGGGACGCCGGCCGGCTTGCAGGCGAGGGACGCCTCGTAGATGGCCGTGACCTGCGGGACGCCGACCCCGGCGACCACCCGGGTGGTGCAGATGGACCCCGGTCCTACGCCGACCTTGACCGCGTCGACGCCGGCGTCGACGAGCGCCTGCGCGCCAGCCCGGGTGGCGATGTTCCCCCCGATGATCTGGACGCCGGAGAAGAAGGGGTCGGCCTTGAGCTTGCGGATCATGTCGAGCAGCAGCCGCGCGTGCCCGTTCGCGGTGTCAGCCACCAGGACGTCGACGCCGGCCTCGGCGAGTGCCCCGGCCCGCTCGAGGGCGTCGCCGAAGAACCCGATCGCGGCGCCGACGACGAGGCGACCTTCGCCGTCCTTGGTCGCGCCGGGGTACTGCTCGGTCTTGACGAAGTCCTTGACGGTGATCAGCCCGCTCAGGCGGCCGTCGGCGTCGACGAGCGGCAGCTTCTCGATCTTGTGCCTGCCGAGGAGCTCTGCAGCGGCTTCGCGGGAGATGCCTACAGGACCGGTGACCAGCGGCATCGGGGTCATGACCTCGTGGACGCGGCGGGTGGCGAAGTCGCCGGGGGCGACGAACCGCAGGTCACGGTTGGTGATGATGCCCACGAGGGTGTTGCGCTCGTCGACGACGGGCAGACCGGAGACGCGGTACTGGCCGCACAGCGCGTCGAGCTCGGCGAGGGTCGCGCCGGGGCTGACGGTCACCGGGTCGGTGATCATCCCGGACTCGGACCGCTTGACGAGGTCGACCTCTTTCGCCTGCGCCTCGATCGAGAGGTTGCGGTGCACGATCCCGATGCCACCGTGGCGTGCCATGGCGATGGCCATGCGCGCCTCGGTCACGGTGTCCATCGCGGCGGAGAGCAGCGGCACGGAGACGGTGATCTCGCGCGTGAGCCGGGCCGTGGTGTTGACCTGGCTGGGGATGACGTCCGTCTCGTTGGGGAGAAGGAGGACGTCGTCGTAGGTGAGACCGACAAATCCGAAGGGGTCGTGGGACTGCGCGCTGCTCGACTCGTTCATGGGTGGAGTCTACTCATCGTCGCCCGCCCCCTGGTCGCGGTGTGGCGCGGCGTCGCGGGGCTCCGGAGCGCCGTGGACGCTACCGCGCGACCGCGAGAACCTCGTGCAGCAGCCCCTGGAAGCTGCGCACCCGGGTGACGTTGGCCGAGAGCGGCAGGTCCGCGGCGGCGTCGTCACTGCTGAGCCCGACGAAGATGGGCAGCGCGGGCTGCGCCTCGTGGAGCGCGTGGACGATGCCGAGCTCGGGTCGTGTGAGGGAGGTCACCAGGACGGTCGCCACCGGACGCACCATCGTCACCAGCTCCATCGCGCGGTGGGCGTTCGCCGGGCCGGACACGATCCGCGCGGTGACGTCTGCCGCGACGAGGGCAGCGGCGAGGGCGTGCATCGCGAGCGGCTGGGCGTCGTCGGCCGCCCCGAAGAGCAGGACGATCTTCTTCATCTGGCTCGGGTGCGGCGAGCTCACCCCCGTGAGGAGCGCGGTGCGCTGCTCCCGAGCCTGGATGAAGTCCGCGAGCACCTTGAGGGTCGCGCTCGCCAGGACGATCTCGGGAGCCTCACCCGGCTTGGTCAGGACGGTGCGTTCGGCGAGCCGGTGCACGGTGGGTTCGACGAGGGTCGTCCACCACTGGGCCGGGTCCTGGTCGACGTCGAGCGCGAGCAGCTGCTCGCACGCAGCGAGGTTGCCCCGCAGGACCGCATCGATGACGTCCATCGGGGTGGAGACCAGATGGTCCACCGGAGCTGCCAGGCGCAGGGTCGCGCGGGGGCGGTCGAGCGGAACGGCTCCGGCGGTCTGTGATCCGTCGTCGCCGGTGTTGTTCCCGGACGGCAGTGCTCGCATGCCCCGCGTGGTGAGCGTGTCGTCGCCGACACTGCCGACGCTGCCGACATCGACGGCCTCGCGACGCGCGTCCCGCGGTGCGTCCGCGTGCGCGAGGGAGTCGGTGAGCTCGGCCTCGAGCTGTTCGCGGGTCGTCGCGGACAGGTCGATGGCGAGGGCCGCGCGGGCCGCGTCCACCGGGGCCACACCTTCCAGGGCGAGGCGTCGCATCACCATGAGACGCGCGACGTCGTCGTCGGAGTACCTGCGGTGCGCACCCGCCGAGTGTTCGGAGGGCCCCAGGCCGTACCGGCGGTCCCAGGTACGCAGTGTTGCCGGTGCGACGCCGAGGCGACGCGCGACCGCTGCGACCGCGAGCCCTGGAGCCGCACCCACGGAGTCGGTGCCTCCGGTGTCGCTCTCGGAGGGGCGCGGAACTGTCATGACTCGATTGTGCCGAGTGTTGAGCCAGAGTGCCACCTGGCTCCCGTGCGTGTCGGGCCGAAAATCCGTTCACTAGTTGTTCACGGATCGTCCATGATGCGAGACGTTTGATCCCGTCGGTGAGCGTCGCCCCGCTTTCGAACCTCGTGCACTTGGCATAGTTCACGATTACGACAAGTTCCTCGTCAGAAGTTGTTCGCTGAGATTCTCGCAAGACACTTGAACAACTCTTGAAACGGTTGTACCTTGAGCGAGTGGTCAGGCGCGACCACTGCAAGGATCAGCGATCAGTTCGCTCCCTCTCAGCACGCAACACCTCACGGCACGGCGCAGGACGTCAGCACAGAACGTCTGCGCAGGCCACGATGATCGAAGGACGGATTGACGATGACAGAGCTCTCGAGACTCCCTGGACCGGTCATGGACCTCTGGGAGTGGCAGTACCAGGGATCATGCCGCGACGTGGATGACACCCTCTTCTTTCACCCCGAGGGCGAGCGCGGTGCCGCGAGGCGCCGCCGTGCGGAGGCCGCCAAGGCCATCTGCCACGGGTGCCCCGTGATGATGCAGTGCCGGGAGCAGTCCCTCGCCGTCCGGGAGCCGTACGGAGTCTGGGGTGGGCTCAGCGAGGACGAGCGAGCCGCCGCCCTGGTCGGGACGATGCCGACGAAGACCCGCCGCGTGGGCTAGCCCCTCCCCAGCATGCGAAAGGCCCCGTGACCAAGAGGTCACGGGGCCTTTCGCATGCGTCACGCAGTGATCAGGAAACGACCACGGCGAGGATGTCACGAGCCGAGAGGATGAGGTACTCCTCGCCGGAGTACTTGATCTCGGTTCCGCCGTACTTGCTGTAGATGACCTTGTCACCGACGACGACGTCGAGCGGGACGCGGTTGCCGTTGTCGTCGACACGACCCGGACCCACTGCAAGGACCTCGCCCTCCTGGGGCTTCTCCTTGGCAGTGTCAGGAATGACAAGACCAGAGGGCGTCGTGAGCTCAACTTCGAGAGCCTTGACGACGATCCGGTCCTCGAGCGGCTTGATGGAGACCGACACGCGGATCCCCTTTCGCTAAAGAGATGCAGGACAGTTCAGAGTGGCCACGTCCTGGCCGGACCGCCGTCGCGGGGGTCGGTCACAAACAGGTGTGTCGCCGTGCCCAAATCTATGCCCGCGTTAGCACTCGGTCAAGGCGAGTGCCAAAGCGCGTCGTGATTCGCTGCGTCGCTGCAGGTCAGGCGCCTCGCGCTACCGCCGTTCGACTGGCCGTGGTCGACCACCCGCCGGCTCGGAGCCACCCCGCCTGCGCCCAGGACCCGAGCGAGGTCCGCGACCTGCCCATCAGCAGAGCGGTCGACCTGCGCTCCCCGCCCAAGGCTGGGACCGAGGTCCCACCAGGAACCTGGTACACGGTATACCGTGTACCACACGGCAGTAATCAATGAGGAGACGTCATGCGCGCACCCAGCACAGATCCGCTAGCTCTCGCCTACCTGGACGCAGCGGCGGCCGGAGACCTCGACGCGGTCACCGCCGCCCTCACCCAAGGGGTCGACAAGGACGCCGTCGACCGCGACGAAGCGAGCGCAATCCTGCGGGCGGCCCGTGGCGGGCACCTGGCGGTCGTCGACGCTCTCATCGCCGCTGGCGTGGACATCAACCAGCAGGACCAGACCTGCTTCAACCCGTTCATCCTGGGGTGCATCACCAACGACCTCCACCTGGTCAAGACGATGGTTGAAGCTGGCGCAGACATGCGGGTGCTCACCCGCTTCGGCGGCAATGGCCTGACCCCCGCCGCTGAGAAGGGCCATGTCGAGGTGGTCCGCTACCTGGTCGAGAACACCCGCATCAACATCAACCTCACCAACACCTTGGGCTGGACAGCCCTCATCGAGGCCATCACCCTGAACGACGGCGGCCCCGGACAGCAGGAGATCGTGCGGCTGCTGCTCGACAACGGCGGCAAGCCCGGCATGACCGACGAGTTCGGAGTGACCCCGCTGGAGCTTGCCGAGCTCAGGGGCTACACCAAGATCGCGGACATCATCCGCACGTTCCTCTGAAGCCGCTGCCATGACCCCGACGGTGAGCACCATGGACGCCACGGCGCATGCTTGGCTCCAGCCCAGCACCAGCGCCGTTGTGCACTCGGTATTCACCCACGCAGTCAACCTGGAGCTGCCGGGAGGGCGCTTCCTCACCCTGGCCGACCCAGCCCTGGGCACCGGCCCACGAGCGATCAGCCTCGCTGCACCCGACCGCCGCGGCCTCACGGTGGGCGATCGCCTGTGGCTCACCCGCGCGGCGATCGAGACTCCCTACGGTGACGTTCCGCTACCGGACGTCGTGCTGGATCACGCTCTGGTCGTCGCACCACCCCGCCCGGCGGCGCTTGCCCAAGCCCGCGCCCTGTGCTCGGCCGCGGCGGTGCCGCCCGCCGGCACCTGGGAAGCCCACAGCGACCACGTGCTGGCAGCGCGTTTCTCCGCACTGCTCGACCGGGTCGCCACCCCCGACCTCGACCTGTCGCCCCACGTGGCGGCACTGGTGGGCCTCGGCCAAGGACTCACGCCCAGCGGTGACGACCTGCTCTGCGGGTTGGCTCTGGCGCTCCCGCGGTCCGGAGCATGGGCCCCGCGCCGCAGCGCACTGGTCGCCGCCATCGACGCCGCGGCGCACACCACCGTCCCGCTGTCGGCGTCCTTTCTTGCCGATGCCGGTCGAGGCCACGCCCGGTCCCAGATACACCAGCTCATCACGGCGCTCAGCACGGGCACCGACGTGCCCAGCGCAGTCGAGGGGGTGCTCGCGATCGGCCACCGCTCCGGGCATGACCTCCTCACCGGTCTGCTGAGCGGACTGTCCTACGCAAGCCCAACCCTTCTCAGTAAAGGATCAGCATGACAACCCATCACACGGTGAAGAAGAACACCTACGTGGACTCGGTCTCGCTCATGTCCATCTCCACCAAGGCGAACCAGCTCGAGGGCGTCACCCAGGCGTTCGTCGCCATGGGCACCCCGATGAACAAGGAGGTGCTGGCCAACCTCAACCTGCTCACCGCCGAGCTGGACGCGGCAACCGGCGGAGACCTGATGGTTGTGCTCGAGACCGAGAGCCCCGACCAGCTCGACGCTGCGCTGCAGGCTCTGGAAGACCTGCTCGCCCGCAAGAACAGCGACACCGGCGCGACGCAGACGCGCTACCGCACCCTGGACGCAGCGATGGCAAGCGCGCCTGAGTCCAACCTCGTCATGATCAGCGTGAACGGCGCCTTCGCGACCCGCGAAGCCCAGAAGGCGATCAACGGCGGCAAGAACGTGCTGATGTTCTCCGACAACGTCTCGGTCGCCGACGAGCTGGCACTGAAGCAGCTCGCCCACGGCAAGGGCTTGCTGATGATGGGCCCCGACTGTGGCACCGCCATTCTCGGCGGCGTTGCACTCGCCTTCGGCAACGCGGTTCGCCGCGGCACCATCGGCATCATCGGCGCGTCAGGTACCGGTAGCCAGGAGATCTCCGTGCGCGTGCACGACTTCGGCGGCGGGGTCTCCCAGCTCATCGGCACCGGTGGCCGCGATCTGTCAGCCGAGATCGGCGGGATCACGATGATCGACGCGATCCAGGCTCTCGCCGACGACCCCGAGACCGACGTCATCGTGCTCGTCTCCAAGCCACCGGCGCCCTCTGTCGAGGACAAGGTGCTGGCCGTGGCCGGGCAGATCTCCAAGCCCGTCATCGTGTGCTTCCTCGGCTCCGAGCGCACCGAGTCCCCCTACGCCAACGTCACCTTCGTCTCTGGCACCAAGCCCGCCGCACTGGCTGCGGTGCTGGCCACCGGGGTGGACGAATCCACTCTCGACCTGCACGCGCTGAACTGGCCGCTGATCGACGAGGTGCGCGCCAAGCTCAACCCGGAGCAGAAGTACATCCGCGGGCTGTTCTGCGGAGGCACGCTGTGCGACGAGGCGCTCTACGCCGCGCTGGCGAAGTTCCCCGACGTGTACTCCAACATCCAGAAGGACCCGGCATACCAGCTCACTGCGCGCAGTGCTTCGAAGGCGCACACCTTCCTCGACCTCGGTGACGACGAGTTCACCGACGGCAAGCCGCACCCCATGATCGACCCGTCCAACCGCCTCGCGCGCATCGTCACCGAGGCCGCCGACCCTGAGGTCGGCGTCCTCGTCATGGACTTCATCGTGGGCTTCGGCTCCCACGAAGACCCGGTCGGGGTGACCATCCCCGCCATCGTCGAGGCTCAGCGGATCGCCCGTGACGGCGGACGCCACCTGGAGATCCTCGGCTACGTGCTGGGCACCGACCTGGACACCCCCTCGGTCGCTGAGCAGATCGCCCAGCTCGAAGCCGTGGGCGTCACGATCGCGTCTTCCTCCACCAACACCGGCCTGCTCGCGCGGGAATTCGTCGCTCAGGAGAACAACTGATGACTCTCACCTCTCTCTTCGCCAAGCCAGTGGTCGTCAACCTCGGCCTCGACATGTTCGCCGACGACATCACCCGCCAGGGCGCCGCGGCCATCCGCATGGACTGGGCTCCCCCCGGCGGCGGCGACCCGACGATGGTCGCTCACCTGCGTGCGCTCGAAGAGCCTTCGCTCGCAGCGACGATCGACGAGGCGAACGCCGAGGCCTTCGCCCGCATCACCTCCGCCCAGCCGGTGCTCACCGGGTTCGGCCCCGCGATCGACGTCGTGCCAGGCATGACGGCGACGACCATCCTGCACGCGGGCCCGCCGATCGAGTGGGAGCGGATGAACGGTCCGATGAAGGGTGCAGTGACCGGCGCACTCGTGTTCGAAGGCCTCGCCAAGAACATCGAGGAGGCCCACGAGGTCGCCGGGTCGGGTGAGATCACGTTCGCGCCCTGTCACGAATATGGCGCCGTCGGCTCGATGGCCGGGGTGACATCAGCGAGCATGTACATGCACGTGGTCGAGAACAAGACCCACGGCAACATCGCCTACACCAACCTGTCAGAGCAGCTGTCCAAGATTCTGCGTATGGGCGCGAACGACCAGTCCGTGATCGACCGCCTGGTCTGGATGCGGGACCTGTTCGGCCCGATGCTCGCCGAGGCGATGACCCTCAACCCCGATGGCATCGACCTGCGGCTGATGATGGCGCAGGCGTTGCACATGGGCGATGAGTGCCACAACCGCAATGTCGCTGGCACGACGCTGCTGATTCAGGCACTGTCGCCGTACCTGGTCGAGACGTCGTTCTCGAATGCCGAGAAGCGTGCAGTCCTCGACTTCGTCGCCTCGAGCGACTACTTCTCCGGTCCCACGTGGATGGCCGCAGCCAAGGCCGCCATGGACGCCGCCCAAGGCGTGGAGAACTCCACCGTGGTGACCGCCATGGCCCGCAACGGCGTCGCCTTCGGCATTCGGGTGGCGGGGCTGCCCGGGCAATGGTTCACCGGGCCCGCTCAGCAGGTCATGGGCCCCATGTTCGCCGGGTACAAGCCGGAGGATTCTGGCTTGGACATCGGCGACTCGGCCATCACCGAGACCTACGGGATCGGCGGCTTCTCCATGGCCGCAGCGCCCGCGATCGTCGCCCTCGTCGGAGGAACCGTGGACGAAGCCATGGATTACTCACGCTCGATGAATGACATCACCACAGGCAACAACCCGAATGTCACCATTCCCGCGCTGAACTTCATGGGCGCACCCACCGGAATTGATGTTCGCAAGGTCATGGAGACCGGAGTGCTGCCCGTGATCAATACCGCCATCGCACACAAGGACGCGGGCATCGGCATGATCGGAGCCGGCATCGTCAACCCTCCGGCTGAGGCCTTCGCCAAGGCTCTCGCTGCCATCTCGTCCTCATACACCGCATAATCCCCCTCGCCTTCTCGGCCGCCGTCATCGGTGACGGCGGCCCAACCTGAAACGAGTTGTCATGTCCACTCCCCTGTGGCGCCGCGGTGACTGGGCCGCCTACTTCGGGCTCTTCAGCAACAACCTGACCAACCTCCTCACGATGCTCGCGCTGCTGATCGGCGTGGTCGGCCTGCCCTCAAAGATGGTCATCGGCCGCATTGCTCCTGCCTTCGGCCTCACAGTGATGCTCGCCTCGATCTTCTACGTGGTCTTCGCGCGTCAGCTTGCCAAGAAGACCGGGCGCACCGACATCACCGCGCTGCCCTCTGGACCGAGTGCGCCGTCGATCTTCACCGTGACCTTCTTGGTGCTCATGCCCATCTACACCCAGACCGACGACCCCGAGTTCGCGTTGCAGGTGGGGCTGGTGTGGTGCTTCATCGAAGGGTTGATCCTCTTCATCGGGGCGTTCGCCGGCGAACTCCTGCGCAGAGCTGTTCCGCGCACGGTGCTGCTCTCGTGCCTGGCGGGCCTCGGCCTGATGCTGCTTGCGATGAACCCGATGCTGCAGGCCTTCCACACCCCTGTGGTGGCCTTCGTGGTACTCGCGTTGATCTTCATCAACTGGTTCGGCCGCCAGCCGATGTTCAAGCGGATCCCTACGGGTCTGCTGCTGCTCCTTGCCGGAACCGCCTTGGCCTGGGCCTTTGGCCTGCAGTCTCCTGAGGCGATCACCAGCGGCCTGGCTCAGGCCGGCTTCAACCCGCCTACCCTCCACGTGACCGACTTCATCTCGGGCCTGGGTGTGGCCGCCCCATACCTGGCCTCGGCAATCCCGCTCGCGCTCGCCAACTATGTCTTCGACCTGGAGAACATCGAGGGCGCGCACGCCGCCGGAGACCCGTACCCCACCCGTCGCGTCATGCTCGCCAACGGTGGCACCTCCATGGTCGGCTCCCTGATGGGGAACCCCTTCCCCGTGACCGTCTACGTGGGACACACCGCCTACAAGGAGATGGGCGCCGGCATCGGCTACACCCTGTTCTCCGGCATCACGATGTTCATCGTCGGGCTCTTCGGACTGGGGGCCTTCCTGCTCGCCGTCATCCCGATGGCGGCGGTCGCACCGATCTTGATCTACATCGGTATCGTCACCGCCAACCAGGTTGTCCGCGAGACTCCGAAGCTCGAGGTCCCGGTCATCTTCGTGGCGCTCTTCCCGTGGGTGGGCAACTGGGCGTTGACGCTGACCGGCAACACCCTCAAGGCTGCCGGCACCAACGCCGGTGAGGTCACCTCAGGTGCCCTCGAGTCCGCCGGTGTGGACTACACCGGGTTGTTCGCGCTGGGCAACGGCGCTCCCCTGGCCTCGCTGCTGTGGGGGTGCATCGCAGTCTTCGCCATCCGCAACCAGCCGGTGCGCGGCGCAGTCTCCGCAGGCGTCGCCGCAGTGCTGGCCTTCTTCGGGATCATTCACCAGGCAGTGCCCGTGGTGGGCGGTGAACGACCCAGCGAGTTCGCGATCGGCTACGGCATGGTCGCGCTGCTCTTCGTGATCAAGCACTTCCTCAACGCCCGGGCCGGCACCACCGAGGTCTATGACTCCGCGGTCATGGCCGCGGCAGCGCCCCCGCGGACCACCGCCGAGGAGACCGGCCCAAGCCGACCTACGACGTCGGGCTGACCCAGCTCCGACAAGTCCACCATGCTCTAGCGGCTTGCCCTCGTGACAGCGAGGGCAAGCCGCCCGCTGCTCTTGAAGGAGAACCATGCGTATCGTCGTCGCCCTCGGTGGCAATGCCATCTCACGGCGTGGTGAAGCCATCACCATCGAAAACCAGCGCGCGAACCTCCGCGAAGCTGCGGGTCCCCTGGCCGAGGTCGGGTGCGAGCACGAACTCGTCATCACCCACGGCAACGGACCTCAGGTCGGTCTGCTGGCTCTGCAGAACGCCGCCTATGCCGGCTCACCCGCCTCCCCGCTCGATGTACTGGGCGCACAGACCCAGGGCCTGATCGGGTACCTGATCGAGCTCGAGCTCCGCAACGCCCTGCACGACCGCAAGATGCTCTCGACCGTGCTGACACTGGTCAGCGTGTCCCGTGACGATCCTGCCTTCGCCAACCCGACCAAGTTCGTCGGGCCCGTCTACACCCAGAGCGAGGCGGACGCGCTCGCTGACGAGCGAGGCTGGACGTTCGCGCTCGATGGAGATGCCCCACGCCGCGTGGTGCCGTCCCCCGCACCCAAGCGCGTGGTCCAGGTGGACTCCGTCAAACGACTGCTCGCCGGCGGGCACATCGTGGTCAGCTCCGGAGGCGGCGGTGTGCCGGTGGCCATCGCTGAGGACGGCACCTTCTCCGGTGTCGAGGTCGTCATCGACAAGGACGCGTCCTCAGCGATGCTCGCTGGGGCAATCGAGGCAGACCTCTTTGTGCTGGCCACCGACGCCGATGCCGTCATGCTCGACTGGGGAACCCCCCAGGAGCGTGCGATCAAGGCGATCACCCCGCAGGCGCTGGACGCCTACGACTTCGCCGACGGATCGATGGGCCCCAAGGTGGCTGCGGCGCGCAGCTTCGTCGAGTCCGGTCGCGGCTGTGCGGTCATCGGACGGCTCTCTGACCTTCCCCGGATCCTGGCCGGGGAGGCAGGCACCATCATCGCGCTGGACGTGCCCGACGGCGAGCAGATGTATCCCACTGCGGGTTGACCGGCTCTTCGCAGCAGAGGGTGCGGGGGTGGGGGTGAGGGTGGGGGTGGGGGCGCATGCGTGACGCCAGGCCTCCACCCGTGCACCCTGGCTCAGGTGAGGTCTGGGTTGACCTCGAGCATCATCGAGGTGCTTGATCTCAAGTGGTTGGTCGCCAGCATGTCGATGCGGGCCACGTCGCCCGCGCGCACGGCATCGAAGATCTCGCGGTGCTGGCGAAGCACCTCGTCGACGTCTTCGTGCTGGGTGAGCAACCACCCCATCCGGGGGTCGAGCACGTTCATCACGGCCTGCAGGTTGCGCGAGCCGGCGAGATCGCGCACCAGACCGTGAAACTGCGTGTTGAGCAGCACTGCATCGGAGTGCCGGCCGGCTTCGATAGCACGGTGGGTGCGTGCCAGCAGGTCCTCCACCCGTGCCACGCCGTCACCGTCCAAGCGAGCGGCAAGCCGCCGAAACACCAACCCGTCGAGCACGCTGCGCAGCTCGAGGATCTCTGCGACGTCCTCGCGGGTCAGTTCGGTGACATGCAGACCGCTGCGGCCGCGCTCCTCAGCCAGCCCGTCTCGGACGAGTTCCCTCAGCGCTTCGCGAACCGGCACCCGCGAGACCTCGAGGTCATCGGCCAGGGTGCGCTCGACCAGGTGGGTCCCGGGGGACAGCTCCCGATCCAGGATCCGTCGACGGATCTCCTCGTACACGGCCTGGCTCAAGGTCGTGTGGGCGCGTCCGACGGAGGTCACGAGTTTCGTCACCTCTCAATCGTAGCCGCGATCCCCTGTCGAGCCGTCGAGTCCGGTCGCTTCGTCGTCGGTGCTTGACGATCAGTTGACCAGCCCTTTTCCTCGAAAACTCCACCCTCGAATCGATTCGACAATCGCGCCGACCAAGGCCTAGGCTCGAAGCCACAGACGACCTCCCGCCATCGCATCGCAGCGCAGCGGACTCGGCCGGATGGACCCCACCCCTGCTCGCGGAAGCACGCTCTCCCATGGCCAAGAGCCTCACCACCGGACACCCCGCCAAGATCATCCTGCTCTTCACCGCACCGCTCCTCGTCGGCAACGTGTTCCAGCAGCTCTACGGCTTCGCCGACGCCTTCGTCGTCGGGCGTCTGATCGGGATCGAGGCACTCGCGGCCGTCGGGTCGACCGGCGGCCTGTCCTTCCTGCTGCTCGGTTTCGCCTGGGGGATGACGTCCGGGTTCGCGATCCCCACCGCTCAGGCCTTCGGCGCCCAGGACCACGCAGGGGTACGCCGGTCCGTGGCGGCCGGGGCGATCATCACCGGAGCCTTCGCCGTCCTGCTCACGGCGATCGCGGTGCCCATCGCCCGGCCACTGCTCGAGCTCATGCGCACCCCGCCTGAGATCATCGACGACGCGACCCTGTTCATCGTCGTGACGTTCTGGGGCATCGGCGCGACCGTCTTCTTCAACTTCCTGGCCAGTACCATCCGCGCCCTCGGCGACAGCCGGACCCCGTTGATCTTCCTGGCCCTGTCATGCGTGCTCAACGTCGCTCTGGTGTTCTTGTTCATCGCATCCTTCGGGATGGGCGTGGACGGCGCCGCCCTGGCGACCGTCACCTCTCAGCTCGTCTCGGTGCTGGCCTGCCTGTGGCTGATCCGCAAGAAGATGCCGATCCTGCACCTTGCGCGCGCCGACTGGCGGGTGACCAAGGCCGACCTGCTCATCCAGCTCCGGCTCGGTCTGCCGATGGGGTTCCAGTCCTCGATCATCGCGATCGGCACGCTCGTGCTGCAGTACGCCCTCAACGGGCTGGGCGCGGAGTCGGTCGCCGCGTACACGGCCGCGCAGAAGGTCGACACCCTCGCGATCGCACCGCTGGCCTCCTTCGGCCTCGCCATCGCCACCTTCACCGCGCAGAACTACGGCGCTCGGTCCCACCGCCGCATCCGCCAGGGAGTCTGGGCGACGTGCCTGATGTCGGTCGCGTTCAGCCTGTTCATCGCGGGGGTGAACATCGTCTTCGGGCCGTCGATCATCCGGCTGTTCGTCGGCGACGACGAGGCGCACGTCGTCGACCTGGCGCAGACCTACCTCATCGTCAACGGCATCTTCTACATCGCCCTCGGACTGCTCTTCGCGCTGCGCGGCACCCTCCAGGGTCTGGGGAAGACCTTCGTACCCACCGTGGCAGGAGTGATGGAGCTGGTCACCCGGGTGGCGGCCGCGCTGCTGCTGGCCAAGTACTTCGGCTTCGTCGGCGTGGCCCTGGCTGCGCCGCTCGCGTGGATCGCGGCGCTGATCCCGGTGTGGGTCTCCTGGGCGAGGCAGCGACGCTGGCTGCTCGAGGAGGAGCGTTTCCACGCCCTGGACGTCCAGCGCGCCCCGGTCGAGCTGCACGTCCCTGAGCCGCTCGTCGCGGTCGGCGTGACCGCCGAGCAGGTCGAGCCGATCGCCATCGCCGAGCTCGACCCCACCCCCGCCCCCCGCTGAGTGCGGGCATCTGGCTGCCCAAACCGGACATCAGGCAGCCGTTCTCCCGCACTCAGCGGGTGGTGGCGGGAGGGCGGGCACCTGGGCTGGCGACAAACCCGGCATACTTGGCGACAGTCACTAGCAGGGGGTTGAGGAACCGTGGGCACAGAGTCGCGCGTCGGGGTCTACATCGATTTCGACAACATCGTCATCTCGCGCTACAACCTGGTCCACGGCAAGGGGACCTTCCAGAAGCACAAGGTGCGTGAGACCGCCCATCTGCCGGAGACGGTCCTGAGGTCGGTCGAGGCGACCGTCGACATCGAGGCGATCCTCGACTTCGCCGCCTCCCTCGGCACGGTCGCGCTCACCCGCGCCTACGCCGACTGGTCCGCCCCCTTCAACTCCCGCTACCGCGACCCGCTCGTGTCCCGCGCGGTCGACCTCACCCAGCTCTTCACGACGACCACCTTGCACAAGAACGCCGCCGACATCCGGATGGCCGTCGACGTCGTCGAGGACCTCTTCCGGGTCGAGGACCTCACCCATGTGGTGATCGTCTCCGGCGACTCCGACTTCGTCCCGCTGGCCCAGCGCGTACGACGGCTGGGCCGCCGCGCGGTCGGCGTCGGCATGGCGGGCGCCACCAGCGCCGCTCTCGCCGGCGCCTGCGACGTCTACGTCGACTACGACGCTCTCCCCGGCACCACCCCGCCCGCGCCCCTGCCCGACGCCGCGCGCTCGCTCGTGCGCGCTGCTGCGACCCCGCAGACCGCATCCACCCTGCAAGAACGAGCGAAGCTCACGCCCGGTCCAGCGAAGAAGAATTCTCCGCCACCGGCGAAGAAGACTTCGCCCAAGACGGTCACGCCCGCCGCCAACACCCCGACGAAGGGCCCGACAGGACTGCTCGTGCGCGCGCTCCGCCTGATCCATGCCGCGGGTGACGCACCATGGATCCTGCCCGCCTCGGTGAGGGAACAGATGCTCACGCTCGACCCGGCTTTCGATGTGAAGCCCCTGGGCTACGCCTCGTTCAGCTCCTTCATCACGTCCCGCTCGAGCGTCGTCGAGGTCGACTCGTCTCACCCGCAGCGCCGGATGCGCCTGCGCCCGGCCTTCCTGGTCACCTGACGCACGACCCCTCCCGCGACGTGAAAGGATCGCGTCATGGATCCCGCTGCGCTCGCCAAGCTGCTCGACCAGGACGCCTGGGCGCTCCTCAACGCACTCCCGCCCTATGAGGAGAAGCTGGCGATGGTGCTCTCCGAGAGACTGCGCGCCAAGGGCTTCGACCCCGACGTCGTCGCGCTCGTCCTCACCCAGTCCCGCCTGCGCGCCAAGGCCGAGCCCAAGTTCGGCCCCTTCGCCGACGGCATGCTCTTCACCCCGGCCGGCCTCGAGCAGGCCACCCGCCTCGTCGTGGCGGCCCGCCACGCCCAGCGCTACCTCGCCGCTGGGATCGACCGCGTCGCCGACCTCACCTGCGGGATCGGCGCCGACTCGATGGCCTTCGCCGGCGTCGGGCTGTCCGTCCTGGCCACCGACATCGACGAGGTGACCGCCGCGGTCGCCACCGTGAACCTGCGTGCCTTCCCCGAGGCCGTCGTGCGCCACGCCGACGGGCTCAGCCTCGACTTCGAGGCCGAGGGCTACACCGGCGGCCACGGTGGGATCTACGCCGACCCGGCCCGCCGCACGCGCGCGGGCAAGCGGATCTTCGACCCCAAGGCCTACGCCCCGGCCCTGGACGACGTGTGGGCGCTGCGCGCCCGCGTGCCCGCCGTCGGCATCAAGGTGGGCCCGGGCATCCCGCACGCGGGGCTGCCCACCGACTGCGAGGCGCAGTGGGTCTCGGTCGACGGCGACGTCGTCGAGGCCGGCCTGTGGTTCGGGCCGCTGGCCCCCGACGGCCACGGCCGCACCGCCCTGCTGCTGCGCACCCACGCGGGGCAGACGGCCGGGCGCACGGTCCGCAGCGACGGCGTCGACTCCGCACCGGGGGCCACCGGGCCGGAGTCGGTCTCCGGCGTCGCCGGCCTGGGCGGCTACCTCTACGAGCCCGACGGCGCGGTCATCCGCGCGGGTCTCGTCGCCGACGCGGCCCGCGCCCTCGGCGGGCGGCTGCTCGACCCGACGATCGCCTACATCACGAGCGACCTCGGTCCCGACGCGGCCGACGGCGGGCCGCAGGAGGTCCCGCTGGCCACCGGCTACCGGATCGTGGACACCCTGCCCTTCGGGCTCAAGCGGCTGCGCAGCTACCTGCGCGAGCGCGACGTCGGGCGGTTGACGATCAAGAAGCGTGGCACCGCCGTCACCCCGGAGCATCTGCGCGGCCAGCTCGGTCTCAAGGGCTCGGCCGAGGCGACTATCGTGCTGACCAGGGTCGCCGGCGCGCAGCACGTGCTCGTCGTCGACCCGCTCGTCCGCCCGGCCGACGCCGCCACCGACCGCCAGACCCCGCCGTCCGCGGCCGGCGAGATGGAGTGACCATGCACCTTCCCTTCGCGCACTCGGAACGGTCGACCGTCGGCATCGAGTGGGAGCTCGCCCTCGTCGACAAGGACTCCGGCGACCTGCGCCAGGTCGCCCAGACCGTGCTCGACGCCGTCGCCCCCGCCGACGGCTCGCAGCACCCCAACATCCGCCAGGAGCTGCTTCTCAACACCGTCGAGGTGGTCTCGGGGGTCTCCCGGACCGTGCGTCAGGCCGGCGACGACCTCGAGCGCAGCATCGAGGACATCCGCACGATCACCGACCCGCTGCGGGTCGAGCTCATGTGCGCGGGCACCCACCCCTTCGCCCGCTGGGCCCAGCAGAAGGTCACCGACAAGGAGCGCTACGCCACGCTCATCGACCGGACCCAGTGGTGGGGCCGGCAGATGCTCATCTACGGGGTGCACGTGCACGTCGGCATCGAGGACCGGGACAAGGTGCTGCCGATCTCCCGGGCGATGCTCGCCTCCTTCGGCTTCTTCCAGTCGCTGTCCGCCTCGAGCCCGTTCTGGGGCGGCAAGGACACCGGTTACGCCTCCAACCGGGCGCTCATGTTCCAGCAGCTGCCCACGGCCGGGCTCGGCTTCCAGTTCGAGGAGTGGTCCCAGCTCGAGGGCTACGTCGCGGACATGATGCACACCGGCGTGATCGACCAGTTCGACGAGGTCCGCTGGGACCTGCGCCCCTCCCCCCGGTTCGGCACCCTGGAGACCCGCATCTGCGACGGCGCCTCCAACATCACCGAGGTGCTCGCCCTGGCCGCGCTCAACCACTGCCTCGTGGAGCACCTGTCGACGATGCTCGACGAGGGCAAGGAGCTGCCGACCATCCCGCCGTGGTTCGCGCAGGAGAACAAGTGGCGCTCGGCCCGCTACGGGATGGACGCGATCCTCATCCTCGACAAGGACGGCAACGAGGAGCTCGTCACCGACGCGGTCTCCCGGCTGCTCGTCGAGCTCGAGCCGGTCGCCGCGCGGCTGGGCTGCCTCGACGAGCTCGACGGCATCCGCACGATCATGCGCCGCGGCGCCGGCTACCAGCGTCAGCGCGCGGTGTCCCGGCGCAACGGCGGCGAGCTCGACGTCGTCGTCTCCGCCCTCGTCGCGGAGATGCGAGCGGGCCGGCCGCTCTAGCCCCACCCCGCCCCTTTCACTGAGTGCTGGCCACGACACGCGACACGCCGATGGAAACGTGTAAGACCCAGCACTCAGCGGGGGACTCCGGGGCGGTAGTTGGTTATGCCGGGTAGTGGGTATAGATTGTTTCCGTGATCACTCGTGACCCTCAGCTCCTCAAGGGCATCCTCCCCACCCTCGTCCTGGCGCTGCTGCGGACCGAGGAGTCCTACGGCTACGAGCTCGTCACCCGGCTCCAGGCCGGCGGGCTGGCCGACGTCGCGACCGGCACCGTCTACCCGATCCTCACCCGCCTCGAGCGCGACGGGGCGATCACCTCGCGGCTCGTCGCGTCGTCGTCGGGCCCCGCGCGCAAGTACTACGCACCCACCCCCGCCGGCGCCGAGCGCCTCGCGGACGGGCTCACCGCCTGGCGCGAGCTCACCCACGTCGTCGACACCCTCACCGTTGGAGAGATCTGATGCCCACCACGACCACACCAGCTCGTCGCCTCGGTGACGTCGTCCGCCGCGAGTGGTTCCTCACCAAGCTCTCGCTCTTCCTCGAAGACATCCCCGGCCGCGACCGTCGGGCGATCTACCGGGACCTGCGCGCGGACCTGGGCGCCGCCGCGACGGATCGGGGTATGCGGGACGCGATCACCGACCTCGGACCGGTCGCCGTCCTGGCCCAGGACTACCGCACCGCGCAGGGCCGCAAGCTCCCGCGGTGGTGGGTGGGCGCGCTGGCCGCCGGGATCCTGGCGGTGCTCACGACATACACGCTGCTCAGCTACACGCTCGGCCTGCACGACGGCGTCGCCAGCTCGGCGGACGCGTCGACGGGCGCCGCGACGACGGCGCGCGGAACGTTCCTGTGGACCCAGGTGGTCGTGGAGCACAGCCCCGACGCCCTCTCGGCGTCGTTCACCGGCGCCGGCCCGCTCATCGGGTTCCCCCTGTGCCTCTTGGTGTTCTTCGTCGCGGCTCGCGGCTGGCGGTTGTGGCTCCATCGCCCGGCCCGGCCCCTGGCCTGAGCGTCAGGTCCAGGTCCAGCTGGCCAGGATCGTCTCGAAGGTCGCCTCGATCGTCGTGACCTCCGGCTTGCGCAGGAACCCGACGACGTAGAGCCAACCGTCGTGCTCGAAGTACCTGTCGGACAGCTGGCGCCCGCTCATCTCGACGTCCCGGCGCACCATCTCCGGGAAGCCCTCCCGCACCTCGGCGGAGGTGCCCACCACGGTCACCCCGTCGTGGTACCCGATCGCGGCCACGTACTCCCGGGGCGTGCCCAGGTCGGCAACGCGTCCCGCGCACATGACGAGCAGGGCCGATCCCGCGTCGTCGAGCATGACCGCCGTGAGCGAGGCTGTGCCGTCCGGTGACAGGGTGGGCGGGCCGAGGGGGGCCCGGGGGACCTGGGCCGTGAACCCCGGGCACGTGTCCAGTCCCGTCGTGTCGACGACCAGCGTCTCGGTGAGCGGCACGAGCACCACCGGCGGGACGACAGTCACCACCGCAAGATCAGCCTCCCCGGCCATCAGGACCCGCACGCCCATGCCGATCCCACCGCAGATCACCAGAATCGCGAGGACCACCAGCCCCCGCTTCACAACCGCCCCGTCTCGCCCACACCCTCCCTATCGGCCTGCGGGGCGCCTCCCTTGACCCGTAGCCGCTCCACCGACAGGCGCACGCTCACTGAGTGCACGAAAGTGCTCGCGACTCGCCGGGGCGACACGCGCATTTTCGTACACTCAGCGAAGCTGGGGGGGTGGGTGGGGCTAGACCGTGATGGTCGTCAGGGGCATGGAGGAGTCGACGGGGATGTCGAGGCTGGAGGGGGCCACTCCGGCGCGGACGACTGCCGAGCCGAGGGCCGCGATCATCGCGCCGTTGTCGGTGCAGAAGCGGATCGGGGGGATCCGCAGGGTGATCCCGGCCTCCGCGCAGCGCGCCGCCGCCAGCTCGCGGAGCTGGGAGTTCGCGGAGAACCCGCCGCCGACGACGAGAGTGGTCACGTCGTTGCGCTTGCACGCGGCGATCGTCTTGGCGGTGAGCACGTCCGCGACTGCGAAGGCGAAGGACGCCGCGACGTCGGCGGCCGGGATCGGGGTCCCGGCGTCGGTGTGCGCCTCGACCCAGCGCGCCACGGCCGTCTTGAGGCCGGAGAAGGAGAAGTCGTACATGTGCTTGGCCTGGTCCTTGGCGGCGGTCAGCCCGCGCGGGAACCGGATGGCCAGCGGGTCGCCCTCACGGGCCAGGCGGTCCACGTGCGGTCCGCCCGGGTAGGGCAGCCCGAGCAGACGCCCCACCTTGTCGAACGCCTCCCCGGCGGCGTCGTCCAGGGTCGAGCCGAGCTCGTCGACCTGGGTCGCGATGTCGTCGACGAGCAGCAGCGAGGAGTGCCCGCCCGAGACCACCAGGGCCATGAACCGCTCCGGGAACGTCCCGTGCACCAGCAGGTCCACGGCGGCGTGCCCGACGACGTGGTTCACCCCGTAGAGCGGCTTGCCCAGGGCGACCGCGAGCGCCTTGGCGGCCGACGCCCCCACGGTCAGCGGGCCGACCAGCCCGGGGCCGGCGGTGACGGCGATCGCGTCGACGTCGGCCAGGGTGACCCCGGCGCCGGCGACCGCCCGCTCGATCGTGGGGACCATCGCCTCGAGGTGGGCGCGCGAGGCGACCTCGGGGATGATCCCACCGAACCGCGCGTGCTCGTCGACCGAGCTGGCGACCGCGTCGATGAGCAGGTCGTCGCCCCGGACCAGGGCGACACCCGTCTCGTCGCAGGAGCTCTCGATGCCAAGGATGAGGGGCGCAGACATGCTGCCAAGATTACCGGCCTCCCCGAGGGGCGCCGGTCACGTCAGGTACCGGTGTCGTCAGACGCCGGTCGCGACCGGGCGGCGCGGATCGGTGGACCACTGCGACCACGACCCGGGGTAGAGCGCCGCGTCGATGCCCAGGCTCGCCAGCACCGCGACCTCGTGCGACGCCGTCACCCCGGACCCGCAGTACACCCCGATCCGCGCGCCCGCGGCGGGGTCCGCGTGCTCGGGGCTCACCCCGACCTCGGCGAAGCGCGCGAAGAGCTCGCGGGCGGGCAGCAGCCGGCCGTCCGGGCCGAGGGTCTCGACCGTCGGCACCGAGCGAGCCCCGGGGATGTGCCCCGCGCGGGGGTCCACCGGTTCGACCTCGCCGCGGAACCGCTCCCCGGCGCGGGCGTCCAGCAGCACGCCGTCGGCGGCGAAGTCGGCCGCGTCGTCGGCGTCGAGCACCGGGAGGTGCCCGGCGCTGAGGGTGATCCGGCTCTCGGGGACGACCCGGTCACCGGTCTCGAGGGCTCCCCCGCGCGCCGTCCAGGCAGCGAGGCCGCCGTCGAGGATGCGGACCTCGTCCAGCCCGGCCCAGCGCAGCAGCCACCACGCGCGCGCCGCGGACAGCCCCCCGACGGCGTCGTAGACGACGACCGGGACGCCGGCCCGCACGCCCCAGCTGCGGGCGGAGTCCTGCAGGGACTCCAGGGTCGGCAGCGGGTGCCGCCCGGTCGCCGCGCCGGCCGGCCCGGCGAGCTCGGTCTCCAGGTCGACGAACACTGCTCCGGGGACGTGCCCGCCCTGGTAGGCCTCGCGGCCGTCGCTGCGGCCCAGCGCCCAGCGCACGTCGAGCACGGTGACCGGCTTGCCGGTCTCCAGGATCCCGGTCAGCTCGGCCGGGCCCACGAACACGCGGGCGCGGCGGGAGTCGAGGTCCGCGTCGACGTCGTTCACGCGGTCACCGCGGAGGCGTCGGTGTCACCGGTCAGGTCGAGCCGCATCGTGTAGGCGTCGACGTCCTCGGGCTGGTAGTAGCGCTTGCGCAGACCCAGCTGGGTGAAGCCGTACTTCGCGTACATGCCCAGGGCCGCGGCGTTGGTCACGGCCACCTCGAGCAGGATCGCGGTCGCGCCGAGCTCGCGGGAGCGGTCGATGAGCGCGGTGAGCATCTGCGAGCCGATCCCGCAGTGCTGGGCGCGCGGGGCGACGCCGATGGTCATGATCTGGGTGATCTCACCGTCGAACCACAGCCCGGCGTAGCCGACGAGGTCACCCGGACCGGGCCGGTCGTCGCGGATCTCCTCCGCGGCGATGTACCAGCGCCCCAGGGCACCGAGCTCCTCGGCGAGCATGCCGTAGGTCCAGGCGCTCGGCCCGAACATCTCCACCTCGAGCTCGACGACGCGGGGCAGGTCCGCGGCACGCAGCGGCCGCAGCCGCGCCCTCGTCCGGGGCGGGGTGTTCATCGGTGCGCTCACCCTGTCGCTCGCTTCCTGGCGGGTGGTTCCTGCGCGTCAGGGCGGCGCAGGTACAGCGGTTCGCTCGGCAGGTCCTCCCCCGCGGCGGCGCGGGCCAGCGCCAGCCGGGCGAGGTAGGCCGGGTCGGGCAGGCACGGTGCGTCGTCGGGGGTCTTCGCGTCGGCGAAGGCCGGCGCGTACAGCTCGGTCCCCTGCCCGACGACGATCGCGTCCCGGGCGTGCCCGGCGGCGACCACGTCGCCCGCCCGGGCGACGGCGGGGCCGGCGGTCGTGTGCACGGCGCGGGCGCCGAGCACCTCGACGTCGTCGACGGTGTACCGGGCGTAGTAGACCTCGCCGCGGCGGGCGTCGGTCGCCACGAGCACGTGGGCGCCGTGCGGGAGGTCGAAGACGTCGGCGGTCTCGGCGGCGATGGCGTCCAGGCTGGAGATCCCGAACACCGGGATGCCGAGGGCGTGCGCCATGGTCCGGGCCGTGACCAGGCCCACCCGCAGCCCGGTGAACGGGGCCGGTCCGGTGCCCACGACGATCGCGCGCAGGTCCGCCGGGCTCAGTCCGGCCTCGGCGAGGACGTCTTCGATCATCGGGGCGAGGAGCTCCGCGTGGCGGCGCTGTTCGACCACCCGACGGGCCGCGAGCTGTGTGCCGAGGTTGTCGAGCAGGGCGACGGCGACCGCCGCTGACGTATCGAGCGCTAGAACTGCCACAGCCTCAGCCTACTGACTTCTGCGGCGTGGTGGGCGGTTCCTCAGGAGGTGAAGTGCGGTCCGTCGCCGTTGCCGTCGGGATCGTCACGTCAGCCCACCGCTGCCCGAACCCCTGTACCCGCACCACCCGGACGCCGGCCTCGGCGTCGGTGAGGATCGCTTCCAGGTCGGTCCCGCCGCGGGGGCGCTCGACGGTGATCTCCAGGCGGTCCCGGGCCAGCCGCTCCACGAGCCCCTGCCCCCACTCCACCACCGTCACCGAGTGGTCCAGGCTGGTGTCCAGGTCGAGGGCGTCGACGTCGTCGAGGGAGGAGAGCCGGTAGGCGTCGACGTGCACGAGGGCCGGCCCGTCGGTGAGGGAGGGGTGGACCCGGGCGATGACGAAGGTCGGGGAGGCCACCTGGCCGCGCACCCCCAGACCCGCGCCGATCCCCTGGGTCAGGGTGGTCTTCCCGGCACCGAGGTCGCCGGTGAGCATGACGAGGTCCCCCTCGTGCAGCAGCCCCGCGAGCGCGCGGCCGAAGGCCCGGGTGGTCTCGGCGTCGGGCAGGGTGATGGTGTGGACCGGGGGGCTGGTCGCGGGGCTGGTCATGTGCTCTCTCCGAGGTAGACGCGAGGGACCCGGTCACCGAGCCGGGTGATGATCTCGTAGCTGATGGTGCCGGCCGCGTCCGCCCAGTCCTGGGCGGTCGGTGAGCCGTCGAGGCCGTCACCGAAGAGCACCACCCGGTCCCCCGCCAGCTCGGCGGCGCCGGGTCCGAGGTCGAGGACCACCTGGTCCATGCAGACCCGGCCGGCGACGGCGAGGGTGCGGGCGGCGGCGCCCGTCCCCACCCGGACAGGTCCACCGGGGTGGGTGGGCAGATTGCCCGACGCGTGCCGCGGGATCCCGTCGGCGTAGCCGAGCGGGACGACGCCCAGGACGGTGTCCGCGGTCGTGGTGTAGGCGTGCGCGTAGGACACCCCGGTCCCGGCCGGCACGGCCTTGACGGTGGCCAGGCTCGCTTCGAGGGTCATCGCCGGGCGCAGCCCGTAGGCCTGCGGTCCGGCGAGGTCGGGGACCGGGGAGAGTCCGTAGACAGCGATCCCGGGGCGGACGAGGTCGTAGTGCATGCGCGGGTTCGTCACCGTCGCGGCCGAGTTGGCCAGGTGGCGGACCTCCAGGTGCGCTCCGGCCTGCTCGGCCAGGCGCACCGCGGCGTCGAAGACGTCCGCCTGGGCGAGCACGGTGGGGTGGGTCGGGTCGTCGGCGAAGGCGAGGTGCGACCAGATGCCGACGATCTCCACGAGCCCGGAGGACTGCGCAGCGACGGCGCCGGCGAGGAAGGCGGGCAGCGCGTCGGGCCACAGGCCGTTGCGGCCCAGCCCGGTGTCGACCTTGACGTGGATCCGGGCCGTCCGGCCGCGCTCGCGGGCTGCGGCGACCACCTCGGTCAGTGCCCAGGGCGCGGCGACGGACACGTCGATGCCGGCGTCGAGCACGTCGCCCAGCGGGGCGCCGGGGGCGTAGAGCCAGGTGAGGAGCGGCACCGTCAGGCCGGCGGCGCGCAGCGCGAGAGCCTCGCTGATCTGCGCGGTGCCCAGCCACGTGGCCCCGCCCTGGACGGCGGCGCGGGCGGCCGGGACGAGGCCGTGCCCGTAGGCGTCGGCCTTGACCACGGCCATCACCTGGGCGCTGCGGCCGGCGACGGGTGCGGCGTGGGAGGCGAGGGCTCGGACGTTCGACCGGATCGCGGCGAGGTCCACGAGCGCCCGCGCCGGGAAGTAGGCGGGGTCGTTGGTGCTCATGGTCCCCGATTCTCTCACCGACCGCCGACCACCCCGTCCGCGCGGTCGCGGGTCACGGCGACGAGCCGGGCGTTGGCCTCGTCGGGTCCGAGGGCCCACTCCCGGGCTGCGTCCGGGGTGCGTCCGTGCCGGACGTGCCGGGCCGTCAGGCGGGCCACCCGAAGGTCGTCGGGCAGGTCGAGGTACCAGGTCTCGTCGAGCAGGGTCGGCACCGCCGCCCACGGACCGTCGTCGAGCAGCAGGTAGTTGCCCTCGGTGACGACGACGTCGATGTCGGGGCCGACGGCGATCGCGCCGGCGATCGGTTCCTCGATCCCGCGGTCGAAGAACGGCGCCCACGTGGTCTCGGTCCGCGAGCGCAGCCGGGTCAGCAGGTGGACGAACCCGGCGGCGTCGAAGGTGTCCGGGGCACCCTTGCGGTCCTGGCGGCCCAGCCGGGCGAGCTCGGAGCCGGCGAGATGGAAGCCGTCCATCGGGACGCAGACCGCGGCGGTGCCGGTCGCGGTCAGTGCGGCGGTGAGCCCGTCGGCCAGGGTCGACTTCCCGCAGCCGGGTGGGCCGGTGATGCCCACGAGGACCCGCGCTGCGGGCTGGGACCGGCGGGCCGCGGCCAGCAGCGCCCGGACCCGGCGCGGGAGGTCGTCCGGGGCGTAGACGGGAGCGGTCATGGACGCCCGTCACCTCCGGCGAGCCCGTCACCTCCGGCGAGCCCGTCCCCTCCGGCCAGCCCGTCCCCTCCGGCCAGCACCGCGGCGATCGTCGCGGGGAGCGCGCCGGCGACGTCGAGGGCCGCGACCGGCCCGCCCGGGTTCGCGCGACGGGCCGCGAGCCCGTGCAGCAGCGCGGCCGACGCCGCGAGCAGGGCGGGCATCCCCGGGTCCCGGACCGCAGGGGCGCTGTGAGCGGCGAGCAGCGAGCCGAGCAGCCCGGTGAGCACGTCACCGGCGCCCGCGGTCGCCAGCCACGGCGGACCGTCGGCCTGGGCGTAGGTCACCCCCGGCCCGACCACGACGGTCGTGGCCCCTTTGAGCAGGACGGTCGCGCCGGTGAGGTCGCGCGCCCGGCGGGCCCAGGCCAGCGGGCTGGCCTCGACCTCGGACCGTTCCACCCGCATCCCTCGGGACCGCAGCAGCTCGGCGAGCTCACCGGCGTGCGGGGTGATGACGAGCCACGGCGGGCACTCCAGGGGCAGCAGCGCGATCGCGCCGGCGTCGACCACCGCCGGGACCTGGTCCCCGGTGACGTCCGAGGCGAGCAACCCTGTGACCTGCGCGAGCGCGTGGCGGATACGTCCCTGCTGGGCGCGGGCCGCCTCGTCGGTGGCCGGAGGGGCGGCGGACACCCCCGGCCCCAGGGCCCAGGCCTGCACCCGCCCGCCCGCCGGGACGGCCTCGGGGCGGGCCGCGAGCACCGCGGCGGTGACCTCCCGCGCGCCGAGGTAGCGCACCATTCCGACGCCGGCCCGGATCGCCCCGCTCACCGTGAGCACCGCTGCCCCGGGGAACTGCTGGGTGCCGGCCACGACGCCGAGCACCCCGCGGGTGTACTTGTGCGCGCCGGTGGCCGGCGGGGCGAGGACGCCGCGGGCGAGCAGGTCGGCGGCGGTGAGCCGGCGCACGGTCGAGGCGGCTCGCCCGGGCAGGTCGAGCCCGAGGTCCACGACCTCGATCCGGCCGGCGAGCTCCGAAGCCGGCGGGAGCAGCAGCCCGGGCTTGATCGCCCCGAAGGTGACGGTCAGGTCCGCGGTGAGGACGGGGGCGCCCACGTCGCGGCTGCCGTCGTCGACCCCGATCCCGCTCGGCACGTCGACGGCCACGACCACCGGTCGCGACCCGGGCGGGCGCATGCTCAGGGCGGCATCCACCGCGCGGACGACGTCGCCTGCCGCGCCGCGCAGCCCGCCCCGGGCGCCGATCCCCAGCAGGCCGTCGAGGACGATGTCGGCGTCGGCCACGAGGGCGACGACCTCGTCGGTCGCGGCGGTCGCAGCGGTCACAGCGGTCACGGCGGAAGTCGCAGCGTCACCCGCGCGCACGACCGTCCCGCCGGCCGCTCGCAGAGCCGCGAGCGCGGCGTCGTGCACGTGGTCGCCGGTCAGCACGGCGCAGATGCGGACCCCGCGCGCGGCGAGGTTCGCGCCGGCGAAGAGGGTGTCCCCGCCGTTGTTCCCCGGCCCCACGAGCAGCACCGCTCGGGTGCTGCTCAGCCCGCGGCGCCCGGTCCGGCTCACCCCGCGGTGGGGTGCCCGGACCCGCGGGTGGGCGCGCAGCTCGCGGACCGCCGCGGCCGCGAGCGCGAACGCCGCCCGGTCCATGAGCGGGACGCCCACCGCGAGGAGCGGAGCCTCAGCGGCACGGACGGCGGACGACTCGTAGGCCTCGATCATCTGGCCATCATGCCGCGAACAGGGACAATGCGCAGGGAGGGCACCTCACGAGCACCACAGGGGCGTGGGAAAACGTGATCCGGAGCACCCTCGGGTGCGTAGTGTGGGCTCATGCGATTCGGACTCTTCATCCCACAGGGCTGGCGCCAAGACCTCACAGGCATCGCGCCGGCCGACCACTGGACCACCATGAACGGCCTCGCCCAGCACGCGGACGCCGGCACCGTCTTCGACTCGGTCTGGGTCTACGACCACTTCCACACCGTGCCCGAGCCGACCACGGAGGCCACCCACGAGGCGTGGTCGCTCATGGCCGCCTTCGCCGCGTCGACCTCCCGGGTCAAGCTCGGCCAGATGTGCACCTGCATGGCCTACCGCAACCCCGCCTACCTCGCCAAGGCCGCCACCACGGTCGACGTGATCAGCGGTGGTCGCGCGCAGATGGGTATCGGCGCCGGGTGGTACGAGCACGAGTGGCGTGCCTACGGCTACGGCTTCCCGGGCGCAGGGAAGCGCCTGGACGCCCTCGACGAGGGCGTGCAGATCATGAAGCAGATGTGGACACAGGGGTCCGCGACCTTCACCGGCAAGCACTTCCAGGTCGACGGCGCGCTCAACTACCCGCTGCCGCTCCAGGACGGCGGGCTGCCGCTGTGGATCGCGGGCGGCGGGGAGAAGAAGACCCTGCGGATCGCGGCCCAGCACGCGGACTACACGAACTTCGACGGGACGCTCGAGGGCTTCGCCCACAAGTCGGCCGTCCTCGCCAAGCACTGCGCCGAGCAGGGGCGCGACTTCGCCGACATCACGCGGTCGGCGAACTACAACGTCGTCATCGGGGAGACCGAGAAGGACGTCGTGGACCGCCTCGCCTGGATCGGGGAGCACTACGCCAAGACCGTTCCGACGAAGGCCGCCAGCACGGTCGAGGACTTCCGGTCCGGTCCGCTCGTGGGAACCCCCGAGCAGATCGCCGAGACCCTCACCGGCCTCAAGGCGCTGGGCATGACGTACGCGATCACGTACTTCGCCGAGGCCGCCTACGACCGGTCCGGCATCGAGCTCTTCGAGTCCCAGGTCGCCCCGGCCCTCGCCTGAGCCCCCGAGACCACCACCGAGTCCACCTCGGCGGGCGAGCGAGCGGCTACGGCTGGCTCTCGCTCGTCCGCCACAGGTGCTCACGCAGGGTGATCCCGCTCGCGTGCATCTGCCCGGCCGACTCCCGGCCCACGTAGCGGAAGTGCCACGACTCGTACTCGTAGCAGGTGAACGCGCTCTGCCCGGCCGGGTAGCTGAGCACGAACCCGTACCGCCAGGAGTTCTCCCGCAGCCACGCCCCGGCCGCGGTCAGTCCCCAGTCCGGGTAGTCCCACGCCGGCACCACGGAGTCCGCGCTGCGCAGGTCGAGGGCGGTGCCGAGCTGGTGCTCGGAGTGCCCGGGGCGCGCGCTCTCCCCGAGCGCGCCCGCCTCGCCGAGCCTGGCCACCCACTGCGCGAAGCTGTCCTGCTGGGTCGCGTAGTCACGGAAGGCGGAGCGGACCGCGAAGGCGGCCCCGGCCGCCCGGGAGTCGGCGTCCATCGCGCGCAGGTCCTCGATGACGAGGCCGCGGACCTCACCCCACCCCTCCACGCCGGCCGTGGCGACGGGCACGAGGTCGTCGGGACGATAGTCCGCGGGGAGCACGAGGTTGGTGTCCAGCATCGTCCGTGCCCAGTCCTGCACCTGCCCGTACCGGGTGGGTTCGTCGACGTAGGCGCAGGCCGGGAGCGGCGCCACGACGGGCGCGGCGGGCACGGGCACGGGCTCCGGCTCCGGCTCCGGCTCGACCGGCGTCGGCTCCGCCGAGGGAGCCTCGACCTCCGCTGCGGGCGGGGACGAGTCGCCGGACCCGCCAGCCGGAGCGCACGCCGCGAGGACCCCCGCGACGACGCCCGCCAGCAGCCCCACGACCACCGGACCGGCGACCGGGGCCGCCGGACGGGGTGTCACGGTCGGCCCGGACCCTCGACGACCACCATCGCGGTCGCGATCCCGCCGTCGTGCGACAGCGACAGATGCAGGCTCGTCACGCCGAGGTCGGCCGCGCGGGCGGCGACGGTCCCCCGCATCTCGAGCACCGGTGGCCCACCCGGCACGCGCGGGACCGTCGCGTCGTGCCAGTGCAGGTTGCCGGGGGCACCCAGGGCCTTGGCCAGGGCCTCCTTCGCCGCGAAGCGGGCGGCCAACGAGGACGGGGCGAGGTCACGCTCGACCGGAGTGAAGAGCCGCTCCCGCAGCCTCGGCGCGCGCGCCAGCGCGTCCATGAAGCGCGCGATGTCGACGACGTCGACCCCGACCCCGAGGATCACTCGACCGTGACGGACTTTGCGAGGTTGCGCGGCTGGTCCACGTCCAGGCCACGGGCGGTCGCCAGCTCGCAGGCGAAGATCTGCAGCGGCACGACGGTGAGCAGCGGGGCGAGCAGCGTGGGGCACTGCGGAACCCAGAACACCTCGTCGGCGAAGGGCAGCACCGCGTCGTCGCCGTCCTCGGCGATGACGAGCGTGCGGGCGCCGCGGGCCCGGATCTCCTGGATGTTGGAGATCACCTTGGAGTGCAAGGAGTCACGCCCGCGCGGGGACGGCACCACGACGAACACCGGCTGACCAGGCTCGATGAGCGCGATCGGGCCGTGCTTGAGCTCGCCGGCTGCGAAGCCCTCGGCGTGGATGTAGGCGAGCTCCTTGAGCTTGAGCGCCCCTTCCATCGCGACCGGGAAGCCGACGTGGCGTCCCAGGAACAGGACCGAGGAGGTGTCGGCCATCCAGCGCGCGATCTCCCGGACCCGGCCACCGCGGTCGATGACCTCCTGGATCTTGGCGGGCATGGCCTTGAGGTCCTCGAGGATCTCGGCGATCTCGTCGGGGAACTTGTTGCCGCGCAGCTGGGCGAGGTACAGCCCGAGCAGGTACGCCGCGGTGATCTGGGACAGGAACGCCTTGGTCGAGGCGACCGCGATCTCCGGGCCGGCGTGGGTGTACAGGACGGCGTCGGACTCGCGCGGGATCGTCGAGCCGTGGGTGTTGACGATGGAGATGACCTTGGCGCCCTGCTCGCGGGCGTGCCGGACGGCCATGAGGGTGTCCATGGTCTCCCCGGACTGGGTCACCGCGACCACGAGGGTCTTCTCGTTGACGACCGGGTCCCGGTAGCGGAACTCGTGGGCGAGCTCGACCTCGACCGGGATGCGGCACCAGTGCTCGATCGCGTACTTGGCGACGTGACCGGCGTAGGCCGCGGTCCCGCAGGCGATGACGACGATCTTGTCGATGCTGCGTAGCACGGCCTCGTCGATGCGCAGGTCGTCCAGGGTCAGCCGGCCGTTGATGTCGGTGCGGCCCAGCAGGGTGTCGCCGACCGCCTGCGGCTGGTCGTGGATCTCCTTGTCCATGAAGGACGCGAAGCCGCCCTTCTCTGCGGCGGCCGCGTCCCAGTCGACCGTGAAGCGGCGCGGCTCGACGGCCAGGCCGGCGAAGTCGATCACGGCGACGGCGTCGGGGGTGATCGTGACGATCTGGTCCTGGCCGAGCTCGAGCGCCTCGCGGGTGTAGGCGATGAAGGCGGCGACGTCGGAGCCGAGGAAGTTCTCGCCGTCCCCCAGACCGACGACGAGCGGGGAGTCGTGGCGGGCGCCGACGACCGTGTCGGGGAAGTCGGCGTGCACGGCGAGCAGGGTGAAGGTGCCGTCCAGGCGGAGGGCGACCCGGCGCATGGCCTCGGTGAGGTCACCGGCGGCCGCCAGCTCCTTCGCGAGCAGGTGCGCGGCCACCTCGGTGTCGGTCTCGGAGAGGAACGTCACCCCGTCGGCGAGCAGCTCCTGCTTGAGCACCGCGAAGTTCTCGACGATCCCGTTGTGGATCAGCGCGAGCTTGCCGTCGGCGGACAGGTGCGGGTGGGCGTTGAGGTCGTTGGGGGCGCCGTGGGTGGCCCACCGGGTGTGCCCGATCGCCGCGGTCGCCGCGGCGAGCGGTCGTTCTTCGAGCTCAGCGACGAGATTGGCGAGCTTCCCGGCCTTCTTCATCGACGTGAGCGCCTCTCCGGGTGCGACCAGCGCCACACCCGCAGAGTCGTAGCCGCGGTACTCCAAGCGCCGCAGGCCGCTGATCACGACCTCCTGCGCACGGTCGGAAGCGGTCTGCGAGCCTACATAACCAACGATTCCACACATGGGTGCGAGTGTAATCGACGCGCCCACCCTCTTCGATCAGGCAGAATCATCAGGTGGTAGCCCCCAACCTCGTCCCAGCGACGCCGTACGTCGATCTTGATCGCGCGGCCTGGTACCGACTCTCGGAGTCGACCCCGCTCCCGCTGACCGACGACGACGTCGCCCGGCTGCGCGGCCTGGGCGACCCGATCGACCTGGCCGAGGTGGACACGGTCTACCGGCCGCTCTCCCGGTTGCTCAACCTCTACGTCGGGACGGCAGCGAGCCTGACCCGCGCGACGTCGACGTTCCTGCGCGAAGAGTCCGGAGGCACTCCCTACGTCATCGGCGTGGCCGGGTCCGTCGCGGTGGGCAAGTCGACGACGTCCCGGGTGCTGCGCGAGATGATGGCCCGCTGGCCGGACACCCCGCGGGTCGAGCTCATCACGACCGACGGCTTCCTCTATCCCAACGCCGAGCTCGAGCGGCGCGGGCTGATGGACCGCAAGGGATTCCCCGAGTCCTACGACCGGCGCGCCCTGCTGCGTTTCCTCACCAAGGTCAAGGCCGGACGCCCGGAGGTCCGTGCCCCGGTCTACGACCACCTGACCTACGACATCGTGCCGGGCAAGGAGGTCGTCATCCGCCGACCCGACGTGCTCATCGTGGAGGGCCTCAACGTCCTCCAGCCGGGCCGGACCACCGAGAGCGGATCCACCCTCGCGGTGAGCGACTTCTTCGACTTCTCGATCTACGTCGACGCCCGCACCTCCGACGTGCGCCAGTGGTACGTCGACCGCTTCCTCTCGCTGCGCGGCACCGCTTTCGCCCGCCCCGAGTCCTACTTCCACCGCTACGCGACGCTGTCCGACGACGAGGCGGTCGCCAAGGCGGAGGGGATCTGGGACTCGATCAACGAGCCGAACCTCGTGGCGAACATCCAGCCGACCCGGTCCCGGGCCACCCTGGTGCTCACCAAGGGCCCGGACCACTCCGTCCAGCGGGTGCGGCTGCGCAAGATCTGAGGTCGGCGTCGGTCACGGCCGGCTCGGGGCGCACCCGGAGCGCCCGGCCCAGCACCCAGTCGATGCCGAAGCCGATCGTGATCCCGCCCGCCACACCGGCCACGACCGCCAGCACGGGGTTGCCGTGCAGCCACGCCCCGGCGCCCACCCCGATGAGGGTCGAGTACCCCGCCCAGGTGATCGCCGCGATCGCCGACAGCGGCAGGAACCGGCGCAGCGGGTACCGCAGGGTCCCGGCCGTCATGTTCACCGCCACCCGGCCCACCGGGATGTAGCGTGCCGCGATGATCAGCGGGGCGGGGCGGTGCGTGAGGGCACGGTCCGCCCAGGCGAAGGCGGACTGCATCCGGTGGGAGCGCATGAGCGGCAGCCGCTGGATCGGCAGCCGCGCACCGATCCAGTACGCGATGAGGTCACCGGTGAAGGCGCCCACCGCAGCGGCCGCGACGAGCAGCCCGGTGTCGGGTCCGCCCGCGGCAGACCCGATCGCGGCCACCGCGATGATCAGCGACTCGCTCGGGACCGGTGGGAAGAACGCGTCGATGATGACGAAGGCGACCACCACCGCCAGGACCCACGGCGACGCCGCGAGGTTCGCGGCCCAGAGTTCAAGTCCGTCGAGCATGGCAGGCCTTCCGTCGACGAGCGGGTCCCTGCCAGCCTAGGCAGCACGGGATCGAAGGGCATCAGGGGTCTCCCCCATCTCTCCCCTGAGATCCCATCATGGGACGACCCGCCGCGGCATCAGCCGATCGGAGGACATGCCCGGCAGAACGGCCAGGGTCCGCCTCCTCCTCCCGGAGGAGGTCAGGTCAGGTCAGGTCAGCTCAGCTCAGCGGGAAGCCCAGCACCCGCGCCGCCTCGGCCGGGTCCGGGGTGTCCGCCCAGAACCGCGAGAGGTTCTCGTTGGTGCACAGCGACCGCAGCTCGGCGTGATCGAGGTAGAGCTGGCCGCGCAGGTGGTCGGTCTCGTGCTGGATGATCCGTGCCGGCCATCCGGTGAGGACCTCGTCGAGCTCACGCCCGGTCTCGTCCTGGCCGGTGAGGCGGACGGAGCGGTGCCGGGACACGACAGCCTGGTAGCCGTCGACGCTCAGGCATCCCTCGAAGAACGCCCGGCGCTCGACTCCCACCCCGGCGTAGGACGGGTTGACGAGCGTGCGGTGCTCGACGGGTGTGCGTTCCCGAGGGTCGCTCGCGGCGACCTCGCCGACTCCTGGGTCCCACACGACCGCGATCGCGAGCCCGACGCCGATCTGCGGCGCGGCGAGCCCCACGCCTGGGGCGTCGAGCATCGTCAGCCGCATCGCGTGCAGGAAGTCCTCGAACAGGTCGCCGAGCTGACCGTCGTAGACGGCCGCCGGTGCGCGCAGCACCGGGTGGCCGGCCTGGACGATCGGCAGGACCCCGCGGTCGTGGGCGTCGAGGAAGCCCTCGACGGCCGCCCGGAACCCAGGATCGGTCGCCATCTCAGAGGGAGAGCCGCGCGCGCACGACGTCGGCCAGGGAGTGGGCGATCTCGTCGGCCTGCCCCTGGGTCTCGGCCTCGACCATGACCCGCACGAGCGCTTCCGTCCCGGAGGGGCGCAGCAGCACCCGGCCGGTCTCGCCCAGGACGGCCTCGGCGGCGGCCACGGCGCTGAGCACCTCCGCGTCCGTGCGCGCGGCGGCCTTGTCCACCCCCGTGACGTTCACCATCGTCTGCGGCAGGCGCCCGATGACCGCGGCGAGCTCGGACATGGTGCCCTTGGACTCTGCGAGCCGGGACAGCAGGTGCAGCGCGGTCAGGGTGCCGTCGCCGGTGGTCGCGTAGTCGGTGAGCAGCACGTGCCCGGACTGCTCGCCGCCGACCGAGAACCCGCCTCGGCGCATCTCCTCGAGGACGTAGCGGTCTCCGACGTTCGTCTCGACCGTGCGGATGCCCGCCCGTGCCATCGCGATCTTCAGGCCGAGGTTGGACATGACCGTGGTGACCAGGGTGCCGTTGGTCAGGGTGCCGCGCTCGGCGTGCGCCTGGGCGAGGATGCCCATGATCTGGTCGCCGTCGACGATGTTGCCGTCCTCGTCCGCGGCGATGCAGCGGTCGGCGTCGCCGTCGAAGGAGACGCCCGCGTGCGCCCAGTGCCCGACGGTGGCGGCCGCCATGCGGCGCGGGTGCGTCGCCCCGTAGCCGCTGTTGATGTTCTCCCCGTCGGGGTAGGAGCCGATGACGACGACCTCGGCGCCCGCGCGGCGCAGCGCCTCGGGACCGACCTCGCTCGCGGAACCGTTGGCGCTGTCGACGACGACCTTGAGGCCGTCGAGGCGGTACGGCACGGTCCCCACGATGTAGTCGACGTAGCGCCACACCGCCGCGAAGTCCTGGGTCATCCGGCCGACGGCGGGGCCGATCGGGCGCTCCCAGTGCTCACCGAGGCGGGTCTCGATCTGGTCCTCGACCTCGTCGGCGAGCTTGTAGCCCGAGCGGTCGAAGAACTTGATCCCGTTGTCCTCCATCGAGTTGTGCGAGGCGGAGATCATCACACCGAGGTCGTAGTCCATGTTCCCGGCCAGGTAGGCCACGGCGGGGGTGGGCACCACGCCGACGTCGACGACGTCGATCCCGGCGCTGGCCAGGCCGGCGCAGACGGCTGCGGAGAGGAACTCCCCCGAGGCCCGCGGGTCGCGCCCGACGACGGCCTTGGGTCGGTGCCCGGAGAACACTCCGCGCTGACCGAGCACGTGCGCCGCGGCCACCGCGAGGTCCAGGGCCAGCTCCGCAGTGACGTCACGGTTCGCCAAGCCCCGCACGCCGTCTGTTCCGAAAAGTCGACCCATGTCCGCCACGCCCTGCCTTGAGAGAAAGTCTTGCCTGGTTGCCAGAAAGCGACGGCCCCGATGGAGAACCATCGGGGCCGCCGCGAGAGCGCAGGATCAGCGCTTGGAGTACTGAGGTGCCTTACGGGCCTTCTTGAGTCCGGCCTTCTTGCGCTCGACGACGCGGGCGTCGCGAGTGAGGAAGCCGGCCTTCTTCAGCGCGGGGCGGTTGTTCTCTTCATCGACCTCGTTGAGTGCACGGGAGATGCCGAGACGCAGCGCGCCGGCCTGGCCGGAGGTGCCACCACCGTTGATGCGTGCGACGACGTCGAAACGTCCCTCGACGTCGACGAGCTTGAACGGTGAGTTCACGAGCTGCTGGTGGACCTTGTTCGGGAAGTAACCCTCGAGCGTGCGCCCGTTGATCTTCCACTGTCCGGTGCCGGGGACGATGCGCACGCGGGCGATCGCCTCCTTGCGACGTCCCAGAGCCTGGGCCGGCGCGGTGTTGCTCTGGCCACGGCCCGCGGGGGCTGCAGTCTCAGAGGTGTAGGTGCTGGGAGCTTCTTCGTCCAGCGTGTCGGTGTCAACGGTGGTTTCAGCCACAGCGGTGTCCTCGTGTCCTTGTATGTCGGCTCAGCAGGCGGGGCCTACTGGGCGACCTGGGTGATCTCGAAGGGCTTCGGCTGCTGTGCAGCGTGGGGGTGCTCAGCGTCGCGGTAGACCTTGAGCTTGCCCAGCTGGTTGCGGCCGAGGGTGGTCTTGGGGAGCATGCCGCGGACGGCCTTCTCCACTGCGCGCTCGGGGTGCTTCTCCAGAAGATCGGAGTACACAACTGCACGCAGACCACCCGGGTAACCGGAGTGGGTGTATGCAAGCTTCTGCTCGCGCTTCTTGCCGGTCAGGGCAACCTTGCCGGCGTTGATGACGATGACGAAGTCACCGCCGTCGGCGTGCGGAGCGAAGGTGGCTTTGTGCTTGCCTCGGAGCAAGGTAGCAACGTGGGTAGCGAGGCGGCCCAGGACGACATCGGTCGCGTCGATGACGTACCAGTCACTCTGGACATCGCCGGGCTTCGGGGTGTACGTGCGCACGGTCGTAGCCTTCGTTTCATGTTCGTGTGTCTTCTCCGACGCAGGATTCTGCGGCCGGCGAGGTCGGTGAGCGCTTCGGTGGTAGACCTCGCGAGTGGGCGCACCGGTCACGTATGGAAGCACAACGACTAGTCACGATATCCGCTCTAGGGGCAGCCGGTCAAAACCGGATGCGTCACAGTGGTGAACCCCGCCAGGAGCTGGTGAGGAACAGGCCACCGTTCTTAGAAGCAAGAGCAGAAATGACAAGTCGATTCCACATACTACCCGAGCGTCGGCGGTGGCACAGCCGCGCCCGTCTCAGACGGCGACGGGAGTGCACGCGGGGCACACCTGCGCGGTCGCCGCAGGGACGCAGTCCGCGCACACCACCTGCAGCGTCGTGCACGACGCCGACGCGCAGTTCTCGTAGTTCGACGTGGTGGCCCGGCAGAGGACGCACCGCCCGAGGGAGCGGGTCTGGTCGTCGAACTCGAGGTGCATCCGCTGGTCGAAGACGTAGAGGGAGCCTTCCCACAGACTCTGGGAGCCGAAGGTCTCCCCGTACCGGACGATGCCGCCGTCGAGCTGGTAGACCTCACCGAAGCCCCGGGCCGTCATGAGCGAGGAGAGCACCTCGCAGCGCACCCCGCCCGTGCAGTACGTCACCACCGGGCGTCCTTTGAGGTCGTCGTACTTCCCCGAGTCGAGCTCGGCCACGAAGTCGTGCGTGGTGCGCACGTCGGGGACGATCGCACCCTTGAACCGGCCGATCTCCGCCTCGAAGGCGTTGCGTCCGTCGAAGAACACGACCTCCTCCCCCCGGGCGGCCACGAGGTCGTCGACCTCCTGGGGGCTGAGGTGCACCCCTCCCCCCACGACGCCACCGGCATCGACCGTGAGCTCCTGGGGGGCGCCGAAGCTCACGAGCTCGGGGCGCACCCGCACGCTCAGCCGCGGGAAGTCCGTGCCGGTCCCCGCCGACCACTTGACGTCCATGTCCGCGAACCCGGGGTACTGACGGGTCGTGCGGACGTAGCGCTTGAGGTTCTCCACCGTGCCTCCGAGGGTGGCGTTGATCCCGTGCTCGGAGATGATCACCCGACCGGTGAGGTCCCACTGCTGCGCGAGGGCCCTCTGCCAGAGCTTGACCGCGAGCGGGTCGGCGAGCGGGGTGAAGGCGTAGAAGAGGACGATCTTGTGGACAGCCATGCCCCAAGCCTAGGTGTCATCGCCGAGGGGTCGCTGCCGGGTGGACTCCCGCAGCACGAGACGCACAGGTCCCACGACGTGCTCGGGGACCACCGGCTCCGGGCCCGCGGCGATCCTGCGGTCGAGGAGGCGCAGCGCCTCGCTCACCATGGCGTCGTGGCCAGGGTCGATCGTGGACAGGGCCGGCACCATGACCTCCGCGAGGCTGACGTTGTCGAAGCCGATCACCTGGACGTCTCCGGGGACGTCCAGCCCGGCTGCCGCGAGACCTGCCAGCACCCCCATCGCGGCGGAGTCGGTCACCGCGAACACCCCGTCGAAGGGCAGCCCGGAGGCCACGAGCTCACCGATCGCGCGCCGCGCCTGCGCGCCCGTCTGCTGGGCGAGCTCGACGATCAGGCGCGGGTCCCCCTCGCGGCCCAGCTCGTGGTGGGCCGCGCGCCAACCGGAGGTACGCATCTGGGACATGCCGCTCTCCACCCGATCGCGATCCGACACCGCCGAGCGCGATCCGCCGACGATGGCGACGGATCGCGATCCGGTGGAGAGCAGGTGGGCGGTGGCCAGGCGCGCACCCTCGACGTTGCCCATGGCCACGTGGTCGAAGCGCGCGGGGAGCGTGCGTTCGCCCAGCAGGACGATCGGGGTCGCGGCCCGCAGGCGGTCGACGTCGGCGCTGTCGAGCCCGATCACGCTGAGCAGCACGCCGTCGTACATCCTCAGCCGGGCGAGCGAGAGGGCGGCGAGCTCGCCCTCGCGGCTCGCCCCTCCCTGCTCGACGACGAGGTGGCGCCCGCTCGCCTCGAGCGAGCGCGCCAGGCGCGCGGCAAGGTCGCCGAAGTACACGTGGTCGAAGCCGGGCACGATGAGAGCGATGGTGTCGGTGCGGCCGGCGCGCAGGCGTCGCGCGTTGAGGTTGACCTCGTAGCCGAGGTCCGCGATGACGTCGAGGACCCGCAGCCGTGTCTCGGCGCTCACCCGGGGCCGTCCGTTGACGACGTTGGACACCGTCATCACCGAGACGCCGGCCAGGCGAGCCACGTCGCTCATGGTGGTCACGGTCGTTCCTCTCACGCGCTGGTCGCGCCCTGCTCACGCACTGCTCACGCGAGGTTGACGTCCTCGGTGGGAGATGCCAGAGTCGTCATCACCACCTGAGTGTATCGATATACCTCCTCGACGACGAGCAGCAGTCGGCAGTGCAGCCGACCCATCCCGCACACACCCTCTGGAGCATCCCCATGTCTGCCACCACGACCGCCGTCATCAACCTCGACGTCCCCGGCGCCACCATCTCGCGCCACATCTACGGCCACTTCGCCGAGCACCTGGGCCGCTGCATCTATGGCGGGTTCTGGGTGGGTGAGGACTCCGACATCCCGAACGAGGCCGGGATCCGCCTCGACGTGGTCGAGGCGCTCCGGGCGCTGAGCATCCCGAACCTGCGCTGGCCCGGCGGGTGCTTCGCCGACGACTACCACTGGCGCGACGGCGTCGGCCCCCGGGACGACCGCCCGCGCATGGTCAACTCCCACTGGGGCGACGTCGTGGAGGACAACTCCTTCGGCACGCACGAGTTCATGAAGCTGTGCGAGCTGCTCGGCGCCCAGCCCTACGTCAACGGCAACGTCGGCTCCGGGACGGTGCGGGAGATGAGCGAGTGGGTCGAGTACCTCACCCGCGGCGACGACTCCCCGATGGCGAGCCTGCGCCGCGAGCACGGGCAGGACGAGCCGTGGTCGGTGCCGTTCTTCGGGATCGGCAACGAGGCCTGGGGGTGCGGGGGGAACATGGACGCCCAGCACTACGCGAGCCTCGCGCGCCAGTACGGCACCTACGTCCGCAACCACGGCGACAACCAGGTCTACAAGATCGCCGCCGGAGCGAACGTCGACGACTACACCTGGACCGAGACCCTCATGAAGGCGCTCTCCTGCCTGGGCTGCACGCGGTCGCCCAACAACTTCTTCCAGGGCCTCTCCCTGCACTACTACACCCACACCGGTCCGTGGGAGGACAAGGGCGACGCCACCTCCTTCACCCAGGACGAGTACTACCTGACGATGAAGCGGGCACGCCGCATCGAGGAGCTCGTGCGCGGGCACGCCGCGATCATGGACTGCTACGACCCGGAGCGCACCGTCGGCCTGATCGTCGACGAGTGGGGCACCTGGTGGAACGTCGAGGAGGGCACCAACCCCGGGTTCCTGTACCAGCAGAACACCCTGCGCGACGCGCTCGTGGCGACCGTGCACTTCGACGTCTTCCACGCCTTCGCCGACCGCGTGGCGATGGCGAACATCGCTCAGACCGTCAACGTGCTGCAAGCCATGATCCTCACCGACCCGGACTCCGGCGCCCTCGTCCTCACCCCGACGTACCACGTCTTCGAGATGAACACCGGGCACCACGACGCCCGCCAGCTCACCGTGCACCTCAAGGGCGACCAGCCCACCCGCGAGGTGGAGGGGACCGAGCTCGACCTGCTCTCCACCTCGGCGTCCATCAAGGGCGACACCGCCCTGATCTCCTTGTCCAACCTGGACGCGGAGGCCTCCCGCACGGTCGTGCTGGACCTGCGCGGGCGCGCGGTGAGCGGGTTCTCGGCGCGCCTGCTCGGCGCGAGCAACCTCCAGGCGCACAACACCCCCGAGGCGCCCGACGCCGTCGCACCGGTCCCGCACGCGGGTGTGCGCACGCACGCCCTCGGCCTCGAGGTGGACCTGCCGGCCCACTCCTACGTCACCGTCTCCCTCGAGCTGGCCCCGTGACCTCCGCGAGCGCACCGCTGCTCATCGAGGTCGGCGACCCGACCGGGGTCCAGATCTCCCCCGACCTGTGGGGACTGTTCATCGAGGACCTCAACGACGCCCTCGACGGCGGGCTGAACGCCGAGCTCGTCCGCAACGGCGACTTCGAGTTCTCCCCCGCCGACCACGACGGCTGGGGCCCGCTCACCGGCTGGCGCAGCGCGGGCGCGGGCTCCGTCGAGATCCGCACCGAGGACCCGGTCCACCCCAACAACGGCACCTACGTCCGGCTCACCGGGCCCCTCACCCTGACCAACGAGGGCTTCGACGGCGTCGGTGTCGCCGTGGGCGACCGCCTGCGGCTGACCTTCGCGTCGTGGGTCGTGAGCGGCTGCAGCGACGTGCGCTGCGAGGTGCGAGGCGCCGACGCGGTGCTCGCCTCCGCCGTCGTGCGCCCGGTCTCCGGGGGCTGGGCGTGGAACGAGGTCGACCTCGTGGCGCACACCGCCGGGCGCGGCGCGCTGGTCCTGGAGGTGCCGGACGGCCTCACCCTCGAGGTCGACGTCGTGTCCCTGCGGCCGGTCGGGCCGGACGGCGCGGCGCTCACCTTCCGCCCCGACCTGCTCGCGGCCCTGCAGGACCTGCACCCCTCCTTCATCCGTTTCCCCGGCGGGTGCGTCGCGCACGGGCTGGGCCTGGGGAACATGTATCACTGGAAGCCGAGCATCGGCCCGCGGCACACCCGCGAGCAGACCTTCAACCTGTGGGGCTACCACCAGTCGCGCCAGATCGGGTACCTGGAGTACTTCGAGCTGTGCGAGGCGACGGGCGCCACGCCGCTGCCCGTCGTGGCTGCGGGCGTCTGCTGCCAGAACCTGCGGGGGCGGGCCGCGGCGATCCCCGAGGCGGACCTGCCCGCCTACATCGCCGATGTGTGCGACCTCGTCGAGTTCGCCAACGGGGGCCCCGAGACCACCTGGGGCGCCCGTCGGATCGAGCTGGGCCATCCGGAGCCGTTCGGCCTGCGGTACCTCGGCCTGGGCAACGAGGACGAGATCACCGACGACTTCCGCACGCGCTACGCGGCGATCTCGGACGCGGTGGCTGCCGCCCACCCCGAGATCGTCATCATCGGGACGGTCGGTCCGCAGCCCTTCGGCGAGGACTTCGAGCAGGGCTGGGACTTCGCCCGCGAGCGCGGCATCGCGATGGTCGACGAGCACGCCTACCGCACCCCGCGCTGGTTCCACCAGAACCTCGGGCGCTACGACGACTACGCCCGGGAGGAGTCCGGGGTGTACTTCGGGGAGTACGCCGCGCGCACCAACCGGGTGCGGTCGGCGCTCGCCGAGGCCGCGTTCATGATCTCGATGGAACGCAACGCCGACGTCGTGCGGCTCGCGTCCTACGCGCCGCTGCTCGCGCGCGTGGGGCACACCCAGTGGACACCCGACCTCATCTACTTCGACGCCGAGCGGGTGCTGCCGAGCGCGTCGTACTACGTCCAGCAGGCCTTCGGGGCCCACCGCGGGGTGGACGTGCGCCACGTCGCCGTCACCGGCGCGGACCCCGTGCCCGTCACGCTGCCCGAGACGGGATCGGTCCGCCTGCGCTCCCCCGGCGCCGCGGTGACCTTCACCCAGGTCGTGCTGGACGGTGTCGCCCTGCCCGGGACGGGTACCTCGGTCGAGGGCGACGCGGTGACCGTCGGGGAGATCTGCCCGTCGGCGGCGGAGCTGTCGTTCACGGCGCTGCGCACGGGCGGGACCGAGGGGTTCGTCGTCGAGCTCGGCCCGCCCGCCGGCTCGGGGAGCTCCCTCGAGGCGGTCCTGGGCGGGTGGCAGAACAAGGCCACCGTGGTGCTCCGGTGGGACGACGGGATCAGCAACGACGTCCACGGACCCACCGGGTGGTCCGGCGTGGTGACCGGTGAGCCGGTCGAGGTCCGGATCGTGCTCGACGGGCCGCGGGCCCAGGTCTGGGTCGACGACGAGCTGCGCCACGACTACGTCCAGGACCTGCGTCCCGAGCACCGCGTCGTGGCAGGAGCGGCCTCCCGCCAGGTCACGGACGCCGTCTCCGGGGCCGCGACGACCGAGCACGTGGTCCGGGTCGTCAACGCCACCGCCACCGGGCGGGTCACCCGGATCACCCTGCCCGCCGAGGTCGGTGCGGCGAGCGGGACCCTGACACTGCTCGCCGGGGCGGGACCGGACGAGGGCGAGGCCTTCGAGGCCTCGCCGGTGACCCCGGTCGTCAGCGCGGTGTCCGGGAACGGTGGCATCGACGTCGTCCTGCCGCCGTGGTCCTTCGCCGTGGCCGTGCTGCGCTGACAGGGGCGCGTGGCGCCCCGGTGAGAGTTCACCCGGGCGCCATGCCGGCGTCACCCGAGACGGGGTCCTGTTGCCTAGCGTGGGTCTCATGGACACCGCACAGGTCGCATCGACGACGACCCTCACCCTGGTCCGCCACGGGCAGACCCACCTCAACGCGCTCCGCATGCTGCAGGGCAGCTGCGACTCCCCGCTCACCCCCGCCGGTCACGCCGGCGTGCGGGTGACCGCTCAGCACCTGTCTACCGCAACCTTCCACGCCGCCTACACCTCACCCCAGGGCCGCGCGGTCACCACGGCGCAGGAACTCCTGCGCCACCACCCCCACCTCGCCGTGCGCCCCGACGCCGACCTGCGCGAGTTCACCTTCGGCAGCTACGAACGCCGCCCCGAGCACGAGCTCGACGCCGTGCAGCCCTGGCCCCAGCTCATCGCCGCGGTGCTCGGCGGGACACATCCCGGGCTGCCCGGCGGGGAGTCCGGGGCCCACTTCATGGGCCGGGTCCGGTCCGTCTTCGACCGGATCCTGGCCGCCCACGAGGGCCACCACGTGCTCGTCGTCGGGCACGGGCTCACCCTCGGGGCCTACCTCGCCCTCATCGACCCTGCCGGGCTGGTCGCCCTGCCGAACGCCTCCGTCTCGACGGTCCAGGTCCGCGGTGGCGCGGCGCGGATCGTGGCCGCCGGGGTGGACGTGGCCGGGCACGGGTCGGTGGCCGCACGCCCGGCCCCCGTCCCCGCCTGAGGCCTCAGCGCTCGCGCCGGACCCGCTCCACGTCCCACACCGGCTCGTCGGTCAGCTGCACCCGGCCGTCGCTGCCGAAGACGAGGAACCGGTCGAAGCCGCGCGCGAACCACCGGTCATGGGTGACGGCCACGACCGTGCCCTCGAACTGCGCCAACCCGGCCTCGAGCGCCTCGGCCGAGTGCAGGTCGAGGTTGTCGGTCGGTTCGTCGAGCAGCAGCAGGGTCGCGCCCCCGAGCTCGAGCAGCAGGATCTGGAAACGGGCTTGCTGCCCGCCGGAGAGCGTCTCGAAGCGCTGCTCGGCCTGCCCGGCGAGCTCGTAACGGTCCAGGGCCTTGCTCGCGGGCTCCCGGCTCATCCCGTCCCGCGCGCCCTCCCCGCGGTGCAGGATGTCCAGCAGCGTCGTGCCGTCGAACTCGGGGTGGGCGTGGTTCTGCGCGAACCAGCCCGGGCGCACCCGTGAGCCGAGGGCGACCGACCCGGTGTGCGCGACCGGCCCGCCGTGCACCGGGACACCGCCCGAGACGGGGGCGTGGTCGGCGTCGGCCGGGTCCGGGTTGGACCCGCCCGCGGCGAGCAGCCGCATGAAGTGCGACTTGCCCGACCCGTTCGAGCCCAGCACCGCGACCCGGTCACCGAACCAGATCTCGGCGTCGAAGGGCTCCATGAGGCCGGTCAGCTCGAGGGCCTCGGCGACGACGGCGCGCTTGGCGGTGCGCCCACCGGTCAGACGGACCCGGACGTTCTGCTCGCGGACGACGACCTCGGGCGGGCCGGCGTCCTCGAAGCGACGCAGCCGGCTCTGGGCGGCCTGGTACCGGCTGGCCAGCCCGTCGTTGAAGGCCGACTTGTTCTTGAGCGCGTTCACCAGGTCCTTGAGCTTGGCGTGCTCCTCGTCCCAGCGTCGGCGCATCTCCTCCAGCCGGTTCATCCGGTCGTCCCGGGCGGCGCCGTAGGTGGCGAAGCCGCCACCGTGGACCCAGATCGACCCGCCGGACGGGTTCGGCTCGAGCGAGGCGACCTGGGTCGCGGTCCGTGACAGCAGCTCCCGGTCGTGGCTGATGAACAGGACGGTCTTGGCGGTCGCGGCGAGCTGGCTCTCCAACCAGCGCTTGGTGGGCACGTCGAGGTAGTTGTCCGGCTCGTCGAGGAGCAGCACCTCGTCCGGGCCGCGCAGCAGCGAGGTCAGGACCAGGCGCTTCTGCTCCCCGCCGGAGAGGGTGCGCACCTCGCGCCACTGGGCCCGCTCGAAGGGCAGGGACAGGACCTCGTCGGTGACGTGGTCCCAGTCGTTCTCGGCCTCGTAGCCGCGGGCGTCGGCCCAGTCCGCGATCGCCTGCGCGTAGCGCATCTGCGTGGGCTCGTCCTCGGCCGTCATCATCGCCAGTTCGGCGGCGGCCAGCTCGGTCCCGGCCTCCCGCACCGCGGACGGGGCGAGGTCGGTGAGCAGGTCCCGGATGGTGCGGTCGTCGTCGATCCGGCCGACGAACTGGCGCATGATCCCGAGCCCGCCGCTGCGGGTCACCCGGCCGCCGTGCGGGGTGAGGTCGTCGGCGACGATCCGCATGAGCGTCGTCTTGCCGGCCCCGTTGGGGCCGACCAGGGCGACCTTGGCGCCGTCGCCGACCCGGAGGTTCACCCCGGAGAGCAGCGGCCGCCCGTCGGGGAGGAAGTAGCTGATGTCGTTGATGTCGATATGGCCCACGGACCAAGTGTGCGGCCTGCGGGCCGCGAGGGACGAACCCTTTTCCTCCCCAGACACCAGCCCGACATGCATTCCGCCTGGCCCGGTGCGAGTGTGGGGGGATGAGCAACGACACACCGCAGACCCGCCCGGACCCCGAGCTCGGCTCCGAGGGCGACTCCGACCAGCTGTCCAAGGAGGACACCCTCCTCGACCGCGGCGTCGAGGACCTGCTCGACGAGGGCTACTCCCCTCCCGAGCGCGACCGCACCAACCACTTCGGTGAGACCGCGCTGGAAGAGAGCACCGGGGAGTCGCTCGAGCAGCGCCTCGCCGAGGAGGAGCCTGATGTCTGGGACCGCCCCGACATCGGCGGCCGGGAGCCCGACCGCGCGGGCCGGCTGGTGGCCGACGCCGACGCCCTGGACGGGCGGGAGAACGACACCTACGCCCTCGAGACGGGTGTGGCCGGTGGGGCTGCGAGCGCCGAGGAGGCGGCCGTGCACGTCATCGAGGAGCCCTGACGCGCCCCTGACCCTCTCCTGCCCCCACGCGCCCTACGGCTCGCCCGGCACCCAGAGATGCTCGTCCATCCGACGCGCCCGGTTCTGCTCGGCGCGCACCGCCAGCTCGGCGTCCGGGGGGTAGAGCACCTCCTCGAGCACCAGCCCGTGGGCGGCCACGACGCCAGCCCGCGGGTCGCGCTCCCCGGCGGCGAGGACCTGGGCGGGCCAGTCGACCTCCTGGCGCCCCTCCCCCACCGCGAGGGAGGCCCCCACGAGCGCCCGCACCATGTTGTGGCAGAACGCGTCGGCCTGGATCCGCCCGACGACCAGTCCGGCGTCGGGGCCGTGCGCGGGGCGTTCCCAGGTGAACTCCTGCAGGTGCCGGATCGTCGTGGCGCCCGGACGGGGGCGGCAGAAGGCGGCGAAGTCCCGCACGCCCAGGAGCGGCTGGAGGGCGGCGTGCATGGCCTCCACGTCGAGGCCGCGCTTGGTCCACATCACCCAGTCACGGGTCAGCGGGTCGTGCAGCTCGGGGGCGTCGGCGATCCGGAAGGTGTAGCGGCGCAGCAAGGCCCCGAACCGCGCCTCGAAGCCGGGCGGAGCCTCGCGCACCGCGTGCACCCGCAGGTCGCCGGGCAGCACGCCGTTGAGCCGGGACAGCAGGGCCTGCGCCGGTGTGCGGCGGGCCTCCCCCGGTCGTCCGGCGACCCGGTCCCACACCGCCGGGGCGAGGTCGAGGTGGGCCACCTGCCCGCGGGAGTGGACTCCGGCGTCCGTGCGCCCGGCGACGGTGACCCGGGGTGCGGGCACCCGCAGGACCATGGTCAGCGCGGCGTCGAGGGTGCCCTCCACGGTCCGCAGGCCGGGCTGGGTGGCCCACCCGGCGAAATCGGTGCCACGGTAGGAGAAGTCGAGCCGGATGCGGATCACGCCGTACATCATCGCCTACCGCCACCTCCGCGTGCCACTACTGTGAACCCATGCCGCACTCACCTGGGATCCTCACGCTGTCGGTGGACTGCGGAGGCGGCGGGATCAAGGCGGCTGTCCTCGACTCTGCCGGGACCGCGCACGCTCCCCCCTCCCGTGTCCCCACCCCGTACCCGCTCCCCCCGTCGCTGCTGGTCGAGACGATCGCCGCGCTGGCCGCCGACCTCCCCCGCGCGCACCGGCTCAGCGTCGGCATGCCGGGGATGATCAGGCACGGCGTGGTCATCCATACCCCGCACTACATCACCCGGTCCGGTCCCCGGTCCCGGGTCGACCCCGACCTGCACGCGCAGTGGACCGGGTTCGACATCTGCGCCGCCCTCACCGAGCGGCTCGCGATGCCGACCCTCGTGCTCAACGACGCCGAGCTGCACGGCGCCGGGGTGATCGCCGGGACCGGCCTCGAGCTCGTGCTCACCCTGGGCACCGGTCTCGGGTCGGCGCACTTCGACGGCGGAGTCATCGCACCCCACCTGGAGCTCTCGCGCGCCCCCGTGCGCCGCGGGACCACCTACGACGAGTACATCGGGGAGATCGAGCGGCGGCGCCTCGGCGACGGCCTGTGGTCGCGCCGGGTCGCGCGGATGGTCGCCGGGCTGCGCCCGGTCTTCTGGTGGGACCGGCTCTACCTCGGGGGCGGCAACTCCCGCCGGCTCACCCAGCCGGTCCTGGACCAGCTCGGCGACGACGTCGTCGTCGTGACGAACTCAGCCGCGCTGGTCGGCGGGTCGAGGGCCTGGGACCTGCTGACCTGAGACCTCGTCGAGTGCCTCGAGGATGATCCGGGTGAAGGCGACCGGGGCGTCGAGGCTCACCAGGTGCCGTGCGTGCGGGACGACGACGTGGTGGACCGGCTGCCCGCTGCTGCGGGCGGCTCGCAGCATGCGCGCCTCCTGGGTCCGGAAGTGGTCGAACCGGCCGTTGACCACCCACACCGGGCAGCCCAGTGCGGCGAGGTCCACCTCCGGGTCGAGCTCGGCGACCTCGCGGAGCGCCTGCGACATGACCGACAGCGCGAAGCCTCCCGCACCGATGTCGAGCGCGGCCTGGGGCGAGAGGAAGGTCCGCACGACGAGGGAGTTGAGCTGGGCCCCCGAGCCGGGGGTCCGCTCGATCCAGCGTGCCATCTCGGCCCACCCGGCCCGCAGCCGCACCTGTGGGCTGGTGCTGCACGCGGCAGCGACGAGCCCGCCGACCTGGTCCGGGTGACGGGCCGCGTAGTCGACGGCCAAGAGCCCCCCGAGGGACAGCCCGACCAGGAGCACCCTGCCTCCCAGGCGGTCGATGCCGTCCGCGATCACCTCGCGTGCGGCCGCGACGGTGAACGGTTCACCCAGTCGCGTCCCGTGGCCCGGCAGGTCCACGGCGAGCGTCGTCACCCCGTCCGCGGTCAACGCCTCGACCTGCGCCCTCCACATGGTCGACGACGTCCGGATGCCGTGCACGAGCAGGACCGGGAGCACCGGGGGCTGGTCGTCGACGGTCGCAGCGGAGATACCCATGTGCGGATCGTCTCCGATCTGGGGACGCGGGGCAACCGCCGGCGTCACCCGCATCCGGTGATCCGGTAGAGCCGGGCTGCCCCTTCGGTCGCGAGGAGCTCAAAGCCGGAGGAGGTGTCCACCTCGCGCAGCGGACGGGTGGCGAGGTTGCTCGTCGGCCACGTCCGGTCGCCGCGGTCGGAGCTGAGGTAGAAGTACTCCACACCGAGCCGCCCCAGCGCCTCGCAGATCGCCGGGTCGGCGGCGATGTCGTCGAAGTGCAGGGCGAGGAGAAGCTGGTCGGGGCTGAGCCAGTCCGCGCCGATCCGGTAGTACACCGGTGTGCGGGACCCGTAGGAGAAGGCCAGCACCGACCCGGCGTTGGGGTCCCCGAGGACGACTGCGTCGGCGGGCAGGAGGTCGGGCATGCGGTCGAGCAGCGTCCGGTCGTCGGCCGAGACGAGCAGCCGCGCGCCCAGCTCGTCGGGGTCGTACACCCCGGCCGACCGGGCGGCCATGGCGGGGACCCCGAGGAGGACGGTCGAGGCCAGGGCCGCGGCGACGACGGTGGCGCCCGCCCGGCCCGGTGTGCTCACGAGCCGGCCCGCCCCGCGCGGCGCCCGGTCGACCGCTCGCACCGACCAGCGCGCGTGCAGCCGGTTCGCCCACCACGAGGCCCCGACCACTGCGAGCAGCACCGCGGTCACCGGGTAGAGCGCCTCGAGCCGGAACACGTGCTTGTACCAGACCCCGGTGAGCCCGCGCAGCCCGTTCTCGGGCCCGCCGGCCAGCACCGCGAGCAGGATCGTCAGGGCCCAGGCGCACACCACCCAGCGCAGCCGTCTCCCCCGGACCAGGACCACCACACCGGTCAGCACGAGCACGGAGAGCACCACGTTGCCCGGGATCGAGGTCAGGGTCGTGTCCGCGAGCAGGCGGGAGGCCGTGAAGGGGTAGGACCGCTCGGGCAGGATCTGCTGGTAGCTCATGACGTCGCGCAGGACCTGGTCGAGACCGCTGACCCGGGCCGCCACGACGACCAGCGCGGTGCCGGTGGCGGCCGCGGCGACGACCGCGCCCACCGTCCGGGCAGACCGCGGGCGAGCCCGCCACGCCCGCCAGGCGACGGCCAGCAGGAACGGGCCGGCGAACACGAGATAGGAGAACACCGTGTTGGGGTGGACCAGCGTCATCCCGGCCACCACGCCCGCGAGCACGGCGGCTCCGCTGAGTGCGCGGCGCCGGCGCACCGCCCGCGTGAGAGCGCCGTCGTGCCAGCTGCGCGCCCACAGCACGGTCGCGGCGAGGACCGCCGGGATCATGGCTGTCCCCAGGCCGTTCGGCCACTGCGCCGAGAGCACGAGCTGGGAGTAGGGGAAGAAGGAGAAGGACGTGCTGAGCGCCGCGGCCGCGACGACGGCCCACGGCTGGGCGGGGAGCACCGCACGGGTGAAGGCGACCACGGACAGCGGCCACAGCACGGACCCGACGGCGAGCATCGCGGCGGTCGAGACCACCCCGGGGGACCCGAAGGGCACGAGGGCGAGCGCTGCGTGCCACAGGGTCGGGTAGAAGGCCCCCGACCCGGCGCTGCTGACCACCAGGTCCAGGGCCCCGAACATCGAGGCGCTCCGCTCCTGGCGCACCATCTCGAGACCGTTGAGGTGCACGACGGCGTCGCGCACCTGGAGCGGGGCGTCGAGGTCGGGCATCCCGGCGAGGACCCCGACGAGGAGCAGCACCCCGGCGAGCACACCCGCGCCCCAGGCGGCGCGCACCACCACGGAGGGCAGCGGCGCGGTCGCCAGCACTGGATCGTGGCGCCTCCACCGGCCCAGCAGCGCGGCGACCAGCACGGCTGGCACGGCGGCCAGCAGCAGCGCCGGTACACCCCAGGGCAGCCCCACCTGGTCGAGCGCGACCGCCGCGCCGGCGTAGAGCAGCGCGGACAGGGCGGGGCCCAACGCCCAGGCCAGCAGCCCGCGGACCCGGGCGAGCCAGAGCAGCCCAGCCCCGGGGAGCACGTAGAGCGCCACCACGCAGACGAAGGCGCCCACGAAGGCTGGCGCCTGCTCGGTCCACGTCACCTGGATCTGCCTTCGTCGTCTGCCACCTGATCAGGGATGACGGTAGTGCATGTGGAGCTCGGGATGCACGAGGGCCCGGACCGAGTGAACGGTCCGGGCCCTCGTGGTGCGGGCGTCGGCCTGGGCCGACTGCTCGTCAGTCCTTCGTGGCGGACTCCTCGGCTGCGACCTCGGTCGCGGCCTCGGTCGCGGCCTCGTCGGCGGGTGCCTCGACGGGCGCCTCGACAGCAGCGGCCTTCTTCGGCGCGCTCTTCTTCGCGGCCTTCTCGGCCTCGCGCACGACAGCCTGCTTGGGGCTGACCGGCTCGAGCACGAGCTCGATGACAGCCATGGGGGCGTTGTCGCCCTTGCGGTTGCCGACCTTGGTGATGCGCGTGTAGCCACCCTGGCGGTCAGCCATGGCAGGTGCGATCTCCGTGATCAGACGGTGCAGGATGGTGTTTGCGTCACCCGGCTCGTCGGGACGGCGAGGCGTCTTGTTGTGCACCGTCTTGGCGATCTGACGGATGTTGTGCAGGTCTCCGCGCTTGGCCTTGGAGATCAGGCGCTCGGCCACGGGCTGCAGGCGCTTGGCCCGAGTCTGGGTGGTCGTGATGCGTCCGTGCTCGAAGAGGCTCGTCGCGAGGTTCTTGAGGATGAGGCTCTCGTGCGCCGGGCTACCACCGAGCCGTGCACCCTTGGTGGGGGTAGGCATGTTCTTGCTCCTTCAATGATTGGTCGAGCTGTCCGGCGTGCCGGTCAACCCTGAAGTCAGGTGTACTGCTCGTCTTCCGACTCTTCGCCGTCGTAGTAGTCGGCGGTCGAGGGATCGAAGTCCAGAGGCGAGTCCTTGAGGGACAGACCGAGCTCAGCGAGCTTGTCCTTGACCTCGTTGATCGACTTCGCACCGAAGTTGCGGATGTCGAGCAGATCCGCCTCGCTGCGTGCGACGAGCTCGCCCACGGCGTGGATGCCCTCACGCTTGAGGCAGTTGTACGAACGGATCGTCAGCTGCAGGTCCTCGATCGGCAGAGCGAGGTCAGCAGCCAGTGCGGCATCGGTCGGCGACGGGCCGATCTCGATACCCTCAGCCTCGACGTTGAGCTCACGAGCCAGACCGAACAGCTCAACCAGCGTCTTGCCCGCTGATGCGAGGGCGTCACGCGGGCTGATGGCCTGCTTGGTCTCGACGTCGACGATGAGCTTGTCGAAGTCGGTGCGCTGCTCGACTCGGGTCGCCTCGACCTTGTAGGTCACCTTGAGGACCGGAGAGTAGATCGAGTCGACCGGAACGCGACCGATCTCAGCATCGAACGACTTGTTCTGCTGGGCGGAGACGTAGCCACGTCCACGCTCGACAGTGAGCTCGATCTCCAGCTTGCCCTTGTCGTTCAGGGTGGCGATGTGCAGGTCAGGGTTGTGCACCTCGACGCCGGCCGGGGGAACGATGTCCGCGGCCGTGACCACTCCGGAACCCTGCTTGCGCAGGTACATCACGACGGGCTCGTCGTTCTCCGAGGAGACGACGAGGTTCTTGACGTTGAGGATGATCTCCGTGACGTCTTCCTTGACACCCGGCACGGTGGTGAACTCGTGGAGCACACCGTCGATGCGGATGGACGTGACTGCGGCGCCGGGGATCGAGGAGAGCAGGGTGCGACGCATCGAGTTGCCGAGCGTGTAGCCGAAGCCGGGCTCGAGGGGCTCGATGGAGAAGCGTGAGCGGCTCTCCGAGATGACCTCTTCGGTCAGAGTGGGGCGCTGTGCGATGAGCACTGGTGATGTCCTTTCAGCGTGCGTCCGCTATATGACGCATCGTATGACCGGCACGATGAACCCTCGTGCCGGGACCTGCAGCAGCACACCCGCTGAGCGGGGCCGTGCCCACCCCGCGCGGGCGCGGGGTGGGCAGTACCCGGTCGAGCAGGCGTTGCGTGGATGTCAGACGCGGCGGCGCTTGGGCTGGCGGCAGCCGTTGTGCGCCTGAGGGGTGACGTCCTGGATCGAACCGACCTCGAGGCCAGCGGCCTGGAGGGAGCGGATCGCGGTCTCGCGGCCGGAGCCGGGGCCCTTGACGAAGACGTCGACCTTCTTCATGCCGTGCTCCTGGGCGCGGCGAGCGGCGGCCTCAGCGGCGAGCTGCGCCGCGAACGGGGTCGACTTGCGCGAACCCTTGAAGCCGACCTGGCCGGAGGAGGCCCAGGAGATCACGGCGCCGGACGGATCCGTGATCGAGACGATGGTGTTGTTGAACGTGCTCTTGATGTGCGCCTGGCCGACGGCAATGTTCTTCTTGTCTTTGCGGCGAGGCTTGCGTGCGCCTTGCGCGCCGCGAGTCTTGGGAGGCATGTGCTGTTTTTCTCCTGGTGTGAGGTCTTCGGATCGCGGGATGCCCGCTCTGTCGCGCCGTGGGCGCTGGGGAGGGTTCCCGGCGAACTACTGCTGCTAGCGGGCCTTCTTCTTGCCGGCCACTGTGCGCTTCGGGCCCTTGCGGGTGCGAGCGTTGGTCTTGGTGCGCTGTCCGCGGACGGGGAGGCCCTTGCGGTGGCGCAGACCCTCGTAGCAGCCGATCTCAACCTTGCGGCGGATGTCAGCAGCAACCTCACGGCGAAGGTCACCCTCGAGCTTGTAGTTGCCCTCGAGGTAGTCACGCAGCGCGACGAGCTCGGTGTCACCGAGGTCCTTCACGCGAACGTCCGGGCTGATCCCGGTGGCGTCCAGAGTCTTCTGGGCGCGGGTACGGCCAACGCCGTAGATGTAGGTGAGTGCAACCTCAAGCCGCTTGTCGCGGGGGAGGTCGACACCGATAAGACGTGCCATGTGGCGTCCGGCTCCTGTAGTGCCTTCGGAGGTCTGCCGCATCATCTCTCGCTGTCTGCGAGCCCCGGCCTCCGAGCCGAGGGTTCACACGCCGACTTTCGTCACCGTGGTGATGGTGCGCTGGTCGTGCTCACCGAGACCGTGGTCTCAGCGGGCACTGATCATGCTGGTCGAGCTGCGCAGAGCGCTGGGGCAGTTCAGCCCTGGCGCTGCTTGTGACGCAGGTTCTCGCAGATGACCATGACGCGACCGTGCCGGCGAATCACCTTGCACTTGTCGCAGATCTTCTTGACGCTGGGGTTGACCTTCATCGTGGTTCCTCCGCCGCCGCATGACGGGACCCCGGACGGTTCTGTCCGGAGCGCGCTAGGCAGCGTTGATCGAGTGGTGGTTACTTGTAGCGGTAGACAATCCGGCCACGGGACAAGTCGTACGGGCTCAGCTCAACAACCACCCGGTCCTCTGGGAGGATTCGGATGTAGTGCTGACGCATCTTGCCCGAGATGTGAGCGAGCACCCGGTGACCGTTGGCCAGCTCCACGCGAAACATCGCGTTCGGCAGTGCCTCGACCACGCTGCCCTCGATCTCGATGACACCGTCCTTCTTCGCCATATCCTCCGCTAACTCTCGTGACGAACGACTGCCCACGGGCACTCAGAACTGCCTCGGCCGGAGCCTGCAGATCTGAGCTTTCCGTGGATGGGTGGTGACAGTGCGTGAGCACTAGACACCCAACGAAGCATCTTACGGCATCCAGGAGCGAAGAGAAACCCAGCGCCGCGGCGCCCTCACTCCGGGCGGGAGATGAGACCCAGCTCCCAGGCCCGCTCGACCGTCTCCACGCTCGAGTGCGTGCCCAGCTTCCGGTAGATGCTCCGCAGATGGGTCTTGACGGTGTTCGAGGAGAGGTAGAGCGACCGCGCCACCCCGGCCAGCGAGGAGTTCGCAGCGAGGCTCTCGAGCACCTCCCGTTCACGCTCGCTCAGCTGGGCGCTGGCAGTCGGCGCAGGGAAGAGCTCGGCCGTCCTGACGAGACTCTCCCGGTCGAGGATCCCTGTGATCCGCGGGACCTCGGTCGACAGGTCCCGCAGCGTCGCCCGCGGGACCTTGAGGAAGGCCCGGAGCAGGCCGGTCGCCAACGAGATCGCGACGGCCTCCTCGAGCGCGACCGCCGCCTCGTAGCGCCTCCCCCGGGCGTGCTCGGCACCGGCCAGGATGAGCAGGAGGTCCAGGCGGTGGGCCGGGGAGTAGATCCGTGTCCTGAGCCACCTGGTGGCGACGTCGACGGCACGGGCGAACTCTCCGGAGAAGTACTCCGTGCGGGCCCGGGCGAGCCCGGTGATGACGTAGTTCTGGGGCAGCCCAGCGACCGCCGCGCGGGCCCGGGAGAAGTGCCCGATCGCGAGGTTGAGGTCGACCAGCGCTGCGACGAGCAGCGCCTCGCGCACCCCCTCCACCCTCCCCTCGACGCGGACGGCCTCGATCTCCCCCAGCATCCGGAAGTGGGAGCCGTCGAACAGCGCCACCTGCGCCCTGATCATCGCGGCGAGCGCCCAGAACTCCCCGGTCTCCTCCGGCACGTCGAATCCGGCCGCGCCGGCCATCGACCCGACGTCGATCCGCTCGAGCGCGACGATCCCGCGCACGGTGGCGACGATCTTGTCGGCGGTCGGGTCCTGGTCAAAGCCCACCGGGGCCTGGTCTGCCGCGGCGAGCCAGGCCTCAGCAGGTTCGAGGTAGCCGAGCATGGCGCAGGCCAGCGCCGCACCCACGGACGCCTCGCGGACGATCGCCGGGTGGTGGTGCTCGCCTGCCAGCTCGGCGGCCTCCCGAAAGGCGGTCAGGGCTCCGGGCATGTCCGCGGCCAGGAGCCGGGTGACCGCCCATTCGTGCAGGACCGGCGCCAGCTCGTCGCGGACCTCGTTGCGCATGTCGTCGACCTGGACGAGCACGGCGTCGTGGGCGTGGCCGTGGTGCTCGCGCTCCGCGGCCTCCCGGGCCGCCACGGAGTCGCCGGTCATCCTCAGGATCGCGATCTGGGCCAGGCTCTGCTCCATCGCCTCGGCGACCCCGGGCAGCGCGAAGAGCTCCGCACGACCTCCGCTGCCGGGCCCCACGGCCGCGGTGTCCAGCATGTTGCCGGGTGCGGGCTCGGCGACCTCCCGCGCCGGGTGATGACGCGGCAGCAGGTGGTCACGAGCGATCACCAGACGCGCGTGCCGCTGCAGGACGTCGTTGGGCATGGCCGCGACCGCCGCCGCGATCTCGTCGGGTGACTCCGCGACGAGATCGACCCAGTACGCGTCGACGAGCTGAGCGACGTCCTCCCACAGGGCTGCGCGGGTCAGGAGTGTCAGCGCCGCGGCGCTGCTGCCGGCGGCTGTCCGGGTCTGCGCGGCACGGCGTGAGGCGACGCGGAACTGGCGAGGGTCATGGCGCTGCAGAGCCTGCAGGCAGGCCTGGCGGACCGCCGGGGCGTAGCGGTAGACGACCGAGTCCTGGGTCCGCTCCCCCAAGAGCATGCCGGACCCGAGGAGAACCTGGAGCGCGGCGCCGACGTCGCGCAGCCCAGAGCAGTACTGGGCGGACGCGGCGGTGAACTCGTCGAGGAACGCTGTCCGCACGATGAGGCGCTTCACGCGCCAGTCGGTCAGCTCCGACCAGACCGACTGCAGGAAGGGTCCACCGGCCTGCAGATCGATGGCCATCCCGCTGCGACCGGGGTGGGGCCCTGTGCCGTTGGTGAGGATCGCCCGGACCAGCGCCGGCCATCCGGCGGTCTCCATGTGGAGTGCGCGCGCGTCGTCCTCGGACAGGGGAACACCGAGCCGCCCGGCGAGCTCACGGGTCTCCCCGACGTCCAGCAGCAGGTCCACCGGGCGGATCACGACCGAGTCGATGGTCGCCGCCAGCACCGTCTCCACGCTCCCCACCTCCCGCATGCAGAGCACGATCGAGAGCCCCGGGGACCGTCGGAGGAGACCGAAGAGGTCCGACTCGGCGCGCGGGTCGCCGACCCGGTCGAAGTCGTCGATCACGAGGCAGATCTCCTGTTGGGAGGCGCCGAGGACGCGGAGGACGTCGGCGCGTCCTGCGGGCCCGTGCGCGGGAGGATCCAGAAGGCCTGCGGCCACCATGGCCTCACCGACGAGCTCCCACAAGGGCGGCCCCGGGCTCCCGTCGTCGTCGTGGGCGGCGCGACCGGCGACCCACACCACGCTCACCGTCTCGGGGAGGGTGCGCACCCAGTGACTCACCAGGCTCGAGGTCCCGTAGCCCCGCGGCCCCCGCACGATCGTCAGCGGCTCGCGCTGGTCGAGCTGGGCGATCAGATCGGCCTTGACCACGAAGACGGACGAGGTACGCGGCCAGCGGGACGCACGCGTGCGCTGGAGCGTCACCAGCCCCTCACCGGTCGAATCCTGTGCCATCGCGTCAGCCCCGCCCAACGTCTGTACGTCCCCCGTCGATCGCGCCTCACGGGCGAACGATCCCAAGAATTGGTACGTTACGCGAGATTGAGTAGTTCCGTAGGGTGAAAACTGGCTGCTTGTCAAGTACCTGCCAGCTAGGCCGGCGCAATCGGGACACCCAGCGCCGCCAACCGAGCCGCTCCGCCGTCCGACGCGGTGAGCACCCAGATGCCGGACTCGCTGATCGCCACGGTGTGCTCCCAGTGCGCAGCGCGTGACCCGTCGCTCGTCACGACCGTCCAGTCGTCCTCGCACACCTGGGTGATCTGCTCCCCGCGGGTGATCATCGGCTCGACGGCCAGGCACATGCCCGGTCGCAGCCGCGCACCCCGCTCACGGGTGCGGTAGTTCAGCACGTCGGGTGGCTGGTGCATCTGGGATCCGATGCCGTGACCCACATAGTCTTCAACGATCCCGTACTGCGTCCCGTGGGCGGCTCCTGACGCCGCGATGGACTCCTCGACGGCCTCCGCGACGGCCGAGACCCGGGAACCGGTCGCCAGCGCCGCGATCCCGGCCCAGAGGGCGTCCTCGGTCGCCCGGACCAGGTCGGCGTCCTGCGGGGAGCCACCCGCCAGGACGAAGGAGAGCGCGGCGTCCCCGTGCCAGCCGTCGACGATCGCGCCGCAGTCGATCGAGACGACGTCCCCCTCCCCCAGCTCCCGGTCTCCCGGGATGCCGTGGATCACCTCGTCGTTGACGGAGATGCAGACGGTGGCCGGGAAGCCCTCATAGCCCAGGAAGGAGGGGGCGGCCCCCGCATCGGCGATCACCTGCGCCGCGAGACGGTCCAGGGCGGCGGTCGTGACCCCGGGGCGCGCGGCCTCCTCGAGGGAGGACAGCGCCTGAGCCACCACGAGCCCCGCCCGGCGCATGAGCAGCACCTGCTCCGCCGTCTTGTACTCGATCCGCTCGCGTCCGAACATCGCGGAGGTCAGGCGGTCAGGGAGGCCAGTGCCGCGACGAGACGAGCGGTGACGTCGGCGACCTCACCGATCCCGTCGACCTCGACCAGGGTCCCGCGAGCGGCGTAGAGGCCGGAGATCGGGGCGGTCTGCTCGGCGTAGACGGAGAGGCGGTGGCGGATGACCGGCTCCGTGTCGTCGACGCGACCCTCGATCTCGGCCCGCTTGAGCAGTCGCTCGGTCACGATGTCGGCGTCCGCAGTGATCTCCAGGGCGCCGTCCAGGGCCAGCCCCAGGTCGGCGAGGATCGCGTCGAGCTCAGCGACCTGGGCGACGTTGCGCGGGTACCCGTCGAGGATGAACCCGACCTCACCGGCGGCGGACTTGGCCGTCAGCTTGTCCCGCACCATGGCGTTGGTGACCTCGTCGGGCACGAGCTCGCCCTTGGCGGTGTACTCCTGGGCGAGCTTGCCCAGCTCGGTCTCACCCTTGATGTTCGCGCGGAAGATGTCGCCGGTCGAGATGGCCTCGACGCCGAGGGTCTCGGCCAGGCGCGAGGCCTGCGTGCCTTTGCCGGCCCCGGGGGGGCCCAGGAGGACCAGACGCATGCTCATCGGAGGAACCCTTCGTAGTGGCGCTGCTGCAGCTGAGAGTCGATCTGCTTCACCGTCTCGAGACCGACACCGACGATGATGAGGATCGAGGTCCCACCGAACGGGATGTTCTGACCGACGTCCATGGCGATGAAGGTGATCGTGGGGATCAGCGCGACGAGCGCGAGGTAGACAGAACCGGCCGACGTGATCCGGGTGATCACGTAGTCGAGGTACTCGGCCGTGGGGCGGCCGGCCCGGATGCCGGGCACGAATCCGCCGTACTTCTTCATGTTGTCGGCGACCTCGTCCGGGTTGAACGTGATGGCGGTGTAGAAGAAGCAGAAGAAGAGGATGAGCAGGACGTAGATGACCAGGTGCAGGGGTGCGCTCGTGGTCACGAGGTTGCGCTGGACCCAGGCCACCCACGCGGACTCGGGGCTGGCGAACTGGGCGATCAGTCCCGGGACGGCGAGCAGGGAGGAGGCGAAGATCACCGGGATCACGCCGGCCATGTTGATCTTGATCGGGATGTACGTGGTCGAGCCGCCATACATCTTGCGGCCGACCATGCGCTTGGCGTACTGGACCGGGATCCGACGCTGGGACTGCTCGACGAAGACGACGAGGGCCACCACGAGCAGCGTCACGAGGACGACGATGGTGAACTTCTGCGGGCCGCCGGCGCCGCCGGCGATCGACCACAGGGCGGGCGGGAAGCTCGCCGCGATCGAGGTGAAGATGAGCAGGGACATACCGTTGCCGATGCCGCGCTCGCTGATGAGCTCACCGAGCCACATGATGAGGCCGGATCCCGCGGTCATCGTGATGACGATGATCAGCGAGGTCATGATGCTCGAGTTCGGGATGACGTCGCACCCGGGCAGCAGCTGTCCGCTGCGCGCCATGGTCACGTACGTCGTCGCCTGCAGCACGGCCAGACCGATCGTCAGGTACCGGGTGTACTGCGTGAGCTTGGCGGTTCCGGACTGGCCTTCCTTGTGCAGCGCCTCGAAGTGCGGGATGACCACGCGCAGGAGCTGGACGATGATGGAGGCCGTGATGTACGGCATGATGCCGAGCGCGAAGATCGACAGCTGAAGCAGCGCACCGCCGCTGAACAGGTTGACCAGGCCGAGGATGTCGCTCTGGCTCCCGTTGGTCAGGCACTGCTGCACGTTTCCGTAGTCCACACCTGGTGACGGCACGAAGGACCCGACGCGGAAGATCGCCATGATCGAGATCGTGAACAGCAGCTTTCGCCGCAGGTCGGGCGTACGGAACGCCCTTGCGAATGCGCTGAGCACCTAGTCCTCCTGGTCCGCCGGAGCGGGATGTTGATACCGGTTCACCGGCCGCTGAAGATGGTGTCGGTTCACCGACGCCCACCGAACCCTATCTGCTGTGGTCCAGTTCACGATAATCCGAACGAAAGCCGGTTCACAAACGTGTCCACAGACGCCGACAGGGCCGGTCGCGCGATGCGCGACCGGCCCTGCGGTGGTGTGTCAGTCCTGCGAGACGGAACCACCAGCAGCAAGGATCTTGTCCTTGGCGCTGCTGGAGACCTTGTCCACGGTCACGTCGAGCTTGACCGTGATCTCGCCGGTGCCGAGCACCTTGACGAGCTCGCCCTTGCGGACGGCGCCCTTCGCGACGAGACCGTCGACCGTGACCGATCCACCCTCGGGGAACAGGGCGGACAGCTTCTCCAGGTTGACGACCTGGTACTCGGTGCGGAACGGGTTCTTGAACCCACGGAGCTTCGGAAGCCGCATGTGCATCGGCGTCTGTCCACCCTCGAAGCGCTCAGGAACCTGGTACCGGGCCTTCTGGCCCTTGGTTCCACGTCCGGCGGTCTTACCCTTGGATGCCTCACCACGACCCACACGGGTCTTGGCGGTCTTGGCACCCGGGGCGGGACGCAGGTGGTGGACCTTGACGAGTCCACCGGCTCCGACGTCAGCAGGCTGAGCCTTTGCCGTCTTCACCTTCGGTGCTGCCTCGGCAGCCGGAGCTGCCTTCTTGGCCGGAGCCTTCTTGGCAGCAACCTTCTTCACGGGAGCGTCCACCTTGGCGGCGACGTCCTTCTTCTCTGACTTCTCAGCCATGATCACTCGACCTCCTCAACGGTAACGAGGTGTGTCACCGTTGCGACCATCCCGCGGATCTCCGGGCGGTCTTCCTTCACGGCGGTGTCGCCGATCCGCTTGAGGCCAAGAGTGCGCAGGGTGTCGCGCTGGTTCTGCTTGCCGCCGATGCCGGACTTGATCTGGGTCACCTTGAGACGGGCCATCATGCACCTGCCCCTGCTGCTGCGGCCCGACCGGCGGCCTGTGCACGGAGCAGCGCCGCCGGAGCGACGTGCTCGAGCGGCAGGCCACGACGAGCTGCAACTGCCTCAGGCAGCTCCAGTCCGCGCAGTGCTGCCACCGTGGCGTGCACGATGTTGATCGCGTTGGTGGAACCAAGCGACTTCGACAGGACGTCGTGGATACCTGCGCACTCGAGCACTGCGCGAACCGGACCACCGGCGATGACGCCGGTACCGGGTGCCGCAGGGCGCAGGAACACGACGCCGGCTGCTGCTTCACCAGTGATGGGGTGCGGGATGGTGCCCTGGATGCGAGGAACCTTGAAGAAGCTCTTCTTGGCCTCCTCGACACCCTTGGCGATCGCCGCAGGAACTTCCTTCGCCTTGCCGTAGCCGACGCCGACAGTTCCGTCGCCGTCTCCGACCACGACGAGCGCGGTGAAGCTGAAGCGACGGCCGCCCTTGACGACCTTGGACACACGGTTGATCGTCACGACACGCTCGACGAAGGCACTCTTCTCAGGTGCCTCGCGTCGACCGTCTCCGCGGCCTCCGCCGCGACGGTCGTTACGACGATCGTTCTGCTCGGTGGTGGCGCCGCCCGTAGGGGCGCCGGTGGTGCTGCGCTGCCCTGCAGCCATCAGAGAGTCCTTTGCTTCGATGCGGAAGTGGTTCGCGTCACAGGGAAAGACCGCCTTCGCGGGCTCCGTCAGCGACTGCTGCCACTCGGCCGTGGTACTTGTTGCCCCCGCGGTCGAACACGACTGCCGAGACGCCGACTGCCTTCGCACGTTCTGCAACGAGCTCGCCAATCTTGCGGGCCTTGGCAGACTTGTCACCGTCGAATGCACGCAGGTCGGCCTCGAGGGTCGACGCTGATGCGATGGTCTGGCCGATGGTGTCATCGACGACCTGTGCGGTCATGTGGCGAGCGGAACGCGTAACCACCAGGCGCGGCTGGACAGGCGTGCCTGAGACCTTCTTGCGCAGGCGAAGGTGACGACGCTTGCGCGCGACAGCCTTTCCCTTGCCCATGATCTTGAGAGCCATGGTTACTTACCAGCCTTTCCGGCCTTGCGGCGGACGATCTCGCCGGCGTAACGCACGCCCTTGCCCTTGTAAGGCTCAGGCTTGCGGATCTTGCGGATGTTCGCAGCAACCTCGCCCACCTGCTGCTTGTCGATGCCACTGACCGAGAACTTGGTCGGTGCTTCGACAGCAAAGGTGATGCCCTCGGGTGCCGGGATGACAACCGGGTGGCTGAAGCCGAGCGCGAACTCCAGCTGGGAGCCCTTCGCCGTGACGCGGTAACCGGTACCGACGATCTCGAGCTTCTTCTCGTAGCCGTCGACAACACCGATGATCATGTTGGCGAGCAGCGTCCGAGTGAGGCCGTGCAGGGCGCGTGAGGTGCGCTCATCGTTGGGGCGGGTGACTACAAGAGCACCATCCTCAGCGCGAGCAACCTCGATAGGGGCGGGGATGACGTGCTCGAGAGACCCCTTGGGGCCCTTGACCGTCACCAACGCTCCGCTGATGGTGATGTCCACTCCGGAGGGAACCGGGACGGGGACTTTGCCGATACGGGACATGGCTATCTCCTCTCCGTCTTCCGATTACCAGACGTAGGCGAGGACTTCCCCACCTACGCCCTTCTTTGCGGCCTGCCGGTCGGTCAGGAGGCCTGAGGACGTGGACAAGATGGCCACTCCCAGTCCGCCGAGAACCTTGGGCAAGTTCGTGGACTTTGCGTATACACGCAGGCCAGGCTTGGAGATACGGCGGATGCCGGCGAGCGAACGCTCGCGGTCCTGGCCGAACTTCAGCTGGAGGGTGAGGTACTGGCCCACGGGGGCGTCCTCAACGGTCCAGCCGGAGATGTATCCCTCAGCCTGCAAAATCTCAGCAATGTGCGACTTCAGCTTCGAGAACGGCATGGTCACCGTCTCGTGGTAAGCCGAGTTCGCGTTACGCAGACGCGTAAGCATGTCTGCGATCGGGTCGGTCATCGTCATTGGGCTTTTGCCCTTCCTCGACGGGGTATCCAGCTCGTGTCGTCAGACGACACGGTCGGGACCTTCGACGTAGTTGTTACCAGCTGCTCTTGGTGACGCCGGGAAGCTCGCCGCGGTGTGCCATCTCGCGCACACAGATACGGCAGAGTCCGAACTTGCGGTACACAGAGTGCGGGCGACCGCACTTCTGGCACCGGGTGTAGGCACGGACCGCGAACTTGGGCTTCGCGGCTGCCTTGTTGACCAGGGCCTTCTTCGCCATGTCAGTTCTCCTTGAAGGGGAAGCCGAGACGCTTCAGAAGCGAACGGCCCTCAGCGTCGGTGGTAGCGGAAGTCACAACAGTGATGTCCATACCACGAACGCGGTCAACCTTGTCGGGGTCGATCTCGTGGAACATCGCCTGCTCGGTCAGACCGAACGTGTAGTTGCCGTGTCCATCGAACTGCTTGGGCGAGAGCCCGCGGAAGTCACGGATACGCGGCAGAGCGATCGACAGGAGCCGGTCCGCGAACTCCCACATGCGGTCGCCACGCAGCGTGACGTGGGCGCCGATGGGCATACCCTCACGCAGCTTGAACTGGGCGATCGACTTGCGGGCCTTCGTGACCTGCGGCTTCTGACCGGTGATCGCGGTGAGGTCGCGGATGGCGCCCTCGATCAGCTTGGAGTCCTTGGCTGCATCACCAACACCCATGTTGACCACGATCTTGGTCAGGCCGGCCACCTGGTTGATGTTCTCGTGAGAGAACTCTTCGCGCAGGCCGGGGAGGATCTCCTCGGCGTAGCGGGCCTTGAGGCGAGGCTGTGCCTTCGCGTACGTCTCAGTGCTCATCAGATGTCCTTCTCGGCGTCGCCGTGTCCACGGGTCACGCGCACGCGAACCGCACGGGTGCGGCCGTCACGCTCGACCTGCTCGGTGCGGACACCGAGACGCTTCGCGCGCTTGGACTCAGCGTCGTAGAACGCCACGTTGCTGACGTGGATCGCGGCCTCAACGGTCTCGATCCCGCCCGTGGTGGTCCCCCGCTGGGTCTGACCGACCTTGACGTGCTTGGTGACGCGCTGGACGCCCTCGACGATGACACGGTCAGAGTCCGTGAGCACCGACAGGACGCGGCCCGTCTTTCCCTTGTCGCGACCGGCGATCACAATCACCGTGTCGCCCTTCTTGATCTTCGCCATGGTCAGAGCACCTCCATCGCCAACGAGATGATCTTCATGAACTTCTTGTCGCGCAGCTCGCGGCCAACCGGGCCGAAGATGCGGGTTCCACGAGGCTCGCCGTCATTCTTGAGAATGACCGCTGCGTTCTCGTCGAACTTGATGTAGGAACCGTCGGGACGACGGCGCTCCTTGGTTGTCCGGACGATGACGGCCTTGACCACATCGCCCTTCTTCACGTTACCGCCGGGGATCGCGTCCTTGACTGTTGCGACAATGACGTCGCCGATTCCGGCGTAGCGACGGCCCGACCCACCGAGAACGCGGATGCAGAGAATTTCCTTGGCACCCGTGTTGTCGGCGACCCGAAGTCGCGACTCCTGCTGGATCATGTAATGAACTCCTGTCGTCGAGCCGGTTCTCGCCTGTGCGAGCCTTGCCGAACGGATGGCTGTCAAGCACTGTAGTAGCTGCCCTCACCCCTGTGGGGCGGGCCGTGTCACCACGGTCCGCCCCTCAAGGTCGTGCGGGCTCTACTTCCAAGTGCAGTGCTGCTTGGATGGTGCGGCCTTCGTGAACTACTTGGCCTTCTCGAGGATCTCGACCAGTCGCCACCGCTTGGTGGCGGACAGCGGCCGAGTCTCCATGATGAGGACGAGGTCGCCGATACCAGCAGAGTTCTGCTCGTCGTGCGCCTTGACCTTGCTCGTACGTCGGATCACCTTACCGTAGAGCGGGTGCTTGACCCGATCTTCGACCTCGATGACGATCGTCTTGTTCATCTTGTCACTGACAACATAGCCGCGCCGCGTCTTGCGGTTCGCCCGGTTGGCGGTGACGTCCTGCTCTGCAGCTGCCTCAGCAGTTGTCTTGTCGCTCATGTCAGCCTCACTCACTCACGCTCGGTGCGGTACGGATGCCGAGCTCGCGCTCACGCAGGATCGTGTAGATCCGCGCGATGTCACGACGAACAGCCTTGAGCCGACCGTGGCTCTCCAGCTGGCCGGTGGCCGACTGGAAGCGGAGGTTGAAGAGCTCCTTCTTCGCCTTCTCGAGTTCCGCAACGAGCTTCTCGTTGTCGAACCCGTCCAACTCGCTAGGAGCCAGATCCTTGGTTCCGAAAGCCATCAGCTGCCACCACCCTCGCGCACCACGAAACGGCACTTCATCGGGAGCTTGTGGATTGCGCGACGCATAGCCTCCCGAGCCAGGGGCTCCGGGACACCGGCGAGCTCGAAGACGATTCGACCGGGCTTGACGTTGGCGATCCACCACTCGGGGGAACCCTTACCTGAACCCATTCGGGTCTCCGCCGGCTTCTTGGTCAGCGGACGGTCGGGGTAGATGTTGATCCAGACCTTGCCACCACGCTTGATGTGGCGGGTCATGGCGATACGAGCAGCCTCGATCTGACGGTTCGTCACGTATGCAGGCTCAAGAGCCTGGATACCGAACTCACCGAACGCGATCGTTGTACCACCCGTTGCAGCGCCGGAGCGCCCGGGGTGGTGCTGCTTGCGGTGCTTGAGCCTGCGCGGGATAAGCATCGCTCAGGCCTCCGTTCCGGACTCAGCGGCCGGTGCGGCTTCTGCAGCTGCAGGAGCCTGCTCGGCCTGGGCGGGCGCCTCGGCGGAAGCCGGACGCTCGTTGCGACGACCACCGCGAGCCGGACGCTCGCCACCACGCGGGGCTCCGCGGGGCGCACGGGGCGCCTGCGTCGCCTGCTGAGCAGCGAACTCCTTCTCGGTCATGTCGCCCTTGTAGATCCACACCTTGACGCCGATACGGCCGAACGAGGTGCGGGCCTCGAAGAACCCATAGTCGATGTTCGCGCGGAGCGTGTGCAGTGGCACACGGCCTTCGCGGTAGAACTCGCTACGGCTCATCTCAGCGCCGCCGAGACGACCGGAGCACTGGACACGGATGCCCTTGGCTCCGGCGCGCTGAGCGGACTGCATGCCCTTGCGCATGGCGCGTCGGAAGGACACGCGGCTGGCAAGCTGCTCGGCGATCCCCTGGGCCACGAGCTGAGCATCGATCTCAGCGTTCTTGACCTCGAGGATGTTGAGCTGAACCTGCTTGCCGGTGAGCTTCTCCAGCTCGCCGCGGATGCGGTCTGCCTCGGCGCCACGACGACCGATCACGATGCCCGGACGGGCCGTGTGGATGTCGACGCGGACGCGGTCGCGGGTGCGCTCGATCTCAACCTTCGAGATTCCAGCGCGCTCGAGGCCTGTGCCCATGAGCTTGCGGATCTGGACGTCCTCGCGGACGTAGTCACGGTAGCGCTGACCGGGCTTGGTGCTGTCGGCGAACCAACGTGACCGGTGGTCGGTGGTGATCCCGAGACGGTACCCGTGCGGGTGAACCTTCTGTCCCACTATCGGGCCCTTCCCTTCGTGTCTTCGCGCGGAGCGACGACCACAGTGATGTGGCTCGTCCGCTTGAGGATCTGGCTGGCTCGCCCCTGCGCACGGGGACGGAACCTCTTGAGGGTTGGTCCCTCGTCGATGAACGCCTCAGAGATGAAGAGCTGGTGCTCGTCAAATGCGACACTCGCGCGGTCTGCCTTGACCCGTGCGTTCGCGATCGCGCTCTGCACGACCTTGAGGATCGGCTCACTGGCCGTTTGCGGTGCGAACTTCAGCACCGCGACAGCCTCAGTAGCCTGCTTGCCACGGATAAGATCCACGACGCGCCGGGCCTTCTGAGGCGTGACACGGACGAACCGTGCCTGCGCCTTGGCTTCCATTGCTGTCCTGCCTTCTTGTCTGGTCATGACCAAGAGGTCCTGTCGCTACTGACCCGCGGGGGTCAGCGGCGACGACCCTTCTTGTCGTCTTTCACGTGGCCACGGAAGGTGCGCGTCGGCGAGAACTCGCCGAGCTTGTGTCCGACCATCGATTCGGTGACGAACACCGGGGTGTGCTTGCGACCGTCGTGCACGGCGAAAGTGTGACCGAGGAAGTCGGGCGTGATGACCGACCGGCGGGACCATGTCTTGATGACGTTCTTGGTCCCCTTCTCGTTCTGGACGTCCACCTTCTTCTGGAGGTGTCCATCGACGAAGGGGCCCTTCTTCAGGCTGCGTGGCATGTCAGGCTCCTATCAACGCTTCTTGTTGCCGGTACGACGGCGACGGACGATCAGCTTGTCGCTCGCCTTGTTGGGACGACGGGTACGGCCTTCGGCCTGTCCCCACGGGCTGACGGGGTGACGTCCACCGGACGTCTTACCCTCACCACCACCGTGCGGGTGGTCGACCGGGTTCATGGCGACACCACGGACGGTCGGGCGCTTGCCCTTCCACCTCATGCGGCCGGCCTTGCCCCAGTTGATGTTGGACTGCTCGGCGTTGCCCACCTCGCCGACCGTGGCGCGGCAGCGCAGGTCGACGTTGCGGATCTCACCGGACGGCATACGCAGCTGGGCGAATGTTCCGTCCTTGGCGACGAGCTGAACAGAGACACCGGCCGAACGTGCGATCTTCGCGCCGCCACCGGGCTTGAGCTCGATGGCGTGGATGACCGTACCGGTCGGGATGTTCCGAAGAGGCAGGTTGTTGCCGGGCTTGATGTCAGCACCGGCACCGTTCTCGATCGGGTCACCCTGGCGCAGCTTGTTCGGGGCGATGATGTAGCGCTTCTCGCCGTCTGCATAGTGCAGCAGCGCGATGCGGGCGGTCCGGTTCGGGTCGTACTCGATGTGAGCGACCTTGGCGGGCACGCCGTCCTTGTCGTGGCGACGGAAGTCGATGACGCGGTACGCACGCTTGTGGCCACCACCCTTGTGACGGGTGGTGATCCGACCGGAGCTGTTACGGCCACCGGTCTTGTGGAGCGGGCGGATCAGCGACTTCTCCGGCTCCGAGCGCGTGATCTCGACGAAGTCGGCCACGCTGGCGCCGCGGCGTCCGGGCGTAGTCGGCTTGTACTTACGGATTCCCATGGGGATCTGTCCTCAATCTGCTCTCGGCCGGCTCAGCCGACTGGTCCACCGAACATGTCAATCGAACCCTCACGGAGGGAGACGATTGCACGCTTGGTGTCCTTGCGCTTGCCGATACCGAAACGGGTCCGCCTGGTCTTACCCTTGCGGTTGATCGTGTTGACGGAGGCGACCTTGACGTCGAAGATCTTCTCGACCGCGATCTTGATCTCTGTCTTGTTCGCCCGCGGGTCGACGAGGAAGGTGTACTTTCCCTCGTCGAGCAGGCCGTAGCTCTTCTCAGAGAGAACCGGTGCGATCACGATGTCGCGAGGGTTCTTCTGAACAGTTGGCGTCGAAGTCACTGGAGCAGTCACTTGGCGTCCTCCTTCACGAGCTCAGCCGACTCGGACTCGGTCGCCACGGCCTTGGCCGATGCACCCTTGGGGGGGCCCGCGAGGAATGCAGCAAGTGCACCCTGCGTGAAGACCACGTCGTCGGAGACGAGCACGTCGTAGGTGTTGAGCTGGTCGGCAACCAGAAGGTGAACCTGCTCAGCGTTCTGCAGGGACTTCACCGTCACGTCGTCGCCGCGCTCGAGGATGACGAGCACGTGCTTGCGCGGTGACAGGTTCGCGAGCGAGTTGATCGCCTGCTTGGTCGACGGCGAACCGTCGATCCCGAATCCCGTCACGACGTGGATGCGGCCGGCGCGTGCCCGGTCAGAGAGGGCACCGCGCAGGGCGGCAACCTTCATCTTCTTGGGGGTGCGCTGGCTGTAGTCACGCGGCTTGGGGCCGTGGACGACGCCACCACCGGCGAACTGAGGTGCACGGATCGAGCCCTGACGAGCCCGGCCGGTGCCCTTCTGCTTGTACGGCTTGCGTCCACCACCGCGGACTTCACCGCGGGTCTTGGTGCTGTGCGTACCCTGACGGGCTGCAGCGAGCTGCGCGACAACGACCTGGTGGATCAATGGAATGTTCGTCTGGACGTCGAACACCTCGGCGGGAAGCTCGGCGGTGCCGGCCTTCTTGCCTGTGGCGTCGATGACGTCGACGGTCAGCGTTTCAGACATGCTGTCACGCACCCTTCGCGGCACTACGCACGAGGACGACGCCACCCCTGGGGCCAGGAACGGCGCCCTTGACGAGCAGCAGTCCCTTCGCGGCGTCGACCGCGTAAACGGTTAGGTTCTGGGTGGTCTGACGGTCAACGCCCATCCGACCGGCCATCCGCATGCCCTTGAACACGCGCGACGGGGTTGAAGCCCCACCGATCGAGCCAGGCTTGCGGTGGTTCTTGTGCGCACCGTGGGAAGCTCCGACGCCGTGGAAGCCGTGACGCTTCATCACACCGGCGAAACCCTTACCCTTGGTCGTTCCGATGACGTCCACGACACTGCCGGCCTCGAAGGCGTCGGCGGTGATCTCCTGGCCGAGCGCGAACTCGCCAGCGTTGGACGTACGGATTTCGGTCACGTGACGGCGCGGGGTGACCCCGGCCTTCTCGAAGTGACCCTTCAGAGGCTGCGTCACCTTGCGCGGGTCGATCTGGCCGTACGCGAGCTGGACGGCTGCGTAGCCGTCGACCTCTGCGGAACGGACCTGGGTCACCACGTTGGTGCCGACCTCGACCACGGTCACGGGAACGAGAAGTCCTGCTTCGTTCCAGACCTGAGTCATACCGAGCTTGGTTCCGAGTACGGCCGTGACGGGCCGCTCGTTCTGCTGGGTAGCCATGTGTATGTCCTCCCCCAGTCTCAGAGCTTGATCTCGATGTTCACGTCCGCGGGCAGGTCGAGACGCATGAGCGAATCGACCGCCTTCGGCGTGGGATCGATGATGTCGATGAGCCGCTTGTGCGTGCGCATTTCAAAGTGCTCGCGGCTGTCCTTGTACTTGTGAGGCGACCGGATAACGCAGAATACGTTCTTCTCCGTCGGCAACGGCACCGGGCCCACGACCGTCGCACCAGCGCGTGTCACCGTGTCGACGATCTTGCGCGCCGAGCTGTCGATGACCTCGTGGTCGTAGGACTTGAGCCGGATGCGGATCTTCTGTCCCGCCATGGCGTCGTCTGACTCTTTCTCTCGAACTGTCCGACCCCCGCGCTCGGGCGTGTCGCTATGCGTGACACGCCGTTGCGCAGCACCACTCTGTGGTGCGGGCCGTTGGATATGTGATGCGAACCGCGTTCGTGGGCCTAAGTGCCCGACGACGCAGTACAACACCACAACGTCTTCTCGCCTGTGCTGAACCGATGGTTCCGCGGTGCCTCGATCTGATCTCACCCAGAGAGCTCAACACACGGAACAACCCCCCTCGAGGGGCCCGATGTTCAACACACTGTTCGAGATGAGAAGGAGCGCGCCTGCAACAGGCAACCTGGATAGTCTGCCACGCGTCGGTGAGAAAAGCCAGCCGCACGTGGATGAGGTCTCCGGTGACCTAGGTTACCGCATCCTGGCCGGATGGTGAACAACCGGGTGGCGACCACGGGGCTGCTCCGGCCGGCGCGGGGCGGCCCGGAACGACGCAGGACGCACGAAGGCCCGGTGACCGTGAGGTCACCGGGCCGACGCGTTGCCAGCTGGATCAGCTAGTCAGAGAAGATCACTTGACGATCTTCGTGACCTGACCCGATCCGACGGTGCGGCCACCCTCGCGGATGGCGAAGCCGAGGCCCTCTTCCATGGCGATCGGCTGGATGAGCTCGACCGACATCTCGGTGTTGTCGCCAGGCATGACCATCTCGGTGCCCTCAGGCAGCGTGATGACGCCGGTGACGTCCGTGGTGCGGAAGTAGAACTGCGGGCGGTAGTTGGAGTAGAACGGGTTGTGACGCCCGCCCTCGTCCTTGCCCAGGATGTAGACGCGAGCCTCGAAGTTCGTGTGAGGCGTGATCGAGCCGGGCTTGACGACAACCTGGCCGCGCTCGACGTCTTCGCGCTTGATGCCACGAAGAAGAAGTCCGGTGTTGTCGCCGGCCTGCGCCTCGTCCATGGACTTGTGAAAGGTCTCGATGCCGGTGACGGTCGTCTTCTGCGCGGGGCGGATTCCGACGATCTCGACCTCGGAGTTGATCGCGAGACGTCCACGGTCGACCTTGCCGGTGACGACGGTTCCACGACCGGTGATCGTGAAGACGTCCTCGATCGGCATGAGGAAGGGCTTGTCGAGGTCACGGACGGGGTCCGGGACGTGCTCGTCGACAGCGTCCATGAGGTCGGCGACGGACTGGGTCCAGGCCGGGTCGCCCTCAAGAGCCTTGAGGCCGGAGACACGCATGACGGGAGCGTTGTCGCCGTCGAAGCCCTGTGCGGAGAGAAGCTCGCGCACCTCCATCTCGACGAGCTCGAGGATCTCCTCGTCGTCGACCATGTCGGCCTTGTTCAGCGCGACCATCAGGTAGGGGACACCAACCTGGCGGGCGAGCAGGACGTGCTCACGGGTCTGAGCCATCGGACCATCGGTCGCGGCGACGACGAGGATGGCGCCGTCCATCTGCGCTGCACCGGTGATCATGTTCTTGATGTAGTCAGCGTGGCCGGGAGCGTCGACGTGCGCGTAGTGGCGCTTCTCGGTCTCGTACTCGATGTGCGCGATGTTGATGGTGATACCGCGCTGCTTCTCTTCGGGCGCCTTGTCGATCTCGTCGAACTTGAACTCAGGGTTCACGTCCGGGTACTTGTCGTGCAGCACCTTCGAGATCGCCGCGGTCAGCGTCGTCTTGCCGTGGTCAACGTGACCGATGGTGCCGATGTTGACGTGGGGCTTGTTCCGCTCAAACTTGGCCTTAGCCACTGGGGTCCTCCTGGGACTTTGGGTAGTTGTGCCGAACGATGCAGCTCCTCCCTCTCGCGAGAGAGGAGCTGCGGGGCGTGCGGGTCGCTACAGGTTGATGGTCTTGATACTACAGTTCGACCTGTTGGGGACTCACTCGCCCCGGGTCTTCTTGATGATCTCTTCGGCAACGTTCCGAGGAACCTCGGAGTAGCTGTCGAACTGCATCGAGTACACAGCACGGCCCTGGGTCTTGGACCGCAGGTCGCCGATGTACCCGAACATCTCGGAAAGAGGCACGAGTGCCTGGATGACCTTCACGCCGGTCGCGTCTTCCATCGCCTGGATCATGCCACGGCGTGAGTTGATGTCGCCGATGACGTCGCCCATGTATTCCTCAGGGGTACGCACCTCGACGGCCATGACCGGCTCGAGCAGAACCGGGTCCGCCTGCCTGACGCCCTCTTTGAGGATCATCGAGCCGGCAATCTTGAACGCCATCTCCGAGGAGTCGACGTCGTGGTACGCGCCGTCGAGGAGGATGGCCTTGATCCCGACCAGCGGGTAGCCGGCGAGGACACCGAGCTGCATCGCGGACTGGATACCGGCGTCGACGCTCGGGATGTACTCGCGAGGGATACGTCCACCCGAGACCTTGTTCTCGAAGATGTAGAGCTCTGAACCCGAGGGGTCGAGAGGCTCGAACGACATCTGCACCTTGGCGAACTGGCCGGATCCACCGGTCTGCTTCTTGTGCGTGTAGTCGATCTTCGGGACGATGCGGCGGATCGTCTCACGGTAGGCGACCTGGGGCTTGCCCACGTTCGCCTCGACGTGGAACTCACGACGCATGCGGTCGACAAGGATGTCGAGGTGCAGCTCGCCCATGCCGGCGATGACCGTCTGGCCGGTGTCCTCGTTGAGGGAGACCTGGAAGGTCGGGTCCTCGTCGGAGAGCTTCTGGATGGCCGTGGAGAGCTTCTCCTGGTCACCCTTCGTCTTCGGCTCGATGGCGACCGAGATGACGGGCTCGGGGAAGGTCATCGATTCCAGGACCAGCGGGTTCTGGAGGTCGCAGAGGGTGTCACCGGTCGTGACGTCCTTGAGACCGATGAAGGCGTAGATGTGGCCCGCGGTAGCGCTCTCGACCGGGTTCTCCTTGTTGGAGTGCATCTGGAAGAGCTTTCCGATGCGCTCCTTCTTGCCCTTCGTCGCGTTGAGCACCTGGGCGCCCTGGGTGACGCGGCCGGAGTACACGCGGACGTAGGTCAGGCGACCGAAGAACGGGTGCGTGGCGACCTTGAACGCCAGAGCGGAGAAGGGCTCGTCAGCGCTGGGGTGGCGGATGATGATCTTCTCTTCGTCGCGAACGTCGTGGCCCTCCATGGCGGGCACGTCGAGCGGCGTCGGCAGGTAGTCGATGACGGCGTCGAGCATGGGCTGGACGCCCTTGTTCTTGAACGCCGAGCCGCACAGGACCGGGTAGGCCTCGGAACGGATCGTCAGCTCGCGGATGCCGGCCTTGAGCTCGGCGACCGTGAGCTCCTCGCCGGAGAGGTACTTCTCCATGAGCTCGTCGTTCGCCTCGGCGACGGCCTCGATGAGGTCCGCGCGGTACTGCGCGGCCTTCTCGGCGAGGTCCTCAGGGATCTCCTCGGTCGCGTAGGCCTCGCCCAGCGCGGTCTCCCCACGCCAGAAGAGAGCCTTCTGCTCGACGAGGTCGATGACACCGATGAAGTCGCTCTCGGAGCCGATGGGCAGCTGGATGACGAGCGGCTTGGCCTTGAGGCGGTTGACGATCGTCGAGACGGTGAAGTAGAAGTCCGCGCCGAGCTTGTCCATCTTGTTGACGAAGCAGATGCGGGGGACGTCGTACTTGTCGGCCTGGCGCCAGACGGTCTCGGACTGAGGCTCGACACCTTCCTTGCCGTCGAAGACGGCGACAGCGCCGTCGAGGACGCGCAGGGAACGCTCGACCTCGACCGTGAAGTCCACGTGGCCGGGGGTGTCGATGATGTTGATCTGGTTGTCGTGCCAGTAACAGGTCGTCGCAGCCGACGTGATCGTGATGCCGCGCTCCTGCTCCTGCTCCATCCAGTCCATCGTTGACGCGCCGTCGTGCGTCTCACCGATCTTGTAGTTGACCCCGGTGTAGAACAGGATCCGCTCGGTGGTGGTCGTCTTGCCGGCATCGATGTGGGCCATGATGCCGATGTTGCGGACCTTGTTCAGGTCGGTCAGCACGTCAAGTGCCACGGTGGTTTACCTCTTACTGATGGGGGATGGAGCACGAAGAACAGCAGTGACGCAAGCCGTGCGTCGGGAGATGGGGAGGTGCCCCGGGGACAGGTCCCCGGGGCACGCTGCCTTCACTACCAGCGGTAGTGAGCGAATGCCTTGTTCGACTCGGCCATCTTGTGGATGTCCTCGCGACGCTTGACCGCGGCACCGAGGCCGTTGCTCGCGTCGAGGATCTCGTTCATGAGGCGCTCGGTCATCGTCTTCTCGCGACGTGCGCGCGAGTAGTCGGTGAGCCAGCGCAGCGCGAGCGTCGTGGAACGCGTGGGGCGAACCTCGACGGGCACCTGGTAGGTCGCTCCACCAACACGGCGTGAACGGACCTCGAGGGCGGGGCGGACGTTCTCCAGCGCGCGCTTGAGGACGACGACGGGGTCACCGGCGGTCTTCTCGCGAACGCCTTCGAGGGCACCGTAGACGATCGCTTCCGCGGTCGACTTCTTGCCGTCGAGGAGAACCTTGTTGATCAGTTGCGTGACGACCGGCGATCCGTAGACCGGGTCGATGATAAGTGGCCGCTTCGGGGCCGGACCCTTACGAGGCATCTCAGCTCTTCTCCTTCTTCGCGCCATAACGGCTGCGAGCCTGCTTGCGGTTCTTGACACCCTGGGTGTCGAGAGCGCCGCGGATGACCTTGTAACGCACACCGGGGAGGTCCTTCACACGACCGCCGCGAACGAGCACGATGGAGTGCTCCTGGAGGTTGTGGCCGACGCCGGGAATGTACGCCGTGACCTCAACGCCGCTGGAGAGCTTGACGCGGGCGACCTTGCGGAGCGCGGAGTTCGGCTTCTTCGGGGTGGTGGTGTAAACGCGGGTGCACACACCGCGACGCTGAGGGGAGCCCTTGAGGGCCGGCGTCTTGGACTTCGAGACCTTTGATGTCCGCCCCTTGCGGACGAGCTGCTGAATCGTGGGCACTGCGTCTCCGTGTCTACTCGAGCCGACCGAAAATCGGTCGTGGCTGTTGGTCTGTATTGCTTGTCTGTGTCCGGGCTGGGTGCACGAAGGCACCGCAGCTTCGCTGCAATACGCCACGTACCACCGGCTCGATGGTCCAGCTCGCGCTTCGAGGCGTCGAACCAGAGAAGCCCGCCAGCATGCGGGGCCCTCGTCTGGCGACCGGAGCGATCCGGTCCCTGTCCGTGCACCCACCACCATCGAGCCAGAGCGACATGCACTCGGCGACCGGTGGCCGGCAGCTGGTAAGACAGACGAAAGCCCGACAGCACGGGCACGGTTGCCAACCCTACTCGGATTCGGCGTCGAGGTCAAAGTTGCTGCCCACCGAGGTGGGCTGGGTACCGACGCGTCACCCCACACCGGTACCGACGACTGCGGGGCGGTCCCCGGAAGGGAACCGCCCCGCAGTCGTCGCGCTGATCCAACGTCAAGCGTCAAGCATCAAGCATCAAGCCCTGTCAGGCTCGTCGCCTCCGGTGGACTCCGCTCAGCGGAAGTCCGGACCGAAGTCGATGTCCTCGAGCGGGATCGCTTCGCCGGAGCCCATACCGAGCGGCGGGAAGTCGATCTCGTCGTACCCGAAGCTCGGGTACAGCTCGGCCTTGGCCTCTTCGGTCGGCTCCACCGTGACGTTGCCGTAGCGGGGAAGACCGGTTCCGGCCGGGATGAGCTTACCGAGGATGACGTTCTCCTTGAGGCCCAGCAGCGGGTCCCGGCGACCGCTCATGGCGGCCTCCGTGAGCACGCGGGTGGTCTCCTGGAACGACGCCGCGGACAGCCACGAGTCGGTCGCGAGCGACGCCTTCGTGATACCCATGAGCTCGGGACGGCCGGAGGCCGGCTGGCCACCTTCCGCCACGGCCCGACGGTTGGCGTCCTCGAATCGGCCACGCGCAGCCAGCTCACCGGGGAGCAGGATGGAGTCACCCGAGTCGAGCACGGTCACGCGACGCAGCATCTGCCGCACGATGACCTCGATGTGCTTGTCGTGGATGTCCACACCCTGGGAGCGGTAGACGTCCTGGACCTCGTCCACCAGGTGCTTCTGGGTGGCGCGGGGGCCGAGGATGCGCAGGACCTTCTTGGGGTCGACCGCACCCTGGACGAGCTGGGTGCCGACGACGACCTCCTGGCCGTCCTCGACGAGCAGTCGCGACCGCTTGGTGACCGGGTACGCGATCTCCTCGGAGCCGTCCTCAGGGGTGAGGACGATCCGACGGGTGCGCTCGGAGTCGTCGATCGTGATGCGTCCGGTGTACTCCGCGATGGGCGCCTCACCCTTGGGGGTGCGGGCCTCGAAGAGCTCGGTCACACGGGGCAGACCCTGCGTGATGTCGTCAGCCGAGGCCACACCACCGGTGTGGAAGGTACGCATGGTCAGCTGCGTGCCGGGCTCACCGATCGACTGGGCCGCGATGATGCCGACGGCCTCACCGATGTCGACGAGCTTGCCGGTGGCCAGCGAACGGCCGTAGCACTTGGCACAGGTGCCGACGTGCGACTCGCAGGTGAGCACGGAACGCACCTTGAGCTGGGTGACCCCGGCCGCGAGCAGGGCGTCGATGAGCACGTCGCCGACGTCGTCACCAGCCGCACCGAGCACCTTGCCGTCGACCTCGACCGAGGAGGCGAGGGTACGGGTGTAGATGCTCTGCTCCACCTTGTCGTGGCGGACGAGACGCCCGTCTCCGAGGTCCTCCCCCACCGGCAGGGTCAGGCCGCGCTCGGTCCCGCAGTCGTCCTCGCGGACGATGACGTCCTGCGACACGTCCACCAGACGACGGGTCAGGTACCCCGAGTCGGCGGTGCGCAGCGCGGTGTCGGCCAGTCCCTTACGGGCACCGTGGGTCGCGATGAAGTACTCGAGGACCGAGAGGCCCTCGCGGTAGTTCGACTTGATCGGACGCGGGATGATCTCACCCTTGGGGTTTGCCACCAGCCCACGCATACCGGCGATCTGGCGGACCTGCATCCAGTTACCACGAGCACCCGAGCCGACCATGCGGAAGACCGTGTTGCGGGCCGGGAAGTTCTCCTGCATCGCCTTGGCGACCTTGTCCGTGGCCTGCGTCCAGATCTCGATGAGCTCCTGGCGGCGCTCGTCGTCGGTGATCAGACCCTTCTCGTACTGCTGCTGGACCTTGAGCGCCCGGGCCTCGTGAGCCTCGAGGATCTCAGCCTTCTCGTGCGCCGGCGTCGCGACGTCGGAGATCGCGATCGTGATGCCGGAGCGGGTCGCCCAGCGGAAGCCGGCGGCCTTGAGCGCGTCGAGCGACTCGGCGACCTCGACCTTGGGGTAGGTCTCGGCCAGCTCGTTGACGATCTGGGAGAGGACCTTCTTGTCCACGACCTTGTTCACGTACGGGTAGTCCACGGGCAGCAGCTCGTTGAACAGCGCCCGCCCGAGGGTCGTCGGGAAGAGGATCGGCTGACCCGCCGCCCAGTCCTCGGGTGCGGTGAAGTCGGTCGTCGGAGGAACGAGGTCCTCCATGCGGATGACCACTTCGGCGTTGAGGTCGAGGACCCCAGCGTCGAAGGCCATGATCGCCTCGGACACGGAGCTGAACTTGCGTCCGGCCCCGATCGGGTCGTCCTTCTCGCTCGTCAGGTGGAACAGGCCGATGATCATGTCCTGTGAGGGCATGGTGACCGGACGTCCGTCGGACGGCTTGAGGATGTTGTTGCTGGAGAGCATGAGGATGCGGGCCTCGGCCTGCGCCTCGGCCGACAGCGGCAGGTGCACAGCCATCTGGTCACCGTCGAAGTCGGCGTTGAACGCCGCACAGACGAGCGGGTGCAGGTGGATGGCCTTGCCCTCGACGAGCATCGGCTCGAAGGCCTGGATGCCGAGACGGTGCAGCGTGGGTGCGCGGTTGAGCAGCACCGGGTGCTCGGTGATGACCTCTTCGAGGACGTCCCACACAGCCGGCTTCGCCCGCTCCACCATCCGCTTGGCGCTCTTGATGTTCTGGGCGTGGTTGAGGTCGACCAGACGCTTCATGACGAAGGGCTTGAAGAGCTCGAGCGCCATCTGCTTGGGCAGGCCGCACTGGTGCAGCTTGAGCTGCGGGCCGACGACGATGACCGAACGGCCCGAGTAGTCGACGCGCTTTCCGAGCAGGTTCTGACGGAAACGCCCCTGCTTGCCCTTGAGCATGTCGGAGATCGACTTGAGCGGGCGGTTGCCCGGTCCGGTGACCGGACGGCCACGACGACCGTTGTCGAAGAGGGAGTCGACAGCTTCTTGAAGCATGCGCTTCTCGTTGTTGACGATGATCTCCGGAGCGCCCAGGTCGAGCAGGCGCTTGAGACGGTTGTTGCGGTTGATCACGCGGCGGTACAGGTCGTTGAGGTCGGACGTCGCGAAACGTCCACCGTCGAGCTGGACCATCGGACGCAGGTCCGGCGGGATGACCGGGACGGCGTCCAGGACCATGCCCGTGGGCGAGTTGGTCGTGGTGAGGAAGGCGTTGACGACCTTGAGGCGCTTGAGCGCCCGGGTCTTGCGCTGTCCCTTGCCGGTCTTGATGATCTCGCGCAGGCTGGTCGCTTCGCCCTCGAGGTCGTAGTCCTGGAGGCGCTTCTGGATCGCCGCAGCGCCCATCGAGCCCTCGAAGTAGTTGCCGTACCGGTCCTGGAGGGCGCGGTAGAGCATCTCGTCGCCCTCGAGGTCAGCGACCTTGAGGCTCTTGAACTTGTCCCAGACCTGGTCCAGGCGCTCGAGCTCGGCGTCGCTGCGCTTGCGGATCTGCGCCATCTCGCGCTCGGCGGAGTCGCGCACCTTGCGGCGGGCGTCGGCGCGAGCGCCCTCGGCCTCGAGCTCGGCGAGGTCGGCTTCCAGGCGCTGTGCCCGGTTCTCGATCTCGTTGTCGCGGCGGTCCGTGATCTCCTTCTTCTCCAGGTCGATCTCGTTCTGGAGGTTGGGGAGGTCTTCCTGGCGACCGTCCACGTCGACCGACGTGATCATGTACGCGGCGAAGTAGATGACCTTCTCGAGGTCCTTCGGCGCGAGGTCGAGCAGGTAGCCCAGGCGTGAGGGCACACCCTTGAAGAACCAGATGTGGGTGACGGGTGCGGCGAGCTCGATGTGGCCCATCCGTTCGCGGCGCACCTTGGAACGGGTGACCTCGACGCCACACCGCTCACAGATGATGCCCTTGAAGCGGACGCGCTTGTACTTGCCGCAGTAGCACTCCCAGTCCCGGGTCGGGCCGAAGATCTTCTCGCAGAAGAGTCCGTCCTTCTCAGGCTTGAGCGTGCGGTAGTTGATGGTCTCAGGCTTCTTGACCTCGCCATGCGACCAGGTGCGGATGTCGTCAGCCGTGGCCAGTCCGATGCGCAGCTCGTCGAAGACATTGACGTCGAGCAAGGTGGTCCTACTTCCTTCGTCTGCCGGCCTGTCCGGGAGTCTTCCCGGCCGGCGCGGTGGAGGTGCTACAGGGTGTCGGAGGGTGAGGGGGCGCCGCGCTCGCGCGGGGCGCCCCCGTCACTTCCGAGATCAGATCTCGTCGATGCTGGATGCTGCGTTGGGGCGACGTGAGAGGTCGATCCCGAGCTCTTCGGCGGCGCGGTACACGTCGTCGTCGGACTCGCGCATCTCGATGGAGACACCGTCGCTGGAGAGCACCTCGACGTTCAGGCACAGCGACTGCATCTCCTTGAGGAGCACCTTGAAGGACTCCGGGATGCCCGAGTCGGGGATGTTCTCGCCCTTGACGATCGCCTCGTAGACCTTCACACGTCCGGGGACGTCGTCGGACTTGATCGTCAGCAGCTCCTGGAGGGTGTAGGCGGCTCCGTATGCCTCGAGCGCCCACACCTCCATCTCGCCGAAGCGCTGTCCACCGAACTGCGCCTTACCACCGAGCGGCTGCTGCGTGATCATCGAGTACGGACCCGTGGAACGAGCGTGGATCTTGTCGTCGACCAGGTGGTGGAGCTTGAGGATGTACATGTAGCCCACCGCGACGGCCTCGGGGAACGGCTCGCCGGAGCGCCCGTCGAAGAGACGCGCCTTGCCGTCGGGCTGGACCATGCGCTGGCCGTCCCGGTTCGGCAGGGTGGACTGCAGCAGACCGCTCAGCGCGTTCTCCTGGAGACCGTCGAAGACCGGTGTCGCCACCGGGTTGCCGGGCTGGGAGGTCGCCGCGATCGCGGGGACGTTCTCCTTCCAGGAGAGGTCGCCCTCGGTCGCCAGCTCGATGTTCCAGCCCTGTGCGGCGATCCACCCGAGGTGGACCTCGAGCACCTGACCGACGTTCATACGACCCGGGACACCCATCGGGTTGAGGATGATGTCGACGGGCGTGCCGTCCTCGAGGAACGGCATGTCCTCGATCGGAAGGATCGTGGAGATGACACCCTTGTTGCCGTGACGACCGGCGAGCTTGTCACCCGCGGTGATCTTGCGTCGCTGGGCGATGTACACCCGGACCAGCTCGTTCACGCCGGCGGGCAGCTCGTCGCCGTCCTCACGGTTGAAGGTGCGGACCTCGATGACCGTGCCGGACTCCCCGTGGGGAACCTTGAGAGACGTGTCGCGGACCTCGCGGGCCTTCTCGCCGAAGATGGCGCGGAGCAGACGCTCCTCCGGGGTGAGCTCGGTCTCGCCCTTGGGCGTGACCTTGCCGACCAGCACGTCGCCCGAGGAGACCTCGGCGCCGATCCGGATGATGCCACGCTCGTCGAGGTCGGCCAGGACGTCCTCGGAGACGTTCGGGATGTCCCGGGTGATCTCCTCAGGGCCGAGCTTGGTGTCGCGGGCGTCGACCTCGTGCTCCTCGATGTGGATCGAGGAGAGGACGTCGTCCTGCACCAGACGCTGGCTGAGGATGATCGCGTCCTCGTAGTTGTGGCCTTCCCATGACATGAATGCCACGAGCAGGTTGCGGCCGAGGGCAAGCTCTCCCTCGTCCGTGGCGGGACCGTCGGCCAGGACCGAGCCGACCTCGACCCGGGCGCCCTCGTCGACCAGCACGCGCTGGTTGTAGGAGGTGCCCTGGTTCGAGCGGCGGAACTTGGCTGCGCGGTAGCTCGTGGTGGTCGCGTCGTCGTTGGCGACGACGATGAGGTCTGCGGAGACCTCGGTGACCACACCGGGCTTGGTGGCGACGATGACGTCACCGGCGTCGATCGCGGCACGACGCTCCATGCCGGTTCCCACGTACGGAGCCTCGGAACGAACCAGCGGCACCGCCTGACGCTGCATGTTGGCACCCATGAGTGCGCGGTTCGCGTCGTCGTGCTCGAGGAACGGGATGAGCGCCGTCGCGACGGAGACCATCTGGCGCGGGGAGACGTCCATGTAGTCGACTGCCGTGCCCAGCACGTCGTCGGTCTCGCCACCCTTGAGGCGGACGAGGACACGCTCCTGCTGGAACGAGCCGTCGACGTTGAGCTCGGTATTGGCCTGGGCGATGACGAAGCGGTCCTCGTCGTCGGCCGTGAGGTAGACGACCTCGTCGGAGACGGTGCCGTTCTCGACCTTGCGGTACGGCGTCTCGATGAACCCGAAGGGGTTGATCCGGCCGAAGGAGGCCAGCGAGCCGATCAGACCGATGTTCGGGCCTTCAGGGGTCTCGATGGGGCACATGCGTCCGTAGTGCGAGGGGTGGACGTCACGGACCTCCATGCCGGCGCGGTCGCGGGACAGACCACCCGGGCCCAGCGCGGACAGACGACGCTTGTGCGTCAGGCCGGCGAGCGGGTTGTTCTGGTCCATGAACTGCGAGAGCTGGGACGTTCCGAAGAACTCCTTGATCGACGCCACGACGGGGCGGATGTTGATCAGGGTCTGCGGGGCGATGGCCTCGACGTCCTGGGTGGTCATGCGCTCACGCACGACACGCTCCATGCGGGACAGGCCCGTGCGGACCTGGTTCTGGATGAGCTCACCCACGGCGCGGATGCGACGGTTGCCGAAGTGGTCGATGTCGTCGGTCTCGACGCGGACCTCGATGGCCTCACCGTTCTTCTTGCCCGGGATGGTCGGGGCGTCGCCGTGCAGCGCGGCGAGGTACTTGATCGTCGCGACGATGTCGGAGACGGTCAGGACCGAGTCGGCCAGCGGCGCGTCGATACCGAGCTTCTTGTTGACCTTGTAGCGGCCGACCTTCGCGAGGTCGTAGCGCTTGGGGTTGAAGTAGAAGTTCTCCAGGAGCGAGCGTCCCGCCTCGACCGTGGGCGGCTCGCCCGGACGGATCTTGCGGTAGAGGTCGACGAGCGCCTCTTCCTCGGTGGTGACGTGGTCCTTCTCGAGGGTGTCCAGGATCGAGGGGAAGTCCGCGAACTCCTCGCGGATCTCCGACTCGGTCACGCCGAGCGCCTTGAGGAGCACGGTCACCGACTGCTTGCGCTTGCGGTCGACGCGCACGCCGACGGCGTCGCGCTTGTCGATCTCGAACTCGAGCCAGGCTCCACGAGAGGGGATGATCTTCGCGGAGAAGATGTCCTTGTCGCTCGTCTTGTCGGCGGTCCGCTCGAAGTAGACGCCCGGGGAACGGACGAGCTGCGACACGACGACGCGCTCAGTGCCGTTGATGATGAAGGTGCCACGCTCGGTCATGAGCGGGAAGTCGCCCATGAAGACCGTCTGGCTCTTGATCTCACCGGTGTTGTAGTTGAAGAACTCCGCTGTGACGAACAGCGGTGCTGCGAAGGTGAAGTCCTTCTCCTTGCACTCTTCAGCCGTGTGCTTCGGTGGTTCGAAGCGGTGGTTGGAGAACGAGAGGGACATCGAGGAGCCGAAGTCTTCAATCGGCGAAATCTCTTCGAAGATCTCTTCCAGACCGGACGTCTCGGGGACGTCCTGACGGCCGAACTCCTTGGCAGCTGCGACGCGAGCGCGCCACTTGTCGTTGCCCAGGAGCCAGTCGAAGCTGTCAGTCTGGAGGCCAAGGAGGTCGGGGACCTCGAGTGGCTCAAAGATCTTGGCGAAGGAGACGCGCCGAGAAGCGGTGCGGTTCGCGATTGCGTCGGCGGACGGAGCAGAAGGGGTGCGCGAGGCAGCCAAGAGGGGTCCTTCCCTGCGGATCGAGTGCACGCTGTTGCGCTTTGTGGCTAGCTCGGCCACCCTTGTGGTGTCATCGACACCCCGGGACCTCGGATCCGCCGTCAGAGACGGACTTCACTTCGGTCACGACGTCGTCAGGCCGCTGGTCTCAACCTGCTCGGAGGTCGCCCCGAGAGTTCAGACCATCAAGCCGCACGACACCATGGATGGGTTTTGCAGGCACACGCCAGCGCAAAGCGATAGCATATCCGACCGAGTCAAGAAAGCGCAACCCCGGTCGTCGTGCATGTGCGGGCCGCACCCAGGCGAGGTCGCCGGGCGGGCATTCCGCCGGAGGGCTCCGCACGGCTGGCCGGCGGAGCTGCTCAGAGGGGAGACGATGAGGCCCGCACCCCTGTGACAGGGTGCGGGCCTCATCGCACTGATGTGGACCGTCGGTCTCGATCGCGGGCGATCGATGCCGGACGGACCGAGCCCAGAGGGCTCAGATCACTTGACGGTGACGGTCGCGCCGGCGCCTTCGAGGGCAGCCTTGGCCTTCTCGGCCGTCTCCTTGTTTGCAGCCTCGAGGACCGCCTTCGGAGCGGCGTCAACGAGGTCCTTGGCCTCCTTCAGGCCGAGGCTCGTGAGGGCACGCACCTCCTTGATGACCTGGATCTTCTTCTCGCCAGCCGACTCGAGAATGACGTCGAACTCGTCCTTCTCTTCCTCGACCTCAGCGGCAGCGGCTGCCGGACCGGCAACTGCGACAGCGGCGGGGGCGGCCGCGGTGACCTCGAAGGTCTCCTCGAATGCCTTGACGAACTCGGAGAGCTCGATGAGGGTCAGGTCCTTGAAAGCTGCAATGAGCTCTTCGGTGCTGAGCTTCGCCATGGTCGGCGTTCCTTCCTATAGTCCTGCGTGAAGCAGAGAGTGGTGTGAGTGCAGTGCCCGTGTCTTCCCGGAGGAAGACTCAGGCAGCGTCTTCCTGCGATGCCTGCTTCTCGCGCAGGGCCTCGATGGTGCGCACAGCCTTGGATGCGGGGGCCGTGAACAGGTACGCCGCCTGGTAGAGCGACGCCTTGAAAACGCCAGCTGCCTGGGCCAGCAGAACCTCGCGGGACTCGAGGTCCGCGAGCTTCGTGATGTCCTCGGCCGTCAGCGGGCGTCCGTCGAGGACACCAGCCTTGATGACGAGCTGGGGGTTCGCCTTGGCGAAGTCACGCAGACCCTTGGCAGCCTCAACCGGGTCCCCGGTGATGAAGGCAATTGCCGACGGCCCAGAGAGCGCGTCGTCAAGTCCCTCGACGCCGGCCTCCTTGGCCGCGATTGCGGTCAGCGTGTTCTTCACCACTGCGAAGGTTGCGTTGCCGCTGAGCGACCGACGCAGCTGCTTGAGCTGCGCAACGGTGAGCCCGCGGTACTCGGTCAGCACGGCAGCGTTGGACTCGCGGAACAGGTCCGAGAGCTCTGCGACTGCGGCTGCCTTGTCCGGCCTCGCCATGGCAATCCTTCCGATGGTGGTACCGCTCGTCATTCCCGAGAGAGCCGAGCCAGCACAAAGAAAAAGAGCCCCGCACAGGTGCGGAGCTCAAGTCGCTGCGGGCTGGGCCCGCATGTCATTTCACTCACCTGCGCTGGTCCCCGTCGATGCGGAGCTTCGGCTGACCGACCACCCGAGGGCAGCGGCCAACGACCTGCGGTCTTTGGTAACAACGGTTACTGTACGCCATGTTCGCCGTGCGGCCAACTCGCACCCGTCCCGGAGACGACTCGAGCCGGACCCCTGACGGGATCCGGCTCGACTCATGCGGTGCGCTGTGCGGGACGAGCGACGATCAGGACTCGTCTTCGCCGAGCAGCTTCGTCGTCTTGGACGGGTCCACGGGAACGCCGGGGCCCATCGTGGTCGCGACGGTCGCCTTGCTGATGTAGCGCCCCTTGGAAGCGGACGGCTTCAGGCGGAGGACCTCTTCGATCGCAGCGGCGTAGTTCTCCACGAGCGAGGTCTCGGTGAAGGACGTCTTGCCGATGATGAAGTGGAGGTTGGAGTGCTTGTCCACGCGGAACTCGATCTTTCCGCCCTTGATCTCGGACACGGCCTTGGCCACGTCCATGGTCACGGTTCCGGTCTTCGGGTTCGGCATGAGGCCACGGGGACCGAGGACCTTACCGAGGCGACCGACCTTGCCCATGAGGTCAGGGGTTGCGACGGCGGAGTCGAAGTCGGTGAAGCCAGCGGCCACCTTCTCGATGAGCTCGTCGCCACCGACGATGTCGGCGCCGGCCGCGCGGGCCTGCTCGGCACGCTCACCGGTCGCGAACACGAGGACGCGGGCGGTCTTGCCGGTTCCGTGCGGGAGGATCACCGTTCCGCGGACCATCTGGTCCGCCTTGCGGGGGTCGACGCCCAGACGGAAGGCGACCTCGACGGTCGCGTCCCACTTGGTGACCGAGGTCTCCTTGGCGAGGCGGACGGCCTCGAGCGGGGTGTACAGGTTGTCGCGGTCGATCTTCTCGGCCGCCGTGCGATATGCCTTGCTGCGCGTTGCCATCTGCTTGTTCTCCTTAGAGCAGTCGTGGTCTACGGGTCCGCGCGGACCCTGCCACTGCCTGACAGGGCGGACCTGTCAGCGAAATGATGAACGGATGGAGCTGGATCAGCCCTTGACCGTGATGCCCATGGAACGAGCGGTGCCCGCGATGATCTTCGACGCTGCGTCGAGGTCGTTCGCGTTGAGGTCTTCGAGCTTCGCCTGGGCGATGGTCCGGACCTGGTCGGCGGTCAGCGTAGCGACCTTGACCGTGTGCGGGGTGGGCGAACCCTTGTCCACGCCTGCAGCCTGCTTGATCATCTCTGCTGCCGGCGGGGTCTTGGTGATGAAGGTGAAGGAACGGTCTTCGTAGACCGTGATCTCCACCGGGACGACACTGCCACGCTGCGACTCGGTCGCCGCGTTGTAGGCCTTGCAGAACTCCATGATGTTGACGCCGTGCTGACCGAGCGCGGGGCCGATCGGGGGTGCCGGCGTGGCAGCGCCGGCCTTGATCTGGAGCTTGATAAGCCCAGATACCTTCTTCTTCTTGGGAGGCATATCGGGTCCTTCGTGTTCTGACTCAGTGACTGACGACGCCCTCTGACGCCGTCGGCTCGCTCAGGATCAGATCTTGGCGACCTGGCTGAACGACAACTCAACCGGGGTCTCCCGGCCGAAGATTGATACGAGCACCTTGAGCTTCTGGCTCTCGGCGTTGATCTCGGAGATCGTGGCGGGCAACGTGTCGAACGGCCCGTCGGTCACCGTGACCGACTCGCCGATCTGGTAGTCGACCTCGATGACGGGCGCCGCGGCGCCGCCCTTCGCGCCGGCTTCTGCCTTGGGGGCGATCAGCGGCGCGAGCATTCCGAAGACCTCGTTCTGCGTGAGCGGAACGGGCTGGTGGGTGTGGCCGACGAAGCCGGTGACACCAGGGGTGTGGCGGACCGCACCCCAGGACTCGTCGGTCAGGTCCATGCGGACGAGGACGTACCCGGGGATCCGGACGCGGCGCACGATCTTGCGCTGCGCGTTCTTGATCTCGGTGACCTCTTCCATCGGGACCTCGATCTGGAAGATGAAGTCCTCCATGTTCAGGCTCTGGATGCGGTTCTCGAGGTTCGCCTTGACGCGGTTCTCGTAGCCGGCGTAGGAGTGGATCACGAACCAGTCGCCGGGCTTGCTGCGCAGCTCACGCTTGAACGCCTCGACGGGGTCCTCGTCCTCCTCTTCGGAGTCGGTCTCCTCGGAGTCGTCGGTCGCCCCGTCCACCTCGTCGGCTTCCACCTCAGCCTCGGCGTCGGCCGGCAGGTTCTCTGCTGCGGTCGGCGCTTCCGTCTCGGCGTCGCCTTCGACGGCGTCGACGATCTCCTCCGTCGGTTCGAACGACTCCTGAGACACGGGCCAACCTGCTTTCTCCTGGCTTTCCGGGCGAGCCCGGGCTACTACTTGAATGGATGCTCGATCCCAGGCCTGCGGCCGGTGCCGAGCTGTTGCGCATGGGGCCTACGGCACGTACCGAAGCGGTGATCCGGCTCCGGCGACCAGGCGTCAGCCGAAGAGCGCGCCTACGCCCTTGCCGATGAAGAAGTCGAGCACGAGCACGAACGCCATGGCGACGAGGACGAAGACGATGACGACCACGACGTAGTTGATGAGCTCAGGACGGGTCGGGACGACGACCTTCTTCAGCTCAGAGACGACCTGACGCACGAACAGAGCAACCCGGGCGAAGAAGTTGGCCTTCTTCTCGGCCTTCTTCCCGCTCTTCCCGCCACTGACGCTGACGCCCTCGGCGCTGGCGGCACCTGATGCGGAATCGCTCACTGTTCGTCCCTACGTCGTGGCTGGCCTTCTCGTGTGCCTATGACCGATCACCTGACTGATCACCCTCGTGACCGAGGAAACACCTTCGTCGACTCGCGTCGACGCCGGCGCCTTGCAGGGCAGACAGGACTCGAACCTGCAACCTGCGGTTTTGGAGACCGCTGCGCTACCAATTGCGCCACTACCCTTCGGAGCCAAGCCTCCCTGACCGGTCCGCATCCTGCTGGCGCGATCCGATCCGGGTGGACGTCAACCACCGAATGAGTACTCTACGCGACGTGAGTCGCTGGGTCTAACCGGCATGTCCTGGGCACACGAAGGGCAGACGCAGGGCCGACGCGGGGCCGGTGCTGGACCCCCGTCGGCCGACCGCCGGTGTCCACCGATCGGTGGACACGCCGTCCGACCGGTCCACCAGTTACCAGAACCTCCCATTCGCGCCATGCTTGACCCATGAGCTCACCCCTCGCCGGCTCCCCCGGCGCCCCGCCAGCGATCTCCGTCACCGGCCTGCGCAAGACCTACGCGGGCCGCGCCGCCGTGGACTCCCTCGACCTGCAGGTCGAGACCGGCGAGATCTTCGCGATCCTCGGACCCAACGGCGCCGGGAAGACCACGACCGTGGAGATCCTCGAAGGCTTCCGCACCCCCGACTCCGGGTCGGTCCGGGTGCTGGGTGAGGACCCGGCCGCGGCCGGGCGCGACTGGCGCAGCCGGATCGGCGTCGTCATGCAGGACTCCCGCGATCAGCCGGAGCTGAGCGTCACCGAGCTGGTGCACCACCACGCCACCTTCTACCCCGGCTCGCGCGACGCGGACGAGGTGATCGACGTCGTCGGGCTGCGGGAGAAGGCGAACACGCGGGGCCGCCAGCTCTCCGGTGGGCAACGGCGCCGCCTCGACGTGGCCCTGGGCATCGTGGGGAACCCCGAGCTGCTCTTCCTCGACGAGCCGACGACCGGGTTCGACCCGCAGGCCCGGCGCAGCTTCTGGGAGCTCGTGCTGTCGCTGCGGGAGGGCGGCACGACGATCCTGCTCACCACCCACTACCTCGACGAGGCCGCCTACCTGGCCGACCGGGTCGCCGTCGTGCAGGACGGCCGGGTGGTCGCCCAGGGCGCGCCGGGCACGCTCGGCGGGACCCAGGCGCGCCTGCCGGTCGTGCACTGGGAGGTCGAGGGACAACGGTTCAGCGAGCGGACCGCGCACCCGACCGCCCTGGTCGCCCGGCTCGCCGGCGAGGTGTCGCCGGCCGGCGGGGAGGTGCCGGGGCTGCGGGTGGAGCGCCCCAGCCTGGAGGACGTCTACCTCTCGCTCATCGCCGGGGCCGGCCACACCGATCACAGCGATCACAGCGATCACAGCGCCCAGACTCAGCCGACGCAGGAGACGAACCGATGAGCGCACAGATCACCCGGGCCACGCGGCCGGCTCCCGGCGGGCCGCTGCCCGGCGCCCTGCGCCTCGGCGTCGAGCGCGCCGGGGTCGAGCTGAAGATGTTCTTCCGCGAGCGGGACGCGGTGATCTTCATCTTCGCCTACCCGATCATCATGCTCGCGATCTTCGCGACCGTGTTCGGCCAGGACGGGGCGACCGTGGGCGGGGACGCCAACGGGGACGGCGGCATCCCGTTCGCGCAGTACTTCCTGCCCGGGATGCTCGCCACCGGGATCATGCTCACGAGCTTCCAGTCGCTGGCGATCACGATCGCCGTGGAGCGCGACGAGGGCTCGCTCAAGCGCCTGCGTGCCACGCCGCTGCCCTCGGTGAGCTACTTCGCCGGGAAGATCTTCCAGACGCTCCTGGTGTCCATCGTGCAGATCGCGCTGCTGCTCGTCGTCGCCGCGCTGCTCTTCGACATCGACATGCCGACCACCTCCGCGGCCTGGCTCACCTTCACCTGGGTGTTCCTGCTGGGGACGGCGACCGGGACGGTCTGCGGCATCGGCTTCTCCTCGCTGCCGCGCACCGGGAAGTCGGCCAGCGCCGTGGTGACCCCGGTCGTGCTGGTGCTGCAGTTCATCTCCGGGGTGTTCTTCGTCTTCACCGAGCTGCCCACATGGATGCAGCGGGTGGCCGAGGTCTTCCCGCTGAAGTGGATGGCCCAGGGCATGCGGTCGGTGTTCCTGCCGCCCGAGGCCGCCGCCTGGGAGGCGTCGGGGTCCTGGCAGCACGGCGCTACGGTGGCCATCCTCGGCGCCTGGTTCATCGTGGGTCTGTTCATCGGGGTCAAGACCTTCCGGTGGCGTCGTCGTGACGACGGCTGACCACGACGAGATCGCCCGGGACCAGGTGTCCTGGGAGCGCATCCTGCGGGTCTGGCACCTGGCGTTCTACCTGCTGGTGGCGATCACCGCGGGGGCCCTCGTGGCGGAACGGACCGAGCTGGTCGCCGACGGTGACCCCGCCGCGGTCGCCGCGCTGGGCGCCCTCGCCGCCCTCGCCCTCGCGTACACGGTGCTCGGACGGCGGGCGGCGGCGCGCCACACCGAGGGCCTCGGCGTCGCCGGGATCGTGTACCTGACGATCCTGTTCCTGGCCACGGCGTTCGTCACGGCCATCGACCCGCTCGGCACCATGCTGCTCTTCGTCGCGTTCTCCCAGATCTGGTTGCTCGCGCCGGACCGACGGACGGGGGTCTGGCAGTCCGTCCTGCTCACCGTCGTGGTGACCGCGGCACTGCTCTTCCAGCTCCGGGGCACCGGGGTGAACCCCCTGGTCATCTCCTTCCAGCTAGCTCTGGGCCTGGTCTTCAGCCTGCTCATGGGCCTGTGGCTGCGCACGATCATCGAGCAGGGGACGGAGCGGGTGCGTCTGCTGAGCGACCTCCAGGCCGCTCAGCAGGCGCTAGGACGCACCCAGCACGCGGCCGGCGTCGTCGCCGAGCGGGAACGGGTGGCCCGCGAGATCCACGACACCCTGGCCCAGGGCTTCACGAGCGTGGTCATGCTCGCCCAGACCGCGAGCGCCGACCTGGAACGCGGCAGGACCCAGGCGCTGGCCTCCCGGCTCGCGCTGATCGAGACCACCGCACGGGACAACCTCGCGGAGGCGCGAGCGCTCGTGGCTGCCTTCTCCCCCGCCCCCCTGCACGACTCCACCCTCCCGCAGGCGCTCGAGCGCCTCGCGTCCTCGTTCACCGCCGAGACCGGCGTGCTGCTCACCACCGAGATCGACTCGGCCGCGCTCGACGACGACGCGCTCGAGTCGGCCGCCGAGGTCGTCCTGCTCCGCGCGGCGCAGGAGGCCCTGTCCAACGTGCGCCGGCACTCCCGGGCCACCACGGCGCGCCTCAGCCTCGCGCTGAGCGCCACCGCGGCGAGCCTCACCGTCCGCGACGACGGCGTCGGGCTGGGCGCGGGCCCGGTGGAGGGCTTCGGGCTGCGGGGCATGCGCGAACGGGTGACCGCCTACGGTGGGACCGTGACGCTCGCAGACCATGACCACACTGACCCCGGCACCACCCTCACCGTCGTCGTGCCGGTGCGCGAACCGCTCGCGGGGCAGGCATGAGCGACCCGGAGCGGAGGGTGATCGTCCGGGTGGTCATCGCCGACGACCACCCGGTGGTCCGGGCCGGGATCGCCGGGATGCTCGGGGTCGAGGACGACATCGAGGTGGTCGGGGAGGCCGAGAACGGCCAGCAGGCCGTCGACCTGGCGCGCGACCTGTCCCCCGACGTCGTGCTGACCGATCTGCGGATGCCGGTCATGGACGGGGTGGAGGCCACACGAGCCATCACCCGGCTGCCCGGGACGACCCGCGTCGTCGTGCTGACCACCTACGAGACCGACGGGGAGATCCTCCGGGCGGTCGAGGCCGGCGCGACCGGATACCTGCTCAAGGACACCCCGCGCGCCGAGCTCGTCGCGGGGATCCGCGCCGCTGCGCGGGGCCAGACGGTGCTGACGCCGTCGGTGGCGACCCGGCTGGTCACCCAGATGAGCTCGGGGGCCGAGCGGCTCACCGCGCGCGAGCTGGAGGTCCTGGCCGCGGTCGGGCGGGGGCTGAGCAACCCGGCGATCGGGCGGGAGCTCTTCATCTCCGAGGCGACCGTGAAGACCCATCTGCTGCGGGTCTTCGTCAAGCTCGACGTCGATGACCGCACCCGAGCGGTGACGGTCGCGATGGCGCGAGGGATCCTGCAGGCGCCGTAGCTCCCAGGCACCGTGACACCCGGGGTCGCCGGGTGTCACGGCACCAGGAGGGTGGAGCCGAGCACCTCAGACGGTGCGCGCCGGCTCCTGCGCCAGGGCCGCAGCGATCTGCTCGGCCCATGCCTTGACCGCGTCCATGTCGCGGCTGTCGCCGTACTTGCCGCGCGCGGCAAGGATCGCGGCACGCTCGGCGAGGTTGAGCTGGAGGACGTCGAGCTTGCCGGAGAAGTGCCGGTGCCCCTTGGCCTGCAGCGCGGCCATCCGCGCGGCCGTGGCCGGGGTGGCGTTGGCGTCCTTGCTGGGAGCCTCGGCCAGGCCGGAGGAGAACAACCACACGGGGACGTCCTGGATCTGGGAGGAGATCCGCTCGACGAGGTCGCGGGCCTCGGGGAGCCACTGCCCCAGGTACACGGCCGACCCGATCACCACGGCGTCGTAGTGGCCGGCGTTGGCGATGTCGGCGGGCTCGATGTGGTCGCAGTCGATGCCGGCGTGGCTGAGCGTCGCCGCGATCAGCGCCGCGATCTCTCTCGTTGCTCCGTGCTTGGACGCGGCACTCACTAAGACGCGCATCTGGCCGCCCTCCTCGATGTTGTCACAGCAGTTCGACGTCGGAGCATGAATGTCCGACTTCTCCATCCTCGCCTGCAACTCCGCGGAACCCGTAGGTCAGAGGTCCCTCGGCGGACGTGGTCCCTGGCACAATCAGGCGATGCATGACGAGAGAGGCAGGGACCTCAGCCTGCTCCCCAAAGCCCACCTGCACCTGCACTTCACCGGGTCGATGCGGCAGGAGACCCTGGCTGACCTCGCCGCCGAGCACGGTGTCCGGCTGCCCGGCGCCCTGCTCGACGCCGACCCGCTGCGGGTGCCCGCCGACGAGCGCGGGTGGTTCCGGTTCCAGCGCCTCTACGACGCCGCGCGGGCGTGCGTGCGGAGCGAGGACGACATGCGCCGGATCGTCCGCGAGGCCGCCGAGGACGACGCCGCGGAGGGGTCCGGGCGGCTGGAGATCCAGGTCGACCCGACGTCCTACGCCCCCTTCGTCGGCGGCATCACCCCGGCGCTGGAGATCGTGCTCGACGAGGCCAGGGCCGCGAGCGCAGCGACCGGGACGGAGGTCGCCGTGGTCGTCGCGTCCTCCCGGATCCGCCACCCCCTCGAGGCACGCACCCTCGCCCGGCTCGCCGCTCAGCACGCCGGGGACGGCGCGGGCCAGGTCGTGGGCTTCGGCCTGAGCAACGACGAACGCCGCGGTGACACCCCGACCTTCGCGGCGGCCTTCGCGATCGCCCGCAAGGCCGGCCTGGCGTCCCTCCCCCACGGCGGGGAGCTGCTCGGGCCCGCTCACATCCGCGACGTCCTCGAGGCCCTGCACCCGGACCGGCTCGGCCACGGCGTGCGTGCCAGCGAGGACCCGCGCCTGCTCGACCACCTGGTCGCCCAGGACGTCGCCCTCGAGGTGTGCCCCGCCTCGAACGTCTCCCTCGGGGTGTATGCCGAGGACGCCCACGTCCCGCTGCGCACCCTGGTCGAGGCCGGCGCGCGGGTCGCGCTCGGCGCCGACGACCCGCTGCTCTTCCGGTCCCGCCTCGTCGCCCAGTACACGAGCGCCCGGCAGGTGCACGGCTTCAGCGACACCGAGCTGGCCGACCTCGCCCGCGGGTCGATCCGGGCGAGCCTGGCGCCCCCGAGCACCAAGGCCCGGCTGCTCGCCGGGGTCGACCGGTGGCTCGAGCAGCCCGTCCCGGCCGAGCCGGTGGACGCCGGACGGTGACCCACCCCGGCAGCGACCCCTGCAGCGATCCCCGCAGCGACCCCCGGTGGCCCCTGGGTGTCGCGTCCGCCGCGACCCTGGTCGAGGTCGACGCCCGCGTCGTCGGGTGCTTCGCGTGCCCGCGTCTGGTCGCCTGGCGGGAGGAGGTCGGCCGGGGCCGCCGCGCGGCCTTCGCCGACGAGACGTACTGGGCGCGCGCGGTCCCCAGCTTCGGCGACGAGAGCGCCCGCGTGCTCGTCGTCGGGCTCGCCCCGGCCGCGCACGGCGGCAACCGCACGGGACGGATGTTCACGGGCGACCCCAGCGGAGACTTCCTCGTCGCGGCGCTGCACCGGGCCGGGTTCGCCTCGCAGCCGGTGTCGGTGCGGGCCGGCGACGGTCTGGTCCTGCGGGACGTGCGCATGCTGGCCCCGGTGCACTGCGCTCCCCCGGACAACAAGCCGACCCCCGCGGAACGTCACCGGTGCGCTCCGTTCCTGGGCCGGGAGCTCGAGCTGCTGGCTCCGACCGCTCGGGTCGCGGTCGTGCTGGGGGGCTTCGGCTGGCTCGCCCTGCTCGGGACCCTCGCCGACCAGGGCTGGGCGATCCCCCGCCCTCGGCCGCGGTTCGCCCACGGCGGCGAGCTGGAGCTGACCCATCCCGACGGTCGGCACCTCACCCTGCTCGGGTGCTTCCACGTGAGCCACCGCAACACGAACACCGGCCGGCTGACGTCCACCATGCTCGACGCCGTGCTCGCGCGGGCGGGTGAGCTCGCCCGGGTGTGACGTGGTCGATCCGTTCTCCGGGAACCACAGGGGCCCGCCCGACGTTGACCCGACATACACCCTGCTTCCGATGATCATCGGCAGCACCGCCACCGGCCCCGGGCATCCCGCGCGGCCGGCGACAGCTGGAGGACATGCATGGAGGTCTCAGGATTCGTCTGGGCACTGACGATCGTGGGGATCGGGGCGCTGCTGGCGTTCGACTTCTTCTTCCACGTCCGCAAGGCCCACACCCCCACGTTGCGCGAGGCCGCGATCTGGTCGTCGATCTACGTCGGCCTGGCGCTCGTCTTCGGCGTCGGCGTGCTCGTCTTCGGCGGCACGACGATGGGCTCGGAGTACTTCGCCGGGTACATCACGGAGAAGGCGTTGTCCGTGGACAACCTCTTCGTCTTCCTCATCATCATGGCGAGCTTCAAGGTCCCGCGCGCGGACCAGCAGAAGGTGCTGCTCTTCGGCATCGTCTTCTCGCTGATCGCCCGCACGGCGTTCATCTTCGTCGGCGTCGCGCTGATCAACCAGTTCTCCGCGCTGTTCTACGTCTTCGGGCTGATCCTGCTGATCACCGCGGGGAACATGCTCAAGCCGGAGAGCGAGGAAGAGCACACCGCCGACAACTTCATCATCCGGATCGCGAAGCGGTTCCTGCACACCACCGACCACTACGACGGTGACAAGCTCTTCACGATCCAGAACGGCAAGCGGGCGCTGACCCCCATGCTGCTGGTCATGGTCGCCATCGGTGGCACCGACATCCTCTTCGCCCTCGACTCGATCCCGGCGATCTTCGGCCTCACGCAGAACGTGTACATCGTCTTCACGGCGACGGCGTTCTCGCTCATGGGGCTGCGCCAGCTGTACTTCCTCGTCGACGGCCTGCTCGACCGCCTCATCTACCTCTCCTACGGCCTGGCCACCATCCTCGCCTTCATCGGCGTCAAGCTCGTGCTGCACGCCCTGCACGAGAACAACCTGCCGTTCATCAACGGCGGCGACGCCGTTCCGGTCGTGGAGATCAGCACCACCCTCTCCCTCTCGGTGATCGTCGGGGTGCTCGCGGTGACGGTCATCGCGTCGCTGGTCAGCCCGCGCGGCAAGGCCCAGAACGTCATCTCGGAGGCCCGCCACAGCGCGGCCCACTACCTCGACACCGACTACACCGACGACCCGTCCGAGCGGCACCGTCTGTACGCCCACATGCTCATCAACGAGAAGGCCCTGCACGGGCTGGAGCCCAAGTTCACCACCTCGGTCGACGACGAGCTCGCCGAGCTCCTGCAGCGCGCGCACGCCGAGCACGCCGAGCACGGCGACCGCGTCGAGCGCACATAGGCAGCGCACCGCCGGACGACGAACGCACCGGACGCCCTTGGGCGTCCGGTGCGTTCGTGTGTGCGGGGGTGGGTGTGCGGCTACGCGCTGGCCAGGGCCTGCTTGAGCATCTCCAGGGCGCCGTCGCGGGACTCCGCGGCGGCGATGAAGCCCGCCTTGTGGCAGAACACCGCGTCCGGCACGCCGGTCACCTCGGCCAGCTCGGCTCCGTTCAGGCCGCGCCACGCCTCGGGGAAGGGCTTGCGTGAGCCGAACTGTGAGCTCTCGGGGCGGACGGTCTGCAGCGTCCAGTGACCCGTCGCCCCGGGGAACACTGTGAACAGCAGCTTGGACTGCTTGGTGGCGATGCCGCCGTGCGGGATGAACTTCTCGAGCACGACGTAGGTCTTGCTCGGGCTGGCCTTGTAGGCCGCGAGGAAGTCGCGCTCGGCGGCGAGGGACGTCTGGTACTTGCGCCGCAGCCGGGCCAGCAGCTGCCCGGCCAGGGCGACCGCGACACCGAACTGGGAGTCGAAGTCCTCGTCGTCGCCGATCGGGTTGAACAGCCCCAGCACCTCGGAGATGTCGAAGGGCACGGCGCCCAGCGCGGTGAGGCTGTAGAGGTCCTGCCCGTTGTCGACGGCGTCGATCGCCTGCACCAGGCGGGAGTCGATGCGCTGCCAGACGGCGTCGTCGCCCTCGCAGTAGTCCTTGCCGTAGTGCTGCCACAGCAGGCCGAAGGCGGAGTAGAGGATCCCGTTGTCGCGGGCGCCCGAGCTCAGCTGGTGGTGGTCGAAGCGCTTGGCCGGGGCGTCGTAGACGCCACCGACGTCGAGCACGATGTCCGCGCCGGCGAGCCGCTCAGGATCCCGGGTCCGGATCACCTCGGCGTCGGGGAACAGGTGGGTCAGGAGGGCCACGCCGAAGACGTCGTCGGCGTGGAACTTGCCGTTGTGGGTTGCGATGATCACCGGCCAACCCTACGTGGCTCCAGAACGTGAGCACGAAACACGCGGGCTACATCCGCCGGATAACCTGGACGCGTGACTGAACACGTGAACACACCGGAGCAGCCCACCGCGCCCGATCGTCTGCGGGACGGCGCCCGCGAGGAGATGCCCGAGCAGCTGCGCGCCGACGTCCGACTCCTGGGGGATCTGCTCGGCCAGATCCTCAGCGAGGCCGGCGGCGCCGACCTGCTCGAGGACGTCGAGTGCCTGCGCGCGCTCGTCATCCACGCGGCCACCTCCCCCGAGTCCACCGCCCTGGAGGAGGCCGAGACCCTCGTCGACTCCTTCACCCCCCAGCGTGCCGAGGACGTGGCCCGCGCCTTCAGCAGCTATTTCCACCTCGTCAACCTTGCCGAGGAGCACCACCGGGTGCGGGTGCTGCGCCAGCGCGAGTCAGCGCTCACGCCCACCCAGTCCCACCCCGAGGACTCTCTGCCGAGCGCGCTGCGCGTGCTCGAGGACGAGGTCGGCGCCGACGACGCCCGCGCCCGCCTGGCCGGTCTGGAGTTCCGCCCCGTCCTCACCGCGCACCCCACCGAGGCCCGACGCCGGGCGATCGCCTCCGCGATCCGCCGGATCACCGTGCTGCTCGCCGCCCGCGGTGACCAGCACCTGGGCGGCGTCTCGCTGCGGGAGAACACCGAGCAGCTGCTCGCCGAGATCGAAGGACTGTGGCGCACCTCCCCGCTGCGGACGACCAAGCCGTCGCCCCTCGACGAGGTCCGCACCGCCATGGGTGTCTTCGACGAGACCCTCTTCACCGTGCTCCCGGACGTCTACCGGCGGCTGGAGAACTGGGTCAACGTCGACGGCGCCGGCCTGACCGCGCCCCTCGCACCCGCCTTCGTGCGGCTCGGGACGTGGATCGGCGGGGACCGTGACGGCAACCCGAATGTCACCCCCGCGATCACCCGTCAGGCTGCTGCGATCGCGAACGAGCACGTGCTGCGTGCGCTGGAGAACGTGGCCCTGCGGGTCGGGCGGACGATGACCCTGGACGCCTCGACCACTCCGGCCTCCCCCGCCCTGGACCAGCTCTGGCTGAGCCAGCGCCAGCTCGCCCCCGAGCTCACCGCGGAGATCGCCACCCGATCCCCCAACGAACCGCACCGCCGGTCGCTGCTCGTCGTCGCCAAGCGCATCGAGGCGACCCGCCTGCGCGACGCCGACCTCGCCTACCCGGGGGCCGACGAGCTGTTCGGAGACCTCACGGTCATCCAGGACTCCCTCATCGCCGCCGGGGCCAAGCGCGTCGCCTACGCCGACCTGCAGCAGTTCCTCTGGCAGGTGCAGACCTTCGGCTTCCACCTCGCCGAGATGGAGATGCGCCAGCACTCCCAGGTGCACCGCGAGGCCCTCGCCGAGATCGCCGAGCACGGCGCCGACAGCCCAGCGCTGAGCGAGCGCACCGTAGAGGTCCTCGACACCTTCCGGGCGATGGCCGCGATCCAGCAGCGCTACGGGACACCCGCGGCACGCCGGTTCATCGTCTCCTTCACCCAGTGCGCGGACGACCTCGCCAACGTCTACACCCTGGCCGAGCACGCCCTCGGTGCCGAGAGCCTCCTCGTGCTCGACGTCGTCCCGCTCTTCGAGACCTTCGCCGACCTGCAGGCCGCGACGGCGATCCTCACCGAGATCGTCGACCACCCGCGGGTCGTCGCCCGTCTGGCCGAGACCGACCGGCGGATGGAGGTCATGCTCGGTTACTCCGACTCCTCCAAGGACGTCGGTCCGGTCTCGGCGACGCTGGCCCTGTACGACGCCCAGAGCCGGATCGCCCAGTGGGCGCAGGACCACGACATCACGCTGACCCTGTTCCACGGCCGCGGCGGTGCGCTCGGACGCGGCGGCGGCCCCGCCAACCGCGCGGTGCTCGCCCAACCGCCGGGCTCGGTCGACGGCCGGTTCAAGCTCACGGAGCAGGGCGAGGTCATCGCGGCCCGCTACGGCGACCCGGTGATCGCCACCCGGCACATCGAGCAGGTCGCCGCGGCGACCCTGCTGCAGTCGTTGCCCTCGGTCGGGAAGCACAACGCCGAGGCGGCCGAGCGCTTCTCCGGGGTGGCCGCGACGCTGGACGCCGTCTCCCGGGAACGCTTCTTCGAGCTCGTGCACGCCGAGGGCTTCCCCAAGTGGTTCGCCCAGGTGACCCCGCAGGAGGAGATCGGGCTGCTGCCCCTGGGCTCCCGCCCGGCCAAGCGGGGCCTGTCCGTCAACTCCCTCGACGACCTGCGCGCCATCCCCTGGGTGTTCGCGTGGACCCAGGCCCGGATCAACCTCACCGGCTGGTTCGGCCTCGGCACAGCCCTGGCCGCCGTGGGCGACATCGACGAGCTGCAGACGGCCTACCGCGGCTGGCCGCTGTTCTCCACGATGATCGACAACGTCGAGATGTCGCTGGCCAAGACGGACGAACGGATCGCCGAGCGGTACCTCGCCCTCGGTGACCGGGACGACCTCGCCGCTCTCGTGCTCGCCGAGATGGCCCTCACCAAGGAGTGGGTGCTCAAGGTGACCGGCAAGACGCGGATGCTCGCGGACCTGCGCGTGCTCGGCCGGGCCGTGCAGCTGCGCAGCCCCTACGTCGACGCGTTGTCCCTCATCCAGCTGCGGGCGCTGCGCGCGCTGCGCCGCGGGGCTCCCGCCGAGGAGATCCCCGAGCTGCAGCGCCTGCTGCTGCTCTCCGTCAACGGGGTGGCGGCCGGCCTGCAGAACACGGGGTGATCTCGGGCGGGGTGATCTCGGGCGGGGTGATCTCGGGCGCGGTGACCTCAGGGGTCAGCGCCGTGTGGAGGGCGGCGCCGGCCGCGGCGCCGCCCGCGTAGGCCACCAGGTCGACGGCATTGAACGTGGTGCCGAGCAGGTAGCGCGCCGGGCCCCACAGCTCGACGAGCGCAGCCGGACCGCCGGTCAGCTGGGCCAGCTCGATGAGCGCGCAGACCCCGAACGCGACGGCGGCCAGCACCGCCCGGCGCTGGCCGGGCGCCCAGAACACCAGCACCAGGTAGACGAGGACGGCGTAGAGCGCGTCGCCGGCCGCGTCGGCGATCGCGCCGCTGCCGAGGGCCGCCACGGTGAGGCCGGCGGCCGTCACGACCGCGGCCGCCAGCGCGATGGGCGTCCGCCCGGCCCGTGGCCGGGCGGCGTCAGGCACCGCGCGGGTCCAGCTCGTCGCCGACCGCGGCGACGAAGGCGTCGACGTCACGCTCGGTCGTGTCGAAGGAGCACATCCAGCGGACCTCCCCGCGGGAGGCGTTCCAGTCGTAGAAGCTGAACCGGTCACGCAGGGGTTCCACCGCGGCGCGCGGCAGGACCGCGAAGACGCCGTTCGCCTGGGTCTCCTGGGTGAAGGCGAGGCCCGGGGCCCGGCCGGCGGCGATGAGCTCCTCGAGCCCGGACCGCAGCCGCGAGGCCATGGCGTTGGCATGCGAGGCGGACCGCAGCCACAGATCGTCGTCGAGCAGCGCGAGGAGCTGGGCGGAGACGAACCGCATCTTCGAGGACAGCTGCATGGTCATCTTGCGGACGTAGTCGATGCCCTCGACCGCGGCGGGGTCCAGGGCGATCACCGCCTCCCCGAACACGAGGCCGTTCTTGGTGCCGCCGAAGGACAGCACGTCGACGCCGACGTCGGTGGTGATCGCGGCCAGGGGCACCCCGAGGTAGGCGGCCGCGTTGGCCAGCCGGGCGCCGTCCATGTGCACACGCATGCCCAGGGCGTGCGCGTGGTCGGTGATCGCCCGCACCTCCGCGGGTGAGTACACGGTGCCGAGCTCGGTCGACTGGGTGATCGAGACGACGAGCGGCTGCGCCCGGTGCTGGTCGCCCCAGCCCCAGGCGTGCTCGTCGATCGCCGCCGGGGTGAGCTTGCCGTCGGGGGCGTCCACGGTGAGCAGCTTCATGCCGCCGACCCGCTCCGGCGCACCGTTCTCGTCGTTGTGGATGTGGGCGTAGCGGCTCGTGATCACCGCTCCCCAGCGCGGCAGCATGGACGTCAGCGCGACGACGTTCGCGCCGGTCCCGTTGAACACCGGGGTCGCGGTCGCCTGGTCGCCGAAGTGCGTCTTGATCACGTCCTGCAGGCGGTGGGTCCACTGGTCGGCACCGTAGGCGCGGGCGTGTCCGGTGTTCGCCGCCGCGAGGGCCACGAGGACCTCGGGGTGGGCACCGGCGTAGTTGTCTGAGGCAAAGGAGTGGTGAGACACAAGAATGAGCCTAGTCCGACGGCGTCGTGCCTGGCGCGAGGTGCCGGTCGGCTCGTGTTGGATGGGGTCCATGCCCGCCTACCGTGCCCACATCACCGTCCGCGACGACCTCGACGACGACCAGGTCACCGGGATGGCCGACGCCCTCGGCGCGATCGGGGAACCGCAGGTCCACGCGGGCGCGATCGTCTTCGTGGTACCCGGTGAGGCACCGGACGCAGGGACCGCGGAGATCGCCGCGTCCCAGCACGCCGCGGAGCTGCTCGACGGGTACATGTACGACGTGGAGGTCACCGAGGTCCACTCGTCGTGACCGGGGTCCTCACCGGGTTCGCGATCATCGCGACCATCATCGGGGTCGGGTACGTCGTCGGCCGGGTGAACCTGCTGGGCCCCGACGCACGCCAGGTCATCGCTCGCCTGGTCTTCTTCGTCCTGGCGCCCAGCCTCCTGTTCACGATCCTCGCCGACGCCGAGGTCGCCCTGCTCTTCTCCCCGCTCATGGTCGTCTCCTTGATCGCGGCGTCGGTGACCTTCGCCGTCTACCTCCTCGTGGCGCGGGTGCTGTGGCACCGGGACGCCTCCGAGGCGGTGATCGGCGCGCTGTCCGCGGGGTACGTCAACGCGAACAACATCGGCATCCCGGTCGCGGTCTACGTGCTCGGCGACGCCGCGTACTCCGCCCCGGTGATCCTCGTCCAGCTGCTGCTCTTCGCCCCGCTCGGCCTCGCCGTGCTCGACGTCCAGCAGCAGGGCCACGCGTCGCTGGGTCGCCTGATCAGCCAGCCGCTGCGCAACCCCATCATCATCGGCTCCGCCCTCGGCCTCGTGGTCGCGCTCACCGGGGTGGCCGTGCCGGACGCGGTGATGGAGCCGTTCCGGATCGTCGGCGCCGCCGCGGTGCCGCTCATGCTCATCGCCTACGGCATCTCCCTGCACGGCCAGAAGGTCCTCGAGCCCGGCCTGGAGCGGCGCGACGCGCTCGTCGCCTCGGCGCTCAAGCTGTGGTTCATGCCGCTCGTGGCATGGCTGTGCGGGCGGTTCGTCTTCGGTCTCACCGGCCATGACCTGTTCGTCGTCGTCGCCCTCGCCGCCCTGCCCACCGCCCAGAACGTCTTCAACTACGCCCAGCGCTACCGGCGCGGGGAGACGCTGGCCCGGGACGCGATCTTCGTCACGACCATCGGGGCGATCCCGGTGCTCGTCGTCGTCGCGGCGCTGCTGCGGTAGCGGCTACCCGAGCTGGGTGATGACCAGGCGCGCGACGGTGAAGTAGATGATCAGCCCGGTCCCGTCGACCAGGGTCGTGATCATCGGTGCGGAGACCACCGCCGGGTCGACGCCGAAGCGCTTGAGCAGCAGCGGCAGCGCCGAGGCGATGAGGGAGGTCCACACCACGATCACGACGATCGAGATGGCGACCGTGAGGGCCACCTCCGTCCCCACCCCGAGGGTCACGGCGCGCACCCACGCGAGGCCCGCGATCGTCGCGGCGATGAGCAGCCCGGTCGCGACCTCCTTGCGCACCACCCGCAGGATGCTGCGCAGGCCGACCTGGCCCATCGCCATGGCGCGGACCAGCGTCGTGGTGATCTGCGTGCCGGTGTTGCCGCCGGTGCCGATGAGCAGCGGGATGAAGAAGGTCAGCGCGACGACGGTGGTCAGGTCCTCCTCGAACATCCGCAGCACGGTTCCGGTGTACATCTCGGCGATGAAGAGGACGAGCAGCCAGATGATCCGCTTGCGCCACAGCAGGAACGGGGACGCACGCAGGTACGGGATCTCGAGCGGCTCCGACCCTCCCTGGCGTTCGGCGTCCTCGGTGTTCTCGGCCTCGAGGATGTCGAGGACGTCGTCGGCGGAGATGATGCCCAGCAGCGCGCCGTCGTGCACGACGGGGACGGCGGAGAGGTCGTGGTCGGCGAGCAGGCGGGCCGCGACCTCCTGGTCCTCGAGGGCACTGACGCTCACGACGTCCGGGTCCATGATCGTGGCGATGAGGGTGTGCGGCTGGGACAGGACGAGGTCGAGGTAGGAGACGACGCCGACCAGGCGGTGGTCGGGCGCGGCGGTGACCAGGACGTCGCCTTCGTCGAGCGTCGTGGTGGCGGCCCGGGCGCGGATCGTGTCGATCGCCTCGGAGACCGTCATCGCCCCGCTGACCGACGCGACGTCGGGGTTCATCCGGGACCCGGCGCTGTCCTGGGGCCAGGACAGCAGCCCGCGCAGCGTCGCCGAGCGCACCGCGCCGGTTCCCTCGAGCACCCGCTGGCGGTGGTCGTCGTCGAGCCCGCGCAGGATCTCCGCGGAGCGGTCGTCGTCGAGGGCGTCGAGCAGCCCCGCGGCGACGGCGGGCGGCAGCACCTCCAGGACGCCGACGACGGCCGCGGTGTCGATCGAGTCGAAGAGCTCGCGGGCGGTCTGCGGGGTGAGCAGCGCCACCAGCCGGCGGATCTCGGCGTCGGTGAGGTCGTCGACCTGTTCCGAACGCCGCCACGAGCCGGGGACCTCACGCAGCCAGCGCTCGACGGCGGTGAGGGTCCCGGCCGCGATGACGTCGCGCAGGTCGAGCTTGGGGTTGGTGGGCAGGTTCTGGCGCATGGCGCTCCCTCGGGTGGGGACGGATCAGGCGCCGGTGCCGGGCAGGGTGCCCTGCACGAGCAGGGCTCCACTGCCCAACTATAGGCTCACGCGGTCACCGAGCCGGCCTCGCGGCTGCCGGTCGAGTCCCCGTTGACGGAAAGACCGCCGACGACGTCACCGGTGACGGCTCCGTCCACGGTGATGGTGTAGGTCTGGCCGCTGACGACCAGCGGGGTGGACACGACGATCGTCTGGAAGGCCTTGGACGACTCGACGGACGCGACCGTGGTGCCGTCCGCGGTGACCAGGTGGACGATCGTCCCCGCGCTCTGCACGGAGTCGAAGCTCACCAGGACCGAGGCCTGCGGCGAGGTGGCGGCCGGTGAGACGGCCATCCCGGCGCTGCCCGCGGCCACGAGCACCCCACCGGACATGAGCACACCGCCGTCGGAGTCGATCGCGCCGTTCCCGTTGTCGGTGGGGCCCGCGACGACGACGGTGCCGCCGGCGATCTCGATCGACCCGTTCGCGTCGAGGCCGTCACCTGCCGCGTCGACGACGATCGTGCCGCCGGTGATGATGAGGAAGTAGTCGGCGTCGGCGGTGAAGGTGTCGTCGCCGCTCATGCCACCGGGGGCGCCTCCGCCGCCACCCTGCCCACCGGCGGCCGGGCCGCCCATCCCGGAGGCGTCGGTCCCGCCGGCGACGTTGATGCCGTCGTCGGAAGCGGTCACCGTGATGTTGCCGGCGTCGATGGTGATCTGCGCAGCCTCGAGACCTTCGTAGGACTCGGTGACGTCGATCGTCCCGCCGGTGATGGTCAGGGCGGCGTCGGCGTGCACGCCGTCGTCGCCCGCCGCGAGGGACAGCGTCCCGCCGGAGATGGTCACGTCGGTCTGGGCCTGGATCCCGTCGTCGCCCGAGGTGACGGTCACCTCGCCGGCACCGATGAAGACGTAGCCCTTGGTGGTGTCCTCCTCGTTGTCGGACTTGAGGCCGTCGCCGGTGGCGGTCACGGTGATCTGGGGGGCGGACTCGCGCTCCGTGATGACGAGGTAGTCCTTGCCGCGGATGCCGTCGTCGGCTGCCGTGACGGTGATCGCCCCACCGGAGATGACCAGGCCGTCCTTGCTCGCGATGGCGTCGTTGGCGTTGCCGGCGACCGTGAGCGCACCGGGGCCGGTGATCGTGAGGTCGGCAGCGGAGAAGATCGCGGCGTTCGGCTCGTCCGTCTCGGCGTCGGGGTAGACATAGGTGCTCGCGTCCGAGACGGTGTTCGTCGTGCCGTCAGCCAGGACGATCATCGCCTTCTCGGCGTTGGTCACCACGACCGGGGCGGTGGTCGAGCTGGACAGGTCGACGCCGTCGAAGATCAGCCGGACGATGCCGTCGCCAGCGGAGTCGACGACGACCTGACCGTCGGTGAGCGTGCCGGAGACGCGGTACGTGCCGGCCGCGGTGATCGTCACGGTCGAGCCGTCGATCGTCACGGAGCCGGAGTCAGCGCCGGCGCCGGAGGTGGCGGAGTCGCCGGTCAGGGTGATGGCCACCTCCTCAGAGGCGTCCCAGACGTAGTCGGCGTCCTCGTCGTGGGAGGCAGCGTTGTCGGAGCTCGCGTCGGTGGCGGTGACGGTCTCGGCCGTCTCGCTCGTCTCGCCCGTCTGGGTCGTAGACGGGGTGCTGGTTCCGGTCTCCTGGGAGGCGCAGCCTGCCAGGAGAGCGAGAGCGAGGACCGGGGCCAGGAAGGCGGTGCGGGTGGGACGACGCATGGTGTGCTCCAGAGGTCGGTGACTGTATGGGTCAGGTCTACGTGGGGCGGCTATGCGTGAGATCGCCGTTGCTTGTGCGTCACCTGTGAGGCGGGGACGGTCGGCGCCGTGATGACGAGCGTGCGCTGGAGGCGGCGGCTCGCGACGACGAGGAGACCCGAGTGACCTCCCTCCCAGCTGATGTGCACCGACAGGTCAGGCGGTCACCGAGCCGTCCCCGGCGGGCGTCGGTCGAGTCCCCGGTGGGGTCCTTCGCCGCTGCGCCCCCAGGTTCGGTGAGAACATCGATGTGAAGCCAAGCTGCTGCGGTGACGGAGGGTGGACATGAAGCCTCAGGACTACTCCGCCCGCACGGCCTACCGTCCGCCAGCTGCCTGGTATCGCCGCCTCAACTGGCTCGGTGTGCTGCTGACATCGCTCGGCCTGGCTCCGCGAGACGCCGTCGCAGAGCCCAACACGTCAACCTTGAGGAACTCGCGTCGACCGAGCGCGCAGAGATCATCGCGGAGTACCTGCGGGCTGGCAGACAACGCAGCGGCGAGAAGGCCAATTCCGACCAAGCTCGCTTCTACTTCGGACTCGACCCTGAGCCGTCCATCGACGACATCCAGGCAATCGCCGAGAACTACCCGGTGTTTCGCATCTTCTACGAGGGGGATGGCTCGCGGTAAGGCAGAAGGGTGAAGGACGGCGCAATCCCTTGACGGCCGTCTCCGTGGCGCAAGCGCGCGCGAAGCCCTTGGTTGCGAAACCTGGAGCTCAGGCTCGGTAGGTGCCTGGGACGTCGATGTGCCAGGTGCCACCGGTGTGGGTCATGGCGATGTGCTCGCCGTCGACGCGGTGGTGGTGGTGCCTGCAGAGCAGGGCCCCGTTGGAGGGTGTGGTGTCGCCGCCATCGGCCCAGTGGCGTAGGGCGTGGTGGATCTCGCAGATGCGGGGTGGCGCGTCGCAGCCCGGCCAGACGCAGGTGGTGTCGCGGGCGATGATGGCGCGGCGATGCTCTTTGGTGAAGGTGCGTCTGGTGCGGGAGATGTTGAGGATCTGGGAGTCGGGTCCGAAGATGATCCGGGTCATCTCCCCGTCGCACGCGATGCGTCTCAGGACCGCGTCGGGGATGGGGCCGGTGCCGTCCTCCCAGGTCGCGTACCCGGCCTTGAGGCGGGCCTCGAAGGTTCTCGGGGACCAGGATCGGGAACCGGTGCCGTCTGAGGCAGTGCTGCTCGCTCCGCCGGCCAGTTCACCAGCCGCGCCGGTGCCATCTGACTCACCGTCAGTGCTGTCAGCGTCGTCATCACCGTCACTGTGGGTGGCTTCGAAGACCCGGGTGAACTCCTCCCAGGACACGTGCACCGACAGGTGCGGGCGCACGTTCGCCCCCTTGCCCGCGATCCCGGCGTCCAGGTACTGCTCGCACAGGTCCACCAGGGCGTCGACCTTGCGCAGGTCCGCCGGGTGCAGGGTCTCTTCGGCGGAGGGCACACCGGCCACCGCCCGCAACGCTGTGGTGATGAGCTGGGCGTGCTCGGTGGTGACGAACCCGCTGATCTGGGATCCGCCCAGGGTCGGGGACACCTGCAAGAACTCCCGCTCGGCGGCGTCCTTGAACGCCTTCTCCTGCGCCACAGGGTCGGCGGAGAGCGTGAAGGTCTTGACGACCTGGTTGAACTTCTCCAACCGCCACATCGCGCACCCCAGGAGGTTCTCCTCCCACGTGCACACCGGGGTGCCGTCGGTCGCCGGGCTGTCCTCGATCACGGGGCTGGCCAGGGCCTCGCACAACTCCTGCGTCTTGGTCGCCTTGACCATGATCGCCACGTGCTCACCGGTGATCGTCCCAGCCCGCGCCGCAGCACCCGTGGCCGGCAGGTGCTGGCTCACTGCCCGGGCTGCCGCGACGGTGCGTTGGGCCAATCCCTTCGAGAGGTTCTCCGCCTTCTCCAACCACGACGTGAAGGAGTGCATCGTCTCCTGGTGCCACGACCCCTCGGTCTCGGTGCGGGCGATGCACCCCAACCGCTGCGCCTCCAGGCGCCCGACCGCAGCGTTGATCCGCTGGGACACCTCAGCAGCCACCGCACCCGGGAGCGACGCCGGGTCGATCGCCGTGATCGTCTCGACCAACGACTCCATCTGGTCCAGCAGCGCCAACACGCTCACCGGCACGTCCGCCGGATCCATGAGCACACCGTCGTCGGCGGCGACTGCCTGCACGCAGGTTTCCCCACGCGCCGCCCGCCCGCTTGGCGCAGGAGCCTCTGACTCCGGTGCCGGCTCCACCAAGACCACCTCGTCGCCCGCCGCCGGCCAGCCCGCGCGGATCAGCTCCTCGAACGCCGACTCGATGCAGTCCTCGACCATCGAGGGCGCCGGTCCGGCCACCACGTCGACCCACACACCGGGGGTCAATTCGCGACGTTCGGGGGCAGGTGTCAGATCGCGGCGGAATGAATTCATCGACCCCACGAGACACCTCCCGCATTCACGAATGCTGCGCGACTACCTATTCCTTATTCTATCGACCGACACCCTATTGCGCAACAGTTATGAGCCGTCGACGAAGCAATCCGACGGCTGATTCGCTGAGTGCGGGATTGCGCTCGCCACGCGCATTGTGGATAGTCCACAATTCCACAACCCACAACCCACAACCCACAGATCCAAAGATCTACGTCAGCAATTCCCGAACATCGGTCGCCGTCAGCCCGGCGCCGCCGGCCGCGCCGCCGTCGAGCACGCTCGCGAAGAGCTTGGACTTGGACGCCTTGAGCGCCATGACCTTCTCCTCGATCGTGTCGGTCGAGACCATGCGGTAGACCATGACGTTGCGCTTCTGACCGATGCGGTGCGCGCGGTCCACGGCTTGCGCCTCGGCAGCGGGGTTCCACCACGGGTCGAGGAGGATGCAGTAGTCCGCCGCGGTGAGGTTGAGCCCGAACCCGCCCGCCTTGAGGCTGATGAGGAAGACGTTCGTCTCCCCCGACGTGAACCGCTCGATCGTCTCGGTGCGGCGACGGGTCGACCCGTCGAGGTAGGAGTAGTCGACGGCCAGCTTGTCCAGGTGCGTGCGCACCCGGCCGAGGAACTGGGTGAACTGGCTGAAGATCAGCACGCTGTGCCCCTCAGCGAGGATGTCCTCGAGCATCTCGTAGAGGACCTCGAGCTTGGAGGAGGGCACGCCCGCGTGCTCGTCGTCGACCAGGCTCACGTCGAGGCTCGCCTGGCGCAGCACGGTCAGCGACCGGAACACCTCGAAACGGTGCTCGCCGAACTCCTCCACCAGCCCGAGCACCTTGGTGCGCTCACGCTGGAGGTACTTGTCGTAGAGCTTGCGGTGGCGGGAGTTGAGGACCACGTCGACGACCTGCTCCTGCTTGGCCGGCAGGTCCTTGGCCACGACCTCCTTGGTGCGGCGCAGCATGAACGGCGCGACCCGGCGGCGCAGCTTGTCGAGACGCTCCTCGGCGTGGTCGTTCTCGATCGGGCGGGCGTAGTACTCCTTGAACCGGGTCGGGCTCGGGAACAGCCCCGGGCTGACCACGGAGAGGATGGACCACAGCTCCATGAGGTTGTTCTCGAGCGGCGTCCCGGTCAGCGCCAGCTTGACCGGCGCGACGAGCCGACGGGCGCACTGGTAGGCGACCGACTGGTGGTTCTTGATGAACTGCGCCTCGTCGAGGATGAGCCCGTCCCAGGTCAGTGCGTCGTACTCCTCGAAGTCGAGGCGGAAGAGCGCGTAGGAGGTGACGACGATGTCCGCCCCGGCGACCACCTCAGCCAGCGGGACGCGGCGTCGGGCATGGGTCTCGTGGATGGTGACCGTCGTCAGGCCCGGGGTGAAGTGGCGCGTCTCCGCGGCCCAGTTGCCCACCACGGAGGTGGGCGCGACGACGAGGAACGGTCGCCGCGGGGCGTCGCTGGCCACGCGGGAGTTGCGGTCGTGCTGGATGAGCGCGAGCGCCTGGAGGGTCTTGCCGAGCCCCATGTCGTCGGCGAGCACACCACCCAGGCCGTGCTGGCGCAGGAACGCGAGCCACTCGAAGCCCTCCTGCTGGTAGCTGCGCATGTGCGCGACGAGGCCCTCGGGCGGCTCGACGTGCTCGGGCTTCGCGCCGCCGGCGAGCGCGCCGAGCGAGGCGCGCCAGCTCTCCGCCTGCGCGCCGACCAGCCCGTACCGCTCGAGCTCCTCGAACAGCCCCGCCTGGAACCGGTTGATCCGCAACGGTCCGCCCATCGTGTCCTGGAGCGCGCGGGCCTCGGCGATGAGGTCGCGCAGCGCGAGGAATCGGTCGTCGTCGAGGGTGAAGTGCAGCCCGTCCACGAGCAGGATGTGCGACTTGCCCTCGGCGAGCGCCTTGAACACGTCGGCGAAGGGCACGAACTGCTGACCTGCGCGGATGATGACGCCGAGGTCGAACCAGTCCCGCTGGTCGGGCAGCTGGGAGGTGGTGACGGTGACGTCGATGTCGTCGGTCAGGCGGTAGTCGACGCCTGCGGCGTCGGAGTGGATCTGGACGCTGAAGTCCGGCTCGGCGTCGGCCAGGTCGTACAGCGCCGGCAGCTCCTCGGTGAAGAACAGCGCGGTGTCCATCCCCCGCAGCTCCACCTGCCCGACGCCGGCCCGCGCGCCATGGGCGTCGGCCTGCGGATCTGCGAGGGGCAGCCGCGGGGCGCGCCCCGCGAGCCGCTCGAGGATCGCCGTCTCGGCGGCGAGGTCGCGCACCACCGGGTCGGGGACCGCGCCGAGCGGGACGGTGACCACGGTCGGAGCGCCGGTGTCGTCCTGGGTCGCGTAGCGCCACTGCCAGGCGAGGTCCGCGCCGTGGTCGGGGCGGTGGGTGACGTCGAGCCACAGGGTCGGGCGGGCACGCTCGGGCAGGGTGATCTGCGGATCGAGGTGGACACCGTCGAAGCGGTCCTGCAGGGCCGGGAACACCCGGGTGAGGAACCGGCGCTCGTCGGCCTGCGGGACGGCGAGCGGCTCGGGGCGGCGCACGAGCGCGACCGTCGTCGCGTCGAGCGGGGACTCGAACCGCGCCAGCAGGATCCGGCTCTCCTTGCCCAGCGCGCCGCGCGCAGGCCAGGTGAACAGTCCGGCGGGCGGGCTGCCCAGCAGCGTGACGTTGCGCGGTCCGCGGGTGACCAGGACCGGCTCGGGGGCGGCGTCGGGCAGCGGGGCGGACTGGGGGGCCTCGTCCGGCAGCAAGGCCGGGGCCTGAGCGGGCTCGGCGACCGGACCCGTGAGGTCGAGCGCCTGCTGGGCCGGGGGGTCGTAGACGACGACCTCGGCGCGGAGCGCGAGGCCTTTCTCGGTGCGGGTCACCGTGAGGTCCGTGGTCGCCGGGCGCGGGGAGAACGGCAGCGGGGACTGTGCTTTGTCCGACTGCAGCAGCGGCAGCCCGGCGCGGCGGGCGGCGTCGAGCATCGCCCAGAGGCCCGAGCTGGGCAGCGCATCGGCGTAGAGCCAGGACGGGGCGGCGAAGTAGCCGACCTCGGAGACCGACTTGGACAGGCCGTACAGCGACCGCAGGATGTCCACGTGCCCCTCGGGGAAACCGCCGTCGCGGGCGTCGATGAGCCGCAGCTCGCTCCACGAGATGCCGGTGCGGGTCCAGCGTCCACCGTCGCGGCGGATGACCGGGCGCATGCCCAGCCGCGGCTCCGGGGAGGCCGCGCGGGAGGACGCGCCGTAGCGCAGCGGCTTGGACGGCGCGTCGACGATGAGCTCGAGCTGCAGGCCGATCTCGGCCGCGGCGCTGCGGTCCCACGGCTTGAGGCGACGCGCCGAGGCGGCGGTGGTCTCGGCCGCGCCGACCGGGGCGAGCAGCTCGGCGAAGGTCCGTTCCCACTCGGTCGTCTTGCGGGGGTGCGCACCCGAGAACGCCGCGCTCTGGGTGACCGGCGGCGGGGCGGTGGGGTTCTGCTTGTCGAGGAAGGCCAGCAGCACCGCGGCGGTGTGCTTGCAGTTGAGCTTGACCGGGCAGGAGCACTTCCCGTACCGCGGGGTCGCCTGGTCGCCGGCGCTCGAGAGCTCCACGACCGTCACGTACTGCTTGTTCGCCGAACCGCGCACCTGCCCGACGATCGTGTCCCCCGCGCCGCTGCGGGCCACCGCGATGACGTGTCCGGTCTGGAAGTACTGCTCACCGCGAGACATCGCGTCGGTACCGACGAGCCGGGAGATGTCTGCAGGTGTGAACACGGAGGCCATTCTCTCACCTGAGGCTGACAGCAGGTGCCTCGGTGGGCATGGGGGTGGTCACATGACCGGCGATCGGGACAGTCGGCGTCGGGCGGGTCAGGCGTCCTCGTCCACGTCGGCGGCGGCTTCGACGGTGCGTTCGGCGACGTAGTCGGCGAGGTAGGCGAGCATGTCCGGGGACGGGTCCGGGCCGAGCTTGAACTCGGCGATGAGCTGCTCCCGCGACGGGCCGGCGGTCTCGTCCGGCTCCGGGGTCGCCTCGCCCGGGGTGCCCTCATCCGCGGTGGCGACCTTGAGCGCGTGCAGCAACCATGCGACGTCGGCCGGGTCGACCGGGGTGCCCGCGGCGAGCTTGGCCTCGATGGAGGCGACGGAGATGGGTCCGCCCGCGTGGTCTGTGGTGTCTGCCATGACGATGGTCCCCCTGTGGTGCTCGCGCCGAGACTCGTGCCCGGTCCGGTGACCGGCTCGTGCGTGGCGAGCCTAGCCGAGCGGGCTCAGCCGCCCTATCCTGGTGCGTGGCTTACCCGCCGGACACACACTGGAAACACTGCACCCCTAGGGTGCGGTACAACTGACACCCTCGCGGACCCGGCAGACCCCGGTGACCGCCAGGGACCAGCACCAGCCGTTTGCAGTCCTTGGAGGACACGATGCGCAGATTCCCCCTCATCGCGGTAGCCGCGACCGTGACGCTCCTGCTCGCCGGGTGCGGCGGCGACGACACCCCCGACGCGGACTCCACCGGCGACGGAGCTGCCTCCTTCGACGCGGCGTCGATCGCTGAGGACACGACCCTCTCCGCCCTCGTGCCGGAGTCCGTGGCCAGCACCGGCAAGCTCGTCGTCGGGTCGGACACGACCTACGCGCCGGCGGAGTACATCGGTGAGGACGGGCAGACCCCGGAGGGCTACGACGTCGACCTCGCCAAGGCGATCGGTGCGGTGCTCGGGCTCGAGACCGACGTGCAGACGGCCAGCTTCACCGGGATCATCCCCGCGATCGGCTCGAAGTACGACATCGGCATCTCCTCGTTCACCATCACCCCCGAGCGCCAGGCCGAGGTGAACATGATCCAGTACTTCACGGCCGGTGAGGCGTACGCGGTCGCCAAGGGCAACCCGAAGAACGTCGACAGCGCGGACCTGTGCGGGCTGACCGTGGGTGTGCAGACCGGGACGGTCGAGGACGAGGCGCTCGACGGCCTCATCGCTCAGTGCGAAGCCGACGGCAAGGACCCGATCACCCCGCTCAAGTACGACAAGCAGACCGACGTGACCACCGCCGTCGTCGGCGGCAAGGCGGACATCATGTACGCCGACTCCCCGATCGTCGCCTACGCCGTGACCCAGACCGACGGCCAGGTCGAACAGCTCGGCGAGGTCTTCGCGACCTCCCCCCAGGGGATCGTCGTCTCCAAGGACGACGCCGAGCTCACCGAGGCCGTCCAGAAGGCCCTGCAGAAGCTCATCGACTCCGGCGACTACGACAAGATCCTCGCCGCCTGGGGCAACGAGACCGGCGCTGTGACCACCGCCGAGCTCAACCCGAGCGTCAGCTGAGGTCGACGGTGTCCACGCCCGACGCCGGCCGGGCGACCCCGCCCGACCAGGTCCCCGACCGCATCCACGCCGTCCCGGTGCGCTACCCCGGCCGGTGGATCTCAGGCGGGGTCGTGGTGGTCGTCGCGGCCATGGCGCTGCACGGCCTGGTGACCAACGAGAAGTTCGCGTGGGGCACGGTCGCGGAGTACCTGTTCAGCACCCCGGTGCTGCGCGGAGTGGCGTGGACGCTGTGGCTCACCGTCGCCGCGATGCTCATCGCGATCATCCTGTCGGTCCTGCTCGCGACGATGCGCGGTTCGGCGAACCCGGTCATGCGCTGGGTCGCGTGGACCTACATCTGGATCTTCCGCGGCACCCCGATCTACACCCAGCTGATCTTCTGGGGCCTCATCTCGGTGCTCTACCCGCGGCTGAGCCTGGGCATCCCCTTCGGCCCCGAGTTCGTCGACTTCAGCACGACCGACCTCATCACCGCCTCCCGCGCGGCGATCATCGGGCTGGCCCTCAACGAGGCGGCCTACCTCGCCGAGATCGTGCGGGCCGGGCTGCAGAGCGTCGACCCCGGCCAGTCCGAGGCCGCCCGGGCGCTGGGGATGAAGAACACCCGGATCATGACCCGCATCGTCCTCCCCCAGGCCATGCGCGTCATCGTCCCGCCGACCGGCAACGAGACGATCTCCATGCTCAAGACCACGTCGCTGGTGCTCGCGGTGCCGTTCACCCTCGACCTCCAGTTCGCCACGAACGCCGTCGCCAACCGGATCTTCCAGCCGATCCCGATGCTCATGGTCGCGGCCATCTGGTACCTGGCGATCACCAGCGTGCTCATGGTCGGCCAGCACTTCCTCGAGAAGTACTACGGAAAGGGCTTCGACGTGCACCACGCTCCAGGCGGCGGCGGGGGCGGCGGCGGCGGTGGCCGACGGCGTGCCTCGCAGCGGCGGTCACGTCAGGCCGCGATCAACGCGGCTGGGACCACCGCTGAACCGGGTCCGCTGACGGAGGTCACCCCGTGACCGCGCCCATGGTCGAGGTCGTCGACCTGCACAAGGAGTTCGGCGACGCGCACGTGCTGCGCGGGGTGAACCTCACGGTCCCCACCGGGTCGGTGTGCGTGGTCCTCGGCCCCTCCGGGTCCGGGAAGTCCACCGCGCTGCGGTGCATCAACCAGCTCGAGACCATCACCGCCGGACGCATCTACGTCGACGGCGAGCTCGTGGGTTTCCGCGAGGGGACCCACCGCGGCCACCCGGCGCTGTTCGCGCTGCACCCCAAGGAGATCGCCCGCCAGCGCGCGCGGATCGGCATGGTGTTCCAGCGCTTCAACCTCTTCCCGCACATGACCGCCCTGGGAAACGTCGTCGAGGCGCAGGTCCAGGTGCTCGGTCGGAGCAAGACCCAGGCCCGCGCGCGTGCCACCGAGCTGCTCGAGCAGGTCGGGCTGACCGACCACCGCGACCACTACCCCGCCCAGCTCTCCGGCGGTCAGCAGCAGCGTGTCGCGATCGCCCGCGCCCTGGCGATGGACCCCGAGATCATGCTCTTCGACGAGCCGACGTCGGCCCTCGACCCCGAGCTCGTCGGTGAGGTCCTCACGGTCATGCGGTCCCTCGCCGAGTCTGGCATGACGATGATCGTCGTCACCCACGAGATCGGCTTCGCCCGGGAGGTCGCCGACCAGGTGGTCTTCATGGCCGACGGGGTCGTGGTGGAGCAGGGGACGCCAGAGCAGGTGCTCACGTCACCGCGGGAGGCTCGGACGCAGGACTTCTTGGCTCGGGTGCTGTGACGGGGCTGGGCGCTGTGACGGGGCAGCGCCGACTGCAGACCTGAGCATCGCCTGGGTCTCTGGGTCGGTCGAGTACAGCAGCGTCCCGACCATCCCGCGGGTGAGCAGCACCTTGTACACGTGGCGGACCAGGCGGTCGAAGGTCGCGTCGTCGACCTTGGTCCGCGACCGGAAGTCGGGGTCCTTGTTGTGCTCGCGGCGCGCGACCCAGCCGCCCGCTCCCCCGCGCGCCTGGGCGCGCCAGACGAGGTCCGGGCCGAAGATCACGCCGTTCCACGCGTACTCGAACCCCTGCGCGGTGTAGACGCAGCCGACCTGCTCGAACCCGCCTGGCTCGCTCGCCCACAGCGCCGACGGCGGTGCGTCACCGATCCGCCGCTCGCCGTAGACGTTCCACGGCTTGGCCCAGTCCCCGATCCTCACGTCGTCGACGAGCTGGGCGTCCGGGGCGGACTTCGACCAGGGCCAGCAGTACCCGGCCGTCATCCTCGCGTTCGAGCCGGCGTCGCGGTAGGCGCGCAGCCGCGCCTCCATCTCCCGGGGGGAGTCGACGACGTCGACCGCGAAGGTGGCCTCGTCCCGCCAGGGTTCCAGCGCGCCGTCGCGCAGACCCAGCAGGGTCTGCACCCAGGTGAGGTACGTGTCGGAGCCGCCCGAGCGGTACTGCGCCTGGAGGTCGACCTGGTCGACGGGGAGGCCGCGCAGGGCGGCGTGCGCGCGGATGTCGGCGACCGTGCCCATCTCCCCGGGGCGGACCACCTGGTGCTCGTCGAGGAGGAAGACGGGCACGCGCGCGGCGTCGAGCAGCTCGGTGATCTGCGGGCGGGCGCGCTCCCGGACCGCCTTGACCGTGTAGCGGTTGACGGACTGCTCGCGGATCCGGTGCGCCTCGTCGAGGATGACGACGTCGAGGCCGTTCGGCTCAGCGTCGATGAAGGAGTTGAAGTACTTGAACAGCGACTTCGTGCGGGTTGAGCCCTTCCCCGCGACGTGCCGCATGGTCGTGGTGAAGCTCTTGGACCCGGTCGCGTGCAGCACGGTCCGCCCCTGCCGCGCGAGCTCGCCGAGGAGGGACAGCGCGATGACGGACTTGCCCGATCCGGGCCCACCGGTGACGATGACCGCGGTCTTGGTGTCGGCCTTGCGGGCCTTCTCCACGGCGCGCAGGACCAGCTCGTAGGCCACGCGCTGCTCGTCGAGGAGCACGAACTGCTCGCGCTCCTGGATCTCCTTCGCCGCGACGGTGAGCAGCTGCTTGGACGGCGCGATCGCCGACCCGAGGAAGTGGTCGGCGGCGTGCACGCCGGGCTCCCCCGGTGCGAGCCGGGTGCGCAGGAAGTCGTGGAGTTTGCCGCGGGTCTGCCCGGTGAACATCGGGGCCTGGGTGAGCGCCGGGTTGTCCCAGAGGTCGGCGACCATCCCGTCGGAGGCATTGTGGAGGTAGGCCGTGGCTGCCATCGCCTCGGGGGCCTCGGCGAAGATGCGGACGAAGTCACGCAGGTACTCTGCGTAGCCGGCGACCTGGATGCTGGGGTGCAGCACCGGGCGGTAGGGCGCGCCGTCGACATCGACGAGCGTCGCGGAGTCCTCCCAGCGCCGGGCGTGGCTCCACTGCTTGAGCTCGACGACCACGTACGACGGCGCCCCGGTGCGCGGGTGGGTCCCGGCGAGGATGACGTCGGCCCGCTTGGAGGACAGCGGCAGCCGGTGCTCGAGGATGACCTCGACCTTGTCCAGCCCGGCGTCGCACAGGTCGCGGGCGAGGGTGGGGATGGAGCTGCGCCACGAGCGCACCTCGCTCTCCCCGGCGCGCCCGAGCCCCTGGGCTGCGAGCTGGGACGCGAGATGACGCTCGACGGTCGAGGAATCCTGAGCAGTCATGGTCACCAACGAGCCGGCACTGAAACGGACAGCAGACAACGGAACACTTCCCCCGGGCAGCACGAATAGTCGTGCGGAGGGGGCATGTCCGGCGCGGTCGGGCCAGGCGTGGAGCGTTGGGCCTGGCGCGAGAGCGGGGGAAGTCCGTCGGTACCGCTGGGAGGAGGGTATCGCGTGGTGCGGGGCGGGGGCGGGAGGCGGGGCTGGGTGTCAGCCGAGGGGGTCTTCGACGAGGTGGGAGCGGAGCTCGGTGACGGTCAGGGGTGGGGCGGTGCTGGTGGTGGTGGCGGTGCCGGTGATCGGGGTGTAGGTGGTGCCGCCGTCGAGGGAGTACTCCCCGGTCCAGGTGGTGGTCATGGTGACGGTGTAGTCCCCGGTGCGGGGGTAGGTGTAGGCGACGGTGTGGTCGGGCCAGGGGGCGCCGGGGTCGGTCGTGGTGGTGGGGGTGGAGCCGTCGGCCCAGTCCCAGGCGTAGTCGCGGGGGGTGGCGCGGACGGTGACGGGCTGGCCGAGCAGGGTCGTGGTGAGGACCTGGGGTTGGGGGTCGGTGTAGACGACGGTGATCATGTTCACCGGGACCCAGCCCTGAGAGGGGCCGACCACGATGGCTGAGGGGGTCAGGGGCAGGTTGCGGAAGTCGGCCTGGGTGACGACGAGGGGCGCCGCCGCCGGCGCCTGGTTGCAGACCAGGACCGAGTTCAGTCGCGGTTCGGAGTAGGTACCGTCGGGTTGCAGGGTCTGGATGCTGGTGGGGCTGACGTCGAAGCCGAGGTCGGGATCGCAGTTCTGCAGGTCAAGGCCCGCCTGCCCGACGCAGGCAGCCGCGATGCCAGAAGTCCCGTAGATCGTCGTCGGTACGCATGCGTCGGTGCTTGTGATGAGGGTCTGCGGCGGTCCGGCGGAAGAGTCCCCCTTGCCCTGGGAACGGCAGCCGGTGCTTGTCTGGATCGTGGACGTCTGTATTTCTAGGAAATCGCCGCTCGCCTTCGCTGAGTTGTCACGGTGCGATTCCGGACCGCAGGGGACGCCGGGAGTCGCTGCGTGCGGGGTCCCTGTGGCCGCCCAAAGGGGCAGGGAAAGGATGGTCACAGCCGTGACGACGAGTCTATGCGTCATGATGGCCGCACGACCCCAGCTTCGGCACCTCTAACGATCCACTGGCCACCTGTCATGTGCTGGATTGCCACCGCAAAGTCCAGGTCATCGTCACCTTGGGACGCAAATATCTCCTTGCCGCCCGAGTCGAACGCAACGAATGATGTCCTGTCGAGGTTGCCCCACACGACATAGAAGGGGTGCTCACCGGGTGAATCCACCGTGGCAGTCGTGAACGTGGAGGCCCCACCGATCGTGTAGTTGCCAACAGCGATGTCCGTCTGGACTTCGTCGATCACCGCTGAGCAGTAGATGCTCTCAGGGTCACAGAGGTTGGTGAAGTCCGTAAGGTCTTGGCTCCTCACGGCGTACCCGGAGAGTTCCACGAAGTACTCCGCCGCCGCCTGCGCCCCGGCCTCGTCGTCGTTGTCCATCGCCGCCGGCCGCTCGGGCGGCACGAGGGGCTCCCCCGCCCGGTCCGTTGCCACCGGCGTCGGCTCGACCGTCGGGTCCGGCGTGGGCTCAACAGTCGGCGCCGGAGACGTGGTGGCCGGCGTCGTCGGCGCGGCCGACGACCCCTCCCCGCAGGCCCCCAGCACCAGGACACCGCACACCACGACCACGGCCCAGCACCGGCGTCGCATCCGCTCAGGAGTCATGCCCCCGACACTACGTCCGACCCGAGCACTTCAGCACGTTATGCGCCGCCCTGTGGACAACCACCCGCCACCCCCGCTGAGTGCAGCCGAACGGCTGCCTCGTGTCCGGTTTGGGCAGCCGGATGGCCGCACTCAGCGGGAGACGGGGTTAGGCCTTGCGGCCCTTGGCGAAGTAGGTGAGCGGGCCGATCCAGTTGACCAGGAGGGCAATGCCCCAGGCGAGCTTGGTGCCCTCGATCTCGTCCGCGGGGCGCTTGGCGAGGTCTCGGTAGGCGGCTGCGGTGAGCGCCACCTGCGCGAGGCCGACGATGACCATCCCGGTCTTGCGCTTGCCGCTGAGGTCTTTCCAGTGCGTCTTGTGAGACATGTGAGTCATGGTGATCTCCCGTCGTGTGGGCCGGTTTGTCGACCCTGGTTCCGACGCTACTCGCTCAGGACCCGAGCCCGCATGGGCTGGATGGGATCGGCCTGCCGTCTGACCGGATCCGCCGGCGCCCAAGTAGCCCCGGATCCATCCGATCCCAAGGCTGTTTGCGCTGCTCACCTCACATACGGGATCCTGATCACCACACAACAGAAGAGCACCGCGGAACGACAGGCTTCCACCTCTGGGACATGCCTCCACCCGCCCCGAATGGGACGAGGCATGTCATGACGAGTTGGGTACTGTCTATCGACGCGGAACACCCCCACCACTGGGACTTCGCCAAGCGTGAGCTGATCTGGGACCTCCGTACCCGACGGAAGATCGAGCGCGGAGACACCGTCTACTTCTGGGTGGCGCAACGCGGGCTCGCGGGGCGTGGAGTAGTCACTGCCGACGTCGCGGACTCTCCATCGACTGGGCTTCCGTGGGATGACGCTCACGAGACCCGGTACAGGGGACGCATCAACTTCTCCAGTCTCGAGGACTACGACGGAGAGAATCTGACGTGGACGGAGCTTCGCGCTGCAACAGGCCTCTCCGGCGGAGCGAACTTTGCACCGAGAACCTCTGACAGTGTCGTCGAGGCGAACCTTGCGGCCCTTTTCGTGAACGAGTCACAAGGCGTGAACAGCAGCAGCCAGACGGTGGAAGAGGCTCTCGCGGTTCTCAACCATCCCGACGCCGAATCGCTCAGCGAGGATCGACGTGAGCTGGCATTGGCCCAGATCCGTCTACGACAAGGACAACCAGCCTTCCGCAACAAGCTGCTCAAGGCATATCGCCAGTCATGCGCAGTCACCGGAACCACCACGGACGCCGTCCTGGAGGCGGCGCACATCTTGCCCTACCGCGGCGCGCACACCAACACCTTGTCGAACGGTCTCCTGCTCCGCGCCGACGTCCACACCCTGTTCGACAGGCTGCTGCTGACGATCACTCCGCGGTGGAACGGGACCCTGGTTACCCGGACCTCGCCCGCACTCGGAGGGCCCTACGCCAGCTTGAACAACCAGACGCTAGCCGTCGTGCCGTTGCTCAGAGCAGACCTACCCTCGCATGCCTACCTCGACGCGCACGCCACGCAATGTGCATGGCTGGAACGCTGACGGACCTGAGCCAAGCTAGAAGAGCCGGTCGATCCAGGTGACTTGCTCGCGCTGGTCCCATGCGCTCCTCGGGCGGTACACACCGCTGCGCCAATAGATGCGGCGGGTCAGCGTTTCGACCGCGAGCCACCGCACTGACCACAGGCGTCTCACGGTTCTCACTCGGCGGCAGCGGTACAGCCGCTGGTGAAGCGTTTGTGTCAAGCAGGTCACTCAGCCTCTTGCGCTTCCCGCTGAGTGCTGGGTTGTGCACGGAAGACGTCACCGGAAGCGTGGAGGAACCAGCACTCAGCGAAGGACGGCGGGTGGGGCCAGCGGAGTGAGCGTTTCCGGGGACGACGAAAGCCCACCCCCGAAGGGGTGGGCTTTCGTTGAAAGGTTGTCCGGCAGCGACCTACTCTCCCACACAGTCACCCGTGCAGTACCATCGGCGCAGTGAGGCTTAGCTTCCGGGTTCGGAATGGGACCGGGCGTTTCCCTCACGCTATGACTGCCGTAACTCTATTAGGTTATCAGCCGGGAACTCACGGCCGTACCCTAAGAACTGCACAGTGGACGCGTAGCACACAAAATTTGAGTGTTATCAAGTTATCGGCTTATTAGTACCGGTCAGCTCCGAAGGTCTTTCGTCCCTTCTTCCACATCCGGCCTATCTACCCAGTGGTCTTCTGGGAGCCTCTCGGGACGAATCCCGTGGAAACCTCATCTTGAAGCAAGCTTCCCGCTTAGATGCTTTCAGCGGTTATCTCTTCCGAACGTAGCCAACCAGCCGTGCTCCTGGCGGAACAACTGGCACACCAGAGGTTCGTCCGTCCCGGTCCTCTCGTACTAGGGACAGCCCTTCTCAAGTTTCCTGCGCGCGCAGCGGATAGGGACCGAACTGTCTCACGACGTTCTAAACCCAGCTCGCGTACCGCTTTAATGGGCGAACAGCCCAACCCTTGGGACCTACTCCAGCCCCAGGATGCGACGAGCCGACATCGAGGTGCCAAACCATGCCGTCGATATGGACTCTTGGGCAAGATCAGCCTGTTATCCCCGGGGTACCTTTTATCCGTTGAGCGACGGCGCTTCCACAAGCCACCGCCGGATCACTAGTTCCGACTTTCGTCCCTGCTCGACTTGTCAGTCTCACAGTCAAGCTCCCTTGTGCACTTGCACTCGACACCTGATTGCCAACCAGGCTGAGGGAACCTTTGAGCGCCTCCGTTACATTTTAGGAGGCAACCGCCCCAGTTAAACTACCCATCAGGCACTGTCCCTGATCCGGATTACGGACCGAGGTTAGATATCCAGAGCGACCAGAGTGGTATTTCAACGTTGACTCCACACACACTGGCGTGCATGCTTCATAGTCTCCCACCTATCCTACACAAGCCGCACCGAACACCAATACCAAACTATAGTAAAGGTCCCGGGGTCTTTCCGTCCTGCTGCGCGTAACGAGCATCTTTACTCGTAGTGCAATTTCGCCGAGTTCACGGTTGAGACAGCGGAGAAGTCGTTACGCCATTCGTGCAGGTCGGAACTTACCCGACAAGGAATTTCGCTACCTTAGGATGGTTATAGTTACCACCGCCGTTTACTGGGGCTTAAATTCTGAGCTTCGCACAAGTGCTAACCCGTCCTCTTAACCTTCCAGCACCGGGCAGGCGTCAGTCCGTATACATCGTCTTGCGACTTCGCACGGACCTGTGTTTTTAGTAAACAGTCGCTTCTCCCTGGTCTCTGCGGCCCTTGCACGCTTCCCCAGCAAGTGGGTACACGCTCCGGGCCCCCCTTCTCCCGAAGTTACGGGGGCATTTTGCCGAGTTCCTTAACCATGATTCTCTCGATCGCCTTAGTATTCTCTACCTGATCACCTGAGTCGGTTTAGGGTACGGGCGGCTAGAACCTCGCGCCGAGGCTTTTCTTGGCAGCATAGGATCACCCAATCATCGTCCATACGGACTCACCATCAGTTCTCAGGATATGTGAACAGCGGATTTGCCTACTGTTCTCCCTACAACCTTGGACGTGGACAACCATCGCCACGCTGGGCTACCTTCCTGCGTCACCCCTGTTAATGCGCTTACCTACTACCAGCTCGGGTCGTGCGCTCCCCTGAGTCCTCGGCCCCGAAGGGCGTGCGGACCAGGCTTGGGCACTTAGCATCACCAGATTCGGTATGGGCGGTTCTTCGCCGGTAGGAGAATATCAACTCCTTGTCCATCGACTACGCCTGTCGGCCTCGCCTTAGGTCCCGACTTACCCAGGGCGGATTAGCCTGGCCCTGGAACCCTTGATCATTCGGCGGACGGGTTTCTCACCCGTCATTCGCTACTCATGCCTGCATTCTCACTCGTGTAGCCTCCACCGCTGGGTTCCCCCGCGACTTCACTGGCCACACGACGCTCCCCTACCCATCCACACACCTGGACCACGAAGGCCTGGTTATTATGTGAATGCCACAGCTTCGGCGGTATACTTGAGCCCCGCTACATTGTCGGCGCGGAATCACTTGACCAGTGAGCTATTACGCACTCTTTCAAGGGTGGCTGCTTCTAAGCCAACCTCCTGGTTGTCTGTGCAACTCCACATCCTTTCCCACTTAGCATACGCTTAGGGGCCTTAGCTGGTGGTCTGGGCTGTTTCCCTCTCGACTATGGAGCTTATCCCCCACAGTCTCACTGCCACGCTCTCACTTACCGGCATTCGGAGTTTGGCTGGCGTCAGTAACCTTTTGGGGCCCATCGGCCATCCAGTAGCTCTACCTCCGGCAAGAAACACGTGACGCTGCACCTAAATGCATTTCGGGGAGAACCAGCTATCACGAAGTTTGATTGGCCTTTCACCCCTACCCACAGGTCATCCCCCCAGTTTTCAACCTAGGTGGGTTCGGTCCTCCACGCGGTCTTACCCGCGCTTCAACCTGCCCATGGGTAGATCACTTCGCTTCGGGTCTAGACCCAGCGACTCATTCGCCCTATTAAGACTCGCTTTCGCTACGGCTTCCCCACACGGGTTAACCTCGCCACTGAGCACTAACTCGCAGGCTCATTCTTCAAAAGGCACGCTGTCACCCCTGCTAGGGAGGCTCCAACGGATTGTAGGCACACGGTTTCAGGTACTATTTCACTCCCCTCCCGGGGTACTTTTCACCTTTCCCTCACGGTACTTGTCCGCTATCGGTCACTAGGTAGTATTTAGGCTTATGAAGTGGTCTTCACGGATTCACACGGGATTTCTCGGGCCCCGTGCTACTTGGGATCCCCTTCGGGAGGCCACGTCATTTCGTCTACGGGGGTCACACCCTCTACGCCGGGCCTTTCAATGCCCTTCGACTATAACGCGGCTTTCTGACTCCCTGAAAGTTCGGCAGAACAATCTGAAAGGTCCCACAACCCCGCCCATGCAACCCCTGCCGGGTATCACACATGAACGGTTTGGCCTCATCCGCTTTCGCTCGCCACTACTCACGGAATATCTCTTCCTGTCGGTACTGAGATGTTTCACTTCCCGACGTTCCCTCCACACACCCTATATATTCAGATGCGGGTAACTGGACATAACTCCAGCTGGGTTTCCCCATTCGGAAATCCTCGGATCACGGTTCGTTTGCCAACTCCCCGAGGCTTATCGCAGGCTACTACGTCCTTCATCGGCTCCTAGTGCCAAGGCATCCACCCTGTGCCCTTAAAAACTTAATATCACTAAATTGCAGAACAAAGACTCGTAAGTCCTTGATCGCAAAGATGCTCGCGTCCACTGTGCAGTTCTCAAGCTACGGACGATCCCACCGAACACCACCGCCTACACACCCCAGGGGCATGCGGTTCGGATGGATCACGGTGACCCGCGTGCAGCAACCCCGGTCGATGAGACCAGGGCTGCCTGAAGTTCGTTCGCCTTTCGGCGCCCGTACCTTCAGGACCCAACAGTGTGCTTGCGTCCACCCACCTCACTGGCCACAGGTTCCACCCGCTCCCCGAAGGGGGCGACGTACTTCCATGACCGGCGCTGCCGGCATCCATAGTCAATGTTCCACCCGTGAGCAACCACCCACCCCCTCATTCGGAGAGTGGACGTGGCCACCTGACCACTTTCGGGGTAGTCCCCGAACAGCGCCAGCATGTAGCTCCTTAGAAAGGAGGTGATCCAGCCGCACCTTCCGGTACGGCTACCTTGTTACGACTTAGTCCCAATCGCCAATCCCACCTTCGACGGCTCCATCCCACAAGGGGTTAGGCCACCGGCTTCGGGTGTTACCGACTTTCGTGACTTGACGGGCGGTGTGTACAAGGCCCGGGAACGTATTCACCGCAGCGTTGCTGATCTGCGATTACTAGCGACTCCGACTTCATGGGGTCGAGTTGCAGACCCCAATCCGAACTGAGACCGGCTTTTTGGGATTCGCTCCACCTCGCGGTATCGCAGCCCTTTGTACCGGCCATTGTAGCATGCGTGAAGCCCAAGACATAAGGGGCATGATGATTTGACGTCATCCCCACCTTCCTCCGAGTTGACCCCGGCAGTCTCCTATGAGTCCCCACCATAACGTGCTGGCAACATAGGACGAGGGTTGCGCTCGTTGCGGGACTTAACCCAACATCTCACGACACGAGCTGACGACAACCATGCACCACCTGTACACCAGTCCGAAGACGCACACATCTCTGCATGATTCCGGTGTATGTCAAGCCTTGGTAAGGTTCTTCGCGTTGCATCGAATTAATCCGCATGCTCCGCCGCTTGTGCGGGCCCCCGTCAATTCCTTTGAGTTTTAGCCTTGCGGCCGTACTCCCCAGGCGGGGCACTTAATGCGTTAGCTGCGGCGCGGAACTCGTGGAATGAGCCCCACACCTAGTGCCCAACGTTTACGGCATGGACTACCAGGGTATCTAATCCTGTTCGCTCCCCATGCTTTCGCTCCTCAGCGTCAGTAGTGGCCCAGTGACCTGCCTTCGCCATCGGTGTTCCTCCTGATATCTGCGCATTCCACCGCTACACCAGGAATTCCAGTCACCCCTACCACACTCTAGTCTGCCCGTACCCGATGCAAGCTCAAGGTTGAGCCTTGAGTTTTCACACCAGACGCGACAAACCGCCTACGAGCTCTTTACGCCCAATAATTCCGGACAACGCTTGCACCCTACGTATTACCGCGGCTGCTGGCACGTAGTTAGCCGGTGCTTCTTCTGCAGGTACCGTCACTTTCGCTTCTTCCCTACTGAAAGAGGTTTACAACCCGAAGGCCTTCATCCCTCACGCGGCGTCGCTGCATCAGGCTTTCGCCCATTGTGCAATATTCCCCACTGCTGCCTCCCGTAGGAGTCTGGGCCGTGTCTCAGTCCCAGTGTGGCCGGTCGCCCTCTCAGGCCGGCTACCCGTCGACGCCTTGGTGAGCCATTACCTCACCAACAAGCTGATAGGCCGCGAGTCCATCCTTGACCGAAAAACTTTCCAGACACAGACCATGCGGTCGCATCTCATATCCGGTATTAGACGTCGTTTCCAACGCTTATCCCAGAGTCAAGGGCAGGTTACTCACGTGTTACTCACCCGTTCGCCACTGATCAAGAAGAGCAAGCTCCCCCATCACCGTTCGACTTGCATGTGTTAAGCACGCCGCCAGCGTTCGTCCTGAGCCAGGATCAAACTCTCCGTAAATGTTTGATATCAACCCCTCCGAAGAGAAGTTAACAACCATACGAAGCAAGCACCCCTGCAAAGAGGCACCTGATTAATCAAGGCTACAAACCGAAAACTTGCGTTTTCAATTCATACCAAATAAACCTTGCTGCGAATCAGCCACCAGATCGAAGACCCGGCAACCAACACCAGACAAGGGGTCTTGGCATTGACTATTTAAGCACACTGTTGAGTTCTCAAGGAGCGGACGCGCACCACTTCCAGACCATTCGGTCTTTCTCTTGGGGCAACCGTTCAAACTTACCCGACTCCGCTCGCCCTGTCCAATCCGCCGTTCCCGGCGCACCACAACAACACAAACTGAAAAGCTAGGATTTTCAACCCTCGGGACCAGCCACTTCGCGGCGGCTCTCACGAGCTTCGCAGTGGTGTCTGTGTCTCCCTGTCGGGCTGACTTCGTAGACACTACGTTACGCAGAGGTGTCTTGACCAATCGCTCCCCCGTGACCGCCGTCACGGGGGAGCGTCTGCCCTCAGCTGCCCGCGCTGGTCGCGGTCATCGTCACGAGCATCGCCGTGTTCATCGCCTCGACCGCTCGCCGGACGGCCTCGTCGGCGATCCCGCCAGACAGTGCTTTCGCCCGGCGTCGCAGTTCTCGCGCCGTCACCTCAGCGGTACCGAGCACCTTGGGTACCTGGTCGATGGCGTGCAGCATGGAGATGATCGCGACCTCTCGCTCGACCGGGGTGCGGCCGAGGACGAGCACCTCGCGCAGGCTGGTCCTGATCTGCGCCTCGTACCTGGAGTCGACGGCCGTCCACCGCTGGGAGGAGAAGAGGCCCAGGGTCCTCACCTCCTCGCGCCGGAGGATCCCGCGTTCGACGAGGCGCCCGTAGAGCGCAAGCCGGAGGCCCTTCCTCAGCTTCGGCAGGACGACGTCGGGCTTCGTGGGACCGGCTGCGGCGATCAGGGTGAGGGCGTGGTCAAGGAAGGGATCGCCGGCCGGCCGCGGGTCCCGAACCACGAGGCGCCCGGCCTTGACTGGTTCGCCGGGTGCCGTGACGCCGACCCGCGCGAGCACGGCCAGGTCCAGCAGGAGCGACCCGGCCAGGACCAGGTCGAGCCGCGTAGTGTCCACCAGCGGCTTTCCCAGGCCATCGTCGGTCAGGAGCAGGAGGATCTCTTCGGCGAGGATCATGGCGCCAACGGTAGCCCCAAAGATGTCTCGACGGAGGGGACCGCGATCCCGTGGTCGCACCCACGGAGAGCGGAGCTGACCTGCTGGAACGGTGCTTTCCGGGGATCGACGGCCTCAGAGTCACACTGCCCCGAGCCGTCCGTGGTCGACGCACCGGTCCTGTCAGTCCCCTTCGCTAGGGTTCCATCCGTGAGCACCCTCCGAACGGCACTTGCGGCGCGGCGCCTGGCCACCGGCAGCCCGGCCTGGGCGTTGCTGCGCGCCCGCAACGCCGCCGCCGCCGTCGCCGTCCTGGGCGCGCACCTGGGCGGGGAGGAGAAACGCCTCACCGCACCGGTGCTCTTCGAGCGGATCGAGGAGGACCTCGTCGTGCTGCGCGAGCACAACTTCGACCTGCCGCAGACCGCCCAGGCCTACTGCACCTCGTGGCGCGAGGACGGCATCCTCATCCGGCGGGTCTCCGAGGGCTCGCGAGAAGAGACCTTCGAGCTCTCCGAGGGCGCGCTCGTCGCGATCCGCTTCGTCGACCAGCTGGCAGATCCGCGTCAGTCCGTTACCGAGTCCCGCCTGACCACCATCCTCGAGCAGGTCCGCCTGCTCGCTCTCGAGACCGACCCCGACGCGACGTCGCGCCTCGCGGCCCTGCACAACGAGCGCGACCGCATCGACGCCGAGATCGCCCGCGTCGACACCGGAGACTTCACTGTCCTGTCCGCGGACCGCGCCATGGAGCGCGCCGTCGACATCCTCGGACTGTCGAGCGAGATCCCGGCGGACTTCGCCCGGGTCCGCGCGGAGATGGAGAACATCAACCGGGCGCTGCGGGAGCGCCTCGTGGAGCAGGACGGCTCGCGCGGCACGGTCCTGGACGAGGTGTTCCGCGGCGTCGACCACTTGGCCGAGTCCGACGCCGGACGGAGCTTCTCGGGGTTCTATGCGCTCATCCTGGATCCCGAGCGCAGCGCCGAGTTCGAGGACAACGTCACCGACCTGCTCGGCCGAACCTTTGCCACCGGCCTCCCACCGGCCCGGTCCCGGACCCTGCGCCGGCTGCTCCCCTCCCTCCAGGACGCCAGCTCGGAGATCCACGAGGCGACGACACGGTTCAGCCGGAGCCTGCGGCGGTTCGTGCAGAGTCAAGAGCTCCAGTCCGAGCGCGTGATCAGCGCGCTGCTGCGCCAGACCCTGCAGGACGCCCTCGCGGTCGGCGCGAAGGTCGCCCCGTTCCACAAGACGGACCTGGAGCTGGCGCTCACCTCCGTCCCCCTGGACTCCGTCGCCACCTTGCGTCTGCACAACCCGGCCGACTCCGAGACCGTGCGCGACGTCGTCACCCACGACGCTCCTCCCGTCGACGTCTCGGCGCTGCGGGAGCTGTCCCGGGCCAGCGAGATCGACCTCCGCGAGCTCACCGCCAACATCAACGCCGTGCTGGCGGCCACCGGATCCGCAACCATCGGGGAGGTCCTCGATGCCCACCCGGCCACCCAGGGTGTCGCCTCTGTCGTCGGACTGCTGCTCCTCGCCGAGCAGCACGCTTCCCCGCTCGACGACGCCGAGACGGTCCGCTGGACCTCCACCACCGCGGTCCCCCGGCACGGCACTGTTCCTCGCTACCTGTTCAAGGAGACGATCCGATGACCGACCTCACCCCGGGGATCCCGTTCAGCAGCGGTGCGGTTGCCGACGAGGGCACCGATCCCACTGCGTCCGGTCAGGCACTGTGGCCCTCGGACACCGGGACCCTGCGCGAGTCCTCGCGGCGCGCGCTGGTCCAGCTGCTACGCGGGCCGTACCTGTCGGCGGCGCGGCACGGCAAGCTGTGGAACGCGCTGCTCAACGACGAGCAGGAGATCCGCTCCCGGCTCGCGGACATGTTCCTTGAGCTCGTGACCGACCAGGCAGGGCAGGTCGCCTTCGTCCGCAACGCCGAGTCCTCCCGCGTCGACGTCCCCAAGGTCATGCGAACAGCGACCCTGACGTTCTTGGACACCGCCCTGCTGCTGCACCTGCGCCAGCTGCTGCTCCGCGCGGACGTCGGCGAAGTGACGATCGTCGGACAGGACGAGATCGCCGACCAGCTGCAGGTCTACAGCGGCCGTGACGGCGGGGACGCCGCAGGGTTCGCCCGCCGCGTCAACGCGTCCTGGGTCAAGCTCACCCGGTACGGCCTCCTCGCCTCCACCTCGACCGAGGGGCGCTCGGTCATCTCCCCGGTGCTCCGGCTCGTCTTCGACGCGCAGGAGATCACCGCGGTCCAGGCCGAGTACGCGCGCCTGGCCGCCGGAGCGACCGAGCCCGACGACGGCCAGCCTGGCACCGAGCACCCCGGCACCGACGGCACCATCGACGACTTCTCCCAGGAGGACGCATGACCGCCGCGACGCTCTTCGACGACGGCACGGACTGGGCCGGCGATGCTGGTGAGGTGAGCGGTTCTTCCACGCCGCCAGCCGTACCCCACCCGGGACAGTGGCGCCTTGCCCGGATCGAGGTCGTCAACTGGGGAACCTTCCAGGGTCACCACCTCATCGACGTCGCCCGGCAGGGGTTTCTGCTCACCGGACACTCCGGATCCGGCAAGTCCTCCCTCGTCGACGCCGTCGCCGCGGTGCTCACCCCGCGCGGGAAGCTCCGGTTCAACGCAGCAGCGGCCGACGCCACGACCCGTGGAGAGGACCGCACCACCGCGAGCTACATCCGCGGTGCGTGGCGCCGCCACGCCGACGCCACAACTGGTGAGGTGGTCAGCGACTACCTGCGTCCCGGCGCGACGTGGAGCGGGATCTTGCTGCGCTACAGCGACGGGACCGGCACAGAGCCCATCACGCTGGTGAAGCTGTTCCACCTCAACCGCGGCGCCACCAAGGCGGCCGACGCGTCCGAGCTGCACATCATCGCCCAGGAACCGGTGGGCCTTCTCGACTTCCAGGAGTACGCCCGCAGCGGCATCGAGACCCGCCGGATCAAGGCTCGCTGGCCGGCGGCGACGGTCACCGACAAGCACTCGGCCTTCTCGGCCCGGTTCACCCGGATGCTCGGGATCTCCGGGGAGAACGCCCTGCTGCTCCTCCACAAGACCCAGTCCGCCAAGAGCCTGGGCAACCTCGACGACCTCTTCCGCACGTTCATGCTCGACGAGCCGCGCACCTACGCCCAGGCCGAGACCGCGATCACCCAGTTCGGGGACCTGGCCGCGGCGCACGCGCTGGTCATCGAGGCCCGGAACCAGGTGGAGCACCTGCGCACCCTCGTCCCGCACGGGGACCACCACCAGGTGCACAGCACGCTCGCCGAGCACGCCCTCGAGCTGCGCGCCGCGCTGGGTCCTTTCAAGGACACCTGGAAGCACACCCTCGCGGTCCAGGAACGCGGCGCCGCCGAGGCTGCTCTGCGCACAGCCGAGAACGACCTCGAGCTCGCGACAGAGCGGGCACTGGAGGCCGCGAGCGCCCTGGGCCTAGCGAAGGCGCAGGTCGAGGAGCGCGGTGGAGCCGCGATCAGCGCCCAGGAGGAGTGGGTTGCCCTCTCCGAGGCGACCGCACACGAGCGACGGGCCCGGCGGGCCCGGGTCGCGGCCGAGCTGGCCGCCGTCGACGTCGTCTTCCCGGCCTCCTTCGAGGAGTTCGAGGAGCTTCAGGCCACCGCGCGCCGCGACCGTGACGCCCTGGAGGTGGCCCACGCCCAGGAGCGCGAGCGCCTGCTCACCGCCCATGAGCGCCGGTCGGAGATCGCCGGGCGGCTGCGCACGATCCAGGAGGACCTCACCGCGCTCAAGGGCCAGCGGTCAAACCTGGACCGGGGGCTGCTCGAGGCCCGCGCACTCGTGTGCCGTCAGACGGGCATCCCGGCGGCCTCGCTCCCTTTCGCCGGAGAGCTGCTCCAGGTCAGGGGTGAGTTCGCGGAGTGGACCGGCGCGATCGAACGGGTGCTGCGCCCGCTCTCGACCCTCCTGCTCGTCCCGGCCGCCCACCTCGATGCGGTGTCCCAGGCCGTCGAGGCGACGTTCCTGGGGACCCGGCTGGTCTTCGAGGCGGTTCCGGTGCGGGTCGACCCGCCCCGGTCGTTGCGCAGCGACCGCTCGCTCGCCGCGCGCGTGGACATCAAGCCCGGCGCCATGGAGGAGTGGCTGGGCTGGACACTGTCGCGCCTCTACGACTACGACTGCGTCGACCACCCGCGCGAGCTGCACGCCAGCGAGCAGGCGGTGACCGTGGCCGGCCAGGTCAAGCGCGGGGCCGTCCGGTTCGAGAAGGACGACCGCGCCGAGGTCACCGACCGCCGGCGCTGGGTGCTGGGGTTCGACAACGCCGAGAAGGTGGAGCACCTGCTCACCCTCCAGCGCGCCACCACCGCGGAGCTCGCGACAGCCGACGGCGCCCTCGAACGCGCCGACGCGGCCCGGGAACAGTCCCGGCAGCGGATGAACGTGCTCGCGACGCTCGCCACCCGGGAGTGGAAGGACCTCGACGTCGAGGCCGCCGAGCAGACCGTGGTCCGGCACAGGCGCACGCTCAACACCCTCCTCGCCGGCAACCGGGACCTGCGCCTGGCCCAGCAGCAAGAACGCGAGGCGGCCGGCATCGAGCAGGAGGCCCGCGAGGGTGTCTCGCAGGCGATGCAGGCCCAGGCCGGTGCCCGGAGCCTGCTGGAGACCCTGCGCGCAGTGGTCGCGGAGCTGGAGAGCGTCGTGGCCGGCTACGGGCCAATCCCCTTCCAGGGTGAGCTCGAGGAACGCTTCCTGCGGGTGCGCCGCTCGATCACCGGGTCGGTGATCGACGCCGTGACCGTCACGGTCATCAACGCCCTCGACGCCGAGAAGGACGCAGCCCAGCGGGCGGCGGCGGCCGCCGAACGGGCCTACGCCTCGATCGCCGTGGAGCTCCGACGGCGCTGGCCTGCGATCGCGGGAGACCTCGCCGCCGACGTCGCCGACCACGGCGGGTACCTGGAGATCCTCGGGCGCCTGACCGCGGACCGGCTGCCCGACTTCGAGGAGAAGTTCTTCGACCTGCTCGAGAGCCAGTCCCGGCGCAACGTCGGCCAGCTCGCGGTGGAGATCCGCCGGGCCCGGTCGCAGATCGAGGAGCGGATCGACCCGGTCAACCGGTCCTTGGGCCGGTCGAACTTCGACGCCGGGCGCTTCCTGCAGATCCGGGTGGACGACAACCGGTCCACGGCCGCCCGCGAGTTCCTCGCCGACCTCCAGACGATCTCCACCGACACCTGGAACGGGCAGGACCGGACCGAGGCAGAGACACGGTTCGCTGTGATGGACCGGCTGATGAAGCGACTGACCTCCTCCGAGGCCGGTGACAGGGCCTGGCGCGAGCTGTGCCTGGACACCCGCAAGCACGTGCGGTTCACCGGGGTGGAGCAGGACGGTGCCGGGGTCACGCTCAACATCCACGACTCCAGCGCCGGGCTCTCCGGCGGGCAGCGCCAGAAGCTGGTCATCTTCTGCCTCGCCGCGGCCCTGCGCTACCAGCTCGCCACGGACGACGCCGACGTCCCCACCTTCGGCACCGTCATCCTCGACGAGGCCTTCGACAAGGCCGACTCCGCCTTCACCCAGATGGCGATGGACATCTTCCTCGAGTTCGGCTTCCACATGATCCTGGCCACCCCGCTCAAGCTGTTGCAGACCCTCGAGGAGTACGTGGGGGCCATCGCGCTGGCCGACTGCCGGGACTTCCGCGACTCGACGGTGGCGGTCGTGCCGATCACCGACGACCTGCTCGTCGGTGCGCTCGCCAGCGACGCCGCACACGGCTCCGTGACCCCTGTGGAGGGATGACCGATGCTCAGCGTCAGCGCGGCACGCGAGATGATCCGCAAGAAGTACGACGCGAACTTCGCGCGGTGGGCACTCGCGCAGGCGGGCGCGGCACCGACCGCCCCGCCCTCAGCAACGTCAGAGCCTCCAGTGCCCGATGCCGCGAGCGCTCACCTGGAGCTCCCGCTCCACCTGCCCACCGAGCGCGAGGTGATCGCCGACCGACAGCGCGCACTGGCTTGGAACGACGACTGGCGCAGCGCCGCAGTCCCCCACCTCGTCCGGGTCCGACGCCAGTGGGCGAGCGAGGGGTCCCAGGAGGTACCCGAACGCCTCCGCTTCGAGACGGCGGCCGACGTCGCGCAGTTCGCCAGCAAGTCGCAGCACTGGCGGCTAGTCTCCACGCGGGTGGCCGCCCTGCTCGGAGAGTGGGGATCCTCCGAGCCGATGCTCGCCGCGGTCCGCCGCCACGCCCGGGCGCTCGCCGAGCTGGATCCCATTGACGCCGCCCGCCTCGACGGCGTGCTGCGCTGGCTCGCCGCGCATCCCGACTCCGGGCTGTACATCCGTCAGCTGCCCATCCGCGGGGTGGACACCAAGTGGGTCAAGGCGCACCGGGGGCTCGTCGCCGGTCTGTTCACCGCGATCTCCGGACGCGAGGCCCTGGGCCTGATCGAGCCACCCGAGCTGGTCCGGATGCGGGTCCTTGACCCGACGCTGCTCCCAACGACCCTCACCGACTTCTCCGCTCCGGTGGCCGAGCTGGCGGAACTGACCATCCACCCTCGGACCGTCTTCGTCTTCGAGAACCTCGAATCGGTCCTGGCGATGGAAGCGGTGCCGGGGGCCATCGTCGTGCACGGGTCGGGGTATGCAGTGAAGAAGCTGGGTGACATCCCCTGGATCCGCGACGCCCGCATCGTGTACTGGGGCGACCTGGACAGCCACGGGTTCTTGATCCTGCATCGGATCCGCAGCTACTGCCCGGACGTGACGTCGGTGCTCATGGACACCGTGACCCTGGAGATGTACCGGGATCTGTGGGTCACCGAACCGACGCCGTTCACCGGCGCTATCAGCTCCCTGACGGCGGGCGAGCTCGCTGCGCTCGAGGCGGTGCGGTCCCTCGGGAACGTGCGGATGGAGCAGGAGCGCATCGTGTGGTCGGCCGCGATGGCGGCGCTGCGAGAGGCTGCGGGACCGGCAGGTCTAGCCTGAAACCATGACGGATCCTGGCCTCCGGACCAATCCCTTCGCCAGCGATGGCGCAGAACCACCACGCACCGGCTGGCACGACGTCAACGGCTGCCGGCTCTATGCGGAGGTCCGGGGACACGGCCCGGGGCTCCTCCTCATCGGCGCCTCCAGCGACGACGCGGAGATGTTCCGTCCGATCGCCGAACGGCTGACCGGTGCCACGGTCGTCACCTACGACCGTCGGGGAACCCTGCGCAGCTCTCGCGACAGCTGGCCCTGCGATGCAGCACAGCATGCAGACGACGCGGCGGGCCTGCTCAGCGTGCTCGGCTTGACCGGTGCCGATGTGTTCGGGGCGTCCGCGGGCGGGATCGTGGCGGTCCAGCTCGCTCTGCGCCATCCGACCCTCGTGCGGCGGGTGCTCGTCTTCGAGCCTGGGTACTTCGCCCACTCCGCGTCCGGCCGTGCGCTGCGCACACTGGCCACAGAGGCGGTCGAGGGGCACCTGGGCAAACATCCCGGCGACTGGGTAGGTGCGATGGCCGCCGCATCCGCATCCGCGGCCACGACCGCGACCACGACCACCGGCTCACGGGAAGACCTGGCTCCGCCCGGGTTGCTGGAACCTCCCGTCGGGCTCCAGTGGTACGCCGCGAGGGCTGACGCTCTCGCCGAGAACTTCGTCCGGGACGACATCCCGGCCACCGAGGAGACAGTCGACCTCGACGCCCTCGCAGCCTCGGGCGTCGACCTGCGCTTCTCCTATGGCGCCGAGTCCCATCCCGCCTTCCGGGAGATCGTGGACGAGTTGGCGCGGGGCGCCGCCGTCAATCGCACCGGGGGATCGGCGGGTCCCGACCGGATCCAGGGCGCCGGCCACGTCGCCTGCTACGCGCCGGACGTCATCGCGGCCTACATCCGCCGCCAGACCGGCTGAGCGCGAGAACACCGGGGCAGAACACAACACGACCACCGAGATGAGCCAGCGCATCCAGTCGATTCCACCTGCCCCTCACGGACCCACCTCGACCGACTCCGTCACGCGCACCTGCGGCGCGCCGGCGAGCACGGTCGCCGCGGTCGAGGTCCCCCACACCCCGCGCATCGTGACGAGGAAGGCTTCGGCGTCGGCGCGGGAGTCGAAGTCGAGCCCGACGAGGACGTAGCGCGGATCATCCGTGGGGCGCGAGACGTCGTACCGGCGGACCCGGTGACGCGTGCGCAGGTCGGTGAAGCCGTCGAAGACGACCTTCCATCGGTCGAAGTCCTGGACGGGATGCTCGATGTGGACGGTGAACATGGTGACCTCCTTGCTCGATGTCTCCACGCTAGGAGGATGCAGCGCTCCCGCCCATCCCAGGTTCCTGGGATCTTCCCCGATGCCCGGGCGTAGCCTCAGAGCATGGTCACCGCGACCGCCAGGACGAGGGCCCGCGAGCACATCGCGGCTCTGTGCCGTGCAGCGGCGGACGTACCGACGGAGCCAGCGGCCCTGCGCGTCGCGATCCTCGACGACCTGCGCGATGCGATCGGCTTCGACGCCCACGTATGGGTCATGACCGACCCGGTCACCTGCGTCGGCTCCGCACCGGTCGCACAGATCCCGACGCTGCGCGACCTGCCCCGCACCATCCGGGCGAAGTACCTGACGACGATCAACCGCTGGACGGCCTTGGTCTCTGCATCGTCGTTGGGTGAGCAGCGCGCCCGGAGCCCGCTGTGGACCGAGGTGCTGTCCGGCGCCGACGTCGGCGATGTCGCCTCGAGCGTGTTTGCGGACCGGTTCGGCTGCTGGGCTTTACTCGACCTGTGGCGGCTGGAACCCTCTGGGCGGTTCGACGCCACGGACTGTACGTTCCTCGACTCCATCGCCGAACCCGTGACGACCGCGTTGCGGCGCTGCGTCTCGGCCACCTTCCTCGCCCCCGCTGTCGCTCGTCCCAGAACCCTCGGACCGCTCGTGCTGATCCTGGACAACGCGCTCACCGTGGTGAGCCAGACCGTGGCGAGCGAGGAATGGCTCACCGCTCTGCTCCCTGCGGCACCGGGCCGGTCTCCCATCCCGGCGATCGCCTACAACGTCGCAGGGCAGCTGCTCGCCCAGGAGACGGGCGTCGACGGGCATCGACCGATGGCGCGCGTGCACCTGGGCGAAGGGTTCTGGGTCACCGTGCGGGCCGCGCGGATCAGCGGGTCGTCCATCGCCGTGACGCTCGAAGAGTCGTCTCCGGCGGACCGGCTCGATCTGTACGCACGGTCGTGCGGGCTCAGCGCCAGGGAGACCGAGCTGCTCAACCATCTCGCCTGCGGGCGCGACACCCGCCAGATCGCCGAGCGCATGTCGGTCTCGGTCAACACCGTGCAAGACCACCTCAAGTCCGTGTTCTCCAAGACGGGGACCCGGAGCCGGACGATGCTGCTGGGCACGGCGGTGGGATTCGCCGACGCGGCGCAGCGCAGCGTGCACGACGGCTGACGGACACCGAAAACACAAGACGTGCAGCGCCACCAGGGCGCTGCACGTCTCAAGGTCACACGGTCAAGCAGTCGATCAGCGCCTCTTGTTGCCAGCGGCCCCGACGTAGATCGAGATGAAGACGACCGCCACGACGATCGAGATGAGCCAGCGGATCCAGTCGATCCCGTCGGTCTCGTTGACGCCGAGCAGGCCGGAGAGCCAGTAGCCGACGAGGGCTCCGAGTGCGCCGAGGATGATCGTCCACAGCACCCCGATGGGCTGCGAGCCCTTCATGAACAGGCGCGCCAGCGCTCCGATCACACCGCCAAAGATCACCAGGCCAATGATTTCACCCATGTCGCTACCTCCAAGTTTGCGGTCGCACAGCTGCGACGTCGCGCGTGACGATCTTGGCAGCGGTCATCGTTGCGCGCATGTCGAGAGCTCGTGGTCTTGATCTCACTCACCCTGGGCTTCTCGCCGGGGCCGGGCCTCCTCGGGCGCGGGGACGAGGAGCACCGGCTTGCCGCGGGCGAAGGCCTCGGCCGCCGCAGCGATCGAGCGCTGGCCCACCAGGATGGCCCGCTCGGCGTGAGAGTCCTCGGCCAGTCTCATCACCCGGGCGATGAGGTCAGGGGTGATCGACACCGCGGTCCCGACGAGCGTCACGAGGTACCGGCCGCCGATGACGGGCCGCGGGTCGAGGAAGATCCAGTACCGGATCCGGTTCGGTCCCGAGGGGCCCACCGCCACCGGGCCGCTGACCAGCGTCAACCCGGCCTCGGACGTCACGGTTGCCAGCGCCGGCGGCAGCCCGGCCTTGGCGGGCGAGCCGGTGCTGGTCGTCCCCCGGCCGCCGGAGTCGGCGGCTGGCACGGCGACCGGGGCGGTGCGTCCACGCGCCAGGGCCTGATCGCTCACGTAGGCCCCGTCGACGAGCCGCACGCCGGGAAGGTCTGCGAGGAACTGTCGGAACTCGTCCTCCGTGCGCTCACGAGCCCATGGCGCGGATTCGACGGCAGCCATCAGCGCAGGAAGGGTGTGTGGCCCTCTCCCGAGCGCAGCGGTCAGAAGGTATCGAGAATATGCCGGAAGCGTCACATTAGTAGACACTACCGCCTTTGGGCGGTCTATGCGCCGCTTCCTACCCCCACCGCATCAAGCACACCCGCACCGAACTTCTCCAGCTTCGCCGTACCGACCCCGCTGACCGTCCCAAGCTCGTCGAGGGTGGACGGTCGCAGCACGGCGATGTCCCGCAGCGTCGCATCGTGGAAGACGACGTAGGCGGGCACTCCGGACTCCTTCGCGGTCGCGCCACGCCAGGTGCGCAGACGCTCGAAGACCGCGGCGGCGGTGCCGTCCAGGTCGACGGCCACCTTCGCCCCGCGGCCGCTCGACCGCGGCGTGCGTGCGGCCTTCGCCGCTTTGGGCGCCTCTCGGCGCAGCATGACCGGCCGGTCCCCGGCAAGCACCTCGGCGCTGGCCGGCGTGAGCTCGAGGGTGCCGTACCCCTCGCTGTCCACCCCGAGCAGCCCGCGGGCCAGCAGCTGGCGGACGACGCCGCGCCACTCGCCGTCAGACAGGTCGGACCCGATGCCGAAGGTGCTCAGGGTCGTGTGGCCGAGCTGGGTGACCCGCGGGGTCTCCTTGCCGAGCAGGATGTCGACCAGGTGGCCGGCGCCGTAGCGCTGCCCGCGGTCCCGCTCCAGGCGCACGACCGTGGACAGGAACTTCTGCGCGGCGACCGTCCCGTCCCAGGTCTCGGGCGGGGCCAGGCAGGTGTCGCAGTTGCCGCAGGGCCCGCTGGTCTGACCGAAGTAGGCGAGGAGCTGCACCCGGCGGCACTCGACCGTCTCGCAGAGCCCGAGCATGGCGTCCAGGTGCGCGGAGAGCTTGCGCCGGTGCGCGGCGTCGCCCTCGGAGGTGTCGATCATGCGGCGCTGCTGGACGACGTCGGCCAGGCCGTAGGCGAGCCACGCGGTCGACGGCGCGCCGTCGCGGCCGGCGCGGCCGGTCTCCTGGTAGTACCCCTCGACCGACTTGGGCAGGTCGAGGTGGGCCACGAAGCGCACGTCGGGCTTGTCGATCCCCATCCCGAAGGCGATGGTCGCGACCATGACGAGGCCGTCCTCGCGCAGGAAGCGGGACTGGTTGGCCGCGCGCACCTGCGCGCCGAGGCCCGCGTGGTAGGGCAGTGCCGGGATCCCCTGGGCGACGAGGTACTCCGCGGTCTGCTCCACGGACTTGCGGGAGAGGCAGTACACGATCCCGGCGTCGCCGGGGTGCTCGGTGCGCAGCAGGTCCAGCAGCTGCGCCTTGGGGTTGTTCTTGGCCGCGATGCGGTACTGGATGTTGGGACGGTCGAAGCTCGCCACGAAGTGGCGCGCCTCCTCGAGCTGGAGCCGGCGGGCGATCTCGGCGTGCGTGGTCCCGGTGGCCGTCGCGGTGAGCGCGACGCGGGGAACCTGCGGCCAGCGCTCGTGCAGCACGGACAGCTGGAGGTAGTCCGGTCGAAAGTCGTGGCCCCACTGGGAGACGCAGTGCGCCTCGTCGATCGCGAAGAGGGAGACCTGCCCGCGGTCGAGCAGTGCGAGGGTCTCGGGCACACGCAGCCGCTCGGGCGCGAGGTAGAGCAGGTCGAGGGTCCCGCTCGTGAAGGCCTCCTCGACGGCGCGGCGCTCGTGCGGCATCTGGGTGGAGTTGAGGAAGCCGGCGCGCACCCCGAGCGCGGAGAGCGCGTCGACCTGGTCCTGCATGAGCGCGATGAGCGGGGAGACGACGACGCCGACGCCGGGCCGCACGAGAGCCGGCACCTGGTAGCACAGGGACTTCCCACCACCGGTGGGCATGAGCACGAGGGCGTCCCCGCCGTCGATCACGGTGGAGATGATCTCCGCCTGGTCGCCGCGGAAGGCGTCGTAGCCGAAGACCGAGCGCAGCACCTCGAGGGCGCGGACGTGGGTGTCGGTGGGCGGCGGGGTCAGATCGAGCGAAGTCACCCGCCCACTGTAGGCGGCGCCACTGACGCCCCACCGCGATCCACAGCGACCCACCGCCAGCAAGGCCTAAGATACAACTTGTATCTATGATGCGACCGGAAGAAGCCTCCCGTATGTGCCCGGACAGACCGCTGTGACCAGCGACCCCACGACCACCCCCGCGCCGCCGACCCCCCGGTCCGCCGCGGACCGCGCCCACGCGGTCCTGCACGAGCGGATCCTCGACGGGACCCTCCCGGGAGGCACCCTCATCAGCGAGGGGCAGATCGCCGACGAGCTCGGCGTCAGCCGCACGCCCGTCCGGGAGGCCTTCCTCCGGCTGCAGGCCGAGGGGTGGATGGAGCTCTTCCCCAAGCGCGGCGCCCTCGTGCGCCCCGTCCAGCCCGGTGAGATCGCCGAGGTCATCGAGGCCCGCCAGGTGATCGAGTCCGCCGCCGTCCACAAGGCCACCCGCGACGCCCGCTCGGCCGGGCTGCTCGCCGCGCGGCTCGGGGAGGTCGTCGCGCGCCAGGTCGCCGCCGCGGCGGCCGGCGACCTCACCGCCTTCGCCCAGGCCGACGTCGACTTCCACCAGGAGATCGTCGAGGCCGAGGAGAACTCGATCCTGTGCGACTTCTATCGGACCCTGCGGGACCGCCAGCAGCGGATGACCGCCCGGTCGGTGCGGGCGCGCGCCGGGGCGCTCGAGGCGATCGTCGCCCAGCACACCGAGCTCGCCCGGCTCATCGCCGACCAGGACGCCGACGGTTTCGCCCGGGCGCTGGGAGACCACATGCACACCATCCACCAGGACCTCCTGCGATGACCGGGCCCACCGCGCCGCGGGCGGCTCAGGCGAGCCGGACGGGTCGCCCCTGGCTGCGCGCCTGCGGGGCACTGTTCGCGGTCGCCTGGGGCGGCAACGAGTTCACCCCGCTGCTCGTCATGTACCGCCATGAGGGCCTCGGCGCGGTGGCCGTGAACCTCCTGCTCGGGGCGTACGTGTTCGGGATCGTCCCGGCGCTGCTCATCGGCGGTCCGCTCTCCGACCGGTACGGGCGCCGCCCGCTCATGCTGCCCGCTCCCCTGCTCTGCGTCGTCGGCAGCGCCCTGCTGGCGATGGGCACCCACGCGGAGGCCCTCCTCTATGCCGGGCGGGTGCTGTCCGGCATGGCCCTCGGCCTCGTCATGGCCGTGGGGACCAGCTGGGTCAAGGAGCTCTCCCAACCGCCCTTCGAGGCCTCCGCCGACGAGGGCCTCGGTGCCCGCCGCGCCTCCCTGGCCCTGACCGCCGGTTTTGGGCTCGGTGCCGCCGTCGCGGCCGCCCTCGCCCAGTTCGCCCCCGCCCCCACGGTCCTGCCCTACGCGGTCAACATCGCCGTCACCCTCGGCCTGTCGGTCCTCGTGCTCACCATCCCCGAGACCCACCACCGCCCGGTGAGCCCCGGCCGGCTGCGCGACGACCTGCGGGTCCCGGCCGCCCGGCACCGTCGCTTCCTCTTCGTCGTGCTGCCCTCCGCACCGTGGGTGTTCGGCGTGGCTGCGAGCGCCTACGCGATCCTCCCCGTGCTGGTCGCAGACCAGGTCCCCGGGTACGAGACCGGCTTCTCCGGGCTGCTCTGCTTCATCGGCCTGGGCAGCGGGTTCCTCACCCAGCAGCTCGCCAAGACGGTGGACACACCGCGCAACGCCCGGGCGGTCGCCGTCGGGCTCGCGGTCACCGTGGTCGGGATGGTGCTCGCCGTGTGGGCCTCCTCCGCGCTGACCGTCGTCTCCGCGATGGTCGCCGCCGCGGTGCTCGGGTCGGCCTATGGGCTGCTGCTCGTCTCCGGGCTCCAGGAGGCCCAACGCATCGCCGGGCCGGACGGCCTCGCCGGGGTCATCGCCGTCTACTACTCCCTCGCCTACGTCGGCTTCTTCATCCCGGTGCTGCTCGCCTCTCTCGCCGGCACACTCACCTACCCGCAGATGTTCGCCGGGGGCGCGGTCATCGCGCTCGGGTGCTTCGCCGTCGTCGTCTCCTGCTGGCGCCGGCACCTGCCGGCGCACCTGCCCGACGCCGCCGGCGACGCCCTCGCCCGCACCGCACCGGGCGTTCTGGTGGACGCGGCCGCCCGGTGACCCACCGCCGGGACCCATCCGTGGGCGCCGCGGCGCCGAACCACTGATGTCCCCCGGCACCCGCCGGGGGTGCAGACCGCACCCGGCTCCGACCTGAGGCAGACTTGTCCGCGTGCCAACCGCCAGGACCAGCGAACCCGACGCCCTCGACGCAGCGCTCGTCGCCTGCGCCGCCGGTGGCACGGACACGTTTGCTCACGTCTACGACGCGTTGTCACCCGCCGCCTACGGCACCGCCCTGGGCGTGCTGCGCGACCCGGACCACGCGGCGGAGGTGACCCAGGAAGTGATGATCGAGCTCTGGCAGACCGCCGCGCGCTTCGACCCCGCCCGCGGCTCCGCGCGCACCTGGGTCGTCACCCTCGCCCGACGGCGCGCCGTCGACCGGGTGCGCTCGGAGCAGGCCCGCCGCCACCGCGACCAGCGGGACGTGGACCAGGCCGGCGCCGCGGCGGAGTACGACGTCGTCGTCGAGCACGTCGAGCAGCGGCTCGAGGCCGCCGTCGTGCGGCGGTGCCTGGGATCCTTGACGGACACCCAGCGCGAGGCGGTGCTGCGCGCGTACTACGGCGACCGCACCTACCGCGAGGTCGCCGACGACCTCGGGGCGTCCCTGCCCACCGTCAAGAGCCGCATCCGCGACGGGCTCATCCGGCTTCGCAACTGTCTGGGGGTTGACCATGGCTGACCACCACGACACACCGCGTGCGCAGGCCTACGAGCTGCTCGCCGCCTACGCGATGGACGCCGTCGACGACCTCGAACGACGCGCCGTCGAACGTCTCCTCGCCACCGACCCTGACGCGCGCCGCGAGCTCGACGAGTACCGGGAGGTCGTCGCGGCCTTCACGGTCGACGAGCGACCACCGGCCGCGCTGCGTGACCAGGTGCTCGCCCGGGTCGCGGGTGAGCCGTCCGCGCCGTCGTCCGCGCCGTCGTCCGCACAGTCGTCGTCCGTACCGGTCCGCACCGCCCACCGCCCGGCCGCACGCCCGCTCCGGCGGCGCCTGGCCGCGCTCGGTGTGGCCGCGGCCGTGGTGGCCGCCGTCGCGGTGCCCACCACGATCGCGATCCAGTCCCACACCGCCCAGCGCGAGCTCCAGGCGGAGTCCGACATGATGGCCGAGATGCTCGCCGACCCCGACGCCCGCATCCTCACCGCCGACATGAGCGGCGGGGGTGAGGTGAGCGCTCTGGTCTCCGCCGGGCACGTCATGCTCTCCGCCTCCGGGATGAGCGACCCGGGCCAGGACCAGGACTACCAGCTGTGGGCCATCAGCGGGGACACCATCACCTCCGCCGGCCTCATCCGGCCGCAGGACGGCTCGGCGTCGGCCCTCGTCGAGGCCACCCCGGGCACGATGCTCGCGGTGACCCTCGAGCCGGCCGGCGGCTCCGACCAGCCCACGACCGACCCGCTGGTCGCGGTGCAGACCTGACCTGGTCCTGAGTCTGGTCCTGCCACACCGGTGTGCCACACCTGTCTGACCGCTCTGCCCTCGCGGCTGCCTCCGGGCACAACTCAGGCCCGCTCCCCGAAGGGAGCGGGCCTGTGCCCGGGGGGTCTCTGTCACATCATCGGCATGAGAACCGTGTCGATGAGGTAAACGGTCGCGTTGGCCGTCACGACGCCGCCGCAGACGACCATGGAGTCGTTGACCATGAGCTCGTCACCGGAGCCGGCGACCGTGACGGTCCCGCCCTGGACGGTCGTGTGCTCGCCGACGATCTGGTCAGGGGTGAGCTGACCGGGGACCACGTGGTACGTGAGGATCGAGGACAGCGTGTCCGTGTCCGTCTTGAGCCCCTCGATGGTCGCGGCGTCGATCTTCGCGAACGCGTCGTCAACCGGCGCGAACACCGTGAACTCGGCGCCGTTGAGGGTGTCGACGAGGTTGACGTCGGGGTTGAGCTCGCCGCTCACGGCCGCGGTCAGGGTGGTGAGCATGGGGTTGTTCGAGGCAGCGACGGCGACGGGGTCGGTCGACATGCCGGTGATCGAGCCTGCGCCGTCGGGAACGGCGGCCGCGTAGGCGGCGCAGTCAGGACCGACGAGGTTCGCGGCCGGGTCGGCCATCATCGCGTCGTCCGTGGGATCCATCGTCGAGTCCTCGGTCATCGCGGGCGCCTCGGTGGTGCTCCCGGCTGCGGGCGTCTCGCTCGCGGTGTCGTCGGTGCTGCAGGCCGACAGCCCGAGCAGGGTGAGGACGGCGGCGCTGGTGATCATGTACGTGGTGCGGTTGCGAACGTTCATCGGAGACTCCTCGGCTTGTCGCCCCACGGCCTGCGGGGCGTCTCACACCAAGGTTCGGAGACGGGGTGGGGGGTGGATGGGTCCGGATGGGAAGGAGTTCTCTTCCTAGTACGTGAATGCCGAGATGCGCTTCCGCAGGTCGGCGGACATCCGGGCGAGCTCATTGACGGAGCCGCCCATCTGGGCCAAGACCTCGCTCGACGTGGCGGCGCCGGACGCGACCCCGGCGATGTTGTCCGCAATCTCCCCGGACCCGGTGGCTGCCTCGGTGACCGACCGGGACATCTCGTTGGTGGTGGCGGTCTGCTCCTCGACGGCGCTGGCGATGGTGAGCTGGTAGTCGTTGATGGAGGCGATGATCGCGCTGATCTCGCCGATCGCGACGATGGCACCGGTGGTGTCCGCCTGGATGGCTTCGACGCGGCGGGTGATCTCCTCGGTGGCGCGGGCGGTCTCGCTGGCGAGCTCCTTCACCTCACCGGCCACGACGGCGAAGCCCTTGCCTGCCTCCCCTGCCCGAGCAGCCTCGATGGTGGCGTTCAGAGCGAGCAGATTGGTCTGCTCGGCGATGGACGTGATCGCCTTGACGACGTTGCCGATCTCCCCGGTGGACACTCCGAGCTGGGTGACCATGTCGTTCGTGGAGGCGGCCACCCCGGTGGCGTGGGTGGCGACCTTGGCGGCCTCGTTGGCGTTCTGGGCGATCTCCCGGATCGAGGCGCCCATCTGCTCGGCGCCCGCTGCGACGGTCTGCACGTTGCGGGAGACTTCCTCGGCGGCAGCCGCAACGACCGCGGCGCGTGCGCTGGTCTCCTCCGACCCGGCGGTCACCTGCGTGTTCGCGGCCGAGAGCTCCTCGGCTGCGGCGGCCACCGTCTGAGCTGTCTCCCCGACCCCGGCCAGGGTGGCGCACAGCGACGCCTGCGCTCGGGCGAGCGAACGAGCCATGTCACCCACCTCGTCGCGGTTCGGGATGTCGGTGGTGACCGTGAGGTCGCCGTCGGCCATCGCGGTGAGCGCGGTGTTGCACTGCCGGAGCGGGCGCACGATCGACCGCGTGATGCCGGTGCCGAGGCCGACGGCGATCAGGACCGCGAGCGCACCGGCGAGGATCACCTGCAGGCGCGAGCCGGACGCGGCGGCGACGGCCTCGGCGTCCAAGGCGGAGATTCGGGAGTCAACGCTCACTTGAAGGTCGGTGGTGGTGGTGAGCAGGTCGCTCCAGGAGGTGTCGAGGCCCCCGACCAGGATCCCGTGGGCGGCGTCGAGAGACTGCTCGGTGCCCTCGGAGATCAGGTCCAGCATCGAGTCGGTGAGGGCGAAGTAGTCAGCCCACTGGGTCGCCAGGGAACCCACGAAGGCTTGCTCGGAGTCGGTCAGGGGATGGGCCGCGAGCGCTGTCAGGAGTGCGTCGCCCGCCACCCGCGACTCGTTCAGTCCCAGGATGGTCGAGTTGTCGGCTGCGACCGCCGCGGCAGGTCCCTCGACGAGCGCATCGACGAACAGGTAGCCCTGCCACCCGCTCACGTCGGCGTCGAGGTAGCGCAGCTCCAGCACATCGGTCCGCAGCGCATGCAGCGCGGTGGTCTGCTGTGCCACCTCACGCTGGCGGATCGAGCCGTTGAGCCCCGCGGCGGCGACGACGACGAGGAGCACGCACAGCACGGTGAACGCCGCGGCGAGCCTGCGGCCGAGGGACAGGTAGGTCAGTGGATTGCGCACGCGAAGCTCATTTCGTCGACCTCGGCACAGCGCCGTTGGTGATGGCCGGACCATTCGGTCCGGACTCGAGGGTGGCCTTGCGGCGGCCCTGTCACAGGCCCTATCGACCGACCGGCGTCCCTTCGTACCCAGACGGGCCGCCGAGATGATGTGACCTTGGCTGCTCGCGGTCACCCGGACCCATCCGACCAGGCCACCGCCCCGAACCTGTGCCATGGAAACCCTCATTCTCATCGGGCTCATCGGTGGCCTCATCACCGGTATCTCACCGTGCATCCTGCCGATGCTCCCGGTGATCTTCTTCGCCGGCGGGGTCGAGGGCGCTCGCCCCTCCACGGCAGCCTCCGGAACGGCGCCGGCCTCTGCTCCGACCTCGGCGCTGTTCGCGGGCCTGCCCACGGCAGTGCGCGTGGACGCCAAGGGCAAGGTCGCCGTGGCCGAGCGCCCCGCACCCACGGACCGCCCGGCGACCCGGAGAGGCAACCGCGCACCGGCTGCCGACAACCAGGCCACCTCCCAGCGCGCCCGTTCCTGGCGTCCCTACCTCGTCATCTCCGGGCTCGTCGTGAGCTTCAGCTTCTTCACGCTGCTCGGCTCGCTCATCCTCGGTGCGCTCGGCCTCCCCCAGGACCTGCTGCGCTGGGTGGGACTTGTGCTGCTCGCCCTCATCGGCCTCGGCATGATCATCCCCCAGCTCGAGGAGATCATCGAGAAGCCCTTCCAGCGGATCGCCGCGATCGGTGCCCGCCGCAGCTCGGGCAGCAAGGACCGCGGTGCCTTCATCCTCGGCCTGGGCCTGGGAGTCCTCTACGTCCCGTGCGCCGGCCCCGTCCTCGCCGCGATCACCGTCGCCGGGGCCACCGGGAACATCGGCCCCGGGACGGTGGCCCTCACCGTGTCCTTCGCGATCGGTGCAGCCATCCCGCTGCTCGTCTTCGCCCTCGCCGGGCGCCGGGTCGCCGAGCGGGTCGGCGCCTTCCAGAAGCACACCCGTGGCATCCGGATCGCGGGCGGGGTGGTCATGATCGCCCTCGCCGTCGCTCTCGCCTTCAACCTCCCCGCCTACCTCCAGCGAGCGCTGCCCGACTACACCGGCGCCCTCCAGGAGCAGGTCGACGCCTCCGGCACGGTCCGGGAGGCCCTCGACCTGGGCGGGATCGTCACCGACGAGAACCGTCAGCTGTCCAACTGCTCCAACGGCGCGGACGTGCTCGAGAGCTGCGGCCCGGCCCCCGCCCTGTCCGGCATCACCACCTGGCTCAACACCGAGGAGAACGCCCCGCTCACCCTCGAGGAGCTCCAAGGCGACGGCAAGGTCGTGCTCATCGACTTCTGGACCTACTCCTGCATCAACTGCCAGCGCGCCATCCCGCACGTCAACGCCTGGTACGACACGTACAAGGACGTCGGCAAGGGCTTCGAGGTCATCGGTGTGCACACCCCCGAGTTCGCCTTCGAGCGGGAGACCCGCAACGTCATCGCCGGCGCCGAGAGCCTCGGCGTGACCTACCCGATCGCCCAGGACAACAGCTACTCGACCTGGACCACATACCGCAACCGCTACTGGCCGGCGCAGTACCTCGTCGACTCCGACGGCACCGTGCGGCACATCCGCTTCGGCGAGGGTGGCTACGAGACCACCGAGGCGCTCGTGCGTGAGCTCCTCACCGCCGCCAACCCCGGCGTGACCCTGCCCGAGCCGACCACCGTCATCGACTCCACCCCGCAGGCCACGACGACTCCGGAGACGTACTTCTCCGTCAACAAGATCGTCAACTACTCCGGCGCGCCGTCGTACGCCGCCGGCGAGGGCGTCTACACCGCGAGCGCCGACCAGCCCGCGGACACCTTCTCCCTCGACGGCACCTGGACCGTCGACTTCCAGGGCGCCACAGCAGTGTCCGACGACGCCCGCATCCAGCTCGCGTACAGCGGCACCGACGTCTTCGCCGTCCTGGGCGGGGAAGGCACGGTGACGGCGACCGTGCGCGGGGCCGACGGCACGACCGAGACTCGCGAGATCGAGGTGACCGGCAACCCCACCCTCTACCCGATCCTCGAGGGAGAGTCAGCAACCACGGGCATCATCGACCTCGAGCTGCCCCCGGGCGTGCAGGCCTTCACCTTCACCTTCGGGTGAGCGCGGATCCGACGTAGCCTGGGACCAGCCCCCCACCACCCGAGGAGAACCATGCCCTGGACCGTCAACGCCGTCGTCGCGCTCGCCAAGGGCGAGCCCGTCTCGACCGTGCAGATCATCGTCCCCGACCCCGGGGCCGGCGAGGTCGTCGTCGACATCGCCGCCTGCGGCGTCTGCCACACCGACCTGCACTACCGCGAGGGCGGGATCACCGACGACTACCCGTTCCTGCTCGGCCACGAGGCCGCCGGGACGGTCGCGGCGATCGGGGAGGGCGTCGAGAACGTCGTCGTCGGGGACACGGTCGTGCTCAACTGGCGCGCGGTGTGCGGGCAGTGCCGGGCCTGCCGTCGCGGCCGCCCGCAGTACTGCTTCGACACGCACAACGCGACCCAGAAGATGACGCTGCTCGACGGCACGCCGCTGAGCCCCGCGCTGGGCATCGGGGCTTTCGCCGAGAAGACCCTCGTGGCCGCCGGCCAGGCGACCAAGGTCGACCCGGGCGTCGACCCCGCGGTCGCCGGGCTGCTCGGCTGCGGCGTGATGGCCGGGCTGGGGGCTGCGGTCAACACCGCGCCCGTCCAGCGCGGGGACACGGTCGCGGTGATCGGCTGCGGCGGCGTCGGCTGCGCGGCCGTGGCCGGAGCGGACCTCGCCGGGGCCCGCCGGATCATCGCGATCGACCTCGACGACTCCAAGCTCGAGTGGGCCCGGACCCTCGGGGCGACCCACACGATCAACTCTTCCGGCCTCGACACCGACGGGGTCGTCGCGGCGATCGCCGAGCTCACCGACGGCTTCGGCGCAGACGTGGTGATCGACGCCGTCGGGCGCCCCGAGACGTGGAAGCAGGCCTTCTACGGCCGCGACCTCGCCGGGACGGTCGTCCTCGTGGGTGTCCCCACGCCCGAGATGATGCTCGAGATCCCGCTCGCCGACGTGTTCGGTCGCGGCGGCGCGCTCAAGTCCTCCTGGTACGGGGACTGCCTGCCCGAGCGGGACTTCCCGGCGCTGCTGGAGATGTACTCCCAGGGCCGGCTCCCGCTCGACGCCTTCGTCTCCGAGCGGATCGGGCTGGGCGACGTCGAGCAGGCCTTCGCCACGATGACGTCCGGCACCGTGCTGCGCTCGGTCGTGGTCCTTTGACCGCGCGCGTGGAGCACCTGGTCACCTCGGGGACCTTCTCCCTCGACGGGCAGACCTTCGACGTCGACAACAACGTGTGGATCCTCGGGGACGACTCCGAGGTCGTCGTCATCGACGCCCCGCACGACGTCGAGGCGATCGTCGCCGCGGTCGCCGGGCGCACAGTGGTCGCGGTCCTGGCCACCCACGCCCACGACGACCACGTCCGCCAGGCCCCCGAGCTCGCGGAACGGCTGGGCGCGCCGATCTGGCTGCACCCGGCCGACCGGGAGCTGTGGGCCCTCACCCACCCGGGCGAGGCACCCACCCACGACCTCGCCGACGGCCAGGTGATCACCGTCGCCGGGACACCCGTGCACGTCCTGCACACCCCCGGTCACAGTCCCGGGTCCGTGTCCTTCTCCGTGCCCGACCTCGCCGTCGTGTTCACCGGCGACACGCTCTTCGCCGGCGGGCCGGGGGCGACCGGACGCAGCTTCAGCGACTTCCCCACGATCGTCGAGTCGATCCGGACCCGGCTGCTCACCCTGCCGGCCGAGACGGTCGTGCACACCGGGCACGGCGACTCCACGACGATCGGGGCCGAGGCCCCGCACCTGGCGGAGTGGATCGCCCGCGGGCACTGACCTCGAGCCTGCACGAGGACCGGTCACGCCTGCGTGTGCGACCGGTCCTCCCCGGCAGGACCGCGCTGCCGTGCCTATGCTCGAGTCAACGGTCACCGTCGACGCGTGCCCGGTCAGGAGGCAATGATGTCTGCTCGTCCAGTGCGAGTCGTGGTGTACGGCTGCGGGAACATGGCCCGGGTGATCGTGGGATACCTGGTGGAGAAGGGTGCGGAGGTGGTCGGGGCGATCGACACCGACCCCGCGCTCGTGGGGCGGGACCTCGGTGAGGTCGCCGGGCTCCCGGAGCCCCTCGGGGTGACGATCTCCGACAACGCCGACGGCGTGCTCGACGCGACCATGCCCGACATCGTGGTGCTCACCCTGCTCTCCCTCATGGGCGACATGGAGCTGCCTTTCGAGGCGTGCGCCTCGCGCGGCATCAACGCGGTGTCCACCTGCGAGGAGGCGTTCTTCCCGTGGAACACCTCCCCCGAGATCACCGCCCGGCTCGACGAGCTCGCCCGGCGCAACGACTGCACCCTGCTGGGCACCGGCTACCAGGACGTCTTCTGGGGCAGCCTGGTCACCGCGGCGGCCGGCGCGACCCACCGCATCGACGCGATCCGCGGGTACTCGACCTACAACGTGGACGACTACGGCATCGCCCTCGCCCAGGTGCACGGGGTCGGGCTGGACCCTGCCGCCTTCGAGGAGCAGATCCGCGCCGCAAACGTGCCCTCCTTCGCCCTCAACGTCCCACCCTGGCTGGCCGGCGCGCTGGGCCTGGACGTCACCGGGATCGTCCAGGAGCTCGAGCCGATCCTGTCCAGCACCCCTCTCACCTCCGCCACCCTGGGCCGGGAGATCCCGGCGGGCGAGGTGATCGGCATGCTGGCGCGGGCCACCGCGACGACCGAGCAGGGCGCGACCCTGGTCATGGAGGTCGTCGGGAAGGTCTACGGCCCGCGCGACGTCGACCACAACGACTGGATCATCGAGGGTGAGCCGCGGATCGATCTCGTGGTCACCGAGCCGCGGACGGTCGAGCTCACCTGCGCGACGACGGTCAACCGGATCCCGCAGGTGATCGACGCCCCGGCCGGCTTCGCGACCGGCGACCAGCTCGGACCGGTCGCCTACGTCCCGGGGCTGCTCACCACGACCCTCGGCATCGACTGATGCCGCTCGAGCCAGACCCGACCCCACGGCTGGTGCTGCTGCGCCACGGGGAGACCCAGTGGAGCCGCGACGGTCGCCACACCGGGCGCACCGACCTGCCGCTGACCAGCGACGGCGAGGCGCAGGCGGTGGCCGCCGGCTACTTCCTCGCCCTGACCTCCGCGGCGCGCAAGCGGCACTTCGGGCAGGTGCGCACGAGCCCGCTGCTGCGGGCCTCGCACACGACCGAGCTGGCCGGGTTCCCCGACGCCGTCGTCGACCCCAACCTCATGGAGTGGGACTACGGCCAGGTCGAGGGGCGCACCTCCGACGAGGTGAGCGACGACGTCGGGCACCGGTGGGACATCTTCCAGGACGGGGTGCACGACGGCGCGGCCCCGCGGTCGGGCGCCTCGCCACCGCCCGGGGTGTCCGAGGGGGAGACGCTCGCCGACGTGGCCCGGCGGGCCACCCGCGTCATCGAGGACGTCACCGGCGTCCTCGCCGCCGGCGAGGACGTGCTGCTCGTGGCGCACGGGCACCTGCTCCGGGTGCTCGGCGCCCTCTGGCTCGACCTCGACCCCACGCAGGGTGCTCGGTTCAAGCTGGGCACCGCCGCGACCTGCTTCCTCGGCCTCGAGCACGGCGTGCGCACCATCGAGTCCTGGAACCTCGTCTCCTGGGAGCAGTGAGGGGTCAGCGGCTCAGTCGCCGGTCCCAGAACTCGTGCAGCAGGTCCGCGGTCGCCGGCGGGTTCTCCTCAGCCGGGCAGTGCCCGGCGTCGGGGATGACCCGGTAGGGGGCAGCGAGCACGTCGGCCATCTCCTTCTGCCAGTCCTGGGGCCAGGCGTCGTCGGTCGCGCCGTGCGCGACGAGCACGGACAGCCCCGTGTCCCGCAGGTCGGCGGTCCGGTCGGCCGGGTCCCACAAGGCGTCGATGGTCCCGCGGAGGCTGTCCGGCGACGTCGCGGCGGCGCGCTCCTTGCGGAAGGCGTCGACCGGCTCGAGGGCGTCGGTGGGCAGCTCGGCGAGCTCAGGGTTCCCGTTCGCCCACAGCCCGAGCGACCCGCCCGCGTCGAGGACCGAGCGCAGGTCGCCCTGGCCCGAGCCGAAGCCGCGCGGCCCCGAGCACAGCAGCACCACGTCGAGGAAGGCCTGCGGCGCGCGCAGCGCGGCGGCCCGGGCGACCAGCCCACCGAAGCTGTGCCCGAGCAGGTGCACGGGCTCCCCGACCCCGACGATGTCGGCGACCTCGCAGACGTCGGCGGCGAAGTCGTCGAGGCGGTAGGAGTCCGGCCCGTCCGGCGCTGCGGAGTCGGCCTGGCCCCGCTGGCTGTAGGCCCAGGCGTCCCAGCCGTGCGCGGCGAGGAGGGGCAGCAGCACGGAGAAGTCCTCCTTGGACCCGGTGAACCCGGGCACGAGGAGGACGGTGCCGCGTGCGGGGGCGGCCGGCTCCGCGCGCAGACCGGTGAGCTCACCCACGGACGTCCTGATGGTGACCGGTGCGACGCCGTCGGGCAGCGGGATAGGTCCGAAGGCCGCGCCCGGGCGGACCAGCACGCCGGGGTCGGGGTTGACGGGAGGCGCTGCTGCGAGCGGCACGGGAGCTGGGGGGGCGTTCGTGGTCATGGTTGACGACCCTACGGTGTGCGGCACCGGCCCGTCCTGCCCAACGGTCCCGGATGGGGACCTCTCCACCTGTGATCATGCGCACGCGGGCGGTTGACACGGGCTCCCGATCCTGTCATTGTACTAATGTATTGATTCATTGTCCGTCGGTGTCGACGTCAGGAGCATCACCTTGCGCGCTTTCATCTGGATGTACGTGATGCTGGCTGTGATGATCGGCGGGCTCGTGCTCATCGTGGTCGCGATCACCGTCGCTTCCTCCTCCCGGCGCCTCCGCGCCGCCGATCCCGAGCGGCCCTCGCTGGCGGAGGCCGCCCGCAGCCACGCCCTCCGGATCCACGTCGCCGCCTGGTGCGCCCTCCTCGCAGCCGCCGTCGCCGTGCTGGCCGTCGGCTCCGCGGCGGACGGCCTGGAGGCCGGCCGGATCACCGGCCTGGTGCTGGCCGCCGGGGGCCTGGCCTTTCTCACCGTCTCCGCCCTGGGAGAGGTCACCTGGCCCCGGCCCAGCGGCGCGGTCCGCACCGCGACACTGACCCGCCGGTCCGTCACCGACGTGACGCCCCGTCCCGCCGCCCTGCTCCTGACCACCGCAACCACGCTCCTCGTCGCCGCCCTGCTGGTCGGCGGGCTCACCGCGAGCGCCGACGGGCGCAGCTACGGCCGGTCGCAGACCGCGTCCGACGGCGCCGTGACGACGTGGTCCTCCGGCCCCTACCCGGGCTGGTTCTACGCCGTGCCCTTGCTCCTGGCCGCCGGCGCGATCCTCGTCGCGGGCATCGGCTGCCTGGTCCTCATCGCCCGGCGCCCGGCGATCTCGGACGCGTCACCGGCCTGGGACCTGGCCCTTCGTCGCCTGAGCGCGCAGCGTGCGCTCCGCGGTGCGACGCTCGTCCTCGGCGGGACCGCCGCCCCGGTCTACGGCCTCCTGGCGCTGGCGTTCTTCCGGGAGGGGCCGATGGTCGTGGCGGTCGTCTTCCTCCTCGGGGTCCTCGCCTCGATCGGTGTCGCGGCGACGGCGATCGCCCTGCCCGGGGCGTTGGTGCCCGCCGCGGCCGCGCGCCCGGACACGACGCCGGGCACCGCCGGCTCCGCGACCACCGTCGCGCGCAGCACCCGGTGGACCACGTGACGGGCGACCTGCAGATCACGATCGACCTCGAGTCCGGCGTGCCACCCTACGAGCAGATCCGCGCCCAGATCATGGGGCACGTCTCGGCGGAGAACCTCCGTGCCGGCGACCGGCTGCCACCGATCCGTGCGCTCGCGACCGACCTGGGCCTCGCCGCGGGCACCGTCGCCCGCGCCTACCGCGAGCTGGAGCTCGCCGGGGTGGTGACCACGCGGCGTCGGGCCGGGACGGTCATCGCCGACGGCGCCGTGGCCGCGGACGTGCTGGTCCAGCAGGCCGCGCGGGCCTTCGTCGACCAGGTGCGCGCCACCGGGCTGCCCGACGACGCGATCCTCGACGCCGTGCGCGGCGCGCTGCTCAGCCCGCCGCCGCCCTGACGTCGGATTCGCCCTGGCCCAGGGCCGGCTCGAGCCACCCGAAGACCGCGCCGAAGAACGCGCTGCGGGCCGGCTCCGCGGACAGGGCCAGGTCGTGGATGCCTCCGTCGACCTGGACGACCGTGACCTGGTCGCCCAGCGCGGGGGCGCGGGCGAGGATCTGGGCGACGTCGAGGACCGCGTCGACCCGGTGCAGGTCGGGGTTGTCGGCGCGGTTGTGCCCGCTGCGCAGGGAGGTGCACACGAGCACCGGGCAGTCGAGGTCGAGCCCGCGGGCCAGCCGCGCCTGCCCCGCGCGGATCGCCCGGAGCCAGCCGGCGAGCACCGCGAAACCCTCCGGCGGCTTAAGCCGGCGGTCGTACTCCCACTCCCCGCCCGTCTCCCGGTGCAAGGACCGCGAGTACTCCGACGGTCCGTGCTGCACGACGACGTACCGCGCCCGGCCCCCGACCATGTCGAGCAGCGCCGTGCCGATCACCCGGTCGAACCACGGCCGGTTGAGGTCGAACCAGGGGCTGTTGAGGACGAGCGCGTCGACGGTCGCCCGCCCGGTCGCGCTGTGCGCCCACAGCGCCGCGAGCAGCCCACCGGTCGAGTGCCCCATGAGCACGAGCCGGTCGTAGCCGAGCTCACCGCGGATGACCTGCGTCGCCGCGGCCAGCTCCTCGCCGTACTCCCGCAGGTCCGTGCAGAAGTTCGGGGTCTGGTGGGGCAGCAGCGAGCGCCCGTAGCCGCGCAGGTCGATCGCGAAGAAGTCGATCCCGTGGTCGGCGAACTGGCCGGCCAGATGGGTCTGGAAGAAGTAGTCGACGAAGCCGTGGACGTAGAGCACCGCGGTGCGCGGGGTCTCGGGCGCGGTCTGGGGCGCGGTTCGGGGCGCGGTTCGGGGCGCGGTCTCCGGGCCGTCGAGGGTCGCCTGCCGGGTGATGAGCGTCGCGACGACCTCACCCTCGGCGTTGGACCGCAGCGGCAGACTCCGCGCCAGCCAGTCCCCACCGAGTGCGTCCGGGTGCCACAGGACCGGCGGGTGCGTGTTCGTCATGGGCATCAGTCAACCACCGCCGCGCGGTGGCGTCCCGCCACCACGGTGCCACGATGGGAGGACCATGACCATCGCGATCGCCAGGTGACCGACATGTCGCAGCTCCGCGCGCACAACCTCTCGATGTCCCTCGACGGCTTCCTGGCTGGTCCCGACCAGAGCCTCGACGACCCGCTCGGGGTCGGTGGCCTGCGCCTGCACGAGTGGGCTCTCGCCACGCGCGTCCTCCGTGAGGGGCAGGGACTCACCGGTGGGTCGACCGGCCTCGACAACACCATCGCCGCCCGCGGGGAGACCGGCATCGGCGCGACGATCATGGGGCGGAACATGTTCGGCCCGGTCCGCGGTGAGTGGCAGTCGTGGACGGACACGCACGGCGGTGAGGCGTGGACCGGCTGGTGGGGCGAGCACCCCCCGTTCCACCACCCGGTGTTCGTGCTCACCCATCACCCGCGCCCACCGCTGGTCATGGCCGGCGGCACGACCTTCCACTTCGTCGACGGCGTCGGCGACGCCTACGCCCGGGCCATCGACGCCGCCGGGGACCTCGACGTGCGCCTGGGCGGCGGGGCGTCCACGATCCAACAGTTCCTGGCCGCGGGCCTGGTCGACGAGATCCACGTGGCCCTCGTCCCGATCCTGCTCGGCTCGGGCGAGCGGCTCTTCGGCGATCTCGGCCCGGAGGCCGGTGACTTCGCCTGCGTCGAGATGGTGTCCTCCCCCGCGGTCACCCACATCCTCCTCGTCCGCCGCCGGGTGACCCGCCTGGGGCCCACCGATGACGACTCATCCTCGCAGGTCGCCGAGCTTGACCGGGAGCAGCAGCGCCAGGCCCGCAGCGAGCACCACGAGCAGTCCGAGGATGCCCCAGTGCTGGCCGTCGAAGACCGTGATGGCGACCGCGAAGGCGGCGGGGGCGAGGAAGCTCGCCGCCCGGCCGGTGGTGGCGTAGAGCCCGAACATCTCGCCCTCGCGACCGGGCGGGGTGAGCCGGGCGAGGAGCGCCCGGCTCGCGGACTGCGCCGGTCCGACGAAGACGCACAGCGCGAGGCCGAAGGTCCAGAACACGGTGGCACCGCCGTCATGCGCGGCGAGCACGACTGAGCCGGCCACGAGCATGCCGACGAGGGCAGCGACGATGACAGCCTTGGCACCGACCCGGTCCTCGGCGTACCCGGCGGCGATCGTGGCGAGGCCGGCCACGACGTTGGCAGCGATCGCGAACATGATGACGTCGCTCGCGGTAAAGCCGAAGCTCACCGAAGCGATGATGCCGCCGAAGGTGAACACCCCGGCCAGCCCGTCGCGGAACACCGCGCTCGCGAGCAGGAACCACACGGTGCGACGGTCCGCCCGCCACAGCGCCGCGACGTCGGCCGCGAGCCTGCGGTAGGACGCCGCGATGCTCAGCCTCGTGCGGGGTCCCTCGGCGGGCACCTCGGGGACGGCCCGCAGCACGGGGATGGCGAAGGCACCGAACCAGAGCGCGGAGAGCAGGACCGCGACGCGGATGTTCATTCCGCCCTCCCCGGTCACCCCGAACCAGCCGACGTCGGGGTTGATGAAGCCCGTGAACAGCACGAGCAGGAGCACGATGCCGCCGAGGTAGCCAGCACCCCACCCCAGGCCGCTGACCTTGCCCACGGTCGCCGGGGTGGACACCTGGCTGAGCATCGCGTTGTAGCTGACCGAGGCCAGCTCGAAGAAAATGTTGCCGAGGGCGAGCAGCACGATGCCGAGCACGATGTTCTGCTCGAGCGCGGCGGGGTCGGGGGTGATGAGGAACATCGCGGCCATGAGGACCACCACGACGGCAGTGTTGATGCCGAGCCAGAGCTTGCGCCGCCCTGAGCGGTCCGACCGTGACCCCAGGACCGGGGCGAGCAGCGCGATGAACAGCCCCGCGGCGGCCACACCCCAGCCGAGCCACGTCGAGTGCTGGGCGAGCACGGAGTCGAGGACCGCCTGGGCGGGTGAGTTCTCTCCCCCGACCTCGGCGGCGCTGACCACGTCCGCGTCGACGAAGGCACTGCTGGTGATCCACCGGGTGAACACGAAGGTCGTGACGACGGCGTTGAAGGCGGCCGAGCCCCAGTCCCACAGCGACCACGCGACCACGGCCCTGCGGCCGAGCCGCTGGGCGGAGACTGGCTGGTGGGGCGGGAGGGCGGGGGCGAGGTCGGTCGCTCGGGTCGCGTCCGGAGCCGGGTCGGTGCCAAGAGTCATGGGCGCACCGTAGCGGATCCAGGTGACTGCCCAGCGCCGCTAGAGTGTCACGCCCACCAGCACGGGCTCGGCGTCCAGCTCGATCCCGAAGGTCGCCGCGACGCCGTCGCGCACCGTGCGGGCGAGGCGGACCACGTCCGCTGCGGTGGCCGACCCCCGGTTCGTGATCGCGAGGGTGTGCTTGGTGGAAAGGGTCGCCGGGCTGTTGGGCCCGTCCACCCCGTAGCCACGGCCGAAGCCCGCGTGCTCGATGAGCCACGCCGCGGACGTCTTGATCACCGAGGCGTCGATCTGGCCCAGGCTCGGGCCGGTCGTGGTGATCGGGGTCGCCGAGCGGACCGGGAAGACCGGCGCGCCCTCGGGCAGGTCGCCCGCGAGCTCGGCCGGCAGGATCGGGTTGGTGAAGAAGGATCCGGCGCTCCACCGGTCGTGGTCGACGGCGCTGCCTGCGTCGCTGCCGGCGTCGAGCAGCATGCCCTTGCTGCCGCGCAGCTCCAGGACGGCCTCGCGGACGGCGCTGCTCTCGGTGCGCTCGCCGACGGCGACGTCGAGGCGGCGGGCGAGCTCGGGGTAGGCGACCGGGGTCGAGAGGGAGCCGAGGCGGAGCTGGAAGGTCACGTCGAGGACGACGTACCGCGGGCTCGGGTACCACGGAGCGAGCGGGTCGGTAGGCTCCCCCGGCGCCAGCTGGGTCGAGCGCTTGAGCATGGACGTGCGGTAGCCGAAGCCGAGGTCCGTCAGGGCGAGGGTGCGCACCCGGCCCTGGCCGCGGTCCCAGACCCGCACGCTGGCCACCGTCCCGGAGACCTCCTGGCCGTAGGCGCCGATGTTCTGCACCGGCGCCGCGCCGACGGTCCCGGGGATGCCGGAGAGCGCCTCGACCCCCACCCACTCGTTCGCGACCGCCTCGGCGACGAGGGCGTCCCAGGTGTGGCCGGCCGGGACGGTGATGCTCGCCCCGCCGCACGTGTCGGAGCTGTCCACGGTGATGCCGCTGCGGGAGTCCCGCAGCACCACGCCGGAGAATCCTTCGTCCGCTACGAGCAGGTTGGACCCTCCGCCGATGACGAGCAGCGGCTCGCCGGCGTCGTCGGCCGCGCGGACCACGTCGATGAGCTCGGCCTCGGTGGAGGCGGTGACGTAGGCGTCGATGACTCCTCCCACGCGCAGCGTGGTGAGGTCGGCGAAGGTGGGCTCGGACAGGGTGGGGAGGTCGACGGTCACTTCACCAGACTAGTTCGGCCCGGCACCCGCCGTCGCTCCCGTTCCTCGGGCGTGGCCACGACCGAGGACACGAGCAGACCGAGCAGCACGGGGATCGCGATCGAGAGCAGGGAGTAGCGGAAACCGATGTGGTCGGCCAGCTCCCCGAGGATCGGCGGGCCGGCGAAGAACGCCGTGTAGCCGATCGTGGACACGACGCTCAGCCGGCCCGCCGCACGGGCGGGGTCGTCGCTCGCGGCGCTCATGCCGACCGGGAAGCCGAGCGCGGCGCCCATCCCCCAGGCGACGATGCCGACGAGGGCGAGCGGCAGCCACGGGGAGAGGCCGAAGATCGCGAGGCCGACCAGCGCCAGGACCGCGGACAGCCGCAGCACGTACACCCGGCCGCGGGAGTCGAGCAGGGCGGTGCCCAGCAGGCGCATCCCGGTCATCGCGGCGAGGAACACGAACAGCGCCATCGCCCCGACGGCGTGCCGGTCCTGGTACCCGTCGAAGCCGTCGACGACGGAGATGCTCAGCCAGTCGTTGGCGGCGCCCTCGGTGAGCGCGGCCGCGAGGACCACGAGACCGATCAACAGGGTGCGCCGCTCGAGCCACGCAGCGAAGGGGTTGTCCTTGGCCGGTGGAACGACTGGAACCACGGGGATGGCTGGGTCCACGCCGTCGAGGTCGGGCTGGGCGCCGACGGGAGCGACGGTCTCGGCGTCGGGCAGCAGGTGACGGACGCTGACCAGGACGAGCACGAGGGAGACCAGCACCGCGACGGTGATGTGGGTGAACAGCGGCAGGTCGAGCCAGGAGGCCAGCGCGCCCATCCCGGCGCCGGCCATCGTGCCGAAGGAGAAGCTCGCGTGGAACCGCGGCATGATCGCCCGTCCCATGCGCTGCTCGACGGCGGCGCCCTCGAGGTTCATCGCCGCGTCCCACACGCCCATCCCCACCCCGGACAGGAACAGTCCCGTCAGAGCCAGGAACAGCGCGCCGTGGCTCACGCCCCAGGCCGCGAGGACGAAGCCGGTGACGTTGATCGCAGCGAAGATCGCGATGGCCTGGCGGCCGCCGATCCGCTGGACGATCCAGCCTGCGAGCGGGAGCCCGAGGATCGACCCGACCGCCGCGACGAGGACCACCCGGCCCATCTGCGCCGGGTCGTAGCCGAGCAGGTCCCGCACGAGCGGGATCCGTGAGGCCCAGTTGGCGAAGTTGAAGCCGCTGAGGAAGAAGACCGCGTAGACCGCCTTCGCAGCCGTGCTCACGACGGTGGACTCGCGGATGCTGCTCATGCGTCGACTCGCTCCTGGGAGGTGTGGTGGATCTGCCCGACCGGACCATCATCGACCACGGGTGCGGGGGTCGGTGTCGTGGGCGCTGCCTCGGCGTCCGCGTCGGGCGCGGCCTTGGGCGCTTCCGGGGCGTGGATGGTCGCGTCCTCGGGGAGGATCTTGGCCACGTGCTTGGACAGCAGCAGGCTCGCGGTGAGGGCGACGACGATGAGGGTGAGGGCGTGCCGGGCGCCGATCGCCTCGGCGGCCAGGCCCAGCAGCGGGGGCGCGGCGAGGGAGGCCATGGAGGCGAAGGCGGAGACGACCGAGACGCGGGCGGCGGCCTTGAGCGGGTCGTCGGAGGCCGCAGCGATCCCGAGCGGGACGGCGAGGGCGGCGCCCATGCCCCACAGCACGACGCCGACACCCGCGACGATGAGGTTGGGTGCGAAGCCGAAGAGCAGCAGCCCGACGATCGCCACCACCCCGGACAGCCGCAGCGTGGTGACGCGGCCGTAGCGGTCGATGAGGCGAGCGCCGAACATCCGGATGAGAGTCATGGCGGTGACGAACGCACCGAAGACGAAGGCCCCGGTGGCCTCGGTCTCGGCGAACCCGTCGACGACGGCGATCGGCAGCCAGTTGTTCGCCGAGCCCTCCGAGAGCGCCGCGGCCATGACCACGACACCGACGAACAGCGTGCGCGGCTCGCGCCAGGCACCCAGGGCCGAGCCCAGGCTCGCCCGGCGGGCACCCATGGCGGCGCGGGCGCCGGTGGTGCCCGGGGCCGGGACGAGGACGCCGGCGCGGATCTCTGCCTTGCGGACCCGCGTCGAGCGCGCGCTGTCTGCGCGGTCCCAGCGGACGGCGTCGGGCAGGTGGGTGTCCAGGACGACGTGCGGGATCGCGATGAGACGCCAGATCAGCGTGAGGGTGGTGACCGTGAGGAACTGCGCGAGGACGGGCACGCCGAGCATCGAGCAGGCTGCCCCGATGAGGGAGCCGAGCACCGCGCCGATCGAGAAGGCGGCGTGGAACTGGGGCAGCACGGCGCGGCCCATGCGGCGCTCGACCGCGGCGGTCTCGACGTTCTGGGGGACGTTCATCAGCGCGATGCTCATGCCGTTGAGCACCAGACCGAAGGCCAGGATGGCCGTGGAGCCGACGGTCGGGCCGATGCCCTCCAGCGCGAGGGCGAAGAAGCTGCCGATCGCGGCGACCACCAGCACTCGGCGACCGCCGAAGCGCGCCACGATCGACCCGGCGAGGGTGACCGCCACGAGTGACCCCAGGGCGCCCGCGAGCAGCACCATGCCGAGCTCGGAGGTGCTCAGCCCGAGCATCTCGCGGATCGTGGGCAACCGGGCGAGCCAGCTGGACATGCTGATCCCCAGGAGCAGGAACAAACTCAGCAGGAACATCCGCGCGCGGTGGACCTGCTGTTCGGGAGTGGAGAGAGCCTTGATGCCGTGTTCCTCGTATTCGAATCGATTCGATAGCCTCCCACGATCGTATCGAATCGTTTCGAGGTTGAACATCAATTCTCGGGTACGCTGGCGTCGTCCGTCAATTGGGAACGTGGAACGAAAGTGTGAGGTTGACGTGTCGGCACACAAACCGACCCTTGCGAGCGTCGCGGAGGCCGCGGGAGTCTCGCTGTCCACCGCCTCGCTCGCCTTCGCCACGTCCGGACCCATCGCCGAGAAGACCCGCGCGAAGGTGCTCGCCGCCGCCGACCTCGGCTACCGCGGTCCCAGCCCGCTCGGTCGCCAGCTCCGCTCCGGGCGGTCGGGCATCGTCGGGGTGGTCATCGGCGACAAGCTGCGCCGCAGCTTCCGCGATCCCGTCTCGATCCAGGTGCTCGACGGCCTGGCCAGCACCCTCGGCGCCCTCGACCTCGGCGTGCTGCTCATCCCCGGCGCGCCCCCGGTCGACGGGCGCCGCGTCGTCGCCCCGCTCGTCGAGTCCGCGGGCATGGACGTGGCCGTCCTCATCTGGGGCGTGCACGCCGACGATCCCACCCTGGACGCGCTGCAGCGCCGCGGCGTCCCGGTCGTCGTGGGCGAGGGGCACCCGGTCGAGGGCGCCCCGCTGGTCGGCATCGCCGACCGCGCCGGGACCGCCGAGCTGGGCCGCTACCTGCTCGGCCTGGGTCACGAACGCTTCGGCGTCATCTCCCTGCCCTTCGGCTTCACCCGCCGCTCCGGCGAGGTCGACGCCTCCATCACGCCCGACTGGACGCCGACCAAGCATCGCCTCGAAGGCCTCGCCGACGCTGGGATCACCCCGACCATCTGCTGGGAGGCCGAGGCCTCCCTCGTCGAGCAGGGGCACGCCGCAGCCCTCGCGATCCTCTCCCCCGAGCGCTTCCCCGACCCCTCCCAGCGCCCGACGGCGATCGTCGCCCAGTCCGACCTGCTCGCCGCGGGCGCCATCCTCGGCGCCCGCGAGCTCGGGCTCCGGGTCCCGCAGGACGTCTCGATCGCCGGCTTCGACGGGCTCGACCTGCCATGGCTCGGGGCCGACGTGCTCACGACGGTCAGGCAGCCGCTCGCGGAGAAGGGCGAGGCCCTCGGCCGCGCCGTGGCGGACCTCCTCGCGGGCGAGGCCCCCGGGGTGACGATCCTCGACGTCGACCTCGTCATCGGCACGACGACGGCCGCCCCGAGCGCGTAGCGGCTCGAGGGCGCGAGCGGCTCGAGCCGGTCGCGCGCCTGGGAAGGTCTGCGGCGACCGCCGCGAGGGCCGGCCGGGGTGGGTCAGAGTGCGACGACAGCCTGGGACTTGCCGAGGACACGCGAGCCGTCGAAGGTGACGGTGAGGTCCACGCGGACCCTGGCGGCGTCGAGGTCGATCACGGCGACCACGCCGGACACCTCGATGACTGCCTCGCCCGGGTTGGGTACGGCGACCGGGCGGGTGAACCGGGTCTGATAGTCGACGACGGCTCCGGGATCCCCGGCCCAGTCCTCGACGAGGGCGACAGCGGCACCCATCGTGAACATGCCGTGGGCGATCACGCCGGGCAGGCCGACGCTGACGGCGAAGACGTCGTTCCAGTGGATCGGGTTGAAGTCACCGCTCGCCCCGGCGTAGCGGACCAGGCGGGCCCGGTCGACGACCACGCTGCGGGAGCCGATGACGTCACCGACGGTGAGCGTCGTGATGTCGGGACGGACCGAGGTGCTCACAGGCCCTCTCCTCGCACGGCGAGCGTCGACGTGACCGTCGAGACGAGCTCGGTGGGCGGCGCGGCGTCGGGCTGGGCGGCGTCGGGCTGGGACAGCGCGTGGATGTCGCAGCGGGTGGTGACCATGGCCAGACCGGCGCGCTCGGTGATCGAGACGACCGTGAGCATGGTGACCAGCTCGTCACCGGCCCGGATCGGGCGGTGGTGGACGAACCGCTCGTCGGCGTGCACCACCCGGGTGAAGTCGACTCCGGCGGCCGGGTCTTCGATGTACTGCGCCTCGGCCCGCTGGGCGACGATGACCGCGAAGGTCGGCGGGGCGATGAGGTCTGGATAGCCCAAACCCCGCGCAGAGTCCACAGAGTGGTGCGCGGGGTGGGTCGAACCTGTCGCAGCGGCGAACTCCCGAATCTTCTCCCGACCAACCGAGTACGGGGCGTTGGCCGGATACTCGCGCCCGACATAGTCGAGGTTGACGGAAGAAGTCGTCATCGCTGCAGGGTGCTGACCGAGAGGGTCAGCGGGTCTCGCGGTGGGCGTTGTGCTTGCCGCAGCGCGGGCAGAACTTCGCGAGCTCGAGACGGTCGGGGGTGTTCCGACGGTTCTTCTTCGTGATGTAGTTGCGCTCCTTGCACTCAACGCATGCAAGCGTGATCTTGGGGCGAACGTCAGAACTCTTAGCCACGGTCGTGCCACCTCTCGCGCCGCCGGGGCGCTACGTACTTCGTTGACGCGCGCCGCCGGCCGGCGCGCGCAGTGTTACCAGTGCTGGTAGCGGGGGCGGGGCTCGAACCCGCGACCTCACGATTATGAGCCGTGCGCTCTGACCAACTGAGCTACCCCGCCGCATCGATGTTCAGCGACCGGCGTGAGAGCAATGTTCCCACGCCGACCTACATCTCACCAACAGAGCCCCCGATGGGAATCGGACCCATGACCTCAGTCTTACCAAGACTGCGCTCTACCACTGAGCTACGGGGGCAGCGCGGAAAACGATACATGCATGTGGGCTGGTTCATGAAATCGGCCCTGGTGGGCTGATCTCGTCCCTTGCGATCCGCGACGCGCCAACGATACATGAGCGTGGGACCACCCCGCGCCACGCGCCCACCCCACCCGCTCCCCCGCGCCCGGCTCCGGCCTCCCGCCCCCGTCCCTCGCCCGCAATCCCGTGGCCTCCGCGCGCCCGAACTCGTGAACCACCCGCCGAGCTCGTGAGCCACGGCCGTTCATGCCGGGCCGCCGGACGTGGCTCACGAGCTCGGCGAGGCGCTCACGAGGTCGGCGGTCGGCTTGGGGGTTTGACGACGTCGGCAGCAACGTCCAGGAGTCGGGAACCCCTCGGCACGGGGACGCACAAAGGGCGCCATCCGCATGGATGGCGCCCCGGTGTGTGGCAGCTGAGGGATTCGAACCCACGTAGCATTACACGGCAGATTTACAGTCTGCTCCCTTTGGCCGCTCGGGCAAGCTGCCTAGCTTCTCCCTGGGATCTGGACCGACGGCGTGAGCCGCAGAACCGATCTGCAGGAGCGAGACAACGATACAAGACAGAGCGGGTGATCGGAAATCGACGCCTTGCCTCGTACCGTTGGCTCGTGACGACGACCACCCCCGCCCCACCCTCCGACGTCTCGACCGACCCGTCCAGCTCGATGCGGTGGGGCCTCACCCTGGGCATCGCCTGCTACACGATGTGGGGCGCGCTCCCCCTGTACTTTCCGCTGCTCGAGCCCGCCGGCGCGCTCGAGATCATCGCCCACCGGATCGTGTGGAGCCTGCTGTTCTGCCTGATCCTGCTGCTCCTCACCCGCCAGCTCGGCGGCTACCTGACCGTCCTGCGCTCGGGCCGGCTCATGGCGGCGCTGTCCGTGGCTGCGGTCCTGGTCGCGGCGAACTGGGTCATCTACGTCTACGCCGTGACGTCGGGGCAGGTCATCGACGCGTCGCTGGGCTACTTCATCAACCCCTTCGTCACGGTCCTGCTCGCCGTGGTCGTCCTCAAGGAGCGCCTGCGCCCCGCGCAGTGGGTGGCGCTGGGCTTCGGGATGGCGGCGGTCGTCGTCATCACCGCGGGCATGGGCACCGTGCCGTGGGTCTCGCTCGGGCTCGCCCTGAGCTTCGGGTTCTACGGCCTCATCAAGAACCGGGTCGGGCGGGACGTCACAGCCATCCCCGGGCTGGCCGTCGAGACGACGGTGCTCGCCCCGGTGGCGGCGGGCTACCTCGTGTGGCTCACCGTCCAGGGCACGAGCACCTTCCTGCACGACGGCGCGGGGCACGCCCTCCTGCTCGCGTCGTCGGGCATCGTGACGGCGCTGCCGCTGCTGAGCTTCGGCGCGGCCGCGCGGATCCTGCCGCTGCGCGTCGTCGGCATGCTGCAGTACATCGCGCCGGTGCTGCAGTTCCTCGTGGGGGTGCTGGTCTTCCACGAGCACATGCCGCCGCTGCGCTGGGTCGGCTTCGCCCTCGTCTGGGTCGCCCTGACCATCCTCACCCTCGACGCCCTCGCCTCCCTCCGAGCCACCCGCCTCCCCCGCCCGGCCCGCCCGGCTCGCCCGACCCGCTGAGTGCGTGATCTTGTACGCGACACGCCGGCGTTTTGCGGGACAATCACGCACTCAGCGGGGGGATGGGGAGTGGGGGGCAGGGGGCGGCTGGTGGGGGTGGTGGGGTGGGGATCGGATACGGTGGGATCAGCCCATTTCCAACAGTGCGACAGGAGACCTATCGTGGCTGACTCATCGATGGACATTGTGAGCAAGGTCGACCGCCAGGAGGTCGACAACGCTCTCAACCAGGCGGTCAAGGAAGTAGCCCAGCGCTACGACTTCAAGAACATCGGCGCCTCGATCGCGTGGAGCGGCGAGAAGATCCTCATGATCGCCAACTCCGAGGAGCGTGTCCGCGCGATCCTCGACGTGCTCGAGACCAAGCTCATCAAGCGGGGCGTGTCGCTCAAGCACCTCGACATCCCCGAGAACGGCCCCCAGATCTCGGGCAAGGAGTACCGCCTCGAGGTCAGCCTCAAGGAGGGCCTGGCCGGGGAGAACGCGAAGAAGGTCACGAAGATCATCCGCGAAGAAGGCCCCAAGGGCGTCAAGACGCAGATCACCGGCGACGAGGTGCGCGCGACGAGCAAGTCCCGCGACGACCTCCAGGAGGTCCAGGCCCTGCTCAAGGGCGCTGACCTCGACTTCGCCGTCCAGTTCACCAACTACCGCTGACGGTGACGGCCCCGCGGGTCGTCGCGACCGACCTGGACGGCACGCTGCTGCGCAGCGACGGCTCGCTCTCCAGGCGGACCCGCGGGGTGCTCGCCGGTCTCGACGCCCGCGGGGTCCAGGTCGTCTTCGTCACCGCCCGTCCCCCGCGCTGGCTCGACGCCGTCGCCGACGCGGTGGGCGGGCACGGCCTGGCGATCTGCCTCAACGGCTCGTGCGTGGTCGAGGTCGCGACCGGTGAGGTGTCCCAGATGCGCGGCTTCGACGCCGCCGTCCTCACCGCCGTGGTCGCCGACCTGCGCAGCGCGCTGCCCGGCATCGAGCTCGGTCTCGAGAGGCCCAGCGGCCCGATCTTCGACCCGCACTACGCGAGCGACCACCACGCGCCGCCCAGCGCCCCCCACGCGGCCGTCGAGGACCACCTCGACGAGCCTGTGGGCAAGCTCCTCGCCCGACTGGGCACGATGACCCCGGAGGCGTTCTTCGCCGCTGTCGAGCAGGTCATCGGTGCCCGCGCGCAGCTGGCCTACTCGGGCGCGGTCGGGCTCGCGGAGATGACGGCACCCGGGGTGAGCAAGGCCGCAGCCCTGGCGCGCTGGTGCGCCGCCCACGGTGTCGCCGCGGCCGACGTCTGGGCCTTCGGCGACATGCCGAACGACCTGCCGATGCTCTCCTGGGCAGGGACCTCCTTCGCCGTCGCCAACGCGCACGACGACGTGCTGGCCGCAGCCACGCACGTCACCTCCTCCAACGACGACGACGGCGTCGCCCTGGCACTGGAGGGGCTGCTCGCCCGATAGGAGGCGACTCGCGAGTCAGCGGCGCCGGCGAGCTCACGCTCCTCACTCCATGACGCGCAGCGCGGACGGGATGTCGGTGCGGCGCAGGCGGCGCAGGGTGAGCAGCGGGGCCACGGCGACCGTGAGCACGCCCAGCGCGAGCGCCTCGACCACGGTCGCCCCGGCCACGGTGGCGGTGACGCCGATCTCGGGCATCCCGTTCGCGATCGTCGTCGCTGCCATCCAGGTGAGCATGCCGTAGCCACCGGCGATGCCGACGAGGGTGCCGACGAGGCCGACGAGCACGGTCTCCAGCGCGGTCAGGCCGAGCACGCTGCGCACAGGGAGCCCGAACGCCAGCATGGTCGCGTGCTCGCGGGAGCGCTCGTCGACCGCGATCGACGTCGTGTTGTAGGCGATCAGGAGCGCCAGCAGCAGTGTGACCAGCGCCGCGACGTTGAGGATGCCGACGAACTCGTCGAGCGTCGCGCGCATCCCTTCGGTCGCGGTCTGCGGCGTCTGGGCCGAGGCGACGTGGGGCACACCCATGAGTGCCCGCCGCACGTCCTCGGCACCCACACCGTCCGCTGGGGTGACGCTCAGCGTGTTGGCGGCACCGGCCAGCCCGAACGACCCGGCGAAGGCGGGATCGAGGTAGGCGAACATCCGCATCGGGCTCGGGTGGATGCCGACCACCGGCAGGTCGCTGCGGACGGTCTGCAGGCCGCCGGGTGTGACCTGGAGGTGGTGGACGCTCACCGTGTCTCCGATGGCTGCGCCGAGGTCCTGCGCCGCCTTCTCTGCCAGCACCAGCCCGCCGGCGGCAGACCCGTCCACCAGGGTGGGCTGCCATGCGGCACCTTCGGGGAGCATCTCGATGATGAGGTCGATGCGCTCGCCCCCGCCCTCCGCCTCACCCGGCAGCCGGAGTCCCGCCTCGACGGCCCCGGCCTCCGGCAGCTCCTCGACCGCTCGCACCACGTCCCCGTCCATGGGCTGGAAGGTGTCGAGGGCGACGGCGACCCTGTCCTGCGCGGTGTGGAGCATCTCGTCCTCGGCCCGGTCCAGAGTGGCTCCGAACGTGTCGAGGAGACCGACGATCGTCACCAGGGTGGTGATCGCGGTGGCGATGCCGAGTGCGGTGAGGGCGCTGCGACGCGGCGTGCGGAACACGTTGCGCACGGGGATCTGCCAGTACCCGCGCCCCGGAAGTCGCAGCCGGCGCAGCACCGGCGCCAGGCCGCTCCCCCGGGCCGCGAGATGGCCGACCCGGATCGCCTCGATGGGCTGCACCCGCAGCGCTCGCCAGACCGGCCAGGCGATCGCGATGAACGGCAGCACGAACCCCAGCACAGCCGCCTGGGCGAAGACGTCGACCTGCAGCGGGGTCCTCCAGACCGGCAGCGGGACCATCTCGACGAACACCCCACGCAGCGGGATCGCGATCGACCAGCCCACGACCAGCCCCAGCCCGACGCCCAGCAGGGCGACCTGGGCACCGAACAGCAGCGGGCGGACCGCGAGCAGGCGCGGCGGCACACCGAGGGCCATGCCGACGCCGATCTCGCGCCGCTGGGCCTCCACGATCCGGGTGGTGAGGTTCATGGCGGCGAAGGCCGCGCCGAGCAGCACGAGCAACGCGATCACCCGCCACAGCTGCTCGTCCCCGTCGATGTCGTCGTAGAGCACGCGGTAGGCGTCGATGTCGTCCCGGGTGGTGACGTCTGCCACGAGAGGCGGTTGGGCGGAGGCGAGCGCCTGGTCGAGCTCGTCGCGCAGGACGTCGCGGTCGGCACCCGGACGCAGGGTGAGGACCAGGTCGTTGACCTGGCCGGGGGTGCCGCTCGCCTCCTGCGCGGTGTGCAACGAGGTGAAGAGCACGCCGTACGACTTCTGGGTGAGGAAGGGCAGTCCCCCCTGCCCCCCGGTGAGGATGAAGTACTCCGGCGACTGGCCGCGTCCCACGATCTCGAGGCGGTCGCCGCCTGACACGGTGAGCTCGGAGCCGAGCGGGAGGCCGTTGCCGTCTGCGAACGCCAGGTCGGCGACGACCACCGGCCGCCCGTCGTCGGCCGGCGTGAGAGCGCGCCCGGCGCTGACGTGCACGCCGTCGACCAGGGGACCGGTGCGGGTGTCGGTGCCGACGAGCTCTCCGGGCACCAGGAGCCCGCCTGGGCCGGCGACCTGGGTGGGCACCACCAGCCGCTCGCGCGCCCCGGCCACGTCCCCGGCGTGCGGCAGGCCGGCCACGAGCTCGAGCAGGCGTCCCTCGTCGGCGGTGCTGCCGCTCGGCAGCGCCGCGCGCAGGTCGTGCACGTCGAGGAGGGCGAAGCTCTCGTCGTTGGACTGGGTGCGCCACGCGGAGGTGCCCAGCAGCCCGGCGTAGGTGCCGGTGCCGAGGGCGATCACCGCAGCGATCGCGGCCACGGCCGTCCAGCGGCGCCGCAGGTCGCGCCACGACCAGCGCACCCACAGCCCGGCGTTGCTCCTCGCCGACTTCGTGGCCATGGCCGGCTACCAGCGCAGGTCGGAGATGGCAGCGCGACCTCCAGAGGGTGGGCCGTCGGAGACGATGTGACCGCTCGAGAGCTCGATGACCCGGTCAGCCACCCGCGAGATCTCCCGGTTGTGGGTGACCACGATGACCGTCTTCCCGAGCTCGGCCTGGGCTCGGAGCAGCTCGAGGATCTGCACGCCGGTGCGGAAGTCCAGCTCCCCGGTCGGCTCGTCGGCCAGCAGGATCGGGTTGCCCGTGGCCAGCGCGCGGGCGATCGCCACCCGCTGCTGCTCCCCGCCCGAGAGCTGATGGGCGAAGTGCTCGGCCCGCTCACCCAGGCCGACCTGGCCCAGCACGTCGACGGCGACCCGCGCGGCGTCCGGTCGGCCGGCAACATCCGCGCCGAACTGGACGTTCTCCAGCGCCGTCAGACCCGGGAAGAGGTTGAAGCTCTGGAAGATGAAGCTGACCGTCCCGCGCCGGATCCTGGTCCGCTCGGCCCGGGAGGCGGTGGTGAGCTCCTTCCCGGCCAGGCGCACCGTCCCCGTCGTCGGGGCGTCCAGCGCCCCGATGAGGTTGAGCAACGTCGTCTTGCCGGACCCGGACGCACCCAGCACCACGACGAACGCGCTGTCATCGACGTGGAGGTTCACGTCGTCGAGGGCCTTGACCACGGTGTCCCCCACGGGGAACCAGCGACAGACGTCGTCGAGGTCGATCCGGGTGCCGTCCGAGCCCGCGCGAGCGTCGATGACCGGCCGCGCTTCGGTGACGTCTTCCATACCTCCAACGTGGTCGCCTGGCGGCCACCGCGGTAGGGCGGAAGGTCCCCGCCAGACGGGGACCAGCGGCCCTCAGCCGCGTCAGCTCAGCGGCGACCCGGGCAGCCCGGCCATCCGCTCGAGGCGGTTGATCCGCTCGCCCATCGGGGGGTGCGTGGCGAAGAGCTTGCCCATGCCGCCCCCGCGGAACGGGTTGGCGATCATCATGTGCGAGACGTCGACGATGTCCCGGTTCTGGGGCAGCGGGGTCCGCTGCGTGCCGGCCTCGAGCTTGCGCAGGGCCGACGCCAGTGCCAGCGGGTCACCGGTGAGCTTGGCGCCGTCCTCGTCCGCGTCGTACTCGCGGGTCCGGGAGATCGCCAGCTGGATCACGGTCGCGGCGACCGGCGCCAGGAAGGCCATGAACAGCACCGCCAGGGGGTTGCCGCCCCGGTCGCGGCTGCCGCCGAAGAACATGAGGAACTGCGCGAGCGCGGTGATGATCCCGGCGAAGGCCGCCGCGACCGAGGACGTGAGGATGTCCCGGTTGTAGACGTGCATGAGCTCGTGGCCGAGCACCCCGCGCAGCTCCCGCTCGTCGAGGATCGCCAGGATCCCCTCCGTGCAGCACACAGCCGCGTTCTGGGGGTTGCGTCCGGTCGCGAAGGCGTTGGGCGCCGGGGTCGGTGACACGTAGAGGCGGGGCATCGGCTGGCGGGCGGCGGTCGAGAGGTCACGGACGATCCGGTACATGACCGGCTGCTCGATCTCGCTCACCGGTCGTGCCTGCATGGCCCGGATCGCGAGCTTGTCGGAGTTCCAGTAGCCGTAGGCGGTACCGACCAGACCGATCCCGCAGAACAGCACGAGCATCGAGGAGCTCCCACCGCCCACGACCGCCCACAGGCCCAGCAGGAAGGCCCACATCGCCCCGAACAGGACCGCGGTCTTGAGCCCGTTGAAATGCTTGTGCCCCACGGATGCCACCCTTCTCACGTCTGCCCAGTTCAACGCACGAACCCCGGCGAGCGTTCCCGATCCAGGAAACTCACAGGGGTTCGTCAGCGTGCGTCGGAGCAGCTACTGCCGCGCGGTTCCCCGGGCGATGGCGATCATCTCGTCGCGGGCGATGACCTTGACCCGCTCACGTCCCTGCGCCTCGCCGAGGGCACGCTCGTGGGCGTCGAGCAGCTCCCACCCGGACCACTCGATGACCTCGACGCCGCGGTCGGCGAGGAAGGTGGTGATGGCGCTCGGGTCGGGCTGCCCCGCCGAGGCGAAGTCGGCCTGGCTCTGTGCGTCCTCGACGAGGTTGCGGATCGTCTCGGACGCGTCGGACTTGGTGTGGCCGATGAGCCCGACCGGCCCACGCTTGATCCAGCCGGTGCAGTACACCCCGGACACCTGCGCGCCGTCGATGTCGATGACCCGGCCCTCGAGGTTCGGGATGACGCCCTTGCGGTCGTCGAAGGGCAGCTCGGGCAGCGGAGAACCGAAGTAGCCCACCGCGCGGTAGACGGCCTGGACGGGCCAGTCGTGGAACTCTCCCGTACCCGAGACGGTGCCGTCGCCGTTGAGCTGGGTGCGCTCGGTGCGCAGGGCGTCGACCCGGCCGTCGCCGTCGGCGTCGACGATCGCGGCGGGTGCGTGCAGGAAGTGCAGGTGCAGCCGGCGCGAGGCGGAGAAGGTCGACGGGTCGTTGAGCGTCCAGTCGGTGAGGGTCTTGACGATCTGCTTCGTCTGGTTGGACGAGCCGATCGCGGCGATCGAGCCTTCGTCGAACTCGAAGTCCTCGGGGTAGACGATCACGTCGACGTCGGCGATGTGCCCGAGCTCGCGCAGCTCGAGCGGGGAGAACTTCGCCTGGGCGGGACCGCGACGGGCGAAGACGTGCACGTCGGTCACGGCCGAGTCCTTCAGGCCCGCGTAGACGTTGTCGGGGATCTCGGTGACGAGGAGGTTGTCGGCGTGCTTGGACAGCACCCGGGCGACGTCGAGCGCGACGTTGCCGGCGCCGATGACGGCGACCTGCTGGGCGTGCAGCGGCCAGGTCGTCGGCACGTAGGGGTGCCCGTCGTACCAGGAGACGAAGTCGGCCGCGCCGTAGGACCCGTCGAGGTCGGCCCCGGGGATCTGCAGGGCCGCGTCGGTGAACGCTCCGGTCGAGAAGATCACCGCGTCGTAGAACTCACGCAGGTCGTCGAGCTTGAGGTCGATGCCGTAGTCCACGTTGGAGAGCAGACGGATGTCGCCGCGCTCGAGGATCTTGTGCAGCGCGGTGATGATCTGCTTGATCCGCGGGTGGTCGGGGGCCACGCCGTAGCGGACGAGTCCGAACGGGGCCGGCAGACGCTCGAAGAGATCGATGGAGACGTCGAGATCCGTCTTGGACAGGATGTCGGCGGCGTAGATGCCGGCCGGGCCGGCCCCCACGATGGCCACGCGGAGTTGACGGTCAGTGCTCACGGAATTTCAAGCCTTCCGGTTGGAGTCGGCGGTGCATCTGAGGGCGAATCTCAAGACTTCTCAAAGTCTAGGCGCATGTGCAAGAGGCCAACGCTCCCAGACATCTCGCCCTGTGGATCCCCCGTCTTGCTCTGCGGACGATTGTTTCCCCCAGTAAATCGCATCAAACCCGGATGAGCGAGTCCTGAATCTCTCGGATCTGGGCAAAGGCGGAGTCCACCTGAGTGCCTGCGCACGTCCCAGTGATCTGCACCACATCGAAGACCGGGCCCGCCGCCAGCACACACATCCGCAGGGCCTGCACGAGAGTTCCACCCTTCCCGTCCGAGAAGTAGCCCTCGATCCGCAGCGCCGACGCGCCGAGCATCTCGGCGGAGCCTTCCCGCAGGGTCTCGGTGAACCGCGGCAGCTCCTTGAGACGGCGGGTCACGTCCTTGCGCGCGGCGGCGACCGTGTGGTCCGCACCGAAACGGGTGACCGTGACGAGGACGTTCGGGCGGAACTGCCCCTTAGGCACCTCCCGGGCGAGCGCGAGCGGCAGCCCGACCCCCGCGAGCGTCACCCACCCCTCCGGCTGGACCACCTGCAGGCTGGGGTAGGCCGGGAACGCGTCGGAGGGGAAGGTCAGGACGGTGCTCATCAGTCGTCGGAGTCCACGTCGAGCAGGGGGAGGTCGGCCGAGGTGACCAGACGAGAGGTGACGGCGTACTCCACGAGCCGCGACCGGCGGTTCGTGGCCAGCTGCTTGGGTCCCCCGCGCAGCCCCTTGACGCCCATCCGGTCGAGCTTGTCGCAGACGTTGTCGAGCTTGCGGTTGAACCGCGTGGTGGCCCAGCCCAGGCGCTTGGCGGCCTCGGCAGTCGACGGGATCTCGCTCAGCCCGGCCCCGTCACGCTTGAGCATCGGCTCGCACAGAGCGACGATGAGCTGCTTCTGGCTCGTGGTGAAGGAGATGACGCCGATCGTCGTCTCGCCGACGAGCGGTCCGTCGGTGACGACCTCCTCGTAGGGAGAGCCCTCCAGGTGCACGAGCAGCTCGTAGGTCGTGGGACCGGCGGTGAAGACGATCGTGGTCTTCTTGAAGACGATGGGCAGGCGGTTGCCCGGCGAGAGCCAGGACTGCACCCCGCCGCTCGCGTCGCACACGGTCACCGAGATGAGCGAGCCGATGTTGGACAGCCACCAGATCCCGTCCGTGAAGGACACCCGCAGGAACCGGCGGTGCAGGTAGGGGTTGTCGTCGACGGACAGGTCCGCCTCACGACCGATGTCGAAGGGCTCGTCCAGGCTCGGACGGAACCACTCGCCGCAGTAGTCGATCGCGAGTTCAGTCATGGCTTCACAGCTCCTTCGTCCCCGCCGCACGCTGCGGCACGGCACACCCTCGACGCACCAGCGCAGTCCACCGCGTGCCCGCCCGGAAACTGTATCGAACGAACCGCGTCATCCGAGGCAGGCCCGGGTGGTTTCTCCGGAGATCCTGCCGTCGCGGACCACGACCACCTCGATGCAGGGGTCCTTGTCGTTGAAGGTGTTGACCGACACGTTGAGCAGGCTGGTCTTGCGGAACGGGCCCTCCCCGGCGTCCTCGCTCGCCTCCACGGCCCGGTAGGCGTAGACGTCGCCGTCGCGGGGGTCGGGATTGACCCAGGAGAACGTCGCGGCGCTCCCGTCGGCGGTCGGCGTCGCGGTGACGTCGACGGCCTGGGGCACCTGCGAGGCGCTCAGCTCCGTGGTCGTCACGACCAGCCGGTCGTAGATGACGACCGCCCCGGTCACCCCGAGGGCCAGCGCGAGCGTGACGACCACGGCGAGCGGGCGCCGTCGGCTCCGGCTCGTCGTGCCCGACGCCGCAGCGGGCCTGGTCGCCGGGGTCACGTGGGTCACGTGGGGGACAGTGCCGGTCGGCGCAGCCGGTAGCGGGGCCGGCGGCACCGGACGGACCGTCGCCAGCGGCTCAGACGGCGCAGTCGGCGCAGGTGGCACGGGCCCTGCGCGCGGGGGCACGTACGGTGCACCGCGGAGCGAGCCGTAGCTCATCGACGTCGAGTCGGAACCGATCCCCGAGACCGAGTCGGCAGGCGCCGTGAGGACCGGCAGCCCACGGCGGGGCGCCGATGCGTGGGCGACGCCGTACCCGGGGTGGAACCGGTCGCTCGCGATCCGGATCCTCGTCCCACCGTCGACCTCGTCATCGTCGGCGTGGCCTGCGGAGTCGGTGCCGGTCTCGGTGCCGGTCTCGGCGTCGTCGGACGTCTCGGCGGTCGCCTGGGAGTCGTTGATGATGTCGATCGGGGTCACTGCGAGGTTGAGGACCATCTGCACCTTCTGCAGGGCCCGGCCCAGGTCGAGCATGCTCGGGTAGCGCTGGTGGGGGTCCTTGGCCATCGCCCCGGCGAGCACCTGCTCGAAGGAGGCCGGCACGTCGCTGCGATCGAGCGGGGGCAGCGGCTCGCTCATGATGCGTTCGATCAGCGCGCGCTGGGAGTTCACCCCGCCCGCCACCTCGAAGGGCGAGCGTCCCGACAGCAGCGTGTACATCGTGGCCGCGAGGGACCAGACGTCGCTGGTCACGCCGCTGCGCGGGGTCGCCGTCAGGTTCTCCGGAGGTGACCAGGGCACGGACATGCCGTCGGCCCCGGCCTCGCTCTGCTCGATGGTCGCCGAGATGCCGAAGTCGGTCAGGGCCGGGTGCCCGTAGTCGGTGACGAGGATGTTGGCGGGCTTGATGTCGCGGTGCACGATCCCGCTGCGGTGCGCGGTCTCCACCGCCCCGGCGATCTGGATGCCGATCCGCAGCGTCTCGGCGACGCCCAGGCGTTCCTTCTTGTACCGCGTGGACAGGTTGGGCCGCGAGCAGTACTCCATCGTGAGGAAGAGCCGGCCGTCCTCGGTGACGTCGGAGTCGAAGATGGTCACGATCGAGGGGTGGCTGGAGACCGTGGCCATCAGGTCCGCCTCGGCCGCGAAGGCCTCCCGGCTCGCACCCTCGGACCACTGCGGGAGCAGCACCTTGATGGCGACCTGGCGGCGGGGTCGGAACTCCTGGTAGAGGAAGACGTCGGCGAAGCCGCCCGAGCCGATCAGGCGCAGGTAGGAGTACCCGCTGATCTCGGGGGGGAGCGAGGGAGGTCGTCGGCTGCTCATGCCAGCCCGTGGAAGGCCAGCTGGATGCCGTCGCCGAGGTCGACGACGTCACCCTCGGCCACAAGGGTGGGTTCCAGGGGGTGCAGACGGCGCGGTGCCTGCCCGGCGCGCAGCAGGGTGGTGCCGTTGACGGTCTCCAGGTCGACGAGCAGCACGTGCCACCCCTCGAGGCGGATCTCCAGGTGGGACCGAGAGATGTCCTGGCTCGGGCTGGGGACGGAGACGAGGCGCTGGGAGACCGGCGAGCCCGTCGTCTGGGCCTGCGGGAACCTGCCGACGACGATCGGCACGCTGAGCTCGACCCGCTCCCCCGTCGAGACGTCGACCCAGCCCAGCGAAGGGCGTTCGACGAGCTGGGCGTTGGGGCTCAGACCGCCCCCGCACTGCGCGCAGGTCATCCGCACCGGGGGGTTGGGGTGCCCGAAGAAGCAGGACCGCGCGAGGATCTCGGTCCCGCGCGGGTCCCGGAACTGCTCCGTGGCCGGCTGCGCCGGCTCGGGTGCGACGGGCTGCGGGGTGGGCTGCGGCGTGGGCTGCGGCGTGGGCTGCGGCGTGACGGGCTGAGGCGCTGCGTGCTGCGGGGTGGCGGGTGCCTCGTCGACGGGCGGCGGAGGCGGCACCGGAGGCAGGGCTCCGAATCCGCTCGTCGTGGGTGCGGAGGGAGGCGGCGGCGGGGGTGGCGGGATCGAGCTCTTGACCCGGGCGACGGCGGCTGCGAACAGCGTGCTGTCGTCGAAGTCGTCGAAGTCGTCGTCGGCCTCACCCTCGGCGGCCGCTGGGGTCGCTGCGGCCTCGGCCGCTGCGTCGGCTTCTGCGTCGACCACTCCCCTGTCCCCTGCCGCACCGTGCCCGGTGAGCCCGTGGACCACGGTGAAGTCGTTCTCGTCGTCGTCGACCTCGGGGACATCAGCCTCGGCGTCGTCGACCACCAGGACACCCGCCGAGGCGACCTGAGCCGCTCCGACGGTGACAGCTGCGAGCTGTGCCACGGCGCCGGCCGGGATGCCTGCGGCCACGGGCTCCGAGATGACTGCGGGGGTCGGCTCGTCCGTGGTGGTCCCGGCGCGCTCCGCCTCCCACTCCTCGGGGACCCCGGCAAGGGTTCTGGAGAACTCAGACTCGGTCTGCTGGGCGAGGCTGAGCTGGTGCTCCGAGGGCTTGTCGTCGGTGTCCGCAGCCAGGTCGTCAACAGCAAGGTCGTCAACAGCGAGGTCGTCAGCTGCCAGATCGTCGACCGCAAGGTCGTCCGCGAGCAGGTCGTCCGTGCGTGGGCCGTCCGTGCGTGGGTCGTCCGCGCCGACGGCGCCGACGAGCGCATCCTCGGCACCCGGTCCAGGTTCGTCGGCCATCTCGTCGATCTCGTCGAGCTCCGCGACGATCGCGTCCGCGACCACGCTCTCGTCAACCACGTCGACCACGTCGAGCGCGTCGACTCCGACGGCGTCCTGCACCGTCCACCGCAGCCGGTCCACCTGCACGACTCCGTCGGTGATACTCAGCAGCGGAACGTCGGCCTCGACCGCGGTCGAGGCGATCAGCTCGAGGCGCGTGACGTCGTCGACGTGCTTGTCGACCCAGGTGGTCACCTGGGGGCCGCTCACCAGCTCGGTCACCTCCGGGGTGGTCACGATGGCACTGAAGGCGCCGCGCACCGCGACCTGGGCCGAGCAGGTCTCCCGCCGGCCGTCCGCCTCGCCACCGCCGTCGACCAGCGCGATGACGAAGGAGGGCAGCGCGCGCCAGGTGGGGTCGAGGACCCCGGTCACCGTGTCGAGGAGCGTGGCGAGATCGCGACCGCTGCCGCCCGACTCGATCGCGGTCCACAGCGCTGCGACGGCCTCGGTGCCCACAGACTCGTCGACCATGACGACAAGACCGGGCCGCACCAGGGCGAATGCCGGTCCAGGCGCATAGTGAATCGACATCTCTACCTCAATCTGCTGGGGGCGGTCGTCGCACTCTCGCACCGGACACTACCGACTATGCGGTGCGAGCGGAACTGTCCTCACGCCCGTGGACCATCTTCCCAGCAGCCGCACGCATCCCGGTCGCGCTCCCCGCGACGCCGGGCGGGCGCGCCACGTCGACGACGAGCACGGTGATGTTGTCCCGCCCCCCGGCCAGCAGCGCGCTGTTGACCAGCTGGTCGGCGGCCAGCTGGGGATGGGGCTGGTCCCGCAGGACGTGCGCGATCACCTCGGAGGAGACCTCCTCGGTGAGCCCGTCGGAGCAGATCAGCAGGCGCTCCCCGGGGACGATCGGCAGGTACCAGCAGTCAGGCTCAGGCTCGACCAGCCCACCCAGCGCCCGGGTGATGACATGCCGGCGCGCGTAGGTCCGCGCCTCCTCCGGGGAGACCTCGCCGGCGGTGAGCAGCTCCTGCACGAGGGAGTGGTCCGTGGTGACCTGGGCCAGCTCACCCTCGAAGTATCGGTACGTGCGGGAGTCGCCGACGTTCGCGATGAGCCAGCTCAGCTCGCCGCCGCGCCGGACGACGACCGCGCCCGACATGGTCGTGCCGGCGTTCCGCCCGGGCTGGGTCGTGATCCGCGACACCGCGCGGTGGGCGTCGCTGACCACTGCATGAAGATCGTCCTCGGAGGCGTTCTCGGCCTCGCCGATGGAGCACAGGACGGCGACCGCGGTCGCGCTGGCCCGGGCACCGGCGTCGTGGCCGCCCATCCCGTCGGCGACGAAGTAGACCCCACGCTCGGCGTGGAAGGCGTCCTCGTTGACGCTGCGTCGGCGTCCGGCGTGCGTCGTGGCGCCCCAGCGGAGGGTGGGGAGGGGAAGTCGCTGGTCCACGCGCCCGTCCACCTGCCTCTTCTGCCGAGTAGTTGCACTCAGACGCTAGCCGCCTGACGGCGCGGCTGCGATGGGGACAAGTCCCCAGCGCGAGGAGCGGGACCTCTCAGGAGGTCCGGTCGACGAGGGACTCGGCGAAGGAGACGAGCGCATCCTTGACCGCACCCTCGGGCAGCGGGGCGAGCTCCGCGATGGCGCCCTTGGCCCACGCGACCGACTGGGCGCGGGTCTCGGCGACCACGTCGTGGGAGCGCAGAGCACCGACAGCGGCCTCGAGGGCTGCGTCCGAGGCCAGGTCACCGTCGAGGAGGGCGAGGATCGCCAGGTCGCCCGGGAGGGGGTTGGTCGCCTCAGCCACGCGTCCGCGAAGCAGGAGGACGGGCATCGTGGGGACCTTCTCGCGGAGGTCCGTGCCGGGGGTCTTCCCGGTGAGCAAACCGTCGGAGGTGAGGTCGATGACGTCGTCGGCCAGCTGGAAGGCGACACCGAGCTTCTCGCCGTAGCTCGCGACGATGTCCACCACCTCGGGGCGGCAGCCGGCGAACTTCGCGCCGAACCGGGCCGAGGTCGCGATGAGCGAGGCGGTCTTGTCCGAGAGCACCTGGATGTAGTGCTGGATCGGGTCGTCCTGCGGCGTGGGACCGACGGTCTCGTGGAGCTGGCCCAGGCACAGCCGCTCGAAGGTCTCGGCCTGCCAGCGCACCGCCTCCGGCCCCAGCCCGGCCACGGTGCGCGAGGCCCGGGCGAAGAGCAGGTCGCCGGTGAGGATGGCGACGGAGTTGCCCCACACCTCGTGGGCCGACGGCGCCCCGCGGCGCAGCGGGGCGGAGTCCATGACGTCGTCGTGGTAGAGCGTCGCCAGGTGCGTCAGCTCGACCACCACCGCCGCGTCGATGACCTCCGGGCGGTTCCCCTCACCCAGCTCGGCGGCGAGCAGGGTGAGCATCGGACGCAACCGCTTGCCTCCCGCGTTGACGAGGTGGCGCGAGGCCGTGTCCGCCAGCTGGTCGGTGTGGGTCACGGAGTCGCGCAGACGCTCCTCGACCAGCGCCAGCCGGGCGGTGAGCCTCTCGGCGAGGGCGGGGTCGGGGAGCGGCAGCCCGATCGAAGCAGTAGTCACAGGTAGAACTTAGCCGGTGCGCGGACCACATCGTGCACTGACACTCAGCTGATGCCCGTCATCCGGGCGATGAGGTCGAGCACAGGCGACGGGAAGATCCCGAGTGCGAGGACCGCCACGGCCATCACCGTGATGGTCACGGCGCTCGGCCCCTCGGACCGGACCACGACGACCGCCGGTGCCCCGGTGGCCACGACCACCGACGTGTGCGCCGGGTTGGCGCCGACCTGCTCCGCGCCGACCAGGACCGGCTCGGGAACCACGACGTCGGCGGACTCGCCGCCCACCGGCTCGGCCGGGGACGTGAAGAACATGATGACGATGACGCGGATGTAGAAGAACACCGCGACCGCCGAGCCGAGCACACCGACCACGGCGAGCACCGTGGCGGTCCCGAGCACCTCGTTACCCTCGACCGCGGCGCTGAAGGCGGTGAACTTCGCGATGAACCCGGCCGTGAGCGGGATCCCCGCGAAGGAGAGCAGGAAGATCGAGAAGCACCCGGCGAGCCACGGGCTGCGCTTGCCGAGGCCGGCCCACTGGCCCAGGTGGGTGGCCTCGCCGAGCACCTCGCCGCCGGGTCCGGTCTCCCGGACCAGGGTGATCACCGCGAAGGCCCCGACGGTCGCCACGCCGTAGGCGAGCAGGTAGAAGATGATGGCCTTGATGCCCGCGCCGTTGAAGGACAAGATGCCCACCAGCACGAAGCCGGCGTGGGCGATCGAGGAGTACCCGAGCATGCGCTTGATGTCCGTCTGGGTGGCACCGACGACGGTTCCCACGACCATGGTGGCGATCGCCACGACCCACAGGGTGACCTTGACCGCCTCGAGCATGTCGATCGTGCCCGTGAAGCCGCCGGTGTAGATGAGGCGCAGCAGCGCCCCGAAGGCAGCAATCTTGGTGCAGGCGGCCATGAACCCGGTGATCGGGGTGGGCGCGCCCTGGTAGACGTCCGGGGTCCAGGCCTGGAAGGGCACGGCACCGACCTTGAACAGCAAGCCCGCGATGACCATGAGGATTCCCACGAGCCAGAGCAGCTCCCAGTTCTCCGGGGTCCCTCCCCCGACCACCGTCTCGGACATCGTCCCGATCGCGGAGATCTTGACCGACCCGGAGTACCCGTAGAGCAGGGCGGCACCGAAGAGGAACACGGCCGAGGCGAACGCACCGAGCACGAAGTACTTGAACGAGGCCTCCTGCGAGAGCAGCCGCCGGCGCCGCGCCATCCCGGACAGGACGTACAGCGGCAGAGAGAGCACCTCCAGGGCGATGAACATCGTCAGCAGGTCGCCGGCGGCGGGGAAGATCATCATCCCGCCGATCGCGAACATGAGCAGCGGGTAAACCTCGGTCTGGACCAGCCCGAGACGCCGGGCCAGCTCCTCGTACTCCGAGCCGGGGATGGAGGCCGCGCTCGGGGAGAACGCGTCCTGCTTCGCCGAGGTGCGGTCGACGACCACGGCCAGGGCGAAGAACGCCATCAGGACGATCGTGCCCTGGAAGAGCAGCGCCACGCCGTCGAGCTGGAGCACCCCGCCGAAGACCATCACCCCGCCCGTGCCGCTCTCGCTGAACCAGCTCACGCCCTGCCAGACGATCACGGCGAAGGCCGCGGCCAGCGCGAGCATGGACATGGCGACCTGGACCGTGCGGCGGCGGGCCGCGGGCACGAAGGACTCCACGAGCACGCCGAGCACGCCCGCGCTGATGACGATGATGAGCGGGGTGAGCGCGAACCACGCCACCTCGGGAGCGACGAACGCTCCCGGTGCCGCGGCCGTCAGTGATGCCTGGGCGATCATGAGTCGCTCCCGTCGGTTGACTCGTCAGAGGTGTGTGCGGCGCTGTCGCCGCCGGCGACGCCGACCACCGTGACCGCTGCGGGGTCCCGGACCAGGTCCAGGGCGGGCGCGGGGTAGAAGCCGAAGATCAGCAGCACGGCGATGAGCGGGGCGACGACCCACTTCTCCCGTCCGGACAGGTCCGGCGTCGTCGCGAGCTCTCCTGGCACGGGGCCGGTGAAGATCCGCTGGTAGGTGACCAGGATGTAGAGCGCAGCGAGGATGACGACGACGGCGGAGACGATCGCCGCCACCGGGTTGGTCTGGAAGGTCCCGATGAAGACCATGATCTCGGAGATGAACGGGGACAGCCCGGGCAGGGACAGCGCGGACAGACCCGCCACGAGGAAGGTGCCGGCCAGGATCGGGGTGACCTTGGCCAGTCCCCCGAAGTCGGCGATGGTCCGGGACCGGCGCGACGGGGACCGGACGATGATGAACCCGGCGAGCAGGAACAGCAGCCCGGTGGAGATCCCGTGGTTGAACATGTAGAACGACGACCCGGCCACGCTCACCTCGGTGAAGGCGAAGATGCCGAGGATGATCACGCCGAAGTGGGACACCGACGTGTACGCGATGAGTCGCATGAGGTCCTGCTGACCGAGCGCGAGCAGCGCCCCGTAGAGGATCGAGACGACCGCGAGCACGATGACGACCGGCGCCGCCCAGCGCGAGGCGCTCGGGAACAGCGGCAGGCACAGGGTGAGCATCCCGAAGGTGCCGACCTTGTCGAGGACCCCCACGAGCAGCACGGACGTCCCCGCCGGGGCGTGCTCGGCGGCGTCGGGCAGCCAGGAGTGCACCGGGAACATCGGGGCCTTGATCGCGAAGGCGAGGAAGAAGCCCAGGAACAGCAGGCGCTCGGTGGCCGGGGCCATGGCCAGGCCGGTGAGGTTCTCGGTGAGGAAGCCGTCCACCCCGCCCGGGCCCTGCACGTACAGCGCGATGACCGCGACGAGCATGACGAGGCCACCGGCGAGGGAGAAGATGAGGAACTTGATCGCCGCGTACCGGCGGCGGGCACCCTCGCCGAATCCGCCGATCATGAAGTAGACCGGGATGAGCATGGCCTCGAAGACGACGTAGAACAGGAAGACGTCGCGGGCGGCGAAGATGAGCACCATGAACACCTCGAGCAGCAGCACGAGCGCGAGGTAGTGCCGCAGCCGGCGCGCGCCGGCCAGTGCCGCGGCCGAGCCGGGCTCGGCGTCGGCCCCGCCCTGCTCGCGCCAGGCAGCGCCGACGACGAGGGGGACGAGGAGCACCGAGAGCGCGACGAGCAGCAGGCCCACGCCGTCGACGCCGAGCGCGTAGCTCGCCCCGATCTGCGGGATCCACTCGTACAGCTCGGTGAGCTGGTGGGTACCGGAGTCGGCGACGTCGAAGGCGCCGATCGTCACCGCGAGCAGCACGAGCTCGACGAGGGAGACGCCGAGCGCCACCGGACGGGCCAGGGTGAGCCGGCTGCTGGGCAGGGCCCAGAGCACGAGCGCACCGATCAGCGGCACGACGACGAGGACAGTGAGCCATGGGATGTTCGGATCGATAGTCATCAGGGCGCCCCTCTCAGTTCCACACGAAAAGGACGACGACAACCAGCACAAGGAACCCCGCAAGCATCATGGCGGCATAGGACCGCACGAATCCGTTCTGCATCCGCTTCACACCCGAGCCGATCACGGCCAGCGCACCGGCCAGGCCCATGAACCCGCCGTCGACCACCTTCTTGTCGGTGTAGACCAGCGACCGGGTGAGGTACTGCCCCGGGCGCATGAGGAGGTTCTCGTTGACCGCGTCCTGGTAGAGGTCCACGCGCGCCGCCCGGGTGAGGGCGGAGCCGACCGGAGCCACGACGGGGACCGCCGAGGCCGCGTACTGACGCCAGGCGAGGAACGCCCCGACCAGCACGAGCACGATCGTGGAGACCATGATCACCGGGATGGGCAGGACCGGTTCGTGGTGGGCGACCGGGCCGGTGACCGGCTCGAGCCAGGTGGTGAACCCGCCACCGATCGCGAGCACCCCGCCGAGGCCGGCGGAGCCGACCGCGAGGATGATCATCGGCCAGGTCATCAGGGCCGGTGACTCGTGGGGGTGGCGCACCGGCAGCTCGGAGCCGTCGGAGAGCTCGCTCGCCCACCGCTTGTCGCCGTGGAAGGTCATGAAGAACAGCCGTGACATGTAGAAGGCGGTGATCCCGGCTCCCACGAGGGCCACGGTGCCGAAGACCCAGGGCTGCCAGCCGTGGCCGCCGTCGGCGGCGAAGGCGGACTCGATGATCTTGTCCTTGCTCCAGAAGCCCGAGAACGGCGGGATGCCGAGGATCGCGAGCCAGCCGAAGCCGAAGGTGATCCAGGTGACCTTCATGAACTTCGACAGCGCACCGAAGCCGCGCATGTTCACGGTGTCGTCCATGCCGTGCATGACCGAGCCGGCGCCGAGGAACATGCCGGCCTTGAAGAAGCCGTGGGTGAGCAGGTGGAAGATCGCGAAGGCGTAGCCGATCGGGCCCAGGCCCGCGGCGAGCATCATGTAGCCGATCTGGGACATCGTGGAGGCCGCGAGGGCCTTCTTGATGTCGTCCTTGGCGCAACCGACGATCGCCCCGAAGAGCAGCGTGATCGCACCGACGATCGCCGTCACGAGCAGCGCGTCCGGCGCCTGGGTGAAGATCGGGCCGGAGCGGACCACGAGGTAGACACCCGCGGTGACCATGGTCGCGGCGTGGATGAGCGCGGAGACCGGCGTGGGGCCGGCCATCGCGTCCCCGAGCCAGGACTGCAGCGGGAACTGGGCGCTCTTGCCGCAGGCCGCCACGAGGAGCATGAGGGCGATCGCGGTGAGCTTGCCCTCGTCGTCGAGGGTGCCCGCGCCGCTCAGGACGGTCGCGAAGTCGAGCGCCCCAAAGGTGTCGAACATGAGCATGAGCGCGACGATCATGCCCACGTCGGCCACGCGGTTGACGATGAACGCCTTCTTCGCGGCGGTCGCGTTCGCCGGCACGTGGTTCCAGAACCCGATGAGCAGGTAGGACGCCAGGCCCACACCTTCCCAGCCGACGAACAGCAGCAGGTAGGAGTCCGCGAGGACGAGCAGCAGCATGGCTGCGACGAAGAGGTTGAGGTAGCCGAAGAACCGGCGCCGGTCGGCGTCGTGCTCCATGTAGGCGACCGAGTAGACGTGGATGAGGGTGCCCACGAAGGTCACGAGCAGCACGAAGGTCAGGCTCAGCGGGTCGATCCGCAGACCGGCCTCGACGTTGAGCGGGCCGGCGTCGAGCCAGTCGAAGAGGTGGACGTCGACCACACGGTCGCTCGCCTCACGTCCCAGGAGCGCGACGAGGATGAGCGCGGCGACGACGAAGCTCGCCGCGGAGGCGGCGACGCCGACCCAGTGGCCCCAGGAGTTGGCGCGGCGACCGGCGAGCAAGAGCACCGCGGCCCCCACGAGCGGGATGGCGATGAGCAACCAGGCAGCATCGATCATTGAGGTGTCCAATCTGACCGTTCCCCCGTCAGTTCTTCAGCAGGTTGGCGTCGTCGACCGACGCGGACCTGCGGCTTCGGAAGATGGACACGATGATGGCGAGCCCGACGACGACCTCGGCGGCGGCCACGACCATCACGAAGAAGGCGATGACCTGACCGGTGAGGTCCCCGTGCATCCGGGCGAAGGTCACGAAGGTGAGGTTCGCGGCGTTGAGCATGAGCTCGATGCCCATGAACACGATGATCGCGTTCCGCCTCAGCAGGACGGTCGCGGCGCCGATCGAGAAGAGGATCGCCGACAGGACCAGGTAGTTGGTGAGCTCCATCTCAGTGCTCCTCCTCGGTCTCGGCGGGTGCCCCGGCATCAGGTTCTACCGCGGCCCGTTCGGGGCCGGTGGGGGTCTGCGAGCTCTTCTTGAGCTCGGTGAGGATGTTCAGCTCGTTCGCCAGCGGGGCGTCACGTTCCTGACCGCGCACCCGCAGCACCCGCGAGACCGAGGCCTCGATGGGACGTCCGTGCGGGTCGAGGGCCGGGACGTCCATCGCGTTGCGCTGGGCGTAGACACCCGGCGCCGGGAGCGGGACGAGCGACTTGCCGCCCGCGACACGGGCGTCGGCCATCTCCTTCTGCCCCACGCGCGGGGTGAGGCGCGCCTTGTGGGTCAGGGTGAGCGCCGCGATCGCCGCGGTGACCAGCAGGATGCCGACGATCTCGAGGTCGAAGACGAAGTCGGAGAAGAGGATCCGGGCCAGGCCGACGGGGTTGGTCTCCTCGTTGGCCGCCACGAGCCCGACTCCGTCGGGGAAGGTGACCCGGGTGATGACGCCCACCAGGATCGCTCCCAGCCCCAGGCCGCAGAGCCAGCCCGCGAGGCGCTGGCCCTTGATCGTCTCCACGAGGGAGTCCGAGGAGTCCACGCCCACGAGCATGATGACGAAGAGGAAGAGCATCATGACCGCACCGGTGTACACGACGATCTGCACGATCCCCAGGAACGGGGCCTCCTGCGCGACGTAGAGCACTGCCAGGGAGATCATGACGAAGACGACGCACAAGGTCGCGTGGACGGCCTTGCGGGCGAAGATCAGACCCAGGGCTGCGAGCACCATGAGGGGGGCGATGCACCAGAAGAGGATCGCCTCGCTGCCGCTCGCCATCAGCGCACCGTCCCGGTCGACGGCGTCGCGGAGGATGCCGACGCCGAACGCGTCACGGCGGCCTGCGCCGAGGCGAGGGTCGGGTCGTCGGGGCGGTGCTCGGCGACCCAGGCGACCTGCTCGGCGACCGGACCGGTCACCTCACCGCGGTAGTACTGGGTGTCCTGGGTGCCGGGGACCATCGGGTGCGGGGCGGCGAGCATGCCCTCACGCAGCGGGGCCAAGAGGTCCTCCTTCTCCCAGATGAGCCCGGCCCGGGTGGGACCGGCGAGCTCGTACTCGTTCGTCATGGTCAGCGCGCGGGTCGGGCACGCCTCGATGCACAGCCCGCAGAAGATGCAGCGCAGGTAGTTGATCTGGTAGACGCTGCCGTAGCGCTCCCCCGGCGAGCGGTGCGCGCCGTCGGGCAGGTCGGCGTTGCTGGCGCCCTCGACGTAGATGGCGTCCGCGGGGCAGGCCCAGGCGCACAGCTCGCAGCCGATGCACTTCTCGAGCCCGTCGGCGTACCGGTTGAGCTGGTGGCGCCCGTGGTAGCGGGGCTTGGTCGGCACCTTCTCGAAGGGGTACTGCTCGGTCACGGTGGGCCGGAACATCGAGGAGAAGGTCACCCCGAAGCCCGCGATGGGCGCGAGGATCTCGCCGATCCCGGTCGGCTGCGCGATGAGCGACTCGTACGGCTCGTCCGGGCTGAGGTGGTCACTCATCGTCGTCGTCCTTCCCGGTGGGCGCGGTGGTGGTCGTGGTGGTCGAGCGGGTGGGTGCGCCGATCGCGGCGCGGGCCCGGCGTTCGGCCCGCGGTGAGGCGGGGAGCTTCTGTCCGGGCAGCGGCGGCACGGGGTACCCGCCGGCGAAGGCGTCGAACTCGCCGGCCGCAGCCCCGCCCGGCCCGGAGGCGTCCCCGGCGACCGGGGCTCTCTCGGGCATGAACTGGAGCACCACGATGACCACGAGAGCCACCGCGAAGATGACCACCCCGACCGTCTGCAGGTTGATGTCGTGGAACTCGCGCAGGCCGCGGATCACGGACACGCAGACGATCCACCCGAGGGCGAAGGGGATGAGGACCTTCCAGCCGAAGCGCATGAACTGGTCGTAGCGCAGACGCAGGACCGTCCCACGGATCCAGACGAAGAGGAACATGAACATCCACATCTTCACCAGGAACCAGGCGACGGGCCACCAGCCCTCGTTGAACATGCCGTCGTTGATCGCCGAGATCGGGAACGGTGCCCGCCAGCCGCCCAGGAACAGGGTCGTGGCGACCGCCGAGACGTTGATCATGTTGATGTACTCGGCGAGGAAGAACCACGCGAACTTCATCGAGGAGTACTCGGTCATGTAGCCCGAGACGAGCTCTCCCTCGGCCTCGGGGAGGTCGAAGGGCAGCCGGTTGGTCTCCCCGACCATGGAGATGACGTAGATGACGAAGGCCGGGAAGAGCGGCAGGATCAGCCAGTAGTCCGTCTGGCCGTCGACGATCGCACCCGTGGACATCGACCCGACCACGATGAACACGCTCACCAGGGACAGACCCATGGCGAGCTCGTAGCTGATCACCTGGGCGGTCGAGCGCACGGCGCCGAGCAGCGGGTACGTGGAGCCGGACGCCCAGCCGCCGAGGATGATGCCGTACACCCCGACCGAGGCGCAGGCCAGGATGTACAGGACCGCGACCGGGAAGTCGGTCAGCTGGGCCGGGGTGGTGATGTCGGTGAACGGGATCCGCACCTGCGGGCCGAAGGGGATCACCGCGAAGGTCAGCAGGGAGCAGAACACCGCGATCATCGGGGCGATGAGGTAGACGAACTTGTCCGCCGCCTTGACCGTGATGTCTTCCTTGAGCAGCAGCTTCATGGCGTCGGCGAGGGACTGCAGGAGCCCGAAGGGGCCGTGCACGTTGGGGCCGGGGCGCACCTGCATGCGGGCCACGACCTTGCGCTCGAACCAGATCGCCAGCAGCACGCTGGTGAGCAGGAAGACGATGATGAGCACGGCCTTGACGAGATACGTCCAGAAGGTGTCGTTGGAGAAGTCGACCATCACGCGTCCTGCCCTTCGGCGTTCAGAGATCCGGTGCGGCCGACGGCCGGGCGGGAGACCTCGACGATGGCACCTGGGCCCACTCCCAGGGTGCGGTGCACCTGCGAGCCGGGAGAGTTGAGGGGCAGCCAGACGACGTGGTCGGGCATGTCCGTGATCACCACAGGGAGCGTGATAGAGCCCTGCGGCGTGGTGACGGTGACGTCGCCGGCGGTGTCGCTCGCGCCGTCACCGGCGGTGCGCAGCGTCCGCGCCGTCCCCGCGGACATCCGCGCGGCCGGCCGCTTGGCCGTCCCGGCGAGGAAGAGCTCACCGTCCTGGGCGCGGCCGCAGTCGAGCAGCATCCGCCACCCGGCCAGGACAGCCTGCCCCGGCACGGGGCTCGGTGGTTCGTGCGCCGACACGTCCGGGGCGTCCACGCGGGCGCCGTCCCAGGCGCCGAGCTGCTCGATCTCGGAGCGGACCTCGTCGAGAGTGCCCAGGCCGAGCCGGTCGCCCATGACGTCGGCGATCGCGTCCAGGACACGGTGGTCGGCCATGGCCACGGACTCCAGGGCCTGGCCGAAGGGCCGCACGCGACCCTCCCAGTTCCAGTAGGCGCCGGCCTTCTCGGCCGGCGGTGCGACCGGGAACACGACGTCGGCGTGGGCGGTCACGTCGGATGCCCGGACCTCGAGGGAGACGACGAAGTCGGCCATCTCCAGCGCGGACCGTGCGGCCTGGGGGTCGGGCAGGTCGGCGAGCTCGACGCCGCCCACCACGACGGCGCGCAGCTCACCGGCGGACAGCGCCGCGAGGATCGCGGCGGCGTCCCGGCCCGGGGTCTGCGGGAGGGTCGGGGTTCCCCACGCGGCGGCCAGGTCGACGCGCGCGGCGGCGTCGGCCACCGGGCGTCCGCCCGGCAGCACGGAGGCGAGCGCGCCCATCTCGACGGCGCCGCGCTCCCCCGCCCGTCGCGGGATCCAGACCAGGCGGGCTCCGGTGCGCTCGGCGAGGCGCAGCGCGGCGGAGTAGCCGCCCGGGACCGCGGCGAGACGTTCGCCGACGACGATCACGGCGCCGCCGGCGCCGGTGCTTGCTGCATCTGCAGCACCTGCAGCGTTCTCAAGAGCGACGCGCACGTGGGCGAGGTCCTCCTCGGTACCGATCGCGTCGAGCACCTCAGCCTCGGTGCCCGGCGCGGCGCGCAGCAGCGTGCCGCCGTCGGCTCCGATGCGGGAGAGGCCGCGGGTGGCGAAGGGGGCGATCGAGTAGGCGCGGAGGCCGTGGGCGAGGGCGCCCTTGCGCAGGCGCAGGAACACCACGCCTGCTTCCTCCTCGGCCTCGATACCCACGAGCAGCACGACGGCGGCCCGCTCGAGGTCGGCGAAGGTGACACCGATGCCGGACGCGGCGACCGTGGAGGCGAGGAAGGCCTCCTCCTCGGCGGAGTGGTCGCGGGAGCGGTAGTCGACGTCGTTCGTGTCCAGGGTGACCCGGGCGAACTTCGCGTAGGCGTAGGCGTCCTCGATGGTCAGGCGGCCTCCGGGGAGCACACCCACGCCCCCGGCGGAGCGCTTGTCGGCGGTCTGGGCCGCGCGCAGGCCGGCGGCGGCCGCGTCGAGGGCCTCCATCCAGCTGGCGGGGCGCAGCTCGCCGCGGAACCCGCCCTCGTCGCGCTCACGGATCAACGGGGTGGTGAGGCGGTCCGGCGCGCTCTGCCAGGTGAAGGCGAAGCGGTCCTTGTCGGTGATCCACTCCTCGTTGACGGCCGGGTCGTCGCCGGCGAGGCGGCGCATGACCGTGCCGCGGCGGTGGTCCACCCGGATCGCCGACCCGGAGGAGTCGTGCTCGGAGACGCCCGGGGTGGAGACGAGGTCGAAGGGGCGGGACCGGAAGCGGTAGGCCGCACCGGTCAGCGCACCGACGGGGCAGATCTGGACGGTGTTGCCGGAGAAGTAGGACGCGAAGGGCAGCCCGGACTCGTCCGGCTCGGCGAAGCCCGCCGGGGTGTCCGCGCCGACCGTGCCGGCGTCGACGTCGTCCCACCGGTCGATCGAGGAGTCGGCGAAGCCGAGGACCGACGGGTCGAAGCGCCCGATCTGCTGCTGCGCGCCGCGCTTCTGCAGGTCGATGAAGGCGTCGCCGGCGATCTGCTTGGAGAAGCGGGTGCAGCGCTGGCACAGCACGCAGCGCTCACGATCCAGCAGGATCTCCGTGGAGATGGAGATCGGCTTGGGGAAGGTCCGCTTGACGTCGATGAAACGGCTGGTCGCCCGGCCGTTGCTCATCGCCTGGTTCTGCAGCGGGCACTCCCCGCCCTTGTCGCAGACCGGGCAGTCGAGGGGGTGGTTGATGAGCAGCATCTCCATGACCCCCTTCTGCGCCTTGTCGGCGACCGGGGAGGTGTGCTGGGTCTTGACGACCATGCCGGGTGAGGCCTCAAGGGTGCAGGAGGCCTGCGGCTTGGGCATCGCACGGAGGTTGCCCTCGCGGTCGGGCATCGCGACGTCGACCAGGCACTGGCGGCAGGCGCCGGCCGGCTCGAGCAGCGGGTGGTCGCAGAACCGCGGGATCTGGATGCCGACCTGCTCGGCGGCGCGGATGACGAGCGTGCCCTTGGGCACGGCCGTCTCCACCCCGTCGATCGTGAAGGTCACGAGGTCCGACGGCGCGGGGACCGCGGCGGGTGCCTTCTCGACAGCGCCCTTGTTGTCGGTGACGGTCATCAGTGGCCTCCTGCGCCGGATCCCGCGAGCACTGCGCGCGGCTTGGGCGTGTAGTCGAACAGCGCGGACCGCTCCGGGGGGAACAGCTCGCTGGCGGGGGTGTGCATGCCGGCCTCGAACTCAGCGCGGAAGTACTGGATCGCGGAGGTGATGCAGCTCGTCGCGCCGTCGCCCAGCGCGCAGAACGCGCGGCCGAGGATGTTGTCGCACGTGTCGAGCAGCGTGTCGATGTCGGTCTGGGTGCCCTGACCGGCCTCGATCCGTCGCAGGATCTGCTTGAGCCAGTACGTGCCCTCGCGGCAGGGGGTGCACTTGCCGCAGGACTCGTGGGCGTAGAACTCCGTCCAGCGCGTCACCGCGCGGACCACCGAGGTGGTCTCGTCGAAGATCTGCAGGGCACGGGTGCCGAGCATCGAGCCGGCCTTGGCGACCGACTCGTAGTCGAGGGGGACGTCGAGGTGGGCGGCGGTGAAGATGGGCGTCGAGGACCCGCCGGGGGTCCAGAACTTCAGCTCCCGGCCACCGCGCACGCCTCCGGCCATGTCGAGCAGCTCGCGCAGCGTGATGCCGAGCGGCGCCTCGTACTGCCCGGGCCGGGTGACGTGCCCGGACAGGGAGAACAGACCGTGCCCGGCCGAGCGTTCGGTACCCATCGAGGTGAACCACTTCGCCCCGCGGGCCACGATCGCCGGCACGGAGGCCACCGACTCGACGTTGTTGACGACCGTCGGGCGGGCGTAGAGCCCGGCGACGGCGGGGAACGGCGGCTTGAGCCGCGGCTGACCGCGCAGGCCCTCGAGGGAGTCCAGCAGCGCCGTCTCCTCACCGCAGATGTACGCGCCGGCGCCGGCGTGCACGGTGACGTCGAGGTCGAAGCCCGAACCCTGGATGTTCTTGCCGAGGTAGCCGGAGGCGTAGGCCTCCTCGACCGCCCGCAGCAGCCGGCGGTAGACGTGCAGCACCTCGCCGCGGACGTAGATGAAGGCGTGGTTGCAGCCGATGGCGTAGGAGGTGATGATCACGCCCTCGAGGAGCACCTGCGGGGTCGCGAGCATGAGGGGGATGTCCTTGCAGGTCCCCGGCTCGGACTCGTCGGCGTTGACGACAAGGTAGCGGGGTCCCCCGTCAGGGGCGGGCAGGAATCCCCACTTCATCCCGGTCGGGAAGCCTGCGCCGCCGCGACCGCGCAGGCCGGAGTCCTTGACGGTCTGGACGACGTCGGCCGGTGCCTGCGCGAGCGCCGCGCGCAGGCCCTCGTAGCCGCCGGTGGCCAGGTAGGTCTCCATCGTCCAGGAACGGTCCGCGTCCCAGAACGCTGACAGCACGGGGGCGAGCACGGTGGGGGAAGGTGCCGGTGCCGGGGCCGGGGTGGTCGGCTGGTCGCTCATCGCCCTGCCTCCGGCTTCGTGTCGGCGGGGCTGATCGGCGGGCGTTCCGCACTGGACTGCTCGGCGCCGGTGGCCGGCGTCGAGTCCGTGGGCGCGGTCGTGGGTTCAGCTGCGGGCTCGGCCGCAGCCGCAGCCGCAGCCGCGGCGGAGGTGGGGGCGGCCCACCCCTTCTCGCGGGCCAGGACGGTCCCGGCGACGGTCGGGGCGCCTGCGCCCACTCCCTCGTCGGCGCGGCCGTCGGTGAAGCCGGCGAGCACCCGGGACATGGCCTTGAAGGAGCAGACCGACTGGGCGCCGCGGCTCGGGGCGACGTCCTTGCCGAGGCGCAGGTCGTCGACCATGGTCGTCGCGGTGGCCGGGGTCTGGTTGTCGAAGAACTCCCAGTTGACCATCACGACGGGTGCGTAGTCGCAGGCCGCGTTGCACTCGACGCGCTCGAGGGTGATCGCGCCGTCGTCGGTCGTCTCGTCGTTGCCGATGCCCAGGTGGTCGGAGAGCTCGTCGAAGATCTCGTCGCCGCCCATGATGGCGCACAGCGTGTTGGTGCAGACACCCACCGTGTACGTGCCGTTGGGCCGGCGCTTGTACTGGGTGTAGAACGTCGCGACGGCGGAGACCTCCGCGGGCGTGATGGACAGGACCTGCGCGCAGAACCCGATGCCATTCCGAGAGACGAACCCGTCCTCAGACTGCACGAGGTGCAGCATCGGCAGCAGGGCGGACCGCGGCTCGGGGTAGCGGGCGATGATCGCCTGGGCGTCGGCCTCGAGCCGGGCGAAGGTGGCCGCGTCATAGCCGGAGCCGGAGCCCGGACGGGCCCCCGGCTGGCCGCCGGTCGACTGGGTGTCGATGCTCATCGGTCCACGCCTCCAAGAACTGGGTCCAGTGATGCCACGGCCACGACGACGTCGGCCACCTGGCCGCCCTCGCACATCAGCGCCACGGCCTGCAGGTTGTTGAACGAGGGGTCCCGGAAGTGCGCCCGGTAGGGGCGCGTGCCGCCGTCGGACACGATGTGCGCGCCGAGCTCGCCGCGGGGGTGCTCCACGGTCTGGAACACCTGGCCGGTGGGGACCCGGAAGCCCTCGGTGACCAGCTTGAAGTGGTGGATCAGGGCTTCCATCGACTCGCCCATGATCTCCCTGATGTGGTCGAGGGAGTTGCCCATCCCGTCGGTCCCGATGGCCAGCTGCGCCGGCCAGGCGATCTTTTTGTCCGCGACCATGACCGGGTCACCGGTCGACTTCTCGAGCCGCTCGATGCACTGCGCGGCGATCTTCAGGGACTGGTAGCACTCCTCCAGTCGCAGCACGACGCGGGAGTACGCGTCGGCGTCGGTCGAGGTGGGCACATCGAAGTCGTAGGTCTCGTACCCGCAGTACGGGTTGGCCTTGCGCACGTCGTAGGGCAGCCCCGCCGAGCGCAGCACGGGTCCGGTGACGCCGAGGGCCATGGCTCCGGCCAGGCTGAGGTGCCCGGTGCCCTTGAGCCGCGAGGTGAAGATCGGGTTGGCGAGCATGAGGTCGGAGAGCTGCTTGAGGTACTTGCGGACCTCGACCTCGACCCGCGCGAACTCCTGCGACAGGCCGGCCGGGACGTCCTGCGCGACGCCGCCGGGGCGGACGAAGGCGTGGTTCATCCGCAGCCCGGTGATCATCTCGAAGATCCGCAGGATCTCTTCGCGGGCGGTGAAGGAGATGGTCATGACGGTCGTCGCGCCCATCTCGTTGCCACCGGTGCCCAGGCACACGAGGTGGCTGGCGATCCGGTTGAGCTCCATGAGGAAGACGCGGATGACCTGCGCACGCTCGGGGACGTCGTCGGCCACGCCGAGCAGCCGCTCGACGGCCAGGCAGTAGGCCGTCTCCTGAAAGAAGGGGGCGAGGTAGTCCATCCGGGTGCAGAAGGTCACGCCCTGGGTCCAGGTGCGGAACTCCATGTTCTTCTCGATGCCGGTGTGCAGGTAGCCGATGCCGCAGCGGGCCTCGGTGACCGTCTCGCCGTCGATCTCGAGCATGAGCCGCAGCACGCCGTGGGTGGACGGGTGCTGGGGGCCCATGTTGACGACGATGCGCTCCTCGCCGAGCTCGGCGATCTCCGCGGCGATCTGGTCCCAGTCGCCGCCGGACGCCTCGAAGGTCGGCAGGCCGGAGTCGTCGAGCGGTGCCTTGGTCGCGTGCGGGCGACCCTGCGCTGGCGTCATGAGTACGACCTCCTCTGGTCCGGCGGGGGCACCGTGGCGCCCTTGTACTCCACGGGGATGCCGCCGAGCGGGTAGTCCTTGCGCTGGGGGTGCCCAGGCCAGTCGTCGGGCATCTCGATCCGCGCGAGCGCCGGGTGACCGTCGAAGATGATGCCGAAGAAGTCCCAGGTCTCGCGCTCGTGCCAGTCGTTCGTCGGGTAGACGGTCGTGGTCGAGGGGACGTGCGGGTCGGCGTCGGGCACCGAGACCTCGAGCCGCAGGCTGCGGCTGTGGGTGATGGAGGTGAGGTGGTAGACGGCGTGCAGCTCTCGGTCCACGTCGCCCGGGTAGTGCACCCCGGAGACGCCCAGGCTCAGCTCGAAGCGCAGGTCCTGGTCGTCGCGCAGCGCCTGGCACACGGCCACCAGGTGCTCGGGAACCACGTGCAGGGTCAGCTCGGAGTGCTTGCTGGTGGCGAACGGCGGGTCGACGAGCACGCTGGCGATCGCGGCGTCGAAGCTCACGCCGGCCTCGGCGAGCACCTCGGCGAGGACGTCGACGACCTCGTCGTACCAGCCGCCGTAGGGACGCGGGCTCGAGTAGGGCATGGTGACCGGGCGGACCAGGCCGCCGAACCCGGAGGTGTCCCCCGAGCCCTGCACGCCGAACATCCCGGTGCGGACCCCGACGACCTCGAGAGGCTGGCGGTGACCGGGGCCGGGCACCTGCACGTCGCCGCCGGGAGTGACGTCGTCGCGGTCGAGGTCGCTCATCGCAGCAGCCCCTTCATCTGGTGGGTGGGCGTGGCCTCCAGCGCCGCCGCCTCGGCCGCGCGGGCGGCAGCCTTGCGGTTGGCGCCGAGCGGCTCGTCCTGGATCTGCTTGTGCAGCTCGAGGATCGCGTTGATGAGCATCTCCGGGCGCGGAGGGCAGCCGGGGAGGTAGATGTCCACGGGCACGATGTGGTCGACGCCCTGGACGATCGCGTAGTTGTTGAACATCCCGCCGCTCGAGGCGCACACACCCATGGACAGGACCCACTTGGGCTCGGCCATCTGGTCGTAGACCTGACGCACGACCGGTGCCATCTTCTGGCTGACCCGGCCGGCGACGATCATGAGGTCGGCCTGGCGCGGGGAGGCGCGGAACACCTCCATGCCGAACCGGGACAGGTCGAAGCGGCTCGCGCCGGCGGCCATCATCTCGATCGCGCAGCAGGCGAGCCCGAACGTCACCGGCCACAACGAACCCTTGCGGAAGTACCCGGCAAGGTCCTCGATCGTGGTCAGGAGGAACCCCGAGGGAGCCTCTTCGATCCCCATGTCTCAAGCCCTTTCGTCGAGCACAGTGTCAAGCAGGGTGGCGGAGGTCAGACCCATTCGAATCCACCTCGACGCCACTCGTAGATGAACGGCACCGTGATGAGCGCCAGGAAGGCGAGCATCGCGACCAGCCCGAAGGTGGCCAGCGTGGTGAAGTCCACCGCCCACGGGTAGAGGAACACCACCTCGATGTCGAAGATGATGAAGGTCATCGCCACGAGGTAGTACTTGATCGGGAACCGTCCGCCGCCGGCCGCGAGCGGAGTCGGTTCGATCCCGCACTCGTAGGCGTCGAGCTTGGCGCGGTTGTAGCGCTTGGGCCCGATGATCGCGCTCGCGCCCACCCCACCGAGGGCGAGCACCAAGGCGATCCCCATGAGGACCAGAAGAGGAACATACGGATTGTTCATGCGGAGCGCACCACCCTGGTAAGACCCGCGATGACTCGGTCGACGACGTCGCCACCGTGGGGTTCGTAGCAGTCGGACAGGAGCTTGACGACGAACTTCATGATCAACGGTCGGGGCAGCCCGTACGTGGTGCACAGGTGCATGACCTGCGGGTGCTCGATGAGCTTCACGAAGTACCGGCCGAGCGTGTAGTACCCGCCGAGATCCCTGCGCATGATCTCGGGGTAGGTGGACAGCGCGCGCTCGCGCGCCGCGTCCGTGCCGCGGACCCGGGCCTGCGCGACGGCGTCGGCCGCCGTGCGCCCGGCCTGCATGGCGTAGGCGATGCCCTCACCGTTGAACGGGCTGACCATGCCGCCGGCGTCGCCGACGAGCATGAGGCCCCGGGTGTAGAGCGGCTTGCGGTTGAAGCCCATCGGCAGCGCGGCGCCGCGCACCGGACCGATCTGGTTCTCGGGCGTGAAGCCCCACTCCGGCGGGGTGTTCTCCATCCAGCGGGCGAAGAGGGTCTTGTAGTCGATCTTGGTGGCCGCCGCGGTCGAGGAGACCGACCCGAGGCCCACGTTGACGGTCCCGTCGCCGAGGGCGAAGATCCAGCCGTAGCCGGGCAGCAGGTTGGACTTGCCGGGCACGCCGTCCCACAGCTCGAGCTGGGACTCCATCCACGGGTCGTCGTGGCGGGGGCTGGCGAAGTACGTGCGGACGGCGACGCCCATGGGGCGGTTCTTCGCCTTCTCGATGCCCAGGGCCGTGGCCATCCGGGCCGAGACGCCGTCAGCGGCGATGACGACGGGGGCGCGGTAGGTGCGTTCCTCCCCGGCGCGGCGGCCGGCGTCGTCCACGGGGCGGGCGGTGACGCCCACGACGCGGCCGGTGCGCTCGTCCAGGACCGGTCCGGTGACGTTCGTGCGCTCCATGAGCTTGGCGCCGGTGCTGCGGGCGTGCTCGGCCAGGGTCTGGTCGAAGTTCATCCGCGAGCGCGCGAGCCCGTAGGCGGGGTAGCTCTTGAGCTCGGGCCAGGGGAACTCGTAGGAGCGTCCGCCGGCGACCGCGCGCAGCCCGATGTTGCGGATCCAGCCGTCTTCTTCGCGGGTGGGGACGCCCATCCGGACGAGCTCGCTGACCGCGCGGGGGGTGAGCCCGTCGCCGCAGATCTTGTCGCGCGGGAAGCTCGACTTCTCCATGAGGAGCACGTCGAGGCCCGCGGCGGCACAGTAGTGGGCGGCGGCAGAACCGGCCGGCCCTGCGCCCACGACGATGACGTCTGCGTCATCGCTGCCGGTGAGTCTCATGTCTGACGCCTCTTCACGAACTGCGAGTCGAGCCTGGGTGTATCCGGTGCTGAGCGGTCTGCGCGCGCTGACGAACCGTGACTTGTGAAGCGAGTCACAAACCATGGGCCACTCTAGTCACGGGTTCTGCGGATGTCTGCTTAGGCTCGCCTTCCTCGACCCGCGTGGGGGTGCCCCTTGACCGCCCCGTGCCCGCGCCGTGCCCGCGCCGGCCCGCGTCCGCGAGGGGACCGCTCCCTTCGACTATGTTCTGCGGGAACGCTCCCACACCTGCGGGGCGCCGTCCGAGAGACTGGAGCCCCGCATGGCGACGTACCACCGGACGCCCGAGCCGTCGACGAGCCCGACGGCGGCCGGCGCGGTCCGCGCGGCCGGCGCGGTCCGCGCGGCCGGCGCGGTCTGGGCGGCCGTCATGGCGGCCGTCCTGCTCGGGTGCTCCGGGCCTGCGGCCGACGCCGGGTCGCCGCCGCTCCCGGCTGCGTCCGGATCCGCGTCCGTGCCCGCACCGGCTCCGGCCCCCGCCTGCACCGTCGAGTACACGGTGACCAGCGAGTGGGCCGGACAGTTCCAGGCGGACCTCGTCGTCACCGTCACCGCGCCGGTCGCGTCGTGGACGCTGAGCTGGTCCTTCGCGGACGGGCAGGTCGTGGACCAGATCTGGAACGGTGTGCTGGCCCAGGACGGCGCAGCGGTCTCGGTCACCTCCGTCGAGCACAACGGTGCCCTCGCGGAGGGCGAGAGTGCGACCTTCGGGTTCATCGCCTCGTGGCAGAACGCCAACACCTCACCCACGGACTTCGCCCTGGGCGGCCTGCCGTGCGCGGGCCCGGCCGCCCCGGGGGCGGGTGGCCCGGGGGCGGTGGACCCGACCACTGGCGCCCCCGCGCCCGGCGACCCGGCGACCACGACCTTCTACACCAGCCCCACCAGCCAGGCTGCGGCCGCGGCGCAGACCGCCACGGGCGAGACCCGGACGCTGCTCGACAAGATCGCACAGACCCCGCAGGCCCTGTGGATCGGCAGCTGGACCGACGCGACACAGGCGAGCGCCGCTCTCGCCGCGCACACCACGGCCGCGGTCGCCGCGGGGCAGATCCCGCTCGTCGTCGTCTACGCCATCCCCGGGCGCGACTGCGGGAACCACTCCGCCGGCGGCGTCGCCACGAGCGAGTACGCCGCCTGGATCGACACGGTCGCCGCAGGGATCACCGGTGAGCCTTGGATCGTCCTGGAACCTGACGCGCTCGCCCAGCTCGGGGACTGCGACGGGCAGGGCGACCGGGTGGGCGATCTCCGCCTCGCCGCCCAGCAGCTCGCCGAGGCCGGGGCGCACGTGTACATCGACGCCGGTCACGCGGCGTGGCTCGCCCCGGCCGAGGCGGCGCGGCGCCTCGCGCTCGTCGGGTTCGACCACGCCGAAGGCTTCGCGCTCAACACCTCCAACTACCAGACCACCGACGCCTCCCGCGCGTACGGCGAGGAGGTCTCGGCGCTCGTGGGCGGCAAGCCGTTCGTCGTCGACACCTCGCGCAACGGGGCCGGGCCGCTCGACTCACAGTGGTGCAACCCCACCGGCCGCGGGCTCGGCGAGCGCCCCCGGGTGGTCGACGACGGCACCCACCTGGCCGCGCTCGTGTGGGTCAAGGCGCCCGGCGAGAGCGACGGTGCCTGCAACGGCGGTCCCGCTGCGGGCCAGTGGTGGCAGGACGGCGCCCTGGACCTGGCTGCGACGGCGACCTGGTGAGACGAATCGTTTAGGGCTCTTCTCCCCGGCCAGGTGATCGCCTAGCGTCGGGGCGGACACCGGCGTCCGCCCCGGCTGGCGCCCCCACCTCGCCCGAACCGGAGCCCCCCATGCACTCACGCACCAGAGAAGGTGTCCGGCTGTCGACAGTCGCCGCCATCACGGCCGCCGCCGCCGTCGCGCTGTCCACGATCGGCGCGGTCGCGGTGTCGACGTCCGCGCGCGCTGCGAGCGGGTGCACCGTGACCTACGCGGTCGCCAGCCAGTGGGGTGGGCAGTATCAGGGCAACGTCACGGTGACCAACCACGGGGCCCCGGTGACGTCGTGGGAGGTGGGCTGGTCGTTCGCCGACGGCCAACGGGTCAGCCAGCTGTGGAACGGGACGGTGGGGCGGACCGGCCCTGCGGTGACCGTGACCGACGCCGGCTACAACGGATACCTCGCGACCGACGCGAGCACCGCCTTCGGCTTCATCGGCAGCTGGGCGGGCACCAACTCGTCTCCGACGAGCTTCACCCTCAACGGCGCACCGTGCACCGGTGCGGTCACCGGCCCGACGGCCCCGCCGACCGTGGCACCCACCCCGGTCCCGACCCCCACCCCGACCCCGACCCCGACCCCGACCCCGACCCCGACCCCGACAGCCAACCCGACACCCACGCCCGCGCCGGTCACCCCCAGCACCTTCTACGTCGACCCGACGACGCAGGCGGCGCGTGCCGCCGCGAGCGCATCCGGGGAGGCCCGGCGCCTGCTCGACAAGATCGCGCTCACCCCGCAGGCCTACTGGGTCGGCAACTGGGCCGACGCCGCCCATGCCAAGGCGGAGGTCGTCGACTACACCGCCCGCGCCGTGGCCGCCGGGCAGACACCCACCCTCGTCGTGTACGCGATCCCGGGACGGGACTGCGGAAGCCATTCCGGCGGAGGCGTCGCCACGAGCGAGTACGCGGCGTGGATCGACACGGTCGCTTCCGGAATCACCGGTGAGCCGTGGATCGTGCTCGAGCCCGACGCCCTCGCCCAGCTCGGCGACTGCTCAGGTCAAGGCGACCGGGTCGGGTACCTCAAGTACGCGGCCCAGAAGCTCAGCCAGGCGGGTGGGCACGTCTACATCGATGCCGGGCACTCCGCCTGGCTCACCCCCGCACAGGCCGCCAACCGCCTCAACCAGATCGGCTTCGAGTACGCCGAAGGGTTTGCGCTGAACACCTCGAACTACCAGACGACCGCCGCCTCACGGGCCTACGGGGAGTCGGTGTCCAGCCTCGTCGGCGGGAAGCCGTTCGTCATCGACACCTCCCGCAACGGCAACGGGTCCAACGGTGAGTGGTGCAACCCTCGCGGTCGGGCCCTCGGGGACCCCCCGCGCAGGGTTGCTGACGGCTCCCACCTGGCTGCGCTGCTGTGGGTGAAGCTGCCCGGTGAGAGCGACGGTGCGTGCAACGGCGGCCCCGGAGCCGGTCAGTGGTGGCAGGCAGTGGCACTGGAGATGGCCCAGAACGCCTCCTGGTAGGTGCGCTCAGGCGGTGCTCTCAGGCGGTACGGGCACCGCGGTGCAGGGCGACGATGCCGCCGGTGAGGTTCCGGTAGCCGACCCGGCCCCACCCGGCGGCCAGCATGAGCCGGCCCAGGTCCTCCTGGGCCGGCCAGGCCCGGATGGACTCGGCGAGGTACTCGTACGACCCAGCGTCCTTGGTCACCATGCCGGCCACCTTGGGCAGGGCGCGCATGAGGTACTCGCTGTATGCCGTGCGCAGCGGGGCCCAGGTCGGTGCGGAGAACTCGCAGATGACGATGCGTCCCCCCGGACGCACGATCCGGCGCATCTCGGTCAGCGCGCCCATGGTGTCCACGACGTTGCGCAGCCCGAAGGAGATGGTCACCGCGTCGAAGGACTCGTCCGCGAACGGGAGTCTGGTCGCATCACCGGCGGTGAACGGAAGGTCGGGGCGGCGCTCCTTGCCCACGGCGAGCATCCCGAAGGAGAAGTCGCAGGGCACCACGAGCGCCCCGGCGGCCGCGAAGGGCTCGCTCGAGGTCCCGGTCCCGGCGGCGAGGTCGAGGACCCGCTCGCCGCGGCTCGCCCCGACCGCCTTGACGGTCGCCCGACGCCACGAGCGGTCCTGCCCGAGCGAGATGAGGTCGTTGGTGAGGTCGTAGTGACGGGCAATGCCGTCGAACATCGAGGCGACCTCGGAGGGCTTCTTCTCCAGACTGGCACGTGACATTGCCCCATCGTCTCACCTGGGCGGGCGCCCCCGGTTCGCCCACGTCCCCCGGTCAGCGCGATGAGTCGTACGCTTGGAGGCGATGAGTTCCCAGCCGGCCGCCCCGAGCGCTTCCCCCCAGCCCCACCCCACAGCCCTCGTGGTCCGCACCACCGCGCTGGAGGAGGGCACCCTCGACCCCGACGCCGCCGCGCTGCTGCGCCTGCTGCCCCTCACCGGACCGCTGGCCTGGGTGCGTCGCGGCGACGGGCTCGTCGCGTGGGGCGAGGTGGCCCGGATCGAGACCGGTGGCACCTCCCGGTTCGCCGAGGCCGAGGCCGCGTGGGCGACCATGCGGGCCCACGCGATCGTGCGCGACGACGTCGGGCTGCCGGGCACCGGGCCGGTCGCCTTCGGGTCCTTCGCCTTCGACGAGTCCTCCGCGGCCGGCGGCGTGCTCATCGTCCCGCGCGTCGTCGTGGGTCGTCGCGGGAAGAAGGCCTGGCTCACCACCATCACCACGTCCGACGCCGTCCCCACCCTGCGCCCCGTACCGTCCCTCGCGGACGTGGTCGCCCAGTCCGGCGCGGCCGCGCCGATCACCTCCCCCGGCCCTGTCACGTACTCCCCCGGGGCGGTCGCCGACGCGGACTGGACGGCCGCCGTCGACGAGGCGGTCGACCGGATCCGGGCGGGACTGCTCGAGAAGGTCGTCATGGCGCGCGACGTCTACGCCGACGCGGCCGAGCCGATCGACCCGCGGTGGCTGCTCACCCGGCTCGCGGACTCCTACACGGGCTGCTGGACCTTCAGCGTCGACGGCTCCGTCGGCGCCACCCCCGAGCTGCTCGTGCGCAGCGAGAAAGGGCTGGTCACCTCACGGGTGCTGGCCGGGACGATCCGCCGCACCGGTGGGGAGGAGGCCGACCTGGCCCGCGCGGCCGTCCTGGCACACTCCTCCAAGGACCTCGAGGAGCACGAGTACGCCGTGACCTCGGTGGCTCAGGCGCTCGAACCGTTCTGCCAGTCGCTCAACGTCCCCGAGACCCCCTTCGTGCTGCACCTGCCCAATGTGCTGCACCTGGCCAGTGACGTCACCGGGGTGCTGTGCAGCACGGACGGCGCCGCGCCGTCGAGCCTGGCCCTGGCCGCCGCGCTGCATCCGACCGCCGCGGTGTGCGGGACCCCGACCCCGGTGGCCAACGAGCTCATCCGGGAGATCGAGGGCATGGACCGCGCGCGGTACGCCGGACCGGTCGGCTGGATGGGCGCGGACGGCGACGGCGAGTGGGGCATCGCGCTGCGCTCGGCGTCCCTCGACCCGACCGACCCCCGCCGCATCCGGCTGTTCGCCGGCTGCGGCGTCGTCGCGGCCTCGGACCCGGGCGCCGAGCTCGCCGAGACCGAGGCCAAGCTCGAGCCGATGCGGCACGCGCTCGGCTGAGCGCTACCCCTGCTGTCCGGGGAAGAGCTGACCCAGGTCAGCGCTACCCCTGCTGTCCGGGGAAGAGCTGACCCAGGTCCGGGATCCCGCTGGGGCTGTCCGAGCCGGGGCGGGATCCGTTCTCGTCGGAGCCGCTCTGGCCGGAGTCGCTCTGACCGGAGTCGTCGGAGCCGGAGTTCGACGTCGTGTCCTCGGCCTTGGCGATGAGGGTCGCAGTGACGTCCAGCGCCTCGCCGTCGCGCACCACGGTCAAGGTGACCTCGGTGTCGGCGGGCAACGCCCGGACGAACCCGGTGAGGGACTCCGCGCCGGTCACCGCATCACCGTCGATCGCCACGACGACGTCGTCGACCTGCAGCCCGGCCTTCTCCGCCGGCGACCCGGTCGAGACGGACTTCACGGCGGCTCCCTGACGGGTCGTGTCGTCGGCCGTCCCGGTGCCGTCGGCGAGGCTGACGCCCAGGAAGGCGTGCTCGGCGGTCCCGGACGAGATGAGCTGGGAGCCGATGTTCTGGGCGAGGCTGGCCGGGATGGCGAAGCCCAGCCCGATCGATCCGGTCTGCCCCGACCCGGAGGACAACGACGCGATCGAGGACGTGATACCGATGACCTCGCCCGTCGCGTTGAACAGCGGACCACCGCTGTTCCCCGGGTTGATCGCAGCGTCGATCTGGATCGCGTTGGTCACCACGGCCGTCTGGTCCGCGGTGGTCGTCGCGGTGCTGACCGGCCGGTCGATCGCGGACACGATGCCCGTGGTGGCCGTGTTGGACAGCCCGAGCGGGTTGCCCATGGCCATCACCGGCTCGCCCACCACGACCTCGGTCGAGTCGGCGAAGACGGCCGACTTCAGGTCGCTCGGCGGGTCGACGAGCTTGACGACGGCGAGGTCGGTGGCCGGGTCGAGCCCCGTGATCGTGGCCTCGTAGATCCGCCCGTCGGACAGGGTCACCTGGACCGTGTCGTCGACGGCGCCGGTGACCACGTGGTCGTTGGTGAGGATGTGGCCCTCGGCGTCGATGATCACCCCGGATCCTTCGCCTGCTCCCTCTGCCGTGGTCACCGCGATGGCCACGACCGACGGGGCGACGGCCGAGGACACGGCCTGCCAGTCCGGGTTGGTCACGGTGGAGGAGGCCACCGGGACCGCGACGGAAGAGTCACCCTGCTGCCCGATCGACCCGAAGCTCGACGAGCTCGTGCTCGAGGAGCCGTCCGAGCCGAACTGCCCGGTCACCGCCGCGGTACCGAGGCTGGCGAGGACGGCCGCAGCGACCGCCGTGACGGCGATCGGGGCCATCGTCCGGCGCTTGGCCCGGGCCGGAGCCAGGAGCCCGCCGGAGTGTGCCGGCTGGCCGGACTGGGTGGAGCCGGCGTTGGCGTAGGAGTGCTCGGCCGAGGAGTTCAGGTACGGCGGGTGCTGGGGCGCCTGCTGGTGCCGCTGGAACTGCTGGTCCTGCTGGTACTGCTGGTACTGCTGCGCTGACTGCCGGGCCGGCTGCGGGGCGGGCGGGACCGGCGGCATCTCGATCCGCTGCGTCGGTTCACCGGAGCTCTGGGGGGTGAAGCTGTCACCGCTGGGGGTGTTGTTGGTGCTCATGAGGTTCAACCTTCCTTCGACTGCACCCCACTCAACCGTGTCGATCTGTGCTGCACCTTGACCTTCCCTGAGGATTCCCTGCGAGTTGCCGGCCCTGCCCAGCTCGACCACCCCCGCCACCTGACCGTGGGTGCACGGTTCCCGCCCGATTCTGGGCCAGAACGGGGCGGAATGTGTACACCCGCGCGCCTGGCGACGGGGAACGGTTCGGAGGTGCCCGCACAGCGGGCCCGTCCGGGCCCGGGTCGTTCGGGCCCGGGTCGTTCGGGCCTGGGTCGTTCGGGCCTGGGTCGTTCGGGCCTGGTGCGTCAGAGCGCGGCTCGGAGGGCCGCCAGCAGGTCGGCCTCCTGGGTAGCTCGGCCGGCGCGGCTGACCTGGACCTCCACGACGCTGATGCCCGGTCGCGGCTGAGCGAGCAGCCCGGCGAGCACCTGCGCGTCGTCGACCCGGTCGTGGTGCACGCCGTACCCCGCGCAGAGCAACCCCAGGTCAGCCCCGTGCGGGGTGGCGAAGACCCGCTCGAACAGGTCCGCGTCCCCGGCCCGCCCGTGCTCGAGCCCGGCGAAGATCGCCCCGCCGTCGTCGTTGACCACGACGATCTGCAGCGTCACGGCCGGCTCGAAGGGGCCGCGCAGCAGCCCGCCGACGTCGTGCAGGAAGGTCAGGTCGCCGAGCAGTGCCCGCACCGGACCGCCGCCCCGGGCGCCTGGCCCGTGCGGGGCGACCTGCAGCCCGAGCGCGACGCCGATCGCCGTCGAGACAGTGCCGTCGATTCCGGCCAGGCCACGGTTGGCGACGACGGCCGGTGGCTCGGGCCACCGGGCCACGAGGTCGAGGTCACGGACGGGGCTCGAGGAGCCGATCACCAGGGTGTCCCCCGGTCCGCTCGCCGCGGCCACCGCTGCGGCGACGGCCAGCGCCGTGAGCCCTGCTGACAGGTCACCGGCCACCTGCCCGACGACGGCCGTCACGGCCCCCGACGCACCGCGCCAGCTCTCGAGGATGCGCTCGCTGCGCGGGTCGGGCGCGTCGGTGAGCCAGCCGGACGGGACGTGGTCGAGGACGAAGGAGGCGTTGCGGGCGGCGTCGGGCCACTGCTCGGCAGTCGCGGCGACGACGACGACCCGCACGTCGGGGCAGGCCAGCAGCTGCTGGACTGGCCGGGACAGGGTCGGGCGCCCGAGCAGGATCACCTGACGCACCTGGCCGGTGAGCGCGCTGGCCCCGAGCACGAGCCGGTGGGCACGGACGAGGTTCGGGCCCCCCGCGGCCCCCGAGGAGGCCTCGGCCAGCAGCGGCCAGCCGCGCGCCTCGGCCAGCGCCCGGGCCACCGGACCGGCGCCGTCCCCCGCCACGACCACGGTCGCCGGCTCGGCGTCCAGGCGGAGCTCGTCGATGAGCGGGTCGGTGGCCGCCCGGGTGCGCGCGAGCACCGTCCCCAGCCCCTGCCCGAGGCCCGTGGGCCCGTCGTCGTCGACGGGGTGCGCGGCTCCCTGACGGCTGGTCTGCGCGTCGGGGTCGACCGCGGCGGCCCGGTCCTGGGGACCGGGTGCCAGCGGCTCCCGGTAGGCGAGGTTGAGGTGCACCGGCCCCGGGTGCAGGGTGCGCGTGCCCGACGCCGCGGCGACCGCGCGGGTGAGGACCGCACGCAGGTCCCGCAGCTCCTCGGGCCGTCCGGTGGGCGCGGGGACGTCGACGGCCAGCCGGGTGGCCGGGCCGAAGATGCCCACCTGGTCCCCGGTCTGGTTGGCGCCGGTCCCGCGCATCTCGTGCGGGCGGTCGGCCGTGAGCAGGAGCAGCGGGACCCCGCTGTGATGGGCCTCGAGCACCGCGGGCAGCAGGTTGGCCACCGCCGTGCCGGAGGTGGTGACCACGGCGACCGGGGTCGCGAGCGCGCTGCCCGGGACGGCGCTGCCGGTGAGGGCGTCGCTCCGGCCGGCGCGCAGCTGCCCGGCCCGGGCCAGGCCGAGCGCGAGGAACCCGGCGTCGCGCTCGTCGATGCGCACGTGCAGGCGGATGAGCGGGGAGCTCCCGCCCGGCACCGTGTGACCGGCGGCCGCGGCGAAGGCGTAGGCGAGCGGCGCGCTGCGCGAGCCGGGCGCCAGCACGACGTCGCGCACGCCGAGCCGGGCGAGGGAGCGTACGAGGTCGCGGGCTGCCGCGACGGACGGGGCGGTGGTCACAGGGTGGGTTCTCCTGACGGGGTCCGGCGCGCCTGGGCCAGGACGGCGACGCGGGCGGCGCGCTGCTCCCAGCGCTGGGCGACGAGCGGATCGAGCCGGTGGGCGTCGGTCGCGGCGAGGCTCGCGGCGTCCGGGACGGGGCGGCGGACCTCGATCATCCCGTCGACCGGCAGCAGGGGGTCGGGGACGGTGTCGCGGACGAGCAGCTGGGAGGTCGCCAGACCGCAGGCGTGGTCGAGGCGGGGCAGCGCCGCCGCGAGCGCCAGCCCCGCGGCCAGCCCGACCGAGCTCTCCAGCGCGGAGGAGACGACGACGGGCAGGTTGACCTGCTCGGCGAGGTCCAGGCATGCCTGGACCCCGCCGAGCGGCTGGACCTTGAGCACGATGATGTCGGCCGCCTGCGCCCGGACCACCGCGAAGGGGTCTTCAACGCGCCGGATGGACTCGTCCGCCGCGACCAGCACCGATGCCCGACGCCGGACCTCGGCGAGCTCGGGGACGGAGGCGCAGGGCTGCTCGACGTACTCGAGCCCGCCGGCCGCCCGGTCGAGCAGCCGCAGGCGGGCGACCGCGGTCTCCACGTCCCAGGCGCCGTTGGCGTCGATCCGGATCGTCCCGGTCGGGCCGAGCGCATCGCGCACCGCCTCGAGCCGGGCGATCTCCTCGCTGGCCCCTTGGCCGCGCTCGGCGACCTTGACCTTGGCGGTGCGGCACCCCCCGGAGGCCAGGACGATCTGGTGGGCGCGCTCTGGGTCAGTCGCCGGGACGGTCACGTTGACCGGGATGTGGGTGCGCACCGCCGGGGGCCATCCCACGTGGGCGGCCTCCCACGCCGCGAGCCACCAGGAGACCGACTCGGCGTCGTCGTAGTCCCAGAAGGGGGAGAACTCACCCCAGCCGGCGGGGCCGGCGAGCAGCACGCCGTCGCGGACCTCGATGCCGCGAAAACGCGTGGTCAGGGGCGTGGAGTAGACGTTCACCACCCCAGGTTAGGCGGTCGGGGTGCCCGGCGCGGGAAGGGACGGCGTGGAAGGACCGGTGCGCCGGATGGAACCGGGTGGGCCCGGCTGCATCCGGCGTTCCGGCTACCAGGTGTCGGAGTCGTCCTCTTCCACGACCGCGGGAGCCACCACCTGCGACCGGGAACCGGCCCGGGCGGACGCGCCGAGCGCAGCGGTCTCCTCCTCGTCCTCGAGACCGGGGACGATGAACCCGCCGGAGGAACGCTGGCGACCAGACCTGCCCGCACCGCCAGCGCCACCGCCCATGCCGCCGCCGCCCATGACGGCGTTGGTGCCACCGGTCCCGGCGCCCGAGACACCCGGGACCCCCGCGCCACCGGCCGTGCGAGCACCGCCAGCGCCACCGCCGGCAGTGCCGCCGGCTCCTGCCGTGCCCGGTGCGCCCGCCGCTGATCCGCTGAGACCTCCGGAGAGCCCCCGAGCCCCGCCTGAGGACGCGGTCGAGCTGCGTCCACCGGCCACCCCTGCTCCTCCGGTCGTGGCTCCACCCGTCGTTCCGGGCAGTACCCCCGTGAGCCCGCCGGCCCCGGCGCGCCCGGCCACCATGCCTGCGCCTCCGGCCAGCGCGCTCCCGCCGAGGGCGCCCACCCCGGCAATCCCTCCCGCTAGTCCCGTCTGCCCTCCGGCGTGGGCACTGCCGGAGCCGGATCCCAGTCCGCCGCCGCTCCCGGTTCCAGTCCCGGGCCAGCCGCCACCGATCGGGCCACCGCTGCCGTTGACGCCCGGAATGGTTCCGGTCGATCCGCCATCGACAGACACCTGGCCGCTGCCGGTGGAGCCACCGCCGGACCCCGTGCCTCCCCAGCCGGGTCCGACGCCGCTGCCACCGGTACCGCCTCCCGAGCCGGTGGACCCGAAGACCGAACCGGAGCCGGATCCGCTCGAGTTCGTGCCGGACCCGCTCGGGGTGCCGGAGGAACCGGCGGAGCCGGTCCCCCCGGATACCTGACCGGACGGGGAGGTGCCCTCGAGGGTCGGGTGTGACCACTGGTAGGGCTCGACGCCGTCGTTGTAGGACCGCGGGACGCGCCCGACGGGCGGCTGGGCACCGGGGGCGGTCCCCGCCGGATCGACGATGGGATCGGCGGTGAGACGTTCCTGGATGCTCGCCGCGGACTCGATCGCCGTCGTCATGGCGGCGTTGAGCGTGGACAGCGCGGTGGCCGCCGCGGTATCCCGTGCCGGGTTGGTGACCATCGTCGTTCTGGGGAAGAGCGGTTCCGGCTTTTCCCACGGCAGCGGTTGCGTCACGAACGGGCTCGGTTTCTCCCAGGGCAGCGGGTCTGCCTTCACCGTGATGAGCTCGGGCGGGAGAGCCTCATAGGCGGTGCGCGCGGTGGACACCGAGGTCTTGACCGTCTCGAGCACGGTCTTCACCTCGAGGATCGTCGGCTCGTGCTCGGCAAGCTTCTTCGCGGTCGCTGTCAGCGCCTCGCTCGCTGCCGTTGCCGACTCCCCCTCCCAGCCGGGCTCGGCCGCGATCTTGTTGAGGACGTCCACGAGAGCACCGATCTGCTGTGAGGCCTGCAAGAAGCCTCCCTCGTCCCAGTAGATCTCACCAGTTCCCCTGGACTCGACGTTCTGCAGGACACTCTCGTTGCTTCCCGGTGACACCATGGCCGCGGGTCCTCTCTCTCGTTCGGGGGTGCTGGGACTGGCCGACCAGACACGGGTCTCGCGGTCCTACCGTCAGGCGATGGTCTGGCCACGGACGCCCATGAGCGTGGGAGGCGGGGTGGGAGTCACCCGCTGCTCCTTGTTGAGCTGGAGGTTGTCGATGGCCGCGAAGTCCTCGGCGATGGACGTGTTCGAGGCATAGAGGGTCGTGGCCGTGTCCCGGAAGACGCCGATCACCAGGTCGAGGTTGTCCTGGGCGTCCTTGAACAATCCGGCGACCGTGGAGGCGGTCGCCACGTATTTCTGGTTGAAGACCGTACAAGAAGGGACAGCTGTGAAATAGTCCGACTGGGCGCCCGCGGTACGCACGATGTCGTCCAAGCTCTCCTTGACGCGAACAAGGTCGTCATAGACGTCTCGGATCTGCCGGATCCGGTCAGCGACCAACTCCTCGCTGAAGACCACCTGTTCCATGTTGGTTCCTTAGTCCGAGGCCCGGATTCCCCCGAGCAAAGCGGGCAATGCGCCATGTGACACCTTAGAGCGCCGCCGGCACCCAGTCATCCATCTCGGGTGGGGAGTTGTACCCACCCACTTCACCCAAATGCACCCGACCCATAGGATCGTCTCCGGCGACCAGGATGCTGGGACCCATTCACCTCTGGCGTTCTTGGAAGGACCTCCCGTGCACGCACCCCGGTCACACATCCGCTCCACCGCGACGACCGCCGTCGTCTTGGCCTTGGCCGGCGCCCTGACGCTCACCGCGTGCACCACCGAGGCATCACCGAAGGTGAGCTCCTCCGCAGCGACCACGACCGCGCCCGCCGAGCCCTCACCCACCACAGAACCCACGACTGAGCCCACCCCCGACGGCCCACCGGTCTTCGAAGCCGGGACCGCGACACCCACCGAGGCCAAGACCGTCACCGGCACCGGCCCGGCCACCATCAACTTCAGCATCGAACCGATGTTCCCGGTCTGGCAGTTCACCTGCGCCGACTGCACCGGGGAGGTCGCTGTCGACCTCCTGGCCGCAGAACCTCACGTACCTATGTGGCGCACCACCGGGCCCGTCGACGGCGCCTGGCTGTCCGCCCCGGGCGGAGGCATCACCAAACCCAACAGCATCGGCGTCGAGGCCAACGGCACCTGGACCTTGACCATCGCCGACGTCTCCACCCTGCCCACCACCAGCGGACCACACAGCGGACACGGCCCAGCAGTCCTCAAGTTCGACCAGACCGCCACCCAGCTCGACTACACCTTCACCCCCTACGACGAGTGGGACTTCGCCGTCATCCACACCTACGACGACCTCTCCCGTGGGATGGACAGAGAAGCCATCCATGGCACCACCTCCGGCACCCTCGACATCCCCCTCCCCGCCACCGTCTTCATCGCCGCAGCTGGGGACTGGACCATCACCCCGCGGTAGCCGGTTGAGGATGGCCGACCGCGCGACCTGTGCGATCCAGCCCGCCGCACGACCACCCCCGCTGCTCAGCCTCAACCTCAGATTGGGTCCACCCGTGCATGCACCCCGGTCACACTCCCGCTCCACCGCGACAGCCGTAGTCGCGCTGCTCCTGGCCGGCGCTCTGACGCTCACCGCGTGCACCACCGAGGCATCACCGAAGGTGAGCTCCTCCGCAGCGACCACGACCGCGCCCGCCGAGCCCTCACCCACCACAGAACCCACGACTGAGCCCACCCCCGACGGCCCACCGGTCTTCGAAGCCGGGACCGCGACACCCACCGAGGCCAAGACCGTCACCGGCACCGGCCCGGCCACCATCAACTTCAGCATCGAACCGATGTTCCCGGTCTGGCAGTTCACCTGCGCCGACTGCACCGGGGAGGTCGCTGTCGACCTCTTGGGCGCAGAACCTCACGTACCTATGTGGCGCACCACCGGGCCCGTCGACGGCGCCTGGCTGTCCGCCCCGGGCGGAGGCATCACCAAACCCAACAGCATCGGCGTCGAGGCCAACGGCACCTGGACCTTGACCATCGCCGACGTCTCCACCCTGCCCACCACCAGCGGACCACACAGCGGACACGGCCCAGCAGTCCTCAAGTTCGACCAGACCGCCACCCAGCTCGACTACACCTTCACCCCCTACGACGAGTGGGATATCGCCATCATTTTCGCCTACAACGACCTAGGCCACTCGATTGCCCTGGAGCCGATCCACGGCACCACCTCCGGCACCGTCGACATCCCCCTCCCCGCCATGGTCTTCGTCGACGCCGACGGCGACTGGACCATCACCCCGCGATAGCCGGTCAAGGACGTGCGGCGCACGAGTCTCAACCCCGCAGCGCCGGTGTGCTCAGTGTTGCGCGGAGCAGGTCGATCGCCGTCGACCGCACGTCGAGTCCTTCGCTCAGCGCGGTGATCGCTGCGCCGTCGACCATGGCGATGGCCACCGACGGGGAGATCCGCAGTCCGCACCGCTCGATGATCGAGCTGACCGCAGCGGTCAGAGCGGACCGACCAGAACCGCCGCCGATCGCCCCCAGACTGCGCCCCGAGCCGGCCAGGTGCTCGTAGTGCCCGCGGATGGCCATTTCGTTCCCCTCCGGGAGGATCGCGTCCACGAGGAGGCTGGCTCGCTCGTCGGGCGTCAACGGTCCGTTCGCCCGCGCTCCCACCGCCACCGCGTGGGCGGCCCACCGGTCCACGAGCACCCGACCTGCCTCAGCGACAAGGGCGCCGAGAGAGTCGAAGTAGTACGTCGTCGCCGCGAGCGGGACGCCCGCCCGCACGGCGATACGTCGATGCGTGAGCTCTGCGGGACCGCCCTCCAGCAGGAGGTCCACCGCAGCCTCGACGATGGCAGCCCGGCGCACGGTTCCGCGCGCACGCAGGCCCGGGCGGCTGGCGGTGCGGACGACGGGTGCTTCGATCATGCCCGGACGCTATCGACCTCATGTGACGGGCAAGAGGCGCCGATGTGTTCGGCATGTTTCGTGCTACGGCGTGTCGAGGACGTCCCCGTCGCGGATGCGCCCGATCGCGGTGGGGGGCCGAGCCCTAGCCTCAGGTGGGGAGGCCATCAAGGAAGAGTCTCTTCCGACTGCTGCCATCGTGACTCCGTCCCAAAGAGGGACAACTTACGCGGAAAGTCAACTAGCCTCCAGGCAGCAGGACCGAGCATCGTCGAGCACAACAACGAGCAGGAACTCCATGAGTAGCACCGTCACTCCCGGAAAGCTCACGACGTGCGCCGACCGGCTCACAGAGGCAGCCGACGCCACCAGCACCTTGACTGATGGACCCAGGCTCCCCACCGTGCCACGACGACTCGCTCTCACGGGGTCCGTGATCGTCGCCGTGATGCTTCTGACCCACTGCTCACTCACTCAGGAGACTTCATCCATGCTCAAGGACCGCCCCTCCCTAGAGGAGGTCCTCGTCCAGTACGAGGCGATGCACGAGGACATCTACACCAGCCTGGAAGCAGAGCTGGGCCCTCGAGAGTGGGCACCGGTCTCGCTGCGCAACCGGGCTTTCTGCGAAGAGGACGAGCCCGGAGAGAGGGCCTTCATGCGCAGTCAGGGCTTTGACGGTGTCTACGACGCCGCGGACTGGCAGCGCTCGGTCGAGATCGTGACCGAAGTGGGCAGGCGACACGGGTTCACCGAGGTCCGCACGGTCATCGACCGACCGGGTGACATCGAGATCACCGGTCAGGACCAGTACGGCGGCACCTTCCTCTACGGCATGGCCGTCAACACGCTGTTCTCGATGAACACCGGCTGCCACCTCCCCTAAGGTGGTCGGATGAGCGCACTCCCCCCCATGGTGTCCCTGACCTTCGAGCCCGAGCGGTGGCGCGTCGTCGCCGGCTTCGAGGGTCTCACCGACATCACGTACCACCGCGGCGTCGACCGGACCGGCCACGTCGAGCGGGACCTGCCGGTCGTCCGGATCGCCTTCCACCGCCCCGAGGTGCGCAACGCCTTCCGCCCGCACTCCGTCGACGAGCTCTACCGGGTGATGGACCACGCCCGGATGACCTCCGACGTCGCCGCGGTCATCCTCACCGGCAACGGCCCTAGTGCCAAGGACGGCGGCTGGGCTTTCTGCTCGGGCGGTGACCAGCGGATCCGCGGGCGGGACGGCTACCGGTACACCACGGACGACGCCTCCGGCCAGGCCGCGCAGACGGCGGACCACATCGACCCCGCCCAGGCCGGGCGGCTGCACATCCTCGAGGTGCAGCGCCTCATGCGCACCATGCCGAAGGTGGTCATCGCCGTCGTCAACGGCTGGGCGGCGGGCGGCGGGCACTCCCTGCACGTGGTCGCGGACCTGTCGATCGCGAGCCGCGAGCACGCCCGGTTCAAGCAGACCGACGCGAACGTCGGGTCCTTCGACGCCGGCTACGGCTCGGCGCTGTTCGCCCGCCAGGTCGGCCAGAAGCGCGCCCGGGAGGTGTTCTTCCTGGCCCGGGAGTACTCCGCGCAGGACGCCTACGAGTGGGGTGCGGTCAACGAGGTGGCCGACCACGCCGACGTCGAGAACCTCGCCCTCGAGTACGCGCGGATCATCGCGACGAAGTCGCCGCAGGCGATCCGGATGCTCAAGTTCGCCTTCAACCTGGCCGACGACGGGCTGGCCGGCCAGCAGGTCTTCGCCGGGGAGGCGACCCGGCTCGCGTACATGACCGACGAGGCCGTCGAAGGACGCGACGCCTTCCTCGAACGCCGCGATCCCGACTGGTCGGGCTTCCCGTACTACTTCTGAGGCGCCGACCAGCAGGTCAGCTCGCCCCGAGGAGCGTCCCGACGACGTCGATCACCGCACGGCCGAAGTAGGCCGCGGCGAAGGTCGCCACGAGGAGCGCTCCGAAGGCCAGCAGGACAGGGACGACCGAGGCGGCCTTGCTCGGCTCGTCCGGGTGGTGGATGTCTGGGTGGTGGGTGAAGGTTGCCATACCTCAAGGATGCGCGAGCACGCCGCCTTCGCACGTCGGGCCCGAGGTGGGTTCCCCGCCGCGGCGGGTCATCCGGTGGGCTGACCGGCCCGGGACGGTCTCCCCCCACCGGATGAGCCGGCTACGCGCAGGAGCCCGTCCGGCGCAGCGGTCAGCTCGTGGTGACCGAGCCGCTGCTCACCGGCATGAGCTCGACCCAGGTGTTGCCCGGGGCCAGGGTGATCGGCGTGCCGTCCGCGGCGGTCAGGGAGAACGGCGTCGCGGCGTCGGGCTTGGTCCAGGTCGCGGCGACGGACTTGCCTCCCGAGGCGACGACGGCCTCACCCGAGCCGGTCACCTCGGTCTCGGGGACCGGCGACCCGGCCGGGTCGGTGTACGGGGTGTTGAACAGGCTCACCTTGAGCACCACGACGTTCTTCGCAGACAGCTGCGCACCGGTGGAGGACACCGCCGGGGTGGTGCCCTCCGAGCGCAGGAAGGTGCCCGAGGCTGCGTCCCAGGCCCAGGTGGGCCGGCTCGAGGCAGACATGACGACGGCGATCGTCGAGGTCGGTGCGCCCGTGGCGGCCGCGGTCGCGGCGGCGGCGTCGGTCGCGAAGAGGAACTCCCCCTTCGGGGAGTCCTGGTGCGTCGCGTCGGCCTGCTCGAGGAAGGTCGCTGGAGTCCCGAAGACGTTGTGCGGGGCCTTGCGGTCCTTGGTCCGGTAGAAACCGGCACTCCCGGCGTCGTGGCTGATCACCTGGAGGCCCACGTCACGCACCGACTGGACGAAGGGCGGCTGCCCGCCCGAGAAGACCATCAGGCCGGCGAGCGGGGCGATGATGTTGGAGTCCATCGGACGCACGGACCGGATCGGGCCCACCGCCTCGGGGACCTGGGAGTGGTAGACCGCGATGTAACGGGTGATGCCACCCTCGACGATCTCCTCCCACACCACGTCGGAGAACTCCAGACCGGTCTGGGGCCGCGCCTCGCGGGAGTTCTCGATCTTGATCGCGAGCGCCGGACGGTTGACGAGCTCGGCCGAGGGGACCCCGGTCAGCGCCCAGGTGGTCGGCAGAACCGGCTCGGGCGCCGCGGACTTGTCCGCGGTCGCGTCCGTGGTGACGTCCACGGTCGCCGCGGGTCCGGGCGGCTCAGGGTCGGACGAGCACCCCGCGACGAGCAGGCTCGCCGCGACCACGGACGCCGCGAGCGCACCCCAGGACGTGCGGGGGCGCACGGGCGATCCAGCAGTCGGCACGCTGTGGGTTCGCAGCACGGGGGTACTCCTCAGGTCGGGACGTTCGGTCGGGCTGTGGCGCGGGCCGGCCAGGATCTGGACAGGTCGAGACCACCCTAGAGGCCGATCTACGCTCATCTGGTGACCGGCACACCCCAGAGCGTACAGATTCCCGCCCCCGGCCCCGCCCCGCGGTCCGTCGATGAGGTCCGCGCCCAGGTCGCGGCCGCGCTCGCGGCACCGGACGGGTCCCCGCTGGCGCAGCTGCGTGTCCCCACCTCCGGATCGACCGGTCAGCCCCGTCTGGTGGTCCTGTCCGCACGGGCCGTACGGGCCTCGGGGGAGGCGACCGCGACGCGGCTGGGCGGGCACGGCCAGTGGCTGCTGGCCCTGCCGACGACGCACGTCGCCGGGCTCCAGGTGGTCGCCCGATCGGTCCTGGCGGGGACCACCCCCGCGGTCATGGACCTGCGGGACGGCTTCAGGTCGCAGGCCTTCGCCGCCGCGTCGGCCCGGCTCACCGGCCCCCGCCGGTTCACCTCGCTCGTCCCCACCCAGGCGCACCGCCTCGTCGAGGACGCCCGCACCGGCTCCCCCGCCGGTCTGACGGCCCTGGCCGGCCTCGACGCCGTCCTGCTCGGGGGCGCGGCGCCCGCCCCGGCGCTGCTCGCCGCACTCGCCGGCGCCGGCGTCCGGGTCGTGACCACCTACGGCATGAGCGAGACGGCCGGCGGCTGCGTGTACGACGGCGTCCCGCTCGACGGCGTCCGGGTGGCGGTCCGCGAAGGACGCATCGAGATCGCCGGGCCCGTCCTCGCCGACGGCTACGCCGACGGCTACGCCGACGACGACGCGGCGACCGCACAGGCCTTCGTCATGGACACCGCAGGAGTGCGGTGGCTGCGCACCAACGACGTCGGCGTCGTGGAGACCGTCGACGGCGTGGACCGCCTCACGGTCCTGGGTCGCGGCGACGACGTGCTCATCACCGGTGGGGTGAACGTCGCCCCCGCTGCCGTCGAGGCGCTGCTGACCGGCGCCCACGGGATCGCCCAGGCGTGCGTCGTCGGGCTCGCAGACCCGGAGTGGGGCACGACCGTGGTCGCGGTGGTGACCCTGGCGGCAGGATCGGCAGGAGCGGAGCCCGACCCGGAGCGCCTGCTCGCGCAGATCCGCCCGCACGTCACCGATATCCTGGGGGCACCAGCCGCGCCGCGTCACCTCGTCATCGTCGCCGAGCTCCCCCAGCGCGGACCGGGGAAGATTGATCGTCACCGTGTCGCGACCGTCGCGGCGCAGCAGCTCGGGGTGACCGGGCCTGTGACCACCAACTGATCGGAGCTCCATGGCAACGCCTTCTGAGTGGCTCGCGGGCGCCCGCCCGCGGACCCTGCCCGCTGCCGCATCGCCGATCCTCGTGGGTTCGGGTGCGGCCGCACAGGTCGACGGCTTCGCCGTGGTGCCGGCCGTCCTGGCTCTGCTCGTGGCGCTCGCGCTGCAGGTCGGGGTGAACTACGCGAACGACTACTCCGACGGGGTCCGGGGCACCGACCTCGACCGGGTCGGCCCGCTGCGGCTGACCGCCGCCGGCATCGCCCGACCCTCCCAGGTGAAGATGGCCGCGTTCGCGGCCTTCGGGGTGGGTGCCGTCGTCGGCCTGGCGCTCGTGGTCGTCTCGGGACACTGGTGGCTGCTCGCGGTCGGGGTCCTCTCGATCGCCGCCGGGTGGTTCTACACCGGCGGGTCCAAGCCCTACGGGTACCTCGGTCTCGGTGAGGTCGGGGTGTTCGTCTTCTTCGGCCTGGTGGCCGTGCTCGGCACGACGTACACGCAGATCGACCGGGTCACCACTCCAGCGGTGCTCGGCGCGGTCGCAGTGGGTCTGCTGGCCTGCGCGATCCTCATGGCGAACAACATCCGGGACATCCCGACCGACGCCGTGGTCGGCAAGCGCACCCTCGCGGTGCGCCTGGGTGACCATCGCGCCCGGCGGGCCTACGTCGCGCTGATCTGGCTGCCGCTCCTGCTCGGCGCGCTGTGCGCCTTCGCCAACGGGTGGGCGGTCATCGTGCTGCTCCTCACCTTCCCCGCGGTGCTGCTGAGCATCCCGGTGCTCGCAGGGGCGCGCGGGCGCCTGCTCATCCCGGTGCTCGCCGCGACCGGGATGTACGAGCTCGCCTTCGCGATGCTGCTCGGGCTCGGCCTGGCGATCTGAGGCGGTGCGGCGGTCTGGGGCGGCGCGGTCCCGCTAGGGCCGGGGCTCGGCGCCCGGCTCGGGCTCGGCGTCGGGCGCGGTCTTGGCTGGACCGGGGCGGGCGCCGTCGACGACCGAGTCGACCGCCGAGTCCTCGAGCGTGGCGTCGTCCTCGACCGCCCGGCTGAACCGTTCCCCGGTCACCTCGCGGTTCGTCTTGCGGCTCGCGAGATACACCGCCGCGGCCTCGCGCTGCTTGGCGAGCAGCAGGTAGGACACCATGAGCGCGAGCACGATCGCGACGACGGGAAGCAGCAGGTCACGCAACCCGAAGGCGTAGAGGATCACGCCGAGGACAAGGATGAGGGCCAGTCGGAGCACGGAATAGATGAGGAAGGGCACCGTCTCAGCGTAAGCGCATAGGGTGGAGAGATGCTCCGCGTACTCGCACTCGTCTCAGCCTTCGCTCTGCTCGTCTACGCCCTCGCCGACTTCGCCAACAGCGACGAACGCGACCGTGGCGGGATCCCCGGCTGGCTGTGGGCCGTGATCATCATCCTGCTGCCGTACTTCGGACCGTTGTCCTGGATCGTGTTCAGCCGATCCCGTCGCCGCCAGTCCGCCGGGCCGGGCTACCCGTCGGCCGGTCGCACCCCTCGCGCCCGCCGTCGCCCCAGCGGTCCGACCGCGCCCGACGACGACCCGGAGTTCCTCTGGCGCCTCGCCCAGGAGCAGCGCAACCAGGCGCGCCCCGCCGCCTCCGGCCCCGTCACCGCTGACGGGACGCCGGACGACCAGGACCACCCGCACCCGGATTCTTCCCAGCAGGGTCAGACGGGCCAGACGAAGCCGGGTCAGACAAAGCCGGGCCAGACCGGCAACAACGGCCCGACGCACCACGACCAGCCCCACGAGGACCAGGGCCCGGACCCCGTCCTCCCCTGACCGTCACACCAGCAAAGCCCCCTCCCCACGCCCAACCCCAACCCCAACCCCAACGCAGCGTGAGACGGGGCGGAGCCGGGCGGGCCTCGCCGGGGCGGAGGCAGGCCGGAGCCCGGTCGGGACCGGTCGGGGCTGGCGGGACCGGCCGGGGCTGGTGGGACCGGCCGGGGCTGGTGGAGGTGACTACTTGGCGCTGGGGGCGTTCTCAACTCCGGAGTAGGAGTGCAGGCCGCTGAAGAGGATGTTCACGCCGGTGAAGTTGAACAGCACGCACGCGTAGCCCACGAGGACGAAGTACGCCGCGCGGCGCCCCGACCACCCACGGGTGGTGCGGGCGTGCAGGTAGGCCGCGTAGACCACCCAGACGATGAAGCTCCAGACCTCCTTGGGGTCCCAGCCCCACGGGCGGCCCCACGCGCTGTCGGCCCAGATGGCCCCACCGATGATGGTGAAGGTCCACAGCACGAAGCCGACAGCGTTGAGTCGGAAGCTCAGCGCCTCGAGGGCGACCGGGTTGGGGATGGCGTCGAGGAAGCGCCAGTTGAAGAACTTGCCCGCGGCGACGGTGCGGCCGCGGACCACGGTGCCCTCTCCGTGCAGCAGCGTCGAGCCGTTGTCGCGGGAGTCCCGCAGCAGCTGCAGCGCGCTGGCGGCGAAGGCGATGGTGAACACCGCTGTCGCGATCACCGCGACCCCCACGTGGATGACCAGCCAGTAGTGACGCAGCGCAGGCTGGACCTCGTCCGCCTCGGCGTGGAAGGCGGTCAAGGCGACCATGAGGAAGGTCACCACGAGGAAGGTGACGATCACGCCGAGGAACCGGACGTCGAGCTTGAGCTGGAGCAGCAGGAAGATCCCGACCGCCACGAAGGTCCCGGTGAGCCAGAACTCGTACATGTTGGCCCACGGCGCGTGACCGGCGGCGACGCCGCGGGTCACGACGGCGACCGCGTGGATGCCGAAGCCCAGCCACAGCGTCGACATCGCGATGCCCAGCGCCTTGCTCCGGCGCCGCCCGCCCTCGGGGTCGGCGGGGAAGGCCGCCGACCTGGCCGCGGTGGCCGGCGTGCCGGCTCCCGCCTCGGCGCCTACGGCTGCGGGGACGCGTGCGCGCTGGTCGGCCCTGCGCTGCCCGATCGCGTCCGAGACCTGCGAGAGGTCCATCGCGAACGCGATCATGGCGACGGTGTACGCCGTCGCGGCTCCCCAGGCTAGGAGATCGCTGATCTCAGAGAGGTTCATCGGACGGCCTTTCACGAGCGGGACTGGTGGGAGCTGAAGCTTCGGGTGGGTCGGTGTCGGTGCCGGTGTCGGGGGGCGCGGCCGCAGGCTGCGGGTCGAGGCGTCTGAGCGCCTCGACGAGCCCGTCCACCTCGCTCTGCAGGCCCATGTCGTCGCCCCGCGCCAGGGCGGCCACCTCGACCACTGTACGAGGGTTCTCCCCGCCCGGCTCCTCCGTGCGGGTCCGCAGCCAGACCCGTCGGCGCGGGGTGAACAGCGAGATCGAGACGCCGAGCAGCGCGGTCAGCGAGAACACCAGCACCCACACCAGGGAGGGGTCGTAGCGCAGGTCGAGGGCCACGAAGCGGGGCAGCTCGCTGAACTCGATGGTGCCGAGCCCGTCCGGGAGGTCGACCGTGGTCCCCTTCCCGACGACGAGCGTCACCGGGGTCCCGTCCTCTTCGACCGACTGGGTCATCTCGTCGGTCTGGAGCCGGTAGACGTTCTGCGGGATGCCGTCGTCGAGGCCGAGGTCGCCGTGGAAGACGGTGAGCACGAGCGCGGGGTTGATCGGGTCCGGGAAGATCGAGCGGGCGCCGTTGTCGGTGATCTCGGCCGTGGGCAGGAAGTACCCGACGAGGCCGATCTGGTCCCCGGTCGAGACGTCGGGCACCTTGATGACACCCTGGGAGGTGTACACGTCGTCCTCGGGCAGGAACGGGACGGGACCGGAGAACGCGATCTCGCCCGCGGCGTCGCGCACGGTGACGTGGGGGGCGTAGCCGTTGCCCTGGAGGTAGATCTTCGCGCCGGCCTGGCTCAACGGCTGGTTGACCTTGATGGTCTCTGCGCGGGTGGACCCGTCGGTCTCGCGGACGGTGACCGACGCCGTGAAGTCCTGCGCCTTGGCGTCGGTGATGCGGAACGTCGACTCGAAGGAGTCGAGCGTCATCGAGAACGGCTGCAGGGAGTCCTCGGTGAACAGCGCGCCCTTGTCGAAGGTGTCGTACTCCACGACGGAGTTCGCGAAGCCGCGTCCCTCGGTGATGATCACCTGACCGCGGTACTCGAGCAGCTGACCGGCCCCGAAGGAGACGAGCAGGCCGAGCAGGGAGATGTGGAAGAGCAGGTTCCCGCTCTCGCGCAGGTAGCCGCGCTCGGCGGCCAGCGTCCGCGCGCCGTCGGGCTCGGTGGCGGTCACGACGCGGAAGGTGGGCAGGCCGAGGAAGCGTCGGCGCAGGTGGGTGCGGGCCGCGGTGGTGACCGCGTCGGCGTCGGCAAGCGCGGCGTCGAGCTCGAGCCGGCCCGTGGCCGGGAACCTGTTGAAGCGGCGCGGGGTGCGCGGCGGGGCGCCGCGCAGGTTGTGCAGGTGCGCCTTGACGCGCGGCAGGATGCAGCCGATGAGGGAGACGAACAGCAGGATGTAGATCGCGGAGAACCACACCGAGGAGTACACGTCGAAGAAGCCCAGGCGGTGCAACCACTCGCCCAGGGTCGGGTTGTCGCGCAGGTACTGGGCCACCTCGGCCGGCTTCTGCGAGGTCTGCGGGAAGATGGATCCGGGCACGGCCGCCACGGCGAGCAGCATGAGCAGGAACAACGCCACGCGCATCGAGGTCAGCTGGCGCCAGACGAACCTCGCCAGGCCCTTCGCCCCGATCTGGGGGGCCGTCACGGTGGGGGCGTCGGTGCCCGCGAAGGAGTCGTCGATGCCCTCGGGGCGGTAGGACCTGTCCTCCGGGGTGGTGCGGGCCTTGCCTGCATCGGGACTACCAGGAGCGCCGGGAGCGCCGGGGTCGTTGCGGGCCACTAGATCACCGTCCCGGTTCCGCCGATGAACCCTTGCATGGCGCGGCTCCACTGTCCCCAGAGCCCGGTCACCAGGGCCAGGCCGATGAGCACGAGCATGGTGCCACCGATCCGCATGATCGCCAGCCGGTGACGCTTGAGGAAGGCCAGCCCGCGCTTGGTGCTCTGCGCGCCGAGCGCGATGAGCAGGAACGGCAGCCCGAGCCCGATGCAGTAGCAGACGGCGAGCAACCCACCGCGCAGCGCCGAGCCCTCGGTGAGGGCCAGGGCGTTGATCGCGGTGAGGGTCGGGCCCAGGCACGGGGTCCAGCCCAGCCCGAAGACGAAGCCGAGCAGCGGCGCGCCCCACAGCCCCGCCGTCGGGCTCACGTGCATGCGCCGTTCCCGCTGCAGGAACGGCATGGCGCCCAGGAAGGCCAGGCCCATGAGGATGACGACGACGCCGAGCACCCGCATGAGCATGTCCTCCCAGCGCACCAGGGCGGACCCGATGGTGCCCGCGAGCACGCCGATCGAGACGAAGACGAAGGTGAACCCGGCGATGAACAGGCTCACCCCCAGGACGACGCGGCCCCGGCCGGTCGCCGTCGTGGTGCCGGTGGCACCCCGCGGGCCGGCGGCGCGGCCTGGACCGCCGACGGACGCGGCCGAGAGTCCACCGACGAAGCCGAGGTAGCCGGGGACGAGCGGGAGCACGCACGGCGAGGCGAAGGAGATGAAGCCGGCGAGCAGCGCGACCGGGATGGCCAGCAGCATCGACCCGCTGAAGATGGTGGTGCCGACCGAACCGGCGATGCTCGCGACCACCTGTACAGGCTCGGTCAGCAGGAGGGATGCGGACACGACGGGGTCAGGCCCCCGGGGTCTCGGCGAGCACGTCCTCGACCAAACCGTCCAGGGTCGTCGCGTCGACCTCGCCGAGCACGCGGGCGGCGACCCGGCCCTGGCGGTCGAGGACCACGGTCGTGGGGACCGCCTGGACCGGGACGACCGTCTGCAGGGAGGCGATGACCGACCCGTCGGTGTCGGCGATGCTCGGCCAGGTGATGGCGTGCTCACGCTCGAAGGCCAGCGCTGTCCCGGCGTCGTCGGTCCCGTTGATGCCGATGAGCTGCACTCCGTCGACGGCGCGCGCGGTGGCGACCTCGAGCAGGGCGGGCGCCTCGGCACGGCACGGCGGGCAGGCCGCGTACCAGGTGTTGAGGACGACGACGTCGCCGGCGAACTGCGTCGAGTCGACCGGGGCGCCGGAGAAGTCGGTGCCGGTGAGCGCGACGGCCTCGCCGCGGTCGGAGGCGGGCCACGTCCGCAGGCTCCCGTCACCGGAGAGGTAGCCCTGGTCGGCGACGTCGCCGGGGTTGGTGTTCCCGGACTCCGAGGCGCACGAGGTCAGTGTCAGCGCGAGAGCCACGGCCGCCAGCAGGGTGCGCCGCAGCACCGGCCGGGAGGCCGGTCGGGGTGCACGGGCGGCAGGTGCGGCGGGCGCGGCGGGCGCCAGGTGGGATGCAGAGAACACCACGCCACTATCCCCTCTGCGACTGGGAGAACTCTGAGAAGTGCGGCCTTGCCACCTGTGACCTGCGCGACGTCGGCGACTCAGGCCCCGGCGCCCTTCTGGGCACCGGGGAGCAGGTCGGCGGCAGGCTCGGTGTAGTGCAGGCCGACCAGCCGGTCGCCGTCGAACCGCAGCGAGGTGACTGAGGCGAGGGCGCACTGGCGCTTGCGGGGGTCGTGCCACAGGCGCTTGTTCTCGAAGGCCTGACGCGCGATCCAGATCGGCAGCTGGTGGCTGATCAGCACGGCCTCGTGGCCTTCTGCCTGCTCACGGGCGGTGTCGACGGCCGCGTGCATCCGGGCGACCTGCTCCTTGTACGCCTCGCCCCAGGAGGGACGGAAGGGGTTGATCAGGTGCGGCCAGTGCTCGGGGTGGCGCAGCGAGCCGTCGCCGACGCCGAAGGTCTTGCCCTCGAAGTAGTTGCCTGCCTCGATCAGGCGCTCGTCGGTCCCGAGCTCGAGCCCGAAGGTCGCCGCGATCGGGGTTGCCGTCTCCTGTGCGCGCTGCAGCGGGGAGGCCGTCACCACGGTGACGTCGAAGTCTCCGGCGCCGAAGTGGTCCGCGACGCGCTGCGCCATCTGGTGGCCCAGCTCGGAGAGGTGGTACCCGGGGATGCGCCCGTAGAGGATCTTCTCGGGGTTGAAGACTTCGCCGTGACGGATGAGGTGGACTGTCGTGGTGGCCATGGCGAGAAGTCTCCCAAACTTCTGACCGGTTGAGCGCATCGGCTCAGTCCCGGCACGCCGCCGAGACTCGCACCATTGCCTCGCCGAGCACCGTGAGCTGCTCCGCGGAGAGGACGTCGACGAGGTACCGGCGCACCGAGCGCACGTGCTTCGGGGCGGCGTCGACCAGCACGGCGTACCCGGCGTCGGTGAGGACCGCGTTGATGCCCCGGCCGTCGACGGCACACGACTCCCGGGTCACCAGGCCGCGTTCCTCCAGGCGCCGCACGGCGTGGGTGACCCGGCTCCGGGAGTGGGAGAGGCTGTCCGCGAGGTGAGACATGCGCATCGTCCAGGCGGAGCTCTCTGAGAGCCGAACGAGGACCTCGTACTCGTTGAGGGAGAGGCTCGAGTCGCCTTCGAGGTCGCGGGTGAGCGCCTCGGTGAGGCGGGACGCACCTTCGAAGAACGCCCTCCAGCTGATCTGCTGGCCGTCCGAGAGCCACGGGATCTCGGGAGTTTCGGTTGCCATGGACGTATCTCCCCCTGCCTGGGTCGCCGCGCCGACACTGCGTAAGGCTACCTCCCGACCATATCCCCCTTGACCTCGCGATACCGCTGATTTCGGCGTTCGCCGCGAATCTCACGGGAAACTGATACGGCCAGACACTTGCGCGGACCCCCGTTTGTATGTTGAACTTTCAACTATTGAAGGTGATAGTTTTTCTTCGTCACCCGCAGACCGTCCGCACCGCACCGCACACCCCAGGAGCCCCTCATGACTGCAACCGCCTCGACCACCCTCCCCGCCGGCCTCGTCGCCGGTACCTACAACGTCGACGCCAGCCACTCGAGCGCATCGTTCACCGTGCGCCACGCCGGGATCTCCAAGGCACGCGGCACCCTGGCCATCACCGAGGCCGTCATCACCGTCGGAGACGACATCGAGAGCTCCACCGTCACCGCCGTGATCGACGCGGCCTCGGTCAACACCGGCAGCCCCGACCGCGACGCACACCTGCAGAGCGCCGACTTCTGGGACGCCGAGAAGAACCCCACCTGGACCTTCGTCTCGACCTCGGTCCAGGCTGACGGTGACGACTTCGCCGTCACCGGCGACCTCACCCTCAACGGAGTGACCCGCTCCGTCGTCCTGGACACCGAGTTCTCCGGCACCGCAGTGGACGCCTACGGCAACCCGCGCGCAGGCTTCGAGGCCAAGACCGAGATCTCCCGCAAGGACTTCGGCCTGACCTGGAACGTGGCCCTCGAGGCCGGCGGCGTCCTGGTCAGCGACAAGGTCAAGATCGCCCTCGACCTCTCGGCCATCAAGGCCTGACTCTCGACCCCGGTGCGGGGCCCCGCCCCGCACCGCCCCTGTTCCCCCGTCGACTGCATGAATCTGCACGCGCACCCCCGGGCGCGTCCGGATTCGAGCACTCGGCGGGGGTTCGTCGTGTGCGGGGTCAGGGCTGGCTGCGGGTGTGGGTGTGGAAGGCGAGGATCTGGAGCTCGCTGCCCAGGTCGACCGAGCGCAGCTCGACGCCGGGTGGGACCTGCAGCGCACGAGGAGCGAAGTTGAGGATCTCCCGCACACCGGCGGCCACCACGGCGTCGCACACGGCCTGGGCGCCCTCGCCCGGAACGGCGATGACCACGATCACCACCCCTCGCGCGGCGAGCTCGTCGGCGAGCCGTGCCGAGTCCTCGACCACCACCCCGGCCACGACCGTGCCGATGACCTCCGGTGCGCTGTCGAAGAGGGCCGCGACCGTGAACCCCCGTGGGGCGAAGCCGGAGTAGTTGGCCAGGGCGTGCCCCAGGTTCCCGACCCCCACGATCGCCACGGGCAGGTCCTGGGCGACTCCCAGCGCCGACCGCACGCGCTCGCGCAGTCGCCCCACGTCGTAGCCCACGCCGCGGGTGCCGTGCGACCCGAGGTGGCTGAGGTCCCGGCGCAGCTGGGCAGGCCCCACCCCGGCGAGCTCGGCGAGCTCCGCCGACGACGTCACGGTCACGCCGCGCGCGGCCAGGTCGCCGAGCACCTGCAGATACCCCGGGAGGCGTTCGATGCTCGCCTGCGGGACGGCGCGGGGACCGGTCCCGGGCCCCGCGTCAACGCCCCCCGGGGAGGTCATGGCGTGAGCAGCCGCGTCAGGCGCGCCTCGTCGATGCGCCAGAAGCCCTGCTGCACCCCGTCCACCACGACGACCGGGACGTGCTCGCCGTAGCGGGCCTGCAGCTCGGGTGAGGTGTCGACGTCGATCGCCGCCCACCCGGTCCCGGTCGCGGCGCAGACCCGGGCCACGACCTCCTCGGCGGTGGTGCACAGATGGCACCCGACCCGGGTGTAGACGAGCACCCGTTCACCTGCTCGCAGTTCGGCGTTCATGCTCCCAACCCTAGAGGTCTGACTACAGTGGGTGTGTGCCCACCGACAGGACTGACCTCGAGACCGGCGACGAGATGGCCGAGGCCGCGGGCGGAGCCGTCCTTCAGAGCGCACTCGCCCGGACCGAGCTCGCACCCGACGTCGCCCGCCCGATCGCCGCCTTCTTCGACGTCGACAACACGATCATCCGGGGCGCCAGCTCCTTCCACCTGGCCCGGGCGCTGTGGCAGCGGGGCTTCTTCCGCAAGCGGGACATCTTCAACTTCGCCTTTCAGCAGGCCCGCTACCAGCTGGTCGGGGAGACCAAGGCCCAGATCGACGAGGTCCGGTCCCGCGCACTGTTCCTCATGACCGGGCACTCCGTCGCCGAGGTCGTCGCGATCGGCGAGGAGGTCTACGACCAGGTGCTCGCGCTGCGCATCTTCCCCGGCACCCAGAAGCTTCTCGACGCCCACATCACTGCCGGTCACCAGGTCTGGTTGGTGACCGCGACCCCGGTGGAGATCGGCGACCTCATCGCCCGGCGGCTCGGCGCGAACGGCGCCCTGGGCACCATCGCCGAGCACGAGAGCGGGCACTACACCGGTCACCTGGTCGGCGACATGATGCACGGCCAGGCCAAGGCCGACGCCGTCCAGGCCTTGGCGGCCCGCCTCGACATCGACCTCGCGGCGTCCTCGGCGTACGGCGACTCGATGAACGACGTCCCGCTGCTCTCGACCGTGGGCCATCCCTGCGCGATCAACCCCGACCCGCGCCTGCGCAAGCACGCCAAGACCATCGGCTGGCCGGTCCGGGAGTTCCGGGGCCGACGCCGCGCGGCCAAGCGGGGTCTCAAGACGGCGAGCTGGGCCGGGCTCGCCTGGGCGGGTGGGCTGGCGCTGCGCTCGGCCACCCGGTCGGTGCGCCACCGCCTCGACGGCTAGCCTCGACGGCTAGCCTGGACGGCGCCTGGACGGTCAGCTCATGAGCTGGGCCGCGACGCCGCCGAGCACGCCGCCGACCACCGGTCCCACGACCGGGACCCAGGCGTAGGCCCAGTCGCTGCTCCCCTTGCCGCGGATCGGGAGCAGGGTGTGGGCGATCCGCCCGCCGAGGTCGCGCGCGGGGTTGATCGCCCAGCCGGTCACGCCGCCGAGCCCGAGGCCCACACCGAGCACCGTCAGCGCGACCCCGAGCGGCCCCAGCTCGGACGGCGTCAGCGCGAGCTGGAGCAGCACGAACACGAGGACGAAGGTGGCTACTCCCTCCCCGAAGGCGTTGCGCCCCAAGGACCGGATGGCCGGTCCGGTGGCCATGGCCGCGAGCTTGTCGTGGGCCACCGGGTGCGAGTCGAAGTGCGCCCGGTAGACCGACCAGGCCACGACGACCCCGCAGATCGCGCCGACCAGCTCACCCGCGACGTAGGCGACCGTGGTGACTGCCGTGATCGTGATGCCCGGTGCGTACTCGCCGGGCCCGCCCGGGACGAAGGACCGCGCGAGCATCCCGAGCGTCATCGCCGGGTTGAGGTGCGCGCCGGAGGCATGGGCGACGTGCACGCCCGCGAAGACCCCGAGCGCCCACCCGAGAGCCACCATGAGATAGCCGCCGCCCGTGCCGAAGGTCCGGGCCAGGGTGACGTTCGCCCCGACCCCGACACCCAGCGTCATGAGGACACCGGTCCCGGCGATCTCGGAGACCAAGATCTGGCCCACCTGGCCGATCTGACCGACGTCTCCCACGTGTGCTCCAAGGTTCGTTCCCGCACGTCAGACCAGCACCGGTGGCGGGAGCGCCCGGTCGTGGTCCCTGTCTACCAAACGATGAGGCGCCGAACGTAGGACGATTAGCCGACAGCTGCCACGAGCTCCTGCTCGGTCTGGGCGACCGGCCAGCCGTCCTCGGTCCAGGCGAGCTCACGGACCGCGAGCTGGAAGTCCCCGCCGAGGTCTGCGTCGTAGTAGTGGAAGGCCAGGTAGACCGACTCGCCCAGCTGGTAGACCGACTGACCGCCGGGGCCGACCATCGCGCCGTCGGTGGCCAGCAGCGCCGTCCCGCCATCGGTGAGCAGCGGCACGCCGTCGGCGTCCAGGTAGGGACCGGCCGGGTCCTGGGAGCGCCCCACGGCCATGTTGTAGGTGCTCGCGGTGCCCTGGCAGCAGGAGTCACGGGAGAAGAAGAGGTAGTACCACCCGTCCCGGGAGAGCACGTAGGGCGCCTCGATCGCGTTGGTCGCGGTGCCACGGTCAGCGAGGTGCACGGCCTCGGTGGTGCCGCGCGGCTGCTCGGGCGTCGCCCCGACAGGCTTGCCGGAGGGCCACTCGAGCTCGACCATGAACAACCCGTCCCAGAAGGACCCGAACGCCATCCACGGTGTGCCCTCGGCATCGGTGACGATCCCCGGATCGATGGCGTTGTAGGGGGTGCTGCCGTCCGAGCGCCACACCTCCCCCTGGTCGACCCAGCGGTATCCGGGGGCGTCGGGGTCGAGCGTGGTGTTCGTGTACAGGCCGATCAGCGACGTGTTGGAACCGAAGGTGGACGCCGAGTAGTAGGCGTAGTACGTCCCCTCGTGCTCGGTGACCTCCGGCGCCCAGAAGTTGTCGACGCCGGTGATGATCTCGCGCGACCAGTACGGCTCGTCGGCGGCGGTCCACAGCTCACCGACGTGCTCCCAGGTCGCTCCCGCGTCGGTCGACCGGCGGATCTGCGGTGCGCCCAGGGCCACCCGACCGTCGCCGGTGGAGAAGACGTACCAGACGTCGTCATCGGCGGCCTCGGTGCCGGCGTCGTCGACGATCAACGCCGGGTCGTGGGTGCGCAGGTCGCCGGAGACGGCCACCTCGGTGGCTGCGGGGCCGACGTCGGGCACGGCTGCGGCGTCGGGCGAGGTGGAGCACGCGGCGAGGGCGAGAGCGATGCAGGACGCGGCGAGCGCCGCGGTCGCGCGGGGACGGAGGGACACGGCGGCAACCTCTTTCGGATGTGCGTCCGGCCCGCCCTCCCCCGTGGGGTGGGCGGGCCGGACGCGGCGGGCGGACGGATCAGGCCAGGCGGAGCATGTTCCACGACACCGGCGGCACCTCGACGGTGAGCACACCGTCGACGACCTTGGCGGTGTCGTTGTCCCGCGGGAGGACCGACGTCGAGTCGTCCGCGGTCGCGGCCCAGGTGTGGTCCGGGTTCGACAGGCTCGTCGACTCCACGACCTCGAGGGTGCCAGTGCCAGAGGCGGTGAGCGCGCGCACGTCGACCGTGAGGACGGCCGTCTCGGTGAGGGAGCGGTTGACCGCGAAGATCGCGACTGCACCGGTGGCCGGGTCACGGGTGGCCACGGCGTCGGCCACCGGGACCTCACCGAAGCGGGCGGTGGCGTAGCTGGGGGACTCGATGCCGACCTGGAGCACGTCGCCGACGGCGTGCTGGGAGGCCTGGGCGAAGGGGTGGAAGATGGTCTGCTTCCAGGACCGCCCACCCGGCTCGGTCATGATCGGTGCGATGACGTTGACGAGCTGGGCCAGGGACGCGGCGTGCACGCGGTCGGTGTTGCGCAGCAACGAGATGAGCAGGTTGCCCACCACGACGGCGTCGGCCACGTTGTACTGGTCCTCGAGCAGGACGGGGGCGACGGGCCAGTCGTCACCCGTCGGCGGCTTGGACTCGGCACGCTTCTGGTACCAGACGTTCCACTCGTCGAAGGAGATGTTCACCCGCTTGGTGTGCTTGCCGGCGGCGCGCACGTAGTCGGCCGCGGCGGTCACGGACTCGATGAAGTGGTCCATGTCGACGGCGGAGGCGAGGAACGAGGCGAGGTCGCCGTCCTCCTCCCAGTAGTAGGCGTGGGCGGAGATGTAGTCGACGTGCTCGTAGGTCTCGGCGAGCACGGTCGCCTCCCAGGTGCCGAAGGTCGGCATGTCGGAGGAGGAGGACCCGCACACCACGAGCTCGATGGTCGGGTCGAGCAGGCGCATGGCGCGGGCGGTCTCGGCTGCCAGGCGGGCGTACTCCTCCGCCGTCTTGTGACCGATCTGCCACGGGCCGTCCATCTCGTTGCCCAGGCACCACATCGTGATGCGGTAGGGCTCCTCGTGGCCGTTCGCGCGACGCAGGTCGGAGAAGTGCGTGCCACCGGGGACGTTGCAGTACTCGAGCAGGTCGAGGGCTTCCTGGATCCCCCGGGTGCCGAGGTTGACGGCCATCATCGGCTCGACGCCGGTCTTGCGTGCCCAGTCCATGAACTCGTCCAGGCCCACGAGGTTCGGGTCGCTCGAGTGCCAGGCGAGGTCCAGCCGGGTGGGTCGGTCCTCGCGCGGGCCCACGCCGTCCTCCCACCGGTACCCGGAGACGAAGTTGCCGCCCGGGTAGCGCACGGTCGAGACGCCGAGCTCGCGGGTCATCTCGATGACGTCCTCACGGAAGCCGTTCTCGTCCGCGCTGGGGTGGGCGGGATCGTGGATGCCGGTGTAGACGCACCGACCCAGGTGCTCGACGAAGGACCCGAAGGTGCGACGGCGCACGGGTCCGACCGTGAACGCAGGGTCGAGGGTCAAGGTCACGGGAAGCATGGTTCTCCTAGGTGTGGCGCAGGTGCGGTCCTCAGGGACGGACCCGCCAATTTCTACATCGTTGTAGAGGAATCATGCACCAGTGCCCGCAGGGCCGTCAACATCCGCGCCCACATCTCCTGCTTACGATTCTGCATCGATGTAAAGTTGATCCCCGCTACGCCTTGACCGCGCAGCACATCGTGTGTCACCTTATCTTCAACGATGTAAATCGGAGAGGTCAACGATGACCCTGACACCGTATGGTTGTTCGACCGAACAGCCATGGATCTTCCCTCCGCACGCTGCACTCCGTGGTGCAGCCGACGGTGAGAAGTGGGTTCACAGGCACAGTCAGGCCTTACACACTCAGTGGGAATCGAGAGGATCCGTGATGAAGAAGTCACGTCTGCACGCCGCACTAGCCGGCACCATCATTGCTTCAACCTTGCTCGTGGCCGGCTGCGCCGGCGGCGCCAGCAGCGACGACGGCACCAAGCAGCTCACCTTCATGTTCCGCGGTGGCGAGGACGAGAAGGCCGCCTACGAGGGTGCCGTCAAGGCCTTCGAGGCAGCGAACGACGTCAAGGTCAAGATCATCGTCACGACCGCAGACGACTACAACACCAAGCTCAAGGCCGCCATCACCGGCCGCCAGGTTCCCGACGTCTTCTACATCGCCCCCGGCGACGTGCAGGGCTACGTCAACAACGGCGTGATCAAGGACATCACCTCCTACGTGGAGGCCTCCGAGACCACCGACCTCGACAACGTCTGGGCCTACGGCGTCGACTCCTACCGCTACGACGGGACCCTTCAGGGCCAGGGCGCGATCTACGCCCTCCCCAAGGACGTCGGACCGTTCTCCTTCGGCTACAACAAGACGATGTTCGAGGCCGCCGGCATCCCGCTGCCCGACGCCGACACGCCCTACACCTTCGACGAGTTCGTCGACGTGGCCAAGCAGCTCACCAAGGACAACAACGGCGACGGCGCACTCGACCAGTGGGGCACCGGCCTCAACGTCAACTGGAACCTCCAGCCCTTCGTGTGGAGCAACGGCGGCGACTGGATCAACGCGGACCGTACCGAGGTCACCGTCGACACGCCCGAGTTCGCCGAGGCGCTCCAGTGGTTCGCCGACCTGCAGAACGTCGAGCTCGTCACCCCCTCGATCGCCGAGGGCCAGACCCTGGACACGTACCAGCGCTGGATGAAGGGTGAGATCGGGTTCTTCCCGGTCGGCCCGTGGGACGTGAGCACCTACGAGAAGCTCGACTTCGAGTGGGACCTCATCCCCTACCCCGTCGGTGCGACCGGCGAGCCCGCCACGTGGACCGGAAGCCTGGGCATCGCGGTCTCCAACTCGACCAAGTACACCGACGAGGCCGTCAAGCTCGCCGAGTACCTCTCCACGAACGTCGAGGCCCAGCAGAAGCTGGTCGACGCCGGGATCCAGATCCCGAACCTCAAGGACATGGCACAGACCTGGGTCACCGACTCCACCACGCAGCCGGCGAACAAGCAGGAGTTCCTGCAGATCGTCGAGGAGTACGGACGCGCACTGCCCGCCAACAACACCTACAACGGCGAGTGGTACGACGAGTTCTTCACGAACATCCAGCCCGTGATCGACGGCACGCAGACCGCGTCCGACTACGTCAAGGAAGCCCAGCCGAAGATGCAGGCGTTCCTCGACAGCGCGAACGAGCAGGCGGCTCAGGCCGCCGAGATGAACAAGTGATCCACCGCGGGCGGCGCCAGCCTCCCGCATGAGTCACGACGGTGCGCCCGGCTCAACGCCGGGCGCACCGCACCACCTTTTGTTCGACGCACTCGAGGGAGACTGCGATGGCGCACTCACGCGCTAGCACGAGCGCTGACACCAGCGCTCCGGTCCGGAAGCGATCCGCCTCCGGCCAGACCACACGGCGGACGGCTGCCGGCACAGCCGGTCTGACCCACGGCACGTCCGCCGCGCCCACCCCGCGCAAGTCCAAGCTGCACCGGCGCGAGCACCGCGTGGCGTTCGCCTTCGTCGCGATCCCGATCGTCGGCTTCCTCGTCTTCACGCTGTACCCCCTGGGCTACAGCATCTACGCCTCGATGACCAACTGGAACGGTCTCGGCGTGATGAACTGGGTCGGCCTGGACAACTACACCAAGATGTTCAGCGACACGTACTTCCGCAAGGCGCTGTACAACACCTTCTTCATGATGATCGGCATCCCGATCGGGCTGACCATCTCGCTCCTGCTGGCCCTTGCCCTCAACCGCAAGATGCGCGGGACGACGTTCTTCCGCACCGTGTACTACCTCCCCGTCATCTCCTCGATCGCCGCCATCGCCATCCTGTGGCAGTGGGCCTTCAACGGTGACTTCGGCCTCATCAACCAGGCCCTCGCCCTCGTCGGGATCGACGGCCCCAACTGGCTCATGGACAAGAACACCGTGAAGCCCGGACTCATCCTGATGAGCGTGTGGAAGGGCTTGGGGTACTCGATGCTGCTGTACCTGGCCGCCATCCAGTCGGTGCCCCGCAGCCTCTACGAGGCCGCCTCCCTCGACGGTGCCAACGCCTTCCAGAAGTTCCGCCAGATCACCCTCCCGATGGTCCGCCCGGTGACGTTCTTCCTCGTCGTGACGTCGATCATCGGTGGCTCGCAGATCTTCATCGAGATCAACATCATGACGCCGACGGGTGGCCCCGAGTACAGCTCGGCGACCATCGTCTGGTACATCTGGCAGAAGGCCTTCGAGAACATGCAGATGGGCTACGCCTCGGCCATGTCGGTCGTGCTCGGCCTCATCGTGTTCACCATCACCGCCATCCAGTTCCGGGTCAACGCCCGCAACTCGTTCTCGGTCGACTGAGCGAGGGAACGGATCATCATGCCTTCAACTCTCACCTCCCCCACCAAGCCGGCGGGCACCCCGATCAAGAAGCTGCCCGCCGGGTTCGGCCGGGGCCGCTCCCGGGACGGGGCACCGCCCATGAAGTCGAAGACGAAGTACAAGATCGGCAACGTCTTTGCCACCCTCGTGCTCGCCATCGGCTCCGTCATCATGGTCGCCCCGCTGCTGTGGACCCTGTCCACGTCCTTGAAGACGAAGGAGGGCGTCTTCGCCCTGCCTCCCCAGTGGATCCCGGACCCCTTCGTCTTCGACGCCTACTCCCGCATCTGGACGGCCGGCCCGCTGCTCAGCGGCATCAAGAACAGCCTCATCGTCGCCTGCTCGGTGACGATCCTGGGCACCGTGGTGTCCGCGCTGGCGGCCTTCGCCTTCGCCAAGCTCCACCTGCCGTACAAGAACGTGCTGTTCCTGGCGCTGCTCGCGGGTCTCATGATCCCGTTCCCGACGCTCATGATCCCGCAGTTCATGATGTTCTCGAACCTCGGTTGGGTGGACACCCTGCTCCCCCTCATCATCCCGGGGTTGTTCGGCAACATCATGATGATCTTCTTCCTCCGCCAGTACCTGACCTCCATCCCGGACTCGATGATCGAGGCCGCGAAGATCGACGGCGCCGGCTACCTGCAGATCTTCGCCAAGATGATCCTGCCGCTCATCAAGCCGGCTCTCGCGGCGCAGTTCATCCTGTGGTTCATGTTCGTGTGGAACGACTACCTCGCACCGATCATCTACCTCAACTCCCCCGAGAAGCAGACGCTCCAGCTGGTCATCGCGAGCTTCAACGCCCAGTACGCGATCCAGACGGACTACCCGCTGATCATGGCCGCGTCCTTCGTGGCGCTGCTCCCGGTGCTGACGATCTTCCTGATCTTCCAGCGTCAGATCGTCGAGTCCATCGCCCTGACCGGCGCCAAGGGCTGATCATGACCACGGCGCCGACCCTGTCCGCGCCCGCTGTGCTCGGTGGCGACCTGACCCTCAGCGGTCGGGTCGCCACCCAGCTCATGAGCCTGGGCGCCCGTCACGCGCACGACCCCACGGTCGTCCGCGCCGATGACGGCACGTACTACATGTTCTGCACGGACGCCGTCGGTGGACCACGTCCCGACGACGCCGACCACCCCCCTGCCGGGGTCCACGTGCGCACCTCCCCTGACCTCGTCGACTGGACCTGGGCCGGGACCGCCTTGGACGGCGTGCCCGCCGAGGCCGCGGCCTGGACCGGCGCACCGGGCCTGTGGGCACCGGAGGTCGTGCGCTGGCCCTCCCCGCCCGACGCCGCGCGTCCCGGCACGGCCGGGCCGTCCCGCTTCCACATGTACTACTCGGCCTCGACCTTCGGCTCGAACACCTCCGCGATCGGTCTGGCCGTCGCCGACGACCTCGCCGGGCCGTGGCGCACGGGCGACCTCGTGGTCCGGACCCGAGCCGGGGAGCAGACCCAGAACGCGATCGACGCGGCCGTCACCTGGGACGCCTGCGGCGACCCGTGGCTGACCTACGGGTCCTTCTTCTCCGGGATCTTCACCCTGCGTCTGGATGCCACCACGGGACTGCCGCTGACGCCCGGCGACCTCGGCGTCTGCATCGCGCGCCGCGCCCACTCGGTCGAGGCCGCGGTCGAGGGCGTCTTCATCGTGCACCGCCCCGGTGGCCGCGCGGCCCGCTACGTCATGTTCGCGAGCTACGACTCCCTCTTCTCGACGTACAACGTCCGGGTCGCCGTCTCCGAACGCATCGACGGGCCCTACCGGGACCGCGCGGGCAACCTCATGACCGACACGGCTCTGGCGCCCGACGACGTCGGCACCCCGGTCCTGGTCGGCCACCAGCTGAACGACGGCCCGGCCTGGATCGGGCCCGGGCACAACTCCGTGCTCACCGTTCCCGCGAGGGACGCCACGTCGGGAGCCGGCACGGCCGGTGCCGCGGAGGACTTCATGGTCCACCACGTGCGTCTCGCGCAGGACCCGACCGAGCACACCGCGCAGCTGCGCCGGGTGGTATGGACGGCGTCGGGCTGGCCCGCGGTCTCACCCCAGCCCTACGCGGGTGAGAACCTCAAGCTGACCATCCGGGCGCACTTCTCCCCCCGCGGGCCCAACCCGCACCTGGCCGGGGTCTGGGACGTGCTCGACCTGCGCCACGCACCCGAGGCCGGTCCCACCGGCCCGGTCACCGGGAGCCGTCTGGTGGACATCGTCGACGGCAACCTGGCCAGCATCGGGGCGACCGACGTGGTCGTGCTCAACTCCTACGACTGGGTCGCCGGACGTGAGACCGTGTCCTTCACCGGCTACACCGAGGCCGGGACCGCGATCTCGGGCACCTTCAAGTCACCGTCACCGCGCTAGGACGAGGAGCACTCATGCAGGAGTTCGGGTGGGCTGGGCGGGTCATGGTCGTCCTGCGCTACGCGGCGCAGCTCGTGGCCATCAACGTCCTGTGGCTGCTGGGGACGGTGGGCGGGCTCGTCCTGCTCGGTGCCTTCCCCGCCACGCGCGCGGCGACCCGGGTGCTCGAGGCGCTGCGCCGCGGCACACCGTCCGAGCACCTGCTGCGCGACTTCTGGGACGGCTACCGCACCGACTTCTGGCGCACCAACCTGCTCGGCGTCCCGTTCTGGGTGCTCGGCGCCCTCGCTGTGGTCGACCTGCAGATCTTCCGCGTCGCCGCGGCCGCGGGTGAACGCTTCGCGAGCGTCCTGCTCGCGCCGTTCCTCGTGGTCGTGGTGGTCAGCGCGATCGCGCTGGCCTTCCTGTTCGCCACCGGCCTGCGCTTCCGTGATGGTGTGCCGGCGACCTGGCGCTTCGCCTTCGTGGCGCCGTTCCTGTCCATCGCCACGTCGCTGACCGTCCTGCTCACGGTCGGGGCGTTCCTCGTGCTGTCCTGGCAGTGGCTGATCCTCGTGCCCCTCGTCGGCTTCTCCGTGCCGATCCTCCTGGGCACCGCCTTCGCGGGGCGCCGCCTCGACCAGCTCTTCGACTCCGGCCTCCTCGAGGACCCGCTGCTCACCCCGCCGCCGGTCGAGGTGGACGTGGTCGACGCGGACTAGGGCGGACTACGGCGCACTAGGGAGCGCTAGGGCGGACTAGGGCGGACTAGGGCACAGCAGCGTGCCCACCCAGAGCGCGTCGTCGGGGATGGCTCGCGCCAGCGCCGCGATGGCTTCGGTGACGTAGGCGACCGCGATGTAGCCGTCATGGGCGTGGTCGTAGCCGAACCCTCCGCCGGTCCTGAAGGCGATGCCCTCGCGGTCGGCGACATCGGTCAGCTCATGGATCCGGTGAAATCCCGCCGATGGAGTTGACCTACTGGGCGAGGCTGAACCCGCTGCGCCCCGCAGAACTGGCACGCCCCCGCACGAGGGCCACCGGATCGACCTCGAGGAGCAGCGCAACCGTGCACCGCTCAGCCCGTCGCCTCGGGGTAGAAGACGTGCGCGGTGCCCACCGGCAGCTTGAAGGACTGCACCTTGGACGGATGCTTGTGCAGGAGGAATCCAAGGTCAGCGGCCTCGGGAGCGGTAGACGTCACTGTCAGGAGAACAGTGGTGAGCCTATCCCGCTTTGTCCTGACTGCCAGGACCAGGTTGCGCGTCTCCTTGTGGTTTGAGCGAGATGGTGGCCCTGCACACGATCACGCGGTGGTAGGTCGTCACGCACCCGTCAACCGGGTCTCGACTCCTCGCCACAGCACGAAGACCTGGAACCGCCGTGAGGTGGCCTTGATCGGGCAGTCGCTCCTTGACGGGGATGCGGCCCTCGTCGAGCGGCCGGCGTTCGCCAGGTGCTCGGACCTGCCTGAGTGCGCGGATCTTCGTGGAGGCTCGGTTCTGTCCGGTTGTCTGGGGTAGGCCAGAGGCCTGGGGTTGGCTGGATGGCACGGTCGGCCGAGGCGTGTCGGTCTCCACGACTTCCCGGTGGTCGCGGCTTTCGCGGTGGTCACGGCGGTCGACGAGGGGTGCCGGTGCGTCGGAGACTCGGCACTCGGCTGTTCCTGGGATCCGCGTGGTGCGGCCTTCGCTGTCGACTCCGCGGCGTGCGGCGCGGACCTCGTGCCCTCCGGCGGGTCGATGGTGGATGGTGAGGTTGAGGCGGTGGACTTCGTGGTGGTGGTGGCTGCAGAGGAGGATGGCGTTGTCGAGGGAGGTTTCTCCGCCGTTGGTCCACCAGTGGATGTGGTGGATTTCGCACCAGTGGACGGGTTGGGTGCAGGCGTGGAATTGGCATCCGCGGTCGCGGGCGATGATGGCTCGGCGTTGTTCGCGGGTGTAGAGGCGGGCGGTGCGGCCGAGGTTGATGGGGACGTTGTCGGCGGTGATGACGATGCGGGTGAGGTCGGCGTCGCACAGGATCCGGGCGAGTTCGCTGAGGGGGACGGGAGTCCCGTCCTCGAACGTCGCAGGCTCCACCGGCCCCGGTGCGCTGGACTCACTGGACTCGCCGCTGTTTGGACTGTGGCCCCCGGATGGGTTGTCCTGGCTCGATGCCGGGTCATCGCCCTCGGTACTGGCGGCTTGGGCAGCGGCAGCGGCTGCGCGGCGCCGGAGCTCGCGTTGGGACTGGACGAAGGTGTCTTCGGTCATGATGACGGACACGTGGGGGCGGACTGCTGCGCCGTTCTTGAAGGTCCCGCCGTTGATGGCGCGGTCGGCGACGTCCACGAGCGCGTCGGCCATGCGTTGGGGGTAGTCGCGGTCGTCGCCGTCCTCGGGTCGGTGCATCGCCGCCTCGATGGCCACGGCGACGCGGCGTCCGGCGACCACGTCGAGGAATCCTTTGAGGTGGGTGCCGGTGGGGGTGTGGCTGATCGTGAGGTACCGCTTGCGGCGGGTTTCTTCGTGGGTGGCGTCGTGGGCGAGGCAGTCCCGGCGGGCCCACCACCGGTCGGCGGTCTTGGCGAAGGCGTCGGCGTCTTCCTTCGTCGCCAGGTCCAGCAGCTCCTTGTTCTCGCTGGGGGTCAGTTCCGTGGTGCCGGGGCGCTCCGCCTTGGACCGGACCCGGCCCAGGATCTCCGCGTGGACCACGCTCACCTCGCCCGCGGTCACCGCCTCGGCAGTATCGGGGGACTCCTCCAGGACAGTCGCCACCATCAGCTGGGTGCGCGCGGTCCGCAGGCCTTCCCCCGACATCTGCCCGCGCCAGGCTTCGAACGAGGAGTATCCGGCCTTCTTCCATTCCCCGCAGTCGCGCTCGGCGACCAGCAGCGACGCCCGTTCGGCGGTCAACGCCGCGATCGACCTGTCCAGCTCCACGATCCGCCCACACCGGGCCCGCGACGCGGCAGCGACCGGCTGCACGCCCACGGCCGCGCCCGGAGCAGGGACCAGGTCCCAGGGGGCGACGGTCCCCGAAGGTGCAGCTGCGGTGTCCGGCGCAGGCAGCCGAGCGGGGGCCGATGCGCCACCTGGAACCAGACCGGCGTCCACGCCACCCGCGGCGCCGAACAGCGCCAACCCGGGCTGCACCACCGCCCTCGTAGGACCCGCCATGACCCACCACCCGACACCGTCGTCGACCGCTACAGAAACCGCCATGTCCCCGGAGAATGCGGGGCTCCCACCAGATGCTTCGACCCTAGACCCGACCACCGACACGCAGCCCGAGCCAGGAACAGACCGCCACGACCGACGCTCGCCGCCCTCCGACGAACTGCCCGTCACCAGGTAGACGCCTCCCGAGCGCCCGATGTGAGGTCGACACCGGGGGCAGACGAGCGAGCCAGGGCTTGCCTGAGCGACCCTGCTCCCTGCCCGCGCCTCACAGCGCCGTGCGCAGCCCTCCGTGCGACCCGACGGTCGACTCCCGCAGGATGAGCTCGAAGTCCGCCACGACCTCGACCGGGGGTCGGTGGTCCTGGGGGTTCGCGATCCGGTCGCTGAGTAGCCGCACGGCGGTCCGGGCGATCTCCTCGCGCCCCGGGGACACCGACGAGAGCGGCGGTGCGGCGTAGCGCGCCTCGTCGATGTCGTCGAAGCCGATCACCGCGACCTCCCCAGGCACCGAGATGCGGCGCACGTGCAGAGCGTGCAGGGCGCCGAGGGCGAGCGCGTCGTTGAGGCCGAAGACGGCATCGACCCTCGTCCCGGCGTCGAGCATGCGGTGCATGGCCTCCGCGCCGTTGGCACGGTGCCACGGGCCGGACTCCCCGATGAGGGCCGGGTCCGGGTCGATGCCGGCTTCCTGGAGCGCCTGGAGGTACCCCTCGGTGCGCAGCCGCGCTGAGCCCACCTGCTCGCCCTCGTGGGCGCCGATCAGGGCGATCCGGCGTCGTCCCTGGGCGATCAGGTGCGCGGTCGCGGCGCGTGCGGCCTCGACGTTGTGCATGGTGACGTGGTCGTGGGAGGAGCCGAAGATCCGCTCACCGAGCAGCACCACGGGGAAGTCGACGTCGAAGGCGTCCTTGTCCTCGGGGCCGAGCTCGAGCGGGGAGAAGATCAGCCCGTCGGTGAGGTGCTTGCGCTTGCCCGAGAGGATCTCGAGCTCACGCTTGCGGTCGGCGCCGGTCTGCTCGATGATCACCGTCAGGTCGGCGGCCTCGGCCGCCCGGATGACGGAGTCGGCGAGCTCGGCGAAGTACGGCAGGCTGAGCTCGGGGACAGCGAGGCAGATCATCCCGGTGCGCCCGGACCGCAGGTTCCGGGCCGAGACGTTCATCTGGTAGTCGAGGTCCTTGATCGCCGCCAGGACGCGGTCCCGGGTCGTGTCACGGATGTACGGGTAGCCGTTGACGACGTTCGACACGGTCTTGATCGAGACACCGGCCAGCTTCGCAACGTCGTGCATCGTTGTAGACACGTCTAGGCCTCCGCCTGAATCTTCGAGGACGCTCCCCTGAGAGCCATCTGAGGATATCCCTTATATCCGGCTGTTTCCGGATACGACTCGGGCCCGGTCGAAACCGGGCCCGGGCGGGAACTGCTTACTTCTTGTTACGACGCTGGTGGCGGGTCTTGCGAAGCAGCTTGCGGTGCTTCTTCTTTGCCATACGCTTGCGGCGCTTCTTGATGACGGAGCCCATGGGTCCTCGCAATGTTGATCGGGTCTGCTCGCGCAGCACGCCGCAGAACCGCTCAGAACCAAGCGACCGTGAAGCCGCAAGACTGCAAGTGGTGCACGTGACGCCCACGCTCGGGAAAGTCCGAACCTATCCTATCGCCTCTGAACGGGTCCACACGACGCGACGGTCAGGAGGAGAGCCGGTCACCCTCGATGTACGCCGCGGCCAGGTAGTGGGTGAGCGCTTCCTGGGGCACCCGGAAGGACTTGCCGACGCGCACCGCGGGGAGCTCACCGGCGTGCACCAGCCGGTAGACGGTCATCTTCGACACGCGCATGACACCGGCGACCTCGGACACGGTGAGGAACTGAACGCGTGGTGCATCCGCAGTCATGGCTGAACCTTCTTCTCGTGCGTCTCGTGCGTCCCATGCTTCTCATGGGGTGGTCGAGCTCGTGTGCACACCTTATGGCCTGTGGCGTCCCGGCGAGAAGCGGTCCGGCGCTCAGGCATCCCTGCTGACATCCACGCCGAGCAGCGGAAACGCTGCCTGGCGCGTTGCCCGGATAGCCCTGTCGACGGCGTCGTCCGGGTCATACCCAGTGTGCCACGGCACGAAGCCGACCTCACCTGCGGCGTCGGACATGAGAGTGGGGGGTTCGTGGTCGAGAACGTCGGTGACGTGATCGCGCCACGCCTGCGGGACCGGCGTGAGCGGACCGATCTCCCGGTGCTGGGCGATGGCCAGCACGTGGCACCAGACAAGCGGCACGACGTCGATCACGGCGTACCCTCCCCCGCCCAGGGCCACCCACCGACCCTCGCACACCTCGTGGGCGAGGTCGTGCACCCAGTGGGCCACCTGGCGCTGGGCGTCGACCGCGACGTCGAGGTCGCTGAGCATGTCCTTGCCGTGGGCGTCGCAGCCGTGCTGGGAGACGATGATCTGGGGCGCGAAGGCGCGCACCGCCTCCGGCAGGACGGCGTCGATCGCGCGCAGCCACCCCCGGGCGCTCGTGCGGGCGGGCAGGGCCACGTTGATGGCTGAGCCGTGGGCGAGCGGGCCCCCGGTGTCCGTCGCATGCCCCGTCCCGGGGAAGAGGGTCGCCCCGCTCTGGTGGACGGAGACGGTGAGCACCCGCGGATCGTCCCAGAAGGCCGCCTCGACGCCGTCGCCATGGTGGGCGTCGACGTCGACGTAGGCGACCCGGGTCGCCCCTGCCGCCAGGAGCCCGGCGATCGCGACCGCGGCGTCGTTGTAGACGCAGAAGCCCGCGGCCCCGCCCGGCATGGCATGGTGCATCCCACCGGCGACGTTGACGCCGTGACTGGCCCGCCCCTCCCACACCGCCTGCGCGACGCCGTCCGTCCCGGCGACGATGCGCGCGGCGGCGTCGTGCATGCCGGGGAAGACCGGGTCGTCCTCGGTCCCGAGCCCGCGGACCAGGTCCTCGGTGCCGTTCGTCGAGGCGTCGTGCACCGCCGCGACGTAGGCGACGTCGTGCACGGTGGTGAGCAGGTCGTCGGAGGCGACGCCGTGGTCGACGACGTGGACGTCGGGACTGGCGAGCAGGCCCAGCTCGGTGGCGAGGTGCACCGTGAGCTCGAGCCGCACGGGGGCCATGGGGTGCCCGGCACCGAAGTTGTACTTCATGAGCTCAGGACTCCAGGCCACATCCACGCTGAATGACATGGGGTTCACGGTAGCGCGAAGCCCACCGGCGCGCGGACTCACGAGCCGGTGGGCCGGGGGCGGTCTACTTGACCGCGCCGCTGGTGACACCCGAGATGATCTTGCGCTGGAAGACCATGAACACCACGAGCAGCGGCAGGCTCATGAGCACGACGTAGGCGAAGATCAGGTGCCAGTTGTTGAGGTACAGCCCGGCGCTGGCCACGTTGAAGAGGTTCAGCGGCAGGGTGTCCATCTGCCCGCCCAGCACGAAGAACGCGTAGAACACGTCGTTCCACACATAGAGGCAGATGAGGATGGTCGCGGTGGACAGCACCGGGACGAGCAGCGGCAGGATGATCCGGGAGAAGATCTTGACCGGTCCTGCCCCGTCCATCCGTGCGGCCTCCTCGAGCTCGAGAGGGATGTTGCGGACGAAGCCGGTGACGAAGAAGATCACCGTCGACAGGTAGATCCCCATGTACACGCAGATCATCCCGATCGCGGTGCCGGCGATCCCGAGCTGGCGCAGCAGCAGCACCACCGTGACCACGGCGGGCGGCAGGATGAGCCCCGAGATCGCCGCGGCGTACAGGACCGAGCTGAGCCGGCCCGCACGACGGGCGAGGATCCAGGCGGCCATCGACCCGAGGAGGAGGACCAGGAGCACCGACGGAAGCATGATGAGCAGCGACCCGAGGAAGCCGGCGGGCACGTCGCCCCGGGTCCAGATCTCGGAGAAGTTCTCCCACAGCCGCCACTGCGTCGGCAGGGCCATGGTCGGGGTCGCTGCCTCCGCCTGGCTCTTGCCCGCGGTGACCACGACGAGCCACAGCGGCACACCCATCGTCAGGATCGTCACCACGACGACGGCGTAGGGCTGGATCCTCGCCCACGGGCCCGTCCGTCCACCCTTCGGTGTGGGGCGGGGGGCTCGGGTCGGCTGGGGAGTCTGGGCTGGTTGGGTTGGCTGGGTTGGTTGGGTTGTCTGGGTGCTCACAGGACTTCCTCCCGACGACGCAGCATCGCGATCACGGGGAACGCGAGGACTGCGACGACGACGAAGAGCAGCAGGCTCATCGTCGTGGCCTGCGCGTAGAGCCCCTGACCGAAGGTGCGGAAGACGAAGATGTTGAAGATCTCGGTGCTGCGGGCGGGGCCGCCCCCGGTGGTCGCCTGCACGATGTCGAAGCCGTTCATGGATCCGAGCAGCGCGGTGGCCACGTTGAAGGTGACAGCCGGGCCGATGAGCGGGAAGCGGACCTTCCAGAACATCTGCCAGGAGCTCGCTCCGTCCAGGCGCGCAGCCTCCAGGACGTCGTCGCTGATCGTCTTCAGACCCGCCAGGTAGACGAGCATCGACAGTCCCATCCACTTCCACGCATGGATCATCGAGACGATCACCAGGGTCCAGGTGGTCGAGCCGAGCCAGGCGATCGTCACGTCCTGGCCGGTGACGACGGTGAGGATCTGGTTGAGCGCACCCTCAGGCTTGAGCAACGCCTGGAAGATGTACCCGACGGCCAGGGCGCTCATGACGACCGGGATGAAGAAGACGACACGGGCGGCGCGGTTGACCCCGGAGTCCTTTTCCAGGAACAGCGCGAGCAGCAGCCCGAAGAGGTTCTGGAAGAGGGCCACCATGACCGCATAGGCGAGCGTGATCCGCAGCGACGTCACCAGCGTGCCGTTCTCGAACAAGGACGAGAAGTTGTCGGTGCCGACGAAGGTGATCTGGGACTTGAAGCTCGACCAGTCGGTGAAGGCGTAGATGAAGTTGTAGACGGTCGGTACGAGGAAGAAGACGATGAGGACGGCGAACGCGGGTGCGAGGAACCACCACGGGTGGATCTTGCGTTCGGTGGCCATCTCCGGGCGTCTCTTCACCGTGCCGGGGGCTGGTGCGTAGCTGCTCGCCACGATCAGGCCTCTCTCTGGTTCTCGAAGTGGGTGCGCGGTGGGTGAGCGGTGAGGCCGGGTCAGAACCCGGCGACGCCCGCGGCCTTGGCCAGCTCGGCGAACTGGGACTGCGTGGCCTCGGCCACCTCGACCGGGGTCTTGACCTCGTTGATCATGTCGACCAGGTTGAGCCACAGGTCCGGGTTGGCGACCGCGGCCGCCTGCATGGACGGCGCGGTGTCAGCCAGCGAGGCGTGGATGTCGAGGACCAGCTGGGGGGCGTCGGGCGAGTTGTCCACACCGGTCATGATCGAGACCGCGTTGGTCGAGGCGACGAAGTCGGGGTAGCCCTCGCCCATCCAGAAGGACATGAACTGACGGGCCGCGGACTCGCGCTCGGCGTCGCCGGTCTTGAAGGCGACGATCGCGTTCGACTGGTCCGGGATGGACGTGGCGACCGTGCCGGCGCGCGAGACCGGGAAGAACCCGATCTTCTCGTCGAGCTCGTCGGTGGTGGCCAGCGACTGCAGCTGGGTGACGTAGGCGTTGTTCTGGACGACCATCGCGGCGTCCCCGGCCAGCAGCGCGGTGCCCTGGTCGTTGAAGGTCGCGGTCTTGATGTCCGCGTTGAACAGCCCCTCGGCGATGAGGTCGTCGTAGTCGGTGATCGAGTCGAGCATCTCCGGGGAGGAGAAGGTCTTCGTCCCGGCGTTCACGTCGTCCCAGAACCCGGCCTTGGCGTCGTCGGCGAGGAGCATCTGCGGGAACCACTGGGTGCCCCAGCCGTCTCCGGCCATCTCGAAGAACGCGTCGGTGCCGGCGGCGTCGATCGTGCGGGCGCCGGCGAGCACCTCGTCGAAGTTCTGCGGGAGGTCCGTGATGCCGTTCGCCGCGAAGACGTCCTTGTTGTAGTAGACGCCGATCACGGACGGGCTGGAGATGAGCGTGGCATACCGCGTGTCGTCGAGGATCCCGGTGAGGTCCTGCAGGCTCGGTTCCATCGTCTCGACCCACGGTGCACCGTCGAGGGGGAGCAGGTTGGCCTCGGCGTTGATCGCGGTGAGCATCGACGGCGTCGGCTGCCAGAAGGCCAGGTCCGGCGTGGCGCCGGTAGCGACCCGGGTCTGCACGTTCGACTCGTAGGAGTCGGGGATGACCTCGATGGTCACCTCGGCCCCGGTCGCCTTCTCGAAGGCGGCGGCGACCTCCTCGGGCACCGTCACCGTGGACTGGGCTGCCCAGACGGTCAGCTCGACCCCGGAGAGGTCGGCGGTCTGAGCCGCCCACTCCGCGGGTCCGGCGGAGTCTGTTCCGGATCCGCTGGGGTCGCTGCACCCGGCCAGGGTGAGGCCGAGGGCGGTGACGATCGCGGTGGTCGTTACGAGCTTCTTCATCGAAGAGTCCTTTCGGGTCTGCATGTCATCATCGACTGCTGGAGGGGTTGCGGTGTAACTGGTGCGGGTGAAGGACGGTCAGGACGCAGCACGGCGGGTCACCCGGAGCACGCGGGCCGAGGCCCGCGAGGTCGAGCCGGCGGGCACGGAGGTCCGCAGGACTCCCCGCGGGGAGTCCCAGCTGACCTGCCACGTCCCCAGGTCCGCCGGGAAGACCGGGGTGATGTCGACGTCGGCTCCGGCGAGCCCGACGAGCGCCAGCTCGACGACGTCCTGGGCGCCCGGGCGACGCCACAGCGTGAGGTAGGTCACGTCGTCGGCCACGAGGGCGAGCGCGACGGCCGGGTCCTGCCACGAGGGCAGGCCGAGCGGCCAGGACGGCAGGGACCCGGCGAGCTGGTGGCGGATCCCCTGGTGGGCGGCGACTGCGCTGGCCACGAGGGCGCGCTGGGCGTCGTCCATGCGGTTGAGGTGACCGGTGAGGTACATCCGGCCCAGCACCCCGGTGGCGAGGGTGAAGGTCATGTCTTCGGGCGTCATCTCCGGCTGCGGGTAGGCCCAGTTGGCAGCTTGCTCGGGCAGGATCGACGCGGGCGCGGCCGCCGCGATGGGCGGGTACCTCAGCAGGTCCTGCTGGTCGGAGGTGGACTGCAGCTGCAGCTCGGAGAGCATGGCGTAGTCCATCCGCATGGCCCCGGAGGCGCAGTTCTCGAGGATGAGGTCGGGGTGGCGGTCCAGCACGGAGCGCAGCCAGTCGAGGTACGCGCGGTTGTGCCGGAGCAGCCCCTCGCCCGGAGCGGACGGCGCGCTCGCCCCGTCGGCGGACCCGTCGGTGCCGGGGCCGGGGGTGACGTTGTAGTCGAGCTTGAAGTAGCGCACGCCGAGCTCGGAGACCAGGGCGTCCACCCGGGAGTCGAGGTAGTCGCGCACGGGCCGGCTGGAGAAGTCGAGGTGGTGACGCTCGTGCTCGGTGATCCGGTGGCCGGCGCGCTGCATGAAGGCCTCGTCCGGGTAGGTCTGCGCGAGCGGGCTGCGCACGCCGATGAGCTCGGGCTCGAGCCACAGACCCGGTTCCATGCCGTTGGCCCGGATGTGGTCGACGACGGCACGGAGCCCGCCGAGCCCGCTGGGGAAGCGCACCGTCGACGGCTGCCACTCCCCGACGCCGTCCCACCAGTCGCTGTCGTCCGCGTACCAGCCGGCATCGATGCAGAAGTACTCCGCGCCGACCGACCCGGCGGCCTCGATGAGCGGCCAGAGCTTCTCGGTGGACGGGTCCCCCATGAGGGTGTTCATGTAGTCGTTGAACACCACCGGGAGGGTGTCGACGTCGAGGTGGGGGCGGCGCAGGGCGCGACGCTGGAGGGTGAGCTCGGCGAAGGCGCCCTCGGCGCCCGCACCGGAGACCACCATCGAGGCGGGGACGGTGGTGAAGGTCTCCCCCGGCGCGAGGTCGCTCGTCCACTGGTGCTCGTCGTCGGTGGGCCCGGTCAGGGCGAGGTACAGGCCGTCGGCCCGCTCCCCGACCTGCCAGTGCCACGGCCCGTTGTGCTCGACCTGCCAGCCCCAGGAGACCCCGGAGGCCCGGTCGAGAAGCACACCGGTGGGCAGCGCCTGCCCCGTCGACCAGGCCCCCAGGCCGGTCACCCGGAAGGCGCCCCGGGGATCGTGCTCGTGGTCGCTGCGGGAGAGGTCGATGACCGCCTGGTTGCGCAGGGCGCTCGTGGTCCAGCGGCTCTCGCCGAGCCAGTCGGTCGAGGCCCAGAGGACGTCCACCGCAGAGAGGTCCGTCGATGGGAAGGAGCCGACGACGAGGCTCGTCACCGCACGCAGCCGCAGCACGGCGTCGCCCTCGTTGGTCACGGTGGTCCAGGCCTGCACGCCTGCCACGGACTCGTGGGAGCGCAGGGTGGTCACCACGCGCAGCCCGCTCACCGGGTCGGCCTGCTCGATCTCGAGGACGGACCACTCGCCTGCGGGGTGCGGGTGGGGGGCATCACCGTGGTGGGCGCGTCCCTGGTGGGTGCGCCCCTGGTGGGCGCGTCCCTGCTCGGTGCGCACGCGGTGGGTGACGTACCGCAGCCGCTCGCCGATGATCGTGTCCGTGTAGCGGGTCGAGGACCAGGCCCGTCCGTGACCGGAGGCGATGACCTCTACGAGCCGCTGCGCCGAGGTGGCGGGGTTGGTGAGGTGGGCCAGGGCGTCACGGTCGATCACCGCGCCGAAGGGCTCCCCTGTGCGGGCGGCGTCAGCCGGGCTGTTGGCGTCGGCCGGGCGGGCGGCGTCAGCCGGGCTGTTGGCGTCAGCCGGGCTGTTGGCGTCAGCCGGGCTGTTGGCGTCGGCCGGGCGGGCGGCGTCGGCCGGGCGCATGCTCTCGATGCTGACGGGTGCGTGCTGATCCGCTGACAGCTCGACGTGCAACCGTCGTGCGTCCCAGCTGATGGTGTGGCTCCGGTGCCCCATGAAAATCCGATCCTCGACGATGAGTGGACTGCTGCTGCCTCTATGAAAACGTTGATCATCGGAGAAAGCAAGCCGCGTGCGTCAAGGTTTGATAACGCTTTCACGTGTGGGCTCCTCCCCCACCCGCCCTCACCCCCATCGGCGTCCCGCCGAACTCGTCGGCGGCGCGGACCTCACGAGCGCCTCGCCGAACTCGTGAGCGGCCCGGCCAACTCGTGAGCGCCTCGCCGAACTCGTGAGCCACAGCCCGTACCGGTCGGGCGACCGCTGTCACTCACGAGTTCGGCGGCCGATTCACGAGTTCGGCGACCCGGGCGGCGCTCGGCAACCCGGTGCGAGGGCTGCGGGCAGACCCCGGGCGGGGCGCATGGGCGCGGCCGGGATCACCGTCACCCAGCGCGCCTCCCAGCCGACGCCGTCCTCACGATCGCCTCGCCGAACTCGTGAGCGCCTCGCCGAACTCATGAGCGCCTCGCCGAACTCGTGAGCCACGGGCCGTACCCGTCGGGCGACGGCTCTCGCTCACGAGTTCGGCGGCCGATTCACGAGTTCGGCGAGCGGGGTGCGCCGATGGCGCGAGCGGCGCGGCTGGCGGCGCGGCTGGCGGCGCGAGCGGGGCGGGTGGGGACAGGGACGCGGCGCCGTCAGCGGCGGGGGGCGCCCGTGCTCTCGCGGATGACCAGGCGTGGGGCGGCCGTGGACACCAGGGGCGCTTCGCCGGTCGTGATCATGAGGTGAAGCTGGGAGAACGCGCGGTGTCCCAGGTCGATGAAGTCCTGCGCAACGGTGGTCAGAGCGGGGATCGCGACCGCGGCGAGAGGGAAGTCGTCGAAGCCGACGACGCTCACGTCGTCGGGCACACGCTTGCCCGCCTCGTGGAGGCCACGGATCACGCCCATCGCGACCTCGTCGTTCCCGCAGATCACCGCGGTCACGTCCGGCCGGTGCGCCAGCTGCAGGCCCACCTCGCGCCCGGAGGCCGGGTCCCAGTCCGCGGCGATGATGTCCGGGATGTCCAGGCCCGCTGCGCGCAGCGCGTCCTCCCAGCCCAGTGTGCGTCCCATCCGCGGGATGGCCTGCGGGACGGAGACGTGGTGGACGGTCGCGTGCCCGAGGTCGAGCAGGTACTCGGTCGCCTCCTGGGAGGCCAGGCGGTCGTCGAGGAAGGCCTGCGGCCCGGTCGCGTCGACGTCCCCCACCGCGACGGCGGAGACCAGCGGGACCGTCCGGGGGAAGGCGGACTTGGCGAGGATGCCGGCCTCGTCGAACTCGAGCACCACCACCCCGGCCACGGGCTGGCCCAGGACGAGGTCGACCGTCGTGGCGATCGACGCCTCGTCGGGGGTGTCCACGACCGTGATGACCACGAGATAGCCGGCCGCACGAGCGGCCTCCTCGATCCCCTGGATGGTCATGGCGTAGCCGTAGCGGGTGGTGTTCCCCGAGACGATGCCGATCATCGACTGCCGTCCGCTGACCAGGGCCCGGGCCGCGGCGTTGGGGCGGTAGCCGAGCTCACGGATCGCGGCCATGATCCGCTCGCGCTTGTCCTCGCTGACCGGGGTCGACCCGGTGAGGACGCGCGAGACGGTCGGGACGGACACGCCGGCGAGGCGCGCGACGTCCGCGATGACGGGAACCTTAACCGCTGGAGGGTGGGCCACACCCCAGAGAGTAGCGGGATCGGCACCCGTTGGCGCCTGTTTTCGCCCGAGCCGGGTGTATCTCACCCGCCAAGTCGTGGCAGAGTTCAGAGGTACGCGTTGCGTGATCTTGAGGAGAGCGGATGGCATCGGGGCTCTCGGGGGGTCTGTGGGCGGGTCGAGAGCTTGTCGACCGGATGGCCAGGCAGTCGCCCGCACGCCTTGCGATCACCGTGTTCGCTGCCGTGATCGCCCTCTTCACGGCACTGTTGTCGACCCCGCTGGCCGCCGCGAACGGCACCCGGGCCCCCTTCGTCGACGCCTTCTTCACCGCGACCTCCGCAGTCTGCGTGACCGGCCTGGTCACGGTGCCGACCGGGACGTACTGGTCGAGCTTCGGCCAGGCCGTCATCCTCGTGGCGATCAAGGTGGGTGGCCTGGGGGTCATGACTCTCGCCTCGATCCTCGGGATGGCCGTCTCCCGGCGGATCGGTCTCACCCAGAAGCTGCTCACCGCCTCGGAGACCAAGACCACCAGCCTCGGCGAGGTCGGCTCGCTCATCCGAGTCGTCGTCATCACCTCCACGGCGCTCGAGGTGGCGATCGCAGCACTGCTCATCCCCCGGTTCCTGGTCCTCAACGAGAGCGCCGGTGAGGCCGTCTGGCACGGAGTGTTCTACGCCGTCTCCGCCTTCAACAACGCGGGGTTCGTCCCGACCGCCGCAGGTCTGGCCCCGCACGCGGGCGACTGGCTGCTGCTCATGCCGATCGTCATCGGGGTCTTCATCGGCGCGCTCGGCTTCCCGGTGATCCTCAACGTGGCCCGCAACCGCCGGCAGATCCGCCGGTGGAGCCTGCACGCCAAGCTCACGGTGGTGACCTCCAGCCTGCTCGTCCTCGTCGGATCTGCCCTGCTGGTGGCCCTGGAGTGGATGAACGCCGCCACGATCGGCGCCATGCCGGTCGGGGAGAAGATCCTCACTGGCCTGGTCATGGGCGTGATGCCGCGGTCGGGCGGCTTCTCGACCGTCGACGTCGGGCAGATGCGCGAGGCGTCCTGGCTGATCACCGACGCGCTGATGTTCGTCGGAGGCGGGAGCGCCTCGACTGCCGGTGGCATCAAGGTCACGACGCTGGCCGTGATGATGATCGCGATCCTCTCCGAGGCCCGCGGCGACCGGGACGTCGAGGTCTTCGGACGGCGCATCCCCCGCGAGACCCTGCGTCTCTCGGTCGCGGTCGTCTTCGTCGGCGCGACCGCGGTCCTGGTAGCCTCCCTCCTCCTGCTGGAGATCACCGGCTGGTCCCTCGACGTCGTCCTCTTCGAGGTGATCTCGGCCTTCGCGACCGTGGGCCTGTCGACCGGGATCACCCCGGACCTGCCCGAGGCAGGCAAGTACGTGCTCATCGCTTTGATGTTCATCGGCCGTACCGGCACGATGACCCTTGCAGCAGCGCTCGCGCTGCGCGACCGCCGTCGGGTCATCCGACTGCCTGAGGAAAGGCCGATCATTGGTTGACAGCACAGCGGCGAGAGTCGCACGCAGCGCAAAGGCCGCCGCCAAGGCGGACGCCGGCATCCTGGTCATCGGGCTGGGCCGGTTCGGGTCCTCCTTGGCCATGACCCTGGACCGGCTCGGTCAGGACGTGCTGGCGGTCGAGCGCTCCCCCTCCCTCGTGGCGCACTTCTCCGACCGGCTGCCGATCGTGGAGGCCGACGCCTCCAACCCCGAGGCGCTCGACCAGCTCGGCGCGCGGGACTTCTCCGTCGCGGTCGTGGGGGTGGGCACCTCTCTCGAGGCCAGCGTGCTCATCACCGGGAACCTGGTGGACCTCGGCACCCAGCAGATCTGGGCCAAGGCCGTCTCCGCCGAGCACGGTCGCATCCTGCAGCGCATCGGGGCCCACCACGTGGTGTTCCCCGAGTCCGACGCCGGCAACCGGGTGGCCCACCTCGTCTCGGGCAAGCTGCTCGACTACATCGAGGTCGAGGACGGCTTCACGATCGTCAAGATGCGCCCACCCAAGGAGACCCAGGGCTTCACCGTCGCTCAGTCCAAGGTCCGTGAGAGGTACGGCGTGACGATCATCGGCGTGAAGTCCCCCGGCCAGGACTTCGTCTACGCGGAGCCCACGACGCGGATCTCGGTCAACGACCTGCTTGTCGTCTCGGGCCACTCCGACCTGCTCGAGCGCTTTGCCTCACGGCCGTAGCGGCAGTAGCAGCGGCAGCAGTAGCAGCGGCAGCCGGCGCACCTGGCTCGTCCGACGCGCCCAGCGCCGCCTCGGTCCCCAGCTCGGCGACCTGCGCTACGTCGCCCAGGTCGATCGGGGTGAAGGGCCGCTTCGGCGTCCTCTTCTGCGGAGCCGACGCGCTCGTGCGGACGGGGTTGCCCCCGACCACGGTCGGGGCGCCGATCCTCGTCGGCTGACACCCGCCGAGCCGGCGCCGTGGGGGTGACCCCACGACGCCGGCTCGGCTGTCATGTCTCGGTCGTCGCCGGCGCCGGCCAGCGGGCCGTCAGCTCCGTGCCCGGCGGCGGACCAGGACCGTTCCTGCTGCCACCATGGCCGCGGCCAGCAGCGCGAACAGCGCGACCTCCGAGCCGGTCAGCGCGAGCGGCTTCGACCCGGTGACGGTCGGGCCTGCGCCCACCTGGCCAGCGGAACCGGCACCGCCAGCGCCCGGGGCCGGCGACCCGGTCGCCGGGTCCGTCGGGATGATCGGGAGCGTCGGGACGGTCGGTACCGTCGGGTCTGTCGGCACGACCACCACGGGCGGGTCGACGGGGACGGTCGGCAGGTCGGTCCCGAACCGCAGGAACGTGATCGAGCTCTCCGGGAACTCGTAGGTGAACGAGTTCCCCATCCCCGTGACCTGGCGTTCCACCGGGACGATCCGCCGTGGAGCGGACATCGTGTTCTCCGCGGCGAGGTCTCCGGTCATCTCGGTGACAGTCGCCTCGTCATCGATGGTCACGTCGCCGGTGATGGTCACCGGCGCCGTGATGGCCGACGTCGAGGAGTTGACCACCTTGAGGACGAGGTCGCCCGTCGCGTCGTCGCGCGTGACGACCTGGTAGAGGTCCTGCTCGACGGTGGTGTCCGTGTACTCGGTGATGAGCACGTCGTCGAGGTAGAGCTTCTGGGTCCGTCCCTCGACGACCACCTTGACCGTGTACTGCGACCCGGTGGTGATCGACGTCGCGGAGCCCGCGAGCTCGACCGACGCTCCGGAGCTCGTCTGCTGGATCGCGGAGCGGGTGTTGGCCCACCCGCCGAGGTTCCACCACGTGTACGTGCCGGCGTCCTGGGCGCCGTAGCCGACGAGGAAGCCCTCGTTGCCCGCAATCTTGCGGGCGTCGACCTCGAGGGTGTAGCTGTCCCACCCGCTGGCGTCGACGGTCGGGGTGCTGCGTGCGTCCTCCACGGTGGTGCTCGTCTGGCGGTATTCACCGTCGACGACCGCCCACGTGCCCGACGTCGGAGCCCAGTCGGCTGCGCCGTCGGAGAAGTCGTCCTCGAAGAGCACGTCACCGGTCTCGTTGGAGGTGACGCGCACGTTGTCGTACGCGGCCGCCGTGAGCCAGGTGGACAGGAAGACCCCGCCGGACAGCGCGTCCGCGGCCGTCGTGGGCTGGGTCACGGTGGAGGGCACCACCGCGTCCCCGACGTTCTGGGCGAACATCGTCTGCACGTAGTAGTTCGCCGAGCCGTAGGCGCCGGCGTTGTCGAACCAGATCGCGTCGGGGTCCCACTGGACGTAGTCCTCGTTGGCGAGGAGCGGGGCGTAGGACGCAAGGTCGATCACGTCGGCGTTGCGCTCGATCCCGGTCATGAACGCTGCCTCGGAGAGGGCGTTGTAGAACGTGTTGCCCTTCGAGGCGTACTCCCCGATGAAGACGTGCGGGCCCGAGCGGTCGTAGGAGTCGTAGCGGTTGGCGTTGGCGAAGAACCACTCGGGCGAGTTGTAGTAGTGCTCGTCGACGAGGTCGGCGCCCTGGTCGCGGGCGAAGTCCCACAGCTCGTCGAACCAGGCGCCCGCGGACGTCTGTCCCGAGTTGGAGATGATCTTGATGTCCGGGTAGGCGGCCTTGACCGCGTCGGAGAACAGCGGGTAGTTGTCGAGGAACTCGCGCTGGATCTCTTCGTTGCCCAGGCCGATGTACTCAAGACCGAAGGGCTCCGGGTGGCCCATCTCGGCGCGGACGGCGCCCCACGGTGTGGTGACGGCGCCGTTGGCGAACTCGATGAGGTCGAGGGTGTCCTGGACCCACTCGGCGAGCGCCTCGGTGTCGGTGAGGGGAGCCGGGCCGCCGCAGCCGTTGACGCCGACGCTCACGACGGGCAGCGGGGTGGCGCCGAGGTCCTCGGCGAGCAGGAAGTACTCGAAGTAGCCGAGCCCGTAGGACTGGTTGTAGCCCCAGAAGTTGTAGTTCGTGGGCCGCTCCTCGAGCGGGCCGACGGTCTCCTTCCAGCGGTAGGTGCGCTTGCGGTCGTAGTTCGGCGCACCGTAGGCGTCGAAGGTCCCGACGTTGGTCACGCACCCTCCCGGGAAGCGCAGGAACTGCGGGTCCATGGCCTCCATCATCTCGGCGAGGTCCTTGCGCATGCCGTTCTCACGGCCCTGGTACGTGTCGACCGGGAAGAGCGAGACCATGTCCAGGCGCACGTCGCCCGAGCCGGCGGCCAGCACCGCGAGGCGTGCGTCGGCCGTCGTCGTGGACGCGGTGAAGGTCGCCTCGTAGCGGGTCCACTCGTCGCCGACCACGTCGACGGTGGTGGAGCCATGGACGATCGCGCCCGTGACGTCCTCGACCTGGACGGTGAGCGGCGTGGTGCCCGCGTCCGTCCGGGCGAACACCGAGAAGCGGTACTCGGCGCCGGCGGTGAGCGCGATCCCGGAGTTGTAGCCCGTGTTCCGCACCCCGCCGAGGGAGTCAGCGGTGCCGGTCACCGGAAGGTGGAGGTAGAACCGGTTGTTGTCGTTGAGCCTCTCGGCGTCGGTCACCACGACCGGGGTCACGCTCGCGCCGCTGCGCTGCACGGTCTCCCAGGCGGTCAGGCCCGTGTAGGAGGAGTTGTCGGCCGTCGAGTACTCGAAGGAGCGGTTCTGCACGAGCTCGGCGTAGAGGCCGCCGTCGGCCGCACGGTTGATGTCCTCGTAGAAGATGCCGTAGAGGTCGTCGCTGATGTCGGTCGTGGCGCCGTCCGCGTCGATCGTGATCGCATGGCCGGCGGCCACCTGCGGGGCAGCGCCGAGCACAAAGCGGGTGGCAGTGGCCTCGTCGGTGAGGGCGAGCAGCCCGTCGACAAGGCCGACGGCCAGCTCACCGGACTCGGGGCGCAGGAGGAGCTTGCCACCGCCGGCGTCCTGCAGGCGCAGCGTCGTGGCGACGGCGCCGGCCTCGGCGAGGACGAGCCGGCCAGACGCGTCGAGCACGAGGGCGCGCCCGGTCGCCGTGTCGGTCAGGGTGATCCCGCCGCCGGTGGCGGTCGCCTGGAAGGCGAGCGTCGGCGTCGGGCGGGCGGCGCCGAGGGAGATGGTCCCGTCGGGCTGGAGCGTCAGGTACGGACCGTCGGTCACGCTGCGCAGCCCGAACGCTTCGGGTGGCACGACGTCGGAACCTTCAGCGGACTCCACCGCGACGTAGTCGAACGTGGCCTGGTGGCTGGTCGCGTCTGCCGCCGCGAGGGCGTACACCCCGACCTGGGTGACGGGGAACGAGACGGTCTGGGAGGACGCCTCGACCCATGCGCCGTCGACGACGTAGCTCGTCGTGATGACGTCCCCCACCCGCTGGATGCGCAGGGTCTCCGACGTCGAGCCGGTTCGGGGGACGAACGAGGATCCATAGACGGCGCCGGTCTCGATCCCGGTCTCCACCACGACCGGCCCGCCGGCGGCGAAGCTGACGTGGGAGAGGCCGAGGCGGACGTAGTTGTCGATGTCCTGCCACGCGATGAGACCCGCGCCCTGGAAGTCCTTGCTGACCGGCGCCCTCACCTGCGTGACGACGGCGAAGTCACCGACCGGGACGTCGACGAGCACGATGTTGCGGGCGGTGTTGCTGCCCTGCCAGGTGTCACCGGCCAGCGACGCGATGGTCAGCGCACTGTCTCCCAGCGTGACGTTCTCCGGGACGGCGTCGCGCACGGTCCAGCGGGAGTCGAGCTCGGTCCCGTCGAACTCGTCGACCCACGCGCCCGCGGGCAGCAGCTCGGGCTGCGCGGCAGCGCTCGCCGGCGGCGCCGTCGCGGGGACGGATACCGCGACGACGGTGCCGACGAGCGCGAGGGCGAGCGTCGAGGCCAGCGCACGTCCTCGCCGGTGTCGGGTGGTCTGTTCAGTGGTTCGCATGGGGCTCCTGCCACAGTCGAGAGGGGTGCTGCCGAAAACGATCTACATCGATGTAGATCGTGGGCACGACAAAAAACGTCGCCGTGCCTGGAGTGTGGAGCCGGCGCTACCTGCGCCGGAGGATGAGGGCTCGCTGGAGGACCACGAAGCCGAGGAGGACGACGCCGATGAAGACGCGGGTCCACCACGAGTCGAGGCCCTCACGAGCGATGAGCACCTGGATGAGTCCGTAGACCAGGACACCCGCACCGGTCCCGAGGACGTAGCCACCACCGCCGGTGAGGATCGTGCCGCCGATGACGACGGCCGCGATCGCGTCGAGCTCCATGCCGATGCCCGTGAGGTTGAACCCGGACTTCGTGTAGAAGGCGAAGAGGATCCCGGCGATGCCGGCGCAGGTGCCGCTTATCACGTACACCCACACCTGGGTGCGGGCACTCTTGAGCCCCATGAGCTCGATGGCGTTGCCGCCGTCGCCCACCCCGATGCCGTAGACGGACCGGCCGAACCGGGTGTAGTGCAGCATGTAGAAGGCGACCAGCAGCACGAGGAGCGCGACGACCATGGAGAGGTTGATCTTCCAGATGTCGCGCCCCTCGCCGAACTTCAGGCTCCACGAGGCCAGACCCGCGAACTTCTCGTCCTTGATCGCCAACGACTGCACGCTGACGACGTTGCACAGGCCCCGGGCGAGGAACATCGCCGCCAGGGAGGCGATGAACGGCTGTATCGCGAAGTACTGGACCATCACCCCGATGAGCAGGCCGAAGGCCGATCCGATGAGCACCCCGACCACGAGGACGACCGACAGCGGCAGGCCGAGCGGCAGGAGGGTCGCGATGACCAGTCCGACCAGCGCGACGACCGCCCCCACCGAGAGGTCGATGCCACCGGTCAGGATGACGAAGGTCATCCCGACGGCGAGCACCAGGAGATAGGAGTTGTCCACCAGGAGGTTGGAGAAGAGCTTGACGGAGATGAAGTGACGTTCGCCGCCGTAGCGCGCCTCCCCCACCGCGAGCATGATGACGAGGGTGAGGAGGGTCCCCACGACCGGCAGGAACCGGCGGTCGAGGACCCTGGAGAACAGCGCCGAGGTGGCCTTCTTGGCCCGCTCGGACGGGGTGGGCGAACCGGCGCCGGTCGGTGCCTTGGGCACTGTGGTCACGGACATCAGACGGTCTCCTCCACGGTCTTGCGTCCAGCCACCGAGGGCAGCCGGACGGAGCCGATCATCTCTCGCAGCTTGGGCGACTGGGCGACGCACACCGCGATGATCACGATGGCCTTGAACAACGGGGTGATCTGGGACGGGATGTGGAAGATGACCACGGCGCGCTCGATCGTGCTGAGGATCAGCGCCCCGACGACCGTTCCGCCGAGGTAGAACTTCCCGCCCGCCAAGGTCGTGCCACCGAGCACGACGCACATGATGGCGTCCATCTCCTTCATCAGGCCGATGTTGTTGGCGTCCGCCGCCATCGTCGGCGCTCCGTAGACCAGGCCGGCCAGGCCTGCGAGCAGCCCGCACAGGATGTAGACGAACCACGTGATGTTCCGCGAGGGGACGCCGGCCAGGCGGGAGGCCTCGCGGTTGATGCCGATGCTCTCGAGCAGCATGCCCAGCGCCGAGCGCCGGACGAGGAGGGCCACGAGCACGAACACGACCGCGGCGATGACGACCGGGGTGGGCACCCCGAGGATGAAGCCGGAACCGATGAACTTGAACGGGGCGCTCGTGACCGTGGTGATCTGGCCCTGGGTGATGAGCATCGCGATCCCGCGACCGGCGACCATGAGGATCATCGTCGCGATGAAGGGTTGGATGCCCAGGACCGAGACGAGGAAGCCGTTGAAGGCACCGAACAGGAGCGCGACCGCCAGCCCGATCGTCACCGCGACGAGGACCGTCGAGACGCTCCCGGCGGTCGGAGAGCTGTCGAGGTAGGTCAGGGACACCGCCAGCGAGATCGCCATGACGGCGCCCACCGACAGGTCGATCCCGCCCGTGGCGATGACCAGGGCCATCCCCAGTGCGAGCAGCAGCGGGGTCGCGCTGAACCGCAGGATGTCGATGATCTGGCCGAAGAGGTGACCGTCCTGTACGGTGATGCTCAGGAAGCCGGGGCTGCGGACACCGCAGGCCAGCAGCAGCGCGATGAGCGCGACGACCGGCCAGAACAGCCGGTGGTGGACCACCTGCTGCAGGCGGGCGCGCCCTGCGCTCGTGACACGGACCTGCACGTCGTTGCTCACGCCGCGCTCCCTTCGTTGGCTGCGATGCTGGTGAGGATCGTGTCGGGGGTGACGTCGGTACCGTTCTGGATCTGCTCGACCATCACCCGGTCACGCAGGATCCCGATCCGTTGGCTCACCCGCAGCACCTCTTCGAACTCGGAGGAGATGAAGACGACGGACATGCCGTCGGCCGCCAGGTCGGCGACGAGCTTCTGGATCTCCGCCTTGGCACCGACGTCGATGCCGCGGGTGGGCTCGTCCAGGACGAGGATCCGCGGCGACGTCGCGAGCCACCGGGCAAGGAGCACCTTCTGCTGGTTGCCGCCGGAGAGGTTCTTGATGAGCATGTTGGGGTTGGCGGGATAGATGTTCAGCGCGGTCATGTACTTCTCCACGAGCGCGTCGAGCTCTCGCTTGGGCACCGGCCGCCACATGCCGCGGATCGTCTGGACGGCGATGGCGATGTTCTCGCGCACCGTCAGGTCACCGATGATGCCTTCCTTCTTGCGGTCCTCGGAGGAGAAGGCGATGCCGTGCTTGAGGGCAACGAGGGGATCGGACAGCTTGACGGGCTTTCCGTCCAGCTGGATCTCTCCCTCGTCCGGCTTGTCAGCACCGACGAGCAGCCGAGCCGCCTCGGTCCGGCCCGAGCCGAGCAGGCCGGCGAGACCGACGATCTCGCCGGGGTAGAGCGCGAGGTCGTAGGGCGTGATCTGACCGTGCTTGCCGACTCCGACGGCGGCGATGGCGTGCACCTCACCGTCGTTGTGCACGCGGGCACCGGAGCGTGCACCTTCTTCGATGCTGGCCAGCTCCTCCCCCGTCCGCCCGATCATCTTCGAGATGAGCTCGAAGCGCGGCATCTCGGCGGTCAGGTAGCTCCCGACCAGCCGGCCGTTGCGCAGGACCGTCAGCCGGTCGGAGATCTCGTAGATCTGGTCGAGGAAGTGCGAGACGAAGAGCACCGCCACGCCCTTGGCGCGCAGGCTGCGGATCACCGCGAAGAGCTCGTCGACCTCGGCCTTCTGCAGGCTCGAGGTCGGCTCGTCCAGGATGAGGACCTTCGCCTCGACGACCGTGGACCGGGCGATCGCGCAGAGCTGCTGGACGGCGATCGAGTGGGCGGAGAGGGTCGAGGCGGGATCGATGTCGAGCCCGAGGTGCTGGAGGTAGCCGGCCGCCTCGGCACGCATCTTCCGCCAGCTGATGAAGGGACCGGTCCTCGGCTCGTGCCCGAGCATGACGTTCTCGGCGACGGAGAGATTCGCGCACAGGTTGACCTCTTGGTAGACCGTGCTGATGCCGGCCTTCTGGGCTTCGCTCGGTCCGCTGAAAGACTGTGGTGTCCCAGCGACGAGGATGCGACCAGAGTCGATCGGGTACACCCCGGTCAGCGCCTTGATGAGGGTCGACTTGCCCGCACCGTTCTCTCCCATGAGGGCGTGCACCTCGCCCGGGTAGAGCGTGAAGTCGACTCCGTCGAGGGCCTTGACCCCAGGGAAGGCGATCGTGATGCCGGTCATCTCGACGGCGGGGGGCGCTGCTGACACTGATGTCTCGGACATCGTTGTCCCTTCTCCTGCTATCTGCTGGACGCGCCGTGCGCGCACGCGGGTGTGACGAACAGCGTCGATCGATCCGTGGGCGGGCCCGCAGGCCCGCCCACGTGGTGCTCGGTCTGGCTCAGCGACGCTGAGACTCAGAAGGAACGACCGTCGATGACTTCCTGCGTGATGGTCTGGTCGAAGGCCTGGTCCGTCACGATCGTGGACTTCTCGACCGTCTCGCCCGCTGCGACCTGCTGGATCAGCTCGAGGAGCTGGTCGCCGAAGGCCGGGTTGCACTCGACGACGAAGTTGAACTTGCCCTCGAGGAGCGCGACGAGCCCGTCGTGGACGCCGTCGACCGTGACGATCTTGATGTCGACGCCGGGAACCTTGCCCGCAGCCTCGATGGCCTCGATCGCGCCGAGTCCCATGTCGTCGTTGTGCGCGAAGATGAGGTCCAGGTCGGGGTAGGCCTGGAGCGCCGCCTCGACGGCCGCCTTGCCCTCGGTACGGGTGAAGTTGCCCGACGCCTCGCCGATGACGTTGTCACCGACGACCGAGCGGAAGCCTTCCTGACGGTTGGCCTGCGCACCGGAACCCATGGTTCCCTGGAGCTCGAAGATCTTGGCGTCGGGGTGGTTCTCCTTGACCCACTCGCCGGCGGTCACGCCCTCGGCCGTGAAGTCGGCACCGATCCAGGTGACGAAGGGGTCCTCGACCGTGGTGTCGACCGTGCGGTCGACGAGGACCACGGGGATTCCCGCGTCCTTGATGTCCTGGAGGACCTCGTCCCAGCCGGTCTCGATGACCGGGGAGAAGGCGATGACGTCGACGTCCTGGTCGATGAAGTCGCGCAGCGCCTTGATCTGGTTCTCCTGCTTCTGCTGGGCGTCGACGAAGGTGAGGTCGATCCCGTTCTCGGCCGTGAGGTTCGCCTTGACGGACTCGGTGTTGGCGGTGCGCCATCCGCTCTCCGCGCCCAGCTGGGAGAAGCCGACCTTGATCGAGTCGCCTCCCCCGGTTCCGGCGTCAGCCGTGTCGTCGTCGGCCCCACAGGCTGCCAGCGACAGCAGGGAGAGGGCGGCAATGGCACCGACAACTCCGCGTGTGAATGACTTGGTCATGTCTCCTCCTTGAGAACAGCCTGATCATCGATGATCGATCAAGCGTGGGTCGGCGGCCGTCGTTGGCCTCGCTTGCTTGAATGTTAGCGCTCACACTTGCTCGAATGCACCAGGAGTGGGTAACTCTTTCGTAACGGAAGTCTGGCGTCGATCCAGGACGTCCTCACCCGTCCCGGTCATTGCCCTCGCCAGGGGCGGGAGCGCCCGCTGCTGACAAGTGGGACACGAGCCGGTCCCTCTCCTCGCTCGAGATCGCGGTGATCGAGCCGTGACGCGGGCTGGCGGGCAGCTGGACCCCCGCGCACAGGGTCCACGGACCGGCGGCCAGGTCCGTCGTCTCGAAGGGGAGGTAGCCCCGCTCGCCGTACTCGTCGATGAACAGGTACCAGCGCTCCTCGGTCAACGACTTCACGATGCAGGGCCCCTCGCCGCGGCTGATCCCCACCGCGGGGTCCGGGTGGATGCCGATCGCCCCGGCCAGGTACTCCCACCGGGTGCTCAGCAGGTCGGTGCTGCGCTCGAGCAGGACGGACTTGCCGTCAAGCCCGCCCCCGCCGGCCCCGCCGACGTCCCGCTCGTCCTTGGTGAACCGGTAGAAGGCGCCGTCGTGGGCGATCACCGTCGAGTCGATCACGGAGTGCCCCGGATCGATCCAGACCCGGGCCGGGGTGAACGAGCGGAAGTCCGTCGTCGTGGCGAGCAGCATCCGGTTGTAGCTCGTTCCCGCGTGCTCGGCGTCGCCCGGGGGATAGAGCATCGAGGCCCAGTACACCGCGAAGGCGCCCGACTCCTCGTGCCAGGTGACCTCGGGGGCCCACACGTTGCCGGCCTCCGGTCCGGCGACCTCGGCCAGCCACGGCTCGCTCCAGCTGACCAGGTCCGGGGACTCCCACACGACGATCGACCGGCTGCCCGTGCGCTGGCACGTCATCCAGTCGTCGCCGGGGTGGATGCGCAGGTCGGTCGCGATGAGGAAGAACCGGTCCCCGGCCGGGTCACGGACCAGGAACGGGTCACGGACACCGCCCTGCCCGATCGTCGAGGTGAGCACCGGCCGGCCACCGTTGAGCTCGTCCCAGGTGAGCGGGCTCTCCCCGCGGCTGACGGCGAAACGCACCTGCTCGCCGTCGGGCAGGTGCTCGCCGGTGAAGTAGGTGAGGAGGAAGGCGGCATGGTCGCTCATGGTGGTCCTGTCGTGAGAAGGGTGCGGCAGATGGCAACGGCGGGGCCGCAGCTCGCGCTGCGTCCCCGCCGTCGTGGCTGCGCCCCCGGGCGCAGCGGTCTCAAGAGCCCTGCTGTGTCAGAAGCCCTGTGCCAGGCGGTAGTAGGCCTGGTTCCAGCGCAGCTCCTGGGCGAACTGGCGGGCCTCGGTCTTGTCGTTGATCGTCACGAGCTCGGTGCGAGCCATGTCGGAGAAGTCCTGGAAGGCCTCCAGGCCCACAGCCGTGCTCATCACCGTGTGGTGCGCGGCGCCGGCCAGCAGCCAGGCCTGGGCGGACGTGGCGAAGTCGGGCTGCGGCTTCCACACGGCGCGGGCCACGGGCAGGTTCGGCAGCTCGTGCGCCGGCTCGATGACGTCGACGACGTTCACCGTGAGGCGGAAGCGCTCGCGCATGTCCGACATCGCCACGACGACGGCGGGGCCTGCGTCGGTGTTGAAGACCAGGCGGACCGGGTCCTCCTTGCCGCCGATGCCGAGCTCGTGGATCTCCAGGCTGGGCTTGGACGTGGTCAGCGAGGGGCAGACCTCGAGCATGTGCGCGCCGAGGATCTTCTCGTCGCCGGGGGTGAGGTCGTAGGTGTAGTCCTCCATGAGGGAGGCGCCACCGGGAAGGCCGTGCCCCATGACCTTGGCGACGCGGACGAGGACGGCGGTCTTCCAGTCACCCTCGGCGCCGAAGCCGTAGCCCTCGGCCATGAGCCGCTGCACAGCGAGGCCGGGCAGCTGACGCAGGTCGCCCAGGTCCTCGAAGTTCGTCGTGAAGGCCCCGAAGCCTCCGGCCTCGAGGAAGGAGCGCAGGCCTGCCTCCTGGCGGGCGCCGTAGCGCAGCGACTCGTGGCGGTCCCCGCCGGCGCGCAGCTCGGGTGCGACGTCGTACAGCTCGTCGTACTCGGCGACGAGGGCGTCGATGACGGACTCCTCGACGGCGTCGACCGCGGCGACGAGCTCGTTGACGCTCCAGGTGTTGACCGAGACGCCGAGGCTGATCTCGGCCTCGGTCTTGTCGCCCTCGGTGACCGCGACGTTGCGCATGTTGTCACCGAAACGGGCCACGCGGAGGTTGCGGACGGCGTCGAAGCCGGCGGCCGCGCGCGACCAGGTGCCGATGCTCGCGATGACTGCCGGGTTGGACACGTGCCCGACGACGGTCTTGCGCACCGCACCCATGCGCGTCTGGATGTACCCGAACTCGCGGTCGCCGTGGGCGGCCTGGTTGAGGTTCATGAAGTCCATGTTGATGTCTGCCCACGGCAGCTCGACGTTGGCCTGGGTGTGCAGGTGCAGCAGCGGGGTGTCGAGGGCGTCGAGGCCGCGGATCCACATCTTGGCCGGGGAGAACGTGTGCATCCAGGCGATGAGGCCGATGCAGTTCTCGTCCGCGTTGGCGGCCAGCGCAAGCGCCTTGATCGAGTCGGAGTCCTTGAGGACGGGCTTCCAGACGACCTTGACCGGGACCTCGTCCGCGGCGCCGATCGCGTCGGCGATGGTCCGGGACTGGCTCGCGACCTGGAGGAGGGTCTCCTCGCCGTAGAGGCCCTGCGATCCGGTCAGGAACCAGATCTCTTTTCCTTCGAGCGGGTTCTTCATGGTGTGTCCTTTGCTGGCGGGTGGGCCCCTGAGGGCAGGTGCTGGTCGTGCGAAGCGAGTGCGCTACTTGCCGTAGACGTTCTGGTAGCGGTCGTAGAGCGAGTCGATCTGCTCCTGGGGGATGCGGGTGGGCTCACCGAGCTGGCGGGAGATGTGCACGGTGCGCGCCACCTCCTCGACCATGACGGCCGCCTTCACGGCTGACTTGGCGTCCTTGCCGATCGTGAACGGGCCGTGGTTGCGCATGAGGACCGCCGGGGAGCGGCTCGTCGAGAGCGTGTCGACGATCCCCTTGCCGATCGAGTCGTCGCCGATCAGCGCGAACGGACCCACGGGCACGTCGCCACCGAACTCGTCGGCCATCATCGTCAGCACGCACGGGACCGGCTCGGCCCGCGCGGCCCACGCCGTGGCGTAGGTGGAGTGGGTGTGCACGACGCCGCCCACCCGGTCCATGTTCCGGTAGACGTAGGCGTGGGCAGCGGTGTCCGAGGACGGGTTGCGGGTCCCGTCGACGAGGTTGCCGTCCAGGTCGCAGACCACCATCGACTCCGCGGTGAGCTCGTCGTAGGTGACGCCCGAGGGCTTGATGACGAACAGGTCCGCCGACTTCAGGCGCTGGGACACGTTGCCCGCGGTCCACACCACGAGCTCCCACCGGGGCAGCTCGGCGTGCAGGCGCGCCACGATCTCACGGACCTCGGCGACCTCGGCCTGGACCTCGGCGGGGTAGCCGGCGAGCCCGGAGGCGGTCATGCCTGGGCTCCGGTCGTGACGGCGCTGGTCTTGACGGCGCGGCGGATGCCCTTGAGGCGGTGCATGACCTCGTTGGCCCCGCGTCCGAAGTAGTCGTGCAGCAGCGTGTACTCGGCGAAGAGCGCGTCGTAGCGGACCGCGTTCTCCTCGATCGGGGTGTACGCGGCGACGGTGCGCTTGCCCATGACCTTGGCGGCCTCGCGGACGTCGGCGTAGGCGCCGGCGGCGACCGCTGCGTGGATCGCGGAGCCCAGGGCGGGGCCCTGGTCGGAGGCGATCGTGGAGAGGGAGAGCCGGGTGACGTCCGAGTAGATCTGCATGAGCAGCGCATTCTTGAGCAGTCCGCCGGCCACGACGAGCTCGGTCACCGGCACGCCGGAGGTGTTGAACGCCTCCACGATCGTGCGCGTCCCGAAGGCGGTCGCCTCCAGGAGCGCCCGGTAGGTGTCCTCCGGCTTGGTCGCGAGCGTCTGCCCGACGACGATCCCGGACAGCTCATGGTCGACGAGGACCGAGCGGTTGCCCGAGTGCCAGTCGAGGGCGACCAGACCGTGCTCGCCGATCTGCTGCCGGCTGGCCAGGTCAGTCAGGTGCTGGTGGACCGAGATGCCCGCCGCGGCGGCCGCGTCGACATAGGCCGGCGGCACGCAGGAGTTGACGAACCAGCCGAAGATGTCACCGACGCCGGACTGGCCGGCTTCGTAGCCCCACAGGCCCTCGACGATGCCGCCGTCGACGACCCCGCACATCCCGGGGACCTCGTGGAGCTCCTCGCCGTTCATCACGTGGCAGGTCGAGGTGCCCATGATCGCGGTCATCTGACCGGGCTCGACGGCGTTCGCGGCCGGGGCGGTCACGTGCGCGTCGACGTTGCCGACGGCCACGGCGATGCCCTGGGGCAGTCCGGTCCAGGCGGCGGCCTCGGCGGTCAGACGGCCCGCGACGGCGCCGAGCTGGCCGATCTCGTGGTCGACCTTGTCCTCGACGAAGGAGGCGAAGTCGGGGTTGAGCGCTCCGAGGAAGTCGGCGGAGGGGTACTCGCCGTCCTGGTAGATGCCCTTGTAGCCGGCCGTGCAGGCGTTGCGCACGTAGGCGCCGCCGAGCTGCCAGACGATCCAGTCGGCCGCCTCGACCCAGTGGTCGATACGGTCGTAGACCTCACGGTCCTCCTCGAGGATCTGCAGGCCCTTGGCGAACTCCCACTCGGAGGAGATGAGGCCGCCGTAGCGGGAGATCCACGTCTCCCCGCGGGCGTGAGCCAGCTCGTTGATGCGGTCCGCCTGCCCCTGGGCGGCGTGGTGCTTCCACAGCTTGACGTAGGCGTGCGGGCGGTCGGCGAATCCGTCGAGCTCGCACAGCGGCGTGCCGTCGGTGGTCGTGGGCACCATGGTGCAGGCGGTGAAGTCGGTGCCGATGCCGATGATGTCGTTCACGTCGATGCCGTGCTCGGACTGCGCCTGCGCGATCGCGGCAGGCACAGCGATCTTGAGCACGTCGACGTAGTCGGCCGGGACCTGCAGGGCCCACTCCGGCGCCAGGGCGACGGGCGACCCGGAGGCTGACGCGGGGCCGGCGGTCAGGACGTGGTCCATGACGGCGTGCGGGTACTCGTGCACCCCCGTGCCGAGCTCGGCACCGTCGTGCACACGCACGATCACCGCGCGGCCGGAGAGTGTTCCATAGTCGACGCCGACGACGAGGGCGCGCTGCGGGTCAGTCATTCGAAGCCCCATTGCTACTAGGTCCTGCTGTGAACTGTGGACTGCCATACCTCATGGTCGATGACCACCGGCGAGCACGCCCGGCATGGAGGCCGTCGCGTCCGCCGAGCTTGGGCGACGACGAACGCGACGACAGCCCAATGTTAACGTTCACAACCCCCAGAAGCAACACCCCACCCCACCCCCGCCCACCCCCGCCCTCCCCCTCCCCTGTCAACCCTCCCGCTGAGTGCTGGGTTGTCCGGGGAAACGCCGGGGCAAAGTCAAGTAGTCAGGACAACGGGGTGGGCTATGCCGCCAGCAGCAGGTCGTTGAGGCGGTTGGCGGGGGTGTCGAGGTTGAGGGTGGGGCGGGGCCGGCGGTTGAGCTTGGCGGCGACCTGGCGGAGGTCGTCGGGGGTGTGAACGGACAGGTCTGAGCCTTTCTCGAACCAGAACCGCAGGAGCCGGTTGGTGTTCTCGTTGGTGCCCCGCTGCCAGGGCGAGTGGGGGTTGCAGAAGTACAGCTGCAGGTCCAGGGCCGTCTGGATCTGGGCGTACTGGGCCAGCTCGGTTCCGCGGTCCCAGGTGATCGAGCGGCGCAGGTGGTCAGGGAGGTCCTTCATCTCCTCGATCATCGCAGCCGCGACCGTCTCGGCGGTGTGGTCACCGGGCAGGTGCAGCAGGATCGTGAACCGCGTGGCCCGCTCCACCAGGGTCCCGATCGCGGTCCCGTCGCACCCGATGATCAGGTCCCCTTCCCAGTGCCCCGGGACCGCCCGGTCCTGGACCTCGGCGGGCCGGTCACTGATCTTCAACGCGTCCTTGTAGGGGCTGTTGTTGGGCCGGGTGTCGATGTTGGGGACGCGTCTGCGGCGCTTCAACGACAGCTTCTGGGCCAGGTCCGCCCGCAGACCCCCGCGGGTCTGGACGTAGAGGGCCTGGTAGATCGTCTCGTGACTCACCTGCATAGTCTCGTCGCCGGCGAAGTAGAACTCCAGCATCGACGAGATGAGCTTCGGGCTCCAGCCGTCGTCCATCCAGACCGCGATCAAGTCGCACAACGGCGCGTTGTCGACGAGCTTGAGCGCCTTGGGGCGCCGGCGCTCCTGGAACGCCGTGCGATGGGCGACCGAGGCGTAGTAGACGCCGTCGGGGCTGGTGTTGCGCTTGACCTCCCGCCAGATCACCGACTTGTTGCGACCCGCGAGCCGGGCGATCTTGGCGTAGCTCCAGCCGTCATGCAGGCCCGCCTGGATCATGCCGCGCTCGGCCAGCGTCACCTCCCGGCCCCCAGGCTCAGCAGGAGGAACCGGACCAGCCAAACCACCAGTGGCACCACGCGAGATCTCCATGCCACCAGACTGAGCCCACCACCTCGAGCCACTGGCCGGATGAGCCCCGACACGCTGAGCAGCGACCTGAACGGACACCCCCGAACACACCAGATCCACGAACTTCGTCCGAGTCCCAGCAGGGAACAACTTGACCATCACACGCTCCATTCAGACGAGCGTTGCTCTGACCATATGACTTTGCCCCGGCGTGTCTGCGGAGGATCCCGCACTCAACGGTGTTGGGGCGGGCTGGGGTCGGACGGCAGCCGGAGAGGGGAGGTGGGGTCGGCGGTTTGTGTCCGGGGACGACGAAAGCCCACCCCCGAAGGGGTGGGCTTTCGTTGAAAGGTTGTCCGGCAGCGACCTACTCTCCCACACAGTCACCCGTGCAGTACCATCGGCGCAGTGAGGCTTAGCTTCCGGGTTCGGAATGGGACCGGGCGTTTCCCTCACGCTATGACTGCCGTAACTCTATTAGGTTATCAGACCGGGAACTCACGGCCGTACCCTAAGAACTGCACAGTGGACGCGTAGCACACAAAATTTGAGTGTTATCAAGTTATCGGCTTATTAGTACCGGTCAGCTCCGAAGGTCTTTCGTCCCTTCTTCCACATCCGGCCTATCTACCCAGTGGTCTTCTGGGAGCCTCTCGGGACGAATCCCGTGGAAACCTCATCTTGAAGCAAGCTTCCCGCTTAGATGCTTTCAGCGGTTATCTCTTCCGAACGTAGCCAACCAGCCGTGCTCCTGGCGGAACAACTGGCACACCAGAGGTTCGTCCGTCCCGGTCCTCTCGTACTAGGGACAGCCCTTCTCAAGTTTCCTGCGCGCGCAGCGGATAGGGACCGAACTGTCTCACGACGTTCTAAACCCAGCTCGCGTACCGCTTTAATGGGCGAACAGCCCAACCCTTGGGACCTACTCCAGCCCCAGGATGCGACGAGCCGACATCGAGGTGCCAAACCATGCCGTCGATATGGACTCTTGGGCAAGATCAGCCTGTTATCCCCGGGGTACCTTTTATCCGTTGAGCGACGGCGCTTCCACAAGCCACCGCCGGATCACTAGTTCCGACTTTCGTCCCTGCTCGACTTGTCAGTCTCACAGTCAAGCTCCCTTGTGCACTTGCACTCGACACCTGATTGCCAACCAGGCTGAGGGAACCTTTGAGCGCCTCCGTTACATTTTAGGAGGCAACCGCCCCAGTTAAACTACCCATCAGGCACTGTCCCTGATCCGGATTACGGACCGAGGTTAGATATCCAGAGCGACCAGAGTGGTATTTCAACGTTGACTCCACACACACTGGCGTGCATGCTTCATAGTCTCCCACCTATCCTACACAAGCCGCACCGAACACCAATACCAAACTATAGTAAAGGTCCCGGGGTCTTTCCGTCCTGCTGCGCGTAACGAGCATCTTTACTCGTAGTGCAATTTCGCCGAGTTCACGGTTGAGACAGCGGAGAAGTCGTTACGCCATTCGTGCAGGTCGGAACTTACCCGACAAGGAATTTCGCTACCTTAGGATGGTTATAGTTACCACCGCCGTTTACTGGGGCTTAAATTCTGAGCTTCGCACAAGTGCTAACCCGTCCTCTTAACCTTCCAGCACCGGGCAGGCGTCAGTCCGTATACATCGTCTTGCGACTTCGCACGGACCTGTGTTTTTAGTAAACAGTCGCTTCTCCCTGGTCTCTGCGGCCCTTGCACGCTTCCCCAGCAAGTGGGTACACGCTCCGGGCCCCCCTTCTCCCGAAGTTACGGGGGCATTTTGCCGAGTTCCTTAACCATGATTCTCTCGATCGCCTTAGTATTCTCTACCTGATCACCTGAGTCGGTTTAGGGTACGGGCGGCTAGAACCTCGCGCCGAGGCTTTTCTTGGCAGCATAGGATCACCCAATCATCGTCCATACGGACTCACCATCAGTTCTCAGGATATGTGAACAGCGGATTTGCCTACTGTTCTCCCTACAACCTTGGACGTGGACAACCATCGCCACGCTGGGCTACCTTCCTGCGTCACCCCTGTTAATGCGCTTACCTACTACCAGCTCGGGTCGTGCGCTCCCCTGAGTCCTCGGCCCCGAAGGGCGTGCGGACCAGGCTTGGGCACTTAGCATCACCAGATTCGGTATGGGCGGTTCTTCGCCGGTAGGAGAATATCAACTCCTTGTCCATCGACTACGCCTGTCGGCCTCGCCTTAGGTCCCGACTTACCCAGGGCGGATTAGCCTGGCCCTGGAACCCTTGATCATTCGGCGGACGGGTTTCTCACCCGTCATTCGCTACTCATGCCTGCATTCTCACTCGTGTAGCCTCCACCGCTGGGTTCCCCCGCGACTTCACTGGCCACACGACGCTCCCCTACCCATCCACACACCTGGACCACGAAGGCCTGGTTATTATGTGAATGCCACAGCTTCGGCGGTATACTTGAGCCCCGCTACATTGTCGGCGCGGAATCACTTGACCAGTGAGCTATTACGCACTCTTTCAAGGGTGGCTGCTTCTAAGCCAACCTCCTGGTTGTCTGTGCAACTCCACATCCTTTCCCACTTAGCATACGCTTAGGGGCCTTAGCTGGTGGTCTGGGCTGTTTCCCTCTCGACTATGGAGCTTATCCCCCACAGTCTCACTGCCACGCTCTCACTTACCGGCATTCGGAGTTTGGCTGGCGTCAGTAACCTTTTGGGGCCCATCGGCCATCCAGTAGCTCTACCTCCGGCAAGAAACACGTGACGCTGCACCTAAATGCATTTCGGGGAGAACCAGCTATCACGAAGTTTGATTGGCCTTTCACCCCTACCCACAGGTCATCCCCCCAGTTTTCAACCTAGGTGGGTTCGGTCCTCCACGCGGTCTTACCCGCGCTTCAACCTGCCCATGGGTAGATCACTTCGCTTCGGGTCTAGACCCAGCGACTCATTCGCCCTATTAAGACTCGCTTTCGCTACGGCTTCCCCACACGGGTTAACCTCGCCACTGAGCACTAACTCGCAGGCTCATTCTTCAAAAGGCACGCTGTCACCCCTGCTAGGGAGGCTCCAACGGATTGTAGGCACACGGTTTCAGGTACTATTTCACTCCCCTCCCGGGGTACTTTTCACCTTTCCCTCACGGTACTTGTCCGCTATCGGTCACTAGGTAGTATTTAGGCTTATGAAGTGGTCTTCACGGATTCACACGGGATTTCTCGGGCCCCGTGCTACTTGGGATCCCCTTCGGGAGGCCACGTCATTTCGTCTACGGGGGTCACACCCTCTACGCCGGGCCTTTCAATGCCCTTCGACTATAACGCGGCTTTCTGACTCCCTGAAAGTTCGGCAGAACAATCTGAAAGGTCCCACAACCCCGCCCATGCAACCCCTGCCGGGTATCACACATGAACGGTTTGGCCTCATCCGCTTTCGCTCGCCACTACTCACGGAATATCTCTTCCTGTCGGTACTGAGATGTTTCACTTCCCGACGTTCCCTCCACACACCCTATATATTCAGATGCGGGTAACTGGACATAACTCCAGCTGGGTTTCCCCATTCGGAAATCCTCGGATCACGGTTCGTTTGCCAACTCCCCGAGGCTTATCGCAGGCTACTACGTCCTTCATCGGCTCCTAGTGCCAAGGCATCCACCCTGTGCCCTTAAAAACTTAATATCACTAAATTGCAGAACAAAGACTCGTAAGTCCTTGATCGCAAAGATGCTCGCGTCCACTGTGCAGTTCTCAAGCTACGGACGATCCCACCGAACACCACCGCCTACACACCCCAGGGGCATGCGGTTCGGATGGATCACGGTGACCCGCGTGCAGCAACCCCGGTCGATGAGACCAGGGCTGCCTGAAGTTCGTTCGCCTTTCGGCGCCCGTACCTTCAGGACCCAACAGTGTGCTTGCGTCCACCCACCTCACTGGCCACAGGTTCCACCCGCTCCCCGAAGGGGGCGACGTACTTCCATGACCGGCGCTGCCGGCATCCATAGTCAATGTTCCACCCGTGAGCAACCACCCACCCCCTCATTCGGAGAGTGGACGTGGCCACCTGACCACTTCCGGGGTAGTCCCCGAACAGCGCCAGCATGTAGCTCCTTAGAAAGGAGGTGATCCAGCCGCACCTTCCGGTACGGCTACCTTGTTACGACTTAGTCCCAATCGCCAATCCCACCTTCGACGGCTCCATCCCACAAGGGGTTAGGCCACCGGCTTCGGGTGTTACCGACTTTCGTGACTTGACGGGCGGTGTGTACAAGGCCCGGGAACGTATTCACCGCAGCGTTGCTGATCTGCGATTACTAGCGACTCCGACTTCATGGGGTCGAGTTGCAGACCCCAATCCGAACTGAGACCGGCTTTTTGGGATTCGCTCCACCTCGCGGTATCGCAGCCCTTTGTACCGGCCATTGTAGCATGCGTGAAGCCCAAGACATAAGGGGCATGATGATTTGACGTCATCCCCACCTTCCTCCGAGTTGACCCCGGCAGTCTCCTATGAGTCCCCACCATAACGTGCTGGCAACATAGGACGAGGGTTGCGCTCGTTGCGGGACTTAACCCAACATCTCACGACACGAGCTGACGACAACCATGCACCACCTGTACACCAGTCCGAAGACGCACACATCTCTGCATGATTCCGGTGTATGTCAAGCCTTGGTAAGGTTCTTCGCGTTGCATCGAATTAATCCGCATGCTCCGCCGCTTGTGCGGGCCCCCGTCAATTCCTTTGAGTTTTAGCCTTGCGGCCGTACTCCCCAGGCGGGGCACTTAATGCGTTAGCTGCGGCGCGGAACTCGTGGAATGAGCCCCACACCTAGTGCCCAACGTTTACGGCATGGACTACCAGGGTATCTAATCCTGTTCGCTCCCCATGCTTTCGCTCCTCAGCGTCAGTAGTGGCCCAGTGACCTGCCTTCGCCATCGGTGTTCCTCCTGATATCTGCGCATTCCACCGCTACACCAGGAATTCCAGTCACCCCTACCACACTCTAGTCTGCCCGTACCCGATGCAAGCTCAAGGTTGAGCCTTGAGTTTTCACACCAGACGCGACAAACCGCCTACGAGCTCTTTACGCCCAATAATTCCGGACAACGCTTGCACCCTACGTATTACCGCGGCTGCTGGCACGTAGTTAGCCGGTGCTTCTTCTGCAGGTACCGTCACTTTCGCTTCTTCCCTACTGAAAGAGGTTTACAACCCGAAGGCCTTCATCCCTCACGCGGCGTCGCTGCATCAGGCTTTCGCCCATTGTGCAATATTCCCCACTGCTGCCTCCCGTAGGAGTCTGGGCCGTGTCTCAGTCCCAGTGTGGCCGGTCGCCCTCTCAGGCCGGCTACCCGTCGACGCCTTGGTGAGCCATTACCTCACCAACAAGCTGATAGGCCGCGAGTCCATCCTTGACCGAAAAACTTTCCAGACACAGACCATGCGGTCGCATCTCATATCCGGTATTAGACGTCGTTTCCAACGCTTATCCCAGAGTCAAGGGCAGGTTACTCACGTGTTACTCACCCGTTCGCCACTGATCAAGAAGAGCAAGCTCCCCCATCACCGTTCGACTTGCATGTGTTAAGCACGCCGCCAGCGTTCGTCCTGAGCCAGGATCAAACTCTCCGTAAATGTTTGATATCAACCCCTCCGAAGAGAAGTTAACAACCATACGAAGCAAGCACCCCTGCAAAGAGGCACCTGATTAATCAAGGCTACAAACCGAAAACTTGCGTTTTCAATTCATACCAAATAAACCTTGCTGCGAATCAGCCACCAGATCGAAGACCCGGCAACCAACACCAGACAAGGGGTCTTGGCATTGACTATTTAAGCACACTGTTGAGTTCTCAAGGAGCGGACGCGCACCACTTCCAGACCATTCGGTCCTTCTCTTGGGGCAACCGTTCAAACTTACCCGACTCCGCTCGCCCTGTCCAATCCGCCGTTCCCGGCGCACCACAACAACACAAACTGAAAAGCTAGGATTTTCAACCCTCGGGACCAGCCACTTCGCGGCGGCTCTCACGAGCTTCGCAGTGGTGTCTGTGTCTCCCTGTCGGGCTGACTTCGTAAACACTACGTTACGCAGAGGTGTCTTGACCAATCGCTCCCCCGCTCACGCGCGCGGGGGCCCCGTGCTCGCTCGGACCACCAGCTCTGGGTCGAGCACAGCCGGTCCCATCGCCTGCCCGTCCAGCACCGCGAGCAGCGTCTCGATGATCCGTGTGCCGAGGGCGTCGAAGCCCGGCCGGACCGTGGTGAGCGGCGGGATGAAGTTGTCTGCGCCGGTGATGTCGTCGAACCCGGCGACGGAGACGTCCTCGGGGACACGCAGGCCGGCCTCGTGGAAGGCCCGCAGCAGACCGAGGGCAAGCTGGTCGTTCGCGGCGAACACCGCGGTGGGAGGTCCGGAGCGGGCAAGCTCCCGGCCGACCTCGTAGCCCCTGCTCGCCGACCAGTCCCCCTTGATCGGCGCACTCACCGGGAAGCCGAGGCGTGTGCACTCGTCGGCCCAGGCGGAGGACCGCGCGTCCGCGTCGAGCCAGTCGTGGGGTCCGGCAAGGTGGACGACCTCGCGGTGGCCGAGGTCGGCGAAGTGGCGCACCACCAGTCGCGCCCCCATCCGCTGGTCCACCGACACGGTGGTCACGGACTCGGGCGGGTCGGGGATCGCGGCGACCACGACCATCGGGAGCCGGTCGTGGAAGGCGCGCACGGCGTCGACCACCTCGGCGTGGGGGGCGATCACCACGATGCCCTCGACCGCCTGGTCCATGAGGTGCTCGAGCACCATGTTCATGGACGAGGAGTCGACCGTCCGCAGGGTCGCGACGGAGATGTAGTAGCCGGCCTCGCGGGCGGCCTCCTCGATCGCGACGAGCGTGCGCGAGGGGCCGAACTGGAGGGACCCGGTGGTCACGACGCCGAGCGACCCCGAGCGCCGGGTGACCAGGGCTCGTGCGGCGCTGTTGCGCCGGTACCCGAGCTGGGCGATCGCCTCGAGCACCCGGTCGCGGGTCTCCTCGCGCACGTTGGGGTGGTCGTTGAGCACCCGCGAGACCGTCTGGTGCGAGACGCCAGCCGCCTGGGCGACGTCGTTCATCCCCGGGAGCCGCCGGCGTGGGGGGGTCACAGGCTGTAGGCGAGGTAGACGTTGCGGATGTCGGCCGCGGGGCCGCTGGCGTGCAGGACGAGGGTCCCGTTGGTCCACACGGCGTGGGCGGGCTCAGTCGTGGAGTCGCCCTCGCCGAAGAGGGAGAACGCGCCGGTGACCGTGCCGGCCACGAGCACCTCACCCGTGGACGACGCCGTCCCGAGGGTGGCGCTCAGCGCCGCGGCGGCCGCGGCCGCCTCCTCGGGAGTCGCCCACTGCACGACCTGGACGGTGTAGGTCGCGTCGACGTCGGCCAGGGCACCGGCATAGGTGAGGTCGTAGGCCTCGAGCGCGCCCACCTGGGCGGCCAGGTCCCCGGGGGTGATGGCGGTCAGCACGTACTGCCGCACGGTGTCGGGGAGGGTGGCGAAGAGCACCGTTCCCTCGCCGCGGGCGATCGGGTCGGTCGTCGCGGTCGGCGCGGGAAGCGTGCGGGTGACGGTCGGAGCGGGAGCCGCACCTGGGGTGGGGTCGTCGCCGCGGAGCAGCAGGAAGGCCGTCACGGCCACCGCCACCAGGACGACGCCCCCCACGACCGACCAGAGCAGCACCGGGTTCTGGGTGATCCGGCGTCCGCTCGTCCCCCGCGCGGAGGACCGTGAGGGGGCCGCGGGCGACGGCTTGGCCCCGCCGTGCCCGGCGTCGGCGTCGGCGTCGGCGTCGGCCGAAGCGTCGGCAGCGTCGGCAGGCCCCGTCCCTGGCCAACGGTTCTCGTGCTCGCTCATGTCTCTCCCTCGTGCGTGCGCAGCTCGCGCGTCTGATCGGGCGAGCCTGCGCCAGCCTACGACGCGCGACGGTGCCGGGACACGTGCCACGTCGATGTGTCCCACCATCCGTTCCGATGCGAAGTGGGAGAGATGTTCCGGGCCACCTTCACAGATCACGTCGAGGTCGGTTGGTACACGAACCTCTCCAGGTGGGCGGTCGTCGTCGTCGGGCGCCCGTTGCTGGTGGCGTACGCGCCGATCCACAGCCCCAGGAAGCCACCGGTCGAGATGGAGTCGAGCGTCCGCCCGTCGACCACGGCGACCGTCACCGGCTCGCTGCAAGCCTCCCCGTAGCCCCCGAGACACGCGAGGAAGGCGTAGTCCTGCCCGCGGGCGCGCAGGCTCAGAAGCACGGGCACCTCGTCCCCGTCCGCGTCCAACGTCACCTCGCCGAGCGTCGTCTCGACCGCGTCCTCACGGTGCACCACGACCACCCGGCGTCCCCGAGCGGCGCCGGGACCGGCGACGAACATCCGGACGTGGTGGTCCTCGGACTGGCGGACCGCGAGACCAGCCTCTTCGCCCTCGGAGAGCTCGACGCGGATGGCGATGCGCACGTCGACGTCCTGGTGCTGCTGGCGCACGCCGAGGAACGCCGGGGTCGCCGGGTCGCTCAACCTGCTCGGGCGCAGCTGCAGGTCCCAGCCCTCTCCCCGGGGTGATGCGAACTGGGCAGCAGGCCCGCGCAGCGAGGTCCACCGCAGGTCACCGGGACGTATCACCCCCGAGACGGCAGGACCGGGTCGGGCCGGCGCGGCGAATGGAACCTCAACCTCGGCAGGGACGCAGCCCATCCCCGGCGCGAACACCGGCCATCCGTCCTCCCAGACCACCGGGACGAGGAAGGTCTCGCGGCCGAGGTTGTAGTGACCGCCGTAGGGCCGCATGCCCAGCACCGTCGCCCACCAGGTGCCGTCAGCCGCCTGCACGAGATCGCCGTGCCCGACGCCGACGACGTCTGCCGATCCGCCCAGGTGGCGGTGGGTGAGGACCGGGTTCTTCGGGTTGCCCACGTACGGCCCGGTGACGGAACGGGCCCGGGCGACCGAGACCGCGTGGTTCGCCTCGGTGCCGCCTTCCGCTGCCAGGAGGTAGTACGTCCCATCCACCTTGTACAGGTGCGGGCCCTCCGCCCACACCACGTCCCGCAGCGCCCCGGTCCAGACCACGTGCTCGGTCCCGACGAGCTCCCTCGACACTGGGTCGAGCTCACGTACCCACACCTCGGTCTGGTCGTGCCACTGCGGCTCGGCGACCAACCGGGTTCCGTGCATCCACACGCGTGAGTCGTCGTCGAAGAAGATCGACGGGTCGATGCCGCCCACGTCCAGCCAGACCGGGTCGGACCATGGACCGGCAGGGTCGGTCGCCGTCATGAGGAAGTTCCCGCCACGACTGTCGTCCTGCTGGTCCACCAACGTGCAGACGAGCCAGAACAGACCGTCGTGGTGGCGCAACGTCGGCGCGTAGAGCCCACCCGAGGACGCGATGCCGTCGTAGTCGAGCTGGCCGGCCCGGTGGACCACGTGACCGATCTGATCCCAGGTCACCAGGTCGGTGCTGTGGAACACCGGCAGCCCAGGGAAGTACTCGAACGTCGAGGTGACGAGGTAGTAGTCGGCGCCCACGCGGCAGATCGTGGGGTCGGGGTAGCACCCCGTCAGGATCGGGTTCGTCGCCAGGCTCATCCGGCGGACACCGCGGCCACCGGGTCCTCCTCGTCCACAACCACGCTCGAAATGGCCGACACCGTCGTGCGCGCCCATCGCGGGTCGGCGGTCGTGACCACGTGGACGGCTCCGGTCACCGCGATCACGGACCGACGGGTCGCCGACCCAGGGATCTCCCGCCGCGTCGTCGCCTTGTCGTTGGAGATGGCGCCACCGGTGAGCTCCTCCGTGCTCGCGCCGGTCCGGGAGGCCTCGGCATGCGACCCGACCCACACCTCGACGTCACCCGGCTCGACGATCTTCATCATCCGCCGGTCGGTGAAGGCGAGCCTCGTGGTGGGAACCGTGAACGTCACGCGACTGGACTCACCGGGGCCGAGCGTGGTCCGGGCGTAGGCGATGAGCTGGACCACCGGGCGCGCGATCGTGCCCAGCACGTCGTGGGCGTACAGCTGGACCGTGTCGGACCCTGAGAGCGCACCGGTGTTGGTCACCGTGACTCCGGCGGTGAAGGTCCCGCCTGCCTCGACGGCAGCGTCCACCACGAGGTCGGAGTAGGCGAAACTGGTGTAGGACAGGCCGAACCCGAAGGGACGCAGCGGGGTCGAGTCGCTCGACGTCACGTCGGAGGGCCCACCGAGGACCGGCTGGAGATAGGAGTAGGGCTGCGCGCCCGTGGAGCGCGGCAGGGACACCGGAAGGCGACCCGAGGGGTTGACGGACCCGACCAGCACATCGGCGATCGCGAGCCCGCCCCCTTCCCCCGGGAAGAACGCCTGCAGGACTGCGTCCGGCGCATGGCCGGAGGCGGCTAGCGCCCAGTCGATCGCATAGGGGCGGCCGGTCAGCAGGACCAGGACCACCGGCGTGCCGGTGGCCAGAACCTCCTCGACGAGCCGCCGCTGGACCCCGGGCAGCTCGAGCGACTCGACATCGTTGCCCTCTCCCACGGTCCCGCGACCGAACAGGCCAGCCTGGTCGCCCACGACGACGATCGCGACCTCAGCACTCGCGGCCGCGGCGACGGCCTCGCCGAAGCCTGAGGTGTCCTCCCCCTCGGCTGTGCACCCCTGGGCGAACACGAGTTCCGGCTGGTCCATCCCGGCCGCCGCGAACGCTGAACCCAGCGCGTCGAGCACGGTCGGGATCTCGAAGCCGACGGGGACCTCAGGGTGGTGGGCCAGGACGTGGTTGGCGAAGGAGTAGCAGCCCATGAGCGCCTCGGCTCGGTGTGCGTTGGGACCGATGACCGCGATCCGCGCCGGAGGGCGGTCCCACCGGTTCAGCGGCAGCACGCCGTCGTTGGTCAGCAGCATCACCGACTCCTCCGCCAGCTGGCGGGCCAGCTTCTGGTGCCGGGGCGAGTCGAGCTGGATATCGGTCGGAGGTTCACCCTCGTAGGCGTCAGCGTCCAGCAGACCCAGGTCCTCCTTCTGCTGCAGCGCCCGCAGGACGGCACGGTCGACATAGGCCTCGTCCAGCTGGCCGCGTCGCACGCGCTCGGCCAACGGCTCCAGGTACGCGTCGCCGGTGGGCAGCTCGACGTCGACGCCCGCTACGAGCGCCAGCGCAGCCGCCTCGCCGCGATCGGCCGCCACCCCGTGCATGACCTCGAGGAACGCGACCGCGAAGTAGTCGGCGACCACCACACCGTCGAAGCCCCACGTCTCACGCAGCAACGTTGTCAGGTGCTCGTCGCTCGACGCCATCGGCACACCGTCGACGTCGGTGTAGGAGTTCATCACCGAACGGGCGCCAGCATCGAGGATCGCCATCTCGAAGGGCGGGAGAAAGACGTCAGCCAGCTCGCGTGGCCCCACCCTGACCGGGGCATGGTTGCGTCCCGACGTCGACCCGGAGTATCCGACGAAGTGCTTGAGCGTCGCATGCACTCCTGCATCTTGGAGGCCTCGCACATAGGCGGACCCGATGGTCCCGACCAGGTAGGGGTCCTCCCCGATGCACTCATCGACCCGACCCCAGCGAGGGTCGCGGATGACGTCGAGCACCGGGGCCAGGCCCTGGTGGATTCCGAGCTCCCGCATGGAGTCGCCGATGGCCCGCGCCGCTTCGGCGACGAGACCAGGGTCGAAGGACGCCCCCCAGGCCAGCGGTGTGGGGTACGTCGCGGCCTGCCAGGCGGCCAGCCCGGTCAGGCACTCCTCGTGGACGAGTGCAGGGATGCCCAGCCGGGTCTCGCGCTTGAGTCGGCGCTGCTCCGCCCACAACCAGGCAGCACGCTCGACCGGGTCAACGGGGCGGGTGCCGTACACCCGCGTGTAGTGCCCGATCCCGTGCCGGGTGATCTCGTTCAGCTTGCTGGCATCCTGCTGACCGGCGGCCATCTCGGACTGCATCGGCGCGACCGTGCCGTTCTGGTCGAGCCAGTAGCCCACGATCTGGGCCAGCTTCTCCTCGAGGGTCATCCGCGCGTGGAGCGCGCGGACGCGCTCGCTCACCGCGGGCATGGCAGGGACGACGTGGGACACGGGGCACGCTCCTTCGTTCTGACGTATGTGTGCGGTGACCGTGGTGCTGTCTGATGCATGGTCACCTTCGGTCGCCCGGTCTGCACCTCACGGTGCGCCGGGACAGCCCGACGACGGCGCGCGCCACCGCCGTCGGGCATGATGCTCAGCCCTTGACCGCTCCGGTGAGCCCGCCGACGATCCGCCGCTCGAAGAGCGAGAAGAAGATCAGCGCAGGGATCATCGACAGCGAGGTGAAGGCGAGGACCGCCGCGGTGTCGACGGAGTACTGCGAGGCGAACGACTGGACTCCGAGCGGCACGGTGTACATGTCCGAGTCGTTGAGGATGAACAGCGGCAGCATGTAGCTGTTCCAGCTCGCGACGAAGGCAAGGATGCCGACGGTGACCACTCCGGGCAGGGACAGGGGGATGACCATGCGGAAGAAGAACCCCAGCCGGCTCGCCCCGTCGATCGACGCGGCCTCCTCGAGCTCCATCGGGATGGCCCGAAGGAAGGGCACGAGGATGATGATGGTCACCGGGAGCGAGAAGGCGATCTGCGGCAGGATGATGCCCCAGTGGGTGTTCATCAGGCCGAGCTCACGCACGAGGATGTACAGCGGCGTGATCGCCACCGTCATCGGGAACATCAACCCTGCGGCGAACAGCGAGTACATCGCGCCGCTGGCACTGAACTTGTATCGCGCGACGACGTAGCTCGCCATGACACCCAGGACGACGACGCCTATGGTCGTGAGGATTCCGACGAATGCCGAGTTCCCCATCTGTCGCCAGAAGGTCGGGTTGGTCAGCACGTCTGCATAGTTGACCAGCTCCCACGGGCTGGGGAAGCCCGAGGGGTCCGTGATGATCTGCGAGTTCGACCGGAATCCGCCGAGGACGATGTACAGCACCGGTGCGATGCAGACGCCGACGAACACGTAGGCGACGAGGTAGGTGTACCAGCGGGCGTTGCTGAGCGCCGAGCCCTTCTTCTTCGTGGGCTTGACGGGCACCTTGGTGGCTGGCGGAGAGACCGCGATCGTTGCCATCACTTCTTCCCTTCGGTGAGTGCGCCGGCCATGTCGCGGCGGAGCACGAAGCGCTGGTAGACGAGCGCGATGACGAGAGAGATGAGGAACAGCACGACCGCGACGGCGTTTCCGTAGCCGTAGTTCCCCGACATGCGGCCCTCGCTCACCATGTAGATGGCCATCGTCGACACCCCGGCTGTGGCCGAGACGTACTGGCCCCAGATGATGTAGACGAGGTCGAACAGCTGGAGCGAGCCGATGATGGACAGGAACGCCCAGATGCGGATCGTCGGGCCGAGCAGCGGGAGCGTGATGCTCTTCTGCATGTTCCAGTAGGACGCGCCGTCGATGGCCGCAGCCTCGAACAGCTCCTCGGGGATGCTCTGCAGACCGGCGAGGAAGAGGATCACGGCGAAGCCGATGTACTTCCACGAGATGATGAGCATGAGCGACCAGATGGCCACGTCAGGGTCGGACAGCCACTCGACGGTGCTGTCCGCCAAGCCCATCTTGATGAGCAGGTCGTTGACCGCGCCGGTGGTCTGGAGCATGAGGCCCCAGCCGGTCCCGACGATCACCTCGGAGATGACGTACGGGACGAAGATGAGGACGCGGATGATCGACCGCCCGCGCATCTTCTGATTGATGAGCAGCGCGAGCCCGATGGCCACCGGTCCCTGGATCACCAAGGACGCGACGACGATGAAGCCGTTGTTGAGGACCGCCTCGTGGAAGGCCGAGTCCTTGAAGATGATGAGGTAGTTGTCGAGGCCGACGAAGTCGGTGGGAGGTCCGATGCCCTTCCACTTGAAGAAGCCGTAGTAGGCCGCCATCACCACCGGGAAGATGACGAACGCGAGGAAGACGACGATGGCAGGGCCCGAGAGGAGTGCGATCTCGAAGTGCTTGCGCCAGTCCGTCTTCCTGCGGCGCCGCGGCGCCGCGGCGGGGGTCGGTGCCTTGTCTGCACCGTCCCCCGCCACCGCGCGCTCCCCAGGCGGGAGGGTCAGTGGTGCTGTTGAGTTCTCGCCCGAGGAGTCGCTCATGGTTGTCGACTATCCCTTGGCGGCGGCGTCGTTGATCGCCGTGACGATGCCGGCGGCGTCGCCGTCACCAGCGAGCATCTCGACGACTGCTGCGTTGAGCGCGTTGCCGACGTTCTGACCGAGTGCGGAGTCGAGCCACAGGGCGACGTAGGGCGCCTCGTTGTAGGCCTCGAGGACCGAGACGAGAGCCGGGTCCTCGACGACGCCCTGCGCCGCACTGTTGGCGGGCACGGTGTGGAACGCGGTGGCGTAGCCCTCCTGAGCCTCCTTCGACATGGAGAAGTTGAGGAAGTCGGCGCACTCCTTCGGCGCGTCCACGAAGCAGGAGTAGCCGTCGATCCCACCCATGAGGGCTGCGGGGTCACCCTTGCCACCGGTGACCTCGGGGAACGGGAACCACTTGAGGTCGGGGAGCGGCTTCTTGTCCGGCGTGAGGTCCGCGGTCACGCCGATGTTCCAGGCACCCATGAGCTCCATGCCAGCCTGGTAGTTGGCGAGGAGTCCCGCCGACGAGCCGGCGCTGCCCTGTGCGGACGTCGTGAGGAAACCGTCGTTGAAGGGCTCGGTCTCGGCGAAGGCCTGGAGGTCCTCGCCAGCCTTCAGCCAGCACTCGTCCGAGAAGTCGAGCTCGTCGGCTGCCTCGAAGACAGCCTGCGGGCACTCCCGCAGAGCGAAGAAGTAGTACCAGTGCGCAGCGGGCCAGGCGTCCTTGCCGCCGAGCGCGATGGGCTGGATCCCCGCTGCGTCGAGGGAGTCGGTGACCGTGACCAGCTCGTCGATCGTGGTCGGGGTCGCGGTGACACCCGCCGTGTCGAACAGGGACTGGGTGTAGTACATGCCGCCGGGCAGGATCGCCATGGGCATGCCGTAGATCTTGTCATCGATCGTGAAGGCGGAGAACGCCGGCTCGGGGACCTCGGCTGCAACGTCGTCGGAGACGAGGTCCGTGATGTCCATGACCTGTCCGGCCTCGACGACGTCCTTGAGCTTGCCGCCACCGCGCGCCATGAAGATGTCCGGTGCGTCGCCCGAGTTGAGCGCGGTCTGGAGCTTTCCGTCCATCTCTTCGTTCTGGATGGCCTGGATCTTGATCGTGACGCCGGGGTTGGCCTTCTCGAAGTCTGCGGCCGTCTTCTCCCAGTACTCCTTGCCCGGACCGGTCGTGGAGTTGTGCCAGAAGGTCATCGACACGTCGCCGTCGCCGCCGGACCCGCCGGACCCGCCGTCGCTGCTGCTGCAGGCGCTCAGTCCCGCGGTGGCCATCATCATGACGGCAGAGACCGCCAGGATCTTCTTTGCGTTCATTGATCTGTCCTCTTTCGTAGAGCGATACAGAGGTGGAGAGATCGCCGGTGACGGCGACCGGGGAGGTGCGGGTAGGTCAACCCGCAGCCGGCTGGTGCTGTTCGGTGCCCCGGCTTCGGTGCCGGCGCGTCCCGTGCTGCGGGGTGTTCCCCACCGCGAGGACGGTGGTCGTGCGTGGATCAGGTCTCATCGTTGAGCACTCCTAGTCGTCGTCGACAGCAGGTACGAACAGAACTATCGCAGCGCTCCCACGAGCGTGTCAATCGTTATCGATAACGTTTTACAAACGGTATGGTCGAGACATGAACCGACGGGTCACCATCACGGATGTCGCAGACGCCGCAGGCGTGTCCGTCGCGACCGTGTCCAAGGTCATCAACTCCCGGTACGGCGTAGCCGCCGCGACCGCCGCCCGCGTGCAGGAGGTGATCGACCAGCTCGGCTACGAATCGAGCCTCGTCGCCCGAAGCATGCGCTCGCACCGCACGAACGTGATCGGCATCCTGGTGGCCGAGTTCGAGCCGTTCAGCACCGAGATCCTCAAGGGCGCCGGGTCGGCCCTCGCCAAGACCGGCTACGAGCTGCTCGCCTACACCGGGGCCAGCCAGAGCGGTGGCCCGGGCTGGGAGCGTCGCTATCTGTCTCGTCTGAGCGGCACGCTCATCGACGGTGCGCTCATCGTCACCCCGACCGTCGTCGACGCGAGCGTCGGCATCCCCGTCGTGGCCATCGACCCGCACGAGGGCCCGCTCGGTCCGCCGACCGTCGACTCCGACAACCTCACCGGCGCCCTCCTGGCGACCCGGCACCTTGCCGAGCTCGGGCACAGGCGGATCGCCTTCATCTCCGGTCGTGAGGACCTCGCGTCGTCCGCGCTGCGCGAGGCCGGCTACCGCCAGGCGCTCGACGAGGCATCCATCCCCTACGACCCGACCCTCGTCCGCTCCGGCGACTACCGCCTGGATCCTTCCCGCACCTCCGCCACCGAGCTGTTGAGCCTCCGTGACCGCCCGACCGCCCTCTTCGCCGCCAACGACATCTCCGCGATCGGCGCGATGGAGGTGGCCAAGAGCATGGGGATCGACGTGCCCGGCGACCTGTCGATCGTCGGCTTCGACGACATCCCCGAGTCGATGGCCACGACTCCCCAGCTCACCACGATCCACCAGCCGATCCAGGCGATGGGTGCCGCCGGGATCGCCATGCTCCTGGAGCTGCTGGACGAGCAGCTCCTGGCGACCACCCACGTGCGCCTGCCCACCTCTCTCGTGGTGCGCGGGACGACGCGGGCGATCTAGGCACCTGCCCCCTCTGTCAGTGCCACCCGATACCGTTCCCTCATGGCTTCCACCCCTCGCACCCCGGGCGCATCGTCCCGCGCCGCCCGCCCCGGCTACCGCTGCACCGAGTGCGGCTGGACCACGTCCAAGTGGGTGGGCCGGTGCGGGGAGTGCCAGGAGTGGGGCAGCGTCACCGAGACCGCCGCCGCGTCCTCCGGCCCCAAGACGACGGCCTCCGCGCCGACCCGCGGGTACGCCAAGCCGATCGGTGAGATCGACGTCGACGCCGCCCAGGCCACCCCCACCGGGATCAGCGAGTTCGACCGCGTGCTCGGCGGCGGGATCGTCCCGGGCGCCGTGGTCCTGCTGGCAGGCGAGCCGGGCGTGGGCAAGTCGACCCTGCTCCTCGACGTCGCCGCCGCGGCCGCACGCGGCGGGAAGCGCGTCCTCTACATCACCGGCGAGGAGTCGGCCGGTCAGGTCAGGCTGCGCGCGGAGCGGATCGGCGCCCTCGCGCCCCGGCTGCTGCTCGCCGCGGAGACCGACCTGGGACTCGTGCTCGGGCAGATCGAGGCCACCGAGCCGGACATGCTCATCGTCGACTCGGTCCAGACGATCGCATCCGCCCAGGTCGACGGCTCTCCCGGCGGCGTGAGCCAGGTCCGGGAGGTCGCGGCGTCCCTCATCGCGGTCGCGAAGGAACGCAACATGCCCGTCATCCTCGTGGGGCACGTGACCAAGGACGGCTCCGTGGCGGGGCCGCGCACCCTCGAGCACCTGGTCGACGTCGTGTGCCAGTTCGAGGGTGACCGGCACTCCCGGCTGCGCATGGTGCGCGCGGTGAAGAACCGCTACGGCCCGACCGACGAGGTCGGCTGCTTCGAGCTCACCGAGACCGGTATCACCGGGCTGGTGGACCCGAGCGGTCTCTTCCTGTCCCACATCAACCTCGCGGTCCCGGGCACCTGCATCACCGTCACCCTCGAAGGACGACGGCCGCTCGCCCTCGAGATCCAGTCCCTCGTCGTCGCGACCACCCTCGCCAACCCGCGCCGCACGACCGCCGGGATCGACTCGAGCCGGCTCGCGATGATCCTCGCCGTCGTCCACCGCCACGTGAACGTGCCGCTGCACAACCAGGACGTCTACGTCTCGACGATCGGCGGCGCGCGGGTCACCGAGCCTGCGGCCGACCTCGCGATCGCGCTGGCTGCCCTGAGCGCGATCGCGGACACGCCGGTCCCGGTCGGCACCATCGCGATCGGCGAGATCGGCCTCGCCGGCGAGCTGCGGTCGGTGACCGGGATCTCGCGCCGTCTGAGCGAGGCGGCACGGCTCGGCTTCACCCGCGCCATCGTGCCGATCGGGACCGACGTCAAGGCTCCCGACGGGCTCACGCTGCTGCCGGCCGCGAACCTCAGCGAGGCGGTCCAGCTCAGTCAGCCGGCCGTCCGCGTCCTGACGCCCGTCGACGCGTAGGATCACCCCGTGGCCAACTCCCCCGCACACATCGACGAGCTCCTCCGCGAGACCCTGGCGGCAGTCGCACCAGGGACCGAGCTTCGCGACGGCCTCGAACGGATCCTGCGCGGCCGGACCGGGGCTCTCATCGTGCTCGGGTTCGACAACACCGTCGAGACGATCAGCTCAGGCGGGTTCGTGCTCGACGTCGAGTTCTCCTCCACCCGCCTGCGCGAGCTGGCCAAGATGGACGGCGCGATCGTCATGGACCGCGACGCCAACCACATCCTGCGCGCAGCCGTCCAGCTCCTCCCCGACCCCACGATCGAGACGACCGAGTCGGGGACCCGGCACCGCACGGCCGAGCGCGTGGCGAAGCAGACCGGCTTCCCGGTGATCTCGGTCAGCCAGTCGATGCGGATCGTCGCGCTGTACGTCGGCGGGTCCCGCTACGTCCTGGAGGACCCGGACACGATCCTGTCCCGCGCCAACCAGGCCCTGGCCACGCTCGAGCGCTACCGTGCCCGCCTCGACGAGGTCAGCGGGACGCTCTCCGCCCTGGAGATCGAGGACCTCGTCACGGTGCGCGACGTGTGCGCCGTGGTGCAGCGCCTGGAGATGGTCGGGCGGATCTCGGAGGAGATCGCCGGATACGTCGTGGAGCTCGGGACCGAGGGGCGCCTCCTCGCGCTGCAGCTCGACGAGCTCATCGGCGGGCTCGGGTCCGACCGGGAGTTCGTCATCCGTGACTACGTCGAGGTGGGCCGCAAGGACCGCTCCGTCCAGGACGTGCTGGCTGCTCTCGCCGTCCTCGACTCGACCGAGCTGCTCGACTTCGGCCTGATCGGCCGGGTGCTCGGGCTGCCCGGCGGCGGGGAAGCCCTCGACGCCGCGGTCGCACCGCACGGGTACCGGCTGCTGTCGAAGGTGCCGCGCCTGCCCGGGACCATCGTGAGCCGCCTGGTGATCCACTTCGGCGGGCTGCAGAAGCTCCTCGCGGCCACGATCGAGGACCTCACCGCCGTCGACGGCGTCGGCGAGCAGCGCGCACGCGCGGTCCGTGAAGGACTGTCCCGCCTCGCCGAGTCGAGCATCCTGGAGCGCTACGTCTGAGCAGCACACCCGCACCGGGCGACGTCAGCCGATCGTGAAGGCGATCGGCGCGGAGCTCACGGTCCCGGCCGTGACGACCGCCTGGTAGCTGCCGGCCGCCGGGGCAGGCAGGTCCGCGGGGCAGCCGGGGGCCGAACGGTTCGTCGCCCAGGCCACGCTGCCCGGGTACTGGTCCCCCGGGGCGAGCAGCAGCGGCGTCGACCCGGAGTCGCAGTCCCCGCTCGAGAAGATCCGGTCCTCGCCCGAGGTGATGACCAGCTGACGTCCGGCGTTCCCGGCGTCGATCGTGCACGGGAGCGTGCCGATGTGGGTGATGCCGATGTCGAAGGTCGCCGTGCGCCCCAGCCGGTAGGAGGACGAGTCGGCCGTGAGGGTGATCTGCACCTCGGCGCTGGTGCAGGCGACCGGGCGCAGCGGTCCGGTGTCGGTGGGGGTCGGCGTGCTCGCTGCCGTCGCGGCGTTCGAGATCGCCTCACCGACGGTGCTGAACAGGGCCTTGAGGCCGATGACCGCCCCGACGAGGACCGCCCCGACCACGGTCAGCAGGACGAACCAGCGGATGACGAGCTGACCGCGGGTGGGACGGGGACGCCGGTGCGGGCGTCCCCGGTTCGCGGTGGAGGGTCGCCGGTTGGCGGCGCCACGCTGCGAGCCCGACGGCGCGGATGCACCGCGAGGGCGACCCGAGCGCTCGCGTTCCATGCCTGACCGTCCTGTCGTGGATGCACCGGCCCGACCCGGTGGCACCTTCACGGTACGTGGCCCGCCGATCCCCCCGGCGAAGACACGCGAGAATGGACCGGTGACCTCCACACCACCCGCCCACCTCCACCACGCGCAGTCCGTCCCGGACGCCCGCCCGCCCGAGGGCGCTCACCCGGACCTCACCGGAGCCCTCGCGGAGTGGTTCCTGGCCACCGCCCGCCCGCTGCCGTGGCGCTCACCCGACCGCACCGCGTGGGGCGTGCTGGTCAGCGAGGTCATGTCACAGCAGACCCCGGTCGCCCGGGTGGCCCCGATCTGGCTGGACTGGATGGACCGCTGGCCGACCCCCACGGCCTTCGCCGACGCACCCACCGCGGCGGTGCTGCGCGCCTGGGGCTCGCTCGGGTACCCGCGCCGGGCGCTGCGCCTGCAGGAGTGCGCCCGGGTGATCGTCGACCGGCACGGCGGGGAGGTTCCCGCCGACGAACCGGCCCTCCGGGAGCTGCCCGGGATCGGGACGTACACCGCGGCCGCGGTGATGGCCTTCGCCTTCGGCCGCCGCTCCGTCGTCGTGGACACGAACGTCCGACGGGTGCTGGCTCGCACGGTGGGCGGGGAGGCGCTGCCGTCCCCCGCGCTCACCGCCGCCGAGATGTCCCGGGCGGCGACCCTCGTCCCGGCCGACGACGCCGGGGCCGCGCTGTGGGCGGCGTCGTCCATGGAGCTCGGCGCGGTGGTCTGCACCGCGCGCGCCCCGCGCTGCACAGACTGCCCGGTCACCGCCCTGTGCGCCTGGCGCGCTGCGGACTATCCGGCCGACCCCCACGCTGCCCGACGCCGCTCGCAGGCCTGGGCGGGCACCGACCGGCAGGTGCGCGGCAAGGTCATGGCTGCGCTGCGCGCAGCCCACGAACCCGTGCCCGCCGCGGTCATCGACCTCGTGTGGCCCGATGGCACCCAGCTGAACCGGTGCATCGCCGGGCTGGTCACCGACGGCTTGATCGCACGGACCGGGCAGGACTACCACCTGCCGGTCGAGCTGGCGTAGCAGGGCGGGGTGGGCTGCCCTAGAACTCGATGAGCATCCGGGAGTTGCCCAGCGTGTTGGGCTTCACCCGGGCGAGGTCGAGGAACTCCGCGACGCCGTCGTCGTGCGAGCGCAGCAGCTCGGCATAGACGTCCGGGTCCACCGGGGTCCCCTCGATCTCGTGGAATCCGTGCCTGGTGAAGAAGTCGACCTCGAAGGTCAGGCAGAACACCCGGCGCAACCCCATGTCCCGGGCCCGCTCGAGCAGCCGCTCGACGATCGCATGGCCCAGCCCGGTGCCCAGGACGTCCTTGGAGACGGCGAGGGTGCGGATCTCCGCGAGGTCCTCCCACATGACGTGCAGCGCGCCGCAGCCCACGACCACCGGCGCCTCCAGGGTGCCCTCGTCGACGACCAGGAACTCCTGGACGGACTCGTAGTAGGCGACCATCTCCTTCGCGATGAGGATCCTGCGGTCGGCATAGGGCTCGACGAGCGCCCGGATGGCGCGGACATCGCCCGGGCGCGCCGGCCGGATCCGGGGCGCTGTCGGGCTGTCGGTCTGCGCATGCACGGTCATCTGGACAACCTACTCCAATACTCATTCCGCCGTATACATTCCCACTCTGGTTCAGGCGCCCCCGGAGCGCGACGACCGCTCCACCAGGCGCGTCACCCCTCGACGAGCAGCCTCGTCGCCGTGACCTCGTCGATCACCAGGTGCGTAACGACCCGTGCGCGCAGCGCGGCACGCAGCGGAGCGACCTTGTTGTCCCCAGCCACCGCGCACACCCGGCGGGGGATGTTGCGCAGCTCGTGCGGCATCGGCCCGGTGGCCCGGGCGTTGAGCTCGACGTCCCGGTAGGTGCCGTCCTCACGCAGGAACACGGTGCACACGTCCCCCACCACGCCTTCCCGGTCGAGCTCGGCGACGTCGTCGGCCTCGAGGTAGCCCGCCGAGTACACGTGGCTGGGCAGCCCGCCCGCGAGCGCACCCACCGAGAACAGGGCGATGTCGGCCATGCGCTGGAGCTCCAGGACCCGGCGCACCGACCGCTCGCGCCACATGGCCTCGCGGGTGCGGGCGTAGTCGAAGAAGGCGGGCACTGGGAAATAGTGCACCCGCGCCTCGAAAGCCTGCCCGAAGCCCGCGATGAGGTCCCCTGCATACTCGACCCCGCTGGTCCGGGTGTTGGCCGCCCCGTTGAGCTGGACGACGGCGCTGCCCCGGGTGGTCTTGCGGCTCAGGTGCGGTGCGATCGCGCTCAGCGTGGTGCCCCACGCCAGCGCCAGGATCATGTTCGAGTCGAACCAGTTGCCGACGAGTCGGGCGGTCGTGAGCGCCACCTGGTCGAGCCGTTCGATCTCGGTGCAGCCGTCCGGCACGGCGACCACGTAGGCCTCGATCCCATAGATCTCGCTGATGCGTTGGCCCAGCCCAGGCGCATTGGAGCGAGTAGGGCGAAGATTGATCTCAACGAGCCCGGTCTCACGGGCGAGCTTGACCATCCGCGAGACCGTCGACCGCGAGGTGCCCAGGTGCTTGGCGATCGTCTCCATCTTCATGTCTTGGAGGTAGTACATCGAAGCGGCCCTGAGAACGTCCTGGTCTCGCATACCCATACCGCACCTTCCCTCTGGTCAACGTCGACCGACGGCGCTTTGCACATACGTGCAAACGGCTTGCGCAAACGTTCTGACAGTGTGACCTTAGTCCCCTGACACCTAGCGAGTCGAAAGGTCAAGCATGCCAACCTCCGGTACGTCATCCAAGCTCACCCCCCAGTCCCGCGAGCGCTCTCTGGACGCTCTCCGCGGGACCGTCCAGGGCGACCCTCTCGACGTGCTGGTCATCGGCGGCGGCGTGACCGGCGCCGGGATCGCTCTCGACGCGGTGACCCGCGGGCTGACGACGTCGATCGTGGAGTCCCAGGACTGGGCCTCGGGCACGTCGAGCCGGTCGAGCAAGCTGGTCCACGGCGGGCTCCGCTACCTGCAGATGCTCGACTTCCACCTCGTCCACGAGGCGTTGACCGAGCGCGACCTCCTCCTCACCAAGCTCGCGCCGCACCTGGTCCGTCCCGTGTCCTTCCTCTACCCCCTGGAGCACCGGGTGTGGGAGCGCGGATACGTCGGAGCCGGCGTCATGCTCTACGACACCCTCGCCAGCCTCGCCCCCGGCAAGCGCCCGCTGCCCTTCCACAAGCACGTGACCCGCAAGGGCATGGAACGCCTCTTCCCCGACCTGCGCCACGACGCCGCAGTCGGCGCGGTGCGCTACTGGGACGGATCCGTCGACGACGCCCGCCTGGTGAGCACCCTGATCCGCACCGCGGCCTCCTACGGCGCCGGCGCGGCGAGCCGCACCCAGGTGGTCAAGCTCACCAAGGACGTGAGCGGCCGGATCGACGGCGCCGAGCTGGTCGACCTGGAGACCGGGGACCGCTTCCCCGTCAAGGCACGCCACGTCATCAACGCCACCGGCGTGTGGACCGAGGAGACCGAGGCGCTCGCCGGCGGCACAGGTGGCCTGAAGGTCCTGGCGTCCAAGGGTGTGCACATCGTCGTCCCCCGCGAGCGCATCAAGGGCAAGGTCGGCCTGATCCTGCAGACCGAGAAGAGCGTGCTCTTCGTCATCCCGTGGTCGCGGTACTGGGTGATCGGCACGACCGACACCCCGTGGACCCAGGAGCTCCAGCACCCGGTGGCCACCTCCGCGGACATCGACTACGTGCTCGAGCACGCCAACGCCGTGCTGGCCGACCCGCTCACCCGGGACGACATCATCGGCACCTGGGCCGGCCTGCGCCCGCTGCTGCAGCCCGGGACCAAGGAAGGCACGTCGTCGGCCAAGGTCTCTCGCGAGCACACCGTCGCCTCACCGGCGCCCGGACTGACGGTGATCGCCGGCGGCAAGCTCACCACCTACCGGGTGATGGCCGAGGACGCGGTCGACTTCGCCCTCGGGGAGGGCGCCAAGTCCCGCCCCTCGATCACCTCCAAGGTGCCGCTGCTCGGCGCCGTCGGGCTCGCCGTCCAGCAGAACTGGGGCCGGCGTCACGCGGCCACCTACGGCTGGACGCCCGCGCTCGTCGACCACCTGCTGCACCGCTACGGCGGGCTGCTCACCGACATCGTCGCCCTCTGCGAGGAGGACCCGTCGATGGCCAGGCCGCTCGAGCACGCACCGGCCTACCTGCGGGCGGAGATCGCCTACGCCGTGAGCCACGAGGGAGTTCTGCACCTCGAGGACATCCTGTTGCACCGGACCCGGCTCAACTACGAGATCCTCGACCGCGGCCTGGCCGCCCTCGAGGAGATCTCCCAGATCGCCGCCGCCGGCCTCGGCTGGGACGAGGAGACCCGGCTCGCCGAGGTCGCCGCGTACACCGCGCGCGCCGAGGCGGAGGCAGCCGCACAGGACCAGCCCGACGACGCGTTGGCGGAGCACGTGCGCCTCGCAGCCCAGGACGTCAGCCCGCTGATCGACCTCACCACGAGCAGCTGACCATCAGGGACAGCTGACACCGAACCTGCCAACCACAAAAGAACGCCGATGTGCCTCGCAGCAGAGCCGCTGCGAGGAGGTGACAACGAAGTCCACCAAGAAAGTGAGCCTGTGATGGATTCCATTCTAGTAAACGCCTTCTGGTCGGAGGTCCTCGGGACCGCCACCCTGCTCCTCCTCGGAGGAGGTGTCGTCGCGACGGCTCTGCTGCCCAAGTCCAAAGGGTTCAACGGTGGTTGGCTCCTCATCAACTGGGGATGGGGCCTCGCGGTCTTCACCGCCGTGTACGTCGCCTACAAGTCGGGCGCCCACATCAACCCGGCCGTGACCCTCGGCCTGTTCGCGGCCGACCTTCCGTTCGCGAATCTGACTGGCCCGGAGGGCATGGTCACCGCGACCATCGAACCGACAGTGTCGAACATGTTCATGTACTTCGGCGCGCAGATGCTCGGTGCGTTCATCGGAGCGGTGCTCATGTTCGTCGTGTTCAAGAAGCACTTCGACGAAGACCTCGACGCCGGTTCCAAGCTCGCGGTGTTCTCGACCGGACCGGCCATCCGCTCCTACGGCTGGAACTTCATCACCGAGGTCATCGCGACCTTCGTGCTCGTGTTCTTCGTCGTCATCTCCGGCAACACCCCCACGCAGATCGGCCCGCTCGCCGTCGCCCTCGTCGTCGTCGGGATCGGTGCCAGCCTCGGTGGCCCGACCGGATACGCCATCAACCCCGCACGTGACCTCGGCCCGCGCATCGCCCACTTCGTCCTGCCGATCCGCGGCAAGGGCTCGAGCGACTGGGCCTACTCCTGGGTCCCGGTCGCCGGGCCGCTCGTGGGCGCTGTCCTGGCCGGCTTCGCCGGCGCCGCGTACATCTGATCCACCGCCTGAGAAGTCCTTGCTCACCGCCGGCCACCTCGGCCGGCACCCCCGCACAACGACGTGAAGGAATGACCAATGACCGCACAGTACGTCCTGGCCATCGACCAAGGAACCACCAGCTCGCGTGCCATCGTGTTCACCCACGCCGGCACCATCCACTCCCAGGGTCAGCTCGAGCACGACCAGATCTTCCCGCGCGCCGGGTGGGTCGAGCACAACCCCGAGCAGATCTGGAACAACGTCCGTGAGGTCGTGGGCATCGCCCTCACCCGCGGGAACCTCACCCACGACGACATCGCGGCGGTGGGCATCACCAACCAGCGCGAGACCGCCGTCGTCTGGGACCGCACGACGGGCAAGCCCGTCTACAACGCCATCGTGTGGCAGGACACCCGCACACAGGCGATCGTCGACGAGCTCGGCGGGTCCGAGGGACCCGAGAAGTACAAGGCGCGCGTCGGGCTGCCGCTGGCCACGTACTTCTCCGGGCCCAAGGTGAAGTGGATCCTCGACAACGTCGACGGCGCCCGGGCGGCCGCCGAGCGCGGGGACCTCATGTTCGGCAACACCGACTCCTGGGTGCTGTGGAACATGACCGGGGGCACCGACGGCGGCGTGCACATCACCGACGTCACCAACGCCTCGCGCACCATGCTCATGAACATCGACACCCTCACCTGGAACGAGGACATCGCCGCGGACATGACCATCCCGATGTCGATGCTCCCCGAGATCCGCTCCTCCTCCGAGGTGTACGGCCACGGCCGCGAGCGCGGGATGGTCCCGGGCGTGCCGATCGCCGGCATCCTCGGCGACCAGCAGGCGGCGACCTTCGGCCAGGCGTGCTTCGAGAAGGGCACCGCGAAGAACACCTACGGGACCGGCAACTTCATGCTGCTCAACACCGGCACCGAGCCGGTCGCGAGCAAGAACGGGCTGCTCACCACGGTCTGCTACAAGATCGGTGACGCCCCCCAGGTCTACGCGCTCGAGGGGTCGATCGCCGTGACCGGGTCGCTCATCCAGTGGCTGCGGGACAACCTCGGCATGTTCGAGGACGCCCAGGACGTGGAGTACTACGCCGGCAAGGTGGACACCAACGGTGGGGCGTACTTCGTCCCGGCGTTCTCCGGCCTGTTCGCCCCGTACTGGCGCCCGGACGCCCGTGGGGCGCTCGTGGGCCTCACCCGGTTCGTCAACAAGAACCACATCGCCCGCGCGGCTCTGGAGGCCACCGCCTTCCAGACCCGTGAGGTGCTCGACGCCATGAACGCCGACTCCGGTGTGGACCTCACCGAGCTCAAGGTCGACGGCGGGATGGTCGCCAACGAGCTGCTCATGCAGTTCCAGGCGGACATCCTCGACGTCGACGTGGTCCGGCCCCAGGTCGCCGAGACGACCGCTCTCGGCGCGGCCTACGCGGCGGGCATCGCAGTGGGCTTCTGGAACGGCGAGCAGGACGTCATCGACAACTGGGCCGAGGACAAGCGGTGGACCCCGAACATGGAGACCACCGAGCGGGAGCGTCAGTACCGGCTCTGGAAGAAGGCCGTCACCAAGACCCTCGACTGGGTCGACGCCGACGTCGTCTGACCGACAGCATCTCTGCCGCACGGCCGTGGCCCGGCTCCCTCGGGGGTCGGGCCACGGCCGTGCGGCATAGGGTTGGCCGCAGCTCGCACGCGGTGTGCGCTGCCCCCGAACCCGAGGAGATCGCGTGATCAGCTACACCGTCCCCGGCATGCACGTCACCGACCACGAGCTGACCGTCCCGCTCAACTGGTTCGACGACCGCGACGCAGCCACCATCACCGTCTTCGTCCGAGAGGTCGTCGCACCGGCCAGGCGCCACGAGGACCTGCCGCTGCTGGTGTTCCTGCAGGGCGGCCCCGGCGGCAAGGGACCACGCCCGACCGGCCCGGAGGGCTGGCTCGGGCACATGCTCGCCACGCACCGGGTGATCCTCCTCGACCAGCGCGGCACCGGCCGTTCGAGCGCGATCCGCGGCGCGCGGCTGGCGGCCCTGGGCACCCCCGCGGAGCAGGCGGAGCACCTCACCCACTTCCGCGCCGACTCGATCGTCGCCGACGCCGAGCACGTGCGCCGCACCCTCTACGGTGGGAAGCGATGGGAGTCCCTGGGCCAGAGCTACGGCGGCTTCCTCACCCTGACCTACCTGTCCCGGGCCCCGCAGGGGCTCTCCGCCTGCTACGTGACCGGTGGGCTGGCGGGCCTGCGCGCCGACGCACGCGAGGTCTATCGACGCACCTACCCGCGCACCGCCGCGAAGAACCGCGAGCTGTTCGCCCGCTTCCCGGGCGACGCCGGTCAGGTGGCCCGGATCGCGGACCGGCTGGCCGCGGGCGACGTGCGCCTGCCCGACGGCGACCTGCTCTCGGTGCGCCGCTTCCAGACCCTGGGGATGGACCTCGGGATGAAACCCGGCGCCGAGCGGCTGCACTGGCTGTTCGACGAGGCCTTCGACCCGGGCGAGTCCGAGCTCTCCGACACCTTCCTCACCCAGGTGATGACCCAGACGTCCTACCGCGAGCGGCCGCTGTACGCGGTCCTCCAGGAGTCCATCTACGCCTCCGGCGACGCCGTGACCGGGTGGGCGGCGCACGCCGAGCGGGCCGTCCATCCGGACTTCGACCCCGGCCACCGCCCGCTGCACCTCACCGGGGAGATGATCTACCCCTGGATGTTCACCGAGATCGCCGCGCTGCGACCGTTTGCGGCCGCAGCCGACGAGCTGGCCCGGCGTGAGCGCTGGACCACGCTCTACGACGACGAGGTGCTCGCGGCCAACGAGGTGCCGGTCGCGGCCGCCGTGTACTTCGACGACATGTTCGTCGACGCCGGGCTCAGCCTCGAGACGGCGGCGGCCGTGGGCAACGTGCACACGTGGGTGACCAACGAGTTCGAGCACGACGGGCTGCGCACCGGTGACGTGCTCGGTCGGCTCACCCAGCAGGTCCGTGACACCGGCGGGCCCCTGCGGGACTGAGCACACAGCCCGGCCCGGGACCGTCGAGACGGTCCCGGGCCGGGCCTGCCGACACGACCTCAGGAGCGAGCAGGCTCCGGCACGTCCGTGGCTGTCGTGGCGCCGCGCTCGAGGGCGGCGCCCTCGATGTCGACGTTCGGCACCAGGCGGTCCAGCCAGCGCGGCAGCCACCAGGCTGACTTCCCCAGCAGCGCCATGACCGCGGGGATCATCGTCATGCGGACCACGAGCGCGTCGATCGCCACGCCGAAGCCCATCGCGAAGGCGATCGGGCTGATCGTGGAGTTCCCGGAGAAGACGAAGCTCGAGAAGACCGCGATCATGATGAGCGCGGCGGCCAGGACCACCCGGGCGCCGTGGGCGTATCCCGAGCGGACCGCCACGAGCGGGGCGTCGCCGTGGACGAAGTCCTCACGCATCCGCGAGACGAGGAACACCTGGTAGTCCATCGCCAGGCCGAAGAGCACGCCGACGAGCAGCACGGGCATGAAGCTCAGCAGCGGCGCAGGGGTCGCCACCATGAACACGTCGGAGAGCCACCCCCACTGGTACACGGCAGTCGTGGCGCCGAAGGCCGCCGCGACGGTCAGCAGGAACCCGAGCACCGCGGTCACCGGGACGAGGATCGAGCGGAAGGCGACGAGCAGCAGCACGAGCGCCAGCCCGACGACGATGGCCAGGAACAGCGGGAGCGCGTCGGAGAGCTTCTGGGTGATGTCGATGTTGGCCGCGGCGGCCCCGGTCACCCAGACCTGGGTCCCGGTCGCCTCCTCGATGTCGGCGCGCAGGCCGCGGATGTCGTGGACGACCTCCGCGGTCTCGGCGTCGTTGGGGCCGGTCGCCGGGAGCACGACGACGAGCGCCGCGTCTGCCTCGGGGGTTCCCTCGGGCGCGGGCAGGTCCGGGCCGAGCATGCCGCCGACGGCGCCGTTGGGGGCGGCCGGTGCGACGTAGGCGATGTTCTCGACCCCGGCGAGGGCCTCGCTGATCAGGGCCGTCGCCTCGGCGAGCGCGGCCGGGTCGTCGGCGGCGTCGATGAGCACCACGAGCGGGCCGTTGATGCCGGGACCGAAGTTCTCCGCGAGGAGGTCGTAGGCCTGGCGCTCGTTGGAGGTGGCAGGTTCCTGGCCGGCGTCGGGCAGGCCCAGGCGCATGGAGGTGACCGGGATCGCGATGGTGCCCAGCACCAGGACCCCGGCGACCAGGGTCCACACGGGGTGACGCGTGATGAGGTTGCCCCAGCGGTTCTCGGCGTTGGTGGAGCGCTGGGCGCGGACGGCCGCGCGCCCGCGCGGGACGAGCCGGGTGCCGGCGAAGCCCATGAGCGCAGGGAGCAGGGTGATGGCGATGAGGACCGCGACGGCCACCGTGGCGGCGGCGGCGAAGCCCATCGCGGCCAGGAACGGCACCCCGGTCACGGCGAGACCGGAGAGCGCGACCACGACGGTCAGCCCGGCGAAGACGATCGCGCTGCCGGCGGTACCGACCGCACGCCCGGCGGACTCGGCCGGCTCGACGCCCTCCGCGAGCTGCTGGCGGTGCCGCGAGAGCAGGAACAGGGCGTAGTCGATGCCCACGGCGAGCCCGAGCATGAGGGCCAGGGTGAGGGTCGCGGAGGAGATGGTGACCAGGGCGGACAGGGAGAGGACCCCGGCGAGCCCGATCCCGACGCCGAGCACCGCGGTGAGGATGGGCATCCCGGCGGCGAGCAGGGAGCCGAAGGTGACCAGCAGCACGACGAGGGCGACGAGCACACCCACCGCCTCGGTGGGTGAGAGGAGCTCGAGGGGTTCGGTGAACGGACCGCCGGACAGCGCGACGGTGTAGCCGTCGGCCTCGAGCTCGGCCTGGGCGGCCTCGATCGTCTCCAGGGTGGCGGCAGGGACGGCGTCGGCCGGGACGGCGAACTGCACCTCGACGTAGACGGCGGCGCCGTCCGGGGAGATGGTGCCGGTCGTGGCCGGGTCGGAGAGCGAGGCGACGTCGTCGGCCGCGGTCACCGGGGCGAGGGCGCCGAGCACGACGGCGAGCCCGCCGTCGTCGATCAGGCTGGTCCCCTCGGGGGCCTCGACGATGACGCGCGCCGAGGCGGGCAGGTCGACCTCGACGCCGGCACCGGCCGAGCCCGAGGTGCCCGAACCGACACCGCTGGCCGCGTCGCCGAACCGCTCTTCGAGGATCTGCTGGGCGTTGGCGGACTCGGTCCCGGGGATGGTGATCGCCTCGGTCATCTTCATCCCGGAGGCGATGGCGCCGCCGCCCGCGGCGGCGAGGATCACGAGCCAGGTGATGAGGACCACCCAGCGGCGCGTGTAGGAGAAGTGTCCTACCCGGTAGAGAAACGAAGCCATGGTGGTCCCTTGATCGTCCAGGTGGTCCCCGGAGGTGAGCAGTACGGCCGTGCACGGTCGCACACCCTCGGACGACAGGACCACACTAAACAACGATCGTAGGTTAGGCAACGGGTGTTGCTTAACTGCTGGCGTGAGCGTCCCCCGACTGACACAATGGAGCCATGGACCCCCGGATCGCCCGCACGCGCACCCTGCTCCAGGACGCGCTGCTCTCCCTCGCCCGGGAGCGCGACCTCGACGAGATCAGCATCGCGGACATCGCGGACCGGGCCACCATCAACCGTTCCACGTTCTATCAGCACTACGCCGACAAGGACACCCTGCTCGCCGACGCCCTGGACGCGCAGGCCCGCCGCGCCGGAGCCGACCTCACCGACCTGGCCCACCCGGCGATGCTCGAGATCGGGGAGGAACCGCCCGAGATGCTCGTGCGCTACGCCGAGCACCTCGCCGAGAACGCCGCCCTGTACCGCCGGGTGCTCGGGGAGCACGGCTCGCCCGCCGCGACGGCACGCCTGCGCCGGCGGATCAGCGCGATCGTCATGACCGGGGTCTGCGCCCACCCCAACGACCTCGACGTCGTCGGGATGCCGGTCGAGATCGCCGCCGCGAGCATCACCGGGTCGCTCATCGGCGTCCTCACCACCTGGCTCGACATGGACCCGATGCCCGCCCCGGAGCGCGCGGCCATCTGGGCCTGGACGATGCTCGTGCCGAACCACCAGCCGGCACAGGCGTAGCGCGGAGCGGCCCCGATGTGTCCCGCACCCCAGGCCCCGCTCCAGCCGGGACGGCCACCGACGGGCCCGGCCGCCATCATCTACAACCCCTCCCGGGTGGACCCGCGCAGGCTCCGGGCCGTGGTGTCCGGAGCCGAACGCACGCTCGGGCTCGCGGAGTCCTCGTGGATGCCCACCCCCGCTGCGGGGAGCGCCCGGCCCCTCGTGGAGCGCGCCCTCGCCGGGGGCGCGCGGGTCGTGGTCGCCGCGGGCGGGGACGGCACGGTCCGTGCCGTCGGCGCCGCGCTGACCGGCGGCGACGTCCCGCTCGGCATCATCCCGGCGGGGACCGGGAACCTGCTCGCCCGCAACCTCGGCCTGCCCGTGTCCAGTCCGCGCGCAGCCGCGCTGATCGCGCTCGGGTCCACCTCACGCCGGATCGACGCGGCAACCATCACCTTGTCGCTGCACGGCGAGGTCGTCCGCCGTCAGACGTTCTTCGTCATGGCCGGGTTCGGGGTCGACTCCGACATGGCCGGAGCGACCGACCCGGTGCTCAAGCGTCGCATCGGGTGGACGGCCTACGTCCGCCCGGTCCTGACCTCGTTGTCCCGGCGTCGGCGTACCGCCGCCATCTACCGCCTCGACGGCGGCGAGCCCATCCGGGCCACCGTCCACACGATGCTCGTGGGCAACTGCTCCACCCTGGCCGGCGGGCTGCGGATCCTCCCGGACGCCCTGGTCGACGACGGCCTGCTCGACGTCCTCACCCTCGTCTCGATCAAGCCGTACCACCTGGCCCGGACCGTGCGCTGGCTCGGCGGCCGGCGGCTCGCCGGGCGCCGGGCGACTCCCCCGGTGGCGGAGGAGTCCTTCCCGGAGAGCTTCCGGTATGCCACCGCGCGGGAGATCACCGTGAACCTGGCCCACCCGACCGAGGTCGAGGCCGACGGCGACGTCCTCGGCACGGCCTCGCAGGTCCGGTTCGCCGTGCTGAGCGGGGCCCTGAAGGTCTGCGTGCGGTGACGACGCGCGGGTGAGGGCGGGTGGTGGCAGCTGATGGACGGTGGCAGCGGGGACACTGGTGGCATGCACGTTGCCGTCGTCACCGCCGCCCCCGACCGGGTCCTGGTGCACGACCTCGACGACGACGACGCGGTCGTGTCCACGGTCGAGATCGACCCGGTCGACCTGCCCGCCCTCGTCCGCGAGCGCGAAGCCGCCGACGCCCCGCGGTGGGTGTGGTCGGACACCGCCACCTGGTACCCGGCGCTGCTCGCCGCGCAGGTCACCGTCACCCGGTGCTGGGACCTGCGGCTGTGCCACGCGATCCTGGCGGCCAGCGCGCTGACGGCGCGCACCCCCCTCGCGCTCGCCCCGCCCTCGGCCTGGGACCAGCCGCGGATCCCGGTCGGGGCGGACCGGCTCTTCGACCTCGACCCCCCGGTCCGCCTCGACCCGCTCGAGGAGCTGCGCCGTCAGCGCCGCGCCCTCGCGGGCGCCACCGGCCTCGGGGGCGAGCCGGCGTCGGGCAGGCTGTGGCTGCTGCTCGCGGCCGAGTCGGCCGGGTCGCTGGTGGCTGCGGAGATGACGCACGCCGGTGTGCCGTGGGACGCGTCCGAGCACGACCGGATCCTCGCCGCGGTGCTCGGCACGCGCCCGGTGGCCGGGTACCGCCCCGCGCTGCTCGAGGCCAAGCTCGCCCAGGTGCGGACCGCTCTGGACACCCCTGACCTCAACCCGGACTCCCCCGGCGACCTGCTGCGCGCCCTGCGCCAGGCAGGCCTGCCCGCCACCTCGACACGCTCCTGGGAGCTGCGGGAGATCGACCACCCGGCGATCGCGCCGCTGCTGGAGTACAAGAAGCTGTCCCGGCTGATGACCGCGAACGGCTGGCACTGGCTCGACACGTGGGTCGCAGGCGGACGGTTCCGGCCGGTCTACGTGCCCGGCGGGGTGGTCACCGGACGGTGGGCCTCCGACGGCGGGGGCGCGCTGCAGCTGCCCCACCAGATCCGCGGCGCGGTGCGCGCCGACCCGGGGTGGACCCTCGTGGTGGCCGACGCCGCCCAGCTCGAGCCGCGGATCCTCGCCGCGATGTCCGGCGACCGGGCGATGGCCCGCGCCGGCCAGGCCGCCGACATGTACGAGGGGATGGTCGCCGCCGGTGCGGTCGAGACCCGTCAGCAGGCCAAGTACGGGATGCTCGGAGCCATGTACGGCGGGACCCAGGGCGAGAGCGGACGGATGCTGCCGCGGATGATCAAGGCGTACCCGCAGGCCCTGGCCCTCGTCGAGCACGCGGCCCGGGCCGGGGAGCGCGGGGAGGTGGTCTCCACGTGGTTGGGTCGCAGCTCCCCGCGCCCCGGGGACGACTGGCGCCTCGCCCAGGGCGAGGCGTCGGGAGAGGGCGCGACCGGCGTCGAGCAGGACCGGGCGCGCAGCCAGGCACGCGGGTGGGGACGGTTCACCCGGAACTTCATCGTCCAGGGGACAGCCGCGGAGTGGGCGCTGTGCTGGATGGCGTTGCTGCGGCTGAGGCTGCGTGAGCTCACCCCGCCCACTGGGCTCGGCGACGTGACCGCAGGCCCGCACCTGGCGTTCTTCCTGCACGACGAGGTCATGGTGCACACGCCGGTGCACCTCGCCGAGCAGGTCGCCGCGATCGTGCGTGAGTGCGCGACCGAGGCCGGGCGGCTGCTGTTCGGGCCGACCGGGGAGGGCGGCGTGGAGTTCCAGGTGAGCGTGGCCGTCGTGGAGTCATATGCGGAGGCGAAGTAGTCCCTCGCGGGCCGGACTAGGATCGCTCCATGACACCCCGGGTGACGCTGACCGACGTGGCGCGCGAGGCCGGTGTCTCCCTCGCGACGGCGAGCCGGGCCATCAACGGCAACAAGAACCGCACGGTCCGCGAGGACATCCGCGAGCGGGTGCACGCCGCGGCCGAGAAGCTCCGGTACTCCCCCGACGCGAACGCCCAGGCGATGGCGCGCGGTGAGACCAAGCAGCTGGGGCTCATCGTCCACTCGATCACCGACCCCTACTTCTCCGCGATCGCCTCGGGGGTCATGGTGGCCGCCGAGCGGCGCGGTTTCGTGGTCACCCTCGCCAGCACCCAGTCCAACGCCCACCGCGAGCTCGAGCTCGTCGAGCTGCTGTCCTCCCAGCGCGCCCAGATGCTCGTGGTCGTCGGCGGACGGCGCGACGACGCGACGACGCTCACCGCCATGGGCGGCGCCCTCGCCGAGCACCGCAGGACCGGCGGCTCGACGGTCCTGGTGGGGCAGGCCCTCCTCGGCACGGACACCGTCGTCATCGACAACGTCGACGGGGCACGGTCCCTCGCCCGGGCGCTGCACGCCCGCGGGTACCGGGACGTGGCGATCCTCGCCGGACCGGCCGACCACCTCACCGCCCAGGAACGCGCACGCACCTTCGCCGAGGAGCTCGAGCGCCTCGGTGGGACCCGGACCACGCTCACCCACTCCCGCTTCACCCGGGACGGCGGGCGGGACGCGATGCAGGAGGTGCTGCGCTCCCGGCGCCCCGAGCTGGTCTTCGCCGTCAACGACGTCATGGCGCTCGGCGCGCTCTCCGCCCTGAGCGAGGCCGGCCTGCGGGTGCCCGACGACGTGGGCCTGGCCGGGTTCGACGACATCGACGCCCTGCAAGACGTCACGCCGTCGCTGACCACCGTGCACCTGCCGCTGCACGACATCGGCATCGCCGCGACCGACCTCGCCTTCGCGGCGCCGGCGGCCGAGCCCCGCGTCGTCCGGGTGATCGGGACCGTGACGCTCCGCGACTCCACCCCCGGACCGGCACGGGGCTGAGCCGGCAGCCTCGGCCTCCGCGCCAGTCCACGGCCTCCGCGTCAGTGCAGCCGCAGCCCCAGCCGGTCGACCCGTTCCGCGTCGCCGGACTCGAGGGACCTGTTCGCCGCGATCCCCACGGCGAGGGACCGCAGGCCGTCGACCGGGCCGGCTCGCAGACCGAGCGGGTCGTCGCCCCCGCCCCGGAAGACGTCCGCCAGCAGGGCTGCGTCGCCGCCGCCGTGCCCACCCGAGCCCTCCACGACGGGCACCGACCGCGCCTCGTCCCAGTGGCGCTGGACGACCAGCCGGTTGCCCCGCACGCGCACCGGCTCCGCGCCGGAGGTCTCGGCCGAGCCCGCTGCGTCGAGGTCGTGGGCGCTCGCGTCGAGCACACCTGATCCCCCGGTCGCACCGGTCGCACCACCGGGGAACGGCGCGACCGAGGTCCGCTCGACCACCGTGAGCTCGGCCCGCCCGCCGGTGCCGTTCACCGCGACCGTGTACCCCTCCCAGGGGCCGTGGGCGTTGAGGGAGTAGGTCAGGGTCGCCCCACCCTCGTAGTCGACCAGCACCGCGAGGTTGTCCTCGATCGTGATGGGGCCGGTGAACACGTCGACGTCGCGCCGGTAGCCGTCGTGGTCCTCGGCGAGCAGGTAGAGGTCCCGCAGACGCGGGTCGTCGCGCAGGTCGAGGGCGAAGGGGTCGGAGGAGGAATGGGCTCCGGTGCCGCGGTCCGGGCGCGGTCCGAGTCCGCGCGCCGCGGCGTTCTCCGGGCCGTAGAAGCGCAGCCCACCGCTCGCGAACACCCGCGCCGGGACGTCGTCGAGCCACCAGTTCACCAGGTCGAAGTGGTGGGAGGACTTGTGCACGAGGAGGCCGCCGGACTGGTCTTTGAGCCGGTGCCAGCGGCGGAAGTAGTCGGCCCCGTGCCGGGTGTCCAGGACCCACTCGAAGTGCACCGACGTGACGGAGCCGATCGCGCCGCTGCGCAGCAGCTCCTTGAGGGCGCTGTTGCGCGGGGAGTAGCGGTAGTTGAACGTCACGGTCAGCGTGCGCCCGGTCGCCGCGCGCGCCGCCTCGATCGCCAGGGCGCCGGCCAGGTCGATCGTCAGGGGCTTCTCCACCACGACGTCGGCCCCGGCGTGCATCGCCCGGGTCACCAGGTCGGCGTGGGTGTAGTCGGGGGTCGTGACGATGACGACGTCCACCCGTTCCCGCGCGATCATCTGCTCGAGCGCGTCCGGCTCGTAGCGCGGCAGGGGGTCCGCGGAGATCCCCAGGTCGGCGCACCGCGCGTCGTAGTAGGCGGCACGGGTGGGGTTCGGCTCGCACCAGGCGACGAGCTCGGCGACGTCGCTGTGGGGTCCGGCGATGGCCTCCACGAACATCTCGGCTCGGTTCCCGAGCCCTGCGACGGCGTACCTGCGGCGGGTGGGCATGACGGACTCGCTTCCAGTTCGGGTGGTCCAGCTCAGGTGAGGTCGAGCCCCAGGTCCGCGATGCGCACCGGCAGCCCGATGCGCAGGGACGACGTCGCCGCGATCCCCACCACGACCGAGCGCAGCCCGTCCTTGTAGTTGGCCGGGCGGCCCAGCGGGTCCGGGGCAGGTCCCCGGAAGACGTCCGCGAGCATCTGGGTGTCCCCGCCCCCGTGCGCACCCCCCTCGCTGTGGATCGCCACCTCCCGGGAAGCCTCCCAGTGGCGCTGGACGAGGATGCGCTCCCCGCGGGGTCGCAGCTCACCCGGGGCGTCCTGGTGCCCGGTCTTCGAGGCGTCGAGGTCTCGGCGGCCGTCCGGTCGGGGCACCAGCGCGCCGCGCTCGACGACCTCCAGCTCGACCCGGCCCTGGGTGCCGTTGATCCCCACCCGGTAGCCCTCCCACGGGCTGTGCGTGTTGAGGGAGTACGTCAGCGACGCTCCCCGCGTGTAGTCGACCAGGACGGACATGTTGTCCTCGATCGTGATGCCCGCGGAGAACACGTCCCGGTCGCGCAGGTAGCCGTCGTGCTGCTCGGCGTCGAGGTACAGGGCCTTGAGCCGGGGGTCGTCGCGCAGGTCGAGGGCGAAGGGGTCGTTGCTCGGCGGCGTCGTCGTGCCGCGCTCGGGGCGTCGGCCGAGGCCGCGCGCCTTGGCGTTGGTGTCGCCGTAGAAGCGCAGCCCACCGCTGGCGAACACCCGGGAGGGGAAGTCGTCCAGCCACCAGTTGACGAGGTCGAAGTGGTGGGAGGAGTTGTGGACGAGCAGCCCCCCGGACCGGTCCCGGTCGCGGTGCCAGCGCCGGAAGTAGTCGGCTCCGTGCATGGTGTCCAGCAGCCACTCGAAGTGCACCGACGTCACCTCGCCGATCTCCCCCGAAGCGATGACCTGCTTCAGGGCCGAGTTGCGGGCCGCGTAGCGGTAGTTGAAGGTCAGCACGAGGGACCTGCCGGTGTCCTCGAGCGCCTCGATGAACCGCCGGCTCCCGGACAGGTCGGTCGTGAGCGGCTTCTCGATGACGACGTCGGCGCCCGCGCGCATGGCCCGGGTGGCCATCTCGGCGTGCGTGTCGTCGGGGCTGGTGACGATCACCGTGTCCACGCGCTGCTCCGCGATCATCAGTTCGACGTCCGCCGGCAGGTACCGGGGTACGGCGGGCAGGCCGCCGGCGGTCAGCAGCGCGTCGAAGTAGTCGGCGCGGACCGGGTTGGGCTCGCACCAGGCCACGATCTGTGCGACGTCGGCATGGTCGGCGAGGATCGAGTCCACGTACATCTGCGCGCGGTGCCCCGTCCCCACGACGGCGTACCGTCGCACTGCATCCGCTGCTCTGGCAACCACCTGGACTGCTCCTTCGAGATCGTGTCGGGGGCCGTCGGCCCGGACCCACCAGGGCCCGGGCCGACGGTAGTACGTCGGGTCAGCTGGTCGCCTGGGTGACCTCGGCCATGAACTGCTCAGCTGCCTCGGCCGGGGTGATCTGACGGAACAGCACCTGCTCGTTGATCCGCTTGATGATGTTCACCACCTCACCCGAACCCACCGGCGGGGTGGAGAGGGAGTCGATGATGACCGGGCCGAGGTCGGAGAGGAACGTGGCCGCCTGCTTGTCCACGTCCGTGAAGCTGCCCTGGACCGCCTCACGCACGGCGGTGTTCGCCGGCAGTCCGCGGTCGGAGAGGATGATCTTGCCGGCCTCGACGTCGTTGAGCATGAAGTCGACGAACAGCGCGGCCTCTTCCGGGTGAGCGGTCTTGGCCGAGATGGAGTAGTACATCGAGGGCTTGAAGTACATGCCGGTGCGGTCGCCGTCCGCCTCGCCCGGGTGGCGCATGAGCTTGAGCTCGTGGCCCGCCGCGCTCGTCAGCGCTGCGAGCTGGTTGGTCCAGAACAGCGAGTGGGCGCCCTGCCCGGTCCCGACCAGGGACATCTCCGGGCCACCGTTCTCCACCTCGACGCTCTTGGTCGCCGGCGGGGTCGCCCCGGCGTCCTGGAGCTCCAGTGACATCTCCCACCACTCGGCGAGCGTCTCCTTGGTGAAGCCCAGGCTGCCGTCCGGGTTGTACAGCTCCTCGCCCTTCTGACGGGCGAAGATCGCGAACCCGGGCTCGTTGAACCCGTAGTCCTGGGCTCCGAACACGCCCTCGGGCGAGTTCGCGGAGATCTCCGTGGTCACTGCGATGAAGTCGTCCCAGCTCCAGGTGGTGTCGTCCGGCATCTCGACGCCCGCGGCCGCATACACCGCAGGGTCGGCGACGAAGGCGTAGGTGTTGATGCCCGTGGGCACCCCGAACTGCCCGTCGTCGAAGTTGCCGGCGGACAGGATCTCCTCCTCGACCCCGGTCAGGTCGAGGCTGGTGAGCGCCGACATGTCCTGGACCACTCCCTTGCTGGCGTACTCACGCAGGTAGCGCTCCTCCTGCATCATGACGTCGGGGGCGTCGCCGGCGGCCACGGAGGTGGACAGCTTGTCCCAGTAGTCGCCCCAGCTGGTGTAGTCGGCGACGATCGTGATGTTCGGGTGCTTGGCCTGGAAGAGGTCGATGACCTCCTGGTTGAGGGCGTGCCGGGTGTCCGAGCCCCACCAGGAGAACCGCAGCTCGACCTTCTCGTCGCTGCTGGCCGCGGCGGCGGCCTTGGGGGTTGCCTCTGACGGCGCGAGGCCGCCGTCGCCGCTGCAGCCCGCGAGGAGGAGGCCTGCGACGGCGAGGCCGGCGCTCGCGGTGACCGACCGGCGTCGGGCTCGGGGTGGGGTAGACGGGGCGAACTGAGAGGTGCTGTGAGACATCATGCTCCTTTGCTTGTGCCTTGCAGTGCTCTGACGGGTCGTTCCGGGAAGGCGTGCGTCGTCGGGGTCCGGGCGGTCCGAGCGGTCCGGGAGTTGCCGGATCACTTGATGCCGGTCGTGGCGATGCCCTTGACCAGGTACTTCTGGCCGAAGAGGAACACCAGGAAGATGGGGATGAGGGAGACGATCGACATGGCGAACAGCGGACCCCAGCTGGTCTGGCCGGTGGCGTCGACGAAGGTCCGCAGGGCGACCGGGACCGTGTACATGTCCGGTCGGGTGAGGAAGATCAGCTGGCTGAAGAAGTCGTTCCAGGTCCAGATGAACGTGAAGATGGCCGTCGTGGCCAGGGCGGGGACCGAGAGCGGCAGCATGATCTTGACGTAGGTGCGGATGTGGCCGCACCCGTCCAGCCGCGCCGCCTCGTCGAGCTCCTTGGGGATGCCGCGGAAGAACTGCACCATGAGGAAGATGAAGAACGCGTCGGTCGCGAGCAGCTTCGGCACGATGAGCGGCAGGAAGGTGTTGATCCACTGGAGCTGGGAGAACAGGATGTACTGCGGGACGATGATCACGTGGATGGGCAGCATGATCGTCATGAGCATGATCGCGAAGAGCAGCTTGCGGCCGCGGAAGTTGAGCCGGGCGAAGGCGTAGGCGGCCATCGAGCAGGCGACAAGGTTGCCGAGCAGCGACCCGGCCACCACGATCGCGGAGTTCATGATGTAGTGCCCGAACGGGTGGGACAACGCGTTCCAGCCGCCGGTGTAGTTGCTCAGGTCCACCGTGGACGGGATGAGCGAGGGATCGCGGAAGATCAGCGAGGTCGGCTTGAAGGAGCTCGCAAGCATCCACAGCAGCGGGTACAGCATGATCAGCCCGAAGGCGATGAGCAGCGTGTGCTTGAGCGCCGCCTTGGCCCGGCGCTTCGCTGCGGAGGGCTTGCGGTGCTGGCGCCCCGTGTCCGGGGCGGTCTGGTCGGGGCTCGCGGGCGTCTTCTCGGCGAGGGCCAGGGAATCAGTCATTGTAGAACACCCAATACTTCGAGGCGAAGAAGTTGACGGCGGTCAGTGCGGCGATGATGCCCAGGAGCAGCCAGGCCATCGCCGAGGCGTACCCCATGTCCAGGTTTCCGAAGCCCTGCTGGTAGAGGTACAGCGTGAAGAAGAGCGTCGAGTCGGCCGGACCGCCCGAGCCTCCCGAGACGATGAACGCCTGCGTGAAGGACTGGAACGCACCGATCACCTGCAGCACGAGGTTGAAGAAGATGATCGGGGTGAGCAGCGGGATCGTGATGGAGAAGAAGAGCCGCACCCTGCCGGCACCGTCGATGGCGGCCGCCTCGTAGTACATCTCGGGGATCTGGCGCAGCCCGGCGAGGAAGATCACCATGGGCGCCCCGAAGGTCCACACGTTGAGGATCATGAGGGTTTCCAGGGCGTAGTCCGGGTGGGACACCCACCCCTGGCCCTCGATGCCGAAGAAGGCGAGCATCTGGTTGACCAGCCCGTCGGTCCCGAACACCTGGCGCCAGAGGATGGCCACCGCGACCGAGCCGCCGAGCAGGGAGGGCAGGTAGTACATGGAGCGGTAGATCGCGAGCCCGCGGACCCCGCGGTCGAGCACCATCGCCAGCGCGAGCGCGGCGATGAGCTGCAGCGGCACCGAGATGAACACATAGCGGAAGGTGACGGCGAGGGCCGTGTGCAGGCGGGCGTCGTCGACCATCCGCTCGTAGTTCTCCAGGCCGATCCAGCTGGGCGGCGCGAGCAGGCTGTAGTCCGTGAAGGACAGGTAGAGGGAGGCGAGGATCGGCCCGACGGTGATGAGGACGAGTCCGACGGCCCAGGGGGCCAGGAAGAAGACTGCGGCTCTGGCGTCCCTCTTCTCGGAGGCGGTCGCCGGTCCACGTCTCCCGCGCCGCCGGACGGCAGGGGTCGTGGTGCGCGGCTCAGTGGCTGCGGACATGGTGCCTCGGCAATCTTCGTTGACAGACCGGGGTGTTGGAGAGCGCTCTCCAACGCGTGTAGTATTTTTAGCAGTGATGCACGCCACATGTCAACGCAGACGTCGTGAACGTGTCACATGCCCCCAAGCACCCCGCGAGTCAGGAGCACACCCCGTGCACGTCGCACCCATCCCCGCACCCCCCACCGTCCGGCCGCTGACGGTTGCGCTCCTCGGCGCTGGCGGCCACGGCAGGTCGCACCTGAGCGCCATCGCTTCGCTGTCCGCGAGCCCCGGCCGCCCGGCCGCCGTCGAGCTGATCGCCGTCGCCGACCCGGCCCCGCCCGCCACCCTCTCCGACTCCCTCAGCGCCGACCGCGTCTTCTCCAGCGCCGCGGACCTGTTCGCGGTGCACTCCCCCGACATCACGATCATCTGCACGCCGATCGGCACCCACCTCGAGCTGGCCGAGCTGGCCTTCGCCCACGGCAGCCACGTGCTCCTGGAGAAGCCGACCACCCCCTCGCTGGCGAGCTTCGAGCGTCTGCTCGCCGCAGCGACGGCGTCCGGGCTGGCCTGCCAGGTCGGCTTCCAGTCCCTCGGCTCGCACGCCCTCGTCCGGGTCCGCGAGCTCGTCGCCTCCGGGGAGCTCGGGACGGTGCGCGGGATCGGCGCCGTCGGGACCTGGCTCCGCGACGAGGCCTACTGGGGCCGCGCCCGCTGGGCCGGGCGACGCATGCTCGACGGCGTGCCCGTCGTGGACGGCGTGGTCACCAACCCGCTCGCGCACGCAGTGGCCACCGCGCTCGCCGTCGACGGGTCGACCCTGGTCGAGGACGTGGTCGAGGTCGAGACCGACCTCTACCGCGGCAACCGCATCGAGGCGGACGACACCTCGAGCGTGCGCATCCGCACCCGCTCGGGCGCCGTCGTCGCCCTCGGCCTCACGCTCTGCGCGCCGGCGCAGTCCGAGCCGCGCATCGTGGTGCACGGGTCACAGGCGAGCGCGACGCTCTTCTACACGAGCGACACGGTGCAGATCCGCCGCGACGAGGTCGTCACGACCGAGCAGCACGGCCGCACCGGGCTGCTCGCCAACCTCGTCGACCACATCCGTGACGGCGTCCCGCTCCTGTGCCCGGTCGCCCGGACGGGTGCCTTCATGCGCGTCCTGGAGGCTGTGCGCACCGCCCCGGCCCCCGCCGAGATCTCCCCGGAGCACCTGAGGACGGCCTTCCCGGCGCCACCGTCCGAGCGCATCCCCGCGCATCCCGACGCACCGCAGCCGCCCACCTCTCCGCACATCGTCGTCACCGACGTCGTGGACTGGTGCGAGCAGGTCGCCGAGCGGCTCGAGACCTTCACCACCCTCGGTGCCCCGTGGACCGTCCGGACCCCCGACCGCGCCGACACCGTGCTGGCGACCGCGCGCCTCGCGGGTGTCGACGTCGCCCGGTACGTCGACGGGTCCGGGTCGAAGCCCTCCGACTCCCCCCGCCCGTTCCTGCACCCGGTGCGCACCCTCGCCGGTCTCACCGTGACCGACGCCCGCCCCGCCGACCACACGTGGCACGCCGGCGTGGGCATCGGGGTGCAGGACGTCGACGGGAACAACCTCTGGGGCGGACGCACGTACGTGCGCGACCACGGCTACGCCTGGCGCGGCGACCACGGCTCGATCCGCCACGACCGCACCGTCTCCCACGACGACCAGCACATCACCGACGAGCTCACCTGGGTGGCGCACGACGGCGCAGCCCTGCTCACCGAGACCCGCACCACCCGCTGGTGGGGGCTGGGCGAGGACGCGTGGGCGCTCGAGATCACCTCGACGCTGCGCACGGTGGACTCGGGCACCGCTGCGCGCGACGTCGTGCTCGGCAGCCCGGGGTCCCACGGGCGCCCGGGCGGTGGGTACGGCGGGTTCTTCTGGCGGCTACCCCCGTGCACCTCGGTGCAGGTGTGGACGCCGGACGCCACCGGCGAGGACGCCGTGCACGGCTCCCTCGCGCCGTGGGTCGCCTGGCAGGCGTGGGCGCCCGCGCCGGGCGGGGAGAACGCGCCGTTCACGCTCGTGCTCGCGGCCGGCGACGCGCGCACGGCCGCCGACCCGTGGGTGGTGCGGGCCGCCTCCTATCCCGGCCTCGGGTCGGCGATCGCCTGGGACCGCCCCACGACCGTCGCCGCCGGTGAGCCGCAGACCCGGACCGTGCGGGTCGCCGTCGCGGACGGGATCCTTCCACCGGAGCGGGTCCGGGCCCTCGGCGCGGACCTGGCCGGGACGGCATGAGCGAGACTTGAGCCACCTGCCCGCGCACCACGTTCGAGGAGCCCCGATGACGTCCCCTTCCCTCCCGTCCCTCACCTTCGGCGCCTACGCCCTCACCCCCGGCCCTGACGCCGACGACGGCCGCGCCGAGGAGGACTTCTACGCCGGGCTGGCTGACCTCCCGATCACCACGATCGAGTTCCCGCTGCTGGGCGAGGGGGCACCGAGCCTGGACCCCGCGTGGATCACCCGCACCCTGCGCCCCGAGTGGGACCTCATGGTCACGTGCATCCCGCGCACCATGATGCGGCTGGCCGGCGCACCCGCCTACGGCCTCGCCTCGAGCGACCCCGACGCCCGGCGCGCGGCGCTGGCCGACGTCGCCGTGGCCCGTGACCTCGCACTCGCGCTGGCCACCGCCGCAGGCCGGCCGCGGGTCGTCGCGATCGAGGTGCAGAGCGCACCCGGGCCGCTCCTCGGGTCCGCGGAGGCGTTCGCGGAGTCCCTCGCCGAGCTGGCGACCTGGGACCTGGGCGGCGCGGAGATCGTCGTCGAGCACTGCGACGCCCTCGTCACCGGGCAGGCGCCGGTCAAGGGATTCCTGCCGATCGAGGATGAGATCGCCGCGATCAGGACCGCTCGGGCCGCCCACCCGGCCGCGCGGCTGGGGATCGGGATCAACTGGGGCCGGTCCGCGATCGAGGGCCGCTCGGCGCAGGTGGCGACCGACCACGTCCGGCTCGCGGCCGAGGCCGGCCTGCTGCGCTCGATCATCTTCTCCGGGGCCACGGACCAGATGACCGCGTGGGGTCCGGCCTGGGACGACACCCACATGGCACCGCGCGGCACCAGCCCCGCGCTCGCCGCGTCGTCGGCCTCCCTGCTGGGCGTGGACGAGGTGCGCGCGGCGCTGGCCGCCGCGGGAGACGCACCGGGCTTCGTCGGGGCGAAGGTCACGGCCCGGCCCGACGACGCGACGGCCCACGACCGGTTGGCGCTCGCGCGGGAGACCCTGGCGCTGCTGGTGGAGGCCGGGCTGGAGATCGCCGGCTCGGGTGACGCCGTGTGGATCGGGTGAGCTGCGGATCCGATGGCAGAATCGTCGGGTGACTGCCACCCTGCCGAGCGACCTGCCGAGCATCGCCTTCCACGAGCCGCGCATCCCCCAGAACACCGGGAACGCGATCCGGCTCGCGGCGGTCACCGGAGCGCGTCTGCACCTGGTCGAGCCGCTCGGCTTCGACCTGTCCGAGCCCAAGCTCAAGCGCGCGGGCCTGGACTATCACGACCTCGCCAGCGTGAGCGTGCACGCCGACCTCGAGGCGCTGCTCGCGATCGATCCGGGCGCCCGCGTCTACGCCTTCACCACCAAGGCGACCACGCGCTACTCCGACATCGTCTACCAGCCCACCGACATCCTGCTCTTCGGCCCCGAGCCGACCGGGCTGTCCGACGAGGTCCTCGGGCACCCGCGGATCACCGACGAGGTGAAGATCCCCATGCTGCCCAGCCGCCGCTCGCTCAACCTCACCTCGAGCGCGTCGATCGTCATCTACGAGGCGTGGCGCCAGGTGGGCTTCGCCGGCGGGGCCTGAGTGCGCGTCGTCGTCGCCCCCGACTCCTTCAAGGGGACGGTCGGGGCGGCGGCCGCCGCCGCGGCGATCGCCCGCGGCTGGTCCTGCGTGCGCCCCGGCGACGAGGTCGTCGTCGTCCCCCTCGCCGACGGCGGCGAGGGGACCCTCGCGGTGATCGCCTCGGCGGTCCCGGGCGGGTCGGTCCACGAGGTCCCCGGCTGCACCGGGCCGGACGGGCGACCGGGCATGGGGCGGTGGCTCTCGCTGCCGGGCGGCGGCGCCGTCGTCGAGCTCGCGCAGGTCTCCGGTCTCGCCCTGATGGCTGCCCCCGACCCGCTCGGGGCGACCACCCGCGGGCTGGGTGAGGTGATCTCCGTGGCGCTCGACGCCGGCGCGGTGTCCCTGACCGTCGCCCTGGGCGGGTCGGCCTCGACCGATGCCGGGGCTGGCGCCCTGAGCGCGCTCGGGCTCGTCCTGCGCGACGCCGCCGGCGCGGTCCTGCCCGACGGCGGGGGTGCGCTCGGCCGGCTGGCCACCGCAGACCTGTCGCGGCTGCGGCCCGCCCCGCCCGGTGGGGTGAGCGTGCTGACCGACGTCACCAACCCGCTGATCGGGGACCGTGGCGCGGCCCGGGTCTACGGCCCGCAGAAGGGCGCCTCGGCCCGGGACGTCGCGCTCCTGGAGGCCGGTCTGGAGCGCTTCGCTCAGGTGCTGGGCGGGGATCCGCACGCCGCCGGGGCCGGCGCCGCGGGCGGGACGGCCTTCGGACTCATGCGCGCCTGGGGTGCGCAGGTCCTCCCCGGGGCGGCGCACGTCGCCGCCCTCGTCGGGCTGCCCGCGCTGCTCGCCGGTGCGGACGTGCTGGTCACCGGGGAGGGCCGGTTCGACGCGACCAGCCTGGAGGGGAAGGTGGTCGGGGAGGCGCTCCGGCTCGCCGACCGGGCGGGGACCCGGGCCGTCGTCGTCGCCGGGGCGATCCCGGACCCGGGGCCGCTCGAGGAGCGCGGCGTCTGGCACTGCGCACTCGCCGAGCTCGCCGGGGCGGCCGGGGTGGCTGAGGACGCCGGGGCCCTGGCCGACCCGGAGCGCTGGCTCGCCGACGCCGGTGCCCGCGCCGCCCGCGCCCTCAGTTGAGGGGGTGGGCCGGGGGCGGCCGGCGGCGACGTCGATGAGGGCGTCCATGACGCTGCCCGAGACGTCGCGGACGAAGTCGGCCGTCCAGCACAGCGCGTGCGGGGTGACGATGACGTTGTCCATGCTCAGCAGCGGCTCGTCCGCCGCCGGCGGCTCGGTCTCGAGCACGTCGAGCCCGGCCCCGGCGATGCTGCCGGTGCGCAGCGCCTCGGTGAGCGCCGCCTGGTCGATGAGCGGACCACGCCCGACGTTGATGACGTAGGAGGTCGCGGGCATCCGCGCGAGGAAGTCGGCGTCGACCAGGTGGTGGGAGGACGGGGTGAGGGAAGCTGTGAGGATGACGTAGTCGCTGCGGGCGGCGAGCTCGTCGAGGGTGACCAGCTCGACCCCCGCGAGCTCTCCGGCCACCTGGCGCGCGCGCACGGGCGGTCGACGGTGACGATCCGCACCCCGAGCGGGGCGATGAGCTCGGCCAGCTCGGTGCCGACGCTCCCGGCGCCGATGATCCCCACCGTGCGTCCGGCCAGGCCCAGCCCGCGGTAGCTGCCGCGGTCCTGCCAGCGGCCGTCGGCCGCCCGCCAGTTGTCGAGCAGCCGGTGGCTGAGCGCCAGGAGCAGGGTCATCGCCGCGAGGGCGAGCGGGCGACGCACCCCGTTCGGGGTGTTGGTGACCACGACGCCCTCGGCCGCGAGTCCGGCGAGATCGATCCCGTCGAAGCCGGCCCCGAAGCGGGCCACGTGCCGCAGCCTCGGGGCCGCCGCGACCACGTCACGGGAGTAGCCCCAGTGCCCGAAGGACAGGACGGCGTCGTAGGGTGCGAGCTCGTCGGCCGTGGGCGCGTGTCCGGCGATCGGCGCCATGACCTCCCAGCGCAGGCCCGCGTCGGTGAGCCGAGCGAGGCCGACGTCACCGAAGATCGTCGAGCCGTCGGGGGCTGCGATGTCCGAGCTCAGCCCGACGACGTACGCGTCGCCGGGGGTGCGTTCGGCGCGCTCAGCGCGGGGGCGGTGGCCGGCCATGGTAATGATCCGATCTCTCAAGATGATTTCTTGTGAACCCTGTCCGTCACCGGTGGCGCAGCCGCTAGTCATCGGACAAATGCTAGTGTGGCACCGATTGTGCCCCTCCCCGAGCCACCACCGACCCACCACCGACCCACTACCGACGAAGGCGACTCCGATCATGGCCCGCATCACCAGCATCGAGATCGACGACGTCCGGTTCCCGACCTCCCTGACCGCCGACGGCTCGGACGCGATGAACAAGGACGGCGACTACTCCGCCGCCTACGTCGTGCTGCGTACCGACGGCACCGCCGCGGACGGCTCCCCGCTCGCCGGCTTCGGCCTGACCTTCACGATCGGACGCGGCAACGACATCGTCGCCGTCGCCGCTCGCCAGCAGGCCGAGCAGCTCGTCGGGCGGGACGTCGAGGAGATGGCTGCCGACATGGGCGGGGTGTACCGCGCCCTCACCGCGGACTCCCAGATGCGCTGGCTCGGACCGGAGAAGGGGGTGGTGCACCTGTCCCTGTCCGCGGTCATGAACGCGGCCTGGGACCTCGCCGGGCGCCTGGCCGGGAAGCCCGTGTGGCGCCTGCTCGCGGACATGACCCCCGAGCAGCTCGTCGACGTCGCGGACCTGCGCTACCTCTCCGACGCGCTCACCCGCTCCGAGGCCGTCGATCTGCTCCGTGCCCAGGAGTCCGGCAAGGCCGCCCGGATCGCCGAGCTCGAGGCCACCGGCTACCCCTGCTACACGACGTCGCCCGGCTGGCTGGGGTACTCCGACGAGAAGCTGCGCCGGCTCTGCCAGGAGGCGATCGACGAGGGCTACCACCACATCAAGCTCAAGGTCGGGGCGAACCTGGAGGAGGACATCCGCCGCTGCGCGATCGCCCGCGAGGTGATCGGACCGGACCGGGTGCTCATGATCGACGCCAACCAGGTCTGGGACGTCGACCAGGCGATCGAGTGGACGAACGCCCTCGCCCAGTTCGACCTGCTCTGGATCGAGGAACCGACCAGCCCCGACGACGTGCTCGGCCACGCCGCCATCAGGCGCGGCGTCGCTCCGATCGGGGTCGCGACCGGGGAGCACTGCCACAACCGGGTCATGTTCAAGCAGTTCATGCAGGCCGGTGCGCTCGACTTCTGCCAGCTCGACACCGGCCGCCTGGCCAGCCTCAACGAGATCGTCGCGGTCCTGCTGCTTGCCGCGAAGTTCGGTGTGCCGGTCTGCCCGCACGCGGGCGGCGTCGGGCTGTGCGAGATGGTCCAGCACGTGTCGATGCTCGACTTCGTGGCGGTCTCAGGCTCCCGCGAGGGACGGGTCACCGAGTACGTCGATCACCTGCACGAGCACTTCACCGACCCCTGCATCGTCACGGACGCCGCCTACACCCTGCCCAGCCGGCCCGGGTACTCGACCGAGATGCACCCGGCCTCCGTGGCCGAGTACCGCTTCCCGGACGGCTCCTACTGGCGCGAGCGCCACGCCCCCGCCGCGAGCCCCACCCAGCCCACCGCCGTCTGACACCCCACCACCACCCCGCTGAGTGCGGTCGAACGGCTGCCCAAACCGGACATCGGGCAGCCGTTCGACCGCACTCAGCGGGGGTGGGGTGGGTCAGCGGGCGAGCCAGCCGCCGTCGACGGCGAGCACCTGGCCGTGGACGTAGGCCGCCGCCGGGGAGGCCAGGAAGACGACGACGTCGCCGATGTCCTCGGGGGTGCCCCAGCGCCCGGCCGGGATGCGGACCGAGAGCTGGGCGAGACGGTCCGGGTCGGCCAGCAGCGCCGCGTTCATCTCGGTGGCCATGTAGCCCGGGGCGACGGCGTTGACGTTCACGCCACGGCCCGCCCACTCGTTGCACAGCGCCTTGGTGAGCTGGGCGACCGCGCCCTTGCTCGCCGCGTAGGCCGGCACTGTGAACCCGCCCTGGAAGCTCAGCAGCGACGCGAGGTTGACGACCTTGCCGGCGCCCCGCTCGAGCATCGGCCGCCCGAAGAGCTGGCACAGCTGGAAGACCGAGCGCAGGTTGACGTTGATCACCGCGTCCCAGGCCTCGAGCGGGAAGTCCACCGCCGGGTAGCGGTCCTGGGTCCCGGCGTTGTTGACGAGGATGTCGACCCGGTGGGCGGCAAGCACCTCACGGGAGACCGCCTCCACCTGGTCCGGGTCGGCGAGGTCCATCGGATAGAAGTGCACCTGCCGGCCCAGGGCCGCAGCGTGCTCGGTCAGGTCGGTGGGCACACCGCTGCGCCCGAAGACGACGACGTCGGCCCCCGCCTCGACCAGCGCGCGGGTGATCCCCACACCCAGTCCGCGCCCACCCCCGGTGACCGCGGCCACCTGACCGGTGAGGTCGAAGGCGCTCACAGTGCCGCCTCCGCTGCGCCGTCTGATGCTGCGCCGTCTGCGGCCCCGGCGAGCGGGGTGATGAGCACCTTGAGGCAGTCCTGCCCGGAGGTCGCAGCCTCGAAGGCGGCTGCGGTGTCCTCGAGCGCGAACGCCTTGGTCGGGAAGTTCTCCAGGCCGAGCGCGCCGGAGGCGATGAGCTCGATCGCGCGGGTCATGTCCGCGGTCGTGTAGACCCGCACACCCACCATCGACTGCTCCTTGAAACAGATCGCCTGCAGGTCGACCGGGGTGGGCTGCTTGTAGACGCCGACGACGACGATCCGCCCCAGCACCCGCGTCGCGGCCGTCACCTCCGCCGCGACCGAGGGATGCGCCGCGGAGTCGAAGGTGGTGTCCGCCCCTTCCCCGCCGGTGAGGTCACTCACGACGGAGGTGAGCGTCGACCCCTCGGGGACGACGGTCAGGCCCAGGCCCTCGGCCACCGTGCGGCGCCAGGGGCTGGGTTCGGTGATGACGACGCGGGCGGCGCCCTCGTGCCGGGCGACCAGGGCGACGAGCACCCCGATCGGTCCCGCACCGAAGACCGCCACGGTGTCCCCCGCCTCCATGCCCGAGCGGGCGACCGCGTGCACCGCGACCGCGAGCGGCTCGGCGAGCGCGGCGGTGCGCGGGTCGACCGAGTCCGGCACCACGTGCAGCACGTGCGGCGGGAGGGCCACGACGTCGGCCATCGCGCCCGGGGCGTCGATGCCGTAGAGACCGAGCCGACTGCACACATGGGTGTTGCCGCCCCGGCAGGACAGGCACTCTCCGCAGGAGATGAGCGGCTCCACGACGACGAGCGCACCCACGGCGAGGCCGCTCTCCCCGGGCTCCTCGATCCACCCAGACATCTCATGACCGGGGATGAGACCGTGCTCGGCGCGCGGATGCCTGCCGTGCAGGATCGCCAGGTCGGTCCCGCAGATCCCGTTGTAGGCGACCTTCACCAGGGCCCAGCCTGCCGGGACGCCGGGTCGGGGCACCTGGGTGACCTCGACCGTATCGGTGGCTGTCCAGCGTGCCGCGTGCATCGTGCTCATCTCAGACTCCTGTGGTGCGGGGGAGGTGCTCGAAGGTGCGTCCCGGGGCCCCCAGGACCTCGGGGTTGAGGATGTTGCGCGGCATCCGGCCGGCGCAGACCTCGACGACGTTCTCGATCGTGCGCTGCTTGAGCTCGGCGTAGGACTCCTCGGAGTACCAGGCCAGGTGCGGGGTCAGCACGACGTTGTCGAAGTCCATCAACGGGTGCCCGGCGGGAACGGGCTCGTCCTCGTGGACGTCGATGCCGGCACCCACGATCGTCCCGGCGCGCAGGGCCGCCACGAGCGCCTCGGTGTCGAGGACTCCCCCGCGGCTCGTGTTGACGACGATCGCGTCCCGGCGCATCGTGGCGAGCTCGGCCGCACCGATCATGCCGCGTGTCTCGTCGGTGAGAGGGGTGTGCAACGAGAGGACCTGGGACTGCTCGAGGACCTCGGCGAGGCTCACCGAGCGCACACCGTGGAAGGTCTGCGCCCCGGGTTCGGCCCGCACGTCGTACCCGATGACCTCGTAGCCCAGACCCGCGGCCTTGCGCGCCGTCGCCGAGCCGATGAGACCCACGCCGATGATGCCGAAGACCCGGCTCCCGGTCGTGTAGAGCGGGCGCACCGCCGCGAGGTCAAAGCTCCCTGCCCTGACCCCGCGGTCGAGGCGCGGGATCCCCCGGGCCACCGCGAGCGTCAGGCCGATCGCGTGGTCCGAGACGGACTCCGTGCCGTAGTCGGGCACGTTGCACACGGCGATGCCGCGCGCGGTGGCGGCGGCGATGTCGACCGAGTCGACGCCGACCCCGTAGCGGCCGATGACCTTGAGGTCTGGGAGCCCGTCCATGACCTCGGCGGTGATCGACGCGTACTGGACGAGGATGCCGTGCGCACCCTCGCAGGCCGCGATGATCTCGGCGGACCCGCGGGCCTGGGCGATGCGCAGCTCCGCACCTGCGGAGGCCGCGACGGCCTCCTCGATCGCGAATGAGTCGTGGTCGCACTCGGTGACGGTGATGCGCATGGTGGTCCTCGCAGGTCTCGGGGTGGTCAGGCCGCAGTCAGGGCGGGCAACGCTGTCAGCGGGCCAGCCAGCCGCCGTCGACGGGCAGGATCGCGCCGTTGACGTAGTCGGAGGCCGGTGCGGCGAGGAAGAGGACGGCTCCGGCGATGTCGGAGGCGAGCGCCCAGCGTCCGGCCGGGATGCGGCCCAGGATCGCGTCGCTGCGCTCGGAGTCGCCGCGGATCGCCTCGGTGTTCGCCGTCGCGACGTAGCCGGGGGCGACCGCGTTGACGTTGAGGCCTGCGCCGGCCCACTCGTTGGCGAGCGCCTTCGTCAGACCCGCGATGGCGGACTTCGACGCCGTGTACCCGGGGACGTTGATGCCACCCTGGAAGCTGAGCATCGAGGCGGTGTTGATGATCTTGCCGTGCCCGCGGGCGATCATGGCGCGCCCCACCTCGCGGGACAGGACCCACGCGGTGCGCAGGTTGACGTCCATGACGTAGTCGAAGTCCTCGTCGGAGTGGTCGACGGCGGGGGTGCGACGGATGGTTCCGCCGTTGTTGACGAGGATGTCCACGGGGAGGGCCGCGAGCTCGACGGCCAGCTCGGAGACGGCGACCCGGTCGGAGAAGTCCGTCTGGATGGCGGTGAAGGTGCGTCCGGCTGCCTCGACGGCGGTGCGGACGTCGCTCTCGCCCTGGGGCATCGCGTAGCTGACGCCGACGATGTCGGCTCCGGCCGCGGCGAGGGTCGTCGCGATGGCGAGGCCGATGCCCTGGTTGGCGCCGGTCACCACGGCGAGGCGGCCTTCCAGACCGAAGAGTGAGGTGGTGAAGGTGGCGGTGGCTGCGTTCGTGGGCATGAGGTCAGAGCTCTTTTCGTGTGGGTGCCCGGCGAACGCCGGGCGTCAGTGCGGGTTGTACCCGAGTGCTTCGGAGATCGCGTCCGCCGTGGCGATCGCGTCTGGGGACATCGCTTCGATCTGTTCCTCGGTGTGCTCGAGGGTGATGGTGGAGATGGAGACTCCGTACCGGACGGAGCCGGTGTGGTCCCGGACCGGCGCCGCGACGCACACCACCCCCGGGACGTTCTCCTGGAGGTCGAGCGCGTACCCGGTCCGGCGCACGACGGCGATCTCCGCACGGAGCGCCTCGATCGTCGTGATCGTGCGGTCCGTGCGGCCCGGCAGCCCGACCCGGGCGACGAAGCGCTCCAGCTCGTCGTCGGAGTACGACGCGAGGATCGCCTTGCCGATCCCCGAGGAGTGCATGGGGATCGAGTGCCCGACCCGGGACGGCATCCGGTACGGCTTGTCCGAGTCGGTTCTCACGAGGTAGAGGATCTCGTCGCCGTTGGCGACCCCGACGTGAACGGTGCAGTGCACCTTCTCGACGAGGGCGTCGACGAACGGCTGGGCGATCGCCGAGACGTCGATCCGCTCGAGCGCCCGGCCGGCCAGCGACAGGATCTTCGGTCCTGGCAGGTAGGCACCGTCCTTGTCGAGGGCGACGAAGCGCCGCTCGAGCAGGGTCGCGAGGATGCGATGGGTCGTGGCCTTCGCCAGGCCGGTGGCCTCGACGATGTCCGTGAACCGTGAGTGCGTGAACGCCGCCTCCAGGACGAGCAGCGTCTTCTCGCTCGCGCTCGCCGTCCCGTCGACTCGACCGATCGTCCTTGTGCCAACCTCGGATGTGCCGCTCGTCCGCGTGGTCATGGTGGGTGTCCCGTTCCGCGCGGACCGTCGTCGGTCAGCGCATGTCTGCGATGGCGAAGCCATCCATGTCGTCGAAAGACTGATTCTCCCCGGCCATGGCCCAAACGAACGAATAGCTCGCCGAACCGACACCGGAGTGGACGGACCAGCTCGGTGAGATGACCGCCTCCTCGTTGGCGACGACGAGGTGGCGCGTCTCGGTGGGCTCTCCGAGGAGGTGCACCACGCGGGCCTCGGCCGGGAGGTCGAAGTACAGGTAGGCCTCCATCCGGCGGTCGTGGGTGTGCGCCGGCAGGGTGTTCCACATGCTGCCCGGGTGGAGCGTGGTGACGCCCATGACGACCTGGCAGCTCTTCACGCCGTTCTCGTGGATGTACTGGTTGAGGGTGCGCCGGTTGGACGTCAGCTGGTCGCCGAGCTCGCGGACCGTACCGGCCCCGGGCGCGACGAGCGTCGTCGGGTAGGCGGTGTGCGCCGGTGCGGAGAAGACGTAGAACCGCGCGGGTCCGGCGTCGCCCGCGGCGTCGGCGGACTCGAAGGTCACATCGACCGCGCCGCGCCCGACGTAGAGGCACGCGCCGTGCTCGAGCGAGTACGCCGAGCCGTCGACGGTCACCGTGCCGGTGCCACCCACGTTGACGATGCCGGCCTCACGGTGCTCGAAGAAGACGGTGCTGGCGATCTCGGGGAAGGTCTCGAGACGCAGCGTGGCGGTGACGGGGACGATGCCCACGAGGACGACGCGGTCGTGGTGGGTGTAGACCGCGGTCACCTCGTCGGAGACGAAGAGGTCGCTGACGAGATACCGGCGACGCAGCTCCGCTGTGTCCATGCCCGGGACGTGCTCGGGGCTGGTGGCGTAGCGCAGATCCATGATGAGCCTTTCAGGTGTGGCGGGGGTGCAGGCCGGGGCGCCGTGGTCAGGCGCCCCGGACCTGCTACGGGGTGAGGAGGTCGAGCTGGGTCGGCAGCCAGAGCGAGAGGCTCGGGGTGAAGATCACGACGAAGAGCACGACGACGAGGGCGGCGAAGAACGGCATGAGCCGTCGGACGACGGGTTCGATGCCGACACCGGCGATCTTCGCTCCGACGAAGAGCACGGTGCCGACCGGCGGCGTGATGGTGCCGATGCAGAGGTTGAAGATCATGATGATGCCGAAGTGGACCGGGTCCACCCCGAAGCTCGTGACGATGGGCAGGAAGATCGGCGTGAAGATGAGCACGGCCGGGGTCGCATCCATGAAGCAGCCGACAAGGAGAAGCACGACGGCGATGAGGATGAGAAGGATCACCGGGTTGTCGCTCACACCGAACATGAGGTCCGAGACGAGCGCCGGGATCTTCGCGAACGACAGGACGAAGCCCATGATCGTGGAGACGCCGACGAGGAACATGACCACGGCGGTGGTGCGTGCCGCGTCCATGAGGATCGCCGGCAGCTGACGCACACGCACCGTCTTGTAGATGAACGACAGGACGAGCGAGTAGGCGACCGCGATGACGGCTGCCTCGGTCGCGGTGAAGAAGCCGAGAAGGATCCCGCCGATGACGACGACGATGAGGAAGAGCGCGGGGACTGCGACGAGGACGGTGCGCGCACCTTCGGCGAAGCTCACTCGTTCCGTCACCTTGAGCTCAGGGCGCTTGCGCGCGTAGAGCCAGACGACGACCATGCACGCCCCGGCCCAGAGCAGGCCCGGGATGTACCCGGCGACGAAGAGTGCCGCGATCGACGAGCTCGAGACGAGTGCGTAGACGATCATGAGGTTGCTCGGCGGGATGAGCATGCCCGAGGGCGCCGAGGCGACGTTCGTGGCGGCCGCGAAGGCCTTGTCGTACTTCTCCTTGGCCTGCAGCGGGCCGATCGTCGACCCGACCGCGGACGCTGCGGCGATCGCGGAACCGGACACTGCGCCGAAGAGGGCGTTGGCCGCGACGTTCGTCTGGGCGAGAGAACCGGGAACCCGGCCGACGAGGACCTTGGCGGCGTTGACGAGCCGCAGGGCTATCCCGCCGTGGTTCATGATCACGCCCGCCAGGACGAAGAAGGGTATGGCCAGGAGGGCGAAGGAGTTGATCCCTCGGAACATCTGCTGAGCGGCGGTGAGGACACCGTTCTCGACGCCGAGGATGACGAACATCGCGAGGACGCTCGAGAGCCCGACGGCCACGCTGATGGGCGCCCCGATGACAAGGAGGACGGCGATGCCGATGACAAGGATGAGCCCTGCCAGTGATGCTGGATCCATGGTGCAGTCCTCCTTACGAGAGGTCGAGCTCGGCGTCAGGTTCGATGGGCGCCTCGGCGCCCGTGACGATCCGCACGAGGTGGTAGAGGGTGTACAGGACGATCAGCACGCCGGAGATCGGCAGCGCCGTGTAGAGCCAGCCCACGTTGACGGGGAGCCCGGTGAGGTTCTGGTCCCAGGCGAGGCTCGAGACGCGGTACCCACCCCAGACGAGGACGAGGATCGCGAAGGCGAGGATGGAGAGCTGCACGAGGACCATGAGGACGAGCTGGACCTTGCGGGGTGAGCGCTGGACGAGGAGGTCGACGGCCACGTGGCCGCGCTCCCCGAAGACGAGCGCCGCCCCGAAGAGGCCGAGCCAGATGAACAGGTACTTGGCGAGCTCCTCGGACCAGGCGCTCGGGTTGTTGAGGATCTGTCGGGTGATGACCTGCCACATGACGTCGAGGACGAGTGCTGCGAACAGCACCACGCACACCCATGTCAAGACTTTGTCGATGCCGTTCTTCACGGTGGTCATGTCGGGTTGTCTCCTGTGGGGCCGGTCGACCTACTCGGCCGCCGCCCGCACCTTCTCGTGGATGCCCCGGACGAACTCGTTGTTGAGCTTGCTCTCGGTGAGCGGTGCGATGACGGTCGCGAACGCCTCGGCGTCGACCTCGTTGAACTTGGCACCGGCTGCCTCGGCGGCCTCCTTGGCGACGGTGATCTCCGTCTTCCACAACGCGGCCTCTTCGCCGATCGTGATGGCGATCTCCTCTTCGAAGATGGTGCGGATGTCGTCCGGGAGACCAGCCATGACCGCGGGGTTGGTGATGAGGTAGTCGGGGAGCATGAGGTGCTTGGTGTAGCTGAAGTACTGCGCCACCTCGGAGTGCTTGGCGTTGGCGTAGGTGAGCTCGTTGTTCTCGGCGCCGTCGAGCACACCGGACTGCATCGCCGTGTAGACCTCGCCCATGCCCATCGGGGTGCCGCTGGCGCCCATGAGGCTCATCATCTCGATGTTCGTGTCCGACTCGATGACGCGGATCTTCATCCCCACCATGTCCTCGGGGGTGTTGATCGGCTTGATGGAGTTGTACATCGAGCGCACGCCGCCGTGGAACGCGGCGAGGACGTGGAGGTTCTGGTCGTCGAGGGAGGAGTACAGCTCAGAGACGATCTCGGGGTCGTTCGCCGTCGTGCTCTGGTGCTCCTGGGAGTCGAACGTGAACGGCAGGTTGAACACGACGAAGTCGGGGTTGTAGTTCTCCATGAGCGGGCTGGCGACCATGGCGAACTCGAGGGCACCGGCCTGGACGAGCTCGATGGTCTCCTTCTGGGCGCCGAGGGTCTCGTTGGGGAACACCTCGACGTCGTAGGCGCCGTCGGTGCGCTCCTTGATGCGGTCGCCCATCGCGTCGAGGGCGATGTACTGGGGGTGGTTCACCTGCTGGTTGAACGCGAGCTTGAAGACCGTGTCAGCCTCGGCGCCCGAGTTGCTCGAGCCGCCTCCGGCGGCCGGTGCTCCGCTGCCAGCGCTGCACCCGGTGAGGGCGAGGGCTGCAACACCGATGATGGCCGTGATCGAAACAACTGTGTTCCGCTTCATGTGAATGACTCCTTCGTCAGCCCACGTCAGTGAGCTCTGGGGTGGTGTCGCGACGGCTCGGGACCCCTGCGTCCCACCGACGTTCAAGATGGAACTCGGTTCCGTCCTGTGGAAAAGGTAGCTACACTCGGGGCACACGTCAAGCACAGATACCCACGGCTCAGACGTGCAACGACGCACACAGACGGAGGATCTCTTGTCCAAGAACCCAGGAATTCTGCTCGCGGGCTACATGATGGCCCCCGCCGACGCCGCCGGGGAGGAAGCCTTCTTCGCAGGGCTGACCAGCCTCGACATCGCCGGCCTCGAGTACGCCATGCCCGTCGAGGGCACCCGTAGCCTCGAGCCCGGATGGGTCGAGCGCAACGTCCAGCCCGGCTGGGACCTCATGGTCACGCTCGTCCCGTCGATGATGGTCCGCCTCTCGACCGACCCGGCCTACGGCCTGTCCTCGACCGACGAGTCGTCGCGGGCACGCGCCCTGGCGGACATCGCCCGGGCCCGCGACCTCGCCGTCAGCCTCGCCGAGACGCACGGCCACCGCCGCGTCGTCGCGATCGAGCTGCACAGCGCACCCGGCCCCCGCGGCGGCTCCGCGGACGCTCTCGCCCGCTCCATCGAGGAGATCCTCAGCTGGGACGTCGCCGGCGCCGAGATCCTCCTCGAGCACTGCGACGCCGCCGTCGAAGGACGCCCCGCGGCCAAGGGATTCTGGAGCCTCGAGGACGAGATCACCGCGGTCCGCTCCGTGGGCCTGGCCCCCGACGTCTTCGGCATGAGCGTCAACTGGGGCCGTTCGGTCATCGAGGGGCGCAGCACCGCGACCGCGGTCGAGCACGTCCAGGCCGTCGCCGAGGCCGGGCTCCTGCGGGCCCTCGTGTTCTCCGGTGCGACCGGCGAAGAGACTCCCTGGGCACCCGCCTGGGCCGACACGCACATCCCGCTGCGCGGCGACGACCCCGCGCTCGCGATCTCCTCGGCGTCCCTCCTCGGGGCGACCGAGATCGCCGAGACGCTCCGCGTCGCCGGCGACGTCCCGCGGATCGGCCTCAAGGTGGCGGTCCGCCCCGACGACGCCGACCTCGCGACCCGCCTCGCCGTCGCGAAGGCCTCGATCGCCCTCATCAACGCCGGCTACGAGACGATCGCCTGACCCACCCCTCCCGGCGCCCCGACGACGAGCGCCACCCTCACCTCACGTCAAGGACGACCATGAGCAAGCAGGAACGCACCTTCTTCGGTCCGCTCACCCCCGGTGGGCTCCGAAACTTCACGGACACCCTCCGTGCCGAGAACACGGGGGCGATCCTGCTGCTCGTGGGGGCGGTGGTGGCGCTCGTCTGGGCGAACTCGCCCTGGAGCGAGGCGTACCGCGACCTCAGCGCAGTGAGCTTCGGGCCGTCGGCGCTGCACCTCGACCTCACGGTCGCGCAGTGGGCGACCGACGGTCTGCTGGCGATCTTCTTCTTCGTCGTCGGCCTGGAGCTCAAGCGGGAGATGGTCGACGGCGAGCTCCGTCGCCCGGCGACCGCGATCGTCCCGATCCTCGCGGCAGTCGGCGGCATGGCCGTCCCAGCACTCCTCTACACGGTCCTCAACACCCTCAGCTCACAGGGCGACGCGAACGGCTGGGCGGTGCCCGTCGCGACGGACATCGCCTTCGCCGTCGCCGTCCTCACGGTGTTCGGCAAGGGGCTGCCGACCGCGCTGCGCGCGTTCCTCCTCACCCTCGCGGTGGTCGACGATCTCCTGGGGATCGTCGTCATCGCGATCTTCTACACGGCTGGAACGAGCCTGGCGTGGCTGGCCGCCGCACTGGGCACGATCGTCGTCTTCGGCCTCGTCGCCCGACGCCTCGGTGGCGGCTCGCCGTGGCTGCTCGTCCCGCTCGCCGTCGCGGCCTGGGGCTTCATGCACGCCTCGGGGATCCACGCCACGATCGCCGGGGTGCTCCTCGGCTTCGCCGTCCCGGCGCTCGCACGCACCGGTGAGCGGCAGAGCATCGCCGAGCGCTACGAGCACATCTGGCGTCCCGTGTCCGCGGGGTTCGCCGTGCCGGTCTTCGCCCTCTTCGCCGCCGGGGTCGTCATGAGCCCGTCGGCGCTCGCCGACGCCGCGAGCAACCCGACCGCACAGGGCGTCTTCCTCGGCCTCGTCGTCGGCAAGCCCGCCGGCATCCTCCTGGCGACGTGGCTGCTCGTGTCGTTCACGAAGGCGTCCCTCGACTCCTCCCTGCGATGGCTCGACATGCTGGCCGTCGCGTGCGTGGGCGGCGTCGGCTTCACCGTCTCCCTCCTCATCGGGGAGCTCTCCTTCGACGCCGGGACAGTCAACAGCGAGGCGGTCAAGGCGGCCGTCCTGGTCGGGTCGGTCACCGCCGCGGCGGTCGGCGGGACGCTCCTGACGTGGCGGAGCAGGGTCCACCGGTCGACGCTCGTGGATGTCACCGCGTAGCGCCACCCCTAGGATGTGCCCTATGACCGTCACCCTGAGCGACGTCGCCCGCGCGGCTGGTGTGTCGTTGGCGACCGCCAGCCGCGCGATCAACGGGAGCACGAACCGCACCGTCCGACCCGAGCTGCGCGAGAAGGTGCTCGCCGCGGCTGCCCAGCTGCGGTACTCCCCCGACGCCAACGCCCAGGCCATGGCCCGGGGACGGACGACCGCGCTCGGCCTGGTCGTCCACGACATCGCCGACCCGTACTTCTCCACGATCGTCTCCGGGGTGACCGCGGCCGCCGAGCGCGCCGGGCTCATGGTCACCCTCGCGAGCACCGACCGCGACGCCGAGCGCGAGCTGGCCTTCGTCGACCTCATGCAGCGCCAGCGCGCCCGGGCGATCATCGTCGCCGGTGGGCGCAGCGACGACGCCGATGCCAACAGCGCGCTGACCGAGGCCCTCGCGGAGTACCGCTCGCACGGCGGCGGAGTGGCCGCCGTCGGGCAGGCGCTGCTGGGGGTGGACACGGTGACCATCGAGAATGAGGCCGCCACGAGCGAGCTCGCGGACCAGCTGCACGAGCTCGGCTACCGCCGCTTCGCGGTCCTCGCCGGACCCGAGGGGCACCTCACCGCCCGGGCCCGGTTCACCGGTTTCCGGGACGGGCTCGCCGCCCACGGCGTCGGGTTGGACGAGGCGCACGTGGTCCACTGCCCGTTCACCCGCGACGGCGGCTTCGACGGCATGAACGAGCTCATCTCGCGCGGGCTGGTCGGGGCCGGTGGGGTCGGTACGGTCGAGGCGGTGTTCGCGGTGAACGACGTCATGGCGGTCGGCGCGATGGCGGCCGCACGCGCAGCCGGGCTCCGCGTGCCCGACGACGTCGGCATCGCCGGATTTGACGACATCATCACGCTGCGGGACATCACCCCCTCGCTCACCACGATCCGGCTGCCGCTCGCCGACATCGGCGCGCTCGTCACCGAGCTCGCGCTGTCCCCGGCCCGGGACACGCCGCGGATCGTGCCGGTCGACGGCGAGGTCATCCTGCGCGACTCCACGCCGCGCCGGTACTGATCCCCGCAGGGTCCTCGGGGCTTGGGTTTCCCGCACGGCTGGAATACGCTTACCGGCATGGCTCCCACCGATGTGAACCCGTCCGTCAACACCCTCGCGACCACCTCCCCGGGCGGCGTCCCCGGCTGGCCGACCGGCCTGAGCGGCCTCGGCTACGGCGGCGACTACAACCCCGAGCAGTGGCCCCAGGCCACCCGGCTCGAAGACGTCGAGATGATGATCGAGGCAGGCGTCAGCATCGTCTCGGTCGCGATCTTCGCCTGGGCCACGCTCGAGCCCGCCGAGGGCGAGTACGACTTCGACTGGCTCGACGAGATGATGGACCGGCTGCACGCCGCGGGCATCCGGGTGGCCCTGGCCACCGCGACCGCGAGCCCGCCGCCGTGGCTGACCGCGCGCCACCCCGAGATCCTCCCCCAGCTCGCCGACGGGACCGTGCTGGGCCAGGGCGGGCGCCAGTCCTACGCGGTGACCCACCCGCTGTTCCGCGAGTACGCGCTCACGATGGCCACCGTCATGGCCGAGCGGTACAAGGACCACCCGGCGCTCGCGCTGTGGCACGTCGACAACGAGATCGGCTGCCACGTGCCACGGGACTACTCCGACGCCGCGGCGAGCGCCTTCCGCTCCTGGCTCGCCGAGCGCTACGGGTCGATCGACGCGCTCAACACGGCCTGGGGGACGGCGTTCTGGTCCCAGCGGTACAGCGCCTTCGAGGACGTGCTCCCCCCGCGGTCCGCGCCCACCTACGCCAACCCCACCCAGCAGCTCGACTTCGACCGGTTCAGCTCCCGCGCGCTCTTGGGCTACTACCAGGACCTGCGCGAGACGCTGCGCGCGATCACCCCGTCCGTGCCGATCACGACCAACTTCATGGCGTCCTCGGGCACGAAGGGCATGGACTACTTCGACTGGGCCGGTGACCTCGACGTCATCTCCAACGACCACTACACCAGCGCCGACAGCCCCGACCGCCACATCGAGCTCGCCTTCTCGGCCGACCTCACCCGGGGGATCGCCGGCGGGCAGCCATGGATCCTCATGGAGCACTCCACCTCGGCGGTGAACTGGCAGCCGCGCAACCGGACCAAGGCGCCCGGGGAGATGCTCCGCAACTCCCTCGCCCACGTGGCCCGCGGCGCGGACGCCGTCATGTTCTTCCAGTGGCGCCAGTCCCAGGCCGGCGCGGAGAAGTTCCACTCGGCGATGGTCCCGCACGCCGGCCGCCAGTCCGACGTGTGGACCAACACCGTCTCCCTGGGCCAGGCGCTCAAGGACCTCGCCCCGGTCCAGGGCTCGACGGTGCGCTCTCGCGTCGCGCTCGTCATGGACTACGAGGCCTGGTGGGCGAGCGAGCTCGACTCCCACCCGACCCAGTCGCTGCGCTACCTCGACCAGGCCCTGGCCCACTACAAGCAGCTCTGGCTGCGCGGGGTGAGCACCGACGTCGTGCACCCCGGGGCGGACCTGGACGGCTACGACCTCGTCATCGTGCCCACGCTGTACCTGGTCAGCGACGCCGACGCCGCCAACATCGCCGCGGTGGCGCAGCGTGGGGGGACGGTCCTGGTCACCTACTTCTCCGGGATCGTCACCCCCGACGACCACGTGCGCCTGGGCGGCTACCCCGGCGCGTTCCGGGACCTGCTGGGGGTGCGGACCGAAGAGTTCTACACCCTCCAGGCCGACGAGACGGTGACCGTCTCCGGGGCGGGACCCCTCGCGGGGAGCTTCGCGGCGGACCTGTGGACCGAGAAGACGCACCTGGCCGGCGCGCAGGCGGTCGCCGTGTACGACGACGGCGCGCTCGCCGGGCTGCCCGCCGTCACCCGCAACGCCGTCGGCTCCGGCGCGGCCTGGTACGCCGCGACCCGCCTGGAGGAGGCCGGAACCGCCGCCCTCGTCGAGGCGGTGCTGGCAGACGCCGGGCTGACCGGGGAGGTCGAGGTCCCCGCAGGCGTCGAGGTGGTCCGTCGCCACGGCGACGGCGCCAGCTTCCTGTTCGTCATCAACCACACCGGTGACACCGTGAGCGTCAAGGCCTCCGGCCGCGAGCTGCTCACCGGGTCCACGGTGACCGGCGACCTGACGGTCCCCGCCGGCGCGGTCGCCGTCGTCCAGGAGTCCTGACCACCCCGGGGCCGGCCCGTCTTGGCCCGTCTCGTCCGCCGGTCCGGTCCGCCGACCTCGTGAACGGCCCGCCGAACTCGTGAGCCACGGTCGCCTCGGCGCCCAAGACCCCCCACGCTCACGAGTTCGGCGACTGTTTCACGAGCTCGGCGGCCGGCTCACGAGGTCGGCGGCCGGGCCACCGAGGTCGGCGGGGGGACTCCGGAGCTGTCTCGGACGACGAGGTCGACCGGGACCACCCGGACCTGGTCGACGGCGCGCACGCCGGCCGCGATCTGCTCGAGGAGGGTCTGCACGCAGAGCGCTCCGAGCTCCTCGAAGCGCTGGCGGATGGTGGTGAGCGGCGGCCACACGTACTCCGCCTCGTCGATGTCGTCGAAGCCCACGATCGACACGTCCTGAGGGATCCGGATGCCGCGTTCGTGGAAGGCCCGCATGACGCCCAGGGCCATCTGGTCGTTCGCGCAGAACAGCGCGGTGAGCTCGGAGCGCGGCACGTCGGCCAACTGCTGACCGATCCGGTAGCCGGAGGCTGCCGTCCAGTCCCCGCGGTGCACCGGACGCAGCTCGACGCCCGCCTTGCGCAGCACCTGCTCCCAGGCGCGCAGGCGCTCCTGGGCCGCGCTCGACGTCGTCGGACCGGCCAGGTGCCACACCGTGCGGTGCCCCATCGTCAGCAGGTACTCGACGGCGCGGCGCACGCCGTCCTCCTGGTCGGTGTCCACGATCGGGTAGTCGGGGTGGATCGAAGGGTAGGTGTCGGTGATGACCACCGGCAGGTTCGGGGCGATGACCAGCGACGGGACGTCAAGGATCTCGGCCTGGATGATGACGAGCCCGTCGACGTTCTGGCCGGCGAGGTTGGCGATCGCGGCGCTGATCCCACCGATGGTGGGACGCTCGAGGGTCATGAGGTTGATCGAGTAGCCGGCCGCGCGGGAGGCCACCGCGATCGCTTCGATGGTGCGCGCATCCCCGATCCGCGCGACGGAGAAGGAGATCACCCCGAAGGCACCGAAGCGCCCGGTCGCCAGCGCCCTCGCGGCACCGTTGGGCTGGTACCCGACCACCCCCATCGCCTTGAGCACCTTGGTGCGGGTGTCCTGATCGACGTTCGTGCGGCCGTTGGCGACCCTGGACACCGTCTGGGCCGAGACCCCGGCGATCTTCGCGACGTCGACCATGGACGGCGCGCGGCGGCGCGCGGACGGGCGCGTGCCCTGGTCCGTCTCGTCTGTGCGTTCGCCTGACATCGTCATACCTTCCCACACGTCCTCAGGAGTGCAGGACGCGATCGACTGTTTGCGCAATCATAGCGAGCGCGCGGCAGCACCCCGTCCACCCCGGTTCGAGAATTGCGCCGAATCTCGCCGTTATTGTTCTGCAACCCCCTCCGGTTGACCAGAACCCTCCCCGAGTGTGATGCTCGTCGAAAGACAACGATGTTTGCGCAAACACGGCGACGCGGCTTGCGGCCCCTACCAGGGACGCAGCGCTGAACCTGACTGCCGACCGGAAGACGAGAGACGATGACGTCCGCACCTGAGCACCTGGCCTCAGCGCCACCCGACCCGGCCGGCTCCGCGCGCTCGCGGCGCCGGACCCGGACCCGCTACAAGCCCCAGGACTGGGCCGGAGCCGGGTTCGTCGCCCCGTTCCTCGCAGTCTTCTTCTTCGCGATCGTCGCCCCGCTGTGCTACGCCATGTATCTGTCCTTCTTCCAGGACCGGCTCATCGGGGGGAACTTCTTCTCCGGCGTGGCGAACTACACCAAGGCGATCGTCGACCCGCTGCTGCACGCCGGCCTGGGCCGGGTGCTCCTCTTCCTCGCGGTGCAGATGCCCATCATGATCGGCCTGGCGCTGTTCGCGGCCCTCGCGATCGACTCCGGGCGGCTGCGCGGATCCAGCGGGTACCGGATCGCGCTCTTCCTGCCCTACGCGGTGCCCTCCGTCGTGGCTGCCCTCATGTGGGGCTACATCTACGGCAAGGACTTCGGGCTGGTCGGCCAGGTCTTCGAGTTCTTCGGAGCCGCTCCCCCGGACCTGCTCTCCGGTTTCTGGTTGCTGCCCGCGATCGGCAACATCGTCACGTGGTCCTTCGTCGGGTACAACATGCTCATCCTGTACTCCGCGCTGCGGGTGATCCCGACCGAGCTCTACGAGGCCGCCGAGATCGACGGGGCCGGCTCGATGCGCACGGCGTGGTCGATCAAGCTGCCCGCGCTGCGCCCGGCGCTGCTGCTCACCGTGACCTTCTCGATCATCGGCAGCTTCCAGCTCTTCAACGAGCCCAACGTGCTCCAGCCCCTCGCACCCACCGAGCTCACCACGTACTACACCCCGAACATGTACGCCTACAACCTCGCCTTCAACGGCCAGCAGTACAACTACGCCGCCGCCGTCGCGATCCTCGTCGGGCTCGTCACCGTGCTCGTCGCCTACGGCGCCCAGCGGGTGGGCAACCGCGCCGACAAGGCAGGGAAGAACTCATGACCGCCGAAGCAACACCCTCCGCCCCCGCCGTCGCCCCGCCGTCGCCCCCGCGCAAGGGCTCCGTCGGGCGTGGACGACGCCGCTCGACCGTCCCCCGGGCCAAGCCCTCGATCAGCCTCACCGTGATCATGGTGGCGATGTTCCTCTACGTGCTGCTCCCGCTCGTGTGGCTGGTCATCAACTCGACCAAGACCAACGGTGGGCTGTTCAGCTCCTTCGGCCTGTGGTTCGCCGACGACTTCGCCCTGTGGGACAACATCCAGGCGCTGTTCACCTACCAGAACTCGGTGTACCCGCGCTGGCTGGTCAACACGGTCCTCTACTCCGCCGTCGGCGGCATCGGGGCGACGGTGCTGGCCACCCTGGGCGGCTACGGCCTCGCGAAGTACAACTTCCCAGGCCGGCGCGCCGCCTTCGCGATCGTCATCGGTGCGATGACCGTGCCGATGACCGCCCTCGCCGTGCCGACCTTCCTCATGTTCTCCCAGCTCGGCCTGACCAACACCGTCTGGGCCGTCATCATCCCCTCGCTCGCGAGCCCCTTCGGCCTGTACCTCATGTACGTGTACTCCCAGGACTCCGTGCCCGACTCCCTCCTCGAGGCCGCCCGCCTCGACGGCGCCGGCGAGCTGCGGACCTTCCTCACCGTCTCGGCGCGCCTGCTCACCCCAGGGTTCGTCACGGTCCTGCTCTTCACGGTCGTGGCCACGTGGAACAACTACTTCCTGCCCCTGATCATGCTGTCCGACCCGAAGCTCTACCCGCTCACGGTCGGCCTCAACCAGTGGAACGCCCAGGCCGGGTCGTCCGGGCAGGGTGACCCCGTCTACAACCTCGTCCTCGCAGGGTCGCTCGTCGCGATCATCCCGCTGGTCCTCGTCTTCCTCTTCCTGCAGAGGTTCTGGCAGTCCGGTCTCGCCGCCGGAGCCGTCAAGCAGTAGCCCTCACGCAGCAGCCGTCACGCAGTCCCCATCACCACCCCCTCCCGCGTCCAGCCGGCGCAGACAACGCAGTCCCCAAGGAGAATCATGATGAACACCAAGACCCGCTTCCTGCGCGGAGCGGGGATCACCGCCGCCCTGGCGCTGACCCTCGGCCTCGCGGCTTGTGGTGGAGACGACGACGGAGGGTCCGGCGATGTCGAGGTGACCGCGGCCGACCTCGACGCCGCGCTCACCGCGACGGAGGAGGTGACGCTCGAGTACTGGACCTGGGTGCCCGACATCCAGCAGACCGTCGACCTCTTCGAGGCGGAGTACCCCAACATCAAGGTCAACGTGACCAACGCCGGTCAGTCGGCTGACCAGTACACCAAGCTCCAGAACGCGGTGAAAGCCGGGACGGGGGCGCCCGACGTCGCGCAGATCGAGTACTTCGCCCTGCCGCAGTTCGCGCTGAGCGAGTCCGTCGTCAACCTCACCGACGTGGGCCTGGAGGACCTCGAGTCCGACTACACCGGCTCCGCCTGGGACCAGGTCACGGTCAGCGGCGCGCAGTACGGCTTCCCCCAGGACACCGGCCCCATGGTCATGTTCTACCGCACGGACATCCTCGAGCGCCTCGGCCTCGAGGTCCCCACCACGTGGGACCAGTTCACCGAGGTGGCCCGCGCCATCAAGGCCGACAACCCCGCCAACTTCATCACCTCGATCGACCCGGGCGACGCGGGCGGCGTCGACTCCCTCATCTGGCAGGCGGGTGGACGTCCGTTCAGCGTCGAGGGCACGAACGTCGGCGTGGACTTCACCGACGAGGGCACCACGCAGTGGACCGCGCTCTTCGACACCCTCATCCAGGAGGACCTGGTCGACGTGGCGCCGGGCTGGAACGACGCGTTCTGGCGGTCCTTCGCCGACAACAAGTACGCCATGTGGCTGACCGGGGCCTGGGCTCCCGGATCCATCCGCAGCAACGTCCCCACCACCGAGGGGCTGTGGCGCGCAGCGGCGATGCCCACCTATGAGGAGGGCACCCCGATGAACGCCGAGAACGGCGGATCCGGCCTCTCGGTCCTCGAGCAGAGCGAGAACAAGGCCGCGGCACTCGCCTTCTCCCGCTGGCTGACCACCGATCCCGCGTCGGTGCTCTCCCAGTCCGAGGCGGGTCTCTTCCCGGCCACCACCGCGATCATGGAGGACGAGGCCTTCCTGGCCACCGAGGACCCGTTCTTCGGCAACCAGAAGACCAACGAGGTGTTCGTGGAGTCGTCCATGTCCGTCTCCTCCGGATGGCAGTACCTGCCCTTCCAGGTGTACGCGAACTCGGTCTTCGGTGACACCGCCGGACAGGCGCTGAGCGGCAAGACCGCCCTCGCCGACGGCCTGGCCACGTGGCAGCAGGAGATCATCTCCTACGGCTCCGGCCAGGGCTTCACCGTCGAGTAGCTCCCCTCCCCGGGGCCGGGCGCGCACGCGCCCGGCCCCACCTCCCGTCCACAGGAGTGATCACATGGCTTCCCGCTGGATCCGCTGGCCCCACCCCCTGGCCGACGCCGCGCCCACCCCCCGCGGCCCGCTCGCCTACGGCGGCGACTACAACCCCGAGCAGTGGCCCCGCGAGGTCTGGCTCGAGGACGCCCGCCTCATGAACGAGGCCGGGGTCAACCTCGTGAGCATCGCGATCTTCTCCTGGGCCCGGCTGCAGCCGGCCCCCGACCGGTGGGACTTCGCCTGGCTCGACGACGTGCTGGAGATCCTGCACAGCCACGGCATCGCCGTGGACCTCGCGACCGCGACGGCGAGCCCGCCACCCTGGCTGACCACCGCGCACCCCGAGATGCTCCCGGTCGACGTGGACGGTCACACCCTCTTCCACGGCTCCCGCCAGTCCTGGAGCCCCAGCTCGCCGGTCTACCGCGAGCACTCCCTCGCCCTCGTCGAGCAGATGGCCCTGCGCTACGGCGACCACCCGGCGCTCGCCATGTGGCACGTGTCCAACGAGCTCGGCTGCCACAACGCCCTCGACTACTCCGACGTCGCCGCGGTCGCCTTCCGCGGCTGGCTCGAGGCCCGCTACGGCACGCTCGACGAGCTCAACCGCGCGTGGGGCACGGACTTCTGGTCGCAGCGCTACACCGGGTGGAACCAGATTCTGCCCCCGCGCCGCTCGACCGCCTTCGTCAACCCGACCCAGCAGCTCGACTTCGCCCGGTTCAGCTCCCACCAGCTCCGCGAGCAGCTGCGCGCCGAGCGCGAGATCCTCACCCGGATCACCCCCGACGTGCCGGTCACCACGAACTTCATGGTCATGGGCGACACCAAGAACATGGACTACCCCACCTGGGCGGGTGACGTCGACCTGGTCTCCAACGACCACTACCTCACCGTCGCCGACCCGCACTCCGAGATCGAGCTGGCCTTCTCCGCCGACTTCACCCACGGCATCGCCGGTGGCGAGCCGTGGATGCTCATGGAGCACTCGACGTCCGCGGTGAACTGGCAGCACGTCAACCTCGCCAAGCGCCCCGGGCAGCTGCGTCGCAACTCCCTGAGCCACGTCGCCCACGGCGCCGACGCGGTGTGCTTCTTCCAGTGGCGCCAGTCCCAGGCCGGCGCAGAGAAGTTCCACTCCGCGATGGTCCCCCACGCCGGGACCGACTCGGTGCTGTGGCGCTCCGTCGTCGGGCTCGGCGCGGACCTCGTCGCCCTCGGTGAGATCGCCGGGTCCTCGGTCGCGGCCCAGGCCGCGGTGCTCTTCGACTGGGAGTCCTGGTGGGCGAGCGAGATCGACTCCCACCCCTCCAATGCGTTCCGCTACCGGACCCGGGTGCTGGCCTGGTACCGCTCGCTGTGGCGGGCGCAGGTCGGCACCGCCGTGCTGCCCGCCCACGCGGACCTGACCGGCTACCGCCTCGTCGTCGTGCCGCACCTGTACCTGGCCGACGACGCGCTCGTGGCCCGGCTGGCAGCCTTCACCGAGGCCGGCGGAACGGTGGTCATCACGTACTTCTCGGGTATCGCCGACGGCGACGACCACATCCGTCTCGGCGGCTACCCGGGCGCCTTCCGCGACCTGCTCGGGGTCCGGGTGGAGGAGTTCGCCCCGGTCCTGCCCGGCGACACCGTCTCCCTCGAGTCACCGCTGCTCGGCGCGGAGCCCACGGGCTCGGGCTGGTCGGAGCCGGTCGGGGTGACCGACGCCGTCGCGCAGGCGAGGTTCGCGTCCGGACCGAGCGCGGGCTGGCCCGCGATCACCCGCGCCGCCCGCGGGGACGGCGCGGCCTGGTACGTCGCCACCGACCTGTCCGACGACGCCCGCGCAGCCTTCGTGGCCGCGCTGCTCGCCGAAGCCGACGTCGCGCCGCTGGCCGCCGCGCCCGCCGGGGTCGAGCTCGTGGTGCGCCGGACGACCGAGGGCGCAGAGTTCCTCTTCGTGCTCAACCACACCGATGCGGAGGTGGTCGTGGAGGCGTCAGGAACCGATCTCCTCACCGGTGCGGTCCACACCGGGACGGTCACGGTCGAGGCAGCCGGTGTCGCGGTGCTGCGCCGCACCACCGCCTGAGAGCCGCCCGACCACGCCGCTCAGCTGCTCGGGACGAGGTCCTCGCGAAGGTATCGGGCGTATCCCCCCGGGGTGCGCCCGACCGTGCGGCCCGACGTCAGCACCCAGCACGCGTCGGTCGCCCGGACCCGGGCCCCGGCGCGCCTGGCGTTCTCGACGAGCGCGACGTCCTCGTGCTCGGGGAGGGCGGGGTACCCGCCGGCGGCGAGGTACACGCTCGCCCGGATGCCGAGGTTGGCGCCGTGCACGTGACCGTTCGCCCGTCCCGGGACGTGCCGGGCCGACCAGGCGGCACGCTGGGCGTCGTCGAGGTCGCGCGGATCGGGACGGACGGTGCCGATCATGAGGTCGGTGCCCCGCTCGGCCAGGCGCAGCTGCTCGGTCAACCAGTTCTCCGGGACCGCCGAGTCCGCGTCGGTGCTCGCGATCCACACCCGGTCCAGCCGGTCCGGAGACCACCGCAGCGCTGCGAGCGCCGCCTCCACCCCCGCCGCGCGAGCGGCCCCCACCTGGGCGAGGGCGGTCTGCACGACGGTGACCGGGTGCGCCCGGGCGATCCGCTCCGAGCCGTCGGAGCACGCGTCGAGCACCACCACGACGACCACCCTGGGCGCCGGGGGCTGTCTGCCGGCGCCCGTCTGCGCCGCAGAGACCGCCGCCGAGACAGCCGCCGTGAGCGCCGCCAGGCAGCGCGGCAGGAGGTCCTCCTCGTCGTGCACCGGGACGACGACGGCCACCGCCTCGACCGCGCTCATGCCAGTCCCGCCTCGACGGCCACCGACCGGGCCGGTGGCCGGGAGTAGACCTCGAGCAGGAAGTCCTCCTCCTCGTGGCGCACGGTCCGGGCGAGCTCGGTGCGGGCGGCGAGCTCGGCGTGGACCTCGTCGCCGCCCAGCGGGTGCTCCACGACCGGGTGACGCCAGTGGCAGGCCAGGACCACGCCGTCGGGCGTGAGCGAGCCGATCACCTTGGTGAGCATGAGGTCGAGGTCGGCGGCTGAGCAGTAGTAGCCGACCTCAGAGAGCACGATGAGGTCGAAGGCTCCCTCGGGCCACTCCTGAGGGGTGGCCAGCTGGGTGAGGGTCACGGTCGCCGGGGTGCGGCTGCGGGCCTGGGCGAGGGGCGCCGCCGAGATGTCGATGCCGAGCACGCGGTCGCACCGCTCGGCCAGGGCGGCGGTCAGCACCCCGATCGAGCAGCCGACCTCCAGCCCCGACACGAACCGGCGCCGCGGCAGCGACGCGAGCGTGATCGCCCGCTTGCGTTCCTCGTACCAGCGGGTCTGGAATCCCCACGGGTCGGTGCGTCCGGCGTAGAAGTCGTCGAAGAACGCGGCGTCCAGGGACCCGCCGGGCTGCTCGACGGCGCCGGCCGCCGGGCGGGGGGAGACGGAGCCGGCCGCCGGGCGGGGCGTGACGACGAAGGTCTCGAAGGTGCGCTCGAAGTGGGCGAGCACGTGCTCGCCGAGCATCACCTCGTCGCCCGGTGCCGGGGACAACGGCTCGGTCTGGCTCGTGTGCGCTGCGAGCGCCCACGCCTTCGCGTGCTGTTCCTGCGCGCTCAGCTCGACCCGCTGCACCTGCGACCAGGGCAGGTCCTCGGCGGTCTCAGCGGCGGTCGCACCGGGAGCACCCCAGTGCCAGAACCACACCGGGTACTCGAGCAGGTCCAGTCCGTGGCTGGCGGCGACCTGACGGGCACACTCACCGGCCACGCGGTGGTCACGATGACCGTCACCGGTCCATGGGGCGACGAGGGTGATCGGCAGCTCGGACGCCTCGACCACCTCCTCGACCCGCCGGCGCACGACGTCAGCCTGCTCGCGCAGCCCGCCGTCCCCGAGGGCCAGGAACTGCACCTCGGCACGGGGGGCGACCCTCCCGACCGCGGTGACGAGCTCGGCCCGGCGCAGGGTCGCGAGGTCGTCCGGGCGCCAGGTCGGCGACTGCGGGTGGGACGCCTCGCCGTCGGTGAGGACGAGGATCGTGACCGGGGTCCCCCGGGCCGCGCAGCGCGCGACCAGGCCGGCCGCCCCGAGCGTCTCGTCGTCGGGATGGGCCGCCACCACGAGCAGGGCGGTGATCGCGGTGTCGTCGAGCGCGCACCGCCCACCCAGAACCTCCGAGTCGGCCCACGCCGCCTCGGGCGTTCCTGCGTCGCGGTGGTCGAAGGTCACCACGGTGCACCGTCGAGACGCACAGGGGAGGTGGGGTGGGTCGTGGCGAAGTGGGCCGCCCGGGCCAGGAGGTCCCGGCCGAGCGAGGCGTCGTCGCGCTCGGCGTGGTGCTGGCGGACGTAGAGGGCGAGGTCGGCGACCCGGCGCGCGTGGGTCTCGTCCAGCGCGAGAGGCGCAGGGCCCCGGGCGTGGGCGGACCGCTCGAGGACCTCCTCGACGCACCGGGCAGCCACCTGACGGCACTGCCGGGCGAGGATCGCCGGATCGAGCCAGCGCGGAGCGTCGTCGACGAGCGTGGCGGCCTCGCGCAGCACCGCTCGCGCAGCATTCAGGGAGGCGTCCACCGCGCCCAGGTGCGCCAGCCCGATCTGGTCGTTCTCGCGCGCCTGGGCGGCGTCGAGCATGTCCCGCCCGACCCCGAGCGCCCCGCCCCACCAGCACGCCGCGACCCCGATCCCGCCCCAGGCGAACCCCGGGCGGGTGAGGTACCACCCGGCCGGACCCACCGGGACGGCGACCGCGTCCTCGAAGCGGACCGGCGCGCTGACCACGTCGCGCAGGCCGCGCGCCGCCCACGGGCCGTCGTCGGGCAGCACCCCGGTCGAGCGCAGGTCGACCGCGAACAGGCGCCGGCCCTCTGGCGTCCATGCCGTCACGAGCGCATGGCTGAGCCGCTGCGCCAAGGAGCACCACGGCTTGATGCCGTCGAGGCGCCACCGCCCGGCGGACTCGTGCGCCTCGAGGCGCACGCCCGGCCCCTCGGCCGCGAAGACTCCCCAGGTGGTGCTCCCGCTGCTGGGATCGGCGTCGATCGCCGCCAGGTCCACGTCACCGCCGGCGGGGTCGACAGCGGCGGTGTCGGCGGCCTCGGCCAGGATCGACAGCGCGTCCAGGTGCGGCTCGAGCACGCGCGCGACGGTCACGTCGACGGCGGCAGTGCCGGCCAGCAGGTTCCACAGCTCCTCGGTCCGGCCGGTGCCGGGCGTCGGTGCGACGCGGCCCACCTCGACCACCCAGTCCAGGACCGCACCCAGCCCGTCGCCGGCTCCCGGCGCCGGGGGAAGCCGATCGAGCAGCTCACCCTCCCGGGTGTCACCGTCCAGCACCATCACGGGTCTCCTTCGTCGTCCACGTCTGATCACGTGCGGTCCACGTGTGGACGCACTGTCACGCACTCGCGTCACTGAGCGAAGACACTAGATGACAGGTTGTCGCGGCGCGCGGTGGGCGATGCGCGCTCAGGACTCCTCGTAGACGGCCGGGTCCTGGTCGTTGTTGCGTCCGCCAGGCCGCCCGAGTGCGGTGATGCGCGCCATCTCGTCGTCGCCGAGCGCGAAGTCGAAGATCGCGAGGTTCTCGCGCTGGCGCTGCGGGCTCGTGGCCTTGGGCAGCGGGACGCTGCCCAGCTGGACGTGCCAGCGCAGGATGACCTGCGGGACGGTCCTGCTGTGGGCATGCGCGATCTCACGGATCACGGGCTCGTCGAGCACCGTGCTCGCGCGACCCAGCGGGCTCCAGGACTCGGTCCGCACGGCGAGCCGCACGTCGGCCGCGCGCTGCTCGACCTGCGGGAAGTAGGGGTGCAGCTCGATCTGGTTGACCACGGGGGTCACGCCGGTCTCGCGCACGAGCCGGTCGAGGTGCTCAGGCAGGAAGTTGCTCACACCGATCGACCGGACCACCCCCTGCTGCTGCAGCTCGACGAGGGCACCCCACGCCTCGACGTAGAGGTCCTTGCTGGGGTTGGGCCAGTGGATGAGGACACGATCGAGGTGGTCCAGCCCCGTGCGGAAGAGCGACTCGTAGACGGCGTCGATCGCCTCGTCGTGCGCGTGGTGGCGACCGGGGAGCTTGGTCGAGACGACGATGTCCTCGCGCGGCACCGACGACCGACGCACCGCCTCGCCGACCGCGCCCTCGTTCTCGTAGTTGAACGCGGTGTCCAGGAGGCGGTACCCCGCGTCGAGGGCGCTGACCATCGCCTCGACACCGCGCGTGCCGTGGAGCTGCGCCGTGCCGAAGCCGATCATGGGGAGAGACGTGCCGTCGTTCAGGGCGTGCGTGGGAGCTGGTCCGGTCATGCCCCCACGCTAGGACATCGCGGCACGCGGGGTGGTGACCGGCGCCGATGCGCTGACGGCCGAGCCCGGTCCTTGTACGGTCGGCACATGACACTCCGAGGAGCGCAGACTCCAGCCGCTGCGTGGGCATCCACGGTGAGCCACCGCCGCTACACGACCCATCGTCACGAGCTCGACGCCCTCCTCGTGGCGATGGACCCGGGGTACGAGCGGCTCGTCGAGGACGAGCTGGCCCGGTTCGAGGCGGTCGTCGCCCGGGCGGCTGTGCGGGACGTGGAGAGGCACCCCGACCCGGAGACCGGGCGACCACCCCGCCCTCGGCGCCATCTCACGCTGTTCTGGGTGTTCTTCCTGGGGGTCACCGTCGGGTTCGGCATCATGGTCCCCGCCGGACGCGGAGGGGCTGCCGACTTCCCCGATTCCTGGTGGCCATACGGCGTCGCCCTGTCCTCGGTGCTGGTCGTCATCGGCGTCGGCGCCCAGCTCCTCCGGGGAGCGCCGCTGCGCCGGCGGACACCGCCGGTCACGGACGTCGCGTGGCTCCCCGTCGTCCTGGGTGTCCCGACGGTCGCGGTCATGGAGGCGCGCCTGCGCCTGGACATCGGCGTCGATCGGGTCTGGGTGGTCCTGACCGGCGCCGCCGTCGCCGTGAGCCTCGGCTACTGCCTGCTGCGGTGGGTCCAGCGCCGACGGAATCCCCAGCACACGCGCCAGATCGACGCGAGCGAGGTCGTGCGGATACGGGCCCTGCGCGACGACATCCACCGCCACGCCGACGTGTCCGGGGAGCGCATCGCCCGGGGGTACGCGGCGCTGCCCGACGCCGACCGTGACCGGATCGACGCGTCACTCGCCGACGCGCAGGCGACGCTGCGTCGACGTGGGATCCTCCGGGAGCTCGTCCCGGGCGAGAGGCGGGCGCAGTACCGGGGCCAGACCGCACACCGTCGACTCATGGTGCCCGGCTTCCTCCTGCTGTCGCAGAAGGTGCCGAGCGTCTGGCATCCGCGCAGCTCGGTCCCCAGGAGACCGCCGGCGGCCCGCTGGATCGTCGGCGAGATGGAACCGGAGCCGGTGCGGCGCGCGCGCACGGGGGCACCGCGGTCGAGCTAGCGCTCTGCGGGCTGCGGGTTCGCGCAGGCCGACGTACGCTCGACGACGTCGGGGCACCCGTTCCTGCAGGCAGCACCGCTCGCTCAGGGGGCGCCCCGGTGATCTCCCGACCACGACTCAAGGAGCGTTCATGAAGTCCAAGGCAGCTTTCATCGTCGGAGCCGGCATCGGCTACGTCCTGGGCACCCGCGCCGGACGGCGCCAGTTCGAGTCGATCAAGTCGCACGCACAGGACCTGTGGAACAGCGAGTCCGTCCAGTCGACCGTCTCCACCGTCCAGGGCAAGGCCGCCGAGGTCGCCAAGGAGCAGGCCGGAGCGCTCAAGGACAAGGTCACCGAGGCCGTGAAGTCAGCGACGTCGCACGAGGGCGCAGGGGACACGCCGCCTCCCGCCCCCGGCACCGGTGACCACCAGATCTGAGACGTGCTCTATACGTCGACTTGACCGAGCCCCGCTCTTCACCGCGCGCGCTTGACCAACCACTGGTATAAAGGAGACATGCCCGGGCGTCTGCAACGGCACCTGGGCAGTCCTTCGATGACGCGTTTCGCTCGACGAGAGTCGGGCACCCCTACGGGGGGCGGTGGGTGCCACGTTCCGTGCGAGCGAGGCGCCCACCGGCGCCAGGAGTGACGCTCCGGCGACTGCGAAGCGGCGAACGAGCCCCCAGCCCCCAGCGAGCCCCGTCCCTGATCCTCCGCCGTGCGCGCGAGCCCTTGACTCGGGCACCCTCGTTCCCTATTGTGGAAAGCGCATTCCACAGGTGTTGTGTCGCCGGAGTGCGCCCGCACTCGCCGCACCGGAAACGACCCACGGAGACCTTCGATGACCACTCGCACCCTGCGCATCGCCATGAACGGCATCACCGGCCGCATGGGCTACCGCCAGCACCTCGTCCGCTCCATCCTGCCGATCCGCGACGCGGGCGGGTTCACCCTCGAGGACGGCACCAAGGTGCAGGTCGAGCCGATCCTCATCGGCCGCAACGAGGCCAAGGTCGCCGAGCTCGCCGCGCTGCACGGCGTCGAGCACTGGACGACCGACCTCGACGGTGCGATCAACGACCCGACCATCGACATCGTCTTCGACGCGTCCATGACGAGCCTGCGCGCCGCCACCCTGAAGAAGGCCATGGCCGCCGGCAAGCACATCTTCACCGAGAAGCCGACCGCCGAGACCCTCGCCGAGGCCATCGAGCTCGCCCAGATCGCCCAGGACACCGGCGTGACCGCCGGCGTCGTGCACGACAAGCTCTACCTGCCGGGCCTGGTCAAGCTGCGCCGCCTCGTCGACGAGGGCTTCTTCGGCCGGATCCTGTCCCTGCGCGGGGAGTTCGGCTACTGGGTCTTCGAGGGTGAGGTGCAGGAGGCCCAGCGCCCGTCCTGGAACTACCGCAAGGAAGACGGCGGCGGCATGACCACCGACATGTTCTGCCACTGGAACTACGTCCTCGAGGGCATCATCGGCACGGTGAAGTCCGTCAACGCCAACACCGTCACCCACATCCCGGTCCGCTGGGACGAGAAGGGCGAGGAGTACAAGGCGACCGCCGACGACGCGGCCTACGGCATCTTCGAGCTCGAGACCCCCGGCGGCGACCAGGTCGTCGCCCAGATCAACTCCTCCTGGGCGGTGCGCGTCTTCCGCGACGAGCTCGTGGAGTTCCAGATCGACGGCACCCACGGCTCCGCGGTCGCAGGCCTGCGCAACTGCGTCGCGCAGCAGCGCGCCCACACCCCCAAGCCCGTGTGGAACCCGGACCTGCCCGTCACCGAGCCGTTCCGTGACCAGTGGCTCGAGGTCCCCGCCAACGCCGACCTCGACAACGGCTTCAAGGCCCAGTGGGAAGAGTTCCTCCGGGACGTCGTCGCCGGCCGCGAGCACCGCTTCGGTCTGCTCTCCGCCGCCCGCGGCGTCCAGCTCGCCGAGCTCGGTCTGCAGTCCTCGGCCGAGCGCCGCACGATCGACATCCCGGCGATCTCACTCTGACCTGAGCTGAGCTGAGCTGAGCTACCCCTGGGGCGGGTCGACGAAGGCGACCCGCGCGCCGGCCCGCTCCAGGCACTCCCGGGTGGGCCCGTCGGCCCCCACGCACAGCAGGCAGCCGTCGCGGGCGTCGAGCACAGCGGCAGCCCGCCCCACGACGTCGGCCACCCGGGCGCTCTCGATGCGTGCCGCCTGCAGGTCGAGGACGACGACCGAGGACGCGCCGGCGAGCGCGTCGAGCATGGCCGCCAGCCGGTCGGCGTCGCAGCGGCAGATCATGCCCACCGGGCGGATGCTCGCGGTGAGCCAGGCACCACCGGCTTCGGCGCCACCAGGCAGGCATCCGGTGGTGGTCTGGGCTGCGGGTGCGGCGAGTGCAGGGTTCATGATCGTTCCTCCTCTTCGACCCCGGCGGGGCGATGACTCCAGGGAACACGTCGTGGCTGTGACGGGCCTGAGGGAATCGACCGAGCACCCTGTGGCCGGGTTCTAGAGTTGGGTCGTGCCCTCCACGATCCACCACGCGCCGCTGGCCGACGTCCCCCCGATCACCCTCTACGCGATCCTCAAGCTCCGGGTCGACGTCTTCGTCGTCGAGCAGGACTGCCCCTACCCCGACCTCGACGGCAAAGACGACGCACCCGGCACGCTGCTGGTGTGGGCGGCCGACGACGACGGGCGGGTTCTTGCGACCTCGCGCATCCTCGACTCAGCAGGCGGGCGGCGCATCGGCCGGGTCTGCGCGGCGCAGGACGCCCGGCGGGGCGGGACGTCGTCGGCCATGATGGTCGCGGCTGTCGAGCTGTGCGGTCCGGTGGGCATCGTGCTCGACGCCCAGGCCCACCTGGAGGGCTGGTACGAGCGCTTCGGCTTCGTGCGCGACGGCGCGGACTTCCTCGAGGACGACATCCTGCACGTGCCCATGCGACGCACCCCCGACGCCGCAGCCCACGCCTGACCCTCAGGTGCGGGCGACGCGCCCGGCGAGCGGGACGACGAGCGGGGTGCCCGTCTCCGGGTCTTCGATGATGCGGCAGCGCAGCCCGAAGATCGCTTCGACGCTCTCGGCCGTCATCACCTCGTGCGGGGTCCCGCTCTCCACGATCACGCCGTCGCGCATGGCGATCATGTGGGTCGCGTAGCGGGCCGCGAAGTTGAGGTCGTGGAGCACCGCGACCAGGGTCCGCCCGGCCTCGTGCATGCGGGCGCACAGCTCGAGCACGTCGACCTGGTGGGCGATGTCGAGGAAGGTCGTCGGCTCGTCGAGCAGCAGCAGGTCGGTGTCCTGGGCGAGCACCATCGCGATCCACACCCGCTGGCGCTGCCCGCCGGAGAGCTCCGCGACCCGGCGTTCTGCCAGGTCGGTCGTCCCGGTCGCCGCCATCGCCTCCCGCACGGCCACGCCGTCGCTGGCTGACCACTGCCGCAGCAGGGTCTGGTAGGGGTAGCGTCCCCGGCCCACGAGGTCGCGCACGGTGATCGCCTCGGGGGCGATGGGCGACTGCGGCAGGAGGGCGAGCCGGCGGGCGACCTCCTTGTTGTTCATGGCGGTGATCGCCCGGCCGTAGAGCTCGACCGTGCCGGCCTTGGGCGTCAAGGTCCGTCCCAGGGCGCGCAGCAGGGTCGACTTGCCGCAGCCGTTCGGTCCGACGATGACGGTGAAAGATCCCGCCGGGATGTCCACGTCGAGGCCGTCGACGACGACGCGCTGGTCGTAGGCCAGCCGCAGCCCGCGGGCGCGGACCGGCGGCGCCGGCGTCTGCGCGGCGGTCGACGCGAGGTCGGTGGGGCGTGCGGTCACAGGGTTCCCCGTCTCCATTCGTGGGTGAGCAGCGCGGCGAGGTACACCCCGCCGATCCCGGCGGTGAGCACACCGACGGGGAGGGTGGACGACCAGGGCTGATACTGCGCCACGAGGTCGGCGACGGTCATGATGAGCGCGCCGAAGACGCCGGCGGCGACCATCCCCGGCCCGGCCGAGCGGGTCATCCGGCGGGCCAGCTGGGGTGCGACGAGCGCGACGAAGGCGATCGGCCCGCACACCACGACCGCGGCCGCGGCCAGCACGACGCCGACGGCCACCGCGGTCAGGCGGACCCGTTGGGTCCGCACACCCAGGGCGAGCGCCGACTCGTCGCCCATCTCCACGAGCTGCAGCCCCCGGGTGAGCAGCAGCGCGGCCGTCCCGAAGACCACCAGCGCGACGAGGATCGTCCCCACGTGGTCCCAGCCCCGCGAGGCGAGGGACCCGTTGAGCCAGGCCGCCATCTCCTGGGCCTGCTCGCGCCGGGTGCGGGTGACCGCGAACTGCACGAAGGCGAGGGCCATGGCTCCCACGCCGATGCCGATCACGACCATCCGGTGCGGTGCGTGGAGGCCGCGCCCTGCGCCGAGCAGCACGAGGGTCACCGCGATCGCCCCACCGAGCAGGGCACCGACGGGGGCGGGCAGCAGACCGGGCCAGACGAGGGTGACCGCCGCGGCTCCGGCTGCCGCGCCGCCGTTGAGGCCGATGATGTCCGGGCTGCCCAGCGGGTTGCGGGTGACGGACTGGAAGATCGCCCCGGAGATCCCCAGGGCCGCGCCCGCGCCGACGGCCACGAGGGCCCGGGGCAGGCGGTTGCTGAAGACGACCCAGTGCTGGGTCTTGGACCCGTCGCCGGCCAGGACGGTGAGCAGGTCGGGCAGCGCGATGCCGAGGGTGCCGAGCATGAGGGACGCCACGACCGAGGCGAGCGTGGCCAGGGCGGCGACGGCGACGGCGAGCGTCGCCCGCCGGTTCCACGGCAGGACGAGGCCGAGCACGTGCAGGTGCGTGGGGACGGGGGTGCGGGCAGGGGTGTGTGCGGGGGTGCGGGTCGGTGCGGTCACATCCCGCTCCCGGACCGGCGGACGGCGACGTAGAGGAACGGGGCGCCGACGAAGGCCGTGACCACCCCGACCATGAGCTCGCCGGGGCGGGCCACGATGCGCCCGACGACGTCGGCTCCCAGCAGGAGCACCGGGCCCAGGGCGACGCAGTAGGCGATGAGCCAGCGGTAGTCCGAGCCGGTGACGGTGCGCACGATGTGCGGGACGGCGAGCCCGACGAAGGCGATCGGTCCTACGGCTGCGGTGCACGCGCCGGCCAGGACGGTGGCGACCAGCGCGCCGAGCAGCCGGGTCCGGCCGGCGTTGCCGCCCAGCGCCCGGGCCGTCTCGTCGCCGAGGGCGAGGGTGTTGAGCGGACGTCCGAGCAGCAGGGCGACCGCCAGGGCGACGACGACGACGGGCCAGATCATGTCGACGACCTCGCTCGGACGACCGGCGAGAGAGCCGACGACCCAGAACCGGTAGCTGTCGAAGACGTCGGGGTTGGTCAGGGTGATCGCCTGGATGCCGGCCATGAGGACCGCGCTGATGGCCGCCCCGGACAGCACGAGGCGGACCGGCGTCGGGCCGCTGCGACCGGATCCGATCGCGTAGACGACGACCGCGGCCAGGAAGGCACCGGGGATGGCCACGAGGATCGCGCGCTGGCCGAGGGAACCGAGCAGCATGGTCCCCACGACGACGGCGGCGGAGGCCCCCGCGTTGACCCCGAGCAGCCCCGGGTCGGCCAGCGGGTTGCGGGTGATCCCCTGCATGAGGGCGCCGGCGACGGCGAGACCGGCGCCCACGAGCAGGCCGAGCAGGGTCCTGGGCACGCGGGAGGCGATGACGGTCGAGGCGAAGGTCTCGTCCGGGGCGACGAGGCCGGACCAGACGGTGCTCAGCGGTAGCTGGTTGGTGCCGACAGCGAGGCTGAGGCCGGTGACCAGCGCGGTCGCGGCGAGCGCCAGGACCAGGCCGGCGCCCAGACCCCAACGCCGCGCAGGGCCGGACGTGGACGTCCGGCCCTGCGCAGGTGCTTCGACGGCTGTGGACATCAACCGACCTTAGCGACTGCCTCAGCGATCATCGGCACGTAGCGGTCGATGGCCCACGGCACGCTGAGCGGCGTGCCGACGGTCACGGCCATGCCGAGCTGGCGGTCGACCATGGGCACGTAGGCGCCCGCGGCGTAGGCGGGGATGGCCGCGAACAGCGGCTGTGCCTCGGTGGCGGCCTGCTCGTCGGTGTCGTTGAACCACGTAAACAGGACGTCGACGTCGCTCAGGGTGTCGGAGTTCTCGAGGCCGAACGGCGCGACGAACTGGCCGGCCGGGGCTTCGAGGTCGGCGACCGAGGGGGCCAGCACGAAGCCGAGCCCGAGGAGGGTGTCGACCCGCGGGTCGCCGGGGACGTAGACGTCGAGGCTGCCGAGCGTCTGGGCGGCGACGTAGGCGACGGTCTTGCCCGCGAACTCGGGGTGCTCGGCGCTCGCGTCGGCGAGGGTCGTGGCGACGTCGTCGATGAGGGCCTGGGCCTGGTCGCTCTTGCCGAGCGCGGTGGCGGCGATGGTGATCTGCTCGTCGAGCGGGGTGATCCAGGGGCCCTCGGGGTAGGCGACGACGTCGGTGAACTCCGAGAGCTGGTCGAAGGTCGCCTGGTCGATGCCGGACTGCGGGGCGAGGATGAGGTCGGGCTCGAGGGCGATGATCGCCTCGACGTCGAGCTCGGGGTACATGGTGATGGTCGTGGGCAGCTCGGCGCCCTCGGCCTCGACGGCCTCGCGGAACCACGGCTGGTAGCCGTCGTCGTCGCCGGCCCAGTCGTCGGACTCGGTCCCGACCGGGACGACGCCGAGGGAGAGGGCGATGTCGCCGGATCCCCAGCCGAGGGTGACGACGCGCTCGGGCGCCTCGTCGATGACGGTCTCCCCGAGGGCTCCGGTGATGGTGACCGGGAAGGCGTCGCTGCTCGCCGCCGCGTCGGACCCGCTCGGCGCGGCGTCGGTGTCGGCGTCGTCGGCGCAGGCGGCGAGCGTGAGCACGAGCGCGGCGGTGGTCGCCGCGACGAGGGAGCGTCGCGCGCGGGTGAAGGGCAGGGATGAGGCGGCCACGAGAGAGCCTTCCGGTGTGGGTCGTCCGAGGCACAGGCCCCGCTGAGGTACTTTGGCAAGCCTAACCTCAGATGGACCGGCAGCGGCAGGTGTGACCGGATCGTGACGTGTGACCTGGACGACAGTCCACGCCGGTGCCGGGGGTCAGAAGATGTTCTGGTTCTCCCGGTAGGCGCGCCAGACGTTCTCGAAGAAGTCGTCGTCCTCGGGGATCGGGCGCACCGGGCGCCAGCTGAAGGTGCACTCCCCCGCGGCGTCGGCTGCACTGTCCCCATCGCCGTCCCCCGCCGCGCCACCCCACGCGGCCTCCTGCACGACGTCGTCCAGCGCCCCGGCGTCGAGGGCGAAGCGGAAGATCTCCGGCAGGGCGAGCTCGGCCGACGGCGTGTCCCCGAACCCCACCTGCGGCAGGTCGCCCGAGGCGTCGGTGTAGAGCACCGACCCGCGGCTGCGGCCGCCGTGCGCGACGTAGTCGGCCATCGCCGACAGGTACACGTACTGCGTGGTGATGATGTCGCGGACGAGGAAGGTGCGGTTGACCGCGCGGCGGCTCGTGGGATCGGCCACGACGAGGTCGTCGTAGGTCGCCAGCCACTGCGTCACCTGGGCGAGCGCCTGGGTGATCGACTCGGTCGAGCGCACCGGGCCGGCCTTCTCGCTCATGAGCGAGCTGGCCGCGCGCAGCAGCTCCCCGGTGTTGTCGGGCGCGCCGGCGGCCACGCGCGCCGCGGCGCCGGCGAGGAGGGCGACCGCGGACTCCACGACCGGACCGGCGACGTCGGCGAAGGGCGCCAGGTCGAGCGGGGCCTGGGTGCGGCGGGCCGCGATGAGCTGGGAGGCGCGGGTCGCCCCGACCTGGCCGGAGTTGAGCGCCGCGCCGCCGGGACGGTAGACCCCGTGCGCGCCGCCGGCCTCACCGACCGGGAAGAACCCCGCGACGTTGGACTCCCACCAGGTGTCCACGACGAGCCCGCCGTTGTTGTGCTGGGCGCACACGTCCACCTCGAGCCAGTCGGTGGCGAGGTCGACGTAGGGGTTCTTGCCGAGGTAGAGCTCGTAGGAGGGCAGGTTCATGTGCTTGAGCCGCTCGATGGGCGTGCCGAACAGCGCGCCGCCCTTCTCGAGGTAGGCGTGCGCCTCGGGCGAGATCTGCGTCGGATCCAGCTCGGCCTGCATCGGGTTGCGGGTGAAGTCGAGGTACACCTTGCGCCCGCGCAGCACGGTCTCCTGGTAGACGAGCAGGTCGATGAGCGAGGAGCCGTCGAGGGCCTTGCGGATGTCGAAGGGCCACTGGTAACCCTTGAGGAAGATCATCGACAGCTGGCGCCCGTAGTCGGGGATCGTCTCGGTGAGAAACTCCCGCTCGTCGCCTCCGTCCGCGTCCGTCGACACGAACCGCGGCATGACCTGCATGTACGTCCCCGACACGTTCCACCGCGGTTTGGTCGAGGCGAGCCCGAACTGCCACTCGGTGAGGTTCTTGCCATGCACCCCCGCGCGGTAGGCGGCCCCGGAGGCGCCCCACTGCCCGTTGGGGAAGACCGACGTCGCGTACATCCCGGCCGGCCCGCCGGTCGCGTACACGAGGTTGGTGGCGCGGAAGAGGACGTAGGGGCTCTGCGCGCCGTCGTGCACGACGTCGGTGCGCAGGCAGAGCAGACCCACCACCTCCCGCCGGGGCTCGCCGGGCGCGCCGGCAGCGCCGGGGACCTCACGGGTGAGGACGTCGACGACGCGGCACTGGTCGTAGATCCGGGTCCCGTTGCGGTGCACCTTCTTCTCGAGCTGCTCGACCATCGAGCGCGAGGTGTACGGGCCCACCGAGGTGGCCCTGCGGCGCGGGTCGTGGTCGGTCTTGTAGCCGATGAACTCCCCGAAGCGGTTCTGCGGGAAGGGCACCCCGAGCTCGCACAGGCGCAGGAACCCGCGGGCGGACAGCGCCGCCTCGCACAATGCGTTGTCCCCGTCCATCGCCCCGCCGGAGAAGAGGGTCTGCGCCATCTCCCGGACGGAGTCGCCGTCCCCGCCGGACAGCGTCATCTTGTAGTAGGTCTGCTTGTCCGAGCCGGCGTTGCGCGAGGACCCGGCGTTGACCTTGTCGGCCACCATGACGATGTCTTCCTGGCCGAACTCCCACAGCCGGTCCGCGGCGCAGAAGCCGGCCGAGCCGGTTCCCACGATGACCGTGTTCGCCGACACCACGGGCACGTCGAAGCCGGCGATCCGCACGGTCTCCACGTCGTAGCTGGCGTTGACCGAGTGGTCACCGGCGGGCTGCGAGGGTTCGGGCCGTGCGGCTGCGGGCTGCGGCGAGGGGGTCTGGTCGGACATGGGATTCTCCTGGGGCTGACGCTGGTGGGGCGGGACGGCGAGGCCGGGCTAGAGACGCGGGATGTGCAGGCCGCCGTCGACGTGGAAGATCTCACCGGTCGAGTACGGCGTCTGGCCCGAGGCGAGGATCGCGACGGCGCCGGCGACGTCGGAGGGGCGGCCCCAGCGCGGGTTGGGGGCGAGGCCGTCGGCGAGCAGCTTGTCGTACTTCTCGGTGACGCCGGCGGTCATGTCGGTCGCGACGACCCCGGGGCGCACCTCGTAGACGACGATGCCCTCGGGGGCCAGTCGGACGGCGAAGAGCTGGGTCCCCATCGACACCCCGGCCTTGGAGACGCAGTACTCGCCGCGGTTGGTCGAGACGGTCGTCGCCGAGATCGAGGAGACGTTGATGATCGTGCCGACGGGCTCGTCGCCGGTGACGCCGTCGTGCTCGCCGCGCAGCTCGATCATCGCGTTGGCGACCCGCTGGGTGAGGAAGTACGGGCCACGCAGGTTGATGCCCAGGACCCGGTCGAAGCTCTCCGCGTCGGCCTCGAGCAGGTCCGCGCGGACCGTCGGCGCGACGCCGGCGTTGTTGACGAGCAGGTCGATGCAACCCCAGGCCTCCAGCGCCGCGGCGACGTAGCGCTCGTGGTCGGCGAGCTCGGCGACCGAGCCCTGGACGTAGATGACCTCGGCAGGTCCGCCGTCCGGCCCGCAGGTGCGGAGCTCGTCGAGGAGCTCGACGGGCTCGGGGCGGGTGGCCAGGATCGCGACGGCGTAGCCGTCGGCGAGCAGCCGGCGGGTGATCCCCAGCCCGATTCCGCGGTTTCCGCCGGTGACGAGTGCGACCTTGGGCATCGTTGCCATCCTTCGTGGTGTTCTGGTCCGACGACGCGACCGCGCCGTGTGCTGCCCGCCATCGTCCCAGAGTCCCGAGCATTCGGCAAGCGCTTTCCGCGCCTGGCCGAGGTGTGTCGCGACTTGTTGACGCACCTGTCGCGGCGGTCCTATGCTCGACGGAAAGCGCTTCCAGCGCTGGCCGGCGCCTCGATCCGGTACCCCACTGCCACCGAAACGGACTCGACGATGACCTCCGGCGCTCCCGACCTCTCCCGCCTGTCCCTGAACACGGCGACGACCAAGCTCCTCACCCTCGCCGAGGCGGTCGACGGCGCGGCCCGCGCCGGGTACGGCGCCGTCGGGCTCTGGCGCGACCGGGTCCAGGAGGTCGGTGCGGACAAGGCCGCCAAGATCGTGGCCGACGCCGGGCTGCGCGTCTCCTCGCTGTGCCGCGGCGGCTTCCTCACCGCCTCCGACCCCGACGGCATCGCCTCCGCCCTGGCCGACAACAAGGCGGCCATCGTCGAGGCCGCCACGGTGGGGACCTCCGAGCTCGTGTTCGTCGTCGGCGGGCTGGGCGCCAACCCGGCGCCCGGCGAACCGGCCCGCAGCTCCTCCGACCCCGCCGAGCGCGACGCCGCCAGGGACCTCGTGGCCACCCGGGGGCGCGTCGCCGACCGCATCGCCGACCTCGTCCCCTTCGCCGCCGAGCACGGCGTCCGCATCGTGCTGGAGGCGCTGCACCCGATCTTCGCCGCGGACCGCGCGGTCATCTCGACGCTGGGTCAGGCCCTCGACCTGGCCGCCCCGCACCCGGCCGACGTCGTCGGCGTCGTCGTGGACACCTATCACGTGTGGTGGGACCCCGAGCTCGAGGGGCTCATCGCCCGCGCCGGGGCGGAGGGACGTCTGGCGTCCTACCAGGTGTGCGACTGGATCCTGCCGCTGGCCGCCGACCCGCTGCTCTCCCGCGGGTACATGGGCGACGGGTACATCGACTTCCCGACCATCACGCGGTGGGTCACCGCCGCCGGGTACACCGGCGACATCGAGGTCGAGATCTTCAACCAGGAGATCTGGGACACCGAGTCCGACCTGGTGATCTCGACGGTCGCCCAGCGCTACGCCCAGCTGGTCGCACCCCACCTCTGACTCCGACCCTACCCACCCGTACGGGGCGTGCTCTCGACGACGGAACGTGCTGTTGAACGCACGCCCCGTCGTCAAGAGCACGCCCCGTCGGGCTGGACGGACGGGTCAGGCGCTGAGGGTGCTGCGGTCGACGCCGACGTGGACGTCGAGGACCTTCACCCCGGCGAGGTCGGCCGCCGCGAGGGACAGGCCGCCGCGGCGGTAGTGCGCCGACGTCTCGACGCCGGTCAGCGGGGCGCCGTCGGCCAGCACGGTGACGCCTGCGCGGCCGGGCTCGACGTGGAAGCGCACCGTGCGGTGCGCGCCGGCGAGGTCGATGCCGATGGTCAGTCCGTCGTCCTCGAGGGCGAGGACCGGGTCGACGACCACGGCGCCGGCCTGCTCGACGAGGCCGAGCGCGCCCTGCACGAGCTGGCGCAGGTAGATCCCCGGGCCGCTCGAGTACACCCGCCAGCCGCCCTTGACCCCGACCGTGCCGTCGCGCAGCCGGTCGAAGTTCGCCGCGGCGTCGTACCGGTCGGTGAAGGCCGCGTCGGAGGAGGAGTAGTAGCAGTTGCGCTGGCGCGGCAGGCTCGTGCTCAGCCGGTCGAACTGGCCGACCGGGCTGATCCGCAGCAGCTCGGTGACGAGCCGCTCCCGGCCCAGCGTCGCGAGGGCCTGGGTGTAGCGGATGTGGGCGTGGGTGTACATGAGCCCGACCTCGCGGCCGAAGTTCGCCGCCTGCTCCCCGCGCCGGAAGAACCGCGTCTGCCCGTCGTGGAAGGGCGCGGGCCGGTCCATCAGCCGCACCCCGTCGGGGAAGTGCAGGTGCTCCTCGACGAGGGCCTCGTGGCGCAGCACCTGCTCGGGGGTGAACAGCCCGGCGATGATCGACCGGGTCATCGGGATGAGCCGGTAGGACAGGCCGGTCCGGTCGTCGCTGGGGTGCAGCACCGGCCACGGGCCCTCGGGCGCGAACACGACGTAGCCGGCGAGCACGTCGTCGATGACCAGGCGGTCGGTGAACTCCCCGGCGATCGTCGCGGCCTCGGCCACGAGCTCGGTCGCGAGGCCGTCGTGGGAGGTCCCGCGCAGCTGGGCACCGAGGGTGCCGGCCGCCTGGAAGAGCAGCGCGACGGTCCAGGCCGAGGCCATCTCACGGCTCATCGAGGCCTGCGCGGGCTGGAGGGTGTCGTCCCAGTCGCCCTCCCCGTAGGAGAGCAGCTCGGTCCCGGGGGCGCGGTGGCTGCGGATGTAGTCGAGGGAGGCGCGCACGTGGTCGGCGATCGGCGCGGTGCGGGTGCCGGGGCGGCGGTGGTCGCCGTCCCAGAAGGGCACCTCGACGTCGAGGATCGCGGTGTCACCGGTCGCGGACAGGTACTCCCCCAGGGCCATGAGCGGCCAGACGACGACGTCGCCGTGCGCCTCGTCGGAGTACCGCTCGCGGTAGGCGTCGAACATGAACCACTGCGGCAGCGTGCCGTCGGGGAGCTGGTGGGCGAACACCCGGCGGACGATGTCCCCCGCCGCGTCGAAGTGACCGAAGGCGAGGTTGAGCTCGAGCGGTCCCTGGCAGACGTCGCGCGTCCCCCAGGCTGCGCCGGAGTACTGCTCGAGGCCGTGCGGCACGAGGAAGTGGATGAGCGCGTTCTGCGTGAACCACGGCAGCAGGAGGTTGACCTCGGCGAGGCGACCGTCGCCCTCGACCCGCAGGTTGCGGGTGTAGTCGGCGACGTAGCCGCGGTGGGCGACGAGCTCGGCGGCGACGTCGAGGGCGGTGGTGAGCACCGTCTCGGCGGCGGCCAGCGCAGCCACCGCGCCGTCGAGGTCGCCGGTGAGCACGAGCGAGGCTGAGGTGGTCGCGTCGAAGGCGACGGTGGTCAGGCTCGTGCCGCGCGGGCGGCCGTCGGCGAAGAGGGACGCGTCGTCGCCGAGCCGCCCTGTCGCGCTGGCCAGCACGTACACGAGGTCGGGGCAGTGCTCGGCGACGTCGGTCCCGGCGTCGGCGGTGAAGGTCAGGGCCCGTCCGTCGAGGGCACCGGACGCGGTCCAGGACTGCTCGCCGAGCTCGATGTCGGCGGTGAGGAGGATGTCGAGCGGGTGCTCGGCATCGACCCGGACCTCGATGGCGCGCCCGTCGTGGCTCGCCGTCGTGCGCACCTCGATGCGGCCGTGCTCGGTCGCGTAGACCCAGCGGACACCGCCGAGGTCGAGGACGAAGGCCGAGGGCACCCCGAGCAGCTGCCACTCGTCGCCGGCGCGGACGAGCGCGCGCACCCCGGAGGAGCGCAGCAGGTTGAGGTGGTTGCGCTGGACCGAGACGAAGCGGTTCGCGGTCGTGTTGCCGACCACGACGTGCGAGGCGAACACGCCGTAGGCGTAGGCGGTCGCGGAGAGGATGTTGTCGTTGGGCGAGACGTCGGAGCCGGCCTTGAGGACGTGCCCGTGCGGTCGCTCGACCGCGAGCTCCTTGGCGCGGCTGACGACGTGGGTGGCCTCGGGGGTGAAGTAGGACAGCAGACGCCCGGTCGCGTCCCGCTCGGGCTGGAGGACCCGGGTGGGCGCGGGCGCGTCGGCGGGTGCCGGTGCGTCCCCCAGGGCGACGAGCTCGGCGTCGGACAGGTCGCGGCCGGACAGCAGCGGGGCCGAGACGAGCAGGGAGCGCGCGGCCGCCGCAGCGTCGGGTGCTGTGAGCTCGGGTGCTGCGGCGTCGGGCAGCGTGTCAGAGAGCGCGAGGGCACGGTCGAGGAGACCGGGGAACACGTCGAGAGCGTCCCCGAGCTCCCCGCGGTAGTCACCGACGACGGCGGTCACCGCGTGCACCGTGCGCGGAGCGGTGAGGTCGAGCTCGGGGCTGAGCAGCACCGGGAGGGCGAACTCGTATTGGTAGACGAGGGAGTCCCAGTCGGGGGCGTCCAGGAGGTGGGGACGGCCGTCGACCTTGGCCTCGAGGCCGTAGAAGGAGAAGCCGTCGGTGAGGTGGGCACGGGCTCCCTCGACGAGGGCGGTCACCGCGAGCGGCAGCACCGGCGCGGTCGCCATGGTCTGCCGGCTCGCGACGACAGAGCCGGCCCGGGCGTCGTCGAGCACGTGGTGCACGACGTACTGGCTCACGTAGGGCTCGTTGTTGAGGGCCATCGAGAGGGGCGCCAGGGCCAGGTCCTGGGCCACGACGACGTCGAAGACGGCGCCCTCCGACCCGGGCTCGGCGGCCTCGAGGTCGACCCGCCACACCCACAGCTCACCGCTCGGGTCGAGGGCGAGGGTCACCGCGTACCGCGCCCCGAGCACCTGCCCCGACCAGCGCGCGCCGCCCGGGTCCACCGCGAAGTCGCCGGCTGCGCGGGAGCCCACGAGCGGTGCGCTCGTGACCACCCGCGCGCCTGCACCGTCCACCCCGTGGCGGCGCAGGAACACCCCGCCCACCATGGAGTCGTGCTCGCTCGGCACGTACTGGCTGACCATCATCGAGTCACCGTGCGTGATGGCGCGCACGTCACCGGCCGTCGTCAGCTCGATGCGGGTCGTCCCCGCCGCGAGCACCCCCGCCGACGGCGCGGGCCGCGCAGGGCTGCGCGGCGCGGACAGGACAGCGGTCCCCGCCGCGGCGGGCTCGGTGGCGGGCGGGTGGGCGGTGTGCGTGGTCACGGTGAGGTCCCTCGGTTCAGGCGTCGGGTGGGAAGGAGCAGGGTCAGACGGCGAGCGCGTTGGCCGCTGCGACGTCGCCCAGCCAGCGGGCGCTGGGCTTGACGGTCCGCGCGAAGGTCGCGCGGTCCACGCTGACCAGGCCGAAGGTCGGGCCGTAGGAGCCCCACTCGTAGTTGTCGAGCAGGCTCCAGTAGAGGAAGCCCTCCACCTGGATCCCGTCGGTGATCGCCGCGTGCATCCCCTCGAGCGCGCCCTGCATGTAGGCCACGCGGCGGGTGTCGTCGTCGGTCGCGATGCCGTTCTCAGTGACGAACACCGGCACCCCCGGTGCCATCTCGTGGGACAGGCGGATGCCGTCCTCGAGGGCGCGCGGGTAGAACTCCCAGCCGGTCAGGGTCTTCTCGGCGCCGTCGGCGATGGGCAGCGGCCCGTCCGGGCCGATCTTCGTGCGGGTGTAGGCCTGGACTCCGACCCAGTCGTCACCGCGGGCCATCTCGAGGTACCAGGCGTCGCGGTGGTAGCCGTAGTCGCGGGCGATCTCCTCGCAGCCGGGCTCGGGCTGGAAGTCCTGGGTGGCGACCGTCCATCCGGTGCGGAAGTCGCCCGCCTCGGCGAGCACCGCCCGGCAGGCGCGGTGCGCCTCGAACAGGGTCTGGCCGACGTTGACGTCCGGTCCGGGCTGGCCGAAGGCCTGCAGAGTGGTGCCCTGGCCGTCACCGCCGGCCATCATCGCGACCATGTTCGGCTCGTTGATGGTGCACACCCACTCCACACCCTCGAGGACGGGGAGCACGGTCCGGGTGTAGAAGGCGAAGCGCTCGACGGCGTCGGGCGCCCGCCACCCGCCCTCGTCCTCGAACCACTGCGGGATGGTGAAGTGGTGCAGGGTGATCATCGGCTCGAGGCCGAGCTCGCGCGCGGTGAGGACCATCCGGCGGTAGTGGGCGAGCTCGGCCTGGGAGACGAATCCCTTCTCCGGCTCGATTCGGGCCCACTCGATCGAGAACCGGTACATGCTCAGGCCTGCGTCGACGAGCACCTGCATGTCCTCACGGAAGCGGTGGTAGCTGTCGCAGGCGTCGAGGCTCGGCTCGGCGATCGTGGTGCCGGTGAGGTGCTCGCGGCGCCACCAGTCGGAGCGGGTGTTGTTGCCCTCGATCTGGTGGGCGGCGGTCGCGGATCCCCAACGGAATCCTTCCGGGAAGTTCAGCATGAGTGCCTCGCTCGGTAGTCAGGTGGCGGTCAGGAGAGGGCGTGGGTGGCGCAGCCGGTCAGCGGCCGGCCCCCGCGCGCTGGGGCTGCGGGATCGCCTCGAGCAGCTCCATCGTGTAGGGGTGCTCGGGGAAGCGGAGCACCTGCGCGGTCTGCCCGGACTCCACGACCTTGCCGTGGTTGAGGACCATGATCTGGTCGGTCACCAGGCGCGCGGAGAGCAGGTCGTGCGTGATGTAGAGCATCGAGACACCGAAGGTGACCCGCAGGTCGTCCAGCAGCGCGAGCACCCCGGCACGCAGCGACACGTCGAGCATCGAGACGGGCTCGTCCGCGATGATCACCTGCGGGTCGCAGGCGAGCGCCCGGGCGATGACCACGCGCTGGCGCTGCCCGCCGGAGAGCTGGTGCGGGAGCTTCGCCGCGAACTGCTCGACGGGCGTCAGGCCCACGGTCTCGAGGAGCTCGAGGACGCGGGTACGGGCGGCGACGCCGCGCAGCCCCGTGTAGTTGATGACGGGCCGCATGAGCGCGTACTCGACCGTGTGCAGCGGGTTGAGCGCGGAGTACGGGTCCTGGAAGACCATCTGCACCTCACGGCGCAGCTCGCGCAGCCCCTTGCGGCGCAGCGTGTCGACGCGGGCGTCACCGAAGTGGATGGTCCCCGACGTCGGCCGCTCGACGCCGGTGATGAGCTTGGCGAGGGTCGACTTCCCCGAGCCGCTCGCCCCGACCAGCGCCATGGACTGGCCCTGCTCGAGGGTGAAGGAGACGTGGTCGACGGCCGTGACCGGGTCCTGCCCGCGGCGCGGTGCCGGGTAGACCTTGGTCACGTCGTCCACGACGATCGCCGTCGCCTCGGGCCGCCCTGCCCGACGCCGGGGCGTGCTGGGCGCGGACGTCACCGGCGCGCCGACCGGCGCGACGGCGTCGGCGACCGAGCTGTGCCCGGTGGTCTTGATCGTCGAGCCGCGCACGACGAGCCCGGGCACCTCGACGACCTCGGCGCGCGGGTCGGCGTAGTGGCTGAGCAGCATCTGGGTGTAGGCGTGCTGCGGGGTCTGCAGGATCTGCTGCGACGTGCCGTCCTCGACGATGACCCCCTCGCTCATGACCATGACCCGCGACGTCGACTCCAGGACGATGCCGAGGTCGTGGCTGATCAGCAGCGCCGTGAAGTTCTCGGACTTCTGCAGGTCGCGGATAGTCCCCATGACGGAGTGCTGGACGAGGACGTCCAGGGCGGTGGTCGGCTCGTCGAAGACCATGAGCTGGGGCTCGAGCGAGAGGGCGAGGGCGATCGAGACGCGCTGGCGCATGCCGCCGGAGAGCTCACCGGGGAAGCGGTCCAGGACCGTGCGGGGCAGCTCCACCTTCTCCACGAGCTCGTAGGCCCGCGCGAGCCGCTTGCTCTTGGGCACGTGGCCGTGAGCGGCGAAGATGTCGCCGAAGTGCTTGCGGATCGAGCGCACCGGGTTGAGCGCGTTCATGCCCGACTGCAGCACCATGGCGAACCCGCCCTGGCGCTGGGTCCGCAGCTCCTCCTCCTTCATGGACGCGATGTCGCGGCCGTCGAAGAGGATGGTGCCCGCGGAGATCCGCGCCGGCGCCTTGGCCAGGCGGGTGACCGCGAAGCCGAGGGTCGACTTCCCGGATCCGGACTCCCCCACGAGGCCGACGAACTCGCCACGCTCGAGGGAGAAGGACGCGTTCTTGACCGCGTAGGTCGGCTCGGCGCCGCGCGGTTCGTAGACGACCGACAGGTCGTTGACCTCGAGCAGGCTCATCGGCCCGATCCTTCCCGTAGGCGAGGGTTGGACAGTCCGTCCACCCCGAAGTTGATGAGGGTGAGCGACGTGGCGAGCAGCGCGATGCACAGACCGGGGGCGAAGAGCAGGACCCACTGTCCGGTGAGCAGCGCGTTGGAGTTCGACGCCCAGAAGAGCATCGAGCCCCAGCTCACGGTCGTCGTGTCGCCGATCCCGAGGAAGGACAGACCCGACTCCGCGAGGATCGCCGACGTCGCCGCACCGAAGAAGCTGCCGGTGATGAGCGAGGTCATGTTCGGCAGGATCTCGCGGAAGACGATGCGCGCCGCGCCGTCCCCGGAGAACTGCGCCGCGGTGATGAAGTCACGACCGCGGATCGACTGCGTCTGGGAGCGGAGCACACGGGCCCCGTACGCCCACCCGGTGAGCACGACGACGAAGATGATCATCGTCATGCCGCCGTTCTGCAGGTAGGCCGCGATGACGATCATCAGCGGCAGCCCCGGGATGACGAGCACGAGGTTGACGATGAAGTTGATGACGTCGGCGAGCGGGCCACGGATGTACCCCCACGACAGGCCGACGACGACGGCGATGAGCGTGGAGAGGAACCCGGCGATGAAGCCGACGGCCACGGAGATCCGCGCGCCGAAGACCACCTGGGAGAAGACGTCCTCGCCGGCCGCGGTCGTGCCGAACCAGTGCGCCCCGGAGGGTGCCTGGTTGCGGCCGAAGCCGTTCTCGGTCGCGCCGTAGGGCGCGATGAGCGGCGCGAAGACCGCCATGAGGACGAACACGGCGAGCAGGATCATCCCGATCCGGGCCTTCTTGTTGCTCCAGATCGTCGAGGCGCCGCGGGACAGGACCCGCAGCGGCGAGGCCGGTCCGTGCGCGGGCGCGGCTGGTGGGGTCCCCGTCGAGGTCGTGGGGATCGAGCCCGTGGGCTCGGTGAGCTTCGCTGGAACGGTCATCGGCGGGTCCTCGGATCCAAGAGTCCGTACAAGATGTCGACAAAGAAGTTCGCCAGGAGCACGCTGATGGTGATCATGAGGAACAGGGCCTGCATGAGCGGGAAGTCCTGGTTGGTCACCGCGTTGAAGAGCAGATAGCCGACGCCGGGGTAGTTGAACACCTGCTCCACGAGCAGGGATCCGCCGACCACGCCACCGAGGGCGAGGCCGAAGCCGGTGAGGTTCGGCAGGATCGCGTTGCGGGCCGCGTACTTGACCGCCACGGTGTGGCTGCGCAGACCGTTCGCCTCGGCGAAGGTCACGTAGTCGTCACCGAGAGTGTTGATCATGTTGTTGCGCATGCCCAGGATCCATCCACCGAGGGAGGTGATGAGGATCGTGATGGCCGGGAGCCAGGCGTGCCCGATCGCGTCGGAGACGAAGGCCAGGGACATGTTGGGGGTGGTCTCGCGCCCGTAGGCCCCCGAGGTGGGGAACCACCTGAGCTGGTAGCCGAGGAAGTACACGAGCAGCAGCGCGGTCCAGAAGTACGGGAAGGCCGAGGTGAACGTGCCGCCCAGGGTGGGCAGCGTGTCGAGCCAGGTCCCGCGCTTCCAGGCGGCGAGCACCCCGAGAAGGGTTCCGCAGATGAACGCCACGACCGTGACGAGCCCGACCATGATGAGCGTCCAGGGCAGGGCGTTGAGGATGAGCGAGGAGACGCTCTGCGGGAAGAACGTGTACGAGACCCCGAAGTCGAGGCGGAACACGTTGCCGAGGTACTGGATGTACTGCGACCACGCGTCACCGGTCGGGACGCCGAGCTGGGCCTCGATGGCCGCGCGGGTCGCGGGGTCGACGGGGCCGTTCTGCGCCAGCTTCGCGATGGCCGCGTCGGCTGGGGTGCCTGGCATGAGCCGAGGCAGCAAGAAGTTCAGGGTGATGGCGGCCCATGCCGTCAGGAGCAGCAAGCCGAGCTTGCGCAGGAAGAACCACACGAGGTGCTCGCCTTCGTCGGGGGGAGGTGGGGACAGCCCAGGGGTGGGGGCGCAGCTGTCGTGCGCCCCCACCCGGGGTGGTGATCGAACCGGTCAGCCCGGACCGGTCAGCTGTCCACCTTCGTGATGGTGGTCAGGACGACGAGCGCGCTGGACGTGTACGGCGTCGGCGTCATGTACGGGTTCTCCGCGCTGGGCCAGCCGGTGAAGCTCTTGTCGGAGAAGAGGCCCCACAGTCCCGCGTAGTACACGGAGACGACCGGCACCTCGTTGTACATGACCTCCTGGAGCTCGCCGGCGATCTCCTTCTGGCGGGCCTCGTCGACGGTGGCGCGGAACTCGGTGAGGAGCGCGTCGACCTCAGGGTTGGTGTAGCGCTGGTAGTTCGACGGCGCGGTGCTGCCGAGCGGCTGGTAGAAGTCCGAGCTCAGGAGGTTGTAGTAGCCCTGGAAGACCGAGCCGTTGCCACCGAAGGAACTCATCGCGACGTCGAAGTCGCCGTTCTGGATCGCCTGGAAGTAGGCGGCCGGCTGCGGCTGGTTGATCTTCACGTCGATGCCGATGGCGGTGTACTGCTTCTGGATCTCCTGGACGGCGCGCAGCCAGTCGGTCCAGCCGTTCGGCGTGGTGATGGTCATCGTGGCCTGGGCGCCGTTCGCGTCGACGAGCTTGCCGTCGGAGAGGGTGTAGCCGGCCTTGGCGAAGGCGGCCTCGGCCGCCGCGGCGTCCTGGGTGACCATGCCCTCGTCGGGGATGGCGTCGGTGAGCCACTCCTCCTGGGTGGGCAGCAGCAGTCCCTGCTGTCCGGACGCACCGACGGTGCCCTCGGAGGCGTTCTCGGCGATCGCGTCGCGCTTGAGCGCGAGGGACATGCCCTGGCGGAAGTTGACGTCGCTGTAGGGAGCCTTGGTGAGGTTGGGGAGGATCGCGACGGTGCCGCCGGCCGGGAACCAGAACTCGTTGCCCTCGGAGGACGCGACCCAGGTGTTCTCGACGTCGGACATGAAGGCGTAGGCCCAGTCGTAGCCGTTGTTGACGATGTCGAGCTGAGAGTTCGCGGCCGGGAGCACGAGCTCCTCGGCGGCGACCTTGTCGGCCTGCCAGTAGTCGACGTTCTTCACGAGCTTGTACTGGTTCGCATTGAAGTCACCGAGCGTGTACGGACCGGTGCCCACGGGGGTCTCGTTGGTGAACGTGACCGGGTCGGCGACCCCCTCCCAGAGGTGCTTCGCGACGATCGGCACCGCCAGGACGACGAGCGGGGCGGAGGAGTCCTCGGCGATGAGCTTGAAGGTGACGGTCTCACCCTCGGCGCTCACCGAGGCCACGCGGGACCAGATGCCGGTCGTGTCCAGGGCGGGGAAGTCCTTGAGCAGGTTGTAGCTGAACACGACGTCCTCGGCCGAGAAGGCCGTGCCGTCGCTCCAGGTGACGCCCTCGCGGATCTCAGCCACGATCGTGCTGGCGTCGGGCTGGGAGTAGTCGCTGGCGAGGAAGCTGGTGGCCTTGCCGTCGAGCGCGTTCACGACGATGAGCGGCTCGTAGATGATCGCCGCGGCGTTGCGCTTCTCGATCACGAAGGGGTTGAAGTTCTTGACGAACGTCGGTGAGCCGTTGTCGGCCGCGAGCATGAGCGAGCTGGATCCGCCGGCGGTGCTCGCGGCGCCACCCTCGGGTGCTGCGCAGGCGCTGAGTGCGAGGGCCGCTGCGAGGCCCAGTCCGAGCGCGGAGGTCAGGCGCTTACGCGTCTGACGGGTGCCAACGATCATGGCGATGTTCTCCTTCGTGTCATCTTCGTCACGTCGACCGGGCGGTGCGCACCTGTGCGGATCGTCTCGGTCAGCAAGTGTTGTCCCCATGAATGTATGCGCATACATCCGTTCGCGCAAGTAGCTCGTGGCAGATGCCGTCGGGGGGCAGATCGGTCAGGGAAGGCAGCCGCAGCTGCCGCGGAGCAGCACCTTGACCGGGAGCATGCGGGTCTGGGGCGGGAGCTGGGGTTCCCGCAGCCGGTGCAGCAGGGTGTCGACCGCGGCCCGGCCGAGGTCGCGCATCGGCTGATAGACCGTCGTCAGTCGCGGCCGGGACATCTCCGACGCATCGATCCCGTCGAAGCCCGTGACGATGACGTCCTCGGGGACCCGGACGCCCGCGTCGGTGAGGGCGTCGAGCACTCCGAGGGCCGTCTGGTCGTTGGAGCAGACCAGCGCCCGCGGGACGGTGCCTCCTGAGAGGAGACCCCGACCGATCGAGCGGCCGTGCGCCCGGGTGAAGTCGCCTCGGGCGATCGGCGCCGCCGGGGCCGGGAGGCCCGCGGCACGGAGCGCCGCGCAGAAACCCCGGAACCGTGCGTCGTCGTCCGGGGAGTCCGCCGGCCCTCCCACGAACGCCAGATCGGTGACCCCGTGGACGTCGAGGACGTGCGCGGTCATGACCCGCATCCCCTCGACGTTGTCGGTCGTGATGTGGTCGTACTCGTCGCCGGACCGCGGCCCGGCGAGGACGACCACGGGGATGCGCCGAGCGAGGTGGGCGAGCTGCTGGTCGGGGATGGTGCGTGCGAGCGTGACGATGCCGTCGACCCGGCCCGCGAGGTTGTCGAAGATCTCGGTCCCCCGAGACCCGCGCGCCACGGCGATGGTCACCGCCATGCCGTGCTGCCACGCCTCGATCTCGGTGCCGAGCATCACCTCGGAGATGTAGAGGTGGTCACCGGCCTCGACGTCCTCGGGAGGGTCGAGGACGGTCGAGACCGACCCGTCGGAGAAGGTGACAGGTGCGAGCTGCGCCTCGTCGTCGATCCCGTCGAAGTCCGGCAGGCACAGCCCGATCGCCCCGGCGCGCCGCGCAGCCAGGCTGCGAGCGCTGCCGCTCGGGACGTAGCCGAGGTCCAGGACGGCTGCATGCACACGGTCCTGGGTCGGCTGGGCCACCTCGTGGGGCTTGCGGAACACCCGTGAGACGGTCGCGATCGACACCCCGGCGAGTTCTGCAACGTCGTAGACGGTGGGAACCTTCTGCATCAGATCCCCCTTCTCGTCACGGCATCGATCCTACGACACACCCGCCCGCCCAGCCCCCCGGATCATCGCTGAGCAGGCCCGATGCCCACCGACCCTGCGCGTCGCGGGCCCGCCAGGCTGTGGAGCGCGCCTCTCCCCCTACTCTGTAGGCCAGTCGTCCCCGCCGGGGATCCGTCCGAGGAGCCACCATGAAAGACTCCCTCGCCTTCGCCATCCGGATGCGCCCCGAGGACATGACCGTCCACGGCCTGGCGCGTCTGGAGCGCGAGGTCCTGCGCGACCACCCCGGCGTCGTCGAGGCCATCGACCGCGTCGTCGCCGACTTCACACCGGTCGCCCAGCGGATCGAGGAACAGCACTCCGGGCGCACGCTCATGGCGCCGGTGACGGCCCGGCACAGCGCGGACTGGCGGCAGTCGAGCCATCCGCTGCTCGCCTTCGTCTCCCTGCTGGTCGTCGTCCTGCCCACCTTCGCCTTCGCCACGAGCGTGCGGGGCATGTGGGAGTTCGCCGGGAACGCCCAGGTCATCGCTGTCCTCGTCGCCACCACCGCGGTGCTGTGCCTGGTCAAGACGCTCTCGACGCTGCGGGACCGGGTGTGGGCGGGGGTCATGCTCCACTGGGCGGTCAGCGCAGCGGTGCTCTGCTCGATCACCGCCCTCGTCATGGCCTCGCTCGGCGAGTCGCGACCCGACCACGGCGCGGACACCCAGCTTGGGGTCATCAACGCGGGCACCGTCGTCGTCATCGCCTTCGCCGTCCACGCCCTCGTGCGTCACCGGGGCGCCATCACCCGCCGGCGCGCCGACCTGGCCTCCGTGCAGCCTGCGGTGACGTCCTACCTGGGCGAGCTCGCTCCGGTCTACGCGGCGGCGCTCGCGACGATCCGGGGTGCCGTCGCGACGATCGACCCCTCAACCCTGAAGACGCTCAAGAATGACCGTGACAACGCCATCAGTCACCTGGTCGCGTCCAAGGGGCTCACCCTGGGCCGCGTCCCGCTGTTCATGAACAAGAAGGAGCTCGGTGAGCTCGCCCTGTTCGCCGCCGCGGAACCCCTGCTGTACGGCGGGGGCCCTCACCCGCACCGGGGCAGGGTGCGCCCACCTCACCAGCTGGCGCAGCTCGACTGAGCCGCGCCTCAGACCGCCTCAGACCGCCTCGGTCTGTCCGAGCCACGCCGCTGCGAGCACGGCTGCCCCCTCGTCGGTGAGGTGGACGCCGTCGTCGGCATAGCGGGCGAAGCCGCTCGCCTCGCCACCGGTGTTCCCACCGGCGTTCACCGCGAGCCCGGTGAGCAGGCCGTCCGCGGCGAGCAGCGTCGCCCCGGTCTGTGCCGCGAGCCGGCGCACGACGGCGATGCGCGCGTCGAGGTCCTCGCGCCACTCCCACTGGCCCGGCAGCACCGGCAGCACGAACGGTTCGATGAGCAGCACCTGGGCGGAAGTCTCGGCGGCCAGCCGGTTGAGGACGAAGCTCAGGTCGGCCTCGAAGGACGCGGTCGACGTCGTCTCGCCGGTGTCGAAGCGGCGCCAGGTGTCGTTGATGCCGACCATGATCGTGACGACGTCGGGCGCCACGTCGATCGCGTCGCGGGTCCAGCGCTCGCGCAGGTCGACGGCGCGGTTGCCGCCGATCCCCTTGTTGACGACGGTGATCGGGTGGTCCGGGTGCGCGGCGGCCCAGCCGTCTGCGGCCATCCGCACGTAGCCGTGCCCGATCGAGCCGGCGGCGTCGTCGCGCCCCCACTCGGTGATCGAGTCCCCGATGAACAGCGCGGTCGAGCCGGCCTTGAGAGACAGCGTCATGTCACGTCCTTGTGTCGTTGCTGAGTGCTTGCGCCCCAGGATCCCAGACCCCCGCTGAGTGCGGCCAACCGGCTGCCCATAACGGACATCCGGCAGCCGTTCGCCCGCACTCAGCGACTGGGACCGACGCCCGGCGGGTCGGTAGGTTGTGCACAACTCAGTTGCGCAGTACCGTCATGGCATGAGCCCCGATCAGCCAGCGACCCAACTCCACCTGGACGCCCAGCTGTGCTTCCGCCTCTACCGGGGCGAACGCTCGGTCCTGGGCACCTACCGCGAGCTGCTCGACGAGCTGAACCTCACCTACCCGCAGTACCTCGTGCTGCTGGTGCTGTGGGAGGAGGACGACCTCCCCGTCTCCCAGATCGGGGCGCGGCTCTCCCTCGACAGCGGCACGCTCTCCCCGCTGCTGCGCCGCATGGAGACCGCCGGTCTGCTCAGCCGCACCCGTGACCGGGCCGACGAACGTGTGGTCCGGGTGGCGCTGACCGAGGCCGGGATCGCGCTCAAGGCACGGGCCACGGGCGTTCCCCGCGCCCTCGCCGAACGCTCCGGGCTCGACGCCGAGGAGGCGGTCACCCTCGCCAGGCTGCTCGACAAGCTCTGCACCAACCTCACCGGCGACGTCCGGTGACCCTTCAGACGATCGGAGATCGCCCATGAACGCCCTCTACACCGCCGAAGCCCTCGCGACCGGCGGAGGCCGCAACGGCCACGTCACGACGTCGGACGCCCGGGTGGACCTCCCGCTCGCGATCCCGACCGAGATGGGCGGGTCCGGCCTCGGCGCCAACCCCGAGCAGCTCTTCGCCGCCGGGTACGCCGCCTGCTTCCACTCCGCGCTGCAGAGCGTCGCCCGTGCGGGGAAGATCTCCATCGCCGACTCCAGCGTCGGGGCGCGCGTCTCCATCGGCACCCTCGAGGCCGGCGGCTTCGGCCTCGCGGTCACCCTCGAGGTCGTGCTCCCCGGGCTTCCCGCCGACCAGGCGCAGGACCTCGCCGACCAGGCACACCTCGTGTGCCCGTACTCCAACGCGACCCGCGGCAACATCGTCGTCACGATCAACGTCGTCGAGGACTGACCTCCGCGAGCACAGACGGCCGCCGGCCTCCCCGAGAGGGGTGAGGCCGGCGGCCGTCTGTCGTGCGGGCCGTGTCAGACGAGGTCGCGGACCGCCGCGTACTGCGCCCGGATGACCGGCTCGCCCGGTGCGGTGTGCACCGTGGTGCCCGACGCCGCGGCCCAGGCCGGAGCCTGCCCCCCGCCCGCCAGCACCCAGGCCGCCTGACGGGCTGCGCCGTCGGCCACGTACTCACCGTTGGGCGGGACCTCGACGGGCAGCCCGAAGACCTGCGGAGCGATCTCGCGCACCGCCTCGGACTTCGCGCCGCCGCCGATCAGCAGCACCCGGTCGACCTGGGCGCCCTGGGCGACGAGCGCGTCGAGACCGTCGGCCAGCCCGCACAGCATGCCCTCGACCGCGGCCCGGGCGAGGTGTGCGGGCGTCATGGTCGCCAGCCGCAGGCCGTGCAGCGTGCCGGTGGCATCGGGACGGTTGGGGGTGCGCTCACCTTCGAGGTAGGGGACGAGGACGAGGCCGTCCGCGCCGGGGGGCGCGCTGAGCGCGAGACGGGACAGCTCGGCGTGGTCCACCCCGAGCATCCGCGCCGCGCCGTCGAGCACCCGGCTGGCGTTGAGCGTGCAGGCGAGGGGCAGGTACGCCCCGGTCGCGTCGGAGAACCCGGCGACCAGGCCGGACCCGTCGGCGGACGGCATGGCCGAGATCGCCGAGACGACCCCTGACGTGCCGATCGAGACGGCCACGTCACCGGTGGCCATGCCCAGCCCGAGGGCTGCGGCGGCGTTGTCACCGGCGCCGGCGCCAAGCGCGATCCGCACCGCACCGGTGGAAGCGGCGGGCGTACCGAGCGCCTCGCCGAGCACAGACGAGGAGACCGACCCGCCCGACTCCCCCGGTCCCAGCACCCGCGGCAGGGTGATCCGCGCCGCGGCGCCCTCGCCGAGAGCCAGGTCGAGCAGGTCGGAGCGGTACTCGCCGGAGGTCCCCGAGAAGTACCCCGTACCCGAGGCGTCGGAGCGGTCCGTGGTCAGTGCGCTGAGGTCGCGGGCGGCGCCCGGTACCCCGCCCGCACCGGAGATCTGCCAGGTCAGCCAGTCGTGCGGCAGGCACACGGCGGCGATCCGGGCGGCGTTCTCCGGTTCGTTCTGGGCGACCCAGCGGAGCTTGGTCACCGTGAGGGAGGCCACCGGGACGGTGCCGATGGCATCGGCCCAGGCCTGCTCCCCGGAGCCGCCCGTGAGCGCGCCGAGCTCGGTGATGAGGTCGGACGCCGCGCCGGCGGACCGGGTGTCGTTCCACAGCAGAGCGGGGCGGATCACCTCGCCGTCCGCGTCGAGCAGCACCATGCCGTGCTGCTGCCCACCCACGGCGAGGGCAGCGACGTCGTGCAGGCCGCCGGCGGCGGTGGCCGCGGCGGTGAAGGCTGCCCACCAGGCCGAGGGGTCGACCTCGGTCCCGGCGGGGTGCGACGCGGAGCCGGAGCGAAGGAGCGCCCCGGTCCCCGCGTCACGGATGACGACCTTGCACGACTGGGTCGAGGAGTCGACCCCGGCGACGAGTGCACCGACAATGACGGCGGACGGATCTGCTGCGCCGCCCAGGGACGGCAAGGTCGCGGTCATCAGGACCCGATCAGGTGGCGCAGGGCCAGCTGGTTGAGCCGCACGAAGCCGAAGTCGCGCTGTGCGGCGGCGTCGGCGTCGAAGTCCTCGAAGGAGGAGGTGTCGGCGCGCAGGTCGGCGACGGTCTCACCGACGGCCATCGTCGGGGTGGCGAGCTCGAAGATGCCGGCGGTCTTGAACGCCTCCTGCACCTCGGGGTCGGCGCGGTAGGCCGCGGACTTGCGCGCGAGCATCTCGTAGGACTCGATGTTGGCGCGGGCGGAGTCCCAGACCCCGGCCGAGGTCTCGGTGCGTGAGGGCTTGTAGTCGAAGTGGCGCGGGCCGGTGTAGCGCGGTCCGTCCGGGGTTCCGGGGAAGCCGTTCTCGACGAGGTCGACCGTGAAGAAGGCGGAGAGCAGGTCGCCGTGGCCGAACACGAGGTCCTGGTCGAACTTGATGGACCGCTGGCCGTTGAGGTCGATGTGGAAGAGCTTGCCGGCCCACAGCGCCTGGGCGAGGCCGTGGGTGTAGTTCAGGCCCGCCATCTGCTCGTGGCCGGTCTCGGGGTTGAGGCCGACGATGTCGCCGTGCTCGAGCTCGGCGATGAAGCCGAGGGCGTGGCCGATGGTCGGCAGGAAGATGTCCCCGCGCGGCTCGTTCGGCTTGGGCTCGAGGGCGATCCTCATGTCGTAGCCCTGGTCCTTGATGTACCCGGCGAGCAGGTCGACACCTTCGCGGTAGCGCTCGAGGGCGGCGTGCAGGTCCTTGGCGCCGTCGTACTCGGCGCCCTCACGCCCGCCCCACATGACGAAGGTCTTGGCGCCGAGCTCGGCCGTGAGGTCGATGTTGCGGAGCACCTTGCGCAGCGCGAAACGGCGCACGGAGCGGTCGTTGGACGTGACGCCGCCGTCCTTGAAGACGGGGTGGGAGAAGAGGTTCGTGGTGACCATCTCGATGGTCAGGCCGGTCTCGGCGGCCGCGGTCTTGACCTCACCGAGCAGGCGGTCACGGGTGGCGTCGTCGGAGCCGAAGGGCACCACGTCGTCGTCGTGGAAGGTGAAGCCCCACGCGCCGGCCTCGGCGAGCTTGTGGATGGACTCGGCGGCGGGCAGCGGCGCGCGGCTCGCGCCACCGAACTGGTCCTGGCCCTGCCAGCCCACGGTCCAGAGGCCGAAGGAGTAGTTGATACCTGAGGTGTTCGTCACGTGAGTTCTCCTCGTCGAGAGCTGGTCCGTCGCGGGGGGCGATTCCCACCCGACGGATTAGTTGTATGGATGAACTTATCCTTGGAAGCCGGTAAGGTCAACACATGGCCGCTACTCCCGCCCTCGGGCAGCACTCGCTGCGCGAGCAGAACATCGCGCTCGTCGCACGGGAGATCTTCAGCGCCCCGACCCCTCCCTCCCGCGCCGACGTCGCGGCGTCGACCGGCCTGACCCGCGCCACCGTCTCGGTCCTGGTCGACCGGCTCATCGAGGCCCGGATCGTCACCGAGCTCGCCCCCGCGCCGTCGCGGCGCGCCGGCCGCCCGGCCGTCCCGCTGGTTCCGGCCGCCGGGACGATGATCGGCCTCGGCCTCGAGGTCAACGTCGGCTACCTCGCCGGCACCGTGCTCGACCTCACCGGCGCCACGCTGGCCACCCGCACCGTCCCGGGCGACTTCCACGCGAGCGACCCCGCGGCCGTGCTCACCGAGCTCGCCGCGCTCACCGCCGACCTCCTGGCCACCGCCCGCTCCCTGCACGACGGCGCGCGCCTGGCCGGCGTCCGCGTCGCCCTCCCAGGGCTGGTGGACTCCGCGACCTCGACGCTGCGCGTCGCACCCAACCTCGGCTGGGCCGAGCTCTCCCCCGTCGACACCCGCGCCATCGCCGCGCACACCGGGAGTGCGCCGATCACGATCGCCAACGAGGCCAAGCTCGCCGCCCTGGCCCAGGTCCCCGCGCTCGGGGCGACCACCACCGCGGCCGACTCCTTCCTCTACGTCTCCGCCGACGTCGGCATCGGGGCCGCGATCGTGCTCGAGCGCGAGCTGTTCCTCGGCGGGCGCGGGTGGAGCGGGGAGCTGGGGCACGTCGTCGTCGACCCGGCCGGGCCGCCGTGCCAGTGCGGGGCGACCGGGTGCCTCGAGCAGTACGCGGGCACGGACGCGGTGCTGCGCGCCGCCCGGCTTCCCCGTGGATCATCGGTGACCGACCTGCTCGACGCCGTCGCGCGCGGTGACGGCCCCGCGTCCGCCGCCCTCGACCGCGCCGGCCATGCCCTGGGCGCCGCGCTGGCCGACTTCGTCAACCTCATCGACGTGCCCGACGTCCTCCTCGGCGGGGCGTACTCCGAGCTCGCCGACCTCCTCGAACCGGTCATCCTGGCGGAGCTGGGCACCCGGGTGCTGTCGGCGCCGTGGTCGTCGTTCACGGTGCGCCGCGCGCCCGTGGGCGCGGGCGCGGCGACGCTCGGGGGGGCCCGGGCGTGCCTGGCCGACGTGCTCGACGACCCGACGCCGTGGCTAGCCGGGGCCTGAGCCCGCCGGCTCCGGATCACGCCCGCGCACTCCGACCACGCGTGACGACCGACACCCCGGTCGCGGCCACCAGGAGCAGCGTCGCCACGGCGAAGGTCGTCTGCATGCCGGTCGTGGCGGCTGCGGCGGTGCCGTCGCCGCCCGCGGGCCCGGCCGCCGCAGCGAACAGGGCGCCCATGACCGACGCCCCGGTGATCAGCCCGAGGTTGCGGGACAGGCTGAGCATGCCCGACGCCGTCCCCCGTCGCTCCGGCGACGCCCCCGCCATCGCGTGGGTGGTGTTCGCGGCGAGGAAGAGCTGGTAGCCGGGGGTGAGGACGACGAGCGCGAGCGCGTACCCGGCCAGGCTCCAGACTGCCGGGAGCAGGGTGAGAGCGAGGGCACCGACGACCATCACGACGAGCCCGACGGTGGTCGACCCGGGCGCGCCTGCCCGGTCGACGATGCGCCCGGCGAACACTCCCGAGAAGGCGGAGACGACCGGCCCGATGGCCAGCGTGAGGCCGATCGCCCCCTCCCCGAGCCCCAGCCCGCCCGCGAGGTAGAACGGGCCGACGACGAGGGTGCTCATCATCACCGTGGCGACCAGGACGTTCATGGCCATGCCACCCCCGAGGGTCGGCGAGCGGAGCATCGCCGGCGGCACCAGCGGGGCCGCAGCCTTGCGCTCCACCGCGACGAACACCCCGAGCAGCACCGTCGCGGCGAGCAGCAGCCTCCCGGTGCTGGCGCCCGGGAGCGTCTCGGGCGACGTCAGGGCGAGCGCATAGGCGAACAGGGCCGCGGTGAGCACCGCGGCACCCAGCCCATCGAAGCGCTGCCCGCGCCGAGCGGGTGCGACGTCACCGGGCACCGCACGCCAGGTGAGCACGAGCGCGCCGATGGCGAGCGGGACCATCGCCACGAAGATCGCCGGCCAGCCGAAGGCACCGATGAGGAGCCCGCCCCCGGCGGGCCCGAGCGCGGTGCCGACGGCCGACGTCGTGCCCAGGAGGCCCATCGCCGATCCGGTGCGCCCCTCGGGCACGATGTCCCGCACGAGGGCGAGGGGCAACGCCATCATCACGGCCGCGCCGACACCCTGCAGCGACCGCGCGGCCACGAGCAGCCCGAGCGTCGGCGCGAGTGCGCAGGCCACAGTGGCGACCGTGAAGACGGCGAGGCCGGCGACAAGCACGCGCTGGCGCCCGACGGCGTCGCCCAGGCGGCCTACCGTGACCGCGGTGACCGTCATGGCCAGCAGGTACGCGAGGACCACCCACTGCACGTGCCCGATGGGCGCGGAGAAGGTGTCGGCGAAGGTCGGCAGGGCGACGTTCGCGACGCTCGTCCCGAGGGAGGCCAGCAGCATCGCCAGAGCGAGGGCGGCGACCAGGCGCCTGCGCGCGAGGGCGGCGGCGGTGGACGGCTCGTCGGCGAGGGCGGTCGTGATCGGGTTCGCAGGTGGTTGCATGCGGCCAGCCTGCAGCTCAACCCTCGATCTGCGCAACGCTTGTTGCCAATACTGGGACGCCGTGGTGGGGTGGGCCCATGGACAGCGACGTGTCAGCGATCACTCAGGCCCTCGACCAGGTCGGGCCGAGGCTCAACGCCCTCCGCCGCCAGCGCGGGATCACCCTCGCAGCACTGGCCGAGGCGACCGGGATCTCCACGAGCACACTCTCCCGGCTGGAGACCGGTGGGCGGAAGCCGAGCCTGGAGCTCCTCCTGCCGCTCGCCCACGCCTACCGGGTACCGCTCGACGAGCTCGTCGGCGCGCCCGAGACCGGCGACCCCCGGATCCGGCTCAAGCCCCGACGCGTGAACGGGCGCACCGTCGTCCCCTTGACCCGGCAGCCCACCAGCCAGCAGGCCTGGAAGATCCTCATCCCCCGCACCGCAGCGACTCCGGTGCTCAAGACGCACGAGGGCTACGAGTGGCTGTACGTGCTCACCGGCCGGATGCGGCTCATCGTGGGCGAGCGGGACATCGTGCTGGGCAGCGGCGAGGTCGTCGAGTTCGACACCCGCACCCCCCACTGGTTCGGCAGCACCGGTGAGCACGACGCCGAGGTGCTCAGCCTCTTCGGGCCCCAGGGCGAGCGCGCCCACACCCGGATCGACGACGTCTCCTAGGCAGTCTCCGAGGCTGTCTCAGCGAAGTGGAACAGGTCTGTGAGACCCGTCACCTCGATGACCCAGCGGGGCTGCTCCGGGACGCCGGTCAGCGTCGCCAGCGTGCCTTCAGGGGTGGCCGCTCGCGCGGCGTAGAGGACGCGCAGACCGCTGGAGTCGATGAAGGTCACCGCGCTCATGTCGACCTCGACGGGGGCGGAGGCACGCCGGTCCGACGGCCATTCCACACGGAACCTCTCGTGCACCGAGATGTCGATCTCGCCGGTCAGCACCCAGCGGTTGTCGAACTCGTCGTCGATCGCGAATGCGCCGACCTCAGCGTTGCCCATGATCTCCTTCACCCTGTCGGTCGTGCTCAACAGCCCACTATCTCAGACGTCGGCCGCTTGCTCCACAGCGCCCGACCGAGCGCGGGCGCCCACACGTCGAGGGACGCCGGACTGGCCCGGCGCGACAGGCCCGGCGATGGCATAGTTCAGGTCCTGTCCCACGAACCCCAGAGACGACTTGGATGAGAGGTTCACCGCGTGAGCGAGATCAAGGCAGCCCGACCCCCCGCAGACTTCGTGACCAAGCGGACATGGGCCCTCGACTCGACCGAGGGTCTCAGTGAGCTGAGAGGCTCGCTGTTCGAGGAGCTCACCGGCAACGCGTACGTCAGGAGCTCGACGCTCGACGACATCCCCGAGAAGATGGTGCTCGTGGTGAGCGAGCTCGCGACGAACGCCCAACGCCACGGCAAGCCCCCCACGATCGTCACCCTCATGTCCAACGAGACCGAACAGCTCCTGGACGTGGCCGACCACGACATCTCGGGCACGCCGCAGATCGCCCAGGGACGCGAGCCTGGGGAGGGCGGCTTCGGCCTCCTCCTCGCGCAGCGGCTCGCCCTGCACGTGGGCTGGTACGTCACCGACCGGACCAAGCACATCTGGGCCCGGTTCCCCATGTGCACGGAGGCGACTCCCTGAGCCTCGATCCCGGCGGACCGCGATGCTGATCATCGTCGTCGTGGTGGTTGCCTGGGTGCTCGGGGTGGGCCTGCGCCGTCGGGCACGACGCGACCGCTTCTTCGTCGGCCTGCCGCCCGGGTTGGTCCCCCCGACCGGCGCGGTGGTCCCCACGGCGCCGGTGACGGCCGACCCCGTCGTCGCCGTGCGGTTCACCCCACCTGAGGCCTTGTGCGTCGCCGAGGTCGGTGCGCTGTGGTCGAAGTCCCTGCGCCCACGTGACCTCATCGCGACGGTCATCGACCTCGCCGTGCGCGGGTACCTGCGCATCGAGGCCCTTCCGCTCTCCCGTGACGGGCACGCGGACTGGAAGCTCGTGGCGACGACGCCCCCCGCCGGGCACCCGGTGCACGACCGCCCCGTGCGTGACTACGAGATGTCGCTCCTGGGTCACCTGTTCGCCGGGCGGTCGACCGTGCGGCTCTCGAGCCTGCGGGCCACCCGCATCACCGGTCGGCGCGAGATGCTCGCGCTCGTCGACGCGGGGCTGCTCGCCCAAGGGCTGCTCGTCCACTCCCTCACCCGACGCCCCCGGCGCGCGCAGCGCACCGCGCTGGGGCGCGCCTATCACGAGCAGGCGCGCAGCTTCGAGCGGTACCTCGCCACCGTCCGGCCCCACCAGCTGCCCGACGACGCGACCGCGGCCTTCAGCCGCTACCTTCCGTACGCGATCGCCTTCGACCTCTCCGACCGGTGGGTCGGTCTGTTCTCCGAGCTGCTCGCGCGCCCGGCCGGGTCCGCCGCGGTGGACACCGCGTGGTTCGTCGGCGCGGACGACAGATCCTTGCCCAGCGGCCTGGCCGGGATCTCCGAGAGCCTCGACGCGTTCACCGACACCGTGACCGACTGGTTCGCCCACGACAGCTTCGGTGACGGTGGGGACGGGAGCGGGGACAGCGGCGGGGACGGCGGCGGCGGCGATGGCGGCGGCGGCGGCGGGGACTGACGCCCGGCACGACTAGGGTGCAGGCATGCCTGTGGAACCCGCTGACCTCCTGCGTGACCTGCCTCGATCCCGTCGCGGCGAGCATCCCACCGTCGCCACCGCCCGACGTCGCGTCCTCGTCACCACCCTCGTCGCCTCTGCCCTGACCGTCCTCCTGGCGGTGCTGCTCGTCCTGGCAGCCCCCGCGAGCGCCCGGGCCGACGCCGACGACGACACGGTTCGCCACCTCGGCGTCGACTTCCAGATCGAGGCCTCGGGCGACGTGCTGGTCACCGAGACCTACCAGTGGGACTTCGGCACCCGTGAGGGGCGCGGCTTCGCCCGCGAGCTCGCGGTCCTCTTCGAACGTCCCGGTGGCGGGTACCGCGAGTACCTGTACTCCGACTTCGAGGCGTCCAGCCCGTCGTTTGCGCCGTCGGACATCACCGTGATCGACCGCGGCGCAACCCTGGAGGTCCAGGTCGCCTCCCCCGCGGGTTCGGGGGACCGGGTCACCGGCGTGCAGACCTACGTGCTCACCTACCGGATCATCGGTGCCCTCAACCAGATCCGCGACGACCCCGACGCCCCGGACGGGGAGGAGCTGTACTGGAACGTCACCGGCGACTCCCACGTCGTGATGGACCAGGTCAACGTCACGGTCACCGCACCCGTCCCCGCCGAGCGCGTGCGGTGCACGCAGGCCGGTGACGGCACACCCTGCGACCCGATCTCGCCCCCTGGCCCGGTCGTCACGGTCGGCGCGACCGCGCTGGCCGCGGACACCGACCTCACCCTCGCCGTCGGCTACCCGCTCGGCACCTTCGACCGCACCGACCCGATCCTCGTCTCTGCGGAGTCCTATGGCTACAGGACGGGGTCGGCGCAGGGCGCCGGCGACGTCGGACCGATCCTCATCGGCGCGGGAAGCCTCGCGGTCGTCGTCGGTGCCACCATCGGCGGCAGCATCCTCGGGGTGCGCCGCCGGCGCCGCGACCTCGCCTTCACCGGCGTCGCACCCGGAGTCATCCCGCCGGCTGGGGCCGGCGCGCCGGTGGCCGTGGTCACCGAGGAGCCTCCGGTCGCGGTCCGGTTCACCCCTCCCGACGACCTCAGCGTGGCCGAGGTCGGTGCCATCCACACGAAGGTGCTGCGCAACCGCGAGGTCACCGCGACCATCATCGACCTCGCCGTCCGTGGTCACCTGCGCATCGACGAGGTCGAGCGCAGGAGCGGGAAGCCGGCCAACAACTGGATCCTCATCGCGACCCCAGCGACCTCAGCGGCGCAGTCCGACCTGCGTCGGCACGAGACGGCGCTGCTCCAGGCGCTGTTCCGGGACCGGACGTCGGTCTCGATGAACGAGCTCGAGGACACCTTTGCCAAGGACCTCGCGGCCGTCATCGTCGAGCTGGGGGCCGAGGTCCACGACCGAGGCCTGGTGACCCAGAAGCTCGGGCGGGACGGCTGGTCCATGGCCTCCTTCAAGCAGCGCACCGCCCTCGGCCGCGCCTACTACGAGCAGTCCCGCGGCTTCGAGCTGTACCTGAGCGTCGCCGAGGCGAACCAGCTGCGCTTCGAGGAGGGTCAGGACCTGTTCAGCCGCTACCTGCCGTACGCGATCAGCTATGACCTGGCCGACCGCTGGGCGCAGATCTTCGCCGACCTCGAGGCCCAGGGGATCCCGGTGCAGCGGCCCGACTGGTACTCCTCCACGTCCCGCAACGCCTTCGCCTACGGCGCCTTCGCGACGTCGATCACCCGCTTCACCGAGACGTCCTCGTCCACGCTGGCCTCGACGCCGTCCAGCTCGACGACCGGGTCGAGCGGCGGGTCCGGTTTCTCCGGCGGCGGCTCGAGTTTCTCCGGCGGAGGCGGTGGCGGCGGCGGCAGCCGCGGGCTGTAGGCGCGGGCTGTAGCCGCGTCGCGCACAGATAAACATTCCGTCCCACTCGCGACTTGTACGGGTATGACAACCACATCAGATCCCCCCGCGGAGCTAGTCTTCGCCGAGTGGTACCGGGAGGAGTTCCCGCGGGTCGCCCGCGCCCTCGCGCTGGCCTGCGGCGACCCGCTGCTCGGTGAGGAAGCCGCGGCCGAGGCCTTCGCTCGCGCCCTGGCGACGTGGCCCCGGGTCCGGGCGATGGAGTCACCGGGCGGGTGGGTGTACTCCGTCGCGCTCAACGAGCTGCGGCGCTCCTGGCGCCGCCGGCGCCTCGAACGCCTCTCCCTGGACCGGCTCCACCTCGAGCACGTCCCGGCGCCGTCACTGCCCGACGACGCTTTGTGGCGGGCAGTCTCGCAGCTCGCCCCACGCGCTCGCACCGCCATCGCGCTGCGCTATGTCGCGGATCTGCCCGAGGCGGAGGTCGCCGCCGTCATGAACATCGCCCGCGGCACCGTCGCCGCAACCCTCTTTGCCGCGCGCAAGAAGCTCGCCGTCGCGCTCGCCCCTGCCCTGACTGGAGAGAACTCATGAACGACGATCTGCTCGCCCGCCTGGCCGACGTCCACGTGCCCGTCAACCAACCCGCCCTCGCCGCGGTCGAACGCCGCTCCCGGGCGATCCGGCGCGCCCGTCGTGCTCGTCGTTCCACCTTCATCGGCGCCGGCGCCGCGGTGCTCGTGGCAGGTGGGTTGTTCTGGCCGACCACCACCACGCCAGGCGGACCCGTGGCCGCAGGCGGACCACTCCCCTTCGGGGCGATGCCGGCCGCGGCCTCCCAGGACGTGAACTGCTCGATCGGCTTCGGGTCGTGGGTGAGCCGAGAGCACTGGGCCGCCGCCCCGGAGATCGTCGCCTCGGCCAGCCTGATCGCCGCCTCTCCGCTGCCGTTGACGGGCATCGGGGTGCACCAGGACGAAGCCAACTGCACTCGATCCGTCCCGGCAGCGGTCTTCTACTCCACCGACCCGGTGCGAGGCATCTCCATCTGGCCCGATGTCGCCGATCCGTTCGCTGGTGTGAACGACACGACGCCGCAGACCGTCCGGGGGTACGCGGGCCAGGTGCGCACGTTCGAAGGCCAGAGCCTGCAGATGAGCTGGGTCGACGCCGACGGCATCCGGTGGATGGCGTTGGCCTCAGGCGTTGACCAGGCCACGGTGGTGTCCGTCGTCGACGGGTTGGCCTTCACCGGTGAGGAGGGTCGGACCCTCGACCCCGCCTCGGCGCCGTCCGGATTAGTCAGTGCACCGGTCATAGAACCTTCAGACAGCACCACGACGAGGGTGTGGGAAGTGAAGTACGGGGACGAGTCCCTTGTTGAGACTGACTTCCGAGGGAAGTTCATCGGCCTGTGGGCATCGTCGTCGCCTCGGGAGTCCGTCGCGGTGTCAGCATCGGCATACGCTGCAGGGACGACGTTCACCGAGGTCAACGGTGAGCTCGCAGTCTTCACCAGCATGGGGCTCAACTGGCAGAAGGACGGCGTGGACTACCGGCTGTTGTCTGGCGGCACCCTCGAGGAGGCTCTCGCCCTGGCCCGCGCGGTCGAGCAGATCCCAGTGACCGACCCCCGCGTCTCCGCAGCCCCCGACTACCCCGGACTAGACCTGGACTAGCCCTGGACCAACCCCGCCGAGCCCCGCCCGCCCCTCCGCCGCCCGTCCCCGACTTCCGCTGAGTGCGGTCAGATGGCTGCCTGATGTCCGGTTTGGGCAGCCATTCGCCCGCACTCAGCGGAGGGTGGGGGTCAGCTGGGGTCGGTCGCCCGGTTCGTCAGTTCGTCGAGGAGCCAGGCGACCTCGGTGCGCAGCAGCGCGCACCGGGAGGCGGACTCGTAGGAGCGCACGTCGTGCCCGAGCCCGTCGTAGACCACACGCACCCCGCCGCCCTGGTGGGCCCACACGACCGGGTGCGTCACGTCGTCGTGCACCTGGGTGAGGATCACCTCGACGTCCGGGGACACCCGCAGGTAGCTGTACCGCTCGTCGAAGGCGGTGACCGCGCCGGTCGGACCGGCCACGAGCGTGGCTCCGATCGGGTGCTCGGGACCGGCGACCGTGAAGGTCGCTGGCCCGATCGTCGGGTGCATCGAGGTGCCGTCCACCCACCGCCCGCCGAGGATCCGCTCCCAGTGAGGGCTGTCGGCGAAGGTGTTGGCCCCCTGGTGCAGGGCCAGGACCGGCCGACCGGCGTCGGCGAATGCCCGGACGGCCTCGTGGAAGGGCGCCCACGCCGCGTCGTCGCCGTCGTGGGCGGGGTCGGGGCGACCCGAGGCGGTGTTGACCACGAGCAGGCCGACGCCGTCCAGGTCGTCTGCGGCGTCGGGGAAGGACCCGCGCACCACGACGTCGTGGCCGGCGCCGGCGAGGAGGGTCGCGACCCGGTGCGAGGTGGCCGCCATGTCGTGCCAGGGGTCCTCGTACCGGCCGCGGCCGGACAGCACGAGGACCCGCTTCGGCGCGCTCACGTCGTCAGCGGTTCGTGCCGTCGACGGCGAACGGCTCGATCGCCGCGATCTCCTCGGCCGACAGCGGCGCAGCGTGCGCCGCCTTGACGTTGTCCTCGAGCTGGGCGACGCTGCTCGCGCCGATCAACGCGGAGGTGACCCGCTCGTCGCGGAGCAACCAGGTGAGCGCCATCTGGGCGAGGGTCTGCCCACGCCCCTCGGCGATCGCGTTGAGCCCGCGCGCCCGCTCCAGGTACGTCTCGCTCAGCGCGGTCTCGGCCTTGAGGAAGTGCCCGACGGCGGCCCGCGAGTCCGCGGGGACCTCGCCGGAGAGGTAGCGGTCGGTGAGCATGCCCTGGGCGAGCGGGGAGAACACGATCATCCCGACGCCGAGGTCGCCCACCGTCTCGAGCAGCGACTGGCCGGTGGCCGACGGGTCGTCGGAGCGGCCGGCGTCGGGCAGCTCGACGTGACGGTTGAACATCGAGTAGCTGGGCTGGTGGATGAGCAACGGCGTGCCCAGGTCCGCCAGGACCTGGCTGGCGACGCGGGTCTGCGCGGGGCTGTAGTTCGAGATGCCGGCGTAGAGCGCCTTGCCGCTGGTCACAGCGGTGTGCAGGGCGCCCATGGTCTCCTCGATCGGGACCGAGGGGTCGGGGCGGTGGGAGTAGAAGATGTCGACGTAGTCGAGGCCCATCCGGGTCAGGGACTGGTCGAGGGAGCTCAGCAGGTACTTGCGCGAGCCGCCGTCGCCGTACGGTCCGGGCCACATGTCGTAGCCGGCCTTGCTGGAGATGACGAGCTCGTCGCGGTACGGGCGGAAGTCCTGGGCCATGTGCCGGCCGAAGTTCTCCTCGGCCGAGCCGTAGGGCGGTCCGTAGTTGTTGGCCAGGTCGAAGTGGGTGATCCCCAGGTCGAAGGCGCGGCGCAGGACGGCGCGCTGGGTCTCGAAGGGCGTCGTGTCGCCGAAGTTGTGCCACAGTCCCAGCGACAGTGCGGGGAGGTCGAGTCCGCTGCGTCCGCTGCGGCGGAACGGCATAGAGGAGTAGCGGTCGTCAGATGCAAGGTATCGAGTCACCCATCGATCATCCCAGACGCCGCAGCGGCAGGGAAGCGGTTGCCCGGGCGGACCCGTCCCTCCCCCGGGCGTACGGTGCGTGCTCTTGTCTACGGGGCGCGTGTTTGAACGCACGCCCCGTCGACAAGTGCACGCACCGTCCGAGGGGGACGACCCCTACGGCAGCCGCGCCCCGACGTAGATGCCAATCTCGTCGTGGACGAGCATGCAGGTGTCCCGGCGACACAGACCCCCTCGCCCGAGCGCCAGCGTTGAGCCAAACCGGAACATCCACGCTTCGACCATTCGGCACAAACTGCCCAGGGTCGACTGGCGTAAGGACCGATTCATGCAGGACAGCGGGCCGGTGCATGCCGGCGTCCGACGCAACTCTGAACTCCAACTCCCACCCTGCAGATGCATCCTGCAGTAGTCAAAGGCCTCCAGCATCCAAAGAGAGTCGCGCACCTTGTGCACACAACCTGCGTTCATCGCAGGTCGTGCCCTGCATCGTCACACTCGTAGCGGAGCTCCCCCGGCCCCGTGGGCGCCCCCGTCCCCTGTTTCTTCCGTTCAGGCTACGAATGCCGCTCCACCCGACACGCGAGCGATCGAGCGTGCCGGATTATCATCCACACGCGACTAGGATCTGGACAACACTTGCCACGAATCGGAGACATAAACAGTGAAGTCAATTGCGGTATTCAACAACAAGGGCGGGGTAGGAAAGACCACTCTCCTAACAAACCTCGCCGCCCATCTCGCACTCAAGCACCAGAAGAAAATCCTGGTAATCGATGCTGACCCGCAGTGCAACGCTACACAGAGCCTGTTTCACGACTACCAACTAGACTCATTCTACGAAAAGCGCTCGACGGCGACTACAATTCATAGCGTAGTGGCGCCCCTCTCAAAAGGACGCGGCTTCGCAAACGACATCTCTACCACGTATAGTCCGAACTTTGGTCTAGACGTACTTATCGGTGACCCAAATCTAGGACTAACCGAGGATCTCTTGGCGACCGACTGGGTGCAGGGAGTGGCCGGCGATGTTCGCGGACTACGAACAACCCTCCTATTCTCCCAACTTCTCGAGAGGTTCGGCGATTACGACTTCGCCTTCTTCGACGTGGGGCCCTCGCTCGGCTCAATCAATCGTGCCGTACTCCTGAGTTGTGACTACTACCTCACGCCGATGTCGCTCGACATATTCAGCCTTCGCGCAATCGAGAACATATCGAAATCGCTGGAAAATTGGAAAACTCGGTATAGCCGAGGTCTGGAACTCATCAGAAACCCTGCAGAAGACCTGGAAGTGGTCTCCCCCGACTGGGACCTTGACTTCATCGGATATGTAACGCAACAGTACACGTTCAAGCGCGACTCGACGGGAAAAGCCCGTCCGGTGAAAGCATTCGAAAAGATCATGGCAAAAGTTCCCGAGGTCATTAATGCCAACATCGCCAATCCGCGAATCGCCCTTGATGAACTGCATCTCGGATCAATCCCCACACTTCATTCGCTCATCCCTCTTAGCCAGATCAGTCGGAAGCCAATATTCACCCTTCAGGGTTCCGATGGCGTCGTAGGGGCGCACTTTAGCAAGGTGAAGGAGTTTGAATCGACTATCGCTGGAATCTCAAGCAAACTCCTTGCAAACATCGCTGAGGCCGAAAAGTGAATGTACCCCCTGAACTCCTTGATGACATCGTTCGCCGGCGCGCAGTCTTGTATATCGGCGCCGGCGTTTCGAGTTCAGCTTCCACGGGGGACGGGAAACGGCCCCCAAACTGGAAGGAGTTCCTAAACGAGGGCATTGTTCGACTAGGTGGACTGCCACCGACAGGAACGGTAAAACGACTGATTAGGGCGAACGATCTCCTAACCGCGTGCGAGGTCCTAAAGGATGCGCTTGACGAGTCCTGGCCCACGCTTCTGAAAGAGAAGTATCTGCAACCTCGGTATACGCCAAGCAACCTTCACAGAGCGCTTCACAACTTAGATCTACCAATCGTTCTCACTCCAAACTTTGACTGCATTTACGACAACTTCGCGAAAAGTGAGACTGGCGGGTCAACTGTCGTGAAGAATTATTGGGACTCCGACGTCCCACTGACCCTTCGGAGGGAAAATCGAGCAGTCCTCAAGGTCCACGGAACTATCGAAGAGCCAAGCAGGATGGTATTTTCGCGAGGCGACTACGCGAGGCTTCGCGCAGAATACAGACAGTTCTCAGAAATTATTGGTGCTCTCTTTGTGACCAACACCTTCTTTTTTGTTGGAACCAGTCTTAACGATCCGGACTTGCGACTCTTTCTCGAGAGTTACCACTACTCGCATCCAAATTCACCGCCTCACTATATGACCAGCCCCACCGGAGAAATCCACAAGGATGAAGACGCGTCCATCCGTAGGAACATGAATCTCAAACTGATTCGGTACTCGAATAGGAACGGACACGCGGAACTCATAGAGATGATTCGTAAGATTGGTGAGGATGCAGAAGCCGGAAGAGCCCTTCTAGCAGTGACCAGCGTCTGAGTAGCACGAGTACGGATGAGGGATTGGGGCACACATGAACTGGCACGACGTAGCGGTTCCCTCGCAGATGGCGGAGATCCGCTAGCAGCGCCGAGATCAGCGGACATCCTTAGCCTCGATCTTTCATCGACCTGACTCGTGCCACGGGCCCGTGAGCGAGGATGCTCCAAGGCTGTGACCTGGCGGTTTGCTCGTAGGATGGGCGTGTTGTGGTCACTAACCTCGATCCTTCGTCGAGCAGGTGAGTTCGGTTGCTCGGGCATCGGCGCGCCTGCTTGAGGTGTGATTCTGCCGCGTGGGTATGACCAGGCGCCCGTGTCGCAGGGTTGGGCGCCGGCTCCGGGCCGGGTAGTCGCGCTGGGAGTCGTCGGGGCAGGGGCCGTTCTGGTGATCAGCCGGGTGCGGCCCGAACTCTCAGAGCGGAGACTGCTCGTGCGGCCAGGGGCGCCCAGGGTGCGCGCTGGCCCAGGCGGAGCCAGGTGCGCCGGCCGGCGAGGGCCAGGACCGCCGGGAATCGTGGACAGGCGCAGCCGGAGTCGTCTGGGTTCCCAACGCCGGGCCTCGTGAATGGGGAGGGCGAGCATCCCCATCCAGGCGAGCAGGTCGCAGACGAGTGCGACGATGGCGCACCAGATCTGGTTCTGGGCGAAGGCCTTCAGCGGCAGGTTGCGCAGCCCGGTGTCCTTGGCGATCCGGATCCGGTCTTCGCATCTGGCCCGGCGGCGGTGACGTAGCTCCAGGTCAGGGAGCTGTCCGGTTCGGGTGTTGGTGACGAAGGCGGTGATGCGCATCCCGTCGACGTCGTCGAAACGGAGTTGCGCCCCGGGGTGGGGGCGTTCTTTGCAGACGATGACGCGCATGCCCTTGGGCCAGCTGGTCAGGTCCATGAGACCGGTGAGCTCGGCGACACAGGCGCCGTCGCGGATCTCGTCGTGGGCGTCCAGGGCCGGGGCCGGGGCCCTCGGCGGGATGAGGGCGAGCAGGTCCAGGGCGAGATCGGGCAGGGTGAACCCGATCGAGTAGGCCAGCTGCTGGGCGGTCAGCCACGCGATGAGGGTCTTGGTGCCGCCGGCCCCCGTCTTCTTGCTGCCCCGGGTCCGGCCGTGGTGGCTGGGAAGTTGAGCGAGAGTGTCAGCGACGACCGCGATGTGATCGGGCGCCGTGTTGGATCCCGCGTTGCCCGGGCGCAACAGGATCGCCAACGGCTCACCGGTGCCCTTTCCACCGTGGTCGAGGAAGGCGCAGAGCGGGTGGAACCCGAACCCGCGCTTGAACGTCGGTGCCGCCTGCTCCTTCTCCGAGTGCGCCGTGACGAGGGTGGCATCCGGGTCGATGACCAGTGGCGCCTTGGCATCGCGGGCGTGGTCAGGGGCGTGGTCGTCGGCCAGAGCCCACGCTGCCGAGCGGGCTGTGGCGCGGGCGGTGTTGATCGCCCGCAAGGCCGCTGGGGCGTCGGCGGCCAGCGCCGCGATCACCCCCGAGACGGTCGGGTCTGAGGCGACCGGGCCGTAGAGAGCGGGCTCGGCGCGCAGCACCGCGATATCGGCCAGGGCGTCCCCGCCCAGCGCCAACGCGACCGCCAAGTCCAGGATCACCTTGCCCGGGTCGTGCACCGCGTTCGGCTTGCGCCACCGGGCCAGGCCCTCGCCGAGTGCCCGATCCAACCCGGTCGCGCGGATCGTCTCGGTCAGCAGCACCCCACCAGCCTGGCCGACTGCGGCGGTGCTCGACGTGGCGATGTTCAGACGGGGATAGACGACGGTACTCAACACCAAAGAAGGTGCTCCTCGAACTGGCTCAATGTGTTTCTAGACAATCCACATCATCCCAGGTCAGGGGCACTTTCTTGCGTCACGACACAGCCGTCAGACCACCCCGCCACGAAAGCCCGAGGCTACGGCAGCCGGGCCCCGACGGGGATGTCGATGTCGGCGTAGACCAGCACGTTCGGGACTCCGGCCCCGCTCGCCCGGTGCAGCACCTCGGCGTTCTCCTCGACCGCCACAGCCACCTTGAACGCGAGCTTGAGCGAGGCCCCGACGGCGAGCAGGCCGTGGTTGCCCCAGACGACGGCGTTGACGTCGTCGCCCATGAGCTCGGCGCTGCGACGGCCGAAGTCGCCGTTCGTGGAGAACTCGAAGGGCATGATCTCGACCGGGCCCTTGGCGTAGAGCACCATGTTCAGCAGCACCGGGTCGATGCGCCGCCCGAGCGCTCCGAGCACGTTGACGAAGGTCGACTCGGTGTGGACGATCGCCTGCACGTCCGGGCGCCGGCGGTAGTGGGCCAGGTGCACCGGCAGCTCGGTCGAGGGGAGCAGCGTCCCCTCGAGCACGGTCCCGTCCAGCCCGACGACGACCATGTCCTCGGGCCGCATGGCGTCGTAGCGCACGTCGGAGGGGGTGATGACGATCGCGTCGGCCCCGTCGTAGGCGCCGGGGAGCCGGACGCTGATGTTGCCCTGGGTGTTGAAGTTGAGCCCCGTGCGCACCGACTCGAGGCAGTAGTAGAGGATCTCTTCCCGAATCTCACGGGTCGCGCGGCTGGCGGCTGTTTGCATCGTTCCCACCTCATCGTGTCGGACACTCTCGAAGCGAGTGAATCGTTTCAATGCAGCCATCCTCTCAACGACCGCATCCGATTCCGCGGGACGTTGGTCCCCAGTCGCCGCGCCCGCGAACCCGCTCACAGCACCCTCCGCGCGCACCCCAAAGCCCCCGCCACGCCGCTCATGTCGACCAGCACTCAGTTTTCGCGGGACAATGGACCGCTGGGGGCATGCCCTCACCACCGACTTGTCGAACTAGCGCAGGAAGTTCAGTGCCTCAGGCCACCCACGAAAGCACCGCCGTCACCGCCACGGAGCCCTCCCCCAGCCGGGACGGCGCCGTCGTCGTCCTCGCAGAAGCCGCCCGGCGACGCTCTTTCGCGGTGATCAGCCACCCTGACGCCGGGAAGTCCACGCTCACCGAGGCTCTCGCGCTGCACGCCAAGGCGATCCGCGAGGCCGGCCGCGCCGACGGCAAGGGCGGCAAGCGCACCGTGTCGGACTGGATGGACATGGAGCAGGCCCGAGGGATCTCGATCACCTCTGCGGCCCTGGAGTTCACCTACCGCGACGCCGTCATCAACCTCGTCGACACCCCCGGCCACGCCGACTTCTCCGAGGACACCTACCGCGTGCTCTCCGCGGTCGACGCCGCCGTCATGCTCGTCGACGCCGCCAAGGGCCTCGAGGTCCAGACGATGAAGCTGTTCGCCGTCTGCAAGCACCGCGGCATCCCGCTCATCACGGTCATCAACAAGTGGGACCGCCCGGGCAAGGACGCCCTCGAGCTCATGGACGAGATCCAGGAGCGCACCGGGCTCATCCCCACCCCGTTGACCTGGCCGGTCGGCATCGGCGGCGACTTCCGCGGCGTGCTCGACCGCCGCACCGGGGAGTACACCCGGTTCACCCGCACCGCGGGAGGCACCACGATCGCTCCCGAGGAGCACATGGGGCCCGACGCCGCGCTCGAGCGTGAGGGCGACGCCTGGACCACCGCGGTCGAGGAGGCCGAGCTGCTCGAGGCCTCGGGCGCCGACCACGACGACGAGACCTTCCGCTCCGGTCTGACCACCCCGGTCCTGTTCGGCTCGGCCGTGCAGAACTTCGGCGTCCACGCCCTCCTCGACGTGCTCGTCGACGTCGCGCCGTCGCCCACCCCGCGGATGACCATCACCGGGGAGCCCCGCCCGGTCGAGGCGCCGTTCAGCGCCTTCGTCTTCAAGATGCAGGCCGGGATGGACACCGCGCACCGCGACCGGCTGGCCTTCGCCCGGATCTGCTCGGGCGTCTTCGAGCGCGGCATGGTCGTCACCTCCGCGCGCACCGGCCGCCCCTTCGCGACCAAGTACGCCCAGCAGGTCTTCGGCCGCGAGCGGTCGATCGTCGACGTCGCCTACCCCGGCGACGTCATCGGCCTCGTCAACGCCGCGAACCTGCGCGTGGGCGACACCCTCTACCTCGACAAGCTTGTCGAGTTCCCCCCGCTGCCGACCTTCGCTCCCGAGCACTTCGCCGTCATGCGCGCCAAGGACGTGTCGAAGTACAAGCAGTTCCAGCGCGGGGTCATGCAGCTCGGCGCCGAGGGCGTCGTCCAGGTGCTGCGCTCCGACCTGCGCGGGGACCAGGCGCCGGTGCTCGCCGCCGTCGGGCCCATGCAGTTCGAGGTGGCCGAGCACCGGATGGGGACCGAGTTCAACTCCCCCGTCTCCCTCGACCGCCTGCAGTACGAGATCGCGCTGCGCACCACCTCCGAGTGGGTCGCCGACCTCAATGCCCAGCTCGGCGTCGAGGTCCTGCAGCGCGAGGACGGCGAATACCTCGCACTCTTCCCCGACCGGTGGCGCGTCACCTCCGTGCGCAACCGCCTGCCCGACGCCGTGCTCGAACCCCTCGTGGCCACCTGACCTGGCCGCACACACACCTCTGTTTTGACCGAACGGCCCTTCCGGGCCATCAGTAGTTTGAAGGTAGCAACTTGCTCAACTCCATGAAGATGAACCTCGGCGCACCGCCCGCACTGCCTCGCGGCGCGCTCCGCATCACCCCCCTCGGCGGTCTCGGTGAGATCGGCCGCAACATGACCGTCTACGAGTTCGAGGGCAAGCTCCTCATCGTCGACTGCGGCGTCCTCTTCCCCGAAGAGCACCAGCCGGGGATCGACGTCATCCTCCCCGACTTCACGTCGATCCGGGACCGGATGAAGGACGTCGTCGCGATCGTGCTCACGCACGGCCACGAGGACCACATCGGAGGGGTCCCGTACCTGCTCCGCGAGCGCGCGGACATCCCCGTCATCGGCTCCAAGCTCACGCTGGCGTTCATCACCGCCAAGCTCAAGGAGCACCGCATCCGCCCGCGCACGATCGAGGTCGAGGCCGGGGGGAGCTCCAACCAGGGTCCCTTCGACCTCGAGTTCGTCGCGGTCAACCACTCCATCCCCGACGCCCTGGCCGTCGCGATCCGCACCCGTGCGGGACTCGTGCTCAACACCGGCGACTTCAAGATGGACCAGTTCCCCCTCGACGCGCGGATCACCGACCTCAACCACTTCGCCAAGCTCGGCGAAGAGGGCGTCGACGTGTTCATGACGGACTCGACCAACGCCGAGGTCCCCGGGTTCACGATGTCCGAGCAGGACCTCATCCCGGCGATCGACAGCGTCTTCCGCACGGCCCCGCGCCGCGTCATCGTCTCGAGCTTCGCCAGCCACGTGCACCGCATCCAGCAGGTGCTCAACGCCGCGCACGAGTCCGGCCGCAAGGTCGCCTTCGTCGGGCGCTCGATGGTCCGCAACATGGGCATCGCCGAGGAGCTCGGCTACCTGAAGATCCCGCAGGGGCTCGTCGTCGACCTCAAGAAGCTCGAGTCGATGCCGCCGAACAAGATCTGCCTGGTCTGCACCGGATCCCAGGGCGAGCCGATGGCAGCACTGTCCCGCATGGCCAAGGGCGACCACGTCATCAAGGTCGACGAGGGCGACACCGTGCTGCTCGCCAGCTCGCTCATCCCGGGCAACGAGAACGCGATCTACCGCGTCATCAACTCCCTGACCGACCTGGGCGCAAACATCGTCCACAAGGGCAACGCCAAGGTGCACGTCTCCGGCCACGCCAGCGCCGGTGAGCTCGTGTACTGCTACAACATTGTCAAGCCGAAGAACGTCATCCCGATCCACGGTGAGGCCCGCCACCTGCGTGCCAACGGTGAGCTCGCGGTCAAGACCGGGGTGCCGGCGAACAACGTCGTCATCGCCCAGGACGGGACGGTCATCGACCTCGTCAAGGGTCGCGTCTCGATCACCGGGAAGGTCCCGGCCGGCTACGTCTACGTCGACGGCCAGACCGTGGGCACCGCGACCGAGGACACCCTCGCCGAGCGCCGCGCGCTCGGTTCCAAGGGAATCGTCACCGTCCTCGCGCTCGTGGACCTCGACCTCGGTGTCCTCGCCGAGACCCCGGAGTTCATCACCCGCGGGTTCGTCCACGACGGGCACACCTTTGACGACGCGGTCACCGAGATCGAGAAGTCCCTGGCGCAGATCCCCAAGAAGGACGTCGGAGACATCGACCGTCTCGAGGCCACCATCGCCCGCGCCGTCTCGCGGTGGCTGCAGCGCAAGTACCGCCGTGAGCCGTTGGTCAACGCGATCGTCGTCGACGCCTGAGGTTGCCCGACCTGCCTGACCTGCTTGACGTGACCGGCGTGAGCTGACCAGCTCCCGCTGAGCACCCCTACGGGGCGTGCTCTTGTCTACGAGACGTGCCGTTGAACGCACGCCCTGTCGACAAGAGCACGCCCCGTACGTGTTCCTGCAGTCCGGGCAGCACCCGTCGTCGATGGCTGGCCGGGGGCGGGTAGCGTTGGTCCATGCCCTCCTCTCGACCGCTTCTGCGCGCCCTGCGGGACACCGCGGGGGTCGGGGTGGCGCTCGTCCCGCTCGGGACCGCGTTCGGGCTGCTCGTCGTCCAGGCCGGGCTCGCCTGGTGGTGGGCCCCGCTGTTCTCCGTGTTCATCTATGCCGGGTCCCTCGAGTTCCTCGCGATCGGTCTGGTCGTCGCGATGACCCCGCTCGCTCAGATCGCCCTGGCGACCGTGCTGGTGAACTTCCGGCACGTCTTCTACGCATTGTCCTTCCCTCTCCAGGCGGTCCGCGGCCCGGTGGCGAAGGTCTACAGCATGTACGCGCTCACCGACGAGGCCTACGCCCTCGCCCACCACGTCCCCGTCGCCGAGCGCACGACGGCCCGGATCGTGTGGATGCAGCTGCTCTGCCAGGGGTACTGGGTGCTCGGCGGGCTGCTCGGAGCCCTCCTGGGCACCGCGCTGCCGTCGATCCCCCGCGGCCTGGAGTTCGCCCTGACGGCCCTGTTCACGGTGCTCACCATCGATGCGTTCCGCGTCACGAAAGACGTGCCGTCCCCGGTTCTGGCCCTGCTGTCGGCGCTGGTGGCACTCCTCGTCGCACCCGGTCAGATGCTCGTCGTCGCCATGGCGGTCTTCGTCGCCGCGCTCACCGTGAGGTTCCTGCTCGACCGGCGCCGCGCCCCTGGTGCTGCGGCGCCCGCGGCTGACCCGGCACCCATGGCTCCCGCAGCGCCCGTGGTTGCCGCAGCGCCAGTGGTTCCGGCAGCGCCGGTGGTTCCCGCAGTGCCCTGCGCCGAGGTGGGTCCGCGTGCCTAGCACCGGCTACATCCTCGCCTCGTTGACGACGATCCTCGTCATCACCTTCGCGCTGCGCGCGCTGCCGTTCGCGGTGCTCGAGCCGCTGCGCGCGTCGCCGTACATCGGGTCCCTCGGCCGGTACATGCCGGTGGGGATCATGCTCATCCTCGTCGTCTACACGCTGCGGGCCGTGCCGCTCACCTCCGGGTGGCACGGGCTGCCGGAGGCGCTGGCCCTCGCCGTGACCGTCGGCGTCCACCTGTGGCAGCGCAACGCCCTGCTGAGCATCGTCGCGGGGACGGGGACCTATGTCGTCCTCGTCAACACCGTCCTGACGACCGCCCCCTAGCCCCCGGCCAGTGGCCGTCCCAGCCGGTGGCCGACCCCCCATACGGTGCGTGCTTTTGTCGACGGGGCGTGCTGTTGAAGGCACGCACCGTAGTCAAGAGCACGCACCGTACCTCGGCGTCGGGGTCGGGGTCGGCATATCGGGGTCGGCATCGGCGTCGGGGTCGGGGTCGGCATCGGCATCGGCATCGGGGTCGGCGTCGGCGTCGGACGGACTTGAGGGTCCACAGGCCGACGGATGCGCCGACGGGTGGGCACCCCCGGACGGAATGCGGCCTCAGGCCAGCTGGAGCAGGTACTCCTCGACCATCTCGCCGCGCCCGTTCGCGAAGTCCTCGTTCTCGCCGACGATCTGGAAGCCGCACCGCTGCAGCACCGTGAGCGATCCGACGTTGTCCTTGGCGGTGCGCGCGTTGAGCGGGCGCTCGGTGACCTCGTCGAGGAAGAGGGCCAGCGACGCGCTGGCGACCCCGGCGCCCCAGTACTCCCGGGCGATCCAGTAGGTGATCTCGGTCTCGCCGTCCTCGATGTAGGACATGACGCTCCCGGCGATGAGACCGTCGGCGCAGATCGTGCGCGCGGTGACCTGGTCGTCGTCGAGCAGCAGGGCCCAGCGCGCGTCGAAGAGCACGCGGTCGGAGGGGTCCTTGGCCGTGAAGGCGGCCATCCGGTTCGCCTCGGGGTCCCGCTCCATCACGAAGAAGGAATCGATGTCAGTCCCGCGAACGCGACGCAGAGTGACTTTGGGGCGCGGAACAGCCACAGGTTGCGTTGTCATGACTTCACGGTAAACGAGCGGTACCCCTATCACCCAGCCCGCACCTGCCCCCGTCCTCCCGTTGACGCTTCGCAGTCCTCCCACACACCTCCCACACCCCCCGCGCCCCCCAGCACTCACGTGAGTGCGGGCGAAAGGCTGGGTTTTCGGCCGAAAACCCAGCCATCTGCCCGCACTCAGCGGAGGTGGGGGGCGGTGAGGAGGCCCTCGGCGCGGGCGGCGGCGAGGCGGTGCTCCGCGGCCTCCCAGTGTGTCGCGGGGACGTGGCCAGGGCCGTCGCCGGGCGTGTACCGGGCCAGCGGGACGCCGCGGGCACCGACGGCGCGCAGGGCGGGCAGGTCGCCGGTGAGCACGCCCACGGCGCGCGCCTGGACGAGGACGTTGCCCAGAGCGGCGCCCTCGACCGGGCCGGCCACGACCGGCAGGCCGGTCGCGTCGGCGGTGAGCTGGCACAACAGCTCGTTGCGCACCCCGCCGCCCACCACGTGCACGACGTCGACGGCGCGCCCGGACAGCTCGCTCGCCTGGTGCACCGCGCGCCGGTAGGCCAGCGCCAACGAGTCGAGGATGGCGCGCACCGTCTCGGCCTGGGACTGCGGGGGCGTCTGTCCGGTCCGAGCTGCCGCGTCCGCGATCCGGGCGGGCATGTCACCGGGGGCGAGGAACTCCGGGGAGTCGACGTCGATCACCGTGGTCAGCGCGGGGACCTGGGCCGCCGCCGCGAGGAGGTCGGGCAGGTCGGCGGGCAGGCCGGCCGCGTTCCATGTCCGGATGGACTCCTGGAGCAGCCACAGACCCATGACGTTGCGCAGGTACCGGACCGTGCCGTCGACACCGAGCTCGTTGGTGAAGTTCGCGGCCCGGCTGGCCTCGCTGAGCACGGGCTCGTCGAGCTCGAGGCCGACGAGCGACCAGGTGCCGCAGGAGATGTAGGCGAAGTTCTCACCGGTAGCCGGCACCGCAACGACGGCCGAGGCGGTGTCGTGGGACCCGACGGCGATCACCGGCACGCCTGCGGAGATCCCCAGCACCTGCGCGACGGCGGGGCGCAGCGGACCCACGATCGTCCCGGGCTCGACGACGCGCGGGAGCAGACCCGCGAACGTCACCCCGGACGGTGGCACCGTCCGCTGGGGCCCCGGGGGCGCGCCGTCCCCGCCGAAGGCCTCCTCGAGCCGGGTGAGCAGCTGCGCCGACCAGTCGCGGGTGCGGACGTCGAGCAGGCCCGTGGTCGAGGCGTTGGTGACCTCGGCGACCTGCTCGCCGGTGAGCCAGTACCCGAGCAGGTCGGGGATGAGCAAGAGTGACGCCGCGGCGGCCTTCAGGGCGGATCGGGCCGCCGCGACGAGCTGGAACTCCGTGTTGAACGGCTGCGTCTGCAGGCCGTTGACGGAATAGTGGTCTGCCGCGCTGATCTGTGCGAACACGCGGTCAGGGACCCCGGCGGTGCGGGAGTCCCGGTAGTGCACGGGGTTGGCGAGCAGGGCGCCGTCGGCGTCGAGCAGGCCGTAGTCGACGGCCCAGGAGTCGATGCCGATCCCGGCGAAGACGTCCCCGCGGGCGTGGATCTCGCGAGCAGCAGCCCGCAGCCCGTCGGTGATGCCCTGGTAGAGGCGCAGCACGTCCCAGTGCAGGGTGCCACCGACATCGACCGGCCCGTTGGGGAACCGGTTGACCTCGTGCAGCTCGATCCGCTGCTCACCGGAACCGAGACCGGCCCCGCCCAGCACCCGCCCGACGATCACCCGTCCGCTCGAGGCACCGAGGTCCACGGCCACGAAGGCCGTGGCCACCGGGGTGGCCCCGGCCGCCCCGGCAACCGCCCCGGGGACCTCGACGCCCGCGTCGTCCTGCTCGTCCACTGTTATCCCGTCCGTGAAGAGCTGGTGCTACCGCAGGAACGCGGCAGCCACACCCGAGTCCACCGGGATGTGCAGCCCGGTGGTCTGGGAGAGGTCCGGTCCGGTGAGGGCGTAGACCGCGGCCGCGACGTGCTCGGGGAGCACCTCACGCTTGAGCAGCGTGCGCTGGGCGTAGTAGGCACCCAGGTCCTGCTCGTCGACGCCGTAGACGGCGGCGCGCTTGGCACCCCACCCCCCGGCGAAGATCCCCGAGCCGCGCACCACACCGTCGGGGTTGACCCCGTTGACGCGGATGCCGTGCTCGCCGAGCTCGGCCGCGAGCAGCCGGACCTGGTGGGCCTGATCGGCCTTGGTCGCGGAGTAGGCGATGTTGTTGGGACCGGCGAAGAGGGAGTTCTTCGACGCGATGTAGATGATGTCCCCGCCCATCCCCTGCGCGATCATCGCGCGGGCGGCCTCGCGGGCCACCAGGAACGATCCCTTGGACATGACGTCGTGCTGCAGGTCCCAGTCCTGGGAGGTGGTCTCCAGCAGCGGCTTGGAGATCGACAGCCCGGCGTTGTTGACCACCAGGTCGACCCCGCCGAAGGCCAGCGCCGCGGCGTCGACCAGGGCGGCGACGTCGTCCTCGCTCGTCACGTCGGCGCGGATCGCGATCGCGACGTCCGGCCCACCGAGCTCGGCGGCGACCGCCTGGGCGCCCTCGAGGTTGAGGTCGGCGATGACGACGCAGGCGCCCTCGGCGGCGAGCCGCTCGGCGATCGCCCGCCCGATCCCGGAGCCGGCCCCGGTCACCAGCGCGATGCGGGTGGCGAGCGGCTTGGGCGCGGGCATCCGGGCCAGCTTGGCCTCCTCGAGCGCCCAGTACTCGATGCGGAACTTCTCCGCCTCGTCGATCGGGGCGTAGGTGCTCATCGCCTCGGCGCCGCGCATGACGTTGATCGCGTTGACGTAGAACTCCCCCGCCACCCGCGCGGTCTGCTTGTTCTTGCCGTAGGAGAACATCCCGACGCCGGGCACCAGCACGATCGCCGGGTCGCCGCCGCGCATGGCCGGGGAGCCGGGGACGGCGTTGCGCTCGTAGTAGCCCGCGTAGTCGGCCCGGTAGGCCGCGTGCAGCTCGGTCAGACGGGCCGTGATCTCCTCGAGGGTGGCCGTGGCCGGCAGGTCGACGACGAGCGGCTTGACCTTGGTCCGCAGGAAGTGGTCCGGGCAGCTCGTGCCGAGCTCGGCGAGCAGGGCGAGGCGTTCCCGGGACAGGAAGTCCAGGACCACGTCGTCGTCGCTGAAGTGGCCGACCTGGGCCGCGTCGGTCGAGGCGAGCCCGCGGATGACGGAGGCGAGCTTGGCGGCCTTGGCGCGGCGGGCGTCGTCGGGCAGGGCGGCGCGGTCGGGGACCAGCGCGCCGAAGGGGTGCGTGCCCTGCTCGGCGAGGCGGGCGGTGCGCTCGGCGATGAAGGCCTCGGCCTTGGCGATGATCTCCAGGCTCCGGGCCTCGGCCTGGCCGCTCGTGGCACCCCAGGCGGTGATCCCGTGACCGCCCAGGATGCAGCCGATGGCCTGCGGGTTCGCGGCCTTGATGGCGGCGATGTCGAGGCCCAGCTGGAAGCCGGGCCGGCGCCAGGGCACCCACACGACCGAGTCGCCGAAGCACTGCGCGGTGAGCGCCTCGCCGTCGGCGGAGGTGGCCAGCGCGATGCCGGAGTCGGGGTGCAGGTGGTCCACGTGCTCGGCGTCGACGAGGGCGTGCATGGCCGTGTCGATGGACGGCGCGGCGCCGCCCTTGCCGTGCAGGCAGTAGTCGAAGGCCGCGACCATCTCGTCCTCGCGGTCCACGCCCGGGTACACCGCGGTGAGCGCGCGCAGGCGGTCCAGGCGCAGCACGGCGAGGTTCTTCTCGGTGAGCGTGCCCAGGTCCCCGCCGGAGCCCTTGACCCAGAGCAGCTCGACCGGCTCGCCGGTGACGGGATCGGTCTCGGTGCCCTTGGCGGAGGTGTTGCCGCCGGCGTAGTTGGTGTTGCGGGGGTCCGCGCCGAGCCGGTTGGAGCGGGCGACGAGGTCGGCCGCGGCCGGGTTGGTCGTCGGAGTCGTCGTCGTGGTGGTCTCGGTCATGTCAGGCTCCCCATCCGGCCTGCGCGCCGCCGACGCGCTCGGCCACGATCTTCTCGGTGTAGCCCGACGCCGCGAAGGCGGCCATCGGGTCCGGGTGCAGTCCCTGCTCCTCGCGCAGACCGGCGAGCAGCCCGCGGACGTCGGTGTTGTAGGCGTCCATGAGCGCGCCGTTCGCGGCGAGCACGTCGCCGGAGCTCTGTGCGGCCTCGAGCGCCGCGGTGTCCACGAGCAGCGCCTTGGCGGTGGCCTCCTGGATGTTCATCACGGAGCGGATCTGCGCGGGGATCTTCGGTTCGATGTTGTGGCACTGGTCGAGCATGAAGTTCACGCCCGAGTCCGGGGCGAGCGCTCCGCCCGAGACGATCTCGTGCATGATCCGGAACAGCTGGAACGGGTCCGCCGCACCGACCATGAGGTCGTCGTCGGCGAAGAAGCGGGAGTTGAAGTCGAAGGCGCCCAGGCGACCCTGACGCAGCAGCTGCGCGACGATGAACTCGATGTTCGTGCCCGGGGCGTGGTGGCCGGTGTCCAGCACGACGACGGCCTGCTCGCCGAGGGCGAGGCAGTGCAGCAGCGCCGTCCCCCAGTCCGGGATGTCCATGGAGTAGAAGGCCGGCTCGAAGAACTTGTACTCGATGACGAGGCGGTGCTCGGGGTCGAGCGCGGCGTAGATCTCGGCGAGGCCGTCGGCGAGGCGGTCCTGACGGGCCCGCAGGTTGTCCTGGCCGGGGTAGTTGAGGCCGTCCGGCAGCCAGAGCTTGAGGTCCGTGGACCCGGTGGCGCGCATGACGTCGAGGCACTGCAGGTGGTGGTCGACGGCCTTCTTGCGCACGATCGGGTCGGGGTGCGTGAGGGAGCCGAGCATGTAGTCGTCGTCCTGGAAGAGGTTCGAGTTGATCGCACCGATCGTCACGCCGTTGTCGTGGGCGTGCGCGGCGAGCGCCTCGTAGTCGTCGACCAGGTCCCACGGGATGTGCAGGGACACCCGAGGAGCAGCCTGGGTGTATCGATTCACCTGCGCGGCGTCGGAGATCTTCTCGAAGGGGTCACGAGGGACACCTGCCTGGGGGAAGACCTTGAACCTCGTCCCTGAGTTCCCGAAGGCCCAGGACGGCAGCTCGATGGTTTGGGACAGGAGCGCTGCGCGCGCTCCAGGGCTCAGCTCGTGTGCCGGCATTGTGGTCTCCACCTCGTTGTGAATCGTTTCAAGATGACAGTACGGAGTCTTCCCGGCATCGGTCAAGCGCGGACTGTCGCCAGTCCGGCCGCCGCGAGCTGGCCTTCGAGGTGGAAGACCTCGTCCAGGCGCACCATCCCCTCGTCCGGGCGGGTCTCGTCGGAGACGAAGAACTCCCCCATCTGCGCCTGCCACCGGGCGTTGACCTCGGTCAACGCCATCGCGGCCTGCGCGCCGTCGTAGTCGTCGGTCTCGACGAACCCGACGAGCAGGCCGCTCGGGGACAGGAACAGGTGATAGTCGGACCAGCCGGTGTCCCGCAGCGCTTCGAGCATGTCAGGCCACACGGCAGCGTGCCGCTCGCGGTACTCCTCGAGCCGGTCCGGACGGACCTGCGACACAAAACACACACGGGACATGAGTCCTCCTCTGGCGGGCCGCCATCTGCGATACCCTGAGTGAATCGGTTCATTGCTGTGCGTGGGACGGTACGGTGACCATCCCAGGCAGGTCAAACGCCGATACGATCATGTCGCTCCCGGCTCAACGTCGAACCCGGAGCACCCCTCCTCGAAAGGCCCCTCGTGACCACGACCACCCCCCGCCGGCGGAGCTCGATCAGCGATGTCGCACGCACGGCCGGGGTGTCCGTGGGCACCGTCTCCAACGTGCTCAACCGCCCCGACCGGGTCTCCCCGACCACCCGTGAGCGGGTCGAGGACGCCATCGCCAAGCTGCAGTTCGTCCCCAACGGGTCCGCCCGCCAGCTGCGCGCCGGCACGATCACCACGGTCGGGGCGATCGTGCTCGACATCGGGAACCCCTTCTTCACCGAGGTGGCCCGCGGCATCGAGGACCGCCTCGCCGAGGACGACTTCACGCTCATGCTCGCCAGCTCTGACGAAGACCCCGAGCGTGAGGCGCGCTACCTCAAGCTCTTCGAGGAGCACGGTGTGCAGGGTGTGCTCGTGGTCCCCTCCGGAGACGACATCGAGCCGCTGCTCGAGCTGCGCGCCCGCGGCGTCAACGTCGTGCTGCTCGACGCGACCTCCCCGGTCCCGGACATCTCCTCGGCCGCGGTCAACGACGTGGTCGGCGGCCAGCTCGCCGGCAACCACCTCATCCAGGAGGGCCACACCCGGATCGCCTTCGTCAACGGGGTGCACAGCATCCGCCAGTGCGGTGACCGGTACTCCGGCCTGCTGCGGGCCTTCGAGTCCGCCGGCATCGACGCGACCACCCACCTCGTCGAGGTGACCGCCTCCTCCCTCAACGCCGACGGCGGCGAGGCCGCGATGACGCACCTGCTCGCCACGACCACCGCGGGCGTCGACCGGCCCACCGCGGTGTTCTGCGTCAACGACCTCGTCGCCCTGGGTGTGCAGCGCACGCTGCGCCGGGCCGGGATCGAGATGCCGGGCCAGATGGCCGTCGTCGGCTACGACGACGTGAACTTCGCCGGCGAGCTCGCCACCCCCCTGACCTCCGTCCGCCAACCCACCCACCAGCTCGGCTACCGCGCCGCCGACCTCCTGCTCCAGGAGCACCTGCAGGGCGACAAGTTCCGCCCCGAGCAGGTCCAGTTCCAGCCCGAGCTCGTCATCCGCGCGTCGAGCAGCTCGACCTGACCCGTCCCCGACCAGACCGGAGCACACGACGATGTCTGACTCTGCACGCCCTGACCTGCCCTTCGACCCCTACGCCCAGGCTCCCGCCGACGCACCGACCGCACCCGCGCCCTGGCCGGCGATCGGCTACGACCGCCCGATCCGCGCAGCCATCATCGGCACCGGGGCCGTCGCCCACCTGCACGCACAGGCGATCGCCCTGGACCCGCTCGCGGTGACCGTCGCGTGCTCCAACCGCAACGCCGAACGTCGCGCTGCCTTCGCCGACGCCTACGACATCCCCGGGCGCTACGAGACCCTCGCCGACCTGCTCGCGAACGAGGACGTCGACGTCGTGCACCTGTGCACTCCCCCCGACCTGCACCGCGAGCAGACCCTGCAGGCCGTCGCAGCGGGCGTGCACGTGGTGTGCGAGAAGCCCCCGGCGCTCTCCCTGGCCGAGCTCGACGACATGCAGCAGGCCTGCGACGACGCCGGGCTGGCCTTCGGGATCATCTTCCAGCAGCGCACCGGGACCGGTGCCGCGCACGTGCGCGCCCTGCTCACCTCCGGCGCTCTGGGCCGCCCGCTGCTCGCCCAGTGCGAGACCCTCTGGTACCGCGGGACCGGCTACTACGCCGTCGACTGGCGCGGGAAGTGGGCCACCGAGGGTGGCGGCACGACGCTCGGGCACGGCATCCACCAGATGGACCTGCTCGCCCACCTGCTCGGCGACTGGGCCGAGATCAGCGCCCAGACGTGGCGCCTGGACCGCGCGACCGACATGGAGGACGCCTCGACCGCGACCATCCTCTTCGCCAACGGCGTCGTGGCCACCGCCACGTCCTCGACGTTGTGCCCGCGCGAGACGAGCCACGTCCGCATCGACTGCGAGAAGGCGACCATCGAGGTGGAGCACCTCTACGGCCACTCCGTCCCCGACTGGCGGATCACCCCGGCCCCGATCGTCGACCCCGCCGAGGCCGCGACCTGGGCCTTCCCCGGCCACGACGAGCCCAGCGGGCACACCCCGCTGATCCGCGAGACGTTCCGGTCCCTGCGCGAGGGCACCGTCCTGCCCGACGTCGCAGGCTCAGCCCGTCGCCCGCTCGAGATCGTCACCGCGATCTACGCCTCGGCCGACGCCGGCGGGCGCCGGATCACCGCGACCGAGCTGCGCGAGCAGGCCCTGCTGGCGACGTCGCTCGAGAGCGCGGTCCGCGACCCGCGCGCCGAGCTCGGTCTCGGTCTTGGACTCGGTCTCGGCGCGACGACGTCGGCGTGAGCAGTCCCGGCGTGAGCAGCCCTGGCGTGAGCATCCACGCCCCGGCTCCCTCCCCTGCACCGCTGTTCCGCGACCCGATCTTCGACGGCGCGACCGACCCGGTCGTCGTCTTCAACCGTGAGCTCGGGCAGTGGTGGATGTTCTACACCCAGCGGCGCGCCACGGCGGAGGGGCCCGGCGTCGCCTGGGTGCACGGCTCCGACATCGGTGTCGCGGTCTCGGTCGACGACGGCGCGACCTGGCTGTACCGGGGGATCCTTGACGGTCTCGACTTCGAGTGGGGGCGCAACACGTTCTGGGCCCCCGAGATCGTCTGGGCCCGGGGCCAGTACCACATGTACGTCTCCTACATCCAGGGCGTACCGACGCAGTGGCCCGGTCACGACCGCGACATCGAGCACTACACGAGCCCGGACCTGGTCACCTGGACCCACGTCAGCCGACTCGACCTCGGCTCCCGTGCGGTGATCGACGCGTGCGTGTTCCCGCTCGCGGGCGCCCTCGACGCGTGCGTGTTCCCGCTCGCGGGCGCCCTCACCGGCACCGCCGGCGCGCGCGCCGCCGCGCCCGAGGGCACACCCACCTACCGGATGTGGTTCAAGAACGAGGCTGCTGACTCCCACACCTACGCCGCCGACAGCGACGACCTGTTCACCTGGACACCGGTCGGTGCGGTGATCACCGGGCGTCCGCACGAGGGCCCGAACGTCTTCGCCCTCGCCGGTCATTACTGGATGATCGTCGACGAGTGGCAGGGGCAGCGGGTCTACCGCTCGGACGACCTCGAGACCTGGGAACCGCAGGGCCTGATCCTCGACACCCCCGGTACCCGCCCCGACGACGCGACGATCGGCCTGCACGCCGATGTCGTCGTGCCCGGATCGGTCTCCGTCGACGTGCCTGCCGGCGCGGACGACCCCGATGCGGTCGCGTTCGTCTTCTACTTCACGCACCCCGAGCGCCACGCCGAGCTGCGCGGCCCGGTCGGGTACGGCGAGCGGCGGACCTCGATCCAGGTGGCCACCCTCCGCGTCGTCGACGGGCGCCTGGCGTGCGACCGGGACGAGGCCACGACGCCGCGGCTCGGGTCCGGCGGACCTAGGGGAGCCGTCAACGGATGACTACCATCGACCACAACCATCCCCTCAGCGCGGCTGGTGCGGATGCCCGGTTCTCCGTGACAGCACCGAGAGTCGAGCACCATGAATCTGCGATCGGCATCGACAACCCGACGCCTCGACTCTCCTGGACCACCACCGCGCCCGCCGGGTGCCCCGTGGCCGGCTATGAGATCGAGGTCGAGCAGAGCGGGGTCGTCCGAACGACGGCGGTCACCTCCGACCAGTCGGTCCTGGTCCCGTGGCCCGGCACGCCGTTGCGCTCCCGAGAGCGCGCGGAGGTCCGTGTCCGCGCGCTCTCGACACAGGGCCCAGCGTCCCCCTGGTCACCGCCGAGCCCGGTCGAGGCCGGGTTGCTCGACCCTCTCGACTGGGTCGGGATGGGTGTGCAGCCTGCCTGGGAGGACCTGACGCTCGACGATCGCCGCCCACCGATCTTCAGGCGCTCCTTCACGGTGCGCGGCGCCGTCGAGAGAGCGCGACTGTATGTCACGGCCCATGGGGTGTACGAGATCGAGCTCAACGGTGAACGCGTGGGCGCGGACGTGCTCAATCCCGGTTGGACGGTCTACCCGGAGCGCCTGCGCTACCACACCTACGACATCACGGAGCTGATCGGTGCAGGCGAGAACGTCGTCGGCGCCTGGCTCGGCGATGGGTGGTGGAGGGGTCGATACGGCTTCGGAGCCGGCACGGCGAACATCTACGGCTCCGACATCGCTCTTCTGGCACAGCTCGAGATCGACTACGTCGACGGCACGCGGACCGTCGTCACGACCGACGACGACTGGCGCTGCACTCGCTCAGCGATCCTGCACTCGAGCCTCTACACCGGTGAGACGTTCGACGAGCGTGAGTACCCAGACGGCTGGAGCGCACCGGGATTCGACGACACCGGGTGGGAGCCGGTGCGCGTCGCGCTCTTCGCGAACGGGACGCTCGTGGCTCCCGACGGCCCGCCTGTCCGGTGCACCGACGAGCTCTCCCCTGTCGCGATCGAACGCACGGCACCCGGGGTGGTCCGCATCGACTTCGGTCAGAACCACAGCGGACGGCTCCGCGTGCGGGCCCGGTCCGGGGTGAGCTCCGAGCTCCTCATCCGTCACGCGGAGGTGCTGCAGGACGGAGAGCTGCACGTCCGGACACTGCGCGGAGCCACCTCGATCGACCGCTACCTCGGATCGAGCGGCGCCATCGACTGGGAGCCCCGCTTCACGATCCACGGGTTCCGGTACGCCGAGATCACCGGATACGAGGGCGACCTCGAGCAGCTGGACGTCGTCAGCCGGGTCTACCACTCCGACATGCGCCGGACTGGTTGGCTCGAGACCTCGGACGCGTCGCTGAACCGGCTCCACGAGAACGTGCTGTGGAGCCTCCGGAGCAACTTCGTCGACATCCCGACCGACTGCCCGCAGCGTGACGAGCGGCTCGGATGGACCGGCGACATCCAGGTCTTCGCTCCCACGGCGTCCTATCTCTACGACGTCTCAGGCTTCCTGACCTCGTGGCTCAAGGATCTCGCGACCGAGCAGCGACGGTACGGCACCGTGCCGTGGTTCGTGCCGGTCATCCCGGGCGGCGGGATGTGGAATCCCGCACGCCCCGGTGCAGCGTGGGGGGATGCGGCAACCCTGACCCCGTGGACGCTGTGGGAGCGCTACGGAGACCGGGACGTCCTTGCCGCCCAGTACACCAGCGCCAAGGCCTGGGTCGACCAGGTGGAACGCCTCGCGGGACCCAGCCGGCTCTGGGACAGCGGCTTCCAGCTCGGCGACTGGCTCGATCCGAACGCTCCCCAGGAGGATCCGGCAGCGGCGCTCACGGACAAGTACCTCGTGGCGACGGCGTTCTCCGCCCGGTCGGCGAGGTGTGTCGCGGACATGGCCGGCCAGCTCGGAGACGCACCGGCACGCGCCCACTACGACCGGCTGGCCGACGAGATCGGGCACGCGTTCCGGGCAGAGTGGGGCACAGGCTCGGGAGAGCTGACGAACGAGACGCAGACGGCGTACGCACTCGCCATCGCGTTCGATCTCCTGGTCGACCCCTCGGAGAGACAGCGTGCGGGCGAGGCCCTGGCGAAGCTGGTGATCGGCAACGGGTACCGCATCGGGGCCGGTTTCGCCGGGGTGAACCTCGTCGCCGATGCACTGACGACCACCGGGCACATCGATGTCGCGTTCTCGCTCCTGCTCGAGGACAGCACGCCGTCCTGGCTCTCCATGGTGCACAAGGGCGCGACGACCATCTGGGAGCGATGGGACAGCCTGCTGGACGACGGCACCGTCAACCCTGGCGACATGACCTCGTTCAACCACTACGCGCTGGGCTCGATTGCGGACTGGATGCATCGGACGATCGGAGGGATCCAGCCCACCTCCCCCGGCTACCGTACGGTGCGGATCGCGCCCCACATCGGTGGCGGACTGACCTGGTCCAACGCCCGGCACGACAGCCCCTACGGGACGATCCGCTGCGCGTGGGTGCTCGACGGCTCTGCCGTGTCGACGACCGTGGAGATCCCCGCCGGGGTCAGGGCCGTGCTGCAGCTGCCTGGATCGGCAGCGGAGACGACGTTGGAGGCGGGCGTGTTCACGTTCCAGACTGAGATCTGACGTCCCGGGGCCCGGGGCAGACCTCCGCCGGCGGGGGTGACGAGGCCAGGAGGCTACGCTCTGGGTCGGACGATCAGAGAGGTCACCTGTGCCGCACACCCTTCGCGCGTCGAGCGCACCGAACGGTCTCAACGTCCGCGTCACCCGGGTCGTCCACGACGGGCTGTGCCTGCGGGTGTGGCGGGCGAGCGTCGACGAGCTCATCGAGGCCGACTCCGCGCACCGCCGCGACTTCGTCCTGATCCACGGGATCGGTGTCTCCTCGGAGTACTTCGAGCGGCTGGCGCTCGACCTGGCCGCGGTCGGCAGGGTCTACCTGCTCGACCTCCCCGGCTTCGCCGGCGTCCCCCGGCCCGGTCGCCCGCTCGAGATCGAGGAGTTCGGGGCGCTGGTGGCCAGGTGGATCCTGGAGGAGGGCCTGGTCGCCCCCGTGCTGGTGGGTCATTCGATGGGCGCCCAGATCGTCACGGAGGTGCTGGTCCAGGAACCGCAGATCGCCACGCACGCGGTGCTCATCGGCCCCCCGGTCAACGCCGCGGAGCGGTCCACGATGCTCCAGGTCCTGCGGTTCCTGCAGAGCTCGGTCTGGGAGTCCCCGCGCACCCGGGCGGTCGCGATGAGCGGGTACCTGAGGTGCGGCCCGTGGTGGTTCCTCCAGGTCCTCCCCCGGATGATGCGCTACCCGATCGAGGAGCGCCTGCCGCTGGTGAAGGCCTCGACGCTGGTGCTGCGCGGCACCCACGACCATGTCGCCCCCACCGGCTGGATCGACCTCGTCGCGGCGCTCCCGGCCGACGCCCGCGCGGAGGAGATCCCCGGGGCGGCGCACGCCGTCATCTACGACCATTCCGACGAGGTCGCCGCGCAGATCCTCGACCACCTGTCGCGATGACCCGGCGACCTCTGGCGGTGTGCGCGGTGCACGCCGTGCGGGCCGGCTGGGCCTGGGGGACGGACTACGTCTACGTCGGCTGGCGCCAGGCCCGCGGGCTGGCGCGCCGCGGCGCCCCGTCCGGAATGGGGTCCGGCTCGCGGATCCCGGTGGTGCTCGTCCCGGGCATCTACGAGACGTGGTTCTTCCTCGAGCCGCTCGCCCGGGCGCTGCACCGGGCCGGGCACCCGGTGGTCACCGTGCCCGCCCTCGGGCTCAACGCCTTCGACCTGGCCACGTCCGCGCAGCTGGTGGCGGACAGGATCGCGCAGGTCGGCGCGGAGCGGGTGGTTCTCGTCGCGCACTCCAAAGGTGGGCTGATCGGCAAGCACCTGCTCACCCGGCCGGACCTGGCCGGGGCCGTCGTCGGCATGGTCGCGGTCAACACACCCTTCCGCGGGTCCGCCTACGCGACCCACTTCCCCGCGCGCTCGGTCCGGGCCCTGTCCCCGCGGTTCCCCGACATGATCGACCTCGCCCACGACGTCGCCTCCCACGGACGGATCGTCAGCGTCTACGGCGACTTCGACCCGCACATCCCGGGTGGCAGCGCCCTCGAGGGCGCCGTCAACGTCCACCTCCCGGTCATGGGGCACTTCCGCACCGTGGCCCGTCCCGAGGTCATCGAGGCCGTGACGACGCAGGTCGCCCGGCTCGAGGCGACTCCCCCGCCGCCCGCCCAGCCGTAGCCCGACGCCGGCTCCGCTACGAGGCCGTCGATGGTCGCAGCTTGTCCGGGTTGCGCACGAGGTAGACGCCGGTGACCCGGCGCGCGTCGTCCACCGCCAGCGCCAGGGTCACCTCCAACCGGTCCCCGGCGTAGATGAGCACCCCCGGACCCCCGTTGAGCGCGGCGACCTCCACCCGCGCCTGAGGGACCGGCGTGCGCGTGATCGCCAGCAGGAAGCTCGCGACCTGCTCCGCGCCGACCACGGGCCTGCGGGCGGCGATCACCTTGCCACCCCCGTCGGAGAGCAGGACCGCGTCCGGGGCCAGCACGTCCATGAGCCCCTGGAGGTCGCCGCTGACCACGGCGGCCAGGAACACCTCGAGCACCTCGGCCCCTTCCTGGGTGGCGGTCGCGGGGCGGTCCCCGATCCGGGTCCGCGCCCGGTGGGCGATCTGGCGGACCGCGGCCTGGGTCTTGCCCAGGGCGGCGGCGACGGCCGGATACGGCAGGCCGAAGACGTCGTGGAGCATGAACACCGCCCGCTGCTCCGGGGTGGCCTGCTGGAGCAGGACGGAGAGGGCGTAGCTGAGCCTCTCCTTGACCAGGACCTGGTGCTCCGGGCTCGTGGAACCACGCACCAGGGGCTCGGGCAGCCAAGGCCCGGGGTAGTCCTCACGACGCCGGGTCACGGTCCGCGCAGCGTTGAGCGCGGTGCGGGTGGCGATCGTGGCGAGGTAGGCGCGCGGCGCGCGCACCGTCGTCGGGTCCACCTCGGCCCAGCGCAGATAGACCTCCTGGACGACGTCCTCCGCGTCCGCTCGGGTGCCGAGGATCTCGTACGCGATGGCGAAGACCATCCACCGGTGGGCGTGGAACTCGTCCGCGACCGTCGTGCTCGGGGTGGTCGTGCTCGCGGTGCCGCTCACCGGAGGGACACGGCCGGGCCCGACGGCCAGGTGTAGGACCCTGGCCTGCGGGCCTCCTTCGCCAGCCAGCCCACCGTCATCCGGCAGACCTGCTCCTTGGCCCAGCCGCCGGCTCGACCGGTGAGCGCCCACGGACGGGTGACGTCGTCCGGGCGGACGACCTGCGCGTGCCCGTGCCCGGCCCCCAGGTCGAGGGCCTGGACGAGATAGCCGATGTCGATCACCGACGGTGCCGTGCCGGCCAGTCGGGCGAGCACCGTCCCGGCCGCGTGGGCCCCCAAGGGGATCGCCGCGGCGCACGAGGCACGCAGGTGCGCACCGGCGGGACCCGCCACGGCCACGGCGTCCCCAGCACCGATGATGCGCTCGTGCCCGGGCACGGTGAGGGTCGCGTCCACACGCAGCCGGCCGTCCTCGGTCACCGGCAGCCCGCTGTCGGCGGCCAGCGACGGGACTGCCAGGCCCACCGTCCAGAGCGTCGCCGGAGCGGCCGGGCGGGGCACCCCGCCTGCGGGGGTGATCGCGCCACTGGCCGGATCCACCGTCCCGTCCTCGACACAGATGCCCAGGCGGCGCAGGCGGCGGCCCACGCCTGGGCGACCGGTCAGCGGACGAGCCCCGCCGCCAGGCGCGACGACGGTGATCACCAGGTCCGGGCGAGAGGTCGCCACGGCGCAGGCCAGCTCGACGCCGGTCGGCCCGGCACCCGCGACCGTCACCGCGGCCCCCGGCGGCAGAGCCGTGATCGTCTCCCGGGTGGTCTCGGCAGCCCCGCGATTGGTCACCGACAGCAACGGCGTCGTCTGCTCGCCGCTGCCCACCGCACACACCAGCCAGTCGAAGGGGACCGGTTCCTGAGCCTCCCCCTCCAGGACGACCACCCGGTCCGGGGAGTCGATGCGAGCGGCCCGAGCCGCGAGGCGCCGCACCCGAGGGTGCAGCACCTCTGCCCAGTCCACGCCCGCTGTGTCGCGGATCCCGGCGCCGACCTGGTGCAACCGGATCCGCTCGGAGAACTGCGGCCCCGGATCCACGAGGGTCACCTCCACCGCAGGTGCGGCCCTGCTCCCCGCGAGGCGGTTGGCCGCCATCACTCCGGCGTACCCGCCACCGACGATCACCACGTGCACCAGCTCAGGCATCATGTTCCGCTCCCTCGAGTCGTCTTGGTGCCATGAAGACACCGCCCGGACGCCGGTTGTGACACCCGCACCCTAGGGACGGCTCGCGATGCTCCCTCGTCCGGAACCGGACCGGGCCCGACGCCGCGACCGCGGCGCGCGCTCCGTCCGGAGCGACGCCCGCGAGACCCTGCCGCGCATCCGTGTCCACGCCGTCCCGGCCGAGCGGATCGCGGTCACCGATTGATCGACGGTCTGCCAGTACTGCGTGACGACCATCTCGGTCGGGATCGCCCCGGAGAACACCGCGGCGTCGGCGTGCTCGGCCAGCGCCGTCGCAGGGAGCCGCGGGTACACGGCGGACAGCGCCCGGGCCGCCTCGCGGCGGGTCGCGTCGGCGGGCGGCACGGTCCCGTGGTCGCGGGCGGTGTCGAGCACCTCGGACCACCCGCCGCTGATCCGGGCGACCGGGTGGGGCGCGCGCTGCCGGCGGCGCCGACGACGCCGCTTCGCCGCGACCACGAGCAGCGGCGGCAGCAGCAGGACGAGCAGCGGGACCCCGATCGCGGTCGAGATGAGGACGATCCGGCGCACGTCGACGCCGGTCTCCTCGGGCTCGTCGTTGGCGTCGACGTTCGGTTCCTCGGTGTCTTCCTTGGGGGGCACGACCGGGTCGACCGGGGCCGGTGGCGGCTGGATGACCTGCGGCTGCGGCTCCTTCTCGACCGGCTCCTCGTTCTCCTGGGGGGTCTGGTTCGTGGGCGGTGTCGGGTAGTAGGGCACCCAGCCGACGCCGGCGTAGTTGACCTCGACCCAGGCCTGGACGTTGTCCCCGGTGAAGGTGATCTCCTCAGCGCCCAGCTGCTCCTCGGTGGGGATGAAGCCGAGGACGACGCGGGCGGGGAGCCCCTGCTGGCTGACCATGAGCGCCATCGCCGAGGCGTACTGCTCGGCGTCGCCGACCATGACGTCGGCGCCGAGCAGCTCCCCGATCCGGCTGGCACCGTGCCCGGACAACGACGGGTAGTCCCCCGAGGCCTCGATGCCGTGGCTGAAGAACCCGGTCTCGTGCAGGTAGGTCTCCAGGTTGCGGGAGACCAGCGCGGCGGCCGCCGCGCTGGCTGAGACCTCCGAGGACCGGGTCACCACGAGGTCAGGCACACCGACCGGGGCCGGCTGGATGACGTCGCCGGGCTTGGCGGCACCGATCTCTTCGTCGGAGGGCACTGCGGGGACGACCGCGTCGAGGGTGTACGTCGCACCCGGCGTCAGGCCGGTGCTCAGCACCGCGGTGCCGGTCGCGTCGTTGAAGCGGAAGGCGTTGCGGGAGCGCACGGCCCCGCTGCCGCTGAAGGAGATCTCGGTGGTCTGCCCGACGGTGGGCAGCCACACCCCGTCCAGGGCGAGCACCTCGACGCCGACGGTGACCGTGTCTCCGGAGACCGAGGTGGGGATCACGTCCCCGACCTTGCGGAAGGACCCGGACGCGGCCGGCTCGCCGTCGCCCAGGACGTTCCACACCACCCCGTCGAAGCTGTCCATGGTCGCCAGGCGCACCACGCCGCCCTCGGGCAGGCCGGTCACCGTGAGCAGGTCGGTGTCCTTCGTGTCCTTGATGAACGCGCGGTAGGCCGACAGCGGGCTGGTGTGATCACGCGGGTCGAAGGGCGGCACGACGACGCTGCGCAGCACGAAGCGCGGGACGTCGCCGGCCACGACCGGCGCCACGGCGACGCCGCCGCCGATCGCCAGCACCGCCAGCACCGCGAGCGAGGCCGCACGGCGCGGCTTCCACTGCCCGCGCCGCCAGGCCGCCCACACGACGAGCAGGGTGGCCAGGGCGGCGCCGATGACGGTGGCCAGCATCCGGTCGACCGTGCCGAAGAGGATCGACAGGACGAGCACACCGGCGGGGATGACCGGGGCGAGGAGGATCCGCAGCGGGTGCGTACGCCCGGCCGTCACTCCGCCGGCCGCCACCCCGCCGGCGGCCACGACCGCGATGAGGCCCAGCACGTACGGCATGACCAGGGCGTTTCCGGTGGAGCCGAGCGGCGGGTCGAGGGTGAGGACCTGCTTCCAGCTGGTCACGACCCCCTCGGCCAACGCGGTCAGCGTGTCCAGGCCGGGCACCACGCGGGAGGTCGTCGTCGACGGCGCCGCCAACGCACCGCCGAACGCCACGTAGACGACGAGGGTCGCGGCGATCGTGGTGACCACGGGCCACCGCCGCACCGCCGACGCCGCGGAGATCCCGGCACCGAGGACCACGCCACCGACGATCGCCGGGGCGGCGGCCGCGAGACCGAAGACGGGCACGAGCGGGATCAGCGCGAGGAGCACCGCGAAGGCCATGACCAGGACGTCGAGGACCTGGTCGCGGACCGACCGCCGGGCGGTCGTGGTCGTGGTCGTCCGCAGCGGCGCGGGCGGGGTGCGGGTCACTGGGTCACCAGCCGTCGCAGGAGCCGGGGCAGGTCGGTGAGCGCGCCGAGGGTCGCCACGGACAGCGACCCCTGGGTCCGCAGGCCCACCTCGGCGCCGGGGTCGCACTGCACGAACACGGTGCGCACGCCGGTGGGGATGGCGGCTGCGGAGGTGCGCAGCGTCGTCGGGCTGGCGACGGAGCCGGTGACCAGGAGCGCCATGGAGGCGCCCGGGACGGCGCGGGCCACCGTCTGTGCCAGCTCGCGGGCGTCGCTCGCGCGCGGAGCCCGCTCGATCGCGGAGCAGTCGTCGAGCAGCACGCGCGGGCTGCGGGTGCGCACGTCGGTGGTCGAGGTGAGGGCGGTCAGGTCGAGGCCGTCCCGGATGAGCTGGGCGCCGATCGAGGCGAAGGCGCTCACGGCCAGCTCGAACTCCTCGTCACCGGCGTAGTCGGGCCGTTCGCTCGACAGCGCCAGGGCGGTGTGGGTGCGCCGGGTGTCCTCGAACTGGCGGACCATGAGCGTCCCGGTGCGCGCGCTCGTGCGCCAGTGGATATTGCGGCGGTCGTCGCCGGGGATGTACTCGCGCAGGGCGTGGAAGGACATGTCGTTGTCGGAGATGGTCCGGGTGGCCTGCCCCTCCAGGTCGCGCAGCAGCCCCGCACGGGTGCCGGCGAGGGTGACGATCACCGGGTGCACGTAGAGCTCGACCGGGTCGGTCCAGCGCATCTGGCGGCGGGCCACGCCGAGCGGGTCGGCCCGCACCGACCGGACCGGGCCGACGATGACGACGGCCCGCTGGGCGGTCGGGATCGCGTAGATCTCCTCGTGGACCGCTCCGGGAGCCATGCTCGGCAGCGCGAAGCTCGCCGCGCCGGCGCCGACCGGCAGCTCGATGTGCGCGGGCAGCAGACGGCGTCGTCCGGCGTTGCGCACCTCGATCCGGCCCATGGCGCGCTCGCCGACGGTGACGAAGTGGTCGGCGAGGTCCACGTCGACGGCGTAGCTCGACCGGCCCACGGTCATCACCAGGGCAACCACGAACGTGATGACCAGGACGCACCCGGCCACGACCAGCTCGGCCCAGCCGTAGCGGCGCCCCAGGACCAGTCCGGCGACGCCGGCCAGCAGCACCGCCCAGCCGAGCCCGGAGAGGACACCGGTGCGGGTGCGCAGGGTCTGTGCGACGGCGCGGGCCCGGTTCACCGCCCTGCCTCTGGGGCCCGGCGGGGCGAGTGCTGCGTCGGTCATCTCAGGCGACCCGCTCTGACGGCGGGGCGGTCGTCGCCATGATCCGCTCGATGATCTCCTCGGGGGTGACGCCGGAGAACTCCGCCTCGACGTCGAGCACGAGGCGGTGCGAGAGCACCGCGACCGCGAGGTCCTTGACGTCGTCGGGGATGACGTAGGCGCGGCTCTGGGCCGCAGCCCACACCTTGGCGCAGCGCACGAGGGCGAGGCAGCCGCGGACGCTGACCCCCAGGCGCGTCTCGGCGTCGGAGCGGGTCGCCTCGGCGAGACGGGAGATGTAGTCGTTGATCGAGTTGTCGACGTAGACGGTCGCCGCGAGGTCGGCCATGTCGGCGATCGCCGCAGAGGTGATGATGTGCGCGAGGTTCGAGGTGCGGTCGCGGGCGGCGGACCCGGCGAGGATCTGCACGGTCGAGGCGTGGTCGGGGTAGCCGAGCGAGGTCTTGATGAGGAAGCGGTCGAGCTGGGCCTCGGGCAGCTTGTAGGTGCCCGCCTGCTCGATCGGGTTCTGCGTGGCGATGACCATGAAGGGGCGCCCGACGGGGTGCGTGACGCCGTCGACGGTGACCCGGGACTCCTCCATCACCTCGAGCAGCGCGGACTGCGTCTTCGGCGAGGCGCGGTTGATCTCGTCGGCGAGCACCACCGAGGCGAAGATCGGGCCCTTGTGGAACTCGAAGGCTGCGGTCTTCTGGTCGTAGATGGTCACCCCGGTCACGTCGGAGGGCAGCAGGTCCGGGGTGAACTGGATGCGGTGGTGGGTACCGTCGACCGTCGCGGCGAGGGCCTTGGCCAGCATCGTCTTTCCCGTCCCGGGCGCGTCCTCGAGGAGGATGTGCCCCTCGGCGAGCATCGCCGTCAGGGCCAGCCGCACCACGTGCGTCTTGCCCAGGACAGCCTGGCCGACGTTGTCGACGAGGGCGGCGAAGGACTGGGCGAACCAGACCGACTGCTCCTGGGTCATGGTCGCCGTGGCGGTCATCGGTTGCGATGTCATCGGGTGGGCTGCTTTCTGTCTTGGCGTGCCGTGCGGGGAGGACGGGGAGCGGGAGTGCGGGTGGTGTCAGCCACCGCCGCCTCCCCCGGGATCGGGCGTCGGGGTGGGTTTGGGACCGACGTCGAACTCCCGGACGTTGGCCGTGCTCTCTCCCACGCTGTTCCGGGCAAAGACCTGGATGCGGAACTTGCCACCGTCCGTCAGGTCGTCGCGGGAGAAGGAGAGGTCCGTGGACCAGTTCCGGCTGTCGAAGTCGCGCCAGTTCCCCGAAGGGTTCTTTGTCTCCACGACGACGCGATAGTCCTGGACCGCCGCTCCGTTGGCAGCCGGCACGGCCCACTTCGCGACGAAGGCGCCGTCGGTCGTGGTGACCTGGACGTCGGGAGCGGCGGGAGCCTCGGGGAGGTGGGGGTATCCGGTCTTGCTCTCCGAGGCGCTCGCACCGACACCGCTGATCGCCCTCATCTCGACCGTGACCTCCGAACCGGAGACGTCCAGCTCGAAGGGGGATGCACCTGCGGCGATCCAGGCGCCCTTGTCCGTGCGGTAGGAGTAGCCGGTGATGGGTGAACCGCCGTCGCCCCGTGCGGTCCACGAGACGCGGACCTTGCGGTAGGTCCCGTCCTCGGCGAGGACCGAGACGGACGGAGCCGCCGGGACCGTCTGCGGTGTCGCCGAACCCAGCGCCGTGGCGGGCCCACAGATGTCCTTGGTGTTGCAGGCGACGACCGAGTGGGCAGGGCTCGCGGACCCACCCTGCAGCCCTCCCTTGACGACGCTCGTCCCGTACACCCGTTCCGAGCCGTCCAGCAGGTAGTACGCGATGCCGACTCCACCGGTCTCGGTGGGAGCCGACCAGTTGAGCTGCACCTGCCCGTCGCCGAAGTCGCGGCCGTTGATCGGCGTGGTCGTCCCCGCCACCGGCTCCCCGGGTGTCCCGTAGGTCTGTGCGGTCGCCGTCCCGGCCGGACCCGTGCCGGCCTTGTTCTTGGCCACCACCGAGAAGGTGTAGGTCACGCCGTTGACGGCGGTGAACTCGGCGGACGTCGCTCCTGGCCCGACGTCGCGCGTCACCGTCCCCTGCCCGGTCATCGTCACGGTGAAGAGGCCCGTGTCGTCTCCGTTCCACGAGCCTGCTGTCCACGTCACATCGATGTAGCCACCGCGCGGTTCGCTCCGGCGCTGGGCAGTGACCGTCGGTGCTCCGGGAAGACCGGCCGGGGTCGCGGTGGCCGACTTCGGGCTCCACGCTCCGCCCTCCGGCGGTGTCGCCTTGTTGTGCGCGCGGACCTGGGCGGTGTACGCCGAACCGTTCGCCAGCCCGGTGAACGTCGCCGTCGTCCCGCTGACCACGGTCGACTGGGTGCCGGGTCCGGACAGCATGACCGTGTACTGGGAGATCGGCGTCCCCTGGTTCGCCGGTGTGTTCCAGCTCACCGTGATCTGCCGGTCACCGGCGACCAGGGTCGGGATTCCGGGTGCGTCCGGCACGGCGTCGGGCGTGGCCTTGGCGCTGGCCGGCGACTCGCCCGACCAGCCGACCGCGTTCTGGGCCGCGACGGTGAACGTGTAGTCGGTGCCGTTGGTCAGCCCGGTGACGGTGCAGGTCGTCGTCGCGCAGGCGGTGGTCTGCCCGCCGTTGCGGGTGAGGCGGTACCCGGTGATCGGGGTGCCGTTGTTGACCGGGGCCTCCCACGCGAGGATCACGGTCTGGCTGGTCACGTCGCCGACGCGGGGGGCGAGGGGGACGCCCGGCTTGTCCCGCACGACGACGACGATCCGGCCCTCGACCTCGCGGAGCGGGTCGTCGGTGGCGTCGCGCAGCCGGTAGCGCACGGTGAGCTCACCGACGAATCCCTCGGCCGGGCGCACGAGCACCGAGCTCCCGGACACCACGGCGGATCCCGTGCCGGCCGTGACCGTGGCACCGGCCACGGTCAGCGGCTCACCGGGGAACGGGTTCGAGGAGCCGGTCAGCACGTCGACGCGGGTCTCCTCGCCGGCGTTGCCGACGAGCGCGAAGGGGCTGGCGGTGGCCAGCACCCGACCGCTCGCGGTGACCTTGAGGGACACCTGGACGTCCATGGTCCCCGCGCGGCCGTAGCCGAGGGTGATCGGGACGGAGCCCACCGTCCCGCGCGGGACGTCGGGGGCCACCGACACGCTGAGCTTCGTGCCGTCGATCGCCACGACGAACCCGGCCGTGGCCGCACCGGCCAGCTGGTAGGTGTAGCTCTGGTCGGCGTCGGCACCCTGGGGGCCGGTGGTGTAGGCGAGCAGGTTGACCGTCGTGCCGAGGTCACCCTGGCCGACGTCCAGGGTCGACGGGGTGAAGGTCGGTGGGAAGTCGTCCTCGGTGAAGACCGTGATCGGCAGGGTGAGTGTGGCGCGGCGCCCGCCGGCGTCGTCGCGGGAGGCCCCGTCGGTCACCTGGAAGGTGATCGAGGCGGGCCCGGCGTACCCGGGCGCGGAGACGAACCGCAGCGTCGAGTCGTCGACGATGAGCTCCCCGCCGTCCGACCGGGTCGCGCTGACCTGGGTGGCAGCGCCGATCCGGGCCGTCTTGCCCGTCCCGACCTGCACGAACTCCGCGATCGGGATGACGAGCTCGGTCCCTGAGGCGACCCGGAGCTCACGCGCCTTGGGCCGCAGGATCGGCGGGAAGTCCCCGAGGGCCGGGACGGAGATGAAGGCGTAGGCCTTGACCCCGTCCGCCTCTGGCCGGGTGTTGGTCAGCAGGTACGGGATCGTCTGGGCGTCGTCGGTCAGCGTCACGAGGACCCCGCCCGACGCCGTGACGGACGCCACGGACGCGTGCGAGGCCGGCACCGAGACCGCCACGTCGCTCATCGGACCGGACGGGTTCTCCGCGACCGCGAGCACGTTGACCTCGACGGTCGTCTTGTCGACCACCTCGAGGGGGGCGACGGTCACATCTCGGGCGACGGGCGGTGAGATGACGGCGTCCTCGACGATGAACAGGGTGAGCACGGCTGTGGCCCGCCCGCCCCGCTCGTTGGTCACGGTGTAGGCGATCGTGATCGGGTCGGTGACCGTGGCGGGGGTGTCCACGACGATGCGCCGGCCGTCCACGAGGGCGGTGACGCCGGCGGGGACCCCGAGCTCGGGGAGGAGGGTGAGCTCCTCACCGGAGGGGTCAACGTCGTTGCGGAGCACGCGGACCTCGACGCGCTGCCCGGGCTGGACCGTCACCTCGTCGTTGCGGGCCACGATGGGCATGGCCTCGACCGGGCGCGTGGCGATCCCGACGCGGATGCTGCCGAGCGCCCGCTGCCCCACCCAGTCCTCGACCGCGTAGGTGAACGTGTCGGTCCCGGTCTCCCCGGGCAGCGCCTCGTACTCGATCCAGTCCGCGCCGATCGCGACGATGCGTCCCTTGAGCGGGGCGGTGTCGCCCTGCCCGAGCAGCGTCACCCCGTCGCCGTCGCCGTCGATCCCGGTCAACGGCACGGGGATGCGCACCGTCTCCCCGGCGAAGGTCCGGGCGGTGAGGTCCTTGGGCTGCGGGGGCGCCTTGCTCTCGGGCGCAGAGGCGTGCACCGAGATGGTCACCTGCCCGGAGCCGATGTTGCCGGAGGAGTCCTGCACGCTGAACACCGCGCGCACCGTCATCGCGGAGTCGGGAGCCTGGTAGCGCAGGGTGTCGCCGGAGGCGAAGAGCAGTCCTTCACCCTCGGCGAGGGGCTCGGGCAGCTCCGGGACGAGGGTCATGACGTCGCCGTCGGCGTCGAAGGCCGCGGCGAGAGCCCCGATGGTCACGACGCCGCCGGTGCGGACCGACACGGCGAGGTCGCGGACCACGGGAGCGCGCTGCTGGCTCGAGGGCTGCACGGGGACCACGAGGATCTCCCCGCGGGCCTCGGCGACGCCGTTGGAGATCACGTAGCTGACCGTCTCGGGGACGGTGAGCGCGAGCCGGGAGGTGATCCGGACGAGGCTGTGGTCGAGCACGGCGACCTGCAGCGGCGACCCGTCCTGCGTCGTCATCGAGGTGAGCACGAGCACCCCGCCGCCGGGGTCGACGTCGTTCTCGAGCGGGTTGGTCGTCACCTCGCCGCCGGACGGGAGCAGCGCGATGTCGCGGACGGCGACCGGGGGCAGCGGCTCGCTCGGCCACTCGCGCACGTCGATCCGCGCGAGGCCGACGGCCTGCTGCGGCGCGGCGACGACGGTGAAGCCGACGTAGTACGTGCCCGGGTTGGTCGCGGTGAAGGTGAAACGGCCGTCGTCGAGGTTGGCGGCGATCGTCGTCCCGGCGACCTCGTCGACCGTGGCCAGGCGGGCCGGTTCGCGTGAGGCGCTGTGCACGGAGGCGAGGACGTCGACGTCGACCGGGGAACCCACGTACGTCACCGCGTGCACCGGGTCGATGGTGGGCGGGAGCGACCCTGCGGCGCGCACGTCGACCGTCATGGTCCCCGGCACCTGCGCGACGCCGTCGCTCACCACGAGCTGGAGGGTCTGGCGGCCGAGCTGGTCGCCCTCGGCGATGAAGGTGACGACGCCGTCCTGGCGGGCGCGGACCGTCCCGGTCCCGTCGGTCGTGGCCGAGACGAGGACGAGGTCGTCCCCGTCCGGGTCGGTGAAGTTGGCGAGCGCGTCGTACTCGATCGTGGCGTCCTGCTCGACCTCGGCAGCACCTGTCCGGAGCTCGACGGGGTCGTTGTTCTCCGACGCGTCGCGGGCGGTGAGCGTGACTGTGGCGGTCGAGGGCGGGTTCTGCCCGCGGCCGTCGGTGATCGTGTACGTGAAGGTCGCGGAGCCGCGGGCGCCGGCGGCGACCTCGAGCTGCAGCGCCCGGCCCCCGTAGATCGACTCGATCCGGCCGAACTCGGCGGGGATCGGCTCGAACTCACCGATCGCGATGATGCCGCACTCCCCCGCGGTGTCGTTGCTCAGCACCTCCAGGATCGTCGTGCGCCCGGGGCGCACCCCGATCTCGTCGTCGGAGGCGCCCGGGGGCAGGGACTGCTCGGTGCACTGGGACAGCAGCTGCTGGGCGGTCTCCATGGAGTCCGACTCCTCCTGGCGGTCCTCCGGCTCCTCTTCCTGCTGGATGTCCTCCCAGTTGGGGTTCTGCACCTGCGGGAGGTCGTCGGGCAGCCACATGCGACCCGCCGTGGTGTCGTTGAGCACGATCACCGACCGGTTCACCCGGAACACCAGGGTGTCCGCGGTGGTCATCTCGGCAAGATCGGCCAGCTCGGGTTCGGCGTCGCCGCACTGGCGGACGTAGTTCCCGGTGGGTGAGGCCCAGGCGCCGTAGATGCACGCACCGAGCGCGACCGGGCGCGCGGGAACGCCGTTGCCCGTGGTCTCGATCGCCGACGAGCTCCCCTCGTCGAGGTCGATCGAGAGCAGCCGCGTGGCGGTCGCGGCGAGCACGACGTCGCTGGCCGGTCCGGTCTGCTGGAGCACCAGGGAGGCCCCCTGGTCGGCGAGGTCACGCGTCCAGCCGTCGCCGTGGAGGCGGGACCCGGCCCGCACGACGAGCGTCTCGCCGACGGCGGTCACCTCCTCGGGCACCACCCCGGCGGCGTCCGTGAGGCTGCCCACCTCGCTGGTCGTCAGTCCCTCGGGGGTGAGCTCGGCGCGGTGCACGGTGCCGTCCGTGGGATCGAAGGCGAGCACGACGCCGGTCGAGGTCACGACCGCGCGGGCGCCGTCACCGAGGTCGAGGTCGGCGTCGGTCGCGGCGTCGATGGACTGGAGGGAGTCGGTCGTGCGGACCCAGACGGCCCCGTCCGGGCCGACCACGGAGATGACCCCGGCGCCCAAGGAGACGTGGGACCCGGCGGGGATCTCAGCCTGGGTGGTGAGGGTGACCGTGGCCGGGTCGACGACCGAGAGCTTGGTCGGCTCGCTGAGAAGGATCGACTGGGCGTCCTGCAGGACGTCGAAGCTCGGGTCGCTCGCGATGAGGCCGCCGTTGAGCTCCTGCACGGTGGCGTTGTACCGGCCGAGCTTGAGGCCCTGGGCGTTGGTGACCCAGACCGCGCCGTCGTTGAGGTCGACCTCGGCGATCTTGACGCCCGGGTTGATGATCGCCAGCAGCGCCAGGACGGCTGGGACGGTGATACCGGCCACGACCGTCGAGAGGGAGCGGAGCTTCTCCTTGCGGGTCTCCCCCGCGAAGAGCCTCACTGGCTGCAGCCTTGCGCGGGAGTCGACGACGCGCGTCCGTCCGACCGGACGAGGGACACCTCGATGCACACCACGTCTGCCCCCGGGGGAAGGTCCACGATCACCGAGGCGTCGTCGATCTTCTCGGCTCGCGCCGTCTCACCGGCCGCGACGACCTGCCAGAGGTACGCGTCACCGTCGAAGGCGTCCGGGTTGGTCCACGTGAACCGGGCGGTGCCGTCGCCAAGATCGGCCCCGACGAGCTTGGTCGGTGCGGGCACGGTGTCCCCGCCGATCAGCGTCGGGGTGGAGGTCGCGGTCGGGTCGTCGTCCGGTCCGGCGGTCCCCGCGTCGCGTCCCAGCGTGAGGTAGGCGACCAGGCTGAGCCCCACGAGCACGACGACGGTGCTCACCACCATCGTGATGGTGCGGCCCGTCGAGCGGCGCCCCGCGGATCCGTCGTCGGCAGGCGCCAGCGACGGGCCGTAGTGGCTCGAGCGACGCTCGGCGCGGGACGGCGCGAAGGCCTGCTGCCCCGGCTGACCCGGGTACTGCTGGCCCTGGGGCTGCTGACCCTGCGGGTAGGGCGGGCCTTGCTGGTAGGGCGGACCTTGCTGGTAGCCCTGCGGGGGCGGCCCCTGCTGGTAGCTCTGCTGGTAACCCTGCTGGTAGCCCTGCGGCGGCGGGCCCTGCGGGTAGCCCTGCTGGTAGCCCTGCGGCTGGGGATAGCCCTGCTGGTAGCCCTGCAGGCCCTGCTGGGTGGACTGCGGGGTGGGCTGCGTCGGCGGCAGCTGCGGCGCGGGCGGCGGGCCGGTCTGGGCGTTGATCGTCGTGATCGGTCGGAGCCGGGTGGCGTTGTCGTCGACCTCCGCCGCACGCTGGCTCGCCGCCGCAGCGACGGCGCCGCCGGGGTTGATGCTCACGACGGGCCGCAGCCGCGTCGCCTGGTCCGCAGGCTGCTCACCGGCGTGCGCGGAACCGCCCGGCCCCGGGGGCGCGAAGGACGACGATCCTGTCGCCCCTGTCGCCGCGGCGTCGGACCGGGGGACGGCGAGGTCGGGGAGGGAGTCCTGGGACAGGTCGATGCTCGTGACCGGCAGCTGCATGCTCCGCTCGACCGTCTGCAGCGCGTGGGCGAAGGCGAGGGCGCTGAGGAACCGTCGGTCGGGATCCTTCGACATCGCCCGGGCGAGCACGGCCGCCAGACCGGCGGGCACGTCCTCCCGGTCGATCGGCGGCAGCGGAGACCGCTCGATCCGCGAGAGCAGGTCGGCCGGGGTGTTGGGCTTGCCGGGGATCTCGAAGGGCGAGCGCCCGGCGAGCAGGGAGTAGATCGTCGCGCCCAGGGAGTAGACGTCGCCGCGGGCGTCGCCGGTGGGGTGCTCGGCGAGGAGCTCGGGCGCGGACCACGGGATGGACATCCCGGTCGCCGCCATCGAGGAGCCGAGGGTCGCAGCGATGCCGAAGTCGGTCAGCGCCGGCCAGCCGAAGTCGGTCGCCAGGATGTTCGCGGGCTTGATGTCCCGGTGCAGGATCCCCAGGTGGTGGGCGGCCTCCACAGCCGAGGCGACCCGGATGCCGGTCCGCAGGACCTCCGCCACGGTGAACCGCTCCATCCGGTACCGCGTGCCGAACCCGGGCCGGGAGCAGTACTCCATGACGAGGTAGGGGCGCCCGTCCGAGGCGATGTCCGCGTGGTAGACCGTGACGATCGAGGGGTGGTGGGACAGCTGTGCCATGACGTTGGCCTCAGCGAAGAACGCCTCCCGGGCGTCCTGCTCGAGGGACCCGCTGAGCAGCACCTTGACCGCCACGGAGCGCCGCGGCAGCTCCTGGCGGTACTCGAAGACGTCCGCGAATCCGCCCATGCCGAGCAGGCGGACGTACTCGAATCCGGGGATCCGCGGGGGGATCGAGGGTTGGCGACGAGCGCTCACGAGTCACTCTCCAGGGTGAAGGTCACGTCGTCGCCGAGGTCGACCACGGCTAGCGCGCGCAGCGGCGTCGGCTCCCCCGAGCGCAGCCGCCGCGGGGGCAGGCCAGGCTCGATGAGGAACATGCCGTTCGTCGAGTTCAGGTCCGTGACCAGCACGTCCTCGCCGTCGACACGCACCTGGGCGTGCGTGCGGGAGATGTCCTGGTTCGGGCTGACCACCGTGACCAGGCGCGGCAGGTCCCGGGCAGCGACCCGGGAGACGACAGGGGCGCGCCCGATGAGGACCGCACGGTCGAGGGGGACCGAGAGCCCGGAGGACATCCGGATCCGCGGCACCCGGGTCGGCACGGGCGGGACGGCGAAGGGGCCCGGGATGGGGTCCTCCTGCCAGCTCGGCATCTGCCGGCGGATCTCCACGAGGCTCGTGCTCAGCACGGTGCTGGCGTAGGGGTCCTCGCCGGCGTCCGGCGCCGCGGGTGTCGGAGCAGGGGTGGATGGCGGAGCGGGTGTGGAGGGCGGTGCGGGAGGCCCGGGCGGGGGCGGCGGCGGGCCGACAGCGGGCCGCAACGCGGGTGCGGGCGTGGCGGGTGCGGGCGTGGCGGGTGCGGCTGAGCTCACCCGCACGACCTCGAGCGGTCGAGCAGCCTGAACGGGCTCGGCCCGCAGCACCCGGCGTGCGACGGGAGCAGGCAGGTCGAGCTCGGAGTAGGTGGTGGTCTCGGCGGCCGAGTCGTCAGCCAGCGCCTTCGCCGGTGCCGGTGAGGGCGCCGCGATCGCGCCGTCGCGCAGCCGGACCTCGACGCTCGACGCCTGCACCACGGCCGCGAGCGCCGGCATCCGCACGGTGCGTCCGGTCGGGGCGAGGGCGGCGGGGATGGCGACGGTGAGCGACGCGGCGTCGGGCACGTTGATCTCGGCCCACGTCGCGACGTGCTCGGCCGTGTGCTCGCGGGTGCCGAAGCTGTCGGTGATCAGCAGGCGCACGTCCCCGCGCAGGAACCCGCGCACGTGCCCGTCCATGACGGAGACCAGGGCGAAGGGCGGCAGGCCCACCAGGCCGCCGCGGGCCAGCACGGTGAGGGAGTGCGTGAGGTCGGTGCTCTCCCGGAGGGCGTCCCAGACCTGGGTGAGCTTGGCCTCGGAGATCGTCGGTGGCAGCAGCGCGACGGCGCCGTCGGTCACGACGGCGTACCAGTCGCCGGAGACGTACATCGGGATGATCATGCGTCGCCGCCTCGCAGCCGCGGCAGGGTGACGCCGTGCATCTGCTCTTCCCACTCCGGGTCCACGGCCGCCTCGTGGTGGCCCTGTCCGTTCGTGCCTGACGGGTCATAGCTGTGCGTCTGGTCCGCGGTCAGCCCGTTCCAGACGACGACGACGTCGACGACGACGACGCTGACGTTGTCGCGTCCGCCGGCGTCCAGCGCGGCCGCCACGAGGGCCTCGGCGGCGTCCTGCGCGTCCGTCACGGCCAGCAGGATCTCCTCGACCTGGGCGTCGGTGAGCTCGTCGGTCAGCCCGTCGGAGCAGATCAGCAGGCGGTCGTCCCGGGTCGCCGGGATCATCCAGTAGTCCGGCTCGGAGGCGGAGTCGGTGGCCAGGGCGCGGGTGACGACGTGCCGGTCGGCGTGCACGGACGCCTCGACGGCGCTCAGCTCACCGGCCTCGAGGAGCTCCTGGACCACGGAGTGGTCCACGGTCACCTGCTCGATCTGGGAGTCGACCATCCGGTAGACCCGGGAGTCGCCGATGTTGAAGACCAGCCAGTACGCGGCGTCGTCGTGCATGGCGATCGCGGCACCGGCGACCGTGGCGCCCCCGTTGCCACCCGTGAGCACCTCACGCATCCGGGCGGAAGCCTTGGTGAAGCACAGCTGGAGGTCCTCGATCGTGACGAACGGTCGCCCCGCGAGCACCGAGCACTCCTCGACGACGATGCGGCTGGCCACGTCGCCGGAGTCGTGCCCGCCCATCCCGTCGGCCACGAGGAAGATCGGCGCGAGCGCCACGAGCGCGTCCTCGTTGAGGGTGCGGACGCGCCCGGTGTCTGTGGCCGATCCCCACGCGGTGTACATGCGTCAGCCGTTCTGGTGGAAGTCGGGGATGCAGCTGAAGTCACCGAAGGAGACCGTGGCCCCGTTCGGGACGCGGATCGTCTGACCAGGGGCGCACAGGATCTGCTGGCCGTCCGGGAGGGTGACGATGGTGCCGTTGGTCGAGTGGCGGTCCTGGACGTAGAGTCCGCGCGCGTCCATCCCCACCAGCAGGTGGGTCTTGGACACCGATCGTCGGGGATCGTCCAGGCTGACCAGGTCGGTGATGATCTCCTCGGGCGCTGCCTGCGGGTGTCGACCGACGAGGGTCATCCCGCGCAGCGGGACACGCCGCCCGTCGGAGAAGCGCAGCACGACGTGGGGACCGGTGACCGATCCCGTCGAGCGGCTCTCGCCGCTGCGCACCTCACTCACGTCGGCCCCCCTCATCCCTCGCTGCGCGTCCGCTGGTCACGCCCAAAAAAGGGCACGGCCCCGAGTAGGATACCCCGCACGTCGAGAGCAAATCGCCCAGATCTGCTGGTACCGGGTGAGGTTTCACCCGGAGCGTCGCCGAGCGCCGAGAAACACACCGACGGCGCCGAGGACGAGCACCACGCTCAACCCGGTGGCTGGCCAGAACCACCAGGGCTGGTGCTGGACGACGGTGAGCGGCTGCTCACGGACGAGGACGTCCAGCGCCTCGTCCAGTCCGGAGGCGACGAGGGTGTGCGACCCTGCGGACAGGTCCGGTGGGACGTAGGCCACCCCGCGGACCGTGCCGGCGTCGTCGGCCACCCAGGAGGCGATCGCCCGGGGCGAGGACCGGACGGTGATCGTCACGGTGGTGCCGGGGGCCAGGCCCTCGAGGGTGATGTCGACCGCCGCGCCTGCTTCCACCCGGAGGCTCTGCTCGGCTGCCGTCGACAGGTCGATGGTGGCGCTGGGCGCCGACGGTCCCACGGTGATCGGCGCGTGGCCGGGGACCAGACCGGCGCGTGACGGCTGGGCCGCATCGGTCTGGGACCACGCGACCAGGGAGTTGGCCATGGCCTGGTAGCCGGAGGTGTTGGGGTGCATGAGCTCGACCTTGGACCCGGTCACGCTTCCCCACGCCCCGCTGACGAGATCGACCCCGTTGATGAACGGCTCGTCCGAGCAGGACGTGTGGTCGGGGAGCACGGCCTCCTGGACCTGACCGGCGAAGTACACCGGGACACCTTCGCCCGCGACAGCGGAGACAGAGTCCGCGATCACCTCGTCGAGGGCCGTGACGACGTCGTTCGCGAACTTGACCTCCGCGGCCGAGAACCCCCCACAGGATGCTCGGCGCCAGTCCGGCAACGCCTGGGGGTAGGCCAGCACGACGATCGGGGCTGGAGTCCCGGACCGGTCCGAGAGCTGGGAGGCGGAGTTGACCGCGCCGTGGATCGCCCGATAGCTGTGCTCGAGGCTGGCCTGGAGGCTGGCGATCGAGGTGAAGGTCTCGGCGACGAAGGCCTCGTCGCTCGAGCAGTCCCCGGGCATGACGCACGTGGACACGATGGCGCCGAACCCCATGTCGTTGCCGCCGATCGTCATGAGGACCAGGCCAGGCGCTGCATCGAGAGCGTTGACCTGACGCAGCTGGGCCTCGACCTTGCGCTCGGCGTTCGGGGAGAACAGGTCACCGGCCACGGCACCGGAGCAGGCGATGATCGTCGACGACGAGGTCCCGAAGAGCGCGGTGCCGTACGTGTTGTTGCTGCGGTGGCAGCCCTCCTCGGCGCCGGTCGCAGCGGACAGGTAGTCGCCCGACCCCTCCCCGGAGGAGTAGGAGTCACCGAGGATGACGACCGGTCCCGCGTCGATCGCGTCGGTCAGCAGCGGACCTGCCTGCGTCAGCCCGAGAGCCGAGCCGGTCACCTCGGTGTCTCCGGTGGCACTCGTCGCGCCGACGTCCGGGGTCCAGGCCGAGACCCGCCAGCTGGCCACCCCGGTCTGGCCGCCTGCCGTCGACAGCGTCCAGGAGCGGGTGACAGACGCTCCGGCGGGGAGGTTGCCCAGCCGGTAGCGCGGCGGGACGACGGCCGGGAAGAGGGTCCGCGATCCCGCATCGGCGAAGGACAGGGACACCGAGACGTCGTCGACCGCCTGGGCGGACGGGTTGGTGACCACGGCCGTGAACGTCATCGACGACCCGGACGGGACGGACTTGACCGCGGTGACGTCGAGCGTCACCGCCGGGACCGAGATCTCGTCGAGCATCGTGCCCAGCTGGGTGGAGTCCTCGACCCCGTAGTAGCGGCCACCGGTCGCCTCGGCGATGCACTCGAGCTCCTCGCGGCCGGCGTCGGAGATCTGGAAGCCCATCGCCTGGACGGTGATGTCGAACCCCTCGTCGACGATCTGCTGTGCGACCTCGCACGGTGGCACGCCGCAGTTGCTCTCCCCGTCCGAGACGAGCAGGAGGGTCGCGGAGGTGTGGCTGCGTGCCACGAGGTCGTCGGTGACTGCGCGCAGCGCGTCACCGGTGGGGGTGTTCCCGTAAGCAGCCAGGTTGCGGATCGTCGCCGCGAGCGTGGACGGGTCCGGGACCGTGCGCAGCTCAGCTCCGGGGACATAGCTCCCCGAGGAGCAGTCCTGCGCCGGGGAGGGGTAGGTCCACAGGCCCACGGACGAGCCGGCCGCCTGCCCACGGACGACGTCGATGAGCGCGGCCTTGGCGCCGTCGAGCTTGATGGTGCCCGCCCCGTCGTCCTCCTCCATCGAGCTGGACAGGTCGAGCACGATGACGATCGGCTCGGCGGCCGCCGTCGAGGAGGTGGTGACCTGGGCGCTGCCGGGGTCGCTCGGGGCCGGCGTGGGGTCGGCCGAGGGGTCCGCGCTGGCCGTCAGGCTGGTCAGCGCGACGAGCAGCACTGCGGCCAGGGCCGCCGCGGCGGTGCGCAGCGGCCTGCTGCTGCCCGGGTGCATGCTCACGTGTCGAGCGCCGTGATCGCGTCGGCTCCACCGACCACCCGCACATCACCCAGGATCGCGTTCTCGCTGTTCCAGCCCGTGGGGTCCTCGCCGAGCAGGATCGTGCGGATGGTCACCCGCAGCGCCCCGGTGACCGGTGCGACGAGCGTCGCTGGGGCGCCGTAGCCGGCCTCGATCGAGCCGACGAGAACACCGTCCGCCAGCACCTCCACCCGAACCCGGGCGGCAGGGTCTCCGTCGTCGGACACCCCGACCGTTGCCTCGAGGGAGTCGGCCACGCGCGAGACCACCCAGGAGGTCTCCTTGCCGTCGGCATCGGCTGAACAGCTCAGCGAGTTCGCGTAGGTGACTCCGTTGAGCTGCGCGGACGTGGAGGAGCACTGACCGTCGACGATGTCGAGAGCGTCGAGATAGATCGAGGACGACGCCTCGGCGACGGTGAGCGTCACGTGGGTCGGCAACGGTTCGCCGGGGGCGGGGGTGATCGAGAGGGCGGTACCTGCTGCGGCGCCCGGGACGTAGGCGGTGACGAGCTCGACATCGGCCCCGAGCACACCCAGGGACGCGACGAGCGTGGCCGCGTCGACACCGTCCACCGGGGGGACCAGGGCCGGCGTGGACAGCACGAGGGTGACCGCGGTGGGGTTGGTCGTCCCGAAGGCCGGCGTCTGCTCGACGACGACGTTCTCCTGACCTGCGGCCTCCCGCGTGGAGACGACGACGACCTCCGGCGGGATCCCGGCGTCGGCGAGGACCTCGCGGGCGGCCGCCTCGTCCAGACCGCGGATGTCAGGCATGGGCACCTGTCCCAGGCTCGAGTAGCTGGGCACCTCGACCTCGACGACGGTGTTCTCCGTCGCGGGCTTGCGGGCCTCGATCTCACCCGAGAGCGTCCACCCGGCCACGAAGCCGCCGCCCGCGGCGCCCAGCACCAGGGCCGCGATCGTGCCGGCCGCGAACAGGACGCGCCGTCGGCGCCGGCGCGCGGGGGCAGGGGGTGAGGTGGAGACGGCGGCTGAGGTGGGAACGGGGGCGGGGGTGGGAACCGGGACCGGGACCGGGACGGGGACTGCAACCGGGACCGGTGGGGCCGCCGGACGGGGTGCCACCGTGGCGTGGACCGGCTCCACGTAGACCGGCGCCCTCGCCCCGGCTGCCTCGGCGGCCTGCGCCGCCTGCATCCAGCTGCGCAGCTCGTCCGGGCACGCGGGGTTGCTCCAGAGGACCGGCCGCAGGTCAGGGCGCAGGCGAGCCATCTCCGCCAGGAGCGACGGCGAGTTCGACGGGTCCGCCGCCTCGTCCGGGGTGTAGTCGCGTGCGTCCCGGAACGCCATCACTCGACTCCGAGTCCGCTCAGTTCCTCAGACATGTAGTTCCAGATGGTGAGGTGCCGTCCGATCTCGCTGACATACGCATCGTCGTCGATCCCGTAGGACCACAGCTTGCCGTCCTCGGCCAAGGAGTACGCCAGCAGGCTGCCGCCCGCCGAGATGTAGACGTTCTCGGTTCCGAGCCAGGCCTCCACGCCGTCGTCGGCGCCCTTGATCTTGTAGCTGGCCGTCTCCTCACCGGTCCGCAGGTCGAGCAGCACGAGCTGTCCGTCCGCGATCGTGACCACGGAGTCCTTGTTCACCCCGAGGATGGAGCTCACCTCTGCGGCCGCAGCGTCCCAGAGCTCCTCACCCGTGGCGGGGTTCACCCGCTGGATCTTCTTGTAGCCCCCGTCGCTGTAGTCGTCGCCCGAGCCCTTGGCTGCAGTGAACAGGTACCCGTCGATCGACCAGGCGGTGGCCACCTCGAGCGGCTCCTCCCACGGGCTGTCGCCGTCCTCGGTGATCGCCTCGAGGGTGTAGGTCGAGGAGTACTCGTCCTCTGCGTCCTCTGCCTCGAGGGAGAGCACGGAGCTGCCCACCGACAGGAGGCGCTCGCCCTCCCAGACCGTCGTGCCGTCGAGGGTGGACAGCACCTCGACGCCTTCGTCGTCAGAGAGACTGATCTGCCCGGCCGTGAAGGTGGACGGGTAGGCCAGGGCGTTGATCTCGTTCTCCCACAGCGGGTCCGCGTCGAGCGAGGTCGGGTCGAGACGGCTCATCACTTGCTCGTCATCGTCCCCGTCGCCGTCGCTGACCACCAGCAGTGCGCCGTCGAGCCCGAAGACCGATGCGATGCCGTCGACGGTGGTGGTGGAGATCACGGAGCCGTCGCTCGCATCGAGCGTCCCGATCGTGGTGCTCTGCTCGGTGCTCATGTCGTCCCACCCCGACACCAGCGAGACCGCGACCGTGGCGCCACCGTCAAGGCTCACAGCGCTGACGAACCAGGTGTGGTCGACGTCCGGCTCGACCGAGACCAGGTCGACCGTCCATCGCTCCTCGCCGTCCGTGATGTCCAGGAGGGTGACGGACGGGACGAAGTCGACGGCCACCGGGGCGGGGATCCGGCTCTCGTCCACGTCGTTGCCGTAGACGGTGTCTTCGAACCCGGCGTAGTAGCCCAGGTACTCGTAGTCGTAGTCGTCCCAGTCGCTGACGAAGTCGGCCGGCCAGAAGTCCGCGTAGTCCGGCCAGTCGACGTCAGCGGTCCAGTCGTCCTCGTAGAGCTGCTCGGCCGCCTCCTCGGCGTCGAGGTAGGCCGTGCCGTTGATGACGCCGAGGTCGTAGTGGGCGTCGAACTCCTCGTACCAGCCGCTGCTGTCGGTCTGCTCCATCTCCCAGGTGTAGGCGTCGAAGGTGGACCACACGAGGGCCAGGTCATCGCCCACCGCCACCGGGATCTCGGTGGCGACGTAGTCGGCGTAGGTGTCGGCTTCGTCGAGCAGGTCCACGGTCCACGCCGACGTCGGCTTGGTCGCGAGGTCGACGACGCGCGGGACGGTCTGCGCGGCGGAGGTGCCGTCCCCCGGGAGCACGAGTGCGAGCGTCACCCCGATGGCGGCGACGACGACGACGGCACCCGCCGCCACCAGCAGGCCCTTCTTCGCCCGAGGCTTGCGAGGAGCGGTCGGTGGCCACTGTGCGGGCGGCTGCTGCCCGTAGGGCCCGGGGTACGGCTGCCCGGGGTACCCCTGACCGGCAGGCGGCTGGGCCGGGTACTGCTGGGCCGGGTACTGCTGGGCCGGGGACTGCTGGGCCGGGGACTGCTGGGCTGGGTACTGCTGGGCTGGGTACGGCTGGGGAGCGGCGGGCGCCCAGGGCTGCTGCGGGGCGGGTGGCTGCGGCGCGGGCTGCTGCGCGGCCGGTGGCTGCCACTGCTGCTGGGGCTGCGGGGGCTGCGGGGGCTGCTGCTGCCACTGCGCCTGCTGCGCTGGGTCCTGCGATGCCGCGTCACCAAGAAACCTGTCGTTCATGCCAACCCCTCGAACCACATCGCGGACACCGTGGATGATCTTCCACGCCGAATCGTAGCGATTCTGGCGAGACGATTGACCGAGATGCCGTCCAGTGACCGGAATTCACCCCCTGGACGGATCCGACCTCCACCCACCGGCGCGGCCGCTAGACCGACGGCGCCCGATCATCGGCAGTCCGCAGCCGCGCAGCCGCGAAGCGCAGGTGCTCGGCGTCCTGGAACGGTCCGCCGTTCTCGTGCCCGTTATAGGGGTAGACGACCATCTCCTTCTCCCCCGCATAGTGGTTGAACGCCGCATACACCGTCGAGGGAGGGCAGATCTGATCCATCAGGCCCACCGAGAACAGCCCCGGCACGGTGACCCGCGCGGCCAGGTTCACGGCGTCGAAGTAGCTGAGCGTCCCGAAGGCCGTCTCGACGAGGTCACGGTGGGTGTGGAAGTACTGGATGAGCTCGGCGTAGGGGCCGGCGTCGGTCAGCACGGAGGCCCGGCGCACGTGCGACAGGAACGGCACGTCGACGATCGCGGCCCGCAGCGGCGGGTGGCCGAGCCCGTCGCGCAGCTCGGTGAGCGCGGCCGCGGCCAGGGAGAGCGCACCGCCCTGGGACCCGCCCGAGACCATGACGTCGGTCGGGTCGACGGCGTCGTGGCTGCGCGCCACCCGCACGGCGCGCTCGGCGTCGGTGAAGATGCGCCGGTAGTAGTACGTCTCGGGAGAGTCGATCCCGGAGGTGAGGAACCCGGCGGCGTGCGCCCCGGTGGACCCCGCGTCGCCGGTGCTGCCGATCTGATGGCCGCTGCCCTGACCGCGGTTGTCCATGACCAGGTGCGCCCGCCCGGCGACGGCGTGCAGCACGTGCTCGTGGCTCAGCCCGCGCCCACCGCCGTACCCGATGTACGTCACCACGGTCGGCAGCGGGCCCCTCGCCCGAGCGGGCCGGTGCAGCCACCCCTTGATCGGCTGCCCGCCGAACCCCGTGAACGTGACGTCCTCGGTGATCACCTCGCTCAGACCGGTGTCGACCCGATCGAAGGTCGCCTCGAGCGGGTGCGCGTCGTCCTGCTCGGCGAGGGTGCGGAGCCAGAACTCCTCGAAGTCGGCCGGTTCCACGCGCTCGGGCCGATAGGCCTCGAGCTCGGGGAGCGACAGGTCGAACTGAACCATGACGGTGTCCTTCAGGTGTCAGGAGTGGTGAACGGGGTGGGTCAGGGGTGCCAGGTGGTCAGACGCCCGCACATGCCGTACCCCAGGCCCGGGTCGGGCGGCGTCGAGGAGACGCGGGCACGGCCCAGGTGCGGGGCCATCCCGGCGGCCAGGTCGACCAGCGCCTGGTCGGTGGTCCGGGCCGCGGCGGCGACCGTCGTCTCCCAGGTGGCGCGCCATCCGGGGACGCGGTCGCGGACGAGCCGCGCGGCGGCGTCGTACAGCTCCTGCATCGGGCCGGCGGGGCCCTCGGCGAGGACCCGGTCGCGCAGCGCGCCGAAACCCTCGACCGCCAGGTCGCGGCGGGCCCGCGCGGCCGCGGCGAGCGCGGCGTCGTCGGCCCCGGGCCGCACGACCGGCAGCGCCGCGGCGTCCCGGTACCGCCCGACGTCGGCCAGCACCTGGGGCGGGAACGTCATGATCGCGTCCCCGGCCTCGGGCAGGCCGGCGTTGGACATGATGACGAGGATCTCCAGGTCGCCGTCGTTGACCAGCCGGTGCACGACGCCGGGCTGGAACCACAGCACGGTCCCCTCCTCCAGCGGGTGCTCGGCATAGCCGTCGGGGCCGAGGGTCTGGACCGCTCCCGTCCCGCCGAGCACGACGTAGCCCTCGTCGGAGGCGGTGTGCAGGTGCGGGGTCCCCCCGCCGACCGCACCCGCGCCATCCGTCGTCGGCCAGTCGTAGACGCGCAGGCGGGAGATGCTCGTGCCACCCGGGAACGGGTGCGCTGGGGCGGCGGTCGGCGTGGTCGGCGGTGGGAGCTGCGGGGAGGGGTCCGTCATCAGGCCGGAGCGACCTCGGGGCGGTGCGCGAGCACGCCGCGACCCACCTCGGCCAGGTCCGCGCCGCGCGCGGGGTCGGCGCCGCCGTCCGCCACCACGACCGCGTAGCGGAAGGTCAGGGAGTCCTGGGGGGCGAAGGGGATCTCCTCGCTGTAGAACGGCGCCGCGCACACGCAGGCGAACCATTCGTTGCGGGCGAACCACTCGGGGTCCTGGCCCGGGGAGGCCGGACCGCGGGGGTTGGACGCGTCGTCGACCATGACGAGGGTGGACTGGCGGGCGCTCTCGTCGTGGGTGCCGGTGAAGCCCATCCACGGTGCGCGCTGACCGCGGATCTCCTCACCGCCCGCGAAGTCGGGGGCGAGGATGGTGCCGCCGGTGAAGGACCGCGGTCCACGCCAGAACAGTCCGCCGTAGCCGGCGTTGTCGCGGCCGTTGGTCGTGGGGCTGCCGATGGGCAGGTCGCCGCCGGAGACGTTGGTCAGGGTGGAGGAGAAGGTGAGGACCCAGGCGGCGGGGCCGGCGGGGTCGGCGGTGGTGGTCTCGCTCGGCTCGGCGAGGGTCACGGAGAAGGACCGCACCTCGGTGACCACGCGCTCGCCGGCCTGGGTGAACCAGGCCAGGGACTGCGTGACGCTCACGCCGTCGTCGTCGGCCTGCTGCGAGGTGAAGCCCTCGTGGACCATCGAGCCGTCGTTGTCGAGCTGGACGTATCCCTCGTCCTTGACGAAGGTTGGGCCGCCCCAGAAGTTGTGCGGGCCGACGTTGGGCAGCGACCACGCGATGCCCTTGTGCCACACGTGGTCGTGCGGCCGGAACAGGCTGACCACGTCTCCCCCGACGGTGCGGATCGGGTGGAAGTACGGTCGCGGCGACTCGAGCTGGACGTCGGTGGGCTGGTAGACGTACCGGACCAGCTCGGTGGTGGCGCTCGCGCCGGGCGCGGGGGCGAGGTGGACCGTGAGGGCCGTGCCGTCGTCGGACAGGGTGAGGCGGGTCATCGGATCTCCTCGGGAGCAGTGGTCGTGGGGGTGGTCGTGGGAGTGGTGCTAGGGGCGCTCGTGGTTGCGGGCGTCGTCGCCCACGGGGCGCCGGTCCCGTTCATCGCGGCACCGAAGGGGTGGGCGGCGTCGATCTCGCCGCGGCGGACCGGGTGCCCGGTGAAGGCCGAGGCGTAGAGCGCGGCGACGAACTCGATGGTGCCGCGGGCATCCGTGGCGCTCACCGGCAGGGGCTGCCCGGCGTCGAGCGCGTCGAGGATCGCGACCACCTGGGAGGAGTGGCTCGACGTCGCGGCGTCGGGGTCAGCGACCCACAGCTCCTTGAGCTCTTCGTGGCCGGGGGCCGGGGTGAAGGTCCAGTCCGCGTCGGTGTAGCCGTAGAGGTGCTCGAGCTCGATCGTGGCGCGGGTGGTGTCGAAGCGCAGCGAGGAGGTCTGGCGGGGGGAGACGACCGAGTTGACGATGGTCGCCAGCGCGCCGCTCTCGAAGCGCACGATCGCCATCGACACGTCCTCGGTGTCGGTGTCTCGGGCCTGCCGGCCAGCCATCGCGGTGACCTCGGCCCAGGGGCCGAGCACCGCGAGCAGCAGGTCGAACTGGTGGATCCCGTGACCCATCGTCGGGCCGCCACCCTCGGTGTCCCACCGCCCGCGCCACGGCGCGGCGAAGTACTCCGCGTCGCGGTACCAGAGGGTGTTGCACAGCGCGACGAGCGGTCGACCGAGGGGCGACGGCGCGCCCTCCATCAGGGCCAGCAGCCGCTGCGCACCGGCGCCGAACCGGTGCTGGAACACGACGCCCACGTGCGCGCCGGTCGTCTGCTCGAGCGCGATGAGCTCGTCGAGCTCGGCCAGGGAGAGCGTCGGCGGCTTCTCCAGGAGCACGTCGACGCCGGCGGAGAGCACCTGCACGGCGAGGGCGAAGTGGGACTGCGGCGGCGTGCAGATGTGCACGAGGTCGAGGGGCTCCCCCGCCTCACGGGTCCTGGCGAGCACGTCCGCGAGGTCGGTCGAGGCGACGACGGGCTCGGCGCCGTCGGTGGTGAAGCGCTCGGCGAAGGCCGTCGCCCGGGCCTGGTCGACGTCGATCGCGTGGGTCAGGCGCACCCGGCCGGCGGCGTCGGTGAGGGCTTGGGCGTGCGCGTGCGCGATCCCGCCGGTGCCCACGATCGCAGCCCGGTAGAGGCGGGTCATGAGGTGACCAGCTCGGGTGAGCCGGCGGCGTCGGGCACGGTGCGCGGGGGCGGGACCGGCCGCGGGACGGTGATGTCGATGCCGAGCGCGAGCTCGTCGACGACCACCGGCAGTCCGCTGACCAGCGAGGTGTTGCCGGAGATGCCGACAGCGACGGCGCGCACGCCGTCGACGTAGCCGGCCGGACGACCCAGCGGGTCCGCACGAGGCCCGTCGACGGGAGACCGGAACACGTCCTGCAGGAGGATCGCGTCGCCGCCGCCGTGCCCGCCGATCCCGGCCGGGATGGCCACCCGACGTGCCCGCTCCCAGTGCTTCTGGACGGTGAGGGTGTCGCCGAAGGGGCGCACGTCGTCGCCCTCCCACGCGCCGGGGGTGGCCGAGGGGTCGAGGATCGAGCGGCCCCGCTCGTCGAACTCGATCGAGCCGCGCTCGACGACCTCGAGCTCGGCGCGACCCTTCGTCCCGTTGACCGTGACGCGGTAGCCCTCCCAGGGGCCGTGGGCGTTGAGGGAGTAGGTGAGCGTCGCGCCGCGGCGGTAGTCGACGAGGAGCGCGAGGTTGTCCTCGATGGTGATGCCGGGGCTGAAGACGTCCTGGTCACGGATGTAGCCGTCGTGGTGCTCGGCGTCGAGGTAGAGCTCGGCGAGGCGCTCGTCGGCGCGCAGGTCGAGGGACCATCGGTCCCCGGTGCGCCCCTCCCAGCCGCGTGTGCCGTCCGCGCTGCCGGTCCCGCGCGCGGGGCGCGGCGGCAGACCGGCGGCGGCGTCGGCGTCGGCCATCTCGCGCGCGACGACGGAGGTGTCGCCGTAGAACTTCAGCCCGCCGCGGGCGTACACCCGCTCCGGGGCGTCGCTGATCCACCAGTTGACGAGGTCGAAGTGGTGGCTGGACTTGTGGATGAGCAGCCCGCCGGAGTTCGCCTTCTCCCGGTGCCAGCGGCGGAAGTAGTCCGCGCCGTGCACGGTGTCCAGGACCCACTCGAAGTGCACCGAGGTGACCTCGCCGATCTCACCGGAGTCGATGACGCGCTTGAGCTCGCTGTTGCGCGGGGCGTAGCGGTAGTTGAACGTCATGACGACGGTGCGCCCGGTCTCCTCGACCGCCGTGGTGATGATGCGGCAGCCCTCGGCGGAGATGGTGAGCGGCTTCTCCACGACGACGTCGGCCCCCGCGCGCAGGGCACGGTCCACGAGCTGGGCGTGGGTGTGGTCGGGGGTGGTGATGATGACCGTGTCGACGCGCTGCTCGCGGATCATCTGCTCGAGGGCGTCGGGGGTGTAGCCCGGGACGGTCACCCCTGCCGATTCGGCAATCGCGGTGTAGGCCGCGAGACGGGTCGGGTTCGGCTCGCAGTAGGCGACGAGCTCGGCGACGTCGGCGTGCTCGCCGAGGATCGCGGTCACATACATCGAGCTGCGGTGGCCGAGGCCGGTGACGGCGTAGCGGCGACGGACGGGGGTGGTGTTCTCGGAGGTCACGGACTCTCACTGCTCCAGGCGCGTTTCGACGGTGAATTGCGGTATTGGTGCTGCGGCGTCAACGACGACGCCGCTCTTGAATCGTTATAACCATAGCCTGCCGAGGGGGGTTCGGGTAGCGCTTTCCCGAACCGCCCGCCAGCACCGCCGAACTCGTGAGCGGCCCGCCGAACTCGTGAGCCAGGCCTGCTTCTCGCCGGATTCGGCGCCTCGCTCACGAGGTCGACGGCTGGCCCACGAGCTCGGCTAGCCGTTGGGATCACGCTCGGAAGAAAGTTCGCTCAGATCGTTTCGATTCTGGGCGAGATCGGGTACGGTTCTTGGCAAGCCACTCCACCACGTGGATTTCTCGCTACGGAGGCATTACAACGATGGAATACACCGCAGAGACCGACGCCAAAGACGGCGCCGCTCAGACCACCCCGGTCACCGCGACGATCACGCTGCACCCCGACTACCAGGTCGGCGCGATCGACCGCCGCCTCTTCGGCTCCTTCGTGGAGCACCTGGGCCGCGCCGTCTACACCGGCATCTACGAGCCCGGCCACGCCACGGCCGACGAGCACGGCTTCCGCCGCGACGTCGCCGACCTGACCAAGGAGCTCGGCGTCTCGATGGTCCGCTACCCCGGCGGCAACTTCGTCTCCAACTACGTCTGGGAAGAGGCGGTCGGCCCGGTCGAGAACCGCAAGCCCTTCATCGACCTCGCCTGGCGCACGGTCGAGCCGAACATCGTCGGCACGGACGAGTTCCTGCAGTGGGCCGAGCGCGAGGGCATCGAGCCGATGATGGCCGTCAACCTCGGCACCCGCGGGGTCTCGGCCGCCGTCGGGCTGCTCGAGTACTGCAACGGCGTCGCCGGCAGCAAGTGGGCCGACATGCGCATCGCCAACGGCCGCGCCGAGCCGTACAACGTCAAGCTCTGGTGCCTGGGCAACGAGATGGACGGCCCGTGGCAGATCGGCCACAAGGACGCCCACGAGTACGGCAAGCTCGCCGCCGAGACCGGCAAGGCCATGCGGCTCACCGACCCGAGCATCGAGCTCGTGGCCTGCGGCTCGTCCTCGATGTACATGGACACCTTCGGGGAGTGGGAGCGCACGGTGCTCTCCTACACCTACGACATCGTCGACCACATCTCCATGCACGCCTACTACGAGGAGAAGGACGGCGACCGCACCAGCTTCCTCGGCTCGGCGACCGCGATGGACCGCTTCATCGAGCGGGTCGTGGCCTCGGCCGACTCGATCGCCGCCCAGAAGCGCTCGGACAAGAAGATCACCATCTCCTTCGACGAGTGGAACGTCTGGTACCTGGAGTCCCGCTTCCCGGGCGAGAAGAACCTCCCTCTGCAGCGTGACGCCCCGCGGATCATCGAGGACGTCTACTCCGCGCTCGACGCCGTCGTCGTCGGCGACCTCATGATCACCCTCCTCAACCACGCTGACCGCGTCCCGGTCGCCGCGCTCGCCCAGCTGGTCAACGTCATCGCCCCGATCATGACCGAGCCCGGCGGCGACGCCTGGCGCCAGACGACGTTCCACCCCTTCGCCAACACCGCCCGCCTGGCCCAGGGATCCGTCCTGGACCTGCGCGTCAACGTGCCCCAGGTGACAACCAAGGCGCACGGCGACGTGCCCCTGGTCACTGCGGCGGCGACCTGGGACGAGTCCGGTGACGCGGGCGCGGTCGGCGCACTGTCCCTGTTCCTCGTCAACCGCTCGACCGAGCCGGCGTCGGTCACCATCAGCTACTCGGGCCTCGACGTGGCCCTCGACGGCGGCCTCGAGCTGCTCGCCGACCACGTCGGCATGCGCGAGGGCAAGGAAGCGGCCGAGCTCGTCTCGACCGCCGTCCGCACCGCCCCCGCCTCGGAGAACGGGACCGTCACCCTGACCCTGGCACCCGAGTCCTGGTCCGCCTGGCACGGAACCGCCAAGCGCGCCTGACCCCCCGGTAGTCGCACCCGGAGGTGCCGAGCCCTTGCTCGGCACCTCCCGGGATGCGAGCCCCGTCAGCCCACCGCCCCGTCAGGCCGCCAGCCCGCCCGGCCGCCCTGTCACTCGGTACGTGCATTCGTCTTCGGTGCGCGTATTCGAACACGCGCAACGAAGACGAGTAGGCGCACCGTCCGCAGCCTGCGGGCCGCTGAACTGCGGCGAGCCGCCCACGTCCAGGAACGGTGGACGGCAATCCCCGTCGGGCAGGGGTCAGCGTCGGGCCGACGGAAGGAGGAGGTGCCGGATCGGCTTGCAGTTCGCCGCGACCTCAGGCGGGAGGAGCGCCAGGATTCGACGGATGAGCCGTTCCGGATCGCGGAAGTCATACTTCGTCACCCGGAGGATTCGGTAGCCGGCCTCCACAATCGCATCCTGGCGTCGCTTCTCCCGGATCAGAGCGTCCGACGGCGCACCGTCAGGATGGTCCTGGTACTTGTCCGTGCCGTCGTACTCGAGGAGCACTCGCCACTTGGCCCACCCCAGGTCAGCCCAGAAGTCACCCAGGTGGGTGGAGACGCGCACCTGGCTCTCGGGACGCGGCAAGCCATATGCCCACACGAGGTAGCGCAGGTGCGACTCCCCCGGCGACTCCGCACCGGCGTCTCCGGCGTCCAGCACCAGCCTTGCCAGCCGCGCACCGTTGCACGGCCCTCTCTCGTCGAGCGCGTTGGCGACGTCCGTTCGGCCCACGCCCATCGACAAGAAGGAGTCCGCCACGACCAAGCCCGGGAGGGCGGGCATCGTCGTCAAGCAGTCGACCAGGGTCCGGACCGGCGAGGTGACCTGGATCCCGGAGCTCATCAGGATCTCATCTGGTCGGAGCGCCCCCTTGTGCCGGACGATGTCCGGGGCTCGCGTGCTCGAGGCAGAGACTTGTTGGGTGAGGTGAACCCGCGACGGACAGCGCCACAGGAATCCCCCCAGTACGAGTGCGGCGGAATCGTGGCTGATGGTCCCCTTGCCGTTCCCCTGCGCGGACACCGCCGCAACTCGTGCGAGGTGCATCCGCCGCTCATCCTGAGGACTGCGCGACCCCGCTGGCGGTGCCGCCTCGACCGGGAGATAGGCGCCGCGCCGTACTCGAACCCACTCCCCGGACCGCACAGCCCTCGCGACGACCGGTATCGGCAGATCACGAGCCACAAGAATCGATGACGGATGCGGCATCGTGACCGGCCGTCGATTCCGGCCCGGCACGCGCGTCCAGTTTTCCTCCCGTGCGCCGTCGACGGACAACCTGCTAGGTCGGGCAGTCCCTGGGTCGGCAGTGTCGAGCGGTCGATGCCGCGACTGGTGTGTCGGGTCGGGCTGCACAGGGGCGCGAAGTGGTCCTTCCGGGGCAGACGACAGCGGGGGGTGCGGGCGCGACGCGCAGGTAGGCATGGCGGCGGTGTCGCCCTCAGGTCCAGGTTCCATGCTCCATCTCACAGGCTCAGATGCGACGCGCGTCCACCCACCCGCAGCCCCTGTGGACAAAGGTCGTGTCCGCTCTCCCACCGTCCACAGATTCCTAGTGCACGGGCCGCACCCGATCGCCCGATCGGACCTGGCGTCGGTGCCACACCGCCCGCCCAGCCCGCCTACCCGATCCCCTGCCACCCCACCCCGAGATCCGCCCAATTCACAGCTACGCGTGGCTACGGTGCGTGCATTCGTCGCGGGTGCGCGTGTTCAAACACGCGCACCCGCGACGAATGCACGCACCGTATGAACGGAGGGACGGGAGGGGACAGAGCAGGGGTCCCGCTGAGCTGGCGGGCTCAGCGGGACCCCCTGACACAGGTGCGAGGCACCCGGCGACCGGCAACGACCTACCGCGCAGGCCGCGCCGTCCGGAACTCCACGCCCACCACCGCGAAGGCGACGAGCCCGCCGACGATGATGACCAGCGGCTTGAGCATCCACACGAGCACGACGCACATGACGACTGCGGCGAACAGCATGAGCGAGCCCGCAGGGTCCTCGCCGATCTCCCGCATGCCCCGGCGGACCAGCGGGAACCACCGGTCACCCGGCGTCCACGCGCTCGCCGCCCGCAGCAGCGCGACGCTCAGCGCGACGCCGAGGCCCGCGCTGACCACGCCCACGACCGGGCCGCCGGGAAGGGACCCGGTGCTCACAGCCCACAGGTTGAGCGCGACGAGGAAGAAGGCCAGCAGCGACCCGACGGCCACGAGCCACACGCCCGAGCAGGCGGACCTGAAGTCCTCCCACAGCTCGGCCACGCCGTCACGCTCCCCGCGCAGGTGCCTGCGCAGGTGCCCGACGCCGGCCGTGACCGCCGGCAGAGCCGTCACCACGGCGAGGCTCAGCACAGTGACATACACGCCGGTGAGCAGCACCTCGGCGAAGAGGGCGAACTTCCCGAAGCTGCCCGGGACCGAGTCCGCCGACCTGCGTCGGCGTGCTTCCTTGCGGGCGTCCTTGCTGGGTGCATCCATGGTGACGACTCTTGCCGACATCGCTCAGCCCTTCAAGCCCTGGGTGGAGACGCCGTCGACGATGAACCGCTGGAAGATGATGAAGAAGATCAGCACCGGCAGCAGCGCCAGGACGGCCATCGCCATCTGTGCTCCGTAGTCGGAGACCGAGGTCTGGTCGACGTAGAGGCGCAGGGCGATCGGCAGGGAGTACAGGTCAGGCTTCTTCAGGTAGAGGAGCGGACCGAAGAAGTCGTTCCAGCTCCAGATGAAGGCGAAGATCGAGGCCGTCATGATCGGCGGCTTCATGAGCGGCAGCATGATCGAGCGGAAGATCCGCACGTGCCCGGCCCCGTCGATGCGGGCCGCCTCGTCGAGCTCGCGCGGCAGGTTGCGCATGAACTGGACCATGAGGAAGACGAAGAACGCCTCCGCCGCGAGGAACTTGCCGATCAGCAGCGGCACGAAGGTGTTCACCAGTCCGAGCTGGTTGAAGATGATGTACTGCGGAATGATCACCACGTGGAACGGCAGCAGCAGCGTCGCGATCATCAGCGTGAAGAAGACGGCGCGGCCCGGGAAGTCGATCCGGGCGAAGGCGTAGGACGTGATGGTCGAGGACAACGTGATGCCGATGACCGACATCACCGCCAGGAACAGCGAGTTGCCGAAGAACGTCCAGAAGGACACTCCGCCGATCCCGCTGAGCGCCTTGGCGAAGTTGTCGAGGGAGGCGTCGGTCGGGATGATGCTGATGTTGCCGATGATGTCGCTCGTCGGCTTGAGCGAGGACATGAACATCCACACGGCCGGATAGAGGATCACCACGGTCACCGCGAGCACGAACACGTGGAAGAGCACCGACTTCACGGTGCTCTTGCGCTTGTGCGCCTTGCGCAGCAGGGCGCTCGCGTCGAGGTCGTCGGGCGAGGACGAGCCCGCGGAGTTGATCTTGGTCAGGTGTGGCGCGGTGGCGGTCATTTCGTCTCCCCCGAGTAGTGGACCCAGCTCTTCGACGTCTTGAAGAAGACGAAGGTGATGAGGCCGACGACGAGCACGAGCACCCAGGCCATCGCCGAGGCGTAGCCCATCCGGAAGTCGGTGAAGCCGCGCAGGTAGAGGTACAGGGTGTAGAACATCGTCGATCCGGCAGGACCACCGGTGCCGCCGGAGATGATGAACGCGGACCCGAAGATCTGGAACGAGTGGATCGTCTCGAGCAGCAGGTTGAAGAAGAGGACCGGGGAGAGCATCGGCAGCGTGATCTTGAGGAACTTCCGCACGGAGCCGGCTCCGTCCATCTCGGCCGCCTCGTAGAGCTCGGTCGGGATCTGCTTGAGCCCGGCGAGGAAGATGACCATCGGCGCACCGAACTGCCAGACGGTCAGCAGGATCATCATCGGCATGGTCATGCTCGGGTCACCGACCCAGCCGCCGGCGTCGCGCCCGAAGAACTGGCCGATCTGGTCGACGATGCCGTCGTCGATGAACATCGCCTTCCACACGATCGCGATCGACACGCTCGCTCCGATGAGGGAGGGGGCGTAGAAGATGGACCGGTAGGCGCCCTGGCCGCGGCGCTTGTTGTTCAGCAGCATCGCCACCGCGAGGGCGGACGCGAGCTTGATCGGGGTTCCGACCAGCACGTAGATGCCGGTGACCTTGACCGACTGGATGTAGCGCGGGTCGTTGAAGAGCTGGGTGAAGTTGTCGAGACCGACCCACTGGGGGGCGGAGAACATGTTGTAGTCCGTGAATGCCAGGTAGAGAGACGCCAGCATCGGTCCCGCGGTGAGCAGGAAGAAACCGAGTAACCAGGGGGCAAGGAACGCGTAACCAGCGCGGGCCTCGGCTGCCCTCCGAGAGCGTCGCGCAGGCGAGCTCTTCGGGGAGGTGACAGCGCGAGTTCCGGTCGCCTCGTCGGTGAGGGACACGATGGGAATCCGATCAGTCGTTTGTTGTCAGTGCAGCTGCGTGCGGTGGGCCGCACCGGCGTCGAGCACGATGCCCGACGCCGGTGCGAGCCTTGGCACCCAGCGACCGGAGGTCGCTGGTCACCGGTCACGCGAGAGCGTTCGGAGGCGGTGAGGCCTCAGATCACTTGTTGACAGTCATCGCCGCTTCGGCGAACCACTGCTCGACGAACTGGTCGACAGTGATCGTGCGGTAGGCGAACTCTTCGCCCAGGCGCTTGAACTCAGCCTCGATGGAGCCGAAGCCCATGACCGGGAGCGGAGCGGAGGCCGTGACGTCACCGGCGACGGACTCCTCGTAGGCCATGACGCGCTCGTCGATGGAGCCGGCCTCGACGTTCATCGCGTCGCGCTGAGCTGCGACGGCGGGAACACCCTTGGACGTTCCGAAGATCGTGCCGACCTCAGGGTCGTTGATGAGGAAGTTGATCAGCGTGGCGGCTGCAGCCGGCTCTTCGGAGTTCGCAGAGGCGGAGAGCAGCATCGACGGCTTGAAGAACATGTGCTTCTTGCCGTCGTCGCCCGAGGGGATCGGGAGCATGCCGATGTTGTCGGTGCCCGAGTCGGCCGAGTAGCCGGCGAGGAAGTTGTCCCAGCTGAACTCGGAGGCGACCTCGTTGACCGTGAACCCGCCGAGCGGCTCGAGCTGCTTGCCACGAGCGATCGGGTAGGTCGAGTCGACCGGTGCGCGGATGGCCTCGGCCGAGTTCAGCCACTCGGTCATGTGCTCGGGGGTGAAGTTGAGCTCACCCTCTTCGGTGAACGGCTCGATGCCCTGCTGGATGAGCCACTGGATGAAGAACCAGAAGGTCAGCGTGTAGTCGCCGCTGCCGTAGAGGACCGGGTCGGACGCTGCACCTGCGGCGGAGACCTCGTTGACGAAGGTGTTGTACTCCTCCCACGTGTAGTCGGCCGCAGGCACCTCGATGCCGAGCTGCTCGAGGAGGTTCGGGTTGTAGAACATCGCGAGCGTGTTGGTCGACGTCGGGATGCCGAACTGCGAGCCGTCGAGCTGGCCGGAGCCGAGCAGCGCATCGTCCAGGCCGGACACGTCGAGGGCCTTGCCGTCGCCGACCTGGCCGTCGAGGTTGAGCAGCTGGTTGGTCGAGCCGTACTGGCGCAGGTAGGACAGGTCCATCTGGAAGACGTCGGGGAGCGAGCTGCCCGCGGCCTCGGTGCTGCGTGCAGTCCAGTAGTCCGGGAAGGCCTGGAAGCTGGTCTGCACCTTGATGTTCGGGTACTTCGCCTCGAAGAGGTCGATGGACTCCTCGTACTTGGCTGCGCGGTCGTCGTTGCCCCACCACGCGAAGGTGATGGTGACTTCCTTGGCCTCGTCGAGGGTGGCCGAGGGCGCGGGGGCTGCTGCTCCCCCACCGCCACCGGAACATGCGGAAAGTGCCAGTGCCGCGAACGCTGCGGCGGCGATACCCTTGAGGGTTGATCGCTTGATCGACATCTGAGCCTCCTTGCTCATCGTGAATGAAAGCGCATTCCCGACGTTAGCCGCGCCGCCCTGCGCGCTCAACGATGGAAGTGAATCGTTACAATACCGTTGTTGGACGAGAAGTCCAGCCCCCGAACGCCCCCGAACGCCGCCGTTCGCCGCCGATTCCCGCCAAAACTGCGGATTCTCGCGGTTCTTGACAGTCAGATCTCGTGCCAACCTGTTTCGCCAACCCGGACAATTTGACTCCGGGTCGTTGAATCCATTCACAGTCCACCCAGTCTGAGGCCTCCCGCCATGCCCCACTCGCTCGGCCAACCACCCGTCCGCTCGATCCTGCGCAACCACAACTACCGGCTCTTCCTCCTCGCGCAGTTCTTCGGCGGGACGGGCACGTGGATGCTCCGCCTGTCCCAGGACTGGCTCGTCCTCAAGCTCACAGGCAGCCCCGCCGCCGTCGGGATCGTCGTCGCGCTCCAGTTCGTCCCGCTGCTCACCTTCGGCCCGCTCGGCGGTGTGATCGCGGACCGCCACAACAAGCGCCACCTCGTGATGGCAGCCCAGGCCACCGGCGCGATCCTCGCCGCCACCCTCGCCGGGCTGACCATCGGCGGCCTGGTGACGGTCCCGCTGCTCTACGTCTTCGCGCTGCTCTCCGGATGCGTCGCGGTCTTCGACCAGCCCGCCCGTCAGGTCCTGGTCAACGAGCTCGTCGGGGACGGTCAGCTGCGCTCGGCGATCAGTACCAACAACGCGCTCAACCAGCTCAGCGGCCTCGTCGGACCGGCCCTGGCCGGAGTCCTCATCCACCAGCTCGGCCAAGGGTGGGCGTTCGCGACCAACGCGGCGCTGTGCCTCGTCGTGGTCGCGCTCGTGGCGGCCATGCGGGTGGACCAGCTCCACCGGGTGCCGACGGTCGCACGGTCCCGCGGGCAGCTCAAGGAGGGTTTCCGCTACATCCTGGACCGGCCACGTCTCCTGTGGGTGGTCATCCTGGCGGGCTTCATGGGCGCCTTCGGCATGAACGGACCGGTCGTCCTGGCGGCCTTCGCCGACTTCGAGTGGGAGACCGGGTCCGGCGGCTTCGGGTTGTACAACTCGGTCGGCGCCATCGGCGGGTTGATCGGGGCGATCACCGCCGCGCGGATGGCCAGTCTCCGGGTGCGCACGATCGTGGTGGGTGCGGGCGTCTTCTCCGGCGTCGAGATCATGGCGGCCCTGTCACCGACCCACGGGGTCTTCCTCGTCATGCTGGCGGCCGTCGGCGCCGCAACGATGTTCTTCCTGACCAGCGCGGGGACCTACGTCCAGCTCACCGCGTCGCCCCGGGTGCGCGGGCGGGTCATGGCCGTCTACCTGCCGCTCCTGCTCGGCGGGCACGCAGCCGGCGGCCTGCTCCAGGGGTGGTTCACCGAGCACCTCGGCGTGCGCGGCGGCCTCGTGCTGACTGGTGGGCTCGGGCTGCTGGCCACCCTCGGCGTCGGGCTCGCGCTCGCGCGGCTGCGGCGACGAGGCGCCGGCACCACCGACGGCACCGCCGCTGTCGCCGTCGACACCGACCCCAGCACCCCCGACACCACCAGCACCCACCCCGCCTAGACGGCTCCGCTCATCTCCGCTCACCCCCGCACCCGCTCCTGGTCCCGGCGCCGTCTCCTTGCTACGGTCGGTCATGACCTCGGACCCGACCCGCACGCCGGTGATCGACGCCCACATGCACGTGTGGGACCCCTCCCGCTCGCGGTATGCGTGGCTCACCCCGGCCAGCGATCCGTCGCTGGCTGTCCTGGATCACGTCTTCGACCTCGCCGAGGTCAGCCATTCGCTCACCGAGCACGGCATCGATGCCGTCGTGCTCATCCAGTCGGCCGACACGGTCGAGGACACCCTCATCATGTTCGACCAGGCGGCACTGTCCGGTGGACGGGTCGCGGGGGTCGTGGCCTGGGTCCCCCTCGACCGGCCCGACGCCGCAGCCGACCTCCTCGACGCCTGGTCCGCCCAGCCGGTGGTCGGCGTCCGGCACCTCATCCACCGCGAGCCTGACGAGCGCTGGCTGCTTCGCCCCGATGTCGACGAGGGCCTCGCGCTGCTCAGCGAGCGAGGTCTCGCCTTCGACGTGTGCGCGGAGTCCGTGGCGCTGCTCTCGCTCGTGCCCGCCATCGCCGAGCGGCACCCGGCTCTGCGGATGGTCATCGACCACCTCGCGAAGCCGCCGGTCGCCCCGCGGTGGCAGGACCGGCCCGGCGCGGGACAGGTCGGCAGCAGCCAGGCGTGGCGGCCGTGGGCGCAGGCCCTGGCGGCCGCGGCCGAGGCGCCGTCGGTCTACGTCAAGCTCTCCGGGCTCACCACCGCGGCCCCTCAGGGCGCTTCTGCGGAGGCGCTCCAGCCCTACGTCGACCTGGCGCTCGAGGCGTTCGGGGCCGAACGCACGCTCATCGGGTCGGACTGGCCCTTCGCTCGCCTGTCCGTCGAGTCGTTCGGGCAGGCGTGGTTCCAGACCGTGGAGACGGTGACCCACCTCGCCCCCGCCGATCGTGCACGCGTGCTCGGCGGGACCGCGCGGGCCGTCTATCGCCTGGGTGAGGTCACGCTCCCACCGCCTGAGCCGAGCAGGTGATCGTCCGGACGGGTGAACTGTCAGGGATGGGAAGAACTGGGGGGTGAACTGGCGGGTGAACCTTGACGATCCAGTGAGCCAGGGCCTCGCGCACCCGGCTGGGGCCCAGAGATCTGGTCCATACTCTCTGCTATGTCACGCACAGATGAGGTGGTCGACGGGATCAAGTCGATGCTCCTGGACGGCCGTCTCTCCCCTGGGGACCGGCTGCCCATCGAGAAGGACCTCGCGGTCGAGCTCGGCGTGTCCCGCGGGTCCCTGCGCGAGGGCCTGCGGGCGCTGTCGACGCTCGGCATCGTCGACAGCCGTCAGGGTGACGGCACCTACATCACCAGCCTCGACCCGGGGCGGCTGCTCGCCCCGCTCTCCTTCGTCGTCGACCTCCAGGGCGACGGCGACGCCTCGGACTTCCACGGTGTCCGCCGGGTCCTGGAGACCGAGGCCGCCGGCCTGGCCGCGCTGAGGATCGACGCCGACGGACTCGCCCGGGCGCGCCGTCCCCTCGACGAGGCGGCGAGGATCCTCGCCGCCGACGAGGTCGACCACGACCGCCTGCTCGAGACGGACATCGCCTTCCACCGCGAGATCGCGGCGAGCTCGGGGAACGCCGTCCTGAGCGCCCTCGTCGAGACCCTGGCCAGCCGCACGGTCCGGGCGCGGATGTGGCGCGCGCTCACCGAGGAGGGCGTCGAGCACCGCACCCATCGCGAGCACGAGGCGATCCTCGCGGCCCTGGTCGCCGGCGACCCCGACCGCGCCCGCCTCCGCATGGCCAACCACCTCCTCGAGATCGAAGACTTCGTCGGCTCCACCCCCGACCTCCCCCCCACCTGACCCGACCACCCGCCTCCCCCGTGAGTGCTGGGTTCTCCACGCGAAACGCCGGGGCAAAGTCATATGGTCAGAGCAACGCTCGTCTGAATGGAGCGTGTGATGGTCAAGTTGTTCCCTGCTGGGACTCGGACGAAGTTCGTGGATCTGGTGTGTTCGGGGGTGTCCGTTCAGGTCGCTGCTCAGCGTGTCGGGGCTCATCCGGCCAGTGGCTCGAGGTGGTGGGCTCAGTCTGGTGGCATGGAGATCTCGCGTGGTGCCACTGGTGGTTTGCCCGGTCCGGTTCCTCCTGCTGAGCCTGGGGGCCGGGAGGTGACGCTGGCCGAGCGCGGCATGATCCAGGCGGGCCTGCATGACGGCTGGAGCTACGCCAAGATCGCCCGGCTCGCGGGTCGCAACAAGTCGGTGATCTGGCGGGAGGTCAAGCGCAACACCAGCCCCGACGGCGTCTACTACGCCTCGGTCGCCCATCGCAAGGCCTTCCAGGAGCGCCGGCGCCCCAAGGCCCTCAAGCTCGTCGACAACGCGCCGTTGTGCGACTTGATCGCGGTCTGGATGGACGACGGGTGGAGCCCGAAGCTCATCTCGTCGATGCTGGAGTTCCACTTCGCCGGCGACGAGACTATGCAGGTGAGTCACGAGACGATCTACCAAGCCCTCTACGTCCAGACCCGCGGGAGTCTGCGGGCCGACCTGGCAAAGAACCTCTCGTTGAAGCGCCGCAGACGCGTCCCCAACATCGACACCCGGCCCAACAACAGCCCCTACAAGGACGCGTTGAAGATCAGCGACCGGCCCGCCGAGGTCCAGGACCGGGCGGTCCCGGGGCACTGGGAAGGGGACCTGATCATCGGGTGCGACGGGACCGCGATCGGGACCCTGGTGGAGCGGGCCACGCGGTTCACGATCCTGCTGCACCTGCCCGGTGACCACACCGCCGAGACGGTCGCGGCTGCGATGATCGAGGAGATGAAGGACCTCCCTGACCACCTGCGCCGCTCGATCACCTGGGACCGCGGAACCGAGCTGGCCCAGTACGCCCAGATCCAGACGGCCCTGGACCTGCAGCTGTACTTCTGCAACCCCCACTCGCCCTGGCAGCGGGGCACCAACGAGAACACCAACCGGCTCCTGCGGTTCTGGTTCGAGAAAGGCTCAGACCTGTCCGTTCACACCCCCGACGACCTCCGCCAGGTCGCCGCCAAGCTCAACCGCCGGCCCCGCCCCACCCTCAACCTCGACACCCCCGCCAACCGCCTCAACGACCTGCTGCTGGCGGCATAGCCCACCCCGTTGTCCTGACTACTTGACTTTGCCCCGGGGAATGCGCGTATTTTCCAGCACTCAGCGGGGTTGGAGGGGCTAGCGGGGCTGGAGGGGGGCTGGGGTGGGGTGGTGGGCTCTGAGGTGGAGGGTGTGGGTTGATCGGCCGGTCGGGGTGGGCAGGCGCAGCGTCACCGTGCGGTCGGCGTCGGCCGTGAGCACGACCTCCTGCACGACGCCGCCGCGCCAGACCGCGTCGACCGTCACCGCCCCGCGGGCCCGCAGCCCGCGCAGCGACCCGTCGAACCACTCCTGCGGGAGCGTCGGGAGCAGGTCGATGACTGTCTCCTGCGCGCTCGTGGCGTGGGACTGCACGAGCATCTCCCCCACCCCGGCGGTGAAGCCGAAGTTGCCGTCGATCTGGAACGGAGGGTGGGCGCAGAACAGGTTGGTGTACACCCCGGCCGCGGACGACCCCGGCTCAGCGTCCGCCATGGGCGCGAGGAAGGTGCGCAGCGCGGCGACCGCACCGTCGGCGTCGCGCAGCCGCGCGCGCAGCGCCAGCCGCCAGGCGAGGGACCACCCCGTCGACTCGGGGCCGCGCGCGTCGAGGGTCGCCAGCGCCGCCGCGGCGAGGTCGGGCGCCGCGTCGGGGTCGATGTGGCCGCCCGGGTACGCCCCGTAGAGGTGGCTCTGGTGGCGGTGCTCCGGTTCGGCGTCGGCCGGGTCGTGCGCCCACTCCGCGAGCCGGCCGTCCGGCAGGACCCGCTCCCCGGGCAGACGCCGCAGCGCTGCCTCCGCGCGCACCCGCCACAGCCCACGGTCGTCGAGGTCCGCACCGCGCCTCGCGTCCGGGCCCGCCCGGTCGCCGTCCCCGGCCAACGTGTCGACCGCGTCCAGCGCGTCCAGCCCGTCCAGCGCGTCGAGGCAGCGGCGCAGCAGGTCACCGATCATGACCAGGTCCGAGGTGGTCGACGTCGTCACCGCGGCGGGCAGACCGTCGGCGGCGACGTAGTGGTTCTCCGGCGACGTCGCCGGTGAGGTGCCCAGGGTGCCGTCGGACAGCTCGACGAGCCAGCTCAAGGCGAAGTCCGCCGCGCCGCGCATGAGGGGCCACGCCTGCTCGCGCAGGAAGGCCTGGTCACGGGTGTAGTCGTAGTGGTCCCACAGGTGCCGGGCCAGCCAGACTCCACCGAGCGGCCACGCCGTCCAGCCCGGGTCGCTGATCCCGTCGCCCGCAGGCAGGGCAAAACCCCACGCGTCGGAGTTGTGGTGGACGGCCCAGCCCGGCCGGCCGTAGAGCCCGTCGGCCACCGTCGTCCCGGTCGAGCGCAGGTGGCCCACGAAGCGCAGCAGCGGCTCGTGGCACTCGCTGAGGTTGGCCGGCTCGGCGGGCCAGTAGTTCATCTCGGCGTTGATGTTCGTGGTGTAGTTGCAGGACCAGGGCGGACGCACGGCGTCGTTCCAGATCCCCTGCAGGGTCAGCGGCAGCGTCCCGGGCCGTGAGCCCGCAATCATGAGGTACCGGCCGTACTGGAACATCAGGGCGGCGAGACCGGGGTCCCGGTCCCCGGCCGCGAACCGGCTGAGCCGGACGTCGGTGGTGACGGCGGGACCAGGACCGAGATCCAGCTCCACCCGGCCGAACAACACCTCGTGGTCGCTCACGTGCCGGGCCTGCGCGGCGTCGAGTCCCGGGACGGCTCCGGACCCGCCTTCTGCGGCCGGGTCGCCGGCGCCCGTCCCCCCGGCCACCAGCGTCTCGACGAACCGGTCGAGTCGCTCACCCACCGCGGCGCGGACTGCCGCGCCGTCACCGTGGGGGGAGGTGAGGGGATCGACGTAGTCGGTCCCCGTCGCGAGCACGACGACGATCTCGCTCGCCCCGGTCACCTCCAGCGTCACCTGCTCGTCGTGGTGCACGGCCCTGACGACGCCGTCGGTCAGCACGCGCACGAGCACCTCCGCGGTCACCGCGGCCCCGGCCGCGAGGTCGTAGGTCACTGGCTCGGGTGAAGGTTCGTGGGTGGGGAAGACCTGCGAGGGCATCCGCACCTCGGCCACCAGGCCGTGCCCGTCGTCGGCGCCCACCCGGGCATCGACCCGTGCTGTCGGGTGCGCCGACGTGATCGAGACGACCGTCCGCGGAAGCTGCCCCGCGCTCGCGCGGCGGTGCACCACGAGGGCTTGGTCGGGGGCGCTCACCCAGGACCTGGTGCTCGTGCGCCCGGCGCCGCTGTTCCAGGAGTGCTCCGCGACCGCGGACCGCAGGTCGAGCGACCGCCGGTAGCCCGGCGCCGCCGCAGCAGCCCCGTCCCCCGCGCGGGCCGGCTCGTCCGCCGGGCCCGCCGGGGACGGCTCCTCGCTCTCGGTCAGCCACAGGTCGACCAGCGGCTGATAGGCCTGGGAGTGCCCGTGCTGCAGCCGCTGGACGTGACGCTCGGCCGCGCGCACGTCACCGGCGGCCAGGGCAGCCCGGGCCTCCTCGACGATCGAGGGTCCCTCGCCCGCGCGCAGAAGCGGACTGCCGGCAGCCGTCGCCGGCGACCCCGACCAGCAGGTGTCGTCGTTGATCTGGAACCGGTCCCGGACCGTTCCCCCGAAGCACATCGCCCCGATCCTGCCGTTGCCGAGCGGGAGCGCGTCCGTCCACTCCTGGGCGGGCCGGTCGTAGGCCAGCAGCAGCGGGGCCGGCCCACCACGCGTGTGGCGGCCCGGGAGGGTCGTTGCTGCCTGGCTCACGCCTGCGGAGGTCGAGTCGCTCACAGAGAATCACCCTTGATCGTCGTGACAGTGCAAGCACCCACGGTAGCCGAAGGTCCGATCTTTAAGGCGGACGGGCCCATTGTTCGAGGGCGCATCGCAACTTTCAGCGCGATCAACCCTCGGTTCTACGGGACCGAATACGACCGCACCCCTCACGGCGCGGAGGGCGGCTTCAACCCACGGACCGCCCGCCAGTGACGATGATCTGATGAATTGCCCTCGACGAGGCATTGCGGAGCAGGCAATCACATGCGGTTGACGCCCCCGGTTAGGCTGGTTTGCTAACATACTCAGGGTTACGTCGGACAGAGCTGTCCGACGACCAAGGGGGGGTGCTGCGTCCATGCCGTCCTCACACCTGTCCCCGCTCGGTGCCCCCCTCGAAGCCAGGCCTGGTCGCCCGGTCCTCCTGCAGACCCGGGCCCACGAGGTCAGGCTCGCCGTCGACGCGGTGAGCCGCGGGCAGGGTGGCTACATCTGGACCGCGCCGGTCGGCAGCGGCAAGAGCTCCCTGCTCGAGTTGATCCTGGACGCGTTGGCGGACTGTCCGCCCAACCAGCCCCACGTCGTCGTGCACCTGACCGCCCGGCCGCCGGCCGGTGTCCAGGCACCCATCTCCCCCGGTGGCACAGAGACTGCCAGTGGACACTGGTCGGGGCCTGCACACGCTGCGCAGAACCTGATGGCAGCAGCGGACACCCTGATCAGCCAGCTCGCCCGGCACTCCGGCGTCGATGCCCCTGAAGACCTGCGCGGGTTCCTCTCCGGCACGACCGATCACCACCACAGCCCCGAGCTCGTCGGTGCGGCACTCGCGCGCTACATCCATGCCGCACTCACCGGCACGACCATCGTGGTGGTCGTCGACGACATGGACGACCTCGACCACGGGAGCCGCGCCCTTGCACTCGACCTCGTCGCCCACCACCAGATCCCCTCGGTCCTGCTCGCCGCCGCCGCCCGGATCACCTGGGACGCCCCGCTGCCGTACCCGGTGGTGGTGCGCAAGATCGCTCCCCTCTCCGCCCAGGAAGCTCTCCGGCTGCTCACCCACCACCACCTCATGGAGGCCAGCACGCTCGGCCTCTCCCCCACCACAGCCCGGGGAGGCGTGGCCCCGACGGTGGCGGGCGCCCTCGCCCGCCAGCTCAGCGGGAACACCGCGTGCCTCATCCAGACCGCTGCCGAGCTCACCTCTGCCCAGCTGGACGGCACATCGATCCTGCCGAACCCGCTGCCCGCCGTGCCTGCACTGGCCGAGCTGCACGGCCCGGACCTCGTCGATCTGACACCAGCGCAGAGGCGCGCCCTGCTCATCGCCGCGGTCACCGTCGTCGACCGCATCGACGTGCTGCTCGGTGCTGCCTCGATCACCATGGACGAGATCCTCGCAACCCCGCTCGCCACCGTGCTCCGGTTCGCCGGAGGGCGCTTCGCCTTCGCCCATCTCGGTGTCCGGGCCCTCGTGCACTCCGAGGCCACGGTGGCCGAGCGCACCGAGGCCCACGCGGCGCTGGCCCAGACCCTGTCGGCGTCAGACCCGGACGACGCCGCCACCTGGCACCGGACGCTGGCAAGCCTGGCCGGCGACCCCCGCGTGTGCCCCGACCTGCTGACCATCGCCGAGCGGCTCATCGACCGCGGTGACGTGGTACACGCCCACGAGGTCGCCCGCGAGGCTGCCTGCCAGGGTGAGGGCTCCGACCGCGCTGCCGCCGAGCGGCTCGCCGGAGTAGCTGCGCTGCGCTCGGGGCACATCCGTGACGCAGCCGAGTGGCTGCGCCCAGCCATGCGATCCGACGACCGCGAGGTCGCCGCCTGCGCCCTGCCCGCCTACGTCGTGGCCGTCGCCGCTCTCCATGGCCAGGTGCCCGACGACGAGATCGCGCAGCTGGTCGAGAGCCTTGACCCCGCTGCGGACAGCCCAACAGTGACCGACGGCCTCGTCCGGGCGCTGGCAATCAGCGGCCGGATCCACGCCGAGCGCGGGGACGCCGATCTCGCCGTCACTGCTCTCGAGGGGGCACGGACGCTGGCACGCGGGGAGGTCACCGCCACGACCCGAGACGCACTCAGCGTGGAGACGGCGTGGGCCTCGATGTTCGCCGCGGCCGTGGGGACGTCCCCACCGGCGGTCGCAAGTGCCCGCAGCGCCGACCGCCAGACCTTCGCCAGCACCGCCCGCGCGCTGCACCTCGCTCTTGACGGCGACCTCGGGGGCGCTGCCCGAATACTCACGCATGCGTTGACCACCCTGTCCCCGCTGGACGACGGTGGACCCTGGTGGGCGGTGTCCCACCGTGCCGCATCGCCCTTCGCGGAGGCGCACCTGCGCGTCGCAAAGGCATTGGTGGACATGTGGTCCGGTGACTTCCTGCGGGCCGGGGACGAACTGCACGCAGCCGCCTTCCGGCTCCCCCTCTCGCTGCCCTTCGCCGGCCTGGGCACCGCAGCCGCACGACGGCTGAGCATCCTGCAGAACGGCCATCTGGACGACGTCGCCACGGCGCTCAGCGCTGTGAGCACCGCTGCCGCTCCACACCCGGTACGGAGGGAGGCCCACATCGACCGGTCCATCCTGGCCGCCCTCTCAGGCCAGCCCCACCGCCGGGACACCAGTACCCGGATCACAGAGGAGAGCGCCAAAGCCGAGCTGAGCGACGCATCCGAGACCCGTTTCCCGGAGCTGCCCGGAATGGCCGATGCCACGACACTCGGTCCACCCGGCCCTGCCTCGGCGTATCAGCGCGCGCACTACGAGCTCATGACGGCTCGCGGGCTCGCGGCCGGGACGCCTGAGCGTGCCCTCGAGCATCTGCAGTCGGCGGTCGAGCTGTTCTCGAGCACCGGGGCGCATGCCTGGACCCGGATCGCCGAGGCGGACATCGACCGGCTCTCCCGGGCCGGGGCCAGCCCGGCCGATGAGGCCTTGCCCACAGCGCTGTCCACGCAGCTGCACGGACGCTGGGGTGCTCACCTCACCCAGCGTGAGCTCGCCGTCGCTCTGCTGGTGGTGCAGGGTGCGTCCAACCGCGACGTCGCCCAGGCACTGCACCTCTCGGTGCGAACGGTCGAAGTCCACCTCGGACGAGTCTTCCGCAAGACAGGGGCGCGCTCACGCGTCGGCCTCACTGTGCTGGCCCACACAACCCTCTGATCAGTCGCCGTGTAGGTGATTCCCCGTAGGCCCGGCGCCGCGGCCGTTATCGATCATGTGGGAACACCTGATGTTTCGCCCGGGTGAAGAACCTACGGTGGCGATGTCCCAGTGACGGACACCCTCCGTACGGAGCGTGGCCCCGGAGATGACGCGCAACGTGGCGGAGTCGTCCCTTCCTAGTGAGGCACATCCATGCATCTTCCCAGTTCACGGCGGCGCAGCAGAGCTGCTGCGGCCGTCATGACAGCGGCGCTCGTCCTGGCCGCGTCGCTCTCAGCCAGCGCCGCCGCCCAGGCCGCTGCCCCGGCCTGCGCACCCGCCTGGAGCGCGTCCGACGTCTACACCGGCGGCGCGCAGGTCTCCCGCGCCGGCGTGAACTACACAGCCCGGTGGTGGACCCAGAACAACGCCCCGTCAGCCGAGCCCTACGGCCCCTGGGCCTCCACCGGAGCCTGCGGCTCGACGCCGGACCCGGACCCCACCCCGGATCCGACGACGGAACCGAGCACCAACCCCACCAGCGAGCCGACCACCGAGCCGACTACCGATCCCACGGGCGAACCGACCACCGACCCCGGCAACCCTGACGAGAAGTGCCGTCCGGACGGGCTCGCGGGCACACCCGGCCTGGACATCCCCTACTGCGACGTCTACGACGCCGACGGCCGCGAGATCCTCCCCAACGGCCTCGACCGTCGGATCATCGGATACTTCACCAGCTGGCGGACCGGAGCGAACGACGCCCCCCAGTACCTCGCAAGCGACATCCCCTGGACCAAGCTCAGCCACATCAACTACGCCTTCGCCCACATCGGCGCCGACGGCAAGGTCTCCGTCAACGACGCCGCCACCGGCAACGCCGCCACGGACATGACCTGGCCGGCCGAGCCGGCCGCGGCGATGGACCCGGCGTACCCCTACACGGGCCACTTCAACCTGCTCAACAAGTTCAAGAAGGCGAACCCGGGCGTCAAGACGCTCGTCTCCGTCGGCGGCTGGGCCGAGACCGGCGGACACTTCGACGCCGCGGGTGACCGCGTCGCCGACGGCGGCTTCTACACGATGACCGAGTCCCAGGCCAAGATCGACGCCTTCGCCGACTCTGCGGTGGAGTTCATCCGCACCTACGGCTTCGACGGCGTGGACATCGACTACGAGTACGCCACCTCGAACACCAAGGCCGGCAACCCGGACGACTTCGCGTTCTCCGACGCCAAGCGGGCCACGCTGTTCAAGAACTACTCGGCGCTGATGAAGACTCTCCGGGAGAAGCTGGACGCCGCGAGCGCGGCCGACGGTGAGTACTACATGCTCACTGTCGCGGCACCGGCCTCCGGGTGGCTGCTGCGCGGTATGGAGGTCCACCAGGTCGTCGAGTACCTCGACTACCTCAACATGATGTCCTACGACCTGCACGGTTCGTGGAACGAGTTCGTCGGTGGCAACGCGCCGCTCTTCGACGACGGCAAGGACGCCGAGCTGTCCGCCGGAGGGGTCTACAACGCCTACAAGGGCATCGGATATCTCAACGGCGACTGGGCGGCGCACTACTTCCGCGGTGCCATGCAAGCCGGACGGATCAACCTCGGCGTGCCGTTCTACACCCGTGGGTGGCAGGGCGTGACCGGCGGCACCAACGGCCTGCACGGCAAGGCAGCCCTCCCCGACCAGGCGAAGTGCCCGCCAGGGACCGGCACGAACATCGGCTCGACCGCCAAGTGTGGCAACGGAGCGACCGGGATCGACAACCTCTGGCACGACCTGGGCGCAACCGGCGCTGAGGTCCCCTCGGGCGTCAACCCCATCTGGCACGTGCTCAACCTGCAGAAGGGTGTCCTGCCCGACTACATGTCGTCCTACGGAGCACCGTCCGGCCCGATCGTGGGCACCTACGAGCACCACTACGACCCTGTCTCGGCGACCGAGTGGTGGTGGAACCCGCAGACTCAGGTGTTCCTCTCGGGCGACTCCGACCAGGCCATCGCCGACAAGGGCGACTACGTCGCCGACAGCGGTCTTGGTGGCGTGATGATCTGGGAGCTGGCCGGTGACTACGACTACGACGCGACCGCCGGTGAGTACACCATGGGCGACACCCTCGTGACCCAGCTGCACGGCACGCTCTCGGCGACCACGCCCTACGGCGCCACGAAGTCCAACGCACCGATGCCGACCAAGGCCATCGACCTGGACATCACGTTCACCGAGTTCGCTCTCGGCGACAACAACTACCCGATCAACCCGAAGGTCAACTTCACCAACAACAGCTCGGCCCCCATCCCGGCCGGTTCGACGATCACCTTCGACTACGCGACGTCCACCCTGGCGGACATGGGCGAGCAGAACGGCTGGGGCATCAAGCAGATCTCAGCCGGTCACACCGGGAACAACATCGGTGGGCTCAAGGGCGACTTCCACACCGCACAGCTCACGGTCCCGCAGGGCGGCATCGCCGCCGGGGCCAGCAGCTGGGCCAAGCTGTCCTGGACCATCCCGATCGCGCAGATCTCCAACGTGCGCGTGACGATCAACGGGACACCGTACGCGACCACGTACGACCACCCGCGGGGAGTGACTGTCGTCGTCCCCGGCGGCGGATCCGGCGGTGGGCCCGGTGGTGGGCCCGGTGGTGGCACGACTCCCGGCACCTGCACCGCACCGGCCTGGTCGGCTACCGACGTCTACTCCGGTGGGGCGAAGGTCTCCCTCGGCGGCCACACATGGACCGCCCGCTACTGGACCCAGGGCAACGCCCCGGGCGCCAGTGACTGGGGGCCGTGGGCAGACACCGGCGTCTGTTGATCCCCCCGCTCTCGCGGAGCCGGTGGCTTACCACCGGCTCCGCACCCCAGGCGGCGCGGGCTCGACGTCCGCGTGGCTACCCTCTCCCCACAGTAAGGAAGACCATGAAAATCCGTGCAGCACTCCTAGCCGTCGTTCTCGGATCGGCGGCGATCGTTCCGGTCGCCGCCGCCCCGAGCGCGCAGGCCCACGGCTGGGTCACGTCCCCGGCCAGCCGCCAGGACAACTGCGCCACAGGCGCGACCTCCTTCGACTGCGGTCAGGTCAAGTACGAGCCGCAGAGCGTCGAGGCACCCAAGGGATCGACCCAGTGCAGCGGAGGCAACGCCGCCTTCGCGATCCTGGACGACGCATCCAAGCCGTGGCCCGTCACCGACGTCAAGTCGAGCATCGAGCTCAAGTGGAACCTCACCGCAGCGCACAACACGAGCCTGTGGGAGTACTTCGTCGACGGCAAGCTCTTCAAGACCTACGACCAGGGTGGCGCTCAGCCCGCCAAGAACATCACGCACTCGCTGACGAACCTGCCCAACGGCAAGCACACGATCCTCGCTCGCTGGAACGTCTCCAACACCGCGATGGCGTTCTACAACTGCGTCGACATCAACGTGACCAACGGCGCCGTCACCCCGACGCCCGAGCCCACGACGCCGCCGACCACACCCACGACGCCGCCCACCACCCCCCCGACCACTCCGGGCACCTGCGCGGCAGCCGCCTGGGTTGCCGGAACCGTCTACACCGGCGGCAAGGAGGTCAGCCACGCCGGTCACACGTGGAGGGCCAAGTGGTGGACCCAGACCGACGTGCCGGGCACGGGTGGCACGTGGGGGGTGTGGACCGACCTCGGATCGTGCACGACCCCGCCGGTCGACCCACCCGTCGACCCCACCGACCCGCCAGTCGACCCCACCGACCCGCCAGTCGACCCGACCGACCCGCCGGTCGTCACCCCCGGTGACCCCAACGCCCGTGTGGTCGGGTACTTCACCAACTGGGGCGTCTACGGTCGCAACTACCACGTGAAGAACATCGAGACGTCAGGTTCGGCCGACAAGCTCACCCATATCCTCTACGCCTTCGGCAACGTCAAGAACGGGCAGTGCACGATCGGTGACGCCTACGCCGACTACGAGAAGACCTACACCGCCGCCCAGAGCGTCGACGGTGTAGCCGACCAGTGGGATTCCCCGCTCGCCGGAAACTTCAACCAGCTGCGCAAGCTCAAGGCCCTCCACCCCGATCTCAAGGTCATCTGGTCCTTCGGTGGCTGGACCTGGTCCGGTGGATTCGCCCAGGCTGCAGCCAACCCGGCCGCCTTCGCCAAGTCCTGCCGGAACCTTGTCGAGGACCCGCGCTGGGCTGACGTCTTCGACGGCATCGACGTCGACTGGGAATACCCCAACGCCTGCGGCCTGACCTGCGACACCAGCGGGTTCTCCTCCTACAAGAACGTCATGTCCGCGCTGCGCACAGAGTTCGGCACAGACCTGGTCACCTCGGCGATCGGCGCCGACGCGACCGCCGGCGGCAAGATCGAGGCCGCTGACTACGCAGGCGGCGCCGCATACGCGGACTGGATCATGCCGATGACCTACGACTACTTCGGTCCGTGGGAGAAGAACGGCCCGACTGCACCACACTCGGCCCTCACGACCTTCACCGGCACACCGAAGGTCGGATTCGACTCCACCACCACGATCAACAAGCTCACGAGCATGGGCATCCCCTCGGACAAGCTGCTGCTCGGCATCGGCTTCTACGGCAAGGGCTGGACCGGGGTCACGCAGTCGGCTCCGGGTGGCTCCGCCACGGGTGCCGCTGCGGGCAAGTACGAGGCGGGCATCGAGGACTACAAGGAGCTCAAGGTCTCCTGCCCACCCACGGGAACCGTCGGTGGAACGGCCTACGCCTTCTGCAACGGCAACTGGTGGAGCTATGACACCCCTGCCACGATCACCACGAAGATGGAGTACGCCAAGCAGGAGGGCCTCGGCGGTGCGTTCTTCTGGGAGCTCTCCGGCGACACGAGCGACGGTGAGCTCATCACCGCGATCGACTCGGGCCTGAAGCAGTAGTCTCCTCGCACGACGCACGACGCCCGTGAGGACCTCGGTCCTGACGGGCGTCGTGCGTCCGGCTGTCAGCCTCGCGACCGGTTCACCTACAGGGGGATGTCGGGAAGCATCATGTGCGGCACCGGGGCCATCGGGTCGATCAGCCACTCGGCGCGCAGCTCCTCCCACACCTCGACCGGCACGGCCGTGTGGGAGTGCGCGAGGAAGGACTCGACCTGGCCCGCGCCGCGGGCACCCACCACGGTCGAGACGACCGCCGGGTGCGCCCGGACGAAGGCGAGCGCGGCGTCGGGCAGGGAGACGCCGTGGCGTTCGCAAATGTCGGCGATCTGGTTCGTCTTGGCCAGCAGCTCGGCCGGGGCGGCCGCGTAGTTGTACTTCGCGTCCTCGGGCGGCCGCGGGCGGGCGAGCAGGCCGGAGTTGAACACCCCTGCGATGACCACGCCCACCGACCGCTCGAGAGCGGCGGGCAGCAGGTCGGCGAGGGCACCCTGCTCCAGCAGCGTGTACCGGCCGGCGCACATCACGAGGTCGATGTCGGTCTCGCGGACGAAGCGGGTGAGCATCGGGGTCTGGTTCATCCCCACCCCGATGGCGCGAACCACACCTTCGTCCCGCAGCTCGACGAGGGCGGGGATCGCGAGCCGGGACGCGTCGTCCCAGTGGTCGTCGGGGTCGTGCAGGTAGACGACGTCGACGTGGTCCATCCCGAGCCGGTCCAGGGACTCCTCGAGGCTGCGCCGGATGCCGTCGCGGGAGAAGTCCCAGACCCGGCGCAGGTCCGCCGGGACGACGAAGTCGGTGTCCTGTTCCTCGGCCGTCTCCGGAGACGGCACGAGCAGCCGGCCGACCTTGGTCGAGACGACGTAGTCGTCGCGCGGGTACTGCGCGAGGTGGGCGCCCAGGCGCCGTTCGGACAGCCCCAGCCCGTAGTGCGGGGCGGTGTCGAAGTAACGGACGCCACCGGCCCAGGCGGCCTCGACCGCGCCTGCTGCCTCGACGTCCGTCGTCGTGCGGAACAGGTTGCCCAGCTGTGCGGCGCCCAGACCGAGGGTGCTCAGATTGACGCTCATCTGCCCAGAGTGGCAGGTCATGGGGCTGCGTGCACGTCGGGCCGCGGGGTCGAGCCGCTTCCGGGACGCCCGTGGGGCCCGACGACGGCTGGTGCCGCCGGCGGACCCCACGGGTCTGTCCCGGGTCGCGGGTGCATGGCGCCCCGCGCGAGGGCTACCGGACCGTCACCACGATGGTCCGGGTCCCGGTGATGCCCGCGGCGTTCTCGAGCTCAGCCAGGTACTCGTACCTGCCCGGCGCCCGACCGGACACGGCCGTCGTGGCGTGCTGCGCGCCCGGGGTGGCGGCCGTGAGCGACTGGGTGTCGAGCAGCGCGCCATTCTCGTACAGGCGGTAGGTGGTCGCGTTGGACCCCCACCACATGTTCATCGAGACGGTGTAGCTGCCGTCGCGGTCCCAGTTGTCATGGGACAGCGTCCCGGCCCCCGGTCCGGCGTCGCGCACCACGACGGTGTGCTCACCGCAGGAACCCTGCGGACCGCCGACCGTGCCACCGGCGTTGCTCAGCTCGCAGGTGTACACGTACGTGCCGTTCGGCTTCCCGCTGATCGCCGCCGTGGCTTTCTGGGCCGCCGGGGTGGCGTCGGTGAGCTGGACGGTCTGCACGGCCGTGCCGTTCTCGAAGAGCGTGTAGCTCGTCGCGTTCTGTCCCCACCACATGTTCATGGTGATGGTGTAGTCGCCGTCGAGCAGTCCCGTGTCCCAGCCGTTGTCGTCGCTCAGCGTGCCCCGTGCCGGAACAGGTCCGGTCGGGGGTGCGACAGGTGCGTTGACGTAGCTGATGGACGGCGCCGGCGGCGTCTGCATCCCGGCACCGAGGAAGTAGCTCGTGTGCGGGGGCTGGTTGTAGGAGATGTTCTGCCACGTGACGCCCAGTCGGTAGACCGGGTCGTGCATGAGGGTGCGCAGCTTGTGCTCGGTGACGTCGGTCGTGGTGAAGATGCGCAGCGCGGACGAGTCGTCCGTGCGGTAGACGAGCTCTTCACGCCAGTCGCCGAAGAGGTCCGCCTGGATCGCCGGGTTGCCCTTCGTGTCGTTGCTCGTCCGGGTACCGGTGAAGCGTTCGATCTCGACCGACTCTCCGGTCTCCCAGTCCCACTTGCTCACCGTCGGCACGCCCACCCGGGTGGTCGCGTCGAAGGAGTGGTCGGTGATCTCCCGCAGGAGGTCGCCGTCCCACCAGGTGAGGAAGTTGGCCGCCGGGATGGCCGTGCCGATCTCCTCACCGGTCGCTGCGCGCAGGGACCCGGTGGGCGAGTTCCACGCGTAGTCGCCGCCGATCGCCCAGGCCTCGGCGCCGGGGTGCGTCGGGTCGATGTCCGCGGCGGCGCCGCGGCCGGTGTCACGGTCTCCGGGGATGTCCCAGATGATCTCCCCGGTCCCGGCGTCGCGCATGGTCGCTGCCCGGCCGCCGGAGTCGCCGATGCTCTCGTGGACGGCGAAGACCTCGAGCCCCGGACGGTCCGGGAGGTGGTCGGAGAGGTGCATGGCGTCGCCGTGACCGAGCTCGGTCGTGTACAGCCCGGTCCCGTCGTCGTCGATCGTCATGGAGCCGAAGACGATCTCGTCCTTCTGGTCACCGTCCACGTCGGCGACAGACAGGTTGTGGTTGCCCTGGTGCGCCCACTCGTCGCCGGCGACGTCGGAGTCGAAGACCCAGCGCTGGGCGAGGCTCGTCCCGTCGAAGTCGTAGGCGGCCAGGACGGTGCGCGTGTAGTAGCCACGGGTGAAGACGGCGCTCGGGTGTTCACCGTCGAGGTACGCGACCCCGGCGAGGAAGCGGTCGACCCGGTTGCCGTAGGTGTCGCCCCACGCGCCGACGTCGCCGCGCACAGGGGTGTAGTCGATCGTGTCGATCGCCGCTCCGGTCCGGCCGTCGAAGACGGTGAGGAACTCCGGCCCGGTGAGGACGTAGCCGCCCGAGTTCCGGTAGTCGGCCCCGGCGTCGCCGATGACTGTGCCTGCACCGTCGACGGTCCCGTCGGCGGTCTTGACCATGACCTCGGCCTTGCCGTCACCGTCGAAGTCCTGGGCGAGCACCTGGGTGTAGTGGGCGCCGGCACGGATGTTGGGGCCCATGCCGATGCGCCACAGCTGGGTGCCGTCGAGCTCGTACGCGTCGAGGTAGACGAGGCCGGTGTAGCCGCCCTGGGAGTTGTCCTTGGAGTTGGACGGGGACCACATGACGACGTACTCGTAGGCGCCGTCGCCATCCAGGTCAGCCACCGACGTGTCGCCGGCGTAGTAGGAGTAGGGCTGACCATCCTTGGTGTAGGCGTCGGCGGGCTTGGTCAGCAGGATGTCGATCGAGCCCTGCGACCAGACGCCGAAGTCGGCGGTGGCGCCGGTCTCGGTGCCACCGATCACAGGGACCACCCGGTAGACGGAGGCCGCAGTCCCGGACGTGTCGGCGTAGTTGGTGGTGCTGCCGAGCGGGCGCGGCGTGATCTTCTTCCCGTCGCGGTACACGTTGAACGCGATGTACTCCGGGTCGAGACCGAGCATCCGCCAGCCGAGGTAGACCCCGTCGTCGCCGGAGACCGCGACCGGGGACCGGTCCAGGTATTCCATCTGGCGCGCGAGGACGGTGTCCGCGGTGGACTCCAGCCGCGCGGAGCGGGCCGACTCACCACCGGCGTTGACGGCGGTGATCTCGTAGAAGAACGGCACGGTCGTCAGGACGGTCGTATCGGTGTAGGTCGCCGACGTCGAGGTGCCCAGGTAGGTGGCCTCACCGCCGGCGGTCGTGGCCCGGTAGACGGAGTAGAACAGCGCGCCGTCGTCGGCCTCCCAGGTGAAGGTGACGTCGTTCTTGCCCACAGCGCCCAGGGTCAGGCCGGTGGGCGCCGCGAGGACCGCGACGTCCGGGTCGATCGTGGTCACCTCGAGCGCGTTGGACGCGACGGACTCCATGCCCGTGGCGTCCACCGCAGTCACGGTGTACGTGTAGGCCTGCCCGACGGCGGCCCCCGTGTCGGTGAGGGTCGTCCCGGCCTGCTCGGCGACGAGCACGGCCTCGGCGGCCGTGGCGGCCTTGCGGTAGACGCGGTAGGAGGTCGCGGCGTCGACTCCCTGCCAGGACAGCGCGACCGCGACGTCCGCGCCGGTGATGGTCAGGTCGTCGAGGGTGAGTGCGCCGGGGGCGAGGAGCAGCGGGGTGACCTCCACCCCGTTGAGGCGTGCGCCCGTGCCTGAGATGGCCAGGTTGAGCTGGCCGTCGGTCACGAGGACCGGGGTGTTCATCTTCTCCGAGACGGCGGCCTTGCCGGCGTTGGATGCCCCGTAGCTCTTGTCCTCGATCGTGATGTTGGTGCGGCTCGAGCCGATCCAGTCGCCGTTGTAGGTCTTGACCGCGTACGTGCCGTTGGGCACGTCGAGGGCGAACACCTGGGTGGGGCTGGGCAGCAGGAAGTCGCGCTGCAGCGCGTTCGGCGGCGGGGTGTACCCGTCGCCGCGGTCGCGCCCGGCCAGGCCGGCGGCGTCGAGGAAGCCGTAGCCGATCTCCGCGGTGTACCCGGAGTTCTGGTTCACCTCGGTGTAACCGGGCATGAGGAGGTTCCCGGCGAGCTGCATGTCGAACTTGTAGAGCGCGTTCGAGGTGGTCACCCGCACCGGCAGGGACGGTTCGGAGTCGCCGCGGCCGTTGACGGCCACGACCCGGAAGTCGTAGGACGCGCCCTCGGCGAGCCCGCCCACGGCGAGCTGGGTGAGGGTCGAGGTGCCCACGAGCGTGTAGGTCTCATCACCGGCGGCGGCGTCCTTGCGGAACACCTTGTAGATGTCCGCGCCCTCGGTCGCGGCCCACTTGATGAGTGCGCCGGCGTTGGAGACGTCTCCGGCGACCACCGAGAGGGGTGCGGCGGGGACGGCGTCGGGCAGGTCGACCTCGGCGACGAGGCCGGCCAGCGGCGTGTCCAGGCTCTTGATCTCCGTGCCGATGAGCCGGGCCATCTGGATGGCGCCGTACTCCTGGAAGTGGGTGTCGTCCGCGGTGCCGCTCGGGCGGCCCGCGTAGACGCCGGCCGGCACGTGCAGGAACACCGACTTGGCGGCCTCGAAGCCGAGGGTGTCGAGGTACTCCCGGCTCGCGCGGGACAGGTCGACGAGCGGGACGCCCTCCTGTGCGGCGAGGTCGGTGGCGGCGGCCACGTACTCCGGGAAGGAGACGGTGAACTTCCCGGCGGCGTCGACGCTGCGCCGGGAGACGGGGGTGACCACGATCGGGGTGGCCCCGCGCTGGACGGCGCCGTCGACGAAGGTCCGCAGGTAGTTCGCGTAGTCGGCCGGGCCCGCGTAGCGGTCGTCGACCCCGTAGGAGTTGTCGTTGTGACCGAACTGGACGAAGAGGTAGTCGCCCGGCTTGATCTGGCGCAGCACCTCGTCGAGACGGCCCTGGGAGATGAAGTTCTTCGTCGAGCGTCCGCCGATGGCGTGGTTCTTGAACGCGACGCCGTCGGTGAAGAACCGGTCGATCATCTGTCCCCAGCCCGCCTGCGGGGCGTAGTCGGAGGTGTAGCTCTGGACGGTGGAGTCACCGGTGATGAAGGCCGTCGGCGTGGTGGCCGCGGTGCGGTCGGCCTTCCGGGTGATGGTCAGGGCGTTGAGGTTCGCGGCGGCGCCGTCGAGCTCGAGGTTGAGCTGGCCGTCCACGAGGGCCACGTCGAAGGACATCTCGAGGTACTCACCGGCGACCTTGGAGGTGGACTGGACCTTGGCCATCGTCTCGGCGGTGACGGCGATGGTCGTCGCACCCGCGGAGTCCCCGGCGACGAGGGAGACGGTGTAGTCCCCGTTCGGCAGGTCGGCGATCAGCTCGGTGTCACCGATCGTCACGAAGTCCGTGCGCAGCGGGTCGCTCGCACCGGCCCCGCGGTCGCTCGCGCTGACCTTGGCCGGCTCGACGAACCCGATCCGCGTCGCGGCGGTGTAGGCCGAGCTCGCATCGAGCGCGGTGTAGCCGGGTGCGACGGCGCCGGAGCCGAGGTCGAGGCGCAGCACGCCGCCGTCGGGCAGCGGAGCGGGCGCGGCGAGCGGGCTCGCGGTGATCGCGGAGTGCGGGGACCTGCCGGCGGTGGTGAGGGCGTGGACCCGGTAGTAGTTCACGGCGGTGGTGTCCGCGGCGGGGTCGACGAGCGTGAAGATCCTCTCGCCGGTGCGTCCCACCTCGGTGAACGTGCCGTCAGGAGCGTCGGATCGGCTGAGCACGTAGCCGGTCGCGCCGGCCACCTGGTCCCAGCGCACGGTGATCGCGTCCTCGGTGACCTGGGCCATCCGGACCCAGGCCGGGGCCTTGAGCACGGGGTCGAGCGGGTCGGCCGGGTCCGGCGGTGTGGTCGGGTCGGTCGTGGGATCGGTCGTGGGATCGGTGGTCGGGTCTGTGGTCGGGTCGGTCCCGGGGTCGGTTGCGACCGGGGTGAGCGTCACGGAGTTCACGTACGCGCCGACCCCCGCCCCGGTGAAGTACACCGAGAGCTGGCCGTCGGCCACGACGGCACGCCAGGTCTGGGAGACGACCCCCTGGCGGGCTTGGACGGTGCCCGCGAGGACGCCTTCGAGGGAGACGACGGTCTTCGTCGTGCTCGTCCCGGCGAGGGTGTCCCCCGAGGTCACGGTCACGTCGTAGGAGCCGTTGGGGACATCGACGAAGAAGGACCAGGCGGTGCCGATGACGAAGTCACGGTCGGCGTCGCTCTGGGTCGCCCCGCGGTCGCGGGAGGCGAGGGCGACTCCGGCGTCGGGGACGACGCCGTAGCCGAGGTCCGCTGTGTAGGCGAGGGTCTCGTGCACCCCGTCGGCGCCTGCGGCGACGGGGCTGATGGCGGTGCCGAAGTCGAAGACCCGCGCGACGGCTGCGGGATCCGGGTCGGCGGCCTGGGCGGGGAGGACGGTGAGTCCGGCGAGTGCGGTGGAGAAGGCGGCGATGCCTGCAACCGTGCGCATGAGGCTGCGGCGCCCGGGCGCGGACGCCTCGGCGCTGTGCGTGCCCGGGCGATGTGCCCCGGGTGGGGTGGTGTGGTCCATGAAGGTCTCCTGCTCGTGGAAGCTCGATGGGTGAGTTCCGACGCAGGCGTGATGTGCGTGCCTGCGACAGGGGTGTGCGCGTCCGGGGCGACTCCTGTGTCCCGGGTCTCGGGCCAGGGGACCGTGGCGCTGTTGCCACGGTCGTCGGCGGACGCGATGGTGCGGGTGGTGCAGGTTGTGCGGCGGTGACCCGGTGCGGACCGGTCGCGGCGGGTGGTGCACGGAGCACCGACCTGCTTTGAATCGATTCAACACCGCGAGCGAATTCGTCCGTGAATCTGCTCGTGGAGGTCACCTGACCTGGGAAGCGCTTCCCAACTTCACCCGACCCTGACAGGGTGAAGTTTCAATGTCAACAGGTAGCGGCCAATCGGTGCCGGCCAGCGGCGCGTGCGTCGGCCAGTCTCAGCCGGGGTCGAGAGCGGTCAGCACCCGCTGGACGCTCGAGGCCAGCCCCCACCGCGTGGCGAGCACGTCGAGGGTTTCGGGGTCGGCCGGGGTGGTGGGCAGGGCGTCGTGCACGACGCCGACGGGAGCGTCCGGGGCGACCCGCACCACGGCGGGGGCGACGTCGAGGTAGGCGGCGGCACCGAGGAGGCGCGTGCGCTGGCCGGCGGTCATCCCGGCGTCGCCGGAGTCGCGTGCGGCGAGGATCCCTGCGAGGTCGCCGTAGCGGGCGACGAGCGTCGCCGCGGTCTTCTCACCGATCCCGGGCACGCCGGGGAGGCCGTCGCTCGCATCGCCGCGCAGCACCGCCATGTCCGCATAGGCCTGGCCCGAGGCGACCGCGTACTTCTCCGCGAGCCGCGCCTCGTCCACGACCTCGAGGTTCTTGATGCCGCGCTGGGTGTAGAGCACGCGGACCCGGGCGTCGTCGTCGACGAGCTGGAACATGTCACGGTCGCCGGTGATGACGTCGATCGGCGAGCGGTCGGCGGCCGGCCTGCCGCGCTCCTGGGCGACGAGAGTGCCGATGACGTCGTCGGCCTCGTAGCCGGGCGCACCGATGCGGGCGATCCCGAGGGCGGCGAGTACGTCGACGATGACGGGAACCTGCGGCGCGAGCAGGTCGGGGACCTCCTCGGCCGCCACCCCGCCGGGGAGGATCTCGGCGACGCGGTGCGCCTTGTACGTGGGGATGGCCGCGACGCGGAAGGCGGGGCGCCAGTCGTCGTCCCAGCAGGCCACGAGGCGCGACGGCCGGTGGTCGGTGACGAGCCGGGCGATCATGTCGAGCAGCCCGCGGACCGCGTTGACGGGTGTGCCGTCGGGGGCCGTGACCGTGTCGGGGACGCCGTAGAAGGCGCGGAAGTAGAGCGAGGCGGTGTCGAGCAGGAGGAGCGGGCGGCGTTCCGTCATGACGTCACGGTACGACTGCGGGGCTCAAGCCGTCGAGCACCTTGAGGGCTGTGGCGACCTCCCCCGGGTCGACGTCGCGGGCGAGCGTGGCGAGCACGGCGTCGGCGCGGTCGAGCAGGCTGCGCCCTGCCGGAGTGAGCACCACCTCCTTGTCTCGGCGGGAGCCGGGCGAGGCGTGCGCGGCGAGGTGGCCGTCCTGCACGGCGGCCTCGACCTGGCGGCTGATGCTGCTCTTGTTGAGCCCGAGCGCGGCGGAGATCGCCTGCTGGTTGGTGGCGCTGCCGGGCGACCCGGTCGCGCAGAGGAGTGCGTAGCGGGGCGAGGAGATGCCGACCTCGGCCTGGAGGCGCGACTCCATGGCGCGCTCCAGCGCGGCCACCGCGCGACGGGCGCCGAGCCAGAGATCGACGAGCTGCTCGCCGCCCACGCACTCCTGCCCGTGTGCGGGCGGGGTCCGGTCGTCTGTGGGGGTGTCGGTCATGGGTCCAGTGTTGACCCATGACCGTCCCATGTGCAACCGTTGCACACGCAACCGTTGTCTCGTCGCCAGCCTCAGGAGAGCCCGTGCACGTCCTCGTCGTCTTCGACCACCCCTACGGCGCGACCGCGTCGGACAACGTCCCCCACCGGCGGAGCCTCTCAGCCGCCATGCTCGCCGCCACCCTCGCGGGCCTCGACGCAGCGGGCCACACCCACGACGTCGTCGATCTCGCCGCCGAGGGATTCGACCCCGTCCTCTCCGCCGAGGACCTCGTCGCCTGGCGCACCGGGGCACCCCCGCGCGCCGACGTCGCGCGGCTCCAGGCGCGGCTCGCTGCCGCCGACCACCTCGCCCTCGTGTTCCCCACCTGGTGGATGGCGATGCCCGCCGGGACGAAGGGGTTCCTCGACCGCGTCCTCACCCGCGGCTTCGCCTTCGACGAGCCCCGCCCCGGCGGCGCGCTCGTCCGGCGGCTCGACCGGCTCGGTGGCGTCACCGTCCTCACCGCCATGACCACCCCGCGAGCGCTCTACCGCTCCTGGTTCGGCCGCCCGGCGCACCGCGTCCTCGTCCAGGGGACGTTCCGGCTCATCGGCATCCGCCGCGTGCGCTGGATCGCCGTGCACCGCTCCGAGCAGCGCGGCGCCGCGAGCCGGCAGAAGTCGCTCGCGCGCATCACCGAGCGGTTCCGCACCCTGAGCTGAGGCTGCGACGATGGGATCCACCCTCCAGCCGAGAGCGAGAACCCCACGATGACCCTCGACGACCTCCTCGCCGACCTCGACGCCGGCCGCACGATCACCGGGGACTCCCCGCTGCACGCCGTCATGCACGAGGTGAGCCAGCAGGCGCTGCGCATCACCGCCGAGCTCAACGGGAGCTACCACGAGCCGGCCCGGGTGCGGGAGCTGCTCGCGGAGCTCACCGGGCGGGACATCGACGCGTCAGTGGCGGTCTTCCCGCCGTTCTCCGCCGACTTCGGGCGGAACATCAGGCTCGGGAAGCGCGTCTTCATCAACTCCGGGTGCCGGTTCCAGGACCAGGGCGGCATCGTCATCGGCGACGACTGCCTCATCGGTCACAACGCCGTCCTGGCCACGCTCAACCACGACCTCGACCCGGGCCGCCGGGCGGACATGCACCCTGCCCCCATCGTCATCGGTCGCAACGTCTGGCTCGGCGCGAACGTGACCGTCCTGCCGGGCGTGACGATCGGGGACGACGCCGTCGTCGGCGCGGCGTCCGTCGTCACCAAGGACGTCCCCGCGGGCTCGGTCGTCGTCGGCTCGCCGGCGCGAGTGGTGCGCTCACTGCGCTGACCGTCGCCCTACCCGTCCTCGCCCACCGGCTGGAAGCGTCCCAGCAGGTCTGTGACGTGCCGCTCGAGGGCAGCCTGGAAACCCGCATGCTCTGCGACGGCGTCCGGGAACACCTGACCGAGCGTGAGCATCCGCGCGACGAGGCCGTCGTCCGGCCCGGTCGCAGTCCGCCGCAGCTCGGCCGCCAGCGGGTCGTCCAGGACGAGAGGCGTACCGGCGAAGGTCTTGCCCCGGGCGACGAACACCATCCACGCGGCGACGGCACGTGCCGCCCCCTCCGGGACGACGCTCGCGGCGAGGCGGTCAGCCACCGTCCCGAGCAGTCGGAAGGGCAGCTTCTTCGATCCGTCCATGGCGACCTGGATGGTGGTGTGCCCGGTGCTCGGGTTCCTGAACCGCTCGATGAGCGACTCCGCGTACTCGGTGAGGTCGAGGCCGGGGGGCGCCTCCAGGGTCGGGACGACGTCGTCGAGCAGGAGGGTGCGGGCGACCGCCTCGAGCTCGGGGTCGTTGATCGCGTCGGCGATGAGGCGGTGACCGGTGAGCGCACCGAGGTAGGCGAGCATCGAGTGGGTCCCGTTGAGCATCCGCAGCTTGGCCTGCTCGTACGGCGCGACGTCGCTGGTCAGGGTCGCGCCGGCGCGCTCCCAGGCGGGGCGGGGCCCGGCGAAGGAGTCCTCGATGACCCACTGCGTGAACGGCTCGGCGACGACGAGCCCGTCGTCGCGCAGCCCGGTGAGCTCCTCCGCCTCGGCGCGGTGGGCCGGCGTCGTGGCCGGGACGATGCGGTCCACCATGGTGCACGGGAAGGTGACCGACCCGGCCAGCCAGGCGCGCAGTCCGTCCCATCGCTCCGCGGAGGCGGTGCCCTCCTGCGCACCGGACGCAGCACCGGCCTCGATGAACTGGGTCACCAGCGCCTGCACCACCCGGCCGTTGTCGACCATGTTGTCGCAGGTCATCACGGTGATAGGCGGGCCACCGTTGGCCTGGCGCAGGGCCAGGCCACGCACCAGCAGACCGATCGGCGAGCGCGCGGGGACAGCGTCGCCCGACGCCGCCACGCCCGATCCCGCCACCTCAGATCCCGCCTTTTCGGCGTCGGCACCCGACCCGGCCATCTGCGCGACGAGAGCCGCCAGGTCGGCGCGGACGTCGTCGTCGGACAGGTCGAGGGCGCCGTCCCCGCCGATCCGGTAGCCCTTCTCGGTCACGGTCAGGGTGACCACGTGGGTCGTGCTCGCCGCGAGCGCCGCCAGCACGAGCAGGGTGTCGGTGCCGGGATAGGCGACGCCGCGCAGCGAGCCGATGATCCGCAGCGAGGACGCGTCGGCGCCCTTGGTGAGCACCCCGTAGAGGCCGTCCTGAGAGGCGAGCTGGTCCACCACGGAGGCCGAGCGCTGAGTGACCCCGAGGATCCCCCAGCCGGTCTCCCCGGTGGCCGCCGCAGCGTCCTCGGTGAAGACCGCCTGGTGGGCGCGGTGGAACGCGCCGATGCCCAGGTGGACGATCCCCACGGTGACGGCGGTCGGGTCGACGACCGGTCCGCTCACCTTCGGTCGAGCCTGCGGTCGGGCCTGCGGTCGGGCCTGCGGTCGGGCGAGCGCCTGGTCGAGGGTGGCCAGGCTGAGTCGAACGGTGTCGAGGACGGGCGCGCCGGGGGTGAGTCGGGGACTCTGGGGACTGCGCATCTGCACTTACCTTTCTAGCCGGCTGCGGGACCCGCCACCGGCACGGAGGTGGAGTTCCTGATGATGAGCTCGACAGGAAGCACGGTTCGGGTGGTCACGTCGACGGCGCCTTCGAGACGCTCGACGAGGAGGTCGACGCCTCGCCGTCCCAGGGCCGCGAGCGGGATCTGGACCGTCGTGAGCGCGGGTGAGACGAGAGAGGCGACGGGGACGTCGTCGAAGCCCACGACAGACATGTCGCCGGGGACGGAGATGCCGCGGTGCCGGAGCCGGTCGATGACGCCCAGCGCCATGACGTCGTTGTAGGCGATGACTGCGGTCGCACCGCTTGCCACCGCGAGGTCGGCGGCAGGATAGCCGCCGGAGAAGTAGGGACGGAAGTGGCCGAGCTGGACCACGGTGAGGTCGGGGAACGCCTCGGCCACCGCTGCCATCCCTCTGCGCCGCTCCTCACCGGACCACGAGTGGGCGGGCCCGCTCGCGTAGGCGATCGTGCGGTGCCCGAGGGCCCGCAGGTGGCTGACCGCCTGGAGGATCCCGTCGGCATTGTCGATCGTGATGGACGGGATATCCCCGACCTCACGGTTGAGCATGACCACGGCCTTCCCCGCGACGGCGTCGAGGAGCTCCGCGCTCACGGCTCGGGGCGAGGCGAGGATGATGCCGTCGACCCGGGCGGCCAGGCTGCCGATGAGCTCGATCTCCTGCGCGGGGTCCTCGTCGGAGTCCGCGACGAACACCGCGTAGCCGGCCGCCCGAGCTCTGCTCTGCACGCCCTTGGTCACGGAGGCGAAGAAGGGGTTCTCGAGGTCGGGGATGAGCAGGCCCAGAGTGTTCGTCCGGCCCACACGCAGGCCGCGAGCGGCCGGGTTGGGACGGTAGTCCAGCTCCCGCGCCGCGTCGATCACGCGTCTCCGGGTGGTCTCGTTGACCATGCTCGGGGCGGACAGTGCGCGGGAGACTGTGGAGATGGAGACCCCGGCTTTCGCTGCGACGTCACGCGCTGTCACCATGGGTCACCTCCCTGTCGCAGTAGTCGTCAACCCAGTCTGCAAACGATTGTAGGGATCCGTCAAGTCCTCGGCACAGTCCTCGGTACGCGGGTTGCTTTCTCATGGCGAGGCGCGCACGATGGACTGCAAACGATCGCAGCATTTCATCACTGCATGGTTCAACGAGGAGGCGGCGTGACGTCACAGCAGGCAGCAGGGACCCCCACAGCGGGACCCGCCCTGACCACCACCGACCAGGCCGGCAGCCCCGAGCACTGGACCCTGCACCCGGACCGGGCGCTGCCCGCCGACCCGGTCACCAGGGCGCTCGCCCGGGAGATCTACGCCTCAACGGCCCGCCTGCCGATCGTCTCGATGCACGGTCACGTCGACGCCCAGGTGCTCGACGAGAACCCGCTCTTCGGCGACCCGACCGAGCTGCTGATCATCCCCGACCACTACCTCGTGCGGATGATCGTGTCCCAGGGCACGAGCCCCGACGGCGTCGCCCACATGGGAGTCGCGCCGCTGGACCCCACCAGCCCGGTCATCCCGCGCACCGACCACCGCGCGATCTGGCGCACCTTCTGCGAGAACTGGCACCTGTTCCGCGGCACGCCCACGCGGTACTGGATGGAGCACGAGCTCGTCGAGGTGTTCGGGGTGCACCGCCGCCCCAGCGCCGAGTCCGCCGACGCCATCTACGACCACCTCTCCGAGGTCCTGACCACCGACGCCTTCCGGCCACGTGCGCTCTTCGACCGGTTCAACATCGAGATCCTCGCCACGACCGACCCGGCCAGCAGCGACCTCGCCCACCACGCGAGCCTCGCCGCTCAGGGCTGGGGCACCAAGGTCGTCCCGACGTTCCGCCCCGACCCGCTGCTCCACCTCGACCGCGCCGACTGGGCCGGCGAGATCGCCGACCTCGGTGCGGCGTCGGGCATCGACGTCGTCTCCTACGCGACCTTCCTCGCCGCGCTGCGCCAGCGCCGCCAGGCCTTCATCGCAGCCGGCGCGCGCGCCACCGACCACGGCCACCTGCTCGCCGACACCACCCCGCTATCCGGCGCCGAGGCGAACCGGATCTTCGACCTCGCTCTGGGCGCAGGGCACGTCGACGCCGCCGCGGCCCAGGCGTTCAGCGGGCACATGCTCTTCCAGATGGCGGCCATGTCCGCCGAGGACGGCCTCGTCATGCAGCTGCACCCCGGGGTGCTGCGCAACCACGACCAGGCCCGGCTGGAGACCTTCGGCGCGGACAAGGGGTACGACATCCCGATCGCGGTCGAGTACACCCGGGCGCTGCGCCCCCTGCTCGAGGCGTTCGGCCACCACCCCGGCTTCCGGATCATCGTGTTCACGATCGACGAGACGGTCTACTCCCGCGAGCTCGCCCCGATGGCCGGGGTGTACCCAGCCATGAAGCTCGGCGCGCCGTGGTGGTTCCTCGACTCCCCGGACGGCATGCGCCGGTTCCGGGACACCGCGACCGAGACCGCCGGCTTCTACAACACGACCGGCTTCGTCGACGACACCCGCGCCTTCGCCTCCATCCCGGCCCGGCACGACCTCTCCCGCCGGATCGACGCCGGGTACCTGGCCCGGTTGGTCGCCGAGCACCGCCTCGACCTCGACGAGGCCGTCGAGACCGCGGTCGACCTCGCCTACAACCTGCCCCTCGCGGCGTACACGCAGCGGCGCTGACCGCACCTCCCTCTTCCTGGATCGGATCCTCATGTTGATCAGTGATGTCAGCGTCGTCGTGACCAGCCCTGGTCGGAACTTCGTCACGCTCAAGATCACCACCTCCGACGGCGTCGTCGGGCTCGGCGACGCGACCGTCAACGGCCGCGAGCTCGCCGTCGCGAGCTACCTCACCGACCACGTCGCCGCGCTGCTCGTCGGCCGCGAGGCGAACAACATCGAAGACACCTGGCAGTACCTCTACCGGGGTGCCTACTGGCGCCGCGGGCCGATCACGATGGCAGCGATCGCCGCGGTGGACATGGCTCTGTGGGACATCAAGGCCAAGGTCGCCGGGCTGCCGCTCTACCAGCTGCTCGGCGGCGCGTCCCGGATCGGGGCGCTGGCCTACGGCCACGCCTCCGGCTCAGACATCCCGGCCCTGTTCGACTCGATCCGCAACCACCTCGAGCTCGGCTACAAGGCCATCCGCATCCAGACCGGCGTGCCGGGCCTGGGCCAGGTCTACGGCGTCGCCTCCGACCAGAAGCCGGGCGCGCGGTACGACTACGAGCCCGCGAAGCGCAACGTCGTCGACGGCCGCCCGCTCCCGGTCGAGGAGGCGTGGGACACCCGCGCCTACCTGCGGCACGTGCCGGCGGTCTTCGAGGCGGTCCGGGGCGAGTTCGGCCCCGAGCTGCCGCTGCTGCACGACGGCCACCACCGGATGACCCCGATCCAGGCCGCCAAGCTCGGCAAGTCCCTCGAGCCCTACGACCTGTTCTGGCTCGAGGACTGCACCCCGGGCGAGGACCAGGACGCGCTGCGCCTGGTCCGTCAGCACACCACGACGCCGATCGCGATCGGCGAGGTGTTCAACTCCGTCTACGACTACCAGACGCTCATCACCGAGCGCCTCATCGACTACGTGCGCTCCGCCGTCACGCACACCGGCGGGGTGACCGCGATGAAGAAGCTGCTCGACTTCGCGGCGGTCTACGGCATCAAGTCCGGCATGCACGGGCCGACCGACATCTCCCCGGTGGGGATGGCCGCCGCGCTGCACATCGACCTGGCCATCCACAACTTCGGCATCCAGGAGTACATGAAGCACTCCGCCGAGACCCTCGAGGTGTTCCAGACCAGCTACACCTTCACCGGTGGGCTGCTCCACCCGGGCGAGAACCCCGGGCTGGGTGTGCACCTCGACGAGGAGATGGCGGCGAAGTTCGAATACACGCCGGCGTACCTGCCGGTCAACCGGTTGCAGGACGGGACAGTGCACGACTGGTAGTCGCGCCCGGGCGCGCAGTCGCGTTCTGCGCGCCCGAGCCGTCGCGTGTGACGATGGGTGATGACCTCACCGGCTCCCCTGCCCGACGACGACCTCGCCGCCGCTCTTGTCGAGCGCCGGCGCACCCTCACCCTCGACCTCGAGCGGGTGGTCGAGGACCTGCGCACGGTCCGCGACTCCCGCGGCACACAGTCCGACGACGACGAGCACGACCCCGAGGGCGCGACGATGTCCGCGCAGTGGTCGCACAGCACGGGCATCCGCACCGAGCTCGAGGCGCGCCTCGTCGAGGTGGAACGAGCGCTGCTGCGGATGGAGCTGGGGACCTACGGCGCGTGCGTGCGGTGCGGGGACGAGATCCCGCGCGAGCGCCTGCAGGCCCGCCCGGAGGCGGACCGGTGCGTCACCTGTGCGCTCAGGTGACGGTCCCCAGCTGCCACGGGATGAACTCGTCCTGTCCGAGGTCGAGGTCCTCGGAGACGGTGACCTTCCCCGACGCCACCGCGAGGATCTCGGCGAAGATCTCCCGGCCCACCTCCTCCACCGTCGCGGTCCCGTCCACGATCCGGCCGCAGTTGATGTCGATGTCCTCACCCTGGCGAGCGTAGAGCTCGGAGTTGGTCGCGAGCTTGATCGACGGCGTCGGCTTGGCCCCCAGGACCGACCCGCGCCCGGTCGTGAAGCAGACGATGGTCGCCCCGCCGGCGATCAGCCCGGTCACCGAGACCGGGTCGTAGCCGGGGGTGTCCATGAAGGAGAAACCCTTCGCGGTGATCGGCTCGGCGTACTCGTAGACCGCCACGAGGTCGGCCTGGCCGCCCTTGGCGACCGCCCCGAGGGACTTCTCCAGGATCGTGGTGAGCCCGCCGGCCTTGTTCCCGGGTGAGGGGTTGTTGTCGAGGGAGCCGCCGCCGTCGGCCGCGTACTGCTGCCACCAGTCGATCCGGCGCAGCAGCTTCTGCCCGACCTCCTCGGTCACCGCGCGCCTCGTGAGCAGGTGCTCGGCGCCGAACACCTCGGGGGTCTCGGCGAGCACGGACGCCCCGCCGTAGGAGACGAGCAGGTCGGAGGCGAAGCCGAGGGCGGGGTTCGCGGTGATCCCGGAGTAGCCGTCCGAGCCGCCGCAGTTGAGCCCGAGCACCAGCTCGCCGACGTCGCAGGTCTCGCGGCGGCGGCTGTTCACCTCGGGCAGCATCTCCCGGATCGCGGCGACGCCCTGGCGCACGGTCGCGCGGATCCCGCCGGACTCCTGGATGGTCAGGTGCTTGAGCACGGTGTCCGGGGAGAGGTCGAGGCCGTCGATGAGCGAGCCGACCGCGATCATCTCGCAGCCGAGCCCGACCACGAGGATCCCGGCGAAGTTGGGGTGCTCGGCGTAGCCCTTGAGGGTCCGCACGAGCATCCGGGCACCTTCGCTCACCGGGACGAGACCGCAGCCGGAGGAGTGGGTCAGCGCCATGACGCCGTCCACGTCGTCGAAGGCGTCCAGGACGGGGCCGCGGAACTGGTCCGCGATCATCTTCGCGGTGCTCGCCGAGCAGTTCACCGAGGTGAGGATGCCGATGTAGTTGCGGGTGCCCACCCGCCCGTTCGCGCGGCGGTACCCCTGGAAGGTCGGTCGCGGTCCGTCTGGGACGGTGAGCTCGTGGTGCACGGTGGCGAACTCGTGCTCGCGCTCGGCCAGGTCCATCCCGAGGTTGTGGGAGTGCACGTGCTCCCCCGCACCGATATCGCGGGTCGCCACCCCGATCGACTGCCCGTACTTGCGCACCTGCGCGCCGGCCGCGATCGCCCGTGTCGCCACCTTGTGCCCACGCGGGATGCCGGGCAGGTCGCGGATGGTGACCGCGACGTCGTCGCCGGCGAGCAGCAGCAGGGCGGCGCCGGCGGGGACGCCGGGGGCGAGGTCGGTCGGGGTGAGGTCGGTGGACATGGGGTCCTCGATCGTCGTGGGTGCGAGCGTGCGGAAACGTTTACATGCTAGCGTTTCTCGTGGACGCAGACCAGTCCCGCGCACCCGGACGAGAAGTGAGGACGTGATGGTTTCCCTGCCGAAGGCCGCGACCATCAAGGACGTCGCCGCCGCAGCCGGCGTTTCGATCGCGACCGTCTCCCGCGCGCTGAACAGCGGCGAGCGGGTGCTCCCCGAGACCGTCGCCCGGGTCCGCGAGGTGGCCCTCGCGCTGGGGTACACGCCGTCGCGCACGGCCCGCGGCCTGGTCACCGGCCGCTCAGCGAACATCGGCGTCATCCTGCCCGACGTCACCAACCCCTTCTTCGCGCCGCTGCTCGCCGCGATCGAGTCCGCTGCCCAGGCCCAGGACCACGGCGTGCTCATCGGCGACTCCCGCGAGGACCCCGCCGCCGAGCTGCGCATCGCGCGGCGCATGACCAGCCAGGCAGACGGCGTCGTCCTCGTCTCCTCCCGCCTGCCCGACGACGAGATCCGCGCCCTCGCCTCCCGCGTCCCGGTGGTCCTGGCGAACCGCCGCCTGGCCGGGCTGGACAGCGCCGTCATCGACGTCACCCCCGGCTTCACCGGCGCCATCGCCCACCTCGCCGCGCTCGGGCACATCCGCGCGCTCTACCTCGCCGGCCCGGCCGGCTCCTGGTCCGGCCAGGCCAAGGAAGCCGCCCTGCACGACGCCGCTCTCACCTCAGGCATCACATTCACCATCTGGGGACCGCACCGCCCCACCTTCGACGGTGGCCGCCGGGTGGCCGACGACGTCCTGGCCTCCGGCCACGGTGCCGTGATCTGCTACGACGACCTCATGGCCCTCGGGCTGCAGTCCCGGTGCGCGGACCGGGGGGTCGACGTGCCCGGGGAGCTGAGCATCATCGGCTGCGACGACGCGCTGCCCGAGGGGATGGCCCGGCCCGCGCTGACCACGATCGCGGGTCGCTCGGACGAGCTCGGCCGACTCGCCGCGGACCTGCTCGTCGCGCGGATGGCGGTGCCCGCAGCGCCCTCCCGGACCCTCTCGGTCCCCTCCCACCTGATCCCCCGGGCCTCGACTGCGGCCCCGGGCCGGGGCCGGTGCGTAGAGTAGGGGTGTGTTCCACCGTGATATCAGCCAGTGCAGCGACCTCAACCCCGCCAACCGCCTCTGCCGGATCGGCCGGCACCACCGGCAGCACCCCGTCCACACCCGGCACGCCACGACCCGCGGACGCCTCGCCGTCTGCGTCGGCGTCTTCGCGGCGCTCGGCGCGTGCAGCGGCCCGGTCGACGAGCCCGGAGCCACCGAGGTGGCCTCGGACGGTGCGGTGACCGTCACTGTGGTCATGAAAGACATGCGGTTCGAGCCCTCGGTCATCGCGGTCGAGCCCGGCACGCACGTGATCATCGAGGCGAAGAACTCCGACTCCATGCCGCACGACCTCGTCTTCGAGAACGACCTGTCGACCGACCTGCTCCCCCGGGACAAGTCCGCCACCCTCGACCTCGGCGTGATCGAGGAGAACCTCGACGGCTGGTGCAGCGTGAGCGGGCACCGCGCCGCAGGGATGACGCTGACGATCGAGGTCACGGGGGCGAGCTGACCGCTCCCCCTGTCCAGCGGTACCCCGATGGGGTACCGTCGATGGGGATCAGACGCACCGGTTCGGCCGGTTTCCTGGTTCAGTCCCACCTAGCTACACCTAGCTACACCTAGCCACCTGGCACCCCGGACGAGGTGCGCCGTACCCGGTCAGCGACAAGACGGCGCGTGGAGGGTTGTCATGTCCTGGATCGTTCTTGTCGTCTCCGGTGTCTTCGAGGCCGTCTGGGCCACCGCGCTCGGCCGCAGCGAAGGCCTCACCCGCCTCGCCCCGACCATCGTGTTCGGCGCGGCGCTCGTCGTGTCCATGGCCGGCCTCGCCTACGCCATGCGTGAGCTGCCGACCGGGACGGCCTACGCCGTCTGGGTGGGCATCGGCGCGGTCGGCACCGTGACGTACGCGATGGCCACGGGCACCGAGCCCGCCTCGCTCGTGCGGATCCTGCTGCTGCTGGGGATCGTGGCCTGCGTGGTGGGGCTCAAGGTCATCGACTAGTCGACATGGCGACTAGTCCGTGACACGATCAGTGCATGGACGACCTCGACCTCACCTCGGAATGGTTGCGCGGAGTGCTCTCGACCTGCACCCTCGCGGTCCTGGCCCGCGGCAGCGCGCACGGCTACGCCGTCGCCCAGCACCTCCAGGCTGCGGGCATCGGACTGGTCAAGGGCGGCGCGCTCTACCCGGTCCTCAACCGCCTGGAGCGCGAGGGGGCAGTGACCTCCGACTGGCGCGAGGGCGAGGGCGGCCCGGGTCGCAAGGTCTTCACCCTCACCGACCACGGCCGCACGCGGCTCGCGGCACTGCGCCACGGGTGGCCGCCCTTCAGCGCGGCCGTCGCCGACCTCATCACTCCCGAGCCACCAGGAGCCGCCGCGCACCCTGGCCACACACCTGCCGCCGACCACCCAGGAGAGACCTCATGAGCGCATCGACGACGCACCCGTGGGCTCGACCCGAGGACGAGGCCTGGGGCAACCGCCTCGCGCACCAGCTCGCCATGACGCACTCGGTCCCCACCGACCTCGTCGACGACGTCCTCGGTGAGGCACGGGAGGCGTGCGCGGTCTCGAGCCGCAGTGCCGTCGAGATCTTCGGCGAAGCAGATGCCTACGCCCGAGATGTCCTCCGCGAGCGCGTCCCGGTGGCCGATCGCGCTCGACTGGACCTCGACGGTGGGTCACCTCGGGACCGCAGGAGTGTCCTGCTCCTCACCTCCGGGTCGAGCGCGGCGATCATCAGCATCCTCACCCTCGCACGGGAAGGCTGGTGGACCGAGGTCGACCCCGCCGAGATCGCCGTCTTCCTCGGGGTCGTTGCGGCCTGGGTCGGTGGGTTGTGGGGTGCGCTGGACCGCAAGGCCGGGTACCTGCGCCGGGGCTGGAGCTGGTGGGCCGGGGCCGCAGCCGCCCTCGGTGGAGCGATCGCCATGGCGATGACGCTCCGTGACCAGCCGCCGCTGGGTCGCATCCCGGTGATCCTCCTGCTGCTCGCCTCGATCACCGTCGTCGTCCTGGGCGCCACGACGTCGACGGGGACGACCCCAGCCACCGACGACAGCGAGGACCTCAACCCGCAGGAGTGGTTCGACCGTCTCACCGGTCTGCTCCGCGGCCGCTACTACCTCCCACGTGCCGCTGCCCGCCGCCAGGTGGCCGAGGCGCACAGCCACTGGCACGACAGCGGATCCGCGCACCCCCGCGACCAGTTCGGCACCCCCGAGGTCTACGCCCTCGAGCTGCTGGACGGCGCCCCGGAGCCGGCCACCGGGCGTCAGCTCGCCAAGGCCGGGGCGATGACCGCCTTTGCCGCCTGGTGGGTCTTCTCGACGACGACCTCCGTCCTCGACGGCGACGCCCTGTGGGAGATCCTCGTGAAAGGAACGCTCGTGCTCGTGACTACGGGGCTGGCGGTCGAGGCCTGGCGCCAGGGGCAAGGGCAGGGGCGAATCCGTCGTCCATCTGATTGAGTCGTCCATCTGATTGAGCAGAGCGCGGACTACCGGCCGGGACGGCCTACGCCGTCTGGGTGGGCATCGGCGCGGTCGGGACCGTGACTCACGCGATGCCCACCTGCACCGAGCCCGCCTCGCTCGTGCGGATCCTGCTGCTGCTCGGGATCGTGGACTGCGTAGTGGGGCTCAAGGCTATCGACTGGTCAGTGGGTGCATGCTGCAGCGAGGTCGATGGGCACTGCCCGACGGCGGTCCCTTCCTGGTGCCGCCGTCGTCGCGTCGGGGATGGGTGCCTTTGCTTGGTCGGACATGTCAGACGGTCGAGCTAGTGTCGAGGTAGTGGTTGGGAAGCCCGGAATTCCGGGGTTTCTGGGCTGGTGTTCGGCTGGTGACGGGGCCTTCGGTCGTTTGTCGGTGGGTCGGTCTAGGGTCGAGGTAGTGGTTGGGAACCGGGTTTGCCGGTTCTCTCGGGCATGGTCTTTCGTCTTTCGACAGCGACGTCGGGTGGTGAGTCATGGCAGGCAGCGCGAGCAGGACGGCGGGCAGTGCGGCGGGCAGTGCGGCGGGCAGTGCGGCGGGCAGTGCGGCGGGCAGTGCGGCGGGCAGTGCGAGCCCCGGCGGTGCCGGTGGGCTGACGCTCTTCGGCGAGGCTCCGGGTGCGAGTTTCGGGCTGCCTGCTCAGGCTGGTCAGCCTGCTCGGCATTCTCAGCCGGGGGCTGGTCAGCCTGGTCAGCCGGTGGCGGTGCAGTCTCGGGTGCGGTGTGCGCGGATCGCGGAGCTGGATCGGGCGATCGTGTCGTTGACGGCGGAGCGGGCGGGGTTGTTGGTCGCCGAGCGCGAGTGCGGGGTGTGGAAGGAGGCGGGGTTCGCCTCGTTCGAGGCGTGGCGGGGGCAGGTCTCCGGTGAAGGGCTGCGCAGTGCCCGGACGCAGGTGAGCGTGGCGGTGATGCTGGAGGAGTCCCCCGAGGCCGCGGACGCGGTGGCTACCGGTGCGGTGACGTTGGTGCATGCGCAGGTGCTGGGCAAGGTCCGCGAACGCGCCGAACGGACCGCTGGTGGGGCGTTGACCGGTGCGGACACGCGCGAGCTGGTGGATCTGGCGGCGGGGGAGGATGCGGATTCGTTCGCCAAGACCGCGGAGCGGTGGTTGGCGCGCCGGGACAGCGTCGCCCACGACGCCACGCACGAGGAGTCGCGTCGGCGCCGGTTCCTCTCGATCAGTCACACCCCGACCGGCACGCACATCAAGGGGTTCTTGGACGTGGTGGCTGGGCAGAGTGTGCAGATCGCGGTGGAGGCGGCGATGACCCGGCCCGAGGCCGGTGACGACCGTGACTACGGCCAACGGTGCGCGGACGCCCTGGTGGACGTGGCCGACCGGGCAGTCAACGGGGGCTCCCTCAAAGGTGGGGCGCTGGTGCGCCCGCACGTGTCGGTGATCATGACCGAGGCCACGTTCGCCCAGGCCCAGCGTGAGCTGACCCGCCGCGCCGCCCAAGCAGCAGCCGAAGCCGCGGGCGCCAGTCCCGACGCTGACGTCGGTGCTGAGGTGGGTGTGCCGGGGTTGGTGGATCCGGTGACCTTCGAGGACGGGACCCCGGTCCCGCTCAGCGAGGTCGCCCGGATCCTGTGCGACGCCGAGCTCACCCGCATCGTGGTTGATGCCGACGACGTCCCGATCAACCTGGGCCGCACCGCACGGGTGTACTCCCGCGAGCAACGCCGGGCGATCATCGCCCGCGACCGCGGCTGCCAGTTCACCGGCTGCGCCCACCCCGCCCGCTGGTGCGAGGTCCACCACATCCACTGGTGGGACCGAGACCACGGAGAGACCTCCCTCGACAACGGCATCCTGCTCTGCCGATTCCATCACCAAGAGGTGCACCGCAAGAACCTCACCATCCACCGCCGCACCGGCGGAATCCGCGAGGTACGGGCCACCCGCCACAAGGGGCGGGAAGCGTCCTCGACGCGAGCAGAGTGCCGCGTGGGATCCGAGCGCATTCTGACGCCCGCGCCGAGCGCAGGAGCGAAGCTCGCGGCTGGACCCGAATGCGAGGTCGATCCGAATCGAGACACCCGACACGGCCGTGGCCACGGGGTGAGTCTGGACCAGGACACGAGAACCGACCACGTTCTCAGAGGCAGTCCCCCAGGCTCACACATCAGATCACCAAGAATGGTGAACGATCCGAACAGCAGGCGATCCAGCGCGAGAGGAAGAGTCGTGCAGGGAACACTCGCCGGCGATCCGTCGCGCGACTCCTCGGCCTGCGTTGTGCAGCCACCAGGTGTCCCCCGAGCCCCTCCATCAGATCCCAGCTTCGGCGTAGAAGCCGGTGATGTGCCGCTCGACAGTCGCCTGCGCACCCGCGACGTCGCCCGCCGAAACGGCACCGAGGATGGCGCGGTGCTCGCGCCGCAGGCGTGCTGCGGTCGCGGGCCAGTCCTGCACCGTCGCGGCGGCGGCCAGCACGTAGCTCTCGATCGCACCGCGCAGACCGAGCATGGCCGCCTCGACGAGGACGTTCCCCGACAGGCGCGCGAGTGCGACATGAAAGGCGGAGTCGAGCTCTTGGAAGGCCTCGGGCGTGAGGTTCTCGTCGTCCATCTGGTCGAGGACCGCGACGACGTCGTCGAGCATTCCGTCGGTCTCCAACGCGTCGCCACCACCACCGCCAGGTCCGACCTCGCCGTCATCGTGAGCACGAGCGTCACCGACAGCACCACTGCGACCGCGGGCGTCGGAGCTCCCCCGCGCGCCGGCCGCCCGCGCGCCGGCCGCCCGCTCGCCGACCGCCCGCTCGCTGGCCCGGCCCACCGCCCACGTCTCGAGGAGCACCCGGAACTCGACGACGTCGCGCACGGGCAGGGTGCCGACGGCGAGGTGCAGGCGCATCGCCGAGCCGAGACCGGCTGCGGGCCGGTTGATGACGCTCGCCCCTGAGCCAGGCCCGGAGCCGACTGCGGTCCGCACGATGCCCATCGCCTCGAGCACACGGATCGCCTCGCGGACGGAGGGACGCGAGACGCCGAGCTCCTCGGCGAAGGCCCGCTCGGCGGGCAGCCGCTCACCGATCGCCCAGCGTCCGGCGGCGAGGTCCGCCTCGATCCGGGCGAGGACCACTTCATGGGTGCGCACTCGGTCAGCGTATCGCCGCCGCCGGTCCGCGCTTCGCCGCACCCGGCCAGCGCTTCCCCACCCGGTCGGCGCGGCCCCACCCGGTCGGCGCGGCCCCGCAACCGTCGGCGCGTCCCGCACTCGGTCCGCGCTTCCCCACCCGGTCGGCGCGGCCCCGCGCCCGTCGGCGCGTCCCCGCACCCGGTCGGCGCGTCCCCGCACCCGGTCGGCGCGTCCCCGCACCCGTCGGCGTATCTCCGCACTCGGTACGGGTATCACGGCCGCCCAGCGACTCCCCCGCACCCACCTTTACCGACGGGCCAGGACCGGGTGTCACATCCGGAGCGATCGACGGCATATCGTGGGAGCGTTGAAGCGCTCTCGTTCGTTGACCTTTGTGGGCAGCGAGGTCTGCGGCCGATCGAGTATTGAACAAGGGGCTCGTCCCCGAACAGGAGAATGATGACCGCGAAGACGTCCAGCCTGTCCGCACACGCACTCGTGGCGGGTTACGGCAGCACCCCGACGATCAACGGGATCGACCTCTCGGTCTCCCCCAGCACCGGTGCGATCGGGGTCATCGGCCGTTCCGGCATCGGCAAGTCGACCCTGATCCAGGCGATGACCGGAGGGCTCAAGGCTCGCGGCGGGCGAGTGAACTTCGACGGCGCGACCGTGGGACGCCTGGGCATGCGGGACAAGAAGCGCTTCGGGGTTGCGGTCCGGTCCGTCGCGCAGAACGGCTTCAGCGGGCTGGACTCGCGCCAGACCGTGGAGAAGGCGATCGAGGGCGAGCTCACCAAGGCCCGCAAGGCCGGCCGCGCGACCGGGGCGACCGCGGCGGACACGATCGCCGTGATGTTCCTCGAGCCGCGGTTCCTCAAGCGAACGATCTTCTCCCTCTCCGGCGGCGAGCGCCAGCGTCTCGCACTCGCCGCCGCCCTGGCCACCCGCCCCGAGATCCTCCTGCTCGACGAGCCGACCACAGCCATGGACCAGTCCCTCAAGGACGCCGTGAGTCGGCGCCTGTGGGAGGTCGTGGAGGAGAACAACATCGGGCTGCTCGTCGCCTCCCACGACCTCGACCTCATCAACCGGCTGTGCACCAAGGTCCTGGTGCTCGACGACGGCGCCTTCGTTGAAACCGGCAGCATGCAGGACCTGCTGACCAACCCCCAGCACACCGTCACACGCGAGCTCGCCGCGGCATTCCCAGAGACCGTCGGATCGTTCGCCTAGGTTCGACTCGTCTGCCCAGCACCGACACGTCGTCCCTCCCGCGGACTCCGCCCGCGGCCCCGTCTGTTGCAGCCCGCCGTCCCCGGACGGCGGGCTGACTGCGCTCTGCCCCCAGGCCTGCTTTCTGCACCCCGGCCACTCTCCGCGACCCGGGCTGTTTTCTGCACCCATGACCGCCTTCCGCACCCCCGACGGAAAGCGCTATCCTGTGGTCAGGCCACATGCACTATCGTGGAGTTCTGTCAGCAACCCACCTCCCCCAAGGACCACCGTGCGCATCGCTCTCGCCGCGACCTGTCTCGCCGACGCCATGTTCCCCCAGGCTCCGCAAGCCACGGTGCGCCTGCTCGAGCGCCTCGGCCATGAGGTCGTCTTCCCGCCCACCCAGACCTGCTGCGGGCAGATGCACGTCAACACCGGGTACTTCAAAGACGCGTTGCCCATCATCAAGAACCACGTCGAGACCTTCTCCCCGGTCCTCGACGACGAGTGGGACGCGATCGTGGTCCCCTCCGGCTCGTGCACCGGGTCGATCCGCCACCAGCAGGCGATGGTGTGCCGCCGCCAGGGCGACGAGAAGCTCGCCGCCACGGCAGAGGCCGTCGCGTCGAAGACCTACGAGCTTTCCGAGCTCCTCGTCGACATCCTCGGGGTGACCGACGTCGGAGCGCACTTCCCGCACCGCGTCACCTACCACCCCACCTGCCACTCGCTGCGGATGCTGCACGTGGGCGACCGCCCCCTGCAGCTCCTGCGCGCCGTCGACGGCATCGACCTCGTCGAGCTGCCCGACGCCGAGTCCTGCTGCGGATTCGGCGGCACCTTCGCGCTGAAGAACTCCGACACCTCCGTGGCCATGCTCGGGGACAAGATGACGAACGTGCGGTCCACCGGCGCCGAGGTGCTCACCGCCGGGGACTACTCCTGCCTCATGCACATCGGCGGGGGGCTGAGCCGCACCCGCGCCGGGGTGCGCACCATGCACCTCGCCGAGATCCTCGCGAGCACCCGCGCCGAACCCACCCAGCCCACGACCGTGGGCGACCCGGCCGCCGACCGCTCCGCGACCACGATCGAGGTGTCCCGATGAGCACCTTCCTGGGCATGCCCTCCCTCGCCGCCCCGGGCGCCGGCGCACCCCGCCCCGGCACACCGTCGGGCGACGCCGAGGCCCGCACCCGCGTCGGCGACGACGTCCCCCACCCCGACGCCCCGCTGCGCTGGGGCGAGACCTTCCCCGACGCCGCGCGGGCCGCCCTGGGCAACTCCCAGCTGCGCCGCAACCTCGCCCACGCGACGTCGACCATCCGGGCCAAGCGCGCCGCGGTCGTCGACGAGGTGCCCGACTGGGAGGAGCTGCGCACGGCCGGCTCCGACCTGAAGATCCGCGTCCTGGCCGACCTCCCGGCACTGCTGGAGGAGTTCGAGCGCAACTTCACCGCCCGCGGCGGCATCATCCACTGGGCGCGGGACGCCGCCGAGGCGAACCGCATCGTCACCGACCTCGTCAAGGCCACCGGCGAGACCGAGGTGGTCAAGGTCAAGTCCATGGCCACCCAGGAGATCGGCCTCAACGAGGCCCTCGCCGCCGAGGGCATCGCGGCCTTCGAGACCGACCTCGCCGAGCTCATCGTCCAGCTCGCCGACGACATGCCGTCCCACATCCTCGTCCCCGCCATCCACCGCAACCGCTCCGAGATCCGCGAGATCTTCCTCGAGCGGATGGAGCACACCCCAGACGGCATGACCGACGCCCCGCGCGAGCTCGCGATGGCCGCCCGCGCGCACCTGCGCCGCAAGTTCCTCGCCGCGAAGGTCGCGATCAGCGGGGCGAACTTCGCCGTCGCGAGCACCGGCACGCTGACCGTCGTGGAGTCGGAGGGGAACGGGCGGATGTGCCTCACCCTCCCCGAGACCCTCATCACCGTGATGGGGATCGAGAAGATCGTGCCGGACTTCGAAGACCTCGAGGTCTTCATGCAGCTCCTGCCGCGGTCCTCGACCGGGGAGCGGATGAACCCGTACACGAGCCTGTGGACCGGGGTCACCCCCGGCGACGGCCCGCAGAACGTCCACCTCGTCCTGCTCGACAACGGGCGCACCGCCGCCCTGGCCGACGACGTGGGCCGGGCCGCGCTCAAGTGCATCCGCTGCTCGGCGTGCCTGAACGTGTGCCCCGTCTACGAGCGGGTCGGCGGGCACGCCTACGGCTCGGTCTACCCCGGCCCGATCGGCGCGATCCTCACCCCCCTGCTCACCGGGTCGACCGGGCACGCCGACCCGAACAACACCCTGCCCTTCGCCTCGACCCTGTGCGGGGCGTGCTACGAGGTGTGCCCGGTCAAGATCGACATCCCGGCCCTGCTCGTGCACCTGCGCGCGCGCACGGTCGAGGAGGACAAGGCCCGCCACCGGCCCACCGCGTGGGGGGCGGCGATGAAGGCCGCGTCCTTCGTCATGGCCGACTCCCAGCGCTTCGCCACGGCCGAGAAGGGCACGGCCGCGCTGCGCCTCATGGCCGGCAAGAAACAGCGGATCTCAGCCCTGCCCTACCCCGGGTCGCTGTGGACCGGCGCCCGGGACATCCCCGCCCCGCCCAAGGAGACCTTCCGGCAGTGGTGGGCCCGCACGCACGACGCCGCCAGCGCCGACGCCGCCGCACCCGCCGCACCGAGCTCTCCGACTGCACCGGCCACGCCGACGACCCCCGAGGACGCATCATGAGCGCACGCAGCGACATCCTGCACCGGGTCCGCACGGCGCTCGAGGGCGTCACCGGTCACCAGGCGCTCGCCCCGGTGGCCCGCGACTACCGCCGCACCGGGGACCACGCCCCCGGCTCCCCCGGCGCCATCGACCTGCTCATCGACCGCCTCGAGGACTACAAGGCCCACGTGCACCGGGTGGACACCGACGAGGCGGTCACCGCCCTCGTCGGCGAGATCCTCGGCACCCTCTTCGCCGAGTCCGACTCTGCCGAGTCCGCTGCCGCACACGGCGCGCCCCGGGCGCGCGCCGTCGTCGTGCCCTCCGGGCTGCCCAGGCACTGGGTGGACGGGCTGCCGTCCGGCACCGCGGTGCTCACCGACTCCCGCGAGGCGCCGATGAGCGCCCTCGAGCTCGACGAGGTCGACGTCGTCATCACCGCCGCCCGGGTGGCCATCGCCGACACCGGGACGATCGTGCTCGACGGGGCGCAGGACCAGGGGCGCCGGGCCATCACCCTCGTCCCCGACGTCCACGTGTGCGTCGTCCGGGCCGACCAGGTGGTGGACTCCGTGCCGGAGGGCGTGACGATCCTCGCCGAGCACCCCGCGCGCCCCCAGACGTGGATCTCCGGGCCGAGCGCGACCAGCGACATCGAGCTCTCCCGGGTGGAAGGCGTGCACGGACCGCGCACCCTGCACGTCGTCGTCGTCGGCTGACGCCATGACACGACGCACCACAGGCCAGCAGGTCACCGTGCTGGTCGTCGCGGTCTTCGCGATCATCGCGGCGACCATCGGGTCCGGTGCCTTCGGCGGAACGCCCATCGCCGAGGCCGCCGACGGCGCGCTCTCCGCCTCCTCGACCCCGGTCGCCCCGGCCGGGCCGGCGTTCGCCATCTGGTCGGTCATCTACCTCGGCCTCCTCGTCTGCGCCGTCTGGCAGGTGCTACCGGCCCAGCGCGACAATCCCCGGCTGCGTTCGATCGGGTGGCTGATGGCCGTCTCGCTGGTCGCGAACGCTGCCTGGATCCTCGTCGTGCAGGCCGGGTGGCTCACCGTGAGCGTCGTGGTGATCGTGGGGCTGCTCCTCGTGCTCGTGGTCGTCCTCGAACGGCTGCTCGCCTCACCCCCGGCCTCGCGCTGGGAGGCGGTCGTCGTCGACGCCACCTTCGGCCTCTACCTCGGCTGGGTGACCATCGCGACGATCGCGAACGTCACCGCTGCTCTGAGCGCCGCCGACATCGGCGACCTGGGCCTCGGCGCGACCGGGTGGTCCGTCGTCCTGCTCGTCGCCGCGGCCGCCATCGGCGTCGCCTTCGCGGTGCACACGGACGGCCGGTTCTCGGTGAACCTCGCTCTCGGCTGGGGGCTCGCCTGGGTCGCCGTCGGGCGCTGGCAGGGACCGCTGGAGAGCTCCACGGTCGCGGCCTGCGCCGCGGTCGCGGCGGTCATCACCCTCGCCGCTCCGGTGGCGGTCCGGCTCGCTCGACGCTGACCTCGCGGCGCTGGTCGCCCGGCGCTGATCGGCCGGCGCTGACTGCCCGGCGCCGATCTCCCCGCGGGGTCTGGGAGAATGACCCGGTGAGCACCGACGCACCCGACAGCCTGTTCGACCTTCCCGACGGGGCCCGCGTCCCCACCACCCGCGTGGTGCTGCTGACCGGGCCGTCCGGCTCGGGGAAGTCGAGTCTCGTGCGGCGCCTGGGGCTCGCCTCGGTCGCCCTCGACGACTTCTACCACGACCACGACCACCCCGGGATGCCGCACCGCTTCGGCATCGCCGACTGGGACTCCCCGCAGAGCTGGGACGCCCACGGCGCCCTCGCCGCCCTCATCGAGCTGTGCACCACGGGGCACGCCGACCTCCCGCTCTACGACATCCCTACGTCGCGGCGCACCGGGACCTCGCACGCGGACGTGACCGGTGAGCACGTCATCGTCGCCGAGGGCATCTTCGCCTCCGAGCTCGTCGCCGCCTGCCGCGCGGAGGGCATCCTCGCCGACGCCATCTGCGTGACCCGGCCACGCCTGGTGACCTTCTGGTTCCGGCTGCTGCGGGACCTGGGCGAGTCCCGCAAGCCGCCGCTCACCCTCGTGCGGCGCGGCTGGGGCCTCATGCGCGACGAACCCGCCTCGGTCCGGCAGTGGGTGTCCCAAGGGTGCCGGGCGGTCCGCGTCACCCAGGCCGAGCGGGACGTCCGCGCGCTGCACGCGTCGGCGCACGCCTGAGCGAGCTCGTTCAAGCCGTCTGCTCGATCAACCTGGCTGCACGCTCAAGCGGTCTGCACGCTCCAGGCTGGCTGCACGCTCAGGCTGGCTGCTCGCTCAGCGCGCGCCCGCGCATCCGCAGCCCGAACATCCCGCCGTCGACCGCCAGCGCGGTCCCGGTGGTCGAGGAAGCGAGCGGGCTGACGAGGTAGCACACCGCGTGCGCGACCTCCTCGGGGCTGACCATCCGGCCGGTGGCCTGGCGGGACTCCATCGCGGCGAGCTCGGCGACGGGGTCGGCGGCCGCGGCGATGTGCCCGCGAGCCATGATCGTGTCGACCGTGCCGGGGTTGACGCAGTTGACGCGGATGCCGTCGCGGACGTGGTCGGCCGCCATGGCCAGGGTGAGCGCCTGGACCGCCCCCTTGGAGGCGGTGTACACGGCACGGTCGGGCAGACCGGCCCAGCCGGCGATCGAGCAGGTGTTGACGATGGCCGCATGGTCGGACTCGCGCAGGTAGGGCAGTGCCGCGCGGGTCGCACGCACGATGCCCAGGACGTTGACGTCGAGCACCCTCAACCACTCGGCGTCGTCGTTGTCCTCGATCGTGCCGCGGGCACCGATGCCCGCGTTGTTGACGAGCACGTCGATGCCGCCGAGCGCGGTCGCCGCCTCGGTGATCGCCCGGCGGACCGCCGCGTCGTCGGTCAGGTCGGCGACGACGCCGCTCGCGCCGGCAGGCACGCCCTCGAGGGTGCGGTCCAGGCTCACGACGACGGCGCCGCGGGCACCCAGCGCCCGCACGATCGCCGCGCCGATCCCGGCTGCACCGCCGGTGACGACCGCCCGGAGTCCGGCGAGCTCGCCTCCGAGGTCGAGGTCGGCGCGCGGCTCCGTCCGCTGCTCGGTCCCGCCGGCGACACCCTCGTTGTCGACCGGGCTGGTGGGAGCAGGGCGAGGAACAGGGCTGGGAACAACCGCCTTCGGAGCGACTGGCCTGGGAGCTGCCGGCTTCGGGATCGCGGATCTGGGCGCAGCAGGCTTCGGTGCGGCGGGCGTCGGTGCACTCATCGTCGTGACTCCTTCGTCAGGCGTGACTGATCATGGCTGCGCTCCCACGAGTGTAGTGACGCGCGCACCCGACGTCGGGACGTTGGACCCGCGGACAGCGCTTCCCCGAACGCTACGGTCAGGATGGACGAGGCGCCAGCAGTGTGGCGACGCCCGCCCGCCGTGGCGACGCCCCGCCACCCGTCGCAACAGCCGCACGTAGGAGTCGTCATGGTCCACCGCATGATCCTCAACCAGACCGCGTACTTCGGCCGGGGTGCGATCTTGGAGATCCCCGGGGCGCTCGTCGCCCAGGGTGCCACCAAGGCCCTGGTCGTCACCGACCAGGTCCTGCTGGACACCGGGGTCGCCGCGAAGGTCACCGCCCTGCTCGACGACGCCGGCTTCCCCTACGAGGTGTTCAGCGACGTCCAGCCCAACCCACCGATCGAGAACGTGCTGGCCGGCGTCGAGCGCTTCCTCGCTTCGGGCGCCGACGCGCTGCTGGCCATCGGCGGCGGCTCACCCCAGGACACCTGCAAGGCGATCGGCATCGTCGCCGCGAACCCGGAGTTCGCCGACGTGCGCAGCCTCGAAGGCGTCGCCGCGACCGCGAACCCGTCCGTCCCGATCATCGCGGTGCCCACCACGGCCGGCACCGCGGCCGAGGTGACGATCAACTACGTCATCACCGACACCCAGAACTCCCGCAAGTTCGTCTGCGTGGACCCCCACGCCATCCCCGTGCTCGCCGTCGTCGACGCGGACATGATGGACGGCATGCCGGCCGGGCTCAAGGTCGCGACCGGGCTTGACGCCCTCACCCACGCCATCGAGGGCTACACGACCCTGGGCGCCTGGGAGCTGACCGACACCCTGCACCTCAAGGCCATCGAGATCATCGCCCAGTCCCTGCCCGGCGCCGCGGCGGGCGACCCCGACGCCGTCGAGCGCCTGGCCCTGGGCCAGTACATGGCCGGGATGGGGTTCTCCAACGTCGGCCTCGGTCTCGTGCACGCCATGGCGCACCCGCTCGGTGCGCAGTTCGGCACCCCGCACGGGGTGGCCAACGGCATCCTGCTCGCGGCGGTCATGGAGTACAACGCCGAGCACACCGGTGAGAAGCTCCGTCACGTCGCCACAGCGCTCGGTGTCGCCGAGGTCGCCAGCATGCCCCTCGACGTGGCACGCAAGGCGGCCATCGACGCGGTCCGTGACCTGGCCCGTACCCTCGGCAACCCCTCGAGCCTGCGTCAGGTGGGCGTCGACGCCGACGGTCTCGACGCCCTGACCGACGCCGCGCTGGCCGACGTCTGCGCGGGTGGCAACCCGCGGCCGGCCACCCGCGACGAGGTCCGCGCGATCTACCGCTCGGTCTTCTGAGCTGAGCCGGCCAGGTCGGGACGGGCTGAGCGGGTCGGGTCGGGACGGGCTGAGCGGGTCGGGTCCACCGGCGGGACCCGCCAGCCTGTCACCGGCCGGTGGCCTGTCACCGGCAGACGGTTCGTCACCGGCCGGTGGCGCAGCAACCGCATCGCGTTGGCGATGACGACGAGCACCGACACCTCGTGCACGAGCATCCCGAGGGACATCGTCACGCCACCGAGCACCACTCCGGCCAGCAGCAGCACCACCGTGACCAGCGCGATCGCGATGTTCTGCAGCATGGTGCGCACGGTGCGCCGCGCCAGGCGGATGGCCTCGGGCAGCAGGAGGAGGTTGTCGCTCATGAGGGCGATGTCCGCGGTCTCGACCGCGACGGCCGATCCGGCCGCCCCCATCGCCACCCCGATGTCCGCGAGCGCCAGGGCGGGGGCGTCGTTGACGCCGTCGCCCACCATGGCCACCACGTGTCCCTGTCGCTGCAGGTCGGCGACCGCCTCGAGCTTGTCCTCGGGGAGCAGACCGGCACGGACCTCGTCGACGCCGGTCACCCGGGCCACCGCCTCCGCCACGAGCGGGGCGTCGCCGGTGAGCATGACGACCCGCTCGATCCCGGCGGCGTGCAGCGCGGCGACCATCTCCGCGGCGTCCGGACGGATCTCGTCGGCGACCGCGATCACGCCGACGACCGTGTCGTCGACCGCGACGATCATCGCGGTGCGCCCAGCGGCGGCGAGGTCGTGCGCCACGGCTGCAGCCCCGTCCCGGTCCACGACCCCGAACTGCTCGAGCAGCGCGGAGTTGCCCACGAGAATGCGGCGGTCGCGAGCACGAGCCATGATCCCCTTGCCCGGGACGGACTCGGTGTGGTCGGCCAGCACCGGCGCTCCCACGCCCTCTGCGGCCGCCGCGGCCACGACCGGCCGGGCGAGCGGGTGCTCGGAGCCGGCCTCGGCGGCCGCGGCCCAGAACAGCACCTCGGCCCGCTCCGAACCACCCAGCACGACGACGTCGGTCAGCACCGGCCGCCCCCGCGTCAGGGTGCCGGTCTTGTCCACCGCGACGACCGAGATCTTCGCGGAGGTCTCCAGGTACTCCCCACCCTTGATGAGGATGCCGTCCTTGGCCGCCCGCCCGATCCCGGCGACCACGGAAACCGGGATAGAGATGACGAGCGCACCCGGGCAGCCGATGACCAGCAGGGTGAGCGCGAGCACGACGTCCTGGGTCGCCACGCCGAACACCACGGCGAGCGCGATGATCGCCGGGGTGTACCAGGCGGAGAAGGAGTCGATGAAGCGCGCCGTCCTCGCCTTTGCGTCCTGGGCGTCCTCGACCCGGTGGATGATCCGGGCGAGCGTGGTGTCTGATCCCACACCCACCGCGGCGACCTGCAAGAACCCGCCGCGGGAGACGGTGCCCGCGAAGACGCGGTCCCCGGCGACCTTCTCGACCGGGAGCGACTCCCCCGTGATCGAGGCCTCGTCGAGCACCCCGGTCCCGGCCACCACCTCGCCGTCGACAGGGACCATCGCGCCGTTCTTGACGAGCACCACCTCACCGACGGTGACCTCCGCGGCGGACACCTCTACCTGCGCCCCGTCGCGGAGCACCACCGCCGTGTCGGGAGCGACGGCGACGAGCTCGGCGAGCGCCGACCGGGTCCGGTTCAGCGTCGCCGTCTCGAGCGCGTGCCCGACGGCGAAGAGGAACGTCACCGCCGCGGCCTCCCACCGCTCTCCGATGACGACCGCCCCGATCGCTGCGATCGAGACGAGCAGGTCGATGCCGATAACCCGGGCCGCCGCCGCACGAGCCGCCTTGATGACGATCGGGGTCCCCGCGACCACCGCCGCACCGGTCATCGTGATCGCCCCGACCAGCTCGGCGTCGAACACGCCGGTCGCGGTCCGGGACGCGACGATCAGCGCCCCGGACACCAGCGGGACCTTCCATCCCTGCCACACCCGCCCGATCGTTGTCATCATCGTTCCTCCCTCTGGACGCTCTCCGCCTCGTGACGCCTGGTCGCTGATCGGCATGACATCGCCTAGATCATCGACGGACGGGCGGTGTAGCCGGCGTCGGCGACCGCGGCGACGAGGTCAGCGACGGAGACGGCAGCCGGGTCGTGGTCGATCTCGATCCGGGCGGACGCGAAGTGGACCGTGACGCCGGTGACCCCGGCCAGGCGGCCCACCCTCTTCTCGATCTTGGCCACGCAGGACGGGCAGGAGAAGCCCTCGGCGCGCAGGGTCGTCCTGGTGGTCGATGCAGCAGCGGTGCGGGTCGCGGTGGGCTGTGCTGTGGTCGGCTGTGATGCGGTGGTGGTCATGATGACCTCGTCTCTGATCAGTCCCCGCGGGGTGCGGGGCTCTGACTACGACGCTATGAGAACGCGCCGGAACCAACCATGACGCAGATCAGTTAGCCGCAGATCAGACGCGCACCGCTCCCCGGCGTCACTCGCTCGCGGCCAGCGCGACGAGCCGGTCCCGGTCGACCACCGCGGTCCACCCGCGGCCGGAGTCGATCACCCCGTCCTTGCGCAGCCCGCTCATCACCCGGGAGACGGACTCCGGCGTCGACCCGGTCATGCCGGCCAGGTCGCGGCGGGTCAGCGGGAGCTGGATGAGGGTGCCTCGTCCGTCCTGTCGGTCCTGGCCGAACTTGTCTGCCAGCCGCACCAGGCGGGAGGCGACCCGCTGCGCGACCGTGGCGGTGGACACCCGCGCGACGTCGGAGCGTGCCTGGGCAAGCAGGGCGGCGGTGTCGTCCAGCACCCGCAGCGCGACCTGCGGATAATCCCCCAGCAGCTCCCGGAACTGCTCCGTCCCGATCTGCAGCGCGCACGTGGTCGCCAGCGCCTGGACCGTCTCGGAGTGCCGGAGCTGACCGAGGATCTGCAGCCCGCCGAACAGGTCACCGGGGGCGAGCAGGTCGACGACGACCTCCTGCCCGTCGGGTGTCCCCCGCCAGGCCTTGGCCCGGCCCGCTGCCATGACGTAGAGGTGCTCGGCGGGGTCACCCGCCCGGTAGAGGGCGTCGCCGGTGGACCAGGCGAGGGAGACCATGCGCGCATCGATCCCGGCGAGCGCGTCGTCGGGCAGGTCGGCGAAGAGGGGTACCCGGCGCAGCACCCGCATCCGGACCGGTTCCGGGCAGTGGTGCGGCGTCGCGCAGGCCTCGCGCAAGGGGATGTGACGCCGATCGGACCTGGCCGTGGGGGTGCGGGGATCCGGGGACATGACCCGAGCCTAGGCCGTCCCGGCCGGGCCGCTGATCGCCCGGGCACGGCGAAGGGCCCCGGACCAGATGGTCCGGGGCCCTTCGCTGACGCCGTCGGTCACCCGAGACGGATCACTCCGCGCCGGCCGTGGCGGCGAGGCCACCGGTCGGGGGCAACTTGGTGATGTCCACCGGGCCGTCGCCGATCACGAGCGCCGCGGCTGCGGCGACCGGACCACTCTTGTGGTTCGCCTTGGGGACTCCCTTGAAGGTGAACTCTCCGAGGATGCCCTCTCCCTCGGCGTCGACTAGGACGATCTCCCCGGCCTTGATGTCGCCGAAGAGGATCTTCTCCGAGAGCACGTCCTCGATCTCGCGCTGGATCGCACGACGCAGCGGGCGCGCACCGAGGACCGGGTCGTAGCCCTTCTCGGCGAGGAGCGTCTTCGCGGCGGGCGAGAGCTCGATGCCCATGTCCTTGTCCCGCAGACGCCCGTCGAGCTTGGCGATCATCAGGTCGACGATCTGGACGATCTCGGCCTGGGTCAGCTGCGGGAAGACGATCGTGTCGTCCACGCGGTTGAGGAACTCGGGCCGGAAGTGCTGCTTGAGCTCCTCGTTGACCTTGGCCTTCATGCGCTCGTAGGTGGTGCCCAGGTCGCCGCCGGCGTTGAAGCCGGTCTGCATGCCCTTGGCGATGTCCCGGGTTCCAAGGTTCGTGGTCATGATGATCACGGTGTTCTTGAAGTCCACGACGCGGCCCTGGGAGTCGGTCAGACGACCGTCCTCGAGGATCTGCAGGAGCGAGTTGAAGATGTCCGGGTGAGCCTTCTCGACCTCGTCGAAGAGCACGACGGAGAACGGCTTGCGGCGCACCTTCTCGGTGAGCTGGCCACCCTCGTCGTACCCGACGTAGCCGGGAGGGGAACCGAAGAGCCGCGAGACCGTGTGCTTCTCGGAGAACTCGGACATGTCGAGCTGGATGAGCGCGTCCTCGTCGCCGAAGAGGAACTCCGCGAGCGCCTTGGCGAGCTCGGTCTTACCCACACCGGTCGGACCGGCGAAGATGAACGAACCACCCGGACGCTTGGGGTCCTTGAGGCCGGCCCGCGTGCGACGGATCGCCTGCGAGAGGCCCTTGATCGCGATGTCCTGCCCGACGATGCGTCGGTGCAGCTCGTCCTCCATCTTCAGCAGTCGCGAGGACTCTTCCTCGGTCAGCTTGAACACGGGGATCCCGGTGGACATGGCCAGCACCTCGGCGATGAGATCCTCATCCACCTCGGCGACGGTGTCCAGGTCCCCGGACTTCCAGGCCTTCTCGCGGTCGGCGCGCTTCTGCGTGAGCTGCTTCTCGGTGTCGCGCAGCCCGGCGGCCTTCTCGAAGTCCTGCTCGTCGATCGCGGACTCCTTGTTGCGGCGTGCCTCGGCGATCTCGTCGTCGAGCTCACGCAGCTCCGGCGGCGCGGTCATCCGGCGGATGCGCAGGCGTGCGCCGGCCTCGTCGACCAGGTCGATCGCCTTGTCCGGCAGGAACCGGTCGTTGACGTACCGGTCGGCGAGCGTCGCCGCAGCGACGAGCGCACCGTCGGTGATCGAGACGCGGTGGTGGGCCTCGTAGCGGTCGCGCAGACCCTTGAGGATCTCGATCGCGTGAGCCAGGGACGGCTCGGCGACCTGCACCGGCTGGAAGCGGCGCTCGAGGGCGGCGTCCTTCTCGATGTGCTTGCGGTACTCGTCCAGGGTCGTCGCACCGATGGTCTGGAGCTCACCACGGGCGAGCATCGGCTTGAGGATCGAGGCCGCGTCGATGGCGCCCTCGGCCGCACCGGCTCCGACGAGGGTGTGGATCTCGTCGATGAACAGGATGATGTCGCCGCGGGTGCGGATCTCCTTGAGGACCTTCTTCAGGCGCTCCTCGAAGTCACCGCGATACCGGGACCCGGCCACGAGCGAGCCGAGGTCGAGGGTGTAGAGCTGCTTGTCCTTGAGCGTCTCGGGGACGTCGCCGGAGACGATGTCCTGCGCGAGCCCCTCGACGACCGCGGTCTTGCCCACACCCGGTTCGCCGATGAGCACCGGGTTGTTCTTGGTGCGACGGCTGAGCACCTGCATGACGCGTTCGATCTCTTTGCTGCGACCGATGACCGGGTCGAGCTTGCCCTCGCGGGCAGCCTGGGTCAGGTTGCGACCGAACTGGTCGAGCACGGCGGAGCCGGCCGGGGTGCCTTCGGCAGGTGCGCCCGAGGCGACCTGCTCCTTGCCCTGGTAGCCCGAGAGCAGCTGGATGACCTGCTGGCGGACCCGGTTGAGGTCGGCGCCCAGCTTCGTGAGGACCTGGGCGGCGACGCCCTCGCCCTCGCGGATGAGACCGAGCAGGATGTGCTCGGTGCCGATGTAGTTGTGGCCGAGCTGCAGCGCCTCGCGCAGGGACAGCTCGAGAACCTTCTTCGCCCGAGGCGTGAAGGGGATGTGACCGGAGGGGGCCTGCTGGCCCTCGCCGATGATCTCGGTCACCTGAGAGCGCACTGCATCCAGGGAGATGCCCAGCGACTCGAGGGCCTTGGCGGCCACTCCCTCACCCTCGTGGATGAGACCGAGCAGGATGTGTTCGGTCCCGATGTAGTTGTGGTTGAGCATCCGTGCCTCTTCTTGGGCAAGGACAACCACCCGACGGGCTCGGTCGGTAAATCTCTCGAACATGTGCGCTCCTCACAGGTGCGGGCCGGAACTGGAAGGCTCCCAGGCCTGACCGCATCGACTCTAGTAGCCACCAACGAGTCAGTCCCCCTCGATATGCCCTTGTTCGCCGCAGGCGTGATGACTGCTCCCTGACCGAGACCTCGCAGAGGTCGGTCACAGCCCTGCCCGACCCCGCAGCAGCCCCGGATCCCCGGCGCGCATCGCCACCTCCGGCCCGACGGAGGACCCTGTCCGACCTGCAGACACCCGGCCCGCCCTACGGGCGCGTCACCAGTCCGGCCCTCCCTACGGGGCGTGCTCTCAATGACGGGGCGTGCTGTTGTCGGCACGCCCCGTCGTCAAGAGCACGCCCCGTACGCAGGTTGCGCCGGAGGTCCGCCCGGAGGTGGGCCCGCCGGCGGAGGACGTCAGCCGAGGACGTCGAGGACCCCGAGCGCGACCAGGGCGACCGCGACCGAGGCGGCGAACTCTCCGAGGCCGAACTGGATCGGCTTCGCTGCGGTCCGCGGGACCCACCACGACCGTGCGGCGAGCACGGCGAACACCACCGCGGCCGGCCACCAGGGCTGCCCGACGGCGGCCGTCAGGACCGCCGCACCCGCGACGGCGAGCACGTGGTAGCCCACCGAGACGGCCAAGAACCCGCGGTCACCGCGCCGGCGGATGAGGGTCTTGACGTAGAGCACCGTCCCGAAGAAGTAGGCAAGGACGAGCGTGGTCGCCACCCACACCTGGGACCAGGCGACCGGGCCGGTCTGCGGGAGCCAGCCACCGGCGTCGGGCAAAGAGAGCGGCAGGGAGAGGGGCAGGGAAGGCTGCAGGCCGGCGGAGTAGGCGACCGGGAGCATGAGGCAGGCCGCCAGGACGGTGGCGGCGTCGTTGAGCAGCGACCGGTCGCGGCGCTGGTGGGAGCACCACAGGCTGATCACGACGAGCGGGGCGAAGACCGGTGCCCACACGACGAGCGCAGGGCGCAGCGCGAGCACCGCGGCCGCGGGGACGACGAGCGCGAGGGAGTAGGCGCGCACGGGTGGGAGGTACTTCGCCTTGCGCCGCGACTTCAGCCACAATCCGAGCGCGTAGAAGTCGAGGTAGCCCACCACCCACAGCGCAGCGAGGGGCAGGTGGACGAGCGCGGGCCCCGCGGCGAGCATGCCGACGACGAACGGGACGGCGAGCATGGCCCACGCCCCGTGCTGGTCGGGCACCCAGCCGGGCGACCGGCGGCGCGTGCGGCGCGTGGGACGCGTGCGGCGCGGTCGGCGCGTGGGACGCGGTCGCGGCGTCGGCCCGGCGGTCCGACCGGGCGCCGTGGGATGCATGGCGCCCATCGTGCCAGCGGCGCTGCGGGCGCCCCTGGGACCTCCGGCCCTCGCGTCCCGGCGGAGTCGCGACCTGTGGGAGTCTCGCCCCCTGTCGGGGGCGGGACCCGTCGGAGGCGGAAGCTGTCGGAGGCGACTCTCGGCTAGGTGATCGGCCCCGACCAACTCAGGCCGAAGCCGAAGACATACGCGTTGCCCGCCGAGTCGACGTAGGGCTCGGTGTCCTCACCGACGTCCTCGAGCTGCGCCTCGACGGCATCCATGGACGCCGGGAAGCCGATCGGCAGGCGCCCCTGCGGCTCGGACAGGCCGAGCGCCACCTCGATGAGTGCCTCGTCACTGATCCCGAAGCCGACGACGATCGCGTCGGACACAGCCTCGAACTCGGCCGGGACGGTCGGGTTGGTCGCCTTGAGGACCGTGATCACCGGGATGTCCTTGCCGGAGGCCTCGACGGCCGCCACCGCACGCTCGAAGGCATCGAGGTCCGACTCGTTCTCGATCCGCGACGTCGCACCGTAGTAGGACCGGTTCTCCTGCGCGCCGTCGGGCAGGATGTCACCTGAGATCGAGACGCGGCGCACGTGCTCCCCGTCGGCGGTGTAGGGACGGTACTGCAGGGACAACGGGTACCACTCCCCGGTCGTGGTGTCGTGGCCGACCGGGGCGAAGTGGGTGCCGTTGCCCGGGCTGCTCATGCCCACGAGGACCAGGTCGACATCGGTGAGATCCGGGGCCGTGTAGCTCGTGACCACCCCGTCGGCGTCGAGGACCGCCTCGTCGGTGACGACGGTGCCGACGTACTCCTCGGCGACCTCGACATCGAGCCCGGGACCCTCGGTGTACTCCACGGGACCGAAGGTGCCGCCGGTGTTCGCGCTGCGGGTGGTCCGGTACGCACGCGGGATGTAGACGGTCGCGTCCTGCCGGTCCGCGGGGTCGGCCGCGGCGATGGTCTCGCTGTCGTTCTTCAGCAGGACGGCCGAGTCCAGCTGGGCCTGGTAGCCCGCCGCGACCTTGTCGGCTGAGCCGGCGATCTCGCGAGAGACCTCGAGGTCGAGGTAGGCGTTCTCGTACAGCCCCGGCTGGAACATCATCGTGAGGATGCGCGCGCCCGACTCCCGGAACCTCGTGTCGGCGTCCACCGCGACCGCACCGGCCTCGAAGTCCGCCTGCCACAGGTCGAAGGCGGCGAGGACCGGCTCGACGTCGTTGTTGCCGCCGAACATGTCGTGGCCGGTCGCCAGGATCGCGTAGTGCCGCTCGTCCACCGTGAGGTCCTCGGCGCCCCAGGCGGTACCATCGCTCGAGCCCGGGTCCGAGACCGACCGGGTGACGTTCCAGTCGGTGATGACCACGCCCTGGTAGCTCGCCCGCAGAAGGGCGATCCGGCCCGTGTCGTACGCCGCGCCCGTCCGGTCCTCGAAGAGAGGGTCGCCGTTCGCGTCGAGCACGATCGAGTAGGACGTCATGACCGACGCCGAGTCCAGCGCCCCGAGGAACGCCTGGGTGTGCGCGTCGAAGGTCCCCCCGGGGAAGACGGCGTACTTGCCGGCGTTGGTGTGCGGCTCCCGGCCGCCCTCCCCCGGCCCCTCGCCGGCCCAGTGCTTGATCATGGCGTTGATCGACTCCGGGCCCCAGCCCTCGACCCCCGGGGAACCCTGGAAACCCTGGACGGTGGCCGCCGCCAGCTGGCTCGTGAGCTCCGCGTTCTCCCCGAACGTTCCCTCGGTGCGCAACCAGCGCGGATCCGACGCGACGTCGATCTGCGGGGTGATCGCCGACGTGATGCCCAGCGCCCGGTACTCGGCCGAGACCATGGTGGAGAACTCCTCCACCGTCTCGACGTCGGTCGCCGCCAGGCCCAGGTTCGACGGCCAGCGCGAGAGGCCATCGCCGGAGGCGTTGTAGCTGGCGGCACCGGCGGTCGAGCGCGGGTCGGAGGCGAGGTTCACCGGGATGTAGGGCTCCTCGGCGCTCGCGAGGGACTCGACGTAGGCCTGCATCTCGTTGGACCACGTGACGTTGGCCTGCACGTCGTTGGGCCCGGCGTGGTTCACGTTGCGCACGTGGGACTGCGACAGGTACGTCTCCTGCACGTCGGTGAGTCCGTCGGCAGGTGAGTACTCCTGGGTGCCGAACAGCATGAGACCGGCGATCTGCTCGATCGAGAGCTCCTCGGCCAGAGCCGCGGCGCGGACCTGGGGCGACTCGCGCCAGTCCTCCCAGGTGTCGAGCGTGCCGTTGGCGTTCATGTCCTTGAACGCGAGAGCCTGCCCAGCCACCTCCTCGGAGAGCAGAGTCACTCCGCTGTCCGCGCCGTAGGACAGGACCGGACCGGCACCCGGGTTGGTGACGACGGTGAACGTCGTGGTGCCGTCGGTGACCTCTCGCGTCGCGAAGGACTCGCCTGCTCTGCTGGTCGTGGCCTCGGGGCTGCTGGTGGAGCACGCGGCCAGGGCCAGCAGCGCGATGCCGGTGACCAGCGCCACCCCTGCGGCCCCTCGTGTCCGGTGGCCGCGTCGCGCTGTCGCTGCCGCTGTCGCCGCTGTCTTCATCGACATCCTCTTCCTGCCTGTCCGTGTGCCCGGTCCCTCACCCCAGCACACGTCCCGGCGGCGATCGTCTGGTCCTGCGCACGCTGTCGACCCGGGCGCACAACCTGTCACCGGCACCTCCCGGGAACGACGACGGCCCGCCACCCCGGGTCGGGGCAGCAGGCCGTCGTCACAGACTCAGCGTCGCCGCAGGCTCAGCGTCGCCGGCTCAGCGTCCGCGCAGCTCGCGGTACCGCGAGACGAGCGCGTTCGTCGACGCGTCGGAGTCCTGGGCCGGGGCCTCGACGGAGGACAGCTTCGGGGCGAGCTGGTTGGCCAGCGCCTTGCCGAGCTCGACACCCCACTGGTCGAAGGCATTGATGCCCCACAGGACCGACTGGGTGAAGGTGATGTGCTCGTAGAGCGCGACGAGCTGACCGAGCACCGAGGGGGTGAGCTTCTCGGCGAGGATCGTGTTCGTCGGACGGTTCCCGGGCATGACCTTGTGCTCGACGATGGCCGCGGGGGTCCCGTCGGCGGCGACCTCGGCGGCCGTCTTGCCGAAGGCGAGCGCGGCGGTCTGGGCGAAGAAGTTCGACATGAAGAGGTCGTGCATCTCGCCGAGGTCGTGGTTGGGCACCGCGAAGCCGATGAAGTCGGCCGGGGTCATCTTCGTGCCCTGGTGCAGCAGCTGGTAGAAGGCGTGCTGGCCGTTGGTGCCCGGCTCGCCCCAGAAGATCTCACCGGTCTGCCCGGCGAAGCCGCCGGCCGCGTTGGCGCTCACGGGGGTGCCGTCGATGTGCACGGACTTGCCGTTGGACTCCATGGTCAGCTGCTGCAGGTACGCCGGGAAGCGGTGCAGGTACTGGCTGTAGGGCAGCACCGCGTGCGAGCCGGTCCCGTAGAAGTTGTTGTACCAGACGTTGAGCAGCCCCATGAGGACGGGGACGTTCTGGGCGAACGGCGCCGTCCGGAAGTGCTCGTCCATCTGGTGGAAGCCGTCGAGCATCTGGGCGAAGCCGTCCGGGCCGATCGAGAGCATGATCGCCAGGCCGACCGCGGAGTCGAAGGAGTAGCGCCCGCCCACCCAGTCCCAGAACCCGAACATGTTCGCGGTGTCGATGCCGAAGTCCGCGACGCGCACGGCGTTCGTGGAGACCGCGACGAAGTGCTTCGCGACGGCGGAGGCGTCGCCGTCGTAGGCACCGATGAGCCAGTCGCGAGCGGTGCGCGCGTTGGTCAGCGTCTCCTGCGTGGTGAAGGTCTTGGACGCGACGATGAACAGCGTCGTCTCGAAGTCGACGTCGTGGACCTTCTCGAAGACGTCGGTCGGGTCGATGTTGGAGACGAAGCGGCACTCGATGCCGCGGTCGGCGTAGTCGCGCAGCGCCTCGTAGGCCATGACGGGGCCGAGGTCGGAGCCGCCGATCCCGATGTTGACGACCGTGGTGATGCGCTTGCCGGAGTGACCGGTCCACTCCCCGGAGCGGACCTTGTCGGCGAACTCACCCATCGCGTCGAGCACGGCGTGCACGTCCGCGACGACATCCTGGCCGTCGACGACGAGCTGGGCGTCGCGCGGCAGGCGCAGCGCGGTGTGCAGGACGGCGCGGTCCTCGGTGACGTTGATCCGCTCGCCGGCGAACATCGCGGCGATCTTCGCCTCCAGGCCGGCCTCGTCCGCGAGCGCCACGAGGGCGTCGATCGTCGTGTCGGTGACGAGGTTCTTGGAGTAGTCCAGGTGCAGCTCGCCGGCGTCGGCGGTGAGGCGCTCACCGCGGGAGGGATCGGCGGCGAAGAGCTCGCGCAGGTTCGTGGCAGCGAGGGTCGCGTGCTCGTCGCGCAGCGTGCTCCAGGCAGCTGAGGCGGTCAGGTCGTATGAGGACACGGGGCGTCACCCTTCAGATTCGGTTCAGGAGTGGGCGCGCCGAACAGGGGGACACGACCCTCATTGAGGGTAGTCGGTCCGGGCCCGCGGGGGCAGGGCCTTGGTCACGGTGGCGCGGTGGCGGCGGGGTGGTGACCGCGGGCGGTCGCGCGCCGTCGCGAGCGGCAACAGTCCTGGTCGCGGCTCTGGCCACCGCTGACCCGGACGGCTACGTTGGCACCATGCCCACCGTCGGTGCCACGCCTCCCACCCGTTCGATGCCCCTCCCCGCAGCGGGCTTGCCCACAGCGACGCCGGAGAGCATGGGGATCCCGTCCGCCGCGCTCTCGGCGCTGGTCGACCGTCTGGAACGCCTCGGGGCCGACCCGCACGCCTTCACCGTCGCCCGGCACGGGCACGTCGTCGTCAGCGGCGCATGGGCCCCGTACCGGCTCGAGGACGCGACGCTCGTCTACTCGATCTCCAAGACCTTCCTCGCGACGGCTGTCGCCTTCGCCGTCGCGGAGGAGCTGCTCGACCTCGACGCCCCGATCGCCGGCTACTTCCCCGAGGTCGAGGCACCCGGCCGGTCCGCGCAGATGCGGGTGCGGGACCTGCTCTCCATGGCCACCGGCCACGAGGCAGACGTCGTGGAGCCGATCTTCGGCCCCGGCCCGGTCGCCGCGGTGCTCGCGACCGAGCCCGAGCACGAGCCCGGCACGGTCTTCACCTACAACCAGTCCGGTCCGTTCCTGCTCTCGGCCGCGATCACCGCGCTGACCGGGCAGAGCGTCGGGGAGTACTTGCGCCCGAGGCTCTTCGAGCCGCTCGGGATCGGCCCGCGCTGGTGGACCCCAGCCGGCGATGTCGATCTCGGTTTCACCGGCCTGCACGCCCGGGTCGGTGACGTCCTCGCCCTCGGGCAGACCCTGCTCGAGGGCGGCTCCTTCGGCGGGGCCAGCGTGCTCCCGGCGGGCTGGGTCGACCTGGCGACCTCGGTGCACGTCGCCACCTCCCCGCGCCCCTCACCCCCGGACTGGCAGCAGGGCTACGGGTTCCTGCTCTGGCGCAGCCAGCACGGATTCCGGGCCGACGGCGCGTGCGGCCAGCTCTGCCTCGTCCTGCCCGACCACGACGTCGTCGTCGTGCTCACGAGCGCCACCGAAGACCTGCAGGGTGAGCTCGACGCGGTGTGGGAGACACTGCTGCCCGCGCTCGCGGCCACCCCGCTCGCCGAGGACGCCCCAGCCCAGGCTGCGCTCGCGGACCGGCTGGCGCGGGCCGAGGTGCCGCTCGCCCCGGCGACGTCGACCGCGCCCTTCACTCACGGGACGGTGCGTCCCGAGGGCCCCGGGTGGACGGTCGACGTCGAGGGCCTGAGCTTCGCGGTCGGCGCCCAGGAGTGGCGGCGGACCCACGTCCCGGTCGGGTCGTCGGTGCTCCCCGTCGCGGCTCGAGGTCGCACCACCGGCGACGGCGGGTGGGAGGCCACGGCTGTCGTGACGAGCTCCCCGCACCGGATGCTCCTGCGGGCGTCGCCCGGCAGCTCGGTCGTCGAGGTGCGCTGGCACGTCCCGCCGTTGCGCAGCGACGACCCGCGCGACCTCGCGGTGCCGGCCTGGGCCGCCGGCGGGCCGGGGACGTCAGCGACCTGAGGGTCGGGTCCACTGCTCGAGCGGGATCTGCCCGGTGCGCTCGTCCGGCAGGCAGATCCAGGCTGCGACGTAGAACCACACGCTCAGGCCGAAGAAGAAGACCAGGACGACGAAGATGAGGCGCATCACCCAGGGGTCGATGCCGAGTCGGCGGGCGGTGCCCGCGGCGACGCCGCCGAGGATCCGGTCGCTGGCGCGGATGAGACCCAGGCGCCGGATCCAGGCGAAGAACTTCTGCATCGGGGTCGGCTGCGGTGGGGGCGGGGTCTGTGCGTACTCTGGCGTGCTCATGTCTCCATCGTGGCTCTCCCCGGTTCCGCGCGCATCCGTGATCACCCTGATCTCTCCCCTGATCCATGCCTGATCCAGGCCTGGTGCGCGCCTGGTGCGCGCCCGATCAGCGCCCGATCAGCGCCGACCGGCGCGGCGGGCGGCGACCCCGGAGATGGGATGATGGACCCCGTCCTCACCCTGCATTCCCACCCCGCTTGCCTCACCCGCAGTCCCCACGCCCCGGAGCACCATGACCAGCGAAGACCTGTACGTCATCATCGACCGTCTCACCGGGGGCGTCGTCGTGCCCCTCGGTGTCTGGGAAGATCCCGAGGCCGCCGCGGAGGAGATCGAGGACACCTACCCCGAAGTCACGGGCCAGTACGCGGTCCGCCGGCTGGTCGACGCCGAGGGCCTCACCGACGAGTCCTTCGAGTTCGCCGAGCACATGCCCTCCGAGATCCCGGTCTCCCCGATCTCCACCGTGACCGGTGGCACCCTCCTCGCCGGCGACCTCTTCGCCAAGGTCAGCGGCGCCCGCTGCACCCAGCCGATCGACGGCGCCCCGTGCGGGGCCGTCATCCTTGTCGACGACGTAGTCCGCGTCCTCGAGTCCGGCGACGTGCTCGTCACCGCCGCCGCATGGGCCGGCTGGAACGCCGACCGGTGCGCGGCGCACTCCGACCTGTCGACCTGAGGACCGCTTCGGGGTGAGCACGTGCGACACCTGCGCGCCCCGAAGCACCCTTGCTCAGCAGGGACCGCTGTCCACTGCTCAGCACAGGACGGCGTCACCGACCATCCGCCCTCAGGTCACCGCGAGGATTCGGTCGGATCAGACCCGGTGACAGGCAGGCGGTAGATGTCCTGCCACGGGTGCTCACCGTGACCAGACTCGATCCAGCCGTCCTTGCGGATCTCCGTTCGGACCTCCTCCAACGCCTGCCCCATGCCCGGTGCCCAGTCCTCACGCGGCACCATCGTCTTGCCGAGCGGGAGGCTGCCCCAGCTGTACGGAGCAGCGAAGGTCGGGCTCTCGTACGCCACCCGATCGCCGATCAGCCCCACGAAGTGCCACATCTGGGTCTGCGAGGTCAACAGCCCCAGCATCGACGTCCACACTGACCGGGTCGCGGCATCTTCCAGCTCCACCACCAGCACCTGGGGCGCTCCGTCACGATGTTCCATGTCCATCAGGGCAACCATCCTCAGTCTCAGGAGTCGACAGCCACAGGCGCCCTGGTTCATCCCCGGTTCGACGGAGAAGGGCTCTCTCGAGACTAGGCCGCAGGTCTGCGGCGGCGCCATCGCTGGCGCTGAGACGCACTGTTGGCGCGGTGCGGGTGAAGCCGTGCGAGCCGACGCCGCCGCTTCGGTTGAGGCCGCTCAGCCCCGGTACACCCCGACCACCTGCGCCCCGATGACGTTCACGTCGAACCTCCCGGCGTGGACCACCTGGCGCACGCTCGCCGCGGTGCGCGCCGCGGCGTCGTCCACGTAGCGGGCGAGCAGGGCGGCGAAGGCGGGGGTGTCGGTCGCGTCGACGAGCTGGTCCTCGAGGCCTTCCATGACCGTGCGGTAGCCGGGGTTGTCCCCCGCGAGCACGACGCCGCGGCTCGCCGCGAGGGCCTCGACGACCGAGATGCCGAAGCTCTCTCCGCCGGTTGAGGGCAGCGCGACGACGTCGGCCCCGGCGAGCAGGGCGGCCTTCCCCTCCTCGGCGACGTAGCCGATGAACTCGACGCAGCCGCCCAGGGAGCGGGCCGCGACGAAGGTCTCCAGCTCTTCCCGCAGCGGTCCGGTGCCGCCGAGGACCACCTGGACCGGGGTGGGGGTGAGGGAGCGCAGGGCCGCGACGGCGCGCAGCAGCTCCCCGGCGCCCTTGCGCTCGACGAGCCGGCCGAGGAAGACGATCCGCACGGGCGACGCCTCGTCCGCCACTCCCTCAGGAGAGGCAGGCCCGGCCGCGGTCCCGGCCACGCGGGCGTCCTCGGTCACCCGAGCCCCCGCCCGGGCCACCTCGACCTCGCGCGCCTGGGCGAACCGCGCGACGTCGACCGGGTTGCCGATGACGACGGGGGCGACCCCGAGGGCGTCTGCGGCGAAGACCGCTGCCGGCGCGGACACCGCGATGACGCGGGTGAATCGGCGCAGCTGGCGGCGCTGCACGAGACCGAGGAGCCGGGTGCCCCACCGGGTCAGCCGCGTCCACGGCAGGATGTGGAAGGTCCCCACCACCCGGGTGCCGGGCCGGGCCCGGGTGATCACCCGGCCGGCGAGCAGCGGGCTGTAGGGCATGTTGATGTGCAGCACGTCGAAGTCGACCGCGCTCAGCAGCGCCGTGATGGGGCCGGCGGGCGCCGGCAGCGGGATCCCGAGCCGGTTCCCGTTGAACTTCAGCCGGAGGTTGCGCGCCAGGGAGTGCATGTTCGCCAGGTCGGTGCGCACGGTCGTGCTGGAGAGGTAGTGCACCTCGTGCCCCTGGCCGGTCAGCCACGCCCCGAGGGTGAGCACGTGCTGCTGCACGCCGTCGGGCCGGTCGAGGGAGTCGTCGATGACGAGCCCCACCCGCAGCCCTTCCCGCAGCCCTTCCCGCAGCGCGCCCGACGCGCCGGGCACCGCGTCCCCGCTCACGCGTCGAGGATGATCGTCACGGGCCCGTCGTTGACGAGCTCGACCGCCATGTCGGCCCCGAACCGGCCGGTCCCCACGCTCAGACCGCGCCCGCGCAGGTCCGCCACGACGGCGTCGACCAGCGGCTCGGCGATCGTGCCCGGGGCGGCCCCGTTCCACGACGGTCGGCGCCCCTTCTTCGTGTCGGCGTAGAGAGTGAACTGGCTCACGACGATGACCTGGGCACCGATGTCGAGGGCGCTGACCTCACCGACCCCGGCGCCGGGCGCGCCGTCCGGTCCGGTCGCGGAATCAGCTGCGGGCGCGGCGAAGAGCCGCAGCTCGGCGATCTTGCGGGCGATCGCGGCGACCTGCTCGGCGCCGTCGTCGTGCGTGACGCCCACGAGGGCGACGAGGCCCGGCCCGTCGAAGGACGCGAGCACCTCACCGGCGACGCTGACGCTCGCGCGGGACACCCGCTGCACGACGGCGCGCACCTCACCACCCCCCGCGGGGGCCGGAGGAGGGACCGCTGCCGCCGCGCGGACGCCGTCGCCCACCGAGGGCAGGGCGGACGTCGGAGAGGTAGATCAACGCCGGGATCACCGCGAACAGCACCGCCAACCCCAGGAACCCCCCGCCCAGCGGGGGGTACAGGCCGATGAAGCCGAGCACCGCCGCGATCGCGAGGATCCCGGCCCAGAAGTTCTTGGTGCGCTTGCCCGCGCTCACGAACGCCGCAGCGGGGCGGCGGAGGGCGTCGACGAGCGCGTAGACCTCGACGGCGAGGAGCACGAGGGTGATCGTCACCAGGAGGTAGAGCTGCAGCGAGGCGAACATGTCCCACAGCCTAGGCCAGCGCGGTGCTCACATCGGTGCGAGCGCCGCGCGCGCCTCCTCCGGGGTGGCGCCGGCGGCCTCGTGCAGGTCGACGATCGCGGACCGCAGGATGAGGATGAGGGACTGGACCTGCCAGTCGCCGCTGCCCAGGCTGCCCGGGTCCGCCGCGGCGGCGATCTGGCGGATGTGGGCCCGGGCGGCCCGGGGATCCTTGCCGGCCGCGACCGCCTCGGCGAGCTCACGGGTGGCCGAGGCGAGGTCTTCCAGGAGCGCGGCGAGCTGGGCGACGCCGTCCCCGGTGGGCAGCGACATCGCACGCCGTGCGATCACCCGGACCGTGCGCATGGTCCGGTCGACCAGGACCGCGCTGCGCCTGATCTCCACGAGCTCGGCGCGGTACTTGCGGCCGTTCGCCGTGACCCGGGAGTTCTCGAGCGCCTCACGGGTGACCGACTGCCACTCGTCGAGGGCCGGTTCGCTGGCCCGCCCGCGCAGCAGCGCCGCCTCGCGGTCCGCAGGCTCACCGCTGCGCACCCCGGCGGCCACCGCGTCGAGGGTGCGGGACAGCTCGATGAGCCCTTCCCCGCCGATCCGGCGCGGCTGGCGGCGCAGGTCCCCGGGGGTGAAGGCAGCCACGAGGAAGGCCACCGCGGCGCCGACCAGAGCATCGGTCCAGCGCCCGAACCCGCCCCCGGTCGAGGCGAGCGGGAGCCCGACGATGACGATCGCCTGGACACCCGCCTGGGTGGTGAGCAGCGCCCCGCGGTCGATGAACCGGGCGACGAGGGCGGAGACGGCGAGCACGAGCCCGATCTGCACCACGCCCACGCCGATCACCCGGACGACGAGCTCACCCAGCCCCACCCCCACGGTGACGCCGATGCCGAGCTCGGCGACCCGGCGCATGCTGCGGTCGGTCGTGAAGCCGAGGCAGATCCACACGCACACCGGTGCGAAGAACGGGTAGTCGTGGCCGAAGATCACCAGCGACAACCCGTAGGAGAAGCTGGCCGCGACCGACACGAGGATGATCGGCCAGAACCCGGACCGCACCCGGGTGCTGCCCTGCCGGGCGCGGCTGCGCAGCATCACCGAGGCCCGGGAGAGCTGGGACAGGACGAGGGAGCCGTCCGGCGACGCACCGTCCCCGGCGCCGTCGCCCGCGGTCATCGCGGGTTCAGGCCGCGGGCCACCGGACCGCGGGGGGCCGGACGGTCCACCGACACGCCCTCACCGGGCACGACGAGCTCCTGGCCGGCCGCGACGTCGCCGCCCTCGCAGGCCACCAGCAGGTCGGTGTCCGTGGGGGCGCTGCGCTTGATCACGGCGAGCGCGATCGGGCCGAGCAGGTGATGGCGCGCCACCGAGGTGATCTGTCCCACGACCCGGTCCTGGGCGCTGACCTCGGCCCCGACCTCGGGCGTGAGGTGCCCCGACCCGTCCAGGTGCGCCATCACCAGACGCCGCGGTGGGCGTCCCATGTTGTGCACCCGGGCGACCGTCTCCTGCCCGCGGTAGCAGCCCTTGTGCAGGTGCACCGCGGTGCGCAGCCAGTCGAGCTCGTGCGGGATGGTCTTGTGGTCGACCTCGGTGGCCAGCCGCGGCCGCCAGGCCGCGATGCGCAGGGCTTCGCTCGCCCAGGTCCCGGCGAGCCGCCAGCCGGCCGCCTCACGGGCAGCGACGGCGTCGGGCAGGGACGGGCGCGGGACCAGGACGAGGCGCCAGGAGCGCTCGGCGCCGGGGTGCTCGTCGTCGGGCAGGCCGTAGCGGGTGCCCCCGGGCAGGGTGCGCGGCCACGGGTCGCGCCAGGTGATCGGCTCGTCGGCGGTGCCCTCGGCGTCGAGCGGCTCCCCGATCACGGCCCACTGCTCGGTCGCGTCGGTGATCTCCACCTGCCGCATGAACTTCATCTTCGTCAGCCAGGCCGTGAGGTCCCCGACGTGGCCGGCCTCGGTGATCAGCCACGTCGTCGCGCCGTCGTCGACGACCCCGGCGGCGTGCTCGATGTGGCCGTGCGGGGACAGCACGAGCGTCTCGGTCGACTCCCGCACGCCGAGCGCGGTGAGCTCCTGGGAGGTGATCGAGTTGAGCCAGCTCAGCCGGTCCGGGCCGGAGACGGTGATCACGCCGTAGTGGGAGAGGTCGACGAAGGCACCGCCGCGTTCCAGGGCGCGCTGCTCTGCCGTGGGGTCGCCGTAGTGCCAGGCCACACCGGAGTCGACGCCGGCGGCCGCGACCGCGCCGCGGCGGGCGAGGACGGGACTGGGGCCGGGCATCAGGCGTCCAGCCGGGTGAGCTTGGCGGAGGCGTAGGACTGCAGGGGGTGACCGAAGGCGGCCAGCTCCCACACCCACATGAGTTCACCCTCGACCAGGCCGTACAGCCGGCTCGAGGCGGACACGTCGGCCGAGGATGCCGTGCGGGCCATGAGGTCGCTCACCAGGTCCACGCGGGCGTCGCCGATGGCGCCGACGTAGAGGGTCACCCGGCCGGCCGGGTCGGCGAGCAGCACCTCGAGCGGTGTCTTGCCCTCGGGCAGGTCGTCCGGGCGCTCGGGGGGGACACGCCAGTACCCGGTCTCCGTCGACCAGACCGTCAGCTCGGGGGTCGCGGTGCCCGCCGTCTCGGCGCCGTCGGTCCACTCGGCCGGGACGGTCTCGGGCACGCTCGGGTCGAGCAACCGGATCGTCGACTCGTACCGCAGGTACGGGCCGCCGTCGTGGTCGAAGGTCACGTCCTGGACGAAGGCGACCTCGTCGATCCCGGGGTAGGTGATCACACCCTCCCCGCGCCAGGACCCCACGAGCCAGGCCAACGGGTAGACCTCTGGGGCGAGCCCCTCCGGGAACGCGAAGGCCATGGCTAGCGCTGGCCCTTGAAGAGCTTGTAGACGACGAACCCGGCGAACCAGGTGATCGTCAGGGTGGCCGCGATGAGCAGGCCGAGGAAGATCATCTCGATAACTTCAACATCCATGGCGACATCTTACGTCGCGCTACCCTGACCGCATGAGTGCACCTTCACCGACTGCATCACACCGCCTGGTCATCAAGTCGACCGCGGGCGCCGAGGCGCCCGAGGCGACCAACCAGGCCTTCACCGTGGCCGCGACGGCCCTCGCGGCCGGGGTCGAGGTGAGCCTGTGGCTCACCGGTGAGTCCACGTGGCTCGCCGTCCCGGGTCGGTCCGGCGACCTCGTGCTCGAGCACGCGGCGCCGTTGGCCGAGCTCATCGAGGCAATCATCGAGGCCGGCACCCTCACCGTCTGCACGCAGTGCGCGGTGCGGCGCGGGCTCACCCAGGCGGACCTGCTCCCCGGTGTCCGGATCGCCGGCGCGCCGAAGTTCGTCGAGGAGATCATGGCGGCGGGGACGCAGGCGCTGGTCTACTAGGACCTGCAGAAGACACCGAAGACACAGCCGACCACGGCGACCAGCACGGACAGGATCCCATGGACCAGTGGACGAAGGACCTCCAGGCCCAGGCGCTCGAGCGGCTCGAGGCCGCCCGCGACCTCCAGGTGAAGATCGCCGCGACCCAGGCGACCGCGTCGAGCCGCGACCGGTCGGTCACGGTGACCGTCGGCGCGACCGGGACCCTGACCGACATCGTCTTCGACGACACCCGGGACACGCCCCCGGATCGGCTGCGGCTGGCTGTGCTCGAGGCGCTGGGTGCCGCCCAGGCGAAGGTCGCCACCCTGGTCGCCGACCTGGCGCAGGACTTCCCCGGCGGGGAGGGCATCGCGGCCATGCTCCGCGGTGAGGTCCCCGCAGACACCCGGGCCAGGCTCGACGCCGAGCTCGCCGCCCGCCGATCCGGGACCCTGTGATGGCTGACCTCGAGGTCGACTACGCCACCCTGATGCGGGCCGCCGGTGAGTTCCGCGACGTCGCCGTCCGCGTCGACCGGGCCGAGTCCCACCGTGCCACGAGCCAGCTGGCTCGCGGGGCGTTCGGCAAGCTCCCCCAGGCCGAGGAGCTCTACCAGGCGTACAGCGACCAGGACCGCGCCGTCGCAGACGCCCTGGGGGAGCTGGAGGCGGTCTACGACTCGGTCGCCGACGCTCTCAAGGCGACCGTGGACCGGTACGCGGGCGCGGACGACTCCGTCGCGCAGGCCATGGAGGCCGGGACGGCCGTCGTCACCGAGTATGGCTCGGCCTACCCGGCGGTGACCCGGTGAGCCTGTCCGCAGCGGAGTCGGTGTGGGACAAGATCAACGGCTGGATGTCGCCGCTCGACGGTCTCGTCGACGGTCTGCTGCGCCCGCTCGTGGCACCGCTCGCCGACATGTTCGACTGGGTGACCGGCGACTCCGCCCAGGTCCGCTCGACGGCCCAGCGCTGGCGGGACCTGGCGACCATGCTCGACGCCGTCGTCGACCACCACGCCCGCGCTATCGCCCCGGTCGCGGCCGACTGGGACGGCGCGGCGCACGACGCCTTCGCTGCCGCCATGTCCGACCTCCGGGCCCAGGTGCAGGAGATCGCCGAGGCTGCGTCGCAGACGAGCGATTTCCTCGACGACGCCGCCATGGAGATCGAGGTGGCCGAGGAGCTCGTCGCCGCCATCATCCGTGAGCTCATCGAGTGGGCCCTGCTGACCCTCGTGGTCAGCGCGGCGCTGGCGGTCGTCACCTTCGGGGCGTCGGCCCTCGCCGGAGGCGCGGCGGCGGCCGCCGAGGCGGCGGTCGCGACGTCGCGGATCGCGACGGTGCTCACCAAGATCGCGGCGGCCCTGACGAGGCTCGCCCAGCTCGCCACGGCGCTGCGCACGGCGAAGATGTTCTCCGCGCTCTCGGTCATCCGCACGCTCGCCGTCCGCCCGCTCGTGGGCGGCGCCACGGGGCTGTCCGGCAACCCGGTCGTCGGGGGCGTCGAGGCCATCGGGGACGGCCTCAAGACGATCGCGCTCGACGAGCTCGACGACCAGCGCTCGGGGCAGACCGGACAGCAGACGCCGGTGCGCGATCACCTGGACGACGTGCTCGGGCCGGTCGCGCGCGCCCTCGACCCGGTGCTGGACGTCGTCGACCCGGTCCTGGACGCGCTCGAGGTGGTCGACGACCACCTGCCGGCGAACCCCTTCGGGGGCTGATCGCGGTCAGCGCCTGCGCGACGCCCGGATCACGGTCACGAGGGCAGCCCCGACCACCACGAACCGCAGGATGAAGTAGGCCGCGACGCCGACGATGGCACCGATCAGGGCACCCGGGGTGGCTCCGAAGGAGGCGGCCCCGATGAGTCCCCCCACCAGCGCGAGCCCGCCGATCAGCACGATCGCCACGACAGTCTCCACGACGAGCCAGCGCGCGTCGTCGACGACGGTGCGTCCCAGGTCCGGCAGGAAGTCCTTCTTCTGGTCGTTCACGGCCTGCCTGAATCCTTGGCGGGCGGCCGCGCCCATGCTCAGCGGCGGGGGCGACGTCGGGGGCGGTGTCGGCGGCTGAGTCGTCGGAGGGACTGCGCGGTGGTCCTGTTCGCTCATGCAGCCATTGTCACCCGGGTCTGTGCTCACCCCCGGTCGGCGCGCAGGCCGTCCGGCACCTCAGCCGACGAGGAGCCGGCCCACGACGTAGACGAGGATCCCGCCGACGGCGATGGGCAGCACGATCGCCGCGAGCGCGGCACGCGGGCGGCGCAGCTCGGGCAGCTTGTCGAAGAGCACCAGCAGCGAGCCGATGAGCATCCCTGCCACCAGCCCCGTCCACACCCCGTCGAGCCAGACGAGGTCGGGCATGACGAGGGCGACCCCGATGGCCGCTGCCACCGAGACGGCGATCGTCGCCCCGAGGGCCAGCCACCCGGGCAGCCGCACCGCCGACGCCGCAGACGCCGCCGCGAGCGACGCGGCGCTGAGCACCACGAGGGACATGCCGTCGTCGGTCTTGTACGCACTGATCCAGCCGGCCGCGGACACCGCGACGACCATGCCGCTGACGCCTCCCACGAGCGACTCGACGAGGCGCTCGCGCCCGTCACCGCGCAGCAGCTCGTTGATGAAGGCCAGCAGGACACCCATCGCGACGACGAGCGGGAGGTTGCTCAGCCACGGCTCGCTCACGGTCACCTGGGCGGCGGCCAGCGCCCCGAGCCCGGGGAGCGCGACGACGAAGAAGGTCCCGCCGGGTACCGGCAGCCCCAGCAACGGCGCCCATCCGGCGGCAAAGAGGATCACGAGCACCGCGATGACCACGAGCAGCGGCACGGCGCCGAGGTACGCGCCACCGGCGATCGCGGCGGCTGCGCAGGCGGAGGCGACGGCGCGCGTGGAGAGGTTCACACCAGTGAGTGTCCCAGACGCACCCCATGGTCCCCGAACTGCGGGGCGAGACGTGGAAGAATCAGCGACCGACGCTCGCCACCATCTGGTCGAGTCCACAAGCACAGGTCCGGTCGCGGTACCGTGATCGCCAGTCTGAGAGAAGGGTGGGAATCGTGGCCGAGCTGTTGCTGCTGACACCCTCCGCAGGCGGGTCCGCTCAGGTGCTGCCCGCCCTGGGTCTGCTCACCCACCGGATCCGGGTCCTGCCGATGGAGCCGTCGGCGCTCGTGGACGCCCCCGACTCCGACGTCGTGCTGCTCGACGCCCGCCGCGACCTGGTCGGCGCACGCACCACGTGCCGTCTGCTGCGCGCGACCGGGCTGACCGTGCCGTTGATCCTCATCCTCACCGAGGGTGGGCTCATGGTGGTCACGGCCGAGTGGGGCGCGGACGACCTGCTGCTGGAGAACGCGACCCCCGCCGAGGTCGAGGCGCGGCTGCGGCTGGCGCGCGAGCGCAGCTCCCACAACGGTTCTGGCGACCAGCCCGAGGAGATCTCGTCCGGGGAGCTGATGATCGACGCCTCCGGGTACACCGCTCGCCTGCGCGGGAACCCTCTGGACCTCACCTACAAGGAGTTCGAGCTCCTCAAGTACCTCGTGCAGCACCCGGGCCGGGTGTTCACCCGCGCGCAGCTGCTCCAGGAGGTCTGGGGCTACGACTACTACGGGGGCACCCGGACCGTCGACGTCCACGTCCGTCGCCTGCGCGCAAAGCTCGGCCCGGAGTACGACCAGCTCATCGGCACGGTCCGCAACGTCGGGTACCGGTTCGACCCGCTCAAGGACCGCCGGGCGGCTCAGGCGGCAGAGGCCGCAGAAGCCGTCGACGCGGCCGACGCGGCCGCGAACGCGCCCGGTGGTCTGGGCGACGCCTCGACCGCTCCGGTAGGTTCCCCAGGGTGACAACTGACTTCACCGACGTCCTGATCCCCGGCGACTGGCGCCACGAGTTCGTCCCGGCGAACGGTGCGCGGTTCCACGTGGCCCTGAGCGGGCCGTCCGACGCATCCGCGCCCCTCATCATGCTGCTGCACTCGTTCCCGCAGTTCTGGTGGGCGTGGCGCCACCAGCTGGCGGCGCTGGGCGCGGCCGGGTACCGGGTCGCGGCGATGGACCTGCGCGGGACCGGGGCGTCCGACAAGCCGCCGATCGGCTACGACGTGCCTACCCGCACCCGGGACGCGGCCGGGGTGATCCGGTCCCTGGGCGCGGACCGGGCGATCGTCGTCGGGCACGGTATGGGCGGTGCGGTCGCCTGGTCGATGGCCGCCCTGCAGCCCGCGCTGACCGAGGCGGTCGCGGCCATCTCCTCCCCGCACCCGGCCCGGATGCACGTCCCGCTGCGCACCTCCCTGACCCGGACGGCGCTGACCCGGCTGGCCTATCTCCAGCTCCCCAACCTTCCCGAGCGCAGTCTCACCCAGGCCGCCCTGCTCGGCCAGATCCTGCGCACCCGCCCGGAGTTCACCTGGCCCGACGACGTGGTGGAGACCTACGCCAACGCCATCCGGGTGCCGTTCGCCGCGCACAGTTCCCTCGAGGCCGTCCGGTGGTTCTCCCGCGCGATGCCCTCGGGCAGCGGCCGCCGTTACCTCTCGACCGTGCGGACCCCGGTCTCGGTCCCGGCGCTGCAGATCCACGGCGCTCTCGACACGATCGTGCGCCCGTCCCTGGCCGACGTCGACAGCTCGGCGCTGTGCCGGAACCTGCGCTTCGAGATGGTCGCCGGGGCCGGGCACTACCTCCCCGAGGAAGCTCCCGAGATGGTCAACGCCCTCCTGCTGGACTGGCTCGGCTCGCTCTGACGGCGTCCGGCTCAGCCGGTCTTGAGCAGCGCGGCCGCGGCGACCGGGTCCATCTCCCCGATCCCCGCCGACGGGCACAGCCGGGCGATCGGGCAGGCCCCGCAGGCCGGCCGCCGGGCGAAGCAGACCCGGCGTCCGTGGAAGATCGTCCGGTGGGAGAACTGCGTCCACTCCGCACGCTCGATGAGAGCGCCGACCTCGTGCTCGACCCGCACCGGGTCCTCGCTCGTGGTCCAGCCCCACCGGCGCACGAGCCGTCCGAGGTGGGTGTCCACGGTGATCCCGGGAACACCGAAGGCGTCCCCGAGCACGACGTTGGCGGTCTTGCGGCCCACCCCGGGCAGGCTCACAAGGTCCTCCAGGGTGGCGGGGACCTGCCCGTCGAAACGCTCGACCAGCGCGACGCCGATCCCGGCGAGGGCCCGCGCCTTCGGCCGGAAGAACCCGGTCGTGCGGATCGCCTCCTCCAGGTCGCGCGGGTCGGCGGCGGCGTAGGCGCCGGCGTCGGGGTAGCGGGCGAACAGCGCCGGGGTGACCAGGTTGACCCTCTTGTCGGTGCACTGGGCGGACAGCACCGTCGCGACAAGGAGCTCGAGCGGAGTGGTGAAGTCCAGCTCGCAGTGCGCGTCCGGGTAGACCGCGGCCAGCTCCCGGTTGATCCGCCGGGCCCGACGCCGCAGCGTCACGTCCGCAGCGCCCGTTCCGGGAGCGCTCCCGGTCCCGCTTGTCCCTGCCGCGCTGGCCGCCGCCATCCCTGCCTCCGACTGTGCGATATCGCTCAAGAAACCCCGCCCTCCTGCCGATCTAGCGGGTACCGCATGAGCGTAGTGAAAACCTGGCGTGCCGAGAGGGGTACCAGCGAGTGACTCCCGACCCACGGCCCATCCACGCGATGGACGCCGAAGAGCTCCGCCTGACCTGCGCAACCCTGCGTCGGGAGATCACCCAGATCGCGCACTGGCGGCGCCTGGTCCGCGCCCGGCTCGACCTCACAGTAGCGCGCGCGGTGCTGCCTGAGCGGCTGGGCCAGCACGCCGGCGCCCTGGGCACGGCCGCACCGAACCTCACCTACGGGGTCCTCGTGGGAATCACCCAGGCGGACGGGGCAGGGCTGTCGGTGACCGACCTGCCGCGGCTGCGTTCGGCCGAGGACACCCTGGCCGAGTACGAGGCCACGGTCCGGCGGGCGCTGCTGCTCGCGACCGACGCGCTCGTGGACCATCTGAGCCAGGACCCCGACTTCCGCGCCCTCCACCTGCCCGCGGCGTCAGAGCGCGGCGGTACGACCGACGGGGTCGTGCAATGTACCGTGAGTCAGCGCACACAAGGCAGACTGTGACGCGATAGATATCCAGCGACTCCGTGAAGGACGTATCCCGTGGACAACGACGACGTCGTGCTCTCTGCGCCACTTTTTGCCACCATGGAGGAAGCCGAGACCCGCGCGCTCCTGGCCTCGATGACCAAGGTCGAGCTTGCTCGCGGAGACGTGCTCTTCACCGAGGGGCAGGCCGGCGACCGTCTGTACGTGATCCGCGAGGGCAAGATCAAGCTCGGTCGCAGCTCCGGTGACGGCCGGGAGAACCTCATCGCGGTGCTCGGCCCCGGCGAGATGTTCGGTGAGCTGTCCCTGTTCGACCCGGGCCCCCGGTCCCTCGGCGCCTCCGCCGTCTCCGACTCGGTCGTCTACGAGCTGGGTCACCCGGCCCTCGTCGCCGCGCTGGAGGAGAACCCCGGCGTGGCCAAGCACCTGCTCACCGCGCTGGCTCGCCGCCTGCGCCGGACCAACGAGGCTCTCGCCGACCTCGTGTTCTCCGACGTCCCGGGCCGCGTCGCCAAGGCTCTGCTCGACCTGTCCACCCGCTTCGGCGAGCCGGTCGACGAGGGCATCCGCGTCGCCCACGACCTCACCCAGGAGGAGCTCGCCCAGCTGGTCGGCGCGTCCCGGGAGACCGTCAACAAGGCCCTGGCCGACTTCGCCGGGCGGGGATGGGTCCGCCGCGAGGGTCGCGCCGTCGTGCTCCTCGACATCGACCGCCTGGAACGCCGCGCCCGCTGACCGGCGCCCCTGCACGCACGAGAGGCGCTGCCCCCGGTCCGGGGACAGCGCCTCTTGTCCGTGCTCAGCGTGTTGTCCGTGCTCAGCGTGCTCAGCGCACCGCGCGCCTGGCGGCGGCGGGTCAGTACTCGGCGATCTCGACCACCATGTCGACCTCGACCGGGGAGTCGAGCGGCAGCACCGCGACCCCGACCGCGGCACGCGCGTGCACCCCGGCCTCCCCGAAGATCTCCTTGAGCACCTGGCTCGCCCCGTTGATCACCGTGGGCTGGCCCGTGAAGCCCGGGTCGCTCGCCACGTAGCCGGTGACCTTGACGATCCGGGTGACCTTGTCGAGGGATCCGATCTCGGCCGCGACGGCCGCGAGGGCGTTGAGCACCGCGATGCGGGCCAGTCCGACGGCGACGTCGACCGACACCGAGGTCTCGGTGTCGCCGACCTTGCCGGTCGCCGGGAGGCGTCCGTCGACGAAGGGCAGCTGACCCGACGTCCACACGTGCCGACCGGTGCGCACCGCCGGGACGTAGGCGGCGACGGGCGCCGCCACGCCGGGCAGCACGATGCCGAGCTCGGCCAGGCGCGCTGCGACCGAACTCATGCGCCGTCGCCGGTGGGCCGCTTGAGGTACGCCACGAGGCCGTTGCCGTCCGGGCCTGCGACGATCTGGACGAGCTCCCAGCCGTCCGAGCCCCACATGTCGAGGATCTGCTTGGTTGCGTGAATCATGAGCGGAACTGTCGAGTACTCCCACGTCTGTGCCATGTCCTGAGGGTAGTCCCCGGGGTACCGCCCTCGCAGCCCCCGTCTCACGCTCTCTCTCACACAATCCACCCAACTCTCCCCAGGTCCCGTCCGTGGTGCCAGATACCGCTCCCGTACTCTGTCTTCATGGCAAACTCTGCGCTCGGTGAGGACACACCGCTGTCCTCTGGGGCTCCGGTCACCCGTTCCCGACACTCGGTCAACGTCTTCCAGGCGCTGGCGCTGCTGCTGACCTTCGTCATGCTGGCCGGCGTCGGCGGGGTCCTCACCGCAGGACTGGTGATTCCGGTCGCCGCCGGCGCGAGCGCGGTCGCCAAGGGGTCCACCCAGGCGTTCTACGACCTGCCGACCGACCTCGAGCCGGGGACCCTCGCGGAGGCCTCCTACATCTACGCCAACGACGGCACGACGCTGCTCGCGACGTTCTTCGTGGAGAACCGGGAGATCGTGCCGCTCACGAGCGTCTCCCCCTACCTGCAGAACGCGGTGATCTCGACCGAGGACCGCCGGTTCTTCTCCCACGGCGGCATCGACCCCAGGGGGATGACCCGCGCCGCGGTGAACAACTTCCTCAGGAAGGACTCGGGCCAGCAGGGCGCCTCGACCCTGACGCAGCAGTACGTCAAGAACGTGCTCATCGAGAAGGCCAACTCCGTCGGCGATGCCGTGGGCGTCGCCGAGGCCCGCGAGGGCACGATCGACCGCAAGCTCCGCGAGGCCAAGCTGGCGATCTCTCTCGAGAAGCGGATGAGCAAGGAAGACATCCTCTCCGGCTACCTCAACATCGCCCAGTTCGGGCTCAACGTCAACGGCGTCGAGGCCGCGGCCAAGCGGTACTTCGGCAAGTCCGCCGCGGACGTGTCCATCGTCGAGGCCGCCACGATCGCCGGCATCACCCAGCGCCCCACGGCCTTCGACCCCACGAACGACCCGGTCGCCTCCGAGCGCCGTCGCAACGTGGTGCTGGACAACATGTACAAGGAGGAGTACATCACCAAGGAGGAGTACGAGGCTGCTCGGGCGACTCCCCTGGTCGACACCCTCAACGTCCAGCCGATCGACCGCGGATGCGTCGCAGCGGGCGGCGCGGCCTACTTCTGCGACTACGTCACCAAGGTGATCAAGCAGGACCCGGCCTTCGGTGACACCCCCGAGGCACGCGACGACCTGCTCAACCGCGGCGGCCTGACGATCGTCACCACGATCGACCTCACCAAGCAGGCCGTGGCCGACGAGGAGCTGCGCGCCTCGGTCCCCGTCAACGACGCGAGCGGCATCTCCAACGCGATGGTCAGCGTAGAACCGGGGACCGGGAAGATCCTCGCCATGGCGCAGAACAGCGACTTCTCGACTGCCCAGCCCGCTCCGGCCGGCTCGACCTTCATCAACTACAGCGCTGACCTCACCCACGGCGGGTCACGCGGCTTCCAGCCCGGCTCGACCTTCAAGACCTTCGTGCTCGCCGAGTGGCTCCAGTCGGGGCACACGCTGCGCGAGAAGGTCAACGCGAGCCAGCAGACCTGGACCGCCGCGAGCTTCGCGGCCACACCGAAGGCGTGCCGCAACCTCGCCGGGACCACCTGGGCCCCGCGCAACTCCGACGGCGCCGGCAAGGGCATGCGCAGCGTCCTGCAGGCCACCGCGCTGTCGATCAACACCGCGTACGCCGCGATGTCGAGCCAGCTCAACCTGTGCGACGTCGCCGCCACGGCCGACAAGGTCGGCTTCCGGTCGGCCATCGGCGACCCGGTGGACGTCCAGATGGGCATGGTCCTCGGGACCCAGAACACCACCCCGCTGTCCATGGCGAACGCCTACGCCACCTTCGCGTCGGGCGGGACCTACTGCGACCCGGTCGCGATCCTCTCGGTGACCAACGCCGACGGCTCCGAGCACCCGGTACCCCAGGCCAACTGCAAGCCGGTCCTGGACACCGCGACCGTCAACGGTGTGAACTTCGCGCTCCAGCAGGTGCTCTCCCCCGACGGCGGGGCCAAGGCCTCGGCCCTGGCTGGCCACACGGCGGCAGGCAAGACGGGAACGACGAACAGCGCCGGGAACGCCTGGTTCGTCGGGTACACCCCTGCGCTGTCGACCGCCTACTGGATGGGCGACCCGAAGCAGAAGATCCAGATGCAGAACATCAATATCGCTGGGAAGACCCACAAGATCATCTACGGGTCGACGATCGCCGCTCCCACCTGGAAGCGCTACATGGACCGGGTGCTGGCGAACACGCCCAACCTCCCCTTCGCCGACATCGCCGAGGCCCAGCTCGGCAAGGACCCGGTGGTCACCCCGCCTCCGTCCCCCACCACACCGACGGTTCCGGCGGATCCCGCAGCACCGGCGAATCCCGCAGCGCCGCCCCCCGACGCGTCGGCAGCAGCGCCGGGGAACTCAGGCGGTCAGGGGAACCGCGGGGGCAACGGCTGATGCCCCGTGCCCTGATCACCACCCTGGGTCTGGGCGCCGCAGCGGGCGTCGGCGCGCTCGCGTGGGCCCACCTGGAGACGACGATGTTCACCCTGCGCGAGGTGAGCGTCCCGGTGCTCCCGCCGGGCCAGCCCGACCTGCGCATCCTGCAGATCTCCGACCTGCACCTGACCCCGTCGCAGGAGTCGAAGATCGCCTGGGTCCGGTCCCTCGCCGACCTCCAGCCGGACCTCGTGGTCGACACCGGGGACAACATGGCGCACGTCGACGTGCTGCCTTTCCTTGAGTTCGCCCTCGAGCCGCTGCTCGCGTTCCCCGGGGCCTTCGTCATGGGGTCCAACGACTACTACGCGCCGTCCTTCAAGAACCCGGCCCGCTACCTGCGGGCCGACGCCCGGCTGGGTGGGTCCTTCGATCCTGCTCCCCTGCCCGCGGCCGAGCTCGCCCAGACCATGACGGCGGCAGGGTGGAAGGACCTCACCAACCGCCGGGACACCGTGGTGGCCGACGGCCGACGGATCGCCCTCGTCGGTGTCGACGACCCGCACCTGGACCGGGACGCCTTCCCGGCACCTGCCGCGCCGTCGGGCCCGGCGATCGACCTGCACCTGGGCGTCACCCACGCCCCGTACACCCGTGTGCTCGACCAGATGCACGACGACGGCTCCGACCTCATCCTGGCCGGTCACACGCACGGGGGGCAGCTGTGCGTGCCGTTCTACGGCGCCCTGGTGACGAACTGCGACATCGACCGAAAGCGCGCCAAGGGCCTGCACGGTTGGCCCGGGCCGCGCCCGGACGCCCCCGGTGGCAACGGATCCACCTGGATGCACGTGTGCGCCGGTCTGGGCACCTCCCCCTACGCACCGGTCCGCTTCGCCTGCCGCCCCGAGGCGACGCTGCTCACCCTGACGGCCCGCTGACCCGGTCCACCCCACGCACAGAGGGGCCAGTTTCGTATCGCGGCTGGTGTCCGCTATTCTGATCAGGCTCCAACAACACACATCGAAGTCTTGATGTGCGCGCTGAAGCAACTCGGGGTGTGGCGCAGCTTGGTAGCGCGCGTCGTTCGGGACGACGAGGTCGCAGGTTCAAATCCTGTCACCCCGACGAGTAGCACAAAGGGCCGTTGACCTGCGAACACGCAGGCTCAGCGGCCCTTTGTCGTGCGGCACCCAGCAGCGGCGCCCAGCAGCCAGCATTCGACCGCCAGGTCGTCTGTCTCGCGCCAGGTCGTCTATCTGGACAGACGACTCGGCGCCTCATAGACGACCCCGCCGTCTCGGTGCAATCAGTGACAGCGAGTGCACGTGAGGGACCTCACGCCGGTGGGGCGACCATCTTGCAGGCCGCCAGCACGACGGACTCGCGCCGTCGGGCACGCACCTGGGCGTCGCCGCCCGGGCCGTCGCTCGTGAACAGCCCCGGGTTCTGCTCCCAGCCGGTCGCGACCGCGAACAGCATGGTGATGAGGTCTTCCTCGTGCCAGCGCGGATCGATGGTCCCGGCGGCCTGCGCGGCCTCGAAGACCGAGGCGTTGGGGTCGAGGCGCCGCACCTTCGCACCGGCGACGGCCTCACCCTCGCCCTCCAGCCGCGCCCAGGAGAGCATGCGGGCGTGCTCCGGGTGCGCGCTGACGTGGTCGAAGACCGCGCCGGCAAAACCGGGGAGGTCATCGGGTGTGAACGGGATGGCGTCGGCGAGGAGGGCGAAGTTCTCCTCGATCGTGGCGATGAAGAGGGATCGCTTGTCCCCGAAATAGGCGTAGAGGCGTTCCTTGTTCGCCTGGGCGGACGCAGCGATCCGATCCACCCGCGCGCCCGCGAGGCCGTGCTCGGCGAACTCGACACGCGCGGCGTCGAGGATCCGTTCCCTGGTGGAGGCACCGTCGCTTCTCATGCTGTTAGTCTAACCCAACCAACTAGTTCGTTCCCTTAAAGGATAATCGACTTCATGACGTCAGCACCCGCTTCGACCCTCACGGTGACCGAGCACCCGGCGGACCACCCGCGCCGCTGGTGGCTCCTCGCCGTCATCTCCCTCACCCAGCTCATGGTCGTCCTCGACGGCACCATCGTGAACATCGCCCTGCCCGCCGCCCAGCAGGAGCTCGGCATGTCCGACGGCGACCGCACCTGGGTCGTCACCATCTACGCCCTCGCCTTCGGCGCGCTGCTGCTGCTCGGTGGACGCATCGCGGACTACTGGGGCCGCAAGCGCACCTTCATGACGGGCATGATCGGCTTCGCGATCGCCTCCGGGATCGGCGGCTTCGCCTCCTCGACCGAGATGCTGCTGGCCGCCCGCGGGCTGCAGGGCGCCTTCGCGGCCCTGCTCGCACCCGCCGCTCTGGCGATCCTCACCATCACCTTCCCCTCCGGCAAGGACCGGATCAAGGCCTTCGCGGTGTTCGGCGCGATCGCCGGCGGTGGCGCCGCGATCGGCCTCATCCTGGGCGGGGTGCTCACCGAGTACGTCAGCTGGAACTGGTGCCTGCTCGTCAACATCCCGATCGCCGCGATCGCCGTGATCGCCGGCTGGCCGCTAATCCGCGAGAGCCGCGCACACGGAGACACCCGCTACGACGTCCCCGGTGCCATCCTCGTCGTCGCCGGTCTGGGCTCGCTCGTCTACGGCTTCGCTCAGGCGGAGGAGGGTTGGGTCCGCGCCGAGACCCTCGGCTTCCTTGCGCTCGGCGTCGTCCTGCTCCTCGCCTTCGTCTGGGTCGAGTCCCGTACGAACCACCCGTTGCTCCCGCTGCGCGTGGTGGCCCACAAGGCCCGCGGCGGCGCCTTCCTCGTCGCCATGCTCACCGGCGCCGCGCTGCTCGGCGGCCTGCTGTTCCTGACGTTCTACTTCCAGATCGTGCTGGGATACTCCCCGGTCGTCGCAGGCCTCGCCTCGCTGCCGATGACCGTGACCATCATGATCTGCGCGCCGATCCTGTCGAAGATCCTCCCCCAGGTGGGTGTGCGCCTGCCGATGACCGTCGGCCCCGTCATCGCGGCCGCCGGCCTGTTCTACATGGCACTCTTCGTGACCGTCGAGGGGAACTTCGCCGCCCAGGTGCTGCCCGGTGTGGTCCTGCTCGGCGTCGGCCTCGCGTGCCTCTTCGTGCCGCTGCAGAACGTCGCCCTGTCCGGGGTGGACGAGCACGACGCCGGTGTGGCGAGCGCAGCGGTCTCCGCCGCACAGCAGATCGGCGGGTCCATCGGCACCGCGCTGATCACGGCGTTCTACGCCGCCGCGGTCACCAGCTCGATGGGCTCCGGCTCGGCGCAGATGGAAGCGCTGGTCGACGGCTACTCGGTTGCCTTCGTGTGGGCCGGCGCGCTCATCCTGTGTGCCGCACCGATCTCCTTCTTCCTCATCAAGGTGTCCAAGCACGAGCTGCTCGACGCACCCGACGTCGTCCACATGGGCTGACGCTGCACCGCCTCGCCACCCCGCACAACCCCGCACTGCACGACGGCGGCCCACCGGAGATCCGGTGGGCCGCCGTCGGCGTCTCAGGACCCGGTGACCCAGCCGGGCGCCGACGCCGAGATCTCCACCGTGCCGAGGTCGCCCAGGACGACGGTCACCGTCTCCCCGCTGTCCACCCCTTCCGGGGCGGCGATATACGACGTCGTCGGGACGAAATCCGCGGTCGCGGGCTGGTCCGGGTACGCCTCGCCCAGGACGACGGTCACGGCCTGACCGTCGGCGGTCGCGCTCAGCGCAATCTGCGGGTTGGAGCTGCTCCCGAACGTCACCACCCAGAGGTCACCGTCCTGCGTCACCCAGCCCGCCCCGGCGGTCGCGTCGGGTGGTGCGGTGACGCCCTCAGGCACGCCGGGCACCGAGAGCGAGGCTGTCGCCCCGGTCGTCGTCGAGTACGGGTCGCCGGAGTAGTCGTCCCCGCAGCCGGCCAGGGCCAGCAGAGCGACGGCAACACCCAGCGTGGTCAACCGCGCGGTCGGCCGGGTGAGGTGGTGTCGGTCCATGGTGGTCGTGTCCATGGTGGTCCTCCTGGTGGTCCGGGCCCTCAGGCCGATGGCGGGCGGAAGGTGACTGCAAGGTCGATGAGCAGCCGCGCGCCGAATCCGGTCGCTCCGCGGGAGCGCCAGGAGTCGTCGGTCTCCGACTGCATGGTCCCGGCGATGTCGATGTGGGCCCACGGGATGCCGGCGGTGAACTCCGCGAGGAACAGGGCAGCCGTCGTCGCACCGGCGAACTTGCCGCCCATGTTCGAGATGTCGGCGATATCGGAGTCGAGCTGCTCGCGGTAGCGGTGCTCGAGGGGCAGCTGCCAGATCCTCTCGTCGCTCGAGGTGGCCGCCGCCCGGGCCTGGTCGACGAGATCCTGGTTGGTGCCGAAGACGGCCGCGGTCGCTGGGCCGAGCGCCATCAGCGCGGCGCCGGTCAGCGTGGCGATGTCGACGATCGCGTCGGGGCCCTCCTCGGCCGCGAGCACGAGCGCGTCGGACATCACCAGGCGCCCTTCCGCGTCGGTGTTCTTGACCTCGACGGTCGTCCCGTTGCGGATCGTGAGCACGTCACCGAGCTTGACCGCCGAGCCCGAGGGCATGTTGTCGGTGCACATGAGGAAGGCGGTCACGGCCGTGGGGCAGGCGAGCGCGCGCAGCGCCGTCATGGCCGCCAGCACCGCCCCGGCCCCGGACATGTCCATCTTCATGGCCAGGTGCATCGGGTCGGACGGCTTGAGGCTGATGCCGCCGGAGTCGTACATGATGCCCTTGCCGACCAGGGCGAGCGTCCCGGTCGGGGTGACCGGCGCGCCGTCGGCATCGGTGGGCACGTACCGCAGCTGGATCATCCGCGGCTCCTCGGTCGATCCGGCGTTGACACCCAGCAGCCCGCCGCAGCCGAGGTCGATGAGCTGCGCCTTGTCGAAGGTGGTCACGTCGAGGCCGTGCTCGGGGCCGATCGCGAGGGCGAGGTCGCCCAGGTCCGCGGCGGTGAGGTGCCCGGGCGGCGCGCTGGCCAGGTCACGGGACAGGGAGGCCGCGGCCGAGACGACCATCCCGCGCTCGGCGCCGGTGACGACCGCGTCGCGGTCGCCCGTGGCGACGATCTGCAGCGCGGTCAGCGCCACGTCCTGAGGTGCGGTCTTGAGCGCGGTGTAGCGGTAGCGCGCGAGCAGCGCACCCTCCACCACCACCTGCCCGACGACGTCGGCCGGCACCGTCGACACGTCCGGCAGGACCAGGGCGATCGACGCGTAGCGCGCGGCCGCGCGCGCGAAGGCCGCTGCTGCGTCGCGCAGGGCGGCGGCGTCCAGGGCGTCGGCCTCCCCGACGCCCACGGCGACCACCGAGGTGGCGTCGTGGCGGGCGACCACGAAGGTCTGGCCGACCTTGCCCTCGAAGCCGACGTGGTCGAGCGCGGCCCAGTCGAGGCCGATCTCGGCCGGGACGGTGCCGCCCACACCGACCGGGTAGCCGGCGGCCTGGACGTCGGCGTCGATGGTCTCCACCACGGAGACCGTGAGCGCCTCCAGGGCCTCGCGGGAGGGCGCGGGGGTGAAGCTCTCCGGGATGAGTCTGTGCTGACCTGCGGTCATCGAATCGTCCTCACTGGGGTGGCGGCGGCTGGCGGCGGGCGTGTGCTCGAATGACACGACCGTACCCATTCCGGACCTCCTGCGACAGTGCTGCGTGGCAGGTCACGCCGCATGCGGCCTAGAAGCGCCAGATGAGCGGAACCACGAGGGTCGCGAAGGCGATGAAGAAGACCGCGAGCGGGAGGCCCAGCTTCCAGTAGTCGGCGAACCGGTAGCCGCCCGGCCCCATGACCATGGTGTTGGCGGGAGTGGCCACCGGGGTGAGGAAGGACGCCGCGGCCGCCACCGTCACCGCCATGAGCAGCGGCAGCGGGGAGATCCCCGCGTCGACTGCGACCGCGATGGCGATCGGGGCGATGATCAGGGCGGTCGCCATGTTGCTGATCAGCTGGCCGAGCACGACGGTGACCACCGCGATCCCCAGGACCAGCAGGTGCGGGCGCTCGGCCCCGATCACGTCGATCAGGCCTGTCGCGATGGCGTCCGCGACGCCCGTCTCCTCGATCGCGACCGAGAGCGGGATCATCCCGCCCACGAGCAGCACGGTGGTCCACGAGATCGACCGGTGCGCCTCGGCGACGGTGAGGACGCGCGCCAGGACCATCGCGCACGCGGCCAGCAGCGCCGCGACGGAGGCGGGGACCAGGCCGGAGGCGAGCAGCACGACCATGCCGAGGACGATCACGAGCGCGGACCGGGCCTTGGCACCCATCGGCACCGCCTGGCGCCGGATCGTCTGCGGGGAGTCGACCACGATCACGGCCGAGTCGACCGTGGTGGTGTCGAGGGCGTCCCACGACCCGCTGAGCAGCAGGGTGTCCCCGGCCGCGAGGACCGTGCGCCCCCGGTCCTCCCCGCCGCGCTGGATCGCCGCGATGACGAGGTCGCCGCTCTCGGTGACCATGCCCGGGAACACCGTCTGGCCGATGAGCTCTGAGCGGGGTGCCACGAGGACCTCCGCCGCGCCGGCGTCCCGGCTGATCAGGTCGTCCTCCGAGGGCAGGGAGTACTGCACGGCGAGGGTCCGGGCGTGCTGGCTCAGGTCGCGCGGGATGAGGTCTGCCACCCGCACCGGGAGCAGCCGGGGGCCGAAGAACACGACGATGAGGATCGTCCCGACCACGAGCGGGATCCCCGCCAACGCGAACTCGAAGAATCCGAAGGCCCGCTCCCCTGCCGACACGGCCAGCTCCGAGACCAGCACGTTCACCGGCGTCCCGGTCATCACGAGCAGCGACCCGGCGTGCGCGCCGAAGGCCAGCGGGATGAGGAACTGCGACGGGCTGAGCTTGAGCCGCACCGCGGTCACCACGACCATCGGCAGCAGCGCCGCGACCGCGCCGTTCACGCTGATCAGCGCGGTGACCACGGCCACGAGCGCCATGATCAGCACAACGAGGCGGCGCCGGCTGTCGCCCGCCTTCTCGACCAGGCGTTGCCCCGCCCACGCCGTCACTCCGGAGGCGTCGAGCCCGTCGCTGACGACGAACAGCGCGGCGATGAACACGATGACCGGGTCACCGAAGCCGGAGAACACCTGGTCGAGGTCGAGCACCCCGGTGAAGAACAGTGAGAGGGCGACCCCGACGGCGACGAGGCCGACCGGGATCTTGTTCCACACGAAGACGATGACGGCCACGACGAGCACGGCCACGGTGATCCACATGTCGCTCACACCCCCAGACGCTACACCGGGCGCTCTGCGCTGGTCAGCGTCCCGCGACCACCCCGCGCCGGGCGCGCGACGCGGCGGCGAGCTCACGCAGCAGGTCGGCGGTGGTGTCCCAGTCGATGCACGCGTCCGTCACCGACTGACCGTAGGTCAGCCCCTGCGCCGCGGGCTTCTGCGCACCGGCGACGAGGAAGCTCTCGATCATGATCCCGGCCACCCCCTGGCTGCCCGCGGCGACCGAGGCGGCGATCTCGCGGACCACCTCGGCCTGGCGGACGTGGGACTTGCCGGAGTTGCCGTGGCTCGCGTCGATCATGAGGCGCGGCTCGAGCCCCGCGGCAGCCACGATCCCCAGCGCGTCCGCGACCGAGGCGTCGTCGAAGTTGGGTCCGCCGCGCCCACCCCGCAGGATGACGTGGCAGTCGGGGTTCCCGGTGGTGGCCACCGCGGCGGCCCGGCCCGCGGAGTCGATCCCGAAGAAGGTGTGCTCGGCCGCGGCCGTCACGCAGCCGTCGACCGCAGCCTGGACGTCGCCGTCGGTCGCGTTCTTGAACCCGATCGGCATCGACAGGCCCGAGGCGAGCTGCCGGTGCACCTGGCTCTCGGGGTTGCGGGCCCCGATCGCTCCCCAGGACACGGCGTCGGCGATGTACTGCGGGCTCGTCGGCTCGAGGAACTCGCACGCGGCCGGCACCCCTTCGGCGAGCACGCCGAGCAGCACCTCGCGGGCCAGACGCAGCCCGCGGTGCACGTCGAAGGAGCTGTCCATGCCGGGGTCGTTGATGAGCCCCTTCCACCCGACCGTGGTGCGCGGCTTCTCGAAGTACACGCGCATGACGATGCACAGGTCCTGCTCGAGCTCGTGCTCGAGCGCGGCCAGCCGGCGCGCGTAGTCGAGGGCCGCGACCGGGTCGTGCACCGAGCAGGGGCCGACGACGACGAGGAGCCGGTCGTCGGTCCCGTTCATGGTCTTGCGGACGTCTTCGCGGCTGCGGGCCACGAGGTCGGCCGCCTCTGCGGTGAGCGGCAGCTCGGCGAGCATGTCGGCGGGTGCGGGCAGGGGATCGAGCGCACGGATGCGCAGGTCGTTGGTGCGCGGGGTATCCATGACGATCTCCGATGAGGTGGGGGTGGACATGAGGTGGGGCTCCGAGTCTGGGCGGGTCTGAGGGGGCGGGCATCTCAGACGGGGCCACAGAGGCCTACCGGTGTCGCGGAGTCGGCCCGTCTGAAACGACGAAGGGCCTCGACGCGACGGCGTCGGGCCCTGTGCTGGCTCCGGGTGGAAGGTTGGTCAGGCGAACGCCCGCTGAGCTCCACCAAGAGCCAGCGTAAAGCGCCGATACCAACGATTCCCGATCACGGGGTAGACGGTAACACACCCGCCCTCCGCCGAGCGCGCCCCGCCCACTCCGCTGAGTGCGGCCGAACGGCTGCCTGATGTCCGGTGTGGGCAGCCGTTCGGCCGCACTCAGCGGGGGTTCATCCACAGCTTGGCGCACACCGCTTTTGGTGGTCTCCGCGGTCGTACGTTCGGGACGTGCCCAGACAACGCAACCGCGGAAGCCACCAACCCCACCACACCAGCCGGACCCGCCGGCCGGGACAGCGCTCTCGCGCCCCGGATCTGCCAGGCATCGTCGCTCCCCTGCGCGCGGCGCTGCGGTCGGGTCCGCTCCATTTCCTCCTCCTGATCAGTGGCGTCATGGGGGCGACTGCACCGTCGTCGGCGCCCTCGCCCTCGCCCTCGCCCTCGCCCTCGCCCTCGCCCTCGCCCTCGCCCTCGCCCGACGATGACGCGCCCACCCTGGCCGGCATTGCTGCCGTCTTCGAGGCCGTCCCGTGCACCGAGACCACGGCCGCGCTCCATCTCGTCGCAGCATTGAGCCAGGACGAGGATCTCCGCATCCGCATCGCCAGCACGCTCTCCGCGAGGCACCAGCCCCTCCCCGCCTGGCTCGCTCATCTCGACGACGCACGCGTCGTCGGCGACGTGATCCTCGTGACCGATCCCCTCGGTGAAACCTCCAGCTACACCTTCGCCGTCCGCATGGCCGGCGGCGTCCGGTTCACCGTGGTCGTCGGCGTCGCCCACGCCGTCGCCGGCGCCGTCCGGGAGGCGATGGTCGTCCTCGACAGGCCGGACGCCGTCGCGGCGACCTCCTGCGAGGTGATCCGGTGTGCCAGCACGGTCGGCGGTGAGCCAGTTGTCACGCATCCCGATCCTGGTGATGCGCGTGCCGCCATCAAGGACGCGATCGCGCAGGGCTCCCGGGTCGATCCCCCGTTCGAGTCACCGACATGGCCGGCGAACCGGGCGCTCGTAGAGTGGGCCCTCGGTCTCCTCCCCCCGGATGGCAGCGCCCCGGTCACGCCGTTGCGGAGCGAGGAGAATCTCCGCCAGATCGCCGACACGTTCTTCGCCTCCACCGACGGGGTCGACTTCCCGCCCGGGCTGTTCCGCGGCTACCTCCACCTCATCCTCCGCTTCGTCGTCGTCGCAGGGGGCACCGATCCGCTGCTGTGGACACCTCAGACCGTCCAGGCGCTGTTCGACTGGGCCCTGCGCGCTCGCGTGCTCGATCGCGAGGACGCCGTGCTGCTCAGCGACCTGCTCATCACGTGGGTGCCGTACACCTGCCAGCTGCGCGGCGTCGACCCGCAGGTCACCGAGCGGTCTCGCGACGTTGTCGGAGAGCTGACCGACGGTTTCGTCGACGCCGTCGACGAGAGCGTGACCCGCGAGGAAGAAGAAGAGGAATCGGACGAGGACGATCCCGTGCTCGCCGCCGGCGGCGAAGACCAGCTTGCGTCCCTCGACACGGTCCCGCTCCCCGACGAGCCCTTCGACTGGACCAGGGTCCCCGCCGGCATCCGACCCGCCGTCGCCGACTGGCTGGCCCTCGCCGACCGGTGCGCGGACGACCTGTTCGACGTCGAGCATCGCACGGTCTTCCGGCGCTGCCTCGCCCGGGCCGCGGCGAGCGACCCCGGACTCTTCCACCACCCGGAGTCTGCTGTCCCGGTGCGCGGTGTCGCCGGGCTCGTCGACGCTGCCACCGACGCCAACCGCTCGGTCGGACGGAAGGAGCATGTGTCTCAGCACGACGTGATGGAGTGGTTCGAGAGCCACCGGGAGGCGACGGACCCTCCGGTCTCCGCGGACATCTGGTCCTATCTGTATCCCTTCGCCTGCGTGCTGAAGATGCACTCGCCCACTCTGCTCGTGGCCCGTCGCCGGGCCGAGCTCATCGAGCTGCGCAACCGATGGTGAACCCGGTCGCCGCAACCTCGACCCGGCACCGCCCTGAGCACCAGGGTCGGGACGTGGCCAAAAGCGACGAGCGCCGTCCCCGCAGGCCCCAGCACCGCACCCCGCGCCAGGTACCTCCCCACGGGAACGGGCCCGGAGCCGAACCGGAGATGCTCAGCACGCTGCGCACCGCCCTCCGCTCTCCCGAGCCGCTCGACCTGCTCGAATGGATGAGCGGTCTCGTCGAGGTGGGCGAGCCGCACACTCTCCCCCTACCCGGGCAGCCCGCCACCACGGTCACGCTCGAGGAGCTCGTCCTCTCGACGGCACCCCGAGCGCGGAAACGACCGCGGCGCTGCGGGTCATCAAGGAGTTCACCCAGGACACCGAGCTGAGCACCCGCATCGGCGCCATGCTGGCCGGGCGTCACCACCACCTTCCCCTGTGGCTGTCCCACGTGGACGACGCGCAGATCGTCGGCGCCGTGCACTTCCTCACCGAGTCCCTCGGCGACGAGGCCGTCGGCGTGAACCCCACCGTTCCGGGGAGGCCCTGGGCACCCCCACCCTCCTCGTCGCCGCACGCCGCACCCAGATCATCACCGACCGCAACCGCTGGTCCCTCCGCTGAGTGCTGGATCCTTACGCGCGACACGCCGTCGAACGCGTGGAGAACCCAGCACTCAGCGGAAGTGGAGAGGGGCAGGGAGGGGGACGGGTTAGGCCGTCAGGCGGGTGGCTACCAGCTCGGCTACCTGGACGGCGTTGAGGGCTGCGCCCTTGCGGAGGTTGTCGTTGCTCACGAAGAAGACGAGGCCCCGGCCTCCGGGGACGGACTGGTCCACCCGGATCCGGCCGACGAGGCTCGCGTCGGCGCCGGCCGCGTCGAGCGGGTTGGGCACGTCGGCCAGCTCGACACCGGGAGCCGCGGCGAGCAGCGCCCGCGCCTCGTCCGGGGTGATCGCCCGGGAGAACTCGGCGTTGATCGCGAGGGAGTGCCCGGTGAACACCGGCACCCGCACGCAGGTCCCCGCGACCGCAAGGTCAGGCAGGCTGAGGATCTTGCGCGACTCGTTGCGCAGCTTCTGCTCCTCGTCGGTCTCCTCCGAGCCGTCGTCGACGATCGACCCGGCGACCGGCACGACGTTGAAGGCGATGTTCTTCACGTACTTGACCGGCGCGGGGAAGGTGACCGCCGCGCCGTCGTGCACGAGGGCCAGGGTGTCCTGCCCGACGGCGGCGCGCACCTGGGAGTCGAGCTCGGCCGCGCCGGCCAGGCCGGAGCCGGAGACCGCCTGGAAGGTCGTGACGATGAGCCGTTCCAGGCCCGCCGCGTCGGCCAGCGGCTTGAGCACCGGCATGGCCGCCATGGTGGTGCAGTTGGGGTTGGCGATGATGCCCTTGGTGGCGGCGTCGATGGCCTCGGGGTTGACCTCGGAGACGACGAGCGGGACGTCGGGGTCCAGCCGCCAGGCGGAGGAGTTGTCGATGACGATCGCCCCGGCGGCCGCGAAGCGCGGCGCCTGCTCCTTCGACGTCGCACCTCCCGCGGAGAACAGCGCGATGTCGATCCCGGACAGGTCCGCGGTCGCGGCGTCCTCGACGACGATGTCCTGGCCCTGCCACGGCAGGGTGGTCCCGGCCGAGCGGGCGGAGGCGAAGTAGCGGATCTGCGCGACCGGGAAGTCACGTTCGGCCAGCAGGCGGCGCATGACCGCCCCGACCTGCCCGGTGGCTCCGACGACGGCGACGTTCACACCTGATGCACTCATGAGCAGACTCTTTTCACGATGACACGGTCAAGAAGAGAAGAAGGGACGGGGCACGCAGGTCAGCGACCGGTGCCGCCGTAGACGACGGCCTCGCCCTCGCCGTCCAGACCGAAGGCGGAGTGCACGGCGCGCACGGCGTCGTCCAGGCTGTCCTCGCGGGTGACCACGGAGATGCGGATCTCGGAGGTGGTGATCATCTCGATGTTGATCCCGGCGTCGCGCAGGGCGCCGAAGAGGCGGGCCGAGACACCGGGGTGGGACTTCATGCCCGCCCCGACGAGGGAGATCTTGCCGATCTGGTCGTCGTACTGCAGGGAGTCGAAGCCGATCTCCTCGCGGACCCCGTTGAGCGCGGTCGTCGCGAGCGGGCCGTCGTCCTCGGGCAGGGTGAAGGAGATGTCGGTCAGGCCCGTCGCCGCGGCGGAGACGTTCTGCACGATCATGTCGATGTTCGCGCCGGCGCTCGCCACCACCTCGAAGATGCGGGCCGCGGTGCCGGGGACGTCGGGCACGCCGACGACGGTGATCTTGGCCTCGCTGCGGTCGTGCGCCACTCCGGAGATGATCGGGTCTTCCATGGCTTCTTCTCCTTCGTTCGGACCGGCCGCGGCGCTCGCGGGGACGTTGGTGACCAGCGTTCCTTCTTTGCCCGAGAACGACGAGCGGACGTGGATGGGGACGTCGTAGCGTCGGGCGTACTCCACGCAGCGCAGTGCGAGGATCTTCGCGCCGTTGGCCGCCATCTCGAGCATCTCCTCGTAGGTGATGCGGTCGACCTTGCGCGCGGTCGCCACGATGCGCGGGTCTGCGGTGAAGATGCCGTCGACGTCGGTGTAGATCTCGCAGACGTCCGCACCGAGGCCGGCGGCGAGCGCGACGGCGGTCGTGTCGGAGCCGCCGCGGCCCAGCGTCGTGACGTCGTTGGTGTTCTGGGTGACCCCTTGGAACCCGGCGACGATCGCGACCGAGCCCTTCTCGATGGTCTCCCGGATCCGGCTGGGCACGACGTCGACGATGCGCGCCTTGCCGTGCACGGCGTCGGTGATCAGCCCTGCCTGCTGGCCGGTGAAGGACTTCGCCTTGACGCCCAGGTTGTTGATCGCCATCGCGAGCAGCGACATCGAGATCCGCTCGCCGGCGGTGAGGAGGATGTCCATCTCTCGCGACGGGGGCAGCGGGGTGATCTGCCGGGCGAGGTCGATGAGCTCGTCGGTCGTGTCACCCATCGCCGAGACCACGACGACGACGTCGTTCCCGGCCCTCTTGTACTCGGCGATGCGCTTCGCGACCCGCTTGATGCTCTCGGCATCGGAGACGGATGAACCGCCGTACTTCTGCACAACAAGTGCCACGTGCCTGCTCCGTTACGTTGCTGGTCCCGTCGATCTAAACGTCCACCAGGTGTTGTCCGAACGCACCGAGTGTAGGTGCCCCCGCCCCCGAGCACCAGCACGACCGCCATACGGACCGCGCTGGCTGCCCGACCCGCCGCGATGCACCCAATGCCGGGATCGTTCGTCCTTGTAGGATCACGGCCATGACGAGCGCGCAGCCGTATCCACAACCCGCCTACGGGATCACCGTCGGGCCACCACCGCCGCCTGACCTCACGGACGAGTTCGGGGTGATCGCCCACGGCGTGCAGCGCAGCTTCGGGTCCGTCACCGCTGTGGCGAGCATCGACCTGCGCGCCCGGCGGGGCGCCGTGACGGCGCTCATCGGACCCAACGGCTCGGGCAAGACGACGCTCATGCTCATGCTCGCCGGGCTGATCACCCCCGACGCCGGCCACATCCTCGTCGGCGGGTTCGACCCGGTCACCCAGAACTACTCGGCCCGCTCCCAGGTGGGGTGGATGCCCGACTCCTTCGGCACGTGGGACTCCCTGACCGCCCGGGAGGTGCTCACCACGACCGGGGCGACCTACCGGATGTCCAAGGAGCACTCCCGTCAGCGCGCCGCCGAGCTGCTCGCCACGGTGCACCTGGACGACCTGGCCGACGCTCCGGCGCACGTGCTCTCCCGCGGGCAGAAGCAGCGTCTCGGGCTGGCCCGGGCGCTCGTCCACAACCCCGCGGTGCTCATCCTCGACGAACCCGCGAACGGCCTCGACCCGCGGTCGCGGATCGAGCTGCGGACCCTGGTCCGCGCCCTCGCCGCGACCGGCACCACCGTGCTGATCTCCAGCCACATCCTCACCGAGCTCGACGAGATGGTCGACGACGCCGTCTTCATCTCCCGCGGGCGCACCGTCGCCCAGGAGTCCGTCGTCGAGGCCCGGATCCACCACCGCACCTGGCGGATCAAGGCGCTGACGCCCGCGCCCCTGCACGCCTGGTTGAGGTCGGTGGGCGTGGCCTTCGTCGAGCATGCCGACGGCGGGCTGCTCATCCAGATCGGCGGCGAGGACGCCGCCGCCCGGCTGCTGCGCGACGTGATCGGAGCCGGCGTCCCCGTCGTCTCCATGGCCCCCTCCGGCGGCGCGCTGGAACAGACGTATCTCTCCCTCGACGAGGACCGACGATGAGCACCTACCCGTACCCGCCCGCCCCCGCGACGTACCAGCCCCCGAAGCAGCAGGTCCAGCGCGAGCGCGGGGACTGGTCGGTGTCCTGGCACGGGGTGAGCACCGTGGCCAGGCTCGAGCTCACCCAACGCCTGCGCTCGACGAAGTGGAAGGTCTCGCTCGGGGTGTGGTTCCTCGTGGTGGGCGGCATCTGCCTGCTCATCTCCACCTCGGTCAACTACGAGAACACCGGGCTCTCCCAGCCGGGTCCGCTGATGTTCAGCCTCAACGTCATGTTCATCCTGTCGATGGGCCTGCTCGTCACCCCGACCCTGAGCTCGGCCGCGATCAACGGCGACCGGATCGCCGGCACCCTGGCCATCCTCCAGGTCACGCTGCTCACCCCGATCGAGATCACCCTCGGCAAGCTGCTCGCCGGGTGGGTGGCGTCGCTGGCCTTCGTGGTGGTCAGCGTGCCGTTCATCCTCTGGTCCTTCCTGGCGGGCGGGGTCGCAGTCGGTGCGGTGTTCAGCACCCTCGTGCTGCTCACGCTCATGCTCGGCGTCGTCTCCGCGGTCTCCCTCGGGTTCTCCGCACTGGTCACCAAACCGACCGGCTCCACGGTGCTGGCCTACCTGACCGTGGCGGCCCTGACGGTCGGCACGCTCATCGTCTTCGCCCTCACGCTCTTCCCGATGTCCGGGTCGGAGCGCTACTCCATCCAGCAGGCCTCCGAGTGGGACGACAAGACCGGCGATGTGGTGGCCTGCGAGTGGCAGGAGACCGAGCAGTCGGTCGTGCACACCGAGCGCACCTGGTGGCTGCTCGCGATGAACCCCTACGTCGTCGTCGCCGATGCGGCGCCCGGCCGGGAGTTCTTCTCCGGCGGGAGCCCTGACCCGCTCGCCGGGATCCGGGACGGAGTCCGCTCGGCCCGCGCCGGAGCCGACGAACCGTACTCCACCTGCCCCGCGTCGATCTCGGGTGTCGAGGAGGTCGATCCCTCGACCGCGCCCGTCTGGCCGCTCGGGCTCGCCATCAACCTGCTCATCGGGGCCGGCGCGATCGTCGTGACCGTCCGGCGGCTGCGGATCCCGCAGGGCAAGCTCGCCCGCGGCACCCGGGTCGCCTGAGCAACGGGGCGGGAGTCCCCGCAGACGCCGCGGTCAGGACTGGAGCGCGTCGTACTCCGCCTCAGCCGCGACGTCGTCGGCGACGTCGAGGCGGAGGTGACCGAGGATGAGCTGGAGGACCCGGAGCGAGCTCGCGGCACGTTCGCCCCAGCTCGACAGGTAGGAGAACTGCCACCACCACAGCGCCTCGACCTCGTTGCCGGCCTCGAAGTGCGCCAAGCCTTGGGTCAGCGCCGAGGCGATCGTGGCGACGTCGGAGGAGATGGCCGACCCGTCGACCTCGGCGCCCAGCACCGGGTCGACGACCTCGACGTACTCGTCGATCCCGTCGAGCACCCGGGCCAGCCCCAGGCGCAGCGGGTCGAGGTCGGTCTCCTCACCGGCGTCCGGCTCGAACCGCGCCGAGGGCACGACGTCGATCATCGCGCCCAGGCGCGCACCGGCGCTGAGGATGTCGGAGGTGGCCAGGAGCAGGAGCGGGATCGCCGCGTCGGTCGCGGCGCCGGATGCGACGTCAACGCACGTCTGCAGGAACCGGTTGGCCTGGGGCACGAAGGTGGCGGCGATCGCGCGCAGGTCGGCCGCGTCGGCCAGGACCTCGCTCGCGTCGACCCGGTTCGTCTCGACCATCGTCTTGTCAACCACTGACAACTCTCCGTCCCTCGAACGCCCGACCGAGGGTGACCTCGTCGGCGTACTCCAAGTCTCCCCCAACCGGCAGTCCGGATGCGAGGCGGGTCACACGCAGGCCCATCGGGCCGAGCAGCCGCGCGAGGTAGGTCGCGGTGGCCTCACCCTCGACGTTGGGGTCCATCGCGAGGATGACCTCCTGGACCGCGCCGTCGGCGAGCCGGGTGAGCAGCTCCTTGATCCGCAGGTCGTCGGGGCCGACGTTGTCGATGGGGTTGATGGCCCCGCCGAGGACGTGGTACTTGCCTCGGAACTCCCGGGTCCGTTCGACCGCGACGACGTCCTTGGGCTCTTCGACGACGCAGATCACGGCGAGGGACCGGCGCGGGTCCTGGCAGATGCGGCACTGCGCGGATTCCGCGACGTTGCCGCAGATCTCGCAGAACCGCACGCGCAGCTTGACCTCGGTCAGGGCGTCGGCGAGCCGGCGCGCGTCGTCGGCGTCGGCCGCGAGGAGATGGAACGCGATCCGCTGCGCGCTCTTGGGCCCGATGCCGGGAAGCCGGCCGAGCTCATCGATCAGGTCTTGGACTGCGCCTTCATACACAGCCCAAGCCTACGTCGCGGCGGGAGGGGCTCAGACCTCGGAGTCGAGGATCTCCTCGATCACCACGCCGCCGAGGATCTGGGCGATCAACGGCGCCCCGACCTGGCCGGAGGACGCGAGGTCCTCGTCGTCGGGCTGAGGGTCGTCGACGATCTGGGCGCGCGCCTCGTCCTGCGCGCGGGTCGCCGCGACGTGCCGCTCGGCGGCCTGGCGCGGGCTCTCCGTGCTCTGCCTGGTCGGCGCGGGTGCGTCTGCGGCTGCGGCTGGCCGAGCGGGGCTGGGCTGAGCGGGGCTGGGCCGGACGGGGCTGGGCGATGGTGGGCGACGTGACCCGAACTCCGGGGCGGGCTCGTGGTCGAAGTCCCCGGGCGGCTCCTCGCCGTACTCGGGCGCAGGTTCCTGGGACCCGGGGGTGTTCCCCGGGCTGCGATCGCTGGAGCCCGTGCGGACAGACTCCGCCGCGGCCGCGCCGGGAGCGACCGGTGCCGTGGCGCCACCGTCGCCCGACGACGTCGCGGGCGACGGTCCGGCAGGGGCGGCCGCAGGCGGGACCGGCACGTCCCAGGAGGCCGCCGCCGCGACCGGGTCGACCCCGGCGACAGCGCCCGACGACGCCGACCGGTCGGCATCCTGCGGCGGAGCGCTCGGCGCCGGGGCGCCGGTGGGCCGCGCCGGGGCGCGGCCAGGCTCTTCGATCCCACCTTCGACGCGGATGTCGAAGCCGAGCGTCTCGCGGATCGCGCGCTGGACGAGCTCGGCGCCTGGGCCGCTGCGGAACGCGGTCGCGAGCCCTGCCGAGGCGAAGGTCAGGCGCAGGGTGCTGTCGTTGAGGTCGGCGACCTGAGCGTTCTGGGCCACGAGAGCCCAGGTGGCCTTGCGCAACCGGCTCAGGGTGTCGAGCACCTCGGGCCAGCGCCGACGCAGCATGTCGGTCGTGGACGCTCCGGCGCCGGCCGACGTCCCAGCGGGCGCTGCGGCTGTGGACGGCTGCGGGGGTGCGGGTGCCACGCTCGGGGGGACGGGCGCGGGCTGAGCCGAGACCTGGTGCACCGGAGCGGGCGGGGGGACGGCGGGCGAGGGGGTAGCGGGCTGCGTCGCGGCGGGCGGAACCGCGGGCTCCGGCGGGGCTACCGGCTGGACCACCGCAGCGGGCTCAGCCGTCTGCACGGCCGGGGTGTCCCACGGGGGCGGTTCGGTCGCGCCGCTGGTGGGCGCGGAGGTGGTCGCCGCGGGGCTCGTCGCCGCAGTGCCCGTCAACGCAGGGCTCGTCACGGACCCCACGGTCCGGGGGATCACGGGCGCGGTCTGGTCGACCGGCGACTCCTGCGTCGCCGCGGCGACCGGCACACCGGCGGCCGGAGCGACCGCAGCAGCCGCCGGGGCGGCTGCGACAGGCACGGGAGCGGCTGCGACAGGCGCTGCCACCGTCGCGACGGGCCGGGCCACCGCACCGCTGGCGAGCCCACGCTCGAGGCGGTCCAGGCGGGCGCCGATCCCGGCGGTGGTGTCGTCCGCGGCCGGCAGCAGCAACCGGGCGCACAGCAGCTCCAGGTGCAGGCGCGGTGAGGTCGCCCCGCTCATCTCGGTCAGGGCGGCGTTGACCACGTCCGCCGACCGGGACAGCTCGCTCGCACCGAGGTTCGTCGCCTGGGTGCGCATCCGCGCCAGCTGGTCGGCGGGCACCGAGCGCAGCACGGCCTGCGCGGCGTCGCCCGAGACGGACAGCACGATGAGGTCGCGCAGCCGCTCCAGGACGTCCTCGACGAAGCGGCGCGGCTCGTGGCCGGTCGCGATGACGTGGTCGACTACCCGGAACATGCTCGCGCCGTCGCGGGCGGCGAGTGCGTCCACGACGTCGTCGAGCAGGGTGACGTGGGTGAAGCCGAGCAACGAGACGGCGCGCTCGTAGTCGAGCGTGGCGCCCTCTGCCCCGGCCATGAGCTGGTCGAGCACGGAGAGGGAGTCGCGCACGGACCCGCCGCCGGCCCGCACCACGAGCGGGAGGACGCCGGCGCTCACCGCGATGTCCTCGCTCGCGGCGAGCGAGGCGAGGTAGCTCTGCAGGGTCTCGGGGGCGACGAGCCGGAAGGGGTAGTGATGGGTCCGCGAGCGGATCGTCCCGATGACCTTCTCGGGCTCGGTCGTGGCGAAGATGAACTTCAGGTACTCCGGCGGCTCCTCGACGATCTTGAGCAGCGCGTTGAAGCCCTGCGCGGTGACCATGTGGGCCTCGTCGAGGATGAAGATCTTGAACCGGTCACGGGAGGGGCTGAACGTCGCGCGCTCCCGGAGCTCGCGGGCGTCGTCGACACCACCGTGGCTCGCGGCGTCGATCTCGACGACGTCGAGGCTCCCCGGCCCGCCGCGGGCAAGCTCGATGCAGGACTCGCACTCCCCGCACGGGGTGTCTGACGGCGTCTCGGGGGTGTTGCGGGCGCAGTTGAGGATCCGCGCGAGGATCCGCGCGGACGTCGTCTTGCCGCAGCCTCGCGGCCCGGAGAACAGATAGGCGTGGTTGACGCGGTTGGAGCGCAGAGCCTGCATGAGAGGCTCTGTCACGTGCTCCTGGCCGATCACCTCGGCGAAGTTCTCTGGACGGTAGCGGCGGTACAGGGCTGTGCTCACACCGCAACCTTAGACGGTGCGTCCGACATCGAGGGCCGATGGGGCGACGGTCAGCACGACCGTGCGCACAGGTCGGTCACCGGTGCAGAGCCACCTTCGCCAGCCAGTTGCCGAGGAACTGCGCGGCCTGGACCATCACGATGATGATGAGCACGACGACGATCGTCACCGCCCAGTCGAACTGCCGGTAGCCGTAGACGATCGCGAAGTCACCGAGCCCGCCCCCGCCCAGGTACCCAGCCATCGCAGACATGTCGAGGACCCCGACGAACAAGAACGTGTACCCGAGGATGAGCGGCGCGAGGGCCTCGGGGATGAGGACGGTGAAGACGATCCGCAGCGGGGACGCGCCCATCGCCCGTGCGGCCTCGACCACGCCCGGATCGATGCTCACGAGGTTCTGCTCGACGAGCCGCGAGAAGGCGAAGGAGGCCATGATCACCATCGCGAAGGTCACCGCCTCGATGCCGATGCGTTTGCCCACCACGGCAGTCGTCAACGGCCCGATCGCGACGATGAAGATGATGAACGGGATCGGCCTGATGATGTTGACGAGGATGTTGAGGACGCTGAACACCGGCCCGTTGGCGAGCAGGTTGCCCTTGCGGGTCGCGTAGAGCGCAAGGCCCAGCAGGAGGCCGGCGAAGCCGCCGATGATCATCGTGATCGAGACCATGTACATGGTCTGCCAGAAGGAGTCGCCGAGGATGGGGAGCAGGCGGTCCCAGTCGGTCTCGCTCATGGGTTGCTCCTCGAGGACGGGACAGGGGCGTCGGGGTCGGCGAGCGGGTCGGCTGCGGTGCCGAGGTCCGCGATGGTCGTGTAGCTGCGCAGCGCCGCCAGGACGGACTCGATGGCTGCCTGCGAACCCAGCAGCTCCCAGGTCACCGACCCGAAGGGGCGCTCGGCGACCTCCGAGATGCCACCGAAGACGATCGTGCCCTCGACGTCGTGCTCGCGCAGGACCTTGGTCAGACGCGCGCCCGACGTGCCGTCCTCATGGACGTTCACCGTGACGAGCCGCCCGGGATGACGGTGCCGCAGCCGTTCCAGCACGTCGGCGGTCGGCCTGTCCCGCAGGGCGCTGTCCACGAAGGCGCGGGTCGCGCGCTGCTGGGGGTTGGCGAAGACGCTGTAGACGTCACCAGACTCCACGACACGTCCGTGCTCCATGACGGCGACGCGGTTGCACGTGGAGCGCACGACATCCATCTCGTGGGTGATGATGATGACCGTGATGCCCAGCTCACGGTTGACCTTGCGCAGCAGGGCCAGCACGTCCTGGGTCGTCTCCGGGTCGAGGGCGCTCGTCGCCTCGTCGGCGAGCAGGATCTTCGGTGAGGTCGCCAGGGCACGGGCGATACCGACACGCTGCTTCTGCCCGCCGGAGAGCACGGCAGGGTAGCGACGCGCCTTGTCGGAGATGCCCACGAACTCGAGGAGCTCGGCGACCCGCGCACGACGCTTGTCCGCCGGCCATCCGGCGACCTTGAGCGGATAGGCGACGTTCGAGGCCACGGTCCGGGAGCTCATCAGGTTGAACTGCTGGAAGATCATCCCGATCTTCGAACGCACGCTGCGCAGCTGCCCCTCGCGCAGCGTCGTGATGTCGACGCCATCGACCACGATGGACCCTGCCGTCGTGCGTTCCAGCGCGTTGATGAGCCGTACCAGCGTGCTCTTGCCCGCTCCGGAGTAGCCGATCACGCCGAAGATCTCGCCCGGCGCGATGTCAAGGGTCACGCCGTCGACGGCGCGAACCTCTTGTTTGCCGGTGACGAACACCTTGGAGACGTCACGGAACGTGACGATCGCATCGGGGGTCTCGCTCATCGGGCTCCTCAGCAGGCGGGGTCAGGTCGGGTGGGTCAGATCAGGCTGGTCAGGCGGGCCGGGCCGGGTCGTGCGGTCGAGCTGCGGACGTGCAGCGGGGCGGCACGGTCACTGCACCGTACCGCCCCACCCCGAGGTTGTCCGAGCGATCAGCTCGTCGCCTTGAAGTCCGCGACGATGCCGTCGAGGATCGTCTGCAGCTCTGCCGCGGTGTTGTCCTTGAAGACGGCCGTGCCGCCGGACTCCTCCAGGGCTGCGGCCTCGACCTCGGCCGAGTGGTAGATCTCGACGAGCTTGAGGTAGGTCGCGTTGTCCGCGTCGTCCGCGCGGGAGACCCAGATGTTGATGTACGGCTCAGCCGCCGACGCGTCCGGGTCGTCGGCGTAGAGGCGCTCGTCGGTGGTCAGACCGGAGGACGTCACATAGTCGTTGTTGATGACGGCACCGTCGAGGTCGGGCAGCGCCGCGGCAGTCTGGGCGGCGTCGACCGCGGTGACCTTGACGGTGGACTCCTCGGCGATGACGTCGGCGGTCGTCGAGAAGGCGCTCCCACCGTCGACCAGGCTGATGAGGCCGGCCTCCTGCAGCACGAGCAGGGCTCGGGCCTGGTTCGTGTCGTCGTTCGGGATCGCGATCTCGCCGCCGGCCGGGATGTCCTCGACCGACTCGTACTTGGTGGAGTACAGCCCGAGCGGGAACACCGCGGTCGCACCGATCGGGGTGAGGTCCTGTCCCGTCCCGACGTTGTTCTTCGCGAGGTACTGCAGGTGCTGGAACTCGTTGAGGTCGAGGTCGCCGTTCGCGAGGGACTCGTTGATGAGCGGGTAGTCGCTGAAGTTCACCAGCTCCACCTCGATGCCGTCCTCGGCAGCCGCCTTCGTGAACAGGCTCCAGGACTCCTCTGCGGAGTTCACGACACCGATCTTGATCGGGTCGCCCTTCTCCCCGGTCGCGCTCGTGTCGGTGGAGTCATCCGCACCGCACGCGGTCAGGGAGACGCTGAGGACAGCGGCGAGAGTGAGGGCGCCGAGGCCCTTGGCGGCATGGGTCTTGCGGATCATGAGGGGTTCCTTCCGGTGTGCGCCTGGGGCGGCGCATCGATCTCGGCGGTCAGCCGATGGACAGGTCGAGCAAGGGTGTGGGACGAGACCCGCCGAGGGCGGGTAGCTCACGTGCAGTCAGCACGGGCCAGGCAGGAGCGCCGCAGCAGCGGCAGGCACCGGGAGGAGATCCCGATCCGGGTGAGTCGCCAGGTCAGCGACAGCACCCGCCGGGCATGAGGCCCACACGGCAGCACATCATCGGGCGGCGCGAGGCGCGGGCCCGGATGTCGGCGGCGTGGGACGTGGTGAACATGGGATCAATCATGCGCAGCACCGATGGGATATCTCAACCTGAGAACCAGAAAGTCTCAAGGAGCGGACGATCGGCTGGTCACATCGCGAGATCGAGAGGGCAAAAGAGGGCAAATGCCCGTCCCGGACGCGCAAAGGACCCCCCGCACACCCATCAGAGCTCACCTGCCCTTGCTGCCTTCCGGCCCTGGGGGAGTTCAGTGAGATGACGCCGTACGAGGGGTCTGCCCACAGCGTAACGCAAGCAGGGTGCCCGACGTGAAACGCGCCGTCGGGCAGGTGGGAGCAGGTTCGCGGGAGCCGACGGCCCGCTCCGGACGCCGCGCTCCGAGCAGCGCCGAGCGCCGCCGGCTCACCCTCCCGGGCACCGGATTCGGTGGGACGCCATCTGTCGGCTATCCTCATCAGGCTGGGTTCAACCAGTGCTTGCTGGAGGATTCGCCTAGTGGCCTATGGCGCCGTCTTGGAAAGGCGGTTGGGTTAACGCCCTCGGGGGTTCGAATCCCCCATCCTCCGCCAGCTGCGAAGGGCTCGTGACGGTCACCGTCACGAGCCCTTCGTCATGTCCTCCCGTCACGAGCAGCGACACGAGCGGGGTCACGGGGCGCGCTCGCACGTGCGGTGCTTGAATGACGAGGTGGAAGCCACGTTCATCACGCCACTCCCACCCCGTCCCAGCTCCGCGCAGACGGGTCTGCTCATCGCGTCGGCGCTCGTGTCGGAGACCTTCGTCCCGTCCCTCGCCCCGCGCAGCTCCCTCGACCAGGGGATCATCACCGGGCTGTCCATCGGTTCGCACTACCTCCTCGCCGTGGTCGCCCAGGACCTGCTGTCCGACGCCGCACAGCGGCTCGTCGGCTCGACCTTCCTGCGCGGGGCGAGCTGGCTCGACGACGCACAGCGGGTCCGGTTCCTCGAAGGAGCCGTCGACCTGTGCGCCGTGCCGGCCGGCTGCGCGGTCGGGCTGGCCTTCTTCGCCCGGCCCGACGAGCGGCCGCTGCGAGCGGTCGCCCGCTTCACCGGCCGCCGCTTCGCGCTCGCCGGCGCGGGCGGCGCATCGCTGCTGATCGGACGCGCGCTGCTGACCGCGGTCGACGAGAACGTCGGCGCCCGGGGCACTCTCGCCCGGTTCCCCCTGTCCATCCCGCTCGGGGGTGCCGTGGCCTACGCGGTCGAACGTCGCCGCTCCCACCGCTCGCTGCCCACCACCGAGGTGCGAGCGTTGCGGGCGAACTCACGCCTGGCCTCGGTCGCGATCGCCGGGGGTGTCATCGCGACCCTGACGAGCTTCGCGGCCGCCGAGAGCCTGCTGACAAACCACCTCGGTGACGCCCTGGACCGGCGCCTGCCGGGGTCACGGAAGATGTGGCACCTGGCCGCCCGGGCCGCGAGCCTGGCGGGACTGGGCACGGCGATGGTCGGGGTCTGGGACGGCGCCATGCAACGCATCGAGGCCGCGGCCCAGACTGACGAGGTGCTGCTGCCCGGGCGCACCTCCTCCCATCTCGCGCGTCCGACGGTCAGCGGCAGCACCGGAAGCCTCGTGCCGTGGGAGACGCTCGGACGCGAGGGGCGTCGACACGTCCTCTCCCAGCTCCCGACGTCCCCCCAGCGCATCCACACGGTCCAGCCAGCCCTCCCCGACTTCTCCATCGAGACCGTGGTCGGTCAACCGGCCCTGGCCGAGCCGGTCCAGGTCTACGTCGGCCTGGACAGCGCGCCGTCGGCCCGGGAGCGGGTCGACCTGGCGCTCGCGGAGATGACCCGGCTGGGCGCCTTCGAACGCTCGCTGCTGGTGCTCATCTCCCCGACCGGGACCGGGTACGTCAACTACGTCGCCCTGGCGGCCCTGCAGTACCTCAGCCGCGGCGACGTGGCGACCGTGACGATGCAGTACTCCAAACGGCCCTCCCCGCTGTCCCTGGCCAAGGTGCCCGGGGCCCGGGAGCAGAACCGCCAGCTGTGGATGGAGATCCTCGTCCGGCTACGGGACATCCCCGAGGCCCGCCGTCCTCGGGTTGTCGTCTTCGGTGAGAGCCTCGGTGCCCACACCAGCCAGGACGTCTTCCTCAACTGGGGCACCCTGGGGCCCTCCGCACTCGGAATCGACCGCGCGCTGTGGATCGGGACGCCCTACACGAGCGGGTGGATGCACGAGGTGACGCGCAGCGACCAGCTCGACGTCGACCCGCAGGCCGTCGCCGTGGTCAACGACTTCGGTCAGCTCGAGGACCTCGGCCCCGAACGTCGCAGCCGGCTGCGGTACGTGCTGGTCAGCCACGACAACGACGGCGTGACCAAGCTCGGCCTCGACCTCGCCGTCAGCGAGCCGCGCTGGCTCGGTCCCGACGCCCTCCGCAGCACGGTGACCGCGCCACCGCCCCACACGCACGTCCCGATCAGCCCCCGCGGCACGCCGCCCTGGATGACCTGGCGGCCGATCACGACGTTCTTCCAGACCATGGTCGACATGAAGAACGCCCAGCAGCCCGGCACCTACCGGGCCTGGGCCCACGACTACCGCGCGGACCTCCCCCGCTTCATCAGCGAAGTCTTCGACCTGCCGACGTCCGCCGAGGTCATGAGCCGCCTCGACACCGTGCTGGCGGCCCGGGAGACGTTCCGCGAGGCGCTCTTCGCCGATGCCTACCAGCGCCTGGAGCCCGAGGGGTAGGTCAGGAACCCGGCGCCAGGATGCCGAGCAAAAAGGACAGCGGGTTACAGTGGCCCCATGATCTTCAAGCGCGTGGGTGACGGTCGCCCCTACCCAGAGCACGGGCTGGTGACGGCCAAGGACTGGGCGACGGTCCCACCCCGCCAGGTCCGCCTGGTCGACCTCGTCACGACCAAGGTGACGCTCAACCTCGACAACCTCCTCGCCGAGGACTCCACGTTCTACGGGGATCTCTTCGCCCATGTGGTCCAGTACGAGGGCGTGATGTACCTCGAGGACGGTCTGCACCGCGCGGTCCGGGCGGCCCTGGCACAACGCGCACTGCTCCACGCGCGCGTGCTCGTCCTCGACCCGCAAGAACAAGGGTAAATTTCTCGGATGACCACCCCGGAGGAAGCCAAGCGCGCTCGCGCAGCGCGTCGTCGTCACAAGCACGAGCGACAGGCGGTCGTCTTCGGCGTGCTCATCGCGTTCCTCGCGGTCACCGGGCTCGCTGCCGCCGCGGTCTACACCGGCGCGATCGACCCGCCCTTCGAACGCGACTTCTCCTCCAAGGAGTCCTCCGACGACAAGGTGACCCCGCAGCCCTGCCTGCCGGCCGAGACCCTGCCGGTGCCCTACTCCTCCATCACGCTCCGGGTGCTCAACAGCACCGACCGGGCCGGCCTCGCGTCCTCGGCGACCGAGGACCTCGTCACGCGCGGGTTCGTCGTGGAGTCGACCGGGAACTCGAAGAAGTCCTACTCCGGCGTCCAGGTCGCCTTCGGCGCCGCGGGGCTGTCCTCGGCGTACACCCTTGCCGCCCACCTGCCCGAGGCCCGGTTCATCTACGACGACCGTGAGGACGCCAGCCTCGATCTGTACCTGGGAGCGAGCTTCAGCGGTATCGCCGACATCGACTCCGTCAGCCTCGACCCGACCGTCGCGATGGCCTCGGTCGAGGGCTGCACGGTGATCGAGAGCCTGACCCCCACCCCGCGCACCACCACCGCCCCGCCGGTCGCCCCCGCCGAGGAGGCTCCGGCGGAGGCTCCCGTGGACGAGGCGCCGGCGGGCTGAGCAGGCCTGCCGCTCAGGGCTTCTGGGGCTCCGCGACGGTCGTCTCGAGCTCGGTTCCGGCCGGGGCAGACGCCGGTGAGGCGGCTTCCTGGCTCGTCCCGCGCCAGCGCGAGATCGTCCGCATGACGTGGTAGACGACGAGGGCCACGGTGGTGCCGATCGCGATGCCGGCGAAGGTCAGGTCCCCGACCACCCAGGTGAAGTCGGCGATGCCGACGACGAGCGCGATCGCGGCCGTGGTGAGGTTCACCGGGTCGGAGAAGTTGACCTTGTTCTGCACCCAGATGCGGGCGCCGAGCATGCCGATCATGCCGTAGAGGAGGGTCGCCGCGCCGCCGAGCACACCGAGCGGGACGGAGGCGATGAGCGCCCCGAACTTGGGGGACATGCTCAGCACGAGGGCGCCGCAGGCCGCCACCCAGTAGGCCGCCGTGGAGTAGACCCGGGTCGCCGCCATGACACCGATGTTCTCGGCGTAGGTCGTGGTGCCCGAGCCGCCGCCGACGCCCGCGAGCGTCGTCGCGATCCCGTCCGCGAGCAGCGCCCGCCCGGCCAGGTGGTCGAGGTTCTCACCGGTCATCGCGGCCACGGACTTCACGTGCCCGACGTTCTCGGCGATGAGCACGAGGACCACCGGGACGAACAGGCCGAGCACCGAGACGTGGAAGGTCGGCGTGACGAACTCCGGCAGGCCGAACAGGGAGGCGTCCTCGAAGGGCTTCAGGTCCACCTCGCCGCGGAGGTAGGCCGTGACGTAGCCGACGAGCACGCCGAGCAGGATCGCCAGACGCCCGATGATCCCGCGGAACAGCACCGTGATGAGAACGATCGCCGACAGCGTGACGACCGCGGTGACCGGCGCCTGGCTGAAGTTGTCCCAGGCAGCCGGGGCGAGGTTGAACCCGATCAGCGCGACGATCGTCCCGGTGACCACCGGCGGCATGATCGCGTTGATCCAGCGCGCTCCGGCGTAGTGCACGACGACACCGACCACGGCGAGCGTGACGCCCGCGACGAGCACACCGCCCACAGCCGCGGACTGCCCCCCGGACGCCGTCGCGGCACCGATCGGGGCGATGAAGGCGAAGCTCGACCCGAGGTAGCTGGGGAGCCGGTTCCCGGTGATGATCAGGAAGAGCATCGTCCCGACCGCGGAGAAGAAGAGCGTGGTGGCCGGGGAGAACCCGGTGATGAGGGGGACGAGGAAGGTCGCGCCGAACATCGCGACGATGTGCTGCAACCCGATCCCGATCGTCAGCGGCCAGATGAGCCGCTCTCCCGGTCCGACGACGTCGGTCGGCCCCATCGTCTTGCCGTCGCCATGAACTGTCCACCCAAGGTTCACCGTGCTGCTCCAGATCTGTGGCCCCACCGATGGCCCGCTGCTGCGGCCCAGGGAGCAGGATACTGCGGCGCTCCGCACCGGCTTCACCGGGTGTCACTACGATGACCCCAGACAGGGGTGACACCTCGACGAGGAGATGGCCGTGACCGGTCCCACGAATGAACCGTTCGCCGCGGCTTCCGGCTACCCGCAGCCCGGCTACCCGGCCGCGCCGAAGACCAACGACCTGGCCACCGCCTCCCTCGTCGCGGGGATCGTCGGCCTGAGCGTCGTCCCGGTGATCGGCGCGATCGTCGCGATCGTCCTCGGGCACAGGGCTCGTTGCCAGATCCGCCAGACCGGACAGCCAGGTAGCGGGATGGCCCTCGCCGGGCTGATCACCGGCTATCTCGGTCTCCTGATGACGACCGTGAGCATCGTCATCATCCTGCTCATCGCCAACTCGTCGGGGGAATGGCTCGCCACCTTCCTCGAGTCCGCCTTCGGCGCCGCGTGACCGGTCGGCGGACCGCTCCCTACCGACCGGCGGCCATCACCGAGGCCAGCAGGTAGCTGCGGGTGTTGCCGTCGTCGATACGTGACGTCGGCAGGGCGCGGGCCGCCACGAGGGCGTCCGCCGCATCCTGGGGACCGGCGAGCGCCGCGTACATGAGCAGGTAGTCACCGAACATCACGTCGTAGGACGCGTCGGCCCCCGCCCCGACGACCGCGGAGAGGTTCGTGCGGATCCGGTCCGGGTCTCCCGCCAGGTACCCGCTCACCGGGCTCATCGGCAGCACGAGGATGCCGAGCATCGCCGCCGGCTCCGCGCTGAACCACGTCGCGTAGTCGCGCTTGGCCCCCCAGTTGAGGCTGACGATCGTGTGGTCGAACCCGTCCAGGACCGGATCGGCCAGGTCGATGTCGGTCCAGTAGGTGCGGGCCGACGCCGCCTCGGCGGACAGCAGCCACGTCGCCTGCTCGGCCAGGCCGACGTTCCCGCTCGCCTGCGCCCACAGGCCTAGTCCGTTCCACGCGGTCACCGCCTCCGAGCTGGACTCCTGGTTGTTCCCGTCAGCGAAGGGCACGAACCCGGAGGCCCAGGAGTGGCCGGCGTAGGCGTCGAAGACGCGCAGCGCCGGGAGCTCGTCGGTGGTCGTCGGAGCGGCGATGTCCGCCGCGAGCAGGTCCATGAGCGGTCGCACCCGCTCCAGCAGCTCCGGATCGCTGGCGCCGAGCACCCCGGCGGCGTAGAGGAAGTAGCCGTAGTGGAAGTGGTGGTCGTTGAACTCCTCGGACCCGAAGGACGGCGTCAGCCCGACGACGCCCCGCACGGCGGCGTCGTACACGAAGCACCGCGCCTCGCGGCGGGTGCACCCGTCCGGTTCGCTCCACTCGACCAGCCGCTCGGTGAGCTGGGCGCGCAGCGGCCCGGCGACGTCGTCCAGCCCGAGCTCGGCGGCCAGGACCAGCAGGTTGGTGTCCCGGTAGAGGGCCTTGCCACCGAAGTAGGTGTCCGACGGCGCCGCGGGGATCGCGGCGACGTCGGCGCGGACCTGGGCGGAGAGCTCGGTGCGCTCGTCGTCGCTGAGACCGGTCAGGTCGAGCTCTCCCGCCGGCTCCAAGAGGGGCGCGGCCCACCCCAGGGTCGAGCCGCGGCACAGGTCGACGGTGCCGTACACCGTCCGGTAGGTCCCGAGGGAGCAGTCCACGTCGGGCGTCCCCGCCGCGGCGGAGCGCTGGTGCGCCATGCGGACGAAGGCGGTGTCGGAGGACCCCGCAGTCGTGTACGTCAGCGACGTCCATGCGCTCGCACCCGAGACCCCGTGGGCGAGCCCCGTGCTCGTCACCGGGTCGAGGGCGAGAGCGGCGAGCACGGCCAGCGCCTCCCCCTCGCCGGCCTCGGGGGCAGGCTCGGGGGCGGCGACGACCGCGGCGGTCTGCCCGGCGGTGAGGGAGAGCGTGTCTGACTCCACTGTCCCCTGGGTGGCGAGGGCGAACGTGTGCTCACCCACCGTGGCCGTCGGCACCTCGTCGGCGGAGAACGCGACGGACAACGTGACGACCTGATCGGCCGCGGCGGTGTACGCGACCCACGGGACCCCCTGCACGAGGGTGAGGGTGCCGAGGGCGACGGCGTCGTCGAACAGGGTCAGCGTGACGCTCGCGGTGTCGTAGGCGCTCACCTCGAACCTGCTCGCGCCGACGTCGAGGGCGACGTCCTGCGTCGCCGCACCGATGATCGCGTTCGTGCTCGTCACCGGGGTGGGCAGGCCGACTGCGACACCGGACCCGGTCAGGGTGACGGCGAGGGGCATCGGGAACACCGGCTGCGGGGTGTCGCCGAAGACGAGCCCCGCGAACCAGCGGTTGGTGGGCGGGAGCAGTCCGTCCCCCAGGCGCATGCTCGGCGCCGGCCCGACCTGACGGTGCGGCACCGCCGCGACGGTGGCCGCAAGGTCGTCGATCACCGCCGGACCGGCCACCGGCCCGGCGGGCGCGGGCGCCGCACCGTCCGTCGCCGTCGTGGTCGTCGTGGTCGTCGTGGTCGTCGCACCGCAGCCGGCGAGCGCCCCCAGGACGAGGACCACCACGCCGACCGCAGCGACCGCAGCGGACCTCATCAGCTCGTGACCTTCCTCAGGAAGGCGGTCGCCGACTGCTCGACGCCGGCCAGGACCCCGTCGTCGCGCAACGCGATGCTGGCCAGGACGGGGACCCCCGGGGCGATGAGGCCGTTCTGCTCACCGCGTTCGAGGTCGTCGCTGGCGATCGTGATGACGGACTCTGCGCGGTCGGCCGCGGTGCGCACCTCCACGCTCTCGACCGTGCCGGAGATCTCCCGCTGGTTGGGCAGGACGATCGAGACCGCTGCACCGGTCTCGATCCGCTCGTAGTCGCGCGGGTCGAGGGAGTACTCCGCGCTCACGTAGAGGGAGTCCGCGCGGTCGAGCGTGGCCAGCACGTCACCCGCCTGGACGAAGGTGCCCTCCTGGGCGACGAGGGAGGTGATGATCCCGTCCGCCGGAGCGGTGAAGATCATGGTCCCGTCCCCGGTCACCGTGAACGGTGCGGCGCTCGCGCTGAGCAGACCGATCGCGAGGTCGTGGGCGAGGGCCTGGCTCTGCACGACGACGATCGTCTGGCCCGCCGTGACCTCCTGGCCCACCTCGACGGAGGACCTCACGACGGTCCCGGCGTAGTCCGTCCCGATGTCCAGGTGCAGCGCCTGGATCGATGCGCTCGCGCTCGTCACCTGGGTGATCCGCCGGTTGAGGACGATCGTGAACGTTGCCACGAGCACCAGCACGAGCAGGAGCCCGAGGGACAGGCGAAGGCGGTTGGGCCAGGTCATGGTGTACCTCCGGTGGTGAGCTGCAGGTCAGCCCTGCGCTCGCGCGCCAGGCCGTGACCTTCCTTCAGAGCGGTGATGCAGAAGGCTCCGAGGATGGCGGTGTTGGTCGCGTTCCACGCGAGCGCCAGGCTGAGCGAGCCGTCGCCCCAGTCCTTCCACGCGCCCACGAGAGTCGTCATGGCCAGGAACCAGAAGAACAGCACCTGCGGGATCATGAAGTTGAAGGGTGAGGTCGCCCGCCCGGCCCGGCCGGTGACGTGCCAGCTCTGCTCCCTGCGGCAGATCGCGTTCCACAGCGCGCGGACGTAGATCGGGAACGACACGCTCGCGAGCATGAGCACCTCCCACCGGAAGGACCCCAGGGTGAAGAACGCGATCGCGATCTGGAGCACGTAGAACCCTGCGTAGTAGAGCAGCCAGGTCCCGGTCGAGATCGACAGGTTCATGGGTGTCAGGTCGAAGTAGATCTGCAGCGGGGGGACCAGGAGCAGCAGCAGCGGGCAGATCCCGGCGAGATAGTGCGTGGCCGTCACCGTGTACTGCAGGCGTTGGTCCGTCGTCAGCCTGCGGCGCGGGCTGAGCGGGTTGTGCTCGAGCATGATCTCGAAGCCGCCGGTCGCCCAGCGCAGCTGCTGCTTGGTGTACGCCTCGATGGTCTCGGGCGTGTCTCCCACGGCGAGGGTCATCGGGATGTAGACCGAGCGCCATCCGCGCTCGTGGAGCATGAGCGAGGTCCACACGTCCTCCGACTTGGAGTCTGCGTACATCCCGCCGATGTCGTCGATCGCCCCGCGCCGGAAGATGACGTTGGTGCCGACGCAGAACGCCGCGTTGAACCGGTTCCGTCCTGGCTGGATGAACGTGTAGAAGACCGCCTGCATGTAGCCCGCGCCGCGGGAGATGAGGTTGGTGAGATTGCCATAGGTCTGAGGCGTCTGCACGAACGCGACGTGGTCGTCGACGAAGAACGGCAGCGTCTCCACGAGGAAGCCGGGTCGGGGCACGAAGTCCGCGTCGAAGACGGCGAAGTAGTCCCCCTTCGCCAGGGCCAGGGCGTGGTTGATGTTGCCGGCCTTGGCGCCGTTGCTCGACAGCCGGCGCACATAGCGCGCTCCGAGCGCGGCGGCCAGCTCCTGCACCTCCCCGGACCGGCCGTCGTCGAGCACCCACACCCGGTGCCGGCCGCGGATCGCGAGAGCGGCCGTGACCGTCCGGCGGATGGTCTCGATCGGCTCGCCGTAGGTCGTGATGAAGACGTCGACGACGACCGGCTTGTCGTGCAGGTAGAGCGTCCAGTCCTGCGGGGCGCCCTCGGTCGCGTCGCGGATGATCTCCGCGACGTCGTGCAGACGGTCCTGGGCGTGGAAGAAGGCGAAGTTCCGGGGGTTGTGCCCGCTGGAGAGGATGGTCCACATCGCCAGCAGCGCCTGCAGCACGAGGATCGTCTCTGCGGTGATGACCATCGCGTACGGCAGCAGGTCGCCGATGTTCTTCGGGTTGAGCAGGAAGAACATGTAGGCGACGACCCCGAGGGTCGCCAGCAGCACGATCATCATGAGCGAGGGGGACTGGCCGACGGTGATGCCCGCCCGGTCGTCGGACGCCCGGGGGGAGCGGTCGGCGAGGGTGGGAGAGGGCGGGATCCTGAAGCCGTGGGGCCGGGCGCCGCCGGGGTCGACCTGGTCGGTGCGCCGGGGGTTGATGACAAGTCGTTCGAACTCAGAGACGGCCATGTGCATGGCCCCCTAACTGGTCAGTGCTCGTGGTGAGCAGGACAGCTGGTGGGACGGCGGCGGCTCTGGCGGCGTCTGGGGTGGGGCGGCAGGTCACACCTGGGGTGTCGGTGGTCGTGGACGGCGCGGGGGGTCGCCGTCAGGGGCGGTGCGGGGGGTGGTGAAGGGGTGGGACGGGGGGGTGGGGCAAGCATGCGGCGCACCCGCCCGGAGCCGTGTGTGAGATAGGTCACAGTACACGGCGGCGAGAAGTCGTCATACTCCTCCGGTCGCGGTCGATAGGACCGTGGAGATTCGTCGACGGGTGAGATCGGTATCAACTTTCCCGACCAGCACATATGGCCGACGGCGGGTCGGGGGCGCCGAGACGGGCGCCACGACCGAGATCGGCGCGCTGGTCCACCTCCGGCGGCTGGGTGCGACTGATGTTTACGCCGCGTTAACGTCGCCGACCCGCCGACTGTCCAGCTCGTGGACGATCGGCGGGTCGGCGGTGCAGCGTGACGGTGTCGGGGCTGGTCAGAGGCCCGGGACCACCTCGCGGGCGACGAGGTCCAGGTGGTCGAGGTCGGCCAGGTCGAGGACCTGGAGGTAGACGCGCCCCGCGCCCACCTCAGCGAGCTCGCCGAGACGCGCGACGGCCTCGCTCACCGTGCCGGCCACGCCGTGCTCACGCAGCTCTGCCGGCTCCCGGCCGATCGCGGCCGCCCGCTTGACGAACTCGGCCTCGTCGCGGCCCACACAGAGCACGAGGGCGGCGGAGTAGGTGAGCTCGTCGGCGTCGCGCCCGGCGTCGTCGCAGGCCGCGCGGACCCGGGAGAACATCGGGGCGATGTCGGCGATCTCGGGGAAGGCCGCGTTGAACTCGGTCGCGAACCGGGCCGCCAGCGCAGGGGTCCGCCGGGGTCCGTTGCCGCCCACGATGACCGGGACCGGCGACTGCACGGGCTTGGGCAGCGCGGGCGAGTCCTCGAGGGTGTAGTGCGTGCCTGCGAAGGAGTAGCGGTCCCCGACCGGTGTGCTCCACAGCCCCGTGATGATCTCGAGCTGTTCCTCGAGCAGGCCGAAGCGCTTGGCCGGGAACGGGACGCCGTAGGCACTGTGCTCCTGCGCGTACCACCCGGCGCCGAGACCGAGCTCAACCCGTCCCCCGCTCATCTGGTCCACCTGGGCCACCTGGATGGCCAGCAGCCCGGGGTGGCGGAAGGTCACCGACGTGACAAGCGTGCCGAGCTTGATCCGGGAGGTCTCCCGGGCCAGCCCGGCGAGGGTGAGCCAGGCGTCGGTCGGGCCGGGGAGGCCGTCTCCACCCATCGCCATGAAGTGGTCGGAGCGGAAGAATGCGTCGAAGCCGAGGTCCTCGGTGGCCTTGGCCACCGCGAGGATGTCGTCGTAGGTGGCGCCCTGCTGCGGTTCGGTGAAAATCCTGAGGTCCATGTCACCCAGGGTAGACACTGGCCATCGCGGCCTCGTCCGCGGTGACGGCCGGGCGGGACCGCGGGCGGGATCTCGGGCGGTATCGGGGGCGGAGGCTAGCGCGGGCCGGTCGTACCGGACCCGCGCCACCGGCGCGGCACCGCCATGTCTGCCACGCTGAGCAGCGCGGAGGCGGCGAGGGCCCACCCGGCTGCCCGGCGCAGTCCGGAGCGCTGCGAGGGGCGGAGCAGCACAGCGGCGCCCGCGGCGCAGGCGGCGGTCTCGGCGATCGAGAGCACCCAGTACAGGCGAGGCCGGCGGATCCACAGCCGCTGGAGGTCGTTGATCCGCCCCGGTTCGGTCGGCACGGTGGTGAGCGAGGACCACATGGCCCGCACGAAGGGCTGGGACTCCACCTTGCGGACGTCCGGCAGGTCGGACGGCGGCAGCCAGCCCTCGGCCACCTCGGCGGCCTCGACCGGCAGGTCGAGCAGGCGCAGCAGCGTGGTGAAGGGGTCGTCGGCGTCGGCGTCGGCGAGCAGATCCGCGAGGCGGTCGGTCTGGGCCGGACCCAGGCCGAACTCCTGGGCGACGTCGTCGGCGTCGGCGCTCGGCGCGTCGAAGTAGTCGTCGACGAGGGCGAGCACGTCCGAGGCGGGATCGGCCCCGCCGGAGGGGTCCACCCGGAACCACTGCGGGCCCCACTGGTGGGCGGTGACGATCGCGCCCGAGCGGACCAGGCCCATCCTCCGCCACGGACCGTTGCGCTCCAGGCCGATGTTCGGTACCGGGGACGGGCTGGTCACGACGGGTTCGAGGTCCGTGGTCGGGTCGACGCCGGCCACGATCGACGCCCCGTCGATCTGGGTGAACCACAGGTCGGAGGAGGCCAGGTGTGCCAGCCGCGGCAGGTCGGTCGAGCGCATGCCGCCGACCACGGCCCCGGACCGCTGCTCGATGACGAGCCCGACGGCGTCGTCGCCCGGGGTCTCCCCCGGGATCTCCAGGTCGCTGGCCACTCGGCAGCTCACGTCGATCGCCCGGGCCAGGTAGGTGGCGACGTCGTCGCTGGAGAGCGTCGGGTAGGGACCGTTGACCGGGTTCTCGTCGGGCGCCCAGCGCACGATCCGGCCGTCGCTCCAGCCCACCGTGCGCGCGACGATCCAGCCCGGCGCGCCGAGCACCGCGCCGTCGAGCAGGTCGGCGGGCACGCCCAGCTGGATGAGCACCTCCGCGACCTCGCCCAGGGTGGCGGCCGGGATGTGCTCGAGGGCCTCGCTCGACCGCAGTCCCTCACCGCGCGGATCGCGCGGTTCGACGGCGATGTAGAGCGGAACCAGGGCAAGTCGGTCGGTGTCTGAGGAGAGGTCGTGCATGTCTCGAGTCTCACACACCGGGGAAGGAGGGTGCGACGGGCGTTCACGCCCGCCCGCGGCGCTGCGGCAGGATCGTGTGCACCCGCTCGACGAAGTCGGCGTACTCCTGCATGTAGGTCGCCAGGAACTCCCGCGTGCCCGCGTCGGTCACCGTCCCGTCCGCCAGGAAAACCTCCGGGGTGAAGTGGATGTAGGCCTCCGGGGCGGTCATCTGCGGGGCGTTGCAGAACGCGAGCACCCCGCGCAGGCTCTGCTGCGCCAACGCCGTGCCCAGCGCACCGACCGAGGCGCCGATGACGCCCGAGGGCTTGTGGGTGAGCGAGTTGGTTCCCCACGGCCGGCTCGCCCAGTCGAGGGCGTTCTTGAGTGCACCGGGGATCGAGCGGTTGTACTCCGGCGTGACGAAGAGCAGGGCGTCGGCGGCCAGGATCGCGTCCTTGAGCGCCTGGGCCGACGGCGGGTAGTCGTCGTCGAGGTCCCGGTTGTAGAGCGGGAGGTCGCCGATCGGGATCTCGGTGAACGTCAGCTCGGGTGGGGCGAGGGCGATGAGCGCCTTGGAGAGCGTGCGGTTGATCGACTCCCGGGACAGGCTCCCGACGAAGTATCCGATGGTGTACGTGCTCATCTCCCACCTCCGTGGGGCGTTCGTCGTCATCGGCGAACGCCAGACGGCGAGCGCTCCTCTCGAAACTACGCCCACCCTCGCGCCGAGGCCAGACCGCCCCCACGCGGTCACTCCCCCCGCCCCCGCCGTCCCCACCGCCCGCCGAACTCGTGAGCGAGCCGCCCAACTCGTGAGCCAGCGCCGGCCGCCGAGGAGAAACCGGCCTGACTCACGAGTTCGGCGAACGGTTCACGAGTTCGGCGAGCGGTCCGGCGCGGTCCGGCGCCCGGCTCGGCCCGGCTCGGCCCCGGGGACGACAAAACCCCCCGGGGAGCCCTTGCGGGACCCTCGCGGGGGGTTCTGGCACTCACGAGCCCTGACCTGAGTCGGGGCATCTGGCGGTAGCGGTGAGATTCGAACTCACGGTGGACTTTCACCCACACACGCTTTCGAGGCGTGCTCCTTAGGCCGCTCGGACACGCTACCTCGCCCAGAACAGTACCTTCTGAACCGCCGATCAACGAAATCCCCTCCGCGCGGGCGGCTCGCGACTCACCCGACGATCACCCCCCGACCAGTTGCGAGGTCCGCAAAACAGGGCATTACTGGACGCAGAGCCCATGCGATGCACCCTCTGTCCGCCCGATCGACCTGGGGACCTCATGAACGACTACGCACCGTCGCAAGGATGCGACACCTCGAACATGGTCATGGTCCACAACCTCTTCCGGCACCTGTTCACGCAGGCCAGGCCGCTCATCCAAGCCGTGCCCGACGGCGACTGCCCCCAGGCCCGGGTGGTCGCCTCCCACCTGCGGGAGATCACCCACGCTCTGAGCGACCACCACACGACCGAGGACAACCTGCTGTGGGATGACCTCGAGGCCCGGGCGCCGGGGTGCGCGCTGCACGTGGGACAGATGCGGGCCCAGCACGCGGCCGTGGCCGTCCTCATCGCGGAGCTCGAGGACGTCCTGCCCGGTTTCGAGGCGACTGCGAGCGCGGACAGTCGACGGTCCGTGATGGCAGCCTTCGACACCATCCGCACCACTCTCCTCCTGCATGTGGGTGACGAGGAGAACGACATCCTGCCGGTCGCGTCGACCACCCTCACCCAGGCCGAGTGGGACCGGCTCGGTGAGGCTGGACGCAGCAAGATCTCCCCGGACCGGAGGTTCGTCCAGCTCGGCTGGATCCTCGCCTCGATGTCTGCTGAGGACGGCAAGCAGTGGATCAGGCAGAACCTTCCGCTCCCGGCCCGTCTGGCCTACTCCACCCTCGGGCGACGCCAGTTCGCGCACGAACGACGCCGGCTCGCGCCCCCGCCCACCCTCGCCTGACGGCGGGTCGGCGCCCCGAACGGCAGGCCTGTGCCCACATGACGGCCCCCATCGCGGCCGTCAGTGCCCCGGCACCGACCCCGCGAGCTGCTCACCCGCGGCGATGTGCCGGGTGATCCACGGCGCCAGCATGAAGAAGACCGCCGTGAGCCCCAACGTCACGAGCCCGATCATGCCGAAGTACGCACCGAAGTTGTCCGCGAGGTCCTCGGTGGCCGAGACGATCTGCGCGGTGATCGCCTGACCGGCGGCCTGGGCGAGGAACCACAGGGCCATCGCCTGGGACCGGAACGCCGCCGGCGCCAGCAGGGTGGTCGCTGCGAGCCCGACCGGGGACAGGCACAGCTCCCCGACGGTCTGCACGAAGTACGTGCCCACCAGCACCCAGGAGCTGACCTGCCCGTCCCCCGCGAGCAGGGTCATCCCGGACAGGAACAGGAAGGACAGCGACGCCATGCCCAGCCCGATGCCGAACTTCACGGCGGTGCTCGGCCCACGGTCGCCGAGCCGGATCCACAGCCACGCGAAGACCGGTGCGAGGAGGATGACCATCGCTGGGTTGACCGACTGGAAGAACTCCGGCTTGATGCTCACCCCCGCGAAGTCCAGCTGCGTCTTGCTCGCGGCGAAGGCGGACATCGACGACGCCGCCTGCTCGAAGATCATCCAGAACAGCATGGCGGCCACGAAGAGCGGGATGTAGGCCAGGACCCGTGAGCGCTCGGGCGCGGTCACCTTGGGAGAGCGGAGCATGACTGTGAAGTAGGCGACGGGTGCCGTGAACGCGAGGTAGGAGATGAGGTTGACGACGCCGGCCGCACCGAAGGACAGCTCGCCGGCCTGGGCGCTGGTCACCGCGAGCGCGGCGAGCCCGAGCACGACGACGAGCGCGCCGATGGCCAGCGCCCCACGTGCGAGCTGCGGGCGGTCCTGGCGGGTCAGCGGGTTCATCACCGTCTCGCCCGCACCGCGCAGCTGAGCCCGGCCCAGTACGAAGAACACCAGCGCGAAGGCCATCCCCACAGCCGCCACGGCGAATCCGGCGTGGAACCCGCCGACGCTCCGGGCCGCCCCGACCAGGAACGGTGCGGCGAGGGAGCCGATGTTGATGCCCATGTAGAAGATCGAGAAGCCGGAGTCGCGGCGGACATCACCCCGGGTGTAGAGCTCACCGACCATGCTCGACACGTTGGGCTTGAGCAGCCCGGTCCCGAGCGCCACCGCGGCGATCCCGGAGTAGGAGAAGCCCGGCCCGCCCGGCACCGCCAGGAGGACGTGGCCGGCCGCGATGATCACGCCGCCATAGAGGACGGATCGCCGCTCCCCGATCACCCGGTCGGCGCACCACCCACCGACCACGGACAGCAGGTACACCGAGGAACCGTAGATCGCGGTGATGGCCAGGCCCGTCTCGGGATCGAGCCCCAGTCCGCCCTCGGCGATCGTGTCCGTGAGGTAGAACAGCAGGATCGCGCGCATGCCGTAGTAGCTGAACCGCTCCCACAGCTCGGTGCCGAAGAGCGTCATCAGGCCGAGCGGGTGGCCGAAGAACCTCGTGTCGGTCGCGTTCGTCCCGGCGGCCGTCGGCGGCTTCTCGGGCTCCGCGAGGTGGTCCTCGGGCCGGTCTTCGGAAGGTGGCATGCGCCCAATCTAGGACTGAAACCCGGCATGCAGCCACCCTGCACCCGACGTCGTAGCCTGGAGGGGTGGATGCCCCCCTCCTCGACCTGCTCTCTCGGGGCCCGTTCGCCGTGCTCACCGGTGCGGGTCTCTCGACGGACTCCGGGATCCCCGACTACCGCGGTCCCGGTTCACCGGTCCGACGGCCGATGACGTATCAGCAGTTCATCGGCGACCCGGCCTTCCGGCGCCACTACTGGGCGCGCAACCACGTCGGCTGGCGGCACGTGCGCCGCGCCGAGCCCAACGACGGCCACCGTGCCCTCGCCGAGCTCGAGGCATCCGGCAGGGTCGCCGGCGTGATCACCCAGAACGTCGACACCCTGCACGCCGCCGCCGGCAGCTCACGCCTCGTCGACCTGCACGGCAGCTACGACCGGGTGGTGTGCCTGGGCTGCGCGGCTCTGGTTTCACGTGAATCGTTGGCCGTGCGCCTCGAGGCCGCGAACCCAGGTTTCACGGAGTCGGTGGGCCGGGTCGAGGACATCGAGATCGCCCCGGACGCCGACGCCGTCATCGAGGCCACCGCGCACTTTCGCCCCGTGGACTGCGAGAGCTGCGGTGGGCTCCTCAAGCCCGACATCGTGTACTTCGGCGAGATGGTCCCCAAGCACCGGGTGACCCGCGCCTTCGCGATGGTCGACGACTCCGCCGCCCTCCTGGTGGCCGGGTCCTCGTTGACCGTCCACTCGGGTCTGCGGTTCGTCAAGCACGCCGCCAAGACCGGCAAGCCGGTCGTGATCGTCAACCGCGGCGTCACCCGCGGTGACCACCTCGCCACCGTCGTCCTGGACGCGGGCACGACGACGACGCTGCGCGACCTCGCGGACGCCCTCACCTCCTGAGGCGGCCAGCTCCGCGTAGTTCAGCGCAGGTCAGCGCAGGTCAGCGCAGGTCAGCCACGTCGTTCAGCGAAGAAGGCGACGAGCTGCTCCGCGCACTCGGCCTCGCGCACCCCGCCCAGGACCTCGACGCGGTGGTTCATCCGGGGGTCACGCACGAGGTCCCACACGGACCCGGTCGCCCCGGCCTTGGCATCCCAGGCGCCGAGCACCAGCCGCGGCACCCGGGCGAGCAGGATCGCCCCGGCGCACATCGCGCACGGTTCGAGGGTGACCACGAGCGTGCATCCGGACAGCCGCCACTCCCCCACGACGCCTGCGGCCTCACGCAGCGCGAGCACCTCGGCGTGGGCGGTGGGATCCCCCGTGGCCTCCCGGGCGTTGTGCCCGCGGCCGATGATGGTCCCGTCCGGCCCGACGACGATCGCACCGACCGGCACGTCGCCGGTCTCGAGCGCGAGGGACGCCTCGGTGATGGCCAGCGCCATCAGTCGATCGAGATCGGCGCGCCCCAGGACGGGGGTGGGCTGCTGCGCGGCGGGCTCTGGCACGGCTTGAGCCTATCGCCCGCCCTCCCGGCACCTCGCCCGGCCTCCAGACGGTAGGTTGGGGGCATGCGCCTGCACGTCATCGACCACCCGCTGGTCGCCCACAAGCTCACCGTCCTGCGAAACAAGGAGACGGCGTCTCCGACGTTCCGGCTCCTCGTCGACGAGCTCGTCACGCTCCTCGCCTACGAGGCGACCCGTGAGGTGCGCACCGAACCGCACACGATCACCACGCCCGTGACGACCACGGTCGGCACCCGGATCGCGGACCCGCGCCCGCTCGTCGTGCCGATCCTGCGCGCCGGGCTGGGCATGCTCGACGGCATGACCCGCCTGCTCCCCACGGCCGAGGTCGGCTTCCTGGGCATGCAGCGCGACGAGCAGACCTTCGAGGCGGTCACCTACGCGAACCGTCTGCCGGACGACCTCACCGGTCGCCAGTGCTTCCTCATCGACCCGATGCTCGCGACCGGCGGGACGCTCGTGGCGGCGATCAACTTCCTCTTCGACCGCGGCGCCCGCGACGTCACCGCGGTGTGCCTGCTCGCCGCCCCCGAAGGGCTTGAGATCCTCGACAAGGCGATCGGGGACCGCATCGACGTCAAGGTCGTGGTCGCGGCCGTCGACGAGCGCCTGGACGAGAACGGCTACATCGTCCCTGGCCTGGGCGACGCCGGCGACCGGCTGTACGGCGTCGTCGACTGAGTCGCACCGCCACCATGTGAGACGTCTGGTGTCACCTCTAGGTGATCGGGAGATCACCTGCGAGTCTTCCCTGATGAACACCCCACGCCTGACTGACGCCGCCGCCTCGGTGCGCCTCGTCATGTCCGCGTGCGGTCGTGCGTGTTGTCGGTTCTGACTCTCCTCAGACCACCGACCTGTCCCGTGCCCGGGACCCCACGCATACCCGGAGAATGCCATGACGGCTCCCATCGATGTTTCCGCACCCACACGCCCCCAGCCCGGCTTTCTGCTCTGGGTCGGGATGGACCCCGCAGACCGTCGGCATCGCGCCGCCGAGATCATCGAGCTGGCCGAGACGCTCGGCGAGCTCGCCCGCGAGCTCCTTCCCACCGCCGAGACCTTCACTGCGCTGTCGCTGGGCGAGGCCAGCCCCCAGACCCCGCGCACCGAGGACCTCGGCGCGCTGCGCCAGCGGCTCACCGCGCTCCAGGTGATCGCCCACACGTCGCTGTTCGACGTCGACCTGTCACCGCGGGTGCGGATCGACCTCCCGGCACGCCGGGTGGTGGCCGACGGCGCGGAGCAGCGGCTCACGTACAAGGAGTTCGAGCTGTTGTCCCACCTCGTGACGTCCCCCGGGCGGGTCGTGTCGCGCTCGGAGCTGATGCTGTCCGTGTGGCGCTCGGAGGGCATGGGCTCCGCGTCCCGGACCATCGACGTCCACGTGCGCCGGCTGCGCGAGAAGCTGGGCCTGCAGCACCAGATCGTCACCGTCCGCGGCGCCGGCTACCGCTTCGTCCCCAGCGAGTACGTGGAGGTCATCGACGTCGGCGACATCGGCGACATCGGCGTCGTCACCCGGGCGGGGTGACCGGCGCCCACGTGCCGGTCAGTGCGTGGTGAAAGTGAGGACGCCGATCATGTACTGGTCGCTGGTGGTCTCGGCGGTGACGGTGTTCTGACCGGCCGTGACCGGCCTGGTCTCGAACTTCTTCGCGTCGACGCCGAGAGAGTTGCCGTAGCGGGCGGCCGATCCCCAGGCGGTCGAGTTGAACGCGTCCGCGGCCTGGCCGAGCAGGACCTTCCCGGCCGTGGATCCGTGCAGCACCGGGCTCATCGCGGCCCCGTTGAGCAGCAGCCGGTCACCGGTCACGCCGCGGTCACCCTCCCACGCGACGACCCCGACGGTCGCCGTCCCGGCGTCGTCGAAGAAGCTGAAGCTCGCCGTGGACTTGGTGGTCACCGCGAGCGCGCCGTCGAGCACGGTGACGGTCCCGGTGGGCAGCGCGGCGTCCTCGTAGACCACGACGAGGGACCAGCCCCCGTAGTAGGAGTCCTGGCCCCCGAACTTCTCGTCGTAGTCGATCGCGGGCAGCGCGACGTCGGCCACCGACCACTCGCCGGGCCCGTCCGCGACGACCAGGTCGGTGACGTCGGCGTAGGACTGGTAGGAGACGCGCCCGCCGCTGTCGGAGACCTGGCCGAGCACCTCACCGGCCACGGCCTGGTAGGTCCCGGTCCCCGGTCCGCGGACCTTCGCCACGGTGAGGTCCTGCGTGAACACCTCCCCGGCCTTGCGGTTCGCGGACCAGTAGAGCCCGGCGTGCTTGACGCTCGCTCCCGCCGGGAGGTCGACCGTGGCCGACGACGAGGACGTGGTACCACCCGCTGCGTTGAGCGGCTTCATGACGTGGTGGTTGTTCTGCGCGACGCCCCCGGCGACGTCGTCGGCCAGGGCGCAGGTGCGTCCGGCCGCGACGGACCCGGGTTCGCAGCGCAGGAGCGGTGCACCGACCTCGGTCACCGCAACCGATCCCAGCCAGGTCCCGCGGATCCCCAGCTCGCTCTGCGAGGTGACGGTGAACGTCCCGCTCGCCTGGGCCTGCGCCCCGGTGACCGGATCGGTCCCGGTCACCGTGTAGGCGATCTCCCCCGAGCTGACCAAGCCGTCGACGGCCGCCAGCGAGAGCGGGACGAGGCTGGCCTGCCCCGCGGACAGCGGGCCGATCACGCACCTCAGGGTGTCGTCGCAGCCCGCGGCGGAGACGGTCCCGGCGACCCCGTCCGGGAGGTCGAGGGTCAGCGTGACGTCCGTCAGGTCGAGGTCCGCGCCGTTGCGCAGGGTCACCGGGACGGTCACCCCGTCTCCGATCGCGACGGTCGCGACGGGGTCGACGCCGAGCGTGGGAGCCGCACGCTGAGGCTGGGGCTGGTCGAGCACGCCCGACAGCTCGGGGCCGGGGTCTTCCCACCCGGTCGAGGAGTGAACGACCAGGACGTCGAAGCTGTTCGCGCCGGGGCCGATGGTCAGCGCGAGCGGTGCGTGCCGGCCCGGTGAGACGGCGAGCAGGCCCGCGGAGCGGAAGGTCGCGACGTCGGGCAGGGCGACCGGGAGCGGCGCCAGGAGGGAGCCGTTGACCGCGAGGTCGGTGGCGCCCCGGGCCACCCCGGTGGCGGCGACGCGGACCGGGCCCGTCGCGGGCAGCAGGACGGAAGGCGAGACGGGCGCCGGGGCCGCCGGCGATCCGGCGACCGGGGGCGCGAGCGCGGCCGGCGGTCCGTGGAGCACGGTCACCGTCGCGGCGGGCAGGTCGGCGCGCTCGTAGACGACCGTCAACGACCATGTGAGGTCTGCCGGGAGCGCGGCGCCGGCGATCGGGGCGACGAACCACCGGCCAGCCCCGAGATGATCGGTCACGAGCGCGGTGACGTCGGCGGCTCCCCAGTAGGAGGAAGTTCCTCCGGGCGCGGAGGGCAGGACCGTCGAGCGCCCGGTGACCGTCTGGCGGGCGAACCCGCCGGCGTCGGTACGGACCTCCACCTCGGTGAGGTCGGCGGTCTCGAAGCCGGCGGCGTCCTCACCGGACCAGACGAGCGTGGCCTCGCGCACCGTGACGGCGTCGGGCAGCTCGAGGGTGAGCGGGGCCCCGAGCGGGCCGGCGACGTGGGCGACCTGCAGGTGACCCTGCAGGATGCTCGCGGCGGACAGCCCTGTCGGCGCGACGGACACCCTGGACGCGACCGCGGCCGGGACCGGGTCCGGCGACCCGGTGAAGGTCGTGGCGGGCTCGAGCGCCCCGACGAAGGTCGATCCGTCGCCCACCTGGACGGGCACGATGACCGTGGCTCGCCCGTCCCCGTGGACCGCCGGCCCCCCACAGGTGAGGACCTCGCCCCCGAGGGCGCACGTCCATCCCGGGGTGCTGCCCGGCGCAGGAAGGACACCAGCCCCGCCGGCGGCGACCCGCCAGCTGATCCCGCTGTCGACCGGCAGGGTGAGCGAGACCTGGGCGTCGGTGGCCGTGACGTGGCCTCCGTTCGCGACCGTCACGGCGACGTGACCGGGCTGACCGGAGACCAGGGCCGCCACCGGCGTCACGGTCGCGGACAGCCGCGCCGGTGCTGGGTCGACCTGGGAGGTGAACGGCCACGGCGCGCCGATCGGGACCTGCCCGACGAACACCTGGGCGGTCAGGTTCGCCGTGACAGCGTTCTCGGCGTAGAAGGCGAGGGCAAGGGTCACGTCCGCGCCGGGGGCGATCTCGTCGACGAGACAGCGCACGACGTGCGTCCCGGTGCTGGACCCGACGTCCGAGCACGACCAGCCGTCCGCCGCGGTCACGGCCAGACGCGGTCCGAAGACCCCGCTGCTCGAGCTGGACTCCGGGACGAAGCGCAGCGAGTCAGGGACGGTCAGGGACACGGCCACGTCCGTGGCGGCGGTGCCTCCGGTGTTGCTCACCGCGAGCTCGACCGTGTTGGCCTGACGCGCCACCATCGTGGCGCCGTCGAAGACGACCTGCAGGTCGGCCGGGGAGGCGGGTGGGGATGTGGGATCGCTCGTCGGGTCGGCCGTGGGATCGGTCGGCGGGGCGAGAGTCGGGGCAGGCGTGGTGGCGGTCGGACCGCGGACCGGGCTAGAAGTCGGGTCAGGATTCGGCGTCGTCGCCTGGCTCAGGCTGGACGGGTTGCCGGCGGGAGCGGCCCGGTCAGGGGCCGACGACGGTGCGCTCGGCACCGGGGACGGTGCGCCGTCTCCGCGGGCGGGTGGGGTGACGTCAGCGTCGGTGAACGGGGTGCCGTCCGGCACGAGGGTGTTGGCCGGATCCGTCGGATCGGCCGACGGGTCCAGGAGGGGGGGCTGCGGGGCAGGATCGGTGCCGTCGGTGCCGTCGGTCGCGAGCGGGCCGGGAGGTGCGACGGCTTGGGGCGGGGCTACGGGCTCGTCCGAACCGGGGAACACCCCGAGGGCGGCCGCGACCGCGACGCCCGCGCCCACGACCAGGACCGCCGCCGCACCGACGAGCAGAGCAGGCACGCCCGCCAGAGCCGCGCCGATTCCGGATGCGGCACCTCCCGCGGCGACCGATGACGCTGCGGCGGAAGCGACCCCCGTCGAGGTCGCCGCTCCTGACGCTCCAGCGGCAGCGCCTCCGCCGCTCGCGGCGGCGCCTCCGCCGCTCGCGGCGGCGCCTCCGCCGCTCGCGGCGGCGACCGCCGCGCCCGCGACCACGGACGCACCCGTGATGCTCACGGCAGCAGCGACGCTCGCCGCGGTGCCGGTCGCTGCGGTACCTGTCGCTGCGACGGTCGCGGTACCGGTCACTGTGGACCCGGCGGCTGCTCCGGCGGACGTCCCGGCGCCACCCGCGGTCGATGCCGTCGACGCCGTCGCTGCCGTCGCTGAGGTCGCCACGGCGGTCCCCCACAGCGGCAGCCCACCACCGATGACGCCGACGCCGGCGAGGCCGAGCACCAGCGGTGCGATGATCGCGCGCATACCGTGCGAGACGTCTCCGAGCTCGACGAGCAGCCCTCGGCACTCCCCGCAGGACTCCAGGTGGGCTTCGACGAGGATCGTGTCGCGCTTGGACAACGCTTCGCGCACGTAGCCGGCCAGCAGCGGGTTGGTCCTCGCACAGTCCTCGGTGGGCGCCGACGTCAGGTGCTGCTGCAGATACTGCTGGCGCAGGCCCTCGCGGGCACGGTAGGTCAGCGCCGCTGCGCCGTTGGCGGTGAGCCCGAGGCTCGGGGCGAACTCAGCCGGTGCGAGCCCTTCGACCTCGGAGTACCACAGCGCAGCCTGCCACCGCTCAGGGAGCGCCCGGTAGGCCCTAGCCACGGTCGACCGTTCGAAACCTTCGAGGGCAGGCTCCTCGCTCGAGGCCGAGGGGCCGAAGGCGGACTCGAACCCGGCGTCGTCGGTCGGCTGGACCCGTCGGCTCTGGTTGACGGCCACATAGGCGAGGCGGCGCACGACGGTGAAGAGATAGGCGCGGAAGGCCGTGTCCGGCCCGCCCCCCCGGCGCAAGATGGTCAGCACCTTGGTGAATGCGTCGGCGACCACGTCGTCCGCGCCCGCGGTCGAGGACATGTACTGTCGGGCCACCGTGCGCGCCGCGCCCGCATGCCGTTCGTAGAGCGCGCCAAAGGCAGCCGTCGCACCGTTGCGGACGGCTGTGATCAGTTCTGTGTCGGGAGAGGCTGCGTCCCACACGGAGATCTGGTCCTGGGTCACTGCACCACCTTCACCTGTTGCCCCCTGAATCCTGCCTGACACAACCCCGTACGTCTACGGGTGGGCAGGCAGCACCCGAGCACCCCGGCCTGTCGTGCTCGTCCACGATGTGCCCTTTCTCCTGGACCGGGAGAAAACCGCCGCGCGGTCTCGCGTCATGAACGCCACCCAGAGGTGTCTCTCTTGACGTGAACGTCCTCGCTCCGGGTGCCCTGCCACCCCTGGAAACTCTTCGCAGCCAGTGGCGATCCGCCAGCCTCGCCTCCACCTGGTTGCACCCTGACGACTGGTACCACCCCAGCATCGACGTGCTGCTGGAGGCACTCCCCCGCACCGGCCACGCCGAGTCCGCGTGCGAGGCCCTCGGGTCCGCCCGCGCCGAGGCTGGCTGCGGCGTCGGCGAGACGATCGACGACCTCACCTGCCTCTTCGGCACTCTCAACCGCCCCGCCCCGGGCGCCGCGATCCGCGCGTTGACCATCGGCTGGGTCGGCAGCCAGACGGCTACCTCGCTCTCGATGAGCTGCGTGGACGCCAGCTCAGGCCTGCACACCCTCGAGTACTTCTCGGTCCGGCTCCGTGAGGTGTACGGCGCCCTCGCCCGCGGACGGGTCGTTCCCAGCGCGGGCCATTCGCTGTTGTTCGTCGACGTCGGGCTCGAGAACCTCTCCCTGCTGGACAGTGCGGGCTGCTCGGCCGGGATGGGGCACGCCCTGCTCAACGCGTTCGAGCCGGGCCACCCGATCGCCGTCCTCGGTGGCTGCTTCTATGTCACCCTGGTCGAGCCGCCGACGGACCTGGCACTCTCGGCAGACGCAGACGCACTCTCGCTCTCGCTCTCGAAGCGGATCGAGCAGTCCGCGTCCGACCTGGGGTTCATCGAGTTCCTGCGCCGCCCCCCGCGGGTGTGGTGCGAACCGCTTCCCGACACCCACGAGGACGTCATGGCGCTGCTCCACGGTCGACGTCGTCGCTAGGATCACTCCGGGCCACGACGCCGCTACGGTGCAGCGCTCTCGATTTCGACGGGTCTCCGGGCGTATCCGAACCCCTTGAGCAGAGGACCAGCGAGAACGGCCAGGATCACACCGAGGCCCGCAACCGCGACCATCGCTCCCCGCAACCCGGTCCCTTGAGACCACAGACCGACATAGACCGGACCTAGAAGGAAGCCCACGTAGGAGACGGTCGTGACGATCGCAGTCGCCCGCCCCCGATACGCCTCGTCGACAGTGCGAGTGGCGATGCTCAGCATCATCGGGTAGAGCGCAGCCGTGCCGGCTGCGGCGAGAGCGAGCCCCAGGATAGCGACCGGAAGGCTGGGGGACACGGCGATGAGCAGGGCGCCGGATGCCGCGGCCATCGCACCCAGGAGGACCACCGTCGGCTCGTGCCCCCGCCGGACGGTTCCTAGGGCGAATCGGGTGACGGCGACGACCGAAGCGAAGACGGCGGGCCCGACAGAACTGAAGCCGGGGCCGGCGCCGAGCTCGTCTTCGAGGAAGACGGCACCCCAGCTCTGGTGCGCATTCTCGCTCGCGAAAGCCAGTGCTCCCAGCACCCCAATGAGCAGGAGGGGCGCGTACTGCGGTCCCAGTCGAGAATCAGTGTCTCCCCGAAAGGTCACGGGGGGACGCGTCAGGGCACCTCGTGAGAGAACCCGCAGTGTGCTCACCGAGGCGACCGCGGACAGAACCGCCACCAGGAGAAACGCAGCGAACGTCGGCAAGTCGAGCCACGAGAAGAATCCCGTGGCGAGACTGGACAGCACGACAAAGGTCGAGAACACACCTCCCGAACGGAGGATGATGGGCTTGCCGGTGCTCTGTTCGGCGCGCCCGGCGATCGAGTTCATGGCGACGTCTGTGGCACCGCTTGTCGCCCCTACGACCGTGAGCCCGACACACAGGGCGATGAAGCTGTGAGCAGTCAGGGCGACGCCGAGTCCCGCCGCGCCGAGCGCGACGACTGCGGCGACCACGAACCGAAGCCCCAGCCGATCCATCGCCCTCCCCGCCATCACCATCGCGGGTAGGGCACCCAGCCCGATGAAGAGCAGCGCGAGGCCCAGTTGTCCGTCGTCGACACCTGCCTGCGCACGGATACGGGGGACGCTAGCGCCCCACCCGCCCCAGAAGGAGCCGAAGGTGGCGGCAGCGAGGTAGGCGGCAGAGACCAGGCCTTGTGCGTCCGAACGGGCGAATGGCATGTGTGTGACGTTACACACGTAGACTCGTCCTATGCAATCGGAATCGCGAAGAGCCACGATGACTCAGGTCGCCGCACGTGCCGGAGTGTCTGTGATGACGGTGTCCTATACGTTCGGTCGACCAGAACGTGTATCGGACGAGACTCGGGGGAAGGTCCTGCGGGCGGCTGCTGAGCTGGGATATGCAGGCCCCGACCCCGCCGCGCGATCCCTCCGCTACGGCAGCACACGCACGCTGGGCGTGATCCTTGGCGAGCACCTGACCTATGCGTTCGACGATCCACAGGCAGCCGCTTTCCTTGCCGGGATCGCAGAGGTCTGTGCGGAACGTGGCTATGGAATGCTGATCGTTCCCGTCACGGGCGCAGACGACGACGCCCGACGGGTAGCCGGTGTGCCCGTCGATGCCTTCGTCGTCTGGACCACGACCGACGACGACGACGTGCTCGACGCTGTGGCCCTGTCCGGTCGTACCGCCGTTGTTCACGGTGGGCCCTCTCGGGAAGGATTCACACTAGTGAGCATCGACAACCGTGCCGCGGCCTTCGCCATGGGCATGCAGACGTTCGCTGGAGCGACCCACCCCGCGATCCTCAGCTTCCCGCTTGACCGTCAGCGCAGGACGGTCCTGGCGTCGGGGATCGACCTCGATACGGTGCGGTTCCCCGTCACCCGTCAGCGGCTGCAAGGGTACAAGGACGCGCTCGAGGCATTGGGGCACGACTGGTCGAACGTGCTCGTCGGCGTCGCGGCAACGAATGACGACGACGAGGCGCGCTCGCTCGCGATGAAGATGCTCGCGTCCGATCTGCGTGTTGATGCAATCGCAGCGATGAGCGATGAGCTGGCGTTTGGAGTCCTTCAGGCAGCAGCGGCATCGGGGGCGCCCGTCCCTGCGAAACTCCTGGTGAGCGGCTGGGACGATTCAAAGGCCGCCTCGGCACAGGGACTCACCTCGGTGGCTCAGGATCTGCGTGCACAAGGTGCGACAGCTGCGCGGCTCGCTCTTGGCAGCCACGCCCCGTCCCACGCCGATCAGTGGTCGGTCGTCGTCAGGGCTTCGACGACCAGGTCCTGACCACCGGGCGCAGCCCGCTCAAGGTGCGGCGGCACGACGACAACACCTGGTGTCGCAGGACGCGGTGTCAGCGGGGGCTGTAGGTCAGGCAGTCGGCCAGCTCGTCGGCCGAGGACCCGGCGCCGATCCGGATGGAGGAGGCCGAGCACTCCAACGAGACGTTGTGCGTGCACTCGCTCCGCTGGCAGGCACCGACATGACCGATGACCTTGTCGAGGCCGCCCTTGTGGGACAACGGGATGAAGGTGACGCACTCAGCCACCCCAGTGTGTCCGGCGACGGTCACCGCGCCGGCGTGACATCCGTCGTGGTTGTAGCCGCAGGTCGCGACGGAGCACTCGCTGACGTGAGGCAGGTCGAGAAGTGCACTCATGGTTCCTCCAACAGTTGTTCGGTGCACCCGGGACGTCGGCGTACCGTGACTTCCACCGTAAACCCCACAAGGCAATTGCGCCGAGGAATCATGGACCATGCGCAGCGCATTTGATTGCAGCAATACGAGAGCACATTGTTGCGTATTTGATGTTCTTACCGGTCAGCGGTCCCGGGCGCTGTCGGCGATCGATGAGGGCACCTCTATGAGTGCACAGGAGCGCCACGGGGGCTACCGTGAAACCATGAGCGCCCACGTTCACAGCTCGTTGGACGACGACCACCCAGCCCGCCCTCACTCCTCGGCGCGCGAGGCCGCCGCGCCCTATGACCCGCTCACCTTCGTCCCCGACTCCGCGCACCTGCTCGCGCGTGGCCGCAACGCCGACGTCTACCTGATCAATGACACCCAGGTGCTGCGGCGCCTGCACACGGGTGCGACGAACTACCCCAACGTCGACCTCCTGCGCCACCTCAACGCCCACGGCTATCCCACCGCCCGGCTGATCGCGGTCGAGGGGACGGACCTCGTCATGGAGCGCCTCCACGGACCGACGCTGCTCCAGGCCCTGGATACCGAGGACGTGACGATCCCGGAGGGAGTGCGGATCCTGCTCGACCTGCACACCGCGCTGCACGCCCTCCCGCTCCCACCAGGGACCGAGGCGCCGGCCGGAGCGTGCATCCTCCACCTGGATCTGCACCCGGGGAACGTCCTGCTCACCTCGACCGGGCCCCAGGTCATCGACTGGGAGGCGGCACGTTTTGGACCTGCAGAGCTCGACCTCGCGACGACGGCGCTGATCTTCGCGGAGGTGGTCGTCGACGGGAACGAGTACGCCCACGCCGCCCACTCCATGCTGCGCCACTTCAACGACGCGACCGGACCGGGCTACGGGCCGCACGTCACCGAGGCCGCAGACCTCCGGGCCGCACACCCCACCTTGGACCCGGCAGAACGCGAGCTGCTGCCCGAGGCGTGCAACGTCGTCGCGCGTGAGCTGGAGCGCATCACCGGATAGCCGCCTGGCGTCCTGTGTCAGCGCTGCGGTCGTCAGCGGTCAGCGCTGCGGTCGTCAGCGCTGCGGTCGCCAGAGCACGAGGGCACCGCTCTCGGGCAGGCCCTCGCTCGGGCCCGGGTCCCCGTGTCCCCACCCTCGGCGCCGGAACCGCTGCCCCCTGCGCACCGCGACGACGTCGCCCGACGCCCCCGCGGTGAACACCCGGGAGCCAGGGTCGGCGGCCGCAGCGAGCAGGTCGACCCGGTGCTGCAGGAGGCGGACCTGCGACTCCAGGTCGAGGATCCGTTTGATCCCGGCGAGGTTGATGCCCTCGTCATGGCTGAGGCGCTGCACCTCGACGAGCTGGTTGATGTCTCGCAGGGAGTACCTGCGCCCGCGGCCACTGGTCCGCTGCGGGGACACGATCCCCAGCCGGTCGTACTGGCGCAGCGTCTGGGGGTGCATGCCGGCGAGCTCGGCGGCGCGGGAGATCGCGAAGACAGGCTCGTCCTCGCGGGGTCCCCCCTCGAACACCACCTCGACGCGCATGGCTGCTACTCCTTCGCCCGCGCGAGCAGATCGGCGCGGATGTCGTCACCACCGGTCGCCGCCGCGAAGGCCTCGACCGCCTCACGGGCTGCCTTGGACAGCTTCTGCGGGACCGCGACCTGGACAGAGACCAGGAGGTCCCCGGTCTGCTTCGCCGTCTTGACGCCGTGCCCCTTGACCCGGAGCACACGGCCGGCCGGCGTCCCTGCGGGGACCTTGACCTTGACCGTCGCCCCGCTCAGCGTGGGCACCTCGATCTGGGTACCCAGGGCCGCCTCGGCGAAGGTCACCGGCACGGTCATCCGGAGGTTGACGCCGTCGATCGTGAAGACCGGGTGCGGGGACACCGCGACGGTGATCGAGAGGTCACCGGCCGGTCCGCCGGCGATGCCGGGGCGGCCCTTGCCGCGCAGCCGGATCTTCTGCCCGTCGCGCACCCCGGCCGGGATGCGCGCGGTGACGGGGCGTCCCTCGACGCTCAACGTGACCGTGCAGCCCTCGACCGCGTCGCGGAACGGAAGCGTCGTGGTCGCCGAGATGTCCTGGCCGGTCTGGGCCCGGGGGTTGGGACGGAAGCCTGACTGGCCACCACCGGCACCGCCGCCGCCGAACATCGAGCTGAGGATGTCGTCGAAGCCGTCGGGCATACCGCCACCCCCGCGGGTGGAGTACTGGGTGCGACCGCCGCCGCCGAACATCCCGCCGAACATGTCCTCGAAGCCTGCGGAGCCGCGGGCGCCCGACCCGGCCGAGAACCGCGCGCCACCGCCGGCCATCGCGCGGATGGCGTCGTACTGCTGGCGCTGCTCGGAGTCGGAGAGCACCGAGTAGGCCTCGCCGATCTCTTTGAACTTGGCCTCAGCCTTGGGATCACCGGAGTTCTGGTCCGGGTGGTACTTGCGGGCGAGCTTGCGGTACGCCTTCTTGATCTCGGCGTCGTCCGCGTCCTTCGAGACGCCGAGCGCGGCATAGAAGTCCTTCTCGATCCAGTCCTGACCGGTCAAGGCGCCTCCTTTCATGTGCTGGACTCCTCTCGCGAGGGGCCCAGGGGTGAGCTGTCTGCTGTTCTGGTGCTGCGAGCCCGGACCCGGGCGGGTCCGGGCTCGCAGGATGCTCCGGGGTGTCAGGCCTCCGGGCCGGTGACGGCCACGCGCGCGGCGCGCACGATGCGGTCACCGATCCGGTAGCCGGTCTCGATGACGGCCGTGACCGTCGTCGTCGTGGCGTCCGGAGACGTCTGGTGCATGAGCGCCTCGTGGACGGCCGGGTCGAACTCTTCCCCGGCCTCCCCGTAGGACTCGACGCCGAACCGCGTGAGCGTAGCCGTGAGCTTGTCGGCGATCGTCTCGAACGGCCCGGTGAGGTCGCCGGCATGGCGTGCGCGGGCGACGTCGTCGAGCACCGGGAGCAGCCCGACGAGCAGGTCCTCGATGCCGCGGTTGCGTGCCAGCTCCTGCTCGCGCTTGGCGCGCTTGGAGAAGTTCACGTACTCCGCGTTGACGCGCTGCAGGTCACCGAGACGCTCGGCCGACTCGGCCTGAGCCTTCTCGAGCTCGGTCAGCTCGACCGGGGCAGCCGGGGTCGCGTCGACGTCGAAGGCCTCCGTGGAGGGCTCGAAGTCGAGCCCTTCCAGGGGGTCCGTCCCGTCGGCGCTGGGCGAACCGTTGGGGTTGGTCACTTGGCCTCCTCTTCGTCATCGACGATCTCGGCGTCCACGACGTCCTCGTCCGAGGCCGTCGCCTCTTCGGGTGCGCCGGCGCCCTCGGGCGCGTCGTTCTGCGCGGCGTAGAGCGCCTCGCCGATCTTCTGCGCGACCGTGTTGAGGGTCTCCTGCTTGGCCTTGACCTCGGCGATGTCCGTCCCCTCGAGGGCGGTCTTCACCTCGTCGATCGCGGTCTGGACCTCGGAGCGGATCTCCTCGGAGATCTTGTCCTCGTTCTCCTTGAGCAGCTTCTCGGTCGAGTACGCGAAGGACTCGGCCTGGTTGCGGGTCTCGGCCTCCTCGCGGCGGGCCTTGTCCTCGGCGGCGTGCTCCTCCGCCTCGCGGACCATGCGGTCGATGTCTTCCTTCGGCAGCGCGGAGCCACCGGTGATCGTCATCGACTGCTCCTTGTTCGTGCCACGGTCCTTGGCGGAGACGTGCACGATCCCGTTCGCGTCGATGTCGAAGGTGACCTCGACCTGGGGAACCCCGCGCGGGGCCGGTGCGATACCGGTCAGCTCGAAGGTGCCCAGCGGCTTGTTGTCCCGGGCGAACTCGCGCTCACCCTGGAAGACCTGGATGAGGACGGAGGGCTGGTTGTCGTCAGCGGTGGAGAAGATCTCGCTGCGCTTGGTCGGGATGGCCGTGTTGCGCTCGATGAGCTTGGTCATCACCCCGCCCTTGGTCTCGATGCCCAGGGACAGCGGGGTCACGTCGATGAGCAGGATGTCCTTGCGCTCACCCTTGATGACGCCGGCCTGCAGGGCGGCGCCGACGGCGACGACCTCGTCCGGGTTGACGCCCTTGTTGGGCTCCTTGCCACCGGTGAGCTCCTTGACGACCTCGGTCACCGAGGGCATCCGGGTCGAGCCACCGACGAGGACGATGTGGTCGATGTCGGAGATCGAGACACCTGCGTCACGGATGACGGCGTGGAACGGTGCCTTCGTCCGGTCGAGGAGGTCCTGGGTCATCTGCTGGAACTGCGCGCGGGTGAGCTTGGAGTCCAGGTGGATGGGGCCGTTCTCGCTCATCGAGAGGTACTGCATCGAGATGTTCGTGCTCGTGGCCGAGGAGAGCTCCTTCTTGGCCTGCTCCGAGGCCTCGCGCAGGCGCTGCAGGGCGATCTTGTCCTTGGACAGGTCGACACCGGAGGAGTTCTTGACCTCCTTGATGAGGTGCTCGACGATGCGGTTGTCCCAGTCGTCCCCGCCGAGGCGGTTGTCACCGGAGGTCGCGCGGACCTGGATGGTCGAGAAGTCGTCCTCGTCCTTGCCCACCTCGAGGAGGGAGACGTCGAAGGTTCCGCCACCGAGGTCGAAGACGAGGATGAGCTCGTCCTCCTTGCCCTTCTCCAGGCCGTAGGCCAGAGCCGCAGCGGTGGGCTCGTTGACGATCCGCAGGACGTTGAGTCCGGCGATCTGGCCGGCGTCCTTGGTGGCCTGGCGCTCTGCGTCGTTGAAGTACGCGGGGACGGTGATGACGGCGTCGGTGACGGGCTCGCCCAGGTACTCCTCGGCGTCACGCTTGAGCTTGCCGAGGATGCGCGCGGAGATCTCCTGCGCGTTGTACGTCTTGTCATCGATCGCGACCGACCAGTCGGTCCCCATGTGACGCTTCACCGAGGAGATGGTGCGGTCGACGTTGGTGACGGCCTGGCGCTTGGCGATCTCGCCGACGAGGACCTCGCCGGTCTTGGAGAACGCCACGACGGACGGGGTGGTGCGGGCGCCTTCGGCGTTCGCGATGACGGTGGGCTCGCCACCTTCGAGGACCGAGACGACCGAGTTGGTGGTTCCGAGGTCAATTCCGACTGCACGTGCCATGTGTGTTGCCTTCCCTTGCCTGCGCCGGCGAGTCTCCTCGCGGCGGCCTGCGCCCGACGGCGCGGAGCCGCTCGGCGTGCTGGTTGAGTCTGTTCCACTCAAGTCTGCTCCTCAGGTCTGCGATGCGCAAACTCGGAGGCTCAAACTTGAGTCTGTCTGGCTCAACCTTGAAGTCGTGGGATCTATTCCCCGTCCTGGAGGACGAGGAATCTACTCCACCGACCGCAGTCGCCAGCCCTGCTCGCCTCGACGCTGCTGGATGAACACCTCGCGGCCGTCACGCATGGGCAGGCCGGAGCCCTTGACCACGTCCACGATGTCGTCGAGGGACTTGCTGGGACGCAGCAGCTCACGGCCGTCGGAGTCGACGAGCCGGTACAGAGTGGGCTCGCCCGGTTCCCCTGGGCGCGGGGGTGCGAGGGGATCGGGCCGGCGGGCCTGGGACGGGGACCGCAGGTAGCGGTCGACCGCGCCGGAGCTCAGCGCCTTCGTCTTCGGTGCCCGCTGGAAGAAGTCCAGGAGTCGGAAGGAGAGGTCGTGCAGGTGGAGGTCAGAGGCCACCGCCCGAGAGTGCAGCAGCTCTGAGGCGTCCGGCTCGCCCATCTGGTGGGACATCATGATCAGGCCCTTGGCCTGCTCGATCGAGGTGCGCCGGACGGCGGACGCGCTCGCGTCGGCGGACGACGTCCGCGCCGCGACATCCTCCTGGACGTCGGAGAGATCGATGAAGTACCCGGTGACGATCTCGACTCCGGTGGTCAGGTCGGTCGTGACCTGGCCCGTGACGAGAACGGTCCGGACCTCGCCGTGACCGGCGATCACCTGCCGCGAGAAGCTGAAAGGGTGCCCGACCGACCGGAGCTCGGCTTCGGCCTCGGCCTCATCCACGTCCGCGCCGCGCAGCCGGGCGATCAGCAGGTCGGTCGTGGGAATCGCATCACCCGGGTTGAATCCGTGGATCCGGTAGGCGTCGTCCGACCACCACCAGGTCCCGCTCGCCACGTCCAGGCGGTAGATCCCCACCATCGGCCGATGGTGGACCGCACGCTTCTCGCCGTCGCGCGAGTCGTCGTGGTCCACGGCACCTCCCGCTCCGCGCGGGGATCCCCTGATCCCCGCAGCCACCATCCACTCTAGCCACGGCCCCCCTCGTGGGCGCGGGGAATGGTCAGCGGGCTGTTCCCGCATCCTCGAGGACCCCGCGCGCGGTCTCGGTCAGCGAGAAGCCGCTCTGCTCGGCCAGGCTGAGCAGGGCCTCGAAGGCAGCCGCCATCGAGAGTTCGCCGAAGTACGCCAGCACACCCTTGGCCTGCTCGATGAGCACCCGACCGCTCAGTGCCTCCTGGACGCGGGTATGGAGGTCCTCGTCGGAGACCACCGCGGGCCGGGCGAGGGCGAGGGCGGCGAGATCGGCGAAGCTGCGTGCCAGCACGAGGGAGCGCTCGTCGAGCATCTCGGACGCGCTCGAGAAGAGGTTGAGCCCGCCGATCGACTCCCCGCGCCACTGCAGCGGGAAGGCGAAGACCGACTGGAAACCGGCCAGGTGCGCGGCCTCGCCCACGGACGGCCACAGCTCACGGACGGTGTCCAGGCCCACCGCGAAGATCGGGGTGAGCGTGGCCATCGCATCGATGCACGGACCGGTGTTGTGGAGCACCTGATAGAGCTCGAGGTCGTTCGCCTCGTGCGAGGTCGAGGCCAGCAGCTCGGCCCCGACCCCGGGGTCCTTGACGAGCAGCCCTGCCGCGCGGATGGGCAAGAACTGCACGCAGTCGCGGAGCAACCGGGCGAGGAGGTCCGTCACGTCGTGGTCCTGGACAAGCAACGAGGTCATCTCGCCGATGGCCTGCGCGGAGGTCTGCGGTCTCATGGTGTGTCGGTCCCCCTGCTGTCGTCGTTGCCCTGGTGATGGTGGTCGTCAGTCCGATGCTGCTCGTCGGTCCGTTGCTGCTCGTCAGCATGATGGTGCTCGTCAGTCCGGCCGTTGCTGCGGTCTCGCCTGGAAAAATCGAGCTCGCGTTCGACGAGCTCGGCGGACACCGCTTCCACCGTCGTCGACTGAGCGTAGGCGTGCGCCCGGATGAGCGTGAGGGCGTCCTCCGGTGTCAGCCCCAGCTGCGCCACGACCATGCCGGTCGCCTGATGCACCTGGGCCCGGCTGGCCCACACTCCTTGCGATGCGCCGTCGTGCTCGTCGGTGTCGCGCAGCAGCGCGCCACCGAGGATGTTGGCGAGCACCTGGGCGTCCGCAGCGGACCGCCCCAGCACCCGCGGAGCGGTGCAGTACACGGTCAGCACGCCTAGGACGCTCGAGCCGATCCGCATGGGGAAGGCGTAGACCATCATGGCCCCCATGGCTTCGCCGGCCGACTGTGCGAACGTCGGCAGCCCGCTCCCGTCCCGATCGACCAGGAGGACGACCGCGCCGTTCCTCAGGTATGCCTGCTGCGTGGGCCCGTCCCCGAGGACCTCTTCGAGCTCGTCGATCCGTGCGGCTGTCTCGTTGGTCGTCGACACCGTGAAGCGCTGCATGGGCGTCGGCGTCAGCGCGACAGCGCCGCCATCGGCACCGAGCATCCTCACGCTGGCGCGGCACAGGCGCTGAGCGAGTGATTCCTCAGGCGGTTCCTGAGAGATGTTCAGAGCGAGTTCCGCAAGGATGCTCACGTTGTCGTGCATCGCACCCTCCGACCTGGCGCACGTTGTTCCTGCATAGTGTGCCCCATCCGGGGTGCGGCACAACCTGTCCCACTTCTCCTATCGTCCCACCATGTGGGGTCGTCGCGGTGTTCGAACGGCGAAGTTCTTGGACACGTCCGTTCGACTGCTGATGTCGAGGCCCGCGTCACCGGCTCGTCGCGTCGTCGACCTCGCCGACGAGCACCTCGATGATGTCCTCGAGGAAGAGCGCACCGAGGATCTCGCCGGACGCGCCGACCGAGGCCGCCACATGGGACCCGGTGCGACGCATCGAGGCAAGGGCGTCCTCGAGCTCGGCCGTCGCGGGCACGGCGCCGAGCGGACGCACCCGGTCGACCGGGATGGGCTGGCCGACGACGGCCGGGCCGGTGAGGTCGAGCACGTCCTTGAGGTGGACGTAGCCCGAGGGCGCACCCGAGGGGTCCGCGAGCAGGTACCGGGAGAACCCGTGCTCGACGACCGCCCGGTGCAGGTCGTCCGGGGTGGAGTGATCAGGGAGCCGGACCAGTCCGACGAGGGGCACCTGCACGTCCGCGACCGTCTTGGTGGTGAACTCGAACGCCTTGGCCAGCGTGCCCGAGGCGTCGGCGAGCACCCCTTCGTGGGTGGACTGCTCGACGATCGTGGCGACCTCGTCCAGGGTGTACGTGCTGGTCGCCTCATCCTTGGGCTCGACCCCGCACAGGCGCAGCACGCCGTTGGCGAGCCAGTTGAGGGTGGCGATGATCGGGTTGAACACCCGGGCGACGACGACGAGCGGCGGCGCCAGCAGCAGTGCGGCCTGGTCCGGCACCGAGAACGAGAGGTTCTTCGGGATCATCTCCCCGAACACCACGTGCAAGAAGGTGACCAGCGCGAGGGTGATGGCGAAGGCGATCCAGGTGATCGCCCCCTCGGACAGGGCGGTCAGGCCGAGCGGGATCTCCAGCAGGTGGTGGATCGAAGGTTCGGCGACGTTGAGGATGAGCAGCGAGCACACGGTGATCCCCAGCTGGCTCGTGGCGAGCATCAAGGTCGCATGCTCCATCGCCCACAGCGTCGTCTTGGCCGCCTTGCTGCCGGCCTCGGCCCGCGGCTCGATCTGGGAGCGACGGGCGGAGATGACCGCGAACTCCGCTCCCACGAAGAAGGCGTTGACGGCCAGCAGGACGACGAGCCAGACGATTCCGGGCAGGTACTCGCTCATCGGTCGGCGTCCTCGTCAGGAAGGTCGCCGCGCAGCCGCGAGACGATCGCGTCGTGGTCGCTCGCCACGCTCGGGTCGTTCACCGGGTCGTCGGGGACGTAGGTGATGTGCTCCACCCGACGACCGTCGACCGAGCGCACGCGCAGCATGCCGCTCTCGATCCGGACCTCGTCGCCGACCTCGGGCAGGCGGCCGAGCTCGGCGGTGACAAAACCGGCGACGGTCTCGTAGTCGGCGGAGTCCGGGACGATGATGTGCGCCCGGTCGGCGAGCTCGTCGGGACGCAGACCCGCGTCGAAGGTCACGGAGTCCCCCTCGCGCTCGAACCCGGCGGCGGTGTGGTCGTGCTCGTCCTGGAGCTCACCCACCAGTTCCTCGACGAGGTCTTCCAAGGTCACCAGGCCCGCGGTGCCGCCGTACTCGTCGGTGGCGATCGCGATCTGGAAGCCGGTGCGGCGCAGCTGGCCGAGCAGCGTGTCGATGCCCATCGACTCCGGCACGAGGAACGGCTCGGCCATGATCGCCGAGACCGGCGTCGTGGCCTGGGCGTCGAAGGCCACCGCGAAGGCGTGCGTCACGTGCACCACCCCGACGATGTGGTCGATGTCGTCCCCGGTCACCGCGAAGCGGGAGTGCCCGGACTCGTGCGCGAGGGCGAGGACGTCCGCTGCGGTGTCGGTCTCGCTCACGGTGTCCATGCGCACGCGGGGGGTCATGACCTCGGAGGCGGTGTGCCCGGAGAACTCCAGGGCCTTGCCGAGCAGGGTCGCGTGGTCCTTGTCGAGCATGCCCTGCAGCGCCGAGCGCCGCACCAGGGAGCTGAGTTCCTCGGCCGAGCGCGCGCCGGAGAGCTCCTCCTTGGGTTCGATCCCCATCATCCGGATGATCGCGTTGGCGGTGTTGTTGAAGGTGAGGATCACCGGCTTGAACACCGTGGTGAAGGCGCTCTGGAACGGGATGACGACCTTGGCGGTGGCCAGCGGGAGCGCGAGGGCGAAGTTCTTCGGCACGAGCTCACCGATGACCATCGAGAACAGGGTGGCCAGGGCGATGCCCAGGATGCCGCCGACGGCGCGGACCGACCCCTCGGGGATCCCCAGGTTCGTCAGCGGATCGGTGAGCAGCGAGCTGATCGCCGGCTCGAAGGTGTACCCGGTGAGCAGGGTGGTCAAGGTGATGCCCAGCTGGGCGCTCGACAGGTGGGTCGAGGTGATGCGCAGTGCGTTGATCGTCGGGCGGAGGCGTTTCTCGCCGCGGCGCTCGCGGGCCTCGAGGTCCCTGCGGTCAAGATTGACCAGCGCGAACTCGGAAGCGACGAACAGCCCGGTGCCGACCGTGAGCAGGAGGCCGATGCCGACCAGAGCCCATTCGTTCATCGGATGCCCCCTGGCGAGCGTAGACGCGGGCCTGAGCCGGTCATGTCGTCACAAAGGGGCGAGGGTCTGTGCGAGGGAGGGTCATCCATGGTGAGAGAAGTGTACGTGGGCCGGGTCAGTCCGTGACGACGAACGCCGAGAACGGGGCGTCCAGGTCGAGGGTCTGCCCGGTCAGGGCGTGGGCCACCGAGAAGATGTAGTCCTCGTCCACCCCGTCGGTCCCCACCGCGACCCCGAGCTCGGCGGGGAGCGGCTCCCCTTCCTCCTCGACCCGCTCACCTTCGGAGTACACGACGCACCGGGTCAGCGAGCCGTCCTCGTAGTACCAGAAGCCGTAGGTCTCGGAGGTGGAGAACACCAGCGCGACGAGGGCGACCGTGCCCAGCAGCACCTCGGTCGCCTCGATGGACTGGAGCGCGTCCGGGTCGAGGACCACGTGGGCGGAGGGGTCCCACAGCTGGGCCCAGGACCCGTCGCCCTGCAGGTACACCCGGTCCGCCGGGAAGCTCGATGTCGCCTCCTCCGCGCTGACCTCGCCCACCGCCTCGGTCTCCCTGCCGCCGAGCAGGGAGAGCAGGCTCTCGGGGGCGCGGTCGCGGACGAAGAGTGCAGACGTGTTCCAACCCATGAGGAGATTCTCCCCCACCGGCGCGCAGGCCGGGACACGTCTGCTGTGTTCACGGCCCAGCCGGCGGGTGTGACCTACCGTGGCAGGCATGACACCTCGACTCGACCTCGTCGGCTTCGTCGTCACCGACATGGCCCGCACCCTGGACTTCTACCGCCGCCTCGGCCTGGAGATCCCCGGATCGGCCGACGCCGAGGCGCACGTCGAGCACGTGCTGCCCGGTGGGCTGCGCCTGGCCTGGGACACGAGGGAGGTGGTGCTGTCCTTCGAGCCCGGCTGGACCGCGCCGTCGGGCGGGCACCGGATGGCCCCGGCCTTCCGGTGCGAGACCCCCGCAGAGGTGGACACGACGTTCGCGGCGCTGGTCGCCGCCGGCTTCGCGGGGCACCGGGAGCCGTGGGACGCGTTCTGGGGCCAGCGCTACGCGACCGTGCTCGACCCGGACGGGAACACCGTCGACCTGTTCGCAGACCTCGCGACGGAGGAGTCGACGGAGTCCGCCTAGGATCGGTCGATGGCCACCGACGGCAGGTACCCCAAGGGCGTGCTCAAGCGCGAGCAGATCCTCGACACCGCCCTCAAGGTGTTCGCCGACGAGGGCTACCGCGGCACGAGCCTGCGCACGGTGGCCACCCGGTGCGGGCTCAGCGTCGCCGGCGTCCTGCACTACTTCGACTCGCGGGAAGACCTGCTCGCCCAGGTGATCACCCGTCGTGACCTCATCCCGCGTCCGGCCGGCACGGCGAGCGTCGAACCGTACGCTCTCGTGGACGGGATCCGGGCCAACATCGACCAGCCCGGCCTCGTCGAGCTCTTCGTCTCCCTCACCGCGGCGGCCCGCGACCACGACCACCCGGCGCACGCGATGCTCGCCCGGCGCTACACGTCCATGCGACTGCGGATCCAGGGAGCGATGCGCGACCTGCAGGACGCCGGCCGGGTCCCGGCGCACCTCGACCCGGATGCCCTCGCGCGGCTGATCATCGCCGCGGCCGACGGCGCCCAGATGCAGTGGATGGTCGACGACGAGGCCACCCTGGACGGCCCGCTGGCCACCTTGATCTACGACGTCCTGGGACTGACCCGGCCGGAGTGAGCGGATGGAGGTGCACCGCTGGGCCCGCCGGAGATCGCGGTGTGGGATCGCTTCCATCTGAAAACCTAGCGGTGTATGGTTTCACAGACGCGCACCGCTGCGCGTCCCGATCGAATCGATCCGATCCGCGCCCGCCAGCCCCGAAAGGACGCTCAGATGAGCTCCCTCCCCGCATACCGCGACGCACACCTGCCCACCACCGAGCGCGTCGCCGACCTCGTCAGCCGGATGACCCTGCCCGAGAAGGTGGGACAGATGCTGCAGCTCAACGCCAAGGACGGCGTCGGACCGCTCGTCACCGAGATGCATGCCGGCTCGATCCTGCACACCTCCCCCGAGCGCGTCCTGGAAGCCCACCGGCTGACCGCGACCACGCGCCTGCAGATCCCGCTGCTCATCGCCGAGGACTGCATCCACGGCCACTCCTTCTTCAAGGGCGCCACGATCTACCCCACCCAGCTCGGCCTGGCCGCGACCTGGGACGCACCGCTCGTGGAGCAGACCGCCCGCGCCACCGCGGTCGAGGTCGCCGCGACCGGCATCCACTGGACCTTCTCCCCCGTCCTGTGCATCGCCCGGGACCTGCGCTGGGGCCGGGTGTCGGAGACCTTCGGGGAGGACCCCTTCCTCATCGGCGAGATGGCCTCGGCGATGGTCCGCGGCTACCAGGGCGACGGGCTGTCCGACCCGACCGCGATCCTGGCCACGGCCAAGCACTTCGCCGGATACTCCGAGACCCAGGGTGGACGCGACGCGAGCGAGGCGGACATCTCCCGGCGCAAGCTGCGCTCGTGGTTCCTGCCGCCCTTCGAGCGCGTGGCCCGCGAGGGCTGCCACTCGTTCATGCTCGGCTACCAGTCGATGGACGGCGTGCCGATCACCATCAACAACTGGCTCCTCAACGACGTCCTGCGCGGAGAGTGGGGCTACACCGGGACCCTCATCACCGACTGGGACAACGTCGGTCGGATGGTCTGGGAGCAGCACATCCAGCCCGACTACACCCACGCCGCGGCCGCCGCGGTGCGCGCCGGCAACGACATGATCATGGCCACCCCGAAGTTCTTCGAGGGTGCGCAGGAGGCCGTCCGCCTCGGCATGCTCGACGAGACGCTCATCGACGCGGCGGTCGGGCGCATCCTCACCCTGAAGTTCGAGCTCGGCCTCTTCGAAGACCCCCGCAACCCCGACCCCGAGCTCCAGCGCACGGTGATCGGCCGCGCTGAGCACCTCGACCTCAACCTCGAGGTGGCCCGGCGCTCCCTCGTCCTGCTGACCAACGACGGCACGCTGCCCCTCGCGGGCGGGCTCACCGCCGGGCCGGACGGCCGTGCCGCGACCTCGGCCGCACCGCGCACCGTCGCCGTCGTCGGCCCCAACGCCGACGACCAGCACAGCCAGCTCGGGGACTGGGCCGGAGCCTCCGGCCAGGCGGACTGGATGCCCGAGGGCCACCCGCGCGAGCTGACCCAGACCGTCCTGGACGGCTTCCGCGAGCACGCACCCACCGACTGGACCATCACCCACGCCCGCGGCGCGGACATCCTCACCACCGGGATCGACCCCGAGGGCGAGTTCATGCCCGACGGCCAGCCGCGCCCGCTCTTCGCCTACGCGGCCGAGCCGGACGAGGCGATGATCGCCGAGGCGGTCGCGAACGCCCACGCGGCCGACTACGTCGTGGCCGTCGTCGGCGACCAGATCGAGCTCAACGGCGAGACCCTCTCCACAGCGACCCTCGAGCTCTTCGGCGCGCAGATCGCCCTGCTCGACGCGCTCGCCGCGACCGGAACGCCGATGATCGTCGTGATCATCGCCTCCAAGCCGCTCGTCCTGCCGAAGTCTGCCCGCAACGCCGCCGCGATCGTCTGGGCGGCCAACCCCGGCATGGCCGGCGGCCGGGCGATCGCCGAGCTCGCGCTCGGGCTGATCGAGCCGTCCGGGCGCCTGCCGATCTCCTTCGCCGAGCACGCAGGCCAGCTGCCGATCTACTACAACCAGCTCCCCGGCCAGCACGGCACCCGGTACGCCGACCTCACCCAGCGCGCGCCCTTCGCCTTCGGCGAGGGCCTGAGCTACACCACGGTCACCTACTCCGACCTCACCGTGCTCACCCCCTCGGTGACCCTGGGCGAGGACGTCCGCGCCCAGGTCACCCTGCACAACACCGGCACCCGACCGACCCGGGAGACCGTCCAGGTCTACCTCCGCGACACCGTCACCTCGGTGACCTGGGCGGAGAAGGAGCTCAAGACCTACCGCCAGGTCGACGTCGCACCGGGTGCGACCGTGACGGTCGACCTCACCCTGCCCGTCGCCGACTGCACGCTGGTCGACGCCGAGGGTCGCCGGGTGGTCGAGCCCGGGGAGTTCCAGCTGCGGGTGGGCCCGTCCTCCCGCGACGAGGTGCTGCTCGACGCGGTGTTCACCGTCAAGGCCTGACCGCCCTACCCGCACCGACCACCAGCCGCAGCGTCTTCGACGACCGGCTCACCCGGATCTCCTGCCCCCAGGCCGCGGTGAGCCGGTCGTTCTCCATCCCGTCCCCGAAGACGACGAGCGACTCCGACTCCACGACGATCCGCAACCCCTCCCCCGCGAGCAGCCCCTCGGTCAGGGACGTGCCGGTCGCGACCGAGGGCCAGGCCTCGCGGACGAACCAGGCGAGCGTCGCGTCGTCGGGCGCGGGGAGGGCGCCCGGGGCGTGCCCGCGCTCGCCGACGATCGAGGCGCACCACCCGGTCACCCCCGTGCCGGTCGCCACGACGAGGCCCGACGACGACTGCCGCTCCCACGGCGTGCCGGTCGCGCCGGCCTGGACGCGGTAGCGGGCCGACTGGTGGCTGGGGTGCCCGACGAAGATCTCGTTGAGCGCGTCCAGGTGCTGGCCGTCGTCGAGGTCCGCGGCCACCATGGTGAGCCCGAGGATGCGGGCCTGGCCGGTGGCGGCCGGGGCGAGCAGCGCGGCGACGTCGGCCGGGGCGTGCCGCACAAGCACCCCGGGGTTGGCGCGCGGGTCGGGGTTGACCCCCACGACCGGCTGGCCGTCGAGGTACTTAGCGACGTTCGCCACCAGGCCGTCCTGCCCGACGACGACCACGACGTCGAGCGGGTCGACGAGAAAGCGGTCGAGGTCCTCGCGGTCGACGCCGGCCCGCCGCCACTCGGCCGGCACCGCCGCGGCGGCCCGGGCGAGGGCGTCGGCGACGAGGTCGTGGCGGTCCTGGACCTCGGCGAGGGTGCGCCCGCGGGTGCGCAGGAAGAACTCGACCTGCCCGCGGGTCCCGTGCCGCTCGACCAGCTCGTCGAGCTCGGTGCGCCGGCGCACGATCACGGCCCGCGGCTGGAGGGTCATCGCCCGGCCCTGTCCGGGGCACCCTGGCCGGGTGCGACCCTGGTCGCGTCGCCCAGCGCCGCCGACCCGCCGCCGAGCAGCTGGCCAAGGACCCCGGTGAGGAGGTCGGGAGTGACGGTCAGCGATCCGATCGCGGGCAGGTTCTGGGCGAGGTCGCGCAGCGCGAGAGCCATGAGCACCGTCTGCTCGACGCCCTCGAAGGCCGCCAGCGCAGCCCGCTCCCGCTCCCCCTCGGCCGCACCGATGTCGCGGATGCGCGCGGCGTCGGCCACGGTCGTCACCTGCTTGCGCTCCGCGGCCGCGGTCGCCCGGATCGCCTCGGCCGCGGCCTGCTCCTGCGCCGTGCGGCGGGCGTTGGCACCTTCCTGGATGACCAGCTGCTGCTCGCGGGTGGCGAGCTCGATCTTGTTGCCCAGCTCGTTCTCGGCGATCGCCCGCTCCATGTCCACCGCGGTCGCCCGCCGGTCGTAGGTGGCACGGTCCGCCTCCGACTGCAGGGCCTCCCGGGCCGGGGTCTGCAGCGCACGCTCGACGTCGCCCTCCGGGCGGATCGAGAGCACCCGCACCCCTAGCACGGCCAACCCGGTCGCGGCCAGCCGTTCCTGGCCGGCCAGGCCGTTCGTGATGGCCTCACGCACAGCGCTCAGCCCTCCGGTGAGGGCGGCTGCCAGGGGCGCCCCGGCCAGGACGTCGACCGCGTGTCCCTGGGCCAGCTCGGTGAGGATCTGGGTGACCTGGTCCAGGCCGGTGGTCGAGGCGGCTCCGGTGTCCGGGTCGATCCCGAAGTCGAGGCGGGTGCTGGCCACGGCCGGGTCGGCGAACCGGAAGGTGAGGGTGGCCTGGACGGTGACGTCCTGGAAGTCGCTGGTGCGGGCGTGGAACAGCATCGGGATCTCGCGGTCGTCGATGGGCAGCTCGCTGAGCACCGAGGTGAGCGGGCGGTACCAGAACGACAGCCCGGTCCCGGCGTTGCGCACCTGCCCGCGCGAGAGGTGGATGACGTGCCGGGTGGGAGCTCCGCGGAAGTGGCGGATGCCGGGGTAGCGCTTGATGTCAGCCATGTCGGTCTCCTCGGTCAAGGCGGGCGACGGGTTTTCTCGTCACTTAGACGATAAACCCTGACGATGGTTCTCGTCAATGTGACGCATATGATGGGGGCATGTCGACGCCCCTCCCGGTCCCCGCTTCGGAGCCGCTGCGCACAGAGTTCGCGGTGACCGTGGACCTCGTCGTGCTCACCGTCCGCGCCGAGCGCCTGCACGCGCTCGTCATCACCCGCGGCCTCGCACCCTTCCACGGCCAGCCGGCGCTCCCCGGCGGATTCGTGCTGCCCGGGGAGGACCTGCCCGCCGCGGCGGTCCGCGAGCTCCGGGAGGAGTCCGGGGTCGTGCCCAGCGCAGGCCACCTCGAACAGCTCGCGACCTACGGCGCACCGGGACGCGATCCCCGGGGCCGGGTCGTCTCGGTCGCCTACCTGGCCCTGGAGCCCGACCTCCCGGTCCCCGTCGCCGGGTCGGACGCCTCGACCGCGCAGTGGGTCCCGGTCGACGACGTGCTGCCCGGGGAGGGCCGGCTCGCCTTCGACCACGCCCAGATCCTCGCCGACGGCGTCGAGCGGGCCCGGTCCAAGCTCGAGTACACCCAGCTCGCCACGGCTTTCTGCCCGCCCGAGTTCACCGTCGGCGAGCTCCGCCAGGTCTACGAGGCGGTCTGGGGTGTGCGGCTGGACCCGCGCAACTTCCATCGCAAGGTCGCCGGGACACCCGGGTTCATCGAGGCCACCGGCGCGGTGAGCGAGGGCGGCCGGGGCCGCCCGGCCGCCCTGTTCCGGCGCGCGCAGTCCGGCAGCGCGCGGTCTGGCAGCGCGCAGTCTGGCAGCGCGCACGGCGCCACCCGGGGCGAGGGCGCCGGCAGCGTCGCCCTCACCCCGCCCATGATGCGACCGGCGGGCTGACCGGCCGCGCTACGCCTGGACCGGCGCGCGCCAGCTGTGCTGCGGCTCGAAGCCGAGCATCCGGCGAGCCTTGTCGATGCTCAGCAGCGTCTCGTGCTCCCCGACCTCTCGGGTGAGACGGACACCGGGGAACTGGTCGGCGAGCAGCTCGGCGTTCGGCGTCGTCATGACGGTGTCCGCGTTGGCGACGATGAACACCTCGACGCCGGTCAGCTCGACCTCGAGGGCCCGGCGGACCGCCTGGGCGCCGTCGCGCGCGTCGATGTAGCCCCACAGGTTCCACCTGCGCCCGGCCCGGTCGGCCTCGAAGGACGGGAAGGCAGCGTAGTCGCCGGGCTCCATGACGTTGGAGAACCGCAGGCCGATCGCCTTGAGCGCGGGGTTCCACCGGGCGAACTGGTGGGCCATCTCCTCCTCGAGGGTCTTGGCCAAGGAGTAGGCGGACTCCGGTCGCGGGTGGTACTCCTCGTCGACGGGGACGTAGGGCGGCGGGGTCTGGAAGGGCAGCCCGAGCACCGTCTCGCTCGACGCCCACACCACCGTGGTGATCCCGGCGGTACGCGCAGCCTCGAAGACGTTGTACGTGCTCGTGATGTTGTTCGTGAACGTCGCCGCGTTGGGCGAGCGCCCGGGTGCCGGGATCGCACCCAGGTGCACGACGGCGTCGACCGGGCCCCCCGTGCGGTCATCGATCCCGGAGAGCGCACCGAGGACCTGGCCGTAGTCGGTCAGGTCGACCTGGGTGAAGCGCTCCAGGTGGTCGGCGGGGGCCACCCGGTCGAGGATCACCACGTCGTACCCGTGCTCGAGCAGGTCTCGGACGACAGCGCGGCCGAGCTTGCCGCTCCCACCGGTGACAGCGACGACGGACATGGTGAACCTCCTGGTCGAGGACGAGCGTGACCCGGCCGTGGTCAGGCCGCGGTACCCGTCTGGGACCACAGTGCCACGGACGCGGCTCCTCAGGCGACGGCAGGCACGTCCATGCCGGGGCTGAGGTCCCTGGGTCCGGCCTCGGACGGGCGGGGCCGGTCCTCGGGGAAGGTGCGCACGAGGACCAGGGCGACGTCGTCGGCCTCTGCTCCCGGCGCCAGGACGCTCAGCACGTGGTCGCTGAGCTCGTCGAGGGTGAGATCGTGGGAACCCTGCAGGGACCGGGTGAGCATGTCCATGCCCTCCGAGAGCGGGACTCCTCGGCGTTCGATGAGCCCGTCGGTGTAGAGGAAGAAGGTGTCGTTGTCCTCGAGCTCGACGGTGTGGTCGCTTCGACCGACCGTGGGGAGGACGCCGAGCAGCAGGTCGTTGCCGCGGTTGAGCACCTCGACCTCACCGTTGGCGCGGATGATGACCGGGTAGGGGTGACCGGCGTTGGACCATCGCACGGTGCGGGTCCCGTTGAGCTGGTCGGCGGTCCCCTGCTCGATGCGCGCGACGATCGCCGTCGCGGTCGCTCCCTCCCCCAGGCCCAGCCCGACGATCGCGCCGTCCGCCTCGGCGAGGACCGCGGAGGGCGGCGCGCCGGTGATGTAGGCCGTGGTGCGGATGAGCCCGCGCAGCTGGCCCATCATCGCGGCCGCGTTGTGGTCGTGGCCCGTGACGTCGCCGACGACGATCGTCGCGGCTCCGTCCTTGGTGAGGAAGGCGTCGTACCAGTCGCCACCGATCTCGAGGTCGTCCCCGGCCGGCTGGTAGCGCACGACGATCTGGAGGTGGTCGGGCTCCGGCGGCGGAGTGAGCAGCGACTGCTGGAGGGTGATCGACGCCTCACGGACCCGGCTCTCGCGCAGCTCGGCGAGCTCGGCGTGCGCACGGACGTAGTCGAGCTTGGCCTTCTGGGTCTCTGCCGAGCGCAGGGCCGCGCTGACGGCTGCCGCGACGAGCGTCATGAAGGATTGGTGAGCCCCGTCGATGGGACGACCCGACGGCGCCTCCATGACGAGCACCCCGGTGTGCATGGCCGCGCTGTTGGAGACGAGCGGGACGAGGAACGCTCTGCCCTCGACCGTCGCCTCACCGGTCCGGCAGACCTTCTCGATGACGGCGGCATCGAGGTGCTCGGGCAGGTCTGCGTCGCTCGATGCCGCGAGCACGAACCCGTCCGGGGCCGTGAGGTAGACGGCGCAGCGCCCGATGTCCTCGGTGTCGGCGAGGGCGCCGACGACCAGCTCCATGAGCGCGGACGAACTGCCCTGGTGCTCCTGCAGCACGAGGTGCAGCAGCGCGATCGCGGTGAGCCGCCGGTGCGAGACCACGCGGTCGGTCGTCTCGGTGGCGATGTCGAGGACTCCCATGATGTGCCCGGCGTCGTCGACCAGCGGGCTGTAGGAGAAGGTGAAGTACGCCTTCTCCTCGAACCCCGACCGGTTGACCACGAGCGGGGCGTCGGTCGTCCACGTCGGCACGCGCGTGCTCATGACCAGGTTGAACTGCGGGCTGATCTCGTCCCAGATCTCGCTCCACACCTCGCGCACGGACGCCCCGAGCGCTGTGAGGCGCTTCTTGGTGCCGAGGATCTCCCGGTAGGAGTCGTTGTAGATCATCGTCAGGTCGGGGCCCCAGGCGATCATCACCGGGAACCGGGTGCTGAAGCATGTGCGGGCGACCTGGCGCAGGGACTCGTCCCACGTCGAGATGGCGCCCAGCGGCGTCGTCTCCCACGGGAAGGCCAGGGCTGCAGCACCCATCTCGCTGCTGGCGGCAGTCTTGGCGAACCACTCGGAATCCATCGTGCAATCTCACCCTCGTACAGGCCGGCGTGTCCTACCGGTGGCAGGGCACAGACACTACCCTCGCGAAGCGCGCCGGTGGAACCCGGTGCGCCAGCCGTCCGCCGGGGCGATATTCCGTTGCCGCGCTGGTCTGGGGCTGCGACGCTCAGGGTATGACCTCATGGACCATCACCCCCATGCCGCTCCCCGAGAGCATCAACTCCCCCGACGCCTGGGCGGTCCGCGGCGCCCACCGGATCTCGGCCGCGACCGAGCTCGCCACGTGGGGACACGCCGACCTCGCCTCCCCTCCCGACATCCTGCTCGCGGGGCTCCGCGACCAAACCCACAGCGCCCGGGTACCCATGGTCGCGACCGTGAGCCCCGCCCCGGCCGAACCTACCGCCCAGGACGTGCTCGGCGTCGCTCACGTGACCCTCGACCGTGCCGGCAACACGCACCTGGCCTCGGTCAGCGTGAGCGTCGACGCCGAGCACCGGCGCCGTGGGATCGGCTCTGCGCTGCTGGTCGCAGCCGAGCAGGTCGCGACCGAGCACGGGCGCACGACCGTCATCCTCGACAGCTCCCACGACCGGGAGAGCGCGGCGGACGACCCGCACGCGCTCGTCCCGCCCACCGGGAGCGGCCGGATCAGCGCCGACGACCCCGCCGCCGTCTTCGCCCTGAGCCACGGCTACACCCTCGAGCAGGGTGAGCGGTACTCGATCCTGCACCTGCCGCTCGAGGATGCGCACGTGGACCGCCTGCACGCGGAGGCGCTCGCCGCGGCCGGGGACGCCTACCGCATCATCAGCTGGACTGACCGCTGCCCCGACCATCTCCTCGACCAGTACGCGACCCTGGCCACCCGGATGTCCACCGCACTGCCCCTCGCCGGCCTCGACCTCGTCGAGGACCCCTGGGACGCGGCCCGGATCCGTGACTCCGAGCGCACCCTGGCCGAGACCGGGCGCGGCTACCTCCTGTGCGCGGCCGAGCACGTGGCCACGGGCGAGCTGGTCGGGTACACCGAGATCGTCGTGACGCGCGGCGACCCCGAGCCGGCCTTCCAGGACGACACCCTCGTGCTCCCGGGCCATCGTGGGCACCGCCTCGGGATGCTGCTCAAGACGGCGAACCTGCGCGAGCTGCAGCGGCAGCGACCGGGGCTGCGGCGCATCCACACGTGGAACGCGGAGGAGAACGAGCACATGCTCGCCATCAACGTCGCGCTCGGCTTCCGCCCCACCGGCGTGATCGGCCTCTGGCAGAAGAAGCTCCCCTGACCCCACCCGCGAGGCCGACCGGACCCGGGTCCCGGGTCCCGGGTCCCCCTCGGCTCGGGTGCACGGTTTCGGCCCCGTTTCACCCATGAAACGGGGCCGGATTCGTACACCGGGCGGCGGGGCGGGGGCGGGGGGCGGCTGCGGGTTATAGGCGGCGGAGCTTGTCCGGGTCGGGTTGCTTGATCTCTTCCCAGCCGCGGCGCTTCTTCCGGGACCCGGTGCGCTCGTCACGCGAGCGGTAGACGATGTAAGGCCGCACGAGGTAGCCGACCGGGGCGGAGAACACGTGCACCAGGCGGGTGAAAGGCCACAGGATGAACAGGGCCGTCGCGGACAGCACGTGCAGCTGGAACATCAGCGGCACCCCGGCCATGAGCTCCGGCTCCGGCTGCAGCGACCACAGGCTGCGCACCCACGGCGAGATCGTGCCGCGGTACTCATACCCCTCACCGAAGAGCTGCAGCATGACGGTCGCCGCGGTCCCGAACAGGATGGTCCCGCCGAGGGCGAGGTACATGACCTTGTCCATCCGCGTGGTCGCGAGGAACACCGGCCCCACCGTGCGGCGCCGGTAGATGAGGATCAGCAGGCCGGCGATCGTGAGGATCGCGGCGGCGGTGCCCATCCACGTCGCTCCCAGGTGGTAGGCGTGCTCGGTGATGCCGATCGCGTACAGCCACTCCCGCGGGATGAAGAGCCCGACGACGTGCCCTCCGATCACCATGAGCATGCCCACGTGGAACATCGGCGACCCGAGACGCAGCAGCCGGTTCTCGTACACCTGGCTCGAGCGGGTGGTCCAGCCGAACTTGTCGTACCGGTACCGCCACAGGTGCCCGACGACGAACACCGCCGCCGCCGCGTAGGGCAGCGCCACCCAGAGCAGCACCCCGAGCGTGCCCACCGACGCCGAGCCGGTCTCGGCCAGGACAGCCACCGCCGCCAGACCCGACGCCGTCATCGCCGGGCCTCCTCGGGTGCGGCGCCGCCGGCGGCGAAGGGCTTGAGGTCGCCCAGGAAGGTCAGCCCGACCGTCTCGGTCGGCGGTCCCTCGTTGACCAGGGCGAGGTAGCGGTCCCGGGTCGCGTCGTCGATCTCCGGCAGGGACATGCAGACGGCCTCGATCACCCCGGCGTAGGGGCTGGACACCGCGAGCAGGGCGGCGCGCAGCACCTCGATGCCCTCACGGTGCGCGGCGAGCAGCTGCTCGGCGACGGGCGACTCGCTCACCGCGGAGAACTCCAGCACGGCCGGGAGGTAGTCGGGCAGCTCGGCGGCGTCGAACTCCCACCCCGCGGCCCGGTAGGCCTCCATGAAGGTCACCAGCGCCTGCCCGCGCCGCCGGGTGTCACCGGCGGCGTAGTAGCTCAGGTACAGGCAGCACTTGCGCTTGAGGTCGAAGGTCCCCACGTAGGCCTTCTCGAAGTCCTGGGCGTCGGTCGCCGTCGCGGTGGCGAGGAAGGTCTCCAGGACTCCGCGGACGGCGTCGGGCAGGGTGCCCAGCGCGGCGGCGACCTGCTCGGTACGGATATGGAAGTCCGGGTCGGGGTAGTCGAGCAGCAGGGAGGCTGCCATGTGGGTCAGCGCCCGCTGCTCCCGGGTCATGGCGATCGACGGCGTGGGCTCGGGCATCACGTTGAGCGTGATGTGCGGGGGTGGACGCAGGGCCATCAGTTCTCCTCGGCCGTGGGGTCGCGCAGGGGGTCGCTCGTCGTGGGGGTGGACCGGGGTGGGAACAGGCCACCGGCGGTGCCGTTGCCGTCCCAGTTGAGCAGGTTGACCCGGCCCGGGGTGGAGGGCCGGTCCGCCGTCTGGCGGTCCTGCAGCACGTGGAAGTTCTCGACCGCGACCGGGACCGCGGGTCCGCTCGAGGACCCGAAGGGCCCCGCCCCGCCCATCCCCGGACCGTCCTCGTAGTCGAGGGAGCACGCAAGCTCTTCGAGCTCGGCGGCCTGCTCGGAGTGCGCCGAGGGGATGACGTAGCGGTCCTCGTACTTGGCGATGGCCAGCAGCCGGTACATCTCCTCGATCTCGACCCCGGTCATGCCGACCGCGGCCGCGATGGACTCGTCCCGACCCTCGTCGCCGAAGAGGTTGATGCCACGCATGTAGGAGCGCATGGCCGCGAGGCGGCGCAGCACGGCGTCGACCGGGGCCACGTCGCCCGCGGTGAACAGCCCCGCGAGGTACTCGATGGGGATGCGCAGCTTGTCGATCGCGGCGAACAGGGTCCGGGCGTCCTCGCCGTCGTTGCCCGAGTTCGCCACGACGTCGACGACGGGTGAGAGCGGCGGGATGTACCAGACCATGGGCATGGTGCGGTACTCCGGGTGCAGCGGCAGGGCGACCTTGTACTCCTGGATGAGCTTCCAGATGGGGCTCTTCTGGGCGGCGTCGATCCAGTCCTCGGGGATGCCCTCGGCGCGGGCGGCCTCGATCACGGCCGGGTCGTGGGGGTCGAGGAAGACCTTGCGCTGGGACTCCAGCAGGTCCTTCTCGTCCTCCACCGCCGCGGCCTTGGCGACCTGGTCGGCGTCGTAGAGCACCAGACCGAGGTAGCGCAGCCGGCCGACGCAGGTCTCCGAGCAGACGGTCGGCAGGCCGACCTCCAGGCGCGGGTAGCACATGGTGCACTTCTCGGCCTTGCCGGTCTTGTGGTTGAAGTAGACCTTCTTGTACGGGCAGCCCGAGACGCACATCCGCCAGCCGCGGCAGGCGTCCTGGTCGACGAGCACGATGCCGTCCTCGGCGCGCTTGTACATCGCCCCCGACGGGCACGAGGCCACGCAGGACGGGTTGAGGCAGTGCTCGCAGATGCGCGGCAGGTAGAACATGAAGGTCTTCTCGAACTCCATGGCCACGTGCTCGCTCATGTGCGCCAGGATCGGGTCGTCCTGGATGGTCTCCGGGGACCCGCCGAGGTTGTCGTCCCAGTTGGCCGACCAGGCGATCTTCATGTCCTTGCCGGTCAGCAGGCTCTTGGGCCGCGCGACCGGGGTGTGCTCCCCCGCCGGGGCGTTGAGCAGCATGTCGTAGTCGTAGGTCCACGGCTCGTAGTAGTCGTGGATCTCGGGCAGCTTGGGGTTGGAGAAGATGGTCGCGAGCTTGGCGAACCGGCCGCCGCTGCGCAGCTTGAGCCGGCCGCGCCGGTTGCGCACCCAGCCGCCGCCCCACTTGTCCTGGTCCTCGTAGCCGCGCGGGTACCCCACGCCGGGGCGGGTCTCGACGTTGTTGAACCAGACGTACTCCACGCCGGTGCGGTTGGTCCACGCCTGCTTGCAGGTGACCGAGCAGGTGTGGCACCCGATGCACTTGTCGAGGTTCATGATCATCGACATCTGGGCCATGACCTTCATCAGTACTCAACCTCCTGGCTGCGGCGACGGATCACGGTGACTTCGTCTCGTTGGTTCCCGGTCGGGCCGAGGTAGTTGAAGGCGAACGCCAGCTGGGCGTAGCCCCCGATGAGGTGGCTCGGTTTGAGCAGCACCCGGGTGAGGGAGTTGTGGATCCCACCGCGCCGGCCGGAGGTCTCGGTGCGGGGCACATCCACCGTGCGGTCCTTGGCGTGGTACATGTACACCGTGCCCTCGGGCATGCGGTGGGAGACGATCGCCCGGGCCACCACGACGCCGTTGCGGTTGTACGACTCGATCCACTCGTTGTCCCGGACCCCGATCTTGTCGGCGTCCTGGGGGCTCATCCAGATAGTCGGCCCCCCTCTCGACAAAGACAGCATGAAGAGGTTGTCCTGGTACTCGGAGTGGATGGACCACTTCGAGTGCGGGGTGAGGTAGCGGACCGCGACCTCGGCGTGGCCCTCGCTGCCGGGCGCCCCGGTCGGGTCCATCGACCCGACCTTGGAGTCCCCGAACAGCCGGTGCAGGTCGAGCGGGGGCCGGTAGACCGGCATGTTCTCCCCGAGCTCGCTCATCCAGTCGTGGTCGAGGAAGAAGTGCATCCGCCCGGTGAGGGTGTGCCACGGCTTGAGGTGCTCGACGTTGATCGTGAAGGCGGTGTAGCGCCGGCCGCCGTGCTCGGAGCCGGACCACTCCGGGGAGGTGATCACCGAGACCGGCCGCGCCTGGACATCCGGGAAGGTGATCCGGGTCCCCTCGTGGTCGGTGGCCAGGCTCGCGATCTCCTGCCCGGTGCGCTTCTCCAGAGCCCGGAAGCCCTGCACGGACAGCCGACCGTTGGTGGTCCCGGACAGGGCGAGGATCATCTCGCAGACCTTGACGTCGGTGTCCAGGCGCGGCAGCCCCGCCGTCGGGCCTGTGGTGACCGTGCCGTTGACCTTGGCGAGCTTGGCGACCTCGGGGGTGGGGTCGAAGGTGATGCCCTTGGTGGTCATCCCCAGCTTCGTGGTCAGCGGGCCGAGGGCTGCCATCCGGGCCGCGAGCGCCGGGTAGTCCCGCTCGACGACGATGAGCTTGGGCATGGTCACGCCCGGGATCATCGGCAGGTCGTTCTCGACCGTGCCGTGCGGGGTGGCCATCGCGTCGGGGGTGTCGTGCAGCAGCGGCGCGGCGACGAGGTCCTTGCGCACCCCGAGGTGCTCCACGGACATCTGAGAGACCTTGCCGGCGATGACGTGGAAGAGCTCGAAGTCGGTCTTGGTCTGCCACGGCGGCTTGATCGCCGGGTTGAAGGAGTGCACGAACGGGTGCATGTCCGTGGAGGACAGGTCGTGCTTCTCGTACCAGGTGGCCGCCGGCAGCACGACGTCGGAGAAGAGGGTGGTGCTCGTCATCCGGAAGTCTGTGGTGACCAGGAGGTCGAGCTTGCCCTCGGGGGCGTCCTCGCGCCAGTCCATGGTGCGCGGACGGCGGTCCCCTTCGCACTGCTCGGCGCGGACGGAGGAGTCCGTGCCGAGCAGGTGCTTGAGGAAGTACTCGTTGCCCTTGCCCGAGGACCCCAGGATGTTGGCCCGCCACACGTTGAGCACGCGCGGGAAGTTCTCCGGGGCGTCGGGGTCCTCGCAGGCGTACCGCAGCGAGCCGTCCTGGAGGGAGTCGACGACGTACTGGGCCGGGTCTACTCCTGCCGCCTCGGCGTCGTCGACGATATCGAGGGGGTTGCGGTCGAAGGTCGGGTAGCTGGGCATCCAGCCGCGCTTGGCCGACTCCACGAGGCAGTCCGCGGTCGTGCGGTCGGAGAACATGCCCTTGGCCAGCGGGGAGGCGAGCTGGTCGGCGGGCAGTCCGTCATAGCGCCACTGGTCGGTGGCCAGGTACCAGAAGGCCGTGCCGATCATCGAGCGGCTGGGGCGGACCCAGTCCGCGCCGCCGGCGTACTGGTTGTAGCCGGTGAGCGGGCGGACCTTCTCCTGCCCGACGTAGTGTGCCCAGCCGCCGCCGTTGACTCCCTGGCAGCCGGTCATCGTCGTGAGGGCGAGGAAGGTGCGGTAGATCGTGTCGGAGTGGAACCAGTGGTTGGTCCCGGCACCCATGAGGATCATCGACCGCCCACCGGACTGCTCGGCGTTCTCGGCGAACTCCCGCCCGATCCGCTCGGCCTTCTCGGCCGGGACGGAGGTGATCTCCTCCTGCCAGGCGGGCGTGCCGGGGGAGGTGGCGTCGTCGTACCCGGTGGCCCACTGCCCGGGCAGGCCCAGGTCCGGGCGGCCGACGCCGTACTGGGCGAGCAGCAGGTCGAAGACGGTGGTCACCACGCGCCCGGCGACCCGGGCGACCGGTACCCCACGATGCACGACGCCGGTGCCACCGGTCTGCTCCTCGCCCGCCCCGGGGGTGACGTCGAATCGCGGCAGGTCGACCGCGGCGGTCTCCCCGTCCCAGGTGGGGCCGTCGGAGATGGACAGGACCGGGTCGATGTCCCCCAGGTCGAGGTTCCAGCGGCCCTCGTCGACCGGGCCGAAGCGGTGCCCGAGGGCACCGTTGGGCACCCGGGGGACGCCGGTCACGTCGAGCAGGACGGTCTTGAAGGCGGGGTTGGCCTCGGTCGCGTCGCCGGCAGCGGAACCGGCGAGCTCAGCGGCGCTGAGGTCGGCCGCGGTGAGGAACTTCCCGGGCACCCAGGCGTCCCCGCGCTGCTCGAGGGAGATGAGGAAGGGCGCGTCCGCGTAGGACTTCATGTAGCTCTCGAACCGCGGCGTGCGCCGGTCGACGTAGAACTCCTTGAGGATCACGTGGCCCATGGCCATGGCCAGCGCGCCGTCGGTCCCGGGGTGAGGGGCGAGCCACTCGTCGGCGAACTTCGTGTTGTCGGCGTAGTCGGGCGAGACGGTGATGACCTTCTGCCCGCGGTAGCGGGCCTCGGTCATGAAGTGTGCGTCGGGAGTGCGGGTGACCGGGACGTTGGAGCCCCACATCATGAGGTAGGAGGAGTTCCACCAGTCGGCGGACTCGGGGACGTCGGTCTGGTCGCCGAACACCTGCGGGCTGGCGACCGGGAGGTCGGCGTACCAGTCGTAGAAGGACAGCATCGTCCCGCCGAGCATGTTGATGAACCGGGCGCCGGCACCGTGGGAGACCATCGACATCGCCGGGATCGGGGAGAACCCAGCCACCCGGTCGGGGCCGTAGGTCTTGATCGTGTGCACGTGCGCCGCCGCCACGATCTCGGCGGCCTCGTCCCAGGTGGCCCGGACCAGGCCACCCTTGCCGCGGGCCTTCTTGTACGCCCGCGCCGACTCCGGGTTGCCCGTGACGTCCGCCCAGGCGAGCACCGGGTCGCCCAGTCGCGCCTTCGCCTCCCGGTAGAGCGTGAGCAGGGTGCCGCGCACGTAGGGGTAGCGGACCCGGGTGGGCGAGTAGGTGTACCAGCTGAACGCCGCACCGCGGGGGCAGCCGCGGGGTTCGTACTCGGGGCTGTCCGGGCCGACGCTGGGGTAGTCGGTCTGCTGGGTCTCCCACGTGATGATGCCGTCCTTGACGTACACCTTCCACGAGCAGGACCCGGTGCAGTTCACCCCGTGGGTGGAGCGCACCACCTTGTCGTGGGACCACCGGTCCCGGTAGAAGGAGTCGCCGGACCTGCCGCCCTCGAGGAACAGGGACCGCAGGTCTTCCGAGACCTTCCCGCGGCGCAGGAACCGGCCGAGCTTCATGAGCGAGTCGGCGACCGGGCCGTCGGTCGCGGCCTGCTGGGGCGGTGTCTCGGTGGTCATGGTGCTCCTTGGTCGTGCGGGCAGATCGCGGGTTCGGTCCGGCGGCGAGGGTGGGGCAGGTGGATCAGCTGGGCGCTTCCGCGCCCGGGCGGGTGTAGTAGTGCCAGGCCAGCCAGGTGCCGAAGGCGCACCACAGCGCGCACTGGATGAAGAACGCCGTCGGGCTGATGACCGACAGCGCCATCCCGACGAGGAAGGGGCCGAAGGCCGCGATCGCCGAGGTCCAGCCGATCGCACCGCCCGCCTGGCGCTTGGGGAAGATCATCGGCATCTGCTTGAAGGTGCCGGCGTTGGCGAAGCCCGCGAAGGAGAAGATGATGAGCATCCCGGTGAGGAAGCCCCAGAACTCCTCCACGGTCGACGGGGTGAGGAAGAAGAGCGTGATGATCGTGCCGATCGTCATGCCCACACCACCGATGAAGGTGAAGATCGCACCGCCGAAGCGGTCGCACAGCGGCCCTGACCCGGCGCGGACCAACGCGCCCAGGGCCGGGCCGATGAAGGCGAAGGCGAGCGGGTTGGGGGCGCCGTCGAAATCGCCGTAGAGGTTCTTGATGAGCAGACCCATCTGCGCCGCGAGGCCGCTGAACGCCCCGAAGGACATGAGGTAGATCGCCGTCATGATCCAGGTGTGCTTGAGCTTGAAGATGTCCATCTGCTCGCGGAAGTTCGCCTTCACAGGCACCCGGCGCAGGAACACGAACGCGAGGATGATGGCCAGGACCACCCACGGGACGAGCACGAGGCCGCCGTTGTGCAACCAGACGAGGGACCCGTCCGTCGTGGACTGCGGGGTGAGCGTCGCGGTGCCGAGCAGCCCGAACCCGACCACCCACGGCGTGAGCACCTGGACGAGGCTGATGCCGAAGTTGCCCAGGCCCGCCTGCAGGCCCAGGGCCGTGCCCGCGAGCCGGCGTGGGAAGAAGTAGCTGGTGGAGGGCATGAACCCGGAGAACGTGCCGCCGCCGATCCCGGCGGCGAAGGCCAGCGCGAGCAGGACCCAGTACGGGGTGCTGGCGTCGCGGACCACGATCGTCCAGCCGAGCATCGGCAGCAGCAGCAGAGCCGAGCTCAGCACGACGAGGTTGCGGGTGCCCAGGATGGGCGGCAAGAACATGAACGCCAGCCGGAACAGACCCGCGGACAGGCCCGGGACGGCGACCAGCCAGTACAGCTGCCCGGTGGTCAGGGAGTACCCGATCGAGTTCAGCTGGGGGGCGATCGCGCTGACCAGGTACCAGGTCGCGAAGCCCAGGGTCATGGAGTACGTGGTGATCCACAGCGTGCGCCAGGCCAGCTTGGGGTCCCAGGTCTCCTCGTTCTCGGGGTCCCAGTTGGACAGGTCTGGGGAGAGGAGAGTCTTCGCAGTCGTCATTGATGCGTCCTCAGGGTCAGGTGCGAACGTCGGGTTCGGCGATACACATGCGGCTGATTGTTCTCTGGGACCAAGGGCCCCGCAATGGCACTTCGCCGTGAATAATCCCGTGCCCGCCGCGGGTGGTCCTGCGGGGGCGCATCGTCAGGCGCCGGCGCTGGTCCCGGGGCCGGTGCTGGTCTCGGCGTCCGCACTGGTCTCGGCGTCGGCACTGGCGTCGAGGGTGAGGGTGCAGCAGCCCGGGCCGGAGAACGGCAGCAGCTCGCGCGCCGTGACCGGCCCGCCGACCTGGGACAGGACCGTGCGCACGAGCCCGAGGTGCACCACGCAGACCATGCCGTGGGAAGCGGCGACCATCTCCTGGTAAGGGCAGTCGGTGATCTTGACCTGGAGTGCGACCTCGTCGATGCGGGCGTTGAAACCGCTCTGGTCGAGGTGGTCGTCGAGGGCGTCGATCTGGTGGAGGGCGCCCTCCGACAGAGACTGCGGATCCACCGGACCGCTCGCCGGCACTCCCGCCGCCTCCTCGACCTGATCCGAAGCCGGCTTCCCCGTCGGTTTCCCGGTCGGCTTCTCGGCCGCGTCGGTGGCCGCAGTGGCGGCCGCGGTGGCCGCGAGGTACCGGCGCAGCTGGTCCCCGCGCTCGGCGGCTGAGGCGACCTTGCGTGCGACGCCGTCGTTCGTCGCGGCGTCGCCGCCGGTGGCAGCGCTGTAGAGGGTGCGCGGGCGACCGCGGGTGGTGCGGGTCTCGACGGTGGAGGTGACGTAGCCACCGCGGGTGAGGCGCTGGAGGTGCTCGCGGACGGTGTTGGGGTGCAGCCCGGTCGCCTCGACGAGCTCGGCGAGCGTGCGCAGGCCTCGCCCCTGGAGCAGGTGGAGCAGCTCCACCCGGCTCGGCGAAGCGAGCGTGCGGAACGTCTCCGTGCGCGGTGCGGCCATGACCCCATTATTCACACCCGGTCCCAGAAGTAATCAGATTCGCTCGACTACTCTGGACTGATGCAGCCGGATCGAAGTTCCACCCCCCGCGCCACCGTGATCACTGTCTCCGACCGCAGTGCCGCCGGCACCCGGGCGGACACCTCCGGCCCGCTCGCCGCCCAGCGCCTCGCCGGCGCCGGCTTCACCACCACGACGATGATCGTGCCCGACGGCGCGGCGCCCGTCCGCGCGGCGCTCGCCGCCGCGCTCTCCGAGGGAGCGCGCGTGGTGATCACCACGGGCGGGACCGGCGTCGGGCCCCGGGACGCGACCCCCGAGGGCACCGCCCCGCTGCTGGACCGCGAGCTGCCCGGGATCGCCGAGGCGCTGCGCCGGGCGGGGGCGGAGCACACCGCGTCCGCGGTGCTCTCCCGAGGTCTGGCCGGGATCGCCGGTCTCGCCGGAGGCGTGCACGGAGGCGCCCACGGAGGCGCGCTCGTGGTGAACCTGCCCGGGTCGCCCGCCGCGGTCGACCAGGGCCTGGACGTCCTGCTCCCGCTCGTGAGCCACGTGCTCGCCCAGCTCGACGGCGGTGACCACTGATGGCGCTCCTGGCCCAGGTCAGCGCGGCCCCCTTGTCCCTCGACGAGCACCTGCAGGCGGTCGCCAGCCCCGACGCCGGGGCGGTCGCGACCTTCGTCGGGCAGGTGCGCGACCACGACCCCGAGGCCACCGGGGAGGTGGTCTCCCTCGAGTACAGCGCCCATCCGGACGCCGCACGGATCCTCACCGAGATCGCCTCCCGGTTCGCCCGCACCGGGGTGCGGGTCGCCGTGAGCCACCGGGTCGGTCTGCTCGCGGTCGGCGACTACGCACTCGTCGCCGCCGTCTCGAGCGCGCACCGGGCCGACGCCTTCGACACCTGCCGGGACCTCGTCGAGGCGGTCAAGATCGAGCTGCCGGTGTGGAAGCGCCAGAGTACCGACGACGGGACGCACGCCTGGGTGGGACTGACATGAGCCTGGGTTCAGCGGGTTCAGCGGGTTCAGCCGACGCAGCGGGCACGCGGTGGCTGCCGACGCCGGGGCTGCGCGAGATCGCCGCCCCGGTCACCGCTGCGCCCTCCCCCGCTCCCGAGGGTGGGACCGGTCCGCTGGTCGACCGCTTCGGCCGGGTGCACCGCGACCTGCGCATCTCCCTGACCGACCGCTGCTCGCTGCGCTGCACCTACTGCATGCCTGCGGAGGGCGTGGAGTGGTTGTCCAAGGACAACATCCTCACCACCGACGAGCTCGAACGGGTCGCCCGGGTGGCGGCCGGGCTGGGCATCACCGAGGTCCGCCTCACCGGCGGCGAGCCGCTGCTGCGACGCGACGTAGTCGACGTCGTGCGCCGGATGACCCAGATCAACGGACCTGACGGGCCCCTCGAGGTCTCGATCACCACGAACGGGCTGCGCCTGGTCGAGCTCGCACGGCCGCTGGCCGAGGCGGGCCTGGCCCGGGCGAACGTCAGCCTGGACACCCTGCGCCCGGACCGCTTCCTCGCGCTCACCCGCCGCAACCGGCTCGGCGACGTCCTCGCCGGGATCGACGCCGCGCGGGCCGCCGGGCTCGACCCGGTGAAGATCAATGCCGTGGCCATGCGCGGCGTCAACGACGACGAGCTGGTCGACCTCGTGCGGTTCGCCGCAGACCGCGGCGCCCAGATGCGGTTCATCGAGCAGATGCCTCTCGACGCCGGTCACACGTGGGACCGGGCCGAGATGGTCCGCGGGGAGGAGATCCTCGACCGGCTCTCCGCGGCCTTCACCCTCACCCCCGTGGGTGAGCGCGGCGCATCTCCGGCCGAGATCTGGCAGGTGGACGGCGGCCCGACGACGGTCGGCGTCATCGCCTCGGTCACCGCACCGTTCTGCGGGTCCTGCGACCGGGTGCGGCTGACTGCCGACGGCCAGCTGCGCAGCTGCCTCTTCGCCCGCACCGAGTCCGACCTGCTCCCGCTGCTGCGCGGGGACGCCACCGACGCCGACGTCGCGGCCCTCATGCGCCGCTGCATCGCGGGCAAGCAGGCCGGACACGGCATCGACGACGAAGGATTCTTGCAGCCGGACCGTCCGATGAGCGCGATCGGTGGTTGAGATGGCTGACATGGGCCTGCCCGCCACCTTTCTGGCAAAGGTCACCGAGACCGCTACGCACCGCGCCCTGGGCTGGGACGCCGTGGCTGACGTCCTCGCGCCACCGGACCTCGCGCTCGTGGAGCGGCTCCGGTCGGGCGCGCTGACGCAGACGTGGCGGGAGAGCACGGACTGGCTCGGCGGGGACACGCACGCGCTGACCGCCGAGCTGATGAGCCTGGAGGTGTACGCCCGCGGCGCCGCCCGCCGCGCACCGGCCGACGACCTGGCGGACCTGCTCGCCGGGTACGAGGCGCTCGTCGCCCGCGACGCAGCCCTCGCCGCGCCGGTCCGCCGGCTCGCGGAGCTGTGCCGCACGGAGGCCGTCGCGTGGGCGGTCGGGAACCCGGTCGAGGCCAAGGCTGTGCGCGTGGGCCAGCAGGACTACATCACCGAGTGTCTCGTCCCCGGTCTGCCCGAGCTCGGGGGGCGGCTGGCGCTCGAGGCGGAGGCGGGCGTCTGGCGCCTGCTCGGACGGGTGATCCTCGGACTCCTGTCAGGGGACACGGGCAAGGACTACCAGCGCGCCGTGCTGGGTGACGACCTCGGCCGGCGCCGGCGCGGCGGACGCGGCCTGACCGGATAGGCCGGTCAGCGGCTGGTCAGTGGCCGGTCAGTGGCCGGTCAGTGCCCGGCGGGAGGCGTGACGAGAACGGGTTCGCCCGCCGGAACGTGCACACCGGGCACAGGCTCGCGGCGTCGGTGGTCGGGAACCGGGTGCGGCACCTGCCGCACTCGGCGGTGGTCAAGGTCGCCACGGCGGTCAGCGCGGGCGAGTCGACCCGGGCGAACAGGTCGTCCCAGGCCCACGTGCCCGCCGCGGTGAGCACGTCCTCGGGGCACAGCTGCACGCACAGCTGGCAGCCGTCGCAGGCGGTCGGATCCTGCAGCAGGCTGGTGACCAGCGGAGCGCTCCCCTGCGGCTCCCCGAAGTGGCGCAGGCTCAAGGCATCCGTGGGACAGGCCCGCACGCACACCCCGCACGCGGTGCAGCCCTTGGCCCGGAGCGCGACGGCGGCGCTGGGGGGTGCGCCGGTGCGGTCCAGCCCGGTGCGGGACGCGGCGGGGATCAGTGCGGCGAGCGCGGCGTTGAGGCGTCGCGGTGCGGAGAGGGACTGGTCGGCGAGGTCGCGGGCCGGTCCGGCGCCCAGGCCCAGCATCTGGCGCCGGGGCACCGGCATCCCTCGGGCGTCGAGCACGTCACGAACCACCTCGCGGCGTTCCCGCGGGCGGCGCAGCAGGCCCCGCGCCCGGGTGGGCTCAGGCGCGGTCTCGGGTGCCGTCTCGGGTACGGTCGCGGGTGCGGTCTCGGTCCCGCCCGCGATCTGGAGCCGGGAGACCCCGGCCGCGGCGAGCACACCCGCCGCGGGCCAGAGGTGCGCGGTCGCCGTCTCCGGCTGCGCGCATCCGTCCAGCCGCACGAGGACCGTGGCCGCCCCAGAGGTGAGCAGCTCGAGCACCTCGTGGACGGGGACCTCGCTGACGCAGGCGGGCATCCGGACGACCGTGCGCGCCCGGTCGCCTCGGGAGGGTGCCGGGTGCTCGGCGCAGACCAGCTCGAGCGCGACCCCCTCGCTCTGGCGCGCGAGCCAGTGGGCGACCGCGTGCAGCGTGTCGGTCACGGCCCGGCTCCGATCAGACCCGGAAGGTGCGGTCGGCGTCGTCGAGGATGCCGAGCCCGAGCGAGCCCACACCGCGGTAGAAGCACGTCGTGGCCTCCTGCACCACCAGGGTCAGGCACTGCGGCCCCCACACCAGGAGATGGTCGTCCAGGAAGGCACCGATCCGGGTGAGCACCCGCAGCAGCTGCGGTTCGTCGCCGCTGTCGAGGGCGTCCAGCCCGCGCACGCACAGCTCGGCCACGAAACCCATCTCCAGCCCGATGTGGTCGTCCGGCTCCTGGTTGAGCCGAGGAGCTGCGAGGTCGAACTCCGCGTAGGCGGCCCGCACCACGAACGTCTCCTGCTCGAAGACCAGCTTGTCCTTGGACCGGTGCACCGACTCGTACGGCGGTGCGGTCATGCGTTCGGGGCCCACGAACAGCTGGGTGTAGTCGCGCCGCACGTCGCGGGCGTCCTCACCCACCTGACCCGACTCCAGCAGCTGGGCGATCCCGTCCTTGCTCTCCAAAGACGGACGGGCCGGCCACTGGGACAGCAGGTCCCCGTCGCGGAGCTGGTCGAGCACCTCCGGTGCCGGCGGGGCCAGCAGCACCCGGGACAGGGTGGTGAAGGCCGCGGCCATCCGGTCCAGGTGCCGGGCGAGCTCGGTCCGGTCCGCCAGCAGGTGGTCCACGACGGGCGTCGAGAGGGTCATCGCCAGCTCACATCCCGATCCGGAACATGGAGTCGTAGAACAACGACCGTCCGATGAACTCGCCCGCGAGCACGAGCACGAAGGCGCTGGTCGCCAGGATCGCGAGCGGACGCGCCATCGAGGAGCTGCTCGCGTAGCGGTAGACGAAGACGGACAGCAGACCGGCACCGAGGAAGACGAGCACCAGGCGGGCGACGAACCACACCCCGGAGAAGACCGCCACGGACTCACCGGCGACGGCCCCGCCCCCGGCGAGGTCGGACAGGTGCAGCGCGATGATGACGAACTCCACCCCCAGCAGGAGCACCGCCGCGACGCCGATCCCCTTCAAGGTCGAGGTCAACAGCTTGCGCGAGTCAGCGTCCACGACGCTCCCCTCGGCGGCTGCCAGGTCCGCGCCGTCGCGCCCGGCCGCCCGGATCCGCCACATCACCGCACCCATGAGGGCCGCACCGACCGCGAGCGCGCCGAGCAGGAACGTGGTGGTGAAGAACTGAGCGGGAGTGGCCAGCGTGTTCCACGCCGGAACCGTGATGAGGGAGTAGTAGATCATCGACATCGACGTCACGAGCATGAGCCCGACCGCAGCGGTGACCAGGGCCAGCGCCTGACGCTGGCGGGTGCTGCCCCACTTCTTCCACTGCAGGAAGGCGAACACGAATCCGAGCCCCGCGAACGCCGCACCGAAGACGATCTCCCGGGTCAACCAGGACGAGTCGAAGTGACGCAGCACGTTGAGGGTGTTCATCGGGTCGTTCATGTGGAACATCGAGGCCACCAGCCCCAGCACCATCGCCGGGCCGATCGCGTACAGCGCAGGGTCGGTGACCTTGTCGACCGCCTCAGCACCGAACCGGCGCGAGGCCACGATCTGGACGATGCCCAGCACCACGAAGGCACCGACGCTCATCTGCGCCAGGATCGTGAAAAGAATCATCGGAAGTTCGTGGACGTTCATCTCACAGCTCCTCAGGGTTGGCGATCGCACCCGTTCCATGACCGGACATCTGGGCGTCCCGATGCGGGAGGATCACCAGACGCGGCCGGGTCAGCGCAGGGTCAGGAAGAGGTTCGACGCCAGCCAGCGTCCCGTGCTCGGCGCGCAGGTCGTCGATCGGACCCCACCCCAGAGCGCGCGACGGGCACGCCGCCACGCACGCCGGGTCTTCACCCTCCGCGCGGTAGTCCGCGCACATGTCGCACTTGCTCATGTGCCCGGTGTCGGGGTTGAACTGCGGAGCGGAGTAGGGGCAGGCCCACTCGCAGTACCGGCACCCCACGCACTTGTCGTCGTCGATCGAGACGATCCCGTCCTCACCGACGTGCATCGCGGTCGTGGGGCAGACCTTGACGCAGATCGGGTCCTCGCAGTGGTTGCACGACATCGAGGTGAAGTAGGAGAACACGTTCGGCACGAACGTGTCGCCCTCCTTCTGCCACGTGCCACCGGTGTACTCGGCGACCCGCCGCCAGGAGACACCCACCGGCAGGTCATGCTTGTCCTTGCACGCGACCGAGCACGCCTTGCAGCCATTGCACAGCGTCTGGTCGAAACTGAATCCGAGCTTGTCCATCATTGTCCCGTCTTGCCGTCAGGCTTTGTGCAGCTGTGCGAGCGTGGTGTGCTGGGCGTTGCCCTTGGTGATGGGCGACGGGTGCCAGCTGGTGAGGGTGTTCACCGAACCGCCCATGTCGACGCCGTCGGCGTCGGGCTTGAACCAGGCGCCCTGGGGCACCGAGAGGACCCCGGGAGCGATCCGCGCGGTGACCCGGGCGGGGAGCTGGATCCGGCCACGGTCGTTGAAGACCTCGACCAGGTCGTCGTTGACCACGCCACGGGCTTCCGCGTCCATGGGGTTGATCCAGACGACCTGCGGGTGCGCTTCCTTCATCCAGTCGACGTTGCCGTAGGTGGAGTGGGTGCGCTGCTTGAAGTGGTGCCCGATCACCTGGAGCGGGAAGGTGTCGTTGGTGCGCGCCTCCTCGGCACCCTCCCAGGTGCTCAGGTGCTCGGGGAGGGCCGTGATCCGGTCCCCCTCGGGAAGCTCCCAGGTCTGGGAGATCTCCCAGAGCGCCTTGGAGAAGATCTCGATCTTCCCCGACTCGGTGTCGAGGGGGTTGGCGACCGGGTCGAGCCGGAAGTCTGCGAGTCCGACGTAGCTCTCGCCCTTGACCTTCCAGACGCCCATCTCGCGCAGGTCCTCGAAGGAGGGCAGGTCGGGGTTGGCGACGCGGCTGTCCTCGACCACCTGTCGGACCCAGTCCTCCTGGGTCTTGCCTTCGGTGAACTCGCTCTCGACGCCGAGGCGGCGGGCGATCTCGGTCATCATCTCGTAGATCGTCTTGCAGTTGTAGAGCGGTTCGATGACCTGGTCGGCGACGATCGAGTAGCCCATGTTGCCGGCGCTGCCCTGCTGGATGACGTCGAGCTGTTCGGCGTTGGAGACGTCCGGGAGGAGGATGTCCGCGTACCGCGCGGAGACCGTCATCTGGTTGTCGATCACGACGATCATCTCGCACAGCGAGTCGTCCTCGAGGAGCGCGACCGTGCGGTTGATGTCCCCGTGCTGGTTGGTCAGCGCGTTACCGGCGTACTGCCAGACCATCTTGATGCCGGTGTCGAGCCTATCCTTGCCGCGCACCCCGTCGCGCAGGGCGGTCATCTCCGCGCCGCGCTCGATGGCGTCGGTCCAGGAGAAGACGGAGATCGAGGTCTCGACCGGGTTCTTGGACCGGAAGGGGTTCGCCATCTTCAGGCCGAACTTGCCCTCGCGCTCTCCCGTGCCACCGCCCGATACACCGACCGATCCGGTGAGCGCCGCGAGCGTGAAGATCGCCCGCGCCTGGTTCTCCCCGTTCGCGTGGCGCTGGGGGCCCCAGCCCTGGGTGATGTGCACGGGCCGGGCGCGGCCGATCTCGCGGCCGAGCTGGATGAGCGTGGGCGCGGAGACTCCGGTGATCGACGCAGCCCACTGCGGGGTCTTCTCGATCCCGTCGGGACCGGTGCCCATGATGTAGCTGCGGTAGGAGCTGCCGGCCGGGACGCCGTCGGGCATGTGGTCTTCGTCGAATCCCAGGCAGTAGGTGTCCAGGAAGGCCTGGTCCTGGAGGTTCTCGGAGATCATCACGTGGGCGATCCCGGCCACGAGGGCCGCGTCGGTCCCCGGCCGCGGGGCGACCCACTGGTCCCCGATGCCCAGCGCCGTCTCGGAGTAGCGCGGGTCGATGACGATCGTGCGCACGTTGAACAGCTTCTTCGTCTGCTGGGTCACGAAGGTCTCACCGCCCCCGCTCATCCGGGTCTCGAGCGGGTTGTTCCCGAACAGGACCTGCAGCTGGGCGTTCTTGGCGTCGTCGAAGCTGTTCGAGCCGATCCAGCCGCCGTAGTGGTAGTCCGCGGCGCCCGCGATCTGCGCGGAGGAGTAGTCCCCGTAGTGGTTGAGGTAGCCCCCCACGCAGTTCATGAGCCGCGCCACCGGGGTGTCGATCGGGGGCCAGCTGCGGGTGATCGTGCCGCCCAGCGTCCCGGTCCCGTAGTTGAGGTAGATCGACTCGTTGCCGTAGTCGCTGATGAGGCGGGTCATGGTCGCGGCGATCTCGTCGAAGGCTTCCTCCCACGTGATCTCGTCCCACTGACCGGCGCCGCGCTTGGTCCCCGGGCGACGGCGCATCGGGGTCTTGAGGCGGTCCGGGTTGTAGATGCGGTGCCGGATCGCGCGACCGCGGACGCAGGCACGGATCTGCTGGGTCCCGATCGCGTCGTCGCCGGTGTCGTCCGGGAGCACGCGGGAGATCTGACCGTCCTTGACCACCATGCGCAACGGGCAGCGGGATCCGCAGTTGACGTTGCAGGAGGACCAGACGATCTTGTCCTCGCCGGCCGGCGTCAGGGCGACGGCGTTCTCGCTCCCGATCCCGGGGAGCACCCCGGCGTAGACGCCGGTCCCGACGAGGGCTGCACTGCCCCCGACCGCGGCACTCCACTTCAGGATCGAGCGGCGGGACACGCCGCCGTCCACTGCTGGCTCTACGTCTTTGGTTTCCATCAGCACTCCCCAGGCCACGCTGTACGTCTGAACCTCCAGTTCACCCCACGTTCTGGGCGTCCTGGCATCCGAAGGTCCCAGTACCACTTTCCGAGAAAACACCGTGGTGCACACATAAGGTCAGACGAATTGGCGGGTCTACGGAGTACGTCCCGGCGATTGGGCGACCATTGTGGTGGTCTATCCGGTCCGCGCCGCGACCGGACCACTTTCCTTCCGGGGTCTCCGCCGGGTGAGCCGGGGGGGGAGAGCGGGGTCGAGCGGGGGTCGAGCGGGAGTCAGCCGCCCGCGAAGGGCGGCAGGACGTCGACGGAGTCGGCGGCGGACAGGGGTGCGGCCGGGTCGCCGGCGCGAACGCCGTTGACGAGGAGGGAGCACCGGGTCAGGACCTGTGCGAGCTGCGCTCCGCGGGTCTGGCCCATCCGGGTGAGCAGGTCACCGACCGTCGCCGCGTCGAGCGTCTCGGCCTCGACGCCGGCCGCCTCTGCGGCACCCGCGAAGTACCGGACGGACGCCATCAGGGAGCCTCGTCGGCCGACGGCGCCGGCTGGGGTGCCCGGTCTGCCCACCGCCCGGCGAGGTCGTTGGTGCGGCGTGCCGCGTCGTGCAGCGCCGTGGTGAGGTCCTCGCCCGCGGCGGCGCGCTGGGCTGCGACCAGGCCGACCAGGAAGGTGCTCAGCGGGGCGGCCGGACGCGCGACGCCGTGCGCCACGTCCCGGGCCACGTCGAGGACCGCGCTGGTCGGCACGAGCGCGGGGTCGACGCCGAGCTCGGCGGACAGCGCGACGAGCCACTCGTCGAGCGCCTCGGGGGGCAGGGTGCGGGTGTTGGGGGTCTGCGGGGTCGTCATGGTCGGATCTTTCTCTCGGGGGGTGGTCTCGGCAGGTACGGTGCCGGAAGGGCTGGTGGGGTCCGCGCGCCGTGCGCGGTCGACGTCGTGCCAGGTGTCGACGTCGGCGGCGACGCCGCCCGGATCGGCGACGGCGAGCAGGTCGAGGCTCCCGAGCACCCGCGCGACCGAGGCACCGGACAGACCGTCCGGTCCGCTCGCCGCGGCGACTGCCCGGTCGAGGGCCGCCCGCCGGTACATCCCGGCGAGCCACTGCGACCGGCCGCCGGAGTCCACGAGGCAGAGCCCGTCGGTGAGCTCGGCCCCCGGAGTCGTGAGCAGCGCGTGCAGCGCGGACAGCAGGACCGCCCCGACGTCCGGCGCGCGCGGCAGGTCGCAGGCCAGGACGAGCACCCAGTCGGCGTCGAGCACGCTCAGCCCGGCGGCGAGGCCGGCGGCCGGCCCCCCGAAGGCGGGGGTCTCCTGGACACAGAGCAGCGGCGGCGCGACGAGCCCGGGCGGGCCGACCACGACCGTGCGCCGTGCGCCCACCTGCGTGGCGGCCGCGAGCGCATGGGCGAGCAGGGTGCGGTGCCCGACGACGACGCCGGCTTTGTCCGTCCCGCCCAGACGCGCCGATCGCCCCCCGGCCAGCACGAGCGCGTCGAGGGACGGCATGGTCAGTCCTGCGCCCGGTGCCAGTCGCCGGACTTCCCGCCGGTCTTCGCCACGAGCTTGACGTCCTCGATCGAGACGGACTTGTCGAGGCCCTTGACCATGTCCACGACCGCGAGCGCGGCGACGGCGACAGCGGTGAGCGCCTCCATCTCCACCCCGGTGCGGTCGGCGGTGCGCACGGTTGCGCTCACGGTGACCCCGTCGTCCTCGATCACCAGGTCGACGCTCGCGCCGTGCACCCCGATGACGTGGGCGAGCGGCAGCAGCTCGGCGCATCGCTTGGCGCCCTGGATCCCGGCGATCCGCGCGACGGCGAGCACGTCGCCCTTGGGCGCAGCGCCGTCGCGCATGGCCCTGATCACGGCTTCCCCGCAGCGGACGAATCCGGTCGCGGTCGCGCTGCGGACGGTGGGGGTCTTCTCGGTGACGTCGACCATGCGGGCCTGACCTGCGGCGTCGAGGTGTGTGAATGGCTGGTTCATAGTTCAACCAGCATGACATCGATCCAGTCGCCCTGGTGAACGTCGGCGACGTCGGCGGGGACCACGGCGAAGCCCTCGGCGGCGCCGAGGCCCCCCACGAGGTGGGACCCGGATCCGCCGCGGGTGGCCGGGCGCACCCAGAGTCCGCGGCCGCCGGGGGCGGGTGCGGCGGCGGCGTCGGGCCCGGCGGTGGGGCCGATGGTGGGGCCGGCGTCAGGCCCCGCGTCGAGCACCACGGGCATGTACTGGGCGCGCCCGGCGGGTGTCCGCCAGCCCTCGCTGACCTGCGCGGTGAGGGTGCGGCGGACTAGGCGCGTGCGTCCGAGCAGGCGGGAGAGCGCGGGGCGCACGAACACCTCGAAGGAGACGCAGGCGCTCACCGGGTTGCCGGGCAGGCCGAAGACGGGAACCCCACCGGGCAGGTGACCGAAGGCCTGCGGCTTGCCCGGCTGCATCGCCACCGAGACGAAATCGACCGTGCCGAGCGGGGCGAGGACGGCCTTGGTGACGTCGTAGGCACCGACGCTCACCCCACCGGAGAGCACCACGAGGTCGACGCCGGCCGCGGTCACCGCGGCGAGCTCGGCGCGCAGTGCGTCGTTGTCGTCGCGCACCGTCACCGCGCGCTCGACGATCCCGCCGGCCTCGGTGACGAGGGCGGCCAGCAGGGTGGAGTTGGACTCCGGGATCTGCCCGCGGCTCAGCGGCTCCCCCGGCGGCACCAGCTCGCTGCCGGTGGCCAGGACCGCGACCCGGGGGGTGCGGTGGACGGTGAGGGTGGGGTGCCCGGCCGCGGCGGCGGCGGAGAGGTGCCGGGGGCTGAGCGCCACCCCGGCGGTAAGCACGACGTCGCCGGCGCGCAGGTCCTCCCCGGTGCGGCGCACGTGCGCGGCGGGGCGGGGCGCGGTCGTGATGGTCACCTGGGCGGTGCCGGCGTCGGTGTGCTCGACCGGGACGATCGCGTCGGCGTCGGCCGGGACGGGGGCGCCGGTCATGATCCGCGCCGCTGTGCCGGGGGCGAGCGGGGGGTCGTCCGGGCTGCCGGCGGGTAGGTCGGCGACGACCCGCAGGACGACCGGGGTCTGAGGTGAGGCGTGCACGACGTCGGCGTGGCGGACGGCGTAGCCGTCCATCGCGGAGTTGTCGAAGACGGGGATGTCGGTCGTGGACCGCACGTCGCGGGCGAGCGTGCGCCCCAGGGCCGCGGCGAGCGGGAGGGTCTCGGTGGCCAGCGGTTCCAGGCCCGCGAGCACGTGCGCGAGCTGGTCCTCGACGGTGATCATCGGCGCTCCAGCACGAGGCAGGTGGTGGCACGGGTGGGTGGCACGGGTGGATGGCTGTGCATGCTCTCACGCTAGCCCGCCGTGGCCGGGAGAATGGTCACCTCCTCGGTAGCCCCGGCGCCGCTTCCCGACGGGATCCGCACAGGCGGGACTGCCGTCCTGTTTTCACCGCATCTGCGGTGCTAGCCTTCCTGACATGGCTCAGTATCGGATCAGCGACGCGGCTCAGCTGCTCGGGGTCAGTGACGACACCGTGCGCCGCTGGGTGGACTCGGCGGCCGTGGACGTGACCCTGGACGACTCCGGGCGACGCGTGATCGACGGCGCCGACCTCGCCGCCCGGGCGGTCGAGCTCGCGCAGGCGCCCCACGACCCCTCCGGCGTCGGGCGCAGCGCCCGCAACCGCTTCGTCGGGCTGGTCACCCGGGTGCTCGTGGACGGCATCATGGCGCAGGTCGAGATCCAGTCCGGGCCGCACCGGGTCGTCTCGCTGCTGTCCGCCGAGGCCGTCCAGGAGCTGGGGCTCGAGGTCGGGTCGCTGGCCGTCGCGGTCGTCAAGGCCACCAACGTCATCGTCGAGACGCCCGGGACCGCGCGGTGAGCGCACCGGGCCGGCGGCGCGCCGCCACCCTCGCCCTGCTTGCGTCGTCGCTGCTCACCGCGTCGCTGCTCGGTGCGTGCGGCGCTCCGGCGCAGCCCGACGGGCCGCCCGGGGCGTCGGGCACCGGTGGCGTCTCGGGTTCCGAGCTGTCCGGAGACCTCACCGTCTACGCCGCCGCCTCGCTCAGCGCGGCCTTCGACGACCTCGCCACCCGGTTCGAGCAGCTGCACCCCGCCCTCGACGTGGCACCGATCGTCTACGACGGGTCCTCGACGCTGGCCACCCAGCTCCTCGAGGGCGCACCGGCCGACGTGTTCGCCTCCGCGGACGAGACGACCATGACGGCCGTCGCCGACCTGCTCACCGGTCCCCCTCGCCTTTTCGCCTCCAACAGCCTCGTCATCGCCTTCCCGCCGGGCAACCCCGGTGGCGTGACCAGCCTCGACGACCTCGCCCGGGCCGACCTCACGGTCGTGCTGTGCGCCGCGCAGGTGCCGTGCGGAGCGGCGTCGAACCGCCTGCTCGCCGCCGCCGGGCTCACCGTCACCGCCGCGAGCGAGGAGCAGAACGTCACCGCGGTGCTCACCAAGGTCGCCGCCGACGAGGCCGACGCCGGGCTCGTCTACACGACCGACGTCGCCGCCGCGGGCACGTCCGTCGGGTGGATCGTCCCGGCGGGCGCCGCCGACGACGTCAACCACTACCCGGTCGCCGCCCTCGCCGAGGCACCGAACCCGGCCGCGGCCGCGGCCTTCGTCGACTTCGTGCTCAGTACCGACGGACAGACGGTCCTGGCCGGGTACGGCTTCGGCGCACCATGAGCAGCGGCGTCGGGCAGGGTGCCGGGGGCACCGTGCCGCGGGCCCTCTATCTGCCGGCCGTGCTCGGGCTGTGCCTGCTCGTCCTGCCCCTCGCCGGGCTCCTCGCGCGCGTCGACTGGGCGACGCTGCCGGCCGACATCACCTCCCCCGAAGCGCTCAGCGCCCTGGGCCTCTCGCTGCGCACGGGGCTCGCCGCGACCGCGCTGTGCCTCGTGCTCGGGCTGCCGCTGGCGCTCGTCATCGCCCGCAGCCCGGCGCGCACGGCCGGGCTGCTGCGCGCCCTGGTGACGATCCCGCTCGTGCTGCCCCCCATGGTCGGCGGGATCGCGCTGCTCTTCCTGCTCGGGCGCAACGGGCTGCTCGGGCAGGTGCTCGACGTCTGGGGGGTGCGCCTGCCCTTCACCACGGCCGCCGTGGTCATCGCGCAGTCCTTCGTCGCGCTGCCCTTCCTCGTGCTCGCCGTCGAGGGGGCGCTGCGCACCGCGGGCACCGGGTACGAGCACGTCGCAGCGACCCTCGGGGCGAGCCGGTGGACCGTGTTCGTGCGGGTCACGCTGCCGCTGGTGCGCCCCGGTCTGGTCGCCGGCACGGTCCTGTGCTTCGCCCGGGCGCTCGGGGAGTTCGGCGCGACGGCGCTGTTCGCCGGGAACGCCGCGGGCACCACCCGCACCATGCCGCTCGCCATCTACACCGCCTTCAACGGGGCCGGCGTGAGCCAGGGGTCCGCCGTCGCGCTCTCCCTCATGCTGCTCGTGGTGGCGGTCGTCATCCTCGTCCTGGTCCGCGGCTGGCAGCCGGGAGCGGCGCGGTGAGCGGCGGTGCCGGCGAGGCGGGCGCGGGCGCGGCCGCGGTGAGCCCGGCGGTCGCCGGTGCGGGTCTGGAGGCCGACCTGCGGGTGAGCCGCGGGACGTTCTCCGCCTCCGCCCGCCTCTCCCTCGCCGCTGGGGAGGTCCTCGCGCTGCTCGGTCCCAACGGCGCGGGCAAGTCGACGCTGCTGGCCGCCCTCGCCGGGCTGCTGCTGCCCGACGACGGCTACATCCGCCTCGACGGCACCGACCTCACCCGCGTCGTCGCCGCTCCGAGAGGCGCCTCGGGCCGGAGCCGCGGCCCGCGCACCCAGGTCCAGGTCCCGCCGTCGGGCAGGGGGGTCGGGCTGCTGAGCCAGGACCCGATGCTCTTCCCCCACCTCACCGCCCTCGCCAACGTCGCCTTCGGCCCGCGCGCGCAGGGTGTGGCGGCGCGCACCGCGACCGCGCAGGCCGCGCGGTGGCTGGACCGGGTGGGACTGAGCGGGCTGGGCGACCGCCGCCCCGCCGAGCTGTCCGGGGGCCAGCAGCAGCGGGTCGCGATCGCGCGCGCGCTCGCCGCGGCCCCCCGCCTGCTGCTGCTCGACGAGCCGTTCGCCTCCCTCGACGTGGACACCGCCCCGGCCGTCCGCCGGATGCTGCGCGACGAGCTGCGCGCCAGCGGCACCACCGCCGTGGTCGTCACCCACGACGTGCTCGACGCCGTGGTGCTCGCCGACCAGACCGCCGTCCTCGTCGAGGGCCGGATCGTCGACCTGGGCCCCACGTCGCGGGTCCTTGTCGCCCCGCGGTCACCGTTCACCGCGAGCATCGCGGGGGTGAACCTCGTCCTGGGCACGGCCGACGACGGCGCGCTCGTCACCGCGGACGGAGTCCGCTTCGCGGGGGTCCAGGACGCGGGTCGGGGCGGGGCGGCCGACGGGGTGGTGGGTGGCTTGGTGGGTGGTTTGGTGGATGGTTTGGTCGACGGCGCGCCCGTCGCGGCGGTCTTTCGTCCTGCGGCGGTCATCGTCGGCCTGCTGAGGCCGGTGGGCGCGAGCCCGCGCAACGTGTGGCCGGCCACGATCACCTCCCTCGAGCACGGCCCCAACGGCATCCGGGTCCAGACCGCCGAGCCGGCCGTGGCGGTGGACCTCACGGCGGGAGCCGTCGCCGAGCTGGGCCTGGCCGAGGGCACCCGGGTGTGGTTGTCGGTCAAGGCGACCGAGGTCGCGCTGCACGCACGCTGACCACGGGCACGGCGCGCCGGGGCTCGGAACTGGGACCTCTGGTTGACGGAGTTCACAGGAATGTCTGGGAGTATTCAACAAATGAGTCTTTCCATCTTCGCCGCGTTAGCTGCCGCCGCCGGGTACGGTGGCGGCTCTGTCGTACAGGCGATGGCATCGACGCAAGCCGCCGGGCTCAAGGTCTTCCGCCGTCCCGCGTACGCGGTCGGGACCTCGATCACGCTCATCGCCTGGGTCTTCTCCCTCATCGCACTGAAGTACCTGCCGCTGCTCACCGTCCAGACGGTGCTCGCCTCCGCGCTCGTCGTCACCGTGCTGCTGGACCGGATGGTCTTCGGCACCCGGCTGCGGCGCATCGACGTGGCGGCGGCCGTGGCGATCACGGGCGCTCTCGCCGTCCTTGCGGTCGGCACGGGTGCCCAGTCCAAGATCGCGGCACCCAGCTGGTTCGGCTTCGCGATGCTCGTGCTCCTCGCCGCGCTGCTCGTCGCGACGATCGTCACCTACCGCCGGGCGAACGCATCCGTGCAGGCCGTGCTCAGCGGCCTCGCCTCCGCCGGACTGGCCATGTGTGCCCGCGCCGCGCACGGCTCAGGCGGCTGGGTCGACTTCTTCCTCACGCCGATGGCGTGGCTGACCATCGGTTTCTCGATCCTGTCCTCGGTGACCTTCTCCCGTGCGGTCGAGAGCGGGACGGTTGGCCCGGCCCGCGCCCTGGTCAGCGTCACCCAGGTGATCGTCCCGGGGCTCGTCGGCGTGACGATCCTCGGCGACACCGTGCGCAACGGCTGGGGAGCGACCGCGCTCGCCGCGGTCCTCATCGCGCTCGTCGGCTGCGTCATCCTGGCCACCCGCCCCGTCCGGTCGACCAAGCGCCCGGCAGGTGTGCGTGCTCACCCCGCCGGTGCGGTCGACACCGCGCCGGGCGGCATCCCGACCGGCTCCGACACCGGATTGGTCGACGTCTTCGACACGGTCCCGGCCGACATCGTCGCGATCGACCTGGCCGCTCTCGAAAGGTTCCCGGCCCCGCGGGTCCACCTCGCCGGCCACGGCGGCCACGGCGGCCACCACTAGCAACCCCTCCCGCTCGGCGGCGGCTGCCCGACAGGGTCGTCGACCCCGTGTGGACTCCTGTGGACTCCGTGTGCGGCCCTGCCGCAGGCGCATCCGCCCGACGGGGTCGTCTGTTTCCCGTCGAGTCGTCCATCTGGACAGACGACTCCGCGCGAATCAGACGACCCAGCGAGCACCTTGACCACGCATGCGGCCGGAGCTCTCCTGTCCCAGCCCCCTCACCGCCCGCCCCTCCCCACCACCGCTGCCCTCCCATCCCGATCCCATCCCATCCCAGCCGGGCCGGGCCGAGCCGGGCCGAGCCGGGCCGAGCCGGGCCGAGCCGGGCCGAGCCGAGCCGGGCCACCCGACTGGGTCGTCCATTTCGCGTCAGGTCGTCTATCCAGATAGACGAACCCGCACGAAATAGACGACCGCGTGGGCATCTCTACCGCGGGAGCGGCCGGCAGGGTGGCGGGCGGCAGCGGCCAGCGGGGTGGCGGGGGCGGGTGCGGCCACTCCACAGGCGGGGTGCAGGGCAGACGGCTTGCACCAACAGGTACCGGTTATCCACAGGTCCCGCGGCAACCAGCGCGTCTCTCCGCCTCAGGCGGAAGGATCGCCACATGACTCGCCGCCCTGGACCCGCCTCCCCCACGCAGCTCGACCGAGCGCCGCTGCCGAAAGTCCATCTCGCTCGCCACCACACACGCACCCACGTCGCCGAACACCTGCGGACCGGGGAGTGGCAGCGCATCCGCGCGGGCGCGTACGTCGACACCGTCCCTGGCGAAGACCCCCATGCCCGACGCCGTCGGCACGCCCTCGGGAGGATCCTCGCGCTCGCGGAGCAGACCTCTGGGCCCCTGATCTTCAACCTGGTGTCCGCCGCGCTGCTCTGGGGTCTGCCGCTGCTGACCATGGCGGCCCTCACGCACGTGGTGCAGCGCTCTCGGCCCACCTGCCATGGCGCTCCAGATGTGGTCCGCCATCATCTGCGGCTCCCCAGCGAGCACCTCACCACTCGCCACGGACTCTCGGTCACGTCGCTCGAGCGGACCCTCGTCGACTGCGCGCGGGCGCTCCCCCCGTTGGCGGGCCTGGTCGTGGCGGACGCCGCCCTGCACATCGGGGCAGACCCAGACCTGTGCGCCGAGATCCTGGCATCCCTGAGTGGCCAGCACGGCGTCGTGCGGGCTCGTGGGATCGTGCCTCTCGCCGACGCCGGAGCAGAGTCTCCGGGAGAGACCACGATGCGCTTCGTCCTCCTCCAGGTCGGGCTGCCGGTGCCCGAGACCCAGATCCAGATCCCGACACCTGCGGGCACCTACTGGGCAGACCTCGGGTGGCGTGGCTCGCGGCTGCTGTGTGAGTACGACGGGCGTACCAAGTACGGCATGAACGGCGCTGCGACGGAGGCCGTCCTCGCGGAGAGACGCCGTCAGGACGCGATCGAAGAGGAGGGCTGGCGACTGCTCCGCATCGTCCGCGAAGACCTCCGTTCCCACCCGCTGCTGCTCCGACGGGTTCACCGGTGGATGCCCGGCGTCGCCCTGACCCCCCGCCCCGTCCTCAACATCTCCTGACGACCCCCTGCCCGCTGCCGCGCCCCTCTGCGTCCCCCTCGCCTGCGCTCGCCCCCCAGGGTGTCGTCTGTTTCGCACGGGATCGTCTATCTGGACAGACGAAATCGCGCAGCATAGACGACTCAGTGGACCGGACGCGGCGGCAGCAGGCAGCAGGCGGGGACGCGGGCAGCGGGCAGCGGGCAGCGGCGGGGGCGCCGGGGGCGGGCTGGCAGAGGACGCCGGCGAGGCCGGCGGACGCTGGCGAGGCTGGCAGAGGACGCGGGCTGGGCTAGGTGGAGGGGCGGGTGGGAATGGTGTCTTCGATCGACGTGTCCTCACCGGGGCCGGCGCCCAGGCGCTCCCACAGTCCGCCGGGGTCGTCGCCGCGGGCGATCTGCACGACGTCGACCACCACCGCGGTGATGTTGTCGCGGCCGCGGACGGCCAGGGCGCGAGCGACGAGCTCGGCGGCGGCCGCCTGAGGGTCGTCGTGGGCCAGCAGGACGTCGCGGATCTCCGGGTCGGTGAGCTCACCGGTGAGCCCGTCCGAGCAGGCCAGGTACCGATCGCCCACCCGCGCCGGGACGGACCACACGTCCGGCTCGGAGTCCGCCGTCGGGCTGATCGCCCGGGTGATGACGTTGCGCTCGGGGTGCGTGCGGGCCTCGAGCTCCTGGATCGCTCCGGAGTCGATGAGCTCCTGGACCGTGGAGTGGTCCTTGCTCAGCTGTTCGAGCACACCCTGGCTCAACCGGTAGGTCCGCGAGTCGCCGATGTTGACGATGACGACGGCCGCCTCGCCGTCCACGCTGGACACCCCGATGCCGGAGAGCGTCGACCCGCCGGACAGCCCCGACGGCTCGAAGTACTCGGTGATCGTCTGCCGGGCGTGCGTGACGGCCTGGCGCACCTCGTCCTCGGAGACCCAGGGCTGCTCGACGAACTGCGCGAAGGACGCGACCACCATCGCGGAGGCGATGTCCCCGGCGTCGTGCCCGCCCATGCCGTCGGCCACGAGGAACAGCGGCGGCGAGGCCAGCAACGCGTCCTCGTTGTGCCGGCGCACAGCGCCCTTGTCCGTCGCCGCGCCCCACCTCCCGGTGAACGGCGAACGGGCAGGCAGGGTCACCGAGGCCCGCGCAGGAAGGTCTCGCCGGCGTCGGCAAACTCTTCTTGAGGAGTGGTGACCCGGGCCAGCGTGAAGGCGTGCTCACCGACCGTCACGGTCGAGCCGTAGGGCGCGAGCACGGCCGCGCCCGCCACGAGCGGGGCCACGACGCCGTCGAGCCCGACCACGGTCGACCCGTTCGTCGAGCCGAGGTCGGTGACCTGCACTCCAGCCGCCTCGACCTGGTAGGACAGGTGTGCCTTGGACACGGTCCGGGTGGCGTCGGCGATGGTCAGCAGGGACGGATCAGCGGCGACCGGGGCCGCCCCCGCCCGGGCCGGACGCGGGGTGCGCCCGATGGTGCCGGCGCCGGTGACCTCGTGCACGTCACCGGAGTCGAAGGTGAAAGTGGCTCGCGGCGGTGCGGGCGGGGCCGGGGGCGCGGGCGGGGCCGACGGCGCGACGGCGACCGGCTGCGGGGCGGGTTCGGCGGGCGGCGGCGGGACCGGCGCCGCCGGCCGACCGGCCGGATGCAGCGGGGTGCCGTCCAGTCCCACGAGCACCGGGACCCCCGCGAGGGACGGGTCGGGCGGGGGGAAGCCCCCCACGCTCTGCTGCCCGAACTGGATGCCGTGCTGACCGGAGGAGATGCTGCTCAGACCGGGCGCCGGCCATCCGGACTCCTGGCCGGAGCCGACGCCGGTCCCCGCGCCGTCGGCGGCGCCGTCCGGTCCGGTCAGGTGGGCCGGGGCGAGCGCGCCCTGCTGCGCGGTGAACGGGTCTCGGCCGGCGACGACGTCGAGCAGCATGAGGTTGGTCGAGGAGTCGTACCACGCGCGGCGGTCCCCGCCCTTGTTCGTGAGGATCCCGACGACGGCGATCACCCAGCCGACCAGGACTGCTCCACCGAGAGCGACCAGCAGATATCTGCCCCACGCCGCGGGACCTGGCGCTCCCCCGGTGCGCACGTCCACCAGACGCAGACCCATGGCCTTCTTGCCGGGACTCGCGCCGGTCCGGGCAAAGCTGAGCGCCACGACCACGAAGCCCACCAGCCACCCCAGGCCCAGCGCCGCCCCGAGCACGACCAGCGCGGGCATCTCCTTGGCCAGGCCCACCTGCAGGGACACGCTCGCGCAGCCGGCCGGCAGCGCGGACGCCAACCCTTCCAGGACCGCAGAGCCGGTTCGGCGCCCTGGGGCGGCGGGGACGCAGCCGACCAGCGCCGGCGGGACGGTCGACCTGCCCGGTCCGCTGGAGGACGGCTGCGGCATGAAGGGCTGCGCCGGTCCCGACTGCGCGGGAAAGGGCTGCGCGGGATAGGGCTGCGGAGGGCCGGGCACGGTCGACATGGAGGGCTCCTTCAGCAGGACCGGAAAGACCGGATCGTGGGCCACTCTACGAGGTTCACCGCGCAGATGGTCCACCCGGTCCGCCGCCGGCCCCGAGGGCCTTCCCGATCGAGGCCAGCGCATGGGCGAACGCCGTCTCGGTGCCCGGTGTCGGCCCGCCGGCCGGCAGCACACCCACGACGCCGTCGATCTCGAGAAGCTGCTCGGCGTAGTCGATCGCCGCGGCCACCCCGGCCTGGTAGGGGTCACGGGCAGCGAGGATCGACTCGACGTACCCGGTGGGGAGCACGGCGGCGGCGAAGGAGGCGAGCAGGAGCGCGCCGGGGCGGTCGATGACCACGGGGACCCCCGGGACGAACGGCACGTCGACCCCCGCGGCGCGTGCGTCGTCGATGAAGCGGCGCACGTCGTCGGCGTCCCCGCAGTACTGGGGGAAGCAGAGCTGTGCGCCGGCACGGACCTTCTGGGCCAGCCGGGCCGCCCGCAGGGCCACCGGCGGCGAGGCCGGTGACTCCGCGACCGACACGGTGAGCCCCAGGTCGCGGGCGAGCGCGACCACCTCGGTGGACTCGAGGTCGAAGACCGCACGGGCGTCGGGCCGGTCCCCGGTGAGCGTGTGGTCGCCGGTGACCGCATGCACCCCGGCGACGCCCACGTGCGCGAGCGCGGCGAGCTCCCCCTCGAGGGCGACCCGGTTGCGGTCGCGGCAGGTGACCCCGACCCAGGCCGGCAGGCCGGCCGCCTGGATGAGGTGCGCCCGGTAGGCGGGCGGGAACTGCACCCGCGACCGCCCGGAGTCCCCGGCCAGCACCGCGTCGACGGTCCCGCGCATGATCTCGGCGGACTCGGTGATGGACTCCGCGTCCAGCGCCCTGGAGGGCAGCGCGGAGACGACGACCGGGCGGTGCGCGGCGAGGGCGAGCAGGTCGAAGCCACGACCGACCGAGGGCTCCCTCACCTCCGGGCCGCGCCAGCGGGGCAGCGGCACGTCGAGGAAGGTGCACCGGTGCACCGACACCTCGCACGCGCCGTCGGGCGCCACCCCGCCGCACGGCCCGTAGGTCATGTCCTTGGGACAGGTGAACTGCGGTGATGTCATGGTGCCTCCGGGGAAACGTGACGGATACACGTCGCTCCTAGGCTGCGGGGATGACGAGCGCATCGCAGACCTGCACACCGTGGATCCACGAGCTGGGCGCCGCCGCGCCCGCACCGGGAGGGGGTGCGGCGGCGGGCATGATGGTCGCGCTCGGGGCGAGCCTCACGCGGATGGTCGCCGGGTACAGCACCGGGGACAAGCCCGGCTTCACGCCGGCTCCCGCGGTCGCCGCCCGGATGCGCGACGCCGCCGCGCGCGCAGGTGCGCTCGCCGACCGCGCTCTGGCCGCGGCCGACGCCGACGCCGTCGCCTCGACCGGGTTCGCCGCTGCCTTCCGCCTGCCCGACGACGCAGCCCGCCCGCGCGCCGTCGCCGCGGCCACGCTGGAGGCCGCCCGCACGTCCGACCAGCTCGGGGTGCTGGCCCTCGACGCCCTCGATCTGCTGGCCCAGCTCGGCGCGGACACCAACCCGATCGTGGCGGCCGACGTCGCCGTCGCGGCGGCGGCCCTCGGTGGTGCGCTGCGCGCCGCGGCGGTCAACGTCGAGGTCAACCTGCAGGCCGGGGCCGCGTCGGGGGTTCACAGCGCCAGGCTCAGGTCGGCCATCGGCTCCTTCGACGCCGCCGCGGCCCGCGCCGACGCCCTGGTCGTCGCCACCCGGTCGGCGATCATGTCCTCGGGCACGTAGGCGAGCTCCATCCCTGCGGCCCGGGCGCTGTGGGTGATCCGTGCGTGCAGCTCGATGCTCGCGTCCGCGGCGAGCGGGGAGGTGAGCTCCCCGTCCGCGGCGACCTGCACGCCGCCGACGTAGACGCCGGTGAGGTTGCGCAGTCCGCAGGCCATGACGTAGGTCGCCACGACGTCCCAGATCGGCCCGGTGTCCGGGTGGCGCGGGTCGACGACGAGGAAGTCCGCCCGCTTGCCGACCTCGAGGCTGCCGATGTGCGCCTCGACCCCGAGCGCCTCCGCGGACCCCAGGGTGTGCATGCGCAGCACCTCCCGGGGGGTCATGATCCCGGCGTCGGAGTGGATCGCGCGGGTCGTGTACATCCCGATCCGCATGTTCTGGAAGGGGTCGGAGACGTCGGTGCAGGACTGGTCGTCGAGCCCCATCCCGATCCGCATGCCTAGGTCACGCAGCCGGATCACGTCGGCCACGCCCGAGCCGAGGCGGCCGTTGGAGGTGGGCTGCCAGACCATGGCGCAGCCGGCCGCGGCGGCCCGTTCGACCATCGCGTCGGTCGGGTGGACGAAGTGGCCGAAGAGGAACCGCGCACCCAGCGCGCCGGCGTCGTCGTACCAGCCGAACTTGGACTGCTGGAACTCGATGTTCTCCGCGGTCTCCACGAAGTGCGCCTGGTTGGAGACGCCGAGCTCGCGCATCATCCGGGCCTCGAGCTCGGCGGTGCGCGGGCGCTCGACCACTGCACGGCGCCCATGATCGAGGAGCCGAGGTACTGGTCCGCAGGGGTGCGGTCGAGGCTGGCGTGGACCATCGCGGTGAAGGTGTCGACCGTCTCGGTCTCGGTGAAGGCCTCGTCGTCGAGCCGGAAGCTGTTGACCACCCGGATGCCGGAGTCCGCGGTCGCGTCGAACTGACGGGTGAGGTAGTCGACCGGGTTGATCTTGGCGGCGACGTTGCGCCCGGCGGGGGCGTCGTACATCCACGCCACCCGTGAGTGCGTGAAGTTGTACGCCGACGTGATGCCGTTGCCGAGGAAGTCGAGGCTGCCGTGCAGGGTGTACCAGTAGAGGTCCTCGGCCCCCGAGCCGAGCAGCGCCTCGTTGTTCTTGAGCACCCACGGGTAGAGGGTCTCCGAGTGCGCCAGCCCGCGCAGCCCCGAGGTGTAGATGTGGCTGTGCGCCGAGACGAACCCGGGGGCGACCATCGCGCCGGCGACGTCGATCACGTCGATCTGGTCGACGCCGGGTGCGCCCGGGCGAGCGGGCTCGCCGAGGCTCGCCGCGGCGTCGGGCAGGGGCGACGGCGCGAGGGCCGGTGGCGTTCCGGGGCCGATCCCGGTGATCCGGCCGTCGGTCCCCACGCTCATCCAGCCGAGGTAGCAGTCGGGGCGGGGCGTGGCGTCGGCCATCGGCAGGAGCAGGGCGTTGACGATCATCAGGGGTCGGGCGAGCGGCTGGGTAGGCACGGGGGTCTCCTGCGGTCAGCCTCCGCCGAGGTCGCACCCGAGAAGGGTGCGTAGGCGGGCTCACGGAGGTCGACTCCTGCGACCCTAGGGCCAGCTCTGGCCTCGACGGGGGCGTCTTACGCAGTTCTTCCACAACGTTTACCCGCCGGAAACGCGTCCGGTCCTGGCGGAAACATTCGACACCTACCGTAAATGTTGATGTCATCAACATCGATCCACCGATCTGCAGCACACGACCCGCACCAGACATCCAGGGAGACGAGGAGGTTCACCGTGACGACCCTTGCACTTGCACCGGGACCCGCAGTGACCACGCCGATGGCACCGGCATTGACCTCAGAGCCACCCCGCACCACCCCTTCAGAGCAGCCGGCGCCCGACGTGCGCCCGGCCTACCGCGACGCCATGTCCACCCTCGCCGGCGGCGTCTGCGTCATCACGACCGACGACCACGGGACACCGACCGGCCTGACCGTCACGACCGGGTTCAGCGTGAGCATGGACCCCCCGATCTTCGGGGTGTGCGTGGACAACACCTCGCGCACCCTGCCGGCGCTGCTCGCCCGCGGCGCCTTCGTCGCCAACGTGCTGGACGGCGGGTCTGCGCACGTCGCGTCGAACTTCGCGAGCCGCGCACCGGACAAGTTCGTCGCGGCGTCGGGCCCCATCGCCCGCGGCACGACGGAGAGCGGGCTGCCCTGGCTGCCCCAGAACAGCCTGCGCGGGGTGGAGTGCGAGATCACCCAGACGATCCCCGCCGGTGACCACACGATCATCCTCGCCGCCGTCCGCCAGGTGCACGACTCCCACGGCGCGCGCACCCACGGCCTGGGCTACCTCGCCCGCACCTTCCACCCGCTGGCCCTCACGCCGACCCCCTGACCCCATCCTCTCGAAAGGCTTCCCATGACCGGCGCAGCACCCATCATCCGCAAGCTCACCGACATCCCGGGCTACCTCATCTCCCCCGAGGACACCGTCCGCCTGGCCGAGCTCGCCGGACCCTCCCACGGGACCAGCACGAGCGTCTTCCTCGAGATCTGGGAGCCGGGCGGCGCACAGCCGCTCAACTCCCACGAGGACTCCGCGGAGATCTTCATCGTGCTCTCCGGCGAGGCCGAGGCGCACAGCGACACCGACGCCGTGAACCTCGTCCCCGGTGACGTGCTCATCCTGGCGCCCGGCTCCGAGCACCGGATCATCAACACCTCCGCCACCGACCGCCTCTACACGATCACGATCATGGCCAACGACGGCGGCTTCGCCAAGCTCGTCACCGACGGTGTCACGGCGCCGCTGACCAGGGAAGACCTCGGTCACCTGGTGCGGTCGTTGGCCCCCGACGCCGCCACCGACAGCACCGTGGCCGCCTGAGCGATGACCTCCACGGCTGAGCGGATCCCCGTCCTGCAACCCCTCTCGACGGGGATCGAGATCCCCCGTCACGGTCGCGGCGGGCGCCCGGGCTATCTCCCGGCGACGCCGCGCACCGTGCTGTGGGGCCGGCTGCCGTGCGCCGACGACTCCCCCGTGCTGAGCATCGAGGCGGGGGAGTCGCTGTGGATCGACACCGTGAGCCACGAGGGCATCCTCGAGGACCAGGGCCGTGACCCGGTGGCCTTCTTCGGCGGGCACGGCGTGCCCGCCTCCGACGTGCTGCACGACGCCGTCCGGGTCGCCGCGGAGGTCGGGCATGACCCGCTCACCGACGGACCGCACGTGGTGACCGGGCCGATCGAGATCCGCGGCGCCCGGGTCGGCGACGTGCTGACGATCACCGTGCTCGACCTCGAGCTGCGCACCGGCTACGGCATCGTCTCCAACCGGCACGGACGCGGCGCGCTGCCCGGGGAGTTCCCGGCCGAGGGCTCTCTCGACCCGGTGTCCATCCTGTGCACGGTGGATGCACCGACCGGTGTCGGGGCGGGCGGGGTGTCCGGCGCGTTCCCGTCCGTCGCCTCGGGCGCGCTGCTCACCGGGTCGATGGCCGCCGGGCCCGGTGACCGGCGTCGGGTCCGGTTCCCTTTGCGGCCCTTCCTGGGGACGATGGGTGTGGCCGTCGCCGGGACCGAGCGGGCACACTCGGTGCCGCCGGGGGCGCACGGCGGCAACGTCGACGTGTCGTTGCTCGGGGTCGGCTCGACGCTGAACATCCCGGTCCAGGTCGCGGGCGCGCTCGCCTACGTCGGCGACCCGCACTTTGCCCAGGGCGACGGGGAGGTGGCGCTGACCGCGTTCGAGGCGCCGCTGCGCGCGCACCTGCGCTTCGACCTCATCCGCCGCGAGACCCTCACTGCTCCGCGCACGCTGTGGGGGGAGACGGCCGAGCTGCTCATCCCGATCGGCCTCGACGTCGACCTGAACGAGGCCATGCGCCAGGCCACCCGCAGCGCGATCGCGCTGCTCACCGACGCCGGGATGGCCCCGGCCCACGCGTACGCCTACCTGTCCGCGGCCGGGGACTTCGCCGTCTCGCAGGTGGTGGACCGGGTCAGCGGGGTGCACGGGAAGATCCGCAAGGCGGATCTGGTGGAGCTCTGGGAGGGGGCGGTTCACCTGGGGACACATCGCCTGGCGGGGCAAGACGTCCCACGGGAATGAAAACGGTGCGCAGTACGCTGACGCACATGCTTCGGGGTCGGTGAACGTCCGAACCGGCCTGCCGCCTCCTCCCTGCGCCTGCCCCGGGGCCGACTTCGGAAAAGGTGGACGCAATGGATCTCATCAGCTGGTTGTTCGACGCTCAGCTGGTCATCGGTGACCAGCACATCCTGTGGCGCGAGATCATCGGGAACGTCTTCGGCCTGATCTGCGCCCTGGGCGGGATGCGCCGCAAGGTGTGGGCCTGGCCCGTGGGCATCGTCGGCAACCTGCTGCTGCTCACCGTCTTCCTCGGCACCGTCTTCAACACCCCGAGCTCGGTCAACCTGCTCGGTCAGGCCGGCCGGCAGGTCATGTTCATCGCCGTGTCGGTGTACGGCTGGGTGCGCTGGAGGCAGAGCAGGGCCGACAGCGGCACGAGCGTGCAGCCGGAGTGGGCGACGTGGCGACAGCGCGTGTTCATCGTCGTCGCGATGGTCGGCGGCACGGCCGCGCTGACCCCGGTGTTCCGAGCGTTGGAGTCCTACGAGCCGGTCTGGGCCGACGCGTGGATCTTCGTCGGCTCGCTGCTGGCCACCTACGGCATGGCGCGCGGGTGGGTGGAGTTCTGGCTGGTCTGGGTCGCGGTCGACGCGGTCGGCGTCCCGCTGCTGATCGACGCCGGCTTCTACGCGTCGGCGTTCATGTACCTGTTCTACGGGGCGTTCACGCTGATCGGCTTCTTCGTCTGGGCGCGGGTGCGCCGGGTGCAGCCGGCGCCGGAGACGGTGCCGGTCCCCGCAGCCTGACGGCCACTGGCGGCCCCACTGGGACGGGGTCGTCTATCCTGCGCGGGATCGTCCATCTGGATAGACGAAACCCTGCAGAATAGACGACCCCGTGGGACCCGCCAGCCCGGCCAGCCCGTCGGACCCGCCAGCCCGGCCAGCCCGCCGTCTGCCTCCGGTCCGCTACCGCTGGGCGGGGAGCGGGAGGGTCGGGATGAGCTCGTCGAGCAGGGCGGCGGTGTCTTCCCAGCCTTCGACAGCGCGGCACGGGACACCCAGGGCCAGCACCGGGTAGTCGTTGCCGGCCTCGTCGAGCCGGTCACCGACGAACAGCATCTCCGGCAGGTCGATCCCGGTGATCTCCGCGAGCTTGGTCATGCCGTAGGCCTTGTCGATCCCCTTGCGGGTGATGTCCACCGACGTGGACCCACCGGAGCGGACCTCGAGGTCGGGCAGCTGCGCGGCGACGGCCTCACGCAACGTCGTCTTCTTCTCCCCGGTGGGGTCCCACGCGGTCTTCGCGGCGACCGGGGCCGCCTGGCCCAGGGCGGAGAACGTGATCTGCGAGCCGCGGTCCTCCAGGATCGGGCCCCACGTCTCGTCTTCCCACAGGCCGAGGTCGCGGGCCGAGCCCTCGACGGCCGCGAGCGCGCGGACCTTCTCGTCCTCGGTGAGGTTCTCGGCATAGACCTGGTCCCAGCTGCCGCCGGCGTAGCGGTAGTACTGCGTGCCGCAGGTGGGCATGAGGTGCAGGCGGGCGAGCTGCTCCGGCGTCGCGCCGTCGAGCTTCTCGATGAGCTGCATCTGGAACTGTCCGAACTGACCGCCGGAGATCACGCAGACCTCGACGACGTCGACCAGCTCGAGCAGCAGTGCCGCCATCCGCGGGTCGAGCGGCGACTTGGACGGCGCCAGGGTGTCGTCCAGGTCGAACGCGACGAGCAGGGGTGGGCGGGACACAGGGCGCCTCCGGGAGGTGTGCGGGATCGGGTGCGCGCACCCGGCGTCGGTGGTGCCCGACGACGTCCCCATCCTTCCAGATGCCGCGCGCGCCAGGGCGCACGGCCCCCGCGACCGGTCGCCGGAAGTGGGGACGAGTCACCATGGAAGCGCCGGGATGCCGACCGTGCGTTCCGGTAGCCTGACTCGACGCACCCCTCCCTCTCCGGGGGCAGCGGCGCAGGCCGCCCCGGCCCGACCCAAGGACTCTCGCCGTGATCCCTCAGGACTTCCCGCCGACCGGGCTCCTGACCGGGGCCGCGGAGTGGGTCGGTGACGGCCTCAGCCACGCCTGGGGCTCGGTGTTCGGATGAAGCTCCCTGGGTCTGCCGTCGCCCCGGTGAGGTCGGTGGCTCGGGGCGGACTGCGGGGCATCGACGTCGTCGGCCTCGTGCTGCTGCTGGCCGTCGGCGCACTGATGCTCGTCGTCGGCATCGCGAACCACGTCCCGGCGCTCACGGTGCTGGGTGCCGGGTGCCTGGGCGTCCTGGTCGTGGGAGGCTGCTCCGTCGTGCTGCAGCGGCGGTCCCTGACGCCACCGGCGGCGGCGACATCCGTGGTCGGCGGCCACCCGGCGACTGTCCTGCGCCGCGAACCGGTCGCCTTCACCCTGGGTCTGGTAGTCATGGCCGTCACCGGCACGACCACCCTGGGCTGGGCGCTCCTCGCCACCAGCTCGTCGATGCCGCTGGCCGTGATCCTCGGAGTCCTGGGTCTGTGGATGTTCGTCCCGGCGCTGCTGGCCGCGCGCGGACGATTCACCGCCGGGGTCCTCCGGCTCACCCCGGACGGCCTCGACTACCGGTCTCGTGGCCTGCAGCTGTCGATCGGCTGGGATGACATCGCGGCGGTGGGTGGCGAACAGCCGATGGTGGTGATGGTGCTCTCCCGGGGCGGCCGTGCCATCAGCAGCTCCCGGACTGCCGGGTGGTTCACCGGAGAGAAGCTCGTCAAGGCCGACATGGCGGCTCTGCGGACCGACGCCATGGTGGTCGATGCCCGCCGGCTCGCCCCCGTGCTGTGGCGGTACGTCACGACCCCCGCCGCCCGCGCCGAGCTGGGCACCCCCGCATCCCTCCCCCAGTTCCCCTCCCCCGCCCCACCCCGCTGAGTGCGGCCGAACGGCTGCCTAAAACGGACATCGGGCAGCCGTTCGACCGCACTCAGCGGACGGAGTCAGGACCGACCGACCGCGCGACCGGGGGACCTGTCGGCCGGGGCGGGAGGAGGCAGGGCGGGAGGGACCGGGGCGGGAGGGGGTGGGGCGGGGGGCTGTCAGCCGATCGTGAAGGTGCTGGCCTCGACGATGGACTCGGCGATCTTGGCCACCGCGGCCTCGAAGAGCTCCTTGCCGAGGTCGGCCGAGGCTCCCGTGGGGTCACCGATCACGCCGCCAGGACCGAAGTCGTCCGAGGTCCAGCCGAAGCTCACCGACTTGCCGAAGCCGATGTGCTTGTACTCGCCCATCGCCTCGGGCACCTGACGGGTCGCCAGGTCCATGTGCACCAGCTCGGGACGCAGGTGCAGCACCATCGACGTCTCGGCGTGCCCGCCGTGCACCCCGAAGCCGTTCTCGACGTCGACGGCGGCCACCCCGCCCTGGTCCCGGGGGACCGAGGAGTGGGCGAAGAAGGTCTGCAGCCCGAAGCGTCGGCGCAGCTCGCGGCAGGCGACCTGGCCGAGGGCGGAGTTCCCGCCGTGACCGTTGACGAACATGAGCTTCTTCACCGGGGAGTTCGCGAGCGACCGCCCGATGTCGATGAGCGTGTTCATGAGCGTCTCCCAGGTCAACCAGATGGTTCCCGGTGCCCAGTGGTGCTCGTCGGACTTCGTGTACGCCAGGCCCGGCAGCAGGACGACGTTCGCTGTCCCCGCCTCGGCCACCGAGGCGACCGCCGCCTCGGCGACGCTCGTGGCCACGAGGTAGTCGGTGGAGACCGGCAGGTGCGCGCCGTGCTGCTCGATCGCACCGAGGGGCAGGATCGCCACGGTGTCCTCGGGCAGCGCCGCGATCTGCTGGAAGGTCAGGTCAATGAACTGGGGTGCGGGCAACGAGAGCCTCATTCCTGGTGTCGATCCGCGCTGGGACGACACCGTCTCGGTCGAGCTTGAGCTGGTTGAGCAGACCCTTGGGGTCTGTGATCGGGGCGGTGGCGAGGGCCTCAGCGACGTGCCGGTCGACCATCCACTGGTGCGGGCTGTGGATCCCCACACCCATCTCCTCCAGGGCCGCGAAACCGCCGAGCACCTGGGCCTCGGACTCGTAGTCGGCGACGTACATGCCCAGCGGGCCCATGGTCCGCAGTTCCACGTGCACCATGGCCTTCGGGTACACCGTGCGGATGAGGTCGGGGGCGTCCCACAGGGCCCGGCCGCCCACCTCGAGGTGGAAGCAGGGGTAGCCGGACTGCTGGAGGAAGTACACCGGGTGGTTGTAGGACATGGAGGAGAGCTTGTCCGTGGCGGCGTAGTCGTCGAGGACCGCGACGACCTCACCCCCGGCGGCCAGCACGCGGCGGGAGACCTCCTCGACGGTGGACACCTCGAGGATCATCCGCAGGCTGGTCCGGGTCGGGTCGAGCGCGATCGGGGCGGGCAGGGTCGCGACCAGGCCGGGTTCGTCGAGGGAGGCCAGGCGGGGCAGGACCGCGAGGTCGGGGAGCGTGCGGTGGACCGCGATGGCCTGGCCGTAGTCGGCGAAGGCCGCGTAGACGGCCACCCAGTGCCGGGCCGGGTCGGTGCGCACGGTGAGCTCGGTCGCGACGCCGGTCACCCCGTAGGTGTGGATGTAGGGGATGGTGTCAGCGCCCTCGACCCGGAAGGAGCGCCCCGAGCCGTCGCACGGGGCGATGGTCATGGCCGTGACGAACCCGTCCGCGGTCGTGCCGCGCTCGACGGTCCCGGTGCCGGCGCTGCCGCCGGCGATGAACCCGCCGATGGTCGAGCCCTTGGTGGAGGGGAACATCCACAGGTCCTGGCCCCTCGCGCGCACCGCGTCGTCGACGGACGTGAGCTTGGCGCCGGCCTGGGCGGTGACGAACCCGTCGCCGATCTCGGTGATCGCGTCCAGGGCCCGTAGGTCCAGGACCGCTCCCCCGGTGAACGGGGTCGCCTGGCCGTAGTTGCCGGTCCCCGCCCCGCGCGGCACGACGGGGACGTCGTGGTCGTAGGCCAGGCGCAGGAAGGTCGGCACCTGCTCGGGGCTGGTGGGTCGCACGACGAGGTCGGCGGGGTAGCGGCCCGGGGGCAGCTTCTCCTGGAGGATCGGCGACATCCGCGACCAGTCCGAGGAGAGCTTGAGGATGAGGGCCGGGTCGGTGCTGGCGACCCCTTCGCCGAGCTCGCTCGTGACGAGCTCGGCGAAGGAGGCAGCACCCTCGGGGGTGAGGGTCATGGGAGGTCCTTCTCAGTTGCGCGGGTGAGACGATGCGCCGGCGGCACGGGGGGCAGGCCGCCAGCGCACCGGGCAGGGAGGTCAGTCGAGGGTGATCGACGGGTCCAGGAACTCGTTCGTGAACAGGTCCTCGGGCACCAGGTCGTCGGCCACCTCGGTGCCGCTGGCCTCGAGGATCGGGGTGAAGGTGTCCATGACGGTCTGGATGCGGGATGCGTCCATCCCGCCGAAGATCCCGGAGGTGTCGGTCTTGATGATCTCGAGGTCCGTCATCGCCTGGTGGGAGAACTCCGCGACGCCGGCGGAGTACACCCAGCCGGTGTTGTACTTCTCGACGAGCTCGACGATCAGCGCGTTCGTGGAGGCCGGGTCCTCGAGGTAGTCGATCTGCGTCTGCTGCAGGATCGGGACGATCTTCTCCAGGCACGGGGTGTACTCCTCGAGGTCCGCGGTGCGCACGGCGAGCGGCTCGGGGTAGATGGTGTAGCCGACCTCGGAGACGAGCTGGTAGGCGACGGGCTTGCCCCAGGAGGAGATCTCGTTCTCGTAGATGAACGGCTCGGCGGTGGCGAAGCCCTGCTGGGCGATCGTCGGGTCACCGACGAAGCGGGACGGGTCGCCGTTGTAGGACGGGTCGATCTGGTCCGCCGGGACGGTCCCGTTGCCCGCAAGCATCGCGCCCAGGTTGCTGCCGCCGCCGGAGACGACGATCGACGCGCCGTCGGCCGCGATGTCGGAGATCGTGGTGGCGCCCGGGTAAGTCTCCGGGTCCCACATGATGACCTGCGGAGACACGTTGAGCTGGGCGACGACCGCGGTGACCGGCTGCTTGTCCGACGACGCGATCGCGCCGTCGGTGTTGACCGCACCGAACATGATGTCCTCGTCGACGAACATCTGTGAGGTCACCGACTGATAGCTGATCGCGGACCCGCCGGGGCGGACCTCGATGTCGACGCCGGTGTCCACGCCCTGGGCGACGAGCGAGCCGGAGACCCTCTTCTTGTCGGTGTCGATCGTGTAGTCGGCGCCGACGAGGGAGTACATGCCGGCGTGCTCGGCCTCTGGCTCCCAGTCCTGCTGCATGACGACGGTCGCCGGGCAGATGCCGGAGAGGTCGAGGGCGGAGCCCTTCTCGGCGGCGGGGATGTCGAGCTTGGTGGCCTCCGCGGTGTCTTCCCCGGCTGAGCAGGCGCTCAGCGCGAGCAAGGAGACGAGGGAGAAGGTGGACCCGGCGATGACGGCTGCTCTGGAGCGGATCATGGTGCAACTCCTTGTTGAAGGACGGGGGTGGGGGGTCTGCCGAGGGAGCGGTGAAAAGGGTGAGCGGGGTGGAACGGCCCGCGGTCGCGGGACGCTGGATGAGGGGTGGGACGAGAGTCGAGCGGGCGAAAGAGTCAGCGCCGCCCGTACCACTTGGCCATGACGGCCTTGTCGATCGCCGAGAACACCGCGAAGACGACGACGCCGAACAGCGACGCCAGGGCGATCGCGGTGAGCAGGTTCTCCGACTCCACGCGGGCCCGGTAGACGTCGAGCAGACTGCCGATGCCCGGGGCGCCCTGGCGGAAGAACATGTCGCCGACGATCGCGCCGATCACGGCCAGCCCGGCGGAGATCTTCAGCCCGGCGAACATCGACGGGACCGCGGCAGGCATCTGCAGCTTCCACAGCCGCTGCGCCCGGGTCGCCTTGTTCAGGGTGAACAGGTCGTGGGCGGCCGGCTCGGCGGACTGGATGCCGAAGAGCGTGTTCGAGATCATCGGGAACAGCGCGATGATCACGCAGACGATCACCCGGGAGGTGAACCCGAAGCCGAACCACAGCCCGATGAGGGGAACCAGCGCCAGGATCGGGATGGTCTGCAGCACGACGGCGTAGGGGTAGAGCGACTTCTCCAGCCAACGGGCCTGGCTCATGAGGATCGCCTGCCCGACGCCGAGGACCACCGCGATGACCAGCCCGGTCATCGCGACCTGCGCGGTGAGCGCGAGCGCCTCGAACATCGGCTGGACCTTCGACCAGTCCAGGACCGACTCGGTGAGCACCTGGTGCGGGGGCGGCAGCAGGAACCGCCTGCCCTCGGGGAGGACGAGATAGCTGATCAGGTACCACAGGGCGATCGCGCCCGCGAAGGCGCCCAGCACCGGTCCCGCGCTCGCGGCGACCTTCTGGGTCACCCGCCACGCAGTGCCCGACGACGCAGCCCGGGTGGGGCGGGCGGGGGCGCTCACGGCTGGGACGGCGGGGACGGCGGTGCGGGTCACGGCGGTCATCGGTGGTCTCCTTCCAGTGCGGCGGACACCTGGCCGGACAGCGCGGCGAAGGCGGGGTCGAAGCGGAGCTCGGGTGGGCGGGGGTAGGAGAACGGGACCTCGAGGTCGGCCACGACGGTCCCGGGGCGGCCGCTCATGACGATCACCCGGGTGCTCAGGTATACGGCCTCGGACACCGAGTGGGTGATGAACAGGCCTGCGAACTGCTTGAGCGCGAAGAGCCGCTGCAGCTCGGTCTGCATGTTGAGCCGGGTGATCTCGTCGAGGGCCCCGAAGGGCTCGTCGAAGAGGAAGAGGTCGGGCTCGGCGACGAGGGCCCGGGCGAGGGAGACCCGCATCCGCATGCCGCCGGAGAGCTGGCGCGGGTACTGCTTCTCGAAGCCGCCCAGGCCGACGAGCTCGAGGGCCTCCTGGGCCGCCTTGCGACGGGCGATCTTGGACTTGCTGCGCAGCTCTCCGATCAGCTCCACGTTCTTCTGGGCCGTGCGCCACTGGAGCAGCGTGGGGTCCTGGAAGACGTAGCTCGTGGAGTCGGTGTTGACCTCCACGGTGCCGGTCGTGGCGTCGTCGAGCCCGGACGCCAGGCGCAGCAGGGTGGACTTGCCGCAGCCGGAGGGGCCGACCACGGAGACGAAGTCCCCCGCGGCGACCGTGAGGCTCACGCCGGTCAGGGCGACGGTTCCGGTGGCGAAGGTCTTGGAGACGTCGTCCAGGACGAGCGTCCTGGTCTGGGAGATGTGCTGGATGCGGTCGTGGACTACGTCGGTGGGTGCGGTCACGGTGATCACCTCACGTGCTCGAGGACGGGTCGGTCGGGAGTGCCGGCAGGGGCCTGGGAGGAGCGGGACGGGACGGCGCGGGTGGTGGTCGCAGGGTGGGTGCTGTGGATGGACTGGGCAGGCTGGGCCAGGGCGAGGGTCCGGGAGATCCGGGTGTCGGCGAGCACCCGGCCGCCGTGCACGACGACGCGTGCATCGACCGCGCCGGCGAGGACGTCGCCGAGGTCGACGTCCGGGACGAGGACGAGGTCGGCGGCCACCGGGACGGCCCCCACGACCGGGGCGCCGCCCGGGCCGGCGTCGAGCACCGCGGGGAGCCCGAGGACCGTCCGGGCACCGGTGGTCACCGCGGCGAGCGCCTCGACCGGGGTCAGGTGGCCGGCTGTGACGAGCAACGACGTCGTCTCGAAGGGGTCCGCCCGGCCGACCGGGTTGAACGGGTCGCGGAGGTTGTCGGCGCCGGCGGCGAGCGGGATGCCGGCGTCGAGGATCGCCCGCACCGCGGTCAGGCCGCGAGGCGCGAGGTGGGTGGCGTCCCAGCCCTGGAGGTAGAGGTTGGTGATCGGCAGGGTGACGATGCCCATCCCGGAGCGGGCGACGAGGTCGAGCACCGGGCGCAGCCGCTCGGGGGGCAGCGAGCCGAGGCGGACGCAGTGGCTCGCGGTGACCAGCTGGCCCAGGTCGCGGGCGATGACCTGGTGGGCGAGGTCGACGATGTCGAGGTCGTGCGCGCTGGTCTGCTCGTCGGTGTGCAGGTCGACGGGCAGCCCGGTGCGCTCGGCGAGGTCGAGCATGCGGGTGGTCTCGTGGTGCGGGTCGTCGGAGATGTGCGGGCAGCCGCCGATGACGTCGAGGCCGAGGCTGATCGCGTCCTCGATGACCGCGTCGGGGGTGTGCTGCCCGGCGAGGCCGACCACCTGGATGGTCATGACCCCGGCGAGCGCGTCGCGGACCGCGACGAGCGCCCTGAGCCCGCGCAGCGGGTCCCCGGTCAGCGGGAAGTCCACGTGGGTCCGGATGCTCGTGATCCCCTGGGAGACGTAGCGCTCGATGGCGCGGGTCGCCCGAGCTCGGATGTCGGCCTCGTCAATCGTGACGAGCAGTCCGCGCCACTGCTCGATGGCGGCAGCGAGGTCGTTCTGGGTGGTCCCGGAGAAGTAGTCGACCCGTTCCCCGCTGAGCGCCTTGTCGAGGTGGGCGTGCGGCTCCGAGGCCGCCGGGATCGCCCGCCAGCCGGTCGCGTCGAGCTCGACGCCGCCCGTGGCCACCGGCGCGGGGCTCGCGGGTCGCGGGGCGCCGGCCGGCAGCACGGCGGTGATCTGGCCACCGGCCACGAGCAGGTCCGTGAGCGTCCCGTCGACGAGGCGGACCGAGCGGATCGCGCTCACCTGCAGACCGGCAGTATGACCGGCGGCGTGAGGGGAACCGAGCGGGACGGTCCGGGTCACCGGGACGTGGGTGGGCTGATTCATGCGAGCTCCTTGCCGAGGTCGGCCGGGTGGTGGGCGACGCCGTCGGCCGGGTGCGAGGGTCGGGTGGGCGGCAGCAGCAGCGTGACGCCGTCGTGGGTGTGGCGGTCGACGGGGTGGCCGAGCAGGTCGTGCCCGGCCACCGGCCGGGTGCCGCCGTCGCGGGTGAGCGCCGCGGCCCGGGCGACCGCGGCGACGTACTCCGGGGGTTGCACCGCGAGCAGGTTGTGGGCGGTGAGCACCCGGGTGATCGGCAGCCCGGCGAGGAACGCGGTCGAGGCGGCGAAGGCCGGCAGGTCCGCGCCGTCGTTGTGCAGCCAGAAGGCCGCCGCGATGACGGTGTCCCCGGCGAGCAGGGCGCCGCTGCGCTCGTCGATGAGGACGAGGGAGTCGGGGCTGTGGCCCGGGGTGTGCCGCACGAGCAGGGACCGTCCGCCGAGGTCGATCCGCTCGCCGTCGTGCAGGGCGAGGGTGGGACGCACCGCGGGGACGTGCCAGGTGGAGGTGTCCGGCATGGGCCGCATCCGCGCGATCCCGCCCAGGACGAAGAAGTTCTGCGCGTCGAGCGCCTCGAAGCGCAGGTACTCGTCGTAGACCGCGGTCATGGCGGCCGCGTAGTCGCGCAGGAAGGCGGGGTCCGCCGCGCGGTGGGTGGCGCTCGCCGGGTCGACCGCACCGGGGTGGGCGGCGATCGCGACGAGCTGGAGCGCGTCGGCGTGGGCCACCAGGTCCGCGTTGCCGCCACGGTGGTCGACGTGGTCGTGGGAGCTGACCACCAGGAGCGGGGTGTCGGTGAGCGAGCGGACGACCTCTGAGATGGGGGCGAGGCCCAGGCCGGAGTCGAAGAGCAGCGCGCGGTCGGCACCCTGGACGAGGAAGGAGTTGACGTGCCCGGGCTCGGCGATGAGGGTCACGCCATCGCCGAGGTCCTCGACGTGGAACCAGGACGCGGCCGGGGCGCAGGAGGCCGGGGCCGTCTGACGCGGGTCCAGCTGGGCGGTGCGGGTCATGGTGGCCTCCTCCTGGTCCGTCGAAGTAATGTTGATGTGACTAACATTCAGAACGGTAGGCACCTACTGTTTCGCGCACGTAACCACCAGGAACCGGATGTGTGACCGATGACCTCAGGGACGAAAGACCCTGGCGGATTCCCTCCGCCACCCTCCACTGCTGCAGCCGACCTGGGCCTGGGGCAGGTCATCCGCGCCCGCCGGCACGCCCTCGGCCTGACCCTCGTCGAGGTGGCCACGGCGAGCGAGCTGTCCCACTCCTTCCTCAGCCAGCTCGAGCGTGGACGGGCCCGCCCATCCATGCGCTCGCTCTACCTCATCGCCCAGGCGCTCGGGACGACGCAGCAGTCGTTGCTCGCGGAGGCAGCCCCGCCGGGGACCGGGAGCACAGGGCTGAGCACGGGCCTGGTCGACGCCGGGTCGAGCCCCGCCCTGACCGTCCAGTCCGGCTCGGCGCGCCTGCTCAGCCACGTCGCGGACGGCGCGGACGTCACCGAGTTCGTCAACGTCCCCGATACCTTCGAGGGCTACTTCTCCCACGGCCGGCACGAGTTCGTCTACGTGGTCTCCGGTCACCTCGAGGTCGAGCTGAGCACCGTGGGCGACCTGACCGAGGCCGGCGACCCGGTCGCCGAGCGGCACTCGCTCTCGGCCCGCCAGAGCATCGGCTATCCCGGGTCGACCCGGCACCGCCACCGCCGGGTCGGCACCGAGGACTGCGTGATCCTCGTGGTCCACTCCGGGTCCGAGACCACCCCCGCCGGGGCGCCGCACACCCACTGATCCATCCCCCCACCAGCACGCACCGACACCGACCAGCGAAGGAGCCCGACCATGGCAGAGAACCGCACCTCAGGACCCGACGGCAGCATCACCGCGGGCACCGCGCCGCGCGAGGTGACCACGTCCGCGGACCCGCTCGGCACGCTCGCCGCGTGGGTCGCCGAGGCCGCGCAGGCCGGTTCCCCGAGCCCGCGCACCCTGACCCTCGCGACGGTCGGGCCCGACGGCGCGCCGCACGCGCGCACCGTCCTGAGCACCCTCATCACCTCCGAGCAGGTGCGCTTCCACTCCTCCGCCCCCACGACCAAGACCCGGGACCTGCGCGGGGACCCGCGGGCCAGCGCGGTGTTCTTCTGGCCCGAGATCGGCCGACAGGTGGTCCTGCACGGGACGGCGGTCGAGCTCGACGCGGCGACCTCCCAGGCGGCCTACCCCACCCGCCCGCGCCAGCTCCAGCTCGTCGCGTGGGCCTACGACGACGTGCTGACCGAGGCGGGCGACGGCGTGATCGACCCGGAGGTGGTCTCCGCCGAGGTGCCCACGAGCGCCGCGCACGTCGCCGAGCGGGTGGCCCACCACGCCGCCCGGCCGGCCGGCGATCTCCCCATGCCACCCTCGTGGACGACCGTCGCGTTCACCCCGACCCGGGTGGACCTGTGGCAGGGCGTGGGCCCGGACGTCGCAGCGCTCAAGACCCGGTACGACAAGGGCGCGGACGGGGCCTGGACACACATGGAGATCCTGCCCTGACCGCTCGGTAGAGTCAGGCCATGGCTCTCATCCACCGCGCGACGATCCGACCGACCAAGCTGGAGCTGCTCGAGACGTGGGCACCGGCCCAGCCGTGGTTCACGGGCGAGACCGGTGCTCACCTGACCCTCGTCGCCTCGTTCCGCTTCGACGACCCTGCCGGCGAGGTGGGCATCGAGACCCTGCTCGTACGGGCCGGTGACGGCCCGGTCCTGCAGATTCCGCTCACCTACCGCGGCGCGCCCCTCGAGGGCGGGGACGCGTGGCTGATCACGACGATGGAGCACTCGGTGCTCGGCCCCCGCTGGGTCTACGACGCCGTGGGCGATCCGGTCTACCGCGCCACGCTTGCCACCACCGTGCTCACCGGTGGTCGCGAGGCGGAACTGTTCGTCGAGTCCGACGGCGCCACGGTGCCGCGTGAGTCCACCGCCACGGTCGTGGGCAGCGGCTCCGGCGCGAACGCTCCCGTGCGCGAGGTGCACATCGACCTCGTGCGGGTGCTGGACTCCGGCACCCCGGACTCCGGCGCCCCCGACCTCCCGGTCACCGGCGGCTCCCGGACCGAGGTCCTGACCGGCACGTGGACCGATCAGGACCAGCGCTCCGCTCCCCGGGTCCTGGCCCGCGTGCGGGCCTGACCGACGCCGACGCCGTACCCGGCGCCGGCGCCGGCGCCGGCTGCGCTCAGGCTCCGACCGGCGCGAGCACCGACCCCGCCGCGACGGAGCGCCGGGCGAGCGTCCCGTCGCGCCAGGTGAGGTAGCCGCCGTCAAGGTTGACCACGTCGTAGCCGAGCTGGGTGAGCAGGCGCGCGGCCGTGTGCCCGCGCTGTCCCACCTGGCAGTGCACCACGACAGGGACCCCCGCGGGGATCTCGGCGCGGGCGCGGGCGCGCAGCTCGTCGAGCGGCACGTTGAGGGACGGCAGGACGTCGTCGCCGAGGGCACCTGCCACCTCGACGGTCCCCCGGGCGTGCTCGTCCGGGTTCCTCACATCGACGACGACCGCGCCCTGTTCCACGAGCACGTCGAGCTCGTGCCACTGGACGGTGCGGGTCTCCCCGCCGCGCAGGTTGTCGGCCACGTACCCGAGCATGTTGACCGGGTCCTTCGCCGAGCCGTACGCCGGGGCGTAGGCGAGCTCCAGGTCCGCGAGATCGGAGGCGGTGAGGCCGCCCATGATCGCGGTGGCCAGGACGTCGATCCGCTTGTCGACCCCGTCGCGGCCCACGCCCTGCGCCCCGAGGATGAGGTCGGTCTCGGGGTCGACGAGGAGCTTGAGGGCCATCGGTGAGGCACCCGGGTAGTACCCGGCGTGCTGGGCGGGGTGGGTGTGGATCGCCCGGTAGGGGCGCCCCTCGGCCTGCAGGCGCTTCTCGTTGCGTCCCACCGTCGCGGCGGTCAGGCCGAAGACGCCGACGACGGCGGTTCCCACGGACGCGCGCATAGCGGTCGCACGCCCGAGGATCACGTCGGCGACGTGGCGGCCGTGGCGGTTGGCGAGGTTGGCGAGCGGGATGAGCGTCGTGGGCGCGTCGGCGTCGCCGGCGGCGAGGGCGTCGCGCTTGGTGGCCGCGTCGCCCACGGCGAAGATGTCGCGGACCGAGGTGCGCAGCTCCTCGTCGACGAGGATGCCGCCGCGCGGGCCGGTCGCCGCGCCCGCGAGGACCGCGAGCTCGGTGTCGGGGCGAACCCCGATCGCGGCGACCACGAAGTCGGCCGGGACCTCGCCGAGGGGGTTGCCATGAGCGTCGGACAGCTCGACGGCGTCCGCGCTGACCGAGCTGACCTGGGCGGAGGTGCGCACGTCGACGCCGTTCGCCACGAGCTCCTGCTGGATGCGGATGGCCATCTCCGGGTCGAGCGGGGCGAGGACCTGGTCGGCCATCTCCACGAGGGTGACAGAGATGCCGCGGTGGACGAGGTTCTCCGCCACCTCGACCCCGACGAAGCCGCCACCGATGACCACGGCGGTGCGGGCCGGCGCTCCGGCCTCGCCTGCGCCGTTCATCGCGGCGACGAGCCGGTCGACGTCGGACACGTCGCGCAGCACGAGGGCGCGGTCCATGCCCGGTGCGGGCGGGACGAAGGGCCGGGCGCCGGGGCTGAGCACGAGGTGGTCGTAGGACTCGACGGAGTGCTCGCCTGTCGTGAGGTCGTGGACCGTGACGGTGTGCGCCACGGAGTCGACGTCGGTCACGCGGTGCAGGACGCGCACGTCGAGACGGAAGCGGGCAGCGAGGGACTCGGGCGTCTGCAGGAGCAGCGACTCTCGGTCCTCGATGACTCCACCGGCGTAGTACGGCAGCCCGCAGTTCGCGAACGAGACGTGCGCTCCGGCCTCAAGGACCACGATCTGGGCGTCCTCGGACAGCCTGCGAAGACGGGTGGCTGCGGACATGCCGGCAGCGACTCCTCCGACGATGACGATCTTCATGTGTTCTCCTTCTAGGTTTGTGCCAACTATACCCCCCGGGGTATAGTTGGCGTCAACGCACCACCCCCGACACGAGGAGAACCACCATGTGCAGTCCCGCCCGTTGCGCCACCTGCCGCAAGATCACCTGGACCGGCTGCGGCATGCACGCCGACGAGGTCCTCGCCCAGTTCGACCCCGCCGAGCGATGCACCTGCCCGTGACCCATGAGAGCACGATGCCCGTCGAGAGCGCCCTGCCCGTCCGGGCAGGGCGCCCGACGTGGGGGCGGCGCCGGTTCCTCGCCGCCACCGCCCTCCTGCCCGCCGTGCTCGCCCTGCTCGTCACCTCCGGTGGCGGATGGACCGCGGCCGCCACCCCGGTCTGGCTCGTGCTGCTCGCCGTGGCGGCTGCGGTGAGCGCGCTCACCCTCGCGAGCTACGTCCCTGACCGCGGCCAGGCCTGGCGGGACACCCTCGGGTGCTCGCCGTGCGCCGCGCTCTCGGGCGGAACCGTGCTCGCTGCGGCGTTCCTGCTGAGCACTGCGCCGCACCAGGTCGCGACGGCGCTCCCCGCCGTGGCGATCGTCCTGTTCGGGCTCGTGCAGCGCTCTGGGCAGTCCACGTGTTCGACCTGATTCCGGCCGCCAGCGGACCGGTGAGAGGAGGGGGCATGAACCTCGACAAGGCTGAGATGAAGAAGGTCTCCAACCGGCTCAAGCGGGCCCAGGGGCAGCTGGCCGCGGTCGTGCGGATGGTCGACGAGGGCAGTGACTGCGCCGACCTCGTCGTGCAGCTCTCGGCGGTCTCCAAGGCCTTGGACCGGGCCGGGTTCGCGATCATCGCCTCAGGGCTGAAGGAGTGCCTGACCGACACCGCGACCGGCCCCGCCGACGTCGAGAAGCTCGAGAAGCTCTTCCTCACCCTGGCGTAGGCGCCCGTCAGCGGTAGCTGTCCGCCAGTCGCGCGAAGCCCTCGTCGAGGGACACCGCGGGCGTCCAGTCGAGATCGCGGCGGGTCCGGCGCTGGTCGAACCAGTGCGCGGTGGAGAGCTGCTCGGCGAGGAACCGCGTCATCGGCGGCTCGTCGGCCCCGGGACGGACCGCCCACACCTTCTCGATCGCACCGCCGGCCGCGCGCGCCAGGCCCGCCGGGACCGTCCACCGCGGCGCCGGGACACCCGCGGCCAGGCAGATCCCCTCGATGAGCTCGGCGACCATCCGCGGCTCCCCGTTGGTCACCACGTACGCGTTGCCGTGCACGACGTCGACCCGGCGCAGCGCCGCGAGGATCGCCGAGGCGGCGTTGTCGACGTAGGTGGAGTCGATGAGCGCGGTGCCGTCCCCGAGCAGCGGCAACCGTCCCGCTCGCGCCCGATCGACGATCCGGTCGACGAGCTGGGGGTCCCCCGGCCCCCACACGATGTGCGGGCGGACGGCGACGACCCGCAGGTCACCAGAGTCCGCCGCCAGCGCCACGAGCTCGGCCTCAGCCTTGGTCCGGGCGTAGTCGCCGCGGGCGCGAGCGGGGTCCGCCGGGGCGGCGTCGTCGCCGATGATCGAGTCCCCGGCATGGGCCACCGACGGCGAGGACACCTGGACGAAGCGTCCGGCGCCGAGGCGGCGGGCAGCCTTCAGCATGTTCTCGGTCCCGGCGACGTTGACCGCGGTGAAGTCCGCCCGGTCCCCCGCCAGGGACACCTTCGCCGCGAGATGCACGACGGCGTCCATGCCGCGCACCGCGCGGTCCACGTCGCCGGCATCGGTCACCGAACCGAGCACGTCCTGGGCCCCGGGCACCCCGCTGGGTCGCCGCTGGAAGGTGCGGACCTCGTGCCCGGCGGCCAGCGCCTGCTCGACGACCGTCCGGCCGAGGAACCCGCTCGCGCCCGTGATCAGGACCTTCATCGCGCCGGTCACGGCAGCCGCCGGGTGGCGGAGGTCGGCCGGCGCAGGCGACCGCCGGCCAGCGCGTCCCCGGCCCAGCCGGACAGGTACGCGCGGTCGATCTTGGAGTTGTGCCGCACGTCCGTGGGCAGGGTGGGCACCACGAGGACCGCGGCGATCGGCTCGCGACTGGCCGCGCGCACCGCACCGGCCAGCGCGCTCGAGGCCCGCCGTACCGTGCGCACCGCCGGGGTGGTCTCCACGACGGCGACGAGCTGCTGGGTCCCGAGGGGCCCGACGCCGACCACGGCCGCGCGCGCCACACCGGCGAGCGCCTCGATGTCCTGCTCGAGGCCGACCGGGGTCACCACACCCGCCGCGGTGACCATCACGTGGGCGAGGCGCCCTTCGATCCACAGCCGACCGGCGTCGTCCAGGTGCCCGACGTCGCCGGTGCGGTGCCAGCGCTCGTCCGCTCCGGTGCCGCGCGCGCTGGCCCGGTTGGTCAGCCACAGCCGGTCGTAGTGGTCCTTGAGGTGCGGCGCGGACGCCACGACCTCCCCGGTCACCCCGGGGACCTCGCTGGGGACGCCGGTGGCCTGTCCGTCGGCGTCGAGCGCGCTGATGAGCACCCGCGCCGGACCGGTCGGCGTGCCGACGCACACCCCGAGGCTGTGCCCGGCGGCCTCGGAGAGCGCCCGGGCCGCGGCGATGCCCTCGCCCGAGATGTCGGTGAGCAGCAGACCCTCGGTCATGCCGTAGGGCGTGTGCCCCTTCGCTCCCGGCAGGAGCGCCTCGATGGCGCGGAGCAGCGTCTCCGAGATCGGCGCGCCGGCGGAGAGGAAGGTGCGGACCCCGGCGAGGGCGGCGTGGTCGTCGGCGGTGAGCTCACCGGCGGTCGCCACGACGTTGGTGATCGCGGCGGGTGAGAGGAAGACGACCGTCGCGTCCGCGGCGGCGACCGCCGCGGCCACCCCGCGTGCGGTGAGCGTGCGCGGTGCGGTCACGTCCATGTCGGGGGTCACCGACCGGGTCCCCAGCGCCGGGCCGAGCAGCGCGAACGGAGCGAACCCGGCCACCAGGCCGGTGCCGACGCCGACGTCGTACTGGGCGCAGAGCACGTCCCGGACCGCGCACAGCTGGGCGTGGGTGTAGACCACGCCCTTGGCCGGGCCGGTCGAGCCGGAGGTGAAGAGGATCGCTGCGGTGTCGCCGGGCAGCGGCGCGGGCGGCAGGATCGGGTGGGAGCCCGCCCCGGAACCGGGTCCCGCCCCGAACGCGGCGATCTCGGGGAGGGTGTGCACGACGCCGAGGGCGCGCCGCATGGTCGGGGCCAGGTCGACGGCCGAGATCTTCTGGCCGGGCCAGCCGAGCGCACGGGCGGCCGCCAGGCCGGGCAGCCCGCCGATGACGTGGTCGGGCCACGCCCCGCGCACGGCGCGGGTGAGCCCGCGGACGCCGAGCCCGGCGTCGGCCACGACGACGACCGCGCCGATCCGCAGGCAGGCGTAGAGCACGGCGGTGAGGTCGGCGCCGGGCTGGACGAGCAGGGAGACCCGGTCGCCGTGGCGGACACCGACCGCGGACAGGCCCGCGGCGATCTCGGTGACCCGCCGGGACAGCAGGCGCCAGCTCACGGTGCGCGGGGCCGGGCCCGACGCCGGCGCCATCTCGACGAGCGCGGTGTCCGTGGAGGCGCTGAACGCGTCGAGGTAGTCCCACATCGGCCGCAGGTCGGATGACCACTGGGCGGGTGCCTCTGACGGGGCGCCGGACGCCGCGAGACCGGGGACGTCCGTGGCCTCCAGGCGCACCCCGTCGAGCCAGGTGAGCACCGCGGCGGCGTAGTCGACGTCTTCGGCGACGAGGTGACCGGCGCCTTCGAACCGGTGGACGTCCGCGTGGGGCAGTCGGCCGACGAGGTCGTCGAGATAGCGGTCGCTGAAGATCGGGTCGCGCGGACCCCACAGCAGGAGGGCGGGCACGTCGAGGGACTCCAGGCCGTCGGCGATGCGGTCGAGCTCCGCGCGGGAGGGGTGACCGGCGTCGACCGGGATGTCGGCGACGAAGCCGCCGATGCCACCGCGGCGCGCGGCGCCGGAGTACGGGGCGCGGAAGGCGTCCTTGACCTCGCGGCTCAGCGGCGGGTGCGCCAGCGCGAGCGTGGTCTCCAGGAACCCGGGCGTGCGCACGGTCGCCGCGCCGAGGACCGCCGGGCGCAGCGCGAGGCGCAGCGGCGCCGGGATGGGCTCGCCGGCGGGCTGGTGCACGGCCGTGTTGAGCAGCATGAGGGCGCGCAGCTGGTCGGGGTGGTCGAGCGCCCAGCCGGCGGAGACGACGCCGCCCCAGTCGTGCCCGAGGGTGACGACCGGCCCGGTGAGGCCCAGGTGCGCGGTGAGCGCGCCGAGGTCGCGGACGCGTTGCGGGAGGCCGCGCTGTACCCCGGTGCGGTCGGAGAAGCCCATGTCGAGCTGGTCGACGGCGATCACCCGCCAGGCGGTCCCGCTCGGTCCGGCGGCTGCGGCCTGCTCGGTCGCGGCGCTGACCAGCCTGCGCCACAGGTAGGACCACGTGGGGTTGCCGTGCACGCAGAGGATGGTCCCGACCGGGGTCACCCCCAGGTCGGCCAGCTGGGCGGCGTTGTCGAGCAGGTGCCACGTGCGGTCCGGCTCGCCGCCGGTCGCGGGCACGGTCACCAGGTGGGAGAGAGCCGGGTCGAGGCCGTCGAGGCCGCGCGGGGGCAGCGCCGCCGGCATCAGGATCGACGCCGCGGCAGGAAGGGGGGTCACCGGCCCGTCACCACGCGATCTCCATCATGGCGGTGTTCAGACCTGAGCCCACGCCCATGAGCAGCACCCGGTCCCCGGGGGAGAGCGTCGCGGCCTCCCGGGACAAGGTGATCGGGATCGACGCCGGCCCGACGTTGCCGTAGTGGGAGTACGTGACCGGCACCTTGGACGCGTCGAGCCCGGCCGCCTTGACGATCGCGTCGGTGTGCACGGACGACACCTGGTGGAGGATGTAGCGGTCCATCGAGGACCAGTTCCAGTCCTTCTTGGCCTCCTGCCACGCGGCCACCACCAGCTCCATGCCGCCCTTGAGCAGCGCCTTGGCGTCGGTGTACATCCCGTTGACCGAGCCCACGCAGAGGTCGTTGAACTGGGTGGCCGCGCGGGTCACGCCGCCGAGGATGCGGTGGCCCGAGGCGTGCAGGTCGGCGGGTCCGAGCAGCGCGGCGGCGGCCCCCGAGCCCAGGGTCAGGCTCGCGAACTCGTTCATGAACTCCTTGCGCGTGATGCCCGGACGGTTGAGCCGCTCGATCGTGTTGTCCTGGATCTCGTCGGCGTCCTCGCCGTTGATGATCATCGCGTAGCGGACCTGGCCGGAGTCGATGAGCTGGGCGGCCAGGGTCATCCCGTTGACGAAGCCGAGGCAGGCGTTGGCGATGTCGAAGTTGATCGCCGAGGAGGGCAGGCCCAGCCCGTGGTGCATGCGCACGGCGACGGACGGTTCGAGGTGCTTGCGGGTGACCGAGGTGTTGATGAGCAGACCGACTTCGGAGGCATCGATGCCCGCCTCCGCGAGGGCCTTCTCACCGGCCTCGATCGCGGCGGTCTCGAAGGTCTGCCCCTCGCCCCAGTTGCGGCGTTCGGTGATCCCGGCGACGCGTTGCAGCAGGCCCGTGGGCAGGCGGAGGCGCTTGAGCGTCGCCGCCAGGCGTGACTCGATCTCTGCCGACGTGGTGATGCGGTCCGCCAGCGTCGTGGCGAGGGACAGCAGGGCCACATTGTGGTGGACCGACGTTGCGTTGCCGTTCACGTGCATCCCCTAGTTCACCCGAGCTGGTCGCGGTACCAGCGCACAATCGTTTCACCTACCGGGCGATCCTGCGCACTCGTCCGCGGACGGGACGTTACCAAGGCGTGGAGGTTTCGTGCGACTCGCCCCATCCTCGGGGCACATTCGGTGGTCAGAGCCACCCGTGACGGCCCCAGCCAGCGCTCTGCCTGCTTCAGCAGTCGGCCGATCCGCGCAGCGTCGTCCGCCGCGACCGCGCGATGTGCTCGACCATGAGGTCCCGAGCGCGACCGGAGTCGCGGTCGACGATCGCGCGGACGATCTCGGCGTGCTCGGCCCAGGACGAGGGGGCCCGGGTCTCAACCGTCCCGCGGTAGATCCAGGCGATCTTCCCGGAGATCTGGTTGAACAGCGACACGAGCATGGGGCTCGCGCTGGCCTGGGCGATCGCCCGGTGCAGGTCCGTGTTCAGCTGGGGCAGCAGCTCGGTGCGCCCCTGCGCGAGGGAGTCCTGCCCCGCCGCGAGGATCGAGCGCAGCGCGCGCAGGCCCTCAGGGGTGATCTCGAGCGCGGCACGGGCCGCCGTCAGGCCCTCGACCGTCGTGCGCACCGTGAACAGGTCACGGGCATCCTGTTCGCCGATCACCGCGACCGACCGGACCCGCGGACGGTCCGCGGCGATGAAGCCCTCACCCTCGAGCATCCGCAGCGCCTCGCGGACCGGCACCCGGGAGACGCCGTAGCGCTCGCTCAGGCGCGCCTCGGTCAGCCGCTCCCCGGGCTCGAGGTGCCCGTCGATGATGTCCTGACGGAGCAGGTGGGTCACCTGTCCGACGAGGTTGACCGGTGGTGTGCTCATGCCGCCCCACCCTAGCCGCTCAGGTATACATCGACCAGACCCACCAGCCCCTATCCGCGCGTCCCGCGGACTCGAAAACTGCCTGAAACATCGTTCGTATACATTGCAGGGAGATGCTTGCGCACGACCATCCGTCCCGGCCACCCAGGAGGACCCCCGATGTCAGCCCCCCACGCGCAGCTCCTGCGGGCCTTCTGGAGCTATGAGCAGGCGCTCATGACCAACGACGTCCCCGCCCTCGACGCCGTCTTCGCCGAGTCCCCGGCGACGATCCGCAGCGACGGCGGGACCACGCTCGTCGGGCACGCGCAGATCGCGGCGTTCCGCGCCGGACGTCCACCCGTCCCGGCGCGCCGGCTGACCCGGGTGCACGTGCGCGAGGTCGACGACACGACCGCGGTCGTCGTCGCCGAGTCCGTCCGTGCCGACGGCGGCACCGGGGTGCAGACCCAGATCTGGTCGCTCGGCACCGACTGGCAGGTCACCACCGCGCACGTCTCCCTCGCTCCCCCGCCCCCCACCCCTCATCTGCCCGACGACGCCGACCTCGCCGCCATCTGGCGGGTCACCGCGGACGGCGCCGCGCCCCCCTTCCCCGCGCCCCCGCTCCCCGACGGTCCGCTCGCTGGCCTCACCGTCGCCGTCAAGGACCTCTACGCGGTCGCCGGCCAGCGGGTCGGCGCCGGGAACCCCGCCTGGCTCGCCGACGCGCCGGTCGAGACCACCTCTGCCTGGGCGGTCACCGCCCTGGTCGAGCGCGGCGCGCGGATCGCGGGCATCGCCCAGACCGATGAGCTCGCCTTCTCCCTGGCCGGCACGAACGTCCACTACGGCACCCCGCCCAACGTGGCGGCACCGGGCACGATCACCGGCGGGTCCACGAGCGGTCCCGCCGCCGCGGTCGCCGCCGGTCTCGCCGACGTCGCGCTCGGCACCGACACCGCCGGGTCGGTGCGCGTCCCTGCGTCCTACTGCGGCCTCTACGGCCTGCGCACCACGCACGACGCCGTCCCTCGGGACGGGTTGGTCGGCCTGGCTCCGTCCTTCGACACCGTCGGTGTGCTCACCCGGACCGTCGGGCACCTCGCCGCGGCCGCCGACGCCCTGCTCCCCGCCCAGGCCGTCGCGGCGGTCACCCGGATCGTCGTCGTCCCGGCGCTCATGGACCTCGCCCAGCCGGCCGTGCAGGACGCCGCCGAGGCGGCGCTGCTGGCCCTCACGCTGCGGGCCGGGGCCGGGGTGCAGACGGTGACCGAGATCGGACCGGGCGCCCTCGAGGCCTGGTTCACCGCCTTCCGCACCGTCCAGCAGGCCGAGGGGTGGGCCCTGCACGGAGGATTCGTGGCGAGCCACCCGGGCGCCTTCGAGGCTGCCGTCGAGGCCCGGTTCCTCGCCGGCGCGCAGATCACCCCCGCAGAGCTGGAGAGTGCACGCACGGTCCTCACCCAGGCCCGCACGACGCTGACCTCCCTGCTCCCGGCCGGGACCGTGCTCGCCCTGCCGAGCACGTCGAGCCCCGCTCCGCGGGTCGACACCGGGGTGATCGAGATCGACCTCATCCGCGCCGCGACCCTGCGCCTGACCTGCCTGGCCAGCCTCGCCGGGCTCCCCGCCCTGTCGATACCGACCCCGCGGGTGGGCACCGCGCCGGTCGGGCTGTGCCTGGTCGCCGGGCCCGGGCAGGACCGCACCCTCGTCGAACTCGTCTCCGGAGGATCCCTGTGAACGCCCTGGACCAGCAGGACCCTCGCCCGCCCCACGCCGACCGCACGTCGCGGAACGCCTGGACCCTCTCCTCCGAGGCCGCCGACCTGCGCCGCCCTGCCCGCAGCTCCCGTCCCGTCGAGGTCGACGCCGCCCCGCAGCGCCTGACGATCGACCTCTCGCGCACCGCGGTCGTCGTCGTCGACATGCAGAACGACTTCTGCCACCCTGACGGGTGGCTCGCCGGGATCGGCGTCGACGTCACGGCCGCCCGCGGGCCCATCCCGGTGCTGACCTCCCTGCTGCCCGCGCTGCGCGCGCACGACGTGCCGGTGGTCTGGCTCAACTGGGGCAACCGGCCCGACCGCGCGAACCTGCCACCCGGAGTGCTGCACGTCTACGACCCGGCCGGGACCGGTGTCGGGATCGGGTCGCCGGCCAACGCCGCCGGCACCGCGGTCCTCGAAGCCGGCTCATGGTCCGCCAGGACCGTCGACGAGCTCGCCGCCGCGCCCGGGGACGTCCACGTGGACAAGTACCGGATGAGCGGGTTCACCGACACCCCGCTCGACTCCATCCTGCGCGGGCTGCGCGTGGACACCGTGCTGTTCGCGGGCGTCAACGCCGACCAGTGTGTGCTCTCCACCCTCATGGACGCCGCCAACATCGGCTACGACGTCGTCCTCCTCGAAGACGCCGTCGCCACCACCTCACCACAGTTCTGCATGGACGCGACCGTCTACACGGTGCGTCAGTGCTTCGGGTTCACCGCTCACACCTCCGACCTGCTGGCTGCCCTGCCCAGCGAGGCGGGCGGCGAGGCGGCCGGCGGCACGCTCGGGGCAGACCGATGAGCGGCGCGCGGCGCCTGGTCGCCCGGGTCGACCCGTTCATCGCCGCGCTGCTGGCCGCCGTCGTCGTCGCCTCGCTGCTGCCCGCCCGCGGCGTGGCGGCCCAGGTGCTCGAGTACGCCGTCGTCATCGCGGTGGGATGGCTGTTCTTCCTCTACGGGGTGCGCCTGCCGACCAAGGAAGCGGTCAACGCGCTGCGCGACTGGCGCCTGCACGGGACCGTGCTCGCGGTGACCTTCGTCGTCTTCCCGGTGCTCGGTCTGCTCACCCAGCTGCTGCCGGACTCGGTGATCCCGACCGACCTCGCCCACGGGCTGCTCTTCCTCTCCCTGCTGCCCTCGACCGTGCAGTCCTCGATCGCCTTCACCTCGATCGCCCGCGGCAACGTCGCCGGCGCCGTGGTGGCGGCCTCCTTCTCCAACCTCGCCGGGGTGCTGCTCACCCCGATCCTCGTCGCCGTGCTGCTCGGAGGGACGGTCGGGTTCTCGGCGGACTCGATCGGCAAGATCGCCCTCCAGCTGCTCGCCCCCTTCGTCGTCGGGCAGCTGCTGCGGCGCTGGATGGCGCCCTGGGTCCTGGCGCACAAGCGGCTGACGATGTTCAGCGACCGCGGCTCGGTCGTCCTCGTCGTGTACTCCGCCTTCAGCCAGGGCGTCGTCGACGGGATCTGGACCACCGTCTCGATCGCCTCGATCGTCGTGGTCGCGGTGGTGTGCGCGGCTCTGCTCGCCTCGGTGCTGGGGATCACGACGTTCCTGGGCCGGCGCTTCGGCTTCTCCCGCGCCGACCGCGTGGTGCTGCTCATGTGCGGGTCGAAGAAGTCCCTCGCGACCGGCATCCCGATGGCGACCGTCCTGCTGCCCGCCGCGAGCGTCGGCCTCATGGTGCTGCCGCTGATGATCTTCCACCAGATCCAGCTGCTCGTCGGTGCGGTCATCGCCCGGAGGATGGGCGACGCCGCCGAGCCCGAGCCCGCCGTCACGCCCGTCTGAATTGGCCGGATTGCGGCGCTACGGCACCGCCATGCAGGGAGGCAGTCGACAACCCCGGATACACTGTACCCAGCGGCGTAGCCCGAATTTCGACGGAGGGTTCTGCGTCCGACTCATCGGTTCGGCATCCACTGGTTCGTCAGGGCCCATTATCCCTGGTGGTAGACGCGCGCACGATTACGTTGGCCCAGATCGGCCAGCACACCAGAGGGGCACGTTTCGATGACCACCACGCACACGCTCACGACCGAGACCACACCGGCGGAGGCCACCCCGGACGAGGAATCGTTCCTCCTCTCCCAGGACGACGAGGACGCTCCCGCGCCCGTCGTCCTCTCAGCGGGTGCGACCAACGACCCGGTCAAGGACTACCTCAAGCTCATCGGACGGGTCGGCCTGCTCTCCGCCGACCAGGAGGTCGACATCGCCCGGCGGATCGAGGCCGGGCTCCTCGCCCAGCACTACCTCTCCGGCGCACCGAGCCACAAGCGGATCTCCAAGCGCGAGCTCGACCTGCTCGCCGCGGACGGGCTCGCCGCGAAGCGGCACCTCATCGAGGCCAACCTGCGCCTGGTCGTCTCGATCGCGAAGAAGTACACCGGTCGCGGGCTGCAGTTCCTCGACCTCATCCAGGAGGGCAACACCGGCCTCATCCGCGCGGTCGAGAAGTTCGACTACGCCAAGGGGTTCAAGTTCTCCACCTACGCCACCTGGTGGATCCGCCAGGCGATCACCCGCGGGATGGCCGACCAGTCCCGGACCATCCGGATCCCGGTGCACATGGTCGAGGTCATCAACAAGCTCGCCCGGATGCAGCGTCAGATGCTCCAGGACCTGGGCCGCGAACCCACCCCCGAGGAGCTCGCCGAGGCGCTCGACCTCACCCCGGAGAAGGTCGTCGAGGTGCAGAAGTACAGCCGCGAGCCGATCTCTCTGGAGACCCCGCTCGGCGAGGACGGCGGCAGCAGCTTCGGCGACCTCATCGAGGACTCCGAGGCGGTCTCCCCGCTCACCGCGGTGAGCTTCACCCTCCTGCAGGACCAGCTCCTGAAGGTCCTCGACACCCTGTCCGAGCGCGAGTCCGGGGTGGTCTCGATGCGGTTCGGCCTCGTCGACGGCCAGCCCAAGACCCTCGAGCAGGTCGGCGTGACCTTCGGCGTCACGCGGGAGCGAATCCGTCAGATCGAGGCCAAGACCATGTCGAAGCTGCGTCACCCCAGCCGGTCCCAGGCCCTGCGCGACTACCTCGACTGACCGCCGGGGCGTTCGTCGGGGCGACGGTCGGGCCTGCCGTCCGGTGCCACCTCGAAGTCGGCGGCGCCCTGTGGCTCGCGGTCACTGACGAGCACCTGGCGCACCCGCGCGTGCGCGGGTCCGTCCTCGAGCCACGTCAGGAGCTGCCCGACGACGTCCGGGTCACCCTCGGCCTCCACCTCGACGCTGCCGTCGGTCAGGTTGCGCACGAACCCGGCCAGGCCCAGCCGCCGGGCCTCCCGGTAGGTGGAGTACCGGAACCCGACGCCCTGGACGGTCCCGGCCACGACGGCGCGCACGCGGATCATCTGACCATCGTCGTCGCGTCGTGGCACCCGATCAAGGGTGGTCTCGTCAGCTGAGGTTTCGGCTGGTGTTCCGGCCCGGGCGGAGCTGGATGACCACGGGCAGGTCCGGATCGTCCAGGGCCTGGCGCAGGTGCGGGACGACCTGGGTCTCCAGCTGGCTGCGGATCTCGGCGACGTCTGCCCGCCGGGTCAGGTCCACGACCAGATCGAACCGAGGTCCACCGCGATCGCGGAGGCGACCGGAGGCGCTCACCACCCCGAGCAGGCCCTCGACCTCTCCGGACAGCGCACGCGTGATCGCCGAGGCGTCCAGGGTCGTGATCCCGTCTCGCGAGTTGTCGGTGAGGTCCACCTCCCGCAGGTGGTCGGTGCGCATCTGGAGCAGCAGCCACTTCAGTCCCACCAGAGCGATCAGGAGCGACACCACCGCCAGCGCGGGCCAGAACCACCACGAGTCCGCGGCCAGGTCCCGCAGCGACTCGGGAAAGACCTCGTCGGCCGCGGTGTCGGAGCCGAAGCCGCCAAAGCTCGCCACGAGCCCGACGGCGCCACAGGCGACCAGGACCAGACCCACCACCGTCAGGCCGGCGCGGTTGGCGGAACTCACCTGAGGACTCATCGCTTCTCCCTGGAGGTGACGCGGACCCTGGTCGACAGCGTGTCGGCCAGCCCGAGGTCGGTCAGCTGGTCGGCGACCGCGGTCTCGATCCCGGCCTGCAGGTCCTGGGGAGCCCGTGTGCTGCTGGTCGCATCGATGGTGGCGCGGCGTCGGGACACCGTCGCCTGGGCCGAGGCGACGCCGTCAGACTCGCGGGCGACCTGGGCCAGAGCGTGCTCCATGCCACGCCTCGAGACGGTGACCGTGACTGCCGCGGGTCCGTCGGGGTGGGAGGCCAGGGTGAAGGCGGCGGGTCGGCCGCGCTTGAGGGCGAGCACGAGCAGCCCGAGGCCGACCAGCACCGCCACGACGAGGATCGCGCGGATCGTGGTGGACTCCCACGTCTCCAGGAACTGGTCCGTCCAGTCAGGGGGCAGCAGCCAGGGATCCCGCTCCAGCAGTGCCAGCACGATCTCAATCGCGCCGAGGAGGCCGCCCAGCAACAGGACCAGGGCCAGCAGGACCGACCCGGCGCGGCGCAGCAGTGTCATCTCGATCACCGGACCCGGGCCTGGTGGGAGGTGTCAGGGGGGAGGTCGACCACGTCGATGTCGACGTGGTCGACCGTGACCTGGGTGATCTCGGCGAGGTCAGCACGGATGCGGATGCGGACCTGCTCGGCGACCGCCCGCACCGAGGCAGGCCACCGGACCCCGATCGTCGCGTGCACGGTGGCGATGCCTCCATGCACCTGGGCTCGGACCTTCGCCTCGTCGTCAGTGTCGCGCTGACCCATGGAGACACCGAGCACCTTGCGCGGGGCGGCGATCGCATCGGGCACCCAGGTGACCGCGTACCCCGCCACCCGCTGAACGACACGGTCGGAGATGTGCAGCTGCCCGCGTGTCTCAGGTTCACCGTCCGTCTCAGGAGCTCTGTGGCCGCTCGGCTGCACTCCGCTCACGGTGCTCATCTCGATGAGCCGCGGCCGCGGCCGCCCAGATACTGGGTCAGATCGATCTCACCTGCAGAGACCTTCCCGACGAAGAAGCCGATGGCACCCAGCAGCGCGGTTCCGACGAACGCGTCGAATCCTCCGATGACCCAGGCCAGACCGAGCAGCAGTCCGGTGAACAAACCGACGATGGTCGGTGACATGGCAACCTCCAGAAGAGCTCGTGGGACCGTGCGAAGGCGGGGCTCAACGCTCGAGCCCGTGGTGGACGTGGGCAGACCCGACCGCGGTGGCTGGTTGGATGTCCGCGACATGCACGTCGACAGGGCGACCGAGTGCGTAGGGGGCGACGGCCCTGCGGACCTGAGCGTCCAGCTCCATCACCGGGACACCCATCACGCCCACCACAGCGATCCGTATCGCGTGGTCGTCCACGTGCACTCCCGACACCAGACGCCCAGGCAGATACGTGGCCACCGGCCGATGCCCGCCAGGGTGCAGCGCCACGACCGCAGGACACCGGAGAACTGCCGCGGCGATGAGGTCGGCGGGCTCGATGGTGAGGGCATCGGCCGAGGGGTCGGACGCGGATGACGCGGTCACTGGACTCGCGCCTCCGGCTGGTTGTCGTCATCGCTGGGGAGGTGGATGTCGTTGACCGAGATGTTGACCTCGGTGACCTCCAGCCCGGTCATCCCTTCGACCGCCGAGATGACGTTGCGGCGCACGGCCCGGGCGAGGTCGGAGATGGACACGCCGTACTCGGTGACGAGGTCGAGGTCGACCGCCGCCTGCGTCTCGCCGACCTCGACGGACACGCCCTGGCTGGCGGACTGCTGGGCGCCGGGGATCCGCTCGCGGAGCGTGCCGATCGCCCGCGCTGCGCCCCCGCCGAGCGCATGCACCCCGGACACCTCGCGGGCGGCGAGGCCGGCGATCTTCTGCACCACACCGTTGGCGATCGAGGTGCGGCCCTGCGCGGTCTGGAGCGGTTCGTGGTTCGACGTCTTCGCCAGGCTCGAGGTGGTGCTGGGAACGGGGCTGGAAGAAATGGGTGTGCTCACGGTGGATCGTCTCCTTGAACAGTGGTCTGCGGGCCGCCCACCGCGCCGGTTCTCCGGCGTCGGTCGATGATGGTGACCAACGCCTAGTTAGACACCGCTGACTGCGAAGGGTTACACCCACATGCTGTTCGACCGGGTCCGTCATGAACGCCATCGGTTCAACGCCGTCTGAGGACTCCGGTCGGCACAGTGCGCTGGTCGCTCAAGCCCGCGTCGGTGACGACGACGCGTTCGAGACGCTCGTCCGTCTCCATCAGGATGTCGCCTACCGGGTCGCGCTGCGCATGACGGGCAGTCCGCAAGACGCCCAAGACGTCGTCCAGGATGCTCTGCTGGCCGCGTGGCGAAGCCTTCCCGCCTTCCGCGGCGACTCGATGTTCGGCACGTGGCTCGTGCGCATCGTCATCAACCGGTGTCACAACCTCAGCCGATCCGGGCATCCGACCCAGCCCCTGAGAGACGAAGAACCCGATACCCGCGGTCCGGCGACCGAGACCGTGGTCGTCAACCAGCACCACCACGACGCGGCCGTCCGAGCGGTGATGGGCCTGCCGTTCGACCAGCGTGCGGCCATGGTCCTCCACACCTTCAGCGGTCACACCTACGCGCAGGTGGGTGACATCCTGGGCATCAGCGAGAGCGCGGCGAAGGTACGCGTGCACCGCGCCCGCCGCGCCCTGGTCGCCCGACTCCAGGAGTGGAGGTGACCGCAGCTCAGGTCCGCGCTCAGATCCGGCGCAGCTGCTCCACCACGTCCTCGCACAGCTGGTGCGTGCGGACGGCGTCGGCGGCGTCGAGCACCCGGCCCGCGGACACCGCGTCGACGAAGGCGCCCACCGCGCCGGCGAACCCACGCTGCACGGCGACCGGCACCCACTCCTGACGGTGGCGGACCGTCGTCGTGCCGCCGGAGGAGTGCGAGACCTCGGCAAGGTCGCGCACCCGGGCGCGGCGGCCGGGGGCGAAGACGTCGAGCTCCTCGGTGGTCGCCCCGCTGTCGCGGTCCATGAACCCGGTGGCGCGCCGCGCGCCGTCGCGCAGGACGACGTGGATGCGGCGCAGCTGGCCGTGCTCGCGGCGTGCGCTGACGTCCACGCCGTCGGCGCCCTCGGCCCCGAGGAAGCGCAGGGTGTCCAGGACGTGGATGAAGTCGTCGAAGACGAGGGACCTGTCGTCGTCGGTGCGCCCGGCCGCGACCTCGGAGACGCGCGGGGAGGGGGCGGCGTAGCGGTGCTTGCCGAGGACGATCGTGTCGCGGTCCGCCCACGTGGCCAGGGCTGCGTACTCGGGGGCGAAGCGGCGGTTGAACCCGACGGCGAGGCTCACCCCGGCGCTGCGCGCCGCCTCGGCGAGGCGGGCGGCTCCCCCGGCGGAGTCGTCGATCGGCTTGTCGACGTAGACGTGCACCCCGGCGGCGATGAGCTCGTCGAGGATCTCGGCGTGCGCCACGGTCGCCGCGTGCACGAACGCGACGTCAAGGCCGGCCGCGACCGCCTCGGTGACCGAGGCGAAGGCGCCCTCGATCCGGTGCGCGCGAGCGACGTCGTCGCGCACCTGGGCGGAACGGGTGACGAGCACGGGGGTCAGTCGGGGGTCCGCGCAGAGCACGGGCAGGTAGGCCTTGCGGGCGATGTCGCCCACGCCGATGATCGCGGCACGCACGGGGTCGGTCCTCCTCCGCGCCGGGGTGGGACGGTCGGCGCTGCGAGGGACCCTACGCCACGACGACATCAAATCGTCAAACATATCCCTTGACCAGCGCTGATCTGACGATTAGCGGCGACTTTTGTCCCTAGCGCGAGACTTGTCTGGGGTGTAGATTGCAGCCCGCCGAACTTCCCACCTCCTGAGCGACCCTCGCGGATCCTGGTTTCTTTCGGCACAACCACCCCCCGGCTGTCCTGGCGACAGCACTCGAGAGGACAGTCCTTGATCTCCCTTCCTTGGAGGGGCGCCCGCAGAAGCGCCCCCACCTCTTCGCTCACCAGGGGGATCGCGGCCGTGCTGGCCGCCGGTCTCGCCGCCAGCTTCGCCGTCGTCGTCGTCGCGTCTCCGGCCTCGGCCGTGACGGGCTCGTACACGAGCGGCAGCTTCACCGTCGGGGACAGCGGTCCCTCCAACCCCAACCCGGTGACCGTCACGGTCCCCGCGGGTCTGGGGTCCCTGGAGTCCCTGTCGCTGACCCTCATCAGTCCGGAGCACGCCCACGACTCCGACATGAACTTCGATCTGCGCTCACCTTCTGGCGTCGTGGTGCGGATCGGGTGCCAGGACGGCCGGACGGCCTTCAGCAACACCCAGACCTGCCAGCCCCTCACGCCGTTCTACGGCACGGACCCGGCCGGGACCTGGCAGCTGTTCCCGAACGACAGCGTCGCGGCCAACGACGACTTCTACACGAACTACGGCGGCTTCACGCTGACGCTCGTGGCCGGCACCGCGCCGGCGATCACCGCGTCTCCGGAGAACGTCACGACCCAGTCGGGCACACCGACCACTCTGACCTCCACCGCCACGGGTGACCCTGCCCCCACAGTCCAGTGGCAGGTCGACTCCGGTGCCGGGTTCGTCGACCTGCCCGGTGCGTCGACCAGCGAGGACTACACCTTCACCCCGGCGTTCGCCGACTCCGGCAACCGCTACCAGGCGGTGTACACGAACGCGTCAGGCTTTGACACGTCGGAAGCCGCGACCGTCACGGTCTTCGCACTCGCGCCGTCGATCACCCTGGACCCGAGCGACACCACGGTCGACTCGGGCACCACGGCGGAGTTCTTCTCCGACGCCACCGGCGACCCGGTCCCCACCATTCAGTGGGAGCGCGCAGCGCCGGGGACCAGCACCTACCTCCCCGTGCCCGGAGCGACCGCGAAGACCCTCACGTTGACTGCCGTTGCGTTTGCTGACGACGGAGCCCAGTACCGCGCCGTCTACACCAACATCGACGGTACGGCCGTCACCGAATCGGCGACCCTCTCCGTCGACCTCCTTGCCCCGACGGTGACCCAGAACCCCGCCGACGCCACAGTGGCCAGCGGCGACGACGTGACCTTCGAGGCCGATGCCGACTCCGAGGTGCCCCAGACGGTGCAGTGGCAGCGGGCGGCCCCCGACGAGCCGTTCACCGACATCCCGGGGGAGACCAGCACGACGCTGACCTTCGCCACCTCGTTCGCGCAGAACGGTGACACCTTCCGGGCCGTCTTCACCAACCCGGCCGGCGCCAGCGCGACCACTGCCGCGACCCTGACGGTCGCGCCCGAGTGGTCCCAGGTGGCCACTGACCCGACCGACGTGACCGTGGTCGAGGGTGAGTCCGCCAGCTTCTCCGCCGACGCGACCGGCGACCCGACCCCCACCATCCAGTGGCGTCTGAGCACCGACGGTGGGGTGACCTTCACCGACATCGAGGGCGCCACCGACCTCACGTACTCGTTCACCGCCTCCGCGGGCGACGACGGCAACCAGTACCTCGCCGTCTTCGACAATGCCGGCGGGACGGACATCACGAGCGCCGCGACCCTCACGGTCAACATCGTTCCGGTCGTGACACAGTCCCCCGCTGCGCAGACCGTCGCGGTGAACACCCAGGCCACGTTCACCTCCGCGGCCACGGGGCGACCCGCCCCCTCCGTCCGGTGGCAGGTGAGCACCGATGCTGGTGCGACCTACTCGGACATCGCCGGGGCGACCGGCCCGAGCCTCTCGGTCCTCGCCGAGGCGAGCACCAACGGCAACCTCTACCGGGCGATCTACACCAACGCCGGCGGGATCGGCGTCACGTCGGCGGCCACGCTGGCGGTGCTGGTGCCCGCACCGGCGGTCGCCACCCCGGCCCCGCTCGCGGTGACAGCCACGAGCCCGGCCCCGCTCGCGGTGACCGGTGCGGACAGCTGGATCCTGGCGCTGGCGGCAGCGCTGATGGTCGCAGCGGGCGCTGCGGTCGTCATGACCCGTCGCCGGATGCGCACCACCTCGTAGTACCGACGCACCGACGCATCGCATGAGCAGCCCCCTGGTGATCCAGGGGGCTGCTCGTGCGTGGGGACGCCCTCGATCCGCCGTCCGACCTGACGGAAAGACGGTCACCGGCGAGCGACTTCGAGGCAACTCACGGTGTTGAATGGGCCGATGAGCCTGACGACCGCCCAAGCCGCCGCGCAGACCGGGCTGACCGTGCACACGCTGCGCTACTACGAACGCGACGGGCTGCTCCTGCGGGACGTGGACCGCTCCGCCACCGGGCACCGCCGCTACACCGACGACGACATCGCCTGGATCGTGCTGCTCACCCGGCTGCGCGCTACCGGCATGCCGATCCGTGAGGTCAGCCGGTACGCCGAGCTGGTGCGCGCGGGGACCGGCAACGAGCAGGAACGCCTGGACCTCCTGCAGTCCCACCGCAAGAACGTGCTCGCCCAGCTCGCCGAGGTGACCGCGCACCTGGGGGCGATCGACCGGAAGATCGGGATCTACGCCGACCGGATCGAGAACCCCTTGACCTAGAGCGCGCTCGAAGGAGTTGGCTGAGTCCCATGACACGTACCGATGCCCCACGACCCACCCACCTTCACACCCGGACCCTCGGCACCTCCTCCCCGCTCACCGTCTCCACCCTGGGCCTGGGCTGCATGGGGATGTCGGAGTTCTACGGCACCGGCGACGAGGCCAGCGCGGTCGCCACCATCCACCGCGCGCTCGATCTCGGCGTCACCTTCCTCGACACGGCCGACATGTACGGGCCCTTCACCAACGAGCGGCTCGTCGGGTCCGCGATCGCAGGTCGCCGCGGGGAGGTCCAGCTCGCCACGAAGTTCGGCAACGAGCGCCTCCCCGACGGCACCCGCGTGGGCATCAACGGCCGTCCCGAGTACGTCCGCGCGGCGTGCGACGCCTCGCTCGCCCGGCTCGGCGTCGACCACATCGACCTCTACTACCAGCACCGGGTCGACCCGGACGTGCCGATCGAGGACACCGTCGGGGCGATGGCCGAGCTGGTGGCGGCCGGCAAGGTCCGTCACCTCGGCCTCTCGGAGGCCTCCCCCGAGACGATTCGCCGGGCGCACGCCACGCACCCGATCACCGCTCTGCAGACGGAGTACTCGCTCTTCACCCGGGACGTCGAGGACACGATCCTGCCGGTGCTGCGCGAGCTCGGCATCGGTCTGGTCCCCTACTCCCCGCTCGGTCGCGGGATCCTCACCGGCTCGCTCACCGCGACGTCCCTCGAACCGGGCGACTCCCGCCTGACGGCCTACTTCCCGCGGTTCCACGGCGCCGCGCTCGAGGCGAACCTCGCGCTCGTGGGGCGGGTGGGCGAGCTAGCCGCAGCGAAGTCGGTGACATCCGGGCAGCTCGCGCTGGCCTGGGTGCTCGCCCAGGGCGACGACGTCGTCCCGATCCCGGGGACCAAGCAGGTGCGCTACCTGGAGGAGAACGTCGGCGCCGCAGCCCTCACCCTCACTCCCGCCGACCTGGCCGCGCTCGAGCAGGCCGTCCCCCGCGGCGCCGTCGCCGGCGCCCGCTACGGTGACATGTCCTCGATCAACACCTGACCGCCCACCCCGGGGCCCGCCCACCCACCCACTGCCGCTGCTGCCGCTGAGCGCACGATCTTGTCCGCGACACGCGCACTTTCGTACACTCAGCGGGCTGCGGCGGCCTGGACGGGCGACGATGGGGGCATGTCTGCAGACCGCACCGCCATCACCCCGCCCTCCTCAGCGCCCCGGACGGTCGGGCGGCTCGCGCTCGGCGCCTTCCTCGTCTTCGCCGGGATCACCCACCTGACGGTCGCCCGCACGGAGTTCCTGGCTCAGGTGCCCCGTTGGGTCCCGATCAACGCGGACACCGTGGTCCTCGTCTCGGGGGTCATGGAGATCTCCCTCGGTGGTGCGCTGCTCGTGCTCCCGGGGCGGCGGGTCCAGGTCGGTTGGCTCGTCGCGGCGTTCTTCGTGGCGATCTTCCCCGGCAACATCTCCCAGCTCGTGACACACACCGACGCCTTCGGCCTCGACTCCGACCGGGCGCGCGCCGTCCGGCTGCTCTTCCAGCCGCTGCTCGTGGTGTGGGCCCTCTGGTCGACCGGCGCCTGGGCCGCCCACAAGGCCCACCAGACGCGCCCCTAGCACCCACCCCCATCCCCCCGCTGAGTGCTGGGTCTTACGGCGACACGCCGGGCGTGTCGCCGTATCTTCCAGCACTCAGCGGGCTGGGGCGGCGGGATGGGCGGGGACGAAGACCGGCGTCTGCTCGGCGACGGCCAGCCTCACCGGGGTTCCCGGCGTCCACGGGGCCGGGGCGTGGGCGACCGCGACGCAGCGCTGGACGCCGTCGCCCAGGTCGGCGTCGACGACCACCTCGGTGTACCCGCGGCGGAAGGCCGAGCTCACCACGACCCCGGTGAAGTCGCGGACGGGCGCCGCATCGTCCGCTCCGGCAGGTATCGAATCCGCCCCGGCGCTCCTGCCCGACGGCGCACTCTCGCCTCCCGCGCCGGCGTCGCCGCCCGCCTCGTCGACCGACGCGACCAGCCCCTGCGGCCCGATGGCGAGCCACCCGCCGTCGGCCGGGATGAACGCCTGGTACCCGAGGAACTCCGCGACCTCACGGCTCGCCGGGGCGGCCCACAGCCGGGACGGTTCGTCGACCTGCAGCAGCCGCCCCCCAGACATGACGGCGACCCGGTCGGCGACCGTGAACGCCTCGTCGTGGTCGTGCGTGACGAACAGCGCCGTCGTCCCGGTGGCGACGAGCGCGGCGCGCAGGTCACCCGCAAGGCGCTCGCGCAGCGCACGGTCGAGGGCCGAGAGCGGCTCGTCGAGGAGCAGCAGCTGCGGCTGCGGGGCCAGCGCCCGCGCGAGCGCGACCCGTTGCCGCTCCCCACCCGACATGGTCGCTACCGACCGGTCCTCGCTCCCCGGGAGCCCGACGACGTCGAGCAGCTCGGCCACGCGGGCGCGCCGGGCTGCCTTGGGCACGCCGTGCATACGCAGCCCGTACTCGACGTTGCCGGCGACGTTGCGGTGGGCGAAGAGCTGACCGTCCTGGAACATCAGGCCGAAGCCGCGCAGGTGCACCGGCACGTGCCCGACGTCGGCGCCGTCCCACAGCACCCGCCCGCCGGCCACCGGCTCGAGGCCGGCGACGGCGCGCAGCAGACTCGACTTGCCGCACCCGGACGGCCCGAGCAGCGCCACGACCTCCCCGGGCGCGATGGTGAGGGTGACGTGGTCGACCGCTGTCACGGCCCCGGCCGACTCGCGGCGGCGGGTCTGCGTGGCCGGGTAGGTCACCACGACGTCGTCGATCCGCAGCCCGGCGACACGTTCTTGCCCGCGGTCCTGCCCAGCCGCCGCGTCCTGCGCGGGGCGGGCACCGGCGTCGGGCAGCGAGGAGCCTGCGCCGGGAACTGCGGCGACGTGATCGATGGCAACCATCAGAACTCTCCTGTTCGTTCTCCGCGCAGCCGCTCCGCGAGGAGCATGACGGTCGCGGTGATGAGGGCGAGGACGACCGAGGCCGCGAGCGCCATGCCGTAGTTCTCGGCGCCCGGACGGCCGATGAGGCGGAAGATGACGATCGGCAGGGTCGCGGTCTCGGGGCGGGCGAGGAAGGACGTCGCGCCGAACTCCCCGAGGGAGACGGCGAAGGCGAAGCCGATGGCCAGGCCGAGGGAGCGGGCGGCGATCGGCCAGTCGACCGTGGCGAGCACCTTCCTGGGCGGCGCGCCGAGGGTGGCGGCGGCCTCGCGCTGGCGCGGGTCGATGGCGCGCAGCACCGGCAGCACCGTGCGGACCACGAGCGGCGTCGCGACAACCGCCTGCGCGATCGGCACGAGCAGCCCGGAGGTGCGCAGGTCGATGTCCAGCCCGAGCGGCTTGTCCAAGGTGATGAGGAAGCCGAACCCGACGGTCACCGCGGACACCCCGAGCGGCAGCATGAAGACGGAGTCCATGGCCGAGATCGCGCGGCGGGCGCGCGGTGCGCGCGGGCGCCGGCTCACCACGAGCGCGACGAGGCCGCCGACGACGAGCGCGATCGCGGTCGCCCCGGCCGCGGTCCGCAGCGACGTGGCCGCCGCTTCCCACACGGTCACGGTGAGCGCGTTCCGGCCTCCGGTGGTCCCGAGCGCCGCGTAGTTCCCCAGCCCCCAGCCCGACGGCGTGCGCAGCGACTTCGCGACGAGGTTGGCCAGCGGCCAGACGAGCAGCACCCCCACCACGACGACGGTCACCGCGGTCGGCAGCGCGTCGGCGCCGAGGCGACCACGGGGTCCGCGCAGCCGCAGCGGGTGGGTGGACCGGGTGGTCGCGGAGAGGTTGAGCGCGTGCTCGCGGCGCGAGCGCGCCCGGGAGGCCACCCACAGTGCGATCGAGACGATGACGAGCTGGGCGACGGAGAGCACCGCGGCGGTGCGCAGGTCGAGGAACTGCACGGTCTGCATCCAGATCTCGGTCTCGATCGTCCCGTACCGCTGCCCGCCCAGGACGAGGACCACCCCGAAGGCCGTCGCACAGAAGAGGAACACCACGGCCGCGGCGGAGGCGATCGCCGGGGCGAGCGCCGGCAGGGTCACCGTCCGGAACGCCCGGGCCGGTGAGGCACCGAGCGCCCGGGCGGCCTGCTCGGCCCGCGGGTCCAGGTGCTCCCACAGCCCCCCGACCGTGCGCACCACGACGGAGTAGTTGAAGAAGACGAGCGCCGCGATGATCGCCGCGAACGTCCCGTCCCACCCGAGCCACCCCAGCGGCCCCGACTCGCTCAGCAGCGCCCGAAACGCCACCCCCACGACCACGGTCGGCAGCACGAACGGCACCGTCACCAGCGCCCGAACCACCCCCTGCCCCCGGAACGAGCACCGGTACAGCACATAGGCCCCCGGCACCCCCAACCCCACAGACAGCACCGTCCCCAGCACCCCCTGCCCCACCGTCAACCCCACGATCCGCCACGTCCGCCGCTCCGAGAACACCTCAGCAAACCCGCTCAGATCGAGCGTCCCGTCCACCCAGAACCCGCGCCCCACCAGCGAAGACACCGGCCACACGAAGAACATCGCGAGGAAGGCGACCGGCACCGCAACGGCAACCGCCCAGGCAACGACCCGCCCCCAGGTACGCGATGGCGAAGCCGAGCCCGTACGCGACGGCGAAGCCGAGCCCCCCGTAAGCGATGCCGCAGGCGAGCCCACCCCAGCCCACTCCCCACTCCCCCGAGGTGAGCCTTCTACGAAGGGAGGAGGCGGGGCGCCCGTCCCGGTGTGGTGGGCGTCAAGGCGCGACGAAGGAGCGCCCGGGCAGGACGGGCGCCCCGCCTCCTCCCGCCCGACCCCAACCACAGGCAAACCCACAAGCTACCCAATCACCGAAGCAGTCCAGTCCTTGATCCACGAGTCCCGGTTCTCAGAGATCAAGGCAGCATCCACCGCAATAGGCGCCTCAGGCACCGGCGCGAACGAAGCCCACTCAGCCGGCACCGCCACATCCGGGTTCACCGGGTACATGTACATCGCCCCCGGCACCTCAGCCTGGAACGTCTCCCCCAGCAGGAAGTCGATGAACTCCTGCGCACCGTCCGGGTTCGACCCGTTGGCCAGCACCCCCGCGTACTCCACCTGCCGGAAGCACGTCCCCAGCAGCGCCGCCGTCGTGGTGGAGGCCCCGTCCTCGCTCACCGTGAACGCCGGGGAGGAGGCGTAGGACAGCACGATCGGTCGGGCGCCCTCCCCTCCGCCACCGGTGAAGTCGGTGTAGTACGCGTCCTCCCAGCCTTCGACGACCTTGAGGCCGTTGTCGGTGAGCTGGGTCCAGTAATCGAGGTACCCGTCTTCGCCGAACTCCCCGATGGTGGCGAAGAGGAAGGACAGCCCCGGGCTCGAGGTGGCCGGGTTGGTCACGACCGTGAGGTCCTTGTAGGCCGGCGTCGTGAGGTCTGCCAGGGTCGCGGGCACGGTCACGCCGTTGTCGGCGAACCATGCGGTGTCGATGTTCAGGCAGACGTCGCCGTAGTCGATCGGGGTGAGTGACCCTTCGTCGACGAGGAGGTCGCTCGCGGAGTCGGGCAGCGCCGGGGAGGTGTAGGGCGTGAAGACACCTGCGTCGACGGCGCGGGAGGCGAAGGAGTTGTCGATCCCGAAGGCGACGTCTCCGAGCGGTGCGTCGGTCGTGAGCACGAGCTTGTTGGCGAGCGCCCCGCCGTCCCCGGTCGTGATGAGGTTGAGGGTGAGCCCGCTCTCCTGCTCGAAGGCCGCCTTGGCCTCGTCGCTGATGGAGAAGGAGTCGTGGACGACGACGTCGAGCGTCGTGGGCGCCCCGTCCGACCCGTCCGCTTTGGCCGCGTCGGGGTCTTCGGCGCAGGCGCCGAGGGTGAGAGCCAGCCCGCCCGCGAGGGCGGTGGCGGTGAGACGGGTGAAACGGCGTCGTGCATGGATGGTGTTCATCGTGCTGCGTCCTCCTGGACTGTTCGCCACAGAAGGGGTACCACGCTGGGCGTGGCGAGATTCCCGACTCCCTACACCGGTGCTAACCGGATCAGGTTCGAGGGTCTGCGGTAGTCCGCACTCTCAGCGCTGAATCGCGCTCCCCTGTCGTTCTCGACGAGTTTACCTCCGCTGGGTGGTGTGCGGGGCCGCGCTGTGCCGACTAGCGTTAGGTGATCAGGGAAGACAGTGATCAAACCTTCGGAGGAACCGTGGCACAGGACCAGTCGATGTCCGTCAAGTTCGCAGCGCTCGTCGTGTCGGTCGGCGCCGGGTGGCTGGCTCAGAGGGCCGTCACAGCCCTGTGGACCAAGGCCACCGGACACAACCCGGCATCCGTGGACGACGACGACGCCACGATGGTCAGCATCGTCACCTTCGCCGCAGTCACCGGCGCGACGGCGGCCCTCACCCGGGTCCTCGCCGCGCGCGGGACCGCGCGGGTCGCGAACCGGATGGCTGACCGCAAGGCCTGACCGCCCGCGCCACCAGAGCGCCCCCACCGGACCGCCGCAGCGCGGGTCTGGTGGGGGCGCTCTCCGCTGCGCACCACGTCCCACCTCGCGGGGGACTTCTCCCCATCTTTTTCCCGGCCGACATTGGGTACTCTCTGGTGCGGAATTCATGCAGGCGGAGGGTGGGGGCGTGACCGAGGAAGATCTCGCGGACCAGGTCCAGGACGCTCTGGCGACCGCCCACCGGCACGCCGCACGGGCGCGCCGCGCGGCCGTGGAGATCGCCGAGCTGCGCGGGTCGGGGCATTCTCGCGGGGGCGAGGTCACCGCGCTCGTGGACCACCGCGGGCTGGTCCAGGACGTGACGCTCAGCGCTGCGGCGATGCGGTTGGACGCCTCGGGGCTCCGCGCTGCCGTGCTCGCGAGCATCGCTGACGCGGGCGCACACCTGCGGGTCCAGGCCGCCGAGGCGACCGAGGGGCTGAGCATCGACCCGCGCCCGTTGGCGGACCAGACCGAGCTCTTCGACCTCGCCGACCGCCTGCTGCGCGGCGCCCGGTGAGCGACGTCTTTGTCGACCTGGGTGCGCTGCGCGCGCACCGCGACACCGTCCGCGGGCTGGTCGCGAGCCTCGACGCGGCGGTCCTGGCGATCTCCCGGGTCACCGAGCCCAGCGGGGCGTACGGAGTCCTGTGCTCACCGCTCCTGGCGCTCCCCCTGCACCTCGTGCAGACCGACGCGAGCGACGGCGTCACCCGGATGCGCGACCTCATGGACGCCACGGCCGACAACCTGGAGACCACGGCGGCGACCTACGAGAGGACCGACACCGACATCGAGACCGCCCTGCGTCGCACCGGAGCAGGCACCGGCGCGGGCGCCGGCGCCGATGTTGGCATCGGCCCTAGTGCGGGCGCGGGCCCGGGCGCGGGCTGGGCGGCGCGGTGACCGACCTGGTGGCCACCCCGCCGACCGTCACGATGCAGGCGGGCCTGCGGGTCCTCGACTTCGGGATCGCGGCCGGCGCGGCCGCGCGCAACGGCGACTGGATCGGGGCGAGCCTGGCCGGGGTCGGCGCGGGGGTCGAGGCCGCCGCGTTCATCACCGACCCGATCGGCGAGCTGCTCGCCAGCGGCGCCGCGTTCCTCATGGAGCACCTCGACCCCCTGCCGGCCATGCTCGACTCCATCGCCGGCAGCCCGGGTGAGATCGACGCCTTCGCCCGGACCTGGACCGCGGTCGCCGACCAGCTCGAGACCGTCGCGGACAGCTACGCGACCGCCCAGCGCAGCGCGGCCGGTGACTGGTCGGGGGCGACGGCCCTGCAGTACCAGTGCTTCGGGGACACCTTCGCCGAGTCGCTGCGCGGGACGGCGGCGTCGTGCGACGGGACGGCCTCGGCCCTCGCCGTGGCCAGCGGGATCGTCGCGGCGGTGCGCTCCGTCGTCCGCGACCTCATCGCCGACCTGGTGGCCAAGCTCATCAAGTGGGTGGCGCAGATCGCCTGCACGGCCGGGCTGGGGGCCACCTGGGTGATCCCGGACGCGTGCGCCGCGGTGGCCGAGTGGGTCCTCCACATCAGCCGGTGGTTGCAGGACCTGGTCGCCTCGATCGGTCGCCTCGGCAAGCTGGTCACCGAGGTGGGCGGGGGCCTCAAGGGGATGTCGGGGGCCGTCGACGACGTCGTGCTGCGCTTCCGCACGAAGCCCGTGCTGGCCGACGTCGGGCTGGCGACGTGGTCGTCGGGCTCCGCGGTCCCTGCCTCGCTCAACACCTTCGGCGTCGGCGCGAACGCGATCAACCAGCGGGAACAGGCTGAAGGGAACCGCCCATGATCTCCGAGAAGGCTCAGCAGACGGCGGCCGCGCAGATCGACGCGTGGGTCGCCCAGGCCCAGCACAAGGCCCGCTCCGCCCGGTCCCTGCAGGCCTGCGTCGAGGCGCTCGAGGTGACCCGGCGGTCGCCGAGAGGTGAGGTGCGCGTCGTCGTCGACCATGCCGGGCTGCTGCGGGACATCGAGTTCTCCGACGACGCGCTGGACCTCGCGCCCACGGACCTGTCCCGGCTCATCATGGTCACCGTCCGCGAGGCCCGCGCCCAGCTGCGCGAGGCCGCCACCCAGGTGGCCGCCGAGCACGGCGGGTCGGACGACTCCCTCGCGCGCTCGCTCACCACGGAGTACCGGACGATCTTCGCCGCCGACGGCGCCCCGCCCGAGGACGAGGCCGGTCGGCGGGCCTGAGCCTCGGGTCGCCGATCAGGCGGCTCAGGTTCGTCGGGTCAGCGGTATGGGTGCTTGACGAGCTCGCCGGCGATGAACCGTTCGTAGGTGGTGAAGAACCGCGCGGTCTGCTGCTCCTGGATGAGGGCGGGGTTCTCGAGCACCCAGTCGAGCAGGACCGGCAGGAGCACGTCCGCCTCCGCCTCGTTCTGGGAGGACACGACGGCGCGCCCGTCGGGGCGGTAGACGGTGATGGTCGGCGGGAGGCGTCGGTCGTCGAAGCGTGCCTCGTTGGTGCTCGGGGTGACCGAGATGCGCCGGCACCCCTGCCGGGTGACCGAGACCGCCCGCCGGAGGCCGCGCGCCCGGGTGATGCGGCTCCAGCCGACGGCAAGCCGGCTGCGCACCATCGAGACGAGGATGGCGAGGGCACCGACCGAGAAGGCGATCGTGACCACCCACTGGAAGGTCACCGAGCTGCCGTTGCCGGCGAAGACCTCGGGGTCATCCAGCGCTCGCTTCGCCAGCAGGAGCGGGCCGAGGAGGATCGGCCCGAACAGCAGGAAGCTGAGGAACGGGAGCCGGAGCACCCTGCGGCGCACGTGCGGCGGGGGGGTGACCACGGGCTGCGCACCGAAAGGCTGCACCTGGGCCTTGCGCAGCGCGTCGTCCATCCGCCCAGACTAGCGGCGCGGGAGGTCCCACCCACCGGACGTCCGGCGGCGGGGCGGCCGGGCGTGAAGCGGGGCCGGGCGTCCGGCCGGGCGCCCGGCGCCGCGTGGGTCAGGCCGCGGAGACGGAGATGCGGTTCCGCCACGGGTCGGCGAAGGTCAGCGCAGCGCCGTCGTGCGCGGAGGCGATCTGGTGGTGGGTGAGGCGGTCCGCGAGGGCCGTGACGTCGTCGGGCGTGGGGACGACGATGGAGACCTCGCCGAGGCCGAGGGTGACCGCGCGTGGTCCGGCGCCCATGGACGCCCACGTGTTCATCGCCATGTGGTGGTGGTAGCCGCCGGCCGAGATGAACAGCGCGCTGGGCATTTCCACGGTGACCTCGAAGCCGACCGTGTCGACGTAGAAGCTGCGCGCCTGCGCGACGTCGCCCACCTGGAGGTGGACGTGCCCGACGACGGCGTTCTCGGCTTCCGGCGTCGCCGCCGCTGTCTCGGTGAGGTGCTCGCTGATGAAGGCGTTCGGGTCGAGGGCGAGGGTGTCCATCGCGACCCGGCCGCCGGACCAGGTCCACTGGTCGCGCGGGCGGTCGACGTAGAGCTCGATGCCGTTGCCCTCGGGGTCGTCGAGGTAGAAGGCTTCGGAGACGAGGTGGTCGGCGCTGCCGGTGTAGAGCTGGGGGGCGACCTCGGCGACGCGCAGGACCGTCGCGGCGAGCGCGGCACGGCTGTCGAAGAGGATGGCCGTGTGGAAGAGGCCGGCCGAGCCGCGCGCCGAGCGCGGCAGGTCCGGGGCGTGGCGCAGCACGATGAGCGGGACGGTGCCGCGGCCCAGGGTGACGACGCCGGCGCGGCGGTCGGCGGCCGCGGAGTCCGCTCCGGGGCCCTGGTCGATGACCTCGAGCGCGATGGCCCGGGTGTAGAAGTCGACCATGGCGTCGATGTCCTGGACGTAGAGGGTCACGGCGTCCATCGAGGTGCTCGCGGCCAGCAGGTCACCGGGGGCGAGCACGTGGTCGGGGGTGGTCGGCGTGCGCGTGGCGGCTGCCGGGTTGATCATGTCGCGGCTCATCGTGCTCTCCTTCGGTGCGGAACAACTAGTTGACCATTCATTAGTTGAACTGTCAACTACCGCCCCGCCCCGCCCCCAACCCACCCCCACCCTCCGCTGAGTGCTGGGTTCTACACGCCTCCGTCGGCGTGTCGCGTGTAACGACCCAGCACTCAGCGGGAACGGGGGCGGGGCGGGGCGGGGCGGGGCGGGGCGGGGCGGGGCGGGGCGGGAGCGAGGCGGGCGGGGTCGGCGGGTGGAGGGGGCGCGGGCGTTCTAGGCTCGGGGGGTGGAGGACGGCTCCGTCGAGCAGCCGCGGGTGTGCGTGCTCGCGCCGATGCCGCTGCTGACCGTGACGATCGAACCCGCGGCGGCGCCCGGCCCCGCCGCGGCGGTGGCCCACGCGCCGGACCCCACGGCTGGCGTCGCGCCCGAGCCCTCGGCCGGGCCCTCGCCCGGCCACCCGCCCGACCACCCCGAGATCCACGTCCACGCCGGCGGCCAGGGACTGTGGATCGCTCGGATGGCCGCCGCCCTGGGCGCCGCCGTCACGGTCTGCGGCCCCTTCGGCGGGGAGAGCGGGGACGTCATCGCGCACCTGGCCCGCGGGGAGCACCTCACGCTGCGGACCAGTTCGGCGCACGGGAACGGCACCTACATCCACGACCGCCGCGCGGGGGAGCGCCGGGAGGTGGCTGTCATGGCAGCGCAGGCGCTCAACCGGCACGAGCAGGACGACCTCTACGGCACGGTGCTCACCGAGGCCCTCGACGCCGACGTGTGCATCCTCACCGGCGCCGGCGCCGCCACGGGTCTGCCGGCGGCGTTCTTCCACCGCCTCGCGGCTGACCTGCGCACCGCCGGCTGCCTCATCGTCGCCGACCTCTCCGGTGACCAGGCCCGCGCGGTCGCCGACGTCGGCGGGGCCGTCATGAAGCTGAGCCACACCGAGCTCGTCGAGGCCGGCTACGCCGCCTCGGACACCTTCCCCGCGATCCGCACCGGGGCGCAGACCCTGCTCGACGCCGGCGCCCGCGCCGTCGTCATCTCCCGCGCGGCCGAGGCCTCCCTGCTGGCCATCCCCGGCGCCCACCTCGAGGTCATCACCCCCCGGGTGCGGACCGTGGACCACCGCGGCGCGGGCGACTCGATGACCGCCGGGATCGCCGTCGCCCTGGCCCGTGGCGCCTCGATGCACGACGCCGTGCGGCTCGGCTCCGCCGCCGGCGCGCTCAACGCGACGCGCCGCGGCCTCGGCACCGGCCGCCGCGACGCGATCGAGCGCCTCGCCCAGCACGTCCTCGTGCGCCAGATCCAGTGACCACCCGCCCCGTACCCGCCCACCACCACCGAGGATCACCATGCGTGCACTCATCACCAACGACGACGGCATCGAGTCCTTCGGCCTGACCGTGCTCGCCGGCGTCGCCCGCGACGCGGGCTTCGAGGTCACGGTCGCCGCCCCGGCACGGGAGTCCTCCGGCGCGGGCGCGTCGCTGATCAGCGCCGAGCGCGACGGTCGGCTCATCTTCTCCGAGGTCAGCCCCCCGGGCCTGCCCGACGACGTGCCCTCCTTCGCGGTCAAGGCCACCCCGGCGTACATCACCTTCGTCGCCTCCCACGACGGGTTCGGCCCCCGACCCGACATCGTGCTCTCGGGCATCAACCGCGGCGCGAACACCGGCAACGCGATCCTGCACTCCGGGACCGTGGGGGCGGTCCTGTCGGCGATGGCCCACGGGATCCGCGGGATCGCGGTCTCCCTCGACTCCCCCGACCCGGTGCACTGGGAGACCGCCGCTGCGGTCACCGCCCGGGCCGTCACCTGGGTGGCGACCCTCCCGGACGTCGCACCGGGGTGGGTCACCGGGGTGCTCAACCTCAACGTGCCCGACTGCGCGCTGGAGGACCTGCGCGGGCTGCGCCGGGCGACCCTGGCCACCTTCGGCCAGGTCCAGGGCACGATGTACCAGCTCGACAAGGGCAAGGTGAAGCTGCAGTACGAGGCGGTCGAGGGCGCCGAAGGCCCGGGCACGGACGCGGCGCTGCTGCGCGCCGGCTGGGCGACCGCGACCTTCGTGCGGGCACCGTGCTACGACCCGGAACTGTCGATGCCCGAGTTCTGAGGGGCCGGCGTTCTGAGGGCGGGGCGTTCTGAGGGGCCGGCGTCCCGAGCCGGCCCGGTCAGCCCTCCTCGTGCTCGGCGACCCAGTCGCGCAGCCGTGCGGAGTCCTCAGGCGTCCAGCCGTCGGGTTCGAGGATCGCCGCCCACGCGTCGATGGTGCCCAGCGCGTAGTTGTGGCCGTAGCCGTCGGGCATGTCGATCGAGAACACCATGTCCACCGTGACCTGCCAGAACGTCACGAAGGGGAACCATCGCATCTCGTGGTTCACGGTCGGTGAGAGCTCTTCGGTGAGCCAGTCCGGCTGGCGCAGCAGCAGGTCGGGGGACCACCACACGATCGGGTCGGTCGCGTGCTGGAGGTAGACCACGCGCCGCTCCTCCCACACGCCCAGCCCCTCCAGTCCCTCGAGGTCCGCTGTGGTGTCGGCGAAGCGCACGTGCTCGCCGTCCTCGACCACGGGGAGGCGCTCGCTCGACCCGGCGTCGCGCCTCTGCGTGATGCGGCCCCACGGCTCGGCGAAGTTCGGGGTGCCGATCCACAGCGCCCCGTCGCTGCGGGCGACCATGTCGTCCGCGCCGCTGAACGCCGACTGGCCCCCGTAGGAGCCGAGACTCTCCCCGAACACGACGAGCCGGGGCCGGTCGTCCTCGGGGAGCTCGGACCAGACGTCGTACACGGCGTCGAAGAGCTCGCGCCCGGCCAGCTGGGGGGTCTCGCGGTCGGCGATGAAGGCGAGCGGGCTGGGCAGGTAGGAGTACTGCATGCCCGCGACGGCGGTGTCGCCGTTGTAGAGGTACTCCAGCGCCATCGTCGTGGACTCGTTCACCCAGCCGCTGCCGGTGCTCGTGGACACGGCGAGGACCGCGCGGTCGAAGGCGCCGGTGCGCTCGAGCTCGGCGACGACGACCGCGGCGATGTCGTGGATCTCGGTGGCCGAGCCGAGGCCCGCGTAGGCGCGGATCGGGGTGAGCGCCGGTTCGCCGCTGAACGCCTCGAGCTCGGCCGCGGTGGGCCCGTCGGAGACGAAGACGCGACCGTTGCGGCCCAGGTCAGCCCACTCGACGGGCGAGGCGGGCGATCCCGAGCGTTCCGCGGCATCGGGCGGGGTCACTCCGGCGACCTCGGCGCGGTCGGTCGAGGCGGCCAGGTTCCCACCGACCGCGAGCACCCCGGCCAGCACGCCGTCCTGGACGAGGATCAGGGTGAGCGTGAGCGCCAATCCCGCGCCGATGATCTTGGCGGGCAGCGCCGGGACGAAGCGGGACCCGAAGCGGGCGATGCGCTTGCCCACCCAGATGACCAGCCGTCCGGCGCCGACGAGGGCGAGAGCCACCCCGGCGGCCAGCGGGACGATGAGCACCCACAGCCAACCGCTGTCCGCGGGCATGTGGACGAGCTCGCGGGTGATGGTCTGCCACCGGCCACCCAGGATCAAGAAGGTGGGGACCTCGACCACCGTCAGGGCCGCCAGCGCGACCCAGCCCCAGCGGCGGCTGCGCTCCGACCAGTCCGGGGAGAAGCCCAGCCGGCGCAGCCCCGCGGCCACGCTCACCCCGACGCCGTAGCCGAGCGCCACGCAGATCCCGGTCGCGACGGCCTGCAGGTACCACGGCCGGGGCAGCAGCGACGGGGTCATCGACCAGGTGAAGAACACCACCGCGAACCAGGCGCCGACGCCGTGCAGCGACCACCACCGCGGGATCCGGGGCACCGGCGGCAGGGCCGGGTCGTGGACCAGCCGGGACCACCAGGGAGTCGGGGTCGGCGTCGGCGTCGCGGTGCCGGTCGCCGGAGGGATGTCCGTCGCGGCGGGCGGGACGGACTCGACGGTCTCGTTGCTCACACGCAGAGCCTAGAGGGTCGAGGTCAGCGCGCGCCGGTGGTCGTGCAGATGGTCGTGCCGACGACGCAGCCGGTCACGGCGTGGCGGGTCCGGGCGGTAGGGCGCACACCCCGTCGACGCAGGCACCGGCGTCGTCGGCCCCGACCATGACGAACGGCGGCGCCACGACCGGCGTTACCACCGCGGACGGCGCAGCGGCCGCCTCGGCGGCCCGCTCAGCGGGCACCGGGGACCGCCTCGGGTGCGGCGTCGTCGCGAGCCGGTGCCGCGGCGTCGGCCACGACCTGCTCGAGGACCTGCAGGAACGCCGCCGGCTCCTGCGCACCGGAGACGCCGTAGCGGGAGTCGACGACGAAGAACGGGACGCCCTGGATGCCGTAGGCGATCGCCTGGGCGATGTCGGCCTCGACGTCGCCGGCGAACTCGCCGCTCTCGAGGGCGTGGCGGGTCTCGTCCCGGTCCAGGCCGATCTCGGCGGCGAGGTCGACGAGCTCGTCGACGCGGCCCACGTGCTTACCCTCCTCGAAGTACGCCCCGAGCAGGCGTTCCTTCATGTCGAGCTGGCGCCCCTGCGACTTCGCGAAGTGCAGCAGCTCGTGCGCCTTGAGCGTCTTGGTGTGCTGGAGCGCAGCAAAGTCGTAGTGCAGCCCGACCGTCTCGGCGATCTCGGTGACCTGGGTGAGCATCTGCTGCACGCGCTCGGGCGGCAGGCCCTTGTGCTTGGCGAGGAAGTCGATCTCGGAGCCTTCGAAGTCCACCGGGGTGTCCGGGGCCAGCTCGAAGGAGTGGTATTCGACCTCGACCGTGGCATCGGCGCCGGTGGCCTCGAACTGGGCCAGCGCCTCCTCGAAGCGGCGCTTGCCGATGTAGCACCACGGGCAGGCGATGTCGGACCAGATGTCGACCTTGATGTTCTTGGTTTCGTTCACGCCGGTGCTAACCACGCGTCACGCCCGAGCATTCCGGGGGTGACGCGTGGCGTCGGCTGGTGCTGATTGGTGCCGACTGGTGCTGGCGGCGTCGGGCGGTCAGAACTCGCCGTACTCGACGTACAGCTCGCTCGCGGGGTCGACCGTGAGGTGGAGCGTGATGGACGTCTCGGAGCCGTCGCCCCAGATCGCGTCGCCCTCGCAGGCCAGGACAAGGTTCCTGTCCGAGTCCTCGTCCGGGATGACGACCTTGCCGAAGTTGTTCGTCGACTCCGACAGGCCCGACGTCGAGATCACCTGGCTGGACGCGATGTCCGACGCGGACAGGGCGATGGCCTCGCTCGCGAGGTCGTCGCAGCCGAAGTCGGAGGGCAGGCCGAGGTCGCTGGCGTCGAGCCCGTTCTCGACGGAGTCGTCGCTCAGCGCCATGCCGATCCCCATGAACGCCACGACGCCCACCGCGGCGCCGGCGATGGCCAGCTTCACCCCGCGCGGGGTTCCGGTGGTCGGCTGGTCCGCGGTCGGGATCTGCTGGCCGCCGCCGAACTGGAAGCCGCCGGCCTGCTGCGCGGGCTGGCGGGTGGGCTGGGCAGGCTGGTAGGCCTGCTGGGCGGGCTGACCGTAGCCCGCCGCCTGACCCGGCTGCTCCTGAGCGGGGGACGTGCGGCCGGGGTGCTGGTAGGACAGGCCGGCGCCGTTCTGGCCCTGCTGGTTCCGGGCCTGCCCCTGCCAGCCCTGCTGCGGCGTCGGGCCCTGGGAAGCCCCCGCGGTGGACGCCGCGGGCGCCGCCTGCGCTGCCGGCCGAGTCTGCGTGGTCCAGTTCTCACCGTCGAAGTGACGCATCAGCTGCGGGTTCTGCGGGTCGGCATACCAGCCTGCGGGGGCGGCCATGGGGCTCCTTGTCTGATGCATCCCGATCGGTGTACTGCGCCGCGACGCGTGGGAAGTGCGCGATGAGGCCATGTGGAGCCTATGGGGACCTCTCCCCGTGACGCAACATCCCTCTCTCGTGCCATCATCGACCGACACCACACCACCTGCGGCGCGCGCATGGACGCGGGTATGGACGCGGGTAAACAGGAGGAGCTTCGTGGCACAGCTGAGGATGCAAGGTCACCGCGTGCTCGTGGCCGACCTGGCGAACGAGACGATCCGGGCGATCACCGGATCGATGATCGCCTACGACGGCCCCGTGACGTTCAAGAACGCCGGCATGGGCGGAGGGGACGGCTTCAAGGCCGCCTTCAAACGCAAGATGACCGGTGAGTCCCTCTCGCTCATGGAGGTGACCGGGAGCGGCACCGTGTACTTCGCCGTGGACGCCCAGGACATCACCATCCTCGACCTCACCAACGACACCATGCATGTCGAGGCCTCCCAGCTGCTGGCCCTCGTCGGGCAGCTGCGCACGGACGTGAAGTTCTCCGGGCTGCGCGGGGCGACGTCGGGGCAGGGGCTGTTCACCACGACCGTCACCGGGACCGGGACGATCGCGCTGCTCTCGGCCGGTGGGCCGATCATCGCCCTCGAGGTCTCCCCGCAGTACCCGCTCGTGGTCGACCCAGACGCGTTCGTCGCCTTCCACGGCCAGCTCAACCAGACCTTCGTCACCGACGTGACCTGGCGCTCGGCGATCGGCGGCGGGAACGGCGAGGCCTTCTCCCTGCGGTTCGACGGCCAGGGCCTCGTCTACATCCAGCCAGAGGAGCGCTGACATGGCCATGGAGCTCGAGAACTACAAGGTCCTCAAGACGACGATCCAGCCCGGGCAGCGCGTCTTCGCCCGCCAAGGGTCGATGCTCTACTACTCCGGCGACGTGACCTTCGCGCCGCACTCGATGGGCGGCGGCATGCCGGGCGCCGGGGCGATCGCCGGGGCAGCCGGGCGGATGATGCAGGGCGAGCACGTCTCCCTCATGGTCGCCGAAGGCTCCGGGACCGTGTACTTCGGTCGCAACGGCCTGTACGTCGAGGTCATCGAGCTGGACGGGACGAACGTGCTCACGGTCGAGGCGGACCGGATGCTCGCCTACGAGGGCAACCTGCAGACCTCGATCGTGTCGTTGTCCTCCCAGGGCGGTGTACGCGGGGCGGTCCGCGGCGCGGTCACCGGCCAGGGGATGTTCACCACCCAGGTCACCGGCTACGGCACGGTCGCGGTGCTCTCCCACGGCGGGGCGATCGCCCTGGCCGTGGGCGGGGCGAAGCCGCAGGTCGTCGTCGACCCGCAGGCCTATGTCGGCCACCTCGGCCAGATCACCGTGGACCTGTCTGCGCAGGTCGGCTTCCGGGACGTCGTCGGGCGTGGGTCGGGAGAAGCGATGCAGCTCAAGCTGAGCGGCCAGGGCACCGTCTGGGTGCAGGCATCCGAGCAGAAGTTCTAGGGGAGACGCGATGACCATCCAGATTCACAACCCCGGGACACTCCCGGTCAACGACAACATCCCGGGCAACGACTACGCCTTCTGCGTCGAGCTCGCCGGCACGCCCTGGTTCACCTCCAAGGGCGCGATGATCGCCTACTACGGCAACGTGCAGTTCGAGCCGCTCTCGCGGACGAACCTCACCGCCATGGTCGCCTCGCAGTTCTCCTCCCCGCTCTACGCCGACGACTGGGTCGTCGCCCAAGGCCAGGGCAAGCTGATCCTCGGCGACCGCGGGTACAACATCAACTCCTTCGACCTCGACGACGGCAACCTCACGATCCGCGCGTCCAACCTGCTGGCCTTCGAGCCGGGGCTGAGCCTCAAGCAGTCGATCGTCCCGGGCTTCCTCACGCTGCTGGGCACCGGGAAGTTCCTGGCGTCCTCGAACGGACCGGTCATGTTCGCCGAGCCGCCGCTGCGGGTGGACCCCCAGGCCCTCGTCGGCTGGGCTGACTGCCCCTCCCCGTCGCACCACTTCGACGCGGCGTGGATGCACAGCTTCCTGTCCGTGGTCGGCGGGTTCTTCGGCATGGACTCCGACGAGGAGCGCCAGTTCGACTTCACCGGCGGGGGCACCGTCCTCGTCCAGTCGAGCGAGAAGATGCTCGACGACGGCCATGTCCTGCGCCAGCTCGAGTCCCAGACGGTCCAGCTCAGCCAGGCCAGCCTGCTCCAGCTGCACCGCTCGATCGGCGCCCGCATCCAGAACTGACCCGGGCGCCGGCGGGCGTCCGGCCCCGCCGGCACCCGCCGGGGCCCGCCGGCACCCGCTTGCCGCTGCTGGCAGCCGCTGGCAGCCGCCAGCAGCACCTGCCGGCATGCACCTGCACCCACCCGTACCTCTCTGCACCCGCGGGGTCGTCTGTTTCGCCCGAGGTCGTCTGTCTGGATAGACGACCTCCCGCGAAACAGACGACCCCGTCGCCGTACCCGAACCCCCACGCGAATGCCCGACGCCGCGGCGCGCCACCACAGGCAGACGCGGGACCGCGGCGCCCACCACGTGACTCCGTCGCCGAACTCGTGAGCCACCCGGGTTCGACCACCCGAAACGGCGCTCGCTCACGAGTTCGGCGGACGGGGCGGGCGGGACAACCCGCGGGGAGCAGGCCACGGGACAGGACGGGACGTCGCGCGGCGGGGGGCGGGGGGCGGGGCGCGGGCCCGTCGGTGGTAGACATGGCAGGTCGAAGGAGCCCTCGGGTCGGACCGGGGCCACAGCAGGCCCGCGCGCGGGCCGTCAGCGAAGACCGGAGTGAGTGTGCCGTCAGTAGGTGTCGTGATCACGGCGTTCGACCAGGGCCAGATGGTCGCTGAGGCGGTCGCCTCGGTCCTCGCCCAGACCCGCCCCGTCGACCAGATCGTCGTCGTCGACGACGGATCCACCGATCCTGCGAGCCTCGTCGCCCTGAGCCTGCTCGACGCCGTCGTCCACCTCCACCGGCAGCCGAATGCGGGGGTCTCGGCCGCCCGCAACACTGGAATCTCGCTGCTGACCAGCGACTATGTTGCTGTCCTGGACGGAGACGACACCTGGGCCCCCCGGTTCGTCGAGGGGACGACCGCCCTGCTCGACGAGTCCCCACCGACCGTCGCCGCGTCGAGCTGGCTGGAGATGTTCGGCGTCGCGAACGGCGTCGTGCAGCCCACCGGCGGGACGCTGGCCGACTTCCTGCCGCGCAACGCGTGCCCGGCCTCGGCCGTCTTCCGGCGCGCGGACTGGTCGCGGGTGGGCGGTTACGACGAGACGATGACGATGGGCTTCGAGGACTGGGACTTCTTCCTCCGACTGCTGCGGCACGCGGGCAGCCCGGACGGCGCCCTCGAAGCCCAGGTGGCCATCGTCCCTGAACCGCTGCTGCGCTACCGCACGCACCCGAGCTCGCTCAACATCCGCAGCATGGAGGACCGTCTGGCCCGCTACCGCCAGATCATCGACAACCACCACGAGGCCTTCGCCGCTCACCTCACCGAGGCACTGCTCGGCCTTGAGGCGACGTCGATGGCACGGCTGGCCGCCTGGGAGGAGCTCCTCCTCGAGGATCCGACGCTTCCCGTCGGGACCGCGACCTTCGGCGACGGCGGCATGGCCGCGGCGGTCCGCATCGCGACGCACCGCGCCTAAGGCCGGGCGCAGATCACCGGCCCTTCCCCCGGTGGGCCCCTGCCACCTGCCTGCCCACCGGCCGCCCGGATCCGCCGGCGGGGTCGTCTATTCCGCTTGGTTTCGTCCATCCAGATAGACGACCCCGCGCGAAACAGACGACCCCGCCGCGGGGAACCCGGCCCCGGAGTTCCGCGGAGAACCGGGGCCGGGACCTCAGGGACCTCAGGGACCTCAGGGACCCGACGCAACCCGGCACCGCAGCCAAGCCCGACGCCGCAGCCAGGCGCGGGACCGCGGCGCCCACCACGTGACTCCGTCGCCGAACTCGTGAGCCACCCGGGTTCGACCACCCGAAACGGCGCTCGCTCACGAGTTCGGCGGGGTTCGCCGACGAACGGGACCGGGGGCTGTCACCGCCGGCCACCTGCCGCAGGACCCCGCAGCCTGGACCCGCCGCACCGGCCCCGGCTACTCCGCGCCCAGCGCCCCCACCAGGTGCGCGGCGCGCTTGGACCGGTACTGGTTGATCGTCAGCGTCTGCAGCCGGGACCCGCGTCCGCTCGGGTTGTCCACGTACCCCACGGCCGAGATGAACGGCTCGATCACGTGGATCTTCTGCAGCGGCGTGACGATGAGCAGCTGCAGCCCGAGGTTGCGGAACAGCTGGAGCGCGAACCGCGTCGACTCGTCCGACCCACGCCCGAACGCCTCGTCGATGACGACGAACCGGAACGCCTTGGACCGCACCGCGCCCCAGTCCAGCCGGAACTGGTACGCCAGGGACGCCGCGAGGATCGTGTACGCGAGCTTCTCCTTCTGCCCACCGGACTTCCCGCCGGAGTCGGAGTAGTGCTCGAACTCGACGTCGTCGACCTTGGACCGCTCGGAGGCGGAGAGCACGAACCAGTTGCGCACGTCGGTCACCCGCCGGGTCCACGCCTGGTCGGCCTCGGTCTGCCCCTCGCGCCCGCGGAACCGCTCGATGATCTCCTTGACCCGCAGGAACCGCTGCTCGGAGTACTGCTCGAGGTCGTCGCCGAGCACGTTGTCGGTGCACGCGCGCAGCTGCGAGCGGAAGTCGCGGACCTCGGTGTTGGGCGTGCCGGCCATCTCCAGGCGGATGTACGTCCCGGGGTTGTAGTCGATCGCGCGCAGCGAGTCGTTGATGACCTCGATGCGGTCGCTCATGAGCTCGGACTGCTTCTTGAGGTCGGCCGCGAACTGCGCCACGTCGCGGATCGTGTTCGTGTTGAGGTACTCCTTGAAGCTCTCCTCGAACCGCGGCAGGTCGTCTCGCTCGAGCCGCTCCAGCAGGGACCGGTACTCCCCGGCCGCCCGCACGTCGTTGTCCATCTCGGACGTCTCGACCGGGAACTTCACCGCGAAGGCCGCCATCGCCCGCGCGACGTTCGTGGCCAGCAGCCCCTGCTCCTTGTGCCGCGCCTCCACGACCGCGGTGAGCTGGGTCCGCAGCGCCGCCTCCGCAGCATCCAGCCCGCCAGCATCCAGCCCGCCCCCGTCCACGCCCCCCGAAGAGGAACCAGACGAAGAACCAGACGCCGCCGCCCCGCTCCCCCGCACCTGCTCGAACAGCGCACCCAACGCGTCCTGCTGGTCCAGCACACCCCCGCTGCCACCCTCCGCAAGGAGCGCAGCACTCGTCGCGCGCTGGCGCCGGAACGTCTCGACGGCGTGGCGTTCCCCGCCGTTGGCGGTGATCAGCGCGTCCCGCTCGACGCGCAGCTCGTCCGAGCGCGAGGCCAGCGCCGTGAGCGTCACCGCGAGGGAGGCGAGCTCGGCGGAGTTCGCCTCGATCCGGCGCTTCTCCGCGGTGAGCACCGCGACGTCGTTGACGATCTGCTCCCAGTCGAGTTCGGTGTACGACCGGAACATCTCCAGCCGGTTGAGCGCGTGCCCCTGGTCGACGAGCGTCTCCTTGCTCGCGATGAGTACGTCGCGGCGGTCACCGAGGTCGGCGAGGCGGTGGCTGACCGTCCCCGCCTTCGCCAGCAGCGTGTCGACCTTGGCGCGGTTGGACCAGCCGAGGACGTAGGTCGACCGGTCGTCGATCCGGCTGCGGTCGTTCTTCACGTGGTGGCTCGCGGAGTGCTTGATCTGCCCCTCGCGGGTGATCGCGCGGGTCGCCGAGCGGAAGTCGGCGAGGGTGTCCACGCAGTCCAGCCCGGCGCGCCGGGCCAGCTCCTGCTCGAGCCACCCGGACAGCGGGGACTCCCGCACCGACAGCATCTCGGACAGCTGGGGCCACGGCCCGCGGCTGGGCGACTCCACGCGGCCGCGCTGGCCGGCGGGCACCCGGTAGTACTCGAGCTTCTGGCCCAGGTGGTTGGCGTTGATCCACCCCGACACCGCGTCGTAGTGCTCGGCCGGCACCAGCAGCGACAGTGCGAAGTTGCGCAGCACCCGCTCGGCGGCGCCCTCCCAGTCCTGGTGGTCGTCGCGGACGGCGATGAGCTCCCCGGCGAAGGGCAGGTCGTCCTCGGACAGGCCGAGCTCGCCGGCGACCTGGGCGCGCAGCTGCAGCGACCGGTTGGGCAGGCTCGACGTACGCCCCTGCAGCGACGTGATCTCCTCGTTGATCTCGCCGGCGTCGACCTTGAGCGAGCGCAGGTCGACGTCGAGCTCACCGATCGCGGTCTCGACCTGACGCAGCTCGGTCTTCTCCGCGCTCACCTGGGCCAGGATCTGCGTGCGGCGGGCGTCGAAGTCGCCCGCGTCGGCCACCGGGTCCAGGCCCGCGGCGGCGAGGTTGGACCGGTACTCCGCGGCCTTGCGCTCACGCTCGGCGCGCGCCACGCCCAGCCGGGCGACCTCGCCCTCGATCTGGGTGAGGCGGTCCCCGCCGTGCCCGGCGCGCTCGAGCTCGAGCCGGCGCCGCTCGGCCTCGACCGTGGCCGTCTCGGCGTCGACGGCGACGATCCGCGCCTCCCGGGCCGTGATCGCGGCGTCGTACGCGTCGATCTGGGAGGTGAGCAGCTCGACCTTGCGGGCGGCGGTGAAGTAGCGCAGCGCGTCGCGCTGGGCGGCGGCGGCGGTCGCGGCGGCGACCGCGGCGGCGTGCTTGTCGCAGTCGGCGACGAGCGGGGTGAGCTGGAGGATTTGGGCCCGGGCGCGGGTGACGGCGTCGTGCGCGCGGGTGAGGTCGTCGAAGTGGGCGACGAGGCGCTCGGTCCACTGCGCGGAGTCGAAGGGCTCGAGCATGTGCTGGCGGACGAACTCGTTGAGGTCGCCGACCGACTTCATCGACACGGTCTGGTGGAACAGGTCCATCGCCTGGTCGGACTCGATGCCCAGGAGCCGGCGGAAGTCCTTGCCGTACTCGGGGAAGGTGTCGCGGATCTGCGCGCCGGACTCGCGCAGCCGCCGGCGCAGGGCGTTGATGTCGCCGTCGAAGTTGGCGAAGTGCTCGGCGATGGTCATCGCCGTCGTCGAGGTGACGAAGAAGCGGCTGGGCTGGCCCTGGTCGCCGTCCTTGAGCCAGAACACCTGCGCGAGGACCCCGCGCGCGTCGAAGCCGCGGTTCGCGAACTCCCCGAGGATCACCGAGTACGTCGAGCCCTCACGCAGGCCCACCGGCCGGGACGTGCCGGTGGCCTCGTTGCGCTCGGACTTGTAGTAGCCCGCGACGTAGGAGCGCAGGGTCCGCTCGCGGGCCTCCGCGCCGGCGGCCTTGTTGTAGCTGATCCGGTTGGCGGGCAGCAGCAGCGTGGTGATCGCGTCGACGATGGTCGACTTCCCGGACCCGATGTCCCCGGTCAGGAGTGCGTTGCGGCCCTCGAGCTCGAAGGCCCAGGTGTGCTTGTCGAAGGTGCCCCAGTTGAGCACCTCGAGGCGGTCCAGGCGGAACCCCGCCCGCTGGTCGACGTCGGCGTCGGCGTCGTGCAGCTCGACGGCGCTGAACAGGCCTTCCATTTAGGAGTCCATTTCTGAGTAAGAAAGTGCAGACACAGTGCCCGACGCCGCCCCGTGCGCCGCGTACTCGGCGAGCCGCGCGTCGAACTCGGCCAGCCACTGCGCGTCGACGAAGGCCTTGAGGATGCGGCGGACCTCGAAGGAGCCGTCCGGGACGGCTCGCAGGAACCCGAGCTCGACCGCGCGGTGGACACTCGCCTCAACTTTCGAGACGGTGCGGACGTCGTTGCTCGAGGACGGCAGGAACACCCGCAGCATCTCCACGATCTCGTCCCGGCTGAGGATGAGCCGGGTCTCCCCGCCCTCGGAGTCGAACTGCGCGAGCCGCTTGCGCAGCAGCGCGAGCAGCAGGCTCACGTCGAAGGGCAGCGAGCGCCGGGCCACCAGGCGCAGCGCGGTGTCGCGCTCCTCGTCGTCCTCGGGCAGGGCCTGCAGGTAGGCGTACCCCTCGGACTCGTCGACGACGACGGTCAGCGCGATCGTCGCGACGTAGTCGCGGATCTGGGGGACGAGCGTGACGAGGTCGGCGAAGAGCTGGGCGTGGGTGTCGCGGTAGACGACGCCCTTCATGAGCGCGGTCACCACGTGGGAGAGCTCGGACTCGGTGCGCACCGAGGGCTGGGTCATGGGGTCTCCAGAGCAGAGTCGGACGGGTGGGGCGGGGGCGCCGGGGTCGCCGCGCCGCCCTTGCGGACGAAGGTCACCCGCGGCACGGTGGCGACCCGCTCGGTGTCCCCCACCTCCCAGCGCACCTCGTCGGTGTGGGCCGAGTCGAGCACGACCGCGAACCGCGGATCGTCGAGGGAGAGATAGGTGACGAGCTCGGCGAGGCCCTGGTCGAGGGGCTGGGCGGCGACGACGTCGGGCAGGGAGACCTGGCTCGCGTGGGCCAGGGCCGAGCGCACCCCCGCGGCGAGCCGCTCCGGGTCGACGTGCACCTGGTCGAAGAGCCGGCTGGTGTCGAAGTCGACCTCCCCGGCCACCACCTCGGAGTCGATTCGGGTCACGGTGTGCGGGCGGAACAGCGGCCGCTCCATCGGCAGCACGATGTCCAGGCTCACCCCGCCGATCTGGGTGGTGAGCTCGGCCAGGGTCGACGCCGGGAGGTCACGCACCGCGAGCGCGTGCCCTTCGATGCTGCGCAGCAGGTCCATGACCCGCCGGTTCTCCAGCCACACCTGGTCGTCGAGGAAGCGGCGCAGCTGCTCCGAGAGCACCCGCACGGTCGCCTGGGTGCGCTCCCCGGCCTCGAGCCAGTCGTAGTGGATCCGGCGCATCCGCCGGTCACCGCCGCTCAGCGCGCTGACCGCCTCGAGGGACTGCACCTTGGTGATGAGCTCGGTGAACTCCTCCTGCCGCTGGCGGGAGAGCAGGAAGTCGTAGAAGGCGTGGAAGCTGCGGCCCTGGTCGGACTCCGCGATCGAGTCGCGGCTGCCCACCACCTGGTCGAGCAGCTCCCCCTTGGCACCGTCCCAGCCGGTGATCCGCTCGCGCATCTCCCGGTCGAGGCGGCGGAAGTTGTCCTCCACCTCGCGGAAGTCCGAGAGCAGCTCGGCGGCCATCGCCGCGAACTGCTGGTACCGGTCGCGCTGGGCACCGGGATCAAGGACCTGCACGACGCCGTCGCGCACCCGGGTGATCTCGGCGTCGAGCTGGGCGCGGCGCGCCTCGAGCTCGGCCAGGCGGACGTCGGGGTCGGTCTCGGTGCCCACGGCGAGCTGGCGGAGCAGCTCGAAGACGGTGTTGAGGCGCGACTCGGTGCCGACGAAGGTCCGCCCGCTGAGCGAGGCCACGAACCCGACGGCCTTCTCCACCGCCGGGGTCGCGTCGTAGTGCGGCTCGTCCGAGCCGGGGCGGTAGTACTTGCGCAACCACGCGGCGTCGGGCGCGGCCCAGGTGTCCAGGTAGGCCTTGGGGGTGCGCGGGTAGGGGGACTCCCCCGGTGGCGCGTCGAGATTGAGGTCGTAGAGCGCGTCGTCGAGCAGGGAGATCAGCTCGGTCTCGCCGATGGAGCGGACGTTCTGCTCGATGAACACCCGTCCGAGGAAGCTCAGGACGAGCGGAGCGGTGTCGGCACGCAGGAGCCGCCAGGCGGCGTTGTCGCGGCGCAGCGCCTCGACGTCGTCGTGATTCATGGCTCTCTTTCGGTCCGGCGGGCGAAGAGAAGCCTATGCCTCTTCTGCGGCGGCCGGCTCAGCCCCAGGAACCGCCGGCCCAGGAGTACCACACGAGGGCGACGACGATGGCGACCTCGACCGCGAACAGCACGAGGGACCACCGGCGGGCCCCGCGTCGGCGCCGCTGCGGGGTGGTACGCGGCTGCGTCCCGAGGGTGATGGTCGGGTCGACGAGCGGGTCTGTGTCGTGTGCCACATTCTCAGTATCGACCCGAGTGCGGCAAAGATGAGAATTTGGCGCGCGTCCCGGATGCACCGTCACCGTTCTGTAATCTTCATCCATGAGCTCAGACCCGTACCAGTTCGCCCTGCTCGACCGTGCTTCCGGGGTGCTGCTCGGGCAGGCCTGCGGGGACGCGCTCGGGGTGCCGTACGAGTTCTCCTGGCCGCCCCCCGGGGAGGCCACGATGGTCGGCGGCGGGCTCGGTCCCTACGCGCCCGGCGAGTGGAGCGACGACACCCAGATGGCGGTCTGCATCGCGCGGGTGAGCGAGCGCGGCGGCGGGCTGCGCACCACGGCCGAGCTCGACGAGATCGCCGCGGCCTTCGAGGACTGGTTCGCCGGCGGTGCGTCCGACGTCGGCGCGCAGACAGCGTCGGTGCTGAGCGCGGCCGCGCAGCTCACCGGGTCGCCGTCCCAGCGGCTGACCGCCGCCTCCCGCGACCTGCACGCCGCGACCGGGCGCACGGCCGGCAACGGCGCCCTCATGCGCACCGGCGTCGTCGCCCTGGTGGCCCTGGACGACCGCGAGGCGACCGCGCGGGCCGCGACCGCCGTCGCGCAGCTCACCCACGCGGACCCGCTCGCGGCGGAGTCGTGCGTGCTGTGGTCGGAGGCCATCCGGGTGGCCGTGACGGAGGCGCGCCTCGACGTGCGCACCGGCCTCGACCTGCTCCCGGCGGAACGCCGCGGCGCGTGGGAGGCGTGGATCGCCGACGCCGAGCAGGAGCAGCCCCAGGCCGACCTGCGCACCAACGGCTTCACCGTCACCGCGCTCCAGGCCGCCTGGCACGCGATCTACCTGTCGCCGTACTTCTCCTCCGGCGCCACGACCGAGTACGACCACATGGTCTCCCACCTGCCCGACGCCCTGCACCGCGCGGTGCGGATCGGCGGAGACACCGACACGGTCGCGGCGATCGCCGGGGCGCTGCTGGGCGCCCGGCACGGGACCCAGTACATCCCCCCGGAGTGGGCCCGCGCGGTCCACGGGTGGCCGGGGCTGACCGGCCTCGACCTGTCCCAGCTGGGCCGGCTGACCGCCCAGCACGGGCTCGGGGCGACCCCGACCGGGCAGGCCTGCCCGGTGTGCGGCGTGCACGGCAAGCACATCGAGCGCTACCCGGACTTCGTGTGCAGCTGGTGCGCCGCTTGGGTGGCCGACGAGGACGGGCGCCCGGTGTGGCTGTCCAACACGAGCTTCTCCGGCGGGTACGACGCCCACTACGCCGACGGCAAGCCGGCGTCGGCGCTGGCCCGCTCCGGTCAGGTGTTCATCGCCGGGCGCCCGTACCGGGCCAGCGGGGCCCAGTTCGGCGGGGTGGTTGTGGAGGCTGTTGCAGGGTAGGTGGGCGCTTCTCCTGAGGTGCGCCCCGCTGTGGCCGTTCCTATCCTGGGGAGAACCCCGGGACCAGGAGGCAGCGATGCGTGCAGTGACGTGGCAGGGCAAGGAAGACGTGCGTGTGGAGGACGTCCCCGACCCCCAGCTCATCGAGCCCACTGACGCGATCATCAAGGTCACATCGACCGCGATCTGCGGATCTGACCTGCACCTCTACACCGTGCTCGGGGCGTTCCTGGACCCCGGCGACGTGCTCGGCCACGAACCGATGGGCATCGTGGAGGAGGTGGGCGCCGAGGTCAACCACGTCGCGGTGGGTGACCGCGTCGTCGTGCCCTTCAACATCTCCTGCGGCTCGTGCTGGATGTGCCAGCGGGGGTTGCAGTCCCAGTGCGAGACGACGCAGGTGCACTCCCAGGGCAAGGGCGCGGCCCTGCTGGGCTACACCAAGCTCTATGGTCAGGTCCCCGGCGGCCAGGCCGAGTACCTGCGGGTCCCCCAGGCCCACTACGGTCTCGTCCGCGTGCCCGACGACGGGTCCCCGGACGAGCGCTACCTGTACCTCTCCGACGTGGTCCCCACCGCGTGGCAGGCGGTCGTCTACGCCGACGTCCCTGCCGGCGGTTCGGTCGCCGTGCTCGGTCTGGGGCCGATCGGGCAGATGAGCGCACGGATCGCCCGCCATCGCGGGGCCGGTCAGGTGATCGGGGTGGACCTGGTGCCCGAGCGCCTCGCGATGGCCCGCCGGCACGGCATCGAGGTGATCGACCTGCTCGGCACCGACGACCTCCCCGGAGCGCTCCAGGATCTCACCGCCGGGCGGGGCCCGGACTCCGTCATCGACGCGGTCGGCATGGAGGCCCACGGGTCCCGCGCGGCCGAGCTCGTGCAGAAGGGCGCGAGCATGCTGCCCGGCCCGATCGCGCGCCCGCTGATCGAGAAGGCCGGGATCGACCGGCTGGCCGCCCTGCACGCCGCGATCAGCGCCGTGCGCCGCGGCGGCACGGTGTCGATGTCGGGGGTGTACGGGGGTGCCGTGGACCCGATGCCGCTCATGGAGATGTTCGACAAGCAGCTCACGATGCGGATGGGGCAGGCCAACGTCCGCCGCTGGACCGACGACGTGCTGCCGCTGGTCGCCGACCCCGCCGACCCCCTCGGCGTGCTCGACCTGCGCACCCACCGGGCGTCCCTCGAGGACGCACCGGCGATGTACTCGATGTTCCAGAAGAAGGAGGACGGCTGCATCAAGGTGGTCCTCGACCCCACGATGCCCGCCGCGCCGGAGGCAGAGGCGCCCGTGCCGGAGGCGCCGGAGACGCTGGCCCCGCCGGTGTGAGTGCAGGTGGGGGCTGCGTTCGCGGAGAGCGATCACGTTTCTTTTCCCAGGGGGTAGAAAACCGCCGCCGCGCCGACGCAAGATGGCGGTGTAGCCACCATGCGTGGTGAACCACGGATGGCGCTCGAAGAACCCCGGAAGGTCCGGGGATACCGAGGAGGTGGTGACGTTGGCTACGACATCACGATGGGACCCGTTCCGGGAGATGGAGCGGTTGTTCGGGGCGATGACGTCGAGCACGATGAGCTCGGCAGCGATGCCGCTGGACCTGTTCAAGACCGGTGACCACTACATGCTGACGATGGACCTGCCAGGAGTCGACCCCGGCACCATCGACTGCTCGGTCGACGACCGGACGCTGACCATCCGCGCAGAGCGCACCGCCCGCAGCGACGGCGACGCGCAGTGGCTGGTCCGCGAACGGCCTTCCGGGACCTTCGCCCGACAGTTGACCGTCGGCCACGGTCTCGCACTCGACCAGATCTCCGCGTCCTATCAGGACGGCGTCCTGGTCCTGACCATCCCGGTCGCCGAGGAGTCCAAGCCACGGCGCATCGAGGTCAGCCACCAGAGGGCAGAGCACACAGTGATCGACTCCGGAGCAGACAAGACCATCGACGCTGGTCCCGCACGTGAGTGACCAGCTCCGATAGACGGACGGGGCGGCCGCGTCAGGTCGTGGCGAGAGCACGACCACCTGGTGGGACCCGACGTCACGCTTAGTGCAGGCGAGGCGAGGCGACGCACCGCAGAACCGTCCGGAACCTGAGAGGACCTACGGGCACCCGCCCGTAGGTCCTCCGCCGTCTGCCCGGGCCCCGGCCGCCGTCGGCCGGTCCGGCCCTAGCCGACCGGGACCAGGTCCGGGTCGTCGGCCTCGACCTCGAGCAGCTCCTCATCGGCCGGACGCGCCTTGCGGCGGCCTTCGATCAGCCGGTACAGCACCGGCACGAGCACCAACGTCAGCGCCGTCGAGGAGATCAGGCCACCGATGACGACGATCGCGAGGTCCTGGGAGATGAACCCGGCGGACCCGGTCACCCCCAGGGCCATCGGCACCAGCGCGAAGATCGTCGCCAGTGCGGTCATGACGATCGGGCGCAGGCGCTGGCGGGCACCGTTGAACACGGCGTCCTCCACGCTCTGGCCCTGGCGCCGGTACTGGTTGACCAGGTCGATGAGCACGATCGCGTTGGTCACCACGATGCCGATGAGCATGAGCATCCCGATCAGCGCCGAGATCCCCAGCGGCTTGCCGGTCAGCAGCAGCAGGGCGATCGCCCCGGTCGCGGCGAACGGGATCGAGACGAGCAGGATCAGCGGCTGCACGAGCGACCGGAACGTCGCGACCATGAGCAGGTAGACGATCGCGATGGCGATGAGCATCGCGAGCCCGAGCTGGCGGAAGGAGTCGCCCTGCAGCTCGGCGAGCCCGCCGATCGTCGCGGTCGCCCCACCGTCCAGGTCGAGGTCGGCCAGACGCTCGGTGACCTGCGTGGTCACCTGGCCCAGCTCGCCCTCGTCCGGGGTGATGGACAACGTCGCCACGAGCGTGCCGTCCTGGCGGGTGATCGTCGTCGGCACGGTCACCCGGTCGATGCTCGCGACGTCGGAGAGCGGCACCAGGCCGGTCGGCGTCGGCAGCAGGATCCCAGAGATCTCCGCGGTGGTCTGCGGGGTGGCGCCGGTCTCGACGAAGATCTTGTAGTCGTTGTTCTCGATCCGCAGCGCCCCGATGCTCTGCGGGGACACCGTCCCGGCGACGATCCCGACGACCTGGATCTCGGTCAGCCCGCGCTCGAGCGCGGCCACCCGGTCGACGACGATCTGCAGCGTGGGCTGCGCCGCGGCGCGGTCGGACTCGAGCCCGGAGGTGTGCTCCAGGTCCGCGAGCGCCGTCGTGACCGTGGAGGCCGCGGCGTCGAGCGCGGTCTCGTCGGGTGCCTCGACGATGACGTCGACCGTGGAGGAGAAGCCCATCCCGCCGCCCTCGGGCACCGTGATGGTCCCGGCGTCGGTGATCTGGGCGAGGCGGTTCTCGACCGTCTCCTTGAGCGCGGCCTGGTCGGCGTCGGCGTCCGTGGTGATGATGTACGACGCCGTCCCACCGCCGCCGCCCATCAGCGCGGACATGCCGTCGCTGCCGGACCCGGCGGTCATCATGACGTCGCCGACGCCGTCGATCTCGGCGAGCGCGTCCTCGACCTGGGTGGCGCCCTCCCCGACCGCGTCGAGGTCGGTCCCGGGGGTGAACTCCTGGGTGACCATGAGCATGTTCTGCCCGCTGGACCCGAGGAAGTCGACCTTGAGGAGGGGCACGAGGGAGACGGTGAGGACGAGCAGCAGCACCGAGGAGACCACGGTGATGACGGGGTGGCGCTGGGTCGAGCGCAGGATCGGCTTGTAGGCGCGCTGCAGCGGGCCGCGGTGCTCCTTCTCCTCGGCCTCGACGCGCGCGGCGGCCCCGTCCACGACGCCCTCGGGGCTCTTGAGGAACCAGTAGGACAGCACCGGGACGATGGTCAGCGCGACGAGCAGCGAGGACACCATGGCGATCGCGACGGTCAGCGCGAAGGGCCGGAAGAGCTCCCCGACCATGCCGCCGACGAGCGCGATCGGCAGGAACACCGCGACGGTGGTCAGCGTCGAGGCGGTGATCGCCGCGGACACCTCGCGCACGCCGGTGAGGATCGAGGCGAGCTTCGGTTCGCCGTAGCTGAGGTGCCGCTTGATGTTCTCAATGACGACGATCGAGTCGTCGACCACCCGGCCGATCGCGATGGTCAGCGCACCGAGGGTGAGCATGTTGAGGGTGTAGCCGCCCAGGTACAGCCCGGTGAACGTGACCAGGACCGAGAGCGGGATGGAGATCGCGGTGACCAGCGTGGAGCGCACCGAGAGCAGGAAGACGAGGATCACGAGGATCGCGAACACCAGCCCGAGCAGGCCCTCGATGGCCAGGTGCGAGATGGAGTCTTCGATGAACGGCGCCTGGCTGAACAGCGTGGTCAGCGCGACGTCGTCGCCCAGCTCGGTGCGCAGCGTCTCGAGGGTGTCCTCGACGGCGTGGGAGGTGGAGACGACGTCGGCGTCGGCCGTGGCGGTGATCGACAGGGACAGGCTCGGCACACTGTTGGTGCGGGTGATGGAGGTCAGCGCCTCCGGGACCAGCGCGACGTCGGCCACGGAACCGAGGGTGACGACCGGGCCGGGCTGCATCGCGGAGGTGAGCGGCAGGCCCTTGAGGTCGTCGAGGCTGGTCAGCGCAGTGCCGGCCTGGACGGAGAGCATCTCCCCGTTCTCGGCGATGGACCCGACCGGGAGGGTGAGGCCGTTGGCGTCGAGCACGGCCGTGAGGTCCATGACGGACAGGCCGGCGGCGGCCAGGGCGACCGGGTCGGGGGTGATGGTGATGCGCTCGCCCTGCGCGCCGCTGACCACGGCGGCGCGGACGCCGTCGATGCTCTCCAGCTCGGGGACGGCGATCTGGGCCAGGGCCGCGGACAGCTCGCTGACCGGCCGGTCGGAGGACGCTGTGACGAACATGATCGGGAAGTCCGCGATGGAGCCGGAGATGATCTCGGGGGTCGCGCCGTCGGGCAGGGTGGTGACGGTGTCGAGGGCGCTCTCCAGGGCGCGCTTGAACTCGGTCGCGTCCGTGCCGAAGGCGTAGGAGACCGCGAGCATCGACGTCGAGCTCGCGGACGTCGCGACGACCTGCTCGACGTCGGCCACCGAGGCGATCGCCTTGGACAGCGGCAGGGAGACCTGCTCGTCGAGGACCTCCGGGCTGGCGCCCGGCAGGACGGTGACCACGACGGTCTGCGGCAGGGAGATCGAGGGGATGAGCTCTTGCTTGAGGCTCGCCATCGAGAAGACGCCGACCCCCGCGATGAGGATGGTGATGAGGGCCACGAGCGCTCTGTTGGCGAGGCTCAGCCGGGTCAGTCGAAACATGGGGGCCGCCGGGAGTTTGGGGGTAGGCTGGATGCTTAGCGTCACACGAACGTTAGTGTCAGGCTAAGCATGTGTCAACGTGCGACGATGCACGTTCATCCGTCTGGTCCCCTCCCCGCCCGCCCGAGCCACCGCTGGAGCCCGCCGCCATGTCCCACTCCCCCCACCCGAGCGAAGCCGCCGAGCGTGAAGCGCTCGCGCGCCAGCTCATCGAGGCCCAGCAGGTGTGGGAGACGACGGTCACCCCGCGGGTGATCGAGGAGCTGCTCACCTTCCCGCTGACCATCCAGCAGCTCAAGGTGCTGGCCCTGCTGGTCACGGACACGAGCGGCAACACCGTCCAGGGCCTGGCCACGACGGTCGGGGTGTCGCTGGCGACGATGTCGGGCATCCTCGACCGCCTCGGCAACCAGGGCATGCTCACCCGCACCGAGGACCCCGACGACCACCGCGTGCGCCGTGTCGTGGCGACCCCGCAGGGCCGCGAGACGGTCCAGCGCCTGTTCACCACGCAGCCCCAGATGGACTGCGCGCCGTTCGACCACATGGCGCTGGACGACCTGCGCGCACTCTCCCAAGGCCTCCAGGCGCTGTTCCGCGCCATCGCCGAGACGCCGACGCAGGATGTCAACGTTCCTTGACTTTTCGCACCGCACGCCTCTACCGTGGACGTCAAGGAACATTGACATCTCCAGGGGGACACATGCGCGCACGGTGGGGGCTGATCGCGGGGGCCGCGACCGCGATCATCGCGGTCGGGGCGATCGACAGGGCCACAGACAACACCGTTCTGGTCTCCGTGCTCTACGGGACCGTCATCGTTGCCTCCGGGCTCGCCACGAACCTCCTCCGCCGGCGCCGAGACCGCCGAGACCGCACCGCCGCCGAGGGCAGCATCGAGCGTGAGCTCGCCGAGAAGGCTGCCGCGTGGTCGTTCCAGGTGGCCCTCGTCGCCATCGCCGGGTTGGCCCTCTTGTTGCTGGTCACCGACCAGATCCGGGACGGCCTCATCGCCTTCGCCCTGCTCGGCGCCGTCACCGCGGCGTACTGGATCCGCTATGCGGTCATCCGCGCCCGCCTCACCTGATGCAGAACTCTCTGCGCGACCTGCGCCGCGCCCGCGGCCTGTCCCAGGATGCCCTCGCCCAGACCGCCGGCGTGTCCCGCCAGACCATCATCTCGATCGAGCAGGGCCGCTACGCCCCCAGCCTGGCCCTCGCGTTCACCCTCGCCCAGATCTTCGGCACCACCATCGAGGCCATGTTCACCCCTGAAGCGCCCGACGCCGCGCCGCACCAGCGCTGAGCTCGTCCGGTCCTCTGGTCCCGACCGGTCCTGCCCTGCCCTGTGCGGTCCTGTCCGGTCCTGTCCGGACCACCTGGCGACGGGGTCGTCCATTATGCGCCAGGTCGTCTATCCGGATGGACGATCCCGCGTGAAACAGACGACCCCGTCACCTCAGCAGCGGCTCCAGAACCGCCGCGCCCTCGCTGACGAACACGCCGAGCTCGCCGCCGGTGTGGTCCAGGCAGCGGGCGGTGAGGACCACGTCGCCCACCTGCGCGACAACCATGGGCCCGTCCCACACGACGCGGACGGTCAGCGCCGAGTCGCCGTCCCAGACGAGCGGCCGGGAGTGCAGGGGGCGACCGGTCGCGGGGCGCGGTGTGCGGTCGAGCACCATCTCGCCGAGCAGGAGGTCGATCGCCAACGAGTACCCCTCGCCGCCGCAGCCAGTGTGGAGGAGCACCCCGACCCGGCTCGTCCCGGCGTCGGGCAGGACGCTCAGCCCCAGGGTGCCCGACGCCGCCATCGCCCCGAGCGGGACGGCCGCGTAGGCGGACGGGCTGGTGATGCGCAACGGCCAGGGCACCGGCTGAGCAGCCGACCCATCCTCCACCAGGTGGTCCGGCACCGCCGCGACCACCTCGACCGGGACCTGCACCCCGAGGTCGCCGTCGACCCGCTGGACGACCTCGTGGACGACGAGCGAGCCGCCCCACGTCCAGGCCCCGGCGTCGGTCGCAGGGGTGCGATCGGGGCACCAGCCGACGAGGACTCGCCGTTCCCCGAAGACCGCCGTCTTCGCGGCGTAGAGGCCGTCGTCGTCGAGCGCGTCGTCGGCCGGCACGAGCCAGGGCCCCTGCGGGCTGCGGGCCTTGCGGTACCGGGTGATCTGGCGCTCGGTGAACGTCGAGTAGATCAGGTACCACCACGGACCGATCTGGAACAGGTCGGGGCACTCGTGCATCGTGGTGAGCGCCGGCTCCCACAGCGGTTCGACCAGCTCCCAGGTGTCGAGGTCCGCGGACTCGAGCCGCACGACGACGCCCGCGCGGGCGATCGGCGCATCCGCGCGTCGCCCGGCGAGCAGCATCTCGTAGCGACCGTCGGGCCGCTGCCAGACGAAGGGGTCGCGCCAGTCGTTGCGCTCGTAGGACTCCTCGTCCGCGAGCAAGGTGGTGAAGGTCGAGTCCTTGGTCCACGCGAGCAGGTCGGTGCTGGTGGCGCGCAGCACACCCTGGCTGCGCCCGCCGCCCGCCTGGAAGGCCGCCGCAGAGAAGCCCGTGTAGAAGGCGTGGTGCACACCGTCGCGCTCGACGATCGAACCGGTCGCGACCGAGGAGTCCTGGGCCGTGAGAGGTCCGCGCCCGATCGCCTCCCCGTGCTCCGTCCACGTCACCAGGTCGCGGGTCGAGACGTGGTACCAGGCCGTGGTGTTCTCCGTCTCGTCCGCCACCGGGGTGCGCAGGTAGAACACGTGCACGACGCCGTCATGGGCATAGGGGATCACGTCACCCGCGCGCCCCGCGAGCGGGGTGTAGTGAACGCTCACACCCGTTCGTCGCTCTGGTCGTCGCCTTGGTCGTCGCCCTGGTCTGCGGGCCAGAGCGGGCGCGGCCCGTCCCAGACCGAGTTCATCGACCAGGCCTCGAGGGCCTCGACGCTCGCCGCCACGACGCCGTTGTCAGCGCCGCCAGCGCTGTCAGCAGCATCGTCCCGGGCCGGAGCGTGGACCCAGACGCCGAGGGCATCCTCGCGTGAGGGGTAGATGCGAGCCGTCAACGAACGCCCACCGGCGAAGATCTCGAGCGCGGAGTGGTCGATGATCACCCGCAGCTCAACCCTGTCATCGGCGCCGACGGGGACGGGTCCGCCGAGGTCGATGCAGTCCGTCCCGGTCAGGAGGGTCGAGGCCGACCGGTCCAGAGACAGCCACGCCGTCCGGGCACCCGCCTCAGCACCCGCCTGCAACTCCGCCGCGCGGTCGAGCACGACGACGGTCCGTTCGGCGTCATCTGCGGTGGCGCGGACGGCCACCTCGACCCGAGACCCGGCCGGCACCCGGAGCCGGAGAACAAGGTCGAGCTGGTCACCGTGCACGGCCTCGAGCCAGGTCCGCTCACCGGCAGCTACGGCTCCGGTGTGCAGCTGGGCACCGCGCAGCGAGTCCACCTCGGCCGTGGGGGCGAGCACGAGGTCCCCGGCGGCGTCGAGGGTGATCTCACGCGGCAAGGACATGACCCCGGACCAGCCGGCCTCGATGCATGCCTCGTCGCTGCGGGCCTCCTGCAGCCAGCCGAACATGATGCGGCGACCTGCGTCGTCGGGCATGGACTGGGGGGCGTAGAAGTGGCGCAGGCCGTAGTCGAGGTGGCGGACGGGGCCGTCGGGCACGAACCGACCACCCTCGCGCCGCCCGGTGAGGTAGGCCGGGTAGAGGGTGGCGCCGTCGTCCCATGCGGAGAAGACCAGGACGTCGGTCTCACCGATGCGGAACAGGTCGACACACTCCCACATGGTCCCCGACCACACCGGGTCGGTGCTCGAGGCGTCCCCGACGACGAGCGGACCCTCGTAGGTCCAGGAGCGCAGGTCGGGTGAGGTGTAGTGGAGCGCCGCACCGCCGACGCCGCGGATGCCGGACCCGATGAGCTGGTGCCACTGACCGTCCTCGCGCCACAGGCAGTGGTCGCGGAAGGCCGTGACGTCCAGACCGTCCGGGGGGCCGGCGATGACCGGGTTCGCGGAGTCCTTGGTCCAGGTGACCAGGTCGTCCGAGCCGGTGGCCAGGCAGGCGCTCTCGAACTCGGCGCTGCGCCCGGAGTAGACGAGGGTGGGAACCCCGCCGTCGTCGACGAGCACACCGGACCAGCAGCCTTCCGCGTCGGGCCCGGCGGAGGGGACGAGGGCCACCGGGAGGTCCTGCCAGTGCACGAGGTCGGTGCTGGTCACGTGCCCCCAGTGGATGAGGCTGTGCACCGGGGCGTAGGGGTTGTACTGGTAGAAGAGGTGGAAGGTCCCCTTCCACTGGGAGAAGCCGTTGGCGTCGTTGAGCCAGCCACCCGGGGGGACGAGGTGGAACCCGGGGCGTTGAGGGTCACCCCAGGCGACCATGCCAAGGTCTGCTCGGTCTTCGGTCGTGAGGGTGGGCTCGGTGCCCACGCCGTCCTGTGCCTGCGCGGTCACGCGTCGTCCCTGCTCTCATCGGTCGTGCTGGTATCGGTCGTGCCGGACTGGGTCGTTCCCGTCTGAGCCGCGCCGGACTGGGGCCCGCCGCCTACGTCTGCGACGCGCACCCGCGTGCGCACCCAGTGCCCGTGGCCGTCGTCCCGCTGGACGACGCGGGTGGCCGGGTCGGGTGCGGCCGCGGTGCCGCGGGGGCCGTACATGGCTACCTGCACGGCGGCGCGCAGCTCGGACCGCTCGTCGGGGCCCAGCACGGACCGCCGGGTCGGGTCGGGGACCGCGGAGACGAGCAGGCGGGTGTAGGGGTGCAGGGGGTGGCCCATGACCTCGATGCTGTCGCCGCCCTCGACCACCTCCCCCGCGAAGAGCACGAGGGTGCGGTCGGCCACGTACCGGGCCGAGGCGAGGTCGTGGGTGATGTACAGGATCGAGATGCCCCGCTCGTCGCACAGGCGGCGCATGAGGTTGAGCACGCCGATGCGGACCGAGACGTCGAGCATCGACGTCGGCTCGTCGGCGAGGATGACCGACGGTTCGACCGCGAGCGCCCGGGCGATCGCGACGCGCTGACGCTGGCCGCCGGAGAGCTGGTGCGGGTAGCTCTCGAGCATGTCCTCGGTCAGCCCGACCGTCTCCATGAGTTCCACGAGCTGGCCGCGCAGGGCGTCCCCGGCGCGGGCCTTACCGTGCACGACGAGCGCGCGGGTGAGGAAGTGCTCGACCTGGTGGATGGGGTTGAGCGAGCCGAACGGGTCCTGGAAGACCATCTGGACCGACCCGCGGTAGGCCTTCGAGACGCGGCGCGCCTGGGTGGCGAGCACGTTCTCGCCGTCGACCTCGAGGGTGCCGGCGGTGGGACGCTCGAGGCGGGCCAGGATCCGGGCGATCGTCGACTTCCCGCTCCCGGACTCCCCCACGAGGGCGACGACCTCGCCGCGACCGAGGTCGAAGCTCACGTCGTGCAGCGCGCGGACGCTGCGGCGGGAGAACAACCCGCCCTGGGAGAAGGTCTTGGTCAGCCCGCGGACCTTGAGGATCGGTTCGCCGGAGGTGACCGTCGCGGCGCGTTCGGGGGCGAGCGTCATGAGGAGGCTCCTTGGGTGGGCGGTGGGACGGGGCCGTCCTGGTCAGGGGTGCCAGGGGCACCGAGGGAGTCGAGGGCATCCAGCGCGTCCAGGGCGACGGTGGCTGCGGCTGCGACCGCGACAGCAGCGGCCTGGACCGGGGGCGAGTCGCCCACGGCGGGTGAGACCCAGTGGCCTGGGACGACCTCGACGAGGTCGCCGATGGCGAGCGGGTCGAAGCCCATCCGGGCAGGGCTGCCGTCGGCCTCGGCCGGGGCGTCGGAGAGCCCCGTGAGATGGGTGCGCGGCCCGGTCAGCGGCGGGAACGCGTTCATCAGCGCCCGCGTGTAGGGGTGGCGGGGCTCGGCGAAGACGGCCGTGGCCGGTGCCATCTCGACCAGGCGCCCGCCGTACATGACGGCCATCCGGTGGGAGAGCTCGACCATGAGGGAGATGTCGTGCGTGATGAACAGGACCGCGAAGCCCAGCTCGCTCTGCAGCGCCTGAATCTGCTGCATGATCTCTTGCTGGACGACCACGTCGAGGGCCGTCGTCGGCTCGTCCATGATGAGCAGCGCGGGGTTGAGCGCCAGGGCGATGGCGATGACCACCCGCTGGCGCATGCCGCCGGAGAGCTGGTGGGGGTAGGAGCCGAGGCGGTCCCCGGGGATACCGACGAGCTCGAGCAGCTCCCCGGCACGTTCGCGGGCCTTGCGGCGGTTCTTCTGACCGTGCGCCGGGAAGACGTCCATGATCTGCTCCCCGATCGTGATGACCGGGTTGAGGGCGTTCATCGCGCTCTGGAAGACCATGGCGACCTCCCGCCACCGGAAGTCGCGCAGCGCCTCGCCCTGCAGCGCGAGCACGTCCTGCCCGCGGAAGTACACCGATCCGGAGGTGATCTCCGCCGGGTCGCGCAGCAGCTGCATGATCGCGTTGGCCACGGTGGACTTGCCGCAGCCGGACTCGCCCGCGAGCCCGAAGACCTCGCCGGCGCCGATCTGGAAGCTCACGTCGTTCGCGGCGACGACGGTGCGGGCGTCGCCGCGGTACTCGACCGTGAGGTGCTCGACGCTCAGCAGCGGTTCGCTGCGCGGCAGTTCGAGGGAGGACGGAGTGGTCACCATCGGTCAGCCTTTCGTCGTGGTGGGGGTGGGGCGGGCGGCGGGCAGGGCCGCGCCGGAACGGCGGTCCGTGCTCGCCCGGCGGGCGGTGCCGGCGGGGCGGCGCTTGGTCGCCCGCAGCCGCGGGTTGGTGACCTCGTCGACGGCGTAGTTGACCATCGCGAGGGCGAAGGCGACGAGGGCGATGCACACACCCGAGGGGGCGAAGGCCCACCAGGCGCCGGTCATGAGGGCACCATCGTTGCTCGCCCAGTAGAGGTTGGTGCCCCACGAGACGACCGAGACGTCACCGAGCCCGAGGAACTCCAGGCCGGCCTGGGCGCCGATCGCACCGATCACGCAGGCGAGGAAGGTGCTCATGACGATCGAAGCCATGTTCGGCAGGATCTCGCGGAACATGATGCGCAGCGGACGTTCACCGGTGACGACGGCGGCCGCCACGAAGTCCTTGGACCGGATGGACAGCGCCTGCGAGCGCAGCACGCGGGCGGACCCCGCCCACCCGGTGATGATGAGCACGAGCACCACGGTCCCCGAGCCCGGCGGCAGGAAGGCCGCGAGGATGACGAGCAGCGGGAGGCTGGGCATCAGCAGGAAGATGTTCGTGAGCAGCGAGAGGCCGTCGTCCACCCGGCGTCCGAAGTAGGCCGAGGCCAGCCCCACGAGCACCCCGATCAGGGTGGCCGCGGAGCCGACGACGAAGCCCACCGCGAGCGAGCTGCGCGATCCCCAGAGGGTGAGGGCGAGGACGTCCTGCCCCTTGGCGGTCGTGCCCAGGAGGTGCTCGAGGCTCGGCGGCTGGGAGGCAAGGTCGGTGATCCGTGACGGGTCGCCGGGCGAGAGCACCGGCGCCAGCAGCGCCAGCGCCGCGAAGAGCACCAGGAGCACCAGCCCGACGACGGCCTTGCGGTTGGCGAGGAGCCGGCGTGCCAGGTTTGCGCGGGCGGTCGCGCCGCGGGAGCGACGTTGACCGGGGCGGGACGGCGCGGTGGGCGCGGTGGACGGCGCGGGCGGCGCGGCTGTGACTGTGGGGTCGATGACTGACATGGGTGGCCTCCTCAGCTCACGCGCACGCGCGGGTCGAGCCGGACGTAGACGATGTCGACCAGGAAGTTGGCCAGCAGCACGGCTCCGGTGATGGTCAGGAAGATGCCCTGCATGAGCGGGTAGTCCAGGGCCTGCACGGCCGTGAGCAGCTGGTAGCCCACACCGGGGTAGGCGAAGACGACCTCGGTGAGCAGCGCCCCGCCGACGACGAACCCGAGCGACATGCCGAAGGAGGTGACCGAGGGCAGCAGCGCGTTGCGGGAGGCGTAGCGGAACATGATCCGTCCCGGGCGCAGCCCCTTCGCCTCGGCCATCGTGATGTAGTCCTCGGCCGTGGTGGCGATCATGGTGTTGCGCATGCCGAGCATCCAGCCTCCGACGGAGACGAGGACGATGGTCAGCGCGGGGAGCACGAGGTGCGTGGCGACGTCGCCCACGAACTCCAGGCTCCAGGCCGGGGAGCTGCCCACGGAGAACGCGTGCCGGAGCGGGAACCAGCCGAGGTTGACCCCGAACATGTACAGCGCGCCCATCGCGAGCCAGAAGTAGGGGAAGGACCCGACGAAGACGAGGACCGGGGGGAAGACCGAGTCGAGGAATCCTCCGCGGCGCCACGCCGCGAGGATGCCGAGGAGGTTCCCCAGGATCACCGCGATGAGCAATGCCGTCCCGCCGAGCAGGAGGGTCCAGCCGATCTGGGCGCCGATGACCTCCGAGACGGGGGTGGGGAACCGGGAGATGGACACTCCCATGTTCCCGGTGAAGATGTCACCGATGTAGGAGAAGTACTGCTGCCACAGCGGTCGCTCGTCGAGGCCGAAGAGCTTGCGCAGCTGCTCGATCTGCTCGGGCTGCATCTGGCTCTGGACCCGGGCGAACATCCGGGTGACCGGGTCTCCGGGCATGAAGCGCGGCAGCATGAAGTTCAGTGTGATCGAGGCCCAGAAGGCAACGAGGTAGTAGCCCAGTCGTCGCAGGATGAATGCCACGAGTGGCCTCCTCTCGGTTCAGTCGGTGGTGCGGGAACGGCGGGAGAGAGCGAGTGCGCGGCGCGCAGGGCGCGCGGGTGCGGAGCCGGGGTGGTGCGGACGGTGCTCGCACCACCCCGGTCCGGGGGCCTCGGGGGTGACCCCGGGTCGTCAGGAGACGACGGGCTCGAGCGTGGTCAGCACGAGGACCGTGGTCGGCGCACGCGTGTTGAGCGTCGCGTAGGGGTTGTCCTCGGTGGGCCAGCCGGTGAACCGCGTGTCGGTGAAAGCGCCCCACTCCGGGCCAGGGAACAGCGGGACAGCCGGGGCGTTGTCGGAGTAGAGGACCTGGAGCTGGTCGACGAGCTCGTGCTGAGTGGCTTCGTCGCCGGTCGCGGCGTACTCGGCGAGCAGGACGTCAGCCTCGGGGAGGCCGAAGCGGTGGTAGTTCTCGAAGGTCTGCTCACCGACCGGCTTGACGGTCTCGGTCGACATCATGCCGCGGAAGTACTGGTAGGGCGTGGGCGCATTGTTCGCCCAGACGATGCCGGTGTCGAAGGTGCCGTCCTCGTAGCCCGCGACGACCGAGGACCAGTCGGGGGCGTCGACCTTGGCCACGACGCCGATCTCCTGGAGGTTCTGGGAGATGATGTTGGCGACCGAGAGCCAGTCCGAAGACGCCGCGCCGACCGAGATGTTGAAGGTGAACGGCGAGCCGTCCGCGAGCGTGCGGTTGCCGTCCGCACCGCGCGGGTAGCCGGCCTCGTCGAGCAGCGTGTTCGCGCCCTCGACGTCGAGGGTGGTCCAGTCACAGGCGTCCGCGACGTCGGCGTTCTTCCAGGTGAGGTAGCCGTCGGTGAGGCCCGTGCAGTCGGCGGGGTGGGTGTACCCGGCCATGCCGATGTTCGTGACCTGCTCGCGGTCGACCGCCATGCTCAGCGCCTTGCGGACGTCGACGTCGTCGAAGGGCGCCTTCGTCGTGTTGAGCTGCCAGTTGATGGTCGAGCCCGTGGCCGGGAACCAGTAGAAGTTGTGCTCGGGGTTCTTGGAGATGAAGGTCTTCTCGATGTTGGGGATGAACTGGGGAGCCCAGTCGACCTCTCCGTTGGCCGCGGCCAGGTTCGCGCCGTCGTTGCCGGCGAAGGCGAGCATCCGCACGCCCGCGATCTTCTGCTTGTCGGCCTGCCAGTAGTGCGGGTTGGGCAGCAGGTCGAAGGACTGCGCCTGGAAGTTGTCGATCTCGGTGTAGGGACCGGTGCCGATCGGGTCGGCGTTGGTGTCCTTGGCCGGGTCGGCCACGGTCGACCAGACGTGGGAGGGGATGATGATCTGCTGGCCGATCTCGAACAGCGCGGGTGAGTAGGCGCGGTCGAAGGTGAACTGGACCGTCGACTCGTCGACTGCGGTCACCGCTGTCAGGTAGTCGTACCCGCCGAGCAGCTCCTTCTGCAGCTCGAAGGTCTCCACGACGTCCTGCGCGACGAGCGGTTCGCCGTCGGACCACTTCACACCCTCGCGGAGGGTGAAGGTCAGGCCGGTCCCGTCGGCCGCGGGGGTCCACTCGGAGGCGAGCCACGGCGTGGTGCTGCCGTCGGCGGGGTTGTAGATGAGCATCGACTCGTAGATCGCCTGCTGCGTCATCGGGGCGACGTTGGGCGAGAACGGGTTGAAGTTGCGGGTGAAGGTGCCCATGTCTTCCCGAGGGATGGTGAGCAGCTGCTTGCCGTCAGCCGAGGCGCCGGTCGAGCCGGCGTCGGAGGAGCAGGCACCCAGGGAGAGCACGGAGGCGGTGACGAGCGCGGTGAGCGCCAGCCAACGTCGGTTGCGGGGGGTGGTGGAACGCATGATGAGGTGGATCCTCTCTTCGTCATTGAACGGAGGTGCGACCGGGGCGGAAGCCCCGGCCGCGGGTCAGACGGAGGCCCGCTCGACGAGCGGGCAGGCGACCAGGTGGGTCTGGGGAACCAGCGGCGTCTCGACCGAGTGCTCGGTGAGCATGTCGACCGCGCGGGCCCCCATCTCCTGGAAGGGGAGGGCGACCGTGGTCAGGCCGGGTCGGAGGTAGCCGGCGATGATCTCCTGGTTGTCGAACCCGACGAGTGCCACGTCGCCGGGGATGCTGAGGCCGCGTTCCTTCACGGCGTCGTAGGCGCCCATCGCCATGCGGTCGGTGCCGCAGAAGATGGCGGTGGGCGGCTCGGTCAGGTCGAGCAGCTCGCGGGTGCGGTCGTAGCCGCCGTCCGCGGTGGCGTAGCCCGGGACGACGAGGGAGTCGTCGACGGCGATCCCGGCCTCGCGCAGTGCCTTCTCGTACCCGGCGCGGCGCCCGCGGGCGGCAGGGATGTCGGGGTCGAGGTTGATGAAGGCGATGCGACGGTGGCCGGCGCGGATGAGGCGCTCGGTGGCCAGGTAGCCGCCCTCGACCTCGTCGGGGACCAGGGCAGGCAGGGCGTTCTGGACGTCGAAGCAGTTGACCAGGACGGTGGGCACCTCGAGGGCGGTCTTGGGCAGCTGGACCGCGCGGTGCCACGTGGTGGCGTAGAGGATGCCCTCGACCTGACGCTCGAGCATCATCTCGAAGGCCGCGCCGTCCATGCCACCGTCGTCCTCGGAACTGACGATGAGCAGCAGCTTGCCGTTGCGCCACGCCCGCTCCTGGGCGCCCTTGATGATCTCTCCGGCGTAGGGCGCGGTCGCGATCTCGGTGACCAGCCCGATGAGGTTGGTGCGCTGGGAGGCCAGGGACTGCGCTGCGGCGTTGGGGCGATAGCCGAGGTGACGGACCGCCTCCCAGATGCGCTCCCGGGTGACGTCCGGGATCGAGGCGTCCGGGCGGCCGCTGAGGACGAAGGACACCGCGGTCCTGCTCAGTCCGACATGCTTCGCGACATCGCCCATCGTCACGCTCTGCGCCTTGCGGGTCATCGTCGACCTCTCTGCTGTCGCGCGTTAGTAACGCGCGTTAGTTGAGTACGGGATTGACACTATGCGCCGGCGGCCGATCGTGTCAACGTCTCGTTGCGAAGTCGTGACCCACCTACCTGCCAGACGGCGCCTCCGCCCTCTCCCGGAGTCCCGAGCCCGGGTCGTCCATTTCGCGCCAGGTCGTCTATCCAGATGGACGATCCCACGCCAGATAGACGACCCGGCGGCACCCAGCCCGGCCGACGCGGCCCAGCCCCGCCAGTCCCGTCCCGCCGGCGCCCCGCCCCACCGGAGTCTCCACCGGGATGGTTCCTCCCCGTCCCGCGGTTGCAGCAGTGGGTCGCCGACCAGGCGGGCCGCACCGTCGACACCGCCCGACCCCAGGGAGACCACCATGGCCCAGACCCCTCCGCGCACCCGCCTCGGCTCCTCCGACCTGGAGGTGTTCCCCCTCGTCCTGGGCGGGAACGTCTTCGGCTGGACCGCCGACGAGGCGACCTCCTTCGCCGTGCTCGATGCCTTCACCGCCGCCGGCGGCAACCTCGTCGACTCCGCCGACGGGTACTCAGCGTGGGCCCCGGGCCACACCGGAGGGGAGAGCGAGACGATCATCGGCGCCTGGATGGGTGCCCGCGGCAACCGCGACGACGTGCTCGTGGCGACCAAGGTCAGCACCCACCCGGAGTTCCCCGGCCTGTCCCCCGCGAACGTCCGCGCCGCCGCCGAGGCCTCCCTCAAGCGCCTGGGCACCGACCACATCGACCTCTACTACGCCCACTTCGACGACGCGTCGGTCCCGCTCGCCGACACCGTCGGCGCCTTCTCCCAGCTCGTCGACGACGGACTGGTCCGCGCGATCGCGATCTCCAACTACACCCCTGAGCGCATCGACGAGTGGTTCGCGGTGACCGCGGCGGACGGACTGCACCGCGCCGTCGCACTCCAGCCGCACTACAACCTCGTCGAGCGCGACTTCGAGGACGGCCTGCTCGCCCGGGCCGAGCGCGAGAACCTCGGCGTGCTGCCGTACTTCGCCCTCGCCAAGGGGTTCCTCACCGGCAAGTACCGCGACGGCATCGACGTCGACTCCCCGCGCGCCGCCGGGGCGTCCGCCTACCTCGACGACCGCGGCCGCGCCGTGCTCAGCGTGCTCGACGACGTCGCCGCGCAGCACCGCGCGACCGTCACCGCGGTGTCCCTGGCCTGGCTGCGCCAACAGCCCACCGTCGTCGGCCCGATCGCCAGCGCCCGCACGATCGACCAGCTCAGCGACCTGCTCGCCTCGGTCGCACTCACCCTGACCGACGACGACCTGGCCCGCCTGGACGCGGCGTCGCGCACCTGAGGGCGCCCCACCCGACCGGCACCAGACCCGAGCGCGAACCGGGCAAGAACCGAGCGCGAGGTCGTCCATTTTGCGTCAGGTCGTCTATCTGGACAGACGACCTGACGCAGAACAGACGACCTCGCCCCCGCTGGAGGGCGCACGGCTCCCGTGTCGGGCGCACGGCTCCCCGGTGTCGGGCGCAACCGGAGTCAGCGGCTCAGCCCTTCGTCACTCGCACGTGGATCCAGTCCAGCAGCGGCGTGAGCAGCGCGAACACCTCGGACCCGGCCTCCGTGAGGGAGTACTCCACGTGCGGGGGCACCACCGGCAGGGCGGTGCGCAGCACCAGGCCGTCGTCTTCGAGCGTGCGCAGCGTCTGGTTGAGCATCTTCTCGGTGATGCCGTCGATCGACCGGCGCAGCTCGCTCCAGCGCAGGGTGCGCCCATCCAGGGTAGCGAGGATGAGCATCGCCCACTTGCTCGTGATGTGGTCGAACAGGGCGCGGTCGACGCAGCTCACCGGGTCGGTGAAGGCGGGGGTCGGGACAGTCTCCATCCCCCTACCCTACTTTGAGGTGCGTACCCCACTTCAGAGTGCGTACCCACGATTGGGAAGGGTGCGGCCTCGGGCGTCGTTGTGCATGCAACGGCGCAGGTCGCCGCCGCCGACACCTACCGAAGGGCTTCCCATGCGCGCACTGCAGTTCACCGAGTACGGCTCCGCCGACGTCCTGACCGTCGCCGAGGCCCCCGAGCCGCACGCCGGACCGGGCCAGGTCCGCATCCGGGTCGCGGCCGCGTCCGTCAACCCGATCGACTGGAAGATCCGCGCCGGCTACCTCGCCGAGATGGCCCCGGTCACCTTCCCCGTCATCCCAGGATCCGACGCCGCAGGCATCGTCGACGAGGTCGGCGCGGGCGTGCACGGGGTGTCCGTGGGCGACGCGGTCTTCGGCTCCGGCACGTCCGCCACCGCCGAGTATGCGGTCCTCGACCACTTCGAGGCGAAGCCTGCGGCGCTGAGCTTCGTCGAGGCGTCCGGCCTGCCGATGGCCGTGGAGACGGCCGCGCGCGCTTTCGCCGACGTGCCGTTCACCGCGGGCGACACGGTGCTCATCGACGGCGCCGCGGGCGGCGTCGGCAGCGCAGCCGTCCAGCTCGCCGTGGCGCGCGGCGCCGTGGTGGTGGGCACCGCCTCCGAGGGCAACCACGACTACCTGCGGTCCCTCGGCGCCCTCCCGACCACCTACGGCCCCGGTCTGGCCGCGCGCGTCCGGGACCTGACTGACGCCCCGATCGCCGCGGCTGTGGACATCGCGGGCGGTGGGTCGATCCCGGAGCTCGTCGCGATCACCGGAGACACCGCACGGGTTGTCTCCATCGCGGACTTCAACGCCGGCGAACACGGCGTCCGGGTCAACGGCGGCAACGGTGCGCGCTACTTCGGGGCGCTGGCGGAGGCCGCCGCGCTCGTCGAGCAGGGCAGGTACGTCGTCGCGGTCGAGCAGACCTTCCCGCTCGAGCACGGGTCGAAGGCGCACGCCCACAGCGAGGGCGGGCACGTGCGCGGCAAGATCGTCGTCACGGTCGACTGAGGGACCGACTACCTGACCGCGCGCGGCAGCGGGTCGACAAGACCCGCTGCCGCGCGCGTAGCGCAGGTCATTCCGTCAGCACCTCGCCCATGCGCAGGCGGCCGAGCGTGATGAGGGTGAGGCCCTCGACGAGGATCTGCACCCCGAGCAGGATGCCGAGCAGCGACAGCGTCGCGGTGACCGGGTTGATGAGCACGAAGACGCCGAGCCCGATCGAGACCACGCCGCTGAGCGCGAGGATGACCTTGTGCCTCTCGGACTGGAAGGCGGTCACCACGCGCACGAGGCCGCCGGTGAGGAACAGCGCGCCGGCGAGCACCGTGAGCAGCGCCGCACCGACCACCAGGTTGCGCAGCATGAACAGGCCGAGCACGGTGAGCACCGCCCCGCCGAGGGCGACGGACCACGCGCCGCCGGACTTGATCCGGAACAGCGCACTGACGAGCATGACCACCCCCGAGATGAGGCTGATCCACCCGATGAGCATGACCGACACCACGGTCGCGAGCAGCACGTCGCCGAAGACCACGAAGGACCCGACGACGAGCAGGATTCCCAGGATGACGTCCCATCCGGTACGACGCCGTTCAATCACCGCAGTTGCCATCGCAGGTCACATCCATCCCACTGGTGCCGCGGTCGCGGTCGCGTCCGTCGGCTGTGCCGGTCCGCGGCAGGCACCGTAGACAGAACCAGCATGGCGCACTCGCAGGTGGGCCGCTATATCTGGGCGCCGCCCGGCACCCCCGCCAGCACCCCCGACACCACCGCCGCGACCACCGGCCGCAGCTCGACCTCCGGGTCCACCGTCATCCGGTGCAGCACCCCCACCCTGCTGCTCTTCGGCACCGGGGACCCGGCCTTTGACCGGAGCCTCGCCGAAGATCTGCTCGCCGACCGCCACCGCTACGCCGACGACGCGTGGCTCGACTTCATCGACGGCGCCGGGCACTACGTCCCCGACGAGCAGCCCGGGCGGGTGCTCGAGCAGGCGCTGAGGCACTTCTCCAGTCCGGGGTCTGCGACCTGAGGACTCCGCCTAGCTTCCCGCCCGGCGTGCCTTCCGCTCGCGCTTCACCTCGCGTTCCTCGAGGTTCACGGCCTTCTGGTCGACTGTCACCCACGGCCCGACCTCCACGAGGTGACCGGACGCGGCGAAGCCCGCCACCACTTTCTCCAGGTCGTCGGCAAGCACGATGGACACCCCGACGTCGGACATCCACCCCGGGCGCAGCCACACGACGCTGTGCGCGGGGTCGGCGCCGGGCTCGGCCACCACATCGACCCGTTCCCACATGACACCAAGATGCCCCACCGGCAGCCGGAACTTCTGCTGCGCGTAGCCGGCGAGGTCGCCGAAATCACCGAGCAGGGCGGCGACCGGGCTGCCGACGGCCAGGTGCGCCCGCGGTCCGTCGATGCTCTTGAGCCGGAAGTGTCGGCGGCTCACGAGCCCCGCGGCCATCTGCTGGCACGCCATGTCCGGGGGCAGCCGGAGCGTGACGGCGATCTGCCTCTCACCGCGGAAGAGCTTGTGCTTCTCGCGGGGGACACGCCGCTGGCTGGTCATGGGGGTGATTGAACCAAACAGCACCCCGCGCTCGCTACTCCCGACGGCGGCGGCGCTGAGCCGACGCCTGAGGCGCTCAACCTTGGCAGACGCTGGAGTTCCTCTCACGGCCGGACTCCAGTCCCCTGACATAGATGCCGATATCGACCATATGAGCATTCCGCCGCCCGGCTGGTCCAGCACGTACCTCGACGAGGAGGCCGCCCGGCGGGAGGCGCGCCTGGAGTCCTCCCGGGTCCGGAGATTCTTGGCCCGGGTGTTCCGGGTCGTGCTGATCGCCACGGCCGTCGCGATCCCGATCGGGTTCGCCGTCGGCGCGTTTCTGGGCTACACGACCCACCTGATCAACGGGCCGGAGTGAAGGTGTCCCCTTCCCACACCGTCTCCAGGAAGACCTAACCGCCAAGGTTGAGCTCGTCCTCGAACTCACGCGCCGATTCCATGAGTTCCGCTTCCGTGACGAAGTCGTCCCAGTCCCGCAGATATGGCCGCTGGGAGTCCGTGCCGTTCGTGCACAGGACGTCGTCGTGCCAGTCGTCATTGAGAGTCACGTCGTAACTGCACGACCACATGGCGACGGGGTCGGGGACAGCACTGTCGTCCGGCGCCACAGCAGGCGGGACCTCCGGCACCTCCGTCACCGGGACAGGGCTTTCGTCGCCGATCGCGTCACTGTAGCCCGAGGTGATCGCGCTGCACCCGCCGGCCAGCACCACGACGCCAGCAGCCACAACCGTTGCAAGAAGTCGAGAATTCACCATGATCGAGATCATATCCGGACTTGGCACTGCTTCGAGACACTATGTGCTGAAATGCCAGCCCCCACACCTGTTCACCTCGACCTACCGCTAAGCGACGTCGGGCCGGGTCATCAGCGGCGACCGCAGGTGCAGTGCCAGGTCGGGGCCGGTCAGGGGCACCGTGACCCACGTCGCGACCGCCGTGCCCGCGCCGGCGTCGACGACGAGGCGGACCCGGTGCGGGGTGGTGATGACGTAGAGGTCGGCGACGAAGGTGTCGGCCTGCCAGGCGCCGCTCGCCACGACCGGGCGACCGAGCGGGGAGCTCTCCCGCCACCCGCCGTGCCCGACCTCCACGGTGAGGGACCGCCCGAGCTGCAGGAGCCATCCGTCCGCGATGGGGTCGACGGTCACGCTAGTGCCGCCGGGCAGCGCCGAGTCCTGGGCGGATGCGTCGAGCCGTGCCGTGACGGAACGCTCCGGGACGGCTGTCCCTGGTACCGGTGCCAGGGAGAGTGTGCGCAGCCGCTTGGCGAGGACGTCGTCGTGGGCGTCGTCGTCGTGCGCGGTGCCGGCGCCGGCCCTCCCGGGGAGCAGGCACTCCCAGATCGCGTCGAGCACCGCCTGCGACTGGTGGTGGGCGCCGGTCACGACGACCACCAGGTCGTGCGACGGGACGACGACGCACTGCTGGCCGAAGGAGCCGTGGCCGTGGAACCCGTGGCGCGACACCCAGAACTGGTAACCGTAGCCGCAGAGGAAGTCGGCGTCCCCCGGCTGGTCTTCGAGCCGCTGGGTCTCGAACGGCTGGGTCGCGATGTGGCGGCTGGTCACGAGCTCGACCCAGGAACGCGGGACGAGCTGCCGGTCACCCCAGAGGCCGCCGCGCAGCAGCAGCTCACCGAAGGCGGCAACGGCCTCGGTCGTGAGGTGCAGCCCGTGGAACCCGAAGGTGGCACCGCTGGCCACCCGGTCCCACTCGGCACGGTCGACGCCCATCGGGGCGAAGAGGCGGTCGTCGAGCAGGTCGGGCAGGCTGCGGCCGGTGACCCGTTCCACCATCCGGGCCAGGACGAAGGTGGTCGAGTTGTCGTAGGCGTGCCGCGCCCCCTCGGAGTCGGGGAACGGCACGCGGAGGAATCCCTTGACGAGGTCGTCCGGTTCCAGCTGCCAGGCCTCGGCGAGGCTGTCCGTGGAGTGGCCGGTCGTCATGGACAGCAGGTGGTGGACGGTGAGGCGGCGTCCCTGCTCGGAGACGTCGGGCGGGACGTGGTCGGGCAGCACGTCCACCACGCGGTCGTCCAGCGAGAGGAGCCCGTCGGCGACCGCGAGCCCCACCGCGATCGCGGTGAACGACTTGGTCAGCGAGTAGAGAAGGTGCGGGCGCTGGGCCGAGTAGGGCGCCCACCAGCCTTCAGCGACGACCTGCCCGCGGTGCACGACCATGAGGGAGTGGCACTCAATGGATCCCGCCTCGAGCCGGTCCAGCAGAGCGGTCACCGCCCGGGACGACACGCCTGCGGAGGCCGGTGTCGCACGTGGCAGGAGCGCGGGTCGTGAAAGCACGCGCGCATCCTAACAACCTGGACATCGCCGGCCAGCTGTTAGCGCACGAAACGGGAGCAGGCGCCGCGACATCGGACATTCACCCTCCAGTTGCGTCACCGGCAGGCCGATACCCCTGGCGTGACCACTCCCCCTCCCGGCCAGCCCGGATTCGGCGCGGAAGAAATCGCCTCACGCGCATCCCGGCGGCTGGCGAAGCTCCGCCGCGAGCAAGAGCTCGCCACCGTGGCCGACGACGCCGTGCAGAAGCAGATCGACCGCGCCGCCCGCAGGCAGCGCACATACTCCCAAGGAGCCGAGGGCGAGCGGTTGGTCGCCCAGACCTTGGGCTTCGTCGAGCGATATGGCTGGACCGCGCTACATGACGTCCACTGGCCGGGGCGCCCGCAGGCGAACATCGACCACATCGCGATCGGACCCGGCGGGGTGGTCGTCATCGACGCCAAGAACTGGACCGGTGATGTCAAGATCACCGGGGGCACCCTCCGCCAGAACGGGTACTCCCGCGCGAAGGAGACCTCGGCCGCCTCCGACGCGGCCGCAGCGGTTGCCGCGCGACTGGCCCCCCAGCATCGGATGGCCACCCGGAGCGTCCTGTGCCTGGTCGCCCAGGACTTTGAGACGACCCGGATCGAGGCGACTGACGTCGTCGGGCGGGCGGCGTTGACGGACTACCTCGTGCACCTGCCGCAACGGCTCACCGCGTACGACGTCGCAGACGTCGCCCGCCACCTGCACGCCGAGCTCGCCGGGGCGAAGAGCCCCGAGACGATCACGAGCGCGTACCTGCATCGGACTGCCACGGTCGCGCGCACAGCAGGCGCGCGCGCACCGCGCCAGCGGGCAACGCAGCCAAGTCGCAACGCGCAGGAATGGCGCGGACCCTCCGGTTCCGCCGGAGAGCCGGCGGCGAGCACAGCAGCATTTGTCCGGAGGCTCTTCTCCTTCACGCTCCGCCTGCTGCTGATCGTCATGGTCACCGGGACAGCGATCGCAGGCATCTATGCGGCGGGCGAGGCCTTCGTGACTCACTTCTCTACCCTGGGGCCCTGACCGCCTCCGGCGATCGACGCGACCCAGGAGGTCCGCTGCCTGCTGCGTCGCGAACTGTTCGCTGACCATGCAATTAGACGCTCGCCAACGTCCCACGCTCGACAAGCAGGTTCCGTCGAGCAAACTGCTCAGGCACCTCCTCGATCCGCGGCGGCAGGTCGTACACACTCACCGCAAGAATCTGTTGAACGGGAAGCGCCCTCGCGGGATCGTCCAACCAGTCGGGCTTGGGGAGAGACCCCTCATCGAGCCAGTACTCGGCGACCGCGGCGAGCGCGGTGTCCCACACGGGCGACCCGCACGGATACGGTTCAGCCGCGGTCAGCAGGACACGCTCCACACCCAAGGTCGCCGCGAGTCCGTCGGAGTACTCGAGGAACCGGCGAAAGGCGGCCTGGACGTCGCTGGCTAGGAGGTCACGCGCGATCTGGGCGCAGATCTCCACTGCGTCCCGACGGCTCGTCTTCACGGCGATGAGCTTGTGCCCGGTGGCGTTGAGCAGCCTCTCGAAGGTGTCGACCGTATGACTCCGTCGCCCTTGCTCCACGTGCGAGACGTCGAGCTGGCTGATGCCCGCTCGGTCGGCAACCTCACGCTGGGCAACGCCGCTGCTCCGGCGCGCGGCGCGAAGCAATGCTGATGCACTCATCGGACCGCTCTCCTCGCCCAGGACATATCGCAATCGATATACCCGGCCCTCTCCTTCCGGCGCCTGACGAAGGCCACCGCGATCAGGCGCTCAACCCTTCCCTGACGCCCACGTCCACAACGCGGCATCCAGCAGCCGAAGGGGGTCTGTGTCCATCACGACATCCCGCGAGCCGCTCATTTCCGCTGCTTGTTCCACCACGAGGTCGATCGCATGCGTGATTCGGTCATCACGCATGAGCGCACGGAAGACCTGCCAATCGACCTGGTAGAACCCGGGCTTCTTGGGCCCAAGCAGCCCGAGAAATGTGCACACCAGGTTGTCCCGGACCGGGAACAGGGCTGGGCGCTTGCGGGCGCACAGTTTGCCGGCGGTCACCCATGCATTCGGATTCTTAACACGTGTCCCCGACAGCGATGACCGCACAGCGAGGTAGAAACGTTCCATCGCCACGAGGCCGTCAGCCGTCACCGAACTCAGGTCGCCAGAAGGCAGATTTCCTAGTGCGTCGAGCACCGCGTCGCGAGGTTCCGACGGGCCCAAGAGTCGGCGCATTGCGGAGGGGTTGATGGTGACCGACAGCAGGGTCGTGGCATGCAGGTCCGCGACCGTGATGTCGGCCGGCTCACGCGGATCCAGCGAAACGAACGATGCACCGGCGAAGCCGCTCTCGCGGTCATAGAAGTTCAACAATCGCGCACTTGCTGGTCTCGAGGAGTCTAGAGCCAGCGCCACGAGTGCTGCTTGGACAGCACCTTCCACCAACTCCTCTGACGCCGCCCTCCACGTCTCCGGCACAGGGAGCTCCAACTTCATTTGCGTGTTCACCTGTGCACTGTCCCACGCCGAGCCCGTCAACTCGCAAGGAACCCGCGCTATCTGGCGAGCCTTGACCTTGCCTTCTCAGCAAATCCAGGCGCTCCCGCCGCGGCGAGAGAATCCAGCACGTGGTTCGCGGTGACCGGCGGGCGGCGTTGGTCGGCAGCCTGCTCTGCGATGAGGGCGGCTGTCCCAGCGGGGTCCAGGTCGAACTGATCCAAGAGGAACTCATCGGGCGACAGGGCGTGCAGCCCCAATGGCTCCAGAACTTCATCGGGGAAGTCCTTGAGGTTCGCAGTGACGATCAGTTCGGCGCCACCGCGGAGCGCTGCGGCGACTACGTGCCTGTCATCCGGGTCGGGCAGAACTAGACCGGCCACCAGTGGTTCCCACCCTGTGACGCAGGAGTCGTCGAATGCCGCGTTCATCGAGCGGAGCCGGGCATCGATGCGAACAGGATCCATATCGGCATGCACGCGCAGAAGCGCCCGGCGCGCTTCCTCCAGGATTCTCTCGCTCCAGAGCGGTCGGTAGAAGTCACGCTCGGCGAGGCGGAGCAGGGTGTCGCTTAACGCGATCGGCACCATCACGCACGCGTCGAGCACCACCGCGAACCGGGCCACCGTGGTCGCCCGTCAGTTCTCGTGCCGGGCAGCCGCCAACGCTTCCGCGTACTGCTCGGCCGTGGCCTCGTACAGACCGTCCTCAGCCGCCTGTCGAGTCATGTCGGCCAACCGACTCCGGCGATCAACGCGACGACGCTCTCGGTACTCGAGCACATCCTCGAGCCGGAGCCGGCGGTGACGACCACCGGCTGGCCTCTCGAAGGAGATCTCGTGCTGGTCAAGAAGCTTGATCAACGTCGGACGGCTGATTCCCAGGAGGTCCGCTGCCTGCTGCGTCGTGAGCTGCTGGCTCAACGGTGCGACGGTGATCGCCTTGCCCTGCTCCATCGCATCAGCGACCTGCACCAGCACCTGATAGACCTCCATCGGCAGTGGAACCTGCTCGCCGTCCGGCCCGAGGAGAACCGCTGGGGCCGCGTGGCTGTTGAGGAACCGTGACAGCTGGAGCATCTCGGTCGGGTCGGCCGGAGGCAGGACTGGCTGGGCGTCGAGGGCCTTGCTGCTCATGTAGCCAGCGTCTCACAGAAACGCAATATTCGAAACACCCTGAGTCGATCTACGCCTCCCCCGCAGGCACCACGGCCACCGGATGCCCCGCATGCCGCAGCACCGCCTGGGACACCGACCCGAGCACCGGCCCGGCCACAGTCCCGTGCCCGCGCGAGCCCACCACGGTCAGCTGCGCTCCGCGCCCGGTGAGGGTGATCGCCCCGGCCGGGTCCTCCCCGACCACCAGGGTGTCGATCTGCAGGGACGCGTGCCGCTCCTCCCGCACGCGGGCCAGCAGCGCCGCGACGGACGACGCGGTGACGGCATGGCTGATCGGGTCGTAGGGCCCGTACACCGACGGGTCGCGCCGGATCGCCTGGGAGAAAGGGATCGAGTACGCCGCGACCAGCGTCAGCCGGCACTGCCTCCGCAGCGCCTCGTCGAGCGCAAACTTCAGCACCTGCGACGCGCCCGCCACCTCGGGCGCGATCCCGGCGACGACGTGCGCCGAGGTCGCCTCTGAGCTCACCGGGACGATGACCACCGGGCAGTGGGCGTGCACGGCCACGCGCAGGCTGACCGAGCCGAGGAAGATCGTCCCCAGCGTCCCGTGCCCGCTGCGCCCGACGACGACGAGCGCGGCCTCCTCGGCCGCCGCCAGCAGCGTCGTGGCCACCTGCCCGACGACGCCTTGCACGTCGATGTCGATGTCCGGCGCCTCGGACCGGGCGATCCGTGCGGCCTCCTCGAGCAGCTGGGCGGAGTAGCGCGCGGCGTCGTCGGCCTCCAGGAGCGGCCCGTCACCGAAGGGGATCCGGGACCGGCCGGGGGCGCGCACGTGGACGATCCACAGCGAGTCCTCCCGCACGCCCGCCTCGCGCGCCGCCCATCGCAGCGCGGCCGCGCTCACCACTGACCCGTCCACCCCGACCACGATCGACATCGCACTCACCCCGCATGTCTGGCCTCGAACGGCCCACCCGGACCGCCTCCCACCAGCATGCACTCGTGCAGGCCCGGGCGCTGTGTCAGCGAGGCGGGGGGCTGTCAGCCCGCACGGGACGCCCGGGCAACTGGTCCGGTCAGTGCTGCAGCACGGCGGCGATGGTCGCTGGCCGCGGCGAGCGCGGTCGTGACATTCTCGCCAACACTCGCGCGGCTCCCCATGCCTCAGTCGTCGTCAGGCAGCGGGTGACCCTGAAGCTCGGCATCGACGATGGCGTTCAGCTCGTCACTCGAGGGCAGAGCCGCCTGGGCGTCGGCCGGCAGCCCTGAGTAGTCGGCAACGGCGATCGGCGCGGACGTGGAGGGGAGCGAGTAGCGCACGGTGGACCCGTTCTTGCCCGTGCAGAGCAGTATGCCGACGATAGGGGCATAGATTCCAGCGCGGCGGAACTGGTCGTCGACGATCGCCACGTAGGTGCCGAGCTGACCCAGATGCGCGGGCTCGAAGCGGCCGACCTTGAGCTCAAGTAGGGCGTCCTGCAGACGGTCCATCAGGGCCTGCTCGATGTCCCGTTCGCTCTGCTGTTCCACGAGCCCCAGGTGTCCAAACACGTAGGGATCCTTGACCAGCTGCTGGGCCAGCTCGGAGTCGGGCGAGTCCAGTGCGGTGGCGAATTTCGTCGGGGCCGCGCCCAGGCTTGTCCGCAGCCCAGCCTTGATGTGGTGCTCAAGAACATTCCGGGTCCAGCCGCCCTCAGCGGCACGTTCGGCATACCAGTCCCGCTCGGCACGGGTGTCGAGACGGTTGAGCAAGATGGTCACGTGCCCCCACGGCAATCGTCCAACAGCCTGTTGGACGAACTCCGACTCCGTCGGCCACACCTCAGCGGCCTTGCGCATGTAGAGCAGGTTGGTGCGTGACCAACCGCGTTGATCAGGGAACTCATGACCCAGGTCCGCTGCCAGGCGGGTGACGACCTTGCTCCCCCAGCCAGCCGTCTCCTGCCGATCGAGGATGTCGCGGCCGACCGACCAGTAGAGCCGCAGCACTTCAGTGTTCGCCGCCCGCGCGGCGCGCACCTGCGTCGTCCGGACACGGGCTTTGAGGGAAGCCAGGAGAGCCGGATCGCATCACGAGCATGCCCTGCTGCACGGGGAGGAGCGGAGGTGGCTACACCAGCACGGCGGCGATCACGCTGATCTCGACGAGTGTGCCGGGCACGGCCAGCCCCGCGACCCGCGCCGCGGTGACGAGGCCCGGCTCGTCGGACGCGAGGTCTGCGGCGATCGCCCCGTATCCCGCCGCGAGGTCGGCTCCGTCGACGAAGAGCACCGTCCAGTGCACGACGTCGCCGATGGTCGCCCCGGCCGCGGCGAGCGCGGTCTTGACGTTCTCCAGCGCGCGGGCGGACTGCACGGCGACGTCGCCCGCGCCGACGAGCGATCCGTCGGCGTCGACGGAGTTCTGCCCGCCGACGTAGATGGTCGTCGCGCCGGGCGGCACGACGGCGACGTGGCTGAAGGCCGGGCTCGAGACGAGCCCGGGGGGACGGATGCGCTGGATCGAGGTCATTCCCCCATCGTCACACCGACCGCCAATGCCCGCCCGGCACCCCCGACACCGATCGCCTGTGGGGCTTCACTGTGGCGATCTTGAGCCGATGCCGTGTCGCCTCTGTCAAAGGACCGGGGATCACCCACCCCTGGTGGACGGCCTCGCTACTGTCGCTGACCTGGGAATTCTGACGAGGGGGACGCAATGAGTGCTGATGACTATGACCAGTTCGCGGACGACTACGAAGCAGAGAACGCAGGGAGTCTACTGAACGCCTACTACGAGCGGCCGGCGGTGCTGAGCCTGGCCGGCGACGTGAACGGTCGGCGGATCCTCGACGCCGGCTGCGGGTCCGGGCCCCTGGCGGCCGAGCTGGTCGCCCGGGGCGCTGACGTCACGGGCTTCGACGGCAGCCCCGCGATGATCGACCTCGCGCGCCGCCGGTTGGGCGTGGCGGTCCCGCTGAGCGTGCACGACCTGGCCGAGCCACTGCCGTACGACGACGGGACCTTCGACGACGTCGTCACCTCACTCGTGCTGCACTACCTCGAGGACTGGGATGCGCCGCTGGCCGAGATCCGCCGCGTCCTCAAGCCCGGCGGACGGCTCATCGCCTCCGTCAACCACCCGTTCGCGCGTCAGATCAACGCGCCCACGGAGGACTACTTCGCGACGCGGCAGTACTCCGAAGACGTCGAGCTCAACGGCCGAGCCACCGTCTTGACGTTCTGGCACCGGCCGCTGCGCGAGATGGTCAGGGCGGTCACCGACGCGGGCCTCGGCCTGCGCGTGCTCGACGAGCCGGCCCCCTCACCAGACACCCCGCCCGAGCTCATGCCGCCGCGGATTGCGAGCGGTGAGCGCAGCGCGTTCTTCTGCTTCGTGTTCCTGGTCGCCGAGAAGCCAGCGCGACCGGCGCCTGCCAGCGGCGCGACCGACGTGATGGGGACTGCTGCACGAACTGCCGCAGCGAGAACCAGCCCGACTCCCGTCAGCTGGCCGGGTCGTACATGAACTGCCGGACCTCCTGGGAGCAGCGGCAGGCGGCCGCGATCTTCGCCGCCCACTCGAGGGCTGCCTCCCGCGAGGGCACCTCAAGAACCGTGTAGCCGCCGTTGGGCACCGTGTGGCCCGGGTACGTGCCCTCGGTGACTGTGCCGTCACCGGCCACGAGCACCGGGGCGACGTCCTCGTCGATCCCACCACCGAAGACGTACACACCCGCGGCCTTCGCCTCCTCGATGACGGCGTGCGAGGCGTCGACCACCGCCTCGAAGTCCTCCTCGGGGACCACCATGGCCTCAGCGGGGAACGAGATCAGGTACTTCGTCATTCGAGCCCTCCTCACCTCCGGCGGCGTCTTGTCACCTCTTCATCGTTCCACCGTATCGCTGCGTGAGGGCGGTGCCGATGGCGGCGAGGTGGTCTCGCACACCTGGGGGGCTGGTGATGTCGAGCCATTCGACGAGTCCGGCGAGATGGCCGGCGAGCCCGTACTCGCTGGGGCCGCGGATCACGACGGCGATGCGTCCGTCGGCGGTGGCACCTGTGGTCTCGAGGTTGTCGCCGAGCGCGACTCGGAGCAGCCCGATCCCGTCGGGTGCGCAGGTCCCGTGGATCTCGACGGGTGGTGTGCGCTTGCGGTCGACGTCGTCGGCGATCTCCTGCCAGCTTTCGGCGAGGTCGAAGTCCTTGGGGACGTGGACGGGGTGCTCGGTCGGGGCGACGGACGAGACCCGGTCGATCCGGAAGGTTCGCCGCCCGCTCTCCGTGTGGGCGACGAGATACCAGGACGGACCTTTGGCGACGATGCCCAGCGGGTGGACCGTCCGCTCGGACTCGGTGCCTGAGCTGTCGACGTAGCCGAGCTGCACCTGGACGCCGCGGATCACGGCGTCCTGCAGGGCGTCGAGGAAGCGCGGGGGTGGCTGTGCGATGCGCGTCGAGTCCCAGTGTCGCGGGTCCACGACCAGCGAGGATGCCGCGGCCTCGGCTTGCGCTCGGAAGGGCTCGGGCAGGGCGCGCACGAGCTTGCGCAGCGCGGATCGCACGGCCGGGGTTGCGGTCGAGGCAGGGCCGGCGACGAGGAACAGGGCGCGGGCCTCGCTCGCGGTCAGCCCGGACAGGTCGGTCCGGGCGCCCCCGAGGAGCCGCCAGCCGCCTCGTCGCCCCTGGATTGAATAGACGGGGATGCCGCTCATGGCCAGTGCGTCGAGGTCGCGACGCGCGGTGCGCTCGGAGACCTCGAGCTCCTTGGCGACCTCGGCAGCCGTGACCTGCTCGCGCCGCTGCAGCATGAGGAGGATGGCCACCAGCCGGTCGGTTCGCATGCCGACAACACTCCCAGAAAAACCGGTCATGAGGTGACCGGTATAGGTCCTTAGGTTGGTGGCATGAACTCACTGACGAACCCCACCGACTTCCCCGAACCCACCCTGATCGCCGTCAACGGCGTGGAGCTGGAGGTCTTCGAAGCAGGCCGACAGAACGCCGGGAAGCCCCTCGTGCTCTGCCACGGCTGGCCAGATCTCGCCTTCACCTGGCGCCATCAGGTACCCGCCCTCGTCGCCGCGGGCTACCACGTCATCGCCCCCAACCAGCGCGGCTACGGCAACTCCTCCCGCCCGGTGGAGGTGACCTCTTACGACGTCGCGCACCTGGCCGGCGATCTCGTCGCGCTGCTCGACCACTATGGCTACGCGGACGCGACGTTCATCGGCCACGACTGGGGGGCGATGGTCGTGTGGAGCCTCACCTTGTTGCATCCGGCGCGCGTGAACAAGCTGATCTGCCTGAGCATGCCGTACCCCGTGCGCGGAGAGGTCCCCTGGCTGGAGTTCATGGAAGCGGTGCTCGGCAGCGACTACTACTTCGTCCATTTCAACCGCCAGCCCGGCGTCGCCGACGCTGTCTTCGACGAGAACCCGGCACAGTTCCTCGGCAACCTGTACCGCAAGAACGAGCCTCGCCAGGAGCCGCAGCCAGGGATGGCGATGATCGAACTCGCCCGAGCCGAGACTCCCGTGGGCGAGCCCCTGATGAGCGAGAGCGACCTGGCCGTCTACGTCTCCGCCTTCGAGAAGTCCGGGTTCACCGGCGGCATCAACTGGTACCGGAACCTCGACCGCGACTGGCACCTGCTCGCCGACGTCAACCCGATCATCGGCCAGCCCGCCCTCATGATCTACGGCGACCGCGACGCCGTGGCCCCGGCCGAGAACCTCGCCAAGTTCGTGCCCAACGTCGAGGAGGTCCGCCTCGACAGCGGCCACTGGATCCAGCAGGAGAAGCCCGACGAGGCGACCCGCACGATCCTGACATGGCTGGCGCGACACGACGCCACCCCGGACTGAGGTCCGGTGATCGGGTCCTACGCGCTTGCCCCCTCCAGAACTTCCTCTCCAGAAGCCCCCGCCCCACCCGACGCCCCGGCCGCGCCGGCAACCCGACCCCGAGCTCGGCGGTCATATCAGCTCAGGAAGCACCGAACTCCCCAATCCCGGTCAAGATGGGCCGGAAATGCCCCTTCGGCCGTTTTTTCACCCGCTCGCGGCTGGCCAATCGCAGCCTTCTGGCACGAAACTTGTCGCATGACATCCGGCTATGCACGATTCGTGCGCTCCACGACAACAGAGAGGGAGAGAACCGAGCTGGCGTCAGTTGACATACTCGCAGATCGACTCCAAGTATTTATTTCTGATAATTCACAGGATATCGACAGAGTCCACGTTCTCCACGCCTCGAGCTCTGGGGTCGAACACGTGATTGGAACATTCCTCGATGAGATCGATTTCTCACGCCAAGTCGTGCTAACCCCGCAAGACGGTTTTGTAACAAAGGCACGTCCAGACTTCTTTCACAGGCTTGGTCCCGAACGGGGAATCATTGCAGAGGTAGAAAGAGGAGGAACAACAGCGAACAACCATGACCTCAAGGATCTCTGGAAGGCTCACATAGCGATCGATGTTCAACATCTGTTTCTCATCGTACCCAGAGCAAACCTCAACCGAATTGGACAGGTTCGCGAAAGGCCGTACAATCGCGTACTGCATCGAGTAGCCGCCTTCTACGGAGACCGACGTCGAGAGATAGATGTGCTGAGCACCCATGTATTCGGCTACGGTTCGCCGGATGCAGGATTCACGATGCGCGTGACGAGCGACGCGAGTACCTTCGGCAGCCCCGCGGTCATAACGCCCTATGCAAGCAATCCCGTCGACGCGCAGTAGACGACTCTCATACACGCCCGAAGGGGACGGGAATCCTCTGGAAGTTCACTGTCCCGGTCGCTCGCACAGGTCCCCGTGGCGTTAGGCGCTCAGTTGAGGCACCGCTTCGACGAACCTTGACATCGTCCAGTCACTGCGGAAGCAGGATGGAGTCCTGGGCACAAGTTCACCCGATGACGAAGACTTCAGCGCAACCAGGACCCTGTCGATCTGACATACTCGGCGCATGCCAGTTCAAGACGACGCGCGCGAGCTAGAGATGATCCAGATCTTCAATCTCACAGTCCCGGGAGATCGAAGCCGCTCTGACATCGATGCCCATCTCAACATCGATGGACACATCATCAACTTTGAGTTGAAGTCGAGCACAAGCAATTCAGTTTCGACGGTTCGCGATTTCGGCCCAGAACACATCAGGAAATGGCGCGACAATCTCCACTGGATATTTGCCTTTTACAACAAAGCAGGCACCAAATTGGAGTATTGCATCTATGCGTCTCCCGCTGACATGGAGCCCTGGATTGCTGAGCGGGAAGAGTACATTTGGCCGGACCTCTTGTTGGCCAACTCGCTCCCCGCAAGTGCATCCAAGGAAATACTCACGTCAATGCTTGGCGACAAGGATACATACACAAGAGATGATGCCAGATGGATTATGAAGAAGCAGTGGAACTCACAGCAGTATGCTGAGCAAGAGGATGCCCCGGACGGCTACTCACAACTGCGCATGGTGGAGATTCTTCAACTTCGGGCCAAATATGTGATCCTCCGAGGCGCAACGCTCAACAATCCACACATTAGCAAGGCTTTCTTCGAAGGGTTCGAGCAGATCAGGATAGAACACGCCGCACAGCTAAGGGAGTCCGTGCGAGGCTACTTGACGAACGCTGTCGCTACCGAAGTCGCTACCGCGTAGCCTACTGGTGGAGAAACCGAGTTCCCAATCTGTCCTAGCTGCATATATTTCGCGCCCGAAAACTTCCAGGACTCAGGGAACCCCTGAAGAAGAGCAACGTCCGCGACGGAGAGCCTGAAGTGGCCGTTTTTGGCGACAAAGGCACGAGCCGCTTCTCTCGTATCGGCTACTCCATTGGGCCAGACTTCTAGAGCTTCAAACTTCTTCTGAGCAGAGACGCTACTGAGGATAGATGTTGTATGCCTCGGCCCTGTTAGTGCACTCCGAATCGTCGGCGAAACGTCGTCGAATCCGATATCCGATAGGCCCAATGCGGCTCGAACTCCGGGCGTTTCAAGCAAGCTCTCGCCTCCAGGGCGTCCTGTGCGTCGGTGCGACGGCTGAGGACGTGTCCAGTTTTTTTCGAGATTCTTGTTCCTAAATCCGAAGAACACGACACGTCGACGCACCTGGGGTACGCCGTACTCAAACGCTTGCATTGTGACTCGATGCATTCTGTAGCTCCCGGCAAGCGGAGCAAGTATTGTGGAAGCGACATACTCAGAGAAAGTTGCCGATGCCAGGGCAGCGACGTTCTCCGCAACGAAAACTTCTGGACGAGCCTGCAATACAGCGCGCACAAATTCCGGCCACATGTCGCGAGGATCTTTTGCCCCGCGCTGCTTCCCGGCATTACTGAAAGGCTGGCAAGGGGGACCGCCGTGCATTACAGCCAGGTTTCCCTTGTATGTCCGCCAGTCCACGCCTCGAACGTCGCCGTCAGCCCCTCCATGTACGCTCCATGCTGGCCGCGCCAATGTCAGCGTCTTGGCTGCTTCTTCCATAATTTCCCACGAGCCACCGTGTTCGAACCCTGCGAGATCGAAGCCTAGGTCGAGCCCTCCACCGCCGCTAAATAGCGATAGCGTGGAAAGGCCATTTGGCTCGATTGCTGGCATAAGGCTCAGCGGATCGAAAGTGGGTATGTTTATTTCATGGAGCGGGGGCGCCCCCAGTCCTGCCAACGAGGCCTGACGGGCCTCGCGTGACTCGCGCGAACGGGTACGGAAGACCTCTCTTTGGGCTTCTGTGAGGTTGCGAGGCTCGTGAAGCGGGTCTGATGACGAGATTCTGCTGGGTACGGTACGGGCGGCTTGGCTCACGCGCTTACGTTACCCGCTGCGGCTGACATTGTCAGCTGGCAGCGTAAACTGTGGAAAACCCGACAAGGCACGCAAGGTGTGGCGTCGGTGCGCTCTCCGGCCATCGCAGATCGCGACGGCCTCCGGGAGTTGATCCCCGCCTGTCGCCCAAACACCCGTGACCCGCCCGGCCGCCATCAACTTGCCGGCACGGGTGGTGCGTCAAACCCGACAGAGTCCCGCTCAGATCGCCCTGCTGCACCTGTGCAGCGACCACCGCACCATAGAGAACATGCAAGGCACGCCTGCGGGCAGGCGAGAAGGCCAAGCGGGACGTCCTGCGACGCATCGACGCGCGACAGCCCGCACGCCTCCAAACCTCCAAACCCTACCCACCCGCCCTCGTCGCAACCCGCCGAACTGCGAGGCCGCTGCCACCAGCGAGGAACCATGCTCGCGTAGGCCGCGGCGATCCTGGGCGCCGAACCCAGCCAGTTCGGTAAGCTCGAATGCGGAACATGCATGGACATCTACCCCCACCGCCTACTGGCTAACCGCCGGCTGACACGCTGTGGTGGATCGTTCACCGGGTCGAAATAGCTCGTAGCGCTTCCCGCTGGTGAACATGAATCGAACCACGTTCTCACAATCGACACACACGGACACGTCACTTCAAGACATGGTCCGCGCCCGCAATTTGGCTACAGGGCAGCACGCACCGGCAACGAAGAGTCTCCGATATAGAACTCTCGCCGCCTTGTCTTAGAGGCTCCCAGGTCGCGCGCTCGTCGCCGAGTTCGATCTGATTTGGCGATCAAGGATCAGCAACCTGCGCCCACGTCACCTCGTCCCATGCGTGCGGACCGGGCACCCATCCGACTAGCGCAGATTGACATCAGTCTACGGAAGACCGCTTATGTTGACGTCAAGCTCCTTAAATCCGACTAAGAGATTCTTGACCTTCGCATACTCGCGAGCGGGATCCAATTTTAACTGCACCTTACCAGATGATTGATGGGCAAGATCTCCGCGTTCGCTAGCCCAGGCATCGAGTTCCGCCAACCAAATTGTGTCAATTGTACTGGCACTCATTCCGATGGGAAGGACTAGACTCAGGACATTTGTTTCCCGAACTCCGTGGTTAAACACTCGAACTCTCTGATTGAACCGGGCGGCAGCGTCGGCAAGCCGATCATCGAAGAGGCGCGCCTGTTTCTGTGGCGGACGCAGTAGAGATGTCGGAGGTTTTCCGCTCACTTCGTCATAGGCAAGCAATGCCGCAATCGTGATCGAAGGCCGGCCGTTTGAGGTCCAGTCGTCGACCTTCGAATCGAGATGGGCAGAAACTGCATCCTCTAGGTAAGACTCGAACTCAGCATGCACAAGAAGGCGAAATGCTGCGGTTCGCTGATGTGCGCGGTCGGGATAGAGGCCGGTCGCGGAGAACTTCGCAGGCAGCATGAACCTGCGTAGCGTCGTCACACGCTTCTGCATGTACGTATAGCGCACTGTTGTCATCGTGCAACTACCGCAACCTCAAGACGCGGCCTGCGTCAAGGACGGGCACTGCTATGTCAAGGCCAGTGACATCTCTCAGCCCCTCTCCCCATACGGAAAGCCGAGCATGCAGCGCCTCGATAGTCTTTGTCGACGTTTGCATGGCTTCCACGAACGTTGGATGGCCATCTGAGAGCTTCCGGAAGAGCGCCTCCACCTCTGCTGCGCGTTCCAGTGCGAGGAATCTAGTTTCACGGTCGCTGAAGTAGAATACCATAATGTCGAATACCGCACGATTAAAGCGTCGTTCATAAATGGACCTGTCCGGGTTCCACCTACAGAACGCATTCTTCTGAAATATCGTGAGCGCCGCCGCCACTGCCTCATCAAACTCCGAAGCCAAGCCTCTGATCCGATCTTCCTCCGCGTCCCATTGTGCATTGAGTTTGTCGCTGGCGTCGTCGAGGAACTTCTTCAGGCTTCCTCGATATGTCTCAAGCGACGTTTTCAGCGCAAAGAATCGTAGAAGAATCTCCACATCCCGCATCCGAAAGTCCGGTCGGTCAATGTTTAGCGCATGCTGGAGCTCAGTGCTTTCCGAAGCGTGATCGTCGAGGAAATCTGTAAACGGCCCTGGATGGAGTGCCTGCCTCAGTTCTTGCGGCGACAAAGCGACGCTCCCGGTGTTAAGTCGCAGGAATACAAGATTCAGAAATCCCTCGTCAGGCCAGTTCCTAACTACGACAGTACGGATAGTCTGGTTGAGAAAACTGTTCAAGTCATCCTGAAGCCCAAGTTGATTTTCGAAATCCTGCAAACTGAACCGTTGAAGATCTGGTCGAACTTCGAGCGCGCCCAATCGGAGAGGCATCAGACTACCTTCAGGATCACTGTCGAGCGATGAACCTTTGGCAAATTGTGACAAGGTAAGCAGGCGTTGCTTGCCGTCGAGGACTATAAAGGAGCCCTTGCGTCGCTTATCTTCGGCGAGGACTATTTGCGGGATGGGCAACCCGAGGATCAAGCTCTCGATGAATCTGCTTTTTCGCGCACGATCCCATGCGTCGCGTCGCTGAAATCGCGGATTTAGTTGGATGTTGCCCCTGCGCATCTGACTAAGAATCGTCTCGCTAGTCCAGTCCGTGTCTGTCACGAACGCAGACGTTACGTCCCGTAGTTCAACCGGCTCTTCATCGTCGTCGTCATCTACGAGGTCGACCTCTGACGGTTTCGAAAGTTCATTGTCCATGCCTGCAATAGTTCCACAGAGTGCGTCGTTTGGTGCTCAACCTGGCCCAGCCGATCGGATTTCGGCGGTTCTCTGCGTCAGTTCTTCGTCAGGCTCGATCCTCCATCTGGGTACTGGCGCGAGGCGTACCAACCTGGGCGCACCTGCTGACAGCATGCTGCCATGTGCACCTCTCAGGTTCAACGCAAAGCTTCAGGCGCCAAGGTGTGGCGACAACGTCCGGGCCCGCACCTTTGGCAAGCTGGTACTCCTCCCACCGTCGAGTGCACCCAGAGCACCGGGTTGCAGTGCAGCTTGACCAGCAACGTGCCGCCCTCGGCGTTCTCCATCCGGAAGGTGTGCACCCGGATCCATCGACGGTCCGGAAGGACGCCGGGATGACGTTGGCGACCAGGTCGTAGGTGGCTTCCTCAGTGGAGAACTCCATCGGGAAGTCCCGCACATCCGGCAGGACGCCCATCTCGTCGTCGAGGGATGTGCTGCCGCAGATCCTCCGTGCCCTAGCCCCCCACCACCGGTTCCGCGACCCGCCCCTACCGTTCCTTCCTATGCGCCACCAACCGCGTCGCCAAATACGGCGCCGTAGCACTCCCCTCCACCCGAGCGATCTCCTCCGGCGTCCCCGTAGCCACCACGCGCCCCCCGTGGTCCCCACCCCCAGGCCCCAAGTCGATGACCCAGTCCGCACTCACAATCGTGTCGAGGTCATGCTCAACCAGCACCACCGTGTTCCCAGCGTCCACCAACCGGTGTAGCTGCCTGAGCAGCAGCGCGATGTCCGCCGGGTGCAGCCCCGCCGTCGGCTCGTCGAGCAGGTACAGTGCGTGCCCGCGGCGGGCGCGCTGCAGCTCGGTCGCCAGCTTGATCCGCTGGGCCTCCCCGCCGCTGAGCTCGGTGGCGGGCTGGCCCAGGCGCAGGTACCCCAGTCCCACCTCGCGCAGCGTCGTCAGGCTGCGCGCGGCGGCGGGCAGGTCGGCGAGGAAGTCGGCGGCCTCGTCGACGGAGAGTCCGAGCACGTCGGCGATGGTCTTGCCGCGGTAGACGATCTCGAGGGTCTCGGCGTTGTAGCGGGCTCCGTGGCAGCTGGGGCACGGGGCGTACGTGCCGGGCAGGAAGAGCAGCTCGACCGAGACCGAGCCCTCCCCCTGGCAGGTCTCGCAGCGTCCGTCGGCGACGTTGAAGGAGAACCGGCCGGCGCCGTAGCCCCGCTCGCGGGCCTCGGGGGTCGCGGCGTAGAGCTTGCGCACCGCGTCGAAGAGGCCCGTGTAGGTCGCGAGATTGGAGCGCGGCGTGCGGCCGATCGGGCGCTGGTCGACGCGCACGAGCCGGTCGAAGGCCTCCAGGCCGGTCGCGTCGTCGACGTCGATCTCGAGCTCGGCGCTGTCCTCGTCGTCGGGCGCCTGGCCGAGGTGGCGGCGCACCAGCTCGGCGAGGACCTGGGTGACCAGCGTCGACTTGCCCGACCCGGACACTCCGGTGACCGCGGTCAGCACGCCCAGCGGCACCTCGACCGAGACACCGGAGAGGTTGTGCCGGCTGATCCCGTGCAGGTGCAGCCACCCGTGAGGGGTGCGCTGGTGTCGCTCGAGCGGTTCCGCGCGGCCGAAGAGGTACTTGCCGGTGACCGACGCCTCGACGTCGGCAAGACCGGCGACCGGCCCGGAGTAGAGCACCTGTCCCCCGTGCTCACCGGCTCCGGGGCCGATGTCGACGACCCAGTCGGCCCGGCGCACGATGTCCAGGTCGTGCTCGACGACGAACAGCGAGTTGCCCGCGCCCTTGAGCGAGTCGAGCACGTCGAGCAGCGGCTTGGCGTCGGCCGGGTGCAGCCCCGCGGACGGCTCGTCGAGCACGTAGACGACCCCGAAGAGCCCCGAGCGCAGCTGGGTGGCGATCCGCAGGCGCTGGGCCTCCCCGGGCGAGAGGCTCGTGGAGGTGCGCCCCAACGAGAGGTACCCCAGCCCCAGGTCGAGCAGCACCTGGATCCGCTCCACGAGGTCGGCGCACAGGCGCACCGCCACCTCTGTCCCCTCCCCGGAGTCGGCCGACGACGTCGCCGCACCCGCCCCGGTGAGCTCGGCCACCGGACGCAGCAGCGCCACCAGCTCGACGAAGGAGAGCGCGTTCGTCTCGGCGATGTTCAGCCCCCGGAAGGTGACCAGCAGGGCGCCGGACTGCAGCCCGGTGCCGTGGCAGAGGGTGCACGCGGCGCTGCGGACGAAGCGCATCGCCTTGTCTCGCATCATCTGGCTCTTGGAGGTGGCCAGGACGTGGTGGACGTGCGCGCGGGCGCTCCAGAACAGCCCGTAGTACCCGTGGTCGATGCGGTCCCGCTCGGGCTTGATGAGCACCTTGGGCTGCTCCTCGGTGAACAGCAGCCAGTCCCGGTCCTTCGCCGTCAGCGCCCGCCACGGGAGGTCGACGTCGATCCCCAGCCCGGACACGATGCTCCGCAGGTTGGCGCCCTGCCAGGCCCCCGGCCACGCGGCGATCGCGCCCTCGCGGATGCTCAGCGACGTGTCCGGCACGAGGAGCTCCTCGCTGACGTCGTGCTCCTCGCCGAGCCCCTGGCAGCGCGGGCAGGCCCCGGCCGCGGTGTTCGGGGAGAACGCCTCCGCCCCGAGCCGCGACGCACCGGGCGGGTAGGTGCCGGCGCGGGAGTAGAGCATCCGGACAAGGTTGGACAGGGTGGTCAGGGTGCCCACGGTCGAGCGGGAGGTCGCGGCGCCGCGGCGTTGCTGCAGCGCCACCGCCGGCGGCAGCCCGGTGATCTCCTGCACGTGGGGAGCGCCGACTTGCTGCAGCAGCCGGCGGGCGTAGGGGGCCACCGACTCGAAGTAGCGGCGCTGCGCCTCGGCGTAGAGCGTCCCGAAGGCCAGCGAGGACTTGCCCGATCCGGAGACTCCGGTGAAGGCGACCATCGCGTCCCGGGGCAGGTCGACGTCGATGTTCTTGAGGTTGTGCTCGCTGGCTCCGCGGACATGGACGAAGGAGTCGTTCGGATCGTGGGGCACGCCTTCCAACCTAGGCGCCGCCCGTCGGCTCCGCAGCGTGGGGAGCGCTCGAGCACCACCGGGTCCCTGACCAGCCACGACCCTGAACGGGGCTCACCAGGCGAAGCCGGGGAACTCCTGGCACGGTATTCCTATGACCACCCCCCAACCCACCCTTTCTCGCGCCATCAGCGGCCGCCTGCTCTACGTCTTCATCCTCGGCGACGTGCTCGGCGCGGGCGTGTACGCCCTGGTCGGCATCATGGCCGGGGAGGTCGGGGGTGCGGTGTGGCTCCCCCTCCTCGTCGCGCTCGGGCTCGCACTGCTCACCGCCGGGTCCTACGCCGAGCTGGTGACCAAGTACCCCAAGGCCGGCGGTGCGGCGGTGTTCGCCGAGCGGGCGTTCAAGAAGCCCGCCCTGTCCTTCCTCGTCGGGTTCTCCATGCTGGCCGCCGGGGTGACGAGCGCGGCGGGGCTGTCCATCGCCTTCGCCGGGGAGTACTTCACCACCTTCATCGACGCGCCCACCAAGCTCGTCGCCGTGGTCTTCCTTATCCTCGTCGCGCTGCTCAACGCGCGCGGGATCCGGGAGTCGCTGCGGGCCAACGTCGTCATGACCGCGATCGAGCTCTCCGGCCTGCTGCTCATCATCATCCTGGCCGCGATCGTGCTGGGACGCGGCGACGGCGACCTGTCCCGCGCCCTGGACTTCAAGGAGGACACCACCCCGGCCCTCGCGGTGCTCGGGGCGTCGCTGCTCGCCTTCTACTCCTACGTCGGCTTCGAGACCTCCGCCAACCTCGCCGAGGAGGTCAAGGACGTCCGCCGGGTGTACCCGCGGGCGCTCTTCGCCTCGCTGCTCACCGCCGGCGTCGTCTACGTCGGCGTCGGCGTCGCGGCGGTCGCCGTCGTCTCCCCCGACACCCTCGCCGGCTCGACCGGACCGCTCCTGGAGGTGGTGAGCGTGGCCGACGTCGTGCCCGAGCGGGTGTTCGCCGCGATCGCGTTGGTCGCCGTCGCCAACGGGGCGCTGCTGACGATGATCATGGCCAGCCGCCTCACCTACGGCATGGCGGCCCAGGGCCTGCTGCCCCCCGTGCTCGCCCGCGTCCTGCCAGGCCGGCGCACCCCGTGGGTGGCCATCGTCGTCACGACCCTCGCCGCGATCATCCTCGTCTTCACCGGCGGCCTCCAGGTGCTCGCCGAGACCGTCGTGCTGCTCCTGCTCATCGTCTTCATCAGCACGAACGTCTCCGTGCTCGTGCTGCGCAAGGACCACGTCGAGGAGGACCACTTCCGGGTGGCGACCATCGTGCCGGTCCTCGGCGTGGCGAGCTGCCTGGGCCTGCTCACCCAGCAGAGCGCCGGAACCTGGCTGCGTGCCGGGATCCTGCTGGCGGTGGGGGCGGTCCTGCACCTGCTGACCCGGTCGGCGTCCGCCGCGGGCAAGCCTGTTGAGCCGACCGAGCCCGCTGAGGCCCACTGAGACCCGCTGAGCCCACCGGCGCCGCGGACCGCGCCATAGAGTGAGGGCGTGCGACTCTTCGCGGCGATCACCCCGCCGGCCGAGGTGCTCGACCATCTCGAGACCGCCCTGAGCATGCTCGGCCCGCTCCCTCCCCCGGCCGTCCGCGCCGGGCGGGCCCCGCGCGGCCACCGCCGCCACGTCGCGGCGAGATCCCCGTGGACCCCGCGTTCCACCTGGCACCTCACCTTGGCCTTCTTCGGCGACCTGCCCGACGGCGCAGCGCCGGACCTGGCGGCCGCCGTCGGGCAGGTCGCCGGGGAGATCGAGCCGTTCACGATCTACCTGGCCGGCGCCGGGGCGTTCCGCAGCACCGTCATGTGGGTGGGAGTCGGCGGCGAGACGGACCCGCTCGGGGCGGCCATGCGCGAGCTGGCCGGCGTCCGCGACGACCACACCACGACGCGCGACGCCCGCGAGCGCAACCGCGCGCACCTGACGATCTCCCGCGCGGGGTCGATGGTCGACTCCGCGCACGTGGCCCACGCGCTGGCGGTCTACCGCGGCCCGGAGTGGACCGTCGAGGCGCTCGAGCTCATCGAGTCACGCCCCGGCCAGGGAGCCCTGGGCCGCCCGGTGCACACGGTCCTGGCGTCGTTTCCGCTGGGGGGTGGGGGGTCGTTCTGACGCGGCGGTCGCGCGATACCCGGTGGCCTACGCGTACAGCGCGCTGCGGAACCCCGGGTAGGGCTCCACCAGATCGTCGCCCTCGCGACGCACCGCGACGATCTCGTCCAGCCCCTCGCCCGCCACGTAGTACCTGCCCTTGGTCTCCCCCACCGCCCGGAGCAGCCCGGCGTCGGCTAGGCGTTTGAAGTCCCGCGTCGCGGACCGCTCGTCGATCTGGGCCGTGCGCACGTACGTCGACCTGCGCACGCGGAACCCGACGACCGCGGAGAACAGCAGGTCCAGGGTTCGCTCGGGGAGCCCGTGGAGGCGGGCGGCGTCGTCGAGCATGTCCCACACGACGGCCGCGCGCGCCATGCGGACCTGGACGGTCTGCGCCTGGAAATGGTGGGCGCGCAAGCAGAACTTGAGCCAGAGGTGCGCGTCCTGCTCGGGGCTCCACACCCCCGCGCTGGACTTCGCCAGCACCTGGTAGTAGTCGTCGGTGTTGCGTCCGAGCCATTCCTCGATGCTCGACAGCTCGGGGGCGCTCAGCCCGGCGCGGGTGAGGACCAAGGTGTGCAGCGCGCGGGCCATCCGGCCGTTGCCGTCGCGGAAGGGGTGGATCATCACGAGGTTGAGGTGGGCCATCGCGGCCTGGACGAACGGGTCCTCCCCGGTCCGGTCCGCGAGCGCCGAGATGAGTTCCTCGACCAGCGCGGGGACATCCTCGGCCGCCGGCCCCTCGTAGACGTTGCGGTTCACCTTGTCATCGTGGACAAAGATCTCTCCGCGTCGGTACTGCCCCGGGCTCTTGTCGGGTGCGTGAGAGAGCAGCATGAAGTGCATGCTGCGCAGCACCGAGGAGTCCAGGGTGAAGTGCTCGTCGGCCGCGGTGGCCAAGACAAATCCGAGCGCCTGCCGGTAGCCCCGGATCTCGGCGAAGGTGCGCGCGTCGGCGCTGATCGGCTCCTCGCCGTCGATCGCGGCGTCGGCCTCGTCGAGCTCGACGTCGTATCCCTCGATGCTGTTGGATCCGCGGATGGCGCGGGCGACGGCGGTCCGGCGCAGGCGGCCGACCCAGCGCCGGGGCGTGCGGAGGGAGTCGGACAACGTGGTCCGCATCGCCTCGAGCTCGGTGAGGACGCGGGTGTCGTCGAGGTCGAGGACTGGGGTCGCGTAGATCATCGGTGTCTCAATGTCTCTATTCTTAGGACAGGAACCCGATCGTACGCCCCCTGTCTCAAGAATAGAGACATTGACACAGGGCCGCTGGCTTGTGCGACGACGAACGGGCCCCCGGCCCCGCCCGGGCACCTCTCCCCATGGCGCCCCACCTCCTGAAGGACCAAGATCAGGGCAGTCCCCCACCAGTTCGGAGCCCCATCATGTCCACGTCCGCCCGTCTCCCCCTCGCGTCCGCACGACGCCGCGCCACCGCAGCCGCGGCGCTCGCCCTCGCCGCCCTCCTCACGGTGACCGCCTGCTCGAGCAGTGCATCCGACGAGACGACGGCCCCGGACAGCACGAAGAGCACCGAGGAGTCGAGCACCGACAACGAGTCGCAGGACTCCGAGTCCTCAACCACCGGCATCCCCGCGTCCTGGGCGGCGTCCATCGACGACGGCAAGGAGCGCTACCCGGGAATCGGCTCGACCGGCCAGGGTGACTTCGAGTGGGCGTGCCCGCTCATGGACACCGTCGAGGTGGACGGCGAGACGATCGACGGCTCGATGACGACCTTCTGGAAGCTCGACGAGGGGGTCTACGAGGTCGAGTGCAGCTTCTACGAGGACACCCCCGCGGGCGTCGGCTTCGCCCAGGCCGAGGACGAGGCCGCGTACGCGGCTCTGGAGGAGGCCACGGACGCCTTCACGCAGGACGGCAACGAGCAGGTCCAGGAGGCCGTCACCATCGGCGAGCGCGACTACGTCCTCGTCACCTGGACCTTCCCCACCAACCCGGACGCCGGCCCCAAGGCCGTCGCCTGCTACCTCGACGAGGCCACACTCTCGCGAGCCTGCCTCACGGTGGACAACTCCGACGCGCGCAGCAAGGACTACGACGTCCACCAGGCCGCCGAGGAGCTCTCGGCGATCCTCGGCTGATCTGACACCACCCGGGATGGAAGTCCTACTCCATCCCGGTTCAGCGCCCCTACGCTCCGAGTGACGCGCAACACACCGCGTCACCAGCAGCTACCCAGGGACGCCCATGCCTTCCCCCACCACCCTCCCCGGAGCCGAGCCCGCGGCCCTGGCCACCGGCCGGATCACCGACGCCCGTGTCCGCAAGGCCCCGCTCATCCCGTCCTGGGTACTCAAGCTGGTCATGGCCGTCTCCGGCTCGATCTTCGCGCTGTTCCTGCTCGTGCACATGTTCGGCAACCTCAAGGTGTTCACCGGCGCCGAGCACTTCAACGAGTACGCGCACTGGCTGCACACGATCCTCGAGCCGTTCCTGCCGTGGAACGGGGTGCTGTGGATCCTGCGGATCGTGCTCATGGTTGGGCTCATCGGCCACGTCGCCGGTGCCTTCATGCTCAAGTCGCGCGCCCGCAAGTCCCGCGGCAAGGTCGTCCGCAAGCGCCTGCCGCTGAAGACCTTCGCCGGGCGGAACATGCTCGTCACCGGCATCGTGCTCTTCGCCTTCATCGTCTTCCACATCATGGACCTCACCCTGGGCACCACCGGCGTCGCCCCGGAGAGCTACACGGCGGGCACCACCGAGGCGTCCTTCGCCTACCAGAACCTCGTCGCCAGCTTCGAGCGCCCGGCCGCGTCGGCGTTCTACATCCTCGCGCTGCTCACGCTGTTCCTGCACCTGGGTCACGGGCTATACACCGTGGTCCACGACCTGGGTATGACCGGCAAGCGCACCCGCGCGATCGCGTTCGCGATCGGCGGCCTGATCACCCTGGCGATCCTGCTCGGCAACATCCTCATCCCCATCGCGGTGCTCACCGGAGTCGTGAAATGACCACCACCGAGATCCCGGCCGAGATCCCCACAGAGCTCCCCACCCAGCTCCCGACCACCCCCGAGTCCAAGGTCCCCGGCGTCACCCGCGGCGAGGCCCTCGACGGCCACGTCCCTGACGGCCCGCCGGCCACCGCCTGGGCCCGGCGCAAGCTCGCCTACAAGCTCGTCAACCCCGCCAACCGTCCGAAGTTCAAGGTCATCGTCGTCGGCACCGGCCTGGCCGGGGCGGGCGCGGCGTCGGCCCTGGGTGAGCTCGGCTACGACGTCCACTCCTTCACCTATCACGACGCCCCGCGGCGGGCGCACTCGGTCGCCGCGCAGGGTGGCATCAACGCCGCCCGGGCCCGCAAGGTCGACAACGACTCGATCGAGCGGTTCGTCACCGACACCGTCAAGGGCGGGGACTTCCGCGGCCGCGAGGCCGACGCCTTCCGCCTCGGTGAGGAGTCCGTCCGCGTCATCGACCACCTCAACGCGATCGGGGCGCCCTTCGCCCGCGAGTACGGCGGCGCCCTGGCCACCCGCTCCTTCGGCGGCGTGCAGGTCTCCCGCACGTACTACACCCGCGGCCAGACCGGCCAGCAGCTCCAGGTCGCCAGCGCCCAGGCCCTGCTGCGCCAGGTCGACGCCGGCTCCGTCACCCTGCGCACCCGCCACGAGATGCTCGACCTCGTCGTCGAGGACGGCCGCGCCCGCGGCGTCATCATGCGCAACCTGCTCACCGGCGAGATCACCGCCCACACGGCCGACGCCGTCGTGCTCGCCACCGGCGGGTACGGGAACGTCTTCTACTTCTCCACCCTGGCCAAGAACTCCAACGCCTCCGCCGCCTGGCGCGCGGCCCAGCGCGGCGCGCACTTCGCCTCGCCGTCCTTCATCCAGTTCCACCCCACCGCCCTGCCGGTGAGCTCGCGGTGGCAGTCCAAGACCATCCTCATGAGCGAGTCGCTGCGCAACGACGGGCGGATCTGGGTGCCGGTCACCCCCGGCGACATGCGCGCCCCGGGCGACATCCCCGACGCCGAGCGCGACTACTACCTCGAGCGCCGCTACCCGACGTTCGGCAACCTCACCCCGCGCGACGTCGCCTCGCGCAACGCCTTCGAACAGATCACGGCGGGCCGCGGCGTCGGGCCCTTGAACAACAGCGTGTACCTCGACTTCCGCGACGCGATCGCCCGCCTGGGCCAGGCGAAGATCGCCGAGCGCTACGGGAACCTCTTCGAGATGTACACCCACGCGACGGGTGAGGACCCGTACACGGTGCCGATGCGCATCGCGCCCGGGGCGCACTTCACGATGGGCGGGCTGTGGTCCGACTACGACCAGATGACCTCCATCCCGGGGCTGTTCGTGGGCGGGGAGGCCGGCTGGGGCTACCACGGCGCCAACCGCCTCGGCGCGAACTCGCTGCTCTCGGCGTGCGTGGACGGCTGGTTCACCCTGCCCTACTCCATCCCCAACTACCTCGCCCCGCTGCTCGGCACACCCCGCCTGCCCGACGACGCGCCAGCCGTCCGTGAGGCGCTCGAGCGCGCACAGACCCGCGTCGATGCGCTGCTCGGTGCCGACGGTGCGCACGGGCCCACGTACTTCCACCGCCTGCTCGGGGACATCCTCTACGCCGGCTGCGGGGTGCACCGCACGGCCGAGACGCTCACGACGGCGATCGCGGAGATCCGGGAGCTGCGCGGGCGGTTCTGGGCCGAGCTGCGTGTCGCCGGGACCGGGGACCACCTCAACCAGGAGCTCGAGAAGGCCGGTCGGGTGGCCGACTACCTCGAGCTCGCCGAGCTCATGTGCGTCGACGCCCTCGACCGGGAAGAGTCCTGCGGGGCGCACTTCCGCGGCGAGCACTCCGTCGACGGGGAGGCGGCGCGCGACGACGACCTGTGGGCCTTCGTCTCCGCGTGGGAGGTGCCCGGCAACGGGGCCTTCGTGCGCCACCACGAGCCGCTGACCTTCGACGCCGTCCCGCTGCAGAAGAGGAACTACAAGTGAAGCTCACCCTGGATGTGTGGCGGCAGGACACCCCGGCCGGGCCGGGGCGGTTCGAGACGTACGTCGTGGACGACGCGACCCCGGAGATGAGCGTCGTCGAGCTGCTCGACCGGCTCAACGAGCAGCTCGTGGAGACCGGCGGCTCTCCGGTGGCCTTCGAGTCCGACTGCCGCGAGGGCATCTGCGGGGCGTGCGGGGTCACGGTCGACGACCGCCCGCACGGGGCGCAGCCCAACACTCCCTCCTGCCACCAGCGGTTGGCTCGGTACGCCAACGGGGACCGGGTGCGGATCGAGCCGTTGCGGTCGGGGGCCTACCCGGTGATCCGGGACCTCGTCGTGGACCGCTCCGCCCTGGACCGCGTGATCACCGCCGGCGGGCACGTCGCCATCAACGCCGGCACCGCGCCCGACGCCGACTCCGTCGCCCTGGACTTCGCGGCGGCGGAGATGGCCCTCGACTTCGCGGCCTGCATCGGCTGCGGCGCCTGCGTGGCGGCCTGCCCCAACGGCGCCGCGCACCTGTTCGTCGGCTCCAAGCTCGCCCACCTCGCCGCGCTGCCCACGACCAAGGCCGAACGCGGCAAGCGCGCCCGGGCGATGATCGCGGAGATGGAGCTCGACTTCGGGCCGTGCTCGTCCTACGGGGAGTGCGCGTCGGTGTGCCCCGCCGGGATCCCGCTGAGCGCGATCGCGGTGGTGAACAAGGAGAGGTTGAGGGCTGTGCTGCGCGGGCGGAACACCTGAGCGGTCCCGGCAGCCGACATCTGACCGCGGAGTCGTCTATTCCGCGTCAGGTCGTCTATCTGGATAGACGACTCAGCGCGAAACAGACGACCCCGCAGACGGGTCCGTGCTGGGCGATGTTTCACGTGCAACACGGGTCGGCGACGCGGCCCCTCGCTGCGCGCGAGGCGACGGGATCTCCCAGAATCACCGGTCTCAACTCCTGGTACGAATCGACGAGCGGTTGCGGCGGGCCCGATCGGCCTCTTGGGTAGGTCTAGCCGGGAAGACGTCCGTCCTCCCCGTCGACTGGACAGGAGACCACCATGCCGTTCGTCACCGCCGGGACCGAGAACTCCGCGAGCATCGAGATCTACTACGAGGACCACGGCCCCGCCGACGCCGCCCCCGTCGTCCTCATCCACGGCTACCCCCTCGACGGGAGGTCCTGGGAGCGCCAGACCCGCGTGCTGCTCGATGCCGGCAACCGCGTCATCGCCTACGACCGCCGCGGCTTCGGCCGCTCCAGCCACCCCGCGACCGGGTACGACTACGACACCTACGCCGCCGACCTGAACGCCCTGATGGAAGCCCTCGACCTGCGCGACGTCGCGCTCGTCGGCTTCTCCATGGGCACCGGCGAGGTGGCACGGTACCTCGCCACCTTTGGCACCGACCGGCTCAGCCGCCTCGGCTTCCTCGCATCCCTCGAACCCTTCCTCCTGGAGACCGACGACAACCCGACCGGGGTCCCGCAGTCCGTCTTCGACGGCATCGCCAAGATCTCCCGCGCCGACCGCTTCGCATGGTTCACCAAGTCTTTCGACGACTTCTACAACCTCGACGAAAACCTCGGCTCCCGGATCAGCGAGGATGCCGTCCACGCGAGCTGGGCCACCGCAGCCGCGAGCGCGCCCGACGCCGCATACTCCGTCGTCCCGACCTGGCTCACCGACTTCCGGGCCGACGTCGCAGCGGTCCGGGCTGCCGGCCTGCCGACGCTCATCCTGCACGGCTCCGCCGACCGGATCCTGCCGATCGACTCGACCGGACGCGTCTTCCACGAGACCTTCCCCGAGGCCACCTACGTCGAGATCGAGGGCGCCCCGCACGGCCTCCTGTGGACCCACGCCGACGAGGTCAACGCCGCCCTGGCGGACCTCCTCGCCCGCTGACCCGCTGACCGGCCGGGCCCGCCGGGCCCGCAGCGACGGGGTCGTCCATTTCGCGCGGAGTCGTCTGTCTGGACAGACGACCTGGAGCGAAACAGACGACCCCGTCGGGTGTGGTCAGCTGGCGTCAGTCCTGCGTCCCGCGCAGGTGCCTGATCGCCTCGTCGACCTCAGGATCGGAGAGGTGGGCGACCACCTCCGCCTCCTCCTCGATCTCCTCGTGCGAGGCCTCCTCGGCCGACCCGTCCTCGGCCCGCTCCCCGTCCACCCGGTCGTCGTCCCCGATGCCCGGGACGAAGGTCGGGACCACCACGGGTCCTTCTCCGGCAAATCCACCTGTCGTCATGATGAGCTCCTTCAGCGTCGTTGCTGGGTGTCGTTGGATCACCCCATCCTTGCCCAGCCGCAGGGAAATCACCCCCCGAGGTTCCCGGCGAGCTTCCCCACCAGCTCCCCCAACGCACCGTCGCGCGCGAAGACCGGGATGACGCCCAGGGGCGCCGCCTCCTCGACCCACGCACCGCCGTCGTGCACGGTGCCGGTGGACAGCGAGGTCCAGGACGACCCGGCCGGCAGGTACACCTGACGCGAGCGCACCCCGGCAGCCAGCACCGGGGCCACGAGCAGCGAAGGGCCGTAGAGGAACTGGTCGGCCACGTCCCACGCGCCCGGGTCGCCGGGGAAGTCGTGGAAGAGCCCGCGCATGATCGGCTGGCCGTCGGTGTGCGCAGAGGCCATGAGGGCCCGGGTGTACTCGCGCAGGTCTTCGCGGAGGAAGGCGTAGCGGGACAGGATCTCGTAGACCTCCTCGCCGTAGCTCCACAGCTCGTTGTCGGCGCCGGTCGCGCAGCGCCGGGAGCCGTCGGCCGCGCGCACCTCACGCGCCGGGCCGCGGTCCCCGTGCAGACGCATGACCGGCATGAACGTGCCCATCTGGAACCAACGCACGAGCAGCTCGTGGAAGGCCGGGTCCTCGACGTGACCGCCGCCGAACCCGCCGATGTCGGTCGTGAACCACGGGATGCCGGCCACGCCCATGTGGATGCCGGCGGTGACCTGGCGGCGCATGGAGGCGAAGGAGGAATGGATGTCACCGCTCCACACGAGCGCGCCGTAGCGCTGGGACCCGGCCCACGCGCACCGCACGAGGTTGACCGAGTCGACCTGGCCGCTCGCCACCTGGCCGTCGTAGACGGCCCGGGAGAACAGCTGGGGGTAGATGTTGCCGACCTCGAGCGCCTGGCCCGCGAAGTAGCTGTACGCGCCGAACTCGAAGAAGGCGTACTCCGGCTCCGCCTCGTCCAGCCAGAAGAGCTTGACCCCGGGGTAGTTCGCGGACAGCTTCGCCCACAGCCACTCCCGTGCGGCGGGGTTGGTCACGTCGAGGAACCGGCTGGGCCCTTCGAAGGACATCTGGATGTCGACCCCGCGGTTGGACCGCACGAGGTAGCCGAGACGGTCCAGCTCGGCGAAGTTCTCCGACGCGAGGGAGACCTGCGGCCACACCGAGACCATGAGCTCGATGCCCAGCTCGGTGAGCTCGGCGACCATGGCGGCCGGGTCCGGCCAGAACTCCTCCTCGAAGCGGAAGTCGCCCATCTTCGGCCAGTGGAAGAAGTCCGCGACGATGACGTCGATCGGCAGGCCGCGGCGGGTGTGCTCGCGCGCGACGGCCAGCAGCTCCTCCTGGGAGGTGTAGCGCAGCTTGCACTGCCAGAACCCCAGCCCGTGCTCGGGCATCATCGGCACGTGCCCGGTCGCCTCGGCGTAGCTGCGCGCGATGTCCGACGGCGTCGCGCCGACCGTAACCCAGTAGTCGAGCTGGGCGGTGGACTCCGCGAACCACTCGGTGCGGTTGGTCGCGAACGTCGCCCGCCCCACGGCCGGGTTGTGCCAGAGGAAGCCGTAGCCCACGCTCGACATCACGAAGGGCACGCTGACCTGGGAGTTGCGGTGCGCGAGCTCGACCGTGGTGCCCTTGAGGTCGAGGATGTCCTGCTGGTACTGGCCCATCCCGTAGAGCTTCTCGTCGCGGGCGGCGACGAAGCTCGTGCGGGCGCGGTAGGTGCCCCCGGGCAGCGCGTCGAAGTCGCGGGCGCGCAGCTTGAGCGCCCCGCCGTGCTCTTCCTCGGCGAACAGGAGTGTGCCGGCCGCGTCGAAGAACTCCAGCCGGCAGCGCGAGCGGGTGTAGCCGGCCTGCCAGTCCAAGAACTCCTCCGCGGTCGCCACGACCCGGATCGCCCCGTTGGTCAGCGTCGCGACCTCGGTGTTCCCGGTCTCACCGGCTCCGATGACGACGACGCTCGTCGCGGCAGCCGGGTCCGGGGGCAGCAGCGCCCAGTCGGTGTCGAGGATCGGTCCGCCGAGCACGGCGCGCACGCGCACCGAGTCAGCTCCCCAGGGTTCGACGACGAGGGTCTCGCCGCTGCCGCGCCAGAGCAGGCGGTGGCCGTCAAGCAGGAAGGCGTCAGACACGGGAGGGCTCCTTGGTGAGATGAGGTGCGGTGGGACTCGGTGCGGCAGAGCTCAGTGCAGTAGAACTCGGTGCGGTGGGATGGACAACAGGGACAGCCGACGCCGCGGACGCCCGGGGCAGCACCCCGGACTGCCACACGTACGCCATGATCGCGTAGGCCGGGGCTCCCACGCCGAACACCACGGCCAGGCCGGGCAGCACGTAGTACAGCCCGAGGGCGACCGCGAGGATCCCGGCGCTCATGAGTGCCAGGACCGGGCGCGCGATCGTCAGCACGGCGCTGCGCCGCAGGATCCGCGCGGGGCTCTCCGCGAAGTGCGCGTGCAGCACGAACACCGTGGCGCTCACCACGAGCAGCGCCACCGTGAGGATCCACAGCAGCCCGGTGAGGGCGGGCCCGGCCGCCATGTCGACGGCCCGCAGCAGGCGGTGGTCGTAGACGACCACCGCCCACCCCGCCGTGAGCACCAGCCCGATGACGTTGGCGCTGACCAGCTCGCTGCGCCAGACGTCGTGGAACTCGCGCCACAGCGAGGGACGGTGGCGCCCGCCCTCCCAGTCGGCGGCCTCCATGTGGTCGCGGCGCAGCACCGCGAAGACGGCCGCGGTGGCCGGGTAGACCCCGAGCACGACGCCGCCCAGCAGGACGTGCGCGATCCACAGCAGCTGCAGGTGTGCGAGCCGGAACCCGGCGTCGCCGATCCGGGTGTGCCAGCCCACGACGCGGTTCATCCCTTCACCGACCCGATCATGACGCCCTTCTCGAAGTACTTCTGCAGGAAGGGGTACAAGATGATGACCGGGAGGGTGGAGACCACGATGACGCCGTACTTGATCTGGTCGGCGAACTGCTGGCCGTAGCCGCCCCCGGTGCCACCCGCCCCGCCCGCCCCGCCGGCGAAGGCGGAGTTGGAGATGAGGATGTCACGCAGGACGATCTGCAGCGGCTGCTTGTCGTAGTCGCGGACGAAGATGAGGCCGGTGAAGAAGTCGTTCCAGTGCTGGACGATGTAGTACAGCATGATGACCGACAAGATGGCCTTGGACAGCGGGATGGCCATCTTGAAGAAGAACTGGAAGTCGTTGGCGCCGTCGAGCGTGGCCGCCTCGTGAAGCTCCTGGGGCAGGGAGTGCTCGTAGAAGGCCCGCGCGATGATGAGGTTGTAGACGTTGAGGGCCCCGGGCAGGATGAACACCCACATGTTGTTGAGCAGCCCGATGTCGCGGTAGAGCATGTACGTAGGGATGAGCCCGCCGCTGAAGAACATCGTGAAGGCGAAGAACAGCATGAGAGGGCGACGCGGGGCGAAGTCGCGGCGCGAGAGCGCGTAGGCGGCCGGGATGGTGACGACCATGTTCACGGCCGTCCCCAGGACCGTGTAGACGACCGTGTTCCGGTACCCGTTCCAGATCCGCTCGTCGGCGAAGATCTGCTCGTACCCGAACCAGTTCACCCCTCGGGGGATGAACGAGACGTCCCCGGCCTGCACCAGCTGTGGTGAGCTGATCGAGGCGATCATGACGAAGTAGATCGGGTAGAGCGTCACGAAGACGATGACGACGAGCGCGACGGACACCATGAAGGTGAAGAGGATGTCGCCCGGCGTGGCGTGCTTGAGCTTCTTGAACATGGTCATTCCCTTCACCACAAGCTCGTGTTGGAGACGCGTTTCGCGATCTGGTTGGTGATGACGAGGAAGGTGAAGTTGATCGCGGTGTTGAACAGCCCGATCGCCGTCGAGTAGCTGAACTGGGAGCCGAGGATGCCGATCTTGTAGACGTAGGTCGAGATGACCTCCGAGACCGGCAGGTTCAGCGTGTTCTGCATGAGGAAGATCTTCTCGAAGCCGGCGTTGAGCACCCCACCCATGTTGAGGATGAGCAGGATGACCATGGTCGGGATGAGGGCCGGGAAGTCGATGTGGCGGATCACCTGGAAACGGTTGGCGCCGTCGATCTTCGCCGCCTCGTAGAGCTGGGTGTCCACGCTGGCCAGGGCCGCGAGGTAGATGATCGAGTTCCACCCGCAGTGCTGCCACACCTCGGAGATGACGTACACCGGCACGAAGGTGCTCGTGTCACCGAGGAAGTTGACCCCGGTGATCCCGAAGTTCTCCAGGAAGCGGGTGATCAGGCCGGTGCTCGGGGACAGGAACACCTGGAGCATGCCGACGATCACGACGATCGAGATGAAGTGCGGCAGGTAGGTCGCCGTCTGGGTGAACCGCTTGCGACGGCGGCTGAGCACCTGGTTGATGAGGATCGCCAGCCCGATGGGGGCGAAGAACCCGAAGACCAGGGTGGCCAGGCTGATGGTCAGCGTGTTGCCCATGAGGGTCCAGAACTGGGGGGACTCGAAGAACTTGACGAAGTACTTCAGGCCCACCCATTCACCCCCGGTGAGGCCCTTGGCGAAGTCGAACTCGCGGAAGGCGAGCTGGATGCCGTACATCGGGCCGTAGGCGAAGACCGCGGTGAAGCCGATGGCCGGCAGCAGCATGATCCACAGCTGCCACTGCCGGGCGAAGTGACGCATGAGGCGCGGTCCGGGCTTGGTCGGCCGGCCGGCGATGGTGGTGGGAGTCTTCTTGGCCTTGGGTGGCTGTCGGTCGATCGCTACTGCCATGACGCGCCCCTCTGCTCGTGCGGTGGCTGGCCGCAGGATGAACGATCGGCGTCAGTGCCGATCGACTCGGTGTCCGGGCCGCCCGCTGGCGGGCGGCCCGGACGGTGGTCGCAGGTGCGACCGCGGAGCGCTACTTCGAGGCGATGTACTCGTCGTAGTACTTCTGGTGGATCTCGTCGTTCTGGGTGACTCCGAGGGTCCCGAGCTGGGAGACGTACTCGTCCCACTCCTCCTCGACGCCGCCCGCGGTGACCCACTGGGCGAACTTCGGCATGGCCACGCCCATGATCGCGGTGTTGTTCAGCGCGACCGTGGACAGGTCCTCGGCCGAGAACTTGACGAAGGGTCCAGGCCAGACGTTCTTGTCGACGTCGAGAGCGTCGAAGGCCCCCTGGAGCGGAACCGCGTCCTCGACGGCCTCGGCGAGGTCGCTCGGGAGCTCGACGGTGAGGTCCTCACGGATGAAGAACGCGCCGTTGTCCGCGAGCGAGGACGTCCACTTCCACGTCGAGGGGTCGAGGTTGGCGTCCGCGGGCGCGAGCACCTTGAAGTCCGTCTCGGAGACCTTCTCCACGTTCGTGGGGATGTCACCGAAGAGCACCTGCAGGGAGGTCTCGGGGCTGTAGAACTCGTTGATGACCCGCAGCGCGGCGTCCTTGTTCTTCGCAGTGGCGGACATGGTCACGTGGTTGCGGGTGAGGTTCTCGTAGTCGTAGGACCACGACGCGGGAGCGCTCTGACCGGCCTCGGCGAGCAGCGGGGCCATCGGTGCGTACTGCTCGTAGACGCCGGGACCGAAGCGGTCCGAGCCGGACCAGCCCCAGGAGAAGCCGACCCGGGCCTCGTCGCCGGTGCCGCGGGCCACCGACTGGTAGGTGGAGTAGTCCTGGGTGAAGGCCTCTTCGCTGATCAACCCGGCCTCCCAGCACCGGTTGAGGAAGGACACCATGTCCTTGTACCGCTCGTCGGCGAAGAGGTTCTTGACGGTTCCGTCCTCGACGATGATGCCGGAGCCACCACCACCGGAGGTGGTCATGCCCGTGCTGCCCAGCAGTGCGGAGGGGTTGAAGTAGCCGAAGCCACCGGTCCCCACGGGGGCGAAGTCGAAGGGGATCTCGTCCGCCTGGCCGTTGCCGTTGGGGTCGCCGTCCTTGAAGGCGACCATGACGTCGAAGAGCTCGTCCCAGGTGGTCGGGGTGGCCAGACCCAGGGTGTCGAGCCACTGCTGGTTGATGTACTGGTGGGTGATCGCCTGCGGCCAGAACTTCTTGTACGAGGGGATCGAGTTGATCTTGCCCTCGAGGGAGGTGGCCATGAGCTCGGCCCCGTCGACGTCCGTGAACATCTCCTGGACGTTGGGGAGCGCCTCGAGGTCGTCGCTGAGGTCTTCGAAGAGGGAGCCGAAGGTCGCCAGGTCGGAGTCGGTGATCGCGTTCGGGCCGATGATGAGGTCGGGCACGTCACCGGCCGCGAGCATCGGGTTCTTCTTCTGGTCCCAGTCGGCCGAGACCTCTTCCCACTTGATGGTGACGTCGGCGTTCTTCTCGAGCTCGGCGACCCATGCCATGTCGGTCATCTTCTTGGTCAGCGGGTGCTTGAGGACGAGGATCGAGACCGTCCGCCCGTCGCCGGGCTCCGCCTCGGATCCGCCGCCGCAGGCGGTGAGCACCAGGGACGTGCTGAGAACGAAGGCAACCACGCCGGCGCTCTTCGTCAAGCGACCGCTTCGGGTGTGCTGGGTCATCTGTCTCCTCCTTGAGACGTGCGCCAAGGGCGCGGGGGGTGTGGGACTTTTGGGTACAGCTCAGGCAGCCGTCGCGGTCGGGGCCGCGGCAGCGAGAGGTGGGGGGGACGAGTCAGGGTCGGTTCAGCGACGGACGGGGATCCACACGCGCATCGCCCCGGGGCCGGCGTTGCCCCAGGTCGAGAACGGGATGGCGGGGACGGTGAAGGACGGGACGTCGTCGGCGGCCGTGCCCGACGGCGGGTAGAGGCCTCCCGAGGCAACCGCGCCCGGGGTGGCGGGCAGGGGGGCAACCGAGGACACGGTCACGGCCAGCTCGCGCGGGCCCACCTCGTGGGGGGCGCCGGGGACGAGGACGAGGTCGTCGATGATCGCGCCGTCGGGCATGCTCGCCTGCTCGATGCAGAACACGACCGGGCCGCGCTCGAGGGCGAGGCAGCCGCGGACCGCGTCGACGCGGTGGTGGCCGGTCGTCCAGCGCGGGGTGAGGTCCAGGTCGAGGCGGTAGGTGGCGCCGTCGACGAGGTCGATGTGGGCGTAGCCGTCGTCGCCGGCCGTGGCTGCGGCGTCGGGCCCGCCGGGAACGGCCAGCGCGCTGGCCGACGACCAGCTGGGGATGCGGACCGCGAGGCGCGCCCCGGGCGCGACGCGCCCGTGCACGGTGATCTCGACGGCGCCGTCGGCCGGGTAGGTCGTCGCCACCCGGAGCGTACCCTCGCCCAGGTGGGCGGGCAGGTCGATCTCGGCGGCGGCGAACTGGTGCAGCCAGAGCGTGTCGTCGGTCGAGGTGGCCACGTAGGCCGACATCTGCGCGACGGTCCGGGCGATGTTCGGGGGGCAGCACGCGCAGGCGTACCAGGAGGTGCGCTCGCGCGGGGCGTTCTCCTCGGAGTACCGGTCCGGGCGCTGCTGGAGGGGGTTGGAGTAGAAGAACTTGGTGCCGCTGGCGTCGATCGAGGCGGCGAGGGCGTTGTGCACCTCGCGCTCGATCGTCTCGGCGTAGCGGGCGGCGCCGGCCGTGCCGCCGGCGAGCAGCATCCGCCAGGTCCAGTGCAGGTCGGCGATCGTGGCGCAGGTCTCGGCGTAGGCGCGCTCGCTGGGGAGCTCGTAGTCGTCGCCGAAGGCCTCGTCGCGGTGCCGCGAGCCGAACGCCCCGGACAGGTACATCTTGCGCTCGTGGGCGCTGGCCCACTGGCTGTCCATCGCGGACAGCAGCGTCGGGTCGCCGTTCTCGAGGTAGGCGTCGGTCACCCCGGCGTTGAGGTAGAGCTGGCGGACCGCGTGCCCGACGGCGTCGCGCGCCTCGCGCACCGGCGCCTGGTCCTGGAAGTAGCGGGCTCCCAGGCCCCCCACCTTGAGCAGCCCGGTGCCGCGCAGGTCGATCATCCGCTCGGCGAGGGTGAGGTAGCGGTGCTCGCCGGTGTGGCGGTAGAGCTCGACGAGGGCGGTCTCGATCTCGGGGTGACCGCAGATGCCGGCGTCGCGGCCGGGGCCGAAGCGCCGGTCGAGGAGGTCGGCGAACGCGCGGGCGATGGTGAGCAGGTCCGAGCGGCCGGCGCGGTCCAGGGCGACGGCGGCCTGGATGAGGTGGCCCAGCACGTACATCTCGTGGGTCCAGTCGAGCTCGGCGAACTTCTTCTCCGGGTGCACGCCCTGGATCCAGCTCATGACGTAGCCGGAGGGTTCCTGGACGCGGGCGACGAGGGCGATGACGGCGTCGAGCCAGGCGTCGAACTCGGTCGTGGCGGTCCGGGCGATCTCCCAGGCGACGGCCTCGATGACCTTGTAGAGGTCGGAGTCGGCGAAGTAGAAGCCGCGGTAGTCGGCCCCGGACTCCCCGATCACGCGGCGGAAGTTGTCGATCACGCCGGAGGCCTCGAGCTGGTCGATGCAGTGCGGGATGGTCGCGGAGGCGTTGAGCCCCTGCCAGTCGGCGAGCGTGCCGGTGGTGAGGCGGATGGACCGCAGGTCGAACGGGCGGTGGGCGGCGGTGTCGCCGACCGGCAGAGCCGGGGTGGCGCACACGCTGCGGGCTTCCAGAGCTGTCACGGTCATGTCCCTCGTCGTTGAAGTGGCTGAATGGAGTCTGGACCCGTGATTCAGCGTTGTCAATAGCGAGACAAGTCGGAGGTCGCACCGTGATGTGAGCGTTATCAAGATGGAAGCGTGGCCAGGGGGTGGTGACCTGGGGAGCGGTGCCGGCGGGCGTCAGCCCGCGGAGGAGGCGCGGACGATGAGGTCCGCTCCCGTGCGCACGTGGCGCCCCTCGCCCGTGTACCCGCCGAGGCGCTCGACGAGCATCGCGACGGCACGCTCGACCATCTCGGGCTTGCGGGGGCTCACCGAGGTGAGCTGCGGGGTCGTGTACTCCCCCTCGTCCGTGGCGTCGAAGCCCGTCACGGCGACGTCACCGGGGACGCTGCGGCCGTGGCTGCGCAGTGCACGCAGCGCACCGACCGCGATCGCGTCGTTGACGCACAGCGCGGCGTCGAACCGCGCCCCCGAGCGCAGCAGTCCGACCATCGCCTCGTAGCCCGAGACCCGCCGGTCCCAGTCCGACCCGGACGCAAACAGCGCCGGGTCCACCTCGATCCCGAACTCGCTGATGGCCTGGCGGTACCCGGCGTAGCGGTCCCCGGAGGGCTCCACGCCGTCGGGGGAGTTCCACACCAGCGCGATGCGGCGCCGGCCCGTCTCCAGCAGGTGCCGGGCGGTCGCGTAGGCACCCTCGTGCTCCCCCATCACCACGCAGTCGAGCCCGGCGATCGGGGCGCCGCCGAGCACCACGACCGGACGCGTGAGCTCGAATCCGGCGATCATCGAGGACAGGGACGAGTGGGGGCAGATGATCACGCCGTCCACGTCGGGGGTGGTCACCCCGAGCACCGCGTCCCGCTCGGCGGCCGGGTCCGGGGCGATCCGCAGAGTCGTGGTCAGCCCCTCCGCCTCGAGGGCGAGGATCATGCGCTCGGCCATCTCGGCGAAGTAGGGCTGATAGAGCATCGGGACGACGATGGCGATCCGCCCGGTCCGCCCCGAGACGAGCCCGCGGCCCGCGGGGTTGACGGCGTAGCCGACCTGCGCGACGGCGGCGAGCACCCGCTCCCGGGTGGCCGCGGACACCCCCGGGCGCTCGAGCAGCACGTTGGAGACGCTCTTGGCCGAGACCCCGGCGACGGCCGCGACGTCGGCGAGGGTGGGACGCCTCATCGGAGCCCCGACCCGAGCGTCGACTCGCGCCGCACGAGCTCGACCGGGGAGAGGATCCGCCGTGCCGTGCCGCCGCCGGTCCCGGCGAGACGGTCGGCCAGCAGGTCGACAGCTGACCGGGCCAGGCGTGGCGCACCCGGGTCGACCGTGGTCAAGGACGGTGTCGAGAAGGACGCGTCGTCGAGGTTGTCCGCGCCGACGATCGCGACGGCGTCGGGCACGGCGACGCCGGAGCGCACGAGCTCCGCGAGCGCGCCCAGGGCGAGCTCGTCGCTGCCGAAGAGCAGGGCGTCGGTGTCCGGGGCCTGGGCGAGGATCTCGCGGGCCGCGCGCGCGCCGTCGGCCCGGCCGGCGACGTGGTCGATGCGCGGGACGGCGGGGGCGATGCCCGCGGCGGCAAGGGCGGCCGTCATGGCGTGGTTGCCGTGCGGGGTGCGGTCCATCCCGATCAACGCGGGTCGCGAGCGGCCCATGACGACGAGGTGGCGCGCCACGAGCGAGGCCGCCTCGACGGCGTCGGAGTCCACGGAGTCGGCGTGGTCGGTCGGGGGGTGCAGGAGCAGCACCACGGCGTCGGTCGGGCGCAGCGCGTCGATGAGGTGGTCGGGGGCGTCGCCGATGAGAACCACCCCGTCGAAGAGCCGGCCGCGGGCGCCGAGCAGCGCGCCGATGCGTTCCTCGCGGTGGTGGGTGGGCTCGACGGCGGCCTGGAACCCGCGGCGGTAGAGCTCGGAGACGACGGCCTCGACGAGCATGGACAGGTACGGGCGGCGCAGCTCGGGGACCCCCACGCCGACCACCCCGGTGCGACCGGTGCGCAGGGTCCGCGCGCTCCCGTTGGGGACCCAGTCCAGCTCAGCGATCGCCGAGCGGACGCGTCGGACCACCTCGGGACGGGTGTGCGGCTCATGGTTCACCACGCGGGAGACGGTCTTGAGGGACACCCCTGCCAGCGCAGCGACATCGCGCATCGTGGCTGCCATGGGTCCATGGTAGAGCCGCTGGCCAGGGTGGACGGCGTGACAGAAGGCTCGTGCGTTGTTAACGTTCACAGACCGCACCCATTCTCAAGGAGCTCATCGCATGGCAAAGACGCCGTCACCCCGGCCACCCCTCGGCTGGAACAGCTGGGACTGCTACGGCACCACCGTGACCGAGGCCGAGGTGCTCGCCAACGCCGAGTTCATGGCCGCCCACCTGCTGCCCTTCGGCTGGGACACCGTGGTCGTCGACATCGACTGGTCGGACCCGACCGCGCGGTCCCACGGCTACAACGAGGGCGCGCCGCTGAACATGGACGACGCCGGGCGGCTGCAGCCCGACCCGGAACGCTTCCCCAGCTCGGCCGGCGGCGCGGGGTTCGCCCCGCTCGCGGCCGCCGTCCACCGCCTCGGCCTGAAGTTCGGCATCCACATCATGCGCGGGATCCCGCGGCTGGCCACCGCCGCGGCGGCGCCGATCCTCGGCACCGCGTACACCGCAGCCGACGTCGCCGACACGACGAACCGCTGCGAGTGGAACCCGCACATGGACGGGGTGACACCCACCCACCCGGGCGCGCAGGCGTACTACGACTCGATCGTGGCCCTGTACGCGGGGTGGGGCGTCGACTTCATCAAGGCCGACGACCTGCTCTGGCCCTACCAGGGGGCCGACATCGAGGCGTTGTCCTTGGCCATCGAGCGGTCCGGGCGCCCGATCGGACTGTCCCTGTCCCCCGGGCGGGACCTGTCCCTGACCCGCCTGGACCACCTGCGCGAGCACGCCACGATGTGGCGCATCTGCGACGACCTCTGGGACACGTGGCCCGACGTCGAGGCGAACTTCGCCCGCTTCGCCCGCTGGGCGCCGGTCGCCTCCGAGCACGGCTGGCCCGACGGCGACATGCTCCCCCTGGGCCACATCGGCATCCGCGCCGAGCGCGGCGAACCGCGCGACTCCCGCCTCACCCCGGCCGAGCGGATCACCCTCATGACGCTCTGGGTGATCGCCCGGTCGCCGCTGATGATCGGCGGGGACCTGCCGACGTCGACCCCGGAGACGATCGCGCTGTTCACGAACGCCGACGTTCTCGCGGCGCTCGACTCCCGCGGGTCCCGCGAGGTGTTCCGGGAGGGCAACCTCGTGCTGTGGACCGCGGACGTCTCCGAGCGCGAGGGGTACGTCGCGGCGTTCAACCTGGGAACCGCGCCGCTGACGGTGGTGCTGGACTCGGCGAACGTCGGGATGCCCGGGGTGTTCGCCGGGACAGTCCGCGAGCTGTGGACCGGGGAGTCCGTGACGACGTGGCCGGTCACGGTCCAGAACGACGACGCCCGCGGGGTCGCCCCGGGCAGCACCGCGGTCCCCGTGACCCTCAAGGGCCACGGCACCCAGCTCCTCCGCTGGGAAAGCTGACCGCGGGGCCGGCGCCGAGCGCCGCCGCCGGCCGCGCCGGTCCGCCGGTCGCGCCGGTCCGCCGGTCGCGCCGGTCCGCCGGTCGCGCCGGTCCGCCGAACTCGTGAATGCGCTGACGAACTCGTGAGCGACGGCGGTTTCGCCGTCTGGAATCCCGCTCGCTCACGAGCTCGGCGCGGGGCTCACGAGTTCGGCGCCCGGCGTCGGCCCCTCCCGCCGAACTCGTGAATGCGCTGCCGAACTCGTGAGCGACGGGGCGTGGCTCCGGAGAGACCGGCCTGATTCACGAGTTCGGCGGGCGGTTCACGAGTTCGGCGACGGCGGTCAGTCGGCGAGCATCTCGCGGACCAGCGGGACGACCTTCGTCCCGTACAGCTCGATGCTCGACATGAGCTTGGAGTGCGCCATCGGGCCGTTCGCGTACTTGAAGTCGAAGCGGTCCAGCTCGAGGGACTTGACCACCCGAACGATCTTTTTCGCCACGGTCTCCGGCGAGCCGATGAAGTACGCGCCCTCCGGCCCGACCTGCGCCCGGAACTGCCCCTCGCCCATCGCCCGACCGCCTCGCTCGAGGGCGATCTTGGAGAAGTATTTGCCGATCAGCGGCCAGGAGTCGGCCATGGCCTGCTCGTCGGTCTCGGCGACGTAGCCGGGCGCGTGCACCCCGACGGGCTGGGCGGGCTTGCCGAACTCGGTCAGCGCACGCCGGTACAGGTCGGTGAACTGCTTGAAGGCGACCGGGTCGCCGCCGATGATCGCGAGCATGAGCGGGAGCCCATAGCCGGCCGCGCGGATGACGCTCTCCGGGCTGCCGCCCACCGCGATCCACGTCGTGAGCAGCCCGGACTCCAGGTGCGGGTAGACGTCCAGGCCCTTCAGCGGCGCCCGGACGGTCCCCGACCAGGAGACGGGCTGCTGCTCGCGGATCTTCATGAAGAGGTCAAGCTTCTCCTCGAAGAGCTCGTTGTACTGGTCAAGGTCGTACCCGAACAGCGGGAAGGACTCGATGAACGAGCCCCGCCCGAGGATCACCTCGGCGCGCCCGCTGGAGATCGCGTCGATCGTGGAGAAGCGCTGGAACACCCGGATCGGGTCGTCCGAGCTGAGCACGGTCACGGCCGACCCGACGTGGATCCGCTCGGTCTGCGCGGCGATCGCGGTGAGCACGACGTCGGGCGTGGAGATCGCGTAGTCGGGGCGGTGGTGCTCCCCGATCCCGATGAAGTCGAGCCCGACCTGGTCGGCGAGCACGCCCTCGGCGACGACGTTGCGGATCACCTGGGCGTGGGAGTGCGGGGTCCCGTCGTCGGCCAGCGTGACGTCGCCGAAGGTGTCGATGCCGAACTCGAGTGCGCTCATCAGGGTCTCCTGTTCATCCAGCCATTTAATTGATGCTTCAACTAACACTACCGTAGCGGGATGTGTTCCGGACCGCACCTCACCCCCGGACCCGCTCGAGATTCGTCCCAGGACAGCCGACACCTACAGTGGACCCGCTCCGCCCGACCCGACAAGGCCGTTCGCCGCCGTCGCCACTCACGAAGGACACCATGACGCAGTCACGCCCCCGCACCGGCCGAGGCCCCGTCTTCTGGATCGGCGTCGGCGGGCTCGCCCTAGTGACGATCGCCGGTGCGATCACGGGCTCCGTCGGCGGCGCCCTCCTGTGCGCCGCGCTCTACCTGCTTCTCACCTTCTCCGTCGCGGCCATCCGCGGGCACTCCTGGCTCGGGCGGACCACCCGCCGCGCCTCGAGCATGGCGATCGCCGCGTGCACGGTCGTCGCCCTCGCCGGGGCGAGCACGGCCGCCCCGGCCGACCCCGCGCCGTCGGCCAGCCCGACGACGTCGGTCTCCGCGAGCGCCACCCCCGAGCCGACGCCGGACGCGGAGGTCCTCGAGGTGGCCGACGGCGACCAGCCGGTCACCGGGGTCGAGGACCTCCCCGCCCCCGAGCTGCCCGACGCTGTCGACGTCGCAGCTGCCGCGCAGCAGGCCACCCCCCAGACGGCGCTGGCCACCTCGCTGCTGCTCACGGTCAAGGGACGCGCACCCAAGACCGGCTACGACCGGGCCAACTTCGGTGCGCGCTGGGCCGACACCGACCACAACGGCTGCGACACCCGCAACGACATCCTCACCCGGGACCTGACGGCCATCACCTACAAGTCGGGGACCCGGGACTGCGTCGTGCTCACCGGGACCTTCGCGGACCCGTACTCGGGCACGACGATCGCCTTCGAGCGCGGGGAGACGACGTCGAGCGCGGTGCAGATCGACCACGTCATCGCGTTGTCCGACGCCTGGCAGAAGGGCGCTCAGCAGTGGGACGCCGCCACCCGGGAGAAGTTCGCGAACGACCCGCTCAACCTGCTCGCCTCCGACGGCCCGCTCAACTCCCAGAAGGGCGACGGCGACACCGCCACCTGGCTTCCGCCGAACAAGGCGTACCGGTGCGCGTACGTCGCCCGCCAGGTCGGGGTGAAGTTCACCTACGGCCTGTGGGTCACCGAGGCCGAGCAGAACGCGATGGTCGCGGTGCTCTCCACCTGCCCGGCCGAGCCGCTGCCTGCCGGATCGACCGTTCCCGAGGCCCCGGTTGTCGTCCCGGAGCCGGCCCCGGTCGTCACGACGCCCGCACCTGCGCCTGCGCCGGTCGCACCGGCTCCGGCTCCTGCACCCGTCGTCCCGGCACCAGCGCCGGAGCCGGCCCCCGTCGTCGAGGCGCCTCCCGCTCCGGCGCCAGCAGCGCCGTCCGACGTCTACTACAAGAACTGCACCGCCGCTCGCGAGGCCGGAGCCGCGCCGGTCCGCCGCGGCGACCCCGGCTACGCCAAGCACCTCGACGGCGACGGAGACGGCGTCGGCTGCGAGAACTGAGCACCTCGCGAGACCCTTCGAGCTCGCAAACGGCCCCCGAACTCGTGAGCGATCCGTCGAGCTCGTGACTGGCTCGCCGAACTCGTGAGCGATCCGCCGAGCTCGTGAGCGAGGGCCGTTTCCCGGTTGGGACAGCCGGTGACTCACGAGCTCGGCGAACGGTTCACGAGTTCGGCGAGGGGGCGAGGGGCGAGGGGGGCGCCCCTCGGGGCGCCGGGCAACTTGGCCGGCGCCGGGTCGCCCCTGCTGTGGCCCTACTCTCCGGGCTTCGCCATGTGTCCGCCGAGGAACGCGCCCACACCCAGCGCAGTGGCCGCGACGAGACCGAGGGCGACGCCCGACGCCCGCCTCCCCCGACTCCGCTGGAGGAGGGACACCGCGTAGAGCGAGACGGCCCCGCCGTTGACGACAGCATGGACCACGCCCACCCGCTGGGTCCGCCGGGGTGCGGCGCCCCAGTCCGCCCATCCGGCGAGCGCGGTCGGGACCGCCGACAGGACACCGAGCGCAATGAGCGTGTCCGCTGACTCCGCCGACCTCTTGCCACGCAGGACGTCGAGCACCGTAGCGGAGGCCAAGAAGCCGATGGGCAGATCGGAGAGCACCGGGTGGAGTCTGTGGCCCAACCACGCACCTTGCAGCACCCCGCGCCGGAACGGCTCATCCGTGAGCCACTGCGACCACGGCCGGACGGCGTCGGCCACGCCGTCGAGCGCCTGCGCATCCTCGAGCCGGAGGGCCCCATGCGCGAGCAGCGAGGGGTCGTCGTCGTGGTGGTGATTGGCGTGGTGATCATGACCGTGGTCGCTGTGGTCGCTGTGGTCGCTGTGGTCGCCGTGATCGCCGTGATTGCGGCCACTGTGGTCGCTGTGATCGGAACGGTCACCATGACCGTCGTCGTGGCCGTCGTGCTCCTGCATCCGCTTGTCAGTCATGAGGGCTCCACTAGGTCAGGGCGAGCCCACAGGGGCACGTCGTCGTGACTCGTCGGGCCGCGCACTCGACCCGTCTTCGAGCATTGCACCAAGTTCCCGACCTGGCGCGAGCATCAGCAGTGAAAGCAGGACCAAGGCCCCATGGTCAACGATCTCGACCCGCGACCATTGACCCATCAGTTCGACCACTCGGAGGACACCATGACCAGGGCACTTGTCGTCGGGGGCACCGGGCTGCTCGGCTACCACACCACTCTCGAGCTGCTGTCGCGGGGCTACGAGGTGACGTCGCTGTCGCTGCCACCCCTGCCTGTGGACGACCTCTTCCCGCCCGAGGTGGAGAGCATCCTCGCTGACGTCACGGCACTCACCGACGACGAGCTCGGAGCGATCCTCACTGGCAAGCACGCGATCATCTACGCTGCCGGCGTCGACGAGCGGATCACCCCGCCGGCCCCGGCCGCGCGCTACTTCTACGACCAGAACGTCCGGCCGGTCCAGCGGATCGTGCGCCTGGCCCGCGCGGCCGGCGTCAAGAAGTTCGTCCTCTTCAACAGCTACACCGCGGAGTTCGCCGAGCTGTGGCCCGACCTCGGCTACCGCACCCGCAACGGCTACCCTCGCACCCGCCTGGCCCAGGAGGAGATCGCCTACCTCGAGGGCGACGGCGCCATGGACGTCACGTCGCTTCGCCTGCCCTACATCTTCGGCACCATGCCCGGACGCACCCCGCTGTGGCAGATGTTCGTCGACATGGTCCGAGGTCAGCGCGACATGGTCGCGGTGCAGCAGGGCGCGACGTCGTCGGTCACGGTCCGGCAGGTGGCCCAGGCCGCGGTCGGCGCGATGGAGCAGGGCGAGCACGGGGGGCGCTACCCGATCAACGGATACGACCTCAGCTATGCGGAGTTCTTTCGTCTGGTCTGCGAAGCCCTGGGCCGCGACCCTGGCGCGGTGACCTGCGTGCCCTTCGAGGCTCTCGCCACGTCCATGAAGAAGATGGACGCCGACACCGCGGCCGCCGGCCTCGAGCACGGCATCCACCTGTTCGACATCGCCCGCTTCAGCGAGCGCCAGGCCGTCTCCGACCCGGCCCCCACCATGGCCGCCCTCGGCTACCTGCCCGACGACGTCCCGGCCGCCATCCGCGCGACCCTCGCCTACTGCCTCGCCCGCGAGGCAACCACCAGCTGACAGGGAGTCCGCCATCGACCGGCAGGGCCGCTCCGGTCCGACGGGTCTGCTCCGACCGGCCCGATACGACCGGCCAACTCGTACGGTGCGTGCTTTCGTCGACGGTGCGCGTGCTTGAACACGCGCACCGTCGACGAATGCACGCACCGTATGTCAGCCACCCGCCGGAGGGGTCCGGCGGGTGGCTGATGGAGCAGCGTCGCGTGAGCGGCTAGCTGACGTCCCGCCGGCGGAAGACGAGCGCGGCGACGACGACCGTCACGACCAGAACCAGGCCGATCGTGGTCACCCCGTGGCTGAGCGACAAGGTCCTCTGGACCCACTCGCAGTTCTGGCCGGATGGACCGGCCTCGCAGACGGTGACCCCGTAGGTCGTCCCGTTGTCGAAGATCGCCTGCAGGTTGAGCTGGAGCAGCCACGGGCGCAGTCCCTCGAAGATGCTCCCCATGATCCCTTCGACGACGATGACGTAGCCGACGAGGATCCCGATGGCGGCGGCGGTGTGGCGGACGATCGTCCCGACCGCGACGCCGAGCATCGCGAAGCCGACTGTGAGAGCCAGCAGCCGAAGTCCGCCCTCCCCGACGTCCCCCCAGATCGTGCTGGTCATCGTCCCGAGGTTGTCGTTCAGGGAGTAGGCCAACCACGTCCCGCCGACCACGAGCGCGCTCGTGACCAGGGAGATCGGGATCACCGCGATGCCTGACGCACCAACCTTGGTCCCGTAGACCCGACCGCGGCGCGGCTCGAAGGTCAACCAGTTGCCGATCGCGCCGCTGGAGAACTCCGCGGCGATGAAGCTCACCCCCATCGCGAACGCCGCGAAGACGATCAGGAGTCCGAAGTCCGGGAGCACCCGATCCACGCTCTGAGCGAAGGACGGGGGACCGTACGTCCAGCTCTCGAGGTCGCCAGGGCCACCCTCCTCACACCCGTAGTCGGCACCAGGGTTGGCCTCCTGATCCGCCGCCTGCATCTCCAGGCACTCCGCGATTCTCTCGTCCTTGTGCTCTTCCCAGTCCAGGACGGCACTGTCGTAGTCCGCCTGGATCTGGGCCGTCTCGGCCTCGGACAACGGCACCGAGGTGCGCCAGGAAGCGTAGAGCATCACGAGGATGATTCCGAGGATCCCCAGCACCGCCAGCTGGTTGATCCGGCGGCTTCGGAACCGGGTCAGCTCGACCCTCAGCAGGCGCATCACTTTGTCTCTCCCTTGCGCGAGCGGCGGCTGGACGGCCCAGCGCCGGCGAGGACGGCGTCGTCCCCGGTGACGCCGGTGGTGGTGCCGTCTCCCAGGTCGATGTGCGTCCCGGGCCCCTGACCTGCGGTGAGCTCGAGGAACACCGACTCCAGGCCAGCGCGCACCGGCACCAGCTCGTTGACGTAGAGCTCGTGGTGGGCGAGGCGCCGGGTGATGTCGGCGGGGTCCACCGCGCCGTCGACCAGGAGCTGGCCGCCCTCGGTGCGGACGGCGAGGCCAGCTTCGAGGAGGACGAGCCGGGCGGTGGCCGGGTCGGCGACGCCGACCCGGACGGTCGTCGTCGCGCCGCCGATGAGGTCGGCGACGCGGCCGCTCGCCAGGAGCGTGCCGCGGCCGATGATCGAGACGGTGTCGGCCACCTGTTCCACCTCGGCGAGGATGTGGCTGCTGACCAGGACCGTCTTGCCACGCTCGGCGAGGGAGCGCATGGTCGTGCGGATCTCCCGGATGCCCGCGGGGTCCAGGCCGTTGGTCGGCTCGTCGAAGATCAGCAGGTCCGGGTCTTTGAGCAGGGTGCCGGCGATCGCCAGGCGCTGCTTCATGCCGAGGGAGTACGTGCGGAACTTGTCCTTCGCGCGGTCGGTCAGGCCGACCTCCTCGAGCACCTTGGAGACGTCGGCCGCGGAGACGCCGATCGCGCCGGCGAGCAGGTCGAGGTTCTTGCGGGCGGAGAAGTTCGGGAAGAACTTGGGCTGCTCGACGATCGCGCCGATCCGGGCGACGATGCCCGGCAGCGCCTGCGGGACCTCCTGACCGAAGATCGTCATGGTCCCGGAGTCGGCGCGGATGAGGCCGAGCAGCATCCGGATGGACGTCGTCTTGCCCGAGCCGTTGGGGCCGAGGAAGCCGTGCACGCCACCGAGCGGCACGTCGAGATCAAGGCCCTGGACGGCGACCTGGCGACCGTGCCGGGTGCGGTAGGTCTTGCGGAGCCCACGGGTGCAGACGGCCAGCGAGGCCGGGTCGACGTCGGGCGGAGCGAGTGCTGTAGTCATGCATATCCCCTGATCACGCGTGCGGTTGAAGCGTGCGCACGTCGCATCGACGCGCCGCGGTGAGCCTATCGGGAGGGTTCGGCCGTGTCTGTAGTTCTGTGGGTTGATTCTCCGGGTAGTCCCGACGAAGGAGGTCACCACCCAGGCGCGTCACCCAGGCGCCGCCCCGGGCGCATCCCCAGGGCACTCCATCACGCGTCGATTCTTGTTAACGTTCACACTGTGACTGACTCCCCGCCCCAGAGCACCCCCGCCTACGCCGGCTACCTCATGGTCGGCCACTCCGACGAGACGCACCAGATCCACGCGATGCTCTCCGAGGGCGCGGACCCGACCCGGTGGACGGCGCTCAACGGCGGCGCCGGGATCGTCACCTCGACGATGGGCGAGCAGGGGATCCGCGACCCGCACCTGACCCGCTCCCCCGAGGGCACGTTCTACCTGCTGGGGACGGACCTCGACATCCGCCGGACCGAGCGCCCCGGGGTGCAGGGCAACTTCTGGGACTGGGTGGGCCGCCACGGCAGCCGCAAGATCAACGTGTGGGAGTCGGTGGACCTCCTCACCTGGAGCCCGCAGCGCCAGGTCGAGATCTCCCCGCCCACGGCCGGCATGGCCTGGGCCCCCAAGACCGTGTGGGACGCAGCCGCCGACGCGTTCCTGCTCATCTGGTCCGCGCGGATCTACGCCTCCGACGACGTAGACCACGAGCGCGAGGGCACCCACCGCCTGCTCGCCTGCCACACCCGCGACTTCGTCACCTTCACCGAGCCGGTCGACTGGGGACACCCCACCCTCTCCACGATCGACGCCCTCGTGGTCGCGGTCGACGACGCCGGCGACGCCATCTCCCCCGGCACCGTCTCCCCCAGCGCCGTCTCCCCCGACGCACCCGCCGCACCCGCCGCACCTCCCGCCCACAGCCAGGCCCACTACGTCCGATTCATCAAGGACGAGGCCGCTGGAATCGTTTTCGCCGAGCGCTCGAGCGACCTGCACGCCACCGACTGGGAGCAGGTCTCGGCGTCGGTGACGGCAGGCACCGAGACCGGGATCGTCGAGGGTCCGCTGGCCTTCCAATCCTTCACCGACGGCGAGTGGTACCTCTGGGTCGACGAGTACACCGGAGCCGACCGCGGCTACGTGCCCTTCCACGCGTCCTCCCTCGAGGCCGAGCGTTGGACGCCGGTCGACGGACACTCCTTCCCGGGCAAGGTCAAGCACGGGACGGTCCTGGCCGTCACCGCGGAGGAGTACGCGCGGCTGCGCGGCTGACCAGCACCAGCCCCGGCGCAGCACCCGCGCAGACCCACCCGTCCCGACCAGTACTGTGAGCCCGTGGATTCCCGGTGGTTCGCTGCGGCGACGAAGAGCAGCGTCATGGGCACCGCTGTCATCCAGTTCCCCTGGGAGTCGACCCCGCTGGGTCCCATGAGCACCTGGCCTGCGTCGCTGCGCCAGGCCGTCAAGCTCTGCTACAGCACCCGCTTCCCGGTGATGATCGCCTGGGGACCGGAGCTGACGATGATCTACAACGACGCCTACCGCGACATGCTCGGCACCGAGAAGCGGCTCACCGCCCTCGGCGCGTCGGTCCGGCGGGTCCGAGAAGACGTCTGGGACGACCTCGAGCCGCACTTCGACTCCGTCCTCACCCACGGTCAGGCGACCTGGTCGGTCGACCAACCGCTGATCATGAACCGCTCCTCCTTCGAGGAGGAGACGACGTTCACGTTCTCCTACAGCCCGCTCTTCGACGACGCCGGCGACGTCGCGGGCGTGCTCGACATCGCCACCGAGACCACCCAGCACGTGCTCGACCGGCGCCGGCTCACGACGATCGACGCCCTGCACATGGCCATGGCGGACCACCGCGGCGACGCACGGTCGCTGGCTGCCCTCGTCGTCGACGTGCTGGACGAGAGCCCGGACATCACCCGGTGCGCCTTCTACCTCTCGACCGACTCCGGCCTGGTGCTCGCGGCGGTCAGCGACCCGACCCTCGTCGACGACGTCGACCCCGAGATGGTCTCCCGGGTGCAGTCCTCGCGGGAACCCCACGTGGTGAGCCCGATCCTCGTCGCCCCCCTCGCCCGCCCGCACGACGACTCCACCGCCGGGGTGCTGGTGCTCGAGGGCAACCTGCGCCGCCCCTTCGACGCCGCTCAGCGATCCTTCCTCATGGTGACCTCCTCGGCCGTGGGCGCCGCGCTCAGCGCGACCCTGACCCAGCAGTCCCGCGTCGACTACCTCCGCGCCCGCGCCGAGCTCTCCGACCTGCGCGCCCAGCGCGCGCGCGAGTCCTCGATCGCGCTGCAGAGCTCGATGCTCACCCCGCCGGTGGACCCCGCCAACCTCGAGGTCACCGTCCGGTACCAGCCGGCGGCCGAGGACCTGGAGATCGGCGGGGACTGGTACGACGCCTTCGAGACGCCCGACGGCGCGACGGTGCTCGTCATCGGCGACGTGACCGGCCACGACCTCCACGCCGCCGCGGCGATGGGTCAGCTGCGCGGGCTGATCCGCGCCATCGCCTTCGACTCCGGGCTGAGCCCGGCCCGCGTGCTGGAGCGCACCGACCGGGCGATCCACGGGCTCGGGCTGGGCCCGAGGGCGACGGCCACGGTGGTGGCCGTCCGCATCGCCCCCGCCACCGAGGACGGCAAGCACGCGGTCCAGTGGGCCAACGCCGGCCACCCCCCGCCCGTCGTGGTCCGCGGCGACGGACGGGTCGAGCCGCTCAAGACCGCCAACGACCTGCTCTTGGGTCTGTCCACCCCGGCCCGCGTCGACCACACCACCACCCTCGGCGTGGGAGACACCCTCTTCCTCTACACCGACGGCCTCATCGAACGGCGGGGGCAGTCGATGCCCGCGAGCTTCGACCGTCTCCTCGACGCCTTGGCCGGCGGGCACCGCCGCACCCTGGACGACCTCAGCGGGCATGTGCTGGCCCAGCTCGCACCGGGCGCCGCCGACGACGACGTCGCCCTCGTGCTGCTGCGCCCCACCCCGGTCGCCGCCGAGGCGGCCACCCCGGTCGCGGAGGAGCCCAGCTCCGCCGAGCAGTCTGCGGCTGAGCCGCACCCCGCCGAGCTGGTCCTGTCAGCCGCAGGCCAGGCCTGAGACCAGCGCCGCGAGGTTCGCCCGCATGACCGTGAAGTAGTCGGCCGATGTGTCCGCGTGGCCTTCGAGCGGGTCGAGCACCGCGGCTTGGACCCCCAGGTCCTCGGCGAGCACGGTGGTCACCTTGGGACTGACGAGCACCTCGAAGTACAGCGTGCGCACCCCGTCCTGCTCGACGACGGCGCGCACCTCGCGCAGCCGCGCGGGCGCCGGCTCGGCGTCGGGATTGATGCCCGAGATGCCGACCTGGACCAGGTCGTAGCGCTGCGCGAGGTAGCCGAAGGCCTCGTGCGAGGTGACCAGGGTGGCGCCCGCGCACTGCGCGAGCCCCTCGGCGAACTCGCCGTCCAGCACCCCGAGCCGGCGCTCGAGGTCATCAGCACGGCGTGCGTACTCCGCGGCGTTCGCTGGGTCGATGGCCCCCAGCTCGTCGGCGATCTCGTGACCGAGCGCCGCCAGCCGGGCGGGGTCGAGCCAGAAGTGCGGGTCGAGCCCGGTCTCCTCGAGGCCCCCGCCGTCGAGCTGGCCGACGGCGTCGACCACGTGCTCGGGCTGGATCTGGGCCACCGCGTCGTCGGTCGCGGCCTGCATGCCGGACAGGACCACGACGAGGTCGGCCTCCCCGATCGTGCGCACCGTCGCCGGTGAGAGCTCGAGGTCGTGCGGCTCGGCTCCGGGCGGGGTGAGGTTGGTGACCGCGACCCGGTCACCGCCGATCTCCTGCGCGGCGAACTGCAGCGGGTAGAACGAGGCGAGGACCTCGATCCGGTCGCCGTCCGGGGACGGCGACGCACCCGAGCAGGCGGTGAGGCCCGCGGTGAGCAGGGCGAGCGCTCCGGCGAGGGCGGCTGCCGGCCGGGATCGTCGGTGGGCGGTGAACGGGGCGCGGTGGTCGGACACGGGTCAGTCCGTGTGCGTCTCGTCGTCGGCGTGCTCGTCCGCGTGCTCGTCGTCGTGCTCGTCGTCGGCGTGGTCGTGGCCCTCGTGCGAGGCCTCGGCCTGCCCGGACACCCCGGTGAGCTCGTTGGGCGTGACGGTCAGCACGACGCTGTTCCACACCTCGCCGGACTCGATGTCCACGGCGTAGAGGGTGTTGGTGGACGGGTCGGTGATGTACGCCGAGCCGTCGAGGACGGTGAGCGTGGGCCGGGCGACCTGCCACTCCTCGGGCTCCTCCCACGCGGCCATGACCGGGATGGACCGGGTCAGCGTGCCGGTCTCGGGGTCGATGACGTGCAGCTGGCCGTCGGTGCCCAGGACGAGCGCCTCGCCGGCGTCGCCGCGCCCGAGGGAGCGGAAGGTGTAGCTCGAGGGCAGGTCGACGAGGGTGAGCCCGGCGGTGCGGGTGTCGATGAGCGAGATCCGGGTGGGACGCTCGAGGACGGCGTCGGCGTCGGTCTTGTAGTCGCCGAGCACGATCGGGGAGGCCTCGCTGCCGGCCTGGTTGCCGATCCGCCCGTAGGCGTCCGGGCTGGTCACCTTGGAGATGACGCCACCGGCGTAGACGAGCGCGCCGTCCTGGCAGCCGATGACCACGGCCTCGTCGGCGGCGACCGCTTCGCCGTGCACGCCGGGGCACTGGTCGCTGCTGGCGATCTCGGCGTCGTCGGAGTCGAGCACCCGGATGCCGGTGCGGGCGTCCTCGGTGCCCTCGGAGACGAGCAGGCTCCCGTCGGAGAGCTCGACGGCCACCCCGTGGTGCGCGGACGGCGTCGTGTACTCGCGCGCCTCGCGGTCGGTGTGGGCCACGTCGCCGGAGTCGACGACGACGACGTCGCCGGTCCCGTCGTCGAACAGGGCCGTGCGGCCCTCGTGCACGACGACGTGCCCCGGCTTCTCCGCGGCGAAGGTCACCTCGGTGAGGCTCGGGTCCGCCGTGTAGTAGTGGGCGTGGTCGCCGTGCGGCTCGGCCCACGTGCCGGCGTCGAGCACCTGGAAGCCGCCGGCGGTCGAGACCATGACGTTGCGGCCGTCGCCGGCGGCGTTGATCCGGTTGAAGCCGGCGAGGTCGATCGAGGACACGGTCTCGAGCGTGGTGGCGTCGAGGACCTGGAGGCCGCCGTCGTAGGTGAGGACCAGGCGCGGGGTGACGGTGGCGGCCTCGGTCGAGGTCGCGTCCGTCTCGCTCTCGGTGTCGTCGGGGGCGGTCGTGGCCGACGCCGGCGCCGCGGGGTCGGCGGAGGCCGAGCAGCCGGCGAGCAGGGCGAGCGGGAGGGCGAGGCCGAGCGCGACGGAGCGCAGCCCGGCAGGGCGGGTGAAGGTGGTGAGAGTCATTTCGAGGGACGGGTGACCGTGCGTGGGCGCAGCGGTCCCCTCTCCTTCCATCTAGGTCGACTGGGAGCTCAAGAGCTGTCGTCACCCTAACAGAGAGTGGTAACCATTCTCATTAAGTGGGATCGGAGGTCCCCCGGCGCTGCGATCCCTGGTCACAGGGGTTCCCCAGACACAGCCGTGCCCGGCCGAGGCATCACCTCGACCGGGCACGGAACCACCGATCAGCTCAGCGGCATCAGCTCAGCACCATCAGCTCAGCGGAACTGCGCGAACTCCGCAGTCGCCGGGTCGGCGCCCTGACGGTTCCCCGTCTCCAGGCCGTCGATCTGGGCGATCTCGTCCGCCGTCAGCTCGAAGCCGAAGACGTCGAGGTTCGCCGCGATCCGCTCGGGGTTGTTCGACTTCGGGATGACGATCGTGCCCTGCTGCAGGTGCCAGCGCAGGATCACCTGGGCGGGGGTCGCCCCGTGGGCGGCCGCGACGGTCGCCACGACGTCGGACTCGAGGTCGGCGCCCCGGCCCAGCGGGCTGTAGGCCTCGATGGCCAGGCCCGCAGCGCGCGAGGCGGCGGCGGTCGCGGAGTTCTGGAAGGTCGGGTGCACCTCGATCTGGTTGACCGCGGGGACCACCTCGGCGACCTCCAGCAGCTTCGCCAGGTGCTCCGGCAGGAAGTTCGAGACGCCGATGGCCCGCACGGCGCCGTCGGACAGGAGCTTCTCGAAGGCGCGCCACGTCTCCAGGTAGAGCCCCCGGGCCGGGGACGGCCAGTGGATGAGGTACATGTCGACGACGTCGAGGTCGAGGGCCGCGCGGCTCGCCTCGAAGGCGGCGAGCGTGGGCTCGAAGCCCTGGTCGCCGTTGCGGAGCTTGGTCGTGACGAACACGTCCTCGCGGGCCAGCCCGGAGGCCTTGATCGCCGCGCCGACGCCTGCTTCGTTGTAGTAGCCGGCCGCTGTGTCGATGTGGCGGTAGCCCGCCGCGAACGCCGACTCGACGACCCGCTGGGTCTCGTCCTCGGCGACCTGGAAGGTGCCGAACCCGAGCTGCGGGATCGACACGGCGTTGTTGAGGTTGATGAAGGGGATCTGGTGAGTCATGCATCCACAGTAGATTGCACTGTGTGACCACACCCCTTTCCGGCGTCGACCAGGCCGTCGACCAGGCCGCTGTCCAGACCCCCGTCCAGGCGCCGGCGCCGTTCACCATCCGCCCCGCGCGCACCGACGACGCCGCCGAGGTCGCCCGCCTCTACGAGATCTGCCTGCTCACCGGCAGCGACGGCGGTGACGCCTCGGCCCTGACCGCCGAGCCGCGCCTGCTCGGGGAGATCTACCTGGGCGCGTACCTGCGCTTCGCCCCCGAGCTTGCCTTCGTGCTGGTCGACCCGGACGTCCCGGCTACCGACCCCGCGAGCGTCGTCGGCTACGTCATCGGCACCGCCGACACCGCGGCCTTCGAGGCCACCCTCGACACCGAGTGGTGGCCCGCGCTCCGCGAGCGCTACCCGCTCGCCGCCTTCCCGGCCGGGTCCTACGACGCGGGCCTCGCCGCCACCGTGCACGGCGAGCACCACTCCGACCCCGAGGTCCTCGCGCGCTTCCCCGCGCACCTGCACATCGACCTGCTGCCCCGCGGTCAGGGCGGCGGCAACGGGCGCCGGATGCTCACGACCCTCTTCGACGCGCTGCGCGCTGCCGGCGCACCGGGCGTCCACCTGGGTGTGTCCCCCACGAACACCCAAGCCACCGGCTTCTACGCGCACATCGGGTTCCAGACCCTGACCGAGGACGGCTCCCTGCTCGGCCTCGTCCTGTCGGCCTGACCCACACCTGCTGGCCTGGGAGGCCCCGTGTTCCTGCTCGACGACGTCCTCATCTCCAGCGCGAGCGACCTCACCCTCGCCTCGACGTGCGAGTTCGCGCTGCTGCGCGCCCTCGACCGCCGGCTCGGCCGGGCGACCGGCGGCCCGGAGGGCGCCGAGTCCCCCGACGCCATGCTCGAGCGCACGTCCGCGCTCGGCCTGGCCCACGAGGCCCGGGTCCTCGCCGGCTACGTCGCCGAGTTCGGCCAGCACGTCCCGGACCTGTCCGACGACGGCGCGCCCGTCCCCGGCCCGGCCGGCGGCGTCGTGCACCTCGCCAGCTCCTGGGAGACGGCCGACGACCTGCGGGCCGCCCACGCCCGGACCATCGGCTACCTCCAGGCCGGGGTGGACGTCGTCGCGCAGGGCACGCTCTTCGACGGGCGTTTCCTCGGCCGCCCGGACTTCCTCGTCCGCACCGCGGCGGGCGGCTCCCCCACTGCCGAGACGGCACCCGCCCTCGTCACCGTCGTCGACGCCAAGCTCGCCCGCCGCGCCAAGGTCACCGCGCTGCTCCAGCTCGCCGCCTACGCCGACCAGCTGCTCGCCGCCGGGGTGCCTGTGGCCCCCCAGCTGCGCCTGGTCCTGGGGGACACGTCCTTCTCCGAGCACGCCCTGAGCGACATCCTCCCGGTCTACCGCGAGCGCCGCGCCCGCCTGGAGACGCTCCTGGACACCCACCGTGCCGGTGACGAGCCCGTGACCTGGGACGACGAGAGCTACCTGGCCTGCGGGTCCTGCGCGGACTGCCGGCACGAGGTCGCCGTCCGCCGCGACCCGCTGCTCGTCGCCGGTCTCACCGTCGCCCAGCGCACCCGCCTGCGCGACGCCGGTCTCACCACGATCGACGCCCTCGCCGCGAGCGCAGGTCCGGTTCCGGGGATCAACGCCCGCACCCTGGCGGTGCTGCGCGAGCAGGCCGCGCTGCAGGTCGCCCAGGACGCCCGGCCGCCGCTGCCCGACGGCCGACCGGACGTCAGCGCCGTCGTCTTCGCGACCGAGGCGCTGGCCGCGCTGCCCGTCCCGAGCCCCGGCGACCTGTTCTTCGACTTCGAGGGTGACCCGCTGTGGGCCGAGCCCGGCTCGCCCGACTGGGGCCTGGAGTATCTTTTCGGCCTGCACGACGCCGACTCCCCCGACGGCACCCCGGGCGCCTTCCGCGCGCTGTGGGCGCACGACCGCGCGGCCGAGCGCCAGGCCCTGCTGGACTTCTTCGCCCTGGTGGCACAGCGGCGTCGGGCACACCCCGGGATGCACGTCTTCCACTACGCCCCCTACGAGACGACGGCGCTGCGCCGGCTGGTGGGCCGCCACGGCGTCGGCGAGGAACAGCTCGACGACCTGCTGCGCGAGGGTGTGCTCGTCGACCTGTACGCGACCGTCCGCCAGAGTGTGCGGGTCTCCCAGCCGTCCTACTCGATCAAGAAGCTCGAGCCGCTGTACATGGACGCCCAGCGCGACGAGGCGCTGGACAACGCGGCGGACTCGATCACCGAGTACGCGCGGGCGAGCGCGCTGCGCGAGGCCGGCGACCCGGAGGCCGAGAAGGTCCTCGACCTCATCGCCGACTACAACCGCTACGACTGCCTGTCCACCCTGCGCCTGCGGGACTGGCTGCTGGCCCGCGGCGCCGAGCACGGCGTCGCGCCTCGCGCGGCCGGTGAGGTGGACCCCGAGGTCGAGGACGACCTCGACGCGGACGACCCGCTCCTCGACGCTCTTCTGACGCTCGCCGGGCCGGCCGCGACCGACGCCCCCGCCGACCGCTCCGACGACGACCAGGCGCTGCTCATGCTCGGCGCGGCGCTGGGCTACCACCGTCGCGAGGACAAGCCGTTCTGGTGGGAGCACTTCGACCGGCTGACCGCCCCGGCCGACGAGTGGGCCGCGACCCGCGACGTGCTCGTCGGGGACGAGGTGCGCCTCAAGCGCGACTGGTACAAGGAAGGGTCCCAGCGGTCGCTGCGCCGCGAGGTCGCCCTCATCGGGACGCTCGCGACCGGCAGCGCACTGACCGCCGGGTCGAGCGTGTGGTGCATCTACGACGCGCCGCTGCCGGCCGGTCTCGAGGCACCCGCCGGCGCGATCCGCCAGGTCAGCGGCAGCTCGACCGTGCTGTCGGTGGGTCTGGACGGCCAGGGCCGGGACCTCGTCGTCGTCGAGGAGGTCCTCAAGAAGGACCTCGAGCCCTACTCCGCGCTGCCGATGGCGGTGGGCCCGGGCCGCCCGGTGCCGACCGGCCTTGTCGAGGGCGCGGTCCGCGAGCTCACCCAGGTGGCGCTGCGGACCCTGCAGTCCCCGTCGGGCTCCTTCCCGGCCCAGTCCGCCCTCGACCTGCTCCGCCGGCTGCCCCCGCAGCTGCGCGCGCCGGAGGAGGTCCCGGTGGGCGACGCCGACGCCGGCTCGGACGCCGAGCACGCCACCGGCCCCGCCGGGCTGCCGCTCGTGGGGACCGGCAAGGGCGCCTACATCAGCGCGATCACCGAGGCCGTGCGCTCCCTCGACCGCTCCTACCTCGCCGTCCAGGGACCCCCCGGGACCGGCAAGACCTTCGTCGGCGCACGGGTCATCGAGCGCCTCGTGCGCAGCGGCTGGCACGTCGGCGTCGTCGCGCCCTCCCACGCCGTCGTGGAGCACCTGCTCGACACGATCGTCGAGGCCGGGGTGCCCGGCTACCGGGTGGGCAAGAAGCCGGTGGACGACCGCCCGCACGCATGGACGTCGATCCCGGACAAGAAGCAGGCCAAGTTCCTCGGTGAGCACCGCGAGCACGGCTGCGTCATCGGCGGGACGGCGTGGGACTTCACCAACGGCTCCAAGATCGGGCGGCGCTCCCTCGACCTCCTCGTCATCGACGAGGCCGGGCAGTTCTCCCTCGCCAACACCCTCGCGGTGTCCCTGGCCGCGCAGAGCCTGCTGCTGCTCGGCGACCCGCAGCAGCTCCCCCAGGTGACCCAGGGCACCCACCCCGAGCCGGTCGACACCTCCGCGCTCGGCTGGATCGCCCGCGGCCAGGACACCCTCCCGGCCGACCGCGGCTACTTCCTCGAGCGCAGCTGGCGGATGCACCCCGCGCTGTGCGCCCCGGTCTCCCGACTCGCCTACGAGGGCCGCCTGACCAGCGAGGAGACGACGTCGGCGCGGCACCTGGAGGGCCTCGCCCCCGGAGTGCACGTCGTCGAGGTCGACCACCGGGGCCGCTCGGTCGCCTCCCCGGAGGAGGCCGCCGAGGTGGTCCGCCAGGTCGGGTCGCTGCTCGGACGCGCCTGGACCCCCGCCGACGACGCCGCTCCCCGCCCGCTCGTGGCGAGCGACCTGCTCGTGGTCGCCGGGTACAACGCCCAGCGCGCGCTGATCACCGCCGAGCTGCGCGCAGCCGGCCTCGACGGCGTGCGGGTGGGGACGGTGGACAAGTTCCAGGGCCAGGAAGCCGCGGTCGTCATCGTCTCGATGGCTGCGTCCTCGGCCGGTGACGTTCCCCGCGGGATGGGCTTCCTGCTCTCGCGCAACCGGGTCAACGTCGCGGTCTCGCGGGGGCAGTGGGCCGCGATCGTGGTCCGGTCCCCGGCACTGACCGACTTCCTGCCGACCACCCCGGCCTCCCTCGCCGAGCTGGGCGCGTTCATCGGGCTGTGCGTCGGGGCAGATCCGTCTGGCGGGCAGGGTCCTGATCTGACCGCTCACCTGGGCCGCGACCTGCGCGCAGACCAGGCCGCGACACACCCCTGAGATCTGCCTCTGGTCAGGACGGCCAGAAGCCTGTACTGTGTTCCTTGAAGTTGCTGTGCATCTCATGTCTTTGCCGCTCAGGGTTCATCCCCGCGGATCTTGTTCTTTCAAGAGTTGACGACGGAACACCGTGACGAACGGCTTCGAATCGCGAAGTCGTCCGACGACTCTTGAAGGAGTATCGAAATGACTGTTGGAACTGTGAAGTGGTTCAACGCTGAAAAGGGCTTCGGCTTCATTGCACCCGAGGACGGCTCGGCTGACGTGTTCGCGCACTACTCCGCGATCGCCTCCTCCGGCTACCGCTCGCTCGACGAGAACCAGAAGGTTGAGTTCGACGTCACCCAGGGCCCCAAGGGTCCCCAGGCTGAGAACATCCGCCCCCTCTGATCTCTCTCCTCTCGATCACGGCCTTGAGCTGCTGATCAAGGATTGATGTCTTTCACGAATGCCCCGGGTCTTGTGCCCGGGGCATTCGTATATCTTCACCACGTCACCACCGGCCGCGTTCCTCTTCGCTGAGCACCGTCGCCTAGCCTGAAGCACGAGCGCAACTCATCTGGTGACGAAGCATCATGTGCGACCCTCGCTCACCACACTTCTTCGGAGGACCGATGAGCGCAACGCTCACCGCTGACAACTCGCGCCTGCCCGGCGACTCCCCCCGGCAGCGGCAGGTGACCGACTTCGCCGAGATCTCCAGCCAGATCCAGGCCGCCGGCCTCATGCGTCGCCGCTACGGGTACTACTGGGCCAAGCTCGTGGGCATGGTCGCGGTGTTCGCCGCCTTCGTCACCGCCTTCCTGTGGATCGGCGACTCCTGGTGGCAGATGCCCATGGCCGCGCTGCTCGCGGTCATCCTCACCCAGACCGCCTTCCTCGGCCACGACGCCGCCCACCGCCAGATGTTCCGCTCGGGACGCTGGAACGAGTGGATGAGCCTCATCGTCGCGAACCTCTTCGTCGGGCTCAGCTACGGCTGGTGGCAGAACAAGCACACCCGCCACCACGGCAACCCCAACAAGGACACCGTCGACCCGGACATCGACCTCCCGGTCCTCGCCTTCACCCCCGACCAGGCCGCAGCGCGCACCTCGCGGCTGGGACGCTGGTTCGCCACCCGCCAGGGCTGGTTCTTCTTCCCGCTGCTCCTGCTGGAAGGCATCGACCTGCACTACCAGGGCCTCAAGCGGGTCTTCGGCCGCGAGCGCATCGCCCGCCGCTGGGCGGAGATCACCTTCCTCAGCGTCCGACTCATCGGGTACTTCACCCTCGTGCTGCTCGTGCTCTCACCGGGCAAGGCCGCCGTCTTCCTCGCGATCCAGATGGGCCTGTTCGGCCTGTACATGGGCGGGTCCTTCGCCCCGAACCACAAGGGCATGCCGATCGTCCCCAAGGACGTGAAGATCGACTTCCTGCGCCGTCAGGTCCTCATGAGCCGCAACGTCACCAGCGGCCGGTTCATGGACACCGCGCTCGGCGGGCTCAACTACCAGATCGAGCACCACCTGTTCCCCAGCATGCCGCGCCCCCACCTGCGCCTGGCCCAGCCGATCATCGAGAAGTTCTGCGCGGAGAAGGGTGTCGCGTACACCCAGACCGGGCTGTTCGAGTCCTACGGGATCGTCATCCGCTACCTCAACCGGGTGGGCCTCGGCGACCGCGACAACTTCACCTGCCCGCTCGTGCGGTCCTACCGCTGATCAACTGGCGACGAACGGCTAGCCTCGTAGTGGGAGGACGCCTGCTGGCGGTCCTCAGCAGATTCCACGAGACAACAGCGGGAGCCGCAAAGTGACCAATGTCGTGAGCACCCAGGTCAAGACCGCGCAGGGAACCCTGCGCGGTGCGCTCACCCCGTCCGGCCTGCGCGCCTTCCGCGCCGTCCCGTACGCCGCCCCGCCCGTGGGCAACCTCCGCTTCCGCGCCCCCCAACCACCCGAGCACTGGTCCGGTATCCGCAACGCGATGCACCACGGACCCGTGGCCCCCCAGCGGATCAGCCAGTACTACTCCGGCGCCGGCGCCGAGACCGACCAGTCCGAGGACTGCCTCACGCTCAGCGTGCTCACCCCCGCGGCCGCGGCGCCGCCGGCGCCCGCCGCCGGATCGCAGCCCGCGCCCGACGCCGCCGCGCAGCCGGGAGCCGACGCCGGACCCTCCGCACCCCACCCGGTCATCGTGTGGTTCCACGGCGGTGCCTTCGTCCGCGGCGCCGGCTCGGCCCCCGCCTACGCCGGCGACGCCCTCGTCGAGCGCGGCGACGCGATCCTCGTCACGGTCAACTACCGGCTCGGTGCGCTCGGCTTCCTCGACTTCTCCCAGTACTCCACGCCGCAGCGGGCCTTCGAGTCCAACCTCGGCCTGCGGGACATGGTGGCTGCACTGGAGTGGGTGCAGCAGAACATCGGCGCCTTCGGCGGCGACCCGTCCAACGTGACGATCGCCGGGCAGTCGGCCGGCGCCACCGCGGTGACCACCCTCATGTGCGTGCCCTCCGCGGCAGGGCTGTTCCACCGCGCGATCGCGCAGAGCCCCGCCGTCGCCGCCGTCTACTCCGCCGACCGCGCGGCCGGATGGGCGCGGGACTTCATCAACTGGCTGCACACCACCGAGAGCCTCGCGGTCGACGCGCTGCTCAGCGCCCCGCCCACCGAGCTCGTCGCGGCGGCCACCCGCCTGATGAAGCTCACCCTCGTGGAGACCCCGGGCGCGATGTGCATGAGCCCGGTCGTCGACGGGGACTTCCTGCCCGAGCACCCGATCGACGTGCTCACCGCGGGCCGCGCGCACCCGGTCCCGCTGCTCATCGGCTCGACCAAGCACGAGGGTGCGCTCTTCGCCACGGCGCGGCCCGGTCTGCTGCCGGTCAGCGCCGAGTCGATCAACCTCATGTTCGAGATCACCGACCCGGGAGCCCAGCTCAAGGTCCTCTCTGCCTACCCGGGGTACCCGAGCCGGCGGGCGCGTGCCCAGCTGGTCGGCGACGCGGCCTTCTGGGTACCTGGCCTGCAGGCGGCCCAGGGCCACACGACCGTCGCCCCGACCTTCGTCTACCGCTACGACTTCACCATGCCGGCCCTCAACGTCAAGGGGCACGGCGCCTCCCACGGGACCGACCTGCTGCCGGTCTTCGGCAACCTCGACTCCTCCCGCGGCAAGGCGGCCACGATGCTCGGCGGCGCCGAGGCGCTGGCCGGGGTGAGCGAGCGGATGCAGGGCCACTGGCTGACCTTCGCCCGCACCGGCGAGGTCAGCTGGCCGGTCTACGACGACATCGACCGCCCGACGAAGATCTTCGCCACGACCGACCGCCTGATCAGCGACCCCGGCCGAGAGCGCCGCCGAGCCTGGGAAACCGTAGCCTCCTACCGCTGACCCACCCCTCCCACCTCGTCTCCCTCCGTCTCCCCATCTCCCCCCGCCCCTCCGTCTCCCCCCGTCCCCCCGTCTCCCCCCGCCCCTCCGTCTCCCCTGTCTCCCCTGCCTCCCCTCCTCCGCCCGCCTCCAGCCGTACGGGGCGTGCTGTTGACGACGAAACGTGCTGTTGAAGGCACGCCCTGTCGTCGAGAGCACGCCCCGTACGAGCAACGGGAGGGCTGAGGCCGGCGTCGGCGCAGGGTCTCGGCGGGGTGGGCGGTGCGGCCTCGGGGTGAGCCCGGGGTGAGTGAGGGGTGGTGTTGTGCGGAGGGGGCGTTCGGGATCTGAGATGTCAGGCTTATCCCTAGCGCGTATCCCCCAGACGTGATTAAAGTAGGCCGCGAAGTTGCTGTGCTTGCACGTCTTACCTGCACTGACGCGAGTCGGGGTAGTTCTTGGTCTTCAGGAGTGGACGACGAACACCGTGACGGGCGACCTCCACAAGGGAAGTCGTTTCACACCTCTTGAAGGAGTATCACGATGGCTGTTGGAACCGTGAAGTGGTTCAACGCAGAAAAGGGCTTCGGCTTCATCGCACCTGAGGACGGCAGCGCTGACGTGTTTGCCCACTACTCGGCGATCCAGAGCTCCGGCTACCGCTCGCTCGACGAGAACCAGAAGGTCGAGTTCGACATCACCCAGGGCCCCAAGGGCCCGCAGGCGGAGAACATCCGCCCGGTCTGATCGGGCCCCGGCCAGATCCTGCACCACCAGCTGGCCCCGGACGGCGACGTCCGGGGCCAGCTGCGTCGCCGAACTCCTCATGACCGCCGTCAGACCGCCGATGGGTGGTCGTGAGTGGAATCGAGGCAATCTCATCGCGCATCCTAGAGATCCAGACGACTGTCTCTTCTCTCGCCCGACGAGCCCAACCGGCCATGGGGGCCCTGCTCACCCAGGCCGCCTCCTCGTCGACGTCAGCACAGGCCTCAGCCAGGTCGATGCCGGCCACGGGATCCACTGCCACTGCCTTTGACCTCCTGCTCGCCCAGGCTCAAGCCGCGACCACACGCACGGTCACCACCGCGACGTCGGGAACACCGGGCACGTCGGGTACGTCGGGAACGTTCACCCTCAACGCCCAGGGGATCCCCACCGATCTGGCCGCCTACGGCAACGGACAGGTCCCCCCGGCCGCGCTCGCCTCGGTGGGCAGCACCGGGCACAAGCTGTGGACCCCCGCCGCGAGCGCCCTCGAGTCGCTCCTCGCCGCAGCGAAGGCCGACGGCGTCGACATCGGGATCACCGACTCCTACCGGACCTACGACAGTCAGGTCGACCTCGCCGAGCGCAAGGGCCTGTACTCCGAGGGCGGCCTGGCGGCCAAACCGGGCACGAGCGACCACGGGTGGGGGCTGAGCACCGACCTCAAGCTCGACACCACCGCACTGAGCTGGATGCGGGCCAACGGTGCGACCTACGGCTTCGTCGAGGACGTCCCTCGAGAGCCGTGGCACTGGACTTTCCAGCGCGCTACTGTGTAGCGCTGCAGCCACCCCGACAAAGGTCCCTGGTGGGAGCGTGGGCTTGAGCCGTAGGAGAAACTTCAGCCATGGGGAGTTCTCCCCATGCGATTCACCCCATCTGGCCTTGAACGGTTGGGACGGCCGGTCTTAGTGTCGCTAGGTGATCAGTCGAAAGCTCCAGACCTCAGCGGCGGCTCCCGCCACGCTCGTCTCCCTGGCGCGCGTCGGCATCGCTGGACTGTCCATGGCATGTCTCACCAGCACCGACGCTGTCGAGACCGCCCCTGCGCCACTCCTGGCGGCCACCGACGCACCGCTGCGAACCTCCACGCCTACCGCCACCCGGGTCAGCGCCTCAGCCTGGGCATGAACCGCCTCGTTTCAGCACTGCGCCGCACCTACGCGGCCGCGGTGACGAGGGGGCGGCCTGCAGGAGCCCTGAGGATGCTCACCGGGCGGAAGCCTCTGATGATGAGCCACCCCGCAAGAGCCAGCTCCCACGCGAACACCGGGAGCGCGACGACCAGGCCCGGAGTGGACATCTGCTCATAGGCGCCGAACATCACTGCGACCGCGGAGATGACGATCAGCGCCCCGCCGACCAGCCCGAGCACGGCGATGGCGCGGGGCACCAGGCCGGATGAGTACATCAGGTAGGCCAGGAGCAGCGAGGCGGCCCCGAGGGCGACGTTCGGCCCGACCAGGAACGCCCAGTCGTGCAGCGCCAGCAGCGAGGAGCCGACGACGGAAAGCGTCGCCTCGTCCACGTCCGCGGTTCCGGCGTACTGCCGGCGGAGCGTGACGATCGACACGACGCTGAGAATGCCCACGAGGATGGCCACCGCCTCGAGCACACGGGCCGCGACGAACGCCAGCGCGACCCCCGCGTGCTGCCGCTTCACGATCGGGTACAACGTCACGGCGGTGCCGACGGCGGCAACGACCAGGAGCAGCTCGAAGAGTGCGCCCAGAAGGATCCTGTCGTCCGCCCCGGCGCCGGTGATGTAGTCGGTGCCGTTCAGGAGCGGGCTGTAGAGGGCCGCTCCTGCGATCGCGCCCACCTCGGTGAGCAGGAAGAACACTCCGGCAGTGACAGCTGTTCGTCGAGACAGGCTCATGGCAGTTCCCTCGAAAAGGTGTACGGCGTACACTGGATTCCGAACGCTAAGGTGTACGCCGTATTCCTGTCAAGAGGGGGCAGAGATCAGGGGCGGCTCTGCGTCGTCCGTCACTCTCGTGTATCACTTGTTCCACACCGATCCGCGTGTCACTCGTGAGGAGCCCTCGGACATGTCCAACCGCCTCGCCTCGGCGTTGAGTCCCTATCTCCTTCAGCACGCAGAGAATCCGGTGGAGTGGTGGGAATGGGGCCCCGACGCCTTCGCCGACGCCAAGCGCCGCGACGCACCGATCCTGCTGTCGATCGGGTACGCGGCCTGCCACTGGTGCCACGTCATGGCCCACGAGTCCTTCGAGGACCCGGCCACGGCCGCCCTGATGAACGCGTCCTACGTGTGCATCAAGGTCGACCGCGAGGAACGCCCCGACATCGACTCCGTCTACATGGCCGCGCTCATGGCGATGACCGGGCAGGGCGGCTGGCCCATGACGGTGTTCCTCACCCCCGACGGCGCCCCGTTCTACGCCGGCACGTACTTCCCGCCCGTCCCCGCGCACGGCCTGGCATCCTTCCCCCAGGTGCTGCACGCCGTCACGGACGCCTGGCGCGACCGGCGCGCAGGGCTCGAGGACCAGGCCGCCGGGCTCGTCGCGCGCCTCCGCGAGCAGCCCGCTGCGCTCACCACCCTCACCACCGCCCCCACGGACCAGGACCTGGCCGACGCCGCGCAGCTGCTGGCCCGCCAGCACGACCGGGCCAACGGCGGCTTCGGCACCGCCCCGAAGTTCCCGCCGAGCATGAACCTCGAGCAGCTGCTGCGCCACCACGGGCGGACCGGTGACCCGACGGCGCTGCGGGTCGCGGCGCGCACCTGCGAGGCGATGGCCCGCGGCGGGATCTACGACCAGCTCGGCGGCGGCTTCGCCCGGTACTCCGTCGACGCGGAGTGGGTAGTCCCCCACTTCGAGAAGATGCTCTACGACAACGCCCAGCTGCTCGGGGTCTACGCCCACCTCTGGCGCGCCGCGACATCCCTGCCCGACGCCGCCCCGCCCGCCAGCGGCGAGCCTCCCGCCCCCGCCGTCGCCGGGACCGCCGTTCTCGCCGACCCCGCCGCCGTCGCCGCCCTCGCCCACCGCGTCACGACCGAGACCGCGGAGTTCCTGCTCACCGAGCTGCGCACGGCCGAGGGGGCCTTCGCCTGCTCCCTCGACGCGGACACCGACGGCCACGAGGGCACGTTCTACGTGTGGACCCCCGCGCAGCTGGTCGCCGCCCTCGGGCCCGACGACGGCGCGTGGGCGACCGAGCTGCTCGGCGTCACCACGAGCGGCACCTTCGAGGCCGGCACGAGCGTGCTGCAGGTGGCCCGACCGGACCTGCTCACCGCCCCCGGCGCGGGCCAGCGCTGGGCCACGGCCCGGGCCACCCTCGCCCAGGTCCGCGCCACCCGCACCCGACCCGGCCGCGACGACAAGGTCGTCGCAGGGTGGAACGGCCTGGCCATCGCCACCCTCACCGAGGCCGGCATGATCCTCGACCGTCCCGACTGGGTCGCCGCGGCCGAGCGGGCCGCCGAGCACGTCGTCGCCCAGCACTGGACCGGCGGACCCACCCCCACCGCGCCGGCCGCCGGACCCGAGCTGCTCCGGGTGTCCCTCGGCCCGGCCCGCTCGAAGGCGGCCGGGACCCTCGAGGACTACGCCCTGCTCGCCGACGGGCTGCTCGTGCTGTTCTCCGCGACCGGGACCACCCGCTGGTTCGACGTCGCCGGGGCGCTGCTCGACGTCGTGCTGGAGCGGTTCACCGAGCCCTCCGGTGACGCCGTCACGTTCTTCGACACCCCCGCCGAGCAGCCAGCCCAGCCAGCGCAGACCGAGCCCCCGCTCATCATCCGCCCCGCCGACCCCGGCGACAACGCGAGCCCGTCGGGCCGGTCGGCCGCCGCGGGGGCGCTGCTGCGCTACGCGGCACTGTCCGGGTCGCACCGGCACCGCGCCGCCGCCGAGGCCGCGCTGAGCGTCTACCCGGTGCTCGCCGCCCAGGCTCCCCGGTTCGCCGGGCACGCCCTCGCGGTGGCCGAGGCCCTGGTCGACGGCCCCCGGGAGGTCGCGATCGTGCTGCCCCGGGCCGCCGGCGCGCAGCCCGAGTCCGCAGCGTCAGCCCTGATCAGCGCCGCGTGGCGAGCCACCGCCCCGGGTGCGGTGATCGCCGTCGGGCAGGAGGGGGACGAGCATCCGCTGCTGGCGCACCGGCCCGCCCCGGTGCCCACGGCGTACGTCTGCCGGGGGTTCGTGTGCGAGCACCCGGTCACCGGCGCCGCCGAGCTCGCCCGGCTGCTGCGCGCCGACTGAGACAATGGGCGGCATGACCGCCACTCTCGTCGCCCGCGGCCTCGGCGCCGCACACGCCGACCGCACCGTCTTCTCCGGCCTCGACCTCGTGGTCGGCCCGGGCGACGTCGTCGGGCTGGTGGGCGCGAACGGCGCCGGCAAGTCCACCCTGCTCGCCCTCCTCGCCGCCGCCCACCTGCCCGACGCCGGCACCGTCACCCTGGCGCCGTCCGGCGCCCTGGTCGGATGGCTGCCCCAGGAGGTGGAGCGGGTGGCCGGGGAGAGCGTCCGGGAGCACCTGGCCCGCCGCACCGGCGTCGCCGCCGCGCAGGAGGCGTTCGACGCGAGCACCACAGCCCTGGGCGCGGGAGCCCCCGGCGCCGACGACGCCTACGCGCTGGCCTTCGACCGGTGGATGGCGATCGGGGCGGCGGACCTGGACGAGCGCCTCGGGGCGGTCCTGGCCGACCTCCGCCTCGACGTGGACCCCGAGCACCCCATGACGGGCCTGTCCGGCGGACAGGCCGCCCGGGTCGGGCTGGCCGCGCTGCTGCTCTCCCGCTTCGACCTGCTGCTGCTCGACGAGCCGACGAACGACCTCGACCTGGACGGCCTGTCCCGGCTGGAGACCTTCGTCACCGACCAGCGGGCCGGGATCGTCGTGGTCAGCCACGACCGGGAGTTCCTCGCCCGGTGCGTCACCCGGGTCGTCGAGCTCGACCTCGCCCAGCAGCAGGTGGCCGTGTACAACGGCGGCTACGAGGCGTACCTCGAGGAGCGGTCCACCGCCCGCCGGCACGCCCGCGAGTCCTACGACGAGTTCGCCGACAAGAAGTCCGGGCTCGAGGCCCGCGCCCGGATGCAGCGCGGCTGGATGGCCAAGGGCGTGCGGGACTCGGTCCGCAAGGGCGACCCCGACAAGCACATCCGGGCCGCCCACCGCGAGGGGTCGGAGAAGCAGGCGGCCAAGGCCCGCCAGACCGAGCGGATGATCGAGCGCCTCGACGAGGTCGTCGAGCCGCGCAAGGAGTGGGCGCTGCGCTACGAGATCGCCGCCGCCCCGCGCGGCTCGGCGGTCGTCGCGGTCCTGCGCGACGCCGTCGTCCAGCACGGCGGGTCGGCGGGCGGCTTCACCCTGGGCCCGGTCTCGCTGCAGGTGGACGCCGGCGACCGGGTGGCCATCACGGGGGCGAACGGGTCCGGCAAGACGACCCTGCTGGGGGCCCTGCTCGGGCGGATCCCGCTCACCTCCGGCACGTCCACGCTGGGGACCTCGGTGGCGATCGGGGAGGTGGACCAGGCCCGCAGCCAACTCGGGGGCACCCCCGGGACGGTCGCGGCACCGCTCTTCGAAGCGTTCTCGCGACAGGTCCCGGACTGGCCCGAGGCAGAGGTGCGGACCCTGCTCGCCAAGTTCGGGCTGAAGGCCGACCACGTGCTGCGCCCGGTCACCTCGCTGTCCCCGGGCGAGCGCACCCGCGCCGCCCTCGCGCTGCTGCAGGCCCGTGGAGTGAACCTGCTCGTCCTCGACGAGCCCACCAACCACCTCGACCTGCCGGCGATCGAACAGCTCGAGGAGGCGCTGGAGTCCTACACCGGGACGCTGCTGCTGGTCACCCACGACCGGAGGATGCTCGACGCGGTCCAGGTGAACCGGCGGTGGGTCGTGGCCGGCGGGCAGGTCGAGAGCCAGTCGTAGGCATAGTCAAAGTGCAAGGCGATCAGAGGTGACGAATGCATATCGATGCTGGTCACCGCTTCGGGTCGTGGGCGACGGCCCGTAATCTTCTTGTCGTGAACATGAAGATGCTCTGGAGCACACTTGCCGTCACCACTCTCATCACGGCGGGGTTGGCTGCGCCGGCCACTGCCGCGCCCCTCCCGCTGAACGACTGGCCGTCGCTGAGCGAGGAGGTGTCCGCAACCGGGACCTTGGAACCGGTGACCATCGAGGGTGACATCCTCGAACCTGCTGAGATTCTCGAGGTGGCGCGCACCCTCACCCTCGACCTCAACGGCCACGCGCTCACCGTCCAGAGCGTGAAGATCGCCTCCGGGAGCACCCTGACGGTCATGGACTCCAGCGCGGGAGAGGTCGGTCAGCTGACCGCCGACGCCTCGGCGGTCCCGCCACAGGCACCGCCGTTCACGTACCCACCGGGGATCGAGGTTCCCTCCGGCGCCGGTCTGGTCATCACCTCCGGGCGGATCACCGCCAGCGGTTCGACCATGACTCCGGGCATCGGTGGCGGTGATCTCCAGGTCTCGGGGCCGATCACCATCAACGGTGGCACCGTGGTGGCGAACGGAGGCGGGTTCGCCGCAGGCATCGGGGGCGGCAACGGGGGGAGCGCCAGTCTCGTGACGATCACCGGCGGCCGGGTCACAGCCTCCGGCACACGGAACGGCGCCGGGATCGGCGGCGGCTTCACCGGCAGCGGAGGCCGCATCGTCATCAGCGGTGGCGTCGTGTCGGCAACCGGGGGACCCAACGCCGCCGGGATCGGCGACGGCGGTAGCCTCAAGTCCAGCGATCACATCTCCACGATCGTCGGCGCCCAGGTCTCCATCTCCGGCGGCGAGGTCGAAGCGATCGGTGGCGACTACGCGGCCGGGATCGGCGGCGGGATCAACGGCCTCCACGTAGACGTCACCATCTCTGGCGGCACGACCAGCGCGACCGGCGGGCTGTACGGTCCAGGCATCGGTAGCGGGGTCACCAACCCCGCCGGGGCGACCCCGACGCCCTCCAGCACGATCACCTTCACCGGCGGAGACACCGACGCCACGCCCGGCACGTTCGCTGCCGCCGTGGGTGGTGGGCTCTACAGCCCCGGCGGACAGGTCGTCGTCGGCACCGGCGCCGTCGTGACCACGCACAGCGACGACAGCAGAGGCTCGACCGCCTTCGGCGCCGGGTACAGCTCGCCGCTGCTCCCCTTCGGCACCCTGAGTGTCGCGGGCACGGTGGAGATCGCCTCGGGCGGCGTCATCATGCCCAACTCCGTGGACGGCACCCCGGAGATCTCCGTGACGTCCACCGGCGTGATCCGTGGCGCGGGAGGTGCACCGACCGCGACGATCTGGTTCTCCGGTGGGGGCGACATCCACAACGACGGAGTCATCTCAGCAGTCATCGTGCCCAGGCCCTGCCTCGGTGCGCCGTGCACACCTGAGTCCGACGTCGTCGTGTCCTCAGGCTACGACGCCACCGTGACCTTCGATCCGGGCCAGGGCGCCACCGTCGTCACTGTCCGTCTTCTCGCACCGTCCTTCGCCGCAGCGGGCTGGGCCCTTCCGGGCGCGCCCTCGCTCACGCGGTGGACCTCAACCGTCGGGGACGTCGTGACCCCGTTCGACGCTGCGACGCTTGTGACGGGCGACCTCACGTTGCGACCGGTTGCGTCGGGAACGGCCACGATCGGCTCGGCCACCCTCTCGTCGATCGCGGGTCAGCCCACGAGCTTCGACGTCGTTGTCCACGACGCCGACGGTGTCGTCGTCGTCCCGGGCACCACCACGCTCACGAGCAGCGTGGCCTCTGATCTGATCGACGGGCTGACGGTGACCCCGACCACTGCCGGCACACGGACGATCACCGCGTCGGTCAACGACGGCCTGCTCTTCGCAACGACCAGCCTGCTAGTTGTCCCCGCACCTGCGGCAACGTTGACGATCACCCCGAGCGCAGTGACGGTCGCCCAAGGAGGGAGTCTGAACTTCACCATAGGAGCACAGGACGCCTTCGGCAACACAGCAGACTCGAGCGGCGTCGTCTTGACCAGCTCAGTGGCCACCGACGTCATCTCCGGTCAGACGGTCACGTTCCCGCACGCCAGCCCGCACACGATCACGGCCGCGCTGGGTGGAACGTCTGTCAGCGTCACGGTCGAGGTCACCCCGTCGGCGGTCGTTGCGCCATCCCCGCTGCCGTCCCTCCCGGCCGCACCGAACCGACCGGTGGTCACGTCGGTCACCCTCGCGACCACCGGCTCCGACACCCTCGCCCCTCTCGCGGGCGCCGGGCTCACGCTGTCTCTGGTGGGCGCCGCTCTCGTGCTGGCCCGGCGCCGCTTTGCGGGTGGCCGAGCCGCCGCCTGAGGACGCAGACTCTCGCCGGTCGGTCACCGCACCCACGGCCCGGCCTGGACGCGGTGCCGCAGGAGGACGGACAGGCCGGACGTCGGAGCGCCCCTCCACTCACCTTGCTCAAGTTCATATGGCCGGGCAGAATAAGTTCGTGCACCCGAACTTTATGGTTTGGCGATGACTCCTTCGCCCAGGTCAACGTCCATCGCCCCGATCCCGCAGGCCGAGGCCCGACCGCGGCGACGCACGCTGCTGCGCCTGCTCGGCCCGGCCTTCGTCGCGGCGATCGCCTACGTCGACCCGGGGAACGTCGCCGCGAACATCTCCGCCGGCGCGCAGTTCGGGTATCTGCTCGTGTGGGTGCTGGTCCTGGCCAACCTCATGGCCGTGATCGTCCAGTACCTCTCGGCCAAGCTCGGCCTGGTGACCGGGAAGTCCCTGCCGGAGGCCCAGGCCGAGCGCATGGGGCGACGCGCCCGGCTGGCGTACTGGGGGCAGGCCGAGATCGTGGCGGCGGCGACCGACCTGGCCGAGGTGATCGGGGGGGCCATCGCGCTCAACCTGCTCTTCGGCCTGCCGCTGGTGCTCGGCGGGGTGATCACCGGGGTCATCTCGGTGCTCATCCTCTCCATCCAGCAGCGCCGGGGCCAACGGACGTTCGAGACCGTCATCACCTCGATGCTGGCGATCCTCGCGGTCGGGTTCTGCGCCGGGCTGCTCGTGTCACCGCCGTCGGCCGCGGACACGCTCTCCGGGCTGGTGCCGCGGTTCGAGGGCACGCCGTCGGTGCTCATCGCCGCGTCGATGCTCGGTGCGACGGTCATGCCGCACGCGATCTACCTGCACTCCTCCCTGGCCCGTGACCGCCACGGCCGCACCCACACGCCGTCGGGCCTGCGCCGGCTGCTCGTGGCGACCCGGTGGGACGTGGGGCTGGCGCTGCTGCTGGCCGGCACGGTGAACATCGCGATGCTGCTGCTCGCGGCCTCGACGCTGCAGGGCCGCACCGGCGTGGACACGATCGAGGGGGCGCAGGCCGCGATCAGCGACGCCCTCGGGCCCCTCGTCGGTGCCGCGTTCGCGATCGCCCTGCTCGCCTCGGGCCTGGCCTCGACGTCCGTGGGCTCCTACGCCGGGTCCGAGATCATGCAGGGCCTGCTCCGGATCCGGGTCCCGCTGCTCACCCGGCGCCTGGTCACCCTCATCCCGGCGCTGCTGCTGCTCATGACCGGGGTGTCCCCGACGTGGCTGCTCGTGCTGAGCCAGGTGGTCCTGAGCTTCGGCATCCCCTTCGCTCTCATCCCGCTCGTGCGGATCACCAGCGACAGGGCCGTCATGGGCGAGCACCGGAACGGCCTGGCGATGAGAGTCGCAGCGTGGACGGTGGCGGGGGCCATCGTCGCCCTCAACGTCACGCTCATCACGCTGACGGTGGGCGGGGCGGGATAGCACGGCGGAGTCTTCTCGGCAGACCCGTGCGGCCGAGCCCGAACGGCAGCCCCCCGCGCGCCCGCCCCGCCCCACCGGCCCGGGTGGGCAGTGGGACGGGGCAGTGGGACGGGGCGGTGAGGGACTGCGGCGCCGGGGACCGGCGCCTCAGGTGACGGTCAGGCGAGCGCCTTCGCCTTGAGGGTCTGGAACTCCTCCGTCGAGATGGCCCCCGAGTCCAGGAGCGTCTTGGCGGTGCTGATCTGGTCGGCCGGGGACTGGGCGCCCGCGACCTCCCGGATGTAGGTGTCGGCCTGCGACTTGGCCTCGGACGCGGCGGCGACCTGGCGCTCGGCCATGCTGCGGCCGCGGGCGATGATGTAGACGAGCGCGGTGAGGAACGGGAGGACGATGAGTCCGACCACCCAGAGCGCCTTGCCCCAGCCGCCCAGCTCCCGGTCGCGGAACAAGTCACCGAGGATCTGGAAGAGCACCATGAGGTAGGCGATGAAGAAGAACCAGTACACGAGGAGCCAGAAGTAATCCCAGAAGTCCATGATTCGTCCGTTCGCTAGAACAGTGCGCGCGCGGTCCGCGGAGCGCTGAAACCAGCATATTCACCATGATCACGGACCGCGCGGGCAGGACCGGGCAGGCCAGGGCAGGCCCGGGCAACGTGGACCTACCGGGTCTCGAGCCCCCGAGCACGCACGACCCCCTCACCCTCGGCGACAACTCCGCAGACAATGCCCACAAAGCCCCCCGAGCGGACGGCGCCCATCGCGTCCAGCGGCAGGTCCGCGACCGTCACGACGCCTCCGCCGGCGGGCTCCCAGACCGCGGTCGCCGTCAGGCCGGCGATCGTGAACGATGCGCGTCCCCGGGGTGGTCCGGGGACGACGGACTCGGCCAGCACGCGCTCACCGCCCGCGTCGCACAGCCGGGCCTGCACGAGCGTGTCGCCGCCCTGCCCGGTGGCGGTGACCGCCACCCACGCCGCACTGCTGTAGCGCAGCGCCAGGCCGGCCGCGCTCCCCTGCGGGACCTCGTCGAGGGTCACCGACATGGTGGCCGGGACGGTCGTCAGGCGGCGGCCCACGAAGGCGGGGGTCGGAGAGGTCAGCCCGTCGCCTGCAGCCACCGTGAGCCGCCCGTCCGGTCCCTCGACGGCGATCTCGTGCGGGTGGCGCCGTACCGCAAGCAGCTGTCCAGGCAGGGTGGCCCGTGGAGACGGGGCGGCCGGGATGTCGGGGCGCGGCGGCTCGGCGACGAGCGATCCGACGGCGGGGGCGAAGACGGGCCACTCGCCCTGCCACTCCACGGGGACGAGGAAGGTCTCGCGCCCGAGGACGTCCACCCCCCCCACCGGTCGCGTCGCCAGGGCGACCGCCCAGGTCGTGCCGTCAGGGGCGGTCACCAGGTCGGCGTGCCCGACGTTGATGACGTCGGAGCCGTGGCCGAGATGGCGGTGAGTCAGCACGGGGTTGGCGGGGTTCCCCACGAAGGGACCCGTCGGTGAGTCGGAGCGTGCCACGGACACTGCGTGGTGGAAGGCGGTGCCGCCCTCGGACGCGAGGAGGTAGATCGCGCCGCCGCGGCGGTAGAGGTGCGGCCCCTCGGCCCACACCGCTCCGCGCACGGCCCCGCTCCACACGACGTGCTCGTCACCGACCAGCTTGAGGGTTGCCGGATCGAGCTCCCTGACCCAGACCTCGGTCTGCTGGTCCCACTCCGGGACACGGGCGAGCCGCGTCCCGTGAGCCCAGATCCGTCCCTCGTCGAGGAACACCGAGGGGTCCATCCCGTCGTTGCCCCACCAGACGGGCTCGGACCACGGTCCAGCCGGGTCGTCGGCGGTGATGATGAAGTTCCCGCTCTGCCCCACCGGGCCACCGACCTGGGTGCACACCAGGAGAAAGCGACGACCGTCGTGCCTGATGGTGGGCGCGAACATGCCGCCCGAGTCGCCCACGCCGGAGAGGTCGAAGTCCCCCGGACGGTGGATCGCGGAGCCGACGAGCTCCCAGGTGACCAGGTCCCGCGAGCGGTGCACCGGGATCCCCGGGAGGTACTCGAAGGTCGAGGTCACGAGGTAGAACCAGGTCCCGTCGGCGCCGTCCACGCGGCACACCGAGGGGTCGGGGTTGAAGCCGGGGAGGATGGGGTTCGTCGCTCCGCTCCACGGCAGGGTCGGCTGCGCGACCCGTTGGGTGGCGTGGGTGGCATGGGTGGCCTCGATGGCCTGGGTGTCAGTCATGGGCGATGAACCTCTCGGTGATGTCGTGGACGAGCGGTCGCGTCACGAGCTCGAGCATGACGACGAAGGCCCAGACCAGCAGGAGCAGGGCGAGCTCGGATCCGAGATAGACGACGGCGGCGGCGACGATGAGCAGCGAGACGAACGCGAGCGTCACCCGCCACTGGGAGACGAGCTCGATCGCTCCGAGCCGTGCGGCGTCCCGGGTCCGGAAGGAGAAGAAGGCGCTGACCACCAGGACGTGCCCGCACCACAGCAGGAGCACCGCGGCGAGGACGAGGCTCACGCTCCGTGCGTTCACGACCCCGGCGATCGTGGCCGAGTGCGTGATGTTGACGGCGAGGACTCCCCCGACCAGGAGCGCCGGGGTCCACCACGTCAGCACGTCCCGGAGGTTGACCCGGTAGCCCTTCCAGAACGGCGCGAAGGCACCCGCGTCGGGATCGCGTGGCCAGGTCCGCACCGTGTACAGACCTGCGGCCAGCGCCGGCGCGACCGGGAGCTGGGCCAGGACGAACCAGGCCGCAGAGCCGGCGTCCTGGGGGATCAGCGTGACCGCGATGAGCGTCGGCGAGCACGCCAAGGCCAGGCACAGCCCGAGCGCGAGGTGGCGGTAGACCGCCTCGGTGAACCGGGTGAGCGGCCCCTCCCGCAGGGTCGCGGGTCCGGTCATGACGCCGGCACCGCCGCGACGGCGTCGGCGACGACCATCTCGGAGGAGGCGAGCAGATGCCGCTCGATGCCGACCGTCCGCAGGTCCCCGACGAGCCTCGCCGGGACGACCGCGTGCACCAGCGCACTCGAGTGCGCGACGCGGAGCTCGACGTCCCCGGGCTCCACGACGCGCGCGCCGGCGAGCCCCGCGAAGGAGCACAGGTCCGCGTGCAGCGAGAAGGAGACCGACGCCCTCGTTCCCGGGGCAAGAGCGACCCGCTGGAAGGCCACCAGACGTTGGTCGGGACGCGTCACCTGGGCGACCGGGTCGTGCAGGTAGATCTGGACGACGTCGGAGACGTCCCGCTCGCTCGTGTTCTCCAGCTCGACGCTGATCACGAGCTCCCCGTCGGTGTCCCACTCCGCCGCGCTGGACGACACCTCTCCCCAGGTCAGGTCGGCGTAGGAGAGTCCGTGGCCGAAGGGGTACAGCGCCGTGGGGTCGATGTTGGAGACTCCGTTGCGCTGCCCGAGCTTCGGTGCGAGGTAGGTCGAGGGCTGTGAGCCTGCGTCGCGGGGCACTCCGACCGGCAGGTGCCCGGAGGGGTTGACCTGCCCGGTGAGGACCTCGGCGATCGCGAGCCCGCCCTGCTGGCCGGGGAAGAACGTCTGCACGATCGCCCCCGCACCGTCCGCGACCTGCCCGAGCGCATAGGGGCGCCCCGCGAGCAGCAGCACGACGGTCGGGGTCCCGGTCGCCTGCACGGCGCGGATGAGCGCCTCCTGCTCCCCCGGCAGCTGGAGGTCGGCCGCGTCGCACCCCTCGCCCGAGGTCCCACGCCCGAACAGGCCGGCCTGGTCACCGACGACGACGACGGCGACGTCCGCAGACGCGGCTGCCGCCACCGCCTCCGCGAAGCCCTCCTGGCCGGGGGCCGACACGGCGCAGCCGACCGCGTGGGTGACCGCTCCGTCGTGCAGCGCCGTGAGCTGGTCGAGCACCGACGGGATCGTGATGCCCATCCCGCGCTCGGGATGGTGGACGCCGACGTGCGCGGGGAAGGAGTAGCAGCCGAGCATGGCATGGGGTTCGGCGGCGAGCGGACCCACCACCGCGACCCTCGCGCCGGCGCGCAGCGGGAGCGTCCCGCCGTCATTGGCCACGAGGACGACGGCCTCGCGGGCGATCTCCAGGGCGAGGTCGCGCTGCTCGGCCGTGTCGAGCGCAGGGACTCCGGGCATCTCCGGCGCGTAGCCGACGTCCAGGAGCCCCAGGTCGACCTTCTGCGCGAGGACCCGGAGGACTGCCCGGTCGACGACGTGCTCACCGACCCCGCCGGACCGCACCGCCTCGAGCAGCGGCTCCCCGAAGGCGTGGACGGAGGGCAGCTCGACGTCGATGCCGGCCGTCAGGGCCAGGGCCGCGGCCTCACCATCTGTCCCGGCGACCCCCTGCAGCGAGCGCAGGAAGGCGACGGCGAAGTAGTCCGCGACCACCACGCCGTCGAATCCCCACTCCTCGCGCAGGAGACCCGTGAGCAGGCGCTCGTCCGCCGCTGCGGGAACGCCGTCGACCTCCGCGTAGGAGTTCATCACCGAGCGCGCGCCCCCGTGGCGCAGCGCCGTCTCGAACGGCGGGTAGAACACGTCGGTCATCTCGCGCGGTCCGGCCGAGACCGGGGCGTGGTTGCGCGCTGCGCGCGACCCGGAGTAGCCCGCGAAGTGCTTCAGGGTCGCCACGAGACCGGTGCTCTCCAACCCCCTGACGTAGGAGGCCGCGAGGGAGGAGACGAGGTAGGGATCCTCACCGATGGTCTCCTCGACGCGTCCCCACCGGTAGTCGCGGACGACGTCGAGCACCGGGGCCAGGCCCTGGTGGACGCCGACGGCGCGCATCGACACCCCGATCTGGCTCGCCATCTCCTCGACGAGCTCGGGGTGGAAGGTGGCGCCCCACGAGAGCGGCACCGGGTAGGCGGTGGCCCCCCAGGCGGCGAAGCCCGCCAAGCACTCCTCGTGCACCTGGGCGGGGATCCCGAAGCGGTTGGCCGCCATGACGGCCCGCTGTGCGCGAGCCAGGGAGCGTGCACCCAGCTCGGGGTCGACGGGGGCTGTGCCGAACGGCCTGGTCAGCTGACCCAGCCCGTTGACGATGACGGCGTCGAAGGACGGGGCGTCCCGGCTCATGTCGCTCTGGTAGGGAGCCACGTCCCCTCCGGAGGCGTCTGCTCCGACCCACAGGCCGACCAGCTGGCTGACCTTCTCCTCCAGCGTCATCTCCGCAAGCAGTGCCGCTGCACGCTGCGCGGATGACCGCGAGGGATCCTGCCACGGCTCGAGGGGGGTCGAGTCTTCGTCGAACGAGGTGTACATGGTCATGAGCTCCATTGCCTTGACTGTGTCGCCGCGCCCCCGTGGGGCGCGGCGAGAAGAACGCCGCAGTGCGATCGATGCGATCGATGCGATCGATGCCGTGCGGTACGGGCTCGTGCTGACCAGAGCGGCCAGCACGAGCCCGGGGTGTCAGCCCTTGACCGAGCCGAGCATCACACCCGAGACGAAGTACCGCTGGACGAACGGGTAGACGCACACGATCGGGATGATCGTGAGGATCATGGTCACCGACTGGATGTTTGCCGAGATCGCCAGGGTGGTCGAGCCCGTCGCAGCGGCCCCCTCCGACGCCGACGCCGAGGCCCCGGCGATGAGGTTCCGCAGGAACAGCGTCACGGGGAACAGCTCCTGCTTGTCGAGGTAGAGGAAGGCTGAGAACCAGTCGTTCCAGAACCCCACCGAGTAGAAGAGCGTCATCGTGGCGAGCACCGCCTTGGACAGCGGCAGGGTGATCCGGGTGAAGATGCCCCACCATCCGAGCCCGTCGATCTGCGCGGCCTCCTCGAGCTCGCGGGGCATGTTCTCGAAGAACGACTTCATGACGAGGAGGTTGAACACCGAGATGGCACCCGGGATGACGACCGCCCACATGGTGTTCTTCATGCCCAGCGTGGAGATGAGGATGTAGTTCGGGATGATGCCACCGTTGAAGAACATCGTGAAGATGGCGATCCCGATCAGCGCGCCCCGCCCACGCAGGTGAGTCTTGGAGACCACGAACGCGAACATCGTCGTCAGGGTCATCGCGATGACGGTCCCGACGACGGTGTAGACCACCGTGTTGCGGTAGTTGATCCAGAACATCTCGTTCTGGGCGACCGCCTTGTACGTGTCGAGGTTGAATCCGACCGGCACCACGTTGACGAGCCCGGCCTTGATCGCCCCCGAGCTGGAGAACGACTGGGCCAGCACCGTCACGAAGGGGTAGAGCGTCACGATGCAGACCACGAACAGCAGGCTCGCGTTCACGATGGAGAAGGCGCGGTACCCCTTGGTGTCACGCGGCCCCACGGACTTGGGGGCACGCTCGACCACGAGTGGGATGTCAGCACGGGTCTCGGTCACCACAGGGAAGCTCCTAGCGCTCGCCGCGAGATGAAGTTCGCGGACATGACCATCGCGAAGCCGATGCAGGCCTGGAAGAGGCCGATCGCCGCCGCATAACTGAGGTTGTTCGACACCAGACCGACTCGGTACAGGTACGTCGAGATGACATCGGCCGTGGAGTAGGTCAGCGGGTTGTAGAGGAGGAGGACCTTCTCGAAACCGACGTTGAGGAAGGAGCCGATGTTGAGGATGAGGAGCGTGACCATCGTGGGCCGGATGCCCGGGAGCGTCACGTGCCACGTCTGCCGCAAGCGGCTGGCGCCGTCGATCCTGGCCGCCTCGTAGAGCGAGCTGTCGACGGTCGTGAGGGCCGCGAGATAGAGGATCGTGCCCCATCCGACGGTCTGCCAGACCTCGGAGCCGACGTAGACCACCCTGAACCACTCAGGACGCTGGAGGAACGGGATGGCCTCACCTCCGAAGGCCGTGATGAGCTGGTTGGCCGTCCCCTGGAGCGAGAGGAGCTGCATCACCATGCCCGCCACGATCACGATCGACAGGAAGTGCGGCAGGTACGAGATCGACTGGACGGCGCGCTTGAAGGTTCGCTTGCGCACCTCGTTGAGCATCAGCGCGAGCAGGATGGGCAACGGGAAGCAGACGAGCAGCGTGAGCCCGCCGATGATCACGGTGTTCGAGAACACGTGCCAGAACGTCGGGTCGTTGATGAACATCTCGACGTACCGGAGGCCCACCCACTCCTCCCCGAACATGCTTCCGCCGGGCCGGAACTTCCGGAAGGCGATGACGTTCCCGATCATCGGCAGGTAGCGGAAGACCAGCAGGAAGATCAGCGGCAGCACCGCCATGAGGTAGAGCACCCAGTCGCGGCGCAGCGACGCACGCCACGAGGTCTTGGGGGCTTTCCTTCCCCGACCCGTGCCCTGCTTCGTGCCCCCACTGCGGTCAGGGGGTGTCCTGACCGGGCCGTCGAGGTCCGTCGTGCGGTCGGCTTCTGCGACGCCTACCGGGGAGTCCCCTCCCCGCTGCGGCGTGACCAGCCGCTTCGGTGTGACTGACATGTCTCACTCCTTCGTGAGGTGAGGTGGGCCGGCTGCCCGCGGGCAGCCGGCCCACCTGGTCGAGTTCAGCCGGCGTTGTTCTCTTCGAAGCGCGTGCGGGCTCCGTTGACGAGGTCGGTGTACCCCGAGAGGTTCTGACCTTCGAGGTCGGCCACGAAGGCGTCCCACTCGCTGAGGTCACGCTCACCGAGGATGAACCTCAGGGTGTTCGTGTCCACCGTGTCCTTCAACGGCGTCGCCATCAGTGCGGCTCGCTCGAGCTCGTCCTCGCTGAGAGGAGCGGGCGGGAACGGGTCGCGCGGGGTCCGCGAGGAGAGCACCGTGTCGAGGTACTCGACGAACTGCGGGCTGTTGTACGACTCCTTGAGCTGACGGGACTCCGTCGAGTCGGCGAGCACGCTGTTGGAGAACCCGAGGTCCTTCTGGATGTCCGTCGGTGCACCCGGGTTGACGTTGTACGCCGCGAGAGAGTACTCGGGGTTCAGGGTGATCGTGCCGTCAGCGGCCTTGGTGTAGGTCTCTCCCTCAACGCCCCACCGCAGCATCTCGCGTGCTTCCGGGCTGTAGTAGAGCCAGTCGAGGAACTGAAGGATGGCGAGGAAGTTCGGGTCGTCCTTCGCCTCCGTCGTGAGCATGAAGCCGTTCCAGAAGTTGCGCGGCTCGACGATCTGGCCCGCCTCCCCGCCCGGCGGGGCGATCTGGACGAGCTCGTAGTTGCCCGCTCCGACGGTCACGTCGAGCGCGGTGGCGAACTCCTGGACGGTGCCCGCCGCGCCAGAGGCTGCGACGACCTTCCCGGAGGCGAACTTCTCCACCACGGTTCCGCCGCCGTCGTTCGCTGCGGTGAACGACTCGGTGTCGAGCAGACCGTCCTCGGCGAGGCCGTGGAAGTACTCGACCATGGCCTTGTACCCCTCGGTCGTGGGCGCGTACTCGAACTCACCCGTGGCCTCGTCGGGGAACATGCCGTTGCCGAAGCCCCAGCCGCCCACCGTGCCGAAAGAGTGCGCGGCGTAGTTGATCATCGACTGCCCCTCGAACCCGTCCGCGAGCGGCAGGCTCTCCGGGTACTTCTCCTTGACCTTCTCCAGTCCCTCGCGCAGCTCCTCCCACGTCTCGGGGATCGGGGCGCCCACCTCGTCGAAGATGTCCTTGCGCAGGATGAGGGTGAAGACCGGGACCGAGACCTCCTGCAGGCCCGGCATCATGTAGTACTTACCGTCCTCCTGGCGCAGGTTGTCGAGCATGCCTCCCAGGTCCCACTCCTCCACGTACTTCTGGAAGTTGGGCATGTACTGCTCGTAGTCGCTCATCGGGAGCACCGCGCCAGAGGCGGCGTACTGCACCTCGTCGCCCTGGTAGACCAGGGGGATCACGTAGGGCGCGTCGCCGGCGCTGATGAGGAGGCTGCGCTTCTCGAGCGCATCGCTGAAGGGGATGTTCGTGAGCTCGAGCGAGACGTTCGTGCGCTCCTTGATCTCGTCGAAGACCATCCAGGAGTCCTTGATGCCCATCTCCGGCCAGTCGGTCCAGAGCAGCGAGACGTCCAGGGGTTCGGTCGCGGTGAACTGCTGGTCGGCGGCGTAGTTCTCCATCGCGCCGGCAGAGTTGATGTCGTCAGAGCCGTCGGACCCCGAGCTGTCGCCGCCACCGCAGGCCGTCATGCCCAGCACCGCGAATGTGACCGCGACGGCCGTCGCACGGGTCCTGCGACGCGTGAATGATGCTCCAGTGTGTGCCATGTCCTACGTTCCTCCCCATTGAGTCGGCGGGCCGAGTGCGGTGCGCATCGCCCGTCCGGTAGTCAAGCGCTCGTCCGCGTGTCAGCGGACCCCGATCGATCCCCGAGCTCCTTCGCTCCAGGTCCCACCAGATCGTGCTCTCGATCTGTATCGCTGCAGTTTCGATACTTTCAGGAGGCTAGGCTGCCGCGCGTGCCCTCGTCAAGTGGTCAAGGTCACTTTTGTCTAACGATCGACTAGCGAGTTGCGGGTGAACGATTCCGCACTCGGTGACCCGGCCTGCCATACTGGGTTCCGACACTTTCGACGCCACCACTCAAAAGGACTGCGCCATGACCACCCCCCGTGCGACCATCGCGGACATCGCGCTCGAGGTGGGGGTCTCCGTCCCCACCGTGAGCAAGGTTCTCAACGGTCGGACCGACGTCGCGGCGGCCACTCGCACGCGGGTCGAAGCGGCGCTCGCCAGCCACAACTACCGCAAGCCGACGTCAGGGCTGAACCGGACCGCACGCCTCCTGGAGCTCGTGATCCACCAGGCGGACAACGCCTGGGCCCAGGAGATCATCAAGGGGGTCGAACGCGTCTGCGGTCCGGCGCGGGTGGGGGTGGTCCTGTCAGAGCTGGGGGGGTCGCACCGCCCGACTCAGGAGTGGATCGACGATGTCATGGCGCGCCGGCCGATCGGGGTCCTGCTCGTCCTCTCGGGCCTCGACGAGATGCAGCAGCACCAGCTGAACTCCCGGTCGATCCCCTACGTCGTCGTCGACACCCAGGGCGAGCCCCCGCCCGGTGTCCCCACGGTCGGCTCGAACAACTGGAACGGTGGCCTCGCCGCGACGCGTCACCTCATCTCGCTGGGGCACACGAGGATCGCAGTCATCTCCGGTCCCAGCAACGTGCTGTGCAGCCGTGCGCGGGTCGACGGCTACCGCAGCGCCCACGACGAGGCCGGGCTCGTGCGAGACGTGACGCTCGTGAAGTGGGGCACCTTCGATGCCGAGGCCGGCTATGAGCACGGACTGACGCTCCTGGGCAGAACTGACCGCCCGACCGCCATCTTCGCCGGGTCCGACTACCAGGCGCTCGGCGTCCTGCGCGCCGCCCGTGAGCTCGGCCTCCGAGTCCCCCAGGACCTCTCCATCGTCGGCTACGACAACCTCCCCCTCACCCAGTGGATCGACCCGCCCATCACCACCGTGAACCAGCCGCTCGCCGAGATGGCCAGCCTGGCCGCCCGCATGCTCATCACCCTCGCCGACGGTGAGGAGCTCACGTCCTCCCGGGTGGAGCTCGTCACGGAGCTCGTGGTCAGGCAGTCGACCGCTCCGCCCCCGGCGAACCCCTAGGCACGAGACGGCGACGGCGCCCCCGGAGGGAGCGCCGTCGTCGCGGCTGGGCGCCGTCACCTCGCAATGGTGGCCACCTTCTGCGCCGGGCCCCGTGGCAGGTCCACGACCACGGTCCTCTCGCCCGACCGCAGCTCGTAGGCGCCCGCGAAGCCGGTGATCGGCAGGTGTCCGTCCCGGTCGGTGCGGAGCTGCGTCTCGGGCAGCCACCACTCGCCCCGGACGAGGTCTCGGAGCGCGTGGTAGCTCGGCTTCGCCGACCCGTCGGCGCGGACCAGTCCCGCTGGAGCGCCCAGCCAGGCACCTGCGTCGCCCATGCCCCAGTAGGTCACCGACTCCACAGCCGGATGCTCCACGAGCGTGCGGTAGTGCCGCACGATCTCGTCCGCCTGTCGCACCTCACCCTCGGGCGTCGACGGCCAGTGGGCGGGTTGGAAGTCGTTGAGGTCCTCGACATGCGCCGGCATGAGGTCGCCCGACACGAGCGTCGTCTCGGTCCAGTGCAGCGGCAGTCCGAACCGCGCGAAACGATCGCAGATCTCATGGATCTGCTCCTCCCCCCGGTATCCCTGGTGCATGTGCGACTGCAACCCGATCGCGTCGATGGCGATACCCGCGTCGAGGACCTGGGAGATCAGCGTCTCGTACTCGGGGCCGAGGTCGAAGTCGTTGAGGACCAGCGTCGGGCGGGTCCGCTGGCTCCGCGCCTCCTCCACAGCGAGCCGCACCATCTCGACGCGCCCCTTGTCCGCGCAGATCCGCGAGATGGCGTTGGGCACGCCGTCGGGGTCGTTGGTGAAGCGGGGCATGATGACGACCTCGTTGATGACGTCCCACGTGTCGACCAGGCCCGCGAAGTCCGCCACCTCACGGCGCACGCGATGGCGGAGGTGCTGCTCGGCGACCTCCACCGGGAGCCGGTCGACCCAGGGAGCGCTGACGGTGTGCCAGACCAGGGGATGCCCCTTGACCCGCACCCCACGACCCGCGTGCCAGCGCGCCTCGCGCTCGAGGCGCTCCCGAGCGGTGTGGCCCTGCTCGGGCTCGTACCGTCCCCAGTAGAAGGCCAGGGTCGCGGTGTCGAAGAGGTCCAGCCACAGACGCTTCACGTCCTCGGGCTCGCGCTCGAGGTCCATGCTCGCGCATCCGAACTCGAAGGCGTGCGCCACCTGGCGCACGGTGACGTCCACCTCCCGCAACGGCTCACCCTGGTCGTCGACGAGCTGGACCCGTGCATCCGTGCGCCTGTGCCCGTAGGGGTCGACGACCGCGCTCACGCGACTCCCCTCCACACCTTCGAGGCGGTGAGCGGCACGAGCGGCGGGATCACCGGGCGTGAGGCGACCGGGAGGCGGGTCCCGGCCTCGGCGGACTCGAGGAGCCTGGTCATGACCTCGAGCACGTGCAGGGCGACCGCCCCGCTCGCCCGGTTGGTGGCCTCCGGGAGTGCGGCACCCACCATGTCCAGCAGACCGACCCCGCGGGCGGCGTCGACATAGCCGGCCGTGGGGTCCAGGACACGCCACTCGGTGCTGCCGGTCCCCCAGTGCTCGACGTCACCGCTGAAGGCGTTGGGATCGGGGACGATCAGCGATCCCTCCTCGCCGTGGACCTCGATCGGGCGGGCGGCGGTCCGCATCCCGTCGAAGCTCACCGTGACCGTCGACAGCGCTCCGCTCTCGTGCTCGAGCACGCCGGCGACATGGGTGGCGACCTCGACCGGCACCGTCTCCCCGGACCGCGGGCCGGATCCGATGACCCGGGAGTCCCGTGAGCGGCTGGCCGCACCCGAGACCGCCACGACAGGTCCGAGGAGCTGGACCAGCGACGTGAGGTAGTAGGGCCCCATGTCCAGGAGGGGGCCGCCGCCGTCCCGGTAGTAGAAGTCCGGGTGGGGGTGCCAGCCTTCGTGGCCTGGTGAGATCCAGGTGGCGACGGCAGAGGTCGGTCGACCGATCATCCCCGCGTCCACCGCGGCGCGAGCCGTCTGGATCCCTGTGCCCAGCGCGGTGTCGGGGGCACACCCGAGCAGCACACCGGCCGAGCGAGCCGCGTCGAGCAGCCCCTGAGCCCCCGGGAGGGTCGCGGTCAGCGGCTTCTCCCCGTAGACGTTCTTGCCCTGGGCGACGGCCGCCATCGCGACCTCCTCGTGCGCCAGCGGCACCGTGAGGTTGAGGACGGTCTCGACTCCCTCGTGCGCCATGAGGGCGTCGACGTCGAGGACCGACGTCCCCGGGTGCGCGTCCGCGACGGCGCGGGCCCGGTCACGGTCGAGGTCCGCGACTCCGACCAGGTTGATCCGGGGGTGTCGTGCCAGCGTCTCCAGGTAGATCCCGGAGATCACCCCGACGCCGACGATGCCGATCCCGTGCCGGCCTTCCGAGGCCGAGCTCACGCGCGTGTCGCCCATAGCATTCCCCTCTCCACAACGGTTCGTACGTCATCGTGCTCGAGAACCTCCACGGAGTGGCCGGGTGTCACCACGACGATGCGGCCCCCTCCCCAGAGTCGGGTCCAGATCGCCGGCGACGTCACCGGCCGGTGCCAGGGGTGCCAGGGCTGCATGGGATGGGTGGTCGTGGCGAGCACGTCGATGAGGTCGTCGTGCAGCACCCAGTACTGCTCGGACTCGAGCTGGAAGTCCTCGATGCCGGCCGTGATCGGGTGCTCACGCCCCAGCTCGGTGATCTCCACCGTGTACGGGAGATAGTTGTCGGTCTCCTCGCCGTGGCGCAGGGACGGCTCCTTGCCGGGATGCGTGGCGAACTGACCTCCCACCAGCTGGAGGTAGTCCGAGCTGGCTCGATAGGAGTCGGCGATGCCGCCGTGCCATCCGACGAGCCCGGTCCCGGCCTCGACCGCGGCGCGCAGTCCGAGGAATGCCTCGTGGCTGATCTCCGACATCGTCACGGACTGGACGATCAGGTCGACCTGGGCCATGCGCTCGGGGTCGGCATAGACGTCGTTGGACTCGCTGATCTGGACGTCGTATCCCTGGTCACGCAGGTAGGGGATGAAGAGTTCGGTCGCTTCGACGGGATGGTGTCCTTCCCACCCACCGCGAACGACCAGTGCGTGCTTCATGGCTGCTCCTTCTCACTCTGTCTGGTTCGGGCCCGCGGTCGCGGGAGAGACGTGCGGTGCGGTACACAGTCGGGCTCAGAGCGCGTTCAGCCGCTCCCACTCGTCGCCCTGCAGGGGCAGCACGACGCCGTGCTTGGTGTTCTCCGGCATCTGGAAGTCGCTGTCCGGAACGGGTGCCCAGCTGCCCGAGGACAAGCTGGTCGTGGTCAGCGCGTGGTAGCCCTGAGGCATCTCACCGTACTGATCAACCCAGAGGTACCACCGTTCGCCGTCGTTGCTGGGGAAGACGAGCGGACCTTCGAGGCTGGCGCCGAAGTGCTGGCCGATCGTGCCGGCGAGCGTCACGAAGTCGTCGGCGAAGAACGACGAGCCCACCTGGTGGAAGACCTGCTGGGAGCCCGGAGCCGCGTCGTCCTGCTTGGCGAACCGGTGCACCCTGCCGTCCTCGGACGCCGTTCTCATGTCGATGACGCCCCCCGGCAGCTCGAGGTAGGTCTCCGCCGCACCGAACGTCCTGAAGTCCCGGGTCCTCGCAACCAGGAGGCGCGCCAGGACGTCCCCCTCGTGGAGCGGATCGTCGTGGTCGTAGAGGGCCGAGGCGAAGTGCACCAGGTAGTCACCGGAGTCCTCGTCGTAGACCGCCTCCGGCGCCCAGGCCATCCCGGCGTTCTCCGGGGCCACCGGCACCAGGCGCGGGGCCGACCAGGTCACGAGGTCCGGGGAGTCCCAGACCACGAGGGACCGGCTGCCGCGGCGCCGGAACTCCTCCCAGTCAGGCCCGTCGGCCCGCCACACCCGCAGATCGGTCGCGGTGAGGTGGAATCCCCCGTCATGGCGACGGACGAGGTGCGGATCTCTGACGCCGGTCGTGCCCAGGCGCGAGGACAGGATCGGCTCCCCCTGGTTGAGCCGGCGCCACCGCAGGGCATCGTCGCCGCGGCTCAGCGAGAAGAAGATCTGCTCTCCGTGCCCGACGTGGTCTTCCACGAAGTGCACCAGCAGGTAGCCAAATGGGGCGGCTCGCATCGGTGTGACTCCCTTGTCTAACGATAGACTGCATCTTGTCAGCAGTCCCATCCCGCGTCAAGGCGATCGCACCCACGGGTCTGCCACACTATGGACGGAGGTGGTCATGGTCACGATGACCGATGTCGCCCGCGCTGCGGGTGTCACCACGATGACGGTGTCGCACATCCTCAACGGGCGACCCCGCGCGTCGGCGGAGACCCAGGCTCGGGTGCACGCGGCCGTCGCCGAGCTCGGCTACGAGATCAACCTCCGCGCACGGCACCTACGCGCCGGCCGCACCGACACCGTGGCCCTGATCGTGCCGTCCTTCCACGACTACTACGGCGCCGTCGCCGACCGCATCGCCGTGCTGCTCGAGACGACAGGACGCCACCTCGTCCTCGAGCGCACCGGGGCCAGCATCGAGACCGAGCAGGCTGCACTCTCCCTGGCGCGCCTCCAGCTGTACGACGGCGTCCTGCTGTCTCCCCTCGACCTCACCCCGGCCGACCTCCTGCAGATCCAGCCGCGCGTCCCGCTCGTCCTGCTCGGTGAGCGCGAGATGCCCGCCGCGCTCGATCACATCAGCCTCGCCAACGAAGAAGGTGCACGGCTCGCGACCGCGCACATGATCGCGCGCGGCGCGCGGCAGGTGGCTGTGATCGGCGGGTCGCACGACTCCGAGCGGGAGATGGCCACGGCACGACGCCGAGGGTGGGAGACGGCGCACCGCGAGGCCGGCCTCTCCGCTGATCCCCGCCTGGTCGTCCCGCTCCAGACGTACAGCATGAGCGAAGCCCGAGCCGCCACGCACCTGCTCCTGGAGCACGGGCCTGACATCGACGCCATCTTCGCCGTGACCGACGCCGCAGCGCTGGGCGCGATGTCCGCGCTGCACGACGCCAACCTCCGCATCCCGGAGGACGTGCGGGTGGCGGGCTTCGACAACCTCGACGTGTCCAACTTCGTCTGTCCCGGCCTCACGACGGTGGACCCCAACCACGACGCGGTGGCCACGCATGCCGTCCGGCTCCTCGAGCGGCGCATGTCCGGAGAGAGCACCGAGGCCGAGCACATCGTCGTCCCCGTGACGCTCGTCGAGCGCGGGTCAACCCGCTGAGGGTCCCGGGCAGCCGGGTGCCCACGCATCCGCGAACGACGAACGGCTCCACCCCCATGGGGTGAAGCCGTCAGTCAAACATGGTGCGCCCGAAGGGATTCGAACCCCTAACCTTCTGATCCGTAGTCAGATGCTCTATCCGTTGAGCTACGGGCGCTTGTCGTGCTGTGAACCGTTCAGAACTCTACAGTGCACTTTCCGAGATCCCAAACCGGCGGTCCCGTGATCCGTGCCACGCCGCCCCGGCGGGCCCTGGGCGCCGCGCCGGCGCCGCTCACACGTCCAGCCGGTACCCCCGCTTGACGACCGTGGCGACCAGACCCGGGACGCCCAGGGCCTGGCGCAGCCGGCTGAGCGAGACCTCCATCGCGTGGTCGTCCTGCGGGCCGGCGAAGGACCGGCTGGTCAGCGCCCGGGTGAGCTCCTCCCGGGTGACGACCGCGCCCTTGGCCGCCACGAGGCAGCGCAGGATCGTCAGGGCGGATGGCGGCAGCTGGCGCCGCTCCCCGCCCACCTCCACGACCGACCCGCGCAGGGCGAGGGGCCCGTGCCGGGTCTCGATCCTCTCGACGCCGGCATCCTCGAGGTGCTCGCACACGAGCCGGATGAGCGCCCCCATCCGGAAGCGCTCCGGCTGGATCGGCTCGATGCCCACCGCGAGCAGCGGCGCGGCGGTCACCGGGCCCACGGCCGCCGCGCGGACGCCGGTCCGCAGGGCCGTCACGACCTGGGAGTAGAACCCCATGCCCTCGGCAGCGACGAAGAGCGCGTCGACGGCCGGGGCGCTGGTGAAGGTCACGCAGTCGAGCTGCTGCGTGCAGATGGCCTCGACGAGGCGCTGGACGCGCTCGTCGGTGTCGTCGATCGCGGTCCACCGGTAGGGAGCAACCGTGATCACCCGACGATGCACCGCCCGCATGCGGTCGAGCTGCGTCTCGTCGGTGTAGCCGTGCACCTGGATGCCGACGGTCAGCCCTGGCGGGTAGTCGGCGAGCAGCTTGTCGACGAGCGACGCGGTCGTCTCGGAGTCGCTCATGCCGCTGTCGTTGAGTCCGGCCGCCCGGATTCCCCCGCGGGCCTTGGGCCCGCGCACGAGGACGTCGGTGCTCGCGAGCGCATCGAGGAGGCCGGGGCCCAGCCCGGCGGCGTCGGCCACCTCGAACCAGCGACGGATCCCGTAGCCGGTCGTGGCGAGCAGCACGTCGGGGACCGCGGCGATCATCGCGCGGGTGTCCTCCAGCAGGGGCCCCTCCTGCTGGGCGTGGGAGATGCGCAAGGTCGGCGCGTGCATGACCTTCGCCCCGCGCCGCTCGAAGGCGTCGATCAGGTCGCTCGACCGGCGGTCGCTCGTGACCCCGATGCGGAAGCCTTCGAGCTGGTCGCCGCGGAACCCCGGCCCTGCGGTGTCCGTCATGGAAGTACTCCTGATGCTGGTGGGTCGGATGCGTGAACGATGCGCGCACCACCTCCAGGGGCAGCGTCCCTGCGAGCGTAGCGCCCACCGGTTGCTGCCGGATTTCTGCTGTGTGTCACAGGCAAGACAAGGATCTCACAGCCCTCCGGAGGCACCGTGAGGGGACGGAGCGCAGACCAGCCCGGGACGTCGCCGGGAATGACAGAAGGCCCCGGTCGCGGACCAGGGCCTTCTGTGAAGCGGAGACGGAGGGATTCGAACCCTCGGACAGGTTTCCCCGTCACCACCTTAGCAGGGTGGCGCACTAGACCGGGCTATGCGACGTCTCCTCACCGGGACGAACCCGGCGCTGCTCCCCGCGTCAGAAGTCATCGTCTGCGGGCTGTGCAAGGGTACCTGCAAGGCGCGGCGTGGAGCAAAACGTTCCGCCCGGCGGCGTGGCGTCAGCGCCCCACCGCCTTCCAGGTTCCGTCGGTCACCGTCCGGGCGATGGTCAGTCCGATCGCCAGGGCGATGACGACGAACGCCGCCTGGACGCCGTAGGCGAGCGCGTCCACGGTCTGGCCGTCGTTGAGGTAGTACACCGCCCGGTAGGCGGCCGCTCCCGGCACCATGATGACTACGGCCGGCACCGACAGCGTGATCCGCGGGGCCTTCATCCGCGGGGCGACGAGGTTGGCGAGGATGCCGACGACGAGGCCGGCTGCGCAGGCCGCGGCCTGCACCACGACCCCGGCGTCGATCATCTCGAGCCGGATGACGTTGGCGATCATCCCGATGCCCGCGGCGGCGAGGGCGACCCGCCAGCGGCTGTTGAACATGAGCGCAAAGCCCAGCACCCCGAAGGCGCTCGCCACGAGCCGCAGCACGAAGGCCAGGGCGGGCGAGAGGGCGAGCGGATCCGCCGGGTCCGGGGTGAGGCCCATGACGGCGGAGACCGCCCAGACGCTCATCGCCGCGGAGGTCATGATCATCAGGGCGTAGGTCAGCCGGGACACCCCGGCCGAGAAGTCGAGACGGGACAGGTCGAGCGCCGCGGTGAGCAGCGGGAACCCCGGTACCAGGAAGAGCACGGCCGAGATGTAGCCGCTCTCGTGAATGGAGTCGACCACGCCGACCTCGAAGAGGAGGTTGACGATCCCGAGGTAGACGACGCTCGCCACGGCCGCGGAGACCATGGTCACGCCGAGCTGGTTGAAGCCGCGGTGCATCATCACCCGGCGGCTCGCCTGGCCGAGGCCGGCGCCGAAGAACACGACGAGGACCTCGATCGGCCCGCCGTTGTTGAGGAAGGCGAAGGCTGCACACGCGACCGCGGCGAACACCGCGTTGGCCCAGGTCCGGTAGAGCAGCGGTTGGCGTTCGATCGCGTCGAGGCGTTCCCCGACCTCGCGCTGAGACACCCCGGGGGCGAGGGACCCGCACAGCGCCTCCAGGACGGCGATGCGGTGCGCGTTGACCCCGATGCTCCGGCTCTGCGCCACCTCGGTGCGGAAGGTCTCCCCGCGGCGCGCCGTCGCGGTGATCTCGTTGACCGTCACCTGCGCGTCGACCGAGTCGACCCCCAGCGCGTGCGCAACCTGCTCCATGGCGATCTTGACCCGATAGCTCCCGCTCCCGGCGCCGAGCAGCAGGATGCCCACCCGCAGGATGATGCCGGACTCCCGGACCAGGGTGACCGGTTCCAGGTCGTCGGGTCGGGACAAAGGTCGTGTCATCTGTTCATCATGGCCTCTGGATCGTCACGGGTGCAGGACAAGGGTCCCATCTCGGGTCAGTACCCGGCGAACACCTGGGTGGCCCAGGCGGTGCCGGCCCCGTCGACGACGTAGCCGATGCCGACCTGGGTGAAGCTCGACCGCAGGATGTTGTCTCGGTGGAGCGGACTGTTCATCCAGCTGGTGTGGATGGTCGCGGCGTTGTCCGGGTGACCGCCCGCGTAGGCGACATTCTCACCCCAGGTCGTCCAGCCGCCCGGGATCTGGCCCTCGACGCCCGGGTTGTGCGCCATGACGCCGGTGGCCGACATCGAGGCGCTCCAGGTCGTCGCGGTCGCCTCGAGGGCGGAGCTGTAGGCCAACGGGGTGAGTCCGGCCGAGGCGCGCGCGGAGTTGAGCGACGCAAACAGGGCCTGCGCTCCGCCGGTCGCCGGAGACGCCGACCCCTGGGCGGCAGGTGCGGCGGGAGCGGCGACGACGGGCTGGGGTGCGGGGATGGGAGGCGCTGCGGGCTGGGCCGGCGCCACCGCCTGAGGCGGGGCTGCCACGGGCTGGGCGACGGGGGCGGGCGCAGCCGCCGGCTCCAGCTCCGGCTCCGGAGCGGCTTCCGTCGCCTCGGGGCTGGGCGCGAGCGTCGCGGGCGGGGCAGCTTCTGAGCTGGGTACCGCCGTCGGGCTGGGCGAGGGGCGGGGGGACGCCGTGGAGGTGGCAGCCGCGTCAGGAGCCGCGTCGCCCTCCCCCGCGCAACCGGTCACCAGGAACAGGCCCACGGCCAGCAGCGCACCGACGGCGAGCGGACGCAACGCCGTCACCCGCACTGCCCTGCGCGGACCCGTGTGCTGCGATCTCGGTGCGGACGGTCGCTGCACGGTCATGGTGGTCCTCACTGCAGTCCTCTCGGTGGCCCTCGGGCGTGTCCGCAGGTTCCGAGCACAGAGATGGCCTGCGAACGGACCTCTTGCGTTCACAGGCCATTCTTGGAGCGGAGGCGGAGGGATTTGAACCCACGGTTGGCTCTCACCAACTCCAGTTTTCAAGACTGGTGCAATCGGCCGCTCTGCCACGCCTCCCCAGCAGATCACCGCGCCGCAACGTGATGATCGCCGTGCCTATCATTCCACGACCCCACACAGGACCGAACCACCCGGTTCCCCGGGTGGTCCGGTCCGCCCGGCGATCAGGCCGCGCGGAGCTGCTGCATGGCGTGCTGCACGAGCGCGATGAGCGACTGCTTCGTCGCAGCGCGGGACCGTGCGTCTGTGTAGAGCATCGGCACGTGAGCGGGGATCTGCAGTGCCTCACGCACGTCTTCGAGGCGGTGCTTGGCGACGCCGTCGAAGCAGTTGACACCCACGACGAAGGGGATGCCTCGAGACTCGAAGTAGTCGACCGCGGGGAAGCACTGCTCGAGGCGGTCGGTGTCCACGAGCACGACCGCGCCGATCGCGCCGCGCACGAGGTCGTCCCACATGAAGAGGAAGCGGTCCTGACCGGGGGTGCCGAACAGGTAGAGCCACAACGATCCGGGGAGCTCGATGCGACCGAAGTCCATCGCGACGGTCGTCGTCGTCTTGCGATCGGTCACGCCGCCGGCGTCGTCGACCCCGAGCGAGTGCTCGGTCATCGCGGCCTCGGTGTTCAGCGGCTCGATGTCGGAGATCGAGCCGATGAAGGTGGTCTTGCCGACGGCAAAGCCACCCGCGACGACGATCTTGACGACGGTAGGTGCCCCAGCGGGCTTGGTGGGGGCGGGGGCGGCAGCGGCTGCCGTTCCGCTAGAGGGCGGAAATACCATTGAGAACACTCTCCAACACACTCAGGGACAGGGCCGGGTTCTGGCCGTGGCCGGTGTGGACATTGACGGGCGTCGACGTGTGGATGGTGAGGTAGCCATCATCCGCGAGGTCGGCAATGAGGATGCGCACGACGCCGAGCGGCATCCGCAGGAGCGCGGAGACCTCGGCGATCGATACATAGTTCACGGCGGCGTGGGTGAGGATCGCCCGCTTCTCAGGTGGCAGACCGCGACTGTCCACAGCTCCGGGCATCCCCTCGATGAGGGTCTCCAACGGCAGGTTGGAGGTCGCCGAGCGGACACGACCACCGGTCACCGCATAGGGCCGCACCGTCGCGGCCTCGAAGTTCTCGCCATCCGCGGAATGCGAGGTGGACCTGGAGTTCATCATTGTGACCTACCTCATCCGATCGGCGTGCGGGTGGCCCCGTCAACTGGGAGCTGACCGCGCATCTCGGTGATGAGCTGGGGAGTCAACGTCGCCTCGGTGCGCGAGACGAGCATGGCCATCTCATAACCGATCAGGCCGACGTCGCAGGTGGAATCTGCGACCGCCGCGAGCACCGAACCGTTGGAGACGTTCATGAGGAAGAGGAACCCGTTGTCCATCTCGATGATGGCCTGGCGGACCGCACCCCCGTTGAGCTGGCGCGAAGCACCACGGGTCAGGCTGGACATGCCGGCCACGATCGCTGCGAGCTGGTCACCGCTCGTCCGGTCCAGCTGGTCGGACATGGCCATGAGCAGGCCGTCCGCAGACACGACGAGCGTGTGACGGGTGCCAGGGACTGTCCTGACGAAGTTGTCCAGCAACCAACCGAAGTTCGTCGCCTCAGTGCTGAGAGCGCTCACGCTTCCTCCTCTTTCCGGTGCCTCAGTGGCGATAGATCAATCAACGCGGCTGGGGCGCCGAGCCTGGAACGTTGTCGGCGAAGGTAGCCGAAGCCTCAGGGGCCTCGGTTCCTTCACCGGTCTGCCCGGTCCCGGGTACCTGGCGACCACGCGCGGTGGCCGACTGGAACGCCGAGAGACGGGACCGAAGCTCGGCCGCGTCGCGGCTGATCTTCTGTGAAGCGAGGTCGTCCGTGGATGCGGCGACCTCTCCCCTGGTGCGGCGGGTCAGCCCGCTGGCCTGGGACGTCTGGACCGCTGCTGGGCGGTAGGAGGAGAGCTGGCTGAGCTCGGCGAGCGCCTGCTCCTGGATGTTCGACCGCATGGCCAGCATCGAGGAGACGTCGCCATCGATCTGGCTCGGTGGCGACCAGCTGTCGCCGGCGTCGAGGCTCCTCGAGGCCGGGTTCGTCAGCGACGGCTCCGGATCGGGCGTCTCGGCCGCGGGTGACCACCCTCGGAAGCCCCCGAAGGCGCCGCCGTCGCCCGACTCGGTGACCGCGGCCACCGGCGTCCAGGACGACGCGGCCGGAGCGGTCGCCTCCCTGGGCTCGAAGGACTGCACCGGAGCGAACTGCTGCACCGGAGCAGGGTCCACCACGTCCGCCGGACGGTTCGCTGGGGGGACGAACTCGTCCCGGACCGGGACCAGGACCGTCGGCGCGATCCCCGCGGGCTCCGACCCGACCGGGGCGGTCGGGTTGAAGGTCGGGAATGCCGGCGGCGCGACGTTCGCCCCGGCGCGTCCGCGCTCGGCGTCGTCACGGTTCTTGCGCCGCAACCATCCGAACGCTCCGCGCTTGGCCGGCACTGCGCTCTCTCGGGACGACCGACGAGTCGGTGCGTCCGAGACCACGTCGGCGAAGGTCGGCATCGTCGGCTCGAACTGCGGCGTCGCCGCCACAGCGAGCGGGGCCACGGCGTCGGGGAACCGAGCCGCCGCGACGTCGGGCACGTGTGCGTCGGTGACCTCGTCCGGCTCGAGGCCGATCGGGGCGAAGGCCCCGCTCGGCTCCTCGGTCACCTGGTCGTCGCGGTGGGGCAACCCACCGGACCGCAACGGCTCGAAGGCCTGCACAGGCTCGAAGGCCTGCGCCGGCTCGAAGGTCAGCCCCTCGTAGGACTGCTCGACCGGGAGCATGTGGGACAGGTGCGCCCCGTGCGAGGCGCCCGGATCGACCTCGTCGTAGGTGTCCGACGGCCCGAACTGGTCGGCGTCGGCCAGGTGCGCGGGTGGGGCAGCGAGCTCGTCGAGCCCGTCGAAACGCGGTGCCCAGGTGTTCGGTGCGGTCTCCGGCTCGAAGGACGCAACCGGCCGGAAGTCCTCCTCCGGCTGGAAGGCCTCGACCGCGAAGTCCTGGACGGGCGCGAACGGCTCGTACGACTCGAGCGGCTGGAAGGCCTCGACGGGCTGGAACGACTCGACCGGCTCGACGGGCGGGGACCACTCAGGCTGGAAGGCCTCGACAGGCTGGAACGACTCAACCGGGTGGAACGCCTCCACCGGCTGGAACGACTCGGCCGGCTCGAAGGCGTAGGGCGACTCGAAGCTCTGCGCGGAGTCGTCGAAGGGGCCCGCACCGTAGGTTCCCTGCTCGACCTCGAGCACCGGGGCCTGCCACTGGGCATCCTCGTCCGGTTCCAGGCCGGGGATGACCAGCGGCGCGACGGTGCTGGCGTCCTCCTGTTCAGCGGCGTCGTGCTGTTCGACGGCGCTCTCGTCCCCGATCCGGTGGACGTTCAGACCGGCGGCGCTGCCCGTGGTCTCGAGGCTGTTCGCGGCCTCGGCCGAGGCACGGGTGCGGAAGTTCGAGAACATCACCCCGCGCCGTTCGCCATCGAGGGCAGGGGTGTCGTTGACCGGTTCGAAGAGGCTCGACGGGGTGAGTGTGGGCTCGGTGCGGGACCTGCTGGGCAGGCCGACCGGCAGCGTCTCGGCGAGCGTCTGGGCGGGCGCCCAGTCCTGGTCGGTCGGGCTCGCCAGGTTGACCGCGGGGTTCGCCGACTCGAGCGGCGGCAGGATCATGTCGGTGACCTCGGACGCCTCCGCGGCCGCTGCGGACGGTCCGGAGAGCGAAGCGCGCCGTCGCGGCATCCCGATGCTCGTCGCGCCGTCGGTCAGTGCGGCGATGTCGACCGGGATCGCATCCGGCTCGGGCGCGATCCAGTCCTGGGTGGCCTGCCGGGACGAGGCGCTCAGCGGGTCGGTCGGCTCCTCGAGCGGGACGTCCACCTCGTCGACGAACAACGCGTACGGGAACGAGACGGTGGCCGTTGTCCCCGCGCTGCCGTCCGCGGCCCGACTGAACACCACGTGGGCTCCCAGCCGGTCGGCCAGCCGGCCGACCACGAACAGGCCGAGGCGCTGCACGCCGATGACGTCAGTGGCGGAGCGGGAGGCGACCTTGAGGTTGGCCTCCGCGATGTCGCTGTCGCTCATGCCGAGGCCGTGGTCGCGCACCTCGACGGTCATGTACCGCGAGGACTGTCTCGTGGTCACCTCGACCGGGGTGTGCGGCTCCGAGAAGGTCGTCGCGTTCTCCAGGAGCTCGGCCAGCATGTGCGCGGCGTTGAGCGCGTTGTGGCCGAGCATGAACGGGTCGGCCTCGAGGTTGAGCCGGACCCGGTCGTAGAGCTCGATCTCGGAGGAGGCCGTCCGGACCACGTCGGACATCGGCATGGGCTGACGCACCCGACGACCGGAGTCGATGCCGGCGAGCACGAGCAGCGACTCGGAGTTGCGGCGCATGCGGGTGGCGAGGTGGTCGAGGCGGAAGAGGTTGGCGAGGGTGTTCGCGTCCTCCTCGGACCGCTCGAGCTCGTCGAGGAAGGCGAGCTGACGGTTGAGCAGCACGTGGTCACGACGGGCCACGTTGACGAACGTCTCGGCGATCGACCCACGCAGGGCGGCCTGCTCCTTGGCGACCTCGACGGTCGTGGTGTTCACCGCGTTGAACACCGCGGCGAGCTGACCCACCTCGTCGGTGGACTCCACCTTGATGGTGGTGAGGGTGATCTCGGGCCCCTGGCCCGGGACGGACACCTGCTCGACGAGCTTGGGCAGCTGCTCACGGACCTCCGCGGCGGCCTCGGTGAGGTGGCGCAGCGGGACGGTGATCCGTCGCGAGATGCTCAGTGCGACGACGACCGAGGCGAGGAGCGTCAGGACCACGGCGAGGACCGTGTAGATCGCTGTCAGGCGCGCACGGGAGGTCTCGTCGCTCGCAGCCGCCTCCGTCTGGGCCACGACCTGGGCCCGGAGCGGGGTGAGCCGCTCGAGCTCGCCGACCGCGTTATCGTTCCAGTTGTTCGCGAGCACCAGGTTGATGCCGTCGACCTGCCCGGACCCGAGGAGACGCCGGATGGAGGTGTACCCGTTGGACGGGGACGAGATGCTCAGATCACTGTCGAGCGCGACGAGGGCGTCGTTCGCGTCGGCGCGGGCGACGTTCGTCTCACCGAAGACGGACGAGAGCTCACGGACGCGGTCGGTGGTGTCCACTCCGGTGGCGGCACCGTCGAGCACGAACTGGACCAGGGGCACCTCGACGGAGGCCTTGTTGATGACGTCGTTGGCCGCCACGTAGGCGTCGAGCTTCACGGCGAGCTGACGGTCGTTGAGCGTCGCAGCCAGGGTCGCGGGAACGTTGAGGAGCCGGTCGATCATGGTGGAGTAGTTCGTCGAGGCCTGTGACGGCGTCCGGGCACCGCGGTCCACGTTGTCCCGGGCGATCGCGAGGTCGGTGACGTTCTGGCTCGCGGCAGTCGCCACGGCCCGGGCGACCAAGGGGTCGAGCCGGGAGATGTCGAGCTCGGTGTAGGCGGTCCGGAGCGTGGCGAGGACCTTGTCCGAGGCTGCCCGCGCAGCGGCGTACTCGTCCACCGCGCCGGGGACCTTGTAGAGCAGTCGCACCGATGCCACACGCTCGGCCTGCAGGGCGGCCACCACGTCCTGGCCCGCGGGGAGGACCGCGACGATCGCCTCGGCCTGGCGTGCCACGAGCGCGCTCTGGACGGCCTGGATCGAGAACACCGACGCAGCGATGCACAGCACAAGCACCGGCACGGCCAGAGCCGCGAGGATCTTGCCTCGCACACTCAGTCTCCGGAGCATGTGGACCCCTTCCAATCACTGTCTCACTGACGCATCGCACTCGGTCACGGCATTGTGCGAGCACCATCGTCCGCAAGGGTCCATCGGCCGATAATCTGCGATTCATTAGCCTGAACGAGGACTTTAACCCGCTGACTTCCGCTGACCCTGTCGCTGACCCCGGCGAGTCGTAGGCTCAAGGGCATGCGAGCAGTGATGATCGACCAGTTCGGCGGCCCGGAGGTTCTGACATACTCCCAGGTCACAGATGTGACGCCGGGGGCGGGCGAGGTGGTGGTCGCGGTCCGGGCGGCTGGTGTGAACCGCGCAGACATCCTCCAGCGGCAGGGGCTGTATCCGCCCCCTCCCGGCGCGCCGCCGGGGCCCGGGCTGGAGGTCTCCGGGGTGATCACCGCGCTCGGCGCCGGCGTCGCGGGCTGGCGGGTGGGTGAGCGCGTGGCCGCGCTCGTCGACGGCGGCGGCTACGCCGACCACGCCGCGGTGCCCGCCACCCAGCTGCTCCGGGTGCCCGACGCCGTGGCCCTGGTCGACGCGGCCGGCCTGCCCGAGGCGGTGTGCACCGTCTGGAGCAACCTCGTGGACACGGCCCACCTGCAGGTGGGTGAATGGGTTCTCGTGCACGGCGGCTCCGGTGGGGTGGGCACCGTGGCGATCCAGATCGCCGTGGCGCTCGGGGCGCGGGTCGCGGTGACCGCCGGCAGCCAGGAGCGGGTGGACCGCTGCCTCGCGCTGGGTGCCGAGGTGGGGTTCGTGCACCGCAGGAGCGACGGTTCCGACTTCGCCGCGGACCTGCCTGGACTGGTCCGCGAGGCGACCGGGGGGCGCGGCGCGGACGTCATCCTCGACGTCGTGGGCGCGTCGTACCTGGACGCGAACCTCCGTGCCCTCGCGACCGGTGGCCGCCTCGTGGTGATCGGCATGCAGGGCGGACGCCGGGCCGAGCTTGATCTGGGCCGGCTGCTGGCGCTGCGGGCGAGCGTCAGCGGGACGACCCTGCGGGCCCGCCCGGCTCACGAGAAGGCACACATCGTGGCGGCTGTCCGCTCGCACGTCTGGCCGATGCTCGACGACGGGCGGCTGCGTCCGGTGATCGACTCGGTCCTGCCCATGTCCCAGGCGGGCCAGGCCCATGCGCTGCTCGACTCCGGGGCGGTGTTCGGGAAGGTGCTGCTCGTACCCTGACCGTCATCGCCGACCAGCTCCGCCCATCTCCGCCGCGAGAAGGCATCGTGGGCGAGACTGGGACCATGGCACACGACCTCGATCCAGCCTCCCCGCCCTCCGCCCGGTCCGCTGCGCTCTCGCGCCAGGTGAACCAGCGCGAGGCCGAGCGTCAGCTCCGCGCCGCGCGTGAGATCGGCACCGTCTCCGCCGGCCCGCCCGTCGGCGACCCGGCCATGACCGTGATCGAGGAACCAGCCAAGATCATGCGGATCGGGGAGATGATCAAGCGGCTGCTCGACGAGGTGCGCAGCGCTCCCCTCGACGAGGCCGCCCGGGTGCGCCTCGCCCAGATCCACGAGCGGTCCCTGGCCGAGCTCGAGGACGGCCTGTCCGAGGATCTCGTCGCCGAGCTGCACCGCATCACCCTGCCGTTCGGGGACGACGTCGTCCCCTCCGAGTCCGAGCTGCGGATCGCCCAGGCCCAGCTCGTCGGCTGGCTCGAGGGCCTGTTCCACGGGCTGCAGACCGCGCTGGTGGCCCAGCAGATGGCCGCCCAGGCCCAGCTGCAGCAGATGCGCGGTGGTCAGCGCGCTCTCCCGCCGGGACTTCTGCGCGCCATGTCCGGGGACGAGGACGGGGGCCAGGCGCCCGACGGGCGCCCGACCCCCGGGCAGTACCTCTGATCCCGCCGCGGCGGGACCGGTCACCTCACCCCTTGACCGACCCGGCGAGCAGGCCTCGGACGAAGTAGCGCTGGAGCGCGAGGAAGACGACCAGGGGGACGATGATCGAGATGAAGGCCCCTGCCGAGAGCAGGTACCACGACGACCCCCGGGTGCCCGAGAGCTCCGCGATCCGCACGGTCAACGGTGCGACGTTGGGCGCACCACCGGCGAAGGTCAGGGCCACGAGCAGGTCGTTCCAGACCCAGAGGAACTGGAAGATCGCAAAGCTGGCGATCGCCGGGGTGAGCAACGGCATCAGCACGTTGAAGAAGATCTTCACGTGACCGGCACCGTCGACCCGCGCCGCCTCGATCAGTGACGACGGGATCTCCTTCATGAAGTTGTGCAGGAGGAAGATCGCCAGCGGTAGCGCGAAGATCGAGTGCGAGAGCCAGACCGTCCAGAACGACCCGTTGATCCCCCAGGTCACGTACTGGCTGAGCAGCGGGATGAGCGTCACCTGGATCGGGATGACCTGGAGCGCGAACACCGCGACGAAGAGCAGGTTCCGTCCCTTGAAGTCGATCCAGGCGAAGGCGTAGGCCGCGAGCAGCGCCAGAGAGATCGGGATGATCACCGCCGGCAGCGTGATGACGAGGGAGTTGATGAAGTACGTCGCGAACTTCGTCGAGCTGCCGAAGAGCACCTCCTCGTAGTTGTCGAGGGTCACCTCAGGGTTGGACAGGAACGTCCACCAGCCCGAGGACTGGATCTCCGACTGGGGACGGAAGGAGGTGACCAGGAGGCCGAGGGTCGGTACGGTCCACAGGAGCGCGACGATGATGGCGATGCCCGAGGCCCAGGGCGAGCTGAGCTTGCCCTTGACCGCGATCGCCCGCTTCTCCAGCCGGCTGAGCTTCTTGCTCGGCTTGCGGACCCCCTCCTCGGGGTTGACGTCGACCAGCTTGCCGACGGGGGTTGATGCCGCGCTCATCGGATCTCCTCGGTGAGACGGAGCTGGCGGACGTTGTAGACCACCAGCGGGATGACCAGGACGAAGAGGATGACGGCGAGCGCCGCACCGAGCCCCTGGTCCCGGATGGTGAAGCTCTGCTTGTAGAACTCGTTCGCCACGACCGAGGTGTCGAAGTTGCCACCTGTCATCGTCCGGACGATGTCGAAGACCTTGAGCGTGCCCATGGCGATCGTGGTCACGACGACGATCAGCGCGGGTCGGATGCTCGGTACGGTGATGTACCGGAACATCTTCAGGCCCTGCAGACCGTCCAGGCGCGCGGCCTCGACGATGTCGTCAGGAATGGCCTTGATCGCCGCTGACAGCACGGTCATCGCGAACCCGGCCTGGATCCAGATCATCACGACGATGAGGAAGAACGTGTTCGCCGGTGCGTTGAGCAAGAACTGCTGAGGTTCGAAGCCGAGCCAGACGAGTATCTGGTTGAGCAGCCCGGTCTGGTTGACTCCGGGCTGGTCAGGCTTGTACTCGTAGACGAACTTCCAGATGATCGACGCACCCACCATGGAGATCGCCATCGGCAGGAAGATGAGCGTCTTGGCGAAGGACTCGAATCGCGTGCGGTCGACCAGGACGGCGTAGACCAGGCCGATCAGCGTCGCCATGATCGGGACCGTCAGCACCCAGATCACGGTGTTGCGCAGGACGACCTGGAACTGTTCCTCGCTGAAGGCCGTGATGTAGTTGTCGAGACCGACATAGTTCTCACCCTGTCGGTCGAAGAGCGAGGACCAGATGGTCCGCAGGCCCGGGTAGACCAGCCCAAATCCCAGTCCGAGGACTGTCGGGGCGAGGAACCCTGCGGCCACGGCCCAGGTGGGAATCTTCTTGGGGCGGTCGACGGCGAACAGAATCGCGCCCATGACCACGATGAACAACAGGATCGCAACAACCATCAGCGCAAGCTTGTGGCCAGTCGTGTCCGCGTTGAGGAACCAATCCATGCTCTACCTCCGCGAGGTGAAAGGAGCTTGGGCAACGATGCCCAGGTGCCTTGCATAGTGGCAGGTCGTGCGGGACCCCGCGATTCGGGGCCCCGCACGACCTGGTGGAACAGGTGAAGACGGTGCCGGTCAGGTCAGCTGGTGGGCCAGGAGTCCTCGATGGCGGTGAGGGTTTCCTCGTCGGACTGGCCGGTCGCGATCCAGTCCGTCATCTCGGTCCAGAACGACCCAGCACCCACGGCGCCAGGCATCTGGTCGGAGCCGTCGAAGCGGAAGGTGTAGGTCTCGTCGGTCAGCAGCTCGTAGGAGAGGATGTCGATCGGGGACTGCAGCAGCTCCGGGTCGAGTCCGCTGTTGGCCGAGATCCAGCCCTGGCCGGTGACCTTGGCCTTCTCGTTGGCCCACTCGGGGCTGGAGAGGTAGGCCTGGAAGGCCGCGACCTCGGGCCGGTCGGAGAATGCCGTCACGAACTCGCCGCCGCCGAGCAGCGGCTTGTCCTCAGCCGTGACTCCCGGGAGGTAGAAGGCGAAGACGCCGTTCTCCACGGGCTCTTCCTGGACCTTGACGTCCTCAGCCCAGTTGGCCTGGTAGAAGTTCGCCGCGCGGTGCAGGGTGCAGTTGCCGTCGAGGATGGGGTTGCCGGACTCGTTCCACGGGGCGGTGGCGATCGAGCTCACGTCGCCGAGACCACCGTTGACGTATGCCGGGTTGCGCAGGATGTCACCGACCGTCGCAAGGGCTTCGACGATCTGGGGGTCGTTGAACGGGATCGTGTGGTTGACCCACTGGTCGTAGACGTCCGGACCGGCGGTGCGGAGCACCACGTCCTCGAGCCAGTCGGTGGCCGGCCAGCCGGTGGCGGTGCCGGACTCGATGCCGGCGCACCACGGGATGCTGCCGGAGTCGGCGATCGTCTGCGACAAGGTCATGAGCTCGTCCCAGGTGGTCGGGATCTCGTAGCCCTGGTCAGCGAACTCCTGGGGGGAGTACCAGACGAAGGACTTGACGTTGGCGCCGAGCGGCGTCGCGTAGAGCGTCCCGTCGACCGAGCCGTAGTCGACCCAGGCCTCGGTGTAGTACTGAGCGGCGTTGTCCATGACCGCCTGCGGCGCGGGGACGACATCGTCGGGGAAGTCCGCGACGAGGGACTTGAGGAAGCCCGGCTGGGGGATGTACGCGATGTCCGGTGCGCTCCCGGACTGGATGCGGACGGGCAGCTGCGACTCGAACTCGCGCGAGCCCTCGTAGGCGACGGTCGCGCCCGTGCAGGTCTCGAAGGGGATGTAGGAATCGGTCTGCTGCTTGGACTCGGGGTCGACGATCGAGGTGTAGACCGTGATGGTCGTTCCGGAGAGGTCGCCGTACTGCTCGAAGTTGGCGCAGTCGACGTCGCTCGCGGTGGTGGCATCGGTCGTGGTGTCGTCGTCGCCGTCGGAGCAGCCGGCGAGGATGAGGGCGAAGGCCGCCCCGGTTGCAGCAGCCGCGTAGGAGCGGCGAGTCATGTTTCTCATCGTTGAGATCCTCACGTGTCGTGAACGGTGGCATCGACCCCGTCAGGTGGCCGTGCCGTCACACCAATGCAAGCGCTTACATTCGGATTTCGCAACCGGAGGGGGCCGTTTCCGGGTAACAATTCAGTCACATATGTGCACGTCAGCCGTCGACTCGCGCTCCACGAGCCGAGTCGGGTGCACAAAAAGGCCGGCGTCCGTGGTCGCGCTCCCGCCGGAGATCAGGTCCAGCAGCAGTTCAGCCGCCTGCGCGCCCTGACCCGAGGCGTCCTGGGAGATCGTCGTCAGCCCGACGAGCTCACCGAGGTCATGACCGTCGATCCCGATCACCGACAGGTCCCGCGGAACGTCCAGACCGCGTTCCCGCGCGGCGAGGATCACCCCCATCGCCATCTCGTCCGAGGCCGCGAAGATCGCCGTCAGCTCAGGATGGGCGTCCAGCAGCGCGTGGGTCGAGGCCCGCCCGCCCTGGACGTCGAAGTTCCCGTTGATCTCCCAGCCCGGGTCCGGCTCGATCCCCGCGGCGCGCAGACCGTCCACCCAGCCGGCGTGACGGGCCACCGGCGGTGACCACGAGTGCTCCTCGTCGGGGGACCCGGTGACGTGACCGATCCGCCGGTGACCCCGGGAGATGAGGTGCGCCGTCGCGCTCAGTCCGGCGTCATGGTCGTCCAGACGCACCGTGAGGTGGTCGTCGCGACCGGTCCCCACGAAGGCCAGCGGGACGCCCAGCGCCTCCAGGGAGATGACCTCGGCGTTGCTGAGCGGGAGCCCGACGACGAGGATGCCGTCCACCCGCCGCAGCAGGACGCTCGGGTCGACAGCCCGCCGCGGCTGCTCCCGGGCGATGTCGAAGGTGTAGAGCAGGGCGTCGTAGCCCACCCTGCGCAGCGTGCGCTCGGCTCCTTCGATGACGTTGGCGAAGAACCAGCGGTTCACCCACGGGGTGAGCAGACCGATCGTCCGGGTCCGGCCCGAGGCCAGGCTCGCCGCCGACGGCGACGCGACGTAGCCGAGCTCGCGCGCGACCTCCTCGACCCGCTGACGGGTCCGCGCCGAGACGTTGGGCAGGCCTCGCAGCGCGCGCGAGACCGTCGCCGTCGACACCCCCGCCGCCTTGGCCACATCGCCGATTCCCTGGGTCACGAAGGACGATTGTTCTCCGGATCGGGGAGCCACGCGAACGCTCGGTCCCGCTCACCGTCCAGCAGGCTGCGCAGGACCGGGACGGCGCCGTCGTCGGTGATGGACAGGGTGACCTCGTCCGCGGCCGCGATGACGGCGGCGTCGGCGTGGCCCATGGCCACCCCGCGAGCCGCCCAGCCGAGCATCGCGACGTCGTTGCCGCCGTCGCCGATCGCGACCGTGCGGGTCGGGTCGACGCCCAGCAGGGCGCGCAGGCGCTCGAGGGCGTACGCCTTGGTCACGCCGGTGGGCGCGACATCCATCCAGCGCGTGCCGGCGATCATGAAGTAGGTGTCGATCAGGCCCAGCGAGCGGATCTGGTCCCCGAAGTCGGGGCCGGCGTGGTGGGCGTGGGCGACCACGACGCGCGCGGTCTGGCGCACGCACAGCTCCTCGAAGTCCACCACGGTGTTCAGCCCGTGCAGGTTGCGATCGGGGAAGACGTCGTCGACCCAGTACCCGACGCCGACCTCTTCGAGGGCGACCCGGGCGAGCGGCATGTGCTCACGCATGACCCGCAGCGCCTGCGAGGGGTCGAACATGACCACGTGCTCGAGGACGAACCCCTCCGCCGCACTCGGGTCGAGCCGCGCGGTGACCGACCCGTTCGAGCAGACCACCCAGCCCTCGTCGATGCCGAGGTCGCGAGCGACGGGCAGCACCGCGACGAGCGGGCGGCCGGTCGCCAGGACCACGTGGTGCCCGGCCGCGCGGACGTCGGCGACGACCTGACGGACCTCGTCGGAGAGGAACTCGTCGTAGGTCATCAGGGTGCCGTCGACGTCGAGGGCGACGAGCCGCTGGTCCGCGGTGCTCGTGGGGAGCAGCGGGGAGACACCCTGGTCGAGGCGCGCGCCGTCGCCGAGGGCGCGGCCCGACGCCCCGCCCAGGTCGATCGTCATGCGTCGACCGGTTCGAGCACCTCGAGCCCGCCGAGGTAGGGCCGCAGACCCTCGGGGACGCGCACGGATCCGTCGGCCTGCTGGTGGTTCTCCAGGATGGCAACGATCCAGCGGGTGGTGCCCAGGGTGCCGTTGAGGGTGGCGACCGGGCGGGTCTCCCCCGACTCGGTGCGCTCCCGGATGCCCAGGCGGCGAGCCTGGAAGGTGGTGCAGTTCGAGGTGGAGGTGAGCTCGAGGTAGCGGTTCTGGGTGGGCAGCCAGGCCTCGCAGTCGAACTTGCGCGCGGCGCTCGAGCCGAGGTCGCCGGCCGCGGTGTCGATGACCCGGTAGGGCAGCTCGACCTTGGCGAGCATCGCCTCCTCCCAGGCGAGCAGCCGCTCGTGCTCGGCCGCGGCCTCCTCGACCGGGACGTAGCTGAACATCTCGACCTTGTGGAACTGGTGCACCCGGATGATCCCGCGGGTGTCCTTGCCGTAGGACCCGGCCTCGCGGCGGTAGCACGCGCTCCACCCGGCGTAGCGCTTGGGGCCGCCGGACAGGTCGAGGATCTCGTTGGAGTGGTAGCCGGCCAGGGCCACCTCGGAAGTGCCGGTCAGGTAGAGGTCGTCGGCCGGCAGGTGGTAGATCTCGTCGGCGTGCTTGCCGAGGAACCCGGTGCCGGCCATGATCTCCGGCTTGACCAGGGTCGGGGTGATCATCGGTGTGAAGCCGGCCTGGAAGGCCTGGTCCATCGCGGCGTTGAGCAGCGCGAGCTCGAGGCGCGCCCCGATCCCGGTGAGGTAGTAGAAGCGCGCACCGGACACCTTGGCGCCGCGCTCGGTGTCGATCGCGCGCAGCCGCTCGCCGAGGTCGAGGTGGTCCCGCGGGACGAAGTCGGCACCGTACTCGGCGGCGAAGTCGCGCTGGTGACCTTCGGTGCGCAGCACGACGAAGTCGGCCTCGCCGCCGGCCGGAGCGCCGTCGACGATGTTGGCGATCTGCCGGGTGAGGTCGGCGAGCGCAGCCTCGGCCTCGTCGGCCTCGGCCTGGAGGCCCCGGACCGTCTCGGCGAGCTTCTTGGTGCGAACCAGCAGCGCCGTCCGCTCCTCGCCCTGGGCCTTGGCGACGTCCTTGCCGAGGGACTTCTGCTCGGCGCGCAGCTGCTCGAACTCCGTCAGGGCGCTCCGGCGCCGGGAGTCGGCGTCGAGCACGTGGTCCACGAGGGCCGGGTCGTCGCCTCGGGCGACCTGGCTTGCACGGACGAGGTCAGGGTTGTCGCGAACCACGCGGAGATCGATCACCCGGACAGCCTAGCGACCCTCGCGCGAGGATGCGGACGCAACGGCGGCTCACGGGGGCGTCCTTGGCGCCGGCCGGGCGACCTCGGGGAGGGTGACCGTGGCCCGCAGGCCCCCTGCCGCCGACTCCCCCAGGACCACGTCACCACCGTGCTCGCGGACCACCTCCCGGGCGATGGCCAGCCCCAGCCCGGTGCCGCCGGCGTCACGCTGGCGGCCGTCCTCGAGCCGGGTGAACCGCTCGAACACCCGCTCCCGGTCGCCCGGGTCGAGGCCGGGTCCGTCGTCCTCGACCACGAGGGACCCCGGCCCCACGGTGAGGACCACCGTGGTGGCCGCATGCCGCAGCGCGTTGTCGAGGAGGTTGCCGGTGACCCGGCCGAGGGCGACCTTGTCCACGTGCGCGCGCCCGGACCCGACGACCCTGACCTCGGGCACCGGACCCTCGCGCCCGGACGCTCGTGCGGCGGCGAGGCTCGTGGCGAGGACGTCGCCGACGAGGTCGCCCAGGTCGACGTCCTCCCGCTCCAGGGGTGAGGCCCCGACCCGCGCGAGGACAAGGAGGTCGTCGACGAGGTGGTGCAGGCGCAGCACCTCGTGCTCGAGGTCGGCGGCGAGCTCGGCCGAGGTGTAGGACCCCGGGTGGGCGCGGGCGATCTCGACGCTCGCGCGCAGCGCCGCGACGGGTGAGCGGAGCTCGTGGGCGGCGTCGGCCACGAAGGCCCGCTGCCGCTCCGCGGAGACCTCGAGACGGTCGAGCATGACGTTGAGGGTGCGGGCGAGCGCACCGAGCTCGTCGTCGGAGTCCGGGACCGGCAGGGAGCCCGGTCCGCCGCGCTCGGTCACCGCCTCCGCGCCCCGGCGCAGCTCCTCGACCGGCCTCAGGGCACGCCCCAGCACCGTCCAGACGAGCGCACCGAGCGCGAGGGTGAGCAGCGGGACGACGACGCCGAGGGAGACCTTGAGCGCACCGAGGACCCCCTCCACCTCCCGCAGCGGAAGGGCGCTGACCGCCCACGCGGGTTCACCACGCCAGGTGGTCCGGGCGACGGCGACACGGACCAGCCCGCCCGCGTAGGCGGACCGGTCGGTCGTGACGAGCACCGGGTCGCCCTGGGCGTCGGTACCGGGCTCGGCCGTGAGCTCGCCGGTCACCTCGCTCAGGAGGTCGGCCGGCAGCACCGCGAGGGTGCGGCTCCCGCTCGAGGACGTCGCCAGGACGAGCCCGGCGCCGTCGAGCACCTGGGCGACCTCCCCGGGCTCGGTGACCGGGAGGACGTCGGGAAGCTGGTCGCTCGTGGCGAGCCGCCCCACGGTCGCTGCGCTGGCCTCGAGCACCTCGTCCAGGACCACGATGCGGCTCGTCGAGACGACCGTCGACAAGATCGTCGCGCCGAGCGCGAGCGCGACGCCGAAGAGCACGGCCGACACGAGGGTCAGCCGCATCCGCAGCGACCACGAGGCCCAGGTGCGGCGGCGGCGGGGCGCCGCGGCGTCGGGCAGGGTCACCCGACCACCCGGTACCCGGCGCCGCGGACCGTCTCGATGGCGCCGCGCCCGAGCTTGCGCCGCAGGTACCCCACGTACACCTCGACGACGTTGAGGTCCTCGCCGTCCCCGTCCCACACGTGGTCGCGCAGCTCGACCTTGCCGACGACCTGCCCGGCCCGGCGCAGCAGGTACTCGAGCAGCGCGAACTCCCGCGCGGTCGTGGCCACCGGGACGCCCGCCTGCGTGACGACGTGGCTCGCGGGGTCCAGGACCAGGTCCCCGGCGGTGAGGACGACCGGGCGGGGCACGGCGCCGCGGCGCAGCAGCGCGCGCAGCCGGGCCACGAGCACGACGAAGGAGAAGGGCTTGGTGAGGTAGTCGTCGGCGCCGACGTCGAGGCCGTCGGCGACGTCGTGGTCGCCGTCCTTGGCGCTGAGCAGCAGCACCGGGGTCCACACCCCCTCCGCGCGCAGGGTCGTCACGACGTCGTAGCCCGAGCGGCCGGGCAGCATGACGTCGAGGACGATCGCGTCGTAGTCGCCCTCGCGGGCCAGGTCGAGGCCGGTGCGGCCGTCGTGGGCGACGTCGACCGCGAAGCCCTCGGCGGTCAGCCCCCGGCTCAGGGCGCGGGCCATCACGTGTTCGTCGTCAACCACCAGCAGGCGCATGATCACAGCATGGCAGCAGGCCGGCCGCCCAGCCCGACGCGTCGCGTCGCGTCGAGCTCTCTCAGTGTCCTCTCAGGTGGACGCGCGCACAGTGGAGTCATGACTCCTCGACGCTCGTCCTCAGACCGCGCACTCTCCCGCCGCGCCCGGTGGGCCGTTCCCGTCGTCACGGCGGGCGTGGTTGCCGGCGCCTTCATCCTCCCGTCGGCGCTCGCCTCGACCTCGACCCCCGACCTCGACGACCTCACCGCCGCCGAGCTCGTGGCGCGGATCGCCGGGGCTGAGCCCGTGCCGGTCTCCGGCACCGTCGTCATGACCACCCGGCTGGGCCTTCCCGACCTCTCCATCACCCAGATCCAGGGCGCCGGCCCGCTCGACCTGCTCGGCGGCAGCTCGACGATGCGCGTGTGGTCGGACGGCGCAGGCAGCTCACGCACCTCGCTCCTGGGCGACCTGTCCGAGTACACGGTCGTGACCGACGGCGCCTCGGCCTGGACCTACTCGAGCAGCGACGACGAGGCGGTGCACTACGTCGTCGACCCCGCCGACCAGGCCGCCTTCGACGAGCTCAAGACCGCGGTCGAGAACCAGGATCCCGCGGTCGTCGGCGAGCTGCCCACCCCGCAGTCGGTCGCGGACCAGCTCCTCGCCTACGCGGACGAGACCTCCGAGGTCACCGTGGGTCCCGCGACCGAGGTCGCCGGGCGCCAGGCGTACCAGATCGGCCTGTCCCCCTCGACCGACGGGTCCCTCGTCGACCGTGTGCTCGTGGCCGTTGACGCCGAGACCTCGGTCCCGCTGCGCGCCCAGGTGTGGAGCACCCAGGACACCGTCACCCCGGCCGTCGAGATCACCTTCACCGACGTCTCCTTCGACGCAGCCGACCCGGCGGTCTTCGACTTCACCCCGCCGCCCGGTGCCACGGTCCGCGAGGTCCCGGTGTCCCTGCCGGACATGCCCACCGCCGCCCCCACCGCCCCCGCACCCGGCACGACGCCGGCCGGAGTCGACGGCGTGACGGTCTCCGGGACGGGCTGGGAGACCGTGGTCGAGCTCAGCGACGTCGACGTGGCCGCCCTGCTCGCCGGGGAGGTCCCCGAGGAGGAGCTGCGCTCGGGACTGGAGGGCACCTTCGGCTCGGAGAGCACCGACGAGCTCATGACCGACCTGCTCGGTGAGAAGTCCGAGGCGCACTCCATGACCGAGCTCGACCCGCAGGCGCTCTTCGACCAGCTGACGACGGACGTCCCGGAGGGCAAGCTCATCACCTCCGCCCTCCTCACCGTCCTGGTGACCGACGACGGACGGGTCCTCGTCGGCGCCGTCCCCGCCGAGACCCTCCAGGCGCTCGCCCCGTGACCCACGCCCCAGCCGGCGCCACCGCACGCCCGACGACGTCGACGACCGCACCCGCGGCGTCGGCGTCGTCGGATGCGTCACACGGCGCCGCGATCCGCACGCACGGCCTGACGAAGACCTTCCAATCGGGCCAGGTGGCCGTGGACGGCATCGACATCATCGTCCCGCGCGGGGCCGTCTACGGGTTCCTCGGCCCCAACGGGTCGGGCAAGACGACGACCATCCGGATGCTGCTCGGCCTGGTGCGTCCCACCAGCGGCTACGCCGAGCTGCTCGGGGAACGCATGCCCGAGTCGAGCCTGCGGGTGCTGCCGCGGGTCGGTGCGCTCGTCGAGGGCCCGGCCTTCCATCCCTACCTCACCGGCCGCGCGAACCTCGAGCGGCTCGACACCGCCGACGGGACGACCGACCCCCGCACCCGGGGCACGCGCATCGACGACTCGCTCGCCCGGCTCGGCCTGGGCGCGGCCGCCGGCAAGAAGTACCGCCAGTACTCCCTCGGCATGAAGCAGCGGCTCGGCCTCGCCGCCGCGCTGCTGCGCCCCCGGGACCTGCTCGTCCTGGACGAACCGACGAACGGCCTCGACCCCCAGGGCACCCGCGAGGTGCGTCACCTCGTCCGCGAGCTCGCCGACGAGGGCACGACCGTCCTGGTCTCCTCCCACCTGCTCACCGAGATCGAGCAGGTGTGCACGCACATCGGGATCATGAGCCGCGGCCAGCTCGTCATGCAGGGCCCCCGTGAGACGGTGACCCAGGCGCACGAGACCGTCGTCGTGGTGACGACCTCCGAGCGGCACCGCGCCGGCGCGGCTCAGGTCCTCACCGGCCTGGGCCTCGCCGGGCTCGAGGTGAGCGGAGTGACCCTCACCGCTGCGCTCGGGGAAACCCCGCCCGAGCAGGTGTCCGTCGCGCTGGTCAGCGCGGGCGTGGACCTGCTCGGCCTGGAGGTCCAGCGCCCGAGCCTGGAGAGCGTGTTCGTCCGGTTGACCGGGGAGGGATTCGATGTCGCACGCTGACCTGACCCACGCTGACCGGACCCAGGGCGCTACAGACGCCCGACGCCGGGGCGCGACCACGCGGCTGCTGCGCAGCGAGCTGGCGCTGATCTTCGGCCGCAAGCGCAACCTCGTGCTGCTCGCCGGTCTGGCCCTGATCCCGATCCTCATCGGCGTCGTCGTCCTCATCACCCAGGACACCGCGGTCGCCGGGCAGGGACCGCCCTTCCTGCAGAAGATCACCGGCAACGGCCTCTTCCTCGTGCTCACCTCCCTCTTCAGCTGCCTGCCGCTGCTGCTCCCGCTCACGGTGGCGATCGTCTCGGGCGACGCGATCGCCGGAGAGGCGCAGGCCGGCACGCTGCGCTACCTGCTCGTCACCCCCGTCCCACGCACCCGGCTGCTGCTCGTCAAGGCGGTCGGCGGGCTCGTCTTCGCGGCCGCTGCCGTCCTGACGATCGCCCTCGTCGGTCTCGTGGTCGGCGGGGTCTTCTTCGGCTTCGGGGAGGTCACCCTGCTCTCGGGCGACCAGGTCCCGCTGGCCGACGGCGCGCTGCGCACCCTGGGCATCACGGCCTACGTCGTGGCCTCCCTCACCGGGCTGGTCGCGGTCGGGCTGTTCTTCTCCACGCTGACCGAGGTCCCGGTCGCGGCGATGGCCGCGACGATCGTCGTCCCGGTCGTGAGCACGGTGCTCAGCGCGCTCCCTCAGCTCGCCGCGATCCACGGCGGGCTGCTCACCTTCCACTGGCTCGACTTCGGGGAGTTCATGCGCCTGGAGGTCGACTACGGCACGCTCGGTCAGGGGCTCACGGTCCAGCTCGCCTGGGTCGCGATCTTCGGATCTCTCGCCTGGAGCCGCTTCACCACAGCTGACGTGTCGTCTTGATCACGGTCGTTGGGAGCGACGCACCACCGTCCAGGGCCTAGTTTGATCCCATGGAACTGGAAGCATGGCTGCTCGTCGTGGCAATCCTCGTCGCCCTCGTGGCGGTCGCTCTGGCACTCGTCGTCATCGGTCAGCAGCGCGCGCTGCGCGCGGCGGTGGGCCTGACGGCCGACGACGCGGCACCGGCCGAGCCCGCGGGCCCGGTCGGGCCGCTGCTGGCCTTCGTCGCGAACCCGTCGAAGAACGGCACGGGTCAGCTGCGCCCGGCGCTCGTCGCACGGTGCGCGGCGGAGAACCTGCCTGAGCCGTTGTGGCTGGAGACGACCGTCGAGGACCCGGGCGTGGGCCAGACCCGGGAGGCCCTCGAGCGCGGCGCGGACGTCGTCGTCGCGGTCGGTGGAGACGGCACGGTCCGGGCTGTCGCGGAGGCGATGGTCGGGACGGGCAAGCCGATGGGTCTGCTCCCGCTGGGTACCGGCAACCTGCTGGCCCGCAACCTCGACATCTCGGTGACCGACCGCGAAGACGCCTTCGACGTCGCGCTCAACGGGATGGACCGCGCGATCGACGTGGGCTGGCTCCGGGTCGACCGGCCGGCTCCGGCCAAGGACGGCTTGGGGAAGAAGCCCGACACGTCCGTGGCTCCCGCGGACACCAAGCAGCACATCTTCCTCGTCATCGCCGGTCTCGGGTTCGACGCCGCGATGGTCGCCGACACCGACGACACCCTCAAGTCCAAGGTCGGCTGGATGGCCTACTTCTTCGCCGGTGTCCGTCACCTGCACGGGCGCCGGCTCGAGATGGTCATCACCCTCGACGACAAACCGCCGGTCACCGCGAAGCTGCGCACCCTCATGGTGGGCAACTGCGGTCGCCTCCCCGGTGGGATCACCCTCATCCCGGACGCGGTGATCGACGACGGCATCCACGACATCGCCGCGATCGACACCCGTGGCGGCATCATGGGCTGGGCGCAGCTGCTCGGCGAGGTGATGATGCAGGGCTTCGGGATGAGCAACGACCTGCCGAACAAGATCGGGCGGATCGACCACACCCGGGCCAAGACGGTGAAGCTGCACGTGCGCGAGGGCGAGCAGGTCCAGGTCGACGGCGACGTGCTCGGTCGCGCGATCGATGTGAGCACCTGGGTGGACCCGGGAGCGCTCATCGTGCGGGCCCCGGTCCCGCGGCTCAGCTCGAAGTAGCCGGCGGCCACCTTCACCGAGGATTCACACGCCCCACCGCTTCCCTCGCGGCCAGGGCGACCGGGGGCGCGCCGCGGCATCTAGGCTGATCCGGTGCCCTCCGACCTGATCCTCCCCGCCCGACGACGCGCCCTCCTCCGGCTGAGCGCCGCCGCCTCGGGTCTGCTCGTGGTGTGCGCGCTGCTCCTCGGCCCGCTGGTCTCCCCGAGCGCCGCCGCCACGCCGGACGACGACCGCGTGGTGCTCATCGGCACCGGCGGCGTGATCTGGGACGACATCTCCCAGGACGACACGCCTGCGCTGTGGAGTCTGGCCCAGGACGGGTCGATCGGCAACCTCGTGACCCGCAGCGTGCAGAGCACCACCTGCCCCGCCGACGGCTGGCTCGCGCTCTCCGCCGGGAACCGCGCCGGCGACGCCTTCAACGCCAAGTCCACCCCGTGCCGGCTGCTGGAGAACCCGCAGGTGGGGACGGGGTCCCTGGTCCCGGCCTGGGAGGACTACCTCGAGCAGGTGGCCGACCAGTCCTTCAGCGCGGTGCCCGGCGCCTTCGGCGACGCAGTCGCCCACGCCGGGATCCCCGCCACGGCGATCGGGCCGGGCGCCGCGATCGCCCTGTCCACCACGGACGGGACGGTCGCCGGGGACTACCTCACGACCGCCCAGGGCACCACTCCCATCCCGGTCACCGCGACCCTCGCCGACTCGATGGCCAGCGCCCTCGAGTCCTCCCGGTTGATCGTCGTCGACGCCGGGTCGGTGCGGCGGCTGGGCTACGGCACCGAGCTCAAGGTGCCACCGGAGCTGGTCGACCCCGAGGCCACCGGCACACCCGAGGTGGAGGAGGTCGAGCCGGGGATCGAGGAGGAGCTCGAACCCACCTCGGACATGATCCACGCCCAGGACATCGCCACGATCGACGCCAACGTGGGGACGGTCCTGGCCGCGCTGCGGGCCGACGACCCCACCCTCGCCCGCACGACGGTCGTCCTGGCCTCGGTCTCCGACCCCGCCACCACCTCCCGGCTCAACGTCGCCGCGATGGTCGGCGGCGGCTCCCCGGTGGGCACCCTGACGTCCCGTTCCACGCACCAGCCAGGGTTCGTCCAGACCACGGACGTGCTGCCGACCCTCGCGCAGCTGCTCGACCTGACCGGCGACCTCCCGCGCAGCGCGCTGGTCGGGTCGCCGTTCACCTCCGATGCCTCCGGCGCACCCGCGCCCGCGCGGGTCGACGCCCTCGTCGACGCCGAGCGGCACGCCTTGGCGACCGCTCCGCTCATCGAGCGGTTCTTCCTCTTGTACTGCGCGGTCAACCTGCTGCTCTTCGCGGCCGTGTCGCTCGGTTTCAGCAGCCGGTTCGTCGACGCCATCGCCCGCAGCTCCAGCGTCCCTCCCGAGCCGGCCACCACGGCCCCGGGTGCCCGGACCGGGATCGCCGACCGCCTCGCCCCGGTGCTCAGCCGGGCCCCCGTCGTCGTGCTCACCGCCCTACGAGCGGCCGGGATCGCGATCGCGGCGATCCCCGTGGCGACCCTGCTGGCCAACCTCACGCCCTGGTGGCGCTCGTCGACGCCGTCGCTCACCCTGACCGTGATCATCCTCGCCTGGATCGCGACCATCACGGCCGTCGCGGTCCTGCCACCGTGGCGCACCTGGCTGTTCGGGCCCGTGGTCATCGTCGCCACGCTCACCGCGGCGGTGCTCGCAGTCGACGTCGCGACCGGCGCTCACCTGCAGGTCTCAGCGCTCATGGGGATCCAGCCGACCGTGGCGGGGCGCTTCTACGGCTTCAACAACACCGCCTTCGCGTTGTTCGCGACGACCACGCTGCTGCTCACCGCGGCGGTGAGCAACTGGCTCGTCTCCCACGGCCGGCGCAGGCTCGCGGCCGCCGCGGTGCTCGCCATGGGCGCCGTCGCCGTCCTGCTGGACGGTGCGCCCGCGATCGGCGCGGACTTCGGCGGGCCGCCCGCGCTCGTCCCCGCCTTCGCGATCCTCGCCCTGCTCGCCGCGGGCATCACGGTCACCTGGCGCCGTGTGCTGGGTGTGCTCGTGGCCGGAGCGGCCGTCGTCGTCACCTTCTCGGTGCTCGACTGGCTGCGCCCGCCCGCGGAACGCACCCACCTGGGCGGGTTCGTCGACACGGTCCTCGACGGCGGGCTGTGGGACGTGCTGGTGCGCAAGATCGAGTCCAACATCGCGACCTTCACCAACCCCCTCGCCCTCGTCGGCGTCGCGGGCCTGCTCGTCATCCTCTTCGTGCTGGGCCGTCCGCTGCGGGCGGCGAACAGGGCGCCCGACGCCGAGCCGTACGGGTGGCTCACCGAGGGTGCGCCGCTCAAGCAGATCACCACGGACGCTCCGATGTTCACCCCGGGCGTCATCAGCGTGGGCATCGCGCTGGGGATCGGCACGCTGGCCAACGACTCGGGCGTGGTGATCCTGGCGGTGGGGATGTCCGTGCTCGTGCCGCTCATCGCGGCGACCTATGCGGGCTGGATGCTCACCCTGCGCGCCAAGACCCGCCCCCACCCTGTGCCCACCCGCTGAGTGCTGACTCCTGACACGCCAGACGGCGCGCTCAGCGTGGAGGAGTCAGCACTCAGCGGCGGGTGGGGCGGGGTGGATCAGGGCTTCTTCTTCTTCGCGCTGCGGACAGCGCCGCCGATCGCGCGGACCTTGCGGGCGTTGACCGCGAGCAGCACGTCGCGGTACTGGCTGGCGCGGTGCATCTGGCCGCGGAAGTCGGTCCCGGAGGGGCGGTGGCGCAGGTCGCAGGGCACCTCGACGGCGACGTAGCCGAGGCGCAGCAGGTCGATCGTCAGTCCGGTCTCGACCCCCCAGCCCCGGGCCAGCGGGGTCCCGGCCTCGAAGGCCTCACGGGTCAGGCAGCGCATGCCGGACAGCGGCTGGGTCGGGGTCCACCCGGTCATCGAGGCGACCGCGCGGCGCGCGGCGCCCACGACGATCCCGCGTCCGCCGGCCCCGGGCTGGGGAGGCAGCAGCGCGATGGACATGTCGGCGTGGCCCTCGAGCACCGGGGTGACGAGCGGGGCGGTGTTGACGGCCGTCTCGGCGAGGTCACCGTCGATGAAGAGCAGCAGGCGCGGGGCGCGGCTGGGGGCGTCGCGCATGGCGACGACGGCGGCGCCGGTCTCCATCGCGGCGGCCTTGCCCCGGTTGTGGGAGTGCCGCACGACGACCGCACCGGCGTCGCGCGCGACGTCCTGGGTGTTGTCCTCGCTGCCGTCGTCCACGACGAGCACGAGGTCGACGTGGGGGATGGCTTTGGCGGCACGGACCGTGGCGGCGATGCGCCGGGCCTCGTCCTTGGCCGGGATGATCACGGCGACCCGCTGGCGGGTCCGTTCACGCTCCGAGAGGTGCGCGGACGCCGACTTCGCACGACGCACGTGCACGAGGACCTTGTCGGCACGGTCGTTCGCCGACGTCGCGTCCTTGGCCACTGGCTCACCTATCACGGAGCCAACCCTAGTCGCCCGGCGGATCCTTTACCGCATCGCCTCCGCCGCCCCGCCGCCCCCACCCCCCACCCCCCGCTGAGTGCGGCCAGATGGCTGCCGGATGTCCGGTTTGACCAGCCATTCGACCGCACTCAGCGGAGGGGGTGGGGCGTGCGGGGCGGGGTGGGGTGGGGTGGGGGCGGGCGGGGTGGGGCGGGGTGGGGTGGGGTCAGCGGAGGGTGACCTGGCGGGAGACGATGCCGGCGCGGGCGCGGCGCTCGTCGGCACCGAGCGGTGCGTCGTTGACGAGCTCGGCGTGCAGGGTCGGCCAGAAGGCCGCGACGGCCTCCTCGATGTCCTCGGCCTCGGAGCCCTTGGGCAGCTCCCAGACGGGGATGACGATGCCGGAGGAGCGGAAGGCGCCGAGGAACTTCGACCCGCCGAAGCCGGACTCACGCTTGGCGTGCAGCCGGGCGACCGCGCTGATGACGGTGTCCTCGTCGAAGGGCATGGCCCAGCGCAGGTACTCCCGCGCTCCCATCCGGCACCAGTAGGCACTCTCCACCGAGGACAGCTTGACCGTCTCGATGAGCGTCGAGTTGGCCTCGTCGAGAGACTCGCGCACGTCGGCGGCGAGCGGCTCGGCCGGGTCGAACCAGTAGTCGAACCCGTCCTGGACGGTGATCTCGAGCGGGATGGTCAGGTCGAGGATGTCCTGCAGGCGCGGACCCGGGCCGGGCAGGCCGGTGCTGGTCAGCGACTGACCGGGCTCGAGGGCGAAGGCGTCCAGGGCGGCCTGGGCGAGGTCGCGGCTCGCGTCGCCGGATCCGGCGTTCGTCTGCAGCGCGACGAAGATGGTCCCGTCGGCGCGGTGCAGGGCCGGCCAGCCACCGGGCAGCACGGTCGTGAACGTGATCTCGCGCGCGCCGTGCTCCTTGGTGGTGCGGGCGACCGCGGTCGCAGCGGGAACCACCTCACGCAGGGCGACGAGATCGGGCTCGCCGGCGATCCCCTCGAACGGACGCAGCACAAACTCAGGGGTCGTGTTCTTAGCCATGGCACGAGCGTACCGGCACCCGATCGCGGCGTCGCGCCCCTCACCGCCGGGGAACCACCCGCGAATGTGCCTCACGTCCGGGTGCGCCGCACTGCTCCAACCCTCCCACGATGGCAAGATCGGACCATGGACCCGCGCGCAGGCACCCTCGCCCTCCCCGAAGACCTCATCGACGTCGACGCCGTGGTCGGCGCCTACTACGACCTCTCCCCCGACGTCGACGACCCGACGCAGAAGGTCGTCTTCGGCACCTCCGGGCACCGCGGGTCGAGCCTCGACCACGCGTTCAACGAGGCGCACATCATCGCCACGACCGCGGCGATCGTGGAATACCGGAACAGCCAGGGCACGGACGGCCCGCTGTTCATCGGCCGGGACACCCACGCCCTGTCCCTGCCCGCCTGGCAGACGGCGCTCGAGGTGCTGGCCGCGGCCGGCGTGCAGACCTACATCGACGCCCGGGACTCCTTCACCCCGACGCCCGCCGTCTCGCACGCGATCCTGCTGCACAACGGCGTGAGCACGGCCGAGGGCGTGCAGACCACCGGACCCGGCCGGGCCGACGGCATCGTCGTCACCCCCTCGCACAACCCGCCGCGGGACGGCGGCTTCAAGTACAACCCGCCGCACGGCGGGCCTGCCGGCTCCGAGGCGACCAGCTGGATCGCCGATCGCGCCAACGAGATCCTGCGCAGCGGCGTCGGGCAGGTGCGCCGGGTGTCGCTGGAGACGGCCCTCGCGGCCGAGAGCACCCACCGCCACGACTACCTCGTCGCCTACATCGACGACCTCACCACGGTCCTGGACATCGACGCGATCCGGACCGCCGGCGTGCGGATCGGCGCCGACCCGCTCGGCGGGGCAGCCGTGGAGTACTGGAGCGCGATCGGGGAGCGCTACGGGCTCGACCTCACCGTGGTCAACCCGCAGGTCGACCCGCGGTGGGCGTTCATGACCCTCGACTGGGACGCGAAGATCCGGATGGACTGCTCCTCCCCGTACGCCATGGCCTCCCTGGTCCGGGCGATGGAGGAGGGCGCCCCCTACGACATCGCGACCGGGAACGACGCCGACGCCGACCGGCACGGGATCGTCACCCCCGACGCCGGGCTGATGAACCCCAACCACTACCTCGCGGTGGCCATCAGCTACCTCTACGGCGGCGCCCGTCCGGGGTGGCCGGACACCGCCGCGATCGGCAAGACGCTCGTGTCCTCGGCTCTCATCGACCGGGTCGCCGGCGGTCTCGGCCGTCGCCTGGACGAGGTCCCGGTCGGCTTCAAGTGGTTCGTCCCGGGCCTGCTCGACGGCTCGGTCGGGTTCGGCGGGGAAGAGTCCGCGGGCGCGTCCTTCCTGCGCAAGGACGGGTCCGTGTGGACCACCGACAAGGACGGCATCCTGCTCGCCCTGCTCGGTTCGGAGATCCTCGCGACCACCGGGAAGTCACCCTCGGAGCACCACGCGGCCCTCGTCGAGAAGTACGGGGAGTCCTGGTACGCCCGGGTCGACGCCCCCGCCACGCTCGAGCAGAAGGCGACCCTCGCCAAGCTCTCCCCCGACCAGGTCACCGCCCAGACACTGGCGGGCGAGCCGATCACGGCCAAGCTCACGACGGCCCCCAGCAACGGTGCGGCGATCGGCGGGCTCAAGGTGACGACCGAGAACGCCTGGTTCGCGGCCCGTCCGTCCGGCACCGAGAACGTGTACAAGATCTACGCCGAGTCCTTCGTCTCCCCCGCTCACCTCGCCGAGGTGCAGGAGGCCGCAAAGGCACTGGTCGGCGACGCCCTCGGGTAGTCCACCCCGGCTGGGACACCAGCGATCCGACGACGGCCGCTGGGGACTTCTCCCCCAGCGGCCGTCGTTCTGCCCGGCCGCAGCTGGACCACCGGGGCGCGCATGGGCGGGGGATCCGCCGATTCCCGGGGAACCTCGCGCTCTGACGCGAAAGAGCGGGTGAAACCGATGGGGAGACCTCACCATCGGTTCGCCGATAAGCATGTTCAAACTTCGTTACCGTCGAGTGCGAACCCCCCATCGACTGAAGCGAGCACCCCCATGCGCATCTCCCGTGGCATCGCCACCCTGTCCGTCGCCGCGATGACCGTCGTCGGCCTCGCCGCCTGCTCGAGCGACGACGACTCGAGCAAGACGGCGACGAGCATGTCGAAGGAGTCGGAGGAACCGACCGAAGAGGCCACCGAGGAGGCCACCGAGGAGCCGACCGAGGAAGCGACCGAGGAGACCCCCGAGGCATCCGGCGACGGCACGTCGCCGGCCTGGGCCCACCCGACCGCCACCCCGGGCACCCTGCTCACCTCTCTCGCCGGATCGAACTTCACCGTCGACATCTACCAGGTCGGCACGGCTGCCGCGTCCAAGACCGGTCAGTGGGTCGACCCGGAGACGAACCTCCCGCTCATCGCCGTCGGCGACCAGATCGTCTACGTCAACTACGTGTTCACCAACACCAGCGCCGAGGTCATCCCGCTGTCCTACTCCCTGGTGTCCATGTCCGCCCGCTACGCCGACTGGCCCTACATGCAGGGCATGGACTCGATCGTGGACAGCGCCCAGTTCGAGGAGATGGGCGTGACGGACACCTCGATCGCCCCGACCGGGGACTTCGAGGCACCGTTCGCGTGGGGCCCCGGGGAGACCTTCTCCAACGGTGGGAACTTCAAGCACCAGGCCGGCTCCCCGATCGACTTCACCGCCACGCTGACCCCGGCCGACGAGGCCGGTGACCTCGTCCACGACCTGAACCAGGAGGTCGAGGGATCCACGACGATCTCGTGACCTGCTGAGACTCGAGCACCCAGGAGGGGCCGCCCGCACGGGTGGCCCCTCCCTGCACATCTGGTCCTTTCCGCGGCGTCCGTTACCTATGTCCGGGGTCCTGTGCCACAGTTTCCTCATGGACGCGCTCCCATCTCCTGCCCGACCAGCCCGCACGCTGGCCCTCGCGCTGGCCCTCGCACTGGTGGTGCTCGCGGGCTGCATGCCCGACGCCGGCACACCCACCGACCCGGCCCCGCAGTCCGTGCCGGCGGACGCCCCCTACCGCGATGCGTCCCTCCCGGTGGCGGACCGGGTCGAGGACCTCATGGCGCGGATGGTGCTGGCCGACAAGGTGGGCCAGATGACCCAGGCCGACCGCGCCGACCTCCCGAGCGAGGCCGTGACGAAGCTGCGGCTGGGCTCGGTGCTCAGCGGCGGTGGGTCCAGCCCCGTGCCCAACACCCCGCAGGCCTGGGCGGACATGTACGACGACTTCCAGGCGGCCGCGGCTCAGACACCGCTGGGCATCCCGATCCTCTACGGCGTCGATGCCGTGCACGGGAACAACACCCTCGACGGGGCGACCGTCTTCCCCCACAACATCGGCCTGGGTGCCACCCGCGACCCGGAGCTGGCGCGCAGGATCGGGCAGGCCACCGCCGCGGAGGTCGCCGCGACCGGCGTCGACTGGACGTTCTCACCGTGCCTGTGCGTCGTCCGGGACGACCGCTGGGGCCGCAGCTACGAGTCCTTCGGCGAGGACCCGGCCCTGGTGACGTCCATGGTCCCGATCATCACCGGCTACCAGGGAGACACCCTGGGCGGCTCGCCCACCTCGATCCTGGCCACCGCCAAGCACTTCATCGCCGACGGCGGGACCACCGGCGGCACGGACCAGGGCGACGCCGTGCTGACCGACGCCGAGCTGCGCGCCATCCACCTGCCGCCCTACCAGGCCGCCGTCGAGGCCGGCGTCGGCTCGGTGATGGTCTCCTTCTCCAGCGTCAACGGCGAGAAGGCGCACGGCAGCACCGCGCTGCTCACCGACCTGCTCAAGGGCGAGCTCGGTTTCGACGGGATCGTCGTCTCCGACTGGGACGGGATCAACCAGATCGACGCGTACAGCGGGTTCGACCAGGCCGAGGTCACCCTCGCCGTCAACGCCGGGATCGACATGTTCATGGTGCCCACCGAGTACGCCGACTTCATCACCGACCTCACGGCGGCGGTCGAGGCCGGTGACGTCCCGCTGGAGCGCATCGACGACGCCGTCCGCCGCATCCTCACGAAGAAGTTCGAGCTGGGTCTCTTCGAGTCCCCGCTCGCCGACCGGTCACTGTTCGCGACCGTCGGCAGCGACGAGCACCGCGCACTGGCACGGGAGGCCGTCGCGAAGTCCCAGGTCGTGCTCACCAACGACGGCGCGCTGCCGATCTCGACGTCGTCGCGGGTGCTGGTCACCGGCTCCGGCTCCGACAATCTCGGGAATCAGGCCGGCGGGTGGACCATCACCTGGCAGGGCGACAGCGGCGACACCATCGAAGGCACCACGGTCGCCGAGGCCGCCCAGGAGGCCTTCACCGCGGCGGGTGCGGGTGGCACCGTGACCGCGCGGTCACGGATGACGCCGAGCACCGCCGCCGAGGTCGCCGGCGAGATCGACGTGGCGATCGCGGTCGTGGGCGAGCTCCCCTACGCGGAGTTCGAGGGCGACCGGCCCGACGGCGTCCGGCTCACCGGCGCGGACGTGGCGACCCTGGAGGCGCTGCGAGATGCGGGGATCCCGACCGTCGTGGTCGTCTACTCCGGTCGCCCGATCGACCTCGGTGGGGCTCAGGAGTGGGCGAGCGCGCTCGTGGCGGCCTGGCTGCCCGGGAGCGAGGGCGCCGGGGTGGTCGACGTGCTGCTCGGCACGGTGGCCCCCACCGGGACGCTGCCGGTGACGTGGCCGGTCACGGCCGACCAGCAGCCGATCAACGTGGGCGACGGTCAGGTACCGCTGTATCCCTTCGGCGCCGGGCTGGTCGGGCCGCTGGGCTAGTACAGCCAGGGCACTGGCTGGAGCACCAGGCAGGGCACCAGCTAGGGCACCAGGTCCTGGTACTCGGCGTGGCGCTCGATGAAGGCCCGGGTGAAGGGGCACTCGGCGATGACCGTGAGGTGCTGCGAGCGCGCGTGGTCCAGGGCCGCGCGGACGAGGAGGGACGCGACCCCGCGGTCACCCCAGGCGGGCTGGACGATCGTGTGGACCGCCACGAACATCCCGTGGCCGGCAGCGGCGTGGGAGGGGACCGGGTCGTAGGCGAGGTAGCCCACGACCTGCCCGTCGGGTGTCACCGCTTCGAAGCGGTGGACGTCGGGGTTGTTGCGGACGACCAGGTCGCCGTTTGCGATGCCGTTCGTGTCGCCGTTCATCGACCCATCATGCACACACGTCGCCTCCCGCGTCCTGGCGTCCCCATCCAGGGCGAGCAGCGCGGGCGGTGAGACAATGAGGCAGTGCCCGAGGACCCCATGCCACCCCAGACCGTCGTGAAGGCTTCCCGCAACCCGTACAAGGCGCTCCTCGCCATCCCCGGGGCCAAGAGCTTCTCCGGTGCGGGGGCCATCGCACGGCTCCCGATGTCCATGGTGGGCATCGGCATCGTCCTGATGATCCAGCAGATCTACGGGTCCTACGCGCTCGGCGGCCGGGTCAGCGCGGCGTACATCATCGCCCAGGCCATCTGCTCACCCCAGATCGCCAAGTTCGTCGACCGCAGGGGCCAGTCCCTCATCATGCGGCCGCTGTTCGTCATCACCTCCCTCTCCCTCGTCGGGCTCATCCTGAGCGCGGCCCTGCGCGCCCCGGAGCTCACGCTCTACCTCTTCGCGGTCCTCACCGGGTCGACCATCGGGTCGGTCGGGTCGATGGTCCGCGCCCGCTGGTCCCACCTGCTCGACGACCCTCGCCAGGTGCACAGCGCGTACTCCTTCGAGGCGGCCGTGGACGAGATGTGCTTCGTCATCGGCCCGATGCTCGCTACGATCCTGGCGACGAGCGTGACGCCGACCGCCGGGCTCGTCGTCCCGCTGCTCGCGGTGCTCATCGGCGGCTTCTGGTTCCTGTCCCTGCGGGCCACCGAGCCCCCGCCGTCGGTCCCGGTGCCCGGGCTCAAGCACCGCTCGGTGCTGCTCAACGCGGGCATGCTCGCGGTCATCGCCGTCTTCATCGGCATGGGCACCATCTTCGGGGCGACCGACGTCGCGACGATCGCCTTCGCCGAGGAAGCCGGCCACGAGCCGCTGGCCGGCGCCATCCTGGGCATCTTCGCCCTGGGCTCCCTCATCTCCGGGCTGCTCTACGGCGCCAAGCACTGGCTCTCCCCGCTGTGGAAGCGCTTCGCGATCGGCATGGTGGCGCTGGCGATCGGGGTGGCACTGTTCGTGTTCGTCACCTCGCTCCCCGTGCTGGCCGTCGTCATGTTCGTGACCGGCTTCGCGATCGCACCGACGCTCATCAACGGCAACAACCTCGTGCAGCTGCTCGTACCGCCGTCCCAGCTGACCGAGGGCCTCACCTGGGTGGGCACCGCGCTCGGCGTCGGGGTCTCCATCGGCACGTCGGTCGGCGGACAGCGCATCGACGCGGCCGGCGCGCACGCCGGCTTCGAGGTCGTGCTCGTCGCGGGGGCGCTGGCCGCGCTGGTCACCCTGGCCTCGCTGTGGACGCTGCGGGCCCGGACGAGCGGCGCCCACAGCGCCGCAGCTCAGGCCGGGTAGGTCGGGGAGCTCGGGCCTGTCCCGTCGTCGTCGGAGAGCATCGCCTCGCCCTCCGCGCGGGCCTGCTCGAGCTCCGCCTCCGAGAGCGTCTGCAGGTGGGCGTCGAAGGCACGCACGCCCTCGTCGGCGATGACCGTGAAGCCCGGCATCTCCAGCAGGTCCAGCGCACTGCGCCGGCCCTCGATGATGTCGGTCATCTGGTCGCGGGTCTGCCGGTCCGGGGCGAGCTCGCGCAGGGTCTTCAGAGACTCCCGGAGCAGGCGGTCCCCGGGCGAACCCACCGGGATCGAGGGCAGGGCCCGGGGGAGCTCGGAGCCGTGCGGGTCGGCGTGGTCAGCGTTGTCGTGGGGCAGGGCGGGTGGGGTCATCATGGCACCTGCGCGTTGTCGTAGGACTGGGGAAGTGCGGTCGACTCGAAGCCCTTGATGGCCCCGAGGGACCCGGCGATGACTCCCGTCGCCGTGTTGGCCATGGCGACGGCGGCGTCGTGGGCGTCCATCACCTTGCCCAGGATCTGGGCGGCGCGCCAGATCGACGCGAGGGTCGCACTGCCACCGATCACCGCCCCGATGCCGGTCCCTGCGGTCGCGGCCGTCGCGATCGCCGACGCGACCGCGATGATGAGCCAGTCCATCCCGGACTGGAGCAGGCCGTCGATGACCGATGCGCTCTGCTGCATCCCCGCGGAGACGGACAGGTACTGTCCGCCTGCGTTCTTCATCTCCGTGGCCTGGTCGTCCAACGCCGTGGCGAGGCTCGTGAAGTACACCGACGCGGAGTCCGCGGCGCCGCCGTCCCAGTCCGCCGATACCTGCGTGTTCGCCAGCCGGATCTCGGCCGCGAGCTCGGTGTGATAGGCGCCGAGGATCTCGAGCGAGCGCCCCGCCTGGGAGACCGCGTTCCAGTCTCCGGCGACCGCCCGGGCGACCGTCTCGGTGAGGTTGAACCCTGTGGCCTGGGTGATGCACCAGTTGAGCCAGTAGGCCGGGCTCACGTACTGACTGAACCCGAGCATGTTGTTGAGCAGGTCGGGGATGACCGGGGCGTCGGTGGGGGGGACGAGGATGTTCGTCGGATCGGTCATGCTGGGTAGGTCGCGTCAAGCTCGCCTGCGCGGGCGGCGTCGACCGTCTCATAGTGGCGCGCGGTGTCGGCAAGCTCGGCCGCCGATTCTCGTGTCAGGGTCTGCAGGTGGGTCAGGGCCGCCTGCACCCCCGACTGGATACCCTGGGCCGCGCTCGCGAAGTTGAAGAAGATCCAGCCGTCCTCGCCTCCGCTCACCGACGCCCACGTCGACACGTAGGACTTGGCGGTGCTCACGCCGTCGCTGAGCGCGGAGATCCCCGTGCTGAAGGTTCGAATCTGCTGTGGGTCTGCGTAGAACGCGGTCATCCGGCCACCTCTTTCCTCGTTGGAAGACTAGCCACAGGCACGAGCGCAGCCAATGGGGCAAGGTCCCCATGCAGCCGCCTCCAGCGTGCGTGCCACCATAGGGCGGTGCCGACCACCGACCAGCCCACGACGCTCCCCCGCTCGCGCCGGGACAGCGTGTGGGCGGCTGTCACCGTCGCGACCCTCCCGGTGGCCCTGCTCGTCACCATCGTCCTGGCGCGGACCGGGGGCCGGGGGATCCTTGACGCGCTGCTGCCCGGCGACCTCTCGTCCGGTGCGGCGACCATCCTGAGTGCCGCGTTCTACGCGCTCCCCGTCATCGTCGCCGTCGGGCTGGCCGTCACCGCGCAGGCGGGGGGGTGGCGGTGGTGGGCCCGGGCCACGGCGCCGGTCCTCGTCTGCTGGCTGGCCACCGCGCCCTTCCTGGCCATGGGCGGACCGGGTTCGCAGAGCCGGCAGATCGAGAGGACCTACGGCGACCTCGCACCGACGGTCACCTCCCTGGGCACCGGTCTGCTGCTCGTCGTCGGATCCGCGGTCGTCGCCGCCCTCGTCGCGGGGGTCGCGGTGAGCCTGGCCTTCCGGGCGCCGGCCGACCTGGCGACGTGGTCGCCGGAGGCGACGCGCGCACGGGGCCGCCGGTACCTGCGGATCCTGGGGTCGGTGTTCCTCGTGCTCTTCGTCGTCACCGTGGTCGTCGCGGTCGCCGTAGCCGCCTGACACGCGGCTGTGTCACGCGAGACACCCGACATGTCCGGTTGCCCTGGGCGCCGGGATGCCTCCGGGCAGAGGATGGACGCAGCGGACGCACCCGCGCACCCACGCTGCGCGGGAGCCGCCCGGTCAACCAGCGAGAGGTACCCCCACATGGCCAAGCAGAAGCAGCGCAACCAGTCCGTCGCCGATCTCCTCGTCTCCCAGATCATCGAGGCCGGTGCCACCCGCATCTACGGCATCGTCGGGGACAGCCTCAACCCCGTGGTCGACGCCGTGCGCCGGGCCGCCAAGGCCGGCGCCGACATCGCGTGGGTCCAGGTCCGCCACGAAGAGGCCGCCGCCTTCGCGGCCGCCGCCGAGGCGGAGGTCACCGGCAACCTCGCGGTGTGCGCCGGGTCCTGCGGACCCGGGAACCTCCACCTCATCAACGGCCTCTACGACGCGAACCGGTCCAAGGTCCCCGTCCTGGCCATCGCCAGCCACATCCCGAGCAAGCACATCGGCACGAGCTTCTTCCAGGAGACCCACCCGGACCGGCTGTTCACCGAGTGCTCGGTGTACTCCGAGATGATCTCCAGCGCCGAGCAGGCCCCCCGGGTCATCACCTCCGCGATCCACCACGCCTACGGCGCCCCGGGCGTCGCCGTGCTCACCATCCCCGGCGACGTCGCCGACCTGGACGCCCCCGACTCCCCGGTCGCCGACGTGTCCACCCGTCCGGCCCGCCCCCGCCTGGTCCCCGACACCGGCGCCGTGCGTGAGCTCGCGGGCGCGATCAACGCCGCGAAGAAGGTCACCTTCTTCGCCGGGGTCGGGGTCCGCGGCGCGCACGACGACGTCATCGCGCTCGCGGACAAGGTCGCGGCCCCGATCGGCCACTCCCTGCGCGGCAAGGAGTGGATCCAGTACGACAACCCCTTCGACGTCGGCATGTCCGGGCTGCTCGGCTACGGCTCCTGCTACGAGGCGACGCAGGAGGCGGACCTGCTCGTGCTGCTGGGGACCGACTTCCCCTACGACCAGTTCCTGCCCGAGAAGGTCCGCACCGTCCAGGTCGACAGCGACCCCACGCACCTGGGCCGGCGCACCCGCCTCGACCTCGCCGTGGTGGCCGACGTCGGCGAGACCGTCCGCGCGCTGCTCCCCCTCATTGAGGGCGGCCGCTCACGCAGGTTCCTCGACTCGATGGTGAGCAAGCACGAGAAGGCGATGTCCGGCGTCGTCGGCGCCTACTCCGGGGGCAAGGCCGAGACCATGGAGCCGATCCACCCCGAGCTCGTCGCCGACCTTCTGGACCAGGAGGCCGCCGACGACGCGATCTTCACGGTCGACACCGGCATGTGCAACGTGTGGGCCGCCCGGTACATCCGCCCGAACGGGCGCCGGCGGGTGATCGGCTCGTTCCTGCACGGGTCGATGGCCAACGCCGTGCCGCACGCCATCGGCGCCGCAGCGTCCCAGCCGGGACGGCAAGTCATCGCCATGTCGGGGGACGGCGGGCTGGCGATGCTGCTCGGGGAGCTCATCACGATCCGCCAGTACGACCTGCCGGTGACGATCGTCCTCTTCGACAACGCGACCCTGGGGATGGTGCGCCTGGAGATGCTCGTCGAGGGGCTGCCGTCCTACGGGACCGACTCGCCCTCGATCGACTACGCCGCGGTCGCCACCGCGATCGGCATCCCGGCCGTGCGGGTCACCCGCCCCCAGGACCTGCGCGCAGCGATCCGCGGCGCCCTGGACCGGCCCGGCCCGGCGCTCGTCGACGTCGTCACCGACCCCCACGCGCTGTCCATCCCACCGACCATCACCGCAGGTCAGGTGCGCGGTTTCGCGACGGCACTGAGCAAGGAGGTGCTCGGCGGCGGCCTCGGCGAGGTCGTCTCGATGGCCCGGTCGAACCTGCGCAACATGCCGCGGCCCTGACCCGGTCGCCGGACCGGCCGACCGGGGGAGTTCTCCCCTCCACAGTTCCCCACGAGATCGTCGAACTCCGATATGGTTCGGGTAAAGACGTTCATCGACGAGCAGGTGGGAGGCCACGATGGCGACGTTCATCATCATCGGCTCGATCGGGCTGTGCCTGGTTCTCGTCTCGATGCTCCTGGGGGAGCTCATCGACTTCGGCGACGGCATGCTCTCGGGCACCTCGCTCGGGGTCGGCGCCGTCGTCTTCGGAGCACTAGGCGCCATCGCCCTGGCCAACGACCTGCCCACCTGGACCGCCTACGCCGGCTCGGCCGTCGCCGCCGTCGGTGTCGCGGTCCTCGTCCAGCGGCTGGTCAAGGGCCTCGCTGACTCCGAGGACGGCACCTCGCGACCCCTGGCCGGCCTCGAAGGAGTGGCGACCGCGCGGATCACGACCACGACCGGAGAGGTGTCCCTCGACGGCGAGCTCGAACGCCGTCTCGCCTGGGCCAACCAGGTGATCACCGAGGGCACCCGGATCGTCGTCGTCGAGGAGACACCCGGCCGCGTCCTGGTCGCACCCCGCTGGCCCGGGGCGACCTCGACCGCACCGCGGCCCTGGCCCCAATCCACCTGATCGCCCTGTTCGACCGTCGCGCCGCCATCCACCCCTCCCGGAAGGAGCCGCCCTCCGGGGCGACCACCCATGACTGACACCACGATCACCACCCTGGCCATCGCGGCCCTCGTCATCGCGCTCTTCGCGGTGATCATCTTCGTCGCCAACCGGATCCGGCGGGTGCCCCCCAACGAGGCGCTCATCATCGTGGGGCGCGGCGCCGGCAAGAAGGCGTCCGAGGACGGTGGCCAGCGGGTCGTCGTCGGTGGGCGGGTGTTCGTCTGGCCGATCCTCCAGCAGGGCTTCTCCATCTCGCTCGAGCAGCGCCAGATCGGCATCACCGTCGAGGGCGTGGACAAGAACCGCATCAAGATCGCGATCAAGGCGTCCATCAACTTCAAGGTCCGCGGTGACGAGGAGGGTGTGCGCCGGGCCGGGCAGCGCTTCCTCTCCCAGCAGGGCACGCTGACCGAGATCATCAAGGAGTCCCTCGAGGGGTCGCTGCGATCCATCGTCGGCGACATGACGATCGAGCAGATCATCTCCGACCGCAAGGGCCTCTCCGACCGGGTCGTCGACTCAACCAAGACCGACCTGTCCGAGCAGGGCCTGCAGGTCGACCTGCTCAACATCTCCGACATCTCCACCCCCGGCTCGGACTACCTCGCCAACCTGGGCCGTGCCGAGAACGCCCGTGCCCGTCAGGTGGCCGAGGTCTCCGAGGCCGAGGCCCAGCGGGCCTCGGAGTTCGCCGCCATCGAGGCTCAGGAGCAGGTCGCCGAGCGTCGCAAGGCCTTCGAGCTCAAGCAGGCCACGATCAAGGCCCAGACCGACCGCGCCAACGCCGAGGCGAACGCGGCCGGCCAGCTGGCACGCGCCGAGCAGGACCGTCTCGTGGCGACCCAGCAGCGCGAGGCCCTGTCCGAGCAGGCCAAGGTGACCGAGGAGGAGCTCGACATCTCCATCCGCAAGCCCGCCGAGGCGGACGCCTACGCCTCGGTGCAGCGCGCCAATGCCGAGCGCGACGCCGCCAACGCCGCGACCGAGGCCGACGCCTACAAGCGCACGACCATCGCCCAGGCCAACAAGACCGCGGCGATCCAAGACGCCGAGGCCAACGCCGAGGCGGTGCGCCGCACCGGTGAGGCCGAGCGTGACCGTCAGGTCGCCCTCGCCGTCGGTATCCGCGCCGAGGGCGAGGCCCGTGGTGCGGCGATCGAGGCCGAGGGACGTGCCGAGGCGATCGCCATGGACGCCAAGGCCGAGGCGCTCAAGAAGTACGGCGAGGCCGCCCTGGTGCAGGAGCTCATCGAGCGCCTCCCCGAGATCGTGCGGGCCGCTGCCGAGCCGATCGGCAAGATCCAGGGCATGACCGTGATCTCGACCGACGGTGCGTCCGCCATCACCAAGAACGTCGCCTCCGTGCTCAGCGAGGGCCAGGGCGTCATCAAGCAGCTCACCGGCGTCGACATCAACCAGCTCATCGCCGGGTTGGCTACCAAGAACCTCGGGACGCCCGGGGGCCCCACCACCACCCCGTAGGGCTCCTCGCCGTCAGGACCGCTCCTCACGCCGCGCAGACCAAGGCCGGGGCGGGCGCATCTCGCGCCCGTCCCGGCCTTCTTGGTGCGCTGTGTCGGTCAGCCGCGACCGCCCCTCTCGGACGTCAGTCCGCCGCGGGGGATCAGCACCGTGCTGTCGAGCTGCCCGTCGCGAGTGTCGGCGACCGCGATGGTGACCGTCGCGGTCCTCCACGGCCGCACGGAGGCCTCGCAGGTGAGCACCTGGGTGAACCCGTTGAGCTCGGTGTCGTACTGGCCCGCGGTCGGGTCGTTCGGGGCGAAGTTCGACCGGAACTGGTCGGGGTTGGTCGACTCGTTGACGGTGCTCGTCGAGACGAGGTCGGTGGTTCCGGGCACGTACGAGCAGGGCTCGCCGTTGACCATGATGGCGAAGGCGTCGGTGAAGTCCTGGCTGGACCACCCCGCGTACTCCTCACTGCCGTAGACGAACTGCAGCTTGAGCTGCGAGTGGCGTGGGACGACCTGCATCGTGAGGACGGCCGCGTCGTAGGTGGTGACGCCGAACAGTGTCTCGAGCTCCGGGGAGCCCGCACCGCCCAGGTCACCCGTGGTGGTGAGACTCTCGTTCGGCCCGAGGACGGAGGACCGGGTGAAGTCGACGTCCTCCGCTGACGCGGGGTCCGCCGGGATGAGCGATCCCGTGGTCAGGGCGACGCCGCGGTGGATGCCGGTGTCCCCCAGTCGGTTGAACCGACCGGCCTGGACGTCGAGACCGGTGAAGGTCACGTCCCGGACGTGGACGCTGCGTCCGGAGATGGTCCGGGCGAGCGCCGAGGCGTCGGTCTCACGCAGGGAGACGACGGACTGACCGGGAGAGGCGGACGCTGCTGCGACGCCCCCCGCGGCGATGACTGCGGCGGCGAGGACGGCAGCCACGGTGCGCTGTGTCCTTCTGTGACGACCTTCGCCGGCGATGCTGGGTTGGGTTGGGTGCTTCATGATGCTCCATGTGTTGTCGGGATGCGCCGGAGGCGCTGCCACGCCGAAGCGTGGCCCTGTGTTCCATGGAGGGGGAATCTCACCGTGCGACCGAAGTCCGTGCATGGCCGGCATCGTTGCCGGTCACCAGGGGTGGACATAAGTTCACCCGTTTATCACCCCCTCATCACGTTGACTTCGCGTCCATCGTCGGGTTGACAGACGTGACCCACGTCACACTACTCTCGAAGGTGTTGGGGGAAAACCCGTCGTACCGAAGACAGCCCATCCAGTCGAGAGAAAGCCTTGAACGTGATGTCTTCGACACGTACACGTACACGACCACTCACCGGAAGGCTGGCGAGCGCGCTGCTCGCCACAGTCCTCCTCACCGGGACCGCAGCAGTCGGTTCCCTCCCGGCGTCCGCAGAGGTACCGGCCTCCGCGGCGACCGTCATTCCCGACCCGACGGTCGATCCGACCACCGAGCCACCCGCCGTCCCCGCAGCGCCCGTCGAGCCCGAGGCGCCCGTCCCACCGGAGACCTCAGACGTCCCGGCGGTCCCGCCTGTTCCGGAAGCACCGGAAGCACCGGAAGCACCGGAAGCGGTCGCTCCCGAGGCCGTCGCACCAGCTCTGGTTCCGGGGTTCCCGGCCCCGTCCACCCACACCCAGCAGTCCTACGACATCGAGTCGGACTTCACGGCCCGGTGGACGCGCGCGGATGCTCTCCAGATCCGCGCATCCTCTGACCCGGCCGCCCCGGCCGGTGCCAACTCGATGCCGACCGACCTCACGATGCCGGAGATCCCGGGCGACTTCCCCGTCCTCCTGGACCAGAACGGTGAGCAGATCTGGGTGTGGGACACCTGGACGCTCGCTGACGGCGCAGCCGACCAGGTCAGCTTCAAGGGCTGGGAGGTCATCTTCGCGCTGACGGCCGACCCGAACGCCGGGTACACCTTCGACGACCGGCACACCCACGCGCGGCTGGGATTCTTCTACCGCAAGGCGGATGTCGCCGCGGCGGACCGCCCCGAGAACGGGGGCTGGATCTACGGCGGCTACGTCTTCCCTGACGGAGCCGCGGGATCCATCTTCGAGGACCAGTCCTTCTCGACAGTCACGGAGTGGTCCGGGTCGACCCGGATCATGGACGGCAACAAGCTGCGGATCTTCTACACCGCGGTGGCCTTCTACCGGGACGCCAACGATCAGGAGCTCAAGCCCGCGGACCCGCGGATCGTCCAGACCGAAGCCCGGCTCTTCGCCGACGACGACGGCGTATGGCTCACCGGCGCACGCGACCAGCACGAGCTGCTCGTCCCGGACGGGACGTACTACCAGACGAAGGAGCAGAACCCGGCCGTCAACTTCCGCGACCCGTTCACCTTCGAGGACCCCGCCCACCCGGGCAAGACGTTCATGGTCTTCGAGGGCAACACCGCCGGTGACCGTGGCGCGGTCGCCTGCTCGGCGGAGGACCTGGGGTACCAGCCGGGCGAGCCGCTCGCCGAGGACCCTGCAACGGTGACAGCGACCGGCGCCAACTTCCAGATGGCCAACGTGGGTCTGGCGGTGGCGGAGAACGCGGCGCTGACCGAATGGCGCTTCCTCCCGCCGATCCTCTCGGCGAACTGCGTCAACGACCAGACCGAGCGACCGCAGATCTACCTGCACGACGGCAAGTACTACCTGTTCACCATCAGTCACCGGCACACCTTCTCCCGAGGGCCCGGGGTGGACGCCGCAGATCCGCGGTTCTGGTACATGGACGGACCCGACGGCGTCTACGGCTTCGTGGGCGACGGCATCCGGTCCGACTTCCAGCCGCTCAACGAGAGCAGCGGGCTTGCCCTGGGCAACCCGACCAATCTCAACTTCCCCATCGGCACACCTGCCGCCCCGGCCCCCGGCCAGACGGCGAACACGTTCCAGTCGTACTCACACTTCGTGATGCCCGGCGGGCTCGTCGAGTCGTTCATCGACGCGATCGGCAACCCGGACGTGCGACGTGGTGGGACGCTGGCACCCACGGTGAAGATGGACATCACCGGCTCCACCACGGCCGTCGACCGGACCTACGGTGACGGTGGCCTCGGCGGGTACGGCGACATCCCGACGAACCGGGCACAGGACGTCCCGCAGACGCCCAACCCACGCCCGATCCCCTAGGAGGACGAACCTCATCACACACACCGGCTGGGTGGCCCGTCCCTGACGGGCTACCCAGCCGGCGCGCCACCGGAAGGAGCTGAGGCACGTGCCGGACCCATCCCGCCGTCGGTCCCGCTGGAGCATGTGGGCGGTGACCACGCTGCTGCTCGCCGCCTGCCTCACCGCCTGCACCGATCCGGCACCGCGCCCCTCAGACCCGTCGAGCCCGGCCGAGGCCCCCACCGCCGACGCGCCGTACTCCGAGCCGTGGCGCCCCCAGTTCCACTACAGCCCCGCCGCCGGGCAGATGGCCGACCCCAACGGCCTCGTGTGGTTCGAGGGTGAGTGGCACCTGTTCCACCAGCAGGGCGGGACGTGGGCGCACGCCGTCAGCACGGACCTGGTCCACTGGGAACCCCTCCCGGTCGCACTCGAGCACGACCGGCTGGGACAGGCCCTGTCCGGCAGCGCCGTCGTGGACGGCGCGAACACGAGCGGCTTCTTCGACGGGGTCGACGGCGGAGGGCTGGTCGCGGTCTACACCTCGACCGAGGGCGGGGAGGCGCAGAGCCTCGCGTACAGCTCAGACCGGGGCCGCACCTGGCAGCGGTACGACGCCAACCCGGTCCTGCCCAACGACGGCCGCACGGACTTCCGTGACCCCAAGGTCTTCTGGCACGAGCCCACGCGCGCGTGGGTGATGGTGGTCGCGGTGGGCGGCGGCGTCGACCTCTACTCCTCCCCGAACCTGCGCGAGTGGCGCTACCTGAGCACCTTCGGTGAGGGCCAGGGGCTGCACGCCGCCGTCTGGGAGTGTCCCGACCTCTTCCCCCTCGACCTGGACGGCGACCCCGCGGAGCAGCGCTGGGTGCTCACGGTGAGCGTTGGCGACAACGCGGAGACGAACGGGTCGACCGCCCAGTACTTCGTGGGCACCTTCGACGGGACGACGTACACCCGCGATCCGGACACTCCCCCGGAGACCGTGCAGGTCACCGACGTCGGGCAGGACTTCTACGCGGCGCAGTCCTTCGAGCACAGCCCGGACGGACGCCGGATCTGGATCGGGTGGATGGGGAACTGGCGCTACCCGTACTCCGCACCGACCCAGGCCTGGCAGAACGCCATGAGCGTGCCGCGCGAGCTGTCGCTGCGGACCGTGGACGGCCGCCCGGTCCTCACCCAGGCCCCGGTCGCCGAGCTCGCCGGCCTGCGCGAGGAGCCCGTGACCGTGGAGGACCTGACCCTCGACGGCGACACCCCGCTCCCGGTCACGAGCACGACCTTCGAGTTCACCGCGGAGATCGAGGTCGGTGACGCGGACGAGGTGGGACTCCGGGTGCGCGAGTCGCGCGCCGACGACGGGTCAGTGACCGAGGCGACGGCCGTCGGGGTGGACTCGCGGGCCGGGACGTTCTTCCTGGACCGTACGCAGGGGGGCCTGGCCACGATATCGACCCGCGACGGCACGCCCTTCGACTTCGCCCTGCGCCGCACGGCCCCCTACTCACCCCCGGACGGTGTGGTCCGCCTGCACGGGTTCGTGGACGAGTCCTCGGTCGAGGTGTTCGTCGACGACGGCACGCTCACCGGCACCCTGCTGACCTTCCCGTCTACCGACGCGGCCGGCCTGTCGCTCTACACCAGGGGCGGCACCGCCGTGCTGAGCACCTTGACGGTCTACCCGCTGCGTTCCATCTGGCGGTGAACCAGCCACCGACTCTGCCAGGATGGTCACGTGACCACCACGCAGGCCCCCGCCGACCTCCACGCGATGACCGCCCGCCTCACCCGAGTCGCCGCCCCCTTGGCTGCTGACCTCGGCGCGCTCGAGGGCATCGAGCGGCTGGAGGGCGGCATGTTCGCCACGACCTACCGGCTGACCTTCACCGGTGGCCGCGCGGTCGCGAAGATGGCACCGACCGCATCGGGTCGTCTCATGCGCTATGAGCACGGGATCCTGGGCACCGAGGAGCTCGTCTACCGGCTCGCCCACGGGCGCCCGGAGCTGCTCATGCCCACCGTGCTGCTCTCGGACTTCAGCCGCGAGCACTTCGACACCGACGTCCTTGTCGTCACCCACCTCGACGGCGTGCCATGGCAGAGCCTGCCCACCCAGACCCCCGAGCAGCAGGCCACCATCCGGACCGGCCTGGGCACGTTCATGGCCGCTCTGCACACGGTGACCGGCACCCGGTTCGGCTATCCCGCGTCCCCCGCCCTCCAGGGTGACACCTGGCCTGCGGCCTTCACCGCGATGATCGGTGCCCTGCTCGATGACGCCACCACCTGGGGAGCCACCCTCCCCGCCGGACGGATCGCCGCCGCCGTCGCCCACCACCGGCCAGCCCTCGCACTCGTGGAGACACCGCGCCTGATCCACACCGACCTGTGGGAGGGCAACGTCTTCGTCGACCCCGACACCCTGGCGATCACCGGGATCATCGACACCGAGCGCGCGTTCTGGGGGGACCCGCTCTTCGAGTTCGCCGGCGCCGACCAGGTCGGCACCGGACCCGTGCCGGCGCCCCTCGCGGACGCCTATCGGGCTGCTGGGGGCGACCTCGACGTGACCGAGCCGCCCGTCCCGGGAGCGCTCAGCCCGGCCGACGCCCGCCTGCTGCTCTACCGCGCCTACATGTACTGCGTCCTGCTCGTCGAGCCGGGTCCGCGCGCCTACGAGGGCGACTGGGTCGCCGCACAGCACGTGGACCTGACCGCCAAGCTCGGCGCGACGCTCGACGTGCTGCTCGCCTGAGCGGGCCCCCTGCCCGCGTACGCTGCTGCCATGTCGACGAAGCCCCGCCCCCGCCCCACCGCACCGACGCACCTCGTGGTCATGGGTGTCTCCGGGTGCGGCAAGTCGACCATCGGCATGCTGCTCGCAGACCGGACCGGCGCCCTGTTCATCGACGCCGACGACCTGCACCCCGAGGCCAACGTCGAGAAGATGCGCGCGGGTTCCCCGCTCGACGACGACGACCGCGCACCCTGGCTCGCCGAGGCCCGCGACACCATGTCCGCGATCGCCGACGCCGGCGGATCGAGCGTGATCGCCTGCTCGGCCCTGCGCCGGCCCTACCGGGAGGTGCTCGCCGCGGCCGCCGGTCGGGTGCGGTTCGTGCACCTCGACGTCGCGCCCGAGGTCCTCGCCGGTCGCGTGGCCGACCGCGCCGACCACTTCATGCCGGCCTCCCTCGTCGCCTCCCAGCTCGCGACCCTCGAGGCGCTTGCCGACGACGAGGACGGCGTCGTGGTCCCCGTGGCGGGCGATCCCGACGACGTCGTGACCGCCGCGCTCACCGCCCTGGCCGGGCGGCCCTGAGCCGTCCGGCGCCCAGGCGGTCCTCCACCGCACCGCACCTCACACCTGCAGCGAATCGCCCCGCACCTGACGCACCTCGCTGCGTACCTCGCTGCGCGTCTCACTGCGCGTCCCGCCGCTGCCGAGACGGGCGAGCGCGCGGGCGATCAACGCGTCCCCGGACGCCCCGCGGGGGGCCAGCGCGAAGCCGGTCCGGGCGCGGACGAGACCAGGGGGGACCACTGCGTCGTTGACGAGGCGGCGGAGGGCGGTCTCGGCGGCCGTGCGCAGGCGGTCGGCCAGCACCTGCGCCCGGGCGATCGCGTCGGGCAGCCCGTCCGCGGCGGTGATCGGCGCGGCCAGCGCCATCTGGGTGCCGCTCAGCCGGCCGAGCGCGGACCGTTCGACGTACTCCGCACGCAGCAGGTCCGCGACGCCGGCGAGCACCAGGTCCCCCGTCACCGAGCCGTGGGCCGCGTTCACAGCGGCGATGCCGTCGAGGGCGACGACCACCACGGCCACGTGCTGGCTGGGGTCGGGGTGCGCCGACGCCTGGGCCGCGAGCGCCGCGAGCCAGGCCTGGCGGTCCCGCATGCCGGTGAGGGCGTCGTGGTCGGCGCGGGCGCCCAGCTCGCCGGAGAGGTGCTCGACGAGGGAGGTCACCGTGACGCACCCCCACACCTGGGACCGGACGAGGAGATCGTCGTAGCGACGGCGCCGTGGCCGCGACATGGCCAGGCGCAGAGTGTCCGGCACGCTCACCCACGGGTCGACGAAGGTCGGGGTCCAGTCGGTCAGGTCGCTGACCGGCTTGCGGGAGAGCAGCGCCCTGCCGTAGCCGAGCTCCCCGGCCATGGCCGCCAGGCACCTCTCCCGGGTGATGAGGCCCACCCGGGTGTGGTCACCGACGTCGCGCACTCCGACGCTCTCGACCGTCTCGGGACGGAAGAGCTCCTCGAGGGATCGGCAGCTCAGGGTCGACGCGACCACCTCGATGGGCTGCGACACGTCGGAGACGACGGGGACGCGCGCGGTGCGGTCCCGGACAGCGCGGTTCGTCGCGAAGGTCTGCGAAGGGGGCATAGAGGTATCTTCGCTGGCGGTCGCGGCCCAGTTCACCGGGAGTTGGCGTAGTTCACCGGGTGTTGTCCCAGGTCATCAAGTGTTCATCAGGCGACGGTCGCACCGAAGGCCAGCCCGAGCAGGTAGGTGGCACCGGCTGCTCCGAACCCGATCCCCAGCTGGCGCAGCGCGCGTCTGACCGGAGAGGCCCCCGAGAGCACACCGACCGTCGCCCCGGTGACGCACAGCGCGACGCCGACCAGGACCGACCCGATGATGACGGCCGTGGGGCCGTCTGCACCGAAGAGGTACGGCAGCACCGGGACGAGCGCACCGGAGGCGAAGAAGCAGAAGCTCGACGCCGCGGCTCCCCACGCGGTGCCGAGCGCCTCGTGCTCGTCGTCGGCCCCGTCCGGGGCGATCACGGTCTGGGCGGAGTGCGTCGCGATCACGTCGTCGGCGTGCGCCTGTGCGTCGGCGGCGCTCTCGCCCCGGGCGCGGTAGACGAGGGCGAGCTCGTTGGCGTCGACGTCGAGGTGCGCGATCGCGGCCGAGGCGGCCGGGCTCGGGTTGGCAGCCTCGAGGAGCTCGCGCTGGGACCGGACGGACACGTACTCCCCGGCGCCCATGGACAGCGCCCCGGCGAGCAGGCCGGCGAGGCCGGTCAGCAGCACGGTGGCCTGGGACGCCCCCGAGGCCCCGATCCCGAGGATGAGTGCGAGGTTGGACACGAGCCCGTCGTTGGCTCCGAAGACCGCCGCGCGGAACGTCCCCGAGATCCGCATCCGTCCCCGGGTGGCCAGCCCGCGGACCACCTCGCCGTGGATGCGTTCGTCGGCGGCCATCCTCGCGGTCGCATCGGCGTCGACGTCGTAGGTCGACCGGGTCTCGGCCTGCTGGGCGAGCGCGAGGACGAAGACCCCCCCGAAGCGCCGGGCGAGCATCCCCAGCCCCCGGGTGCGCCAGTGGCCGCGGAGCGGGCGCCCCGCCTGCGGTCCCAGCAGCTCGACCCAGTGCGCCTCGTGGCGCCCCTCGGCCTCGGCGAGGGCGAGCAGGATCTCCCGCTCCTCTCCCGAACGACGGGATGCGAGGTCGCGGTAGACGGCGGCCTCGGCGCGCTCGTCGGCGAGGTTGTGGCGCCACCGGCGGATCTGGCGCGAGGTGGGCTCGTGAAGCTCAGGGGCGGCCTGCGGTGGCGTGGTCACGGCTCAAGTGTGGCAACTCCTGGCTCGATCGCAGTTCGGACGTCCGCACACCCCGGGCAGGGGTGACCCAAGTCAGGGGTTCGCCGTCGGGCGTGCGCGCCGTAGGGTGTGAGGACCCCCGACCGTCCGCTCCCGAGGAGATGACATGCCCCGTGCCATGAGGCTGCGCCTGTGCGCCCTGCTCGGGACGCTCACCCTCGTGGGCGCCCTCGCCACCACCAGCGCACTCGCCAGCACGCCCGAGATCGCCGCCCAGCGGGCCGAGGTCAGGGCCGACGTCGCAGACCACCGCGCCGCCCAGGACCTCGCGCTGCGCGCCGAGACCGCCGACCGCGTGGCGGCCCGCGGAGCCGCCGAGGCCGGCGTCGCCCAGCAGCTGACCGACCAGCTCGTGGCGGACCGTGCCGCGGCCGAGCAGGTGGCAGCAGACCTGGCCGCGGCCGAGCTGGCGGCGGCCACGCAGGCCGCCGCGGACCTCGCCGCCGCGGAACTGGCTGCTGCGGAGCAGGCCGCCGCGGACGCCGCCGCGCAGGCGGCCGACGACGCGGCAGACCGCGCCTCCCGGCCCGCCCCGGCCCCCGCGCCGTCGGCCACCACGCCACCGGCAGCCGTCCCGGCGTGCGTCAACGACTCCACCTACGCCGGTCCGCCGTTCTACACCTCCGCGCCGTCGGCGGAGGGCGATGGGTCCAACGGCAACCTCCCGGCCTCCGCGATGACCCGGATGACCTGGGGCTTCGACACGGTCGGCACGCCCCAGTACCTCACCCACCGGGCTGCGGCGTCCCTCGACAAGCTCAACGCCTCCTTCCGCGGGGCCTTCGGCGAGGACCTCCACCTGGACCTCACCTACCGCTCCTACTCCGAGCAGGTGAGGATCCGCGAGGTGCTGGGCACCATCGCCGCCACCCCGGGCACCTCGACCCACGGCACCGGCCGGGCCTTCGACCTGCAGGAGTGGTCGTGCTACGGGTTCGGCTCCGCGCGCTACCAGTGGCTCGTGAAGAACGGACCGACCTTCGGGTGGACCGCCCCGACCTGGGCGCGCCAGAAGGGCGCCAACCCCGAGTACTGGCACTTCGAATACACCGGCTGAGGCCGGGGAGGCCGGTCGAAGGTCCCGAGCACCCCGGTGTCCCCGACCTACAGTGAGATCACCCTCTCGACGAAAGGCCCCACCATGCGCACGCCGTCCCTCTGGGAGCAGAACGTAGAGCGCAACCCCAACCACTCGATCTGGTACCTCGAGCGGATGCGCGCGCTGGCAGCCGGAGGCAACGACCTGGCCGGTGAGGCCCGGATGATCGACGCGATGGTCCCGCGCGGATCCTGCGTGCTCGACGCCGGGTGCGGGCCGGGCCGGGTGGGTGCGGCCCTGGCAGCGCTCGGGCACACGGTCGTCGGCATCGACGTGGACCCGGTCCTCATCGAGGCCGCGGTCGAGGACCACGCGGGCGTCCGGTGGCTCGTGGGCGACCTGGCCGAGATGAACCTCGCCGACCACCACGTCACCGAGACCTTCGACGCCGTGGTCTGCGCCGGGAACGTCATGACCTTCCTCGCCCCGGGGACCCACGTCGCCGCCCTGGAGAACATGGCGCGCCACCTCGCGCCGTCGGGCCGGATCGTCATCGGCTTCGGCGCCGGGCGCGGCTACCTGACCAGCGCGTTCCTGGCCGACGTCGCCACCGCCGGGCTGAGCGTGGACGCCCTGTTCTCGACCTGGGACCTGCGCCCGCACCGTGAGGACTCCGACTTCCTCGTCGCGGTGCTCAGCGCCTGACCTCCCACGGTCGGACCCGGTTCAGTAGGGTCAGAGGATGACCGACCTCACGACCTTCGCCGCTGCCGTCCGCGCCTTCTCGACCGAGCGTGACTGGGGGCAGTTCCAGGACCCCAAGTCCCTCGTCCTGGCCCTGATGGGCGAGGTCGGTGAGGTCGCCGAGCTGTTGCAGTGGGTCCCCGCGGACCAGGCCGTCGCGGCCTTCGAGGCCCCTGAGCGCCGCGCGCGGATCGGCGACGAGCTCGCCGACGTGCTCATCTACCTCGTCCGCCTGGCGGACGTGCTCGGGGTGGACCTGGGCGCCGCCGGTGAGGCCAAGCTCGCCCGCAACCAGGAGCGGTTCCCCGTCGAAGGTCGCGCGAGCGTCGTCGGCGTCGCGCCGCACAAGGCCTGATGATGACCGGGTCGCCGAGCGCCGAGGCCTACGAGCTGGAGATCACCCGCCCGGTCGTGCTGTGCCGGCCCGACGGGCGTCTCGACCCGCTCGCCGTGGGCTGGTCCCGCACGCCGCTGCACCGCACGAACCTGCCCGGCGGCGCCGGGCGGGCGGGGGCGTGGGGACGGAACAAGCGCTGGGAGTACTGGGGCGTGATCACCCCGACCCACGTCGTCGGGCTGACCGTCTCGAGCCTGGACTACGCCGGGGTGCACCAGCTCTGGGTCCTCGACCGCACGACCGGGGAGGTCGTGGACCACTCGGTCATCGCCCCCTTCGCCGCCGGGACCCTGCTCCCGCACTCCCTGAGCACCGGCACCGTCTCCGCCCGGCTGCCCGGCTTCGCCGCGAACATCACCCCCGGTCCGGAGTCGGTCCGGTTGCGGGCCGCGACCGACCGGGTCCGTCTGGACCTCACCGTGGAGATGCCACCGGGCCAGGAGTCGATGTGCGTCGTCGTGCCGTGGAGCGCGCGGCGCTTCCAGTACACGGTCAAGGCCCCGGCGCTGCGGGTGAGCGGGCGCCTGCGGGTGGACGGGGTGGACGTCGAGGTCTCCGCGCAGGACAGCTGGGCGGTCCTGGACCACGGCCGGGGACGGTGGCCGTACTCGATGCTGTGGAACTGGGGCGCGGGGTCGGGGGTGGTGGACGGGCGGACCCTCGGCCTGACCATCGGCGGACAGTGGACCGTGGGGACCGGGTCCACCGAGAACGCGCTCGTCGTGGACGGCCGGGTGCACAAGCTCCACGACGAGCTGATGTGGAGCTACGACCGCACGGACTGGCTGGCACCGTGGCGGGTCACCGGGCCACGGGTGGACCTCACCTTCACCCCGTTCCACGAGCGGGTCGCGATCACCCGGCTCGTGGTGCTCGCGGGTGAGACGCACCAGTGCTTCGGGTACTGGTCGGGGCACGTGGTCGACGACGCCGGCGAGCCGGTGCGGGTGGACGGGCTGGTCGGGTGGGCCGAGGAGGCTCGGAACCGCTGGTGACGACGCCGCTCGGTGACGACGCCGCTGGTGATGACGCCGGGCTCAGGCGAGCGGGGTCGGCGGCGTCCCTGAGCCGAAGGGACGTCCGCCGAGCGTCTCGCGCCCGTGCGGCGTCGTCCAGCCCGCGAGGTCGGGGCCGGCCGGGATGATCCCGGACGGGTTGAGGTCGCGGTGCACGACGTAGTAGTGGGCCTTGATCTGGTCGAAGTCCACGGTCTCACCGAACCCGGGGGTCTGGAACAGGTCGCGGGCGTAGGCCCACAGGACCGGCATCTCGGTGAGCTTGGAGCGGTTGCACTTGAAGTGCCCGTGGTAGACCGCGTCGAAGCGGACCAGGGTGGTGAACAGGCGGACGTCGGCCTCGGTGATCGTCTCCCCCATGAGGAAGCGCTGGGCGGCGAGGCGGTCGCCGAGCCAGTCCAGCGCCGTCCAGAGCCGGTCGTAGGCGGCGTCGTACGCCTCCTGGGTACCGGCGAAACCGCAGCGGTACACGCCGTTGTTGACCTCGGTGTAGATCCGCCGCATGACGGGGGCCATCTCGGCACGCAGGTGCTCGGGGTAGAGGTCCGGGGCGCCCGCGCGGTGGAAGGCGGTCCACTCGGTCGAGAAGTCCAGGGTGATCTGGGCGTAGTCGTTGGTGACGACCTTGCCGGTGGTCACGTCGACGATCGCCGGGACCGTGATGCCCCGGGGATAGTCGGGGTCGTAGGCGAGGTAGGCCTGCTGGATCCGCTCGATGCCCAGCACCGGGTCGACGCCGCCCGGGTCGAGGTCGAAGGTCCAGCTGGACTTGTCGTGCGTGGGCCCGGGCATCCCCAGGGAGATCGCGTCCTCGAGCCCGAGCAGACGGCGGACGATGATCGTCCGGTTGGCCCAGGGGCACGCCTTGGCGGCGACGAGGCGGTAGCGGCCCGCCTCCGCGGGGAAGCCGTCCCGCCCGTCTGCGGTGATCCGCGTCTGGATGTAGTTGGTGTCGCGGGTGAACTCGGTACCAGGGACGGAGTAGACGCCTTGTTCGTTGCTCATTCAACCAGTCTGCCGCAGAGCACCGCTGCGCACCGACCACGGCCGGGTCGGTGCGGGGTCGGTGCGGGGTGAATCGGACACAACTCCCCATGGCGATCCGCGCAAAACGCGTGAACGGCTCTACCCAGGCGGTCCGCCGGACACTACTGTGAGCCCGTGACCACTCCAAACAACTTCACGCCGCCGCCCTCGGGCCCCGGCGCTGACCACGCATCCGCCGGCTACGGCGCGGACCCCGCCTCCGTCTACGGCGCCTACCCGGTCGCCACCGTCCCGCAGCCCGGCGCCTACCAGAACGGACCCTCCGGACTGACCCGGTCGCCGATCAGCGTCCTCCTGCTCTCGATCATCACCTTCGGGATCTACGGGATCGTCTGGTACTACAAGATCAACGTCGAGCTGAAGAACTTCAACTCCTCGATCCAGGTCAACCCGACGAACATGATCCTGCTCTGCATCTTCGTGCCGTACTTCATGATCTTCTCGATCTACTCCACGGGTCAGCGCATCCAGCAGGCCCAGGCCGCAGCCGGCCTCCCGACGGCCACGTCCCCCGGTATCGGTGTCCTCCTCGCCTTCGTCGTCAGCGGGCACACCTTCTACTACCAGGACGCCCTGAACTCGCTCTGGCAGTACCGCCAGGCCTGAGCCTGCGCCTCGACGGGCCGCGCAACCCACCTGGGTGCGCGGCCCGTTCGTGTCTACCGGCCATCTGCCCGGCCATCTGCCCTGGCACCTGCCCGGTCGCCGTTCCAGTCCGTGGACGCCCGGGAACATTACGGGCAGGCCGCGCCGTTGGCCGAGCATGACCACGACGCGTGAGACGACCCTGACGCCGATCACCGCCGGTTTTGTGCTGCTGCTCTCAGCACTGGTGGCCATCGGCCCGCTGACCATCGACCTCTACCTCGCGGCCTTCCCGCAGATCATCACGGACCTGGCCACGACCGAGCCCCGGGTCCAGCTCACGCTCACCGCGACGCTCGCCGGGCTGGCCCTGGGCCAGCTGCTCATCGGCTCCCTCTCCGACGCCGTCGGACGACGCCGGCCGCTGCTGGCCGCCATGGCGGCCTACGTCGTCGTCTCCGCCGCGATCGTCGCCGCGCACAGCATCGAGCTGCTCACCGCGCTCCGGTTCGTCCAAGGGCTGAGCGCCGCGGCCGGTATGGTCCTGTCGATCGCGATCGTGCGGGACAACTTCTCGGGCTTCCAGGTCGGCAAGGTCATCGCGCGGCTCATGCTCGTGGTGGGAGTGGCCCCGATCCTCGCCCCGACCATCGGCTCACAGCTGCTGCGCCTGGGGTCGTGGCGGCTGATGTTCGCCCTGCTCGCCGTGGTCGGAGCGATCCTGCTGGTGATCGCGTACTTCCGGCTGCAGGAGACGCTGCCGCGTGCGCGACGCCGCACGGGTGGGGCGGGCGCCGCGCTCCGCTCCTACGGTGAGCTGTTCCGCGACTGGCAGTTCCTCGGGCTGGCCCTGCTCAACGGGTTCTACCTGGCGGCCATGTTCGCCTACGTGTCCTCGTCCTCCTTCGTGTTCCAGGACGGCTTCGGTCTCTCCGAGCAGCAGTTCGGGCTGATCTTCGGGGCCGGTGCGATCGCCGTCACCGCCGGCAGCCAGGTGAACGGGTTCCTCATCGGTCGGGTGTCCCCCGAACGGATCCTCGTGGTCGCGATGGCTGCCGGGTTCGTGCTGTCGGGCGTGCTGTTCGCCACGACGCTGATCAGCGCGTCCAGCCCAGGATCGGGGATGTGGACGCTGGTGGTGCTGCTCGTCCTCACCCTCTCGACCGCCGGGTTCGTCATGCCCTCCGCCCCGGCGATCGCCCTGGAGCACAACGCGCACAGGGCCGGCTCGGCCGCCGCGCTGCTCGGTGCGCTCCAGTTCGGGATCGGCGCCGCGATCGCGCCGGTGACCGGGCTCATCGGGGGAGACCCGGCCACGACCATGACCGCGGTGATGTTCGCTGTCATCACCATCGCGGGCGTCCTTCTCGTCGCAGTGCGCAGCCGGGCGCCGCGCCCGACGACGGCGGCGGCCTCGTCCGCGCAGCCAGCGCCAGCTGCGGTGTCAGCTGCGGTGTCAGCTGCGGTGTCAGCCGGCGCGCACCGTGAGGGTGCTCGACCCGTCCGGGAGGCGACGGACGGAGATGCCGTCGGCGATGGTCTGCTTGAGCGCCTCGACGTGTGAGACCACCCCGACCACCCGGCCGCCGGCACGGAGCCGGCCGAGGATCGCCAGCACCGAGTCGAGCGTCTCGGGGTCGAGGGAGCCGAAGCCCTCGTCGACGAAGAGGGTCCCCAGGTCCACGCCGCCGGCCTCGGCCGTGACGACGTCGGCCATGCCCAGCGCGAGGCACAGCGACACGTAGAAGGTCTCGCCCCCGGACAGCGAGCTGGGCAGCCGCGGGACGCCGGTCTGGTGGTCGAGGACTCGCAGCGCAAGACCGACCTTCGTGTTGCCCTTGACCTCCTTGACGTCGGAGCGGACAAGCTCGTAGCGACCGTCCGACATCGTCGAGATCCGGGAGTTCGCCGCCGCGACGACGTCCTCGAAGCGGCGCATGAGCACAAACGTCGCCAGGGTGAGCCGGGTGGTGTTGTCCGGGGACGTGCCACCAGCCAGGTCCGCCATCCGCACGACCGGCTCGGTGGACACCTCGACGGCCTCCAGCTGAGCGCTCGTTCGCGTGATCACCGCCGCGTCCCGCCCCGCATCCTGGACCGTGCGCGCCGCCAGCGCCGAGGCGACCTGGGCCGCGTGGACGGCGGCCTCCGCCGCAGCCTCCTCGGCGCGGACCTCGTCGAGGTCGACGTCCACGGTCTCCGGGAGGGCGAGGATCCTGTCCTCGACCAGGCCCGACTCGACCCGGGCGCGGGCTGCCCGGTAGGCGGCCACGGCTTGCTCGTGCGCGGCGACCCGGTCCGGGGCCAGGACGGCCGCGCGGGCCGCCTCGACGGTCTCGAAACCGTTGGCCGCCAGGCTGCGGTCGAGCTCGTCGGAGCGCTGGCGGTGCGCCGACCGCGCCGCGACCGCCTTGTCCTGCGAGGCGAGCAGCGCGTCGACGGCACCGACCCGTGCCTTGAGGTCAGCGACGACGTCGGCGACGGTGCGGGCTCCGGCTGCACCGGAGATCTCCGTCTCGTCAGCGGTGATCCGCGCGCGGTCGTGGTCGAGGCGGACCCGGTCGGTCGCGGCCTGCTCCACGCGTCGGGCGTGGTCGGTGCGCAGCGCCGTGGTCTCCAGGTCGAAGACCTCGATCTCGCGGACGGCTACGGCGGCCTGGTCGTGGGCGGCCTCCGCAACCGCGACCGCGGCCTCCGTGGCCCCGAGCTCGGCGGTCGCCGCCGTGAGGTCGGTGCCCGCGGTGGACTCCTGGAGCGTGGCCAGCCGGTCCCCGCACCGCACGACGAGCTGCTCGGCGCCCGCCAGCGCAGCCTCACGCGCCTGCCGGGCGGCTTCCGCGGCGTCCACAGCCGCCTGGTCCACATGGTCGGCGCCGAGGCGAGCCGGCGCGGGGTGCTCGGCGGAGCCGCAGACCGGGCACGGGGTCCCTGCGCCGAGGTCGGCCGCGATCTCCCCGGCGATCCCCGCGATCCGAGCTCGGCGCACCTCCGCCTCGGCGTCGACCGCCTGCTGGGCGAGGACGCCCGCAACCGACCGGGCACCCTGGGCCGCGGTGTGCTCGGCCATGAGCACCTCCAGGCGGGTGAACCTCTCCACGAGCTCCCGGGCCGCCGCGCGCCGTGCGGTGCGCAACGGCAGGTCGGCCGCGAGCGCGCGAGCCCCGTCGCGGGTGGTCTCGAGCGCGAGACGGCCCGCGGGGCGGTCAGCGAGAGCGGTCTCCAGCCCCTCGACCACCTCGCGCTGCGTGGCCAGGGTGGCCGTCCCCGCGGCCAGATCGCTCCGCCGTCCCGCCAGTCCTGCCTCGACCGGGAGCAGCCGGTTGAGCAGGGCGATCTGTCCGGAGTCATGGTCCCGTCCCAGCCGCAGGCCCTCCCGGGCGTCCTGACGCGCCCGCTCGTGCGCGCCGGGTTCCGGTTCCGTGGCGGGGTCGGACCCGTCCTGGCCGGCGACGAGCGCGGCCGGGACGTCGAGGACCGATCTCGCCCGGTCGAGGTCGGTGCGCAGGGTCACCGTGGCCCCCTCCGCGCCGCTCCGGGCGATCGCCTCGGCCGTGATCGCGGGCTCGACCATGGCCCCACGACGGGCCGCCAGGAGCGCTGCCTCCTGGACGTCGATCTCGGGCGCCCGCTCGTCGAGGGCTCGGTGCTCGGCGAGCAGCGAGTCCCGGCGCCCCGCGTCGTCCGCGCGCTGCTTGGCGCTCTCGAGGGCCAGCCGCGCGGCGCTCAGCCGGGTCCGCGCCGCGCCGGCGACGACCGTCTGCTCCTGGGCCGCGGACGCCAGCCCGGCGACGTGCTCGTCGGCGAGCTTGGGCACGTCGTGGGCTGGGGCCGACCGCAGGATCTCTTCCTCCTGAGGGTCCAACGACGCACCGGTGATGAAGGTCTCCACCGCCGTCGTCGCCTGGGCCCGGGCCGCGGTGAGCTGGTGCTGGGCGCTCGCGCGCATGGCGGCGAGCTGGGTCTGGGCCTTCTCGTAGATCTCAGTGCCGAACACCTTCTGCAGCAGCCCGCGCCGGTCCTCGGGGTTGGCCCGCAAGAAGTTCGCGAACTCCCCCTGGGGCAGCACGATGGTCTGCACGAACTGGCTGCGGTCCAACCCGATGATCCTCGTCAGCTCGGCCCCGGCCTCGTCGAGGCGATTGGCGAGGAGGTCCCCGCTGTCCCCGGGATCCCCGAGGCCCGCCGCGAGCTCGTCGCCGGTGAGCCGCCAGAGCTTGATGCCGGCCTGCTGCTTGGTGGTTCCCTCACCCTTCTTCTTCCGGCGCATCCGCTCCGGCGTCCGGTACACCCGGAACACCCCGGCCCCGGTCTCGAAGGTGAGGTCGACGAAGGACTCGGTCTCGTCACCGGCGTAGGCGGAGCGCAACCGGTCGTCGCTCGCGGCCGCCGAGGCGACCCTGCCGTAGAGCGCGAAGACGACGGCGTCGATGAGCGTCGACTTCCCTGCACCGGTGGGCCCCTCGAGCAGGAAGATCCCGGAGTCGGCCAGGGCCGCGAAGTCGACCGTGTGCCGGCCCGCGAAGGGTCCGATCGCCTGCAGGGTCATGGAGTGGAGGTACATCATGCGCTCCGGTCGGTGGCGTTGGCGGTCTCGAAGGCGGTCCGCAGGACGTCGGCCTCGGCGGGGCTGGGCTCCACGCCGCTGACGTGGGCGATGAAGTCGGCGGCCACCGCGACCGGGTCGCTCGCGGCCGTGACCGAGAGGGTGAGCGACTCCCGTGGTCGGTCCCCGGCCGGGCGGTGCATCATGACGAGCGCGTGCGGGAAGCGTTCCTTGAGCCGGGCGTTCATCTCCGGGGGGCGCAGCAGGTCGGTGACGATCAGTCGGACCCAGTCCTCGTGGTGGCCCTCACCGGCCGCGCCGAGGAGCTCGTCGATCGTCCCGGTCACCTCCGCGAGGCGCCGAGGGACGGGTGCGACCACCAGCTCGGGCTCACCCGAGACCCCATCGGCGCCGAGGTCGACCAGCACGGTCGACTTGGCGTGACGCATCTCGGAGAAGGAGTAGGCGAGCGGGGATCCCGAGTAGCGGGCGACCGTCGGCCCCGGGCAGGCGACCCGCTGGGGACCGTGCAGGTGGCCCAGGGCGACGTAGTCGAGCCCCTGGAAGGTCCCGGCCGGCACCGAGTCGACGCCACCGACCCGGATGTCACGCTCGGACTCTGAGGCGTTCCCGCCGATGACGAAGGCGTGCGCCATGACGAGCGAGCGGACCCGCGCTGCCGGGTGGCCGGCCTGCTGGCGCACCAGGTCACCGCGCACGCGGCGCATGGCCGCCGCCATGACCGCCTCGTGCGAACGACCGAGCGGCTCTCCGCCGTCCTCGCGCAGGGCGGTGCGGGCCGCGTCGGGGTCGAGGTAGGGCAGGGCGTAGACCAGGACGGGACCACCGCCGGCCGGATCGGCCAGCGTGACCGGCCGCCCGACGTCGGCCACCCGCGTGCGCAGGTGCACGTCGTCGCGCAGGAGCTGGGCGGCGAAGCCCAGCCGGATCGCGGAGTCGTGGTTGCCCGGGGTCAGGACCACCTGGGCGTGCTCGGCGAGCCGGGCCAGCGTCTGGGACAGCAGGGTGACAGCCTCGACGGGCGGGATCGCGCGGTCATAGACGTCGCCCGAGACGACCACGGCGGCGACCTTCTCGGCCCGGACCACCTCGACCAGGTGGTCGAAGTACTCGGCCTGATGGCCGAGCAGGTCGACCCCGTGCAGCGTTCTGCCGAGGTGCCAGTCCGAGGTGTGCAAGATCCGCATGCCCAGACGGTATCTCGGACCACCGACAGCTCAGGTGGTCGTGGCCCCCGCGCCGAGGATCTCGCGCTCTGCGGTGCGCTGGACGGCGAACTGCCCGCCCATGCCCAGGACCTCGAGAAGCTCGAGGAGCTTGTGCGACGGGTTGCGCAGGTCCAGGCCGAGGCCGCTCTCGGCGCACAGCCGGTGCAGCTGGACGAGGAAGGCCAACCCGGAGGAGTCGATGAACGTGACGTCGGCGACGTCGGCGACGACGGGGTTGTCCTGGGTGACGACGAACACCATCGCCTCGCTGGCCTGGTCGCGCAGCGCGGCGTCGATCTCGCCGCGCAGCGTGACGAGGGTGGTCCCCTCGTCGTCGCGGGTCGTGATCGCGTATGCGTCGTCCGGTTCGCTGCTGGTCATGGTGTTCCTGTGGTCATGGTGTTCCTGCCTTGTCCTACGACGTCCTGCGACGTTCTACCAAGTCTGCGGAGTCCTGCGAGATCGAGCGACGGCGAGCGACGTGGTGCGCTGTCGGGCTGCACCTGTGGACCGACGAGGTGATCGACCTCGGTGTCGCTCTGCGCGTCGGTACGACCGTGCACGTGTGTCACACGACGCTAACGCTGCTGAGCCATGGACGCCAGACGGATGACCATACAGTCACAATTCCCCCCCATGGACTTCGCGGCACGGGCAGTGCCCCTCCCGCGCGCGGTGCGGTGCTGGTGGGGTTCCACCCGGTCGAGAATGAGGAGATCCCCGACGCGCGGGTGAATCTTCGGTGGAATCCAGGTTCTTCCCAGGATCTCGTTGCAGAATCGTTACATGACGTCAAAGACGACTCGACTAGCGACAGCGAGCCTCCTCGCGATCACGCTTCCCCTGGCGAGCGGCTCGATCGCCTTCGCCGACACGGCTGCCCGCCAGCACACCCTCGTGCAGGTGCGCACCCAGACGGATGTCGTCTCCCGGGACATCACGCTCGCAGCCACCCACACCTCCGCGCTGCCCGAGGCCCTGCGCGCACAGACCCGCGACGCGATCGCCTCCACGCAGGCGGCCACGGCCACAGCGAAGCGCGCCCTGCGCGCCGTCGACGAGGCGGACTCCTTCACCCTGTGGTCCGCCGAGGACAGCCTCAACGACGCCCGCACCGCGCTCGACGCCGCCTCGGCCGAGCTGCGCCACGTGACCGCGACCGTCGAGGGCATCGACGCCGGGGTCTCGGCGGCCCTGCACGCCCTCCAGCACGACCTCGACATCCTCCGCGGCACCGCCGCCGACGCCTGAGCCCCAGCCTCCATCCACACCCCCACCCCGCTGAGTGCGGCCGAACGGCTGCCTCGCGGGCGATATGTCCAGCCATCCGCCCGCACTCAGCGGGGGCGGTGGGGGGCGGCGCGGGGCGGCGGTGGTCAGTGCGGGGCGGCGCGGGGGGCGTCAGCGGGTGGGGAGGGCGAGGGTCTTGCCCCTCCAGCGGCGCCGGAGCCAGCGGTCGTGGGAGGCCACGACGATCGTCCCGAGGGCCACGCCGATCGCCTCGCCGAGCTCGTCGGCCAGGGTGAGCGAGATGTGGTTGGTCGGCTCGTCGAGCAGCAGCACCTCGGGCGCCTGGGCCACGAGCATCCCGAGCACGACCCGCCGCCGCTGCCCCACGCTCAGCTCCCGCAGCGGCCGGCCGAGGTCCGCGGGACCCACCAGGCCGAAGCCCGCCAGCTGGTCACCGGCCCCGATGAGGTCGAAGAGCTCGCGCGGCGACCGGACGTCGTCCTGGAGGTAGACGTCCTGCTCGAGCATCCCGACCTGGACGCCCTCACCCCAGGTCACCGAGCCTCGCGCCGGGACGACGTCCTTGGACATGACCTGCAGCAAGGTCGATTTGCCCGACCCGTTCGCCCCGGTGATCAGCAGCTTCGTCCCGGCCTTGAGCTTGAGGGTGGTCGTCTCCAGGCGCCCGGGCACGACGACGTCGCGCAGGGACAGCACCACCCCGGCGCCGCCCGCGGCGGCCAGCCCGTAGGACGAGGCCCGGAACGCGAGCGGTCGCGGGGGCCGGCGGACCTGCGCCTCTTCCAGGGCGTCCAGGCGCTGCTGGGCGTTGCGTACCCGGCGCGAGACCTGACCCTCCACCCGGTCGCCGCGGCGACCGTAGGCCATCTTGTTGTGGTCCTTGCTCTCGCGCCCGTGGGAGACGTTGCGAGCCGTGGTCGCGACAGAGTCCTTGAGCTCGACGAGCTCGGCCTGCTCGGCCTCGTACCGGCGCTCCCACGCGACCCGCTCCGCCTTCTTCGCGGCGCGGTAGTCGGCGTACGTCCCCGCATAGAGCGTCCCCGACAAGCCCGACGGCGTGGGGTCCAGGTCGAGGATGTCCGTGCACACTTCGTCGAGGAACACCCGGTCGTGGCTGGCCAGGACGACGACGCCGGGCATCGCCCGGACCGCCGCGGCGAGGAAGGTCGCGGCCTCGTCGTCGAGGTGGTTGGTGGGCTCGTCGAGCAGCAGTGCCCCGGGCTGGCGCACGAGCAGCGCCGCCAGGTGCAGCCGGGTCCGTTCCCCCCCGGACATCTCGTCGACCGTGCGGCCCATGACATGCTCGATCCCCAGGCCGGCCAGGGTCACCTCGGCGCGCCGGTCCGCGTCCCAGACCTGCGCAACCTCGGCCCGCTGCAGCGCCCGTTCGTAGGCCGAGTCGGCCTCGGCGAGATCCTCGGCAGAGGCCCCGGACGCCCCGAGCGCGTCGGCGGCGCGCTGCACGTCGGCCTCGAGGGCACGCACCTGGGCGAGGGCGTCGGCGATCACCTCAGCGACGGGGGTAGAGGGCGGGAACGGCATCTCCTGGTGGAGGAACCCGAGATCCTCGGGGCGCGAGATCCGCCCCGCGTCGGCCTCCTCGAGGCCGGCGAGCAGGCGCAGCAGCGTCGACTTCCCGACGCCGTTCTCCCCGACCAGGCCCATCCGGTGCCCGGGCGCGACCACGAGGTCGAGGCCGCTGAGGACCTTCTGGGCGCCGTAGAACTTGGTCAGCCCCTCCGCGGTCAGCGGACGCAGGGCCGGGGCGACCGGTGCGTCGGACTCGGGAGAGCCGGGACGCGGGGCGGGGACGACGGGGTTGAGCTGGGTCATGCGGACCATTGTCGTGCACCGCAGGCGGCTCTCGCGAGATGTTTGCGTCATCTTCACGCCGCGCTCGCCCAGCATGGGTGCTGTCCGGGAACGGTTCCGCCAGACTGGAGGCATGATCCGCTTCCGTCGCGACGACACCCCGCCCACCCGACGTGCACGCCTGTCCGTCAGAGCCGCCGGCGCCGCCGTCGTGCTCGGTGCGCTGACCCTGTCGGCGTGCTCAGACCTGCCCGAGGTCTCGATCTCGACCGAGCAGCTCAAGCAGCTGGCGACGGACGCGAAGTCCCAGGTCCAGACGATCGCCGCCGACGCCCAGGCACTCGGCGACCATCTCGGCACGCTGCCCGCGACGCTTCAGGACAAGGCGACCGAGGCGGCCGCCGCCGCGAAGTCCGCCGCCGCGGACGCCCAGTCGGCGCTCGAGGACGCGGAGCAGAAGCGTTCGGACGCCGACCAGAAGCTGGCCGCCGCCAAGACGGCGCTCGCCGACGCGTCGACGAAGCTTGAGGACCTCACCACCTCTGCCGGTGACGCCGTGGCCCCCGAGGTGCAGTCCGCGATCGACGCGCTGACCACGCAGATCGACGCGCTCAAGAAGTCGGTCGACGAAGCGTCCTCCTGATCCCCCGGGGGACGGGGCGGTTCACCCCGCGGTCTCGGTGACGTCCGCCACCTGCGCGCCCGTCACCCGGACGAGCTCGGTGCCGTCGACCGTGGCGCCCACCCCGTGCGCGCCGGCGCCGATCGACACCGCCCGTCCCAGGACCCGTTCGTCGGCGATCACCGGCCAGGGGCGCAGCGACCCGAAGGGCGTGATCGTCCCGCGCGCGTAGCCGGTGACCTCCTGGGCGACTGCGGCGTCGGGCATGGACAGGCGCTGCACGCCGAGCAGGCCGCGCAGCTTGGGCCAGGAGATCGTCCGGTCGCCGGGGACCAGCACGAAGAGGTAGTCGTCGGCACCGCGGCGCACGACGAGCGTCTTGACGATGCCCGCGGGGTCGACCCCGCGGGCCGCAGCGGCCTCGGCGAGGGAGGACACCGGCCCGTGACGGTGGATCGTGTACTCGATCCCGGCGGCGTCCAGGGCCGCGGTGGCACGCGCTTCGCTCATCGGACCAGCCTAGCGAGGGATGGGCGACCAGGGGAGAATGGGACCTGGAGGTGGTGCCATGAATACCGTCGCCGTCATCTTCGCCCTCGGGGCCGGGCTGCTCCACGTCGCGGTGGGGCTCATGGAGTCGTTCTTCTTCGACCAGCGAGGGGTCCAGCGTTTCCTGCTCAAGAAGGACGCCTCCCCGCCGGAGGTGAGCCTCTGGGCGTTCTCTGTGGGCTTCTACAACATGTTCCTGGGGGCCGGGGCGATCCTCGGGGTGGTGCTCGCCGGGTCGGGCGACGAGGAGGTCGGGCGGGCCCTGGTCCTGTACGCCTGCTCGTTCATGTCGCTGTGCGGGATCGTCCTGTGGGTCAGCGACCACCGGCTGTGGGGCGGGGCAGTGAGCCAGTTCACGATCCCACTGGTCGCCGTCGTCGCCACGCTCGTGTGACGACGCTGATACCGTGGGCGCAGTCTTTGATACCGGAGGAACACCCATGCGTTTCATCTTCACCCTCGCGATGATCGCGCTGTTCGCGCTCGGCCTGTACGGCATGGCCATCGCCTTCGACTACCCCGGCTCCGAGGCCTACATCTTCAGTGGCGGGCTCCTCGCCGCGATCCTCGCCTTCGCGATCCCGTTGCAGTTCACGAAGGACTAGGTCCTTCGTTCCCCCACCCGGCCGGCCGTGAAATGACTTGCGGCCGCTGGGAGAATAGTGGCTTGTGAGCACGGCACCGCAGAACCCCGATACAGGCAGCACCCCCACGGGACCAGAAGGTTCCGCGGGACCCGAGGGTTCGGCGCGCCCTGAGCGTCCGGCGCGCTCGGCGGGGCGCCGCCGCGGCGGACGTGGTGGCCGCGGCGGCGAACGCACCGGGGACACCGCTGACACCGGCGCCACGACCGGTCGTGGCCGGACCGAGCGCAGCAGGCCCGCGCGCACCACGACGGACCGCCGTCCCGCTCGCGCCCAGCCCAACCCCGCACGCCTCGCGCGGGCCGCCGCCGCGCGGGCCGCGGTCGTCGTGCCGCCCATCAGCTACCCCGAGCAGCTGCCGGTCTCGGCGCGCCGGGAGGACATCGCCGCGGCGATCCGCGACAACCAGGTGGTCATCGTCGCCGGTGAGACCGGCTCGGGGAAGACGACGCAGATCCCCAAGATCCTGCTCGACCTGGGCCGCGGGCGCGCCGGGCAGATCGGCCACACCCAGCCCCGGCGGATCGCGGCCCGCACGGTCGCCGAGCGGATCGCCGAGGAGGTCGGCACCCCGCTCGGGGAGATCGTCGGCTACCAGGTGCGGTTCACCGACACGTCCTCGGCGGACACCCTCGTCAAGGTCATGACGGACGGGATCCTGCTCGCCCAGATCCAGCGCGACCCCCAGCTCCTCGCCTACGACACGCTGATCATCGACGAGGCGCACGAGCGCAGCCTGAACATCGACTTCATCCTCGGCTACCTCACCCGGCTGCTGCCCGAGCGCCCGGACCTCAAGGTGATCATCACCTCCGCGACGATCGACTCCGCGCGCTTCGCCCGGCACTTCGCCCCCGGCGGTCCCGTCGACGACCCGGGCGAGGGCCAGCCCGACGACCGCCCGGTCGCACCGGTCATCGAGGTCTCCGGGCGCACCTTCCCGGTGGAGGTCCGCTACCGCCCCCTCACTCCCGAGGACGCCTCGGCGAAGAAGGGCGGCGAGCGGGACCTGATGACCGGGATCTGCGACGCGGTCGACGAGCTGTGCGCCGTCGGGCACGGGGACATCCTCGTGTTCCTCTCCGGCGAGCGGGAGATCCTCGACGCCGCCGACGCCCTGTCCGGGCACTTCGGCGCCCGGACCACGGACGCCCGCCGCCCCGACCACATCGAGATCATGCCGCTGTACGCGCGGCTGTCCGCCGCCGAGCAGCACCGCGTGTTCCAGTCCCACCCGGGCCGGCGGGTGGTGCTGGCGACCAACGTCGCCGAGACCTCGCTCACCGTGCCGGGCATCCGCTACGTCGTCGACCCCGGCACCGCGCGCATCTCGCGCTACTCCAAGGCGACCAAGGTGCAGCGCCTGCCGATCGAGCCGATCGCCCAGGCGAGCGCCAACCAGCGCTCCGGGCGGTGCGGGCGCGTGGCCGACGGCGTCGCGATCCGCCTGTACTCCGAGGACGACTTCCTCTCCCGGCCGGAGTTCACCGAGCCGGAGATCTTGCGCACCTCCCTCGCCTCGGTCCTGCTGCAGATGATCTCGGTCGGGGTGGTGAGCTCCCCCGGCGACATGGGCCGCTTCCCCTTTGTCGAGGCCCCCGACACCCGCGCCGTCCGCGACGGCGTCCAGCTGCTCACCGAGCTCGGCGCGCTGGAGCCCGCGAAGGCGCGGGCCGGCGAGCCCGACGGCGGTGGCACCCGGCTGACCGAGACCGGCCGGGCCCTGGCCCAGCTGCCGATGGACCCGCGCCTGGCCCGGATGATCGTCGAGGGCGGCAAACGCCACGCCGCCCGCGAGGTGATGATCATCGCCGCGGCCCTGTCCATCCAGGACCCGCGCGAGCGGCCCACCGAGTTCCGCGCGCAAGCCGACCAGCAGCATGCGCGCTTCACCGACCCGACGTCGGACTTCCTCAGCTACCTCAACCTCTGGGAGTACGCCCGCGCCCAGCAGCGGGACCTGTCCTCCTCGGCGTTCCGGCGGCTGTGCCGGTCGGAGTACCTGAACTTCCTGCGGATCCGGGAGTGGCAGGACGTCGTCGGGCAGCTGCGGGAGATGGCCAAGCCGCTGGGCATCGTCATGAACGCGCCCGCCCCGCGGACGGCGGGGGACTCCGGGTCGGGGTCCGGGTCAGGCAACACGGTCGGCGCCGCCGCCGGCGTCGACTCCAGGGACGACCTCGACCTGCGCCAGACGTGGGACGGGGACACGATCCACCGGTCGCTGCTCGCCGGGCTGCTGTCCCAGATCGGCATGCAGGAGGCCACCGAGGTCAAGGCGTCGTCGGTCAAAGGCCGCGAGAGCGCGAGCGACCGCCGGGCGAAGAAGTTCGCCCGCAACGAGTACCTCGGGGCCCGCGGCGCGCGCTTCGCGATCTTCCCCGGCTCGGGCCTGGCCAAGAAGCCACCGGTGTGGATCATGGCCGGTGAGCTCGTGGAGACGAGCCGGCTGTGGGGCCGCGACGTCGCCAGGATCCAGCCGGAGTGGGCCGAGGAGCTCGCCGAGCACCTGGTCAAGCGCACGTACTCCGAGCCGCACTGGTCCACCAAGCAGGGCGCCGCGCAGGCGATCGAGAAGGTGCTGCTCTACGGCGTGCCGATCGTGACCGACCGCACGGTCCTCTACTCCAAGGTCAACCCCGAGGAGGCCCGCGAGCTGTTCATCCGCCACGCCCTCGTCCAGGGCGAGTGGACCACCCACCACCACTTCTTCGCCGAGAACCGCCGCCTGCTCGCCGAGGCCGCCGAGCTTGAGGCCCGGTCGCGTCAGCGTGGCCTGGTCATCGACGACGACGCGCTCTTCGCCTTCTACGACGAGCGGGTGCCCGCCTCGGTGGTCTCCGCCCGGCACTTCGACCAGTGGTGGAAGACCGCCCACCGCGACCAGCCCGAGCTGCTCACCTTCACCGCCGAGCTGCTCGTCCCCGAAGGCGTGGACGTCTCGGCCGAGGACTTCCCCCAGGAGTGGGTGCAGGGCGACCTCACGCTCCCGCTCACCTACCAGTTCCAGCCGGGCACCGACGCGGACGGCGTGACCGTCCACGTGCCCATCTCGGTGCTCAACCGCCTCGTCCCGGACGGCTTCGACTGGATGGTCCCGGGCCTGCTCGAGGAGCTGACCACGGCGAGCATCCGGTCCCTGCCCAAGCCGGTGCGGGTCCAGCTCGTGCCGGCCCCGGACGTGGCCCGCGGCGTCGTCGCCTGGCTCCGGGAGAACACCCCCGACTGGCAGGACATCACCCGCGCCGGTGACATGGCCGAGTCCTTCGAGTCCGCCTTCAGCCAGGCGGTCCGCGCGCTGCGCGGGGTGGACATCCCCCCCGAGGCGTGGGACCGCGAGAAGCTGCCCGCCCACCTGCGGATGACCTTCCGGGTCTTCGAGGAGCGTGGGGGCCGGGCCGGGTCCGGGCCCCGCGGGGAGGTCGTGCTCGACGAGTCCAAGGACCTCGTCGCGCTCCAGCGCCGCCTGGCGACCCAGTCCCAGGCCGCCGTGCGCTCGGCGGTCAAGAGCGCCGTCGGCACCGCGCTGCGCGAGGCCCAGGCCGCTGCGGCGGCGTCCGCCACGGCTGCGGGCTCCTCCGGCGGCCCCACCGGCACCGGCAGCTCCGCGGGCGGCGGGGTCGTCCATTCTGCTCCAGGTCGTCCATCTGGACAGACGACCTCGCACCAAACAGACGACCTCGGCGCCCAGGGTGGACCGGCGGGCTCGGGCGGGCCCGCCACCACCGGCGTCACCCTGGCCGAGACCGGTCCGCTGACCACCTGGCCCAGCCCGCCGGCCACCCTGCCCGACGGCGTGCTGCCCGCCCAGGTCGACTCCCCCGGCCCGGGGGGCATGGTCGTGCGCGGCTACCCGGCGCTGGTCGAGGAACGGGCCGGGGCGCAGATCACCGTCGCGCTGCGGATCCTCGCCGACGCCGCGCGGCAGGAACCCGAGCACACCCGGGGCGTGCGCCGGCTGCTGCTCACCGAGACCGCCATGCAGGCCTCCCGGGTCACCTCCCGGTGGTCCGGCACCCAGTCGCTCACGCTCGCGGCCAGCCCGTACAAGAACACCGCGGCGCTGGTCGCCGACCTTCAGCTGGCAGCTGTCATCAGCCTCACCCCCGGTGCCGCGGCGATCCGGGACCTGGCTGCGTACGTCGCGGCCCGGACGGCCGTGAAGGGGAGGCTCGAGGACCAGGTGCATGCCGTCGTCGGGCACGTGGTCGCCGCGCTCACCGCGGCGCGCACCCTGGACGGGGAGATCCGGTCGGCGAACTCGCTCGCGCTGCTCAACACCCTGGCCGACATCCGCGACCACGTGAGCGGGCTCGTCTACGACGGGTTTATCTCGGCGACCCCGCCCGCCCAGCTGCCGCACCTCGTGCGGTACCTGCGCGCGGCGTCGTACCGGCTGGAGAAGGCGGCGGGCAGCCCGAACCGGGACGCCGAGCTGGCCTGGCGGGTGCACGACGTCGAAGAGGTCTACGACAAGGCCCGCGCGGCGTACGCGGCCGGCCGGCCGGATCCCGCACGGGCGACCGCTCTGGCCGAGGCGCGCTGGATGATCGAGGAGCTCCGGGTGAGCCTCTTCGCCCAGCAGCTCGGCACGAACGGCCCGGTCAGCGAGAAGCGGATCCGCAAGCTCCTCGAGCCCTGACCCCTCCCCTGCCTCCCCTGAGTGCGGCCGTCTGGCTGGACATACCGGACGTCGGGCAGCCATCTGCCCGCACTCAGCGGGGTGGGGTGGGCGACGAGCGCTCTTGAACATGTTCGAGAGCGAGGCTACGGTTCAGTTGAACACGTTCAACTGAGGAGTCGGCATGGCGGAGCGAGGCACCGAGACACGCGAGCGGCTCGTCGAGACGGCCCTGCGCCTCTTCCGCACGGAGGGCTTCCACGCCACGACCATGCGCCGGATCGCGAGCGAGGCCGGCGTCTCCCTGGGCAACGCGTACTACTACTTCGACAGCAAGGACGACCTCGTCCACGAGCTCTATCTCAGCGTGCAGCGCGAGCACCGTTCGCGGGCCCTGCCGTTGTTGCGCGAGGGCGCCCCGCTGGCGGCGAACCTGCGCGTCGTCCTGCACACCGGTCTCGACGCGATGGACGGCTACCACGACTTCGGATCGACCTTCGTCCAGATCGCCCTCCCGACCTCATCCCGGACCAGCCCGTTCTCCCAGGAGTCGAGCGAGGCAAGGGACTTGGCGACGAGCCTTCTGGCCCACGCAGTCCTGCTCTCCCAGGGGCGCCCACCCCAAGCCCTCGCGGACCGCCTGCCCATGCTGCTGTGGTTCTCCTACCTCGGTGTCACCCTCCATTGGGTCACCGACTCCTCCCCTCGTCAGGTACGCACGCGCCGCCTCGTCGACGGCCTCGCACCGATCATCGGCAAGGCGGTGGGACTCGCCCGGCTCCCCGTGGCACGCGGCCTGGTCGACGACGTCCTTCGGCTCATGACCACGGTCGGCGCCCCGACCGGCGGGGACGACAAGGACGCGGATGGTCCCGACGGGAATCGGCCACCACGGTGACGCAGTTCTTCGCACTACCGCTCGTCCTGCGGTGGAGCCTGGTCTGCGCGTTCCTGCCCAGCGCCTTGTGGGCGGTGCTCATCGCCGTCGGGGTGTTCGCGGCCGGACTGGAGGCGGCGGTCCAGGCGATCGGCTACCTCTTCTTGATGATCGTCGTCATGGGAGTGCCGGGCGCCGTCCTCGGGCTGGCCGTGGGCTGCGGCGACCTGACCCTCGGGCGGTACGTCGAGCGGAACCGGCGCCGGCGGCGAGCGGTAGCTGTCGCCACGGGTGCGATGAGCGCTGCTCTGACGCTGGTGTCCTTCCTGCTCCAGCTGTTTCTCTCCTCAGGCCTGTCAGCCCTGGCATGGTTCGTCACGAGCGCAGCCTTCGCGGCCGTGCCGGCAGCGATCTGCTGGCGCAGGTACGTGAGATTCGCGGCTTCGGCTGCGTCGGACGAGATCGCCGGGGCGTAAAGTCTGCGCTCGGAGCCGGGCAAGAAGCTGGAGGGGATGCGCGTGCGGGCGGTGCTGCTGGGCGGGACCGGGGCGATCGGTGGGGCGACGGCCGCACGGCTGGTCGCCGCCGGATGGAGCGTCGACGTGACCGGGCGCGACCCGTCCTCGATGCCCGCCAAGCTGACCGCCGCCGGTGTGCGCTTCCACCGGGCCGAGCGCAGCGACACCTCGGCGGTGGCCACGCTCGTGGCTGACGGCGCGGACCTGCTCGTGGACCTGCTCGCCTACCGAGCCTCCGACGTCCGCGCGCTGCTGCCGGTGATGGCTTCCGTGGCGAGCACCGTGCTCATCTCGAGCAGAGCCGTCTATCTCGACCCCTTCGGTCACCACATCAACAGCGAGACACCACCGCGGTTCACCGTCCCGATCGGCGAGGGCACATCGACGCTCCCGCCGGCGGGGGACGACGTCGACCCGTTCAGCCGGGAGGGTTACGCGCCGTCGAAGGTCGCTGCGGAGCGCGCCGCACTGGACAGCGGGCTCCCCGTCACGGTCATCCGCCCGTCCAAGGTCCACGGACGCTGGGCCCGCAACGCGCGCACGCGGCCGATCGTGGAGGCGATGCTCCGTGGCGACGCCCGGATCGAGCTCGCCGGGCGCGGTGCGTCGATCGACCACCTCACCGCGGCCGCCAACACCGCCGCGCTCATCGAGACCGTCGCCGCGCACCCCGGCCGGCGCATCCTCAACACGGCCGATCCGGACGCGCCCACCGCGGAGCACATCGTCCGGGCGATCGGGGAGCGGCTGGGCTGGACCGGCACCCTCGACCTGCTCGACGACGCCGGCGACCCCGAGCGGGGCGCGCACCCCTGGCAGTCCGCGCACCCGATCGTGCTCGACACGAGCGCCGCCGCGCGTCTCGGGTACGTCCCGGAGGGCAGCGCCCTCGAGCTGCTCGCAGAGGAGGTCGACTGGCTGGCCGGGCATGGCCGACCCCGGTAGCAGCCCACCGCGCGTCTCGATCCTGGGTCCACCGGGCGAGCGACCGGCGCCGCGAACGCTGAGTGCGGCCAGATGGCTGCCCAAACCGGACATCCGGCAGCCGTTTGACCGCACTCAGCGTCGGGATCGCTCGGCTTGGCGGTCAGGGGGCGGGGGTCGGAGGGGTCTGCGCGTCCGGGACGGTGGCGCGGCCGGTGTGGAGCTGGCTGGCGCGGTAGGAGTAGGAGAGGTAGATGGCCGTGCCGAGGACCAGCCAGGCACCGAACCGCAGCCAGGTGAGGGTGGTGAGGTTGGTCATGAGCCACAGGCAGGCGACCCCGGCCACGATCGGCAGCACCGGGGACCACGGCACCCGGAAGCCGCGCGGCAGGTCCGGGCGGCTGCGGCGCAGGATCGGGATGCCGAAGCTCACGAGCACGAAGGCCGACAGCGTCCCGATGTTGATCATCTCCTCGAGCAGCTCGACCTGAGCGAGGCCGGCGATGAGCGCGACGACCACGCCGGCGCCGATCTGCAGCCGGGCCGGGGTGTGGAAGCGGGGCGACGTCTTGGACAACCCGCGAGGGAGCAGTCCGTCCCGGCTCATCGCGAAGACGATCCGGGTGAGGCCGAGCAGCAGCACCATGATCACCGAGGTCAGACCGAGCAGGATGCCGATCGAGATGACCTTCCCGGCCCAGTCCGCTCCGACGAGCACGAAGGCCGTGGTGAGCGACGGGCTGTCGGAGGCCGCGAGCTCCCGGAAGGAGACCATCCCGGTGACAACGACGGTGACGAGGATGTAGAGGACGGTGACGACCGCGAGCCCGCCGAGGATCCCGCGCGGCAGCGCCTTCTGGGGGTTCTTGGTCTCCTCGGCCGTGGTCGCCACGACGTCGAAGCCGATGAAGGCAAAGAAGACCAGCGCCGCGCCGGAGAGCACCCCGACCATGCCGTAGGCGGTCGGTTCCATCCCGGACAGGAACGCGAAGAGCGGCTGGTGCAGGCCGGAGGCGCTCTCCGCCGGTTCGGCCGGCGGGATGAACGGGGTGAAGTTCTCGGCCTTGACGTAGAAGAAGCCGACGACGATGACGAAGAGCGTGATGCTCACCTTGAGGATCGTCAGCACCGCGTTGACCCGCGAGCTGAGCTTCGTCCCGATCACCAGCAGGACCGTGAACACCCCGACGATGAACACCGGGCCCCAGTCGATCGCGACCGGGCCGACCTGGATCGTGGAGGGGACGTCGATGCCGAACAGGCCGAAGGCGTCCGAGAGGTACACGCCCCAGAACTTCGCGATCACCGCCGAGGCCAGCAGCATCTCCAGGATGAGGTCCCAGCCGATGATCCAGGCCACGAACTCCCCCATCGTGGCGTAGGAGAAGGTGTAGGCGGACCCGGCGATGGGCAGCGTCGAGGCGAACTCGGCGTAGCACATGATCGCCAGCGCACACACGACCGAGGCGATGATGAACGACAGGATGACACCGGGCCCGGCATAGTTGGCGGCCGCTGTCGCACCGACCGAGAAGATCCCCGCACCGACCGCGACGGCGACCCCCATCACCGCCAGGTCCAACGCGGTGAGGTCGCGTTTGAGGGACCGCTCTGGGTCCGTCGTCGAGGCCAGCGCCTCTTCGACGCTCTTGCGGCGGAAGATGCTCTTGCCGTTGGTCATGCCACATCATCGTCGACGCCGTCGGTGGCAGTCAACGAGCGACCACCGGGTTTAGTTCCCGCGAGACCTGTCGGCCACCGCCGGCGGGGCGCTCCGTCGAGGCGCCCAGCGCCATGGTCAGCCGTTGAACGTGTCCGGGTCCGGCCCGATGCGCCCGCCCGCGTCGAGCCCGTCGATCTGGGCCATCTCGGCGGTGGTCAGCTCGAAGTCGAAGACCTCGGCGTTCGCCGCGATCCGGGCCGGGGTGGCGGACTTCGGGATGACGACGGTGCCGTGCTGCAGGTGCCAGCGCAGCACGGCCTGGGCCGGGCTCACGTCGTGCGCCTCGGCGACCGCCTCCACGACCGGGTCCGTCAGGACGGTGCCCTGACCGAGCGGGCTCCACGCCTGCGTGACGATCCCACGCTCGGTGTGCCAGGCCCGAAGGTCGCGCTGCTGGAAGGCGGGGTGCAGCTCGACCTGGTTGATCGCCGGCATCACACCGGTCTCTGCGAGCCGGGCGAGGTGCGCGGGCTGGAAGTTGGAGACACCCACCTCACGGACGAGTCCGGCGTCGCGCAGCGCGACGAGCTCCTCCCACGCCTCGACGTACCGGCCGAGGCCGGGCGCCGGCCAGTGGATGAGGAAGAGGTCGAGCCGGTCGAGCCCGAGCCGGTCCAGGCTCGCTTCGAGGGCCGGGCGCACCGCGGCACGCTCGAGGCTGTCGATCCACAGCTTGCTCGTGACGAACACGTCGTCGCGGGAGAGGCTGGACTCGGCCAGCGCGCGTCCGACACCGGCCTCGTTCCCGTAGGCGGAGGCCGTGTCGACGGCGCGGTACCCGGCGTCGAGGGCGAGGCCGACGGCCTCGGTGGTCTCGGCGTCGGGCACCTGGTAGACGCCGAACCCCAGCTGAGGGATGGCCGTGGTGGCAGAGAGGGCGACGGTGGGGACGGTGAGGGTCATGAGATTCCTTGCGTGGTGAGGACGGGGGTCAGGGACGGTGCGGTGGCACGGCGGTCGAGGACCGACGCGACGGTCAGGGTGAGGAGGGCGGCGACGGTCATCGCGGCCCCGGCCCAGAGCGGTGAGACGTAGCCCAGGCCCGCGCCGATCGTCAGGCCGCCGATCCAGGCGCCGAGGGCGTTGCCGATGTTGAAGGCGCCGATGTTCGCGGCCGAGGCCATGGTCGGGGCCTGGGCGGCGTGGCTCATGATGCGGAGCTGGAGGCCGGGGACCGTCGCGAAGCCGAAGGCCCCCATGAGGAACAGCGACACGACGGTCATGACCTGGCTGCCCGCGGTGAGGGCGAAGACGCCCAGCACGACAGTCAGCGCGACGAAGATGACCGACAGCGCAGGGATGAGCGCCCGATCGGCGGCCTTGCCACCGAGCAGGTTGCCCACGAACAGCCCGGCGCCGAAGACGACCAGCAGCCACGGGACGGAGGCCGAGGTGAAACCGCTCACCTCGGTGAGCGTGTAGGCGATGTAGGTGAAGGCACCGAACATGCCGCCGAAGCCGAGGATGGTGACGAGGATGGACCACCACACCTGCGGCGATCGGAACGCGCCGAGCTCGGTGCGCAGGCGCGGGGGCGCCTCGCCCGCGGCGCGGGTGGTCGCCGGGACGAGCGCGACGATCCCGGCGAGGGCGATCACGCCGATGACGGTGATCGCCCAGAAGGTCGAGCGCCAGCCCAGGTGCTGTCCGAGGAAGGTCCCGAACGGCACGCCCAGGACGTTGGCGGTGGTGAGGCCGGCGAACATCATGGCGATCGCCGCCGCCCGGCGCTCCGGGGCCACCATGTCCGCCGCGACGACCGCGCCGATGCCGAAGAAGGCGCCGTGGCACAGGGCCGCGAGGACCCGCCCGGCGAGCAGCAGCTCATAGGTCCCGGCGAGCGCGGAGAGCAGGTTGCCCGCGATGAACAGCACCATGAGGCCGACGAGCACCCGTTTGCGGTCGAAGCGCAGGACGGCGGCGGTCAGGCCGATCGCGCCGACCGCGACGGCGAGGGCGTAGCCGGAGATGAGGTAGCCGGCGACCGGCTCGGAGACGCCGAACTCGGCGGCGATCTCGGGTAGGAGACCCATGATGACGAACTCGGTGAGCCCGATGCCGAAGCCCCCGGCGGCGAGGGCGAGCAGTCCAAGAGGCATGCGGGGACCCCATTCTGTGCGTGTGCAACTATCGGCGCGCACACTAGTTGCGCGCGCTTGCTAAATAGTTGCACACGCGGGTAGTTGCTGCAAGCCCTATACTGGAGGGACCACGCACCAAGGAGAGACACATGGGAATCGCCGACGACGCCGTCGAGATCCGGGCTCAGGGCTGGCGCACGCTCGCCGCCCTGCACGGGATCATCGACACGACGCTCGAACGCGCGCTGCAGGGCCAGCACGACCTGTCCGTGGTCGAGTACACGGTCCTCGACGCGCTGTCCCGCCAGCACGGCTGGCACATGCGCATGCAGCAGCTCGCCCGCACCGCCGCGCTCAGCGCGAGCGCCACGACCCGCCTGGTCACCCGGCTCGAGCAGCGTGGGCTGCTCACCCGCATCCTGTGCCAGGACGACCGCCGCGGCATCTACACCGAGCTCACCCCGGCGGGTGAGGCGCTGCTGCGTGCGGCGCGCCCCACGCACGACGCGGCCCTCGCCGAGGCGCTCAGCCACGCCGGTCAGATCCCCGAGGTGGCCCCGCTCGTCGACGCGCTGCACGACCTCCCGTCCGCCGCACTCCAAGACGCCGCGCTCCAGGACGTCACCGCCGGCTGAGCGGCCACCTACCGGCGGTGGGCGGCCATCCACTCCCCAGCGAAGTCCACGAGCTCGCGCACCGGGACGAGCACGGCGTCGGCGTCGCCGACCCGGCCGCGGGCGGCCGGCAGACCGGAGGCCAGGTACGCCTCGCCGAGCGCGACGAAGTCGTGGTCGAGCAGGTCGAGCTCCTCCCACTCGAGCCACACGCGAGCGCCGTCGCGCAGGACCGGGCCGCCGCCCGCGACCCGTCGCCGACCGGGGTACTCGGTCCGCTCCTCCGCGAGGTGCAGCGCGGTGCACTTGTCGAAGCCCACCCCGAGCAGCAGCACCTGCGCGCCGAGGTCGTGGAGCGCCCGCATGGGCGACCGCTCCCCCGACGCGCTGTCGACCTCGTGCACGGCGGTGACCTGCGTGGCCCTCGGGCCGAGGGCGGCGATCGACCGCTGGGGGTGGTCGCTGCGCAGGGCTCCGGGCAGGGTCCGGAAGAGCTCGGCGACCGCGCCCATCGTCCGGGTCGGTGTGCGCGCCGGGTCGTAGGCCGGGAGGTTCTCGCGGATCGTCGGGTACCAGGCGAGCGGTACGCCCGGATCGGCCAGGACTGCTGGGTCGCACAGCTGCCACGACTGCGCCGGCATGACGAGCGTCCCCGCCGGGCCGACGGCGTCGCGCAGCGCGTCGATCACGGTGACCTCACCGCCGACCACCCAGCCCAGACGGGACAGCGCCGTGTGCACCATGACGGTGCTCCCGGCCTCGACGCCGAGGGCAGTGAGGTCGGCGAGCAGGTCCGGGCGGGTGACGGGGCGCGCGGGTGCGGTCATGGCCGAACGCTATCGGCCCTGGGCGCGCGCCACCAGGGGGCGCCGAGACTGGCGCCACCCGCGGAACCGTCAGGCGACCCGGGTCTCGAGCTCCCGGAAGGTCGCCAGCGCGCACCCGAGCACACCGGCCCGCTGGCCCAGCTGCGCGGTGACGATCTCGGGGACCGACGCCACCCGGGCCAGCACCTCGAGGCGTGCGCGCAGCGGGACGACGAGCGCGTCGCCGGCCGCAGAGAGACCGCCGCCGAGGACGAGACGCGTCGGCGACAGCAGCGTGACGACGCCCAGCAGGCCGTGCGCGAGCCAGCCGATCGCGTCGGACCAGACCTGGTCGGCGCGCGGGTCGGCGCCCAGCGCGGTCACGACGTCGAGGGAGGTCGCCCCGGGTCGCCCGACGGCGCGGGCATAGGCAGCGCCGATCGCGCGGGCCGAGCAGTACATCTCCAGGCAGCCCACCTGGCCGCACGGGCAGGGCAGCCCGCCGGCGACGACCGGCACGTGCCCGAGCTCCCCGGCCTGGTGCAGCCCGCCCTGGATCGCGACGCCGCCGCAGACGAGGGTCGCAGCGATCCCGGTCCCGATGAACACGGCCACCAGGTCGTCGGTCCCTCGGCCGGCGCCGAGGCGGTGCTCGGCGAGCCCGGCGACGGTGACGTCGTGGTGGAGGTGGACCGGCAGGCCGACCGTGGCGCTCAGCCGCTCCCCGACCGGTGTGTCGATCCAGCCGAGGTTGCTGGCCAGTCGCACGACCCCGGTCCCCCGCTCGACGATCCCGGGAACCCCCAGCCCCACCGCACGGACCCGGACCCGGTCGCTCGGGTCGAGGCCGGCCAGGAGCTGACCGCAGAGCCGCTCGATCGTCGTGAGCGTGGCCTCGCCGTCGCCGTAGGGCGTGGGCAGGCTCGCGCTGGCCAGCGGGCGGCCCAGACGCTCGTCGAGCACCTCGCCGCGGGCGTTCGTGCCGCCGATGTCGAGGGCGAGGATGAGGGTGTCGTTCACAACCCCTGCCAGGCGGGCTTGTGCTCGTAGGCGTAGCGGTAGTAGGCGTCGAACGTGAGGGCGGAGGCCGCCGCCTCGTCGAGCAGCACGGTGGCGTGCGGGTGCAGCTGCAGGACCGAGCCGGGGCACGATGCGCTGACCGGCCCCTCGACCATGGCCGCCACGACGTCCGCCTTGTTCGCCCCCGTGGCCACGAGCACGAGGTGCCGGGCCTCGAGGATGGTTCCCAGCCCTTGTGTGATCACGTGGTAGGGCACGTCCTCGACGCTGTCGAAGAACCGCGCGTTGTCGTCCCGGGTCTGCTCCGTCAGCGTCTTGAGGCGGGTGCGAGAAGCGAGCGAGGAGCCGGGCTCGTTGAACGCGATGTGCCCGTCGGTCCCGATCCCGAGCAGCTGGAGGTCGACCCCGCCCGCCGCCGCGATGGCGGCGTCGTACCGGGTCCCTGCGGTCGCGACGTCGGCAGCTGACCCGTCGGGGCTCAGCACGTGGTCGTCGGAGATGTCGACGAGGCCGGTGAACTCACGGCGGATGACCTCGCGGTAGGACTCCGGGTGGCCCGGGGGCAGGCCGACGTACTCGTCCAGCAGGAACGCCCGGACATGGGCGAAGCTCAGGCCGTCCTCGGTGTGGCGGCGCACCAGCTCGCGGTAGACCGGGAGCGGCGAGGACCCGGTGGCGAGCCCGAGGATCGGGGCGTCGCTCGAGCGGAGGAGCCGCTCGACCGATTCCGCGACCGCCGCCGCGATGTCCTCTGCGGTCTGCAGGATCACGATCTCCATGGGGACTCCTTCTGGTGAGCACGCGCGGCGCGCTCGGCGTCGATCCGACCGCACGGTCGGGATCACTGGTCTGAGGTGGGTGCTCGGCGGGCGCGTGGTCCCGCTCGTCGTCAGCCGCTCGATGTCACCGCGGTCATGACAGCCCGAGCTCCTGGTCGAGGACGTGGGCGGCCGCCCCGGCGAGGACGCCGTCGTGCCCGAGGGCGGACATCCGCAACCGGACGTGCTCGTCACCGAACGGTCGGGTCAGGGCCAGCACGGTCGACTCGGCGGCCTGCAGCAACGGACCGTTGAGCAGCTCGTCGGGTCCGGACAGCACGACGTCGCGCAGGCCCAGCGCCTGGGTGATCGGGGCGAGGATCGTGCCCAGCTGCCGGCCGGCGGTGGCGAGGACCCCCGCGGCCTCGGCCTCGTTCAGGCCCTGGATCTTGGCGCGCAGGCGCGGCACCGCGAGCAGCGACTCAAGGCAGCCGCGCCGTCCGCAGGAACACTCAGGCCCGTCGGCCAGCACGTTCACGTGCCCGATCTCCCCCGCCGTGCCGTCCGGACCGCGCAGCAGCGAGCCGTCGAGGAGGATGCCCGCGCCCACACCGTGGCCGATCTCCACGAGGAGCAGGCCCGAGCCGGACCCCTCCCCGAAGGTGTCCTCGGCGAGCGCGGCGGTGTCGGCGTCGTTGGCGACATGGGTGGGGTGGCCCAGCGCCTCCTCGAGCTCGCTGCGCAGGTCGACGTTGGTCCAGCCGAGGTTGGGTGCGCGGCGCACCACGCCGTCGACCGTGACGACCCCGGGGGTGCCCACGCCGATCCCCAGGACCCGCCCGGGCGACGTCTTGACCAGGTGCTTCGCCAGAGCGATCGTCTTGTCGATGGCGGCCTGCCCGGTCGCACCGTCGCGGTCGACCTGGGTGGTCTTGACCCGGGACCCGGCGAGGTCGACGAGCGCGCCCCGCAGGACGACGTCGTCGGAGAGGTCGAGGCACACGACGAAGCCGCCGCTGACGTTGACGCCGACGAGCGTGGCGGGCTTGCCCATGTGAGTTCCGGGGCGGACCCCGAGCTCGATGATGAGCCCGCTCTCCAGGAGGTCGGCGACGACGTCGGACACCGTGACGCGGGCGAGGCCGGTGAGGCGCGCGAGGTCGGCACGGCTGACCGGGCCGCCGTCGAACAGGTACTGCAGGACGAGGGCACGATGGTGGATCCGTGCGTCCGACGGTAGGATCTTGCCCGCTGTCGAGCCGGTGCGTGCCGAGGAGCGACGCACATCTGCAGGGGCTACGTTGCGTGCCATATAATAAGTACACCTTACATACTTAGTCGCTGTCAATCGTTCCGTGCGCACCCCGTGCCTGTCGACAGGCGCTCAAAGGAGAGCATAATGTCCATCCCCCTGCTGCCCGCCCCTCAGACCATCACCCGTTCCTCCGGGGTCGTGTCCCCGCTCCGAGCTACGGACGTCGAGGCGCTCGTCACCTCGCTCCGGCCCTGGGCCCCGCGTGCCGCCGACCTCGCGGCCCGCATCACCGTGCCAGCGACACCGGTGGCGCAGGTGGCGCCGGTGGCGCCGACCACTCCCCCGCAGGTCAGCGCCCTGCTCGACGAGACGCTCCCGCGTGAGGGCTACACCCTCACCCTGTCGCCGCAGCGGTGGACGCTGCACGCCAGCGACGAGGACGGAGCATTCTGGGCCGTGCAGACCCTGACTCAGCTGGTCCGCGACGGCGAGGTGCCCGTCGTCGAGATCGCCGACCACCCGGCCTACCCGGTGCGTGGGGTCATGCTCGACATCAGCCGGTTCTTCTTCGGTCCCCGCGACCTCAGGACGGTCGTCGACCTCGCCTCTGCCTACAAGATGAACGTGCTGCACCTGCACCTCTCCGACGATCAGGGCTGGCGCCTGGAGATCGAGAACCGCCCGCTGCTCACCGAGCTGGCCTCTGGGAACGACGTCGGCGGCGGCACCGGTGGGTTCCTCACCATCGCCGAGTACGAGGACCTCCAGGACTACGCACAGTCCCGCCACGTGACGGTCGTCCCGGAGATCGACCTGCCCGGGCACAGCCATGCGGCACAGGTCGCCTACCCGGAGATCAGCCCGGACGGCGAGACCCGTGAGCCCTACCTGGGCACCGAGGTCGGCTTCAGCGCGCTGCACCTGACCTCCGCCGCCGCGTGGGACTTCGTGGACGACGTCGTGGCCTCGGTCTCCAAGCACACCCGCGGGGAGTACATCCACCTCGGTGGTGACGAGTCCCTGACCCTGAGCGACGAGGAGTACCGGGCGTACATGCAGCGCCTCGCCAAGGTTGGAGCGAAGCACGGCAAGAAGCTGACCTTCTGGCAGGAGGCCTCCGTCGCCGACCTCCCCGCCGGCACCCGCCTGCAGTTCTGGAACCCGGTGATCGAGACCGAGCACCTGGCAGCGGTGGCCCGGGACCAGGACGTGACGTTCATCGCCTCCCCCGCCACCCGCGCCTACCTCGACCAGAAGTACACGGCCGACTTCCCCCTCGGCCTGGACTGGGCTCGCCTCATCGACATCGAGGACGCCTACGACTGGGACCCCGTCGCCGAGCTCCCCGGCATCCCGGCGGAGTCGATCGTCGGCGTCGAGGCATGCCTGTGGGCCGAGACCCTCAGGTCCTTCGACGACATCACGATGCTCATGCTGCCGCGTCTGCCCGCGCTCGCCTCGGTCGCCTGGGGGTCCGCGAAGGACTTCCCCACCTTCGCGGCGGCCCTGGCGCAGCACGGCCGGTGGTGGGCCTCGGAGGGGCTGTCCTTCTACCGGTCGGAAGCCATCACCTGGGCCTGACCGACGAGCGCCGGACGGACGAAGGGCCCGGAAGCCGCACGGCTTCCGGGCCCCTCGTCGCTGCTGGCCCGCCTGGTCGCTCAGACCAGGCGTTCACCCGAACGGAACACGCCCTGGACCGTCACCGACTCGTCGAGCAGCACGACGTCGGCGCGCGCTCCAGGTTCGAGGTTGCCCACGTCGGTGCGCCTCAGCACCGCGGCCGGGGTGGTGGTGACCGCCGCGAGCGCGTCCTCGAAGGGGACTCCGGCGACGGTGGTGGCGTACCGCAGCGCCACGTCGAGGGTGAGCGTGCTGCCCGCGATCGCGCCACCCTCGCGGAGCCGGGCCACCCCGGCGACCACGTCGACGAGGAGCCCGCCGAGCAGGTACTCGCCATCCTCGGCCCCCGCTGCCGCCATGGCGTCGGTCACCAGCACGGTCCGCCCCACGCCCGCCGAGCGAGCCGCATGCTCGACCGTCAGGGGGTGCAGGTGCGCTCCGTCGGCGACGAGCTCGACCACCACGCGCGGGTCCTCGAGCAGGGCCAGGACCGGACCGGGCTGACGGTGATGGATCGGCAGCATCGCGTTGAACAGGTGCGTGGCCAGGGTGACCCCGGCGTCGACCGAGGCGGTGGCGGTGGCCGCGTCGGCGTCGGTGTGCCCGATCGCCGCGATCGCGCCGTGGCCGACGATGCGCCGCACGGCGTCGAGCCCGCCGGTCAGCTCGGGCGCGATGGTGACGACCTTGACCGCGCCGGGGCGTGCGCCGAGCAGGTGGTCGATGTCCTCGATGGTGGGTTCGCGCAGCAGGTCCGGGTCGTGGGCGCCGCGGTGCGCGGGGCTCAGCCAGGGGCCCTCGAGGTGGATGCCCGCGAGGTCTCCCGCCTCGACGAGATCGGCCAGCCCCTCCACGGCCACCCGCAGCGTGTCCATCGTCCCCGTGACCAGGCTGGCGATCATCGTCGTCGTCCCATGGGCGCGGTGGGTGGCGATCACCCGGTAGGCGTCGTCCACGAGCGAGGAGGGCGCGCCGAAGGCCGCGCCGCCGCCGCCGTGGGAGTGGATGTCGACAAACCCGGGAACCACCCGGTGGCCGGTTGCGTCCACGCGGGGGAGGTCGCTCCAGCCCGGACCCACCTCGCCCTCGCCGACTCCGGCGACCAGCCCGGACTCGACGGCCACCCAGCCCTCTCGCAGGACCCGCTGGCCGGTGTGCACGGTTCCACCGGTGATGACATACGCCTCTGTGTTGGTCACGCGATCACTCTAGCGATGCGTCCGCCCTTGGCGCATCGCGCCGTCCGAGCGGGTGCACACACCGGTCGCGCTGCACGTCACGGCACTGCACCGTCCCGCAACGACGGGGAAGAACAGGACGTGGCAGGAAGATGCCACGCGCCGTCCGGGGGCGCCGGCGGCTCTGCTGGGCGCGCCGTGCGGCCAGTTCCGAACCTCAGTCGGACACGTCACTTGATGCCACCGGCAAACGCTGTCCAGCGTCGCCCGGCGCCCCGGATCATTGACCTCAGCAGGGGAGACGCCCCGGCAGCAGAACCACCAGCGCTAGGAGATTCTGATGAACACGATCCTCCGATCTGCAGCTGCACGAACGGCAGGTATCGCCTCTGCAGCGATGCTCGCCACCGGTCTGGTCCTGACTGCTGGGACCGCCGCCTCGGCCCAGGCACCCGCTCCGCGCGTGGTGGCGACCCCGGTCGTCACCCCTGCGGGGACCGTCCTCATCGGGACGAGCCCAGTGAAGAAGCCCATCGGGACACAGCCCGGAATGGCCCACCCGCTGAACGGGAGTGCATGGCAGGACTGACCGGCACGTCCGCTCGACCTGAAAGGTGCAGATCATGGGCACAGTCAGCACGATGCGGCCGCGTCAGACGTCCGACGTTGACTGGTGGTTCGGGCGGCTGGGGACCGGGGGGTCACAGCCGCGCGACACCGTCATCACCGATGTGATCGGGCCTCTTGTGCAAGAGGCCCGGTCACAGGGGCTCCTCCGGTGGAGGTTCACCTGGCACCAGACCTCGACGACGACCTCGCTGATGCTGGCGCTGCTCGGCACCGCACGTGTGGGTCAGCTGCTCCCCACGAGCTGGACCACGGCAGAGGACCGATCGGACACCCTTGTGTCCTGGCCGCAGGGGGGCCAGGAGACAGGGGCGTCCTCCTCGGACCTCGCCGCATCCTTCGAAGAGCTGGGCTGCGACCTCGCGGTCTGGGCCTCCCGGACGCTCTCCCGGGAGACGACCCGTGCCGCCCTCGGCGCACTGCTCCTGCACGACGCCGCCCACGCGCTGATGAGCTGGCCGGCCGGGCTCGCCGACACCGACCACCGGACCAGCAGCTGGAGAGAGTACTGGGACCGCCACGAGGCCACCTGGGGGCACCGCGACGACGCGGTCGCCCCGACGCTCCTGGCCCTCGACCTCCGCGCCCCAGAGATCTACTCCCTCGAGCCGCTCGTCGCCACCCTGAGCGCGGACCCGGTGTCGACCGGGTGGCGCACCCGGTGGTCTCGCGGTCTGGAGCACCTCCTCACCCGATCGCAGGAGCTCGACCTCCCCAGCTCCCCGACCCGGCTCGCCCTCATCCACTCCCACCTCCTCCTCAACCGCCTCGGCTTTCTGCCGCACGAGGAGTCCCGGCTCGGCGAGGTCGCCCGGTCGTTCCACCCCGGAGGCAGCCTCTGCCTGGGGGCGCTCTCACCGACAGGAGGTGAAATCCATGAACACTCTCACTGACGAGATCCTCGACCTGGCCGAACAGCTCGAGGCCGCGGTCAGCCTGGACGGGGTCCTCAACGAGTCCGCCATCGCGAGCGCGCTCGACGTGCCGCGCGCGGCGGCCTTGTCCCAGATCCGGCGTCTCGTCGCCGACGGGGCGATCCGCCCCTTCGAGCAGACGTGTTCCTACGTGCTGACCACGGAGGCCTGCGAGGGGCTGCGTAACAGGTGGGCCCGTTCCTGGGCGCTAGCCGTGTGGCCTGCGGATTCGTAGGTTCCCTCGGCCTCCACGACGTTCCGGCGACCGGGCGATGAGCTAGGCTCGATCGCACCGTCGTACAGCCGAAGGGGACGCCATGTCAGCAGCTGACGACCCGCGCGACCGGGTGTCGGGTGAGACTGCGATGCACCTCGGGCTCAGCGCCACCGCCCGCGAGGTCTATCTGTACACCGCCTCGAACCCGGGCCTCGATCGAGAGGCCGCCCGCGAGCGCCTGGGCCTGCCCTTCGACGAGGTCGACAGCGCGCTGGCCGCCCTCGAGGCAGCGCGGCTCATCCGGAGGACGTCCGGCGACCTGTCCTCCACCCACCCCTCCTGGGTCGCCGTGGCCCCCGAGCTGGCTGCCACGAGCCTGCTGGCCGAGCACGAGGAGCAGGTCGCCCGGCTGAGCCTGGGCATCGCCGAGAGCAGGGCTCAATACCTGGCCCTGCTCCCCGGCTACCTCGACTCCCGCGCGGGCAGCTACTCCGACGCCGGCATCGAGGTGATCGAGACCGGTGAGGAGGTCAACACCGCCCTGTCCCGGATCATCCGCGAGACCCAGCGGCAGTGCTGGTGCGCGCACCCGGGCAACGGGCTCAACCCCGAGAACGTGCGCACGTCCTGGAAGAACGACCAGGAGATGATGGCGCGCGGGGTCGAGCTGAGGTCGATCCTCCAGCACAGCACACGGACCCAGCTCGGCGCCCAGCGGTACGCCGCCCTCGCCATCCCGGCCGGCGCCAAGATCCGCACCATCCCGCTCGTCCCTGCACGCACGCTGATCTACGACGGGGAGCTCGCCTTCCTCAGCCGTTTCGTCGAGGGCCGGCCCAAGGGCGCTCTGCTGATCCGTGACCCCGACCTCGTGGGGTACCTCATCCAGATCTACGAGGCGACCTGGTCGCTCGCGCAGGACTTCCCCATCGACGTCGAACCGGCCGGGTCGGACGCGGTCCTCGACGACACCTCCCGGGCTGTCCTGGCACTGCTCGCCGCAGGGCACAAGGACGAGGTCATCGCCCGGCGGCTGGGGTGCAGCGTGCGCACCGCCCGGCGGCACGTCTCGGCGATCATGGAGACCCTCGAGGCGGAGAGCCGTTTCCAGGCGGGTGTGCGCGCCGCGCAGGCCGGCTGGTTGGGCACCTAGCTCCCGAGGCCGTGTGGCAGGATGCTGGCCATGGGAATCCAGAGCACGCTCGGCGAGGGCGAGTACGTCGTCCTCAGCCTCCGCACGCACGTCAAGGCCCTCTTCGTGGCCATCCTCGTGCTCGTGGTGACCGTCGTCGCCGGCGCGATCCTGGCGCTCCTGGCGCCGGAGGGCTCCGCCCAGCCGTGGCTGCGCTGGGCGATCCTCGGTGTGGCCCTCGTGGTCATCACGCTGTGGGGCTTCATGCCGTTCCTGCGCTGGGTCACCTCCAGCTACACGGTGACGAACCGCCGCCTCATCACCCGCAGCGGGATCATCACGCGCACCGGCCGCGACATCCCGCTCTACCGGATCAACGACGTGACCTACGAGAAGGACCTGCTCGACCGGATCCTCGGCTGCGGCACGATCATCATCTCCGACGCGACCGAGAAGGCCGGCGTGGTGCTGCACGACGTCCCGCGCGTGGAGAAGGTCCAGGTCCAGCTGCACGAGCTGCTCTTCAACGCCGACGACGGCTCCGACGACGGCGAGTTTCCCCCCACCGAGCCCCGCCGCCGCTGACCCGCGGGCAGATCCATCTCATTCCTCGAGAACGTCTAGACCGCCTGCTGGATGCCCTCTAGGGTGGAACAACCATCCAGAGCGGTTGAGAGTCCTGGCTCGTCGACACCGCAGCAACCCCCCACAATGGAAGCCTCCTGAGGGTGCGGGTGCTAACGCCAGGTCCGATGGAGAGACCCATGACGGCTTCCGACGTACCGACGACCCCGGCGCTTCCCCCAGCGCCCCCGGCCGAGCAGGCTGGCGCGCCCACGCACATCCGCTCACCCTCGAACCAACGACCGACGATCTCCTTCGAGCTCATGCCCCCGCGCAACCCCGCGGCGGCGCCGAAGTTCTGGGGCACGGTCGACCGCCTCATCGCCGCACGCCCCGACTTCGTCTCGGTGACCTACGGGGCGGCCGGCGGTGACCGGGACACCGCCCGCACGGTGATCAGCCGGATCCTCGAGCACACACCCGTGCTCCCGATCGCCCATCTGACCTGCGTCGGCGCCTCCCGGGAGAACGTCGCCGAGGTCATCGACGAGTTCCTCGCCGAGGGGGTCCGCAGCTTTCTCGCACTGCGCGGGGACCCCCCCAAGGACCAGCCGGACTGGGCACCGCCTCCCGGCGGCGTGCACTCCAGCGACGAGCTCGTCGCCCTGCTCCGCGAGGTGGAAGCCACCCGGTGCGCCGCCAGCCCCTCGACCGCGCTGCGCTCGGCGGCCCGTCCGCTGACCATCGCCGTCGCGACCTTCCCGAGCGGAAACCTGGCCGCTGGGACCACCCGCGCCCAGGAGGTCCAGCGCCTGCTGGAGAAGCAGCAGGCCGGCGCGGACTTCGCGATCACCCAGATCTTCTACGAGCCCGAGACCTACATCGACTTCGTCGCCGACGCCCGACGCGCCGGCGTGACGCTCCCCATCCTCGCGGGCCTGCTCCCGATGACCGACCCGGCCCGCCTCGCGCGGGTCGAGGCGCTCACCGGGGTCCCCGCGCCGTCCGCCCTCGTCCGCGACCTCGAGTCGATCACGGACCCGGCCGCACGCCACACGCTCGGCATCGCCGCCTCGGTCGACCTTGCCGCCGCCGTCCTCGCAGCCGGAGCCCCGGGCCTGCACATCTCCACCTTCAACAAGCACGAAGCCGCACTTGACCTGCTCGAGGGCGTACACCTCGGCGGCGGACCAGCTCACCCGGACACCTCCGGAGCTGGTTCGGACCTGGCCAGCGGGCCGTGGGTCGGCGCATCCCAACCAACCATCGCACTGACCTAAGGGATGACCATGACGACACCTCACGAGCGCAGCTCTACCCTCACCCAGCAGACCTTCCCGGCATTTCCGGCCGGATCGATCCTCGGCTACCCCCGGATCGGCCCCCGCCGCGAGCTGAAGAAGGCCGTGGAGTCCTTCTGGGCCGGGCGCATCGACGCCACCGAGCTCGAGGCCACGGCCGCGACCCTGCGCAAGACGACCCGCGACCACCTCGTCGCCCTTGGCCTCTCGGCCACCGACGCCGCCATCCCGGGCTCGTTCTCCTTCTACGACCAGGTGCTCGACGCCGCAGCGACCGTCGGCGCGGTCCCCACCCGCTTCGCCGGGCTCACCGACGCCGACGGAGCCCTCGACCTCCCCGGCTACTTCACCCTCGCCCGCGGCGCGGGCGAGGACGCCCCGCTCGAGATGACGAAGTGGTTCGACACCAACTACCACTACCTCGTCCCCGAGATCGGCCCGGACACGGCGTTCCGCTTCGCGAGCGACCGCCTCGTCCGCGAGTTCACCGAGGCTCTGGCCGACGGCGTCACCACCCGCCCCGTGCTCGTCGGCCCGGTCACCTTCCTGCTGCTGAGCAAGGCGGCCGACGACGCGCCGGCCGGCTTCCAGCCCCTCTCCCGCCTCGCGGACCTGCTGCCCGTCTACGCCGAGGTGCTCACCGCCCTCGCCGCCGCCGGTGCCACCTGGGTCCAGCTCGACGAGCCGGCCCTGGTCACCGACACCATCGACGTGCCGATCGCGGACGTCCTCACCGCGGTGGCTGCCGCCTACCGTGCGCTCGCCACCGACCTCGCCCGCCCCGCCCGCCCGGCGATCCTGCTCGCCGCGCCGTTCGGCGACCTGCAGGAGGCTTTCGCCGTCGTGGCGGCCACCGACGTCGAGGCGATCGCGATCGACCTCGTCAAGGGTGGCGCCCCGACCGGTCCGATCGCCGGCCTGGAGACCAAGACCCTCGTCGGTGGCGTCATCGACGGTCACAACATCTGGCGCGCCGACCTCTCCGCCAAGCTCGAGATCCTCGAGCGTCTTGAGGTGCTCGGCGCCGGCGCGGTGACCGTGGGAACCTCCACGTCCCTCCAACACGTCCCGCACACCACCTCCGACGAGCCCGGCCTCGACGACACCCTGAAGAGCTGGTTGGCCTTCGCCGACGAGAAGGTCACCGAGGTGGTTACCCTGGCCGAGGGCATCACCGAGGGCCGTGAGGCGATCCACGCCCAGCTGCTCGCCGCGAGCGCGGCCGTCGCCTCCCGCGCGAGCGCGGCGGGCGTCGTCGTGCAGGCGGTCCGGGAGCGCACGGCGACGCTGTCCGACGGCGACTTCCACCGCGGCCCGGCCGCCGAGCGCCGTGCGGCGCAGGCCGCGCGGCTCAACCTGCCGCTGCTGCCCACGACCACCATCGGGTCGTTCCCGCAGACCCTGGAGATCCGCAAGGCCCGCGCCGCGCACGCCAAGGGTGACCTCTCCCTCGAGGCCTACGAGGCGGAGATGCGCGCGGAGATCAAGCGCGTCGTCGACCTGCAGGAGGAGATCGGCATCGACGTGCTCGTGCACGGGGAGGCCGAGCGCAACGACATGGTCCAGTACTTCGCCGAGCTGCTCGACGGCTTCGCGGTGACCCAGAACGGGTGGGTGCAGTCCTACGGCTCGCGCTGCACGCGTCCCTCGATCCTGTGGGGCGACGTGTCCCGCCCGGCGCCGATGACCGTGCGGTGGACCGAGTACACGCAGTCGCTGTCGACCAAGCCGGTCAAGGGCATGCTCACCGGTCCGGTGACGATCATGGCCTGGTCCTTCGTCCGGGACGACATCGCGCTCGGGGAGACCGCGAACCAGATCGGCCTCGCGCTGCGCGACGAGATCGGGGACCTCGAAGCCGCTGGCATCGCCATCATCCAGGTGGACGAGCCCGCGCTGCGCGAGCTGCTGCCGCTGCGCAGGGCGGACCAGGGCGCCTACCTCGACTGGTCGGTCGGCTCGTTCACGCTCTCCACCGCGGGGGTGCGCCCGGACACCCAGATCCACACGCACCTGTGCTACTCCGAGTTCGGCGAGGTCATCGGCGCGATCGACGCCCTCGACGCGGACGTCACCTCGATCGAGGCGGCCCGCTCGCGCATGGAGATCCTGCCCGACCTGCGCGGGTCCGGCTTCTCCCGCGGGGTCGGTCCGGGCGTCTATGACATCCACTCCCCCCGGGTCCCCTCCCAGGCGGAGGTCACCGAGCTCCTCGAGCTCGCGGTGAAGTCCGTGGACCCCGAGCTGCTCTGGGTCAACCCCGACTGCGGTCTCAAGACCCGGGGCTACCCGGAGACGAGGCCGTCGCTCGAGCACCTGGTCGGCGCCGCCCGCGCGGTCCGCGCCCAGCTCGCCTGACCCCCGCCCGACGGCGTGACGCACCCACCGCGTCACGCCGTCGTGCCGGCGCGCGCGGCCTCGGTCCGGCTCCCGCCCGGCCGGTGACCGCCTCGCGGCACTAGGGTGGACGGTATGCCAGACACCGCACCGATCGCACAGCCCACCTCGAGCGAGGCGGGCATCAAGGTGACCCTGTCGAGCGCGTCGGTGTACCCGCGCAAGGTCGCCTACGCCTTCGAGCTCGCCGCCGAGCTCGGCTACGACGGCGTGGAGGTCATGGTGTGGTCGGACCCGACCACCCAGGACGACAACGCCCTGTCCCACCTGGCCCAGCAGCACGGCGTCGAGATCCGGTCGATCCATGCCCCCACCCTGCTGGTCAGTCAGAACGTCTGGGGCGGCAAGCCCGGTCCCAAGCTCGCCAAGGCGGTGGACATGGCGCAGTCGCTCGGGGCGAGCACCGTCGTCGTGCATCCTCCGTTCGCGTGGCAGCGCAAGTACGCCCGCCAGTTCATCGAGCAGGTCCACGAGCTCACCGCGGCGTCCGGGCTCACCGTCGCGGTCGAGAACATGTACCCGTGGCGGCCCCGCAAGCGCGACTACGGCGCCTACCTGCCCGGCTGGGACCCCACCGAGCACGACTACGACGCGGTGACGCTGGACCTCTCCCACGCCGCCACCGCGCGCCAGGACGCGCTCGTCATGGCCAAGGCCTTCGGCGCCCGCCTGCGCCACGTCCACCTGACCGACGGCACCGACTCCGGCATGGACGAGCACCTCGTGCCAGGCCGCGGCAGCCAGCCGGCCGCGGCGCTGCTGCAGCACCTGAGCAGCACCGGGTGGGGCGGCGACGTCGTCATCGAGATCGGCACCCGCAAGGCCCGCACCGCCGCCGAGCGCCACGAGGACGTCGCGCAGTCCCTGGCCTTCGCCCGCACCTACCTCACCACCGGCCCCCACGCCGACTTCGTCCCCACCCCCGCCCACCACCGACCCGACAACGCCTGGGAACTAGCCCCGTAACTCACCCCCCTCGCTGAGTGCGGGGTCCTCCACGCGACACGCCGGTGCTGAGCGTGTACGACCCAGCACTCAGCGAGGGGGTGGGGCGGGAGCATCGGGGAGCCGGGGGATAATCGGGGGTATGCCTATCGATCCTGTTGAGCTTGCTGCTGCCGTCCGTGTGCTTGAGGCGGCGAACCTCCTCGACCCCGAGCACCCGGACAAGGTCGCGCTGCAGCGCGCCACGGCCAAGCTCTACAAGACCGTCAAGAAGCAGCGCCGCGACGCGGCCAAGGATGCGGTCCGCACCGCGGACCACGCCATCATCGCCGCGACGGCGACCGGGGCGCCGAGCCGCATCGACGACGAGACCCAGGGGCTGGAGCTGCTGCCCGCCGCGACCGGGCACTCCGCCGGCACCCTGCTCAAGTCTCAGGCCTGCTACGTCTGCAAACAGCAGTACAACGACGTCGACGTGTTCTACCACCAGCTGTGCCCCGAGTGCGCAGCCCTCAACCGGGACCGTCGCGAGGCCCGCACGGACCTCACCGGCAAGCGCGCCCTGCTCACCGGCGGGCGGGCGAAGATCGGCATGTACATCGCCCTGCGGCTGCTGCGCGACGGCGCGCACACGACGATCACGACCCGCTTCCCCAACGACGCCATCCGCCGGTTCAAAGCCATGGACGACGCCGAGGACTGGATCCACCGCCTGCGGATCATCGGCATCGACCTGCGGGACCCGGCCCAGGTCGTGGCCCTCGCCGACGACGTCGCCGCGCAGGGTCCCCTCGACATCCTCATCAACAACGCCGCCCAGACGGTGCGCCGCTCCCCCGGCGCCTACGCCCCGCTGGCCGCCGCCGAGGACGCCGAGCTGCCGCTCGGCTACCTGCCCGAGACGCTGACCTTCGGGCGCAGCCACGACACCCACCCTGCCTCCCTCGAAGGAACCGTCCCGGCCGAGGCGACCGCTGTGGCCCACCCGAGCGTGACGACGGCGGACCTGCTCACCAAGCTGGCCCTCACCGCCGGCTCCGCCTCCCTGGACCGCGTCGCGAACGCGACCGCGATCGACGCCGCGGGCCTGGTCCCCGACCTCGTCTCGTCCAACTCCTGGGTGCAGAACGTCGAGGACGTGGACCCCCTCGAGCTGCTCGAGGTCCAGCTGTGCAACTCCACGGCGCCGTTCATCCTCATCGGCCGGCTGCGGGAGTCCATGCGTGCCGCCGCGGCCGAGCGGACCTACATCGTCAACGTCTCGGCGATGGAGGGGCAGTTCTCCCGCGGCTACAAGGGCCCGGGTCACCCGCACACGAACATGGCCAAGGCCGCGGTCAACATGCTCACCCGGACCAGCGCCCGCGAGATGTTCGAGACCGACAACATCCTCATGACCAGCGTCGACACCGGCTGGATCACCGACGAGCGGCCGCACACCACAAAGGTCCGCCTGGCCGAGGAAGGCTTCCACGCACCCCTCGACCTGGTCGACGGCGCGGCGCGGGTCTACGACCCGATCGTGCGGGGGGAGCTGGGCGAGGACGTGTTCGGCTGCTTCCTCAAGGACTACAAGCCGTCCGCCTGGTAGGTGTACCGGGCTCACGGCCCGGCTCAGAGCCGGGCGCCGCCCGGTCAGGGGAAGTGCACATCCAGCGCCTCGACGATGCGGACGTCGCCGTCGAGCCACGGCACGTCGAAGAAGTCGGCCGGTCGCAGCCAGCGGAGCTCGTCGTGCTCGATGAGCGGCATCAGCTCGCCGCTGGTGACGCGGGCGAACCAGAGCCGCATGACGTGGCGGTCGGTGATGACCCAGGCGCCGTCGTCGGGTCCGAGGATCTCGTGCCCGAGGTCGACGCTCACCCCGAGCTCTTCGCTGAGCTCGCGGTGCAGACCCTCGATCGGCGTCTCCCCGGGATCGACCTTGCCGCCCGGGAACTCCCAGCGGCCGGCGAGGTGCGCGGGGCGTGACCTCCGCGCAGCCAACAGGGCTGTCGGGCGAGAGAGGTCGTCCACGATGATCGCGGCCACGACGAGAACGGGCTTGACTGGCATACCTGGAATTCTCTCAGGCGCATATGTCAGTCGTGTGACGTGAGCGGCGTCGGTCAGCCTTCGGCCTGGTACAGACCGGCTGCGCGCGCCCACTCCACGGCCTCGGACCGGGTCGAGACACCCAGCTTCCGGTAGACGCTGCGCACCTGGGACTTCACGGTGTTCCGGGTCACGAACAGCTTGGACGCGATCTGCTCCAGGGTCACCTCTTCGGTGAGGTTGGACAGCACCACACGCTCCCGCCGGGTGAGCGCGCCGCTCGATGTCGTGACCGATCCTGACAACTCTGTCGTGGTCATGCTTCCTCCAGCCAGTACCGGCGTCCCAGCGACTCTGGATCAGTACCCGGTTGCTTCTGTCACCTGGAGAGACGCCCCGGTCGTCGAACTATGACGCGAATTTCACCCCCAGTTGTGGAAAGTTCCCCCACTGGTGGTGGTGACAGCGTCCGTTCAGCGACATCTCTCCAGGTCACACCGGATATTCGGCGGTCAGGGAGGCCCCTGCACGGCGTGGATCTCTCCACAATCCCGCGAATACCTCTCCGATCCAACCATCTTTTCGACGATGCGCACTCCGGGAGAAACCGTCAGATGTCCCGATCCTAGGACAACTGAGCAGTGGCGGCCTCGCGTGGACTGAGGTAACGCGGACGATCCTCGCCTCGCTTGTTATCAGACCGTTAGAAACCCACTTTGGCCTCGTACTCCGCCGCAGACAGGACGGGTCCCACCTCGGTCACGTCGACCTTGATCAGCCATCCGGCGCCGTAGGGGTCGGAGTTGAGCAGCTCGGGGCTGTCCACCGCGGCCGCGTTGACCTCCACGACGGTTCCGGTCACCGGGGAGAAGAGCTCCGAGACGGACTTGGTGGACTCGACCTCGCCGATCACCGAACCGGCAGTGACCTGGGCACCCACAGCGGGAAGCTCGAGGTACACGATGTCCCCCAGCGCGTCCTGCGCGGTCCAGGTGATGCCGATGGTGGCGGGTGAGTCACCGGTGAGCCACTCGTGCTCGGCGGTGTAGGTCAGACCGGCGGGGAAGTTCGTCATGGTGTTCTCCTGGAGCGGGTGTGGACGGGACGACAGCTGGGGACGCACGGTACCGCAGACCTCATCGTTGCTCACCGAGGCCTGTGCGCACGCGGGGAAACGCAGGTCTGCTCCGGTCAGGAACGAGACCGCCGGTAGAACGGGAGCGCGACGACCTCGGCGGCCTCGCCGCGGCCCCGCACGTCGACCGCCAGCCGGGTGCCCACGGCCGAGACCTCGGGGGAGACGTAGGCGAGCGCGATCGGGTAGCCGAGGGTGGGGGACGGCGCCCCGGAGGTCACGAGCCCGATGGCGAGGTCGAGCTTGGTCACGTCGAAGGTCACCGGACACCCTGCCCGGGCCGGACGCCGACCGTCGAGCTTGAGGCCGACGAGGACCCGCGCGGGCTGAGAACCCTTGCGTGAGGCGAGTGCGGCGCGGCCCACGAACGGCAGCGGCTCACCGTCCGGCCCGGTCTTGTCCAGGCGGACCACCCGGCCCAGACCGGCCTCGTACGGCGTGGTGGTGAGGTCGAGCTCGTGCCCGTAGAGGGGCATGCCCGCCTCCAGGCGCAGGCTGTCGCGGCAGGACAGCCCCGCCGGGACCAGGCCTGCCGGGGCGCCCTGGGCGAGCAGCGCCCGCCACAGCGCCACGGCCTGGCCGCCGGGAACGAACAGCTCGAAGCCGTCCTCACCGGTGTACCCGGTGCGGGCGACGAGCACGTCGATGCCGGCCACGACCGCCGTCGTGATCGCGTAGTACCTGAGCCCGGCGATGACGCCGGCATCCTCGGGGCCGGCCAGGGCGGTGACGATTCCCTCGGCGCGGGGGCCCTGGACGGCGATGAGCGCCGTCTCGGGTGAGGTGAAGGTGACCTCGGCGTCGAAGCCGCGGGCCCGCTCGAGGAGCTCACCGAGGACGACGTCGGCGTTGCCGGCGTTGGCCACGACGAGGAACGCGGTCGCACCGGTGCGGTAGACGACGAGGTCGTCGATCACCGCGCCGTCCTCCTGCGCGATCATCGTGTACCGGGCCCGGCCCACCTCGAGGGTGCTCAGCCACCCCACGAGGGCGTAGTCGAGCGCGGCACCTGCGCCGGGTCCGGTCACCGTGATCTCGCCCATGTGGGACAGGTCGAACAGGCCCGCGGCGGTGCGCACCGCGGTGTGCTCGGCGAGGTCGGAGCCGTAGCGCAGCGGCATCTGCCAGCCGCCGAACTCCGTCATGGAGGCACCCAGTGCGGTGTGCTCCTCGTGCAGCGGGGTGAACCGGTCGATGCTCATGCGGTGTCCTTGGTCGCGGCGGAGGATGACGGAACGGCAGGCGAGGCGGGTACGTCGTCGGCGTAGGCCTCGAGGGGCGGGCAGGAGCACACGAGGTTGCGGTCCCCGCGCGCCCCGTCGATGCGGCGCACCGGCGGCCAGTACTTGCCCGCGCGCAGCGAGGGCAGCGGGTAGGCGGCCCGCTCGCGGGCGTAGGGCTTGTCCCAGGCGTCGGAGACGACGGACGCCGCGGTGTGCGGGGCCTGGCGCAGCGGCGAGGTGGCCAGCTCCCAGGTGCCGGCGGCAACCTCGTCGATCTCGGCGCGGATGGCGAGCATCGCGTCGATGAACCGGTGGATCTCGGCGAGGTCCTCGCTCTCGGTCGGCTCGACCATGAGCGTGCCGGGGACCGGGAAGGACAGCGTGGGGGCGTGGAAGCCGTAGTCCATGAGCCGCTTGGCGACGTCCTCAGCGGTCACCCCGGTCGCCGCGGTGAGCGGGCGCAGGTCGAGGATGCACTCGTGCGCGACGAGCCCGCCCGGGCCGGTGTAGAGCACCGGGAAGGCCTCGTTCAGGCGCGAGGCGAGGTAGTTCGCGGACACGACGGCGATCTCCGTCGCCCGGCGCAGCCCGTCCGGTCCCATGAGGGAGACGTAGGCGTAGGGAATAGGCAGGATGCCCGCGGAGCCGAAGGGCGCCGCCGAGACGGGCGCCACCCCACCGGCAGCGAGCGGGTCGCCGGGCAGGAAGGGGACGAGGTGCGCCGCGACGCCGACCGGGCCGACGCCGGGGCCGCCGCCGCCGTGCGGGATGCAGAACGTCTTGTGCAGGTTGAGGTGGGACACGTCCCCCCCGAACTGGCCGGGCTTGGCGAGGCCGACGAGCGCATTGAGGTTCGCCCCGTCGATGTAGACCTGACCGCCGACGCCGTGCACGAGGTCGCAGACCTCACGCACACCCTCCTCGTAGACGCCGTGCGTGGAGGGGTAGGTGATCATGATCGCGGCGACCTGCGGGCCGTGCGCCTCGAGCTTGGCGCGCAGGTCCTCGAGCAGGATCTCCCCGTCGCCCGCAGTGGCGACGACGACGACGCGCATGCCGGCCATCGCTGCCGAGGCCGCGTTGGTGCCGTGCGCGGAGGCGGGGATGAGGCAGATGTCGCGGCCGGTCTCCCCGCGCGAGCGGTGGTACCCGGCGATCGCGAGCAGGCCGGCGAACTCACCCTGCGACCCGGCGTTCGGCTGGACCGAGACGGCGGCGTATCCGGTGATCTCGGCGAGGTTCGCCTCGAGGGTGGAGATGAGCTCGGCGTAGCCCTGCGCCTGCTTGGCGGGGGCAAATGGGTGCAGGCCGGCGAACTCGGGCCAGGAGATGGGTTCCATCTGCACGGCGGCGTTGAGCTTCATGGTGCACGAGCCGAGCGGGATCATCGTCCGGTCGAGGGCGAGGTCCTTGTCGGAGAGGGTGCGCAGGTAGCGCAGCATCTGGGTCTCGGAGTGGTGGGTGTGGAAGATGGGGTGTGTCAGGTACTCGCTTGTTCTGCGGTACTGGTGGGGCAGGGATTGGGGGGAGCCCGGCCCGCCCGCGGCTCCTTCGTCGCCGATGCCCGAGCCGAGCCCTGCCGGGCTCCCCCCAATCCCTGCTGCTGCTGAGAAGACTGCAGCGAGTTGTTCCACGTGGAACGGCGTGGTGGTCTCGTCGCAGGCGATCTGGAGGTGGTCGGGGTCGGGGGCGTGGAGGTTGATGCCTGCGGCGTCCGCGGCGGCGAGGAGCTCAGCGGCGCGGCCGGGGACGACGAGGCGGACGGTGTCGAAGTAGGTGGCGTGCTCGACGGTGAGGTTGGCGGTGCGGGCGGCGGCGGCGACGGCGTCCGCGTGGGCGTGGACGCGCTCGGCGATCGCCTTGAGGCCCGCAGGGCCGTGGTAGACGGCGTACATGGAGGCGACGATGGCGAGCAGGGCCTGCGCGGTGCAGATGTTGCTCGTCGCCTTCTCGCGACGGATGTGCTGCTCCCGGGTCTGCAGGGCGAGGCGGTAGGCGACGTCGCCGTCGGCGTCGACGCTCACCCCGACGAGGCGGCCGGGCAGCATCCGCTCGATGCCCTTGCGCACCGCCATGAACGCGGCGTGCGGGCCTCCGTAGAACAGCGGGACGCCGAAGCGCTGGGCGGAGCCGACGGCGACGTCCGCGCCCACGTCCCCGGGGGCGGTGAGCAGGGTCAGGGCGAGCAGGTCGGCTGCGACCGTGACGAGCGCGCCGGCGGCCTTGGCCTCGGCCACGATCGGCGCGAGGTCGCGGGCCTGCCCGCTCGCACCGAGCTGGGCCACCACGAGCCCGACGACGTCGGCACCGGCGTGCCCGGCGGCCGTCAGCGCGGCGCTCACCTGGGCGGACAAGCCCCCGGCCGCGTCACCGGCGAAGCCGCCGGACAGGTCGGCGACCACGACCGGGAGGCCGATGGCGTCGGCGCGGCCCCGGGTGACCGAAAGGGACTGGGGGAAGAGGTCGGCGTCGAGCACGACGACGCCGGGGCCGGCTGTGGCCGGGCGCTTGGCCGCACGCCACATGAGGGCGACGGCCTCGGCCACCGCGGTGGCCTCGTCGAGCAGCGACGCGTTGGCGACGTCGAGGCCGGTGAGGTCGCAGACGACGGTCTGGAAGTTGAGCAGCGCCTCGAGGCGCCCCTGGGAGATCTCCGGCTGGTAGGGCGTGTACGCGGTGTACCAGGCGGGGTTCTCGAGCACGCCGCGGCGGATGACGGCCGGGGTGATGGTGTCGTAGTAGCCGAGGCCGATCATCTGCGTGCGGGTCTGGTTCTTCGCGGCGATGGCGCGCAGGTCCGCGAGGACCTCGGCCTCGGTGCGCGCCGCGGGCAGGTCGAGGGGTCCGTCGAGGCGGGGACGGCGGCGTCGATGAGGGCGTCGACGCTCGGGTAGCCGAGGTGGTCCAGCATGACCGCGACGTCGTCGTGGGAGCCGGCGGACCCGTCCCGGGGGCCGATGTGGCGATCGACGAAGACGTCGCCCTCGTGGGCCTGGGTGTGGTCTGGTGCGGTGGTGGTCACGACAAGCTCCTGGAGGTCGGGTGCGGCGCGGCTCGGCGCCGCGTGCGTGGACCCTCCCCATCTGTCATCTGACCGTGTGGACGCCTGTGGGACGTCCGGTCGACCTGAGAGTTTGGCCCGCGCAGGGTGTGCGGGCTTGCCCCTTCGGTGAGGCGCGCGCCAGCCGACGTCGGCCATGACGGCCGGGTGCTTGACACGCGCGCCTGCTGTCCAGAGTTGCCTCACCTCGGCGGTACGGGTGCCTGAGAGTTTCCCGGGGAGGGTTTGCTCCTTCGGCGCCTGACGTCGTGTGGTCGGCGAGCTGCCCGTCAGGGCTCTCCCACCAAGGTTCGAGCGGCGCTGTATGTGGTTGTGGGACCAAGCCTACCGGGCAGAGCCGGTCACTCCGCCCCCGACGTGCTCACGACCGCGGTGCCCACGGCGGGTCGCTCGGGCTCGAGGAAGAGGTCCACGACCGCCGTCGAAGCGACCGCCACCACCAGGCCGCCGATCACCACGACCGAGTCGCGGATGTCAGCCCTCCGGTCCACGTCCCGTTCCGGGGTGCTGCTCCCCCACCAGAGCGAGACGCGAGCCGCGACCCCCAGGATCGCGACCATCACCGCGAAGGCGACGACCAGCGCGGCCAGCGTGAGCCTCGTGACCTGCCATGCGTAGTAGGGCGCAGGCGACGGGGCCACGGCGATGACACGCGGCTGACCGGCGTCGGGCTGGTCGCCCGGGTCGCCGGCCCGCTCCTGCTCGAGGGCGAGCTCCTGCGCGAGCTCCTGCACCGCATGCGTCTCGCCGACGGCCTGCCGCGCGTGCTCGGCGCGGGCGACCGTCCACCCCCCGAGCAGCAGCCCGACGACGAGGGCGCAGCCTGCGGTGACCGCGATTGCCCTGAGGCGCGACGTGGGCGCTGCCGCAAGCAGCTCCGCCCGGCTGAGCGGGGCGGAGCGCCCCGCCCTCACGCGATGCCCGCGTCATCGTGGCGATCTGCCTGCGGGAGGTGGGACGCGGACACGCAAGGCTCCTCTGCTGTCGGGGTCGCAACGAGACCTCGTGGTCGCGGATCCTCACCGCTCTGCATCGGACCGATGAGCCGGAATTGCGCCCATGGCCAGCCGGTGACCATTCACCCGACAGGACCTGAATAGTTCCTTGACGCGGGTATGTGCTTCTGCAATTCTACTCGTGCGCGCATCGATTCGTGGTCGAGCAGGCCGACTTGATGTGCTCGCTCAGGTGACCTGAGGAAAGCACAGATGACGCCCCCCCCCCCCCAACCATGACGGAGCGCCGGCGATGATCAGCGAGACAGCATCACCACCCGTGCTTGCACATTCACGGCGCACGGCGCGCTCGATGGCATGGTTTGGGTCACTGGCCCTCGTGGCCGTCCTGTGGTTCATCCTCCCGGTTATCGGCAACATCCTCACCCCGTTCGGCAGTGGCACCCTCATCGTCACGCTGGCCGCCGGGGGCTGGATGACGTTGCGCAGTAGAGAACGTCTGACCTACCTGGCCTTGCTGGCAGCCCCGGTGTCCTACATCGCGATGGTCCTCATCCTCGACAAGGTCCTGCACCTCCCAGGGGCGTACCTCATCGCTGTGCCCCTGGCCATCGTTGCGGTGGTCTGGGTCGCTGCTATTCCTGCGCTGAACCGGGCAGCTAGAGCTCGGCGCACCACCATCCTCGACCACCGCGAACTGAGCCGTCAGCAGGCCATCGCCGCGGGTCAGACCATGCCGCCCGGACAGCCGGTCCTCCATCCGACCGCAGAGACGAACCCCATGGCCATTGCTTCCATGGTCCTCGGCATCGTCGGCATGAGCGTTCTTGCTGTCGTCTTCGGCCACATCGCGCGCAGCCAGATTCGCCGCACCCGTCAGCAGGGCAACGGGATGGCGATGGCCGGACTCATCCTCGGCTACATCGAGATCGGCCTGATGATCGCCTTCTCCATCTGGTTCTTCGTCGTCCTTGAGATGGCTCGTTGATCCGGACGTCGGCCTAGCCCAGTGTCCTCTGCCACGCCACGATCCGGTCGACCGCCTCGGCGACGACGGCGGGCGCGGCCGCGAACGACAACCGGACCCAGTCCCTGCCGCGCACGGCGTCGAAGTCGGTGCCCGGCGTGAGCGCCACACCCGTCTCGGCGAGCAGCCGCGCGCACCAGGTGATCGAGTCGAGGCCGGAGCGGGAGATGTCGGCGTAGACGTAGAACGCGCCGTCGGCCGGGGCGACCGGTCCCCAGCCGAGCTCGTCCAGGCGGTCGAGGACGAGCCGCCGGGAGGTGGCGTACTCCTCGACGTTCGCCCGTGCGGCACCGTAGCCCTCCGCGCTGAACGCGGCGATGCCGGCGTGCTGGGCGAGGGCCGGCGGGCACAGTGCGACGTTGCCGGCGAGCGCGTCGACCGGGGCCACGAGGTCGTCGGGGAGCAGCAACCAGCCCAGGCGCCAGCCGGTCATCGCCCAGTACTTGGAGAAGGAGTTGACCACGACGGCCCCGCTGCCCAGGTACGCCGCGGCGGTCGCGGCGCCCGCTCCCGGGGCGGGGGCGCCGTCGGCGTCGTAGCTGATGCCGTGGTAGATCTCGTCGCTGATGAGGCGGACGTCGAACTCCTCGCACCAGGCCGCGAGCGTCGCGAGCTCGTCGGCGGGGATCATCGTCCCGGTCGGGTTGGCGGGGCTCGCCACGATGAGACCGTCGAGGCCGCCCTCGTAGTAGGCCTGCTGCAGCTGGGAGACGGTCGGCTGGTACCGGGTCTCGGGGCCGCAGTCGAGCTCGACGACCTCGCACCCCAGGGCGGTGAGGATGTTGCGGTAGGCGGGGTAGCCCGGGCGAGCCAGCGCGACGCGGTCCCCCGCGTCGAAGGCGGCCAGGAAGGCGAGCATGAAGCCGCCCGAGGACCCGGTGGTCACCGCGACCTGGGCGGGTGAGATGTCGACGTCGTACCAGCGGGCGTAGTGGTCGGCGATCGCCTGGCGCAGCGCGGGGGCGCCCATCGCCTCGGTGTAGCCGAGGTCGCCACCGGTGAGCAGGTCGATCGCCCGACGGCGGACCGCCTCCGAGGCGCCCGTGGCCGGTTCGCCGGCGCACAGGTTGAGCACAGAACGGCCCGCGTCGCGCAGCGCGTTCGCGGCGGCGAGCACCTCCATGACCGCGAACGCCGGGACCTGGGACCGACCGGAGATCTTCATCCCTCCATCCTCCCCCATCCCCTCCACCCACCCCCGCTGAGTGCGGGCAAACGGCTGCCCACACCGGACATTGGGCAGCCGTTCGACCGCACTCAGCGGGGTGGGGGCGCTCGGCGAGGGCGCTCGGCGGAGGGGAAGGGCGCTCAGCGGGGTGGGGGGAGGACGGTGGCGGCGCGCAGGCGACGGGCGATCGTCTGCCCGTCGGGGCCGCGGACCTCCGGGACGGCTGTCCCGGCGACCGTCCCGCCGTCGGGCCGCGCGGCGTCGACGGGGGTCGGTGCACCGTGGGCGAGCACGTGCTCCCCCGGGGACAGCTCACGGATGACGACGGCGCGCACCGTGTCCGGGTGCTCCCGGGCGAAGTCGCGGTAGATCTGCGGGTCGTGCTGGCCGTCGTCGCCCACCAGGAGCCACCGCACGTGCGGGAGCTCGGTCGAGAGGCGCTCGAGGGCCCGGCGCTTGTGCTCGGGGCCGCTGCGGAACCATCCCGTGTTCGTCGGTCCCCAGTCGGTGAGCAGCAGCGGCCCGGCCGGGAAGCGGTGATGGGCGAGGAACCGGCGCAGCGCGGGCGCGACGTTCCAGGCGTTGGTGGACAGGTAGACCACCGGCATCGCGGTGTCCAGACCCCCCAGCTCCGCGTACAGCTCCGCCATCCCCGGGACCGGGCGCCGGGCGTCCTCGTTGAGCACGAGAAGGTTCCAGATCGCCGTCAACGGACGCGGCAGCATGGTCACCATCGCGGTGTCGTCGACGTCGCTCACGAGACCGGTGCTCGGGTGGGTGGAGATCACCCGGACCGGGGCCTGCACCCCCGGCCCGCCGTCCGGGACGATCTCGACGTCGTGCCACCCCTCCCCCAGGCTCGAGGGGAGGGTCACGTCGATGTAGCCGCCGCGGTCGCCGCGGACCTCGTGCACCGTGCCGTCCACGACCACCTGGGCGGTCGGCCACGGCAGCTGTGCGGTGAGGAAGCTGCGCCACCCGCGCACGGCGTGCATCGCCTCGGGCGTCTTCGTGCGGGACCGGCGCCGCCGGGGCTGGGGCGCGGAGTCCTCCTCGAGGGCGGTGGGGTCCCCGGCCTGCGCTCCGGCGTCGGGCGTGTCGGGGGCGAGCATCACCCGGGCCAGCACCCGGACCCATCCAGGCTCCGCGCCGGACGCGAGCCCGTACCCCGTGTACGGCTCCACGCGCGGGCTCCACCCGCGACCTCGTAGCGCTCGGGCGAGCCCGCGGTCGAAGCGGGACTCCCACCGCGCGGCCCAGTGTGGTCTGCTCGACGACGTACTCATGGTCACGCAGTCTTCCAGCCTGGCGCCCGATGCGCCCGGTGGACAGGTCAGAACGCGACCGGTGCCCGGGTCACCAGCCCCACGTCACCGAGGAACCGCTCGAAGGCCATCGTGGCCATCCCGATGGCGACCGAGTTGCCGCGGACCGTCGAGATGCCGACCGTGAGACCGGCTGCGGCGTCGACCGGCGCCTGCGACGTCAGCTGCGCCGTCGTGCCGGGCAGCAGGTGGTCCCCGAGCGCCCAGGCGGTCCACCCGGTGAGCATGACCACCTCCGGATTGATGATCGCCACCAGGTCCGCGAGCGCGGACCCGAGGTACCGACAGGTCCGGTCCACGGTCTCCCGGACCGCCGGGTCGGGCTCAGGCTGGGACGCCGCGCTTGCCAGCGCCGAGATGAAGTCACGCTGCCGCTCGATGGTCACCAGGGGGTGTGTGGGGTCGACCTCGCGCAGCGTCTCCTGGATGCCCGGCACCCCGACGTAGGCCTCGACGCACCCGCGACGGCCGCAGCGGCACCCGCGTCCCTCGTAGACGAGGAGCGAGTGGCCCCACTCCCCCGCGTTGTTGGTGGCCCCGCGCAGGACCCGCCCGTCGAGCACGATGCCCGCCCCGACACCGGTGCCCAGGTTGATGGTCACCAGGCTGGCGGCGTTGCGCACCGGGCCCATCCACAGCTCGGCGGTCGCGATCGCCTTGAGCGGGTTGTCCACGACCAGGGGCAGCCCGATCCGCTCGCGCACGAGGGCGAGCAGATCGGGTCTGTTCCAGGAGCCGCGGGCCGCCGGCGAGCCGGCCACACCCGCCCGGGCGTGGACCAGCCCGGGCAGCGCGAGGCCCACTCCCAGCAGGCTCGCCAGCTCGACGCCGGCTTCCTCGGTCGCCGCGGTGAGCGACTCCACGATGCCGTCGACGACGTACTCGCTCGAGATCCGGCGCTCGTCCAGCGCCACGTCCACCGAGCTCACCTGCGCCAGGCTGGCGTCGAAGAGTCGGCTGCTGACGTAGGTCTCCGCGACGTCGATCCCCGCGATGCGCCCACGCGACCGGTTGATCCGCAGCGTGGTCGTCGGCCGCCCGGTCGTGCCGAGCAGCTGCCCGGCCTCCTCCACGAGCCCTTCCGCGATGAGCTCGGTCGCGACCGTGGCGACGGTCGCCGGGCTCAGCCCGGTCGTCCGGGCCAGCTCGTTACGGTTCGACTGCCCGAGGGACAGCAGGGCGTGGAGCACGTCCAACCGCGACTCGCTCCGGATGTCGCGGGACGTCCTCCTCCGCTCGGCCATCTCTACTCCTGACTCGGCAGCACCAGCACGGCGGCGAGGGAAGGGGTGCCGTTCCCTGCCGTTGCGTGCACATGGAGTCGTATTGTCCCATCATTCCAGTCAGCAGGCAGCCAGACACGGGACGGGTCGCCGCCCGTGAAACGGGGCCGGGACGGGTCGTCGAGCCAGACCCGTCCGAGCAGCTCACCGTGGGCGAAGGCACTCACCCGGAGCTGGGTTCCCTCGAAGCGGACGGAGCACCCGCCGTCGGGCACGGCGACCTCGAGCCAGGCCTCCTCACCGGGGGCGAGCACGAGCGGGAAGGTCGTCGCGGTGGCGGTCGCCGGCTGGTCAGCGAGCGCGAGGATCTCGCGGTCGGACTGCGCCTGGACGGTCCAGTCCCGGACCGCCTCGAGGTGCAGCAGCCAGGCGCCGCCCAGCACACCCGACTCGTACGGCACGGTCACCGCGACCTCGCGTCCCTCGCCCGGGGCCAGGTGCAGCCACGGGTCCTGCGGGGTGACAAGGTGCACGACGCCGTCGACGGACACGTCCACCGGACGGGACAGTCCCTCGAGGTGCAGCACGCGGTCGTGGCCGCCGTCGGGCGCGAAGGCCTGACGGTAGGTGATCGGCCGCCCCACGCGGGTGCTGCTCCACCCGCCCAGGGATCGCAGCGGTGCCGGGTCGCCGGCCCACTGGGTGCCCCCGTCGACGGTCCACAGGGCGGAGACGTCCCGCCGGGCGGTCACCGACCACACGTGGCCCAGGCCGCGCAGCGACCCGATGCGCAGGCCGGGCAGGCGCACGTCGTCGAAGTTGGCGTGCCCCCAGGTCTCCACGGTCGCGTCCAGGAGGGTGGTGCCGGCCACGGGGACGACCTGCGTCGCGCCGAACCGTGCGAAGGTCGCCAGCGCCCGCCCGTCCAGGCTGAGGTCCACGATGTCGCCGGCGCCCTCGATGAGGAGCTCGGCGACGCCGGACGCGTCGGCCGTGTAGTGCGTGCGGCCGCGGTACACCCCCACCGCCTCCGAGGCCGGTGCGAGGCCGTGCACGGAGATCGGTCCGCTGCGCAGCGGCAGGTCGATCCGGTCCAGGCGGGCCAGGCGGGCCGGTTCGACCGGCACGGCGCGGGGGTCCGGTACCGGGCCGACGGCAAGGTCGTCCGGGTGGCGCACGCGGACGGTCCACGACGTCGCCCCGGCTGAGACGACGTGGTGGACGGGCTCCCCGGGTGCGGGCGCGGCCAGCTCGACGAGCGTGACCTCCGATCCCGGCGCGCGGAACGCCACGACACCGGCGCCCGCTGCGACGAGCTCGATGCCGTCGGTACCCGCGGCGACGAGGTCGCCGGTGGCCAGGAGCAGGGTGCCGGGCAGACCGAAGCCGTCCAGCGGCAGGTCGCGGAGCACGAAGGTGCACGACCGCGGCGGGAGCGGCACGGTGACCCCACCCAGCGCGCCCGCGGCCGACAGCGTCGCCTCCGACCACACCTCACCCAGGTTGGTGACGCCGGTCAGCGAGCCGCCACCGGCCAGCTCCAGCCGGGACGGTGAGTCGCTCGTGGGCGCCGTCGTGCGGTACTCGCCGTCGGCCGCCCCGGTGACGGAGTGGGCCAGGCGGGTGCCGAGCGTCCGCACGACCGCGGTCAGCGCCCGGGCCTGGGCCATCTCCGGCCGGGGTTCGCCGGTGGGTGACAGGTAGCCACCGAAGTCGTAGTCGTGGCTCATGAAGCCACCCGGGTCGCCCCAGTTCCCCGTCGACGGGACGTACCCGAAGTTGTACCCGGAGGCCTGGAGATAGGGGGCGAGCACCCGGGCCCCGCTGACCAGCAGGCGGCGCAGCGTCACGTGGGCCCGGTTGGTCTCGGTCACCAGCAGCGGCAGCCCCTGGGCGGCCAGCAGCTCGGTGTAGCGGCGGACCTCCGGCTCGACGAAGGCGGAGGTGTCATCGGGATAGAAGTTGAACGCCGGCACCACCCCGGCCACGCCGCCGGTGGCGCCGACCAGGTCTCCCTGGCCGGCGCACGCGACGAGCGGAACCGTGATCCCGTGCCCGACCACCATGTCCCGCAGCGCCGTGATGTACCCGGTGCGGTCCACGGTGTCGAAGAAGTCCAGCTCGTTCTCGAGCTGGACGGCGATGACCGCCCCGCCCCGCCCGTACTGGCGCTGTGCGAGCAGCGGCAGCACCTGGTCAAACCACCGACCCACCTCGGCGAGGTACCGGGGCTCCCCCTGACGCACCTCGAGCCCGTCGGTGAGCGTCAGCCAGGCCGGCAGCGCGCCGCCGTCCCACTCGGAGCAGATGTACGGGCCCGGCCGAGCGATGACAGCCAGCCCCGCCTCATGGGCGAGGTCGAGGAAAACGCCGACGTCGCGCCGGCCGGAGAAGTCCCACTCCCCCGGCGCCAGCTCGTGGAAGTTCCACGGCAGGTAGACGTCGATGACCTGGTACCCGGACTCACGGATGCGGGCCAGGCGAGACGCCCAGACCTCGCGCGGCATGCGGAAGTAGAACAACGAGGCGCACAGCAGCACCTGCTCCTCGCCGTCGAGCACGATGCCCGCGGGGGTGAGCCGCACGCTGTCAACCACCTGGGTCGTCACTTCACACCTGCACTTCCGCCGGAGACGTTCATTTCATAGAGGTACTTCTGGCCGATGTAGTAGATGGTGATCATCGGCACCGTGAGGATGATCGAGCCGACCATGACGAGGTTCCATGGCGGCAGCTGCAGCGCGTTGCTCGTCGAGGTCATGTACTGCAGGCCCAGGGCCAGCGGCATCATGTCTTCCTGGTTGAGGTAGATGAGCGGACCCATGAAGTCGCCCCAGGAGGCGGTCAGCGTGAAGATCGCGATCGCCGTGAGGATCGGCCACATCATCGGCAGGATGATCCGGCGGTAGATGCCGAAGTACCCGAGCCCGTCCACCTGCGCGGCCTCGTCGAGCTCACCGTTGATCCTCGAGACGAACTGACGCACGAGGAAGACGTTGAAGGCGTTGGAGAAGAAGTTCGGGATGATCAGCGGCAGGAAGGTGTTCACCCAGCCGAGCTCCTTGAACAGCAGGAACTGCGGGATCATGGTGATCTGCGCGGGGATCATCATCGTGGCGAGCACGACGATGAACATGAAGCTCTTCCCCGGCGCCCGCAGCCGGGCGAAGGCGTAGCCGACGAGGGACGACGAGAGCACCTGACCGACCGCGGACAGCGTGGCGATGATCACCGAGTTGAGCAGGAACCGGTCCACCGGGAGCCCGGTGGCGGTGAACACCTGGGAGAAGTTCGACCACTTGAACTCGGTCGGGATGATCGTGAACTGGTTCGAGGCGCTCGTCTGGTCGCTCGCCAGGGCGATCGAGAACATGAGGATGAACGGGACGAAGAAGATCGCCGACACGATGATCAGCACGGTGTAGCTGGAGAAGGTGGGGCGGTGCGCCTTGAGCGTGCGCGCGATGGTGAGTCCCCGGGTGGGCTTCTCGGTGTCCGTCTCGGTGCTCAGGGGCACCTTCGTCGTGACACTCATCAGCGCACCTCCGTCTCGTAGAACACCCAGCTGCGCGACGTCCGGAAGGCGATCGCGGTGAATCCGATGATCACGACGAAGAGCAGCCAGGCGATCGCTGACGCGTATCCGAAGTGGTAGAAGGAGAACGCCTCACGGAAGAGCAGCGGCACCATGGTCATGCTGGCGTTGTCGGGACCGCCGGCGGTGAGGATGTAGACCTGACTGAAGATCTGGAACGCGCCGATCAGGCCCATGATGAGGTTGAAGAAGATGATCGGCGTGATCTGCGGGAAGGTGATCGCCCAGAACTGGCGCACCGGTCCGGCGCCGTCGATCTCTGCCGCCTCGTAGAACTCCCGCGGGATGCCGTTCATCGCGGACAGCAGCAGCACGGTCGCGCCACCGGCACCCCAGGCGGAGAGCACCACGAGCGCAGGCTTGACCCAGTTCGGGTCGAGGAGCCAGTCCGGACCCTGGACGCCGAGGATGCCGAGCAGGTCGTTGAGCGGGCCGGACGGTGCGAGCACCATCTTGAAGACCATCGCCGTGGCGACCAGCGGCACGAGCGTGGGCAGGTAGATCATCGTCCGGAAGAACTTGCGGCCGCGGATCTTCTTGTTCAGCAGGTTCGCCAGCCACACGCCGATGATCATGCCCAGGGGGACGGAGACGAGGGCGTAGAAGAAGGTGTTGCCGAGGGCCTTCCAGAAGATCGGGTCGTCGGTCAGCGCCTTGACGTAGTTGTCCAGCCCGACGAACTCGGCCGGGGTGAAGGAGTCCCACTCGGTCAGGGAGATGTAGATGGAGGCGATCATCGGGCCGAGCAGGAATCCGACGAACCCGATGACCCAGGGGGAGATGAACAACCAGAAGGCCCGAGCCTCGCTCCGACCCCGCTTGGTCAGCTTGGGGCGAGGGGTGCCGCGCCGCCAGGCGCGGCGCGGGCTCGTGGCCCGCGCCGCGCCGAGCGCTTCTCCGACGATCGCAGCCATCAGTTCGTCGGCTCGATGATGGACTCGAGCTGCTTCTGGATGAGGGTCAGCTGAGCCTGTGCGTCACCGCCCTGGTTCCAGAAGGTTCCGAGGTTGTCGGTGAAGGCAGCCTGCATCTCGTTCCACTCCGGGATGAGCGGTGCGGTGAAGATGAACTCGGCCGACTCCCCGAAGGCTGCCATGTTGACCTCGCGGGTCGCCCACGACGGCTTGAGGAACGCGTCGGACTGCTGCACCGCGAGGTTGGCGGGCACGTCCTGGGCCTTGTCGATGATGACCTTCTGGGCCTCGGCGTCGGTGAGGAAGTCGATGGCCTCGAAGGCCTGCTCGGACTTGTCGCTGTCACGCGAGATGGCCAGCCCGGACCCGAAGGCCGAGACTGCCTGCTCCGCGCCCTGCCACATCGGGGCGATGTCCCAGTTGAAGTCGGCCTCGAGGAGCGTGGCGACGCCCCAGAAACCGGTCGTGTTCATGGCGACCGTCTGCGCGGCGAACGCCGGGTCGCCGCCCATGTCCGGGCCCATGTCGGCGTACTCGGCCGTCGTCGGGCTGACGTGGTACTTGTACGTGAGGTCGTTCGCCCACTGCAGGGCCTCGACCACCTCGGGTGAGTCCACCGTGGGGACACCCTCGGCGCTGATCATCTCGCCACCGTTCTGGTAGGCGAAGCTCCACCACTGGGCCCACCATCCGGCGCCGCCGTAGCCCCACTGCTTGTCGGCGGGGATGGTGAGCTTCTCCATCGCGGCCTGCGCGTCCTCGGTGGTCCACTCGGCGGTCGGGTACTCCACCCCGGCAGCGTCGAAGAGGTCCTTGTTGTAGTAGAGGATCATCGCGCCGGAGCGGTCCGGGATCGCATAGACGCTCTCCTCGTAGGAGTACAGCTCCCCGACCGGGCCGAAACGCTCGGTGAGGTCGAGGCCGGAGGACTCGATGAGGTCGTCGAGCGGGATGATCTGGTTCTTGGACGAGTAGATGTTCACGCCCTCAGCCACCTGCATGATGTCCGGACCGTCGCCGCTGGCGATCATGGTCTGGACCTTCTGCTCGTACTGCTCGCTCGGGATGAGCTGCAGCTTGACGGTCACCTTGTCCTGCGACGCCTCGAACATGTCGATGCGCGCCTGGTAGGCGGCCTTGTCGGTGTCGCCGCCCCACACGACCATGTCGAGCTGGGTCGTGCCGTCGGCGCTCTCCGCGCCGTCCGAGCTGCACGCTGCGAGCGACAGCACGCTCAGTGCCGCGACTCCTGCGATCCAAGCCTGTGCCCCACGGGTTCTGGTCGAGCTCATCTTCGTCTCCGCCTCTCTGCGGTCAAAGTTGCGCCGTCACGGCATCGTGAGCGGCAGTCTCAAGCTGGTACGAGGGAAAGCCTAACCCTTAGAAGAAGTACTGGGAACCCCTCGAGGTCACATTTTGTTCACGGTCTTCACGCAGCCTGACCTCCGGTCATACGCGTTCGTCCAATGGTTAGACTTACACCCACGACCGGACGGGGCCGCTCACCGAGGCCCGAGCGACGTCCGCACACCGCAGAGAGGCGGTCCGTGAAACCCTCCGGAGCACGCATGCCCCACCCCCCGACAACCGGCGAACCACGCCCCCGCTACGCCGAGATCGACGGCCTCCATCCCTTCCGCACCGTGCTCCGACTGCTCTCCCGGCACCGCCGGCGCGTGCTGGGCGCGCTGGCGCTGTTCCCGATCAAGGACTCCCCGCAGTGGCTGATGCCGGTCATGACAGCCCATGTCATCGACATCGTCGTGGCCGGCGGACCGACGCGTGACCTGGGGCTGTGGGCCGCGGTCGCGTGCGTCGCACTCCTGCAGAACTACCCGACGCACGTCCTCTACACCAAGCTCTACCTGGGAGCCGTCCGCCAGGTGGGCGCCGACCTCCGCAACGCCCTGACGGACCGCCTGCAGAGCCTGTCGATCGGGTATCACACCCGGACGTCCTCCTCACTCGTGCAGACGAAGGTCGTGCGCGACGTCGAGAACATCGAGCTCATGCTGGCGCAGGTGACCCATCCGGTGATGGCGCAGACGATGGTGGTCATCGGTGCGATCGTCATGACCGCGGTGTCGGTGCCGCAGTTCCTGCCGGTGTACGCACTGACCATCCCGCTCGCGGTGCTCCTGCGGTCGACGCTCGCCCGCCGGTCGCGGGTGCGGAACGAGGTGTTCCGGCACGACGTCGAGAGCTTCGCCACCCGGGTCGGTGAGATGGCCACCCTGCTGCCGATCACCCGCGCCCACGGCCTCGAGGCGACGGCACGGGCACGGATCGCGGAGGGCGCAGAGGGCGTCCGCACCTCCGGCTACGAGCTCGACCTGCTCAACGGACGGTTCCAGTCGTTGTCCTGGGTCGTGCTCCAGATCCTCAGCGTGGGGTGCCTGGTCGCCGCGGCGTGGGCCTCCGTCACCGGGCGCGTCGAGATCTCCCCCGGCGAGGTGGTGCAGATGTCGGCGTACTTCGGCCTGATGACCGGTGGCATCACCCAGGTGCTCATGGTCCTGCCGATCGCGTACAAGGGCCTGGAGTCGGTGCGGTCGGTCGCCGAGGTCCTCACCGAGCCCGACCTGGAGGAGAACGAGGGCAAGGACCCCGTCACCTCGGTGACCGGCGTCCTCACCTTCGACGACGTGGGCTACTGCTACCCAGGGTCCGCCGTCCGGGCGCTGGACGGGGTGGGCCTGACGATCGCGGCGGGAGAGACGGTCGCCTTCGTGGGGTCGTCCGGGTCGGGCAAGTCCACCATGCTCAACCTCACCCTCGGCTTCGTGCGGCCGACCAGCGGACGGATGCTCATCGACGGGGTGGACGCGGCGACCCTCGACCTCCGTACGTTCCGCCAGTACGTCTCCGTCGTCCCCCAGGAGTCCGTGCTCTTCGAAGGCTCGATCCGGGACAACGTGACCTACGGGCTCACCGACGTCTCCGACGCGCGCGTGCGGCAGGCGCTCCAGGACGCGAACGCGGCCGACATGGTCGACTCCCTGCCCGAGGGCTGGGACACCGTCGTCGGTGAGCGGGGCGCCCGCCTCTCGGGCGGCCAGCGACAGCGGATCGCGATCGCCCGCGCACTGGTCCGCGACCCGCGGGTGCTCCTGCTCGACGAGGCGACCTCCGCGCTGGACTCCGAGTCGGAGGCCCTCGTGCAGAGCGCCCTCGACCGGCTCATGCAGGGACGCACGACGCTCGTCGTGGCGCACCGCCTCTCGACCATCCGGGACGCGGACCGGATCGTCGTGCTCGAGGGTGGTCGCATCGTCGAGGTCGGACCGCACGAGGAGCTGCTGCAGGCCGGCGGCAGGTACGCCCGCCTGCAGGCCGCCCAGCGCAGGTGAGGGCCCCGGTGGGAGGGTCGGCGCCGCTCGGCGCCGACCCTCCCACTCAGGCGCTCAGGCGCTGAAGCGGATCTGCAGGGTCACCGGCGCGGGGTGCAGCGCGGCGTTGGCGAGCACACCCGGACCGCAGGCGGCCGAGCCGAGCCCGTGCCCCTTGGCGTCGAGGTGCAGCCAGAGCGCGCCGTCGGGCGTGAGCTCGTGAGGGTGGGCGGCTGCGTCCAGGACGGCATCAGACCAGGGCCGTGCGGTCAGCTCGAACCCGTGCACCGCCCGGCCGCCGACCGCGACCTCACCTGCCGTCAGCGTGAGAGGCCCGGAGGCGAGCCCGAGGGTCGCCCGCGTGACACCACGGCGCGCGCCGTTCTCCTGCGGGTGCGTGTACCGCGTCCCCAGCTCGTCGACCGTGTGCTGCCACCGGCCGGCGAGGGCGGCGAGGGTCGAGTCGGCGTAGGACTCCAGCGGGCCCAGACCCGACCAGTCCACGCCCACCGCGCCGGCGTCCGGCTGCTCGAGAGCCAGCAGCCAGCCCAGGCGCGCGACGCTCCCCGGCCACCGGCCCTCCGGCTCCATCCGGATGACCAGGTCGGTCGTCGAGGCGTCGACGGCCCGCCACTCGTAGCGCACCGCGAAGCCGCAGTCGGAGGCTGCCCCGGCGGCGCGGGCGGTGACCACGAGGGCGTCGTCGACCCAGGCGACCGTGTCGACCCGCTCGTGCAGCCGGCCCAGGCCGGCCTTGGCCCAGGCCTCACCGTCGCCGATCGGGTCGTACCAGGAGCGCAGCGCGTCGTTGTCGGTCGGTGCGCGCCAGGCGTCCACCCGGGCGAGGCGCACGGGAGCGCCGCCGACGCTGAGCAGGCGGCCGGCGTCGTCCAGGACCACCGCACCGATCACGTGGTGTCCCTCGGGGGTGCGCGTGGGCGACCCGGTCGGCGCCGGCAGCGCAGCGGCCGGGCGCACGAGCACCTGCCCGGCTCCCAGGGTGAAGGTCTCGGGCGCCCAGGCCGGGTTCTCCCGACCGGTCGCGCGGAGCACGCACCAGACGGCGTCGGTCGTGGTCAGCCGGTCGAGCGCGTCCCCCACCAGGTCGGCGACGGCGAGCACCCGGGACTCCCCCGGTGCGAGCACGACGTCCGCCACGGCGCCGGTCGCGACGACGTCGCCGCCTGCGACCAGGTCCCACCGGATCCCGACGTGCGCGGTCGAGGTGAAGGCGTACCGGTTGCGGACCCGGATCTCGCCCGGGCGCTGCGCAGCGGCCGTGATCTGCACCGGGGCGTAGGCCGCGGCGAGCTCGACGAGTCCCGGCGAGGGGGTGCGGTCGGGCAGCAGCAGCCCGTCGGCGATGAACCGGCCGTCGTGCAGCTCCTCGCCGAAGTCGCCGCCGTAGCCGTGGTAGAGCGTCCCGTCGGCGTCGCGGGTCTCGATGCCGTGGTCGATCCACTCCCAGATGAACCCGCCCATGAGGCGCGGGTGCTCGTCGACGAGGTCGAGGTAGTCGGTGAGGCCGCCCGGTCCGTTCCCCATGGCGTGCGCGTACTCGCACAGCACGAACGGCAGGCCGCGACGGCGGCTGTCCACGGCGCCGTCGGGGAGCGCGTCCTCCTCGGCCCGCCCGATGAGCGCGACCTCCTGGCTCGTGGGGTACATCCGTGAGTACATGTCGACGTGCTCGCTGGACCAGTCGCCCTCGTAGTGCAGGGGGCGCGAGGGGTCGAGCGCGCGGATGGCACGGGCCATCGCCTCGACGTTGCGACCGGTTCCCGCCTCGTTGCCGAGGGACCAGATGACGACGCTGGCGTGGTGGGCGTCGCGGCGGACCATGCGGGTCACCCGGTCGACGAGCGGGAGCTCCCACGCCGGGTCGTCGGTGGGGTTCTGGCGCCATCCCAGCGGCTCGAAGCCGTGGGTCTCCAGGTCGTTCTCGTCCATGACGTAGAGCCCGTGCTCGTCGCACAGGTCGAGGAAGTGCGGGTGCGGGGGGTAGTGGCTGGTCCGTACCGCATTGATGTGGTGCGTCTTCATGAGCAGCACGTCGGCCAGCATCGTCTCGGGGGTGACGGCGCGGCCTCGGGTCGGTGAGAACTCGTGACGGTTGACGCCGTAGAGCTTCACCGGGCGGCCGTTGACCGCGAACACTCCGCCGTCGGTGGAGACGGTGCGGAAGCCCACCCGGAGCGTCACGGTCTCTGCCGGGGTGGACACGCTGACGTCGTACAACCGCGGACTCTCGGCGCTCCACGGCTCGACCGGCACCCGGACGCTCTCGCCGGCGCGGAGGTCGAGGCCGAGCTCGGGCACGCGCACGCGCACCTCGCCCGCGTGCGGCGCGCCGGGGGCGACGTCGACCTCGACACGCAGCTCACCCTCACCCGTGGTGTGGTCGTAGCCGGCGCTCACGTCCACGTGCTCGACGCCGCCGGCGGGCCGGTGCTCCAGGCTCACGCCGCGGTAGATGCCGGACAACCACCACTGGTCCTGGTCCTCGACGAAGGTCTGCGCCGACCACTGGGTGACCCGCACCGCGAGCAGGTTCTCCCCGTCGGTGAGGGCGTCGGTGACGTCGACCTCGGTGGGCAGCCGGGAGCCGTGGGACTGCGCGAGCACCACGCCGTTCACGGCGACCTCGAACCAGGAGTCGACCCCCTCGAACCGCAGGACGACGCGCCCGCCGGCGCGCCAGGTCGCGGGGACCTGGACGGTCCGTCGGTACTCCCCGGTGGGGTTGTCCCGCGGGACGCGCGGCGGGTCGACCGGGATCGGGAACAGCACGTTCGTGTACGCGGGGGTGCCGTAGGGCCACGCGTCGGGCGCCTCGGCCAGCTGCCAGTGCCCGGGCACGGTGAGCGTGTCCCAGTCCTCACCCGGGTCAGCCGGGTCGGCTCCGGTCTGGGCCTGGGGGAACAGGCGGAAACGCCACGGGCCGTCGAGGCTCGTCGTGGCGGCGTCGGAGCCGGTGATGGGGGGGCGGAAGCGCGGGGCGCGCACGCCCTGCGGTGGGACGACGGACTCGTGGGTCGGACGCACGGCCATGTGCACTCCAGAAGCTCAAAGGATCGGGGACGAGCAGACGCCCAGGTCAACCCTGGCGCAGCACATCCGCGCAGCGGGGGTTGACCGGCGTTCTACTGACCCTCAGAATAAGGGATAGCATCGGTAAAGGGAAGCGTTGCACCCTGCTGTCCTGCCTACTTCAACGACGAAAGGTGGCGGTAGCGCCATGACCACGTTCAGCATCGGGGACGAGGACTTCCTCGTCGACGGGAAGCCCATCCAGATCCTGTCAGGGGCCCTGCACTACTTCCGGATCCATCCCGACCAGTGGGCCGACCGGATCCGCAGCGCCCGGGAGCTGGGGCTGAACACGATCGAGACCTACGTCCCGTGGAACGCCCACTCCCCACGACGCGGTGAGTTCAGGACCGAGGGCATCCTCGACCTGGGCCGGTTCCTCGACGAGGTGGCAGCCCAGGGCATGTGGGCCATCGTCCGACCAGGGCCCTACATCTGCGCGGAGTGGGCCGGCGGGGGCCTGCCCGGCTGGCTGTTCAGCGAGGGCGCCGGCGTGCGGCGTGCGGAGCCCACCTACCTGGCAGCCATCAAGGAGTACTACGCCGACGTCGCGCAGATCGTCGTCCCGCGTCAGGTCGACCGCGGCGGCCCCGTCGCCCTGGTCCAGGTGGAGAACGAGTACGGCGCGTACGGCGACGACCACGGGTACCTGCGCACCCTCGTGGCGCTGCTGCGCGAGACGGGCATCACCACCCCCTTGACCACGATCGACCAGCCCGAGCCGTGGATGCTCGAGAACGGCGGGCTGCCCGAGCTCCACAAGACGGGCTCCTTCGGCTCTCGCTCCCTCGACCGGCTGGCCACCCTGCGCGAGCACCAGCCGACCGGCCCGCTCATGTGCGCCGAGTTCTGGGACGGCTGGTTCGACTCCTGGGGGCGCCACCACCACACCACCCGCGCCGAGGACTCCGCACGCGAGCTCGACGCCATCCTTGCCGCCGGCGCCTCGGTCAACCTCTACATGCTGTGCGGCGGCACGAACTTCGGCCTGACCAACGGCGCGAACGACAAGGGCACGTACGTCCCCATCGCCACGAGCTACGACTACGACGCCCCGCTCGACGAGGCCGGTCGGCCCACCGAGAAGTACTGGGCGTTCCGCGAGGTCTTCGCCCGCTACACCGAGGTCCCGGAGCTCGCTCCGGGCACTGCAGGACCAAGCGCCGGGGTCACCGGGCGGGTGCCGGCGCCCGTGCTCACCGCACCGTTCACGACGTCGGTCCCGCTCTGGGACGTGCTCGACGCGCTCGGCGAGGAGCGGGTCCACGACCACCTGCCCACCGTCGACGAGCTCGCCCACTACGAGGGCTTCACGGTGTACCGGGCGCTGGACCCGGTCGAGGCCGGGGTGCTCGAGCTGGACGAGGTCCGTGACCGGGCGCAGCTCTTCCTCGACCGGGAGGCCGTCGGCGTCCTGAGCCGCGACCACGGCGAGCGGCGCGCGGCGCTGCCCCGGGCCGGCAGGCTCGAGGTGCTCGTCGAAGACCTCGGCCGAGTCAACTACGGTCCGCGGATCGGCGAGCCGAAGGGCCTCATCGGGCCGGCGCGGCTCAACGGCTCCGGGCTCACCCGCTGGGCCGTGCGCCCGCTCCTGCTCGACGACGTCGCGGCGCTCACCGCGCGGGTGCGCGCCGGCGCGCCGGTCGGTGACCACCCGGTGGGCGGTCCTGCGTTCGCCGTCGCGGACTTCGACACCCCACGGCCCGACGCCGACCACTTCCTCGACACGAGCGGCTGGGGCAAGGGTGTCGCGTGGGTCAACGGCTTCTGCCTGGGCCGGTTCTGGTCCCGCGGACCCCAGCGCACGCTGTACGTCCCGGCACCCGTGCTGCGCGCCGAGGGCAACGAGGTGCTCGTCCTCGTCCTCGACGCCGCGGAGCCGCAGGTGCGGTTCGTCGGCGACCTCGACCTCGGTCACACGGAGGAATGAGCAGGCCCACTGCTCACGTCCTGCTCGATCCCGACCTCTGAGAAAGGCTGGTCCACCATGGCCAACCCCGCCCTGCCCGGCTTCCACGCCGATCCCAACATCGTCCGGTTCGGTGACACCTACTACCTCTATGCCACCTCCGACGGCCACCCCGGCTGGAGCGCCACGTCGTTCACGGTGTGGTCCTCACCGGACCTCGTCTCCTGGACCGATCACGGCGTCATCCTCGACCTGGCCGACGTGGCCTGGGCGCAGGGACACGCCTGGGCGCCCAGCGCCGGGGAGCGGGACGGGCAGTTCTACTTCTACTTCACCGCGGACCAGTCCATCGGGGTGGCCGTCTCGGACTCCCCGACCGGGCCGTTCACCGACGCGCTCGGTCACCCGCTGGTCGACAAGGCCGACTACGGCGGCGAGCAGCAGATCGACCCCGCGATCTTTGTGGACGTCGACAGCACGTCCTACCTGTACTGGGGCAACATGGTCCCCCGGGTCGTCCCCCTCGCCGAGGACATGGTGAGCTTCGACCCCGCGCAGGTCCGGGTCCTCGAGGGCCTGACGGACTTCCGCGAGGCGCCCTGGGTGGTCCGAGACGGGGACGTCTACCACCTGACCTGGTCCATCGACGACACCCGCAGCGCCGACTACCGGGTCGGGTACGCGAGTGGTCCCGGTCCCCACGGACCCTGGGAGGACCACGGCCTGCTGCTCGAGAAGGATCCGGACCAGGGCATCCTCGGCACCGGGCACCACTCGATCCTCCGGGCGCACACCGGCGACTGGTACATCGCCTACCACCGCCACGCGATCCCGGGCGGAGACGGCACGCACCGTGAGGTGGCGCTCGACCGTATCGTCGTCACCGACGGGGTGCTCCGGCCCGTCGCACCGACCCTGCACGGCGTCGCCCCGCTCCCCGCCCTCCCGACGGCGCCCTAGGCGCCACCGGGCGCGCCGCGGCCCCAAGGCGGCCGCCGGCGGGCCGCGCGTCGACGGGCGTCCGCCCGTCGACCGCAGGACAATGGGTGTATGTCTACCCCGACGCCCGACCCTGTTCCACCACCCCCTCCCCCGCCGGGTCCGGCGGGGGAGGTATCCGCTCGGCGCGGACCCGCGGTGGCGGTCGCGATCGCGATCGGAGGCGTGGTCGCGGCGGTCGCGATCGCTCTGGGCGCGTTCGCCGTCTGGGGCGGGGGGGACTCCTCGGGGGCCAAGACCGCCACCGTCCTGTCGCCCGTCGCCACCCCGTCGCCGGATCCCACCGGGTCGGCAGATCCCACCGAGACGCCGTCCCCCAGCGCCACCCCGGACCCGACGGACCCGGTCGACCCTGGTGTGGACTACACCGTCACACCGACCCAGCTCTGGCGGGTCTCCGCCGTCGACCTCATGTCCGGGGACCCGACAGCCTTCGTGTCGCTCGCCACCTCCGACCCCTTGGACCGTCCCGCCCGCCAGGAGAGGGTCGTCGTCACCGCAGGGACAGCCGCCGGGTCCTCGATCATCGGCCTGGACCGTACGACCGGGGCGCAGGCGTGGCGGATCGACCTCGAGCCGACGACGACGGCCACCTGCCACACCCTCGGGACCGGCACCTCGACCGTGTGCGTGGTCACCGGCGGCGCCTCGGCCGACGACACGTACCGTGTGCTCACGCTCGACACCAGCAGCGGAGGTGTCCTCGGTGAGGACACGGCCGGCTTCCTCCCGTTCACGGTCACCGAGGTCGAAGGCGACCTCGTCCTGGCGGGGAGCACGATCAGCAGCGGTGCGCTGCACGCGACCCGCGGGACCCCGACCGACCTCGACGCCCGGTGGCACGCGACCTCCCCCGAGGGATACGTCCCGGCGACCGAGTACTACGGCGGTTTCGTCGTGAGCGAGGGCAGGGCGTGGTCCTACGTCTCGGGTGCCACCATGGCCGTCGACCTGGGCACCGGGGAGGCGGAGAGCACGTCGTCCACGAGCGGCACCGAGAGCGGCCCGTGGCCGGGTGGGACCCTGTGGGAGGCAAGCGACCTGGGGACCGACACCCCGCGCGTCACCGTGACCGCCCGCGGAGGTGTCCCCTTCACGGTCGACGGACGCGTCTGGGTGCGCATGGGGAGCAGCGACGCGATGGCGTCCGTCGTGGGGGTCGGGGACATCGCCTACGACCCACGGACGGGTGACGCGCTGTGGTCGGCCACGGCCGACCCGGGCGCCCTGTGGACCAACTACACGGCCGTGGACGACCTGGTGCTGCACGGCACCTGGTGGGAGGAGTCGGTCACGCTGACGGCCTACGACCTGCAGACCGGCGAACAACGCTGGCAGAGTTCGACGCGCAGCTCCTGGCACCAGGACCGTGCGGGCGACGCCCTGCTCTCCGACACGTCCTACGGGATCGAGGCCCTGCAGCTGGCCACCGGCGAGCGGGTGTGGCACCTGGACTACACCGACCTGGTGACCGAGGAGTCATACACCTACGCCGCCGCGCACTCGATCGCCGGTGAGTCCCTCGTGACGACCTTTGCCGATCTGGTCACCGGGTACACCTTCGACTGAGTCTCGGCAGGCTCGGGACTAGGCAGGCTCGGGAGCGGGGTCACCCAGACGGACCCGCGCCCACCCCACGATCCCGTCCGCCGCGGCCTCGATCTGCCTCAGGCACTCCTGGAAGTCGGCGAGGTCCCCGTACCAGGGGTCCTCGACGTCGAGGAGTCGCTCCTGGGATGCGTCGCGCGTGCGGGGCGCACCGGGGTCGAAGGTGCGGAACATGATGATGTCCGCCGCGGCGTCGGGCAGGCCGTGGTCGAGAGCGAGGCGACGCAGCTCGACCGCGTGGGCGGCGGTCATCGGGAGCACGAGGTCCCGTCGGCCGAGATCCTCGGGGCGCACGCGGCGGGCACCGTGCTCCTCGAGGGCAGCGTCGGTGTACCCGGCGGCCAGGAGCACCTCCCGGGCCCGGGGGTCGATCGGGTTGCCCCGTTCCTCAGAGCTGATCCCGGTCGAGTCGACGACGACCCGGCTGCCCAGGCCCGCGGCCCCGAGCCGATCCCGCAGGACGACCTCGGCGATGGGCGAGCGGCAGATGTTGCCCGTGCAGACCGTCATGATGCGCAGCGTCATGCACCCATGATGCCCGAGACGCCGCGCCGGGAGAAAAACACTTGAGCCTCCCGCGCGTCAGGCGTAGCGTCGCTGACACAGACGAAAGGAGGTGGTCCACAACATGATTTCTCCTAGGACACATGAGGTGGCGTCCCGCTAGTCGCCGTCCGGCGAGGGACGCTGCCGGAGCCCGTGGGAGCCGCGATCTCGTCCGCCGCGGCAGGTGGGGAACCCCACCAGCCCACGGGCTTTCTCATGCCCGCCCTGGCTCACTCAGGCGCGGACCCGCGCACCACCAGACGCGTGGGCAGGATGATCGGGCTCGGATCCTCACCGTCCATCAGCCGGATCAGCATCGTCGCCATCTCCTGACCGAGAGCCCGGATCGGCTGGCTCATCGTCGTCAGCGGTGGCTCCGTCTGCTGAGCGATCGCGAGGTCGTCGAAACCGACGACCGCCACGTCGCCGGGGATGCTGCGTCCGTGGGCCTTCAGTGCACGCAGTGCACCTGCCGCCATGTTGTCCGAGCCGACGAAGACGGCGTCGAGATCGGGGTGGGCCGCCAGGAGCCTGGACATCGCCTGAGCGCCACCGTCGGGGGTGAAGTCCGCCTGCTCGACCCGGTCCGCGCTCAGCCCGGCCATCGCCATGGCGTCAGCGAACCCCTGATACCTTGCGACCGACGCTTCCAGGTCCATCGGTCCGGTGATCGTCGCGACCCGTCTGCGTCCACTGCTCAGCAGGTGCTCGGTCGCACGGCGTGCCCCTCCTCGGTTGTCCGCGTCGACGTACCAGCGCGCGTCCTCGGTCAGCGGGCGTCCGCAGATCACCAGCGGGAGGTCCGTCGTCTCCGCGACCCGGTTGAGCGGGTCGTCGCCGCGCAACGCCATGAGCATCACCCCGTCCGAGCGCCGAGACCTCAGCAGGCGCTCCAACCGCGCCCGGCCGTTGGCCGACGAGGCGAGCATGAGGGTCAGGTCGATCTCCGCCTTCTCCAGCGCGGTGGCGACACCGACGATGACCTGGGAGAAGAACGGATCACCGAAGAAGGCCGGGTCCTCCTCCGAGACGGCCAGGACCACGGACCCGGCTTTGCTCGTGGCGAGCGCTCGGGCCGTCGCGTTGGGGACGTAGCCCAGCTCCCGGGCGGCCCGCTCGACGGCCTCGCGCTTGGTCGGGCTGACATGGCGGGCGTTGTTCATGGCGCGCGAGGCTGCCGACCGGGACACGCCGGCGCGGTGCGCGACCTCATCGAGCGTCGGCTGCCTGAGCGGAGTGCTCTTGGTCAGGCGAAGGGCGCGCTGCGGTTGGTCTGGACCACCGGTCGTGGGATCTGGCATGTCTGGAAGCCTACTGTCACGGTTCGACCGCCGGACGTCGTCGCCAGACGCACCTCGCCCCGGTGACGGGGGTCACCGGGGCGAGGAGGCACGGAGGGCCGCTCCTATGATCTGCGGCGAGCCACTACTACGGCGCCTCCGCCCAGCACGAGCAAGGCCGCGGCCATCAGCATCCAGGTCACCTCGACGCCCGTGACGGCCAGCCCACGACCACCCTCCACCGAAGCCGGCGGGGCCGGTGTGGCCTGCGACGGGGTGGTCGGCAGCGCGATGGCCGGGTTGGTGACCACGGCCTCCGCAGCAGCCGTCGCCGTCAGGGTCGCCGGATCGGTGAACCAGCCGCCGAACGCGTTGGCGAAGTAGGCCCGGAACTGCCCACCGTCGTCGGACATCCGCGCGGTGAACGTCAGCGTCGAGGCCGTGGCTCCGGAGATGTCGGTCCACACGCCCCCGACCAGTCGCTGCCACTGCACCGCAGGAGCCGGGTTCGCCGTCGCCGCGGCCGTGAAGGTGGCCACCGACCCGTCCACCACAGCAGCGTCCTCGGGGTGGGTGACAACCTCGACGATGTCGCCCGCCGCCGACGCGTCCCCGTCCGCCTGGTCAGCGGCGAAGGACGCCACCCAGGACATCGCGGAATTCCAGTTGACCGTGATCTCGTTCGTCGACCACGACTGGATGTCGTCGACGTAGCAGAGCTGCGGTGCGCACATGTGGGTCTCGTCGTACATCGTCTGGATGACGGGGTCCCAGGTCGCGGACATCGAGTTCGGACCACCGGACACCGACCCGCGAGGCGGGTTCGGCAGCGAGGGCTCGAGGGAGTGCGAGAACCAACGGCTGTGCTGGTTCTGGGAGTACACGGTGCCATAGCCGGTGACGTAGGAGAGGTTGAGAGCGTTGCGGCCGAGCAGGTAGTCCATCGCCTCCAGCACGCCGTCGGCGAACCGCTGGTCGCTCGTCAGGTCGAAGGCGGTGCCCAGGACGACCTGGTTGTTGAGGATCGCGCTGTTGGAACCCCAGTCGTACTGCCCGTCCACACCGGGGTACGCCGTGCCGAACGGCTGGCTCTGCTGCCAGGCCAGGTACTTCTCGGCAGCCGCGATGACCGACTGGCGGTTCTCAGCCCGCCCGGGGAGGTCCGACTCGACCGTCGCGAGGTCGAGGCGCGCGAGTGCGGCCGTCTCGAACCAGTTGAAGCCGCCGGCGGTCCAGATGTCTGCGGTGTTGTACTCGCTGGCGAGCACGTAGTCCTCGAACTCCTGGGCGCCGGTGGTGAGGAACAGCTCTGCGGCTGCCCAGTAGAACTCGTCCAGGACGTTGTCGTCGTTGTACGGACCGCCGCCGGGGCTGGGGTCGGCGTTCGGTGCCGGCGCATACAGCTCCGGGGTCGCGAGGGCAGCGTCCCAGGCAACCTGGCCGGCGGTCAGCAGCTCCTGCGCGAACGCCGGGTCGTAGGCGTCCCACAGACGTGCGCCATGCGCGGCGACGGCTGCGAAGTTCAGGGTCGCGGCCGTCGACGGGCGGTGCACGTAGCGCTCCTGCGGGTCGTCGGAGGGCAGAAGCGGGAGACCGGTCCAGTTGGAGTCGGTGACCTTGTGGTGCACCATGCCTGCGTACATGGAGGCATCCGCGGGAACCTGCATCTTCATCATCCACTCGAGCTCCCAGCGGGCCTCGTCCAGCGGATCCGGCACGCCGTTGCTGCTCTCGTCCAACGGGATGTTGAGGCTCCCGTCACCCAGGTCCGCGGTGGCGCCGGTCGGGCTGGTGAGCGTGCGCTCGTAGGTGGAGAGCAGCTGCGCGACGGCGATGCCGCCGTTGACGACGTACTTGCCGTGGTCGCCTGCGTCGTACCAGCCGCCGACGACGTCGGAGGTGTAGTTGCAGGTCCAGTCCCCGTACATCCAGAACTCACCCTCGGTGGCTGGCGTCAGGCACGCGACGTCGTGGTCGCCGAGGTTGGCGCTTCCCGCCAGCAGGGAGCTGTCTGGGTTCTCCACGTGACCTGCCGGTCGGGTGTACTCGTCGGCGTCCGGCTGGCCGTCCATGACCGACCCGTCGATCGCGATGCCGCTGCGCACCGGGTAGAAGTAGTTCATCGCGTCGTACCGGAGCTGCTGGTAGATGTCGGCGTCGATGGCGAACGCGTAGCTCGCCTCGCCGTCGGCGACCAGCGTGTAGCGACCACTGGTGGTGTAGGCGCTGAAGTCCAGCTCGTGCACGTTCAAGCCGGCCGTCACGTCAACCCCGGCGGGCACCGTCTGCCCGGAGGCCACGACTGCGCCGGCGCCGTCCTGGAGCTGCCACGTGACCGGCTCGGTCTTGTCGGTGACGAGGGTCGCCTGCTTCGGGCCTTCAGGGAGGTAGCCGACCTGGTTCACGCGGACTCGGGGGCCCGTCTCGGGCACGAACGGCGCCGCCTCGGTCCCGCTCATCAGGGAGACGTTGTCGAGGCAGAACGTCCACGCCTCGGGTGAGCCACCCACCTGGAAAGCCACCTGACCGGTGGTCGGCTCTCCACCGGGCGCCGGCGGGAAGGTTGCCGATGCGGTGAACGTATAGGTGTAGTGCTCCATGGACGTCGTCAGTGTCGGGTTCTGCTCGACGAGGACGCCGTAGGGGGGGTCGTCGTCGCCGATGATCGCCCGGACGGGTCGGCCGTTGGAGGAGCTGGCGTCGAAGGAGAGGGTGTAGGTGGTGCCCGGCACGATCACGATGCCGTTGATGCCGACGCTCTGGTCCCACCTGGCCGAGGTGCCACCGTCGAGGTTCACGCAGAGGACGCCGCCGTCGACGGCACTGGTCCCACCGGTCCCGGCCGCGTAGAACGGGTCGAGCGTGCCGTCCTCGAAGTCACCGCCGACGATCTGCTCTGCTGTCGGGGTCGGGGTCGGGGGCGGGGTCGACTCGGTCGGCTCACTCGTGAGGGAGAAGTTGTCGAAGCAGAGCGTGTACTCCGCTGCCTGCTTGCCCAGCTGGAAGGAGATGTTGCCGGTGGTCGTCGTCCAGTTGTCGGCGAGGGGTGAGCCTGTGCCCACGGGCCAGGTCGCCGGCTCGAACGTGAACTCCACGTGCTGCGGCGTCGCCGTGCCGTCCAGGACGACCGAGTGGCCGAAGGCCGCCGGATACGCCGGCCCGCCCTGCATCGGAATCGTCACGGCAGCACTCGCATGGGCGTCGAACGAGACCGTGTACGTCTGGTCCCTGTCGTAGGTGATGTCGTCATGCTGGGCGGCGATGTCCCAGGGGTTCTGCCCCCCGGTCACGACGGCGCAGAACTCTTCGCCGGCGGTGGACGAGGAGACGGTCCCGTCGTTGGCGTAGGCCTGCCAGCCCTGGGTTTCACCCCCGGCAAAGTCGTGCAGCTCCGCCTGGGGCGATGCGAACGCGCCAGGCACCACCGCCGTGGCGAGCAGGAGGGCTGCGGACGTCAGGCCAGCCATCCGGGCGGCGTGCGAACGTAGGGCCCGAGAGGGGGAAACCACAATGTCTCCAAACTGAGAGGGAGCGCTCCCACGCTGTGCGGGTCTCGCTTACCACCTCGACGATTTTGACTGAAAGTAGCATCACGAGCAGGCCCTGACAAGCCGGGAGCGCTTCCAGATCCAGCGCCCAGACTGTCGTGGCCGTGGAGAGGGTTGTTGACACGATCAGATCGATCACTGGAAACTAGCCGATCTGCCGCCCTGGTCGCCTTGATCGGAGACTGGTAGCGCTCCCGGTTTTCTGGGTTTCAGACCGCGTGCCCGCGCATCACGCCGTGTGGTCGAGATCGGCGAGGAGGACCGGGTTCCCCGGCCCCTCACCGGCCGCGAACCTCTCGATCTCGTGCACGGCCAGGTCGCCGAGGCGCGAGATCTCGTTCCCCTGGGACCCCGCGAGGTGCGGCGTGAGCACGACGTTCGTCAGTTCGTAGAGCGGGTCCCCGAGAGGGAGCGGTTCGGGGTCGGTGACGTCGAGCACCGCGGACAGCCGCCCGCTGGTCAGGTGATCGCGGAGGGCGGCGTGGTCCACCAGCCCACCTCGGGCGGTGTTGATGAGGGTCGTCCCGTCCCGCAGGGCCTCGATCTGCGCCCGCCCGATCATCGCCCGGGTCGCTGGCAGGAGCGGAGCGTGCAGGGTGACCACGTCGCTGCGCCGCAGCAGCTCGTCCAGCGTGACCAGCTCTGCCCCGAGGCTGCTCGCCTCCACACGCGAGATGAACGGGTCGACCAGGAGGACCGTGTGCTCGAAGGGGCGGAGCAGCTCGAGCACGAGGCGTCCGATGCGTGACGCACCGACGATCCCCACGGTGCTCCCGCGGTTGCCCGCACCGGCGGTCAGGATCTCCTTCGCGCTCAGGACCTGGCGGCGGGAGTACAGCTCTGCACAGGGCAGCACCCGCTTGGCGGCCAGCAGGATGAAGGCCAGCGTGTACTCGGCTACCGGACGCGCATTCGCCTGGGCGGCGCTCGTCACGGTGACGCCGCGTCGCCACACCTCGGGCAGGACGTGCCCCCGGACGGTGCCGGCTGCGTGGGCTATCAACCGCAGGTGGGGTGCCGCGTCGAGGGCCGCCTGGTCGATCGGCGGGCACCCCCACGTGGTCAGGAGCACCTCGGTCCGCCCCAGCAGCCGCAGCGCGCGCTCACTGGAGAACTCCGTGATCACCTCCTCGGAGAGTACGTCCGCGGACCGCGCCAACCGTTCTCGTGCCTCGGGGGCCACCACCCGGTCCATGAGGTCCTGGGAGTGCGTCGCGTAGGTGACCGCCGGGCGGCGCCGCCGTTCAGGCACCGGACCGCGTGTCGGCATAGGTCCGCAGCGACACCAGGTGCGCACGCGGCGCGCCGTGGGTGGCCTGGGCCACCACCCGCAGCCGCTGGGTCGTGACTGGTGCCTCGAGCGGATGCACGCGGTGCCGGCGCCGGTTCGCCTCGACGCTGACGACGGTCCGCCACCCGGTGTCGTCATGGACCTGGATCTCGTAGTCGCGCAGCAGCGTCGGTACGACGGCCTCCGGCGTCCGGTGGTGATGGAGGTTGATGAGGTCCTCCTCGACGTCGTCGTCCAGCACGAGGGCCACCTCGGCGATCGTCACGGGCTCCGGCCATCGCAGCTCGACCCACGGCTGCGGGTCGTCCACGAGCGGGCCCGACACCCACATCTGCGGGCCGCCCCAGGGCCGGGCGTACCCCCCGCTCACCTGCTGGGCTGCATAGGCCTCGGTCGGGTCCTGCAGGCGGAAGCACAAGCCCTGACGGTCGTCGAGGTGCTTCCACGCCCGCCACTGCTCGACGTGCGGCTCGTCAGCGGGTGGTTCCCGGTGCCGGAAGGCCAGGACCCCTGGCGCGTTGCGCACCGATCCGTGCACGTCGAGCAGAGGTTGCCGGCGCAGGACGAGGAACGCGTTCTGCGCCTGACCGGGCGACCAGGTGGTGGGGACGGTGACCCACTGTCGCAGGCCTGCGGCGACGGGGACACCCGCTGTGTGGACGAGGTCGGCGGGAAGGTAGTTCTGCGGCTTGCGGGTCCCGTAGACGTCGACGACGAGCTCGGTGTCCTGGGCCGCGTCGACGAGGAACTCGACCGCACCGAGGGACGGGTCGACGGGGACGACCATCCCGAGGTCGCTGTCCAGGTGCTCGACTCCTCGACCGGGCTCCGTGCGCAGGTCCGCCAGGATGGAGGAGGACGTGACGCTCGCGCGGAGAGCGAGGTCGGCCGGGTCGGTGGCACGCACCCCGAGGAGCGGTCCGTCCGAGCGGACCATCGCGTGGTGCACCGCGTCGAGGCTCGTCGTCGCGAGCTCTCGGGGGGCGAGTCCTCGCTGGACGGCCAGGGCCGCTGCCGTCCCGGCCGCCTCCCCGCCGACGGCGCAGGTCGCCATCACCCGGGTGGAGCCGAAGGCCACGTGGCTCGCCGAGATCGTCCGGCCGGCCATCCACATGTTCGAGACGTTCTGCGAGTACAGGCTGCGCAACGGGATGTGATAGGTGCCGTCGGGGTAACGGTGGCGTGATCCGGGCTCGTCGGCGTACATGCCGCCCCGCGGGTGGAGGTCGATCGACCATCCCCCGAACGCGACCCGGTCGGCGAACTCCGGCTGGTCGAGGACGTCGTGCTGGGTGAGCACGTGGTCGCCCACGAAGCGGCGGTACTCGCGCTTGCCGGGGATGGCGCCGATCCACTCCAGGGTCAGGTTCGCCGCGTCGTGCTCGCCCGAGTTCTTGATGTGGTCCCAGATCCCGTAGACCGCTGCCTGCAGCTCGTCGCGGATCTCCTCGTTGTCGTGGACGACGTCGCGCTCCCCGCCCCACTCGATCCACCAGAAGTCGCACCCGTTGTGGTCGGCCCGGATCCGGCGTCGCTGCGGGATCCCGGTCGCGGCGATGTCCTTGGCGAAGGACGGCGCCACGAACGGCACCGGGTGACCGGTGTCCTTGGAGTAGAAGAGGATCGTGCTCCCCAGCAGCACGTCGTCGGCCTCCGCCGGCGCCCAGTCCTCCCCGTGCTCGGCGAACGACTCCCGACCCGTCCGGGCGCGTGCGCCCGCCAGGTGCCCGACGAGGCCGTCGCCGCTGCAGTCGATGAACGCCGGGCTGGTGAACCGGATGAGGCGCTCCGACCCCATCATCCAGCCCGTGACCGCGTCGATGCGCCGGTCGGACTCCGGACCCGAGGCCTCGACCTCGCGGACGTCGGTGTTGAGGAAGAGCGCGATGTTCGGCTCGGCGCGGACCGCCTCGAGCACCACCAGGTCCCAGTAGTAGGGGTTGCCGTCCGGGTTGGTGAACTGGTTCTCGACGAACAGCTCACCCATGATCCCGGTCTCGCGGGCGTAGTGCTGCGTGCCGTGGGAGGTGGCGCCGCACACCCACACCCGGATCTCGCTCGAGGAGTTGCCTCCGAGCACCGGGCGGTTCTGGACGAGAGCCACCCGGGCACCTTGTCGTGCCGCGGCGATCGCAGCGCAGCACCCGGCCAGCCCGCCTCCCACGATCGTGACGTCTGACTGCACCTCCTCAGAGCGCACGGTCTGCTCCTTCCACTCGTCGTGTCGTCCGGACATCCACGTCAGACCACCGCCCGAGGCAGCCGGAAGCGGCCAGGTGACGTGACGCGGAACAGGGCACTCTCCCGCGGTGCGAGCGTGGCTTCGATCGAGGTGACGGCGCGGGCGACCGCGCCGGTCCACAGGTCCCGGGTCTCGACCGTCCCCGGGATCCCGAAGACGGACGTCGCCACGGCGGCCCGGGTCGGGGTGGCCCCCCGGTTGAGCAGCAGCACGGCGAGGTCGCCGCCGTCGAGCTCGCGCGCCCAGGCCTCGGTGCCTCCGCGCCGCTGGATCCGCCGGCCCTGTCGCCCCAGACGGTCCTGGTCGACGGCGATGACCTCACGGTTGGTGAGGATCTCGAGGGTCGCCGGCGTCATGTCGCGCAGGTCGTTGCCGGCGATGAGCGGCGCGGCCAGCATCGCCCAGAGACTGAAGTGCGAGCGGGACTCGACGTCGGACATTCCCGCCACCCCCACCTCGAGCATGTCGGGGTCGTTCCATCTGCCGGGGCGGGCGAACCTCTCCAGGCCGCCCTGCTCGTCGAGGATCGTCATCACCGAGTTCTCCGCGATGGTCCCGTCCTCGTCCCAGCTGGGCCAGATGTCGTTGGACGTGCGCCAGCAGTCCACCACGTCGAGCGCCCACGGGTAGTCCGCACCCCAGGACCACGGGTCGTCACGGCTCGCGGCACCGCCGTTGACGGAGTAGACGATGGGCCGCCCGGTCCGCGCGAGCGCGTCCCCCATCCGCATGAGGACCTCCTGCGCGTTGCCCTTGGTGTAGCACCAGTCGTACTTGAGGAAGTCGACCTCCCAGGAGGCGAACAGCCGCGCGTCCTGGTCCTCGTGGCCACCGCTCCCGGGATAGCCCGCGCACGTCTTCTCTCCCGGGCTCGAGTAGATGCCCAGGAGCAGGCCGCGCTCGTGCACGTAGTCGGCGAGATCGGCGATGCCCCGCGGGAAGCGCTCGGGGTCGGGGACGAGGTCACCGTCGGCGTCGCGTTCGCGCGCCATCCAGCAGTCGTCGATGACGACGTAGGTGTACCCGGCGTCGCGCATCCCCGACCTGACGAGGGCGTCAGCGGTCTCACGGATGAGGGCGTCGTTCACCTCACGCTTGAAGACGTTCCAGCTGTTCCAGCCCATCGGGGGTGTTGGTGCCAGGTGCCCGGCCCACGAGGGGCGCGGCGACGACTGAACAGTCGTCACGTCGATCGTGCTCATCGGATCGTTCCTTCCGTGCTGTGTGGCCGCGGTCTGTGCGCGGCTGGGTGTGGTGGCCGGTGGAGCCTGCGGCGCCGCGGCACCGCTCCAGGGTCCTCGTCCGGGGCTCATACGGTGATGCGAGTGGTCGTCACGCGGGGGCCGCCGGTGCCCGGAGCGCGCACCTGCACGACCACCTGGCGTCTGGTGCCGCTCTGGAGCGGGATGAGGTCGTAGACACCCTGACCCGGCTCGACCCGGCCGTAGTCTCGTCGACCGCCCAGGCCCATCACCGACACGTCGACAGCGACGGGTTCGAGGTTGACGGCGTGGAACGCAACCTGCGAGCCCGTGCGGACCGCCGTGCGCGCCACCTGCACGCCGTCCCCGGTGAGGGTCGCCAGGTCGATCGCGGTCACGCCGAGCTGGAGGGCGCCGTCGTGGTGGACCTCGAGCACGTGGTGCGTGCGACTCTTGTCCGAGAACGTCGTGCGTCCGGTGGGCTTGAGGACGACGGTCCGCTCACCGTCCCAGCTGATCTGGAACCGGTGCCCGCCACGCACGAGGGCGAGGCTCGACGCGGTCGTCTGCGTCGTGCTGCCTGGCGCCGCGGTCGTGCCATCGGAGAAGGTCAGCGAGTCCTGTGCCTGGAGCACGAGCGGGAGCTGCTCGCGGGCCGCACCGCTCGTCGCCACAGCACGGACGACGCCGTCGTGCCAGTAGGTGACGTCGCTGACGATCGCGCCAAGACCCGCGGTGTAGCGGGTGGTGAACACGCCAGTCTGGCCGGTGACGTCCGCCGGGGCGATCTGCTGTCCGGAGGTGTCCGCGCCGGCATGGTGCGTGGCGACCACGGCCGTCCAGGCGGAGTCCACCCCCGAGGCGGTGACCGTGCTCCAGGCCGGGTCCGCCGGCCCGTTCACCGCAAGAACGACCATCCCTTCGACAGGGTGCCAGAACATGCCGGGCCCGAAGCGCTGGAGGTTGGAGGGGCGCACGCCGTACAGCGCGCCGAGGTAGTAGTAGGGGCGCCGCACGAACAGGAACTGCTGGTCGACGGTCCCCAGCCGCATCTCGGTGAACGTGTCCGCGCGGACGTAGGGCAGCTGCGCGAGCTGGGCGTCCCGCTCGGCGCGCGAGACCCCGTCCGGCGCTCGAGGGACGTGCATGTAGAGGCGCGGCGAGCTGTCCATCTTCTTCCGGGGCGGGACCGGCGCGGAGGACGTCGCCCACGCCGCACGAGCAGCCTGCTTGTCCTCGGCCGGGGCGTAGAACGCCCCCAGCGCCGGCACCTCGGCGAGGAACGCCCGCCCGAGCGCGACCCTGTCGCCCGCGTCGTCGACGGCCGGGACGAACGCCGCCTGGGCGTTGCGCCCGCTGATGGCGCCGTAGTGGAAGCCCCACGGCTTTCCCGGCTCCATGACGACGGCGTAGCCGAACCACTCGGCCCAGCGCCGCACCATCTCCACCACGGAGAGGTTCCCCGTCGCCGCGTAGATGTCCCCCAGGTCCGGGAGCATGACCTCGAAGTTGTACCCGGCGTCGTAGGTGAGCGGGTCGTTGAAGAACCCGGCCTGCGGCTGCCCGTGCTCGAGGAGGTAGGCGCAGCCGTCGTCGAGCGCAGCACCGATCGCCGGGTCGCCGAGCACGTGGGACGTCTGGGCGACGCCCGCGAGACCGGCCACGACCTGGTTGGTGACGTTGATCGGCGCGGCCCAGTGGGGCTTGCTCATGTCGGTCAGCCACTGTGCCCCGAGGCGCAGGGCCTGCTCGATCTGAGTCCGTCGCGCAGGCAGGGCGTCGATCCGCTGGAGGTCGCTCAGGACGGCCGAGAGCGCGACCGTCCCGAATCCGGTCGGAGCGAGCCCGTGCTCGTCGAGGTTGCGCTCGGGCCACGCGCCGTCGCTGTGCTGCAGCCCCAGGTAGTGCCCGAGCGCCGCGTCGAGCCGACCCGCCAGGGCAGTGTCCCCGAAGTACGGGTTCCACGGCCGCTCCGTGGCCAGGAAGAAGCTCAACGTCGCGACGTGTTCCATGACCCGGGCGTTGAACGGCTCGTTCGGGGTGCGCTGCCAGCCGTCGGCCAGCCACCCGTAGGTGTCCGGGTCGTCGTCGACGACGCTGTTGGCCAGCGGCGCGAGGATGAGCAGGTAGCTCGCGTAGATCTGCTCGTTCGGCGCGAACGACCCGCGGTCAGGAGCACCCGCCGGGAGCTCCGCGACCAGAGGGAGGACCGTCCCCGCGGAGACGGCCGCCGCGGTGGGCGCACCGCTCGCGGCGTGGGCCGCGAAGGCCAGTGAGGTCGCTGCCAGCCCTGCCAGGAAGCCTCGTCGGCTCAGGGGCGGGAGCCCGCCCGTGCTGCCATGGTTCGTTTCCATCACACACCGTCCGTTCGCTCGTCGTTGAGCTTGTTGGTCGTCTTGGGGTTCATCACTGCTCATCCCTTCATCCCGGTGCGGGTGAGGCCCTCGACGAACTGCTTCTGGGCCACCAGGAAGACGATGAGGATCGGGATGACAGTCAGGGCTGTGGCGCCCATCTGGGTGTTGTAGAGCGGTTCGCCGTACCCGTCGTGGAACCGGGTGAGCCCGAGTCCGGCGGTGAACAGGTGCTCGCTGCGCAGGAAGATCAGCGGCTCGAAGTACATGTTGAAGGAGGACAGGAACTTCATGATCGCCACGGCGGCGATCGCGGGCTTGGCGAGCGGGAACGCGATGCGCCAGAAGAGGCCCAGGCGTCCGAGCCCGTCCAGGCGGCCCGCTTCCTCCAGCTCCGCCGGGAGACTGAGGAAGAACTGCCGGAAGATGAAGACGCCGACAATGCTCCCCGGTCCCACGATCGGCAGGATGATCAGGGGCACGTGCGTGTCCATGAGACCGGCCTGGGCGACCCACCGGAAGATCGGGATGATCGTCACCTCGGAAGGGATCATCATCCCGGTCATGAGCAGCAGGAACACCTTGTTGGCCAGCGGGAAGCGGATGCGGGCGAAGGCGTATCCCGCGAACGCGCACACGAAGACCGAGCCGACCGTGACGATGGTCGCGATGTAGAGCGAGTTCAGGTACTGCCGTGCGAACGGCGTGACCGTGAAGATCTTCCGCACACCGTCCGTCGTCCACTCCCGAGGGAGCAGGGTCGGGGGCTGGGAGAAGATCTCGCTCACCGGCTTGAAGGCGGAGAAGACCATCCACAGCGTGGGGTAGAGGAAGGGCACCGACAAGAGCACGAGGACTGCGTAGAGCAGCACCCTCTTGCGGAGCTTGGTCCGCCGGGCGGCGGCCGAGTCCTTCGGCCGCCTCCCGCCGGACCGCGGGAGCTTCGTCGCCACCGGCGACGGAGCGTGCACTGCTGTCTCAGACCTCATCGTGCACCCATTTCTTCCGCATGCCCCAGACCAGCGCGGTCAGCGCGAGAACCACCAGAAAGAGCAGCACGCCGATCGTGCTGGCGTACCCGAAGTCCTGCTGCTCGAACGCCGTCTGGTAGAGCAGGTAGGAGATGACGGTGGTCGAGCGCCCCGGGCCACCCTCGGTCATGATCTGGATCGGCACGAACACGTCGAGGGCGCTGATCATCGTGACCATCGTGACGAGCAGGATGGTCGGGGTCATGAGCGGGAGCGTGATGGACCGGAAGACCCGCCCGGGGCGCGCCCCGTCGATCCGTGCGGCGTCCTTGAGGTCCGTCGGCACGTTCTGCAGAGCGGCGATGAACAGGATCATGTTCATCCCGACACCTTTGAAGACCTGGATGACCACGACGGTCACCAGCGCATAGGCGGGGTCGCGCAACCAGTTGGGACCGTCGATGCCGATCATCGCCAGCGCCCCGTTGATCCCGCCGTTGGAGGCGACGAGGAAGTTCCAGATGAGCACCCACGCCACGGCCGAGACGATGACCGGTGAGAAGAAGAACGTCCGGAACACCGTGGTCCCGGGCACCTTCTGGTTGAGCAGCAGCGCCAGGCCCATCGCGAGCGTGATGTTGAGGACCATGAGCAGGCCTGCGTACTTGAACGTCGTGCCGAAGGATCCCCACACCGTCTCGTCCGCCATCAGCCGCCGGACGTTGTCCAGGCCGGTGAAGCTGAACTTCGCGATAAGCGGGCTCCAGTCGTGCAGGCTGTACCAGATCACGAACCCGAAGGGCACGAGACCGAAGGCGATCGTGCCGAGCACGGCAGGCCCGACGAACAACGCACCGAGGATGCTGTCGTGACGCTTCAGGCGCCGGGAGCCGGCCCGTGTCCGGGCTGACGCGGGCGGCTCATCCGGCCCTGCCTCGGGCGCCCGTGGCTCGCGGGCGGTGGCCAGGCTCACGGTCAGCTCCCCGCGAGCTTCGGCTCCAGCTTGGCGCACACCTCACCGAGCACGGCAGGCACGTCTGCGTCAGCGGTCCACAGCGCGTCCAGGTCGGCGCGCACCGAGTCGGCGAAGCTGCTCATCTTGACGTGGCCCGGCTTGGTCTGGGCATCCATGGCCGCGTCGATGATCGTGGCCTGGATCTGCTCCTCGTTGAGCGCAGGGGCTGCCCGCTGGATGGTCTCCAGCGTGAGCAGGGACTGACGCGGCGGCGGGAAGTACTGAGCGAGCTTCTCGCCGTTGGCCGCGTTGGTGAAGAAGGCCAGGAAGTCCGCTGCAACCTCGGGGTTCTCGCTCTGCGAGGTCACACCGATGCCGGCCTGGCCCACGACGTCGACCTGACCCGCGGGACCGGTCGGCATCGGCAGGAAGTCCCACCTGAACGTCCCGTCAAGTCCGGTCGACGCGCTGAGCTGCGACAGCTGCATCGCGGCCGTGCCGGCACGGAAGTTGAACTCCTCGCCGGGCTGGGGTGTCGAGTGGTCCACGTACACCTCGTTGTGGAACCACTCGAAGAACGAGATCATCTCCGGGGAGTCGAAGGTGCACGTGGCACCGTCCTCGCTCCACGGCCTCCCGCCCCAGGACATCCACATGGCGCCGAGCGCGTCGTTCCACGCTGTGTACGGGTTGGCCGAGGGGATGAATCCGCCGGTGCCCTGGCTCTCGGCGACCGCCTGCGACAGGTCCATCACCGCGTCCCAGGTCCACTCGCCCGAGGCCAGCAGCTCACGCGGGTTGGTCTGGCCGGCGGCCTCGAGCAGGTCGAGGTTCACGTACACGCCGAACGGGCTGTTGGAGAAGGGATAGCCGTAGAGCCCGTCCGGTGTGGACCACGGCGCGGCTGCGCCTTCGAGGAGGTCGTCCAGGGCGTAGCCCTCGGTCGCCTCGAAGGTCGGGGTGAGGTCGTGCAGAACCCCGGCCTCGACGAACTCGACCGCGTTCGCCTCGGAGACCCAGGCAAGGTCGGGTGCGTCGCCGCCCGCGATCTGGGTCGTCAGGGCGTTGACGTAGTTCGCGCCGGGCAAGGAATCGAAGGTGATGCTGGCAACCGTGTCCGGGTTCGCTGCGAGGTACTCGGCGGCGATCTCGTTGAACAGTGCGTGGTGGCCCTCGTTGGCGCTCCACGTGACCATGCGCAGGTCGACGGGCCCGGGGGCCGCCTCCGTCGTGCCGTCCGCGGTCCCGCAGGCCGCCAGCGCCAGTGCTGCCGAGACTGCGGTGCATGCGGCGATCAGCCGCGTGGGTCGTCCGTTGATGTGACTCATGCCATCTCCCGTGGGGTGTTCACTTCTTCGTGGACATCCGCGTGAACGACCCCGTCGAGCTCGCCGAGGGTCCGGCGGTCCTGACGTGAGCGTGTGGCGGATTGGAGCAGGCGGGGAGCCCAGGTCGTCGACCGTGTCGCCTCGACAACCTCAACGTCTGTGGTGAGGCCGGGATCCCTGCGTGCACCACCCACCCTAGGCACAACTATCGGTAATGTCGAGAGATTCTGGCGTAGAACTTTCGACCAAATTCTCGGGAACGTGTTTTCTGCGGACCGTGATGTCCGATCGCCCCCGAACTGTCGGCGCTACGTCGACCGGGGCGGCCCGCTCGACTCACGGACCATCAGGTGCGTGGCGAGCTCGGTGTGCAGCGGGCGCGTCGTCGATCCGCTCATGAGCTCAGCCACCTGCTCGACCGCCTCGGCACCCATCTGATCGAAGGGCTGGCGGATCGTCGTCAGCAGCGGCGCGGACGAGCGGGCGATCACCAGGTCGCCGTAGCCCACCACGGTGAGGTCCTCCGGGACGCGGATCCCGGCGCGCCGGGCCGCTTCGAGCACGCCGAGCGCCTGGACGTCGCTCGCGGCGAAGATGGCGGTGGGCGGCCGGGGCTCGCTGAGCAGCTGGATGCCGCTCTCCAGGCCCGACGCGTAGGTGAAGTCCCCACCGAGCACCCGCGCACCGTCCGGGTCCAGCGACGCACCGGCGCGGCCCGCGACGTGCCCCGAGACGCGTGCGCGGCTCGCCTTGGTGTCCAGCCGCCCACCGAGCATGACGATGTCGCGGTGTCCCAGGCCCACCAGGTACTCGGTGGCCTCGAGCCCGCCGGCCCAGTCCGTCGAACCGACGCTGTACGTTCCTGGGTCGGGCGCGCTCAACGGGTCGATGACCACGAGGGGCATGCGGTTCGACCGGAACCTGGCCCGCTGCACCTCACCGAAGCTCGAGGTGATGACGACGGCTCCCTTGCGGCCCTCTGCGCGCAGCTCGTCGATCCAGCGGGGGTCCTCAAGGTCCTGAGGGAACGTTGCCAGGCTCAGGTCGACTCCGGTCTCCCCGGCAGCGCGGACCGCTCCGCGCACCACGTCGAGGGTGTCCGGGGACGTCATGTCGTGCGCCATGAGCGTCACCGGGACCAGTGACCGCCGTCGGTTCCGGGTCGCGACGTAGCCGCGCTCCTTGAGAATCTTCTCGACGTGGACCCGTGTGCGGTCCGCGACGTCGGCGCTCCCGTTGGCCACCTTGGAGACCGTGGAGATCGACACCCCCGCCGCCTCCGCGACCTCGGCCAAGGAGGCTCGCTTGGATGGGACGGAACCGCTCACGACGACCTACTCCCTCGAGGACCGCCCGACGCGGTCCTGCGTTCACCGCTTCACACGCGGAAAATTTTCGGATACTGTCGCAGCGATCGCAGGAGTCGCGGCGCTGCGCCTTACCTGCGAAGGATGCCACACTCGACGGGCACCGCGAGCGGGAGAAGAGTTCATCGTGGAACTACATGTAGACATTGCAGTTATCGGCGGAGGTGTCGGCGGTGTCTCAGCGGCCCTCGCCGCGCTGCGCGCCGGCCGCCGCGTCGTCCTCACGGACCCGACCCGCTGGCTCGGGGGGCAGCTGACCAGCCAGATGGTGCCGAGCGACGAGCACCGTTACATCGAGTCGGACGGGGCGAACGCGTCGTACCGCGAGCTTCGTGACGGCGTGCGCGCCTACTACCGCACACACTTCCCGCTCTCCGAGCGTGCCCTCGCCGACCCCCACTTCAATCCCGGTGCCGCGTGGGTGAGCCCGATCAGCGCGGACCCACGGGTCGTCGTCGCGGTCATCGACTCCCTCCTGCTGCCCTATGTGAGCTCCGACCGGCTGGTCGTGCTCATGGAGACCGCCCCCGTCTCCGTCACGAGCGACGGAGACCTCGTGACGGGGGTTCGGCTGGAAGGGCCGGGCGGACACGTGACCGACGTCGTCGCGGACTACGTCATCGACGCCACCGAGCTCGGCGACCTGCTCCCGCTGGGCGACGTCGAGCACGTCTCGGGCCGGGAGTCCCGGGAGCAGACGGGTGAGCCGGGGGCCTGGCACAGCGCCGACCCGACGGACATGCAAGGCGTGTCATGGTGTTTCGCGATCGACCACCTCGCTGGGGAGGACCACACGATCGACCGGCCCGAGGACTACGCCTCCTGGCGGGACCTGCGCCCACCCCAGCTCGACGGGCGCAAGATCCTCAGCTTCGGCAGTCCCGTCACACCAGAGGGCGCACCCGGCCGGGTGTACACGTTCTCACCCAACATGGACGACGATCCCGCAGACATCGACCTCGACCACCGCAACATGGGACTGGCGCCCGAGCTGTGGAACTACCGGCGGATCGCGGCCCGCACCCAGTTCCGCGACGGATTCCACCGCAGTGACGTGACGATCGTCAACTGGCCGATGAACGACTACATCGGCGGGCCCCTCTTCGGGGTCCCGGACGCGGCGGACCACTGGCGCGGGGCGAAGGCCCTGAGCCGCTCGCTGCTCTACTGGCTCCAGACCGACGCACCCCGCCCGGACGGCGGGACCGGGTGGCCGGGTCTGCGGCTGCGCGCCGACGTCGCCGGGACCGCCGACGGGTTCGCGATGCACCCCTACATCCGGGAGTCCCGCCGGATCCTTGCCCGCAAGACCATCGTCGAGCAGGAGGTCTCCACGATCTACCGCGGTACCGGGGGCGCGACCCGCTACCCGGACACGGTGGGCACCGGGCACTACTTCTGGATCGACCGCCACGCGACCACCGGGGACGGCGGGGGCACGTACGGGCTGCCGCACCCCTTCGAGATCCCCCTCGGTGCGCTCATCCCCCGCCGGGTCCGCAACCTCCTGCCGGCCGCGAAGAACATCGGGACGACCCAGGTGACGAACGGGTGCTACCGGCTCCAACCGGTCGAGTGGAGCATCGGGGAGGCCGCCGGGTCCCTCGCCGCCTTCTGCCTCGCGAACGGGACCGAGCCGCACGCGGTGCACGAGAGCGCGGGACTCACCGAGGACTTCCAGCGCGTCCTGACCGGGCAGGGCGTCCAGCTGCAGTGGGACCCCTCGCTGCGTTGGTAGCCGCACTCACCCCAGATACCCCAGGTCCAGCGTCGTGACCTGCGCGAGCAGCGCGTCGACGACCGCGGTCACGGCCGGCGTCGGCTCGTGGCGGTTGCCGCGGTGGCGGGCGGCGATGTGGCGCATGCCGAGCCCGGCGATCGGCACGACGTCGACCCCGCGCAGGTTCGCGCCCTCCAGGGCGAGGGCGGGGAGCAGCGCGACGCCCTGCCCGGCCCCGACGAGGGCGAGGGCGACCTCGTAGGAGTTGTAGCTGTGCAGGGTGTCCCGGGTGGGCCGGGTGATGTCGACGACCCGGGCCAGGGCGCGCGCGGCCGCGGTGTTCCTCTCGGCACCGATCCAGGTGACGTCCTTGAGGTCCTGCAGGTTGGTGGGGACGGCCATGGACGAGGGGACGGCGAGCTTCCACGGTTCGTCGAGCAGGGGGACCTCGCGGAACCCCCGCGGCACGGGCCGCTCCGCGGAGGAGTCGTGCTCGACGATCACCACGTCGTACTCGCCGCTGCGCAGGCCGCGGTTGGCGTCCTCGGTCTCGACCTCGTGGACGGCGATCTCGATGCCGGGGGCGGTGGCCGCGAGCTCGACGAGCATCGGGGCGACGAGGCTGCTGGTGATGGTCTGGAAGGCGCCGATCACGACCCGCCCGCTGACGTCCGGGCCGATCGTCGCGATCTGCTTGCGCGCCTCCACGAGCTCGGACTCGATCCGCTCGGCGGCCTCGGCGAGCATCAGCCCGACGGCGGTCAGGGTCACCCCGCGCGGGCCGCGGTGGAGCACCTCGACGCCCTCCTCGGCCTCGAGCTTGGCGATCTGCTGGGAGATCGCCGAGGGGGTGAGATGCAGCAGGTCGGCGGCCGCAACCACTCCCCCTGCCCTGTGGACGGCAAGGAGTACACCAAGCCTCTTCGCGTCTATAACCATGTAGCGATGCTACATGGGGTTTGGAGAACGATTCGATTGTGCTAAACGTTTCTTGCGGCCACTATTGAGGCATCGCAAGGAACGGACGTCGGCGGCTCGGCGGGGTTCCTCACCCCACCCATCTTTCAGGAGACAGCTATGTCCACCGCCGTTCAGCTCGCAATCACCCTCGCCGGATGGACCGGTGCGATCGCCACCGTCATCGCCTACGGCATGGTCACCGCGAAGCGGATCAGCCCGGACTCGCTGCTCTTCCAGGGCCTGAACATCGTCGGTGCCGGACTGCTCTCGATCAGCGCCTCGACCTACGGTGCCTGGCCCTCGGCCGTGGTCAACGTCATCTGGGTGGCCATCGGCGTCTTCGCGCTCAAGGCCATCTGGCTGCACTGGGTGGGCGCGAACATCGCGCTGATCGGCGACGCCGCAGCCCACCCGGCCACCACCGAGCACGCAGCGGCCGTCGAGGCGGCGATGTACGACGTCATCAACGATGCCCAGGCTCACACCCTGCAGAGGAATAGCGCGCAGCGCACCCCCGTTGCAGCCTGAGTGAGCACCGAACCCAACGCACCCGTCAACGCCCTCTCCGTCCTCGACCTCATCCCCGTCCGCACCGACCAGACGTCGTCGCAGGCCCTGCGCGCGAGCACGCGGCTCGCGCAGACGGCAGACGAGCTGGGGTTCCGGCGGTACTGGGTGGCCGAGCACCACAACATGGCGGCGGTGGCCTCGACCAACCCGGCCGTGCTCATCGCGCTGCTCGCCTCCGCGACGCGGCAGATCTCGGTCGGTTCCGGCGGCGTCATGCTGCCCAACCACGCTCCCCTCGTCATCGCCGAGCAGTTCGCCCTGCTCGAGGCGGCCTTCCCGGGCCGGGTGGACCTCGGCCTCGGCCGGGCCCCCGGCTCGGACCCGGTGACCAGCCACATGCTGCGCTCGGGCGCCGCCCGCGGGGGCGACGGGGTGGATTCCTTCCCCGACGACGTGCGGGACGTCATCGACCTCATGTCCCCCGGCGGGCTGACCCTCGACCTGCGTGGGCGCACCTACCCGCTCTCCGCGACGCCCCGCGCCACGTCCGTGCCCGACGTCTGGCTGCTCGGGTCCTCGATGTACTCCGCCCAGCTCGCCGCCGCGCTCGGCCTCCCCTACGTCTTCGCCCACCACTTCGCCGGCCAGGGCACGGCCGAGGCGATGGCCACCTACCGCAGCACCTACCGGCCGTCGGAGGCGCACCCCACCCCCACGACCTTCGCGATCATCAACACCGTCGTCGCCGAGAGCGCCGAGGAGGCCGAGCGTCAGGCTCTGCCCTACACCCGGTCGATGATCCGGCTGCGGACCGGCGGCGATATGGGACCGGTCGAGCTCATCGAGGACGCCGAGGCCGCCGGCCTCGCCCCCGAGCACGCCGCGCTCGCCCAGCAGGTCCGCTCCACCTGGGCGGTCGGCACGCCCGACGTCGCAGCGCGCCAGGTCCGGGCCCTCGCCGAGCTCGTGGGCACCGACGAGGTCATGCTCTCCCCCGTGGGCTCCGCCCACGTCGGCGGCGACCCCGAGCGGGCGACCACCCGCGAGGACACCCTCGCCCTGCTGGCGGCCGAGCTGCTCGGCTGACGCCCACCGGACGGCCCCGGGCAGCCCCGGTGCCCCGGCCGGCCCAGGGCACCGGGGCCGGCGCCAGGCGGCGCCCTTGATACCCTGCAGTGCCGGAAAGTGGCCGGTGAGGGTGACGCGACCAGAGCGGAGGGCGTGATGATTCGGATCGGCATCGTCGACGACGAGCAGGCCAGCCGTGACCTCATCACGGACTACCTGGGGCGTTACGAGGCCGAGCACGGTGTGACGTTCTCGGTCCGCACCTTCACCGACGGCTCCGAGATCACCACCGCATACCGTCCCGACTTCGACATCATCTTCCTCGACGTGCAGATGGCCACCCTCGACGGCCTCGAGACCGCCCACGAGATCCGCCTTCTCGACGCGGACGTCGTGCTCGTCTTCATCACGAACATGGCCCAGTACGCGATCCGGGGCTACGAGGTCGACGCCCTGAGCTACCTCGTCAAGCCGGTCCCCTACTTCGCCTTCGCCCAGGAGCTGCGGCGCAGCATCGCCCGGGTGCGCCAGGTGGAGACCGCCGCCGTCATGCTCCCGGTGACCGGGGGCATGGCCCGGGTCAGCCTCTCCGACATCGTCTACGTCGAGAGCATCAAGCACCGCATCGTGGTGCACGCCGTGGATCGCACCTATGCCCTCTCCGGGACCCTCAAGGCCTTGGAGACGGAGTTCGCCGGCAAAGACTTCTACCGCAGCAACAACTGCTACCTGGTCAACCTGCGGTACGTGACGGGCATCAGCCAGAACAGCTGCACCATGCTCGGCGGTGACGAGCTCCTCGTGAGCCGGCCCCGGCGTCGGGCATTCCTCGATGCACTCACCAACCACGTCGGTGGACGCCTGCCGTGACCCCCGACGACCTCACGGACATCCCCCGGGCCTACACCGCGATCGCCGAGTGGTCGGCGTGCCTCGTCTACGTCGTCCTCATCCCCAAGCGGCTCAGCCGTCCTCTCCTCTTCGCTGTCCTCGCGACCGGCCTGGTGACGCTCCTCGTCGTGCAGACCTTCGCCGATCGCCTGCCGATCGAGCTGTGGACCTTCGGGATGGCGCTCTCGGTCGCGATCATGTACGTGCTCATCCGTGCCTGCACCGACCAGTCCCCGCGGGCCGCGCTCTACGTCACGGCCCGCGCCTTCGTCCTGGCCGAGCTCATGGCCTCGCTGCACTGGCAGTTCGAGAGCTTCTTCGCCACGAACAACGCCGACGCCGCGAATCCCGTCCGCAGGGCACTGCTCCTGGTGGTCGTCTACGGGGCCTCGGTCCTCCTGGCCTACCTGCTCGAGCACCGGCGGGCTCCGGGCGAACGCGCCTGGGAGGCGGACCCGCGCGACACCTTCATCGCGATGGCGATCGCGGCGGTCACGTTCTTCATGTCGAACATGAGCTTCGTGGATGCCAACACCCCGTTCAGCGGCCGCCTGGGGCCGGAGATCTTCTACATCCGCACCCTCGTGGACCTCTCCGGCTTCGTGGCCCTCTACGCCCAGCAGGGGCAACGCGTGGAGCTGCAGCGTGCGCGCCAGGTCGAGGCGATCACCCGCCTGCTGCACACCCAGCACTCCCAGTACCTCGACTCAAAGCGCAACATCGACGTCGTCAACCGCAAGTACCACGACCTCAAGCACTACATCAATGCGATCCGGGGCGAGCACGACCCCGAGGCCAAGGCCGCGTACCTCAACGAGCTCGAGGAGAGCATCTCCGGCTATGCGGACCAGCTGGACACCGGCAACACCGTCCTGGACACGATCCTCACCACGAAGAGTGCCGAGTGCAGCGCCCGGAACATCACGCTGACCTGCGTCGCGGACGGCACAGGCCTTGCGTTCATGGACCCGATGTCGCTGGCCGCGCTGGTCGGCAACGCCCTCGACAACGCCATCGAGAGCGTCCTCACCCTGCCCGACGACGAACGCCGCCTCATCCAGGTCGCCGTCTACGCGAAGGACTCCTTCGTCGTCATGCGGTTCGAGAACTACTTCGAGGGCACCCTCGAGTTCACCGACCACCTGCCCCGCACGACGAAGGGCAACCGCCTGCACCACGGATACGGGCTGGTGAGCATGCGCCAGGTCGCCCGGGAGCACGGCGGCACCCTGACGGTCCAGGCCAAGGACAGCTGGTTCGTGCTGAGCGTGCTGATCCCGATCCCGGTCTCCCACCGGCCGAGCCGTCAGCCTGAGCTCAGCGCCTGAAGAACCCCGCACCCAGGTTGTCCACCATGGTCAGCGCCGACCCGATCGCCATGTGCATGTCGAGGTACTGGTAGGTGCCCAGGCGCCCGCCGAAGAGGACGCCCTTCTCCCTCGAGGCGAGGTCGCGGTAGGCGAGCAGGCGGTCCCGGTCCGCGGCGGTGTTGATCGGGTAGTACGGCTCGTCGGCCTTGCCCGCGAAGCGCGAGAACTCCCGCATGATGACCGTCTGGTCGTCGGGGTAGTCCCGCTCCGGGTGGAAGTGGCGGAACTCGTGGATCCGCGTGTAGGGCACGTCCGCGTCGGGGTAGTTCATGACCGGCGTCCCCTGGAAGTCGCCGATCGGCAGGACCTCCTGCTCGAAGTCGAGCGTCCGCCAGGACAGGTCCCCCTCGGCGTGGTCGAAGTAGCGGTCGAGGGGGCCGGTGTAGACGACGGGCACGTTCCCGACGACGTTCGCCTTGTTGACCGGCTGGCTCTCGTCGAAGAAGTCGCAGCCCAGACGCACCTCGATGAGCTTGTGGTCGGCCATGCGCTCGATCCAGCGCGTGTACCCGTCGGTGGGCAGGCCCTCGTGGGTGTCGGAGAAGTAGCGGTTGTCATAGGTGTAGCGGACCGGGAGGCGGGAGATGATGCTGGCCGGCAGGTCCTTGGGGTCCGTCTGCCACTGCTTGGCGGTGTAGCTGCGGATGAACGCCTCGTAGAGCGGGCGCCCGATGAGGGAGATGCCCTGCTCGTCGAGGTTCTCCGGCCTCTTCCCACCGAGCTCGGCGGCCTGCTCGCGGAGCAGGTCCCGGGCGGCCTGCGGGCCCAGTGCGGAGCGGAAGAACTGGTTGATCGTGCCGAGGTTGATCGGCATCGGGAACACCTCACCGCGGTGGGTGGTGTACACGCGGTGCACGTAGTCGGTGAACGAGGTGAACCGGTTGACGTAGTCCCAGACCCGCTCGTTGGAGGTGTGGAACAGGTGCGCGCCATAGCGGTGCACCTCGATCCCGGTCTCCGCCTCGTCCTCGGAGTAGGCGTTGCCGCCGATGTGGCTGCGCCGGTCGATGACGAGGACCTTGCGGCCGTGCTCCTCGGCGATCCGCTCCGCGACGGTCAACCCGAAGAACCCTGACCCGACGACCACAAGATCCGCGTCCACGGCGTTCCACTCTCCTCGAACTACGCTGCGGGCACCTCGGCACGCTCGGTCTCGGGCTCGGACTCGCGCTTGAAGATCACCTTGAAGATCGGGAAGAAGACCCAGAAGGACAGGGCGCTGTTGATGATCATAGTGGTGACGTCAGCGAGGGTCTCCCCGGTTGCGCCCCAGCCCCACGTGTCGATGAGGAGCTCGTAGATCGGCGCCTTGTAGAAGCCCTGGAGGGCCGCCGCGATGAAGGTGATGATGATGTACGCCAGCACGTACCAGCCCGCTGCCCGCCAGATGTTGGTGTTCGACTTGAACGTCACGTTGCGCTGGGCGAAGAAGTTGATGATCTGCGCGATGGCCAGGGTGATCTGGACGGCGAGGAAGTAGGCGAGCCCGCCTCCGCCGTCGGGCAGCGCCCCGGCGGCGTAGTTGAAGATGTAGAACGGTGACCCGTCGACGTTCGAGCCGACCTGCAGCACCTGGAAGGTGGTCTCGACGAGCGAGGTGTGGCTGAAGATCCACCGGAAGAACGGCATGAGGGCCAGCTGCAGCACGGTGATGCCGTTGCTCAGCATGAAGAACACGAGGAACTGGGCGGTGCCGGGACGGCGTTCGGCGAAGTTCGCCCAGGCAGCGCGGAGGCGGTGGAACATCAAAATCTCCTTGTCAGTGCCGCCGACAGGAGGAAACGGGGTCGCGAGCACCACGTCGCGGCCGGCAGGACCGGCAGCCACGCGCGCACCTCTCCGTTGAAGTCGGTGGTCGAGATTCCTATTCGACCTGACTGGCGAGGACCCACCAGCCCCCTCGCACAACCTGCCGATTGACGTGCACAACCTGTCCCGCCGTGAACCCCGGGGGGCGGACCAGGTGGCTCAGTTGAAGCCGACCGCCCGCTGCGCCACGAGGTAGGCCAGCACCGACAGGCCGCGACCGGGCCGTCCGGGGAGGTTCGCGACCTGGCCCATCACCGAGCGCGACCGCAGCCGGGAGTACAGCCACGGGTCAGCCGCCCGCACCTCGCGCCAGAACCGGTCACGCTCCTGGAGAGCGGCCGGGGTTCCTGCCCGGGCCAGCAGCACCGAGGACACGGCCGAGACGATCTTCGCGTAGTGCACGAGATAGCGCACCAGTCCCTTGGACACGTCGGCGCGGCTGCGCACCTCCTGCAGGTGCGCCAGCATCATCCGGTTGACGCGCAGCTGCTGGTCCAGGCGGGAGATCATGACGCTCTCGTTGACGGACTGGTCGGCCCGTCCGATGAAGTATCGGTACAGGTCGACGTCGTGGTAGTACATCGTGCGCACGTGGGCGAGCGGCACGTACGCGTAGAGGTTGTCGACGTAGAAGGTGTGCTCGGGCAGCAGCAGCTCGCACTCGCGCAGCAGCCCGGTGCGATAGACGAGGGAGTGCATGAGGATGTACTGCGACACCCCGAAGGCCTCGACGTCGTCCCAGTCGAAGACCTTCCCCACGGGCAGCACGTCGTGGTAGCGGACCGCGCGCTTGGTGCGCTTGCCGTCCTTCTCGTAGACGAAGTTGCTCACGACGACGTCGATCTCCGCCTCGCCCTGCTCCGCCCGCTGCCGGAGCATGCTGAGCAACGACGCGTACGCATCCCGGTCCACCCAGTCGTCGGAGTCGACGACCTTGAGGTAGTGCCCGCGGGCGACGGCGAGGCCGGCGTTGATCGCCGACCCGTGGCCGCCGTTGCGCTTGGAGATCACCCGGACGATGTGCGGGAAGCGCTCGGCGTACCCGTGGGCGATCTGGGCCGTCGCATCGCTCGATCCGTCGTCCACGACCACGACCTCCGTGTCGGCGGGCCCCGGCAGGAGCGAGTCGAGGCAGCGGTGCAGGTAGTCCGCCGAGTTGTAGCTCGGCACGATGACGGTGAGCAGCTTCGTGGTCATGAGACCGCACCCGTCGGTCCGACGGAGGTCACTGCGGGATCGGCAGCGGGATCGGCGTCGGGCTCGGCGTCGGGCTCGAGTGCGGGATCACGCTTGAAGATCACCTTGAAGATCGGGAAGAAGACCCAGAAGGAGATCGCCGAGTTGATGATCATCGTGACGACGTCAGCGAGGGTCTCCCCGGTGCCGCCCAGGCCCCAGGTGTTGATGAACAGGTCGTAGACCGGGGTCCGGTACAGGCCCTGCAGCGCGGCGGCGGCGAGGGTGATGATCACGTAGGCGATCGCGTACCAGGAGGCGGCCTTGGTGATGGAGGAGTTGGACTTGAACGTGATGGTCCGCTGAGCGAAGAAGTTGATCACCTGCGCGATGAGCAGGGTGACCTGCACGGCCAGGAAGTACGCCAGCCCGCCCCCGCCCTCGGGCAGGGCGCCGGCCACATGGTCGAACACCCAGTAGGGCGACCCGTCGGGGTTGGAGCCGATCTGCCAGAACTGGAACGTCGTGTCCACCAGCGCGGTCTTGCCGAAGATCCACCGGAACAGGGGCATGAGGGCCAGCTGGAGCGCGGTGATGCCGTTGCTCAGGACGAGGAACACGAGGAACTGGGCGGTTCCGGGACGCTTGTCGGCGAAACGGCGCCACGCTGCGCGCATGCGGGTGACCATGATGGCTCCTGGGGATCAGATGCGTCGGGTAGAGGTGTCGGGCAGCGCCCTGGTGGACGCCTTCGCTGCACATCGGTTGCGGACGGCAGCGCCCGCGCACTACTGGTCCCTCAGATCTGGGACACGTGCCCCTGCCCGTCGGGCCGGTGGTGGACACCACCGGCCCGACGAGGAGCGAGGATCAGCTCAGGCGTCGTCGCCTGTACGGCCAGCTCCCGCGAGTGCGGGCGCCGGGGTGGAGAGGGACTTCCCCGCCGTGCGGTGCTTCAGGACGCGACGGGTCACCATGAAGATGCCTCCCGCGACGAGCAGCCCCATGAGGATCGACGCGCCGATCTGGATGTAGACCCAGGTGGGCGGGGTGTAGGCAACCGTGGCACCGGGTGCGATCCCGTTCATGGCATTGGAGTTGGCGACCGTGAACAAGATGTTGTGGGTCGCGCTCCGGATGTCGCTCACGGCCTTGGCCGACGTCGTGTCCCCGAAGGACTTCGACGGCTGGAACGTCAGCGTGAGGTCCGTGCCGGCGCTGATGCTCTGGTTCGGGTTCATGTAGGGGTAGAGGTTGAAGTCGGAGATCGCGAAGCCTTCGAAGCCCCACTCCCCGCGGAGCACGTTCGTCATGAGCGCCTCCGAGCCACCGGCCCAGACCGCACCGATCCGGTTGAAGGAGCTCATGATCCCGCCGGCGCCGATCGTCGTCTCCGAGATGGTCCCGTCCGAGTCGGACACGTACTGGACGTCCATCGAGGTGTCCTTGATGACCATCTCGAACGGCTTGAGGTAGATCTCACGGATCGTCTGCTCGGTCGCCCAGGTCGCGATGCCGTTGTTGACGCGGTTCGTCTCCTGCTCGTTGAGCGCGAAGTGCTTGAGCATCGTGTAGACGCCCTTGTCCGCGGCTCCGTTGGAAACCGAGGTCGCCATCGCGCCGGAGAGGAACGGGTCCTCCGAGTAGTACTCGAAGTTGCGGCCACCGAAGGGGGAGCGGTGCAGGTTGACGGCCGGGGCGTACCAGCCGTTGAGGTCCTTCTGCAGCACCTCGTTGCCGATCATCGTGCCCATCGCGGTGCCGAGGTCGACGTCCCACGTCTGAGCGATGAGGACCTGCGAGGGGTAGGCCACTCCGTTGATCGAGGAGTTGATGAAGGAGGAGAGGCCCGCAGGCCCGTCCGGCTCGACCGTCTGCGGCTTGGCGATCGAACCGATCGCGGCCGTCTGGTAGGCGCCGTTGAGCAGCATGCCGGTCATGTCCTCGACCGAGATCGAGTCGAGCAGGGTGTCCCACTTCGGGTCGTCCTTGGGCAGGCCGCGCAGGTCGATCAGGGCCAGCTCGGACCGCTCGCCCGTCGTCGGCTCCTCGCCGTCGAACGCGGCAGCCATGGCCTCGGTGTCCCAGGCCTCGAACCCGGCCACGACGGCCTCGTCCGCGACGAAGAGGTCAGGTGTGGGGGCGGTCGGGAACGTCCCGGCGAAGTCTGCACGCGACATCGACAGGATCTTGCCCTCGGTCGGCTCGGCGCTGAACTGCGCCGAGACGTCGTCGAACTGGTTGGTCACCTCGGCGAGGTCGGAGGACCGGTGGTTCTCGCCGGAGTAGACGACGTCGGAGTCCACGGTGTAGACGATCGGCTCCGTGCCCGGGGCGACAGTGTGGGAGTCGGTGCGCAGGGAGATCGAGTAGTCGCCTGCCTCGAGGACGTAGGCCGCGGTGTCCAGGTGGTCGTAGGAGGCCATGGCCTCGACGGCGAGGTCGATCGTGACGGTCTCGCTCGCTCCAGGGGCGATCAGGGGCGTCTTGGTGAAGCCACCGAGGACGACCTCGGACTTCTCGATGCCGCCGGCCGTGTAGGGGGCGGTGTAGTACAGCTCGACGACGTCCTTGCCGGCAGTGGCACCGGTGTTCGTCACCTCGACCGTCACCGAAACGGTCCCGTCGACGTCGCCGGCCTCGGTGCTCACGACGGTCCAGGCGAAGTCGGTGTAGCTCAGCCCGTGCCCGAAGGGGTACACGACGGCCGCGTCGTAGTCGATGAAGCCCTCGGCCGCGGCGGTCTCGTAGTAGCGGTAGCCGAAGTAGATGCCCTCGGCGTAGTTGACGAACGGGGCGTCGGAGGTGACCGTGGCGTTGGAGGTGGCCGTCTCGATCGCGGCGACCGGGAACGACGCCTCGATGTTGTCGTAGACGAAACCGCCGAAGTTCGCGAAGGTCGGGTCGGCGGTGAAGTCCGCCGCCCACAGGTCCGCGGTGCGCCCGGACGGGTTCACGTCGCCCGTGAGGATACCTCCGAGGGCGTTGAGGCCCGTCGCACCCGGCGAGCCGGCCAGCAGGATCGCGTCGACCTCAGGGTCGTCCTGGAGTGCGCCCATCTCGATCGTCGTCGAGGCGTTGACCACCACGACCACGGTCTCGAAGTTCGTCTTGGCGAGCTCGATCAGGTCCTGCTCGTCCTTGTTGAGCTCGAGCTGGTGCTGACCGTCCTCGGCGTTGTCGTCCCACTCGGACATGTCCTGCGTGAGGTCACCGCCCTCACCACCCGGACGGCCGACGAACACGACGGCGGCGTCGGAGTACTGCGCGAACGACGCGGACTGCGCCTCGTACGCGCTGACCGGCAGCTCACCGATGGTGTAGGTGGAGGCCCCGGGGTTGTCCATCTCGATGTAGCCGCGCGGGTTCTCGGCGGCGAAGGCCTCGATGGTGGCGAAGACCTGGTCGTTGACCACGAACCCGGCGTTCTCCAGGCCCCCACGGGCGGTGACGGCGGAGTTGGTGTCCACGGAGCCGGAGCCGGAGCCGCCGAAGACGGGGTCAGCGGCCGCGCGGCCCAGCATCGTCACGCTCGAGCTTGCCGCGAGGGGCAGCGAGCCGGACTCGTTCTTTGCCAAGACGATGCCTGCACCGGAGATCTCCTCGACGAGAGCCTTGGCGGCCTCGTCGACCTCGTCGATGTTCGCGAAGTCGGACGTGTAGTACTCGGTGTCCCAGCCGGCCGACTCCTCGGCGTTCGTGAACTCGTAGGTGCCGGACCCGTACTGGGATGCGACCCAACCACCGGCCACGTTGAGCGCCACGTTCGCGACGACGGTGATCACGGTGGCCGTGGCGAGCACGGGGACCCAGATCATCAGGTACTTCTTGTTCGACATCGTCTTCTTGTCGCGATGCGCGTTCTCTGCCTTGGCGTTCACTGCGGTCCTCCTCGTGTGCGAGCGGTGATCAGGTCGTCGGTGTGTGGGACCCGACAGCTACTTCGAGACCGCGGTGATGGTGCCGTCCTGGTCGATCTGCCACGTGTCACCGGTGGCGGCCGAGTCGGCCTCGATCAGGTACGCGCCGTCGGTGATCGTGACGGTGCCCTGGACACGGGAGGCGGCGTCTGACGCGGTGTAGGGGACCACGAGCATGCCGTACTTCACGGTCGGCGCCTTGACGTCGCTCGCCAGCATGATCTGGCCCCACGAGTCGTCCTCGGCCAGCGCGTCAGCGACGGCCGTCTGGGCGTTCTTGAGGTCCTCGGCGACGTCGACATCCACCGGGGTGCTCTCCGCGGAGCTCTCCGAGGTCGTCTCCGAGGTGCTGTCGTCGCCGCTGCATGCCGCGAGTCCGAACGCGCCGGTCCCGGCGATCAGCAGGCCGAGGCCGGTGGTCAGCATCTTGTTGCGCTTCATGTCTACTCCTTGATGAGATCTGGCCGCAGGCTTTCCCCGCGACCGGTCGTGCCTGCCGGTGTCCGTGGGCGCCTGAGCGTCCACCGGTCCGGTGACCGGGTGGCCGACGACGTCCGTCGCCGGCCACCCAGCCAGAGCTCGAGGTGATCAGTCCGCGATCGGGCCCGAGTAGTTCAGACCGAAGCCGAAGGCCCAGTCGTTGGCAGCGGCGTCGATGTAGGTCGCCATGTCCTCACCGACTCCCTCGGACTGCGCCTCGACGGCGTCCATGTCGATCGGGAAACCGATCGGCAGGCGCCCCTGGGGCTCGTGCAGCCCTGCGGCCACCGTGAGCGTCGCGAGGTCGCTCACACCGAATCCGACCAGGACGGCGTCGGACGCGGCCTCGAACTCGGTCGGGACGACCGGGTTGTTCGCCTTGACGATGGTGACCAGCGGGATGTCCTGGCCGGACGCCTCGACTGCGGCGACCGCACGCTCGAAGGCGTGGATGTCCGACTCGTTCGAGATGCGCGAGGTGTTGCCGAAGTAGGAGCGGTTCTCCTTCGTGCCGTCCGCGAGGATGTCGCCACCGATCGAGGTCGTGCGCACGTTCGCACCGTCAGCAGTGTACGGCGCCCACTGCAGCGAGAGGGGGTACCACGCCTTGGTCTCGGCGTCCTGGCCGGCCGCGTTGAACGGCCCGCCGTTGTTCGGCGAGCGGAGCCCGACGAGCACCAGGTCGACCTCGGACAGGTCCGGTGCCACCTCGGAACCGGGGACGACGACGCCTTCGGCGTCGAGCTCGAAGGTGTCGGTGAGGACGGTGCCGAAGATCTGCTCGGCCGCCTCGATGCTCAGCGACGCTCCCTCGGTGTAGACCGCGGGACCGAAGAGTCCGCCCATGCCCGTGTCGGAGGTGTGCGGGATGTAGACGGTCTTGTCCGACCAGTCGCCCTCGGCCGCCTCGGCGACCGTGCCGTCGTTCTTCACCATGACGACGGACTCGAGCTGGGCGTTGAAGCCCGCCTCGACGTTCGCGGCGGAGCCGACCGTCGCGAGGGACTCCTCGAGCTCGACGTACGGAGCGTCGAAGAGGCCGGGCGCGAAGGACATCGTGAGGATGCGGGTGCCGGACTCGGCCCACCGCGTGTCGGCGTCGACGTCGACCGTGCCGGCCTCGAACTCAGCCTGCCACGCGTCGTAGGCCTGGAGGATGTACTCAGCGGTGTTGACGCCGCCGAACATGTCGACGCCGTTCTTGAGGACCGCGACGTAACGCTCGACGGGGGTCATGGCCTCGGCGCCCCACGCGGTGCCGAGGAAGGCGCCTTCGTCGGTGATGCCGGTCATGACGGCCCAGTCGGTGACGATCGCGCCCTCGAAGCCGATGTCCTCGCGGATCTGGCGCATGAGCTCGGTGTTGTACGCGGTACCGATCACCTGGTCGCCGGCGACGGGCTTGCCGTCCTCGCCGAGGCTGATCGAGTACGACGTCATCATCGCGAGCGAGTCCGTCGCGGCGGCGAACACGGACGCGTGGTCGTCGAGACCCTCGCCCGGGATCGCGTACTTGCCCACGCTGGTGTGCGACTCGCGGCCGCCCTCGCCCGAACCGTCGCCCGGTGCGTGCTTGATGGTCGTGGGAACGCTGTTCTCGCCCCAGCCCTGGTTGGTGCCATCCTCGGCGTAGGTGCCCTGGAAGCCCGTGACGTAGGCGGTGGCCAGCTCGGCGGCGAGCTCCGGGTTCTCCCCGAGCGTGCCGGCCACGCGCAGCCAGCGCGGCTCGGTCGCGAGGTCGATCTGCGGGCTCAGGGCGTTGGAGATACCCAGTGCGCGGTACTCGTCGGACACGACGCGGCCGAAGTCCTCGACGGTCTCGGCGTCGAAGGTCGCGGCGAGGCCCAGCACCGACGGCCAGAGCGAGACACCCGCACCGGTCTCGATGTAGCTGGAGCCCGACTGCGCCTCGGAGCGGGGGTCGGAGCTGAAGTTCGCCGGGACGTAGGGCTCTTCGGCCGTGGCGACCGACTCGGTGTACGCCTGCACGGCGTTGACCCAGGTGACGTTCTCGGTCACGTCAGACCCGCCCGCGTTGAGCACGTTGCGGAGCTTGTCCTCGGACAGGTAGGTCTCCTGCGCGGCGGTGAGGCCGTCGGCGGGGGACCGCTCGTGCGAGCTGAACAGCATCAGCCCGGAGATCTGCTCGACGGTCAGCTGGGACGCAAGGTCGGCGGCGCGCTCGTTCGCGGCGACGCGCCAGTCCTCCCAGACGTCGAGCGTGCCGTTCGCGTTCATGTCCTTGAACGCGAGCTTCTGCCCGTCGACGTCCTCGGTGAGCAGCTCGATCCCGCTGTCCGCGCCGTAGGACAGGACAGCGCCGTCGCCGGGGTTGGTGACCACGGTGAACGTCGTCTTTCCGTCGGTGACCTCCCGCGTGGTGAACGCGTCGCCACCGGCGGCGGTCTTGCTCTCCTCCGGGGTGGCACTGCTGCAACCGGCGATCGCGAGCATGGCGATCCCCGTGATCAGTGCTGCGCCCTTGATGCCGCGGGCCTTCGTGTGGCGAGATGTCGCCGTCGTCGTAGTCTTCATCGACCTTCCCTTTCGCTGAACATGCGGATACACACGCGTGTCTCCTTTGACTGTCGTGCGGACCTGGTCGACGTCACAGTCGCGCCCTGTCCGTGCGAGGCTGTGCTGCCCATGGCACATGTGGTGTCCCACTACCGGAGCCCAGCGATCTCATCTCAGCCCAGTTCGCAGCGGACCTGGGGCTCTTCTCCACAACCTGTCGATCCGAGCGCACAGACTGTCGCCGGAACCAGGCGCCCCGTGCCGCGGAGGGCCTTTCCGCCGCTACCACCTCCGCCGCCCCGCGCTGGTCAGCGCGGGGCGGCGGGTGGCAGCCGGGGGGGGAGTGGGGGTCAGCGGGGATCGCGACCTGCCGCGAGCGCGCGGCGCATCGTGCGCGTCGACCGGGCGTTGCGCACGGCTGCCGCGGCGAGCGCAGCGATCCCGCGCACGTGCTTGCCGTTGACGATCGTGAGGATCGCCTCGACCATCGGTGTGCTGACCGAACCGTTGGTCATCTTCGCGATGGCGCGCAGCGGCATGTTCTGCAGGAAGAAGAGGTTGAGGTCCGGGGTCCCGCGACGCTCGGCCCGCATCTCCAGCGACCGCAGGATCCGGGCCGCGAGGCGTGCCAACGGGCTCCGTGCCGCCCGCATCGCGAGCAGCGGGTCGTTGAGACCGAGCAGCGGCTCGTGGACCGCGACGGTCAGCGGACGGCCCAGCAGCGACTCGAACTCGGCGTCGGAGACGTCCGTGATCGTGGCCGCGGCGTAGCTCGGCAGCAGGGCCGCGTCGGGCGCCGGCTCGACGCCGTCGACGTCGAGCGTCGCCCGCAGCGGGGTGTCGGTGACGTTGGAGCCCACGAGCACGGCGTAGGTGCCGCGCTCGATCGCCCAGTCCCCACGTTCGGTGGCGTAGTGGGCGAAGGCTCGCTCGTCGAGCGGCACGGTGACCGTGCGCGAGGCCCCCGGGGCCAGCTCGACGCGGGCGAAGCCCTTGAGCTCGCGGGCCGGGCGGTGGATGCCGTCGCTCTCGCGGGCGACGTAGACCTGGGCGACCTCGGCTCCGGTGCGGGCGCCGGTGTTGCGCACCGTGAAGGTCGCGCCGCCTTCGGTGACCGAGAGGTCGGAGTACTCGAAGGTGGTGTAGCTGAGCCCGAACCCGAAGGGGAAGAGCACCGGAACCCCTGCGGTCGAGTAGTAGCGGTAACCCACGAACAGCCCCTCCCGGTACTCCAGGACGTCGTCCGCGCCGTACCAGCGGTGCGCGGGGGTGTCCTCGAGCCGCACGGGGTAGGTCTCGGCGAGGCGGCCGGACGGGTTGACGCGACCGGTGAGCACGTCGACCGTGCCCTCAGCGCCGGCCTGCCCGCCCAGGAAGCCGTGCAGCAGCGCCCGGGTGCTCTCCAGCCACGGCATCTCGACCGGAGATCCCGCCGCCAGGACGACGACGACGGCCGTGCCCGCGGCGTCGAGCGCCCGGAGCAGCGCCACCTGGTTGTCCGGAAGCTTCATGTGGGCGCGGTCGCGCCCCTCGGACTCGGACACCTCGTCGAGACCGAGGAAGAGCAGCACGACGTCGGCCCCCTGCGCCGCCAGGACCGCCTCGTCGCGCAGGGCGACGTCCGCGGCGCCCGAGCGCTGGAATCCTTGGGCCGAGGCGACGACGTCCAGACCGGAGGAGGCGAGCGCCTCGGCCGGGATGGTCAGCCGCGTCGGGTTGACCAGGGACGAGCCGGCGCCCTGGTAGCGGGGCGTCGTCGCGAAGTCACCGATCACCGCGACCCGCGTACCCGGGGTGAGCGGGAGCACGCCCTGCTCGTTGCGGAGCAGCACGTGCCCCGCCGCTGCGGCACGACGCGCCAGGGCGTGGTGCGCGTCATGGTCCACGGGCCGTGCCTGACGGCCCTCGGCCCACTCACCGAGGGCGAGGATCTCCGCGACGCGCGGGTCCAGGTCGCTCTCCTTGAGGCTCCCGTCCTCGATCGCGGCGAGGATCTGGCGCACCGAGTCGAAGCCGGGCGAGGGCATCTCCAGGGTGCCCCCGGCCAGGGCTGCGGCGACGGGGTCGTTGCCGCCGCCCCAGTCGGTGATGACGGCGCCGTCGAAGCCCCACTCGTCGCGCAAGATGTCCTGGAGCAGGTGACGACTCTCGCTCGCGAAGGTGCCGTCCACGAGGTTGTAGCTGGACATGATGGTGCGCGGGGCCGCCTCGCGGACGACCTTCTCGAAGGCTGCGAGGTAGATCTCGCGCAGCGTCCGCTCGTCGACCACCGAGTCCGACGTCATGCGCCGGTGCTCCTGGCTGTTGACGGCGAAGTGCTTGGGGCAGGCGGCCACGCCCTGCGACTGGATGCCCCGGACGTAGCCGGCGGCCAGCGAGCCGGACAGGAACGGGTCCTCGGAGAAGTACTCGAAGTTGCGTCCGCACAGCGGGCTGCGCTTGATGTTCAGACCCGGACCGAGCAGCACGTCGACGCCGAGGTTGGACGCCTCCGCCCCGAGGGCCTCGCCGATCTCCTCGGCCAGTGCCGGGTTCCACGTGCTCGCGACCGTGACGGCGGTCGGGAAGCAGGTGGCCGGGCTCGAGGCGTTGATCCCCAGGTGGTCGGAGGAGCCCACCTGGCGCCGCACGCCGTGGGGACCGTCCGCGAGGATGAGCGACCGGATCCCGGCCCGTGGGACCGCTCGGCTCTCCCAGACGGAGGCCCCGCTCAGCAGCGACGCCTTCTCAAATGCGGTGAGTTCTACGGACATGGGTGAGTCTCCTCGGGGGCGGGGGTCGAGGGTGCGTCGTTGGTGCCTCGTTCGACCGGGGTGGCGCACGCGTTCGCGTTAGTAGACCATTCCCGGCCGCGCGCGCTCCCAGCGCGGCGCACAACCTGTCGCCGCCGTGGCACAACCTGTCACCCGGCGCCGGCCGGGGCTCCGTCCTACTGTGGAGGGACCACGCCCTCACGACCCCTGAGGAGTTCCCATGTCCACGCCAGTCGCCGTCCGCACGATCATCAGCCCCGCTCGCTACGTCCAGGCGAAGGGCGCGATGTCGCGCCTGGGTGAGTTCACCGCCCAGATCGGGTCCACGCCGCTCGTGGTGGCCGACGACGTCGTCTGGGGGCTGGTGAAAGACCAGGTGACAGCGTCGTTCGCGGCGGCCGGCCTGACGGTGGAGCGCGAGTCCTTCACCGGACTCGCGACCGCGGCGGAGGTCGAGCGGCTGGTCAGCTCGATCGAGGCGGCCCACGCCGACGTGGCGATCGGCATCGGTGGCGGGAGCACGATCGACGCGGTCAAGGCCGCCGGGTTCATCGCCGGCATCCGGTGGGTCTCGGCTCCCACGGTCGCCTCGACCGATGCGCCGACGTCGGCCCTCGCCGTCATCTACACCGAGGACGGCGCCTTCGAGGAGTACCGCTTCTTCCCGCGCAACCCCGATCTTGTCCTGGTGGACACCCAGCTCGTCGCGGACGCTCCGGTCAGGTTCCTCGTGGCGGGGGTCGGCGACGCCCTGGCCACCTGGCTCGAGGCCCGCGCGACGCAGCGCGCTCACGCCGCGACGATGGCCGGTGGCCTGCAGACGGAGGCCGGAGCTGCCCTGGCCCGGCTGTCCTGGGACCTCATCTGGGAGAACGCGCTGCCCGCGATCGCAGCCGTGCGGGACCACCTCGTCACTCCAGCCGTGGAGAAGCTCGTCGAGGCCAACACCCTGCTCTCCGGCCTCGGGTTCGAGTCCGGTGGACTGGCCGCCGCGCACGCGATCCACAACGGCCTCACCGCCGCCCGCCAGACGCACGGCCTCACGCACGGGCAGAAGGTCAACATCGGGTCGGTCACCCAGCTGGTCCTGGAGGGCGCTCCCACCCAGGAGATCAACGACTTCATCGTCTTCACCACCCGGGTCGGTCTGCCCAACACCCTCACGGAGATCGGCCTGTCGGTCTCCGACCTCGACGACCTGCGAGGCGTGGCCGAGGCCGCGACGGCCGAGGGCGAGACGATGGCGAACATGCCGTTCCCGGTCACCGCCGCAGACGTGGTCGACGCTCTCCGCTCGATCGAGGGCTACTCCCGCCAGGTCCGCGCGGCTGCCGGACTGCCGGAGCCGGAGCCCTACACGGCGCACTGAGAGCAGGCCCGACCCCCGGCGGTGTCCACGGACGACCTTGCGGGTGTTCACGGTCTGGACGCCCGGACGCGGCGCCACAGGGTCCGCACACAACCCACTCAATCGCCCCCGGAGCGGCACAGACGGGCCCGGGAACGTCCGAGAAACACGAAAGGCCCCGATCGAGTTTCCTCGATCGGGGCCTTTCACCACAATGACCCGAACTGCGGGTCTTGTGCGTGAGGGGGGACTTGAACCCCCACGCCCTTACGGGCACTGGCACCTGAAGCCAGCGCGTCTGCCATTCCGCCACTCACGCGCGACGTCGAACATTACCACGCCTACGCTGTACTACTACCATTTGCATCACTGCGCTCGTGAGGTCTATACGATGAGCCAGAGACACTGCGCGTCGCGACCATCAACTCGGAAGCGACTGTAGTAATCATAGGTGCGGCACGCGATTGCACAAACCACGCTGGTCAGACGGGAGGAGGTGCCATGGGAGTCCTCGATCGCTTCGAGAAGAGCGTAGAGCGCGCAGTGAACAACACCTTCGCCCGGGTGTTCCGCAGCGAGCTCAAGCCCGTCGAGATGGCCAGCGCGCTGCGGCGCGAGGTCGACGACCGTGCCGCAGCCGTCGACCGCGAGCGGACCGTGGTGCCCAACGAGTTCACCATCTCCCTCTCCGTCGACGACTTCGCCCAGGTCGAGGGATGGGGCGCGGAAGCCCTCGCCGACGAGCTCGCGACCAACGTCACCCAGTACGCAGGCACCCAGCACTACGCCTTCGTCGGCCCCGTCACGGTGACCTTCGAAGAGGTCGACGGTCTCGAGGTCGGCCGCTTCGAGGTCCGCTCCTCGACCGCCCGCGGCGCGGTCGCCCCGGCCACGTCGGCCGCACCCAGCTCACGCCACCCCCTCGTCGACATCGACGGCCAGCGCTACCTGCTCACCGGGCCGGTCACGGTCATCGGGCGCGGCGCCGAGGCGGACATCGTCGTCGACGATCCCGGCGTCTCGCGCCGACACCTCGAGATCCGGGTCACTCCCGACGGCGTCGTGGCCACCGACATGGGCTCGACCAACGGACTCTTCGTCGAGGGCCACCAGGTCCCGGCCGCCACGCTGCTCGACGGCAACTCGCTCACCATCGGACGGACGCGGATCATGTTCTGGACCGGCGTGACCGACGACGCTGCCAACGGGGACTGGTGACTTCCCCCGCATGAGCGAACTGACGATGACCCTGCTGCGGCTGGGCTACCTGGTCCTGCTGTGGGTATTCGTCTACTCCGTCGTGCGCGTCCTCCGCCGCGACCTCTACGGCACCCGCATCACCTCCCGCAAGGGCGGGTCGCGGGAGAAGCCGGCCCCCGCCAACACGCCTCCGCTCCCTCGCGGCAGCGCGCCGGGCACGCGGCACCCCGCCCCGCCCGCCCGCCCCCGCCCGACCCGGCTGGTCGTGTCCGAGGGTCCGCTGCGCGGGACCACACTCCCGCTGTCGACATCGGCGATCCTCATCGGCCGCGCCCCCAGCTGTACTCTCGTGCTCGACGACGACTATTCCTCCTCCCGCCATGCCAGGATCTTCCCGTCCGGCGACCAGTGGATCCTCGAGGATCTGGGGTCGACCAACGGCACGTTCATCGGAGCGCAACGAGTGACCACGCCCACCCCGCTCGTCCCCGGAGTCCAGGTCCGCATCGGGCAGAGCGTCGTCGAGCTGCAGAGGTAGTCATGACCATCGCACTGCGGTACGCCGCACGCTCCGACGTCGGGCTGGTCCGGTCCAACAACCAGGACTCCGCCTACGCCGGTCCGCACCTGCTGCTCGTCGCCGACGGGATGGGCGGGCACGCCGGTGGCGACATCGCCTCCTCGCTCACGGTCGCGTCGCTGGCCCCGCTTGACGGTGAGGCCTTCGGCTCCGGAGAGATCCTCGAGCGGCTCGAGCGGGCGATCGAGACCGCCCGCCTCGAGCTGGTGCGCCGGGCCCGTGAGGACTCCGAGCTCAGCGGCATGGGCACGACCGTCACCGCGCTGCTCCGCTCCGGGAACAAGCTCGCGATGGCCCACATGGGCGACTCCCGGGCGTACGTGCTCCGCGCCGGGGTGCTGACCCAGGTCACCAAGGACCACACCTTCGTCCAGCACCTCGTCGACACCGGCAAGATCACCGCCGAGGAGGCCGAGCACCACCCGCAGCGGTCCGTGGTCATGCGGGTCCTGGGCGACTTCGACCTCGACCTCAACCCCGACCTCTCCGTGCGGGAGGCCCGCCCGGGCGACCGGTGGATGCTCTGCTCGGACGGCTTGAGCGGGTTCGTCAGCCTGCCGACCCTCGAGCGCACCCTCTCCGAGGTCAGCGACGTCGACGAGTGCGCCGAGCGCCTCATCCAGCTCGCGCTGCGTGCCGGTGGCTCCGACAACATCACGTGCATCGTCGCCGACATCCTCGACCTCGACGACCTGCCCGACGGCGCCGGCCCGCACTCCGGGGTCCAGGTCGTCGGGTCCGTGGCCCTGAGCCGGGACGACCCCACGGTGGCCGCGGACGGCCCGGCCGCCCGCGCTGCCGCGCTGCTCGCGGAAGCCCGCGCGACCGTCGGTGCCCTCACCGACTCCGGCGCCCGCAGCGCGCCGGTCGCCGTCAAGGAGCTCCCCGCCCCCACCCCCGTCGAGGACGTGGCCGAGGACCAGGCCGACGTGCCCCTGAGCAGCCGCGACCGGCGTCGGGCAGCCAAGGAGGACCGCGCGCTGCGCCGCGCCGAGGCGAAGGCGGCCAAGCGATCGGCCAAGCCCGCCGCCAACAACGCGGTCACCTCCTCGGATCTGGAGGAGGAGGCCTCCGGGCACCGCTGGGTGTGGACGCTCGTGACGATCCTCGTCCTGGCGGCCATGCTCGCCACCGGCGGGTTCTTCGCCTACCGCTGGACCCAGACGCAGTACTACGTCGGCGTCGAGAACGGGCAGGTGGCCATCTTCCGTGGGATCGCCCAGTCCGTGGGGCCCATCGAGCTGTCCTCGGTCGTGGAGACGTCTGACCTGAGCACCGACGAGCTCGACACCTTCGTCACCGGCCAGCTCGACCGGACGATCCGGGCCACCTCCCTCGACGACGCGCGGGCCAGGGTCGCCAACCTCGTCGCAGACGCCGGTGGCACCTCCTGATGGCAACGGTTGAGCCCGGCCGGGTTCGCAGCGGTCGGGCCAGCGAGCTCGGCCTCCTCGTCCTGGCCCTCACCCTCGGCGTGGGCGCGTACGCCCTGGTCGGGCTGGGCATGGAGGGTCGGCTCCCGGGGAACTTCTACGTGCTCACCTTCGGCATGACGGCGCTCGGCTTCGGGCTCCACTTCGTCGTGCGATGGCGCGCGCCCTTCGCCGACCCGGTGCTCGTGCCGATCGCCGTCGGGCTGAACGGGCTGGGCCTGGCGATGATCTACCGGCTCGACCTCGCGAGCCAGCTCAAGGGCGGCGACCCGGGGCTGTCCACCCGCCAGCTCGGATGGACCGCCCTGGGCATCGTCGCCGCCGCCGCCGTGGTGTGGATCCTGCACGACCACCGCACCCTGCGCAGATACACCTACACCGCGATGATCGTCGGTCTCGTCCTGGTCGTGGCGCCGCTCGTCCCCGGCCTGGGCAAGCAGATCAACGGAGCCCGGATCTGGGTCGGCCTGGGGCCGGCCTCCCTGCAGCCGGCCGAGTTCGCGAAGATCGCCTTCGCGGTGTTCTTCGCCGGGTACCTGGTCACCAACCGGGACACCCTCACCCTCGCCGGGCGCAAGGTCCTGGGCCTGCAGCTGCCCCGGGTCCGCGACCTCGGGCCGATCATCGTCGTGTGGCTCGCCTCGATCGCCGTGCTCGTCCTGGAGCGTGACCTCGGGACGTCGCTGCTGTTCTTCGGGCTGTTCGTGGCGATGCTCTACATCGCGACCGAGCGGATCAGCTGGGTGATCATCGGCCTGACGCTCTTCGCCGCTGGGGCGACCCTGGCCGCCACATCCTTCCCACACGTCAAGGGTCGGTTCGACGGCTGGCTCAACGCCTTCGACCCCGAGGTCTTCGGCGCGCAGTTCGGCGGGTCCGGCCAGCTCGTGCGGGGCATGTTCGGCATGGCGAACGGCGGGCTGATGGGGACCGGCTGGGGCAACGGTCGACCCGACCTGGTGCCGTACGCCTTCTCCGACTTCATCTTCGCCTCCCTCGGGGAGGAGCTCGGCCTCACCGGGATCATCGCGATCCTCGTCATGTACCTGGTGCTCGTCGAGCGCGGCATGCGGATCGCGATCGGCACCCGGGACGGCTTCGGCAAGCTCCTCGCCGGTGGGCTGGCCTTCGTCGTCGCCTGGCAGTGCTTCGTCGTGGTGGGCGGGGTCACCCGAGTCATCCCGGTCACCGGTCTGACCATGCCGTTCCTCGCCTACGGCGGCTCCTCGCTGCTGGCCAACTGGATCATCGTGGCGCTGCTGCTGCGGATCAGCGACAACGCCCGGCGCCCCACGCCGCTCCCGCTGCGCGGCACCCCCGCCCCGAGCCCTTCCGGCAGGTCCCGTCAGGCCCTCGTGCCCGACGACGCGGCCCTCGCCCACGCCGAGCGCACCCACCCCGACGCGCACCGCCCCAGCACCCAGTCCATCCCCACGTCCGACCCCGCCTCCGGTGACGCCACTGGTGACGCCACTGGTGACGCCACCGAGATCATCCGGGCGGTGGACCAGTGAACGTCCCCCTCCGCCGGGTCGCGATCGTCATGCTCGCGATGTTCCTCATCCTCATGGTCTCCAGCACCTGGATCCAGTTCGTCACCGCGCCCGAGCTCAACGCCGACCCTCGCAACGTGCGCACCCTCTACCGAGAGTTCGGCACGAACCGCGGTCCGATCCTCGTCGCCGGCGAACCGATCGCGGAGTCAGTCCCGGCCGACGACGCCTACGCCTACCAGCGGACCTACCCGCAGGGTGAGCTCTACGCCGCCGTGACCGGCTACTACTCCGTCATCTACGGGCGGACCGGGATCGAGCGGTACGCCAACGACTACCTCAACGGCAGCTCCGACTCGCTGTGGTGGAACCGCCTGCAGAACCTCATCTCGGGTGAGGACCCGCAGGGGTCGGCCGTCGAGCTGACCCTCGACCCCGTCGCCCAGCAGGCCGCGTGGGACGCCCTGGGCGACCAGCGCGGAGCCGTCGTCGCGCTCAACCCCCGGACGGGGGAGATCCTCGCGATGGTCTCCAAGCCGAGCTTCGACCCCAACACCCTGGCATCCCACACGATCAGCGAGGTCAGGGCCACGTACGAGGCGCTCAACGCCGCCGAGGGCGACCCGCTGATCAACAAGTCCATCGCCGGGAACCTCTACCCGCCCGGGTCGACCTTCAAGCTGGTCACCGCCGCCACCGGTCTGGAGACCTCCACCGTGACCCTGGACTCCCAGATCCCGGCACCCGACCAGCTCCAGCTCCCTGGGTCCAGCGCCACGCTCAACAACTTCGGGGGCACCTCGTGCTCACCGACCGGGACCATGACCCTCGCCGACGCGCTGCGGATCTCCTGCAACACCGCCTTCGCCCAGCTCGGCATCGACGTCGGCGCGCCTGCCCTCGGGGCTCAGGCGGACGCCTTCGGCTTCGGAGAGCCGCTGTCCATCCCGATGCCGGTCACCCCGAGCGCGTATCTCACCGAGATCGACGGCAAGCCGCTGGACGACGCGCAGACGGCGCTGTCGGCCATCGGCCAGCTCGACGTCCGGGTCACCCCGCTGCAGGTAGCGCTCGTCTCCGCGGCGATCGCCAACGACGGCAAGATCATGACCCCGTACCTCATCAAGGGTGTGCGGACCCCGGACCTGTCCACGGCTTTCTCCGCCGAGCCCTCCGTCCTGTCCACGCCGATCGACGCGGCGACCGCGCACAACCTGCGCGACATGATGGTCGGCGTGGTGCAGTCCGGTACCGGGACGTCCGCGCAGATCGCCGGCGTGCAGGTGGCCGGGAAGTCCGGGACCGCCGAGACCGTCGCGGGCGCCGCACCGCACGCCTGGTTCACCTCCTTCGCCCCCGCGAACGACCCGGAGGTGGTTGTCGCGGTCATCCTCGAGAACGGCGGGGACGCCGGCAGCGAGGCCACCGGTGGCCGGGTCGCCGCGCCCATCGCCCGCGCAGTCATGGAAGCGGTGATCTCCCAGTGAAGCCCGCAGCAGGGATGGCCCTCGGCGGTCGTTACCGCCTGGTCCGCCTGATCGCCGTCGGCGGTATGGGTGAGGTCTGGGTCGCGCACGACGAGTCCCTCGCCCGGGACGTCGCGGTGAAGGTCCTCAAGGAGGAGTACGCCGGCAACGCCGACTTCCTCGACCGCCTGCGGACCGAGGCCCGCAACAGCGCCGCCCTGTCCCACTCCAACATCGCTCAGCTCTACGACTACGGCGAGCAGCAGGGGTCCGGATACCTCGTCATGGAGCTCGTCCAGGGCGAACCCATGTCCGACCTCCTCGAGCGCGAACCCGTCCTGCCGGTCCTGCGGCTGCTGTCGATCCTGTCGCAGACCGCCCGCGCGCTGCACGCCGCGCACGTCGCCGGCGTGGTACACCGTGACGTCAAGCCCGGCAACATCCTGCTCGAGCGCGGCGGCGAGGTGAAGATCACCGACTTCGGGGTGTCGCTGGCCGCGAACCAGGTCCCGATGACCGCCGCCGGCATGGTCATGGGCACCGCCCAGTACCTCTCCCCCGAGCAGGCGATCGGCAAGGCCGCCACCGGCGCCTCGGACGTCTACGCCCTCGGGGTGGTCGCCTACGAGTCGATCGTGGGGAACCGCCCGTTCACCGGCGCCACGCCCGTGGACATCGCCGTCGCGCACGTGAACGAGCCCGTCCCGCCGCTCCCGGCGACGATCCACGCCGGCTTCGCCGACCTCGTCATGCGGATGCTCGAGAAGGACCCGCTCGACCGCCCACGCAGCGGCGCGATCCTCGCGCGCAACTTCGACCTGCTGGCCCAGGAGATCGCCGCCGACCCGTGGGGCAGCGGGCTGCGCCGGCGCAGCGACGACCCGCGGGCCGGACGGCACGGCGCCCGGGGTTCCGTGCCCGGGGAGGACCGGCCCGCACTGACCGGCCCCACCCCCCGACGGGCCCGTCAGGACCCCGCTGACGCGAGCAGCGCCCCCGACGACGCACGAGCCGTCAGGGAACCGCCAGCGACCACCCGCACGAACGCCCGGATCGCTTCGGAGCAGGACCGCAGCCGGCGCACCCGGAGCCCGCTGCCCGCCGGCGAGGCGGGTCCCTCCCCCGCGCCCGGATCGCTCGCCAGCGGCGAGGGACAGCCCCCGGTGTCTCGCCGCGCCGTCGGCGAGGCCGGGTGGCCGGCCGACCTGCCGGGGATGCCGGGGCCTGCCCCGCGGGACGAGGCCAGCATCGCCACCCCGCCCGCCGCGCTGCGCGCCGTCGCGCCGCGCAGCGCGGCCGGCGAGGGGCACACCCGGTCGACCACGCACGCGACACCCCGCTCAGCACCCACGCGCTCGGGGACGCAGCGGCCACGCCAGACGCCGCGCCAGGGGCTGCCCACCCGCGACGGCGCACGGTCGACGGACCGGCCCGCCAGCAGACCCCCTGCACGGTCCGCCGCTCCGCCCCGGCGGACCTCCACGACCACCGGGCTGCGGATCGGCAAGCTCGGCTGGCCGACCCTGGCTCTCCTTCTCCTTGTGCTCATCGTCGTCATCGCCACGATCGTCAAGGCGGTCGGTGACGACAGATCACCAGAATCTGCTCGGGCAGCCCCTGCCCAAGAGGTCCTGCTGTCAGTACAATTCACCAGCGTGGATGACTTGGATGCGATGATCTTCCAAGTGACGGAGTCGAACCCCTCGATCCCGCCACCACCGACAACACCTAAGGACACGTAGTGGTTGACCAGACACCCCGCATTCTTGCGGGCCGTTACGAGGTCGGTGAGCTCATCGGCCGCGGTGGCATGGCCGAGGTTCATATCGGCCATGACAACCGTCTCGGTCGCACCGTGGCCATCAAGATCTTGCGCTCAGACCTGGCCCGAGACCCCTCCTTCCAGGCGCGTTTTCGCCGGGAGGCCCAGTCGGCCGCAGCGCTGAACCACCCGGCCATCGTCGCCGTCTACGACACCGGCGAGGACACCTTCCTCGAGCCGGGCGGGGCGACCTCGCACGTCCCGTTCATCGTCATGGAGTACGTCGAAGGACACACGGTCCGCGACATCCTCCGGGACGGCAACGCCGTGCCCATCGAGGAGGCCGTGGAGATCACCTCCGGGGTGCTCTCAGCCCTCGAGTACTCCCACCACGCCGGCATCGTCCACCGCGACATCAAGCCCGCGAACGTCATGCTCACGCCCACCGGCGCGATCAAGGTCATGGACTTCGGGATCGCCCGTGCGCTGGCCGACTCCGCGGCGACCATGACCCAGACGCAGGCCGTCATCGGGACCGCGCAGTACCTGTCCCCCGAGCAGGCCCGCGGGGAGAGCGTCGACGCCCGCAGCGACCTCTACTCGACCGGGTGCCTGCTCTTCGAGCTGCTCACCGGCCGGCCGCCGTTCACCGGTGACTCACCCGTCTCGGTCGCCTACCAGCACGTCCGGGAGGCCCCGGTCAGCCCCAGCAGCATCGCCTCCGACATCCCCGAGACCCTCGACCGGGTCACGCTCAAGGCCCTCGCCAAGGAGCGGACCTCGCGCTACGGCAGCGCCGCGGAGTTCCGCGCCGACCTCGAGGCCGCCATCCGCGGTGGGGAGCTGGCCGCAGCGTCGTTGAGCACCGTCACCGCCGCGGCAGCTGCCCCGCTCGCCCAGGAGAACGCCACCGAGGTGTTCAGCGCCGCGACGTCCGGCCCGGCCACCCAGGTGGTCCCCGCCTGGGCACCGCTCGGCGCCGCGGGCGCGCAACCGGCGCTGTCCCCCATGGACGCCGAGGACGAGGACGACAAGCCCCGTCACCGCGGTCTGCTGTGGGCGCTCATCGCCCTCGCGGTGGTGGCGGTGGCCGCGATCGCGACCATGCTGCTGCTCGGCGGCGGAGACGACGAGAAGGACCAGATCACCACGCTCACCGTTCCGTCGCTGGCCGGCATGACCCTTGACCAGGCCAAGGCCGAGCTGGTCGCCAACGGCTTCGACGAGGCGCTCATCAAGAACAGCAACGAGAAGAGCACCGAGATCGAGGCCGGCCTGTTCATCCGCAGCGAACCCGACGAGGGTTCCGCGATGGAGTCGGACACGACGATCGAGCTCTGGTTCTCCAGCGGGGCCGAGGCCGTCGCCGTCCCTGATGTCACCGGCCTGACCCAAGAGCAGGCGATCGATGCGCTGACCAGAGACGGCTTCACCATCGCCGCCGGGATCACGTCCGAGAACAGCAACACGATAGCGGCTGACGCCGTGACCCGCACCGAGCCGCAAGCCGGCACGGTCGAGGACGCGGGGACCCCGATCAAGCTGTTCGTCTCGAACGGCTTCGTCGACCTGATCGACCTCACGGGCCTGACCGCAGAGGACGCACAGTCGACTCTCGCCGACCTCAGTCTCACGGCAAAGATCGAGGAGGAGCCCAGCGAGAACGCGGTCAACACGGTCGTCCGCCAGGACCCCGCCCCGGGCCGCGTCGCCCAACGGTCCGTCGTCACCATCTATGTCGCCGTGGAGATCGTCCCCACGACCGTGGCCATCCCCACCAACCTCGTGAACATGACCGAGGCGGACGCCAAGTCCGCCCTGGCGGCGTCCGGGCTCGTGGGGGTCACCCGGCTGGGCGAACGTGCGAACACCGCGCCCACCGGCGTCGTCGAGGACACCAGCCCGCAGGGCGGCGTCCAGGTCGACATCGGTTCCGAGGTGCTGCTGTTCGTCTCGAACGGGGCCAACGACCCGGCAAACCAGCCGACCGCACCCGACGACGCCAGCCCGGACAGCTCCAAGGCCGACAAGGGCAAGAAGGACGACTAGACGACGGCTCAGTGACCACCAGGGCTGACTGAACGGTCCGACGCGAAGGGCCCCACCGGAATCCGGTGGGGCCCTTCGTCGTCGGGCAGCCCGAGGGGTCGTCGGGGAGAGGTGCCCCCGGCTGGTGGCTGCTAGCGCCGGACCAGCGGAGCGAGACCCTGTGCCCGCGCGACGGCGTCCTTCGAGCCGCAGATCTCCAGCCAGTTGGCGAAGAGGCGGTGGCCGCCCTCGGTGAGGACCGACTCGGGGTGGAACTGCACACCGTGCAGGGCCAGCGTGCGGTGCTGCAGACCCATGATGATGCGCCCCTGCTCGGTCGCGACCTCCGCCGTCACCACGAGTTCGTCGGGCACCGTGCCGGTGACGACCGCGAGGGAGTGGTACCGGGTGGCGGTGAAGGGGTCCGCCAGACCGGCGAAGACACCTTGGCCGTCGTGCTCGACGCGGCTGGTCTTGCCGTGCATGAGCTCGGGGGCATGGGTCACCGTGGCTCCGAAGGCCTCTCCGAGGGCCTGGTGCCCCAGGCACACCCCGAGCATCGGCAGCCCGGTCGCCGCGCAGTCACGGATCACCTGCAGGCTCGCCCCTGCCTCGGCCGGGGTCCCCGGGCCGGGGGAGACCAGCACACCGTCGAACTCCGTGCGGTCGGCGAGGTCGGGGACGGCGTCGTTGCGCACGACGACGGTCTCGGCGCCCAGCTGGTTGAGGTATCCCACGATCGTGTAGACGAAGGAGTCGTAGTTGTCGACGACGAGGATTCTTGTCATGTCCTTCACCCCACGGTCTGGTCGTTGAACGGCATGTAGTCGGCGATCTGCGGGAACACCCACTGGAAGCAGACGAGGACGACTGCCGCAGCGAGCATGACGAGGAGGATCACCCGCACCCACACCGGGCCGGGCAGCGCGCGCCAGAGCAGTGCGTACATTATTGTCCACCTTCCACGGGGAGCCCGAGCTCGGCAGGTGTTCCTGCGGAGACCGGCATCCAGTACGAGAACACCCCATGGGTGATGTAGCGCTCCCGCGCGGAGAACATCGGGTGACAGCTTGTCATGGTGATGTACCGCTCGGTGAGCTCGGGGATCACCTCACCGGGCAGGAGCCCTGGGATCGGGGAGATCACCTCGACGTTGCTCGGCATGACGATGAGGGAGTCCGTGACCTCGTAGACGTACCAGTAGTCCTCGGTTCGCACGACGATCGGGTCTCCCGGCTGGAGCTCGGCGATCTGGTTGAACGGCTTGGAATAGGTTGTGCGGTGCCCCGACACGGAGAAGTTCCCCAGGTCCCCCGGCATCGCCGTCTCCGGATAGTGCCCGACGTTGCCGGTGTCGAGGATCGTGTGCTTGTCGATCCCGGACGCGATGGGGACCTCGTAGTCGGCGCCGAATCGTGGCACATAGAGGCGCCCGAAGGTCTCGCCCTCCGGGACCGGGTCGAGCACCGGCGGTTCCTCAGGGGGTAGCTCGGCCGGGGGCAGCACTGTCACCGGCGGCGGCTCCCAGCCCTGGGCTGCCAGCGTCTCGGCTCGCGCGCGGCCCGCGGTGACGTCCGTCCACCACAGCTGCCACACGACGAACAGGGCGAGCAGCACCCCCGCGGTGATGAGCAGCTCACCGACGAGGCCGGTGAGCCGCAGGACGATGCCCTGCGTGGGTCTCGAGTGTCGGGACCCGGTCATGGGTAGAGATCCGTTCCGTCGGGGACACGAGCGTGCTCGAGGGTGAGCACCCCGTCGTAGGCAGGGAGAGTGACATCGTCGAGCGTGCGAACCTCGAACCCGAGACCGTACGCGTCGACGTACTCCTGGAAGATCGTAACTGTCGGGGAGGCCTCGAGAGCCTTCTCCAGCCGCGCCGGGTCACCGATGACCTCGACGACGTACGGCGGGGAGTACACGCGGCCGTGCAGGGACAGGACGTTCCCGACGCAGCGGAACGCGGTCAACGTCGTCACCCGCTGCCCCTGCAGCGTCATCGCCTCGGCCCCTCCCGCCCACAGCGCGTTGATCACACCTTCGAGGTCCTGCTGGTGCACCACGAGGTCGTCGGCGAAGGTGTCCTCGGGCTGAGGTCGGTTGGTGGGAGCGTCCTGGAGGGTGACCCTCAGTCCAGGCCCGGACACCGCTGTGAGCCCGGTCGTGACCCCCGAACGGGCCGAGAGCTCGGGGTCGAGCTCGGGGACCCGCGTGTCCTGGGTGGAGGTGAGCGACTCGACCGAGGTCCGCAGCGCCTCGACGTCGGTCTGCAGGGCGTCCCCGTGCTCGCTCGCCTGGCGGACCAGCTCGCCGAAGTTCTCCGGGTGGCGGTTCTCTTCCCCCCCGGACAACCTGGCGTTCGCGGTGAACAGCAGACCGGCCACGATGAGCACGAAGGTCACCGAGAGCGTAGATCGCCAGGGCCGGCGCGAGCCGCGTGGCTGTTGTGCCATGTATCCAACCGTGTGATGGGTGTTGGGCGAAGTGGTCCAGCCACTACGCTAGTCGAGAATACGCCGTCATCCCATCGACAGGAGCTGGCTCCGTGCCCGAATCGAAGTCTCGCAAGAAGCCTGAGAAGGCTACTCCCGCCAAGGCCTCCACGCCGAAGATCCCCAAGCCGACCACCGGCAACCCCCGATGGCTCGTGCCGACCATGATCACCCTGTTCATCGTGGGCATCCTGTGGGTCGTGACGTTCTATCTGACGTCGAGCGGTCTGCGTCTGCCGATCCCGGCGATCGGGCAGTGGAACATCGCCGTCGGCTTCGCCATCCTGCTCGCCGGATTCGGTCTGTCCACACGCTGGAAGTAGCCGCCACCGCTCGGAAGGGCCTCGGTTCGCGTTGGTATTCCTCGGAATACCGGCGGACCGGGGCCGTTGTCGTTCGTGCGTCCACACCCCTTGTGCACAACCTTGTCCACAGGTGTGGATAACTACAGTCGTGTAACTACCGGTCGGCTGGCTCCGGTCGCTAGACCGTCGCGTACCGGGTCACGGCCAGCAGCACGAGAACCACCGCGACCAAGGTTGTCGCTCCCACGCCGACGACCCGCCGATGTGCCGGCGGAGCGAAGACGTACGCGGCGCCGAGCACGGTCCCGGTGATCAGGCCACCCAGGTGCCCCTCCCAGGAGATGTTGGGCACCACGAAGCCGATCACGAAGTTCAGGGCGATGATCACGAGCATTCCTCGCGCGTCCTGGCCGGTCCGGCGCAAGGTCAGCAGGACCGCACCGAAGAGCCCGAACACCGCTCCGGATGCACCGACCGTGGCCGTGATCCACGGCCTGGACGACGGGTCCGCGAGGAGCAGCACCGCGACGTGCCCGCCGATCGCCGAGAGCAGGAACAGTGCCGTGTACCGCCATCGCCCGAGCATCCGCTCGAGGTACGGGCCCACGATCCACAGCGCATACATGTTCAAGAGGATGTGCACGAAGGATCCGTGCAGGAACGCACCGGTGACGAACCGCCACGGCTCGGTCTCGCCGAGGAACGGCGCGAAGGCCAGCTTGGCGGTCCACCCTCCCCAGCCGAGGGCGAGCTGGAGCAGATAGCTGACCGCGCACAGGGCGATGATCGTCAGTGTGACGACCGGTCGCCCTGCGCGCACCGGAGCGCCCAGCACCGTGCGGTTGACCGGGGCGGCCAGCTGGGCCTCCCGGACACAGTCCACGCACTGCACCCCCACGGCTGCCGGGACCGCACACTCGGGGCAGGTGGGACGTCCGCACCGCTGGCACCGCACGTAGCTGACCCGGCCGGGGTGGCGCGGGCAGGTGGGCGGGCCACCGGGCGGTGAGCCGGGCGAGGAGCTGGGCGAGGTCATCGGCGGGTGCTGCTCTCAGAGACCGTGCGGTCGATCGGTCTGGTCAGTCCTCGATCGTCACTGACGTGATCGTGATGTCCTGCACGGGGCGGTCACCCGGGCGGGTCGGGGTGGCGGCGATCGCGTCGATGATGGCACGGCTGGCGTCGTCGGCCACCTCACCGAAGATCGTGTGCTTGCCGTTGAGCCACGGGGTGGCCGCGACCGAGACGAAGAACTGCGAGCCGTTCGTTCCCTCTGCCTCACCGGTGATGGCGTTGCGACGCGAGCCGGCGTTCGCCATGGCGAGCAGGTACGGCTTGGAGAACTGGAGCTCGGGGTGGATCTCGTCGTTGAACTTGTAGCCGGGGTCTCCGGTGCCGGTTCCGAGCGGGCAGCCGCCCTGGATCATGAAGCCGGGGATGACGCGGTGGAAGATCAGGCCGTCGTAGAACGGGTCGTTGCGCTCGGCGCCCGTCTTGGGGTCGGTCCAGGACTTCGCCCCGGTGGCAAGACCGGTGAAGTTCTCCACCGTCTTGGGTGCGTGGTTCGGGAACAGCTCGATACGGATGTCACCAGCAGTGGTGTGGAGGGTTGCAAACATGGACCCAGTGTTCCATGCCCCGGTTGGCCGTGGGGAGCTTCACGGTCCGAGTCGGGTGACAACTTCTGGAGACCGCGGGGAGTTTCGGTGCGACCAAGCCGCTCAGGTGGCAGAGTAGTGGCAGTTGTACCCCCTCTACTCTCCGGGAGTTCGAATGTTGAACGGAATGAAGCACTCCGCTCGCGCTGCGAGCGAGAAGCTCGACGCGATCGATGCTGACAAGCTCAAGGACCAGGCCTCAGACGTGGCTGCCGCGATCACAGAGGGAGCCCAGCACGCCGGGGAGGCAGCGGCAGTCTTGGCCGTCCAGGCCCGCGACGCGGCCGTTCAGGCCAAGGACTGGGGCACCCCCAAGGTCGAGGCCTTCGTCGAGTGGGTCACCCCGCGCCTCGAGCAGGCCTGGAACGAGACCCTCAAGGCCGCTGCCCCCCGCGTGGAGAAGGCCGCGGAGAAGGCATCACCGGTGATCGACTCCGCACACGAGAAGCTGGTCGAGGAGATCCTGCCGCGCTTCGTCGCTGCGATCAACGAAGCGGCACAGCACGCCGCCGAATCCGCGGTCAAGGGCGCCAACGTCGCCTCGGAGAAGGCATCCTCGGGCGCGGCCTTCCTGGCCGGATCCATCGTCGCTGCCTCGGAGAAGGCCCCCCTCAAGCTGTCCGAGGCCGCCAAGGCGGGGGAGAAGCACTCGAAGAAGTCGGGCAAGGGCTGGTGGATCGTCGCCGGCGCCGCCGCTGCCGGCGGTGCCTACGTGCTCTGGCGCCGGTCACAGCCGACGACCGACCCGTGGGCCGAGCCGTGGGAGAAGGTTGACGGTGCGGCGTTCGACGTCGAGGACGCCGTGGGCGACGCCGCCGAGGCTGTCGGCGAGGCGGCCGGGGCCGCCCTTGCCAAGAGCCGTGAGGTCTCGGGCAAGGTTGCCGAGTCCGTCGAGGAGCTCTCCGAGAAGGTCACCGACAAGCTGTCGGAGGCGAAGGCCACCGCGAAGAAGGCCACCACCCGCAGCCGCAACACCGTCAAGGAGTCGGCCGCCGACCTCGGTGAGGCGGGCGAGAACGTCGCCGAGGCCGCTGACCAGGCCGTCGAGAGCGCCAAGCACGCAGCCAGCGACGTCGCTGACACGGCGAGCGACACGGACAACGACACGAAGTAGTCCTCTCCGCCCTCCAGCAGGCCATCACCGCACGCGCGGTGGTGGCCTGCTGTCGTCCGACCCCGCCCCCCCGGCTTGCCTGTCTCCCCGCCTTCTCCGTCCCCCCGGCCCGCCCGCCTCCCAGCCTCCCCGGGTACCGGGCTCCCCGGCCTCCCTGGGCTCCCTGGGCTCCCTGGGCTCGGCGAGGTCGGCGAGGTCGTCTGTTTTGCGCGGGGTCGTCCATCTGGATAGACGACCCGGGGCGAAATAGACGACCCGGGCACCTCTCGGTGACGCCGGCACGGTGGGACCGTGGCGCGGTGTCGGCGCAGGACGGTCCCGGCCCGGTCGGGACGGCGCGAACGGGACGGCGCGGACGGGACGGGGACTCGGGGCGGGTCGCGGCTCGGACGGCGCCGGAGCGTGCCCGGAGACACAAGAACGGCCCCTCTCGAAGGAGAGGAGCCGTCAGTGGGTGGAGCCAAGGGGACTCGAACCCCTAACCCCCTGCTTGCAAAGCAGGTGCGCTACCAATTGCGCCATGGCCCCGCACACGCCGAAGCGTGCTTTGCGCCGGATCTTCGAACTACTCGAAGGTGTCCGTGACCTCAGACCACAGGTCTCGTTCGGCGTTGTCCTCGGAGAGCTTGCGCCATACCGCGTACCCGGCGCCAGCAACGACCAGTACAAACAACAGCTTCTTCATATACGTTCCCCCTTGAGTGGGATCCGGCAGTGGGCCTTGGAGGACTTGAACCTCCGACCTCTTCGTTATCAGCGAAGCGCTCTAACCGCCTGAGCTAAAGGCCCATACTCATGCCTGCCGTCCGAGGACTTCAGGCTTGTGCAGCGCTTGACCTTACCCCACGGAACGACCCCTGCTCAAACTGAGAACACGGTGCACATCCCGCAGGCCAAGCTCTGGCGCTTGAGTGATCCTACTCGTCGGTGAGCGTGAGATGAACTCCACCCACCAGCGCGGCGACGACGTTGTAGAGAAATGCAGCAATTGTCGACAGCGCTGTGAGAAGCACCACATCGACGATCGCGATCATCGTCGACAACGACACGACGCGCTTGAGCTCAACGTACTGGAGGATGTTGACCTTGGTCTCCTCACCGAGGATGGCCACGATCATGTCGTTGACCTCCGTGAAGACGTGCAGACCGTCCAGGACGAGCCAGAACACGACCGACGCGACGACGATCATGATGCCGATCGCGATCGACAGCAGGAACGACAGCTTCATGACCGACCACGGATCCAGCCGAGACACCGCCAGCCGCACCCGGCGAGGCCCGACCGGTGCCTTCTTCTGCGTCGGGGGAGTGGCAGGTGCCTTCTCCGGCACGACGGCGTGGGGTGCTTTGGTCTCGCGTGCCCCGGAAGCCGCTGCAGCCGCAGCCGGCGACGCAGCGCCCGCAGCCGGTCGCCTGGTCTCGGAGACCGGTGTCGGGCCCGTGGCCGGCTTCACGGTCGCCGGTGGCACGCTCGCCGGCATGCTGGCCGCCGGCTTGCCATCGGCGGGCTTCCCGCCGGTCGGCTTCCCACCAGTCGGCTTCCCGCTGGCTGGCTTCCCCCCGGCCGGTGTGATGCTCGCCGGCTTGATCCCGCCCGCGCCCGCAGTGCTCGCTCCAGCCGCGCCGGTCGCCGGTCGTGCGGCCCCGTCGTCTGGACCGGGCACAGGTGGGACGCTCGTCGCCTTCGGCGTCGAGGGCTTCCCTGGACCACTGCGGGTCACAGGCTGTCCGGCAGTGTCACGGCTCATGCGTTCTCCTCGGGTTCTGCGCCTGCCTCGATGATCCCTGAGCCGTCGGCCGGGACGGTCTCGATCGCAGCAGAGTCGGCCTCGGCGGCGTCCTCGACGTCGGTGTCGTCGCCGAGGTTGCGCTCCACGTTACGCGCCACCGCGATGATGCGGTCATTCTTGTCCGGCTTCGCGAAGGTCACACCCTGGGTGGTACGCCCCGTGAGGTGCACCTCCTTGACCGCAGAGCGCACGATCTTGCCCCGCTCCATGATGACGAGCACCTCGTCGTCCTCGTCGGTGATCAGCGCACCGACCAGGTCGCCGCGAGCCTCGACGAGGTTGGCCACCTTGATCCCGAGTCCGCCACGTCCCTGGACGCGGTACTCCCCGATGTCGGTCCGCTTGGCGAACCCGCCCTCGGTCACCACGAAGAGGTTGGCACCCTCGTGCACCACGTCCATCGCGAGCAGCTCGTCGCCGCCGCGGAACTTCATGCCCGTCACGCCCGACGTCGCGCGGCCCAGGGGGCGCATCGCCTCGTCGCTCGCGGTGAACCGGATCGACTGGCCCTTGCGGGAGACGAGGATGAGGTCGTCGGTCGCGTCGACCAACCGGGCCGCCACGAGCTCGTCGGCGGTCCCGTCCTCGTCCTCGCGCAAGTTGATCGCGATGACCCCGCCCGTGCGGTTGGAGTCGTACTCGCTCAGGCGCGTCTTCTTCACCAGACCGCGCAGGGTCGCGAGCACGAGGTAGTCAGCCGTGTCGTAGTCGCGCATGTCGAGCACCTGGGCGATCTTCTCGCCTGGCTGGAAGGCCAGCAGGTTCGCCACGTGCTGGCCCTTGGCGTCACGTCCGCCCTCGGGCAGCTCGTAGGCCTTGGCCCGGTAGACGCGGCCCAGGTTGGTGAAGAAGAGCAGCCAGTGGTGGGTGGTGGTGACGAAGAAGTGGTCGACGATGTCGTCCTCGCGCAGCTGCGCTCCCCGCACACCCTTGCCGCCACGCTTCTGCGCCCGGTAGTTGTCGCTGCGGGTGCGCTTGACGTAGCCACCGCGGGTGATGGTCACCACGACCTCTTCCTCGGCGATGAGGTCCTCCATGGAGACCTCGCCGTAGTAGGGAAGGATCGTCGTGCGGCGCTCGTCGCCGTACTTGGCGACGAGCTCGCGGAGCTCGCTCGAGACGATGTCGCGCTGACGGTCCGGCTTGGCCAGGATGTCCTCGTACTCGGCGATCTCCCGCGAGAGCTTGTCGTGCTGGTCGATGATCTCCTGGCGCTGCAGCGCGGCGAGACGACGCAGCTGCATGTTGAGGATCGCGTTGGCCTGGAGCTCGTCGATCTCGAGCATCTCCATCAGCCCGGTGCGCGCGCCGTCGGCGTCGGGGGAGCGGCGGATGAGGGCGATGACCTCGTCCAGGGCGTCGAGGGCCTTGAGGTATCCGCGGTAGATGTGGATGCTCGCCTCGGCCTCACGCAGCAGGTAGGCGGTGCGGCGAACGATGACCTCGAGCTGGTGCGTGGTCCAGTGCCGCACGAAGGCGTCGACGCTCAGCGTGCGCGGCACGCCGTCGACCAGCGCGAGCATGTTCGCCCCGAAGTTGTCCTGCATCTGGGTGTGCTTGTAGAGGTTGTTGAGGACGACCTTCGCGACGGCGTCGCGCTTGAGCACGATCACGAGGCGCTGCCCGGTGCGACCGGAGGTCTCGTCGCGCATGTCGGCGATCCCCTGGATGCGCCCGTCCTTGACGAGCTCGGCGATCTTCTGCGCGAGGGTGTCCGGGTTGACCTGGTAGGGCAGCTCGGTGACGACGAGGCAGATCCGGTTCTGGATCTCCTCGACGTTGACGACCGCGCGCATCGTGATGGAGCCGCGCCCGGTGCGGTAGGCGTCCTCGATCCCGCGGTGGCCCAGGATGGTCGCCCCGGTCGGGAAGTCCGGGCCCTTGATCAGCCGCAGGAGCTCCTCGAGCAGCTCCTCACGGGTGGCCTCGGGGTGGTCGAGGTACCACTGGACGCCCTCGGCGACCTCGCGGAGGTTGTGCGGCGGGATGTTCGTGGCCATCCCGACGGCGATCCCTGACGAACCGTTGACCAGCAGGTTCGGGAAGCGCGCAGGCAGGACCGACGGTTCCTGGGTGCGGCCGTCGTAGTTGTCCTGGAAGTCGACGGTGTCCTTGTCGATGTCCCGGACCATCTCCATGGCGATGGGCGCCATCCGGCACTCGGTGTACCGCGGTGCGGCGGCGGGGTCGTTCCCGGGGGAGCCGAAGTTCCCCTGGCCGGCGACCAGCGGGTAGCGCAGCGACCAGTCCTGGACCAGACGCACCATGGCGTCGTAGATCGCCGTGTCACCGTGCGGGTGGAACTTCCCCATGACGTCGCCGACGACGCGGCTGCACTTGGAGAAGGCACGGTCGGGGCGGTAGCCGCCGTCGTACATCGCGTAGATGACCCGGCGGTGCACCGGCTTGAGACCGTCGCGGACGTCGGGCAGGGCACGCCCGACGATGACGGACATCGCGTAGTCGAGGTAGGAGCGCTGCATCTCGAGCTGCAGGTCGACCCGTTCGATCCGGCCGTGCTCGATCACCTCGCCGGCGCCGTTGAGCACGGGACCCTGGCTGGGCCCGGTGGCGTCGGTTGCTTCTGGGTTCTGGTCGTCAGTCACGGTGGTGTTCCTCGTTCTCTTCCGGCGCGTCCGCCGTCATGGTCCTGGAATCTTCGGTGGCGGGCCTGCCCGCCTCTTCCCTAGATGTCCAGGAACCGCACGTCCTTGGCGTTGCGCTGGATGAAGTTGCGTCGGGACTCCACGTCTTCGCCCATGAGCACGGAGAAGATCTCGTCCGCGGCCGCTGCGTCGTCCAGGGTGACCTGCAGCAGGGTGCGGTGCTCGGGGTCCATCGTGGTGTCCCAGAGCTCGGAGTAGTCCATCTCGCCGAGACCCTTGTAGCGCTGGATCCCGTTGTCCTTGGGCAGCCGCTTGCCGGCTGCCAGGCCGGACGCGATGAACTCGTCCCGCTCGCGGTCGGAGTACACGTAGTCGTGGTCGGAGTTGGACCACTTGATGCGGTACAGCGGCGGCTGGGCGAGGTAGACCATGCCGTGCTCGATGAGCGGGCGCATGTACCGGAACAGCAGCGTCAGCAGCAGCGTGCAGATGTGCTGTCCGTCGACGTCGGCGTCGGCCATGAGGACGATCTTGTGGTACCGGAGCTTGGCGATGTCGAAGTCTTCGCCGATCCCGGTGCCGAAGGCGGTGATCAGCGCCTGGACCTCCTGGTTGCCCAGGGCCTTGTCCAGCCGGGCCCGCTCGACGTTGAGGATCTTGCCTCGGATCGGCAGGATCGCCTGGGTGCGCGGGTTGCGACCGCGGACCGCCGAGCCACCGGCCGAGTCACCCTCGACGATGTAGACCTCGCACTCCTCGGGCCGGTTCGACTGGCAGTCGCGCAGCTTGCCGGGCATCCCGCCCGACTCGAGCAGCCCCTTGCGCCGGGTCGCCTCGCGCGCCTTGCGCGCCGCCATCCGGGCCTGCGAGGCCTGGATCGACTTGCGGATGATGTCTTTGGCCTCGTTCGGGTGGGACGCGAGCCAGTTGCCGAGCTGGTCGTTGACCACCGACTGGACGAAGGTCTTCGCCTCGGTGTTGCCCAGCTTCGTCTTGGTCTGCCCCTCGAACTGCGGCTCGCCGAGCTTGATCGAGATGACGGCGGTCAGCCCTTCACGGATGTCGTCTCCGGTGAGGTTGTCCTCCTTCTCCTTGATCAGGCCCTTGGCGCGGGCATACCGGTTGATCAGGGAGGTCATCGCGGCGCGGAAGCCCTCTTCGTGGGTGCCGCCCTCGGTCGTGGAGATCGTGTTCGCGTAGGTGTGCACCGACTCGGAGTAGGCGTTGGTCCACTGCATGGCCACCTCGAGGGAGATCCGCTTCTCGGTGTCCTCGGACTCGAAGGCGATGATCTCGGGGTGGACGACCTCCACCCGCTTGGCGGAGTTGAGGTGGTGGACGTAGTCCAGCAACCCGTTGGCGTAGTTGTAGACGACGACGCGCGGCTTGGGCGTGGCGGTCTCGTCCTCGTCCCCGGACTCCCCGGCCACCTCGTCGTCGGTCCCGGACTGCTCGGGGCGCTCGTCGGTGAGCGTGATCCGCAGACCCTTGTTGAGGAAGGCCATCTGCTGGAAGCGGGCGCGCAGCGTCTCGAAGTCGTAGTGCGTGGTCTCGAAGATCGACGCGTCGGCCCAGAAGGTCTGCGTGGTGCCCGTCTCGGTGGTCGGTTCGCCCTGGCGCAGGGTCCCCACCGGCTTGCCGCCGTCGGCGAAGGACTGGTGCCAGGTGTACCCCTGCCGCTTGACCTCGGTCTCGACCCGGGAGGACAGCGCGTTCACGACCGAGATGCCCACGCCGTGCAGGCCACCGGAGACCGCGTAGCCGCTGCCGCCGAACTTCCCGCCGGCGTGCAGGATCGTCATGACGACCTCGACCGTGGGGCGTCCTTCGGTCGGGTGGACGTCGACGGGGATCCCGCGGCCGTTGTCGACGACGCGCACGCCACCGTCGGCCTGGAGCGTGATCTCGATGTGGTCGCAGTGCCCGGCGAGGGCTTCGTCCACAGAGTTGTCCACAACTTCGTAGACAAGGTGGTGAAGCCCACGTTCGCCGGTGGACCCGATGTACATCCCCGGTCGCTTGCGAACAGCTTCCAGGCCTTCGAGGACGGTGATGTCGCTGGCGTCGTAACTTCCGTCGCTCGCCCCGAGAGATGGTGCCAAAGCCTCGGAATCGGCGGCGTTGTTGAGTTCTGCCACGGCTGGTGGTGCTCCTAGTCCTCCTGCAGCGCGGTTCCGCCTGCGCAGGGAGTGGAACGAGACCTGCGAAGGGAGGACGCTGCTCATTTTCCGACTGCGGTCAGCGATCGGAATGACTTCGTGAGTCTACCGGAAACTACCGGAAACACGGGGATTCACACGCGATTTCCACAGGCCGGCCGCAGGCGGCAGGCAGGGCTCGGTGCCGAGGTTTCCCGGCCAGCTGCACGCAGACCGGTCAGCCGAAGGTGTCTCGCGCGCCGCGACCCTTCACGGAGCGGAAACCGCGTCCGAACCCGGGACCCACCGGACCCAGGACCGTGATGTCCTGGACCACGTCCGGGCCGACCTCCTGCTCCATGAGCTCCAGGAGGCGCGGGATCAGCAACCGGACCTGGGTCGCCCAGGCGGTCGAGGAGGCGCGCACCACCAGGGCATGGTTCTCGAAGGTCTCCGGCTCGCAGTGGTCGGCGATGTCGTCACCGACCACCTCGCGCCAGCGCCCGATCACCCCGCCCACAGAAACCTCCTGGACCCACCCGCGTTGCTGCAGCAGCGCGGCGAGGGTCTCCGCGAAGAGCTTCGGGTCGCGCCCGTCCTTGCCCGGCCCGCTGCGGGGCTGCTCCGCCAGGATCCGACGCCGCTGCTTGCCGGGGTAGAGCCCCTTCGCCTTCGCCGCGGCGCGCGCCCGGTTGAGGGCCTCGCGTGCGACGTCGCCGGGCGCCTTGAGGTCGATGATCTCGCTGACCGGGGTGCCGTCCTCGATCCTGCGACGGTTGTCGATCGCTGCCTGGGCCGCCTCGTCGGCGGTGGCCTGCGTCGTCTCCTCACCCGGCTCCTCAGCTGCGCCGGACCTGTTGGTCTCACGTGCCACGGGTCACCTGCCCGTCTGCGACGTCGAGGCGGAGGCCGACGAGCCGCTCCGGGATGTCCCCGGGGACCGCCGCGGTGATGATGACCTGCCCGGCGCCGGCGACGAGCTCGGCGAGGCGGTCACGACGGCGGGTGTCGAGCTCGGCGAAGACGTCGTCGAGGATGAGCACGGGCTCGGTGTCGGGTCCCGACTCGGCGAACCAGAACGAGTCCGTCCCGGTGCCGGTCTCGGGACCATCGGTGAGCAGCCGGTAGGACGCGAGGCGCAGCGCCAGGGCGAAGGACCACGACTCTCCGTGGCTCGCGTAGCCCTTGGCCGGCAGCCCGCCGAGGGTGAGCACGACGTCGTCACGGTGAGGCCCCACGAGGCAGACGCCGCGCTCGATCTCCTTGCTCCGCAGCGCGGTCATCGCCTCGAGGAGCTGCAGCTCGATCTGGGACGCGGCCGGGAAGGCCCCCTCCAGGGACTCCTCTGCCTCCGGGGCGAGATCCGTGCCCCCCAGACCGCGCGGGCCGCCGGAGGGCGAACCAGGGGTGCGGGGTGCGGCGTCGGCTCCGGCCAGGGCGACGGCGAGGGAGGACTTGTAGTCGATCTCGGCGTGCCCCTGGCCGGCACTGACCTGCTCGTAGGCGGTCGCCACGTGCGGGCGCAGGGCTGCGACGAGCTCGGTCCGCAGCGCGATGATCTGGGATCCGACCTCGGCCAGCTTGGCGTCCCAGACATCGAGGGTGCGCAGATCGGCCGAGGCGGCGGACCGGCGGGCGGCGCCGGCGGTCTTGAGCAGCGCGCCTCGCTGACGCAGGATGCGGTCGTAGTCGGAGAAGACCCCCGCCATCCGCGGCACGAGCAGGACCGAGAGCTCGTCGAGGTAGCGGCGTCGGGCGTCGGGATCTCCCTTGACCAGGACGAGGTCCTCGGGAGCGAAGAGCACGGTGCGGGCGATCCCGAGGATGTCGCGGGGTCGGGGAACCGGGGACCGGTTGAGCCGGGCACGGTTGGCCTTGCCCTGGGTGATCTCCACCTCGATCACGCTGGCGCGGTCGCCGCGCACGATCCTGGACCGCACGACGGCGCGCGAGGCTCCGGCGCGGATGAGTGCCGCGTCGGCCGCGACCCGGTGGCTGCTGAGCGTGGCGACATACCCGATCGCCTCGACGAGGTTGGTCTTCCCTTGGCCGTTCGGCCCGACGAGTGTGTTGATCCCCGGCTCGAGCTCGACGTCGACCTGGGTGTAGGAGCGGAAGTCGAGGAGGGAGAGGTGAGAGACATGCATCAGAGCATCAGTCTCTCAGGAGAATCGGGGTGAGCTGCCGACCGGGTCGGAATGTTTCACGTGGAACGGCGCAGACGTGCGGCTCAGCCGTCACGAAGGTCCGGAGCCGGCGTCACGCACGGCGTGCCCACCGAACTGGTGACGCAACGCGGACACCGCCTTCATCGCGGGTGAGGCACCCTGACGGGACGCGAACCGGGCGAAGAGCGCGGCCGAGATCACCGGCAGCGGGACGGCGGCGTCGATCGCCTCGTCGACCGTCCACCGTCCCTCCCCGGAGTCCTCGACCCAGTCGCTGATCTGGGACAGCTCAGGATCCTCCTCGAGCGCCTTGACGAGCAGATCGAGCAGCCAGGACCGGACGACGGTCCCACGGGTCCAGGCCTTGAGGGTGCCCGGGACGTCGGTGACGACATCCGTGGCTTCGAGCAGCTCGAAGCCTTCCGCGTAGGCCTGCATGAGGCCGTACTCGATCCCGTTGTGGACCATCTTCGCGTAGTGACCGGCCCCGACGGCGCCGGCGTGCACGAACCCTTCGTCACGAGGACCGTCCGGGCGGAGCGCGTCGAAGATCACCAGTGCTCGGGCGACGATCTCCGGTTCACCACCGACCATGAGGCCATATCCGTTCTCCAGACCCCAGACTCCGCCGGAGACGCCCACATCCAGGTACCCGATCCCGGTCTGGGCCAGGGCGGCCGCGCGGGCTGCATCGTGGACGTAGTGGGAGTTCCCACCGTCGATGACGGTGTCCCCGGACTCCAGCAGCGAGCCGAGCTCGGCGACGACCGCGTCCGTCACGTCGCCGGCGGGCACCATCACCCAGACGAATCGCTCGCCCGCAGGCAGCGCCGCCACCAGGTCCGCGAGGGAGGCGACGTCCGAGAGCGCGGGGTCTCGGTCGAAGCCGACCACCTCGACGCCCTGGGCACGGAGCCTGGTGCGCATGTTTGCGCCCATCTTGCCCAGTCCTACGAGACCGATGCGCATGGGAGGTGCCTCCTGCCGGTGGTGGACCGACCGGGCCCCGGATCAGGCTCGGGCGGGTTCAGGCTGGTGCGGGGTGGCTGGTGCGGAGCTAGCTGGCGAACCGGATCGGGACGAGCAGGTAGCGGTAGCTGCGGTCGTCCTCACCGTCGAGCGATCCCTGACCGGTGAACTCGACCGGCTTGTTCGGGTGGGTGAAGCTCATCCGGACAAAGTCGGTGCCGAGCGCGCCCAGGCCGTCGAGCAGGAACGCGGGGTTGAAGGCCACCGAGATGTCGTCTCCGACGAGCACGGCCTCGAGGGCCTCGGAGGCCTGGGCGTCGTCACCCTGGCCGGCGTCGAGCACAACCTGGCCCTCGGAGAAGGTCATCCGGATCGGGGTGTTGCGCTCGGCGACGAGCGAGACCCGCTTGGCGGCGTCGATCAGCGGCTGGGTGGGGACGACCGCGTGGATCGGCGTCTCGTCGGGGAAGAGACGCCGGACGTGAGGGTAGTCGCCGTCGATGAGCAGCGAGGTGGTGTGACGGCCGCCCGCCTCGAAACCGATGATGTCCACGCCGGTGCCGGAGGACAGCGCGACGTTGACCTCGCCGGAGCCTCCCAGCGACTTGGCGACGTCGGAGAGGGTGCGGGCACGCACGAGCGCGACGGTGGAGATCTCCGGAGAGTGGGGCTTCCAGGTCATCTCACGCAGGGCCAGGCGGTACCGGTCGGTCGCGAGCATCGTGATGCGCTCGCCCTCGATCTCCACCCGGACGCCGGTGAGGAGGGGGAGGGTGTCGTCGCGGCTGGCGGCGACCGTGACCTGGGCGACGGCGTGCGTGAGCTCGTCGCCGTGGACCGTGCCGGTGACCTCGGGCATCGTGGGCAACGCGGGGTAGTCCTCGACCGGCATGGTGAGCAGCGTGAAGCGGCTGGCGCCACACACGACCGTGACCTTGGAACCTTCGACGGTGACGTCCACCGGCTTGGCCGGCAGGGACCGTGAGATCTCGGCGAGCAGGCGCCCCGAGACGAGGATGATGCCGGGTTCGCTGACCTCGGCGGGGATCTCGGAGCGGGCGGAGACCTCGTAGTCGAAGCTGGAGAGCCCGACGGTTCCGTCTGCGGACGCCTCGATCCTGACGCCGGCGAGAACAGGTGCTGGAGGCCTCGTCGGGAGGGTTCGCGCCGTCCACGTCACAGCTTCGGCAAGAACGTCGCGCTCAACCCGGAACTTCATCCCACACCCTTCGTGATGCGCGCTGGCGCACATCTGTTGTCCGTGCGGGGGGTGCCCCGACGTCCGTCGATCGCTCTGATCAGAACTTTTCAGCAGGTGGGAGCCGGTGCGTGCGGCACCTCGTGGATGTCGCCACCGTCTCCTCGCGTGGTTGAACCTTACGCGAGTCCTGTGACAGATGGCGACCTGCTCAGCAGCTTCACGTGCCGTGTCGTCCGGGCTTGCTTGTGCCGCATCGGCGTCCGGGTGCTGGGAGAGCGTCGGGAGGGATGTTCTGTCATTTTCCGCCCATGTCGGCACCGGTGATGAAGGTGAGTGGATTTCCTTGAGAGAGAGGAGTCGTAGTCGTAGTAGCCGTTGTGGATTCTGGGGATAACCCTCATCCATGCAGGTCAGATGTAGTTTCTGGGTGTGCGGGCGACTGTCCACAACCTGTGGACGACCTAGGCGGTCGGTGGATAACAACTTTCGCGTCCGGGTCTGTCCACCGTGAACACCGTTCACGTCCACACGTTTGCTCGCCCTTGTCCACCGCTGTCCACAGCTCTATGCACAGCTGTGAACATTCGTCCGCGTGACCTGTTCTGGACACCTGTGGATCACGTTCTGGACACCGGACGGCGTCCAGGTACCTGAGCCCCGGACGCCTCAGCCCCGGTGCTGCTGCTTGATCCGGCTGGTCAGCTCGGTCACCTGGTTGAAGGTCGAGCGGCGCTCGGCCATCTGCTCGGTGATCTTGCGGTTCGCGTGCATGACCGTGGTGTGGTCGCGTCCACCGAACTGCTGCCCGATCTTGGGCAGGGACAGGTCGGTCAGCTCCCGGCAGAGGTACATCGCGATCTGTCGTGCCGTGACCAGGACCCGGGACCTGGAGCTCCCGCACAGGTCGTCGATGGTCAGTCCGAAGTACGCGGACGTCTGCGCGATGACGCTGCCGGCAGTGATCTGCGAGGCGTCGTCGTCGGTGATGAGGTCCTTGAGGACGATCTCGGCCAGGGCAAGATCTACCTGCTGGCGGTTGAGGTTGGCGAAGGCGGTCACCCGGATGAGGGCACCCTCGAGCTCACGGATGTTGGAGGAGATCTTCGAGGCGATGTACTCCAGGACATCGTCCGGGGCCGCGAGGCGTTCTCCGCTGGCCTTCTTCCGCAGGATGGCGATGCGGGTCTCGAGGTCGGGAGGCTGGACGTCGGTGATGAGGCCCCACTCGAACCGCGACCGGAGCCGGTCCTCGAAGCCGTTGAGCTGCTTCGGCGGCAGGTCGGAGGTGATGACGACCTGCTTGTTCGCGTTGTGCAGGGTGTTGAAGGTGTGGAAGAACTCTTCCATCGTCTGTTCCTTGCCCTGCAGGAACTGGATGTCGTCGATGAGGAGGAAGTCCACGTCGCGGTGGCGGCGCTGGAAGGCGCCGGCCTTCTCATCACGGATGGAGTTGATGAAGTCGTTGGTGAACTCTTCGGAGTTGACGTACTTGACGCGCACTCCCGGGTAGAGGTTGTAGGCGTAGTGGCCGATCGCGTGCAGCAGGTGGGTCTTTCCCAGGCCCGAGTCGCCGTAGATGAACAGCGGGTTGTAGGCCTTGGCAGGGGCCTCGGCGACGGCGACGGCGGCGGCGTGGGCGAAGCGGTTGGACGACCCGATGACGAAGGTCTCGAAGAGGTATCGCGGGTTGAGCCGGGCTGGTTCCGCGTTGCTCCCGGACGAGCCGCTCGAGCGGTTCCCACTGATGGATGCGCGGCGCCGGGCGATCTCCGGGATGTCGATGGGCTCGGCGTAGGAGGAGTACTCGCCCGGGTCAGGGGCCGGCTGCGCGACGACGGGGGAGGCCGCGGCCTCCTCGTCGAAGCCGAGCTCGGGGTCGACCGTGATAGCGAAGCGTGCGTCGCGTCCCAGGGCGTTGGACAGCGCCTGGACGACCTCGGCGCGGACGCGCGTCTCGAGGTAGTCGCGGGTGTGGTCGTTCGCCACGGCGATGATCACGGTTCCGTCGAACAGGCCCAGCGGCTTCGCGAGCTTGACGAACGCGAGCTGGCGGGGGGTGATGTCGGGGCTGGCCTCAAGCTCGGCGATCGCTTGCTTCCAGATGGTCCCGATGTTGTCGTCTGAGGTGGCCACGTGGTCTTCCTGATCGGTGGAAACGCTACCCAGAGGATGGGATGAATCCAGTGGTGACTTCGATCTCTCACACAGGGGCGGCCGTGGAGAACCGAAGTGACAGTCTGCCACGCGACCCCGTCATCCACATAGTTTTCCACAGCCTGTGGGCAGCGACCGTCGACGCGAGGATTCCTCAGCTTCCCGGGGGTTCGGGCCGGGTGGGACGGGAGATCGCGAGCCTCCGCAGAGGTGCTGTACGCAGGGCTCGTCCACAGCCGCCGCAGCATCGTCCACAGCTGTGCACAACGGTGTGGGAGGCGGGTCATCAGGGGCTGGCTTGACCTGCGGGCCCTCGGCAACGTACCTTTTTACAGCCAGTCCTGTCGCTTCCGCATGCCTTCAGTGCCCCGATTGTGGAGTGGCGAACCGCGCGTCCATCGAGGACGCGCTTCACCCAACGTTTTTGGAGTACCTCGTGACCAAGCGGACCTTCCAGCCGAACAACCGGCGTCGTGCGAAGACCCACGGCTTCCGTCTGCGGATGCGCACCCGTGCCGGTCGCGCCATCCTCGCAGCGCGCCGCCAAAAGGGCCGCACCGAGCTCTCTGCCTGAGTTCAGTGCTGCCTGCGGCGCATCGTATGCGCCGTTCCGGCGACTTCAGCCGGGCGGTGCGCGGCGGTGTGCGCACAGGAAAATCGACCATGGTCGTTCATCTCGCTGCCTCGAGCAGCGGGACGAACGTACCGTCGGTCGGTTTTGTTGTATCTAAGGCTGTCGGGAATGCGGTGGTTCGCAACCGCGTCAAGCGCAGGATGCGGGCCATCGTCGCCCACCATCTGCCGGAGATCCCCGAGGGACTGCTGGTGGTCGTCCGGGCACTCCCGGAGGCAGGCTCAGCCGACTACGCCCGGCTGGAGGGTGACCTGGAGTCGTGCCTGCGTCGAGCCCTGGTCCGGTATGGGCAGGAGACCTCATGACCCGTCACCACGACCACGCCGCACCGATCGCCGATGCCCCCCGCAAGGGGATCGTGGCGCGGGTGCTGCTGGGCGGGATGCGCTGGTACCAGCGCTACATCTCCCCGTTGTCCGGTCCGCGGTGCAGGTACTACCCGACGTGCTCGAGCTATGCAGTGACGGCGATCGAGAAGCACGGAGCCGTCCGTGGGACAGGGCTGGCGGCTTGGCGGCTGCTGCGCTGCAATCCGTGGACCGACGGTGGCATCGACGATGTGCCCGAGCCTCGGCGGCGGAGCTCCTCGCAGTGACTACTCTTACCTTCGGGCCTCGTCCGACGGACCATGCACGACGCGTGTGCGCTAGGGAGCAGCAGCAATGGACTTCATGAAGATCCTCTACCCGATCGAGTGGGTCGTGGCATGGATCATGTACCTGTGCCACAAGTTCTTCGTCTTCATCGGCATGAGCGACGGCGCGGGCGCGGCATGGATCCTGTCGATCGTCGGGCTCGTGATCATCATCCGCACCATCATGATCCCGCTGTTCTTCAAGCAGATCCGTGCGTCCCGCGGCATGCAGATGATCCAGCCCGAGCTCCAGGCGATCCAGAAGAAGTACAAGAACAAGAAGGACCCGGCCTCTCGTGAGGCCATGAGCCGCGAGACCATGGCGCTGTACAAGAAGCACGGGACCAACCCGTTCTCCTCGTGCATGCCCGTGCTGCTCCAGGCGCCGATCTTCTTCGCTCTCTTCCGGGTGCTCAACAGCCTGTCGAAGATCGCCACCGGGGACATGGACCCCATCGGTCCGATCAACCAGACCGTGGCCGGTTTCGCGGAGAGCTCCACGCTGTTCGGGGCCCCGCTCTCCTCGACCTTCCTGCACGAGCCGACGGACCTCAACACCAAGGTCGTCGCCGGGGTTCTCATCGTCGCCATGGCCGCGACGCAGTTCTTCACGCAGCGTCAGCTGACGATGAAGAACATGCCGAAGGCAGCCCTCGAGGGCCCGATGATGCAGACCCAGAAGATCATGCTCTACATGCTCCCCGTCATCATGGGGATCTCGGGCGTGAACTTCCCGATCGGTGTGCTCATCTACTGGACGACGACCAACCTGTGGTCCATGGGCCAGCAGTTCTACACGATCCGCAAGCTCCCCGCCCCCGGCTCCGAGGCCGAGAAGATCCTCAACGAGCGCAAGGCCCGCAAGGCCGCGAAGAAGGGCATCGTCATCGTCGAGGACACTCCGACCGTGATCGAGCAGCCCCGCGGGCAGCGTCAGCAGCCCAAGCGCAAGGACCGCCAGCGCCCACGCCCGGCCGGCTCGTCGGCCGTCAGTGGGTCGACGGCTCCCCAGCCGGCCGAGCCGGACTCTGCTGATCAGGGCACGACAGAGCCTTCAGCCGAGACCCCGGGTCTGCTCGACATGACCAAGGCGCCGGCGCCGAAGAAGAAGCGCAACAAGCGCTAGCGACCACCCCGCCTGCGGGACTGTGCTTCACATCGCGAATGGAGAGACTTGTGACTGCTGATTCACCGGCCGTGGAGCCAGAGGTTCGGACGAAGACATCGCTTCTCGAGGAAGAGGGAGAGGTCGCCGCCGACTACCTCGAAGAGCTTCTTGACATCGCCGACCTCGACGGGGACATCGACATCGACGTCGACCACGGCCGGGCCGCGGTCGAGATCGTGGCCGACGAGACGGAGTCCCTGCGGCACCTGGTCGGTGCACACGGCGAGGTGCTCGATGCCCTGCAGGAGCTCACGCGTCTCGCGGTGCAGACCCGGACGGGGGAGCGCAGCCGGTTGATGCTCGACATCGCCGGGTACCGGGCCGGTCGACGGGTGGAGCTCACCATGCTGGCCGAGGAGACGATCGCGGCGGTGCGCGCCGGAGGCGAGAAGGTGGCTCTGGCGCCGATGAACGCCTTCGAGCGCAAGGTGGTGCACGACGTCGTGACGGCTTCCGGGCTCCTCAGCGAGTCCCACGGTGTGGAGCCTTCCCGCTACATCGAGGTCAGCCTGTCCACGGGTGCTCTTGACGCCCCCGACGACGCGCCGGATGGCGTCTCGGTCGACGACCCGGACGAGACCGCGGCGGAAGCCCCACAGACCTGATCGACGCAGTTTGCGCTGATCTGTACCGGTCCATCCTGTGAGGCGGGGTGGACCTGCACCGACAGCAGAGCTGGCATGAACACTGACGAGCCCGCCGGTCACGGCTGCCGGACTCACCATGGAGGGATCGTCGTGGACGACGCACTGGATCATGAGGCGCTGCGCACCTACTTCGGCGATGCCTTCCCGCAGGTATCCCGCTTCGCGGATGAGCTGACCGCGCAGGGAGAGGTCCGCGGTCTGATCGGTCCCCGCGAGATCGACAAGATCTGGGAACGGCACATCCTCAACTCCGCAGCGATCGTGCAGTATCTCCCCACCGAGGGGACCGTCGTCGACATCGGGTCGGGAGCTGGGCTCCCGGGGCTGGTGATCGCTGCGATGCGTCCTGCCGCCACTCTGGTCCTCATCGAGCCGATGGAGCGACGGTGCGCCTGGCTCTCGGAGATGGTGGAGACTCTGGGGCTGACGAACGTCGAGGTGAAACGGGGGAGGGCGGAGGAGTTCCACGGTGCCTTCGAGGCGGACGTGGTCACCTCCCGCGCCGTTGCGGCGCTCGAGAAGCTCGCGCGCTGGTCCTTGCCGCTGCTGGCACCCGGTGGAGAGCTGGTGGTCCTCAAGGGCCGCAGCGTCGCCGCAGAGGTCGAGCCGGCACGGAAGGTGCTGCGCAAGTTCAAGATGAGCGAACCGGAGATCCTCGAGGCTCGGACGCTCCCGGGTGTGGAGCCGACGACCGTGCTGCGTTCACGACGCGCGGCGAGCTGAATCCACGGTCCCGGCGCGCACGACGGACCAACGACGCAAGTTTCGCGTGAAAGACGATGTTTCACGTGAAACGCACCCCGTTACCGTAGGTCGCCGTCCCTTCGTGCACTCACGGCGGTCCACCCGATGTTTCACGTGGAACCGATTGTGGTCCCGTGTCTTCCGGGTTTCGCGGGCCTGGTTGTCCGCCCGACACAGTAGTGTTCATGGTGGCCGAAGGCTCCTGTGCTCGATCGTGGGGACAGCCGGGCCCGGTCCAACCGACTGAGAGAAGGGGAGGACGATCGCGTGTCACTGACACCCGACACCTATCCTCAACGATCCGTGACCAAGCTGTCTGGCGCGGGCACACCACGTGATTCACGTGAAACATCGACGAGGGACCACCACGTGCGAGAGATTCTTGACAGCCTTCCGGACGAGGACGAGACGACCCCGCTCGCGGCGCAGCTCGTCGTGGACACCCGGCGTCGGGTGTCGCTCGAAGGACACAAGTTCCGTCGCCCCCCGCACACGCGGATCATCACGATCGCCAACCAGAAGGGCGGGGTCGGCAAGACGACGACGACCGTCAACCTGGCTGCCGCCCTCGCCCAGGCAGGGCTCAACGTCCTCGTCATCGACAATGACCCGCAGGGGAACGCGTCGACTGCTCTCGGCATCGACCACCGGTCCGGGGTGCCGTCGGTCTACGAGGTGCTCGTCGAGGGGATGCTGCTGGCCGACACGATCCAGCCGTGCCCGGAGTTCCCGAACCTGCTCTGCGTACCCGCGACGATCGACCTGTCCGGTGCGGAGATCGAGCTGGTCTCCCTTGTTTCACGTGAAACACGGTTGCGCCGGGCGCTGGACGTCTATCTCGAAGACCGGATCACCCAGGGGCTCCCGCGGATCGACTACGTCCTGGTGGACTGCCCGCCGAGCCTCGGGCTGCTGACCCTCAACGCCTTCGTGACGGGGCGCGAGGTCCTCATCCCCATCCAGTGCGAGTACTACGCGCTGGAAGGCCTCAGTCAGCTGCTCAAGACGATCCAGCTCATCCAGGCTCACCTCAACCCGGACCTGCACGTGTCGACGATTCTGCTGACCATGTACGACTCGCGGACCAACCTGGCCCAGCAGGTGGCCTCGGAGGTGCGTGAGCACTTCGGCAAGGAGACGCTCAAGACCGCGGTGCCTCGATCAGTCCGGGTGTCCGAGGCGCCCAGCCATGGCCAGACGGTGATCTCCTACGAACCCAACTCGACCGGCGCGCTCGCCTACCGTGAAGCCGCCAGAGAGCTGACGGAACGCGCCGCGCTGCTTTAGCGGTTCCAGGTGGCACTCGGTGCCACAATGGCTGTGCTGTGACGCAGTGGACAAGGTTGGCCTGGATCCCAGGTCGGCACCGAACCTAGTCATGATGATGGGTACCGAGAGGACAAGCTGTGACCGAAAAGCGCCGTGGGCTCGGCAGGGGACTAGGGGCACTCATTCCCACGTCTCCTGAAGGGGGACGCCCGGTCGATGTGTTCTTCCCCGACCGTTCAGCGACATCCGTCGTCACCCGAGAGGCCGCAGCCGAGACGACCCGAAAGCCGAGACCGACCTCAGGCCGCTCGGCGGACGAGGGCGCTGCCACCACGGGTGCACCCACCACGAGTGCCCGCGGCGCCGATCAGACGGGCGCAGACTCCCAGGCTGGTGCAGTCACCGGGTCTGGGGGAGAGGTGGGATCGGCCCAGACGGCCACCACCGCGCGGGGCAAGATCGAGAAGACCGTCGGCTCCGCGCGCACCAGCGTCCCGTCCCTCACTCAGCGCGAACGTGGAACGATCCGCATCGACTCCGTTTCACGTGAAACATACGTCGCCGCCACCGGAGCGGAGCCGGTCCTCGACCTCCTGCCGGTACCTGGGGCGACCTTCGCTGAGCTCCCGGTGGAGAGCATCCACGCGAACTCCAGGCAGCCGCGGACCATCTTCGACGAGAACGACCTGGCCGAGCTGGTGGGGTCGATTCTCGAGATCGGTGTCCTCCAGCCCATCGTCGTGCGGCCGTCGAGGGAGACCGACGGGTACGAGCTGATCATGGGTGAGCGGCGCTGGCGGGCCACTCAGCAGGCGGGACTGAGCACCATCCCGGCGATCATCCGCGAGACCGAGGACGGGGACCTCCTGCGGGACGCGCTCCTGGAGAACCTCCACCGGTCCGCGCTCAACCCGCTCGAGGAGGCCGCGGCCTACCGCCAGCTGCTCGACGACTTCGGCTGCACCCACGAGGAGCTCGCGAGCAGGATCTCCCGGTCCCGCCCGCAGATCTCGAACACCCTTCGGTTGCTCAAGCTTCCCCCGTTGGTGCAGCGCCGGGTGGCGGCCGGTGTCATCTCGGCCGGTCACGCCCGCGCACTGCTCGGGCTCGCGGACGGCGCTGAGATCGAGCGGCTCGCCCAGCGGATCGTCGCGGAGGGACTCTCGGTCCGGGCCACCGAGGAGATCGTGGCCATGGGCGGGCTGGACGAGGAGAAGGCCGTCGTCCGTCGCCCGCGGGCCGGGGCGAGGGTCCAGGCGATCGAAGAGCTCGCCTCTCGTCTCTCCGACCGCTTCGAGACCCGGGTCAGGGTGGACCTGGGCAAGACCAAGGGGAAGGTGACCGTCGAGTTCGCCTCGGTCGAAGACCTCAACCGCATCCTCAACGTCATGGCACCGGACGACCAGGGCCTGTTCAAGAAGTAGCGCAGTCCTCGGCTCTGCACGCGCCCGGCGCTGCCCCGGTCTGTGTCGGTGCTGGTCTGTCTCAGCGTGCCGGTATGTCTCAGCGCCTGCGGGCGGTCTCCACGATCGACCGGTAGAGCTCGGGAAGCGCCCGCCCGCCGGCCCGAGCGGCCTGGGGGAAGAGCGAGGTCTCGGTCATCCCGGGCGCGACGTTGACCTCAAGGAACTGGATGGTGCCGTCGGGCTCCAGGATGAGGTCCGTGCGCGAGATGTGCCGTAGGTGGAGGGATGTGTGCGCCTCGACTGCCGTCCGGGCGACAGCGTCAGCCTGGTCGGCCGTCAGCCGCGCCGGAGCGAAGTACTCGGTGCGCCCCGGGTTGTACCGCGCGTCGAAGTCGTACGGCCCGTCCGTGACGATCTCGACCGGCGGGAGGGCCCGGGGGCCGTCCGCGTCCTCGATCACCGAGACCGCGAGCTCGGTCCCGGAGACGGCTCGTTCGATCAGCGCGATGTCGCCGTAGGCGAAGCAGGTGACCATCGCGTGCGGCAGCTCGGTGATCGACGTCACCAGGGTCACCCCCAGGGCAGAGCCTCCACGGGAGGGCTTGACCACGAGCGGCAGGCCGATCTTGGCGACGACGGCGTCCATCACGGCGCGAGCGCCGAGCTCACGGAAGAGGCTCTGTGGCAGCGTGACGTAGTCCGGTGTCGAGATCCCCGCGTGGGCCACCACGGACTTCGCCACGGGCTTGCTCCACGCGATGCGCGAGGCCCGGGGGCCGGTCCCCACGTAGGCGAGGTCGAGCAGGCCCAGGATGTCGCGGATCGACCCGTCCTCGCCGCTCGCACCGTGCAGGATCGGCCAGACGACGTCGGGGCGGACCTCGGAGAGCATGGGGATGAGGTCGGCGTCGACGTCGTGCACGGTGACCTCGAGCTGGGCCACCCGCAAGGCCTCCGCGACCCGCCGACCGGACCGCAGTGAGACGTCGCGCTCGTGGGAGAGCCCGCCGGACAGGACGACGACGCGTGGGCTGAGTGTCATAGGGAATCGGGTCCAGGGTTGTCGATGTCGGTGATGTCGTCGGGGGAGGGGGAGGTGCCGAAGATCTCGACCAGCTCGCGCTCGGCGTTGACGACCCCGGCCAGGCGCCGGACACCCTCCCGGATCCGCTCTGGGGTGGGGAAGCAGTAGGACAGGCGCATGTGGTCCGCGCCTGAGCCGTCCGCGAAGAACGCGGTGCCGGGAACGTAGGCCACCCGCCCGGTGACGGCTCGCGGCAGCATCGACTTCGAGTCGAGCCCGCCGGGGAGCTTGACCCAGGTGTAGAAGCCGCCGTCGGGCACGGTCCAGGTGGCGTCGGGCATGTGCTCGGCGAGGGCACCGACCATGGCATCACGACGCTCCCGGTAGAGCTCGCGGAACGACTTGATCTGGCCCTTCCAGTCGCTCGTGGACAGGTAGGCCGAGATGGCCATCTGCGAGGCGTTGGAGGGGCACAGGATGGCGGACTCCGAGGCCAGCACGAGCTTCTCCCGCACGGCGTGCGGTGCCACGACCCAGCCCACCCGGAACCCCGGGGCGAAGGTCTTGGAGAAGGACCCCAGGTAGAGGACGCCGTCCTCGTCGGTGCTGCGCATCGCCGGCAACGGGTCGCCGCTGAAGCCCAGCAGCCCGTACGGGTTGTCCTCGATGACGAGGACCCCGTGCCGGCGTGCGATCTCGAGGATCCGGGGCCGGCGCTCGAGGCTCAGCGTGACGCCGGCCGGGTTGTGGAAGTTGGGGATCGTGTAGAGGAACTTCACGCGTCGTCCCTGGGCCGCCAGCGAGGTCAGAGCCTCCTCGAGCGCCTCGGGGATGAGCCCGTCCTGGTCGATCGGCACGTGGACGACATCTGCCTGGTAGGACCGGAAGACACCGATCGCACCGACGTAGCTCGGCGCTTCGGCGACGATCACGTCGCCGGGATCGATGAAGATCCGGGTGACGAGATCGAGCGCCTGCTGGGAGCCGGTCGTGACGACGACGTCGTCGGGGTGGGCATCGATCCCCTCAAGACGCATGACCTCGAGGATCTGCTCGCGCAGCCCCTCGTGGCCCTGGCCGGAGCCGTACTGCAGCGCGGTGGTGCCCTGCGTCGCGATGACCCGCTGCATCGTGTCCGCGATGGTCTGGAGGGGAAGGCCCTCCAGATAGGGCATCCCACCGGCGAGGGAGACCACCTCGGGACGGTTGACCACCGCGAACAACGCCCGGACCTCGGAGGCGCGCATGTTGTGCGCTCGCTGCGCGTACGCACCGAACCAGGGGTCGAGCCGAGTTCCGGGCGTGGGCGGTGTCAGTGAAGTCACAGCAGACAGTCTCCCACGAGCGCCGAGTGGGAAGTGTGAAGGACCGTGATCAGGCGCGATCTCCGGAGAGGACGGCCTCGATCTCCTCGACGAGCGCGCGCTTGGGCCGGGCGCCGACGATCGATCGGACCAGCTCCCCGCCCTGGTAGATGTTGAGCAGCGGGATGGAGACGACGTTGTAGGCCGCGGTGGTCTGCGGGTTCTCCTCGGTGTCGAGCTTGGCGATCTTCAGCCGCCCGGCGTACTCGCCAGCCAGCTCGTCCAGGATCGGGGCGATCATCCGGCACGGTCCGCACCACTCGGCCCAGAAGTCGACCAGGACGGGGATGTCTGAGGCCAGGACCTCGGCGGCGAAGGTCGCGTCGGTGACGTGGACGGGGGTGGTTGCAGCGATGGTGCTCACAGTGCCTCCAGGGTGTTGATGGCGTCGACGAGCTCGGACGGGGAGTCCTGGGCGCCGACGAGGTCGGCGAGGTAGTGCTGGGCGTCCAGGGCTGCGGCGCACCCGGACCCGGCGGCGGTGATGGCTTGGCGGTAGGTGTGGTCGACGGCGTCT